>NZ_CP176768.1:0-374468 GCF_052588265.1 Bradyrhizobium sp. Pa8 | reverse complement strand
AGATGCGGTAATGGGCCCGGCTCCGAGCAAGGGGTCATGATGGTGGCTGTCCCCCGATAGATGATGAAACGGGGTCACGATTTGAGTCGGCCCCAAGCATCTGGAGACGGAGGACAGCCGTGGACAATTATGCCGGAATCGACGTGTCATTGGAACTGTCGAGCGTGTGTGTTGTGGACGCCCAGGGTAAGATCCTGAGGGAAGCAAAGGTCGCAAGCGAGCCCGGCGCCTTAGTTGAGCTTTTTGAGGCGCTCGGCTTTGCAGTGAAGCGGATCGGGCTGGAGGCTGGGCCGCTGTCGCAATGGCTGCATGCGGGCCTGAGAGGTGCAGGATTCGAAACAGTTCTGCTGGAAACGCGGCACGTGAAGGCCGCGTTGTCTGCAATGACGGTTAAGACGGATCGGAAGGATGCCCGCGGGATCGCCCAGTTGATCCGGATGGGGTGGTATCGATCGGTACACGTAAAGTCGGTTGACGCGCAAGAGATCCGGGCACTCCTGATCGCACGCAAACAGCTTCTCGGGCGGCTCATCGATGTAGAACTAAGTATCCGAGGGATTTTGCGCGGCTTCGGTCTGAAGGTTGGTCCGGTGACGCGAAGGAATTTCGAAGCGCGGATTCGAGAGCTGGTTGCGGGCCAGGCGACATTGGAGCGCATTGCCGATGCGATGCTTTCGGCGCGATCGACCCTGAAGGCAGAATACGGAAGGCTACACAAGGCTGTGCTGGCAGCTGTGCGTGACGATGCGGTCTGTCGCCGGCTGATGACAGTGCCAGGCGTTGGTCCCCTAGTGGCTATTACCTACAAATCGGCGATTGATGATCCTAAGCGCATTGCAAAGTCAAAGGCAGCAGGCGCGCTGTTCGGGCTCACACCAAAGAAATATCAATCGGGAGAAAAGGACGTCACGGGCGGAATCACGCTGGCCGGCGATGAGACGGTGCGGACGGTCTTGTATGAAGCCGCCAACGTTCTGCTATCGCGTATCACACGGTTCTCGAAACTCAAGCGCTGGGGGATGGACGTCGCCAAACGGCGAGGCTCGAAGCGCGCAAAAGTCGCCCTGGCACGTAAGCTCGCAGTGATCTTGCATCGGATCTGGGTCGACGGCACAACTTACCGATGGGCTGAAGCGGGGCCGATAGCGGCATAGAACAGGCGGAGGAAATTAAGAACGCAACCGGGCTGAACTGAAGCCCAATGCCCGAAGTCCCGTCGCCGGGACGGTGGATCCGGTGAAGCCGTTACACGCCCAGTGGCCGTCGTCTGACGAACCACGCGTATCTAGATAGGCTCACCGCTCCCTCTGACAGCATGATGTGGCGGCCAGGCGTCGACCACGGACAGAAGCATGAGCTCGGCGGCGTGACGTTCACTCGGGAGGCTTGACATCATCGGGCCCATTACAGATGGGTCTGTACTCAATAGGGATTCCATCTGAAATTAGTTTGTGATTCAAGCTTCTCAGCGGAAGGGAGGCTTGAATGGCAAAGCAGGTCTACTGGCTCAGCGATGCGGAATGGCGGCGGATTGAGCCGTTGTTGCCACGAGGGCGCAAGGGAGCCCATCGGGTCGATGATAGACGCGTGATCAGCGGCATTGTGCACATGCTGAAATCTGGTTCGCGCTGGCGCGATTGCCCGGAAGTCTACGGCCCTTACACGACGGTCTACAACCGCTTCAACCGCTGGAGTCGCCAGGGGATCTGGACGGATATTTTTTACGCGCTGACCGGATCGACCGGCATGTACGGATCGATGTCGGTGGATTCCGGCTACATCAAGGCCCATCGCTCCGCGGCTGGTGCAAAAGGGGGGCCTTCAACAATGCAATCGGCCGCTCGCGCGGCGGGCAGACCACCAAAATCCACGCGCTGACCGACGATATCGGCCGTCCGCTTGCCTTCCTGATTACCCCAGGCAACACGCACGACTTGGTCGGTGCCCGCGGTTTGATCGGCATGGTCCGCAACCCACGCCGTCTGCTGGCCGATCGAGCTTACGACGCCAGGAGCTTGCGCGACGAACTGGCCGCGCGCCGTATCAAGGCCGTGATCCCACCAAATCCGACCCGCAAGCATCCGCATCGCTACGACAAAACCGCTTACAAAGGTCGCAACGTCATCGAGCGGATGTTCTGCCGTCTCAAGGACTTCCGCCGCATCGCAACCAGATACGACAAGCGCGCAGACATCTTCCTGTCCGCAATCCTTCTGGCCGCTGCGATCACTTGGTGGGTCAATTGAGTCCGGACCCTAGCACTACTTTGGCAGTTTCGTCGGTTTAATGAGCCTGTCAGGATTCCCGAATCGATTTTTCAATGATTCATAGGGGGTCGGCTTTTGGAGCGCCGACCATGGGGAACGCGACGTCGGATTGGGAAGACGAACTCGAACGTTGGCTGAAGCCATTTCTGGATCGCTTGGGTCATAAGGCCCGGCGACGGATGTGTCCGCTTTACATTGCGGGGCTGATCGGCCCTGGTGAACGCAAAAGCATTCAACCGATGGCGGAGCGCTTTGCAGCGGGCGATTACGACCAGCTGCACCATTTCATTGCCGATGGCGTCTGGGACGCGACGCCGCTGGAGACAGAGTTGTTCAGTCAGGCCGACCGGCTCGTCGGCGGCGACGATGCAGTGCTGGTTATCGATGACACCGCGGTGCCGAAGAAGGGCGAACGCTCGGTCGGTGTCGCGGCTCAATATGCCTCGGCGCTTGGCAAGACGGCAAATTGCCAAACGTTGGTGTCGCTGACGCTTGCGCGCGGCGAAGTGCCGGTGATGATCGCGTTGCGTCTCTTCCTGCCAGAGAGCTGGACAAGCGACGCTGCACGCTTGAAGCGCGCCGGCGTACCGGTCGAATACCGGGCGCCGCGATCCAAGCCAGAGATTGCTCTGGCCGAGATTGATCGCGCGATGACGGCCGGCGTGCGCTTTGGTTGTGTGCTGGCGGACGCAGGATACGGCCTCAGCGCGCCGTTTCGACAAGGGCTCACGGCACGCGGGCTGGTCTGGGCCGTTGGCATCCCCCGTCACCAGAAGGTGTACCCGGTCGGCGTCAAGTTGATCTGGCCAGTCGCTATGCGCGGGCGTCCCCGCAAGCTGTACATTCCGGACATCCTGTCGAGGGCAGCCGAAGACATGCTCGCCGATGCCAAATGGCAAACTGTGAGCTGGCGAACCGGGACCAAGGGTCGATTGAAAGCGCGTTTTGCGGCCGTTCGGGTGCGGATCGCCGATGGACCACCGCAGCGGATCAAGGATAAGGGCCAGCAGCATCTTCCCGGCGAGGAGGCCTGGCTGATCGGTGAACACAGGACCTCAGGGGAGAAGAAATACTATCTCGCCAATCTGCCGGCCGCGACAGATCTGCGCACACTGGCTGCCACGATTAAGGCGCGATGGATCTGCGAACAGGCGCATCAGCAGTTGAAAGAGGAACTCGGGCTTGATCACTTCGAGGGACGATCCTGGCAAGGTCTTCATCGTCACGCACTCATGACCATGATCGCGTACGCCTTCTTGCAACACCGTCGCCTCGCACAAGCGGGGCGGAAAAAAAAGAATCAACGGACCCCCGCCTCAGCCAAGCTTGCCGGCCGTTCGTCACGCCATCGTCGATCTCATTCTTCGACCGCCATCCCAGCGATGCCCATGTTGCAGAAGACGAATCCGTGAAAATCCGCAGCGCAAATAGATCTGCCAAAGTAGTGCTAGGACGTCGGGGTCTACTGCGTCAACGTGGCGCGTCATATCTTTGCTGAAGAGCCGATCGAGGCCGTGGCAATGGGGCACCGACCGATCGATGACCAGCGGTTCGGCGAGGTGGAAGCGTCGATCGCGGCTTTGCTGCGTTTTCCTTCAGGCGGTTTGGCCCAATTCGTCGCCAGCTTCGGGGCGGCTACCGTCGACCATTATCGGGTCGTCGGAACGGCGGGCGATCTCGAACTCGACCCCGGCTACAGGTTCGAGACGGCAACAAAATTGCGACTGCGCCGCGACGGCGAGGTCGGTGAAACCCAGTTTCCGCACATCGACCATTTTGCCGCGCAAGTACTTTTCGGATTGCATCAAAGCTGGAACGCCACCCGAAGCCGATGGCGAGGAAGGCTTGGCGGACCTGCGCGCGCTGCTCGCAATTGAGACGGCCATCCTGACCGGGCAACCGCAAACGATCACATCCCGTCCACGTGCCCGCCATCCAACGCCCGACATGGTGCGATTTGTCCCTGCAACCGATCGACGACTGGTCCTCTGAGGAGACTGCTGCCATCAACGCGGACGAAACGCATTCGACCTGCGTGGATTCCAGCCTTCGCCGAACCTCCGCGCCGTGGTAGAGGCCGAGCTGCCGTGTCCGGCGTGCGAACCCGCTTGTTTGCTGCCTGGCCTCGAAGTGTGGTGGGCGCTGCCATCATGTTTTCATCGTCCGTTGTAAGCCCGCAGTCACAAGCAGTTAGTCTCAGTCCATCGCGTGATACCGCCGGCGTGGACACATCGAAGTCGCCGCCAGGCCAACCGCTGAACGCGAGGAGAGTAAGTGCGAACGTTCTTACCGTCTTCGCCTGCAGCGACGTGCCGACGACGTTTGCCCTACTGAAGCTCCTGATGTCATCTTGAAAGAATTCGCGTGCGGCAGACCATGGTCGTGTTTCGGGTACGTCAGGCGTTGTGCGTTCGTCGGAAACTGGACACGGACCAGAGGTCGCTTCCGCACGAACGGCCTTCGTTTTCTACAATTATCGCAGCAGCCATTGGAATGGAAATTGCTGTACTCAATCACAAAGACGGTCAGGCTTGATGCGAGGACCTCCTCAATCGTGATCAAGCGTCGCTTTGTCCTCGATGGTCGCCGATTTCGCCATGACTGGATCGTGCAGTCTTTCTTTCGCCCCCGAGCGGATTCGGACAAGCCGTTCGCAAACATTGGTCCTAATGGTCTAGATCGATTTGACTTATTCGGCAAAGAGAACTCGTTAACTTAGCGTCGAACCTTGTGAGCTCAACGTTCTGGCGAGTCGAGCTTGAGGTGTAGCACGACGATGCCTCTGCCCGGGCGGACGGCTGCCATGCCGCGTCAATTCACCACGCGCTGCCAACAGATCAATTCGCAACTCTGTCACACCGGAGAAATAGGATTGCGACGTGGGACATTTAGCGGGGCGCTCTCATGCCCATTCTTATAAAACCCCGAACGCTGGGTCTGTTGACCAAATGCGAGCGACGTCCTCGCGGGGCAAGCCTCATCATTTCCGCCTTGGCGATGTTCGACCTCGCAAACCCCAGCGCTGACCGCCTGGAGGGCGAGCAGGAACTTTGGGTCACGAGTGCGAAAGAACTTCCGCCCGGCAGCCCGCTTGATATCGGCATGCCCAAGCCGCAAGCAGAGGTCCTCATCGGTGGACATGCGGCAGCGCCCGAGGGACGGCCTATCCAGCGCATAATGTTGGGCTGGTCGCTCGGACCGATCCAGAAGCGCCTGTTGGTGACGGGCGATCGCTATTGGCAGATGACGGCGTCCGGCTGGCGACCAACAGCTGCCAAACCTTTCCGGCAGATGCCGCTAACGCGTCAGCGCGCATTCGGCGGGGCCGGACATCCGACGAATCCAACCGGCACGGGCCACGATGCTCTTCGCAGTAGCCTGGCCGGCGAAGTGGTGGCCCTACCCAACCTGGAAGATCCCGAGTATGCGGTTCAGTTCATCGAGACAGCGGCGCGACCCGCAGCGTTCGGACCAATGGCCCTCGATGATAGGGAGCGCCTGCGATACGCCGGCACTTATGACACGGCGTGGCTGAAATCAGCCGCTCCCGCGTTGGCGCTTGATGTCGATCCGCGCCTCTTTCTGTTCGCACCGCTGGACCAGCGCCTGGGCGGCTTTCTTTGCGGCGGAGAACCCTATGCGCTGCAAAACTTCTCCTCGGAAGATCCGTTGATCGAGCGCCAGCTGCCCACCTTTCGCGTGCGATGCTTCATCGGTTGGGCCGCTCCAGAGCGTGCTGTCAGCGAACTGCAGACGCGCATCGACACACTGTGGCTGTTGGCCGGTGCTCGCCGCGGCATTATGATCTACCGCGCCGCGACCGCCGTGCAGGAAATCGACGGCAGCGACGTTGCCGACATTATGGTCGCCTACGAGCGGCGGAGCGATCCCGCGCGGTCGATAGATCATTATCTGGATGTCAGACGGCTGCGCCTCGCCCCGAAAACCGCCGCGCGATACGCGTTTTCGGAACATCAACTCGCGCCCGCGCGTTCGTCTGCCGAGCACGAGCGCCGCGCAGCACGGCGAGGAGAATTGGCCGAACAGCGTGCAGCGCGCCAGCAGGCCTCAAGGCGCTGGGCGCTCGATCAAGAACTCGCACGTATAGATCTTCCACCTGCGCTGCGCCCTACATTCGAGACCTCGCCCATCGAACCGTCAACTATTCCGGAATTGTTGCCCGAGGAACTCGAGAGGGGCGAAATCGACTTGGCCGAGATTCTCGACGCGATGGCGACGGTCCAGTCCAGGGCCGCGTCCGATGTCGATAAGCTCGCTGCTCAATGCGAGCCTATACGCGAGGCGTATAAAAGGATTTCCAGCGGCGATGCCGCTTCGGCCGATATCGACGCGTTGCTTGCCGCGATCGGCAGCATGGACGCTGCGCACGCGATAGACGCGAGCTTTGTGCAAATGCCGTCAGTGCCTGCCCTGCCGCCGGAGATCGATCCGAGCCTCGTGCACGAGCTCGAAGCCAAGCTCGCGCGGGCAACGGACTGGCGCGGTGAGATTGTGGGCGCTGCGACACGGCCAGTCGACGAGCATAAGCAATTCGAACTTGCGCATGCTCGCTTCTTTGGCCTGCCGTCTGGCAGACCGCTTGAGTCGATACGAACCGCGTTATCGGACGACGCCTTTTCACCGCCCGACATCCCTTCACTTGCGCTGCCAGAGGAAGCCCAGCGCGTCAAGCCCCAGCCGCCGCGGCCACCGACCATTGATGAGATCACAGCGCAGATCGAAAACAACGGTGCACCCGCTGAAGCCGTGCAGCGTCTGCGCACCGCCTTCACCGATGCTGAAGCGGCGCTCAGTAGCGCCCTGCCCTCGTTAGCCAGCGATGGTCGCGCGCCGTTCGAGGCCTTGGTTGGGACCGATCAGCCGCCGCTCGCCGGTACGCCCGAAACGGCGTTGGATGAGGCCGTCAGAGAAAGTAGGGAGGCGGTGACCGTCCTGCGGACCGAGATCGATCGAGCGGAAGGTCAGCTCGCGCCCGCCATGGCCGCGGTCAGGCTGGCCTCACCCAAGCCGCTCGAACCTCAATCGGCGTTGGCTCCAGCCGTGGCACGCGCGCTGGGCGAGGTCGTGGAGAAAGAATACAGCCGCGGCCGCTCGCTCGCTGGCCGCGATCTTGCCGGCGCTGACCTCTCGGGCAGGCAATTCGCCAAAGCGGATTTCTCCGGCGCGTTTCTCGAACGCGCCAAGCTGAACGGGACGAACCTTGCCGGCGCAAAACTTATGAAGGCCACGCTTGCCGGTGCGGTGCTCGTCAACGCTGATGTAAGCGCGAGCGACCTGACTGACGCCAATCTTGGTGAAGCCGACTGCCGCGGGGCGCGTTTCGCAGGCGGCCGGCTTGTACGTACTCATGTTCTCGGAGCACGAATGGTGGGGGTGTCCTTCGACCAGGCACGTCTCACCGATCTGCAAATGTTGCAAGTGCCAATGATCGGGGCAACGTTCCGCTCTGCGCAGTTGGATCAATGCGGTTTCATTCGAGCCGCCCTGGATAACAGCGTCTGGCAGGGCGCCATCCTCCAGCGAACACAATTTATGGACTTGTCGCTGTCTGGTTCGGTCTTTTCCGGCACTCGCCTCGAGCAAAGCTGCTTCCTCAAAGTGACAGCGCCGCAACTCGATTTCAGTGCCTCAAAATTCGACCAGGTCAGCTTCATCGGCGAAATCGATCTGCGCGACGCCCGCTTCGACCGTAGCTGCGCGGAGGCGCTTTCCTTTCACGACGCCGACATCACGGGCGCCGACTTCAGCATGGCGCGGCTTAATGGTGTCTATTTTGGAAAGTCAACTCTGTTGCGCGCTGCCTTCCGAATGACCTCGCTGAAAGGCGCGGTCTTCACCGGCAACGATTTGCGCGGCTGCGACTTCTATGCCGCCAACCTGCTCGAGGCACATCTCAATCAGGCCGATCTGGCCGGCGCCAGTCTGCGCAATGCAAATCTCTACGGTGCCGACTTGATGGATTCGACATTGGTCGCCGCCGATTTGAGCAACGCAAATATTGACCGTACCGTCCTTGTGGTCCCTCACCATGTCAATTGATCAGCTGTTGCAATCAATCGCCCACCGCGTCCCGATACGTGAAGTCAATCTTGATGGCGAGACGCTGTCTGGACAATCCCTGAACGATGGCGTCGTGCTGAGCTCATCCTTTCGCAACAGCAACTTCGGCGGCACCTCCATGACCGGCATGATGTTTCAGGACTGCGACTTCAGCGGCGCTTTATTCGCCGACGCTAGCCTCGACAAATGCACGTTTGTCAATTGCTGCGCAGGCCATTCCAACTGGCGAAGGGCTAATCTCGTCCAGTCGACGTTGATGTCATCGGATCTCAGCCGTGGCGACTTCAGCGAGACGCGGCTCACTCAAGCGACAATGGTGCGCTGTGTCTTGGCCTGCGCCGTCCTGCGTGACGCCACCTTGTCACAAAGCGCCATCATGGAATGCGACCTGACCAATCTCGTGCTCGACGGCACCACACTCACAAACGCCGCCATCACGCAGGCCGATTTGCGCAGCGCTAGTCTCGCAAATATGCGATGCGACACTATCCTGTTGGCGGAATGCGATCTGTCCGAGCGAGACCTCACAGGTCTGACGCTGATGCGCGCGAACTTGAGCGGGGCAAGGCTGAACGGCGTCAACTTGTCAGGTGTAGACCTCTCTGGCTCGATTCTGTCAGGCGCCAGCCTCGTGGGCGCCGACCTCTCACGCGCCACCGCCTCGAATACGCTGTTCGACAAAGCCGACTTGCGGGCCGCCAACCTGCGAAGCGCCGATTTGAAGCAATGCATCTTCCAGGAAGCGCGCCTCGACAGCTGCGATCTCTCGAACACAACATTGGAGATGGCCGTATTTACGCGTGCATACGCCAAGTCTACCTTGTTTTGCGGTGCAAAGATGCCCTATGCGCTGATGCACCATGCTAAGGCCGATGGCAGCGACTTCTCCGGCGCACGCTTTCTACGCACCGATTTCCATTGCACATCGACTAACGGCAGCCTGTTCGTCGGCGCGTGTGGCAGCTCCCTGCCGACGCTGCCTGAACGCGCTGTTGCCGAACTCTACGATGCCAGTTTCGTGACCCCGTTCAATGGAGAGTTCTGAACCATGCCCTTCGTCAATGCCAACGGCCCCATGTCGGCGCAGGATCTCGGCTTTCCCGACGTATGCAACACACCGGCCGGTCCCGCCGTCGTTCCCACCCCCTATCCGAATATCAATTTGAACACGACAGGTATTCCCAGCCAATCTCGTTGCCTTCTCATGTGTATGCCGGCGCACAATATGAAGACGGTGCGCGCGATGTCGATGGGTGACAACGCGGGCGTGGCCCTCGGCGTCATGTCCGGCACGGTCATGGGTCCAGGTCGCGCTATGAAGGGATCGACCAATTTGTTCATCGGTGGCCCGCCGGCGACGAAGATGGCGATGCCAACCAAGCAGAACGGTTCCAGCCCGAACACATTCGGACTGTCGATATCACCGTCTCAAACACGATTCATGGCGCTACGCTAAAGCACCCATCTGAATGACCGAGGAGCCGATTATGTCGAATGCCTATGCCCGAGTTTTCGTCCCGGAAACACCAAACTCTCCCCTGACGAGTTCGAGCTATCTGCGTCTCGGCGCTTATTCGGTCGGCGAGGAGGAGATTGTCACCAACCTCACCACAACTAGCGAGAACAATTCGACCAAACATGAAAGCGACCACGCTGGCATACTTGCCTTCACCAAAAAGGACTTCCAGGTAACCGCCGAAGGCGCTGCGCTGATGAAAATCGGCCGCGGCCACACGACCGAGGTCAGGGACGGCGACGCCAAATATATGGTCTCGAAGGGCACCTATGAGATCTCAGCGCAGAACGACGTATCGATCAGCGCCGGTGTCGACGGTACGACGGGCAACATCAGCATGACCGCCTTGCATTACAAGCAGACGGCCAAGGGTGACTTGTCGGAGGTCACTCACGGCAACTCCAAACGGTTCACGCTCGGATCGGCTACGGAAATCTGCATCGGTGCCAAGACGACCTGCGTTACAGGCACAAACGTTACCGCGGCTGTGGGCCCCAGTGTAGCTGCGTTCCTCGGCGTGGAGACCTCGGTCAGGATTGGCTACAACCTTTCAATCAGCTGTGGCGGCAGCAGCTCGATCAGGTTCATCTTTGCAAATACACTGACGGTCGGCAACGAATTCAAAAAGGTGACGGGGAATATGACCAGGGTCATCGGCGGATACAACGTACAGGTCGCTGATTCCGACGTCCGTTATGTCAAGAAGACCTATCTCAAGGTGGTGGACGATGCTGACGTGAAAAAGGTCAAGCTCGACGGCACCTGGTGCGAAACACGCGTGCAAGTAGCAGACGCACAGGTGCAAATGGGCGAATTGAGTTCCGATCAACACCAGGTTGTCGACAGAGTGTGCGAGGTCGAAAGCGCGACCGGCGAGTATAACACCCAAAACTGGCGTACGCTGCTGTTCCTGTAGCCAGCAGGAGTGAAAAAATGACAATGGCCTTCCGCACCAAAAACGCTGAGCTCTTGGCGACAACCGAGCGCCTGCTTGGCCCCGGGCATCACACTGCCCGGGTCGCGGCAGTCGATGACAATGGCACAATGATGGAGGTCGAAGTCGCCGGCGCCTGTCATACGGCGGCGGTAGCTTTCGGCTGTCTGGTACGGCCGAGTCCTCAGGACCTCGTGTTGCTCTTCAACGATGCGGGAAAAGTCTTCGTTCTGGCCGTGCTCGAGCGTCCGAGGTCAAATTGCGGCACCCTCGCTTTGCCCGCAGGTGGCAATCTATCGATCGAGGGCGACACCATCGCTATCGCCGGCCGTCAGCGAATGTCCCTACGCGCCGACACTATCGATCTGCAGACTAAGCTGTTTGCCGTGTTCGCGGACAGGGCCAGCTGGATCGGCAGGCTTTACACTTTGATTGCGGACCGTTTCCGCAGCGTGACGCGCATCCAGGAAGCGAGCGCCGAGTCGCTTACCGTAAAGGCAGTCGAGCGTATCGCTATCATTGACCGTATCGATTCGCTTCAGACCGAAACCCAGGCGATTAAGGTGAACGGCATTGCCTCCGAGACGGCTCACAGCAAGGTCATTGCCGTGACCGAGGACCTCCGCCTCGACGGCAAACGTGTGACGGTCGCATAGCGCGCATGCCGACCACTGGCTTTCCGGCTCCGACCTGGCAAGACCGCCTAAGAACGGCGCAGGAGTTCGTTGCAACCAACCGTCTCGATGAGGCGGAGGCGCTGCTGAACGATGTCCGTGTCGTAACGCACGATCCCGACATGCTCAACGTAAAGGCGACGCTGGCGCTCGCGCGGCGGCGGACCGAGTTTGCGTTCGAGATGCTGGCGGAAGCGGCAACTCTCTATCCTGAGCACGGCGGCCTCATTACTAATCTCGGCATCGCCCACGAATTGCTCGGCCGCTTCGACGAGGCGGTGATCTGTCTGGAACGCGCGGCGGCACTCGTGCCGCACAACGAAGACATCAAGCTCGCGCTTGCTCATGCTCTGCTGTGCCGCGGCGACATAGCGCAAGCCCGCGCGATCACGGAAGCGGCTTTAAAACACGAGCCTGCCAATGCGCGCGCCTTCCTCCAACTTGGAGCCATCGATCTCGCCTTGCGCGACTACGCGTCGGCCGAGGCGGCCTTGCTTCGCGCCCTGGAACTTACCCCGGACGACCCCGATACGCTGCGCAACTTGTCGGTGCTCTTGCTCGAACGCAACCGCTTCGACGAAGCGCTGAGTCTTGCGGAACGCGCGCATTTGCGGGCCCCGCTCGATACGGCCGGGCTTCTGCATCTGGCCTATTGCCGCGCCGCGACTGGACTCTGGTTGCAAGCGGAGGCCGCTTGCAAGAAGTTGCTTGCCTATGCGCCGACCCTTCTTGGCGCACGCGAAATCCTGGCCCGCGTCACGATCGCCAACGGTGAGGTGGATCGGGGCATTGCGGAGCTCACGCAGTTCGTACGCACCCACAAATCAGATCTTTCCGCCGCGCTTGTTCTGGCGCGCACCCTGCAGTTTGTCGGCCGGTTCAATGACGCCCTCACGCTCGCCAACCACGTCGCGCACGCCTGCCCCGACGATGAGCCGGCGAGCTGTCTGAAGACGACCCTTGAACTGACGCTCGGTCGCTTCCCGACGCCCGAGCCGGTCGCCTTGCGCCTTGTGACTATGGTCTATGTGCCGCCGACGACTTGCATGCTCGAATTCGTGGCGCTCGTTCGTCTTGTGGGTCAGCTGGCGAGCCAGCAAGTTGTGCGAGTCGTTGCGGAGCCACATTACCGGGCAGTTCTAACCAGCCTAGCTGAGCAGGTCATTTCAGAGGAGCCAAAGTCTGGACTCTCCACCACCCCGCTGCAATCGTTACTGCGTATACTGGCGATCGATGCGCACAACATTGCCGATGGCATCCCTTATCTGCGACCCGATTCGGGGTTATTCGCCAAATGGCGAGACGCTCTGGCCAGATTTGCAAGACCATTGGTCGGCATCGTGTGGGACGGTGGTGTTCTCGGTCTAACCATGGAACAGATCGCCGCCACGCTTCCCCACGGCATCACGCCGATCAGTCTGATGACCGACGCGCAACGGCACGATATGAAGCGATGGAGCCGCCCTATTGATGCTGGTGTGCATATCGACAGCCCAGCAGAATTGATTGCAGCGATCGCCAATCTCGACGCGGTGATTGGACCCGACAGCTTCGCAGTCCATATTGCCGGTTCGCTCGGAGTTCCCGGCGTGGTCTTCGTGCCAAACGGCTACCCTTGGTACTGGGCCGAGGGCAGCGGAAAGCCGCTCTGGTACCCATCGTTCGAAGTCGTCGTGCAGGAAGGGCTCGGGAATTGGTCTGGGGTGATCGACGAAGGTCGGCGCCGGCTCGCCGCGCTATTGCACGCGCACGCGATCGATTGAACGGCTTGCGCCGTCCAGAGCGTAACCGGAGGTCACCATTTTCGATTTGCGTGCTGCAGACATTCGCCAAACGCCTAATTCCGACATGAGAGCGTGCCGCGGACAGGCTGGCCCGGCAGAAGCCCCCTAGCGGGCTCCCGCTCATCCTGGAGATTGGCGCCGGGTAACGACCGGCGCCTTGCGGTCATACAGCTTGGCAAACGCCACCTTGCTGTAGTCCATGAAAGGTCTGCTGATAGATCTGCCGAACGCCCTTCGTGTTGCCGACATAGAAGGTATCGTGCGCGCCGGTCACTCGCTCTCGAACTCGCCGTGCGCTCGCCCTTTATCTGCAAGACCAAGCCCCTGTTTGCATTCAGCTTCACGCACTTGCCGTCTTTCCTGGTCTCGACGCCGCGCATGTTGGATACCCAGATCGCGACAGCGAGGTCTAACGCGCCGCTTATGGGCGGTCCGAAGGTTTCAAGCGATCGGCGGGTAGGAAAGGTCTGGCGTTCATTGGCTGCCGCGACAAGCCCCTTGAACAGGCCGGACAACGCTGGCACGGCCCTTGCTATCAACATGCGGCAACCCTGAGTGAGGCTGAGTGCCTCCTCGCCGCATCGGAGTGGGATAATGACGGGCAGTCCGCAGGCTAAAAAGCAAAAGCAAAACCCTCCGAACAAGCTCCCTGACGTGGACGAGGCGCTGATCTCCGATTTTGGGGAAACACTTATGCGTCTGCATCCGTTGAGATACGTCGGGTATCCAAGGGTTCTTCGCAGGTTCAGTAACTGGCTCAAGGTCGGCAAGAAGGAGCCCATGACCAGCCGACTCTACCATGATGGGCTTACCAAGGATGCAGAACTGTGCAAGCGTGAACTCCGGAACAGCGCGATCTGCCCGCATAGGCGCTGCTTCGGGAACTACGCCATGAGCAAGCAGGTGGGCACGCCGGGGAGGGCAGTTCGCAGCGAATCACCGGGGCATCGTCGTCAACCGCGGCCGTGTCGTCCTCGGCCATCGGCAGTCTCGGATCGTTGCATCCGAGTCGAGCAATCGCGGTTTGGACTTGGATCTGAATGCGCCCCTACCGGACGAGTGGCTTATTTCCGACTTCGGAAGCCAAGCCACTACGGCTGGCCGGAGCCAAGGCGTCGTGGCGCAACTGACACGCGAGCTCAAGAAATTCTCCGCCTGGCGTCGCCAGACTGGTAAGCCGGCAATGGCCGGTCAGTTCGATCAGCTGCATGACGATGCGCAGGCCTATGCGGTAAGTCAAAGAGTTGACCCCGACGCCGTTACTACCCTCAAGAGGGCGTTGAAAGGGCTTGCGGAAGCCGCGGCAGGGAAAACCGTGAGTGGCCGTCTAAGGAAGGCAAAATACGACGAGGTCGACGATCTTATTGACAAATACGGGGCAACAACAGACTTGAATATGCAGCCGGAGACTGTCCGCTTGTACGCAACGGCGCTGCGTCGGTTCAGTGACTGGCTCTTTGACAACGACAAGGCGCCGATCGCACGCCGACTTCACCGCGATGAGCTGTTGGAGGATGCTGATCAATTCAAGGTCTCGTCCAGTAACCCATCGATCCTACCCGCGCTGAAAAAGCTTCGGAGCTTTCTCCTCGAGCAAGCGGATTCCTCCGCCGGGGTAGACACTCCGCAGCCCAGCTCGGCCCAGGTGCCTGCCCAATCGCTCGTGGAGCTCCCGTCCTCGGGTTTCGGCGGAGGGAGGCCCGTGGCGGAGCATGGATATCTTGTTGAAAGGGCTGGCAGCATGGCCGCCAAGCGGCCCCGGACATCCTGATCGCCGAACTGACGAAAAACGGCCTTCTGCCGACGACGCCGTTCCAGTCGACACATATGTACATCCTCGGCCAGCCCTACACGGCGCAGTTGGATCCAGCGAATGGGGTCGTGACCGGAAACAATCCGCGAAGCGGCAATAACATTATCCGATAACGTACAGAGTCTTTCGCACTTTCAGGATTGACGGCTTCTTCTAGAATGAAGGAGCTTCGAATGAACGATGGGAATGCCATGGGTCAGGTGATCCAAATTGATGAGGCCCGGATTCGAGATCACCTGGGCGAGATGGTCCGCGGGACGGTGGAAGAGACCCTGAACGCGATGCTGGAGGCCGAATCGGACCAGCTGTGCGGTGCTGGCCGGTATGAGCGCAGCCCGGCCCGGTAGGACACGCGGGCAGGCAGCTACGAGCGAACGCTGCACACCAAGGCGGGCGACGTCAACCTGAAGGTTCCGAAGCTACGGCGGCAAACCTTCGAGACGGCAATTATCGAGCGCTACCGGAGGCGGGAGAGCTCGGTCGAGGAGGCGCTGATCGAGATGTATCTGGCCGGGATTTCAGTTCGGCGGGTCGAAGACATCACGGAGGCGCTGTGGGGCACCCGGGTCAGCCCGAGCACAGTGTCGAACCTGAACAAGAAGATCTATACCAAGATCGAGGCGTGGCGGAATCGCAGGATCGAAGGCGAGCATCCGTATCTCTACCTCGACGGCATCGTGATGAAGCGCAGCTGGGCTGGTGAGGTTCGCAACGTCTCGCTGCTGGTGGCCTCGGCGGTCAATGCCGAGGGGTTCCGGGAGATCCTCGGCATCTGTGAGGGCGCCAAGGAGGACAAATCCGGCTGGTCCTCGTTTCTGCGGCATCTCGTCGATCGCGGTCTCAAGGGCGTGCAGCTGGTGGTTTCCGACGCGTGCCGAGGTCTTGTCGAAAGCGTTGCGGATTATCTGCCGGAGGCCCGCTATCAACGCTGCATGGTGCATTTTTATCGCAATGTCTTCAGCCACGTGCCGTCGACCCGGGTCCGCGAGGTGAGCCACATGCTCAAGGCCATTCATGCCCAGGAGAGCCGCGCCGCGGCCGACGACAAAGCCAGGACCGTCATCGCGGATCTGCGGGCAAGCCGTATGGCCAAAGCTGCTGATCTCGTCGAGCAGGCAGTTCACGAGACGCTCGCCTACTATGCCTTTCCGGACATCCATTGGCGGAAGATTCGAACGAACAATCCGCTCGAGCGCATCATGAAGGAGATCCGGCGACGAACCCGTGTCGTCGGCGCCTTCCCCGACGGTCAATCCTGTCTCAACTTGGCGGCGGCCCGGCTGCGGCACATTGCGGGAACGGCGTGGTCGACCAAATGCTACATGAACATGCGACCGCTCTATCAGCCACAACTCTCTGAAACCGGAGCCGTCGCCTGATCAAAAGTGCGAAAGATTCTGGACACTACCCATTATCCTTGTCCCGCAAATCAAACTCGAACCGGGCGAGTCAGCGGGAGCGCGCATCGCACACGTCCCGGAATCACAGCCGTTCGCACAACAATGGCCAACAGATACCTGATCTAAATCATCTCACGCAACACAGGCGCAGCCGTCTCGACCTGCCTTGCTCGGTGCAAGGGGCGTTCGGCGGTCAAGGATGGCCGCAGGCGACCGCGGCGCGGCACGAAGCGTCCTTGAGGACCGACCGCCCCCTTGCGATGGTGGGTGCAGGTGGGGCTCGGAGGCGTGTCGGATGGTGCAACTCAGCTCTTCGAATCGGCTACGCGACTACCAGGCCGTGGGCGGGTCAACGCTCTTTCGAGCGTAAGAACCTCCTCCCCAAAGAGCCCGTCGCTCCTTGGTATAGGCCTGCACATCGGCATTCAGTCGGTTAAGCGCCTTTGGCGACCTTCCGGTCTTGCAAATCCATCTGCTACAAAGCCTGTCAGTTTCGATTGAAGAGAATCGAAATGGCCATAGTCCGACGACGCCTCTTCGTCAGCGATGATGAAATCACCCGCGGAGCCTTGCCATGCGTGCTGCACCCCGAGTTCGAAATCACCAGCCATACCAAACGCTCCCCGAAGCGAGGCTACCCCTGGCTACAGACATTAGGCCGCGCAAGCAACGACTCGAGATCGCTCGCCGCGTTCGTCCTTTTTCTGTCCCCAGCCATGGCGCGGCCAAGACGCCCCCAAAAGGGCGGAGCACGAGCGGAGCTGGAACTCACAAAGCTATCGCCGCCGCACAGCGGCCTGGGGACCGAAGTCGTTCACCACTTGTCTTCGCCGGTGGTGCTTCCGGGAACGTGTTCCCATTTCACTTCTTTGTAGGTGAACGACCAATCTTCCATGTTTTGGAAGAAGTTGTTCTGCGGGTTGATCGTCAGTGGCAGAAAAGCCTTGCCTTCGATCAAGGTCGCGTCCTTCCAGGTCGTTTTGAAGAAGTTTTGCGGCTTCGGCATCCCCCCTGGGTCGGCGCGGTAGAACTCGCACACCACCTCGTCAAGCACCTCGTTGGTGGCCAGCGCCTGCCAGAGCAGCGGCGAGGCGCGATCGAAGAACTTGGTGAAGACCACCGGCTGATGATTGCGTGCGCCGGTGGCGACACCGCTCGTCATATCGCGCGGGACAATGATTCCACTGGTGAAGGCAACGACGGTGATCTTTGACTGGTTGTCGGCGTCGCTCTTGGCGACCTGCCCGATGCTATCAGGCTTGGACGCGTCTTTGGAGATGTCGCCCTGCTTCTTGCCTTTGATCGTTATGTAAGCTTCAAGCGCCACTTTCGCCTCCATTGTCTGATATGCGCCCGCACGAACTGACACGACAGACATCGCAACATCCGTGCCAAATGTCGTCGGCACAGAGATCGTTTGTATTTACCAATCTTTTGGATATGCCGGTCAAAGAAGCCTGCGCGGATTCCGGCGCACCGTCCCCGCTAGGTTCTCTGCGCGAGTCCAGCGATCCCTCACAGCATGACAGAGCCTGCTGACTCCAGTCGACACTCGACATCGAGAAACGCACGCGTGGCAACGTCGAGCACAGCCTGCCCCGTCACCCGATAACCGATGCGTTTGTCGAGGACTGCATTGCCCCGCACTGCGTAGACGACCACTGTACGAGGACCTCGTTGCTGCAGCGTTAGATACTGCGTAGATAACAGCAGGCGCAATTCGCGTCCGTCGCGAAGCAGTTGTGAGCGAATGCCATCGGACGACGGCGGCGGCACGTTAATCGTCGGGGTTGGCAGGATGGTTGCGCGCGCTGCATTGGCGACCGCTTCTTCTAACGGATCGATCTCGCGGGTCGCGGGTCGCCAGACAGTCATAAATCGCTACGAGATGAAGAAATCACACAGACCCATCGAATATCTCGATAGAGGCGCCTGACTGCGACTTGATGCGATTGAACAAATGTGTCTCGGAGGTCACTACTCCCTTCATATCGGGATTGTGCACCGCGCCGACCACCACCGGCCGGTCAATATCGCCGTTCATGTAGCCGACAAGAACTTCCGTTCCGGCGACCAGGGGAAAATGGAGCCCGGTTTCACTGGGGCCAACATAAGGCTCGAGCTTTCTGACGTAGTCGCTGCCAAGTCCTTTCGACGCCGCTTCGTCGGCGAACGTAAACTGCAGCTTGTAACGGCCTTGGTCGTCGATTTCGGCCCGCTCATTCCACGCCTCTCCATCGATCCTGGCGCTGTAGAGGCCGACGCCCGGCGGCACAGGCGTCATAGCGACTGGACGGTAGGGTACGTCCGACCGGATGCAGTGGACCATGTTGTAGTAGGCGCGCCCGTTCCGCGGCAACGCGTTGAACCCGGTCGGCGCCGGCCGGTAGGCCGAGTGATCTGCCGCGACGACCAGATATTCGCCATCGAACCGCGGATGGCCCTGCAGTTCGAAAATGCGTCCTGCGCGGAGCTGCGGCGCATCGCTATGGGCGATGTACATCGTTTGACTAGCGCCAATTTGCTCCGCACGGATCTTGGCAAGCGTGATCGCTTCTCCTTCGGAAGCAAAATGCCCGCCGAACCGTTCGGCCTGCCCCAAGAAGCCGCCACCTTGCCCGACCTCTTCATCCACGGATATGACGGAAGGCACCGTTTCGTTGTAATCGCGGAGCTTGATCGTCTTTGTCGAGAGAACGCGGCGTTGCCGGACTGACAGAATTGCGCTTTCGTCGACACGGCGGGACGTGCCGCGGTCGCGTTGGTGCGAATACAGGATGGCCGCGCTGGCGCCGAACCTGACCTTGGGAAATGCCAGGTTTTTGTCACCAAAGACGACGGTCTCACCGTCGTCTTCCTGCTTGAAAAAATAGAAAATTCCGTTCCGTTCGCAAAGGCGCGAAATGAAATTGAAATCACTTTCATTGTACTGCGCGACGTAATTTCGCTTTGGGTAGCTATCCAGATTGTACTCGGCCGGGATGCTGATGGCTGCCCTGTTCAGCTCCTGCTTGACGATGTCATCCACGCCGACCGGCTGGCCAGGGCCGTAAACGCGGCTAGCTAGGGAGAGTTCGGTGACCGAGAAGCGCGGGCGTAAAACGAACTGAAGCACCCGAAGTTCGGTTATTGTTGGGTCCAGTTCCTCTACCAGTGCGCAGAGGCCCGAGGCAATCCATCGCCCGCATGCGGTTTTGACGGTCAGCCTGGCGCGTTCACCGATCATTGAGCCGATATCTGCATTGCTCGATGTCGTGGCATAAACCTGATAGCTGAACGGCAGCGAAATGCACTCTGTGCCTTCGAGGCCTTGCACGTCGAGCTCGAGCTCTGGCTTACTGAGAATGTCCAGACTCATGCTGAGATTATATTCGGCCATCGGTACACCACATCGAAACGCTTGCGGAACTAAAGAGCTCGTGTCTGTTACCGCCGAGCGAGCTGCCATCGGAGACGGCAAGCGTGTGCTCGCAATTTCCAAGCATTGGAAATGATCAAATAGTATCTTGCCTCCTTAAACGCTTTACGACAGCCGCATGGCGCGCACCGCCCCACACGCGGCAATACCAAGGCGGCCGGGTGAGCCCCTGGACCAACTCATCGACCGTCTGTATTCGGTCGCGACGGTTGAGGGCAAGACCCGAGGCGAGTGCCCGCCATTGCGCCGTTGAAATGGTCGAAGGCGGCGCGGGTGTCAGATTCTCGTCGAGCGCCTCATCACCCGGCCGTCGCCCATATGGATGCGTGCCGGTCAGCACCAGATAGGCCACCACAGCAAGAGAATAGACATCATCGCTTTCCGCACGCGGTTCGCCCATCAGCATCTCTGGCGATGCATAGGCAGGGGTCATAAGAGCGATCTGATCGGACACTGCCGCGGCCCTGTCGCTTCGCGTCGTCTCCTCGCGCGCAAGCACCGCACCAAAGTCCAGAATTTTGACTGCTCCGCTTGACGTCATGAAGATGTTTCCCGGTTTCAGGTCGCCATGGACCATTCCGAAACGGTGCATATGGGCGAGCCCCTGGCCTGCAGCGCCGATGATAAGAAAGGAAGCAGCGGGTGAGAGTGGACGTCCCTGATGTTCAATCAGAATCTGGGCTAGCGAGCGGCCCTCGAGGAGCTCCATCACCTGGTAATGGTACTTGCCGTCGTAGTCGGAGTCATAAATGCGCACCAAATTCCGGTGTACGACCTTACGCAAAAGACGCGCCTCGCGATGCAGCAGCTCGACCAATTCCTGGCGCATGGTCAGGTGCTGTCGGATGACCTTCACTGCAACTTCGGGATTTGGTTCGCGCGCCCACAGACCGATCCGATCGATCGCGCGATAGACGGTGCTGATGCCGCCGACGCCGATCACGTCCACCAGGTCGAAACGGCCACCGAGCAGGTATCCCAGGGGCGCGACCGCCCCCAACGAGGACGCGTTCAAAGTGGATCCTCGCTCGAGCGGGCAACGATTGCACGGACATCACCGTTTGTTCCCCTGGTGCAGGCCCAAAGTAGTCGGAGCGCCGAGCTCGCAGCATCGATCTCAAAATGCAATTGCGAGCTTTGCTTGTAGCCCGACGACCAACGATCGCCTTGCGTCTGATGGGACGCCGCCACGGATAGGTTGAGCCGTTGATGCCTCGGTGCAACGAAGCACCATTGGCCGGGCGCTTCCCGCAGATACAGAAACGAACGCCGACGCCCGCTGGTCATAGGCTATCCGGGCACCGGAACGAACGAAGGACACTCAAGCTGAACGGATTGCTCACACTTGCCGCGCGCAGCTCGTAGGTCACGTTGGTCCCATCCGGCTTGCCAAGCGTCATGGCAAACCGATCCGAAGCGCCACCTGAGGCCAGTTGTGACGCGTCGAGGAGCCGGAACAGTGCCCAGGGGCCGGAGCGCTCGATCCTCTCCTCGGTTTTATCCGCCGCGGTCAGCGTAATGGAAGCGATACTTGCATCGGTTCGGGTCGGCCATTCGAACTCGTAGGCACGCGGCGCCTCGTGACGATAGGTGATTTCCTTGCCGTCCAGGACAAATGTCGCGCCCATCAATTTGGGGCTGAGGTAGACTGGTTTGATGCTGAACCTCACTGCCGGTGCGGACCCGGGACTGCTGAAGAAAGCATTGCGGATCTCCCGCGCGCGCTGAAATTGAATCAATGCATCCGCGCGGATAGGTGCCTCTGCGCTATCGATGGTCGCCGGTGCAAGGCCGGTCCGGCGGTCGACGACAAGCGGCGAAAGGTATTTCTGAGAAAAGTCGTCGACGATGCCGCCGGGACGGAAGAAATCGCCGAAGTCCTTGAGCGTCATGTCTTCGCTCGACAATTCGAACACTGGATAGCGCTGGAAAATGATGCCCTGGCAGACCGGGATGACTTCACGCGTCCAAGCCGCATCGACATGGTCGTGCGCCCGCTTGAGCAAGGTACTCCACATCTGAAGCGCCGTCTCATTCATGATGGTGCGGATCGGCTCCGGTCGTAGCGCCGAGTCGGCGCGCAGGGCACCGAAAGCGTCGTTATTCGGATCCCTGGCGCGTCGCTGAACAAGCTGAAACGCGGCCTGATTCGGATCCGGCGCTGTCGCGATGTTGGCCATCGCTGCATAGAGGCCGCCAAAGAGACCACGGATATGGTCCATGCCCGTCGATTGTCCAGACGCCCCGGCTGAGGCCAGTTGGGTCAGAGGCCGGAACGCTTCGCTGACCCGGGTTCCCGGCCAAGGCGCATCACCGAACGCAGCATGGAACAGAGCCCCCGCGGCATGATGGACGGCCGCCGTGGAAGGCCCGGCGGTGGTGCCAATATCTCCGGCCTTGGCCGGGGTCTGCTCTCCTGGCGGCAGCAGAGTCGAATTGTCGTGTACTAGCGAAACAACCTGCTGCAGCGTACTTTGCGAACCGGCCAATGCGCGCATGATCGCTGAGCCGCGTTGCAAATCGTCAAACTTGACAACATGGATACTGCTCAGGGCACTTGTCCAAACGCGGATATAATCGTTGACATACCGATCCATGACTTTGAGGGCGATCGGTTGAATATCTGCCGTGTCGAACGGGGCCCCAGCGAGCAGCCAGTCGGCATTCTGCTCTGCTCGGACGATGAGCGGCAAGTTCGGCAGCACGAAATTGAGGAACCCCTCGCGCGTGAAGATGCCCGGGATCATGGCAGCACCGTTCGCATAAGCCGGTTCCAGCTCGTCAAGGGCGGGAAAGGCAATCTGGACGGCGCGCATCTGGGTGATCTCAAGCTGGCCAGAGCCCAACAGGACAATCAAATCGATCGGCCGCAGGCGCGTGTTCTGCGCGCCTTCGCGTAGGAGACGGGCGTAGACCTGCTCGACGACAGGACGCTTGCTTAGCCGGGAGCGTATCGCTCCCACGAATTGCTGATCGACACTGATGGGCTTCGGCAACAACTCGATAAGCCTCGAAAAATGCTGGTTCAGCTCACCCGCCGAGGTCGGATCGAGCGCAAACGTGCGCGCGACTTCATTGCGCGCAGCCTGCTCGATTTCGTCACGGTCGAAATGCCCCGGATCGCTCAGCATCCAATAGGTGCGAAACAGCTCCTTGACCTGGTCCAGCAAAGCGTCGTTGCCGGCGCGCAACAGGGCATCGATGCGGACGGCGAGTCTATTGGCGAAAACCGGCAGCAGGCGATTGAGCAGAATACGGTCGTAGGCATTTTGGGCAGCGGACGCAAGCACAGGGGTCGCCGAGATACCGAAACCATCAAGCCAGGCAATCCAACTGTCTTCGCCAGCCGCTAGACGCAGCCGGTGCGCGGCATTGAGTGTCGGCAGGATGGCCTTAAGGTCGAGCGGTCCCCGTGTCTCCAGGAGGCGCGCCTCTGTGGTCTGCGCAGACACTCTGGTTTGGTCGATACGCGCCTCATTGCGGACGAAGGCACTATACCACAGAATGAAGGCAGCCATCGTCAGCACCATTGCCACGATGTGCCCGCCGCCATGTACCAGCGCGAGCCGGCGCTCAAGTGTCGAATTGCGGCCGACCAGTCCCTGCTCGGCGAAAATCACCTCGGTCATCAACTGCTTGATGAAGAACCCCCTCCCCGGCGCCACTGTCGGCACCCGCTGAGCCAACTGCAGACCGAAGTTTCGGCCAATCGCATCGATCACGCGATCGATCGGCTTTCCCTCCTGTGTGCCGCTGGTGAAGTAGACGCCACGCAGCATCGGCTCTACTTCGAAGCGGCGCGATCGGAAGACCTCACCAACGAAGCCAGCGACGGCGCTCCGGATTCCGCAGAACTCCTTCGGAAACGCATACATGAGTCCCCGCCGGCTGAGATCGCGTTCGTCGTGCATGCGAAGCGGCAGTCTGGCCTCGAGTCGCTCCGCAAGCTCCTGCAACTCCAAATCCACCGCGTCATCGATACGATCGCATGGCCCGAGAGGAAAGGTCTTGCCCCAGACTTGGGCACGGCCTTGATTGTCGAGATCGTCGAAATATTCTGTAAAGCCAGGCACCATATCGCATTTGGTCACCAGCACATAAATCGGAATACACATCCGAAACTTCTTCAGCAGCTCCTGTATCCGGGAACGAATGGCGTCGATATGCTGCCGCCTCGCCCGCTCGTCCTGCGATAAAAGGTCGGCCAAGCTGACCGCAACCAGGAGACCGTTAATGGGCCGCCGGCGCCGATGCGTCACGAGAAGATCGAGAAAGCCGCGCCAGGCCGCGCGATCGACCTCGGTATCCGTGTCCTGTGTCGTGTAACGGCTTGCCGTGTCGATCAAGACTGCTTCTTCTGTGAACCACCAGTCGCAGTTTCGCGTGCCGCCAACCGCTTCGACCGGCTCAATGCCAAGCTGCCGGGAAAGCGGGAACTCGAGCCCGCAGTTGCGCAAGATCGTCGTTTTGCCCGCGCCCGGTGGGCCAATGATGATATACCAGGGCAGTTCGAACAGATAACTTGGTCCGCGCTTGCCCGCGAACACCGTCTTACGCAGGACCTTCAGTGCGTCCTCGAAACGCCTACGAATGAGTTCGAGTTCCTCCTGGCTGCTATTGTCGGCAGGCGCGATCAGGCCTTCATTCTCCATTAGTGATTTGATGATGCGTCGGTTAGTGCGGCGCGCCAGCCAGTAACGAGCAAGCGTGACGAGCACGACCACGAAGAAGAGGCTCACGATCGCGGTGGCGCGAACGGTCAGCTGATCGAGCGGCCGTTGCTCGAACACGACGAGATAAGGACCGCCGAACCAGATGAGCAGGCTGAACGCAAGCAAGCAGATCAGCGTAACGATGCCTCGAATCGAGAAGAGTACCGCCAATTGTGCGGGGAACACCTGCGCCTCCCCCTAAAGCGGCCCTGAGCTGCCGATCGACTCGAGCAACTGCTCGACAGCCGCCATTTGGATTCCGAGGCGCCAACGGAAAAAGATGTAGCCGATGAGCGTCACAAAGGCGGCGGCGGCGAAGACAATCCATAAGGGCCCGTAATTGCGCACACCTGTGTGCGTTCTGATGCCGCGCCATTCGCCTGACAGTTCAGCGGAAGGCGCGGTGGTGTATTCCCGCAAAAGGCGATGGACCTCCGAGCGCAGGTCTTCAAGCTGCGCGCGGCCGCCTTCCATAAGGCGATATTTGCCTTCAAAGCCCATCAGCAAACAGACATTGACGAGCTTAAGCAGTGCGAGGTATTTGGCCGGCTCGGCCTGGACGTGCTCGACAATCTGGAAGACCTTTTCGCCGCCCCACGTCTCGCTGTGGAATTGGTTGAGCAGACTATTGTCGCTCCAGGCGCTTTCACTGCCCCATGGCGTGGTCATCACAGCTTCGTCGACCAGCGCGCACATGAGATACCGCGCAGCGCTCACATCGCCGCGGCGCGCCTGATTTTTGACGGCACGCGCTTCGAAGCGGCGAATTTGCTCGACAGTTCCACGGCGCATCGCCACTATATCGGCGTTCTCAACCATGTGAAGCTGCGCGACAATCAAAAGGATCGGTGCCGCGGCCGCAACCAAAGTGTCTTCCTGCGCGGTTGGCTCGAACAGACTTTGCGCGACAATTTCAGCATGATTGGCGATCCGAACTTCGCCGGGTTCAGGTGATGGCGTGACGGGTAATCTCGCTGCATTGACCTCGGACGGAACGCGAACGGAAGAGTGGCCGCGTTGAATACTACGCGTCGGACCGAGCGGCCTGCGTCCAATGACTGTCGGCTCATCCATGTGTTTCAGCCTGGTTAGCTACACGTTCTCCGCGGACGGCCCAGAATTCGAGATGCATGTCCGGGTAGTCACCGCTGACGTGGAACGCAAAGGCCGCCGATCGCGGCAGGGTGCGCCATAGCTCCGCTGACTGATCGAGCTCGAAATAGACGGCGTTCTGGATGTAGGGTATTTGACGCGGTGCCACGGGCAGCGCGCGAACAGGAATACCCGGGAGCTGAAGATTGACGAGATCTCGAATCTGCTCGACCGAGCCAACCTTCATTTGCGCGGGAAGCTGGATGCGCAGCGTCTCGGTCGCCACACTCGCCACTGCGACAAGAACGAAGCGAGCATCCTGAAACAAGGCGCGATCGGCAATGAGAGCGATCAGGATGCCGTAACCGCGATCCTGCAGTGGGAGCGATATCGCGGCGCCCTGGATCACAACGGACAAGAGCTCGCGCAGGATACGTAGCAGAGCCGTGAAACCGGTTTCGAGATCCTCATGACAATAGGCAGGCATATCTGCGGGTGTGCGGCGGTTGCCGGCGAAGCTTGACAGCTGTCCTGCGAGGCCGAGCAGCGCGCGGAAAAGCGTTTCGGGATGATGCCCGCGGGTCGCTGCGAAATGGTCGAAAACGGCTTCGGCACCGTTCACGATGGACAACGTGACAAGATCGATCAGTCCTGCGCCATCTGCCCTCGAGCGTGACGGATCGGCGCGCGCGGCAA
This sequence comes from Bradyrhizobium sp. Pa8, assembly GCF_052588265.1. NCBI lineage: Bacteria > Pseudomonadati > Pseudomonadota > Alphaproteobacteria > Hyphomicrobiales > Nitrobacteraceae > Bradyrhizobium > Bradyrhizobium sp. Pa8. Next base: position 348,081 of record NZ_CP176768.1, on the reverse strand, counting down.
GAGCCTCAGCTCGGGTCCGAAGCAACGACCTGATCTCGTTCAACAGCGCAATCAGCGGTTGGACCGCATGGATATCGATGGCCGGAGGGAGATAGGTGTCGGTCAACGTAATGGCGCCGACCGAATCGATCTCGTGGATTCGACCAATAGGCATCGTGATCAGCTCGCCCTGCTCCTCACCGTCGAACACAAGATGCGTGTTCAGCGCTGCAACATTGATATCGACGGGAGGCTTCTCAGGCGAAGTCGCATTCCGGACCTGCAGGACCTCCTGGCGATGGCGGCTCAGAGGTGCATCCCCGGGAGAGAGACCGTTGCCGGTGTACCGGCGCCGCGCCACAGCGAGCTTGACCGGCAGGTTCTTCGCCGCGGCCGGAGGAATTCGTCCAGCTGGAAGCTGACCGTGCTCAGGCAAGCGAAGCGCTGTACCGTCGGGCATAATCGCTTCGAACTCGGTAAGGACGACCTGCCCGAGCGCGAGGCAGCCGCGATCGAAGGCAATCTTCCGAACACCCCAACCGTGGGCGACCAGACCGGCGACGCGGTTCTCGAGCAGTTGCTCTATCCAGCGGTCATATTGCTGGAAGTGCTGCGGTCGCACCAACATGCCTTCCGACCAGATCGGTTTACTCGTCACAGACATCGCCATGTCGCTTGGTGAACTCTAGAAATCGGGATCTGCTCAGGGCCACGACGGCGACAGAGGCGATCAGAGGATCTTCCACCAGTTTTGGCTGGCTTCAACGCTGATCGTATGCGCCGTTAATTGCACCAAAATCGTGTTGTCTCGGTCGGGTTTGATTTCGGCCGTCGATCGCCATTGTGCATCGTTGCCAAGTCGGAATCCGGCGATCACGCCGATATAGCGGGTGTCGATGGGCGTGTTGCGCTCGAAATCGTATTTCTCGCCAGGCTTGAGTTCAGTCTCCCGCCTAGCCACCAGGTCCGGCCCGAGGCGTTTGGCGTCGTCGTCGAACAGCTCGAAGAACTGCGCCTGGTCAAAAGTGGTCGTCGACTTCAGTTCATAAATGCGTACGACAACAGGCGATGGCTCACCGCGCGCGTTCTGATTGACGAGCGGATCGGCCTGGATGACGAATTTGATGGGCGTTGTCTTGCTCTTATCAATCGAACAGCTGGCCCCTACGGCCGCCACCAGCAATGCTCCGCCAACGAGAGACACCCGCTGAAGTTTATACGGCGGTATCATCATGTCGCCTTCCGCTCGGTTGGGCCAAGTGCCGGGAGCCACGAATGGTAGGTTCGGGCAAACTCTTCTGCGATATAGGTGCGCACAGTCCGATCAATGTCATCGACCATCGATGCATGCAGCTCGACAAACCGGTCCCACAGCGTGGCCTTGTTGATGCGGGTGCCAAAGAGGCCTTTATTGGCGCCATGGCTCTCGATCCGTTGTGGGCTCATATGTGTCAGGACATTGCTGACCCCCGCGCGCATCGCCGCTATGGCCGCGACCTCATGCGCCTTGATGTCATAGAACCCTTCACGGACTGATTGGGAAAGCGGCAGTAAAGCGTGATCCTTCGCGAGCGCCTCGCGCAGCGCGCCATGACCGCTCCCCATGAACTTGAATGCGTTGTTGTCGCCCGCGCGCGCTTGCGCTGGTTCAATGTGGAGTTCGTTTTGGACCATGGTCCACGCAGCCAGAATCGATTGCAGGCCGTCGGCCATTTCGGCGATTGCGCGGCCGAGTTCAGCGAGGGCCTCTCGGCGCTGCGCCGACGACGGACACTCCGGATTGATCCCTGGTGCGTTCCAGAACTTCTGGAGTTCATCTGCTTCTGCCGACGACGCTGCGGGAGAAAGTGAGGCTGCAATGCGCGTCGCGTCGTGAACCTGCGAAACGTCAATCGGCCTCCGGGCGGCCCGCTCGTTTATGACCGCCGACTCATCAATCCTGGGCTCTCCAGGACGCACATCCGATGCACCGGTAGCGCTCAATAGTCCACGATCAGCCGAAGCAGAACTGATCGGATTGGACGCGACCTGAAGTGGGGTGCTTGGTGCGTCCAGGCACGAGCTCGCCTCACGTGGCGGCGCAGGCGGCGGCACTCCGAACGAGCTCCCTTCCGGCAGGAGATCGCCAATGTCAAGGTCCTCTGGAATAATGGGTGCAGGACGGCCAGTCGACGGTGCAGTGCGGCTTTCCTTGAGTAGTGCAGGCGGCCGATGCAATGGCTCGTCAAATGAGGTCTCAGCCTGCGGCAACGGAGTTGAGGGAGGTTCGCGCAGCCGCGCACGCGAGGACGGCATCTCCGTGTCGACCACACTCGAGCGTCGCGCCATCCGAGGCAAGTCCGCGGGCAGATCCGGCTCGGCTGATCCGGCGTCCTGGCCGGGAACCTCGTCTTCGAGGAGACACAATAGATCGCGCACTTGTGGTGAAACGACCGCCTGTAGCCCCTCTTGCGTAGCTGGATGGGAGGACGACTGGTACTCGTCGATCGCGCTTAACGGATCGAGTGGAATATCTGCATCCCTGCCCAACAGCCCGGCAGCCGTACGGGGCACATCGGGCAACTTCTGGACGACTGAAGGCGACGGCACGGCCGGGATTGCGCCACTGATGCCCACGGCGTTCGAGCTCTTGATGCCGAGCTGCTGACGGTTTCCGTCAGGATCCTGCTCGATTATGACCGAGATGATGTAACTTGCCATATACAATGTATCGCCATCGGCCAACGGCGCCGTATTGCCGCGCCCCAACGGCGCGTCGATGGTGTTGATGTAGACGCCGTTAGTGCTGGTGTCGGTGACGGAGAATCCGATACCGTTGAATGCGATCTGCGCATGGCGCGCCGATAGAGTATTGGTTGGATCCGGAAGCTGCCAGCTGCAGCCAAGTCCCCGCCCGATAACGCCACCTTCCGGTCCGAACGTCTGTATTGCGTTTCGGCCCAAGGCTTGCGCGTTCTCTCCGATAATTCCGAGTATGAGATGCATCCCAGGCCCTGTTCGACTTCGCTTCTTAGCGCGCCTTCGTATGCGCCCACCAGACCAGACTTGTGCGAGGCGCCAACGTAGCTACCTCCCTTGCATCATATTCCTTGCATCATATTCCTTGCACCATGTTGTGAGGTCGATCGACCGGTTCGCGCGCTCATTTCGCTTTTCGTGCACTCTCAGGAACGGTGAAGGACGCAGTGAGTGTTCTCAGAAGCGAGGCACACAGGTGCGAGAGAAGAAGAGCATCGCGCCTCTTGCATGTCCGCCCGCACTTAAAGCCCTCTCTCGGTATTGCGGCATCTTGTTTGGTTAGCAACCCCCGTGCCAACGGCGCCCGCTCTTCAAACTACTGATTGGGCCTTGAAAGATGTGGCGCGGCAAATCACGACGGGCGTTCTGAACGTGACACGGGCGCTAGGGCTGTTAGATACTAGACAAGCGTGAACCTGTGGCCTAGCTCCGAAATGACACCTTCACTTCATCTCGCCGGCGTCGCCGATCCTTGCGGGTTCGGCAACTCCACTTCGGCGCCGCTGGATGCCTGCGGCTCTACCTTCAGCTTTCGTCCTTTCTATGTGTCAAAGACGAAGGCTTGCCAGAAGCGAGCGCGCCGGACTTCAATACATCGAACCTGCCGAATGAACTTGCGATGACAATCACAACAGAACTGAGCTCTCTGTCGCCTCGAGAGGGTCGATCAACGTCGTCCAGCCCAATTCTCCCTCGCCGAGAACCCATTCCGGCATCTCTCCGGGTGCCAGTTCTAGCTTGAGGTCCCAGGCCAGCGGCTCGCGCAAGATCGCACTCATAAGACGGCAAAGGGTGGCGTGGGCCGCGCGAGCGGGCAGCAGCGACAAAAACCGCTGCTGGTTGAGCGGACCGAGGCATAACCGAAATTTGCCCATCATGTCCGGCATCATTTCGCCGACAAGAGTATCAAAGCCGAACTGAGCAGCTGGGCTACCCAGACGCCACTGCGCGTCTGGCGGAATCTCGATTTCGCGCCAAATGAATTCTTCAACCCGGGCCGGAATGTCCAGATGGTTGGAAATGAGGCCGGCTACGAGCGGTGCCGATCGGCTGAACAAGGCAAGCTGACCTACATGAGGCAGCAGCCGAGCCCGCCATTCCCGTTCATCAGCGGTGTTTTCCGCGGGCATGAGCCCAAAAAGCGCACCAATCAGCACCGATATCGCATCTGTTGCTCCCTCCTCGAACCGCAAATGGTGGCGATAATACTTCCAAATTCGCAGCAGCAGGCTAATCAGACGGTGATTGAAAAAGTCAAAAAAGTGGCCGAGCGCTCCAGCGCCATCCCCGTGAATTACCCTTTCGGTGAACAAGGGGGGCAGGGGCGACGATGGGCCGTGCAGCCCCAGGCAATTGACAAACACTTCCAGCCGCTCGCTGGCCTCGACTTGCCTGATCTCCTCGATCTCATCGGCGGGAAAGCCGAGCATCGGCGCCGCGCGGAAGCGCACCGCCTCACGCGCAGGATCGTCGGTTGATCCGATTGGAGGAGCATCGCTGAAGCGCCGTTCAAGGAGGGCTGCGAGCGAGAACAATCCGTAAGCCGCAAGCTCCTTGACATCGTCAGGCGCAGTCAGAACGGCGTGATCGTTCCGCTTCTCGCTGGCCATGTGTAGTGCGCGTTGCTCTCCGTGCCGCGGACCGAAAACCGGTGCAGCATGTTGATACCGGCGAAGGTCGCGAGGAAGGTATCGAGTACCGAGCCGAACAGGAACAATTCGCCTTCACTGCCGATCTTGCTGTCAGCCACGCAGAGTTCGATGTTGCGCATCCGCATCGGGGCGCCGCGCACCACATGGTCCGTATCGGTGGTCACAAACCTGTCGAGCCCCTCGAGCAACAGCTCCAGGCGACGGCGCGCCTGAAGATCGTACACCGCACGGAAATCGTAACTGGAAATAACGGTTCGCAGCGTATCGATATTGACCATGGAGCCGTAATTGCGGGCCAGATTGGCCGTCAAGCGCCGCAGCAGGCCGTCATTGATCGGTGGCGGCACCTCTGCAACGACCCCGGTAATGTTGGAGAAGGTGACCGAGCGAGGCGTGTCAGAGGAAGGCTGATCCACCGAACCAACCGGCAGCCGCTCGGCGATGGGGCCGTTGGAACAGGTCAATCGAAGCGAGGCGACATCGATAGGCGGATGTTGGGTGATGTCGAGCCGATCAACGAAACTCACATAGTGATCAATGCCCCGGCCGATCACTGCGGGGCGAATGCGCTGGCGAAAGTAAGCTCGGCTGCGACCGGCGCCGGGCAGATCGTGGCGCAACAGATCGAATGGCTCGAACTCGATGCGTTCGGGGTGTCCTTGCATGTGGCCGGTCACGCTATCGACAGAACGGATGCTGAAGTTCGTTCCCCCCGACGAAAGCACACGGTATTCCGTTTTCCTTTGCTCCAGGCGGATCGGCGACGCCTCGTGAGCGAAGACATTGATGGCCGGCGTGCAATTCAAGCGAATCTGATCCTTGCTTAAGCGCAATTGCGCGGGGAACGGACGATGAAACTCGATGCTGAGCTTGCACTCGCTCTCCCTCTTGGTCTCGATCGAATCGAGACCGGACAATTCGACATAGAGGAACTTCGAGGGGTAAGTCAGATATTCTTGAATGATCCGGAATCCTGAGAACCCGTTCGATGGCCAAGGCAAAACCGCCTCGTCATCGCCAAAACCGACTGGCGCGATCCGATTTGGTCCAATTGTGGTAACGACCTGTTGATCTCCCAGGGTGACCGTCGCTGCCGTGACGTGACGGCACAGCCAGGTCAATAGATAACGACCTACTTGCGGCTCGCGCTCAGTCGAAAAGAAGAACCGGAGCCGGCCTTTCCGAACACATGACAGGTTTTGCCGACCGGTTGCCTTGATAGCCAGGGTAAGGCGAGCCGAGCTCGTCCGGTTCTCGATCTCAACGTCATTGATCTCCAGCGGCAGCACGTCAATTGGATAACAGGTGACAAACGCGCAACTGGTTCCCTCGATCGGACGCGAGCGGATGCTTGTGCCAGCAGGAACGCTCACGCTCACGGCGCTCGCCGATGGCTTCACGGCAAACGCCAGCGTCGTGATGGGTGGCAGGGGTTGGAGATACTGTGGCCATACCATCCGCAACAGGTCGTGGACGAGTTCGGGGAACTCGTCGTCGAGCTTCTGACGTAGCCGCGCCACGAGAAAGGCGAGGCCTTCCAAGAGCCGCTCTACGTCCGGATCGGTCGCTTCACGCCCGAGAAAGGGAGCGAGCTCGGGACTAGTCTTGGCAAAGTCGCGGCCAAGCTCGCGCAAGTAGGACAGTTCATCTTCGTAATACGGGTTGATGGCCACCGCTTCAGCCTCTCAAGAGGATGCGCCTGTCGTCGCTCAAGATCGTATCGAACGAGACGTGCTCGACCTGGTCGTTATCGTTCACCATTGCGGTTACGTGGAACGTCAGCTGTAACGGCTTGTCGGGATCGGCATGAAAGCGGATCGAAACATTTTTCAATCGAGGTTCGAACGCCTCGATCTCCTGCTTGAGCATGCGAGCGACCGCGCGAACCGCGTCAGCTCCCTGGCCGATCCCGTCGTTTAGATCTGGCAAGCCGTAGTCGGGTCGCGTCTCGCAGCAGCCCTGGCGTGAGTTCAAGAACCGACGCAGATTTTCCAGAATACTCACTCGGAGGCGGTCGAACGAAAATGGAGTCTGCGATGCGACCATGGTCGCTGCCGTTTCCTCCAAGCGCTCTATAAGGCTACGGTCGAACATCGCCTGCCTACGCGTTTATTGCTTGTCGAGCCTGCCCTTTAGCGTCAAAGCAAAATCTGCGCCCATATACTTCAAGTGTGGGACGACAGATATGCCGACGCGATACCAGCCCGGCTCACCTTCGACATCTTCAACGACGATCTCCGCCTTACGCAAGGGACGGCGCGAGCGGACATCTGCCGACGGATTCTGCTGATCGGAAACATACTGGCGGATCCAGTTGTTGAGCTCACTTTGTAGCTCTTCCCTGCTCTTCCACGAGCCGATGTTTTCACGCTGCAGCACCTTGATATAGTGTGCGAACCGGTTGATTATGAACATATAGGGCAGCTGGGTACCAAGCTTGTAGTTGAGCTCGGCTGCCTTCCCTTCCTGAGTATTGCCGAAATACTTCGGTTTCTGCACGGAATTGGCCGAGAAGAAAGCGGCGTTGTCCGAGCCCTTGCGCATGGTCAAGGCAATGAAGCCCTGTTCGGCAAGCTCGAACTCGCGCCGGTCCGAGATGAGGACCTCCGTAGGTACTTTACTTTGCAACTGCCCCATCGATTCAAAGGTGTGCAGATTGAGGTCCTCCACCGCCCCACCGGACTGTGGGCCGATAATGTTTGGACACCAGCGGTACTTGGCGAAGCTTTCGGTCAGGCGGGTTGCGAAAGCAAAGGCGCCGTTGCCCCACAGATAGTTTTCGGTCTCGCCATCCGAAGCTTCCTGATAATTGAAACGTTTTACTGGAACCGTCTCCGCTCCATAAGGCAAGCGCAGCAGAAACCGCGGTAGCGTTAAGCCGAAATAGCGAGCGTCCTCGCTTTCGCGGAACGAATTCCACTTAGCATATTTCGGCCCCTCGAAAATCGATTGCAGGTCCTTGAGATTGGCGATCTCCTCATGTCTTTCGACGCCGAACATTTCAGGCCCGGCCGAGGCGATGACTGGCGAATGCGATATGGCGCCTACCGCGCTCATGTACCGCATAAGCTTGACGTCTTGGCTCGAACTGCCAAATTCATAGGCCGATATCATGGCTGCAACGGGCTGACCGCCAAACTGGCCAAACTCGGCTGTGTAGACGAGCTTATACAGACCGGACTTGACGATTTCCGGGCTGTCTTCGAAGTCCGTTAGCAATTCGTCCTTGCTGACGCTAAGGAGTTCTATCTTAATGTTCTGACGGAAATCGGTTCGATCGATCACGAACTTGAGGCCGCGCCAAGCTGCCTCAAGCTTTTGGAACTCGGCGGTATGCAGCACGGCGTCGAGCTGAGCCGAGATCTTGCGATCGATCTCCGCGATCATCTGATCGATGAGCGCGTTATTGATCTTCCCATCGGCCCGCCCCGGTTTGATGAGCTCGGCAAGGAAAGCCGCGACGCCCCGGCGGGCGAGGTGGTATCCCTCGTCGCGTGGGGTGACTTTGGTCTCGACGAGAACCTGATCAAGCAGCGAAAGCTGAGTGGTCGTAGTGGTGACTTCGGTGGTTTGCTGCGCGCTCGCATCGGCCATAGCAGCCTCGCTCATGCCACTTACTCCGACTTGCTGGTAAGCTCGCCAAATAGCCGCGGCCTAAGGCCGTCGTCTTCGAGCAAGTTCTGGATGGCTTTACGGAAGTTCGGCATATTGCCAAGCGGGCCTTTCATAGCAATCAGGGCTCCCCGCAATTCGGTCAGCGCTCGAACTTCGGAGATTTGTTGTGCGACACGCTCGGGCTCGAAATCCTTCAGGCTCTCAAACTTCAGCGTTATTGACAGCTTGCCGGTCTCAGGCGATTCGTCGAGCTTGTTCTCAGCCAAGATGTCAAGGCTCAGTTTCTTACCTTTGACGACCTCGCCAAAGTTGTCCTTGTTGATATCGACGAGTTCTCGGTCCTCAATGGGACAGTCATCGACCCGTCCGGTGAAATCGCCCAAAACCATCAGCTTGAGCGGCAGCTCGACATCCTCCTTAAGGTTGCCGGTTGTCGGCTTGAAGCGAATGTTGACGCGCTCCTTCGGAGCGACCGAGCTTTCCTGTGTCATACGAGCTCCCACTAACCCTTTGGCTTTGACGAACTCAGCCGCGACCGAGGCGGCTCGCCCGCGCGATGTCGATCCGTGCTGCCCGAGTTCGGATCTGCTCCAGCGCGAGACGACGCCGAGGCTCGTCGATCATCTGTTGCGACTCTGAATGGGTCATTGTGCGGAAGCGCAGTTCGGCAGCCTCAAGCGCAAGCGCCGGCTCCCAGCTTTCCAGGTCGCGCTTCGCGACAACCCCTTCGATGTGCTCGAGCAGGGGGATGGCCGTCGTGACGAATCCGGTCTCGATGCAGAAACGTGCCTGCGCAAGCTGGCCGATGAAACGCGCACGTTCACCGATCGCGCCATCCAGCGCACGCGATAACCTCTCAAGCGCCGCCTGCGGCTGCCCGCCGGCGATAAGCTTGTATGCGTCAGCGACTGCCTCCTCCGCGAGATCAGGGCTCGTCGTCGCGTCTATCACCACGGCGGCCCAGGCACGCGTTTCGTCATCTGCAAACGGCCTGCCGTTGTTGAAATGACACTCCAAGATCCGCGGATAGCGTGTCACCAGCATGGTCACCGCTCCGCGGACCACCGTGGCCGCCGTGTCAAATGACGTCCCCAATTGCTCCAGCGCCTCGGCTGCATGCCGGTGAGCGTCGAGCCAGAACGGTCCCGTCCAGGCGATCTCTTCGGCCAAATTCACGACATCGGCGTGCTGACCGGCCATCACCTTTGCTTCTAACGCGACGATGCTGTCGGCGGGCGGAAATACCTCGGTGCGGCCCCCCGAATCGGGCGGGAGCGCGTCAAAACGCATCCACGAGCCGACGCGATTGAGCAGATAGGCCTTCGGGTTTGCCGGCGAGGCAACACGCATGGCGGCCGCTACCCGCTGGAGGATATCTGGCAAACGCTCGGTGAAGACGGCCCAGTCGCCATCAACGCCAACCGGCACCGTTAGATTTGGTATCTCCTGTTGAGCTGCCTCGGCCGGCGGCCCGCCCTCCGCTTGCGCGGCCTCTTCGGCAGCACAGACCTCCTCAGTGTTACGATCGGCATCCTCGGCGGCTGCGCGTTTGGCGTCCTCGTAACGCGGCTTCAGCGCCCTGAACAGCTCGCCTAAGGCAACGTGCTCGTTGACCAATTTCTCGCCGAACTGGCGATCCAGATCATCAAGCGCTTCATAGGCGGCAAGCACCATCGGATAATCGGCTTCGGTCGCCGCAGTTTCGGCCACAGCCGGCCCAACGCGACCAACGAGCCAATCGACCGCTCCAACCCGTGCACGCTCCCGGTTGATCGGGGGATAGAGCCCATCCCAATGTACGTCCATCATGCCGCGCAAGATTGCTAGTCCCACGGCAAGACCCTGATATCCCTCGATGCGAAAGAGACCATAGACAGCCCAACAGGCGATCAGAATGTCTTTCGATTGGTTCGCCAGAATATGAAGCGACAGCTTACTGACTCTCCGCCAATCAACCGCGGCTGGCCCGTCGGCATCCATACGCCGCACCTCGGCTTCGAGCTGCTCAAAGTCGGCCGCATCACGGACGTCGGCACCGGCAGGCACGGCGCCCGGCACAGGTACGGCGCCGTAGAGCGCGCGCGCATCGGCGGCGACACGAACCGCGATGCCCGTGTGTTTGATCATGGTGAAACACTCGTGCGCGGGCGCGCATTGAGGCGCATAGCGACGTTGGAGCGGTCGAATTCAGACCCGCCGCATTTAGTGAACTGAGAGGCGCCAATATTGTAAGCCATCAGTCAAACTCGTTAAGGAGATGATGCTGGATGACATCCATCGTTCAAGGCTTGTGCCAATTGCGAGGGGCTTGATTTGTAAGAATATTTGCTCAAGCTGACGTGTCTGCCCCGACAGCCTGTCGCAACTTCGACAGTCGGCATCAGAGACGCTTGATCTCGCCTCGCAGGTAGTTGCCCAGAGCGGTTGTTGAGCTCCGCACAGGATTCCATGCTTCTGGTATACTATTGAGTCACTGATTCACGGCAACTACTGTGCAACTTGGAGTCCGTCGTGTCCCGGTTGACGGAGGCAGCCCTGTAGCCTTAATTCGACCGCGATGAACCTGGGGCGCACCGCGCGGGGCCTAAACATTGCGAAGACTGCCACGATTCAGCATTGATGCAGCGACGACAGACCCTGTGGGAAGATTGACACGGTCGAACGAGTGTCTTTCTACCCACCAACGATCGCACGCCTCATAATTGTCAGGGCAGGAGCCGCGACGTCCCCGCATCAATTTGCCTGCGACATAACAATTTTGCGCTTCGGTCAACTACCAACGCTGGCAATTGATCTATGTGACAGAGGCATGTCACTTTCGGTGTAGGAACGTCGGCAGGTCGAACGAGACCTGCAAGGATTTCGGCATGCAACATCAACCACATGGCCTAATCGCACGCGCGAGGCTGAGGCAGGATGTTCTCCTCAGTGCAAACGAGGAGCATGGTACGCATCCGGCGCACGCCGCAGGGTGGTTGGATCATTCCCGTTGCCAGCGCGTGAGCAGCTTGGGGTTTTCTTTGTAGAACCTGACGAGCTCGATCAGGCTTGCAATGCCAAAGTCGGTGAAGGCCTGAACACCATCTTCGCCGACGCCATAGACCCAGGGCAGGCCGTCTGATCTCCATTTCGATGGCAATTTCGCGCAGCCAGTCTTCGTCTTCACCGAGGCTCTTTGCGACCTGGGTGATGATGGTGAGGTGATGAACCTTGTTGACGTGCGTGGCCATGCCGCTCGAGCGGAGAACGCTGATGCCGGCGTCCAATTCCAGGGCAGAAGCTTATCCAGCCGATGAGCTGGGTGGGCGGCGATGCGAGGATATCCGTGAGCCAGGCCTGCGGATCGACGCCATTCATTTGGCCGTTTATGCCGACCGCCGAACTATGCCGAGTCGGGTCGTTTTCCCCAGATTGCTCGCTGACCGGCGTTTGGCCGGTTCGGCATAGTTCGTTCTGTGCCTCCGCTTTCAACAGCGGAGAACCAGACGATGGCGGTCACGCGCGGAGGCGAACACGACTGACGGGTTTCTGTGTGCTGGAAATGGTCTCCTTGGTCAAGACGGGCGATCGGGCGCGTGGTGTCACGGTTTTATCCTATCGTCGGCCCTACGACGCAGGCTGTCGCCTTTGAGCGCGATGCGGTGAGCGTTGTGAATGATGCGGTCCAATATGGCGTCGCCGAGCTACGCTATCGGAAAGGATGGCCACGTCACGCTGCAGTCCGCCGGGCTAATCGCAAAACTGTTTTCACCATCCATTAGCGTCCTCAAGCCACACAATAGGCAGCATTCTCTAACGAACGCGATGGCCTGAGAGCACCGCAACTGCAGCCTCTCGGCACCGCAGTGAAACTTGCGTGACGCTCTATGTTTTCGCGGCTGACCGTAGCATCTCGGTTTGGGCCCTGGCGTAAAGTGTTCGCCAAGATTCCCGCAACTCCGGGGTGAAAGAGGTGCCCAACTTGCGGTCAAGGCTCCACATCAAGGCCTCGCCCATTGCGACATAGTGCAATGTCTGAACGCCAAGACTGGCGTGCTTATGACCTGAAAGCATGATCAGCGATTGGAACATCGATCTCTCGTCGAGTGAGGCGACCAGCGCCGTGATCATATCCAGGACCTTCATCCGCTGCCACTCGATGTCTCCGGCGAACAGTTCTCTTGCATCGGGATCTAGTTCGAGGAACCGGATGTAACACAGGTCAGCGATGTCGCGACGGATCGGCCACATCGCGTCGAACGATTCCTTATGAGGTCGACCTGATCGGGCGTCATTGGTCAGACGAGCAGGCTCGTAAAGAATTACGTTGCGTTCTCGGTGAATGATAGCGCTTTCTCATCAGAAGTGATGAGGGTGCCAAAGTCGTGGTCGCAGTTCCAGCAGTGCCTAAAGATACTGGACTTTGTGCGCATCGACGCGCTTTCATGCCGCTCGAGGTGGACTAACCCAGAGCCACAGCGAAGGGCGTTTTCCGGGATGTCGAAGCGAGATGAATGCCATGTGGAACCTCATTTTCGCTCGTGGCGCCTACATCCTTACGTCGTTCCTGAAAATGACCTATATCAATGATTGCGAGCTTGAGAGAGGAGCAACGCGCCAAGGATGTCTAGCTTCCAGTGCGATGGAACGTTTCTGTTCTGGCGATGATCAGTATATCGCGGCGACCGCGCCACCCCAGCGGTAGTTCACGCGGACCAAACCGATATCGACGTCCTGACCGATACGGGCAGTCTGACCGATACTGGCAGTCCCTGCAAAGGCGCCCGGCGGACCACCCACGAATCCGGGTGAAAAAAAGAAGTCCACGTCCCGATGCCCCATGACGGGTGATCGTACTCAATACCGATGGACCAGTTCGGAGCGAAGCCAAATTCAAGGCCCGCCCTACCGTGCCGCCCCAACGAGTTTCGCTGCCGTTGTCGATGTTCAGCCCAGACGCAGAATCGAAGACCCGGTATTTGTCGCGGACGACCGCTGCCCCACCTTTCACATAGAGCAGCACGTTATTCCAGGCATAGCCGACTTGGCCCGTGAACAGGCCGAATGCATCAAGCTTGGATTCGTCCTGGACGCCTGCGAAAGCGAGATTGCCATTGGAACCCTTGAAATCAGACCGGTTGCTCTGCGCCTCCAAGCCGAACACGGAGTTCGCTATTTGCCAGCGATAGCCGATTTGACCGCCGACCATGCCTCCCGCCGCATCATGGCACACCATTCCGACGGGCGGAGCGACGACCACGCCGCCGGTGTTGACCACGTCCCAGCATTGATGCGCGGAGCCGCCGCCGCCATTGATGCCGACGTAGAAGCCGCTCCAATCATACATTGGAATGGCCGTCGGAATGACCGCTGAGGGCACTTTGACGTAGGGCCGCGCGGCAAGATCAGCTGCAGAGGCAGGAGCGGCCAGCGCGACGAGGGCTACCCAGCAGGACTTTTTCTCATTCTCTAAACCCCAACCCCAGCAGCTTCGTATCGACTTTCCCTGTTTGGATGAAGATTGCCATGTGACATCTTCTCCATCAATTCCCAGGGTTGGTAGTTGACGAGGACCTGAGCAACCCACGTGGCTTTTAGTGAGCGCACGCGATTACGTTTGAGCGTGGCGGTCTCCGACTATCGAGATCCTTGACGCAAACCTTCTTGTACCAACACGTTGCATGATGAGCGCTATGCTAAGAGCCTGACTCAAAATTGCATTTCTGTTTTTATGGCTGCGATGCGCCTTGTCATGAGTTGGACGGAGGCGAGGAAGAGCCATGCAGTTGCGCTTTCGATGGTTCGCTCGAAGTCCTTGGCCAATCTGCGGTTGCGGCCGAGCCAGGCGAAGGTTCGTTCGACCACCCAGCGGCGCGGAAGCACCTCGAAGCCCTGTGCGGCATCGGAGCGCTTGATGATCTCGACAGTCCACCGGCCGATCTTTTCCAGCACCGCCTTGAGCTTTTCGCCGGCATAGCCGCCATCGGCGAAGATATGGCGCAGCCAGGGGAAGCGGTAGCGAATGCTGCACAGGACATCTGGCGCGCCGTCGCGATCCTGGACGTCGGCAGCGTGAACGATCGCTCCGACCAGGAGCCCTTGGGTGTCGGTGACGATGTGGCGCTTTCGACCCTTGATCTTCTTTCCCGCGTCGTAGCCGCGAGGGCCGCCACTTTCCGTGGTCTTGACCGATTGGCTGTCGATCACGCCGGCCGTCGCCGAGGCCTCCCGGCCGATCGCCTCGCGCGCCAGCATCAGGAGTGCGTGGTTGATCGATTGCCACAATCCGCTGTCGCGCCATTGGTAGAAATAGTACTGCACCGTGGTCATTGGTGGAAACAGAGTGGGCGGCAGCATGCGCCACGGCAACCCGCCGCGCAGCAGATAGAGCACTGCCTCGACGATGTCGCGATAGCTCCATTTCGGGCGCCGCCCGCGCTTGGCCCGCACAGGAAGCAACCCCTCCAGCACGACCCATTCCGCATCCGTCAAGTCGCTTGGCAAACGCAGCTCCTCTCGGGCAAACTGTGCCCGGGTGATATCAGTCCACATTCTCGATCCCTTTGATGCTTCGCAACACCAATGGAATCAGAACTCGCTGATATCACTCAACTTATTTTTCGGTCGGACACTTAGCGAGGATCCTCTCGCCGCTCTTCTCGATCCATGCGTCGACTGCAGCAGGCTCGGCTTCATGCCACCGCTCGCCGATCTGGACGCCTTTACCTGTTGTCGGCAGGCGACTGCGCTTAGTTTTAGCAGTTACGCGAATTGGCTTTTCATAATTGTGTTGCCGTAAAAGCAGGCCGAGATCTTCGCTGTGTTGCGACGCTCGCTCGGGTCCGCCCGCCCCATCACTACCAGCGAAGAGACTATTTTTTCTCGTAGTTGTTCGCGGGCCCTCGGCGCGCTATTTGCCCGGCTCGCCTTAAACTTCTGGAGCTGTGCAATGCTAAACATACAATTGAGGGTTCCGCTTGTCGGCCAAGAGCATGGCTATGATGGTCAACCGATCATGCGACGAGATCACCACGGAATTATGCGGCCGTGGGGGAGTTGGGCTTGTTGGTATGCTTCCGCTTGCATGGTGTCGTATTACTTTCGCCCGGGGCCCCGCCTGGGCTTGCCCACGCTTTGGCGCGCCGACGCAGGCCTCGACCGAAACTGTTTTCATTATTTGGCTTCGATCGAAGGATTGGAGAGGCTCGTAGAGCCACATGGCGGATTTACGCGCGATTTTATCGCCGAGACGCTGCTGAGGCGAGGGCCGATCTGGGCTGCGGTAACTCTGGGATCGGGGGATATGCATGTAGCGGTACTGACCGGCGTGAGCGGATATACGCTACACTTCAGTGATCCTTCAACCCCAGAGCGTGCAGAAATTGACTTCTTTGATCTTGAGCTCGACGAGCTTTTCGTCAAGAATCGCGATTGGCTGTGAACGCTCCGCCGCAAGTCCCCTTCGCACAGGACCTAGCCCAGCCGACACCTGACGCGGTCATTTCTGCTTGGCAAACTCTGGCAACACGGAAGCATTCATAGGATTGAACCAGGGCGATAGTTTCTTGTGCATCCAGGAAAACGCCCCTCGTCAGCCAATCGTCAGCTAGCCTGGTCTATCGAGATTGACTGCGCATTCTCGATTGTATCGGATGGAATATGACGGGCAAAGATCGATCGCACGTTGGGACTGTAAGTGCGGCGCGGGAAGGTCAAGCAGTTCGCGTTTCAGAATCCACTCTCGTCCCTTGGGCAGGCACCCAATTTTCGACTCCGTCTTGGAGCGCTCAGCCTCTTCAAGAGGCTCTAGGAACAGGAATGATCTTCCCCCGAAAAAATGGACAGGGTTAAGCTGCTTTTAGCTCCATCTCGATCGGGCTGATATAGCCGATGGCGGAGTGACGACGCTTTCGATTGTACAACAAGGTTTAAGAACGCCCACAGGACCGTTTTTCGCGAGGTACTTTATCGGCATCATGTTTGAAACTGTCGAACATACGGCTTAGAGTCGCGATGTTCAAGAAGGTTGAGGCTTGACAGAGCAGTTGCGGATGAACGGGAAATCGAAGTCGGACATGGTGAGTTTATGGAATGACTCCCGGCACTTCTTTGCCGGTGCAGCTGCATTTGAAAATCAAGCGCGCGATGTAGACATCGCCGATCTGCGCCTGGCAGGCCGAGCCAACCTTATCGAGGGTGCTGAAGAAGCGCGTGGTCTTCTAAAGGTCGCATTCTCTGTGGTAGGCCAGTACTTGAAAGCGCGAGCGTATGGCCGCGCAACTTGAGACGAGAGGAGGTTCTAATGTTCGAGGCTAAAGACTATCGCGTGTGTTGCCACCACTTCGTCACCCCGGCCAACCGCGCAGTCTACCCGGCGCAGGAGCCCTTACTAACCTACTCTGAGGCCCTTCGGCACGTGCACGCCGAGCAGGCCAAGGGCTATATGGTGGCCTGGGTCATCGACCGAGCCGGAGCAGGCGCCACCAAATGAGATCAATAGATTTCGTTGTTTCTTCGCATGCCAGCACGAACACACGTGGCTCGACGTCTAGCACCGACCAACAAGCGCTGAGCTGTTGCGAGTAAAGGCGATAAACGGTTGGCGTCATAACGACGAGGATACGATGGTCGTTCAGATGAGTCTTGATCCATCGCGTGAAAGACACTGAAGTGACATCCTCAAGCTGTTCGACTCCAAAGCGGCAAGAGCGGCTCGCTTCAAGCGATAGTTCAAGCTCCTGCGCAGCGACGTCGGGATGTCCAGTCGGCGAAACGGCCTGCGAAGGTTTCATGTCGATCTCCTAGTAGTCCTCTAACTTGAGGATTCCTTCGGTCAGTCGCCGAGAAGTAAGCATTGTCACCAACGGTCGTCCGATGGTGGTGCGCTCCGACAGCTGCGAGCGAAGGTACCTTGGATGCTCCTTGAGGTGGATGTGCCGCGTGACCCGGCAAGTGCCGTCGTTCAAACAATCGGCTGTGGATCTGACGAGTTCCCGCGCGCAACCGGCACGCGTCAGTGACTGCAAGCATTGACTTCGCACGGATTCCTTGCATGGCTTCGAATACCGCCGCGAACAGGTTCAGCGTGCTCGATGTGAGTGTTCTCCAACCTCTATGAAGGGCCTGGCACCAGCGAAGGACACTTCCTAGCGTCGCTTGTTTGTCGACACGCAGAATGGGGAAGGTGTCAACCATCACTGTCGTGACCTATTGTGGACAGTAGCCGGACGCAACCCGACGGCCCCCACAGCTTGCATGGTACAACGACAGGAGATCGTAGATGTTGGAGATCATTGATGCCGAACTCCAAGTCGCTTAAGATAAACTCCGTCCAATCAAGCCGCTCCTCAACGACAGTACGCATCCGGCCAGCACCCCGGCCAGGCGCGCCGGTCTGCCGTAGCGCTCAGGCGGCAGCCGCTTTGGACTTTCGGTCCGCCTTCCAAATCCACGGGAGCAGGTCGGCGACTCTGTTGACAGGGTAATCCGGAAGCCTGGCCAGCACGTCAGCGAGCCAGGCTTGCGGATCAACGTCGTTCATCTTGCAGGTTTATGCCGCCCGCCGAACTATGCCGAGTTGGGTCGTTTTCCCAAGAGTTCTCGCTGACCGGCGTTTGGCCGGTTCGGCATAGTTCGTTCTGTGCCTCCGCTTTCAACAGCGGAGAACAGGAAGATGGAAGTTGAAGAGTACTTGGGCAGAAGCCGGCTGTACCGGCGTCTCAGACGCGGGCCGCACGGACAGTTCGTCGAGCGCTACGCCGCTCGTCTCGTCGAAGAGAGGCTCGTTCGGCACGGCACGTGGCGTTGCCTCAACGTGGTTGGCGGGCTCCTGAGTTGGATCGCGAGCCGTCGCTACAAGTTGGTCGATCTCGATGAGCAGGTCGTTGAGCGGTACCTCCGACATCGAGGCAGGAGGCAGTCTATCCAACCCGGTGACCGGGCCGCGCTCAAGCGATGGCTGTCGGTGCTGCGCGAGGAAGGCGCGATCGCGCCGTTGGTGCTACCGTCTCTCACCCCGCACGAACGGATCTTCAAGGAGTTCGATGCCTACCTGCGATCAGAGCGCGGCTTGGCCCCGAGGTCCATCATCCGCCATCTCCCAGTCATCCGCAGGTTCCTGCACGAAGTGTGCTCCGGCGGCGCCGGCGCCCTGTGCAAGATCAGCCAAGAGGACGTGATCCGCTACGTTGAGCGCCACGCCCAGGATTGGAGTCCGGGAACAGGCAAGGCGATGTGCTGGTCGTTGCGTGCCTTTCTCCGTTACCTCCACCATCGGGGACTGAACGTACGCCCGTTGGCGGATTGCGTTCCATCGTCGCCGTGGACAAGGCGGCCTGGCCGCTGGAAAGCCTTTGCGCGTTTGCGGCGCGCGAAAATCCGCGGCGGGGATTCCTGGTCGTATCCCGCGTCCTAGGGCGCTATTTGCCCGCCACGCCGCAGATGATGCGGCAGAGCGCCCGCGATCTCGCGGCGCGGCTTCCTGACGATCTGCCGGGGCCGGTGCTCGTCGTCGGCCTGGCCGAGACCGCCGTGTGCCTTGCCCAGACGGTGCACGAGGAATTTCGCCTCGCAACGGGCCGGGTCGACATCCACTTCCTGCATTCGACGCGACAGCAACTGGATCATCCGTTGCTGTGCCGCTTCGAAGAACCGCACAGCCATGCCTCCGCGCATCTGATCTACAGGCCGGCGCTTCCGGAGCCGCGATCAGTGGTATTGGTCGACGACGAGATCTCGACAGGAACTACCCTTTGCAACCTCGCGCAGGCGCTCGCCACTGCTTGGCCACTGATCGAAGCGATGGCGGTAGCGACGCTGACCGACTGGTCGGCCGGCAAGGCGTGGCAAGCACGCATGCCGCGTCCCACGTGCATCGCGTCGCTGCTGCGCGGACGCATGGAGTGGACGCAGGAGGCGACGACGGTGCTCAACAGCGCGTTCGATACCGCTGCCGCTTCACTCGGGCGCATGGCGACGCATCGCAATTTCGGTCGGCTGGGACTCGACCGGCCCGTGGTGCCCGAGCCCGATACCGCTGTGCCCGAGATCCTCGGCCCACTGCGGATCATCGGAACCGGCGAGTTCACCTATCCCCCCTTCCTGCTGGCGGAACGCCTCGCAGAAGAAGGGCATGATGTCGTCGTGCAGGCGACCAGCCGAAGCCCCGCATTCCCCGGTGCCGCGATGGCGACCAAGCTCCGCTTTGCCGACAATTATGGAACGGGCGTGCCCAATTACCTCTACAATGCCGACCGGGCTGATGGACGCGCGAACTGGATCGCGCATGAGACCGGCGCGGCGACAATCGACCCCGGGCTGATTGCCGCTCTCCGTGCCGAACTGATCGGCTGGACGGCATGACGCGTGCCATCGCCCTGGTCGATCTAGACGACACGCTGTTCCAGACGTTGCGCAAATGCCCGCCCGATTTGCCGGCCGACCGCTTGACGCCGCTGGGCTTCGCGCGCGACGGATCGCCGCTGAGCTATGCGACCCCGCGGCAGATGCAGTTCCTGGAATGGCTGGCCGATACGACGCATCTCGTCCCCGTCACCGCCCGCAGCCTGGACGCATTGTGGCGGGCGCGCATTCCATTCCGCGCAGCGGTGTGCGCGCATGGCGGCGTCGTGCTGGATGACAGCGGTCAGGTCGACATGGACTGGGCTGCGACGATCGCCGACCGCGCCGCGCCCTTCGCGTCGCAGCTTGCTGGCCTGGCGGAGGCGATCAGGCGCAGGGCGCGCGACCGCGGCATCGCGGTCAACGCCCGTGTGCTGGTCGAGGATGCGCTGCCGCTCTACACCGTGGCCAAGCATGAAGATGCAAATGCCGCGGCACTTTTTGCGGTGGTCGACGCTGCCGTGCCGTCCTTGCCCAAGGGCTGGACGGACCACCGCAACGGCAACAACGTGGCGCTGATGCCACCCTATCTCGGCAAGGCCCATGCGGTGGCATATATCCTACCCGGCCTCCGCGCACGCTTCCCTGATGCGCCGGTGATCGGCATCGGCGACAGCCGCACCGATGCGCCCTTCATGGGCCTTTGCGATTTCGCCATGATGCCCACCCGTTCGCAGCTGGCCGGCGGCATGTTCCATGCGGACTGAGGTCGCGCCCACGTTCTCGGGCAGCTACGACCCGGCCGACGTCACCTTCCTGCTCAAGCCAGTGGTAATGGCCCCGACTTCCGTCGCCGAAAAGGAAGCGGCGATCCAGTCCGGCCGCCACCACTATTCGGAGATGATAGCGCCGGAGAGGGTGCCGGACGACAGCTATCTATCCCTCTATCACGCCGCGCTTGCGCGGAACGGTGCCCGCCTGGCGCAGGATGTCGCCACCCTCGCTGCGCAGCTCGCCGCACGCCGGCCGGGGCGCGAGCTGGTAATCATCTCGCTGGCGCGTGCGGGGACGCCGATCGGCGTCTTGCTCGCACGGACCTTGCGGGCGCACGGCCATCGCGCAGCCCATTATTCAATCAGCATTATCCGCGATCGGGGTGTCGACCGCGTCGCGCTCGCCCATATCGCCGGACGGCACGATCCGCGCGACGCGGTGTTTGTCGATGGCTGGACGGGCAAGGGCGCGATGGCCGGCGAACTTCGCGCGGCCCTGGCCAATGCGCCATTCGGCTTCACACCGAACTTAGCCGTGATCGCTGACCCTGCAGGACAGGCAGACATCGCCGCGACGGCGAATGATTATCTGATCGCCTCGGGCTTGCTGAACGGCATCGTTTCGGGCCTGGTCAGTCGCTCGATCCTCAACGCCGCGTTGGTGGGGCCGGGCGATTTCCACGCCTGTGTCACCTACCCGCAATATGCCGGTGCTGATCTCTCACGTGCGTTCGTGGACACGATCACGCCGTTGGCCGCTGGGGCGATACCGCAACGGGTAGACGGGCACGGCTCCCGCCGAGCGTCGCTGAAACAGGAATGCGATGCGATGATACGGCAGTTGCTGGCGGAAAGCGGAACGCGTGACCGCAACCGGATCAAGCCCGGCATAGCCGAAGCGACGCGCGCCCTGCTGCGGCGGGCGCCGGAACGGCTGCTGGTTCGTGATTTCGAGGATGCCGATGTGGCGCACTTGCTCTATCTTGCCGCCGCGCATGCCATTCCAGTCGACATGCTGGGCGGGGAATCGCAGTATCGCGCGGTCGCAATTATCCGTAGCCTGGGCGACGACGCATGAGCGGGGTTTCCGCCCTCGCCCTTGGCGCCACCTTGTGTATGCCCTGCACCCGCGAGGATCTGGCCGATGCGTTGCTCGGCCCCAAGCGCGTACCTGGTCTCCGGTCCGTCGTGCTGTGTCTTGAGGATGCCGTGCTCGAACGGGACCTGCCGGTCGCACTCACCCGGCTTTCATTCCTTCGTTCCGAGCTATCGCCAAATTGTGGTGACGGCCAGGCCGGTCAGGCGGCGGCGGTTGTGGGCTGACGGTCAATCGGTTTGGCGATGATCTCGATCCCATCGTTGAATGTCACACCGATGACGAGTTTTGGCAACTGGTTGTGCCCATCGAGACGACGCCAGTTTTTCTGCGCCGCCTCAAGAAGTTTTAAGGCCATCGCGAGCGCCGTCCTGTTGAACAGGCAACCCTTCGATCGGATCGTGCGGTGGCGCACGGTGGCGCCATTCGTGGCGCGGGTGATTATGGCCAATCCGTTGCGGGTGAAGGCGATCGCCCAGGCTCACGTTAAGACCGATAACATCGATGCTGGCACGCTCGCCAGTCTGCAGGCGGCGGGATACCTACCGCAGATCTGGACGCCTGACGCGGAGACCGAACGCAAGCGCTGGCTGGTGGCGCGCCGCTACCAAGTCGTGCAGCACCGTACGCGGCTGAAGAACGAGGTGCATTCGATCCTGCACGGTAAGCGGTGTTTTGACCGCACCTTTTCCTGACGTTTACGATCGGCGAGTGTGACGATCTCTGAATCGGAGATCGTGTTGTGTCTACGCTTGACCATACGCTTAAGCCGGAGGCAACGACGGCGCGCCGGCTTGAGATTATCGCGGGAACGGGCCGTCGCCGGTGGTTCTCGGCAGACGACAAGGCCCGGATGATTGAAGAGACGCTTGTTCCGGGCGCGGTGGTTTCGGAAGTTGCACGCCGGCACGGGCTTGCGCCGCAGCAATTGTTCACATGGCGCCGCCAGGCGCGGCGGCCTGCTGGAGCGGACGCCGCTACCGAGATGCCGCAGTTCGTGCCTGCGGTCGTGGAATCGGCATTGCCGGAAGGCGCAGTTCGCCGGCGACAGCGCCAGCGGACACGCCCGGTGGATAGGACCTCAGGAATCATCGAGGTTGAGATCGAAGGCGTCAGCGTCCGGGTCGGCCGTGGCGCTGACGCCAAGACGGTCGCGGTGGTCATCCGGGCGCTGAAGGCCGGCACGTGATCGGTCCGACCGGTACGGTGCGGGTGATGATGGCGACAAAGCCGGTGGACTTCCGCAAGGGCGCCGAGGGTCTGGCGGCATTGGTTCGCGAGACGATGAAGTCTGATCCGTTCTCGGGCGCCGTCTATGTCTTCCGGGCGAAGCGGGCCGACCGCGTGAAGCTGATCTATTGGGACGGCACGGGAGTGTGCCTGTTCGCCAAACGGCTCGAGGATGGCAAGTTCCGCTGGCCAAACGTGCAAGATGGCGTGATGCGGCTGTCGGCTGCGGAGTTCTCGGCATTGTTGGAAGGGCTCGATTGGCGGCGGGTTCACGCCGCGCGCGAGACCCCGGCGCCGGTACAGCCGGGCTGATCTGCGGCAGAGTGAATCAGTCCGATCGAAATGCTCGCAGGGCGCTGCGGCGCATGATGTACTCGCATCATGACGGCGACGATGGACGCGCTTCCCGACGACCCCGGCACGCTCAAGGCGATGCTGCTGGCGGAACGTGCGCGCACCGAACGGCTGGAGCAAATCATCAAGGAGTTGCAGCGTCACCGCTTTGGCCGACGGGCCGAGACGCTGCCGGAAGATCAATTGCTGTTCGGCCTCGAAGAAGTCGAGCAGACTGTAGCGAGCGGCGAAGCCGAGAACGAAGCGGCGGCACCAGCCGAGCGCGCAAGCCATGCCGCCAAGCGTCGCATCAATCGTGGATCGCTGCCGGAGCATCTGCCGCGCATCGAGATGATGGTCGACATCGACGATCATGTCTGCCCAGGCTGCCGCAACGCACTGCATAGGATTGGCGAAGATGTCAGCGAACGACTCGACATCGTCCCGGCCCAGTTCCGCGTGCTTGTTGTGCGTCGACCCAAATATGCCTGTCGAGCCTGCGAGAGCGGAGTTGTGCAAGCGGCAGCGCTGGCGCGGCTGATTGAGGGTGGGTTGCCGACTGAGGCGACGGTGGCGCAGGTTCTCGTCGCCAAATACGCCGATCATCTGCCGCTGTATCGGCAGGCTCAGATCTATGCGCGGCAGGGCATCATGCTTGATCGCTCGACCTTGGCCGACTGGGTCGGCCACGCCGCCTTCCTGCTGCGGCCGGTACACGAACGTCTGCTCGCCAGGCTCAAGGCCTCGGCCAAGCTGTTCGCTGACGAGACGACGGCGCCCGTGCTCGATCCAGGACGCGGGAAGACCAAGACCGGCCAGCTGTGGGCCTATGCGCGCGACGATCGCCCTTGGGGTGGCACCGACCCGCCCGGCGTGGCGTATGTCTACGCCCCCGATCGCAAGGCGGAGCGACCGATCGCCCATCTCACAGGCTTTGCGGGCATCCTTCAGGTCGATGGCTACGCCGGCTATCGCGTGCTCGCCGAGCGCGGCGACGTGCGACTCGCATTCTGTTGGGCCCATGTGCGCCGACGCTTCTACGAACTCGCCGCGGCCGGCCCGGCGCCGATCGCCAGCGAAGCGCTCGAACGCATCGCCGGCCTCTATGCCATCGAGAGCGATATCCGTGGCCGCAGCGCAGAGGAAAGGCGCGAGGCCAGGCTGCTGAGGAGCCGGCCGGTCATCGATGAGCTCGAGCCCTGGCTGCGCGCCAAGCTCACTCTGATCAGTCAGAAGACAAAACTCGCTGAGGCAATCCGCTATGCACTCTCGCGCTGGGAGGGCCTGACCCGCTTCCTCGACGACGGCCGTATCGAGATCGACTCCAACGTCGTCGAACGCGCGATCCGGCCGATCGCGCTAAACCGCAAAAATGCACTCTTCGCAGCTCCGATGGCGGCGGTGAGCACTGGGCCGTCATCGCCTCGCTGATCGAGACCTGCATGTGTGGATGGCTCCCGTGGTGCAAGGGTTTTGTTTGAGCAATGCGCGAAAAGTTGGCGGCTTGCATGTGTCCGGCCTACGTAAGAGGCGGCACGTTTGGCCGCCGGCCCAGATGAGATCCGCGGATCGGGTCCATAACAAACTGACGCGCTTAAGGCGCCTACAGGTCTACTGGGTGTCCCGATCTCGTCTATCACTGTCGCGTCATCTTCCCATTCAGCGCCGATGCACCACGACCGCCAGAACCCGGCTGGTCCTGGTGGCCGATACTTATGCCGTGCGGTAGGTCTCCTCTCGCGTCATCACTGCCCAGATGATCCTTGCCATTTTGTTGGCCAAGGCGACGGCAGCGAGTTTGATCGGCTTGCGAGCGATAATGCGCCCCAGCCAACTTTGAGCGAAGTTCTGCTTACCCCGCGACCAGCGTATCGTGGACATGGCGCCAATGACGAGGAGCCGGCGGATAGTGCGATCGCCCATCTTGGTGATGCGGCCCAACCGTTCTTTGCCACCGCTCGAGTTCTGACGTGGCACAAGGCCAAGCCATGCCGCGAAGTCGCGGCCTGATCGGAAACCGCGGATATCCGGCACTCCAGCTAATATCGCGCTGACGGTGATTGGGCCGACGCCCGGAACGCTGAGCAACCTGGCAGCTTCGGGTTCCGCACGGCAATGCCTTCGCATTTGAGCTTCGAGAGCATTGATCTGAGCAATTAAGGCGACGAGCTGGTCAGCCAGGATATTCAACGGTGCTCGTACCGTATCGGGGATCAGTGTCGCCGGATCGGATATCCTCTTGATGAGAGAACCGACGTGCTGAGGGCCTGCCGCTGCGATTACACCGAACTCCGCCATATGGCTCCGAATTGCGTTGATCAGCGAAACACGCTGCCGCGAAAGGAGTTCATGCGTGCGATGTGCCACCCGCGCCGCCTGTTGCGCCAATGACTTCAGGGGAGCGGAGCGAACCGCCGGTCGCGTCACCGCTTCGCAGATCGCAGCGGCGTCCGCAGCGTCGTTCTTTTGCCGCGCGACATAGGGCTTCACGTACGAAGCCGGAATCATCTTGGTGTCATGGCCAAGAGCGCGAATCTCGCGTGCCCAGTAATGCGATGATGCACATGCTTCCATGCCGACAACACAAGGCGGCAACTTGGCGAAAAAGCTCAGAACCTCCTCACGGCGAAGCTTCTTCTGGAGAACAGGGCGGCCCTTTGCATCCGCCCCATGAACCTGAAAAACACGCTTTGCCAAATCGAGCCCGACCGTCGTTACCTCGTTCATGGATGGCATCTCCTTTACGGCGATCACCGCGACCGCTTCTAGACTATGGCGCCGGAGGCGGGAGCCATCCACCTCATCAAGCTGACAAGCATCGAACCGCACGTCTATCTCGCCGACGTCATCACAAAGATCGTCAACGGTCATCCGAACAGCCAAATCGACGACCTGCTGCCTTGGGCCTATCCCGTTGCCCAGGTGCTCCAGGACGTGGCCTGAAAACAACGCTCTGATGTCCGCTGTCAAGGATTAGAACGCAGAGCATCGTCCGATCGTCGATCGGCTGTTCATAGAGATGGTCGTGCATAGGTGGAGGCGGAACCGAAGGACGTCGGTGATCAAGCTCTGATGCGCGGATTGGCTACCGCATTCCCGATTGTACGTCCAAGGTCTGCTCCTATCTTACTGCGGGCGTCGGCGCTTTTGCCGGCCACAAAGCGTCTGACGGGCATTCCCTCTGCCGTGGTCCCGCCTCCGCCCATGCACGATGATAAGAAGGGCGCCCAGTCAGGCTGTCTGCACTTGCCTGGCAACCGCCCACATGAACCCGACCAGTTCACGGGCGATAGCGGTGCAGACCACCGTCGTTCGTTTGCCGCGCGCAGCCAGCTTCCGGTAGCGCGATGTCAAGCGGCTCTGCGCTTTCCAAACAATCTCTCGCACTGCTGGCGACACCTGCTCGAGCCGGTATAGCTTCGTCTTGCCGATCTTCGGCGGGTGTCGATATGTCCAGGCGCTTTCGACCAACATGTGGCGAACACGGCCGTTGCCGGCCTTGGTGATACCACCACGCTTGACAGACTCTCCCGTCGATCGTTCGCTTGGCACCAGGCCGAGGTAACCCATAAGTTGACGCGGGCTCTCAAAACGGCTCACGTCACCAACCTCGGTCGCGAATGTCACCGCGACGACCAGATCGACGCCGCGCAATGTTTGAAGCGCCCGCACAAGCGGCTCCAGAGACCAGGCCGAGACGAACTCTTCGATCGTGCGCTCGAGCCGGTCGACCCGGTCCCTGGCGACGCGAACTGCTTCGACCATTTCTTGTAGCGCGATCTGATGTGCGGGCTGATCGAACTGCTGTTCTTGGAGCCAACGCAAATAGCGCATCGTCCAGCCCTTTTTGCGGGGATAGGTGCGGCCATGCTTGAGCATGAAGGCGCTCACCTGCTGCCGGTGGATCCGTAGCGTCTCAACCGCTGCCGATCGGGCGCGAACGAGGTCGCGCATCGCTTCGTGACCTTCATCGGGAACCCACACAGCCGTCAGCTCGCCGGCGCGTAATAGCCGCGCGAGAGAAACGGCGTCCCGGCGGTTCGTCTTCACACGATCGCCCGGCTTCCTTGGGATCAGCGATGGCGCCACCACCGTGCATTGGTGGCCGAGCGACCGGATCAGGCGATAAAGACCATAGCCGGTCGGGCCAGCCTCGTAGCAAAAATGTACACGGCCAAACCGGCTCGCGATCCGCCCTATGACGCGGCGCATGTTGGTCGCTGAAGCATCGACCTCACCGAAGAAACGAACCTCTCCCTCCCGGCCCGCGTCCGCAATCGCGACCGCGTTTCTCAGCTTGGCCACATCGATTCCGACGAATGCTTCCTTATAATCTGCCACGGCTCGTCCTCCTGTGATGAGGATCGGCTCGGTCCGCCCCGAGCAACCCTCGGACGCGTAGTGTAGGGCGAGCCACCTCATCAGCAGAGGCGGACATACGGTCTTACAGAACTGTGACTGAATTGACCTGTGTGCTCGCGGCGAACCCAGCGGCCCGGAAGACGATGTAGCCTTTCAGAGCTGGATCGGATTGGAACAGGCCGGGCATTTTCATGCCGAAGCTGGTCAAGGGGTAAAGGACGAATCCGGGCGTCTTCGCTCCGGCGGTTGCCAGATCGGTCAGCACGCGGGCCGCGACGCCAGGGCCCCCTTGTCTGGCGGCGCTGAATACGAATTCATCCAGAAGAGAAGGGCCGACGTATATTTCTTTCAACCACAGCGCCCGCGCGGTAGCGGCGCGGATGCTTAAATGTGGTGCTCGATTGCCTGCCGGTCACCTTCGCTTAATTTGGTCTCATCGAGCACAAGATCTTCGACGCAGTCCAGGCGGTTTAGTTGATTGTGTTTTGCTGCGAGAACGTCCTCGGATTGCTTGATCGATTTATCTTGAGGCACTGAAGCAGTCGCAATTTTAGGTGCTGCCAAGAATCTCCTCCCCCGCCAGCGTGAACGATTTGATACTTAGCCAGCTTCCGGAATCTGCGCCACGAGTGTCCGAACGGTGTCGAGGCAAGTCTCCTGCTCATGCTCCCATCCAGGCTGGATGTCGAGTTCGGCAAGGTCAGCCTTAAGGTAGTCGACGCGGATGCTATTGACGCGTTGAAGAAGGTCTTTCTTCTTCGACGCGACTGCGCCCAGGTTTGCGGAGAGGGTGTCGCTGTAATCCTTCTTGATGACTGCAATATCGAAGATGTCACGCGGCTTCAGCATCCTTGAACGATGGTACATCTTCTTGAGCGCGATCTCAGCCGGCGGCTCGACCATAATTGTCGGCTTCCATCCCGCTCGAATTGACGTCAGATCAATTTCTTTCTCGATCGGATCAAGATCCGAGAGAGTCCCGCTGACGATGAAGTCGATCTCTCCCTCGGGATATCTGAGCTTGAGATAGTGCGCGGCCTTGTCCCAATCGGTGCAATTCCACACTTCTGTGGTGTCGGGAGACAACAAGGCAAGGTATTGAGGATCATCGATGAACGCATCGATGTCCCGGCTCAGCCGGTGGTTGGTGTAGATCATCAGGGCTGTGCCACCACCCAGGACCCAATCGGGGACCGGCTGCCCCTGTTGTTTGAGCTCCGAAAGCCCGTCTAGCGTTCGGCCAAGAAGTTTACGCCAGCCGCTCAAGTGCCTTCTCCAATGCTGGATTGCTTTCGCCGGTCGTTGACTTCATCGATTCATAGGAAGCCGCCAAGTCTTGAATTGGAATGGCGTGGCGTTGTGCAAATTCCAGAACAAGCTCGGGGCGTACTTCCGTGAAGAACGTTGCGACATGTGCAATCCAATTTCGCCAATCTCTCGAGGTGATACGAGCCACGAGGTCGGTCGAACTCATCATTCGGCGATACGGAGCGTTCATGGTACCGAGAACGAGTTGATCGATATCACTTGATCCGAATGCGCGGCTGGAAGAGGGCAGGCTGTTATTTTCAGCGTTTGTCGCAGGACCTGTCGGTTTTTCCGTATCGAGCTCATACGCATCCGCCAAGCCGCGACGGCGATCCTCGAGGCGCTTCAGTGTCATGACATCGTTGACGAGAACCCGTCGATGCCGTCCGACCAGCCGGAAAGGAAGCTTGCCTGAGTCCATCCGTTGGTAAACCAGCGGCCGAGAGATGCCGAGAATTTCGGCCGCCTTCTCGGGAGAGATCTCGGGATCAGACTTGAGAAGGAAAACCTCACCTGTTTCAGCCAGTGCCGTGAGAATGCTTTTCATGGCATGGAGCAGAGACGGCGGCATTTCTGCTGCGACTATCTCACCATCAGCCTGGGTGACGAAGAGACCGGCGTTCTCGAGCATCGCGGCGCGGTCGAGAAATTTAGCTCCCTTTCGCGCTTCGTCACGTTCGCTACTTTCAATCTTCAGCCGGGTCAGATCTTCGGCCAAATCGGCCTCCATCTGTAATATGTGAAGTAAGTGTAATATCTGAAAGGCTTCTTAACAAGCTGTAAATCGTGCGCTCTACGCATTTACGAATTTAGCAAATCATCAACCGCCGCTAACAATTGCATAAATTGCATTCTTCGTTTTGGGACGAGTCTCTCCAATTTTGTCGCGATCGTCTCAAGGGCCAGTAAGTTCTGAGTTAGCGCCTCGCTGGGCGCGGTAAGCCATAGTTCCAGTCTTGCCGCCGTCTTCTTCGCAAGTTTTATCTTTCGATTCAATACCTTGCTGAGGTGAGGTTGCGACAACTCGCACGCCTGCGCCACGGTCGACTGGGTTGCTCCTGTCTCGCGCATTCTGGCTTCGATACGGGTCAACAAGTCAGCTGTGGGCATTGACCAATTCTATGCAATACATAATACCGGCTATTCATTGCATTGGTCGCCTTAGAACTGGGGCGAGCCGGGGAGCAGACCGAATTGGGGAGCGGCGTACCCTCCCGGTCGGCTCCCGGAAAATGGAAGCCGGCTATCGCGCGCGTGTGATGACAGCCCGTGCAGCTCTGCTGGTTGAGCCGGAGATCGTTTCAGCAAGTTCGTCCGCCATTTCGCGGAATTTCCGCTCGAGAACCTCAAGACACTGGACGAGTCCTTGTCCATCACTCACGGGCTTGCCGCATTGAATCCTGGAAAGGCCGGAGCGGTCGCCGTTAACGGAATCTCGCTTGACCGCTTCCTGTGGCGAAGGACTCGACGCCGAAAAGAAAAACCCCTCGCGATACGGTTCGGTCGAAGAGTTCGAGAAGGATCTTCGCCATCGCCTGGCGGATTGGGCCGACTTCGATATGCCCAGGATCGGCCGGGCCCCAAAGTTTCCGCGGCTGCCGCAGAGTGCATCTCAGAGGCGATCGGTGCCGCGGCTGCCTGTACGGAAAACCTTAGTATAGCTTCCGAACCTTTCCTGTGTTGGCTACTTA
The DNA here is from genome assembly GCF_052588265.1 of Bradyrhizobium sp. Pa8. Lineage (NCBI taxonomy): Bacteria > Pseudomonadati > Pseudomonadota > Alphaproteobacteria > Hyphomicrobiales > Nitrobacteraceae > Bradyrhizobium > Bradyrhizobium sp. Pa8. Next base: position 317,705 of record NZ_CP176768.1, on the reverse strand, counting down.
ACACTGTAGAATTGGAACCGTTAAGCGTCGCCAGAGGTCGCAAGCGCCTGGCGTGTGCAGTCGATGAACGCCGGACATGTGTAGAAGGCGAAATTGAGTACCAAGGCGCCCGAACCTGCAGCGGAAGGAGCGACGCGACCGCGAGTGCAGTGGAGGCTGCGCTGGGAGAATGAGTTGACGCTTGCCGACCATAGCGAACTCTCCGACTTCCTCCGAAAGACTTACGGGCCGACCGGAGCATTCAATGCAGCGCGATTTGATGGCGCTCGCAGTTGGGCCGGTGCGAGGCCTGAGCTCCGTGCAATCGCCTACGACGATCGTGGTATCGCGGCTCACATCGGCGCACTGCGCCGCTTCATAAAGGTTGGAAAGAGCGATCTACTGGTGGCTGAACTCGGATTGTACGGGGTGCGCCCAGATCTTGAGGGACTTGGTATCAGCCATTCCATTCGCGCCATGTACCCGGCACTGCGGGAACTCGACGTTCCGTTCGGTTTCGGCTCAATCCGACCGGCGCTCCAGAAACATATCACAAGATTGCTCGGCCGGCAGGCCGTGGCGAGTATCCTGATAGGAGTCCGCCTGAGGTCCACCCATCCGGATGTATATCTCAACTTGCCGCCCACTCGGGTTGATGAGGACGTACTCGTCTTGGTTTTGCCAGTTTCACGGCCGTTGGGCGAATGGCCGGCCGGTACGCTGATTGATCGGAACGGACCAGAACTGTGACGCAGCTAACCTGTCTGTCCGAAACGCTGACAGCTATTCGAGATTTTGGGTGACGAGGCGATCAGGCGGCGTGGTTTGCCGGCACTTGGATGACCTCGATGCCGTTTTCGGAAACTGACACCTGCGATGATCTTTGGCAACTCATCTTGCCTTTCAGCCGCCGCCAGGTCCTTGATGCAGCGCAGAGTAGCTTGAACACCATCAACTTGGCAGTCGTTGACGATAACGAACCTTTCGTGCGCACCGTTCTGTGCCGGACCGTCTCGAATGCTTTCGATGGGACTCGAATGTCTCGGTCGGCTAGCAGTTTCCACCAGCGTCAACTTTCAGCCCAGTCGGAGTGTCACCGTATAGACGAAGTGAGAGGAGAGGAGTGACCCCAACCACGCCCCGAAGTAGAACGCCTCATCGAACATGCCGATGCGCAGGCTCACTGCGCTGCAGCTGCTTAAGACGAAGCAATTGGCGCTGGTCAACACGAGCAACGTCAAGCTCAGAGATCATTCAGCATCGGTTAGTCAACTGGGCTAAGGAGCGGATCAACGAGGTGGATGCCGCACTAGGTTCGTTCGAGATCAAAGCCGGCAAGGCCAAGGCCGATTCCAAGATCAAGGCCGACCAGATTTGTCGCTGATCTGAGGAAATGCCGCGACAAATTCCAGGCGGAGATCACGGCGCAAGCTGGCGAAGCGGCTTGGGCGCACACCAAGATGGATCTTGAAAGGCACTGGAACAGCTTCGAGACGCAGATGAAGGCCTGCTTCGAAAACGCTGGCAAGCAGATCGAACAGGAGCAGTCCACGTCCAAGAACATAGCGGGGGCGCAGGCAAGGGCCTGGCGCGAGGCCGCTGACAAGTTCCGTGAGGCGGCAGGCAAGATGGCGGCATCCCACGCCGGCGAGTTCGAGGTCACACTCAAGCAGATGCAGGCCGATGCGTCCACAGCGGACGGGCGTCTAGCCACTATTCGATCAGCATCATCCGTGACCGGGGTATCGATCGCGTTGCGCTTGCGTATATTGCGGCTAGGCACGACCCTGCCGACTCCATTTTCATCGATGGTTGGACGGGCAAGGGCGCGATCGTCGGCGAACTCCGCACGTCGCTGGCCGACCGGCCTTTCGGGTTCACGCCGGAGCTGGCGGTCATCGCCGATCCGGCCGGGCAGGCGGACATTGCTGCCAGCGACGATGACTATCTGATCGCCTCTGGCCTGCTCAACGGCATTGTCTCCGGGCTGGTAAGCCGCTCGATCCTGAACGCCGAGGTGGTCGGTCCGGAGGATTTCCACGCCTGCATCACATACCCGCAACATCGGGAAGCCGACCAATCGCCCGCTTTCGTCGACACGATCGCGCCACTGGCCGCCGCAGCATCGCCCCAGCCGATCACCGGCCATACCGGACGGCGCAAATTGCTGAACAGAACGTGTGAAGTGCTGATCGACGTGATCTTGGAGCCGTCCGGAACGCGCGACCGCAACAGGATCAAGCCGGGCATCGCGGAGGCGACCCGCGCCCTGCTGCGGCGTATGCCGGACCGGCTGCTGGTGCGCGACCTGGGCGATTCCGATGTTGCGCATCTGCTCCAGCTCGCCGACGAGCACGGCCTTCGGGTGGAACCGCTGGGCGATCGTTCGCACTAGCGGGCGGTGGCCGTCATCCGTAGTGCTGAGAAGACAAGTGTGAGTCCTCAGTCTCGGGAGCTATGGCCGAAAGTGGGTGATGACGGACTGAGATAGGCGGCGTATCGAGGGCGGGTGTCGAGCCTGCCAGAACCTCACATGGGATGGTTCGTGTCAAGGTGGTTAATCACAACGCATTAGCATTCTCTCTCTCGCTCTCACACCAACGTATCGGTATCCAGATTCAAGCCCGACTGCATGACGCGGCTCGTTTGCCGAGCCCGGCGAAGCTCTCATCCTGACTGACGCTCCACTTCCATCCTGATTGCCGCGCCGCAGGCGGGGCTCAAGACGACGAGACCATTCTCTCTGAAACGGCATTTAGCCAGGGTTCTGGTCGGTCCATCGGCCTGGATCCGCCAGGACTGATCGGGTCCTGGTAGATTTTCAGAGTGTGGAGCCGATGGCGGCGGTGACGGCTCCGGAACGGACGGCCGCCCAGCATCAATCGCTGCTGCATTTCGTCGGCAGCGGCGCCTGGTCGGATGAGAAGGTGCTGGGCAAGGTGCGCGACATGGTCCTGCCGGCGATTGAACGCCAGGGTCCAATCGAAGCCTGGATCATCGACGACACCGGATTTCCCAAGCAGGGGCGACATCCGGTTGGAGTGCACGGCAATATTGCGGGCAACTCGGCAAGCAGGATAATTGCCAGGTGGCGGTGTCGCTATCGATTGCCAACCACCACGCCAGCCTGCCTGTCGCCTACCGCCTCTATCTTCCGAAGGAATGGACCGAGGATTGCGATCGGCGGCGCAAGGTGGGCATTCCTGCCGAAGTCGGCTTCCAGACCACGCGCTGGAGCAGTTGCGGTGGGCCTGTGCGACCGGCCTTCCGCGGTGTCGTGTGCGTTCCACGGATGGTGATCAGCGGTTACAGGCTCACGGTTTTGTCCTATCGTCGGCCCTACGACGCAGGCAAGGCCAGGGCACCCTACGAGTTTGGCTGCAAAGTCTCGATTGCCACGCCCGCCACCGCGCCCAAAGGCGGGCAGTTCGTGCTGCATGCCAAAGCCCTGCACGGCAATCCCTATGGCGGCCACACGCTCGGTCCCGTCATCGCCGACCTCGAAAAGCTCACAGGTGTTGCAGCGCGCCGCATCCACGGCGACAAGGGCTACCGCGGCCACAACTATCCCGACCGGTTCAAGGTCTGGATCAGCGGCCAGGTTCGCGGCGTCACCAAAGCGATCCGTCGCGAGATGCAGCGTCGGGCCGCCGTCGAGCCTGTGATCGGCCATCTCAAGGACGACCACCGAATGCGCCGCAACCATCTCAAGGGCCGCGACGGCGACCGCATCAATGCCGTTCTCGCCGCCGCCGGCTACAACTTCAGCCTGCTCCGCCACTGGTTCGCGGAACTTTTACGCGTCTTGCTATGGATACTCTGTCGCCGCCTCTCGCAACCACACCTTGCGTAAAAAACCGCTCAGAAACGTTCTTCACGAACGACCAATTAAAGGCCCGGTTCACAATCAGCCTCTCAGCCGTTCTTGCAATGCCCGCCGACTGGCGACGAGGTTGCCAAGATTCTGGAAGTCTGGCTGCCGTCTTCCTGCCAATCGTCTGACCAGCGCCCGCGTGCCGTCCAGGACAAAGACACCGCAATCATAGCCGTTCCGTTGCGGGGCCATGTGGGCTAGCTGCAGGCCGGCGCCTAGCCGCTGTGCAAGCATTGCGGCAAACCCGTTGTTACGTCCCCGGCCGGAGTCGTAGTGATAGGCGACCGGTCTTTCCCGGTCGCGTCGATCGACCAGCAGCAGCGACCAGTGGGTACCGCGGCGATCAAGATCCGTAGCGCTGGCATCGTTCACTGGCAGGAACAGGAAGTCGGCTGTATCGTTACCATACCCATCACAAACGGTACGCTGAAGTGCGCGGAGCATGTCGTTATCGCCACCCAAGCGCAGATGATAGTGGGCTGTGAGTGGATCTACGAGCCGAGTCCGGGCGGCGAGATTCGGATTATTTCCCTGCAACTCCGCCATCAGGAGCTCGTAATCCCTCTGGATGTGCTCGTCGCCCAGCCAGTCTCCGTCGCCGAGCACGCGACCGCTGCGGTCGCGGGACGAGGCGGTCGGGTCCAAGACGCCAGTCTGAGCGCCGGAAGCCGAAGATGGCCCAGGATGATGGACGAACTGAGCATCCCGGCGCCCTCTCGGCCCCAATATGACCGAGTAGGTCTCACCGTGGATAGAGACTTGCCTTGGTCCGCTGACCCGGGTCGGCAAGATCCCCTGGTTGTCCAGCACGTCGATCAGTAAGTCCAAGACTGGCTGGGAGCCGTGCCGCCAGCCGTCGCCGACGAGATATCCGATCTCCTGCAACTCGTGAGGCGCACCAGATGGCCCAACGAAGAATGGCGGTCCGACAGGGCGAGGTATCGTCGCGGACTGAACATCCTCACGCGCCTCGTCCGAAGCGGATGAGAACTCAACCAGAGGCTCAAGACTATCGAAGGTGTCTGACGACGGAGCCCGTGAAGACAACGTTGGCTGCTCGGGGAGATTGAGATCCGACTGCGTCGACGGCAACGAAAACGCGGAGGGTGACCCGGCAGTTTCCTGCCAGCCGGCTGTCCTGACGGGCCTTCCGGCGTTGGCCACTCACTCAGGTCAAAGTCGGACGGCACTCGCGGCGACCACGTTGAGCTCGATCCAGCCGAACCCTGCCCCCAACCCGCCTGCTCGGGGGAGGTCACACCCAGCGCTTTGTTCGCCTCAACGACTTGTAGGTACTGTCCAAGCTTCTTGAGGTTCACGCTGCGGACTTTATTTCCTCCTATGGCTTCGATGAAGTCCTTGAGATCTATTTTCAACGACCACTTCTGGGTATCATTGCCGTTGATGCGGCTCACTATGCTCCCCCTACCCCTCGTTCGGAGCCAATCACTAAACCTGCGTTGGTGGCTAGCCGTAGTCCTGACACCCTGTCTCTGTTGGAAAGTCACGTCGGGTCCAAGGTTGCGCAGGGCTTCCTTGAGCAGGCCTTCGATGATGGCGGCGTCGTCGGGATAGGGCGTAAGGCGCGAGTGGGGCCCGGCGCCTAGGTACTGCCGAAGGTTAGCGAGACTCACTATCACTCCTGCTTTGAGGTCCTTGTAGTCCTTGTGATCTGCTATCAACGACCGTTGCTGCTGATCACTGCCGTTGATTCGGCTCACTATGCTCCCTCTTTTCTCCCTTTGGAGCCAATCACTAAACACACGTTGCTGGCTAGCTCTGATCGAGACACGTTGCCTCTCTTGGTAAGTCGAGTCGGATCCAAGCTTGTCCAGGGCTTCGTTGGCCGCGGCGTCGATGATGGCGGCGTCGTCGGGATAAGGATTCGTTGTACGGCGTCCCATCAGGCGAGGCCCGGCGCCGACTGCTTCTAGCTCGCCTCCAGGCCCGAGCCTCCGGAGATGAGACTGTGCCGACTTGAGAACATCATTGGGGTCTCCACCGCCTGCCCTGTAGTCCAGGATGTCATCGGCCAGTGAGCCTGAATCGCTTAAAAGCCGAGAAGCCATCGGCCCCCTGTTCGCTGCTCGGAGCCAACGAGCAACCCCCCTAAGAACCCCTGCATTGTTGTCGATGGTCCTTTCGGGAACCCTTCCGTCCCCTCGGACTGCTGCCACGAACCGCTTGATCAGGTCCGCGTCGTCGGGATAACAGAGCCGGCCCCGGAATTCTGCACAGGGCGATAAGTGGAGTTTCTGCCTGACAGCGGGCACGCTGTGCCTGCAAATCAGGAGCGACAATGAGCAGAAGAACGCGCCGGAACCACACACCCGCCTTCAAGGCGAAGGTGGCGCTCGCCGCCGTGAAGGGCGATCGAACGTTGGCTCAGCTTGCCGAGCAGTTCGACGTCCACCCCAATCAGATCACGACGTGGAAGGCTCAGCTTGAAAGCAAGGCCGCCGATGCGTTCGGTCCTGGCGGCGGCTCTGGAGCGGAGCAAGCAGCCGTCGACGTGAAGTCGCTGCACGCCAAGATCGGCGAACTGACGCTGGAGAACGATTTTTTAGAAGGAGCGCTCACCAAGGCGGGATTGCTGAGCGCAAAGCGATGATCGACCGTGAGCACGAGCTGCCGATCACCAGGCAGGCGGAGGCTTTGAACATCAGCCGCGGCAGCGTGTACTACCTGCCGCGGCCGGTGCCGGACGCCGACCTTGCGATCATGCAGCGCCTCGACCGGCTGCATCTGGAGTTCCCTTTTGCCGGCTCTCGCATGTTGCGAGGGCTGCTGGCTGCCGAGGGGTGCAAGATCGGCCGTCGGCATGTGAAGACGCTGATGCGGCGGATGGGGATAGAAGCGCTCTATCGCCGTCCACGGACGACAAAGCCCGAGCCGGGCCACAAGATCTACCCGTACCTGCTGCGCGGGATGGAGATCACGCGGCCGAACCAGGTGTGGGCGATGGACATCACCTACATCCCGATGGCGCGCGGCTTCGTCTATTTGGCGGTTGTGCTCGACTGGTTCAGCCGCCGCGTGCTGTCGTGGCGCGTATCGATCACCATGGAGGCGGCGTTCTGTGTCGAGACGCTTCAGGATGCCCTGGCTCGTCACGGCAAGCCGGACGTCTTCAACACGGATCAGGGCTCGCAGTTCACCGGACAGGCTTTTACCGGCGCGCTCGCCGACAACGGCATTGCGATCAGCATGGACGGCAAGGGAGCCTGGCGGGACAACGTGTTTGTCGAGATGACGCACGGCGGGATCGCCGATCAGGGACGCCAGATGGCTAAGCGCGGGGATCGCCTTCTTCACGGCATCGCTGCTCGCGACATCGTAATGCGGGGTTGCGGCCTTCACCGTCACGGTGTCGCCAGAGACCTCGATACCGATCAATTTCTTGATCTTGGCTAGGTCGATGACGTCGGAGGGGCTTGCGAGCCGTTGCTTCATGACCGGCAGCAGCGTGTGGCCGCCGGCGAGATACTTCGACTCCTTGCCCTTGGCGAACAGGCTCGCCGCTTCGTCGACCGACGAGGCGCGATGATAAGTGGTCTGGTACATCTTCGTTGCTCCCTCTTTAAGCCGAGTGGATCGTGCGCCACACCCGGTCCGGGGTCGCGGGCATTTCCAGGTTGTTCTTGCCGATCGCATCCGTGATCGCGTTGATCACGGCCGCCGAGGCGCCGATCGCGCCGGCCTCGCCGCAGCCCTTGATGCCGAGCGGATTGCCCGGGCACAGCGGCGTGGTGTGGCTGAGCTTGAACGACGGCAGGTCATCGGCGCGCGGCATGGTGTAATCCATGAAGGAGGCCGTCACCGGCTGGCCGTTCGAGTCATAGACCGCATGCTCGAGCAGGGCCTGCCCGATGCCCTGGGCAAGGCCGCCATGGACCTGGCCCTCGACGATCATCGGGCAGCGATGATCTCGCTCAGCGTGCCGGCGGAAGGATCCGTGACGCGCTGCTGTCGTTCTTAGACTTCCCGGCGAGTATTGGGGTCATTTGCGCACCTCGAACCCGATCGAAAGCGTATTCGCCACGGTGCACGGCACCGAACGGTGCATAGCAAGGGAGCGCTCTCACCGAACACCGCTAGACTGATGGTCTTCAAATTGATCGGTGCCGCATCGAAGACTTGACGTCGGCTCAACGGCGCAAATCACCCGCCGAGGGTCATCGCAGGTGTCAGATTCACTGACGGCATCGAGGTCACCTCTATGCCCGAACTACGCCGCCTGATCGGGCTCGTCACCCAAAGTCAAACATAGCTCGCTGTAGATGCCTCTGTTACTGAAGATCACGGACAGTTAGCGAGCAGAAGAAGATTGTTGGGTTGAATGTCGTCCGCCGCCGTCTTGATGTACTTGTGCCCATCGTGCGTGGCCCACACCACATCAACCCTGCGGCCGTTTTCTTCGACATAGAACTCCCATTCGTCGCTCTCGATATCTTTGATAGCCTGATCGATGGATCGCTTCCACGGCGTCCCGTCGGGGTTAGCTCCCCCAACATGTGTGATTCTTTCGTTAGGGTTTTTTCTGTCCGTCTTGTTGACGTAGCGAATGCGTGCGCGTTTAGCCATTCTCGTCTCTCCTAATCTCTCCTAAATCTGCAAGTCCTGAAGGTAAATCTGCAAGTCCTGAAGGACCAGCATAGACCAATGGCTGGATTCGGCTGCCACCAATCCAGGTAGGTGCGGTGCAGTGCTTCTCCGCGATACTCTTTGCTCCCAAGGCGAAGCCGCTCCCGGTCGCGAATAGGTGAAGTCGGAGAGCCAGAGGACGTTCGGCCTCGGCGCCTTGAACTGGCGGTTGACGTGATCCAGCGGGCATGGCGCGGCTTTATCGCTGATCGTGGTCTTGACGGATTTGCCGCGGATCACCCCTTGCAGACCCATGTCCAGCATCAGGCGCGACACTGTGCAACGGGCAACATCGAAGCCTTCGCGCTTGAGCTGCCGCCAGACCTTGCGCGCGCCGACAGCTTGGCGGGATCGCGCCGTTTGGCCACATGGGCATGGTAGGTCGAGGGGGCGATCGGCAACACCTTGCAGATCGGCTCGACCCCATGCGCCCCACGATGATCGTCGATGAAGGCGATCATGGCTTGGACCGGCGGTCGAGCTCCGCCGTCGCAAAATAGGCGCTTGCCTTGCGCAGGATCTCATTGGCCTGCCGAAGCTCGCGGTTCTCCCGTTCCAGGGCCTTCAGCTTCTCGGCCATGTCGGTCGGAACGCCGGCCCGCTGCCCACTGTCGACCTCGGCCTTCTTGACCCAGTCATGCAGCGTCTGCGGCGTGCACCCGATCTTGGCCGCAATCGAGGTCACCGCCGCCCAGCGCGCGGGATGCTCGCTGGCGTGATCCAGAACCATCCGAACCGCGCGGGCCCGGACCTCGGGGGAAAACTTGTTCGTCGTCTTGCTTGTCATGGCTCCACCTTCTCAAGAGTTGGAGCCTCCGGCAATCCCGGGGCGGTTCATTGCCTGCGGCCAGTTACTAACTCGAGTTCGCGGCTCATCGTATGCATCGGCCTGCCCGCACCTTCGTACTTCTGGTGCCTATGTCCCGATGGTCGCACCATACGCTACGATCTTGAAATATCGCAGCGGAACATCGGCACCGAGAAACTCTCGTACCGGTTACCAAGCCCATCGAAAGCAACTTCGCTACCGTGCCCCACCGCACGATCCGCTCAAAGGGCTGCCTGTCGAACAGGACAGCCCTCGCGATGGTCTTCAAACTGGTCGAAGGAGGCCAGAAAAGCTGGCGCCGTCTCGATGGTCACAACCAGTTGCCACAACTCGTTCTCGGTGTGACATTCAACGACGGGGGCGAGGTCATCGCCAAACAGATCGACCGTCAGCCCGCAACCGCCGCCGCCTGACCGGCCCGGCCGTCACCAAAATTCGGCGATAGCTCGTGCGTCGCGGCACATCAAGAGCCGCTTGAGTGCCTCGCTCTCGCGCTCAACCTTATGCAATTTCGCAGCCGCAAGTCGCGGGTGAAATGACCCATCAATGGGGGCATCCCCCCAATCTCATGACCCAATCGTGACACGACACAATGATGAGACTACAACATCTCCTGCGGTACGAAGATGGCTTTGAAACGCGTAAACTAAACCATTTCTGCAGGACCGCACCATTGGCATGCCAATTGCTTGTCACGAATTGTCGGATGTCGGGGAATAAACGCGATTCTCCGACATTACTACAACGTCGAGTGACACTCGACGTGATCGCAGTATCCACTGCGCCGGGGGCTAACGCTTAGACTCCGTCTAATAAGAGGATGGGAGTATCTTGATGCTTGAGTCAGTGCGGGAGGGTCTTGTATCCGAGGCACGGGTGCAGTCAGAAAAGAAGGTTCCCTCCGATGCTTCGCTCGTGAACTTCATCGAAGGTGCGCGCTTCGTCCCAGAAGAAGAGTTGCAGGCGAATGACATCACGCAATATCACGTCACGAAGTTCTATCGCGAGCACATTCAAAAGAGCCGATACTACGAGCAGCTGAAACACATAGTCGAGCCTTCGCTCAAGGAGCTCGAAAGTCCCGGAAGCCTTGACACGAGCGGCGAGCGCGACAACACCGTTGTGCCCGGCTTGCAACACAAATACCCGCAGACAGGACTGCTGCTCGTCACCGATCGCTGTGCATCATATTGCCGTTACTGCTTCCGCAAGCGTATTGTCGGCAGGGATTCCGACGAGATCGCCCCGGATTTCGCTGAAGTGGCTCGCTACATCGGTGCCCATCCAGAGATGAACAATGTGTTGCTCTCGGGCGGCGATCCGTTCATTCTAAGCACCACCAAGCTCGAAATGATCGTCGACCACCTGCTGCCGATTCCGCATGTGACCTCCATCCGCTTCGGGACCAAGACGGTGGCCTTCTCTCCCAAGCGGCTGGAGGATCCGACCCTCGCTGCTCTGTTCCGGCGCATGCACGAGGCGGGCACGACGCCGATCATCGTCGCCCACTTCGATCACATAGGCGAAATCTCGTCCGAAGCTGAGCATTGCATCCGCGGGCTGCGCGCGCATGGCGTCCAGCTCCTCAATCAGACGGTGCTGCTCGCGGACGTGAATGACGACCCCGCTATCATTGCCGACACCTTCGCCAAGTGCCATGAGATCGGCGTGCAGCCGTACTATCTGTTCCAGGGGCGACCAGTGAAAGGTGCGTCGCACTTTCAGGTGCCGCTCGCCCGCGGCATCGAGATCGCCAAAGGGGCCAATCAGCGGCTGAGCGGGATCCAGAAAACGTTCAAGTACATCATGTCGCATTATACCGGGAAGATCGAAATTCTCGACCTCGGCGAAGATGGCCGCGTGTACATGCGCTACCACCAGAACAAATATCCGGACAAGATCGGCAAGATCTTCTCCCGGCCGTATGTTGAGGACGCTTACTGGCTCGACAATTTGCCGGAAGCCTGACCCGGAGCGCTCGCGATGCTTATCGCAGATCGAGAGCGCAACGGCGTTGCGCCCGCGGAGGGACGCAAGCCGGCAAGCCTGGCAGCGGTGGTGACGGCCTTTCCGCTCGCCACCCAAGCCGGGCTTGCCACATTGCGTGCGGGCGGCAACGCCATGGACGCGGCGGTCGCCGCCGCGTGGGCGTTGTCCGTCTGCGAACCGAGCGCGTCCGGGCTGGGTGGACAGACGTCAATGCTCGTGCGCCGTACCGACGGATCAATCCGGATCATCGACGGACAGTCGCGCGCACCCGCGGCGGCATCGCTCGAGACGATCACGGCGGTCCAGCAGCGCCGCGGTCATCGCGCCTGCACGGTTCCGTCGGCTCCCGCCACTCTCGACTGGGCGCAGCGCCAATATGGCGTGCTCAGTCGCGCCCAGGTGTTGGCGCCGGCGATCGGGATCGCGGAAGATGGCTATCCCATCACGCAGCTGCAGCATCGGCAGTGCCGATGGGTGGCCCAATGTCTGCGCGCCGGCGCGGCGGCGGAGTTGTTCCTGGCGGACGGCCGGCCGCCGCCCGTCGGCTCGACGTTCCGCCAGCCCGCATTGGCGGTCACGCTCCGCGAGCTCGTGCGTCGCGGCATCGAGGATTTCTACCAGGGCTCCATTGCCCGCCGGATCACGACGGACATGGCGACGTGCGGCGGGCTCATCACTGCGGCCGACCTCTCAGCCTGCGCTCCGCCGGTCGAGACAGATCCGCTATCGGTCGAGTACGCCGGCTGCCGGATTGTCAGTGCTCCGGCGCCGAACGGCGGCCCGCAGCTCCTCATGGCATTCAACCTGTTGAAAGAGCTCGCGGAGCACGGCTTTGCGAGATCGGAAAGCGGATGGCGCAAGGCGCTCGCCCTTGCCGTGTCGGCCGCGTTCCGCGAACGCGAGCACATGAGCTCGCAGCAGCCCGCGCTAACTTTGCGCGACCCGCTGAGTCAGGATCATGCAAGGCGGGTTGCGGCCGCGATTGCTGGCTCGCGAAAGCTCGCCTTCACGGCCGATTGCGCCGAAGAGCCCGGTGATACAACCCATCTGGTGGTGTGCGACCGGCACGGCATGATCGTCAGCCTGACTCAGTCGATCCAATCGGTATTCGGCGCGAAGGTCGCCCACCGCACGCTCGGCTTTGTCTACAACAATTATCTCTGCACCTGTCCGCGCACACCGCATGCTCATGCGCTCGCGCCGCGGTGCCGGCCCCGCTCGAACATTGCGCCGACGCTGGTGTTGGGCGGCCCCGCCGCAACGCCATTGCTTGCATTGGGCGCGGCCGGCAGCCGCCGCATAATCTCGGCCATTCTCCAGGTCACGAGCGAAGTCATCGATCACGGCCGTGACATCGTTTCGGCCGTCGATGCGCCGCGCGTGCACGGGCTCGTGGGCGGCAAGGTCTGGATCGAGCGGCCGGCCGCGGACGACGCCTTGCTGAGTAGCCTCCTGGCGAGCGGACGCGAACCCGTCATCCGGTCACGCCACAGCTACGCCATGGCGGCCGTGCACGCGCTGCAGTTCTCCCCGGACGGCGGCGTGACGGGGGCGGCCGACCCCCGGCGTGACGGAACGGCGGGAACGTTCCAGTGATCGAAAAATCGACCACCCCGCCCGAGTCGACGGGCGCGATAGCTACGACCGATTGGCTCTTGGTCTTCTTGTTCGCGCTTCCGGTCGGGATCGCGCTCGCCAAGATTCCGGTCTTCCCGACCGCCGCCGTGACGACAGGCTTTTTCTCGCTTGCCGACGTGCCTGCACATTTTCACGCCGCGGCCGAAAATGTGCTGCTGGTAGCGCTGGGCGCCGTGATCGTCGCGGTTTTCCGGCTAACGCTCGGCGTGAGGGTCCTCAGCTTCTTTCGCCCCATCCTTCTGGCGATGGGGTTCGATATCCTGGGTATCCCGATCAGCCTCGCGTTCGTTCTAGTGGTGCTTGTGGTCATGGTCGCGCTTCGCCGGCTGCTCACGACCAATCACAACTACTCGCGCCTCGGCGTGCTGTTGAGTCTCGCCGCGGCGTGTCTGTTCGTCCCCTTGATCATCGGAAGTTGGTGGAATATCGCATGGCTGCGTGAGATTTCCCTGTTTCCTGTCATCGCGCTGTGCCTGACCTGCGAGAGCTTCGCTAAGGTGCTCGACCAGGACGGTTTGGCAGAGGCCCTCTGGCGGATGCTGATGGCGGTGATCGCGGCCGTCCTGATCGTGAGCTTGATCAAGCTGCCGGGCACGTTCAACTTCTTTCTCCGATTCCCCGAAATGGTGCTGGCGCTTGCCGGCAGCATTCTGCTGATCAACAGGTATCTTGACGTTCGCTTGTTCGAAGGCATGAACCCGTTCGTTCGAGGACCCCTGGTTGAGAAGCGGATGCCGCCCCGCGGTGGTCGGAGCAAGTGATGACTTGGAATATCAATTGGAGTCTGACATGCGCATAGCTGTCGTTTGGAACAGCGATTGTTTGGGAGTGATCAACCGGTTCGGACAGGTATGTCCCGAGAAATACGGGCGCAACGCCGTCGAAAGCGTGATGGCGGCCCTGCGCGACGGAGGGCATGAAACCCTCCTTTGCGAAGGTGACAAAACCCTGCTCGCCACGCTGGAGCGGTTCATGCCGCCGGATCGCCAGGGGCGGCCGTCAGGCATCGTATTTAACATGGCTTACGGAATTCAGGGAGAGTGCCGCTACACGCATGTTCCGGCCATGCTTGAGATGGGAGGCGTTCCGTACACCGGGTCGAGCCCGCTCGGCCACGCGCTCGCCCTGGACAAGGTGATCACCAAGGAGCTCATCCGTGCTGCCGGCGTCCCGACGCCGAATTTCCAAGTCATGCGGGACGGCACCGAGGTGATCCGCGAGCTGCAGTTTCCGGTGGTGGTGAAGCCGCGTCACGAATCGACGAGCTTTGGTCTGCAGCTCGTGCACGAGCCGGCTCTGCTGAAGCCTTCCGTGGACGCGATCGTTGCGCAATACGATCAGGACGCGCTGGTCGAAGAGTACATCGACGGCCGCGAAATCTGCGTCGCATTGCTCGGCAACGAAGGGATCGAGACCCTGCCGTTGGTAGAGCATGATTTCGCCGACCGGCCCATTCGCCTGATCACCTGGGAGGACAAGGCGCATCGCGCTGCGGCCGAACCCGAGAAAATATGTCCGGCCCTCGTGGACGAGGATCTCGCAAAGCGGCTACGCGACATTTCAGTCGCGACGTTCCGCGCGTGCTTCTGCCGCGATTATGCCCGCGTTGATATCCGCGTGGACCGCGCCGGACAGCCGTTTGTGCTGGAAATCAATTCCATGGCCGCGCTCGGGCAGGGCGCTTCGTATGTGCTCGCCGCCCGCGCGGCGGGCTTGGGCTTTCCGGCGCTAGCCAATCGCATCGTCGATGTCGCGCTGGCACGTCATGCATTATCCGACAAAGCGGTGCCCGTTCCTGCGCGGCAACCTGGGTGGAAGGCCACAGCATAGGGATATCTTAGTGCGAAAGAACCCGAGAAGCGTGTGCGCCCGCTCTTGCGAAGGTGCGTGCCGCCCTCGCGCGCCAATTTGCCAAACACGGTCACATGCGGGCTCGATGCCATGTTCATCGAGCAGCCAGCCAGAGGTTGAGCTCTGGGCACGAGAAGAGCGCTGTCGGGCAGCCAAAAGGGAGCCCTCGGAGGGGCGACTGCATGAACGACAAGCGCCAGCTTGAGGCGAGCGCGAACTCGCCGTGCAGCATGGTTGCGTCCTCGAGCCCAGGCTCGGCATTCATTTCAAGATCGTCGCCGATGACGCAGGCTTCCAGAGCGGCGGAACGTGAAGCAGTCGTGGTCTGTAGTCGAGAGCCACCGGCGGCGCTGGCAACGGAGGAGCTTCAGCATCATAGCTGATCTCTGGCGTGTCATTCGGCCTGCAATATTGGGGCTGACTCACATCTGATGATTTTTCTGCCGAGCTTGCGATTCTCCAAGGGGGAATCAGCGCCATGCGAGCCGGCATTCGAATTTCGTCGCTTGTGCCGAGTAGGTTGGTTGTCGAGAGCGTAAGTGATTCATCTGACTCGATTTTTTTATCCGTCCGATCCGAAGGCGGCATGGTCGAGTGCCCGTTGTGCGGGACTAGATCGCGCCGAATCCATAGCCGATATGAGAGACAAGTCGCGGATTTGCCATGTGCAGGCAAGCAAGTACGCCTCCGCGTGATCACGCGACGGTTCGTTGCGAGGTACCTCATTGTCGGCGGCGGATTTTCGCTGAACGGTTCGGGGACGACGTTCTGCCGACCCGGTCGCGCCGGACGGCACGGCTGGAATGCATCGTCCACCATCTTGGGCTGGCACTCGGCGGCAGGCCGGCAGCGAGCTTCGCCAAGCGACTGATGCTGCCGGTGAGCAACGATACTCTGCTACGGGTTGTTAGGCGACGAACCCGCCCGCGAACGGAGCCTCTGATCGTCGCCGGCATTGACGACTGGGCTTTTCGCAAGAACCATCGCTACGGAACAATCGTGTGCGATCTGGAGAGGCGGCGGATCGTAACCCTGCTTCCAGATCGCGAGATTGCAACGGTGCGGGCTTGGCTTACCGACCATCCGGAGAACAGGGTCGTATCGCGCGACCGTGGCGGCGGCTACGGTGAGGCCGTGGCAAAGGCGCTGCCTGACGCCGTCCAGGTCGCCGACCGTTGGCACCTGATGGAGAACGCAAGCGCGGCCTTCCTCAACGCAGTACGCCGTTCCATGCGGGTGATCCGCGTCGCAATCGGTGCGACGACGATCAATCCAAAACTGCTCACTTGCGCAGAAAGGCTGCAGTATGAAGGTTATCTCCGGCGCAAGCAGACGAATGCCGCCATCATGGCGCTCGTCAGAGACGCAGTGCCACTCAAGGAGATCGTCCGTCGAACAGGACAAAGCCGTAAACTCGTTCGCCAAGTCAGTCGCGGCGAGAGTACGGATGTCTTCCGGACACGGCAAAGCACGCTCGATGCCCACTTGCCCTTTCTGGATGCGCAATGGAGCGAGGGCTGCCGTAATGGCGCAGAGCTCTGGCGTCGTTTGCAAGGACAAGGCTTCCAAGGCTCATTGCGTGTAGTCAGTGAGCGGACGACACGGCGACGACGGGCCGAAAAGGCGACCAATCAACAACTGCAAAAAGTTCCATCCGCGAGAACAATCTCACGATTGATGACCACGGCGCGCGACAATCTTAGCAAAGCAGATACGGTCACTATCGCCGTGGCCTGAGCCCCAAAGATCATCCAGGCATGGGAAGAATCCTTTGGCCATTTGAAACGCTCCCCAAAACTAGGCCAGCTGGAGCTGGAATTTTCCGGGTTCGGCTCATGCCGGCGGGGGCGCCGATGAGCCATTCAACAGCGATATCGGCGCCTTGTTGCCAATCGCGCTGTGTGGGCGGACTTCGTTGTAGTCTCTACGCCAATCCTCCATTTTCTGCCGAGCGTCGTCAAGACCGAGGAACCAGTGCGTGTTCAGGCATTCGTTTCTGAACTTGCCGTTGAAGGATTCGATGAAGCTGTTGTCCGTCGGCTTGCCCGGCCTGGAGAAGTCGAGAACGACATTCTTCTGGTAAGCCCAGATGTCGAGATCGCGGGAGACGAACTCCGACCCCTGGTCGACGCGAATGGTCTTGGGGTAGCCGACGGTTTTGCACACGCGTTCCAAAGTCAGCACGACATCCTCGCCTCGATAGCTGAAGCGCGGATCGACGGCTGGAGAGAAGCGACTGAAGATATCGACAATGGTAAGCACACGAATCTTGCGACCGGTGGCGAGCTGGTCATGAACGAAGTCCATCGCCCAGGTCTCATTGATTTGACCTGCTTCCATCCTATCCTCGCGTAGCTTGGCCTTCACACGACGCTTCGGCGTTTTGTTGCGCAATTGCAGGCGCAACTCCCTGTAAAGGCGATAGACACGTTTGACGTTGACTGCCCAACCGTCACGTTGCAGCAGGACATGGACGCGGCGGTAGCCGTATCTCACCCGCGTCTCGCAGATGTCCTTGATCCGATTTTTGAGGGCGGCCTGGTCACCGCGCTTCGACTTGTAGACGTAAAGTGCGCGATCGATACGAAGGGTCGAACAGGCCCGCCTGATCGACACCTTCCAGTCACTCCGCACCTTGTCGACAAGCTCCCGCTTGCGGCCAGGCCTCAGAGCTTTTTTGAGAGCACGTCCTGCAGCATGGCCTTGTCCAAGGACAGGTCGGCGACAATCCGCTTCAGCTTGGCATTCTCCTCCTCAAGCTGGCGCAGTCGCTTCATCTCGGAGGGCATCAGCCCCGCATACTTCTTCTTCCAATTGAAATACGTCGCCTGACTGATCCCGGCCTTGCGGCAGACCTCCGCCACCGCCGCCCCATCTTCCGCCTGCTTCAAAACGAACGCGATCTGCGCTTCCGAAAACTTCGATGCCTTCATGGAACTCTCCTCGTCCCGGTGGGATCTTAATTGGAAAATTCCAGTTCAGACTGGCCTCATTTGGCGGGAGCAGGTCACATTCGCATGACTTTCCTGATAATGGCTCACACCTAAGCCCCCAATGATTGACGGTTTGCTCATTTTGATTCCTTCACAACCACGTTGAGGGTCTGTACCGTCTCGGAGATTGTGTGATGCTGCGGATCCGCCCAATAGAGTCTTATTGTGTGCCGACCAGGCTTGGCAGGGAGATCGAAAACATAAAGATAGCGGCCATCACCAAGCTGGATCAGCTGGTCTGCCATTGGCATGAGCTCGGTTTCGTCCATCGCAACATGCAGATGAACGCTCGGATTGGCAGAGCTCATGGCCATTTCCGCTATGTTATCGTCGGCTTGGAAAACGAAAGCAACACGCTCGCCGATGGTATTACCCGATTGCGGCAGGAGGATCTTCAATGCGGGCAGCTCGCCGGTATTTCCCGATCTCGCAACAGGCGCACCGTCAGACCCGTGCATATGGTGCATGCCCGGCTCATGGTGTTGTGCGTGGGCTGGAGCCGCGACCAGAGCGCCAGCCACAAGAATCATGCACCAAATGAACTGTTCGAATCGATCGCCAAACCGGTTGGGACGGGATGATATTTGCATGCTTTCCTCCTTGGTTTGCGAGCCCTGAAAGATTTCCACTAATTCAGTGCACATGTTGAGCGGGTGGCGGGAGAATTTTGGACTCTCTATTGAGAACTCGGACCCGCGAGATCAGCTCGTCGGAATTTTCCCAACCACATTCGTCCTCCTCCTGCAACCAGCGCGCACGGATGTATCCGAACCTGTCGATTAGGAATTCCATGGAATGTCTTCCCATTTCCAAACGCTTGGGATCTCCACGATTTGTAGTGCTCCGGGAGAGCAGATCGTAACTTTCTCTAACCTCTTGTGCTCCATGCCGGACATTCGGGACGCCCGCCGCCAGCTTTGCGTCCGGCGACACGATAATCGCCCACAATCGTTCTTTCCGGAATCTTTTCTGCTCAAGGCGTAGCTGTTTAACGCGCATTGCGTCGGACTTTTCGGGAAACACGAGCAGCACATTGCTTTGCTCACGGAAGTCCTTCAGCTCCCTCTCCGCCCCATTTTCGTCCTCTAAGAAAAAATTTGGAGCCCCCAGCCACGGATGATCGGGTACGATTTCAGGCGACAGGAGGCGCGCCTGAAATCCCTCTGAAAACGTCCGCAGGAAGTTGATCACATCCCAGCGGGCCTGTTCGTCCAATACATCAGCAAATCCGGGCATGCCGCTTTTTGGAATTCCATGGCTAAGCCACCAAAACATGTCGCCGGCCGTGTGCAGCGCAGTATGCGGTTCGCTCAAATTCGCGGGCGGCTTGGGAAGGGTCGATGCCGCCGGACCATCGCCAAGCCCTCCGCTGCCGTGGCAATCCGCACAATTCTGGGCAAATAGACGCTTTCCATTGGTTATTGATATCGTCGAATAGGCAACCGACGGGCGGCGGTAAGTATCGGGATAGGCTTGCACGGATATCTGCGACAGACCGCCTGCGACCGAAATAACGGCGGCGGCGCCTGCCGCGACTGCTTTTACCTTTTGCGGCTTTCTCAAACAAACGAGCAGGCCCCAGAAGAGTGACAATAGTGCTAGTGAGAAGGCGCCCGCCGCGATAACGGGCGTCGGCCACGCCGGCCACGTGGCTTCGATCGAAAAGCGAAACGGCAGCCACCAGATGGGCTGATCATGTCGTGCTGGTATGACTGAAGAGAGCGCGGCTGCGCAGCCGACGATCAGAACACCGCAAAAGAATTCAGTTGCTGCCCATCCAGCTCCTGCAAGAAAAGCCGCGGGTTTTGCTCCTACGGTTTCCATGACGGGTAGGAAGCGCGTGCGAATCCGATTGGCCACCAACAGGATGCATGCAAGTAGAGCAAGCTTCGTTATAATTAGTTGACCGTAGGTCGTGCCAAGCCACTCGCCAGCCGAACTAGCGGAGCTAAACGCGAGCACCAAACCTGATGCGACGACGACGACCACGAAACCGATTGCTAGTTGGGAGAAACGTCGCAGCGTCGCTGCGACATAGACGCGCCGAGTCTCCGTGGGGGTGACAGCGACCGAAGCCACCAGCCAGATCCAAGCCGGTAAGGCTCCAAGCCAAGCAGAAACCGCGAGCACGTGAAGTTGATAGGTCGGAACGAGCCAACGGCTGTCGTCTTCCCCGGCGGCGTGTCCAGCAAGTGGGCCAATCAGCGCGATCAGTGCTGCTGTCCCGGCTGTCACGGTTGAAGCTGAACGTTGCTGCTCCCTCGACCAGCCGCGAATTAGGATCGCTGTGGGCAGCAGCCAAAGAAGAGAGAGCGCTAACCTTGCAAGCGTGACCCGACCGTGATGTGTGTCAAATCCGAAGCTTTCCAGCGTCTGGCCAGCCGCTACTATCTCCAGTAGTGCCATATCTGTCACAATCGCGACCTGAGCGATAAATAACCCAGCGGTAGCGAAGAGGTGAATGCCGGCTGCCCAGAGAAAGCTCACCTGCACTCGTCTTTGCCAAGCGGCAAGGAACGGATCGGAAGACGGTCCTGCCAGCAACAGAAAGAGTACTCCGCCTATGACCCATGCAAGCGCAATGTCAGCGATGGCCTTGCACAGAGCTGGAAACAATACCGTCATTCCGCATGCCTAACGTTCCTCGACGGTGAACTGATAGCCGTAGTCCACCACATGCCCGTCTTGCGAGAGCACGCGGTAATGAACCGAATAGCTGCCCGGTCTCATGTCAGATACTGCCGTTACCATGCACTTCGGATCATTGCCTGCTTTCAAATCTCCGAGCGTTAGCGACTGACCGTTGGCGTTCTTGAGCTCCACTTTCGAAAACTTGAGCTCTATGCGTTCGTTGAAGCACAGTTCGATCTGCTGCGGCGAATGAGCTAACACTGCCCGGCTCGCGGGATCTGACTTCACGAGAGCGGCATGTGCAGAGGCAGCCGTGGGCAGGCACACGAGGCCAACGCACAGCAACGTGATGCCAAGCGCTGATACCAGACGCCTGCTTGCGGGCGAGAGTTCTTTTACCGTCCCTTGAATCAGCCTAGTTCGCGCCCTGCCGGTGCCGGCAGTCAAGTTTGGCGTGCCAGCATGATCAAGTGATGGCCGCCCCGTCGCTACTCGGATGCAATCGCTCTTGTTTCCGTGTTTTTCGTGAGACATGAGTGTGACCCTTATTGCCGGACAGCGGCCGGCAAAATGCTAGCCTAGCTTTCCTTGCGCAACGTGGAGTACCAAAACAGGGCGGCCCCGGCTGCCAGCGTTCCTAGAACGATTGCGAAACTGTCCCTATATCGGACCCAAATCCCGTTGCCGTAACCAACCGAAAACGGAAAGCTCGATACGTATTTCGGTCCGTCGCCGACTGTCACGAGGCCCACAAAGCGCCCGGATTCGGGGAACGTGTACTGAAACGATAGTGAGCCTGTCGGATATTTTTTTGGCGGGATTCGAAGGACAGCCTCGCCGTCTACGTCGTTGCCGGCGTCTCGCAACAACCGCACCTCGATGGGCAGATCACGTAGCACATCGCCGACGGCATCCAAGACGATGACCGTGCGGCCGATTTCCGGAATGTCCTCGCAAAATTCCTGATTCCCCTGCTTGGCCGGCTGGTATCCGGTAAAATGCATCATATAGGGCCCGGCGCGAAGCTTGCACACGTCTTTCTCCATCGATACTCCCCCGTGTGCAATCGCTGGCCGCGCCCCACCGCAGTCTAGGATGAGGAGCAAAGGTGGAATTCCAAGCACTGCGGCTTTTACGATGTTCAACCCGCACCTCCTTTCGGAGTCTCAGCCGTGCGGTTGTCGGGATCGGTGAATACAGGGACCATGGGGCCGCTGACGTTTGAGATTGTCCGCTTGCCGTGCTCGTCATAGAAGAACAACAGTCCTCCCAACGTGTTGTCCGGATCGTTGATCAGGCTACTCAAGCGCTCCGTCTCCCATGCCGCGTCGGCCGCTTCGATATCGACTGTCTTCGTTTCACCCGGCTTGAGCGGTCGGCTGTCGCTCACCTTAAGCCCATTCGGAGGAAGCAATTCCTTGGGGTAATTCGGATCCACCGTCGCCATCGCCTGGCTAACCTCATGGTTGATGAAGCGCTGATTGGAAGTTAAGAACTCGCCAAGCTGTGCTGACGAGCTCCCATTGTTCGTCAGTGTCACGTTCATACGAAGCGAGCGGCCAGGGACGTCATAGTTTGACTTGTTGACCACAACTTTGACCTGCTCAGGCACTTCCGGTAGGGGCTCGACGGTTGCGCGGGACCCCTGCAGCGGCACGGTCCTTGGATAAGCGATGTCGGTCGCCTGAAAGCCGAAGAATACGATGAGAATCGTCGCCACGAGCAAACCGGCCCCGAATAGGCGATCGGTGCTGGTAACGAGCTGAGATCGATCGCCGCCTTTTTCCGTCAACGCGCGAAAACGAGGCAGCAGGAGCGGCCGGCGCAACCACCAGACAAGCCACACGATGGCGATCGCAACCCACAAGCCATGCCAGAAGAACACCCTGCCAAGGCCCCAGGTTTCGAGATTGTCGATAGTCTCGCCACTGAGAGTTTTGATTGAAAGCTTGAAGTCGCTTTCGTTCCCCGTCACCGTCAGCCAGTTTCCCGGTCCGAGCAGCGGCCCGGCTCCCATCACGTTGATCATCGGATGGACGTGATGGTGGCCTGGCACTCGTCCTTTGAGCACTGTTTTGAATTCATAGTCCCGGTTCAACTCCAGTTTGGTGGACTGAATTGCTGGGACGCCATTAATGTAGCTCTCGGTTCGGGCTAGCACCGGGCCCGGCGTCCCGTTTCCCAGAAAGGCCGCTTCGGGAAGGGGTAGGTTGACTGGCCAGATCGGGAAGAGTCGGAACTTGCCGGTGACAACGATTTCACCGTTCACGGGAATTTCGTTCGTGCTCCACTTCACATCGTAAAAATGAGCCGTTCGCATCCGCAGAAACGGCTCCTGATTGCGCTCACCATGCGCCAGAGCAGCATCTGGGACGAAGGTCAGTATTCCGATCTGCATGATCGCCGCCGCTGCCGATAGGACTACACGCACGCATGAGCTTTTGCGGAAACAGAATGTTCTCATTTGGAGTCCTCCACAGTCCCAGCAGGATCATTCGGCTGCGACGAAGCGCCCTTGCAGGCTGGTACCGTCCATGGCTTTTTGGGCTGTCTCAGCTGGCTCATCCTTATCGGTGAGCCCCATGAAGTTTTTCAGGGTGTTTGGCGTCGTTACCACGCGAGCGAGGAGCATTCCGATATGCCACCACGCCAAATACATCAGTATGGATACGAACGCCGAGAAAAAGGACGCGATAATGGCTGAGTGGCCACCAAAAGTTCGAAGCGTGCCCCGCTCTATCAGCCGGATATACTCAGGCAGGGCAGTGCGGGTGAAGGCATAGCTGATGTAATCGCCCACGGAAACAAGCTGCCCCATCACTTCTACGGGTAGCCGATATGGCGCCAGCCAAAACCAGTTAGTCGGGTAGAAAAGCAGTGCGAATGCAAAGGCGCCGGACATCGCCGTGAACAAAAAATTCCCGGTCAGCAAAAGAGCGACATCGAGGACTAGTGCGCCAGGTATCAGCAGCGCTGGAATGACCTCGCTCATCGGAAAGTACGACCACAGGTGGAAACCGAAGTATCGATTTATCCACTGACCGAACAGGAGACAAACGACCGCAAATGTAGCGGCGATTGGAAGTCTAAATTTCGTCCAAAACACATACTGCAAAGCTGCAGGGAATGTTATGGCCATAATTGGAGTCAGGGTGACCCACCACTGTCTGTCTTTCCAATCGATCCACATATCCCAGTCCCCTGCGGTCAGCATGTAATGCAGGTGGAATGCGCCGGAGACGGCCAGAAAAAGGATGGCGGCGACGAGAAGGTCAAACACTCTTGAGATTCTTGCTGATTCTTTAGGCCATTCGAGCCCATACAGTCTCACAGACGTTCCTCCTTGCATGGCTTCCTCCTAATTCTTTTACCGAGTTGAGATCGACCTTCCTGGAAACCGACGCCCGACATGATTACAAGACGGCATGCTTTGCACATGCCGGGCTTTCAGCGATTAATGGTTCATAAGCGGTTTCAGCGCTGGGTGGCGACCGAAACTTCGTCCTCTTGAGAAAGCCGCCCGATCACTTCAAGCATGTGCATCGCGATCTGGATCAGGAGCCCACCCAAGGCCAGCACACTCCAGCCCATCACGACAAAACCCCAGTGCAAGGGATAGGAGAACACCTCTTCCATCAGGAAGAAGGCATGGCCCCACTCGTTGTAGCCCAAGTTCGGCAATATTAGAAACGGACCTACAACCGCGAGCACGAATGGAATTGAGATCTGCGTTGCGAACTTCGGCAGCCTCGTCATCGCGTACAGAAATGATCCCACGCCAAACAGCACGTAGAGTGGCATGGTGCCGTAGAACAGCACGATGTGACTCGGCGTGAAGCTTGTATCCCGGACCACAACCTGATGCCATGAGGCGTCCTGCTCGGCAAAGAAGCTGGTAGCGAACCAGACGCAAAAGGCATAGACGAAGATGAACAGGACCAGATTGAAGTAGCGCCGGAGCTCTTCCCGCGGTTTGAGCGCGCCAAGATTGCGGTCTCGCGTGAACCATAGATACGCCCAGGTCACCACCCAGAGCAAAGGGATGACGCTAAGCTCAACCTTCAGCAACGTCATCCAGGCGGCATCGAACGCGGGCTCAGTCGAATCCAGGCCGGCACTCCAAGCATAGACCTGCTGAAAGATGCGCCAGAATACCATCAGCGCTAGCACCGCCAGAGTGACTCCTGCTGCAAGTTTGAAATTCCCTAACGGCTGAGTACGGTCCTCAGCGGCAGACTTGGCGCTATGAGTCATCGTGATCGACATCTTGTCTCCTCCTTGAGATTGCCTAAGGTGTGGTGGTGGGTACGAGGGTAGTGCTCACTCCGATCGTTGACCGCAAGGATAGGATCTGTCTTCAAGCTCCCAGCTTTCTGGTTACCTCCTTGCGAACGGCGCACGCATACATGTTGATTTCGAGATCGACCGGTAATTGATCTCGAGACCGACCGGTAATTCGACGACTTTTGGGGCTTTCGACCGCCTGCTCGCGCAGGGCCTGCCCGATGCCGCCGGCAAGGCCGCCCTGGACCTGGCCCTCGACGATCATCGGGTTGATGTGGCGGCCGAAGTCGTCGGCCGCCACGAAGGACCAGCATAGACCAACGGTTGGATTCGGCGGCCACCAATCCAGGTAGGTGCGGTGCAGTCTTTCTCCGCGATACTCCTTGCTCCCACTCTTGAGAATTGAGCCTCCGCCATCAACTGGAATTTCGCATTCACAGCATAGAAGACGATCAGCGGACCGAACTCGGTGGCGCAGCTGAGCATCATATGCGGTGCGTCTCGTCGTCCATCACCAGCGCTGGTTACCATTCCCGGCCGTTTTGCTCCCTTAGACATCACGAAGGTTGGCAATATACAACTTGACGCTGCGTAAGCTTCAAGCCCCTGCGGTGTGTCCAACTATCCTATGCTGGCAAACGCAATGACCAGCCCATGCGCCTCCCCGCCGATGCTTGGCTTGTGGTATCGACGGGCTGCCTGGGGTGATTACGCCTGCATTCGCTCGGGGAGCGTCAAGACGATCGTGCATCCCGCGGAAGGTGGTACAGGCAATCGAGACGCGCAGCGGGTTCGCTGTGCTAATCAGCGCGTTGTTGTCGAGGACGATCTTGAAGCAGCCATCTCAAAAGCCGCTTTCATTTCGTCACAGGTGACGTTGTAGTCGTCCGGCAAGGCACCTTGAGCCTTGGCTTCCTGGACGCTCGCGTTGTATGTCAGTTCGTTCTGGAGGCGCGCGGCAATGTTCATCCTGCCGACGTCGTTTGCGATATCGCGGATGTTCTTACGCATATCTGGATTTCGTAAGGCCGTGAGCCCGATGAGCGTGAGGAGGTGCGCGCGATCGTCTTCGTTCTCTAGCTAGGTTGCGCAACTCATTGATACCGGCCAAGGCATCGGCCAACTTGGTCTCGAACTCCGACATGGCTGCCTCGAGCGCATCCGGATCCATGCCGTCGAGCTGGATGCGATTGAAGTAGTTCTGGCATGCCACATCCTGGGTGTTGTTCTTGTAGCTCTGGGCCTTCTTGCGGTCGAAGACCGATACGTGGTGAGCCTTCCCATGCTTATTGGCGAACTGGCGCAGGTAGCACTGTGGCACGTACTGCTGCTTTATTGGCCGATTTCGAGTTTTTCCCATGCAAGCGTTCCCCCGCCAGTGGCCATATTGTTTCCCAGACTTGGCTTGTTTGTGTAAACGCAACCCGCGACATCCAAATATTCGGACGACCAGCCAAGGTGACAAACCTACCGGCGCTGTTGAATGTTCGCTAGAGGGCCGAGCTGGGCTGAGATCGAGTTCGGGTCACCGCATGCCAGTTAGACAGCGCCGCGCAGCCGCCCGTCGGCGCCGCTTCGATATAACGCCGGAGGCTGTGGAGCTTTTCCGGCAAGGCCTGCGCGACCCTCAGTGTCCGACCGAACAATAAGTTGAGTGATATCAGCGAGTTCTGATTCCATCGGTGTTGCGAAGCATCAAGGGGATCGAGAATGTGGACTGATATCACCCGGGCACAGTTTGCCCGAGAGGAGCTGCGTTTGCCAAGCGACTTGACGGATGCGGAATGGGGCGTGCTGGAGAGGTTGCTTCCTGTGCGGGCCAAGCGCGGGCGGCGCCCGAAATGGAGCTATCGCGACATCGTCGAGGCAGTGCTCTATCTGCTGCGCGGCGGATTGCCGTGGCGCATGCTGCCGCCCACTCTGTTTCCACCAATGACCACGGTGCAGTACTATTTCTACCAGTGGCGCGACAACGGATTGTGGCAATCGATCAACCACGCACTCCTGATGCTGGCGCGCGAGGCGATCGGCCGGGAGGCCTCGCCGACGGCCGGCGTGATCGACAGCCAATCGGTCAAGACCACGGAAAGTGGCGGCCCTCGCGGCTACGACGCGGGAAAGAAGATCAAGGGTCGAAAGCGCCACATCGTCACCGACACCCAAGGGCTCCTGGTCGGAGCGATCGTTCACGCTGCCGACGTCCAGGATCGCGACGGCGCGCCAGATGTCCTGTGCAGCATTCGCTACCGCTTCCCCTGGCTGCGCCATATCTTCGCCGATGGCGGCTATGCCGGCGAAAAGCTCAAGGCGGTGCTGGAAAAGATCGGCCGGTGGACTGTCGAGATCATCAAGCGCTCCGATGCCGCACAGGGCTTCGAGGTGCTTCCGCGCCGCTGGGCGGTCGAACGAACCTTCGCCTGGCTCGGCCGCAACCGCAGATTGGCCAAGGACTTCGAGCGAACCATCGAAAGCGCAACTGCCTGGCTCTTCCTCGCCTCTGTCCAACTCATGACAAGGCGCATCGCAGCGATAAATACAGCAATGCAATTTTGAGTCAGGCTCTTAGAGATGTCACTTTCCCCGGCCATGAGGGCTTGGGAGTTTTGGTGTGATGACGGTGCTGTCGATGAGCCGAGCGGAGATCGACCGGGTTCACGTGCTGAAGGATTTGCTGGCCGAGCGGATACGACCGAGCGAAGCGGCGCAGCTCATGGGCGTGACGACGCGACAGGTGTTCCGATTGCTCAAGGCGTATCACGCTGGCGGGCCTGCAGCGCTGATTTCCAAGAAGCGCGGTAAGCCGAGCAATCGGGCGTATCCGGCGGTTGTCCGGACCGAAGCGATGGCGCTGATCAAGGCCAATTACGGGGACTTCGGCCCGACGTTGGCGGCCGAGAAGCTTTCGGAGCGACATGGGTTGCATTTTGGTGTTGAGACCGTACGGCGCTGGATGCTGGCTGACGGGCTCTGGCAGGATCGCCGGCAACGGCTCAAACGGGTCTACCAGCCGCGGCATCGTCGCGACTGTGTGGGCGAGTTGATTCAGATCGACGGCTCTGAACACTGGTGGTTCGAGGATCGCGGCCCACAACGCACCCTGCTCGTCTTTATCGATGATGCGACCAGCCGTTTGATGCATCTGCGCTTTGCAGAGACGGAATCGACCTTTGATTATTTTGCTGCGACGCGCGCCTATTTGCAGCGCTACGGCAAGCCGATCGCATTCTACTCGGATAAGCTTGTTATCGACCCCAGATCGCAGGCAGTGCGGGCGAGACTCGACGCTGTTCGGTTGCGTTCGATCAGACGCTGTCCCTGCCTCGCCCGCACTACCATTGAAGCTAGCGGCACGTGACTCGGCGCTGACCATCCTGGCGCCATTGCGCTGTCCCTGCCACATACCGTTAACCACAACGGCTCCGTATCCAGGCTAGCTTACCGAAAGCTGACAGGCGCCCACGGGCATTCACAAATCGGCATAGGGGACGACCTTTGTAAAGTCGCTCCCCTGCTACACCACCCGGCATGCGGGTCCGCACCGGGCGGTTCGAGAAGCTGAGGTCATGAGAGTCAGGGCAGTCCGAGCCGACTGGACCAGTCGAGGGTCAGCACGGCATTGAGGAGTTTGCCGCTGTTGCGCCACCAGCGTCGGCCGTTCGCCGCTATCTATCGCGCCACATCCGGCTCGGCCCGCATTGCCTCACCTTAATTGTTACCGGATGCTAAGCCGTTGCCTCACGTAAATTGCTCCCTTGGATCGGGAACGAGCGGGGGCGAAGGTGGGGCGGCTAACCATGGCGACGCGGAAGGAACTGACGGCGGCGGCAGGCGCGCGCTATCGGACGTCGGATCGCGCGAAGAAGTCGCGGATATTGGACGAGTTCGTCGACATCTCCGGATTCCATCGCAAGCATGCGATGCGGCGTCTTCGAGGTCAGGAAGACGCAGGTCCAGGTCGGAGGGCGCGACGCCGGGTCTATAATGAGGCAGAACACAACGCGCTCGTGCTCCTTTGGGAGGCGTCAGACCGGATCTGCGGGAAGCGGCTGAAGGCGTTAATGCCTGCGCTGATGGAGGCGATGGAACGGCACGGCCACCTCGACCTTGCCTCCGAGATCCGCGACAAACTTTTGGCAATGAGCGCTGCGACGATCGACCGCGCGTTGGCGCGGGTCCGAGAAGGATTAGGTCGCAGGCGCCGACGGCACGCGACGCACTCGTTGCGTCGCAGTATTCCAATACGGACGTCGGCAGATTGGAACGATCCGGCGCCGGGGTTCGTCGAGGCTGACCTTGTTGCGCATAGCGGTCCATCGGCGCGCGGCAGCTTCATCCAGACCCTGGTGCTCACTGACATTGCTACCGGCTGGACGGAGTGCGCTCCTCTGATCGTGCGCGAACAAACGCTGTTGAGCACGGTGTTGACAGAATTGCGCAAACAATTGCCCTTTGCGCTGGTCGGCCTCGATACGGACAATGATACGGTGTTCATGAATGAGACGCTGAAAGCCTACTGCGATGCGGCCAACATCGTCTTCACGCGTTGCCGGCCCTACCGGAAGAACGACCAGGCGTTCGTCGAGCAGAAGAACGGCGCCGTCGTGCGTAGGATGGTCGGCTATCGTCGGCTCGAGGGCCTGGAAGCGGCCAAGCTGCTGGCTGAACTCTATCGATCGGCGCGGCTGTTCGTGAACTTCTTCCAACCCTCATTCAAACTGATGACCAAGCAGCGCGACGGTGCTCGTGTGCGCAAGACATACAGCGCGCCGGCAACGCCACACCAGCGCTTGGCCGCCGACGCCCGCACGCCCGACGCGGTTCGCCACCATCTCCAAGAAGTCTATGCCGCTCTCGACCCGGTCGCGTTGTTGCGCGACATCCGCGGCGCGCAGGAACGCATCGCGGCGCTCGCGGATACCCAGCCAATCGCCCATCCTGCTGCGGCATCGCAATCGATCGATCTCTTCCTGGCAAGCCTAAGAACCGCCTGGAAAGACGGAGCTATGCGACCGACGGATCGGCCAATCGTGAAAGCGAAGAGAGGCCGGCGCCGTCCCGACCCGCTCATCAGGGCAACGCCAGATTTGCGAAAATGGTTTGAGGTCGAGCCCTGGCGGACTGGTAGCGAACTGCTCTCCCGCTTGCAGGTGGAATATCCTGGAGCCTATCCGAACAAGCTTCTTCGAACGCTTCAACGTCGCCTTAAATGCTGGCGCAGCGAGCAAGCGAACGCGTTATTGTTCGTTCCTGCGGAGAAAGCGCTGCTGGGGCACGAGGGCACAACAACCCAATGATGTGCCAGGTGCCAGCGGAGGAGGCCGGGCGCTCCGAAACCCCGACCATCTCCGCACCCGGCCTCCTCCTCAACCCAAGCCGGGAGCAAATAAATGAGGCAACCGATCGCACTCGGGAGCATCGATATGTGAGGCAATACGTCTTCCATCCTGATCGCCGCGCGACACTGCACGGGGCTTTCGTCGAAGCACACCAACGGCGTGCTCGGATCGGGTGCCTCGGCATATAGATCGAGCACGTCCTCCATTCGGGCGACATATTCGCCATCGACCTGCGGAATGCACCACATGTCCTTGCGCCAGGGCTTGAGGTCATTCTCCGCCAGACGTCGCCGGACCGTCTCGCGCGACAGGCTTTGGTGTTCGGTGAGCTTGACGAGTGCACCCGCCAGCAGATCGAGCGTCCAGCGGGCACGGCCCTTTGGAGGGGCCGCACAGGCGGTCGCCACCAGCAAGGCTTCTTCCTTGCCCGTGAGCTTGCGTTCCGCCCCGGGGCGCGGCTCCTCGCTCAGCGTGCTGATTCCGACGAAGCCGCCCCTTTAGTCCGATTTGATCGCGCCCCCGGATTCCGAGATGATCTCGCCCCCGGGGTCGAGGCTCTGCTGGCGTACTTTTGTTATTTCGTTCGCATGAGGTGTCAAGCTTTCTTGGTTTGCTTTCGGCGCAAGCTTTCGCCGGCAAGATCGATGCGGTGGGCGTTGTGCACCAGTCGGTCGAGGATCGCGTCGGCGTAGGTCGGATTGCCGATCACCTCGTGCCAGGTTGAGATGGGGAGTTGGCTGGTAACAATGGTGGAGCGGCGACCGTATCGGTCTTCGAGTATTTCAAGGAGGTCGTGACGAGCCGGATCGTCGAGCGGCTCCAGACCCCAATCGTCGAGTATTAGGAGCTGGACACTGCCGAGCTTGCGCTGCAGTCGTGCCTGGCGGCCATCGCCGCGGGCGAGCGCCAGATTGGCAAACAACCTCGGCACACGTTGATACAGCACGGAGCGATCGTCACGGCAGGCCTTATGGCCAAGCGCGCAGGCCAACCAACTTTTGCCGACGCCGGATAGCCCACAGATGGCTAGATTGTCGTGAGCGTCGATCCAATCGCCGGCGATGAGCTTGAGGAACAGAGCTCGGTCGAGGCCGCGCTCACTGCGATAGTCGACATCCTCGGGGGCGGCCTGATGACGCAATTTTGCAAAGCGCAGGCGGGCGGCGAGCTTACGGTCGTGGCGGGAGCTCCATTCCCGATCGATCAGCAAGCCCAGCCATTCAGCATGGTTGAGCTGTTCGGCCTCGCTATTGGCGATCAGTTCATTACACGCTTTGGCCATGCCGGTCAGGCCCATGGCGTTGAGGCGATCGAGAGTGGGATGGGTAAGCATGCTTGTTCTCCTGTCAATGGTAGTAGCGGGGACCGCGGATGTTTGGATGCTCGATCGGCTTGGCCGACGTCGCGCGTGACGCCGGCGCCTGGTCGAGACGGTTGTCCAGGATGGAGCGTACCGAGCCGTAGGTTCGTGCGCCGATCTCGAGTGCGCGGCCGCAGGCAGCATCGACTCTTTCTCGGCCAAAGCCCTTGGCCAGGCGGATAATGCCCAGACAAGCGCGGAAGCCCTGCTCGGGATGTGGCCGCTCGGCCAAGATCTTCTCGACGAGCAGCGCCGTATCGGAGCCGATGGCCGACGCTTCCCGCTTGATCCGCTCGATGGTCCAGTCGGCGAAGCGCCGATGCGCCGACGGCATGTGTTCGGCCACGGTGCTGTGCTTTCCATTGCCGCTGGAGCGCCGATGGACAGCGATCCGCTCGCCCTTGCGGAACAGCTCGATCGTGTTAGCCGTGATCCGAGCTTCGACCTGCTCGCGCGCGAAGCGCCAAGGAACCGAGTAATAATGACGGTCGATCTCGACATGATAGTCGAGGCCAGCCCGGCGGATCCGCCATTCAGCGTAGACATAGCGCTCGGCCGGCAGGGGCTTAAGCGCCGGCCGGTCGATCTCCTCAAACAACTGCCGCCGGGTGCAGCCGACCCGGCGCAGCACCCGACGATCATTCAAATCGGTTAGAAGCGCGACGATCGACGCATTGACCTCGGCCAGGCTGTAAAAGACACGGTGGCGCAGCCGACCCAGAAGCCAGCGTTCGACAATGCGCACCGCCGCTTCGACCTTGGCTTTGTCGCGAGGCCGCCGCGGCCGAGTTGGCAGCACCGAACTGCCGTAATACGCCGCCATCTCGGCGTAGCTGCGGTTGACCTGTGGATCGTAGAGGCAGGCCTTGATCACCGCCACCTTGGCGTTGTCTGGCACCAACAGCGAGGGCGCGCCGCCGAAGGCTTCCAGCGCATGGACATGGCATTCCAACCAGTCCGCCAGCGTCTCGCCCCAGCGCGCTTCGGCAAAGGACAAACTCGAGGCGCCCAACACGACGACAAAGATGTGGGCGGCCCGCGTCTTGCCGGTTCGCCGATCAATCACCACCGCGACCGTGTCGCCGGCATAGTCGACGAACAGCTTCTCTCCGGCCGCATGGTTTTGCCGCATCGTCACCGGCAAATTAGCCGCCCAGCCCCGGTAAAGATCGCAGAACCGGCTATATCGGTAGCCGTCTGGATGGCGCTCGATATATTCGTCCCAGAGGATCTGCAGCGTTACGTGCTTGCGCTTCAACTCCCGGTGGACTTCTGCCCAGTCTGGCTCCGCCGCCCGCCGATGGCCCGTCTTCGTGCCAGCCGCCTTGTAAAGCAAAGCCTCCAGAACCGCGTCGGTGATAGCGTCGTCTAGCGGCCAGGAAAGTCCGGCTACCTCAGCCCGCCGTAGCGTCTCCCGTACCGTCGAGGGCGCCGCTCCCACCCGATACGAGACCGCCTTGTGGCCAAGCCCCTCGGCAAACCGATATTTCACAATCTCGCGGACGCGCCGCATGCTCAGTCTCTCCGCCGCCATCTCGGTCCTTTCCGTATCCCTCCGGCGGCGGCCGCCTTGTGTAATTTGAGAGGCGGCCCGAGGATTTGACCTTAAATCTAGCTTTAAGGTCACGTGGCGAATGCAGGTCAATGTGTTGGGCGCCGAGCGTCGGCGGCGATGGAGTTACGACGAGAAGGTTCGCCTTGTCGAAGAGACCTTGCAGGCTGGCGAGACGGTCTGCGGCGTCGCGCGACGGCACGGGGTGGCTCACGGCCTGCTGTTCACTTGGCGTCGACAGGCGCGCCAGGGCCGACTGGGCGGAGATTCCGGGCCAGCTCTCGTTCCCGTCGAGATCACACCGGTGGCGGTTCCGGTCTCGAGCGACGCGCCACAACCGGTGTCTTCACCGCCTGCGCATCGTGCAAGGGCTGGAATCATCGAGATCGAGCTTGGCGGTGGCTGTCGTGTGCGCGTTGACCGGGACGTCGACAGCGAGGCGCTGCAGCGGGTTCTTGAGCTCCTGCGACGACGATGATCCCGATTCCGAGCGGCATCAGGGTTTGGATCGCCACTGGCCACACCGACATGCGTCGCGGCATGCAAAGCCTGGCTCTTACGGTTCAGGAGAGCTTAAAGCGCGATCCTTATGCCGGCGATCTCTACATCTTCCGGGGCCGTCGCGGTGACCTCGTCAAGATTCTTTGGCACGATGGGCTGGGCATGTCGCTCTACGCCAAGCGTCTGGATCGTGGCAAGTTCATCTGGCCGTCGGCGTCGGCCAGCGCGGTATCGATCTCAGCGGCGCAGATGGCCTATATGCTCGAGGGCATCGACTGGCGGAATCCGCAACTGAGTTGGCGACCGCAGAGTGCGGGCTGAGCGAAGAAACTACGGTTGCTGCCATTTTGGGGAGTCCCATCGCGTCCAATCTGTGATTCACTGCGTCGCATGGATGCCGACCGCGACGCTGTTCCGGATGATGTTGCCGCCCTGAAGGAGGCGCTGGCGGTCGAGCGTGCGAAGGGTTTGGAGATCGCTGCCGAGCTCGCGGTCGCCCGCGCGAAAGCGTCGGAAGACGAAGCGCTGATCGCCCAGCAGCAGTTGCAGATCGCCAAGCTGAAGCATCAGATCTACGGGCAACGGTCGGAACGTTCGGCGCGGCTGATCGAGCAGTTGGCGCTGACGTTCGAAGAGCTGGAAGCCGACGCCACCGAGGACGAGCTTGCGGCGGAACGAGCCTTGGCGAAGACGACGACGGTGCGCGGATTTACGCGCAAGCGCGCTGAGCGCCAGACCTTCCCTGAGCACCTTCCCCGGGAGCGGGTGGTGATCGAAGGACCTACGGCTTGTGAATGCTGCGGCAGCAATCGCCTTCGCAAGCTCGGCGAGGACGTGACGCGCACGCTGGAAGTAGTGCCGCGCCAGTGGAAGGTGATCGAGACGGTCCGGGAGAAGTTCTCCTGCCGCGACTGCGAGAAGATCAGCCAGGCGCCGGCGCCGTACCATGCCATCGCTCGGGGATGGGCTGGCCCGAGCCTCCTGGCCATGATCATGTTCGAGAAGTTCGGCCAGCATCAGCCGCTAAACCGCCAGGCCGAGCGCTATGCTCTCGAAGGCGTGCCGATCGCACTGTCGACCATGGCGGATGCCGTTGGGGCGGTCTGTGCGTCGCTGGATCCCCTGCTGCGCCTGGTGGAAGCCCATGTCATGGCGGCCGAGCGCCTTCATGCCGATGATACGACCGTGCCGGTGCTGGCCAAGGGCAAGACCGACACGGGACGGTGCTGGATCTACGTTCGGGACGACCGGCCGTTTGGGGGCGCGGGCCCACCGGCAGCGATGTTCTACCACTCGCACGACCGCAAGGGCGAGCATCCCCAGATGCATCTGGCCCAGTATGCCGGCATCCTGCAGGCCGACGCCTATGACGGGTACAACCAGCTCTATCTGGCGGGGCGCCAACCCGGACCGATCCGGGAAGCTGCCTGCTGGTCGCATGGAAGGCGCCCATTCTTTGCCATGGCCGACATCGAAGAGAATGCGCGGCGCAAGGGCGCCGGAAAGAAGGAAATCCCGCTCTCTCCGATCGCGATCGAGGTCGTGCGGCGGATCGATGCGCTGTTCGAGATCGAACGCTCCATCAATGGCAGGAGCCCCGAAGGGCGTCTGGAGGTGCGACAGACGCTGAGCCGGCCTCTGGTCGAGGACCTTGAGGTCTACATGCGCGAAAAGCTCGCCAAACTGTCTCGCGGTCACGACCTGGCCAAGGCGTTCAACTACATCCTGAAGCGATGGGCGAGCTTCACGCTGTTCCTGGAAGATGGACGCGTGTGTCTCTCCAACAATGCCGCCGAACGGGGCTTGCGAGGCATCGCTCTTGGACGGAAGTCCTGGCTGTTCTGCGGATCTGATCGCGGAGGGCGGCGCGCCACAGCTATGTACAGCCTCATCGTCACGGCGAAAATGAACGGCATCGACCCGCAGGCGTGGCTTACGGATATCCTCGCCCGGATCGCCGCCCATCCGGCTCATCGGCTGGACGAACTTCTGCCCTGGAAATGGACGCCAGCATCAGCGATCTCCGCTCGAGCGGCATGACCAGCCATGTCAACAAGGTCCATCACGCCACCACCATCACCCAGGTCGCGAAAGACCTCGGCGAAGACGAAGACTGGTTGTGGGACATCGCCAACGAAATGGAGATCGAGGACGGCGTCATCTGGGTCTATGGCGTCGGAGAAGACGGCGTCCAGGCGTTCACCGACTTCGGAATCGAAAACCTCATCGAGCTGATCAGGTTCTACAAAGAGAACCCTGGACTGCTCCGGCGGTAACCCTGCGGCCTACGCCGAATGGATACTCCTTTCCTCGGCAACCCAAAGAAGGACCTTCTGCCGGCAGAGCACCCGGCCCAACCCCTCCTCACGGGGGCGGATTAATCTCGGAATCAGGGGGGCGGCTAATTCTCGGAACGAGGGGACGACATCATTTCGGAATCGGGGGGCGGCATGCCTCGGAATTTGCACTCAGCGCCCGTTCCAGATTGCCTTCCACGAAGCGGCGCTTGGTCCGGTACACGGGAAAACCGCGCGCCGATGGCGGTCTGGCGGACTGGTGTCACCGGCGCATTCGGCGAAGAGGCTGTGGATATGACGCTTCTCGCAAGCGAGAAGCTTGGACAACGCTGCGCGTTGTCCACAGCCACAACAGCAGCAGGCAAGAGTAGCGTAAAATTATCGAGAAGAACGAACGGTGGCAGTTCCACTTAAGAAACCGGACCCGGTGGTCCTCAGCATAGGGTCCACTTCAAACCAGCCCCTTCGCCACGCTCCCGCGCTGCCGCTCGAAAAGACGGCGGTAGATGCCGCTGTTTAGACGAATCAGCGCGGCGTGATCGCCCTCCTCGATGATGCGGCCGCGTTCGAAGACGAGTAGCCGATCGAGCGCGCGCACCGTCGATAGCCGGTGCGCGATGATCAGCGTGGTGCGCCCGACCATCAGCCGTTCCATCGCGTTCTGGATCAGCACTTCCGACTCCGTATCAAGGCTCGAGGTTGCCTCGTCCAGAATTAAGATCGGCGCGTCCGCGAGGAAGGCACGCGCGATCGCCACCCGCTGGCGCTCGCCGCCGGAAAGTTTTACGCCACGCTCGCCGACCAGTGTACCATAACCCTTTGGCAGGCGCGTGATGAATTCATGCACGCTGGCGAGTTGTGCCGCCTCCTCAATCTCGGCCTGGCTGGCACCGGGCTGGCCGTAAGCTATGTTTTCGGCTAGAGTCCGATGGAACAAGAGGCATTCCTGCTGCACAATCGCAATCTGAGAGCGCAGCGAAGCCTGCGTGACCTTCGAAATGTCTTGATCGTCGATCTGGATTCGACCGCCTTTCAGATCGTAAAGCCGCTGGATGAGCTTCACAAAGGTGGTCTTGCCGGAGCCGGAGGGGCCGACCAGACCGACCCGTTCGCCAGCCTTTATCGACACTGAGAAGTCCCTAAAGAGCGGCAATCCATCGTTTCCATAATGGAAACAGACGTTCTTAAAATCGATGCGGCCCTTCATGATCCGGATCTGCTTAGCCTCCGGACAATCAGCGATGTCGAGCGGCTGACTCTGGATATAGACCAACTCCTCCATATCATTCACTGAGCGTTGCACGTTGCGGACGTGCATGCCTACGTCGCGCAGGTAGCCCTGCAGCACAAAGAAAGAGGTAAGCACGAGGGCGATATCGCCCGCGGTTGCCTGGTGGCGCGAGCACAGAAGCAGGGCATAGCAGATCACCGTCGCCCGGAGCGCGAGCAGTGTTGCGCCTTGCGCAGAGCCGCTGATCGCTCCATGCACCCAGGTCCGACGCATCCGACGTCGCCACTTGGCGACGACCTTCGCGAGGCGCTCGTTTTCCCGTTGTTCGGCTGCGAAGCCTTTGACCACCGGGTTGCAACTGATCGCGTCGGCGAGCGCGCCGCCAAGCCTGCTATCCCAGCTGTTCGCAAGGCTCGCCGGCGGCGCGATATATTCGAGTGTTAGCGTGATCGTCAATCCGACATAGGCGAGAGAGCCGCAGGCAGTGATCAGGCCCATCATCGGCCAGTGCCAGCCGAGCAGCACGGCCGAACCGATGAGCATGATGAGCGAGGGGAACAACGCGATAAGGATCGTGCTGTTCAATAGGTCGAGCGCGCCCATGCCGCGCGTGATCTGGCGTACCGTCGAGCCGGCGAAACTGTTGGCATGCCAGTCGGTCGAAAAGCGCTGGACCCGAT
The DNA here is from genome assembly GCF_052588265.1 of Bradyrhizobium sp. Pa8. Taxonomy (NCBI): domain Bacteria; kingdom Pseudomonadati; phylum Pseudomonadota; class Alphaproteobacteria; order Hyphomicrobiales; family Nitrobacteraceae; genus Bradyrhizobium; species Bradyrhizobium sp. Pa8. The sequence goes on along the minus strand of NZ_CP176768.1, from coordinate 280,036 downwards.
CGAATGCTTCGCTCGAGATGTCGCACAACATCTTCAGCGTCAGTTCGATGATGCAGGTGAAGGCAACGTGACGCATAACGATGGCGCCAAGTGCGAGGCCAATCAGCATAGAGAAGGCGGCAAGCGCGGCATGCCATGCGGCGCCCTGCGTTGCAGCTCCGTCCGCAACTGCGTCGACCAGCCGGCCCGTATAGAGCGGCGTCAGCACGTCAGCCAACGTGCAGGCGAACATCGAGATCATGATGATCGCGACCCGGGCCGGCTGCCAGCTCCAGTGGCGGCCGGTGAAGGCGAGAACGTTGAGAAAACCGTCGACCGGCGGGCCAATATGGAAACGGCTCATGATCTCGCATCCATGCGATCGGTCCCAAGAAAGCTGAAATGGAAACTCCGCGCAACGACGTGACCATATGTTGGTTCGTTCTTCGCACCGATTGCGAAATCGCCACGGGATCGACCAGCTCCGCCGATCTCCGTTGCTCCGCCCGCGTTACTTGGCGTACCAATCTCCGACACTCTAACCGGCTGGATAAAAGTTCGGTGCGGGCCATCGTAAACCGACGCAAGTACGCCAACGCCAGCGTTGACTTCCACCTTCGAAAACATCTCAGACATAGGCGTATGCCTAGGCCAGACCTAGCTCCTCTGACTAACGCGGGTGTCCGGTAAAAACGAGGTGCAGTTCGGCGTGTTTGCTGGCGAATCATTCAAGGCTCTTGATAACATGTGTGCCAAAACATCGCGGTTTTCTGGGCTGCTCATCATCGTTACGTGATTGCCTGGAATTGAAACTGCATGAATGGCTGCCCCACTCAAAACGCGGTCCCAGCCGCGCATGATCGAGCTTGCCTCTGGATCGATTGAGTTCTTGCCCCGCACACGACGATTTGGGAAAGCATCAGCTGCATAAAACTGATGGATCTCAATTGGCAGGGTCGGAGCTCGATAGGATCGTAGTGCCCTGTGAAAATAGACATACCTCAAGGCTTTGTCATAGAGATCGCGATCTGAAGCTATGGCCCCAATTTGCTGCGCCTTTTCAAACAACTCAGCAACCGAACTTTTTTCAGAAGTTTTCTCCAGCAATTTGAACCGCTCATCATCTAAAGACTCGAGGGGCTCGAATATCATATCCAATGCTACTTGGGCATCGGACCTACTCGATGGATTTGCAGGTAGCGTGACATCGATGAACGCCATAAACGAGACAGCTTCCCCGCGACTTAGCAGGTGTTTGGCAATCGCATAAGCCAAGATTGCCCCTGAGGAGTAACCAGCGAAGCGATACGGACCCTGCGGCTGGATCTTTCTAATCGCGACGATTACCTCCGCGGCGATCGCATCGAGAGTTGGTTGACGAAGTTCATTGAAAGATGGCCATGGCAAAGCATAGATCGGGCAGTTCACATCCATTTCTTTTGCCAAAGTGAGGACATACGAATAATCTCCGTAACCTGTCGGAACAAAGAAGAGTGGCGGTTGCGTTCCCGTCGGCCGAACGGGTAGTACTCCAGCTGTATGACGTTGCGGGTCCAACTCAATCCTCGATGCAAGGTGCTTCAGGGCAGGAGCCTGGAAGAGATCGGCGGCATTAAACTTCATTCCAAGATTAAGCGCTCGACTGAGCAGCTGCACCGCCAGGAGCGAGTGGCCGCCGAGCTCGAAGAAGTTGTCGTGGCGTCCGACCCGCTCCACCCCGAGAAGCTCCGCCCAGATCTCTGCCAGCGCCGTCTCGGTCGCGCCGCGCGGCGCCTCATAGGCCGCCCGCGCATAGGCATCGTCAGCCGGCGCCGGAAGCGCCTTGCGGTCGAGCTTGCCGTTCACCGTCAGCGGCAGCCCCGATAGCCGCACGAACGCCGACGGCACCATGTAGTCCGGCAGCTGCGCACTTAAGTGCGCCCGCAAGGCGCCAGCCAGCCCGCCTCCACCGGCCTCGTCCGAGCCAGCCTCGGGTGCGCCCACCACATAGGCGACAAGGTGCTTGTCGCCGGACCGGTCCTGGCGCGCCAACACCACCGCATCGCGCACCAAGGCGTGCTCGCAAAGCCGTGCCGCGATCTCGCCCGGCTCGATGCGAAAGCCGCGGATCTTCACCTGGTCGTCATTGCGGCCCAGGAACTCCAGATTGCCGTCCGGCAAATAGCGCGCCAGGTCGCCGGTCCTGTACAGCCGATCGCCGTCCACAAAGGGACTGGCGATGAACCGCTCTGCCGTTAGCTCCGGCCGGTTCAGATAGCCACGCGCAACCCCCGCTCCGCCGATGTAAAGCTCACCCACCGCACCCAACGGCACAGGCGCGCCATGGCCGTCCAGCAGATACACACGCGTGTTGGCAATCGGACGGCCAATCGGGACGTTGTGATGAGAAACATCGAGCCTCGCGTCAATAACAAAACTGGACGACCAGATCGTTGTTTCGGTCGGACCGTAGAGATTTCTTAGAGACGTCACCCCTCTCCTAAGCCGCGACGACTGACTCGCAGGCAGCGCTTCACCGCCGCACAATACATTTAAGCCCGGTTTTCCTTGCCAACCGGCATCCAACAGCAAACTCCACGTTGCTGGCGTGGCCTGCATCATAGAAATTTTGCGCTGATCCAGAAGGTGATGCAACGCCGTAACATCCGTAACAGCTTTACGGCTGGCTAGGACGATTGTGGCTCCCGTGCACGATGGAAGAAATAGCTCCAGCCCTGCGATATCAAATGAGATGGACGTAGTGGCTAGGAATACATCCTGTTCCGTGATGCTCAATATGTCCGAAAGAGCATATAGGAAGTTCAATACGTTTGCATGCTCGACCATGACGCCTTTGGGGGTACCGGTTGAGCCAGAGGTGTAGATGATGTAGGCGAGATGGCGCGATGTGAGGCCGAGGGCGCGCGGCTCGGGATCAGAGACAGCCAGCGCGGCCCAGGGCGGGGTGGCCGCATCCAGATCGAGCGCCGTCACATCGGCCAGCGCCTCGGTGCCGAGCGCGGCGCGGCCGGCCGCATCACAAAGCAGCAGCTGCGGCGCGGCATCGCCCAGCACCTGGCGCAGCCGCTGAGACGGATAGGCCGGATCCAGCGGCAGATACGCGCCGCCCGCCTTCAGGATCGCCAAGAGCCCCACCACCATCGCCGGGCTGCGCGCAAGGCAGATCGCCACCGGCTGATCCGGCCTCACCCCCAGCCCGATCAGATGATGCGCCAGCCGGTTGGCCTGCGCATTGAGCTCGCCATAGCTCAAGCGCTCGTCCTCATAGACGAGAGCGACCGCTTCGGGTGCGCGCCGGACCTGTTGCTCGAACAGCTCGTGGATGCACTTGTCTGACGGATACGGCGCCGCCGTCCGGTTCAACTCCTCCAGCAAATAGCTGCGTTCGTCGGCCGGCAGGATGTCGAGTTCGCGCACCGGCGTGTTGGGGGCATGCTCCAGCGCCTCCGCCAGTTGCTCCAGCGCCCGTTGCATGTAGCCGCAGACCCGATCCGCAGAGACAGGCTCCGCCACCTGCGCTGTCAGCCCGAGCGCTTCGCCATAATCCTCGACAGACAGGATCACGGGATAATTGGTACGCTCCTCGCCGCCGAGCCATTCCACGCCCGACAGGACATCATCCGTTTCGGCGCCGGACGTGGCTGCCGGCCTGTTATGGCGGTAGTTCAACAGCGCACTGAACAGCGGCGCCGGCGCCGCAACGCCGCTGCAGCGTTGCGCCAGCGCCAGCGAGGCATGCTCGTGCGCCAGCAGGTCGGAAAGCTGCGCGTGGGTGCTGCGCACGCTCGCCGCAACCCCGGTCTCGTCCAGGGCAAGCCGCACAGGCAGGGTGTTGATGAACAGACCCATGGTGCGGTCGGCGCCCGCACCCGCATACATCCGGCCGAACAGCACCGTGCCGAACACCACCTGCTCTCGGCCGCTGCTGCGCGCCACCACCTGCCCCCAGGCCAGATGGCACAGGCTGGCCAGGCTTACCCCGAGCCGCCGCGCCTGTTCGCGCAGCCGCGCGTTGAGCGCCTGCGGCAGCATCCGATGCGCCTCGCCGACGCCGCCGCCGTCGCCGTAGACCTCGCTTAGCCCGAACGGCATGGTCGGCTCGTCGATGTCGGCCAGCAGCCCTCGGAAGAACTCTTCATGCGCCTTGGCATCAACAGCAAGACGCGCCTGCGCCACCAAATTACGGAACGGCAGCGGCGCGGCCAGCTCATAGGCCCGCCCTGCCAGCATGGCCCGCACCTCGGCGTGCATCACCTCCAGCGTCGTGTGATCCCCAATCAAATGATGCTGCAGCTCCAGCAGCAGCCAGCGTCCGCTGCCGGGATCGCGCGCGGTCACAAACCGCAACAAGGGTGCCCGGCCAAGATCGATGCGGTGCCGGCGCGGATCAAACCGGCGCCGGAGCTCATCGGCGCCGGAACCATCACAGCCATCCAGCTCGACCTCGCTCACCTCCAGCGGCGCACGACGCCACACCACCTGGGCCGGGCTCGCCAGTCCCTCCCAGACAAAGGCCGTGCGCAGGATGTCGTGCCGGTCCACCACTTGCTGAACTGCACCAAGATAGCGCTCCAACAGGCTACGGTCGGCAAACGCCATCTGCGACACCAGCAGATAGGGATCGCCCCGGCTGGCCAGCAGATGATGGAACAGGATGCCGTCCTGCAGCGGCGACAGCGCATAAATGTCCTGGATGTTGCGGACGCCACCCGGCACCGTGGCGACGATTCGGTCGATCTCGCCCTGCGTAACCTCGATCAGCGGCAGCATCTGCGGCGTGATCGCCGTACTCTGCTCGCTGATCAGGTTGGCAGGCACCGCCACCTCATGAGGACGGCCAAGGCTTGCGGCAAGATCGGCCAGCACCGGCGTGGCGAACAGGGTGCGCACCTCCACCCCGAGCGACAGCCGCCGCAGCCGGCTCAAGAGCTGCACCGCCAGGAGCGAGTGGCCGCCGAGCTCGAAGAAGTTGTCGTGGCGTCCGACCCGCTCCACCCCGAGAAGCTCCGCCCAGATCTCTGCCAGCGCCGTCTCGGTCGCGCCGCGCGGCGCCTCATAGGCCGCCCGCGCATAGGCATCGTCAGCCGGCGCCGGAAGCGCCTTGCGGTCGAGCTTGCCGTTCACCGTCAGCGGCAGCCCCGATAGCCGCACGAACGCCGACGGCACCATGTAGTCCGGCAGCTGCGCACTTAAGTGCGCCCGCAAGGCGCCAGCCAGCCCGCCTCCACCGGCCTCGTCCGAGCCAGCCTCGGGTGCGCCCACCACATAGGCGACAAGGTGCTTGTCGCCGGACCGGTCCTGGCGCGCCAACACCACCGCATCGCGCACCAAGGCGTGCTCGCAAAGCCGTGCCGCGATCTCGCCCGGCTCGATGCGAAAGCCGCGGATCTTCACCTGGTCGTCATTGCGGCCCAGGAACTCCAGATTGCCGTCCGGCAAATAGCGCGCCAGGTCGCCGGTCCTGTACAGCCGATCGCCGTCCACAAAGGGACTGGCGATGAACCGCTCTGCCGTTAGCTCCGGCCGGTTCAGATAGCCACGCGCAACCCCCGCTCCGCCGATGTAAAGCTCACCCACCGCACCCAACGGCACAGGCTGGCCGAACTGATCCAACAAGTACAACCGAAGATCGGGGATGGGCTCTCCGATCAGATTGGACGAATTGGAGGTGTCAGATTGATTAAGTCGTCGATAAGTTACATGCACGGTAGCTTCCGTGATGCCGTACATGTTGATCAATTGCGCAATACTGTCTGAATGCTTTGCATACCACGGCTTTAGAATGGACGGGTCCAGAGCCTCTCCACCAAAAATTACATAGCGAAGGCGATTTTCAGCTCCATTCTTACCTTCTACTTCGATGAAAGCTTTGAAAGCCGACGGGGTCTGGTTGAGAACCGTGACGCCAGACTTGCTGACTAGCTCATGGAGCTCGGGAGCAGAACGGGCGGCATGACTCGGAACGAGAATCAAACGTCCGCCATAGCGCAGTGCACCCCACAATTCCCACACCGAGAAGTCGAACGAGATGGAATGGAACAGGCACCATACGTCGTGTTCGGCGAAGCGATACCAGTCCTGGGTCGCCTCGAATAGACGAGCAATCTGAGCATGCTCGACCATGACGCCTTTGGGGGTACCGGTTGAGCCAGAGGTGTAGATGATGTAGGCGAGATGGCGCGATGTGAGGCCGAGGGCGCGCGGCTCGGGATCAGAGACAGCCAGCGCGGCCCAGGGCGGGGTGGCCGCATCCAGATCGAGCGCCGTCACATCGGCCAGCGCCTCGGTGCCGAGCGCGGCGCGGCCGGCCGCATCACAAAGCAGCAGCTGCGGCGCGGCATCGCCCAGCACCTGGCGCAGCCGCTGAGACGGATAGGCCGGATCCAGCGGCAGATACGCGCCGCCCGCCTTCAGGATCGCCAAGAGCCCCACCACCATCGCCGGGCTGCGCGCAAGGCAGATCGCCACCGGCTGATCCGGCCTCACCCCCAGCCCGATCAGATGATGCGCCAGCCGGTTGGCCTGCGCATTGAGCTCGCCATAGCTCAAGCGCTCGTCCTCATAGACGAGAGCGACCGCTTCGGGTGCGCGCCGGACCTGTTGCTCGAACAGCTCGTGGATGCACTTGTCTGACGGATACGGCGCCGCCGTCCGGTTCAACTCCTCCAGCAAATAGCTGCGTTCGTCGGCCGGCAGGATGTCGAGTTCGCGCACCGGCGTGTTGGGGGCATGCTCCAGCGCCTCCGCCAGTTGCTCCAGCGCCCGTTGCATGTAGCCGCAGACCCGATCCGCAGAGACAGGCTCCGCCACCTGCGCTGTCAGCCCGAGCGCTTCGCCATAATCCTCGACAGACAGGATCACGGGATAATTGGTACGCTCCTCGCCGCCGAGCCATTCCACGCCCGACAGGACATCATCCGTTTCGGCGCCGGACGTGGCTGCCGGCCTGTTATGGCGGTAGTTCAACAGCGCACTGAACAGCGGCGCCGGCGCCGCAACGCCGCTGCAGCGTTGCGCCAGCGCCAGCGAGGCATGCTCGTGCGCCAGCAGGTCGGAAAGCTGCGCGTGGGTGCTGCGCACGCTCGCCGCAACCCCGGTCTCGTCCAGGGCAAGCCGCACAGGCAGGGTGTTGATGAACAGACCCATGGTGCGGTCGGCGCCCGCACCCGCATACATCCGGCCGAACAGCACCGTGCCGAACACCACCTGCTCTCGGCCGCTGCTGCGCGCCACCACCTGCCCCCAGGCCAGATGGCACAGGCTGGCCAGGCTTACCCCGAGCCGCCGCGCCTGTTCGCGCAGCCGCGCGTTGAGCGCCTGCGGCAGCATCCGATGCGCCTCGCCGACGCCGCCGCCGTCGCCGTAGACCTCGCTTAGCCCGAACGGCATGGTCGGCTCGTCGATGTCGGCCAGCAGCCCTCGGAAGAACTCTTCATGCGCCTTGGCATCAACAGCAAGACGCGCCTGCGCCACCAAATTACGGAACGGCAGCGGCGCGGCCAGCTCATAGGCCCGCCCTGCCAGCATGGCCCGCACCTCGGCGTGCATCACCTCCAGCGTCGTGTGATCCCCAATCAAATGATGCTGCAGCTCCAGCAGCAGCCAGCGTCCGCTGCCGGGATCGCGCGCGGTCACAAACCGCAACAAGGGTGCCCGGCCAAGATCGATGCGGTGCCGGCGCGGATCAAACCGGCGCCGGAGCTCATCGGCGCCGGAACCATCACAGCCATCCAGCTCGACCTCGCTCACCTCCAGCGGCGCACGACGCCACACCACCTGGGCCGGGCTCGCCAGTCCCTCCCAGACAAAGGCCGTGCGCAGGATGTCGTGCCGGTCCACCACTTGCTGAACTGCACCAAGATAGCGCTCCAACAGGCTACGGTCGGCAAACGCCATCTGCGACACCAGCAGATAGGGATCGCCCCGGCTGGCCAGCAGATGATGGAACAGGATGCCGTCCTGCAGCGGCGACAGCGCATAAATGTCCTGGATGTTGCGGACGCCACCCGGCACCGTGGCGACGATTCGGTCGATCTCGCCCTGCGTAACCTCGATCAGCGGCAGCATCTGCGGCGTGATCGCCGTACTCTGCTCGCTGATCAGGTTGGCAGGCACCGCCACCTCATGAGGACGGCCAAGGCTTGCGGCAAGATCGGCCAGCACCGGCGTGGCGAACAGGGTGCGCACCTCCACCCCGAGCGACAGCCGCCGCAGCCGGCTCAAGAGCTGCACCGCCAGGAGCGAGTGGCCGCCGAGCTCGAAGAAGTTGTCGTGGCGTCCGACCCGCTCCACCCCGAGAAGCTCCGCCCAGATCTCTGCCAGCGCCGTCTCGGTCGCGCCGCGCGGCGCCTCATAGGCCGCCCGCGCATAGGCATCGTCAGCCGGCGCCGGAAGCGCCTTGCGGTCGAGCTTGCCGTTCACCGTCAGCGGCAGCCCCGATAGCCGCACGAACGCCGACGGCACCATGTAGTCCGGCAGCTGCGCACTTAAGTGCGCCCGCAAGGCGCCAGCCAGCCCGCCTCCACCGGCCTCGTCCGAGCCAGCCTCGGGTGCGCCCACCACATAGGCGACAAGGTGCTTGTCGCCGGACCGGTCCTGGCGCGCCAACACCACCGCATCGCGCACCAAGGCGTGCTCGCAAAGCCGTGCCGCGATCTCGCCCGGCTCGATGCGAAAGCCGCGGATCTTCACCTGGTCGTCATTGCGGCCCAGGAACTCCAGATTGCCGTCCGGCAAATAGCGCGCCAGGTCGCCGGTCCTGTACAGCCGATCGCCGTCCACAAAGGGACTGGCGATGAACCGCTCTGCCGTTAGCTCCGGCCGGTTCAGATAGCCACGCGCAACCCCCGCTCCGCCGATGTAAAGCTCACCCACCGCACCCAACGGCACAGGCGCGCCATGGCCGTCCAGCAGATACACACGCGTGTTGGCAATCGGACGGCCAATCGGGACAACTTCCCCGTCAAACTTAGCGCGACAAAGCCAGGCCGCCGCGTCAATTGTTGACTCGGTAGGGCCATAGAGATTGACAAGTGCCTTTGCCCCCAATTGCAGCCATCTGTTGGCTAACTCTTTTCTGAGGAGCTCTCCACCACAGAAGAGGTAGCGTAAAGAAGCGATTCGCTGCTGCTCAACGTCAGCGCCCGTAAGCAATGCTGAAAGGAGCGACGGAACCACTTGCAGAACTGTGACTGCATACTTGTGCAAAAGATCTAAAATGGTTCGAGTGTCTAATTGCCGGTCGAGAGGAAGAAGGATCACACGTGCGCCAGTCGACAAAGCTGTCCATAGCTCCCATCCGGCAGCATCAAAAGCGAAGGAGGTTCGCTGCAAGAAGATGTCGTGGACAGTGAATTGGAATTGGTCGACCTGCCAGGTCGTATGATTCACCAGTCCGCGATGCTCGACCATGACGCCTTTGGGGGTACCGGTTGAGCCAGAGGTGTAGATGATGTAGGCGAGATGGCGCGATGTGAGGCCGAGGGCGCGCGGCTCGGGATCAGAGACAGCCAGCGCGGCCCAGGGCGGGGTGGCCGCATCCAGATCGAGCGCCGTCACATCGGCCAGCGCCTCGGTGCCGAGCGCGGCGCGGCCGGCCGCATCACAAAGCAGCAGCTGCGGCGCGGCATCGCCCAGCACTTGGCGCAGCCGCTGAGACGGATAGGCCGGATCCAGCGGCAGATACGCGCCGCCCGCCTTCAGGATCGCCAAGAGCCCCACCACCATCGCCGGGCTGCGCGCAAGGCAGATCGCCACCGGCTGATCCGGCCTCACCCCCAGCCCGATCAGATGATGCGCCAGCCGGTTGGCCTGCGCATTGAGCTCGCCATAGCTCAAGCGCTCGTCCTCATAGACGAGAGCGACCGCTTCGGGTGCGCGCCGGACCTGTTGCTCGAACAGCTCGTGGATGCACTTGTCTGACGGATACGGCGCCGCCGTCCGGTTCAACTCCTCCAGCAAATAGCTGCGTTCGTCGGCCGGCAGGATGTCGATGCGGCCGACCGGCTGCCCGGCATCGGCAACCATCGCCCGCAGTAGCGCCAGCAGATAACCACGCTGCCGCTCGATCGTCGCCTGATCGAACAGCGCCGTGGCATAATCAAACCTTCCGGTTATGACCTCATCACACTCGCCAAGGCTCAGCTCCAGATCGAACTTGACCTGATCGAGCCCTTCCCTGGCAGCCTCCACGCTCAGCCCGGCAAGGTCGAACGACCTGACGGCGGTGTTCTGCCAGGCCAACATCACCTGGAACAACGGCGTGTGATCGAGATGCCGGGGCGGCTTGACGATCTCGACGACCTGCTCGAACGGCAGGTCCTGATGCTCCTGCGCAGCCAGTGCCGTGCGCCGCGTCCGTTCCAGAAGCTGCAACACGCTCGGCTCGCCCGACAGGTCCAGCCGAAGCGCCAGGGTGTTGACGAAGAAGCCGATCAACCCTTCAATCTCGCGCCGGCCGCGATTGGCGCTCGGCACGCCGATCACAACGTCATGCTGCCCCGACAGACGCGACAGCACCGCCGCCCAGCCCGCCAGCACCGTCATGAACAACGTCGTGCCATGCTGCCGGCTCAGCCGCTTCAAGTCCCGCGTCAGATCCGCATCGATGACAACAGGAATACTGGCCCCGGCAAACGACTGCTGGGCCGGCCGCGGACGGTCCGTCGGCAGCGCAAGACGGGCCGGAGCACCCGACAGGGTGTCGCGCCAATACTGCGCCTGCTTCTGCAGTCGTTCCCCCGACAGCCACTGCCGTTGCCAGGCGGCATAATCAGGGTACTGGATTGCCAGCGGCGGCAAGGGATCGTCCTGTCCAGCCTCAAACGCCCGGTAAAGCTGACTGAGTTCACGCACCAGCACGCCCAGCGACCAGCCGTCCGAGATGATGTGATGCTGGGTCAGCAGGACGACGTGTTCCTCATCCGACATCCGGATCAGACGCCCGCGGATCAGCGGCCCGCGCGCAAGATCGAACGGCGTGCCTGCCTCTTCATGGCACAACTTCAGAAGCGCCGCCTCAGCATCCGGCCGGCCCCGCAGATCGTGCTCGAGCACCGGCAGCCCCGCATCCGCCGGCAGAACCTCAACCCGGGGCTTGCCCTCCGGTGCGACAAAGATACTGCGCAGCGCCTCGTGCCGGGCAAACAAACGATCAAGGCTGCGCTGCCAGGCGCTGCGGTCGAGCGCCCCACGCAGCCGCCAGGCCCGCGGAATGTGGTAGTTCGTGCTGCCCTCGTCCAACTGCGCCAAAAACCACAGCCGCTGCTGCGCAAACGACAGCACCAGCGGCTCATGACGCGACACGGCCGCAATCGCCGGCAGCTCTTGCGAACCGGAGCGGCTCAACACCTCGACGATGCTTGCCGCCAGCTCCGCCAGCACCGGTCTGGCAAACAGCTCCGTCAGCGGCAGTGCGACGCCAACAGCCTGCGACAGCCGGCTCAAGAGCTGCACCGCCAGGAGCGAGTGGCCGCCGAGCTCGAAGAAGTTGTCGTGGCGTCCGACCCGCTCCACCCCGAGAAGCTCCGCCCAGATCTCTGCCAGCGCCGTCTCGGTCGCGCCGCGCGGCGCCTCATAGGCCGCCCGCGCATAGGCATCGTCAGCCGGCGCCGGAAGCGCCTTGCGGTCGAGCTTGCCGTTCACCGTCAGCGGCAGCCCCGATAGCCGCACGAACGCCGACGGCACCATGTAGTCCGGCAGCTGCGCACTTAAGTGCGCCCGCAAGGCGCCAGCCAGCCCGCCTCCACCGGCCTCGTCCGAGCCAGCCTCGGGTGCGCCCACCACATAGGCGACAAGGTGCTTGTCGCCGGACCGGTCCTGGCGCGCCAACACCACCGCATCGCGCACCAAGGCGTGCTCGCAAAGCCGTGCCGCGATCTCGCCCGGCTCGATGCGAAAGCCGCGGATCTTCACCTGGTCGTCATTGCGGCCCAGGAACTCCAGATTGCCGTCCGGCAAATAGCGCGCCAGGTCGCCGGTCCTGTACAGCCGATCGCCGTCCACAAAGGGACTGGCGATGAACCGCTCTGCCGTTAGCTCCGGCCGGTTCAGATAGCCACGCGCAACCCCCGCTCCGCCGATGTAAAGCTCACCCACCGCACCCAACGGCACAGGCGCGCCATGGCCGTCCAGCAGATACACACGCGTGTTGGCAATCGGACGGCCAATCGTTTCAACGACCGCCTCTCTCCTGGGCATGCAAATCCAGGTCGAATAAGTCGTCGTTTCCGATGGAGCGTACAGGTTACAGACCTTCTCTACGCCACTGCCCTCGAAGACCCTCTCGATCAGACCTGCCGTCAGCGGCTCACCGGCCAAATTGATGACGCTTGTCGAAGCCGGCACGGCTTTTTGGTCGACAAGGGCGGCGATCGCCGAGGGGACGGTGTTGATCAAGGAAACATCCAAGGACGTCTGCGCCAGCGCCAGTGCATCCTCGACAAGATACAGGGCGCCCCCTTGCGACAGCGGTACGAAGCACTCATAGACAGACAGATCAAAACTGATCGAGGTCGAAAACAGTGTGCGGCTAATCTCTGACTCCGCAAATACGCCGCTGCTCCAATGCAGCAGGTTCACGGCGCTTTGATGCTCGACCATGACGCCTTTGGGGGTACCGGTTGAGCCAGAGGTGTAGATGATGTAGGCGAGATGGCGCGATGTGAGGCCGAGGGCGCGCGGCTCGGGATCAGAGACAGCCAGCGCGGCCCAGGGCGGGGTGGCCGCATCCAGATCGAGCGCCGTCACATCGGCCAGCGCCTCGGTGCCGAGCGCGGCGCGGCCGGCCGCATCACAAAGCAGCAGCTGCGGCGCGGCATCGCCCAGCACTTGGCGCAGCCGCTGAGACGGATAGGCCGGATCCAGCGGCAGATACGCGCCGCCCGCCTTCAGGATCGCCAAGAGCCCCACCACCATCGCCGGGCTGCGCGCAAGGCAGATCGCCACCGGCTGATCCGGCCTCACCCCCAGCCCGATCAGATGATGCGCCAGCCGGTTGGCCTGCGCATTGAGCTCGCCATAGCTCAAGCGCTCGTCCTCATAGACGAGAGCGACCGCTTCGGGTGCGCGCCGGACCTGTTGCTCGAACAGCTCGTGGATGCACTTGTCTGACGGATACGGCGCCGCCGTCCGGTTCAACTCCTCCAGCAAATAGCTGCGTTCGTCGGCCGGCAGGATGTCGATGCGGCCGACCGGCTGCCCGGCATCGGCAACCATCGCCCGCAGTAGCGCCAGCAGATAACCACGCTGCCGCTCGATCGTCGCCTGATCGAACAGCGCCGTGGCATAATCAAACCTTCCGGTTATGACCTCATCACACTCGCCAAGGCTCAGCTCCAGATCGAACTTGACCTGATCGAGCCCTTCCCTGGCAGCCTCCACGCTCAGCCCGGCAAGGTCGAACGACCTGACGGCGGTGTTCTGCCAGGCCAACATCACCTGGAACAACGGCGTGTGATCGAGATGCCGGGGCGGCTTGACGATCTCGACGACCTGCTCGAACGGCAGGTCCTGATGCTCCTGCGCAGCCAGTGCCGTGCGCCGCGTCCGTTCCAGAAGCTGCAACACGCTCGGCTCGCCCGACAGGTCCAGCCGAAGCGCCAGGGTGTTGACGAAGAAGCCGATCAACCCTTCAATCTCGCGCCGGCCGCGATTGGCGCTCGGCACGCCGATCACAACGTCATGCTGCCCCGACAGACGCGACAGCACCGCCGCCCAGCCCGCCAGCACCGTCATGAACAACGTCGTGCCATGCTGCCGGCTCAGCCGCTTCAAGTCCCGCGTCAGATCCGCATCGATGACAACAGGAATACTGGCCCCGGCAAACGACTGCTGGGCCGGCCGCGGACGGTCCGTCGGCAGCGCAAGACGGGCCGGAGCACCCGACAGGGTGTCGCGCCAATACTGCGCCTGCTTCTGCAGTCGTTCCCCCGACAGCCACTGCCGTTGCCAGGCGGCATAATCAGGGTACTGGATTGCCAGCGGCGGCAAGGGATCGTCCTGTCCAGCCTCAAACGCCCGGTAAAGCTGACTGAGTTCACGCACCAGCACGCCCAGCGACCAGCCGTCCGAGATGATGTGATGCTGGGTCAGCAGGACGACGTGTTCCTCATCCGACATCCGGATCAGACGCCCGCGGATCAGCGGCCCGCGCGCAAGATCGAACGGCGTGCCTGCCTCTTCATGGCACAACTTCAGAAGCGCCGCCTCAGCATCCGGCCGGCCCCGCAGATCGTGCTCGAGCACCGGCAGCCCCGCATCCGCCGGCAGAACCTCAACCCGGGGCTTGCCCTCCGGTGCGACAAAGATACTGCGCAGCGCCTCGTGCCGGGCAAACAAACGATCAAGGCTGCGCTGCCAGGCGCTGCGGTCGAGCGCCCCACGCAGCCGCCAGGCCCGCGGAATGTGGTAGTTCGTGCTGCCCTCGTCCAACTGCGCCAAAAACCACAGCCGCTGCTGCGCAAACGATGGTACTAGGACGCTTTCGCGTCCGACGTTTGGCAGCAACGTAGTTTCTCGACTGCCAGTCCGGCTTCTCTTTTTGGCAAGTGAAAAAAGCTCAGTTAGGCTTTCTGCGTCGAGTTTTTGCAACCCGGATCGGATCAAATCTGTCATTTTTAGACTCCAGAAAGAGCGGCTTCGTCAGAGTCCAGAGAGAGCAGCTTCAGAAGTGCTTGATGATCAAACTCTTGTTCGATCAAACTGATCGAAGTTGCGCGAGCCAGCTCCGCCAGCACCGGTCTGGCAAACAGCTCCGTCAGCGGCAGTGCGACGCCAACAGCCTGCGACAGCCGGCTCAAGAGCTGCACCGCCAGGAGCGAGTGGCCGCCGAGCTCGAAGAAGTTGTCGTGGCGTCCGACCCGCTCCACCCCGAGAAGCTCCGCCCAGATCTCTGCCAGCGCCGTCTCGGTCGCGCCGCGCGGCGCCTCATAGGCCGCCCGCGCATAGGCATCGTCAGCCGGCGCCGGAAGCGCCTTGCGGTCGAGCTTGCCGTTCACCGTCAGCGGCAGCCCCGATAGCCGCACGAACGCCGACGGCACCATGTAGTCCGGCAGCTGCGCACTTAAGTGCGCCCGCAAGGCGCCAGCCAGCCCGCCTCCACCGGCCTCGTCCGAGCCAGCCTCGGGTGCGCCCACCACATAGGCGACAAGGTGCTTGTCGCCGGACCGGTCCTGGCGCGCCAACACCACCGCATCGCGCACCAAGGCGTGCTCGCAAAGCCGTGCCGCGATCTCGCCCGGCTCGATGCGAAAGCCGCGGATCTTCACCTGGTCGTCATTGCGGCCCAGGAACTCCAGATTGCCGTCCGGCAAATAGCGCGCCAGGTCGCCGGTCCTGTACAGCCGATCGCCGTCCACAAAGGGACTGGCGATGAACCGCTCTGCCGTTAGCTCCGGCCGGTTCAGATAGCCACGCGCAACCCCCGCTCCGCCGATGTAAAGCTCACCCACCGCACCCAACGGCACAGGCGCGCCATGGCCGTCCAGCAGATACACACGCGTGTTGGCAATCGGACGGCCAATCGGGATCGATGCCAGCCCCTCGACGGATTTGGATATCTCGAATGTGGCACATCCAACCGTTGCTTCCGTCGGACCAAAATGATTGATCAGACGCACGCTCGGAAAACGCTCTTGCCAAAACTGCATGTCTGCCGGAATTAAGGCCTCGCCCCCAACCATGAGCACTCTTGTGGGTGCCGATCCTTTGTTGGCTTCGAGCCGTTTGTTCAGCAAGCTTAGATGCGAAGGCGTCAGCTTGATCAGATCATAGGTCTGGCCATCCTCGACAGCAGCAAGCCCATCTATTGGGACAGTCTGGTTTGGAATGCGGAGCTTGGTACCGGCCAGCAAAGGCCCAAACAAGGTCGTAATGCCGCCGTCAAAGCTCAACGACAGCAGCATCAGCGAGCCGTTCCCAGCTCGTTCGCAATGGCGGCGATCCGACCAATGCAAATAGTTCACCAGTCCGCGATGCTCGACCATGACGCCTTTGGGGGTACCGGTTGAGCCAGAGGTGTAGATGATGTAGGCGAGATGGCGCGATGTGAGGCCGAGGGCGCGCGGCTCGGGATCAGAGACAGCCAGCGCGGCCCAGGGCGGGGTGGCCGCATCCAGATCGAGCGCCGTCACATCGGCCAGCGCCTCGGTGCCGAGCGCGGCGCGGCCGGCCGCATCACAAAGCAGCAGCTGCGGCGCGGCATCGCCCAGCACTTGGCGCAGCCGCTGAGACGGATAGGCCGGATCCAGCGGCAGATACGCGCCGCCCGCCTTCAGGATCGCCAAGAGCCCCACCACCATCGCCGGGCTGCGCGCAAGGCAGATCGCCACCGGCTGATCCGGCCTCACCCCCAGCCCGATCAGATGATGCGCCAGCCGGTTGGCCTGCGCATTGAGCTCGCCATAGCTCAAGCGCTCGTCCTCATAGACGAGAGCGACCGCTTCGGGTGCGCGCCGGACCTGTTGCTCGAACAGCTCGTGGATGCACTTGTCTGACGGATACGGCGCCGCCGTCCGGTTCAACTCCTCCAGCAAATAGCTGCGTTCGTCGGCCGGCAGGATGTCGATGCGGCCGACCGGCTGCCCGGCATCGGCAACCATCGCCCGCAGTAGCGCCAGCAGATAACCACGCTGCCGCTCGATCGTCGCCTGATCGAACAGCGCCGTGGCATAATCAAACCTTCCGGTTATGACCTCATCACACTCGCCAAGGCTCAGCTCCAGATCGAACTTGACCTGATCGAGCCCTTCCCTGGCAGCCTCCACGCTCAGCCCGGCAAGGTCGAACGACCTGACGGCGGTGTTCTGCCAGGCCAACATCACCTGGAACAACGGCGTGTGATCGAGATGCCGGGGCGGCTTGACGATCTCGACGACCTGCTCGAACGGCAGGTCCTGATGCTCCTGCGCAGCCAGTGCCGTGCGCCGCGTCCGTTCCAGAAGCTGCAACACGCTCGGCTCGCCCGACAGGTCCAGCCGAAGCGCCAGGGTGTTGACGAAGAAGCCGATCAACCCTTCAATCTCGCGCCGGCCGCGATTGGCGCTCGGCACGCCGATCACAACGTCATGCTGCCCCGACAGACGCGACAGCACCGCCGCCCAGCCCGCCAGCACCGTCATGAACAACGTCGTGCCATGCTGCCGGCTCAGCCGCTTCAAGTCCCGCGTCAGATCCGCATCGATGACAACAGGAATACTGGCCCCGGCAAACGACTGCTGGGCCGGCCGCGGACGGTCCGTCGGCAGCGCAAGACGGGCCGGAGCACCCGACAGGGTGTCGCGCCAATACTGCGCCTGCTTCTGCAGTCGTTCCCCCGACAGCCACTGCCGTTGCCAGGCGGCATAATCAGGGTACTGGATTGCCAGCGGCGGCAAGGGATCGTCCTGTCCAGCCTCAAACGCCCGGTAAAGCTGACTGAGTTCACGCACCAGCACGCCCAGCGACCAGCCGTCCGAGATGATGTGATGCTGGGTCAGCAGGACGACGTGTTCCTCATCCGACATCCGGATCAGACGCCCGCGGATCAGCGGCCCGCGCGCAAGATCGAACGGCGTGCCTGCCTCTTCATGGCACAACTTCAGAAGCGCCGCCTCAGCATCCGGCCGGCCCCGCAGATCGTGCTCGAGCACCGGCAGCCCCGCATCCGCCGGCAGAACCTCAACCCGGGGCTTGCCCTCCGGTGCGACAAAGATACTGCGCAGCGCCTCGTGCCGGGCAAACAAACGATCAAGGCTGCGCTGCCAGGCGCTGCGGTCGAGCGCCCCACGCAGCCGCCAGGCCCGCGGAATGTGGTAGTTCGTGCTGCCCTCGTCCAACTGCGCCAAAAACCACAGCCGCTGCTGCGCAAACGACAGCACCAGCGGCTCATGACGCGACACGGCCGCAATCGCCGGCAGCTCTTGCGAACCGGAGCGGCTCAACACCTCGACGATGCTTGCCGCCAGCTCCGCCAGCACCGGTCTGGCAAACAGCTCCGTCAGCGGCAGTGCGACGCCAACAGCCTGCGACAGCCGGCTCAAGAGCTGCACCGCCAGGAGCGAGTGGCCGCCGAGCTCGAAGAAGTTGTCGTGGCGTCCGACCCGCTCCACCCCGAGAAGCTCCGCCCAGATCTCTGCCAGCGCCGTCTCGGTCGCGCCGCGCGGCGCCTCATAGGCCGCCCGCGCATAGGCATCGTCAGCCGGCGCCGGAAGCGCCTTGCGGTCGAGCTTGCCGTTCACCGTCAGCGGCAGCCCCGATAGCCGCACGAACGCCGACGGCACCATGTAGTCCGGCAGCTGCGCACTTAAGTGCGCCCGCAAGGCGCCAGCCAGCCCGCCTCCACCGGCCTCGTCCGAGCCAGCCTCGGGTGCGCCCACCACATAGGCGACAAGGTGCTTGTCGCCGGACCGGTCCTGGCGCGCCAACACCACCGCATCGCGCACCAAGGCGTGCTCGCAAAGCCGTGCCGCGATCTCGCCCGGCTCGATGCGAAAGCCGCGGATCTTCACCTGGTCGTCATTGCGGCCCAGGAACTCCAGATTGCCGTCCGGCAAATAGCGCGCCAGGTCGCCGGTCCTGTACAGCCGATCGCCGTCCACAAAGGGACTGGCGATGAACCGCTCTGCCGTTAGCTCCGGCCGGTTCAGATAGCCACGCGCAACCCCCGCTCCGCCGATGTAAAGCTCACCCACCGCACCCAACGGCACAGGCGCGCCATGGCCGTCCAGCAGATACACACGCGTGTTGGCAATCGGACGGCCAATCGGGACAACTGACCCATCAAAATCAGCCGGACAGCTCCAGGCTGTAACGTCGATAGCAGCTTCCGTAGGGCCATATAGATTGTGCAGACCAGTCCAAGGCAATACGCGCCGAACCTTGTGCACAACGGAGGCAGGAAGCGCCTCGCCACTGCACAGGAGACGCTGCAGCGAGCTACAGCGATCAACACCCTTCGTGTCCATGAAGCTGACCAGCATGGATGGTACAAAGTGTGCAGTGGTAATACGCTGGCTGATTATAAGGTTTACAAGCGCATCTGGATCTTTGTGTGCAGACGGAGGTGCCAGCACCAGGGTCGCCCCTTCAAGCAACGTCCAGAAGAATTCCCAAGCCGAGACATCGAAGCCAAATGGCGTCTTCTGCAAGACGACATCATTCGCATTGAGAGCGTAGGCTTTCTGCATCCAGACCAGGCGATTGATAATACCCCGATGCTCATTCTTTGCCCCCTTGGGGGTACCGGTTGAGCCAGAGGTGTAGATGATGTAGGCGAGATGGCGCGATGTGAGGCCGAGGGCGCGCGGCTCGGGATCAGAGACAGCCAGCGCGGCCCAGGGCGGGGTGGCCGCATCCAGATCGAGCGCCGTCACATCGGCCAGCGCCTCGGTGCCGAGCGCGGCGCGGCCGGCCGCATCACAAAGCAGCAGCTGCGGCGCGGCATCGCCCAGCACCTGGCGCAGCCGCTGAGACGGATAGGCCGGATCCAGCGGCAGATACGCGCCGCCCGCCTTCAGGATCGCCAAGAGCCCCACCACCATCGCCGGGCTGCGCGCAAGGCAGATCGCCACCGGCTGATCCGGCCTCACCCCCAGCCCGATCAGATGATGCGCCAGCCGGTTGGCCTGCGCATTGAGCTCGCCATAGCTCAAGCGCTCGTCCTCATAGACGAGAGCGACCGCTTCGGGTGCGCGCCGGACCTGTTGCTCGAACAGCTCGTGGATGCACTTGTCTGACGGATACGGCGCCGCCGTCCGGTTCAACTCCTCCAGCAAATAGCTGCGTTCGTCGGCCGGCAGGATGTCGACGCGGCCGACCGGCTGCCCGGCATCGGCCGTCACACCATATATCAAAGTTTGCAAATGCTGCGTCATACGGTCGATCTGCTTCGGCTCTAGCCGACTTGCATCAAAATGCCATCGCAGGCTCCCATCTAGAGCGGAAACCTCAAACGTCAGCAAATCGCCGCATAGGACTGCCCCAGCACGTTGGCTCGTCTTCAGATCGCCAGCGACAGAACCGCTGCCTGTGGTGATTGTGATGCCAATCGGCCAGGGCTGCTTCGACTGCAGCGCCTCCACACCCCGCAATGCCGGGCAGCGCGCGATAAGATCCCGGGCAAAGCTACCGTGCTCCCTCAGCTGAGCGAGCTCGGCCGCTACGGTTTTGCGAACGTTTTCAAAATCATGAGCAAGCTCAATGGTAACTTCCATCGGCACGACAGAGGAGATCAACACCTCCATCGCTTTGGAGCCAGCTAGCGATCCATCCGATGCAGGCGTCCAGCCCAGTTGAAGCTCTGTTTCGCCTGTGATGCGGGCGAGATAGATCAGACATGCCGTTACCAAGTATTCCGTGCGCTCATGTGGCGACAACTTAGCCAAAGCTCTTGCAATGAACCACGAACTCGACCGCCATCTGGGCGGCGCCTCGGCCACGGACAACGACAGGAAAGGAAGCTGCAATATTCTGAGCTGCTCTAGCCGCTGTACCCAAAACTCCTCTGAATGCGCCAGCAATTCATGGCTCGCAGTTATGCTCCGCGCCTCATCTTCGCTCAAAGTAGGAAGGCGATCACCTTCATCCAGATTGGAGTGCCTGGCGAGGGCTTGCGCGTCCAGCACCTGACCATCGGAGCTGCCAAAGCAAACATTGACATCCTCCGTACCCGTCGCCACCCGCCAGTGGCTGGAGTGGACTTCAAGCAGAGAACCTGCCGGGAGGCCCGAGCGTTGAGGCAGCACCTCCAACCGGCTGACTATGACAACCTCATCGCCCACGAAAGCCTTGGACAGCCCCAATGAATTGGGATGATATGGCCCAAAGTTTAAGGCACGTGTCATCGCTGACAGATCTTGCGCGGGGCGATCCCATCGCAGACAGCCTGCCGCATCTGGGCGTCGTCGCCTCGGAAAGTAGCTCCGGCTCCCCAGTGCCTGCGGATAGCTAGTAAGCTCTCCCTTCGCTAAGCCAGTTAAAAGCTCGCGGAAGCCTTCTATCGCGACTTCATAACATTTGAGGTTCAGGGTCAGTGCCGTATCGTTGGGCGCAATCAGCACGTGGCGCTGAACCACGATGTCTCCCGTATCAACGCCATCATCGATCCGGTGCCATGTGATGGCGTATTCGGCCTCCTGCGCCAGCAGCGCCCAGGACGTCGCGCGCGTTCCCGCATATCGTGGCAATGGACCGTCGTGGTAATTGAAAGCACCTCGACGAACCCGCCCCAACACATCCACTGGCAATATGAACGGATTGGCAACTGAGAAAATCACATCTACCGGCGCGGCCTTCAAAAAGGAAGAGAGCTCTTCAACGCTTGCTACAGACGGGATGTTCGAGCGAGCAGCCCAATCGCGGAATACGCCGTCGGTACACAACACTGCACCAATGACGTGGCCCGTCTCAATTGCCAGCTGCGCGCATCTGATAGCGAGCGTACCACTGCCGACAACGACGGTAGAGGAAATTGATCGCGCCTCAGGTAGCCTATCCTGATCGTCTGATGCCCGATATGTCATCTTCACCGCTCTTGCAGTCCATCCATCAAGCTGGGCATTCCCACCATGGGCGTCGCGCCACGCAGCGACTCAAATCAGCCACACTGGCTGGAATTTGCTCAGGATAACCGCGCCCACAGTCGCTTGCGCAATATGAGGGTATTAGCGGTGCTAAAACTCTTGCGCGCAGCCCAGATCTTCCCGATGTCACGGGCAGGCCCTACGCCTCCAGATATCGTCTCCGGCAAAATCGCAGCTGCCACCTCAGCCAACTCAGAGTTTCGGGTGAGCGAGATCATCGGACGACTTCTCCTCAGTCAATGCGCCTTTATAGAGGAGACCGAGCATGTATCGTGCCAAAGGAGAAATCGTTCTCTGTCAATATGCTAGACCTAACACCGCTATTTCACTCATCCGACGTTGTCGGACATCCAACACACTTACGTTATCCACTCCGATTGGATTCGCCAGCTCCGTTCGCAGGCACAAATGACATCTCGACGAAGTCTTTATCTCGATTCCGGCGAACAACGTTGGTTCTGGCGCGCTGTCGACCAGAATGGCCTCCTTCTCGACGCCGTGATCAAGCGCCGACGAGATTCGCGCGCTGCGCAGTGGCTCATGCAGAAGCTCTTGAAATCCACCGACACGTCGCCGCGCGTGATGATGATCAGCGACAAGCTCCGTTCGTACGGTGTGCAGGGGCGGAGATAGCCTTTCACGTCCGCAGCACAAATCTCTCAACAATCGGGTCCGAGAATTCTCGTCAGCCGGCCTGGCGACGGGATCGGATCATGACGCGTTCAAATCGTCCCGTCAGCCCTGAAATGGACCCCGATTTTGGCGCCACGTTGCTCCGTTTGATAGACGGAGCGCATGATGAGGACGAAGACGAGACGCAAGATCGACGCGGGACTGAAGGCAAAGATCGCGCTGGAAACGGTGCGGGAGCAGGCGACGGTGGCCGATCTGGCCAGCGCTATGAGGTTCACTCGAACCAGATCTATGCCTGGAAGAAGCAACTGCGGGACCAGGCGCCCCGGGCCTTTGACGCGGGTGTCGGGCGGGAAAGCGAGGACGCGCGCGAAGGCGAGATCGAAAAGCTGCACGCCAAGATTGGACAACTGACAGTCGAGCGCGATTTTTTAGCGCGGAGGTCCGGAAGATGAGCACGCCGGACCGTCGAGGAATGCTCGATCGCGCCGACATGGCGCTGTCGATCCGCCGGCAATGCATGTTGCTTGGCATCGCGCGCTCTGGGGTCTACCGGCCGCCACGGCCGGCCAACGACAGCACCTTGCCCTGATGCGGCGGATCGACGAGCTGTTCACCGCCTGGCCGTTCCTGGGCTCGCGGCGAATGACGGCGATGCTGAAGGTTGAAGGGCTTCAGGTCAATCGTAGGCGCGTGCAGCGGTTGATGCGCAAGATGGGCATCGCGGCGCTGGGACCAAGGCCGAACACGACGAGGCCAGCGCCGGGCCACAAGATCTATCCCTATCTGTTGCGCAACTTGACGATCGACCGGCCAAACCAGGTATGGGCGGCCGACATCACGTATCGTGCGCCTCGCCCCGAGGAATCGGGGAAGCGTATGTTTGGAATGCATTGAGAAAGCAGGAAATGTGATGAGCCTGCTTCCTGCTGTGGGGAAGTATGAGCCCAAGCGGCGGTGACCTGCTGTCAACTGGCAGGGTGACGTAAGAGCCGGCCCCGGAATTCTGCACAGGGCGATAAGTGGAGTTTCTGCCTGACAGCGGGCACGCTGTGCCTGCAAATCAGGAGCGACAATGAGCAGAAGAACGTGCCGGAACCACACACCCGCCTTCAAGGCGAAGGTGGCGCTCGCCGCCGTGAAGGGCGATCGAACGTTGGCTCAGCTTGCCGAGCAGTTCGACGTCCACCCCAATCAGATCACGACGTGGAAGGCTCAGCTTGAAAGCAAGGCCGCCGATGCGTTCGGTCCTGGCGGCGGCTCTGGAGCGGAGCAAGCAGCCGTCGACGTGAAGTCGCTGCACGCCAAGATCGGCGAACTGACGCTGGAGAACGATTTTTTAGAAGGAGCGCTCACCAAGGCGGGATTGCTGAGCGCAAAGCGATGATCGACCGTGAGCACGAGCTGCCGATCACCAGGCAGGCGGAGGCTTTGAACATCAGCCGCGGCAGCGTGTACTACCTGCCGCGGCCGGTGCCGGACGCCGACCTTGCGATCATGCAGCGCCTCGACCGGCTGCATCTGGAGTTCCCTTTTGCCGGCTCTCGCATGTTGCGAGGGCTGCTGGCTGCCGAGGGGTGCAAGATCGGCCGTCGGCATGTGAAGACGCTGATGCGGCGGATGGGGATAGAAGCGCTCTATCGCCGTCCACGGACGACAAAGCCCGAGCCGGGCCACAAGATCTACCCGTACCTGCTGCGCGGGATGGAGATCACGCGGCCGAACCAGGTGTGGGCGATGGACATCACCTACAGTGCGCCTCGCCCCACATTTGGGGAAGCGCGTATGACTGGAATGCAAAAGCGAAAGGAGGAAGAAAAAAAAATGACTTGTCCCCTGCTGTGAGGGGACACGAGCCCAAGCGGCGGTGACCTGTCGTCAACTGGCAGGGTGACGTAGCCCGCAGGTAAAGGGGATTGAGGCGAAGCCGTTAAGCCGAGATGGTCCCCGAGGCTGAAGTATTGGAAGGTTGAGGAACACGAACCGGTTCACCCGCATCTGAGGGCTGAAATGTCGCCTCCGCCTACACGGCTTAACAGGTGGAATGCTGATGATGTCGCCGGACAGATATGACGGCCGGCATCCGAACGCGAGCCCAGATGTAAGGACGCTCGCGAGGGGTCATGGGGAGAACGCAGCCAGACCATGGCATCGGCATCGACTTGCGGAAAGCAAGGGAAAAGACTGCGACCGGCAGCCTCACCAATACGATGACGTCCAGCATATGAACGAGGGAAGGCATGATGGAATACCCACGATGCTTTGTGTCGCAAGGGAGTTGACCCTGACGTCCACCATGCTGGCGGAGTTTCCGTAGTAGTCCGCGGCAGGGAAAGCCTGCCACATGGCGAAGGGGAACAGTTCAAACTGCTTGGAGTGCAAACTACCTGACCCAATGAGGTGAAGACCTTTGATAATCAGTGAAATGCAGCACAAGCTCGCGACATGGGCCGGGAGCGATCCGAACCGAAGGTTCGATCGCCTCCTTCGGCTGATTGCCAACCGGGAATGGCTTGCCGAGGCCGCTCGGATTGTTCTGGCGTCAAGTGGCGCACGAACACCGGGCATCGACGGAATAGATAAGCAACGACTGCAGGTCAGATTGGATCAGCATCTGGATGACCTGCGGAAAAGCCTGCTGGAGGAGAGTTATCGCCCCCAGCCGGTGAAGCGAATCTATATCCCGAAAACCAACGGCAAGCTACGCCCACTGGGCATTCCGACTCTGACGGATCGCATCGTCCAACGAGCCATGCTCATGGCCATGGAGCCAATCTGGGAAAGCGACTTCCATCGCCTATCCTATGGCTTCCGGCCTGAACGGAGCGTGCACCATGCCGTCCGCACCGTGAAGATACAGCTCCAGGATGGAGCCGACATGACGAGGGGCCGCTGGATCATCGAAGGTGATCTGGCAAGCTACTTCGACACGGTCCATCACCGGCTGCTTATCAGATGTGTGCGGCGACGAGTGCAGGACGGGCGGTTTGTTGATCTTCTCTGGCGGTTCCTGAAGGCAGGTCACATTGACCGTGACCTGTTTACAGCCTCCAGCGAGGGTGTTCCGCAAGGTGGCGTGCTGTCACCGCTCTTGTCCAACATCATGCTCCACGAGTTTGATGCGTGGCTGGAAGCGAAATACCTGAGCGACAAGGCTCGCAAGGACCGCTGGGCATGGAACTTCGGCATCAAGCTTGGCCGCCCGATCACGGTTCGAGAGAACCGGCAATGGAAGCCGGCGGTTGCTTATTGCCGATACGCTGACGACTTTGTCGTCATCGTAAAAGGGACCAAAGCTCAAGCAGAGGAAATCCGCGAAGAATGCCGCGCCTTTCTGGAAGGCAAGCTGAAGTTGACGCTGAATATGGAGAAAACCCATATCACTCACGTCAATGACGGCTTCGTCTTTCTGGGGCACAGGATCATTCGCAAGCGAGGGTCGCACGGGCGCATGTCCGTCGTCACAACGATACCCAAGGAAAAGGCGAAGGGGTTTGTTCGCAGGCTCACTGAAGCCCTTTCCGGCAATCATAGTGTCAGCACGGTCGACATGATCGCTGGCCTGAACCGTCAACTGGCGGGATGGGCAGCGTTCTATAAGTTCACCGACTTCACCGCGCACGTATTCCGGCGCATCGACCATGTCGTATTCTGGAAAATGGCGCACTGGCTGGGGCACAAATACCGGTCTCGCATCAAACCTTTGATGCGGAAATGGTACCGACCCCCGGAACCGGGCAAGGCGAAAACCTGGCTCGTGTTTGGTCGAAATGAACGCGGCGGGCCCCACGGAAAAGCACTTTACCGGCTTGTCTCAAGTCCGAAGGCGCAGTTCCGATGGCGCAATCCGGAGGAAAATCCCTACATCTTCCGAAAAGAAGCCCGCAGCACTGTCACCTCGCACTATCAGGATGTTGCTATGGCCATGGGCCAAGCTTGAACAGAGAGCCGTATGCGCTGAAAGGTGCACGTACGGTTCGGGGAGGAGAAGCGCGCTCGCGCTTCTTACTCCACTCCCGATGGCGCGCGGCTTCGTCTATTTGGCGGTTGTGCTCGACTGGTTCAGCCGCCGCGTGCTGTCGTGGCGCGTATCGATCACCATGGAGGCGGCGTTCTGTGTCGAGACGCTTCAGGATGCCCTGGCTCGTCACGGCAAGCCGGACGTCTTCAACACGGATCAGGGCTCGCAGTTCACCGGACAGGCTTTTACCGGCGCGCTCGCCGACAACGGCATTGCGATCAGCATGGACGGCAAGGGAGCCTGGCGGGACAACGTGTTTGTCGAACGGCTATGGCGCAGCGTCAAATACGAGGAGGTGTATCTGCGGGCCTATGACAGCGTCAGCGAGGCCCTCGCGTCGATCGGCCGATACCTCGACTTCTACAACGGTCGGCGCCCGCATTCGAGCCTTGACGGCGTCACCCCCGATCAAGCCTACTTCAACCCGCTGCCACTCCGCTTGGCAGCCTAATCTTGGCAGAGGCTCCACTTATCGACGCGGAAAATCTGTTCAGACAACCGGGACCAGCTCTCACGACCGACTTCATGACTGAGGGCCATCGGTCTTCGTTGCAAACCATCGTCGTGCGTTCGAACCACGACCACCACTTTGGACGCGTGGCTGAACACGGCGAAGAATGAGCGCGACCCGGAGAACGCGCGCTATTACTAGCTCCTCAGCATCAGATCTTGAAGGCCATCGAAGACGGGGACCGGGACTTCAATGCAGTGTTGCTCGGATGCACACAGCAATGACAGTAGAAATATTAGCTGGTTCCAAGTTGTGCCCGCCACAATCGAGCGTAAGCACCTTCAGCTGCCAGCAGATCAGGATGCCTTCCTTCCGCAACAACCCGTCCATTGTCCAAGACCACGATCTTGTCGGCCTCGCAAATGGTGCTCAGTCGATGAGAGATCGCGATGATGATCTTACCGGCCCGACGCAATTCCTCAACCGCCCCTACGACAAGCGCCTCGGCGACCGAATCGAGAGAGGAGGTCGCCTCGTCGAGGATCAGGATTTCCGGGTCCCGGTACAGGGCGCGAGCCAGGGCTAGACGCTGCTTCTCGCCGCCGGACAGGCGTACGCCGTTCTCGCCCAGATAGGCCTGGAAGCCACCGGGCCAGCGGTCGACCACCGACCGCAGCCCTATTTGATCGCAGATCTTCACGATCTTCTCGATGTCCGGCTCGGACTCACCAAGGGCGATGTTATCGATCACCGAGCCGGAGAACACGTCGACCGACTGCGGTACCGCAGCGACAACTTTACGCAGGGATTCAGTCGAGAGGTCCTGGAGGTCATGCGGGCCGATCCGGATACATCCACGCTCAAGCGGATAGAGATTCTGCACCAGCGCTGCAAGGGAGCTCTTGCCGGAGCCGCTTTTCCCCACCACGGCCGTCATCTCGCCTCGGCGGAAGGTGATGCTGAGATCCTGGAAAAGCTCAGGCTGCGCGCCATGCCGAAACGTGACGTTCTCCAGGCAGATATCGCCAAGTTCGGACTTGGTGGCATCGATGCTGCCACCGCTTGCCGGCTCCAGGTCGAAGATCTCGAACAGGCGATCCGCGGCGATAAACGCATCCTGAGCGATCCGATTGGTTTGGATCAGGCTGGCAACCGGCCGGGTAATATAGCCAAGCAGCGTATAGCAGGACAGTAGTTCGCCGGGCGTGACGCTCTGATCGAGGACAAGCGTCGTACCGAACCACATAAGCACGACGGTGAATAGG
This sequence comes from Bradyrhizobium sp. Pa8, assembly GCF_052588265.1. Taxonomy (NCBI): domain Bacteria; kingdom Pseudomonadati; phylum Pseudomonadota; class Alphaproteobacteria; order Hyphomicrobiales; family Nitrobacteraceae; genus Bradyrhizobium; species Bradyrhizobium sp. Pa8. Next base: position 252,130 of record NZ_CP176768.1, on the reverse strand, counting down.
CTTGAGAGGAGGGTTGAGGCATTGTCTCCGAAGACCGAGATAAGGCCGGCGCTATAGACGGAGTGTAGCATCTTGATGAAGCGGGTCTCCATCTTAAGATTGGCCAGGCTCTCTATACCGAATGTCTTGATCGTGGAGACCGCTCCTAGTGATTCAACCAATTGCGCTTCCAGATCGGCGGCATTTTCCATAATGGTGCGCTGGCGCTTCCTATTCAGCCAATTGATGGTCCAATAGACCAATAAGTATAGTGGGATAGAGGTCGCCACGACCAAGGCGATCTTCCACGAGTAGACGAACATCAGCCCGAACGAGAACAGTATCACGAGCACGTTAACCACCATGGTGATCGAGACTTCGTTCAGGAAGCTTCTGATCCTCATTGCGTCGTTCATACGGGAGACGATTTCACCTATACGCATGCTGTCGAAAAACTTCTGGGGCAGGCCCAGGACGTGATTGTAATAGCCGAGGATCAAGCAGACATCGATCTTCTGTCCCGTTTGCAGGAGAAGCCGATTTCTGAGGAGATTGATCAGAGTCTGCGGCAGCAGGATCAGCAACATGGCGACACTCATCAGGTTGAGTAGGTTGTGGTTGCCCGCTGCGATCACATGATCGACGATCTTCTGGACGTAGATAGCCGTCGAGAGGCCAAGGATCGTCGTCACCAGTGACCCGATGAGAGCCTGCGCCATCAGCTCCCTATGTGGCGCAAGCAGACGGGCGAAGCGGACGAAGGACGAGGTGGTCTCGTCGCGGCGCTGGAATATGTCTGCCGGAACCAAAAGCACTAAGACGCCAGTCCATTGCATCTTAAATTCTTGGTGCGACAACTTGCGGATTTCGCCATAGGCCGGGTCCATGACGATGATCGACCGGCGGTCGATCGCCTGTATGACGACGAAGTGGTGTAGGACCTCCTTAACGACTAAATGCGCGATGGCGGGCTTGGGAATCTTGTAAAGGCTGTCGAACCCACCCTTCACCCCTTTGGCGATGAAACCTAACTGTTGAGCCGCTTGCATGAGGCCCGACACCGTGGTGCCGGAGCGGCCGGTCGACGCATACTGGCGGATGCGTGACAATGGCAGCTTGTAGCCATAGAAAGCTGCGACGGAAGCAAGACTGGCGGCTCCGCAATCCGTGGCGTCGCGCTGTTTGTACTTGATGACGTTACTCGACATTGACGCTCACTGTTTCTGAAGAGGAAGAATTAACCGCCTGCAAGGAGCGGATTGAGCCAATCGTCGACCTCATTGTAGAAGAGTTGGAGGAGGCTGCGGTCGGCCACGAGGAAGCGGGCTCGCACGGTCATGCCTTTTTTCAACTGACCGATGACCCCGTTCTTGAGCGTGAGATGACTGGCAGAGAGCGCGCAGCGGACCTTAAAGATCGGGTTTTTATCGTGGAGGGTGAAGTCCTGGGCCACGTTGAGCACTGTCGCCTCTAGAACGCCCCATTGATTGTAGTTGAAGGCATCCACCTGGAGCCGCACTGACTGGCCGGTTCGCACGAAGCCAATGTCGTTGGGGGAGACGTAGATCTCCGCCACCAGTTCGCCATCCGGCGAGACGCGAGCGACAGTTTGCCCCGCCTGGACGTAGCCACCAGGGGTGAGGCCGGAGAATTGCTCTAGAGCACCGGACACGGGAGCTCGAATCCGGGTCAGATCTCGTTCGTTCTCGAGCTGATGCAAGCTGGCAGTGAGTTCCTTCAAGCGCAGGTTCGTGTCGAAGAGCTGTTGGTTCCACTCGGCGGCTTTGCGACGGGCGAGGATCTCGCCTTTGACCTCAATGCTCTGGAGAGCGAAAGCCCGTTCGTCGACCGCCTTTGCGGGCGCTGCAGCAACGGAGAGCAGCCGCTTGGCGCGCTCGAGTTCTGCCGCGGCGTTACTGCGGGCATATTCATTCTCCCGCAGCAGGTTCAGAAAATGCAGCCGCTCGGCCGTGGCGGACTCGGTCAGCAGCTGGATCGGGTCCTTGGCTTCTGTTCCGGAGGAGATTAGGGTCTCGAGGTCACGGGCTAGATCGCCCTTGGCGCGAATTTCGCCTGTAACTGCTCTGAGCTTCTCCTCAACCACCGCGGCATCGAGGGTGAGGATCTCTTGCCCCAGGGCAACCACATCGTTCTCAACGGCAAGGATACGCGAAATGCGCCCTGAGACGGGCGCGATCAGGGGAGTTTTCTCGATGGTGGGACGAATGGTGCCGGCGCTTTGAACAGAGACCGTTACGGTAATGAGTGGCAACGCCACCAATGCGGCGACCACAGAAAGCACAATGATCTTGTAAATGAGAAAAGATCGTCCTGATTGCCGGGAGAGGATGCTCTCGGCCGTATAGCTCACAATTTCAGGAGGAAGTAAGATATTGGTCATTGTTCGATTATGTCACAAGGTTTGCGATCGTTAATTTGGTAGCGAAACCGCCAGTCTGCACCATGCGACGTCAGGCGGTTGCGCATCTAACTCGCTTCAGATGCAAGTGCGGCGGATGACAGCTGCCACGCAGCCATAGCCGCGAGTGCAGTTGCGAGAACTACTCCCTCCGGAAGGTTCAGATGCTTCTTCAACTGTTAATTCAGCCACATCTCAGGCTTCATGGCTCCCCTCTTTCCAGATGGTAAGCACCATCAGCGATGCCGATTGGCGGGCTTCGGCCTCCGCCGCCGATCGAGATTAGTCATCTTTTGGTCGCGAGCAAGATCGGCTTTCGCGCGAATCTGGCCTCTACGAGGGCATAAGAATAAGCCTGCCAGCGAACGCGAGTTACGATCGCGTCTCTGGCAGGCTCGTAGTCAGTTTACATCAACCCTCTGTCCCCGGCGGGGGGCAGGGGATTGGCTCAATGGTGATACCGCCACCCGGCGACGGCTTAAAAATGATACATTTGTCGCCTCCCGAAGTTGAACATGCTTCTTCGAGAGTCAGTTCAGTTACATCATAATCGGACATGTCGCTTTTCATTTCTTGACTCCTTTTCCGTGAGGACGGTCAGCGGCCGCTGCCGTCACGAATGACGTCTTCAATGTTCGTGCCAGTTGCACAGGGGAATTCCAAAAGCCGCTCTTTTATTTTGTTCAGTGACTTGGCTGAGCGCGTGGTAGCAAACTCTGAATGATCGTGTTGCGAACGCGACAAATCGACAAAGATAACGCCAAAACGACATATCTCGCACGGCCTGGTTGCTCACCGGTTGTCGTGCTATAAGGACCGAGCAGTTCGGACAACATCCTTGCTCATCCCAAGGCGCTCGGCAGGCGAGAAGTGGGAGTTATCATTCGCCGAACTCAAGAGTTGGCGCAGCGCCCCTTCCATCCAAAGCTCGGAGTTTTTGTCGATCGCGTCCCGAACAAATTGCCGCAGGGCCGGCAAGCCGGACTGCAAGTCGCGCAGTTTATGAAGCAACAGATCCGCATGGAGCATGCGGAAATGGAGGTCGTCCGGCATCACGGCGACAGCCTCTTCGACGGCCGAAAGCGCCTTCGCCCAATCCCCGGCCTTCAACGCGGGCGGCCAAGGGTCCTGACCGCGTCATTTGGTTGTTCACTGCATCTAATCTCCGCAATGCGGTGCGGCAGTTCATTGGTGACAAAATCGCTGAGCAGCCAAGCGAGCGTTTTCGCTGCCGGCCAGCAATGCTAACGCGCTTGTGCGAAAATAGCCCCTGCGCCGGGTGCGGCGACTGGTCGCGAGTGGAAATGGAGAAATTCGCGGTGAGCTGAACGGGTGGGTTGGTATTCATCTGGTCTGCCTTTGGGGCGCATATACTCAGCAGCGCGTTGCAATAAAGCGCGAACGACAGCGCGGCGGTGGGGGCACGCCCCACCGTGTCCAGGCCGAGGGGCGCGCGCATGGTCGCATTCTGCCGACAGGCCTGCGCCATCATCGATGGCGACAGCCTGATACCATTGAGGAAGTCCAGCAGGTTTTGCTCCACTGGTGCCAAGGCAATCTCGGAATCGAGCCTCGCAGCCAATCGTCCGTGAAATTTGACCAATGCCTGGCTTGCGGGCTCGAGCCTCCGGCCGCGCAGTGAACTGGGGTACGGCGCGATCGGGCAGGGTGTCAACCCCGATCGACAAAAATGATCCCCTGCCGGGTTCATGGTTCTTTCCGCGGTCGTCTCTATGCAGTGAGCGCCGCATGATGGCGTTCAAGAAGTGTGGCATCTCGATGTTAAGAGCGCGGTGCGTTACCGCCCGCAGGGGCGACTTCGAGATTGCCAACACCTTCGTCCCGGCAGGGACGCATTTTCCGCCGAGGCGGATCTCGGTTGGTTAAGGCTGGTTCATGCGGCGCGCATCTCTGCCTGGAACTCGGTGCCATCGGTCCAGATGGCATGGAGGATGACAGCCATTTTGCGAGCGAGAGCAACCTTGGCCTTTTTTGTGCCGATGCGTTTGGCCAGCTTGCTGCCCCAGCGCTTGAGCGCAGAACCTCGCCGGACGACGGTCAGCAGGACGTTCGCGGCCTCGAACAAATAAGTTCGAACCTGGTGGTTGCCACGCTTGGAGATGCGGCCAGTGCGATCGATCTCACCGGATTGATAACGTCTTGGTGTCAGGCCTAAATAGGCGCCCACGTCGGCGGAATGTCTGAAGCGAGTGGGGTCGTCGATGGTAACGACGAAGGACAGGGCAGTCAGGGGACCGATACCGGGAACGGTCATCATTCGCCGAACAGTTTGGTCGCTTTTTGCCATGGCCAGGAGTTGTCGATCGAACTTCTCAATTTGCTCGGTCAAACAGGACTGGGCAAGGAGCAGCGGTGCGAAAATCTCTTGTAGATCCGGCGCATCAGCAAGCACGGCGTCGACTTTGCGAGCCAGGTTGGTCGAGCCGGCCTTGCCGAGCACTATTCCCACCCCCTTGCACAGACCTCGCATTTGGTTGTCAATATCTCGCCGCAGATTCACCAGCTTGGTTCGAGCCGCCAGCATTGAGCGGGTTTTCCAGCTCTCTGCCCCCTTCACGGCAGCTTCTCGGTACCACCCCATGCGCGCCATTTCGGCTAGCCCCTTGGCATCGTTCTGGTCCGACTTGTTGATGCGCATCGATAACGCTGCGTTGGCATGACGTGCATCAAGGCAAATCACCGGAAAGCCCAGCGCTCTGAGTTGGTGCCAGAGCCAATTGGAAAGCGCGCCCGTTTCGAAAACGATCCGCTCAGCATTGCCGGCATGCCGCCGCAAGAGTTGAGCGATCGCCTCCGGATCGGTGGACACGCAACCTTCGAATGACACGTCGCCGCTCTGGTCCAAAACGCAAATGCTGGTCTCTTCCATAGAGATGTCCAAACCAACGTACTGCTTCATGGAGCTGCTCCCTTTCGATAATCTGCTGAGGCCGATCCTACCGCCCCTCGTGTCCTCAAGAAGTCGTCAGCCGCGATTACGCCATGTTAAGAGCGACCAAGTGACTGATCTGGAATCGTAATCTGGCGGATCGGCTGTTTTGCGATTGCAGGGTTTTGATGCTTCGGGCATCGGAACCCTGCAATTTCGTTTTGAGGATTCCATCGAATCGCCAGTCATGATTCCGTCCTCGCATCGGAGGTGGCGATGCGACCGAAGAAGCCCAAAGCGACGGGATCGGGCGATCTGTTCCGGGCCAGGCTGGACCAGATCATCAACATGAAGCACGAGCTGGTTCAGCTCGCCGGCAAGGTCGACTGGGACTGGATCGACGGCGAGATCGCGCCGCTCTACAGCGAGAACGGTCGGCCGGGCATCGCGACCCGCTTCATGATCGGGCTGCTCAAGCACATTTACGGCCTGTCCGATGAGGGGGGTGCGAGCGTTGGGTCCACGACCCGTATTTTCAGTACTTCACCGGCGAAGAGTTCTCGGCCGGCGCGTTGCGCAGCCAGGACCTCAAGCGGGTCACGGTCGATACCACCGTGCAGCCGAAGGCCATCACCTTCCCGACCGATGCCAAGCTGCTGCACGCGGCAATCAAGGGGCTTAACCGCCTGGCGAGGAAGCACGGGGTCAAGCTGCGGCAGTCCTATCTTCGCATTGCCAAGACCGGGGCGATGATGGCGGGACGCTACGCCCACGCCAAGCAATTCAAGCGGCATCGGCGGCAGTTGCGCATCCTGCGCAGCCGGCTGGGCCGGATCATCCGCGATATCCGCCGCAAGATCGAAGGTCAGGCCGTGCTCCCGAACGCCTTCGCCCTCCCGCTCGGCCGGGCCTCGCAGATCCGCTCGCAGCAGCAGCACCAGCGCGGCTGGAAGCTTATTCCTTCCATGCTCCAGAGGTCGAGTGCATCGGCAAGGGCAAGGCCGCCGCGCCCTACGAGTTCGGTGTCAAAGCCTCCATCGTCACCAACAACCGCCGTGCTCCTGGCGGCCTGTTCGTGCTGCACGCCAGGGCGCTACCCGATAACCCGTACGATGGTCACACCTTGCGGGACGTCATCGACCGCACCGAGACACTCACCGGCTGTGCGATCGAGCGGGCCTATGTCGACAAGGGGTACCGCGGCCACGACGCGCAAAATCCTCGTCGCGTCTGCATCTCCGGCCAGAAGCGCTGTAGCGCGGCGTCTTCGGTATCATCAAGCGCGAGCTACGCCGCCGCTCCGCCATCGAGCCCATTATCGGACACCTGAAGAACCGATGGTCACCTCGGCCGATGCTACCTCAAAGGCCGCCCCGGCGATGCGGTTAACGTCATCCTCTCCGCCGTCGGCCACAACTTCCGCCGTATCCTCGCCTGGCTCAGAGAACTTTGGTGCCTGCTCCTGATCCAGCTCTGCCGCACGCGAGCCTGTCCGGCACCGCTCAATTCGGCTTATTAACGGACGACAAATTACAGGCCCGCCCCCCCGCGTCATAAAGCGCGCATGCCTTGTGTGGATCTGGCTGGGCGTCCTTCAATTTGGAACTGAAAACGAAGCTTGGCATCACGCGAGACTTTCGATGATTGGAGCCGCTCCGATGCGGCCGCAAAGAGCCCGTCACCGCGATACAGATCGAATCCTAAGCCGAATAGCGGCTTCCGTAAGCTGCAAATTCTTGTAGTTGACCGCCCTTCGGGCCGAATCGCTCCAGATCAACGTCCTCTCGATCAGAGCGTGTGTCTGCATCTTGCCGCTTGCTGAAACCGTTCACCAGGTTCGCAAGGTCTTGCTCAGCAAAACGAGCGAGCCGGCGACGCGACCTTGGTACTTTGCCCATTGGGCTCGTCGGCGAGCTACCTCGGGGCGATCGCGTTCGTCAGCCGCCACGCTTTTTTTGAAGCTGAGCTTCTCGGCATGCACGAAGTCCCACACCGATAGTCGATCTTCAGGTCGCGACCGGCGAGCTCGGCAAGAGACTGCGTATGGTGAAATCGCCGTCCCTGATCCGCTGCGACAGCCAGATTGCGTGGTCTCCCGAAACCGCCTTCGGCTTGTGACCGCCCATCTGGCCAGGCTCAACGCTGCCGCTCTCCTCGACCCGCTGCATCCAGCCGATGGCAGTACTGATCGCCACCCCAAACTGCTTGGCGGCACGATTGCGCGACATCCCGCGCTCGATGGCGGCCACGACACGCACGGAGATCCAGAGAATAAGGCTTGCCTATCCATGCTGGCGTCCAATCCAGCCAGCATGGTAAATCAGAAACACGCTGATTTTTGGATTGTCTTCGGGCGGGGTTACTTTCCCAAAAGCCCAATGCGGCCCATTGATGGACCTCGTGCATTCAGCGCTGACGCTCACGCACTGTCGCGCGTTCACCAGTCTGAGCTATTCGGATCTCCTTATCTCGTTCCGATGGATGACGATCTCGAACCGGTTCCATGACTGTTGCACGCGAAAACGAATGCTCCTTCTCAAGATGCTGGGCGATGCGCTCCCTGGCGAAAGCCATAATGTTCTGGCGAGCATTCTCATCGTTCGGCAGAGCGCGTTCGACAAGCTTGTTGATGACGGCAATCTGGGATTGGGCCGCGAGCAGGTCGGAATCATGCGCGGCCGCCGGTCGGTCTGCACGGCGTGCCTCCACCGTCACACTCCACCTGTTGCGCCACATCTGCCGCCGTTCAATGCTAGCGAGTCCTGTGGCGGCGTCTATGGATTTGATTGCCCTCATGACGGATTCGACGCCATCCCTGCGCAAAGAGATGCGGTCGCCAGGCCTGCCGCCGCTATTTGCGACGTCCGTTTCAAGCCCGACGCCCCACACCTGATGTTGCCGGCCATCATCCAGTTCAATGGCTACATAGGTTGAGGGCTCGGCGTCGGCGCGGTTGCGGTAGGGGCCATGACCGACCTCCATAAGACGTCCAGAAACGCCCTTGTCGTAATCGAGCCTATCCGCCTGCAGCGGCCTGTCGGAGGCGGAGCGAGCCTCTGCATCGTTGGCCCGGGCCTGGGCTCGATCCCATGCGACTCGCCGGTCAGCGAGCGCCTGGCGATCAGGCTCGCTTGGCTGATAGCCTTTGACATCCATCCCGCGCGCGCTAGCCTCGAGCCAGGCCTCGCGTCGGAACTCGACAGAACCACGGACGTGAAGTGCCTCCCAGTGGCGATATTGTGCCACGCTGACCATGTCCCGGATCACTTCTGCGGCAGCTATGCGGGTGACCAGGCGATCGTCAGTGGCCTTGAACGCGAGGTACTCTTTCCGCTCATCGGCATAGAGCCGGGCTTCGCGGTCGGATCCATCCTTTTGGGGTTCACTGGCCACCACGTAATATTTCCGATGGATGCGCTCCGGAAACGCACTATCGGTGACCTCCGCAGATGAAGGCTTGTTGGGGGCTGTTGCTACGGACTCGTCGTCCCCCTTGTCTCGGGCGGAAGCGCGCCCCGTGCGACGTCGCCGCTCCAGGCTGAAATCCTCGCTCGCGTCATGCCCGTCGTTCATGCTGCTCACCCTTCTGCTTCCGGCCGGCCCGCCGCGCTGGCGGGATGGCCTGGGCATCGATGTAGTTCAGGGTCCAGGCTTTCATCTCGTCCTCAGAGAGTCCTTCGAGGTCGACGTCTACATCCCGAAAATCGAAGGAGGCGTCGGCGGGAATTGTGGAGGGATCGGCCACCTCCTCGTCGGTCATCGGGCGAGACCGGAAAACCGCGCGAAGCTCGGCGACCTCGGAGCGAAGCTCCTTGATTTCGGCGTCAATCAGCGCGGTCGAGCGGCCCCTCGGTAGCTTCGGGACAGGCGCCGGTAGCAGACGTGAGACGAATGCCTTGTCTTCGTAGTAGAGGATCTTGTCAGCGATAACAGGCGGAATGCCGGTGCCGAGGATGAAGGCCTTGGATTTTGGGAGCAGTTTGAGCTCCTGCGGTAGCATCAGGGCGCGGCGATGTTCAGAAATCGTCTCGCTGGTCGAGCGCATCGCGAGTCCTTTCGGTCCGCTGCGGCTACGCGCTTTCACGGTGTCATAGCCGATGCGTTCGGAAAGCTCATTTGCTACGTCCTGTTCTTTCGGCGCGAACACCACCTCGACGGCATGGTTGGTCATGAAATTGCGGGCCGCGTCGATTCCATAGATTCCGCGTAGCTGGGCCGGACTCTGGACCACGGTGAGCAGGCGGATGCCGTAACCGGCGATGAACGCCACCGATTTCGCGAGTACGTTGACATTGCCCAGCGCCGGAAATTCATCGAGCAGCAGCAGCACCTTGCGATTGAGTTTGGGATTTTGTTCCGGCAGCTCGCGGGTATTGAGATCGACCACCTGCTGAAAGAACAAGTTCAGAAGCGGCGCCATGCGGTCGAGATTGTCAGGGGTCACGCCGAGATAGATCGACATCGGTCTTTGCCGCAGCTGCCGCAGATCGAAATCATTGGTCGAGGTGGCGGCATCGATGCGAGGGTTGAGCCAGAGACCGAGCCTCGCCGTGACGGTCTTGCGCACCGAGTTCATGGTGTTTTCGGAGGCCGCGAGGAAGTCGTTCAACGCCGTGATGCAGTGTCGCGACAGTGGCGACGGGCCGGACTTGCGAACGGCGATGAGTTTCTCAAAATGTGCCTTGAGGTCGGGCGCCGCAGACAGCTGGTGCAGGATCTCACCGATCGTCAACGGCAAGCCCGGCGTTTCCGCGACATAGCCGCCGATCGCGACAAAGGCCGACCGTGCGGCCTCGAACCAGAAGGGATCGCCGCGACTTTCGGCCGGAAACAACATGACGGAGATGCGCTGCAGATCGTCGTAGAGGTCGGCGGGATCGCTGCGCACATAGCCCAGGGGATTGTAGCGCGCGGTGCGACCATTCTCGTCGAGTGGGTCGAACAGATAGATCTCCTGCCCGTGGGTCGCCCGAAATCCCGCCGAACGATCCCAGTTTTCTTTCTTCACATCCAGAACGACGACCGAATCCGGCCAATTGAGCAGGTTTGGAATGACATAGCCGACGCCCTTGCCGGCACGGGTCGGAGCGTAGACCAGGACGTGCTCCGTTCCGCCGAAACAGAGCAGCGCGCCGTCCTTGCGGCCGAGCAGCACGCCTTCCTTGGATCGCAGGCCAGCGGCCTTGATTTCGCGCTCGGACGCGAAACGCGCGCTGCCGTGAAGCGGGAGGGGACGGTGCCGGAAGATGGCGCCGAGCAGGCCAAAGACCGCAACCACGCCGGTGAGGGTCGACAGGGTGAGCCAGCGGTCGAAACGTGGGTCGGCGCCGTAACGGGGCCAGCCCGTGGCGATCTCCGACCAGTGCAGGCCGCCATCGTGAAGCCCGAGCCCGAGCAGCAGCACGTTTGAGGCGATGAATAGGAACAGCGCGGAAGCCGCGAGCGCGACCGTGATCGCCTGCGCCGCCCTAACTGAGGTGGTCGCGTTTGCGAACGGGGTCATAATATATCTCCGAAATGCGGTAGCGGCCGTCCCGCTTCTGCATCTGGATGACGACGTCGACGAGAAGCAGCAGCAGCGCGCGGATGTCATCGCGATGCAGGTCGCGGCCTTCCGCGCTTTCCTTGACCAACAACGTCAGCTGCTCGAAAGCGAGCCGGGCGCTGTCGGCATGAACCGTCGTGATCGATCCTGGATGGCCGGAGTTCACATTCCTCAGATAGAAGAATGCCGTCCCGTCGCGCAGCTCCTGCAGCAGAATGCGATCCGGCCGCATCCGCAGGCAGGACTCCAGAAGTTCGCGCGGTCCAATTTTGGCGACACCCTGCCCGTCCTTGGCGTAGAGCAGCCGCACGCAATTCTGATGAGGGATGACAAGCTCAGCCGTGTCCTCTATGGTGATAAGCCGCTCTTGTGCCGGGATCGCCGCGATCAACGCCTTGGATAGCGTCGTCTTTCCCGAACCAGTCGCCCCGGAAATGATGATATTGCGGCGCGTTGAGACGGCGAGCTCGAGGAAGTCGCGCCAGGCGCCGGCTTCTTTCAGGGCCAGAAGCCGATGCTCGTCGGCAGTGAGTTCGTCATCGGCGACACGGACCTCATCGAACAGTTTTGCCCGCTCGAAGGCGTCCAGTGTCATCGTCAAAGCCGACGGCTTGCGGATCGTAAGACTGACCATGCCGGCTGGCACCGCCGGCGGCACCACGATCTGGCAGCGCTCCTCGCCGATCAGAGTGGTCGACACCACTGGGTGCTCCGGACCGATGTCCTGACGGGTGTGGCCGGCGGCGGCAGTCGCAAGGTGTGAAAGATAGGCATGCGTCAGAGCTGGCGCTTCGTGCCGGGTCCAGCCGCCGGGACCTTCCACGAAAACCTCGCCGGGACGGTTGACCACGATTTCGGTCAGGGATTTGTCTGCCAGAAATGGAGCCAACGGCTCTAGATAGCGCGCCAGCACGAGCCGGCTGCCATCGCGTTCGATGGAGTGTACGGCGCTCACTTTGTCACCATGGCCGGGGCTGCGAGGCTCCCGGGGATGGTGCGGTCCAAGATCTGCGTGCGGGTCTCGACCCGCCGCAGTTGATAGACCGAGGAGAAATCGACGTCGCGGGCGACAAAGATATTGACCAATTCGCCCTGGTTCTTGTTGAGGGTCGGCGGAATGTTAATGGACTGCTCGACGGCGATACCGGTGGCGGTGTTGGTCGCGCCGGTGGTGTTGTTGATCTGGATGGAGCTGTCCTGCAGTTGCTGACGTCCGATCGAAGAGGCATCGCTGACGATCGACAGCAACAGCGCCGAGCCGAACCGTTCAAAGAAGTGGGTGTCGATGTCGCCGTCGAACCCGGCGCGCCCCAGCGCATCGGTGGCCGGCGAGGCCAATGCCGCAATGACGCCGGTCGGCGTCTTAGCGCGGGTCCACAGTACGAATAGGCGTTTTGAGCCGCGCCGTACGTTGCCGCGATATTCGCCGACCACTTGCGTGCCCTTTTCCATCAGCACCACGTTGCCGGAGTCCGACATCACGTCGCGCACGACGACGCAGGAGACGAACCCGGCCACGTCCGAGGACATCGCCGTCTCCAGGACGCAGGGGATCGAGGTGCCCTGGGTGACCAGCAGATTGCGGTTGGGAAGCCGCGCCGCGCGCACGCCCTCGATCGGCGTGGGCTTCAGCTTGTCGGCAAGGTCGTTGCGCAGCTCGCTCCGTCCAAACCCATAGGGGGCGGTGACGACGCTTCCGGTCACGCTGTCGTGGGCCGCGCGTCCCGCGGAACTCGGTCGGTTATAGGCCAGCACCGGTGCGCGCCGGGCGCTCTCCAGAAGCTGGTCGGAAGCGGGTGCGGGGGCCGCTGGCGTGGCTGCGACCGGGGCGGCTCCAACCGAGGCCGTGGTAACAGGTGTGGCTGGCGCTTCCGGGATAGGCTCGAACGCCGCCGCCTGGCGGATCACCAGCTTGCGGGCGGAATCGCTGACCGGCTTATCGCCCTTCCAAGTGCCCCAAATGATCAGAGCGGCAAATGCGGTGAGCGCCAGCGCGCCGAAGCCGCGTTTGAGCATCGCCGCGCGATGATTGTCCCCTCCGCCCGCAGGCGTAATGCCACGGTCGCCGGCGATCGTCTCATCGTCATGTTCGGTCATGTCGCGCTTGCCTATCGTGGCCTTCTGGTTGGTGATGATCTCTTCGCCCGGCGCTCGATCGACGGGCTGGTGGTATTGGTACCCGGGTTAATCCCCACCGCATCGAACGCTTCGTTGAAAATGCAGAGCACGTTGTCGCCTTTGCGCAGCCGAAACTCCCGGGCCGTCGCGTGAAGGACCACGAGCTCGCCGCGGACGTCCTTGGGCACCAGGCTTTCCGAGCCGTCGGAGTTGATCAGGTAGATCGCGGGGATTTCGCGGTTGCCCGCGAAGCGGAACGTGGTCTCCTTGCCGTCGTCAAAAACGGCTTCCGGCTCGAGGTCGATCGAGCCCTGCGCCGAAAACCGCCAGTTACGCGCGCCATAGGCATGATGCAGGTCGAAGGTCTGGTCGATCAGTGCGCCTTCGCGCTCGGCGCCGCGGGCGGCCGCCTCCGCACGCCGGCGTTCGATCTCGTCGCCGGGATAGGCGAAGCGGACGACGAAGTAGCTGTCTGCAAGCGTCGTGTCGGCGATCGACAACTCGAACTGATACGAGCGCTTGCGGCCGTCTGGGCGCGTGGTGACAACCTGCAGATTGGTTGGCGGATGCTTTTCGCGCGGCTTAAGGAACAGGATCGAACCCGCCGGTGCAACCTCCCATGCGACTGCATCGCCAATCGCGACATGCGCAACCTCTTCATCATCGGCAAACAACACCTGGGTGGATGCCCGGATCATGCCGTTGACCCGGACGACATTGGCGGGATCGTAGGTCACCGTGCGCACACGGGCATCGTGTTGACCCGGTGACGGCTGTTGCAACGCCAGAACCGGCCCCGCAAACCCCAGCGCGAAGGTCATCAAGAGAGCGAAAGACCTCATGGCACGACCTCCGGATCGGCGCGATATTCCGAGACCAGAAAGCCGAGGGGGTTGATCAGACGGTCGGCGGAGGACATCGGCGCATTGGCATAGGAAAACGTCAGGGTGGAGACCCAATGGGTCACGCGCGTCTCCTCTCCCTTGCGGCTCTCTTTCATGAAGCGCACGGACGCGACATTGTCGGCCAGGAGCGAGATCGCCTTGATCCGCACGGTGGCGACCCCGAAACGGCCTTGAACGACTTGCGGGCTTTCGGGATTGGAGCCGCGATACCAGGCCGCGAAACGGGCCTGTTCGCCCTGCCCCGAGAGTAGCGAGATCGTCCGAAAGTTTGTTTCGGCCTCGGGAAAGCTGTAACCTTCGCGCGCGCGAACGTAGCGCCCAAGAAAGTACTTGGTGACGGCTTCATCATAGCGCGCCGGCGACGAATTGAGGGCGGAGACGGTGTCCACAATGCCGGTGGCATTATCGACCCGGATGACGAACGGCTCGACCGTCTTTAGCGGCGCTAGTGCTGCGACCGCGCCAACCGAGGCGACGGCCAACGCGCAGGCAAGCGCGGCAATCACCCATGCTGTTCGCCGCGAGCGATGCGCCGATAGCAACAGATCCTGTTCCCACCGCCGCGCATTGTCGAAATAGGTTTTCAGGTCATCGTGCCGGACCATCTCACGCCTCCTTGCCGCAGGAGCGGTAAGAGGCTGCAATGTTGGCCGGGCCTGATGCAGCGAGTTGCGTGGAGGGTGCTACCGGGCTGGCCTCGCCTTTGCGGATGACAGGAGCCGGTGCGGATGGCGGAATTGGCGATTCTGGCGTGGCCAGCGGCGTCCCGGTCTCCCAATCCCATAACGAACGATTGAGCGGTCGGCGAGCCAGACCGTCACATGACGGCGGCGCCTTCGACCAGATCGCGCAGCCGCCAAGCTGAAATGCGATGACGCAGATGATGAATAGTCGACGCCACATCGTTCTGATGCCCCTATCTGTCTTTCTCGTCTTTTGCCGACGAATACTGCTTACGCGGCTGTGGTCCCCTGCGATCGGGGGCGCCGCATACTGCCGCCCTGCCGGCTCGCTTTTAGTGCGGCCAGACCGCGGCCGGCTGACCAGCGAGCACCGGCATAGGCGCCGCCGGCGGCGGCCGTGGCGTTCGCAATCATGGGGCTTGTGACCAGTCGGCTCGCGAGCGACGCGCCGCCCCCGGCGAGGCCACCTGCGATGATCGGCAGTTGAAGCGCGATGTAACCGGACAGACCGAGCACCGCGCTGATCGCGACCGCGGCCACCACCATCTCGCCAGCGGTGCCGGCGTTTGCCGCGAACCTGTCGATGAAGCCGGTAACGGTGGTCAACATCAATCCGACCAGAGCGACCACCAGGACCAGGAGGATCACAAAGTTCGCGACCTGCCGAAGCCAGGCTTCCGTAAACGGCCGCGTGGCCTCAAACAGTCCAAGCGCAATGAAGATCGGGCCGAGTGCGATGACGACGCCCAGACCAACTTTGGCATAGAGCAGGATGGCAAACTGCAAGAAGGACCCAACCGCCACAAAGACCAGGAGAATGGCCGCAATTAGTGCGGGCGCGATGTTAGTCAGACCGGCTTGTTCGTAAATCCGGTTGGCGACGTCAATTCCTTTGGACAGAAGCTGATCGAATGGAGCTCCGGAATTCGTGTTCAGTCCTGAGCCCGTCAAGGCATTGCCGATCTCCCTTGGCAACGAATCAAAGAACAGCCCGGTGACGTACTGTTGGAACGTGCTTGAATTGGTCGCGAGCAACACCACGACCACGACCCGCATTGCCCGCCAGGCAAACTCCATGATTGGCTCGGAGATTGCGCCCCGCATCACCGCAAAACCGTAGAGGATGACATAGAGCATCACGGCGGTGCGGAGGGGACCATCAATGTAGGAGGCAAGATTCGATGCCGAAGTCGACACGAATGTCGTGATCGGCTGCTCGAATTCCTTTAGAAAACTATCAAAGACGTTTACGGCCATCGTGGCGATCCTTACTTCAGGGCGTCTTTCATCTCTTGGATGGTGATCTTGTTGCGAGCCTCATTCGAGTTGATGCAGTTCGGCGCCATTCCCAATTCTCCGGGATTGTCGCGGCACGCCTTGATGGCCACCGCCAAATCGTCCCGATGATCGAGAAACCAGCCGACGGTCTTCGTCTGCTCGACCCTGTCGGCCTCGTTGCAACCAGTTAGGGTGATGGCGACAGTGATCACCAGAATGGATGCCTTCATCGTCATTGTAGGGCTGCCTTCATTTCATCGACCAATTGGCGCTGCTTCTCGCGCTCCCGCTGGCCATCCATGTCCGTGCGGGCCTGCTGGATCATTGCGAGACCCTGCATCCGAAGCACGTCGTTTTGCAGCAACGCCTGTTCGGCTTGCAGCCGCGCCGACAGGTCGAGGGTCTCCTTCACATCGGTTGCCGAGCTGATGCGGGTTCTCAGTTCTTCGAGTGCATCGATACGCTGAGAGGCGGTGTCGTAGACCGCCTGGCCCATGGAGTGCTTGGCGCCGGTCTGCCGCGCGATCCGGTCGAGCTCGTTCTGGTAATACGAATTGCCGCTGTTGCCTGCATAGGCGCGGTTCTGCGAAAGATAATGGTTCATCGCGTCGGCGAAGTTGCCGCCACCCTGCCCCGCGACAAGACGTTCGATGTCAGAGAACTGTTGGGGCAGAACTTTCCGGAACTGCTGCGTGTTCAAGAGCGCGCCAATGTCGTTGGCGTTGGTTCGCTTGTTGAAGCTGTCGTAGAGCTGCTTGGCTTGGTTCAATTGATCCTGCGCCACCTTGAGCTGGGACGTCAGGGTATCGACCTGCTTCTTCAGTTCCGTCAGTTGCTCGAATTGCCGTGCAAAGACGCTAGGATCGAACACAATCTCAGCTCCTGCAGGTGATGCCATCAGGAGGGTCAAGATTGAGACGGATGTGAGGATCGTCGGGATACGCTGAACCATCATCGGATTGTCCTCCGTTCGGCGTGAAATACTGGCAGCCATTGGGCCGGATCATCGCCGACCTCGGCTCGAACGCGATCGAGCAGTTCGACCGTTTCGGTTCGTCCGGACAGCACAACGAGCGCATCGTCGAAACCGCTGAGATCAAGCTCCGCCACCACCGAGTTGTGGCCCTGCTTGACGAGAAACCGTCGGCTTTCGGGCGCGAGCTCCTCCTTGATCAGGCGGAATTCCGTGTCGGTGAGATGGAATCCGTCGACATAGTCGGAGCGCGTTCCCCGCGCATTTGGCAGGAAGATTTGCGTGGGGCATTGCTCGACAATGGTGTGGGCGATCGGGGAAGCGAGCGCGTCGCGTGGCGACTGCGTGCCGAACACGATGACGCCGTTCTGCTTGCGGATGGTTTTCAGCTTGTTGTTGGCGAGATCCCGAAATGCCTCATCGCCAAGCGCCTTCCAGAACTCGTCAATGTCGATGATCAGGCGCCGGCCGTCGATCAGGCGCTCCACGCGATGGAACAGATACATCATGAGCGGCGTGCGAACGGCCGGATGATCCAGCAGATCGGTCATGTCGAAGCCGATGAATCGGGCCTCCAGCCCAATGGCATCCTGCTCGCCATCCAGCACCCAGCCGAAAGGAGCCCCCCGGCACCATCGCTCCAATCGGGCGCCGATTCCTTCGCGATCCTGCTGGCCGAGAAAAGCCCGCAGCGCTCCGAACGAGCGCTCCGCCTGCCGCAGGTGACCAAGCGCTCGCAACCCGGAATCAATCCGCTCCTCCTCGGATACGGTCAGCGCGCGGTCTTCTGGCGTAACGAGCTTCCGGATAAGAGTGCCCAGGAAGGAAAGATTGGCTGGTGTCAGCTCCAGCGCCTTGAGCGGCGCGCAGCCGGTCCCAAGTCCATTGTGGAGCGTCAGATAGGTCCCCCCGGCGGCACGGACGAAAATCTCCGCGCCGCGGTCCTTGTCAAAGAAGACGTAAGTGGCGCCGAGCCGCTCGGCCTGCGATAGCAGGAAGTTCTGCACGACGGTCTTGCCGGACCCGGAGGGGCCGCAAATGAAGGTGTTGCCGAGGTCGCCGTGATGAAAGGAGAAATAGAACGGCGAGCCGGATGCGGTCTTGAGCATCGCAACCGCAGGTCCCCAATGGTTGCCGGCTGGCCTTCCGGTGGGATAAGTGTGGAACGGGGAGAATGCCGCGAAATTGCGCGAGGTGATCGCCCCCGTTCGTGCTCGGTACTTGAACAGTCCGGGAAGCTGGGCCCAATAGGCCGCCTCTAGGCCGAGATCCTCGCGCGCCACCACGGCACCCGCATCGGCCAGTGCTCGCCGCGCCAAGCTCATGTGATCCTGCAGCTGCGACGGCGTCTCGGCGTAGATCAGCAGCGACAGATGATGGTCTCCAAGCGCGAACCTGTTGGATTCGAGATCGTCGAGCGCGTCTGAGAGCTCATCGACCTGCGAGGCGGCCGGATCCTGGGCCGACACCAACTGGTTCTGCTTGCGCGTCAGGACCGTCTTGGCGTCGACCTTCGACATAAACGCGAAGGATTGCGTGAGGACAGCCTCGAAAGGCGCGGAAAGCAGCGCGTTCAACAGGCCAGGCTTGGTGGACGCCGGATATTCCTTGAGTCCAAACATGCCAGCAAAGCGCGATCCACCCGCGCTGCGGATTTCGATGGCTTCACGGCCGAAGATGACGCGGTTTGAGTAGAGTGCGGGGCCGACCGGCCCTTGCGGCAATGGCATTGGCATCCACTCGCCCGAGGCGATGCCGTGAAGCAACTCCATCGGCTCTGAGAAGGTGATGCCGTTGCGCTGAATCAATCCGAGGGCATGGGCGCCGTAACGCTCCAATGCCGCGACGATATCGCGCCTGGAATCGTTGAGCCGCTTCAAGCCGTCGCTGTCGACCTCGAGGGCAGCCGCAGCGCTCCGGCCAAGCCGTTTGATGAACGCGGCCGCCGCGTCAGCGGGGGCGCGACCGGGATGCCAAACCAACGTCAGATAGAGATCGTTGCGAAATAGCGCGGCCTTGCGAAGCCGGTCGCGATATTGCGCGTCGAGGGACGCGGCAAATGTCGATCGGAACCCACCGTCCGGATAGTCCGATGTCCGGCGTCGCACCAGATGGGTCCAGAGCGCCAGCCGCGGATCCGCAACATTGCGCAGAGTAAGGTTCAACTTGGCGTGCAGGTCGTTCAGATCCGTCGTCTCGGCGGTCTCGAACGAGGCGCCGTCGAGCCGGATTACGGTGAGCAGGGCGCGCGTTGTAAGACTGATGACCGTGTCGGTGACGTGCCGGCCGAACGGCAGGTAGACATCGGGGGCGATCTCCCGGGTTTTCAGCGCTGCGTTACGCATAACCAAGGTCTCGTGTTCGATATCGCCGAACGAGTTTGAGCGGCGTGCAGGACGATCCGCCCCAGAATGACGCGTTGCGCGTGCGTCCGCGGGTTTCGATCCAGGCGAGCAGAATCCGGAACATGTTGGGGTCGTGCCGGCAGATGATGCGGCAAAGACCATGGATCGGAATCGCGACCAGACCGTAGATGATGCTTCCGGCCACCAGGAACAGGATGCAGGAAAACATCACGTTGAGCGCCATGGCTTCCATGGTGACGCCGGCAATCATGGCCGGACGCGTGCAGGCGAGGAACAAGGTGTCCTCCGTGAGACGCCCGGCCTCGACCATCACTTACCTCCGGTCAACGTCGAGACCACCTCGGAGGCGCCGAACGTGATGGCGACGCCGAGCACGACATAGGCGGCCTTGCGCAGATCGAGATAGCCGAACATCCAGGCGATGCCGACGATGATGACCGCCAGCGTCGCTAGCAGGCGGGCGACGTTACCGGTCAACATGTTGACGATGTTCTGCAACACGCCCTCGATGTTCGCGGTCTGCGCCAGAGCGGGTTCAACCAAGGCGATGCTGAGGACGGCTCCCATGCAAAGAAGGGCAGCGGAGTGTTTAAGAGGAGAAGTCATGACACGGCTCCGATGGGCAGTGCAGCCGGACCAGCCCGGACCGCGGTGTTGAGTTGAGACAAAACAAAAGAGGTCCTCATCGTTCATAGACAAAGGCTGACGTGCCAACGCCCGAGCGATACACGTCCCAGTTCGGACGTTCCCTGACGGATGGAACTGGCGTGTTGATTGGCGGCGTGTTGCCGGTGGAAATGTCGACCTCGCGAGGGGCCATCGGCCGGGTACGGGGCTCGGGCGTCGCGCCGGGAGGTTTGGTCGCGAAGCTCGCGACAACGCTGGCAATGGCCTGATCGCGGCCCAAGCCGTTTGCGTTCGCTGCTTGCAATCGGACCTCGAACAATCTGCCAAGGCCTGCGATGTGCTTGCAAGCGTCGAAAGTCGTGGTCGCCGTCAACCCGGCTTGCTTGGTTTCCTCGGCGTCAAGCTGAGAGAGACCGGTCCGGACCGGCTGGCCGGTGGCGATGGCCTCAGTCGCGAGCTGAATCGCTTCGTCACGGTCACTTGCCTGAATCGGAACCGGTTTGCGTGCCTGAACCGTGATGAGCAGCGGCTCGAACGAGCTCGCCTGCCGCACAATCGCCGTCAGCGGCCGCACCAGGTCCGGCGTCGGGGCGCACTGTTCGACCAGAGCTGCGAATGCAGCTGGATCCATTGCAGAAAGCCTTTCGCTTTTGTCAGGGAGCTTGAGGCGCTCGGCGCTATGCCGCGAGCGCCGCGTTTGACGGAACATCAATTGCCGGCTTCGAAATCTTGCCGGCTGCCCGGATCGCTCCGAGGGCGTCATCGGTGACTGGCAGCAGCCCCGCGACGGCCGTGGTGGCTCCGATTTGACGGGGTGTGCCGAGGCGATCGAGATGCCACCCTGCTCGGCGCAGGATGCGCTCCATGCGCAGATCAGTGACGGTTGCGATGGCCTGCACGTCGCATTGCTGGCCCCATTCGATCATGGCCGCAAAAAGGAGGAACGTCGCTTCCCGCAAGCCGTTCTCAGCTATTGCCGCGACGTTTTTGGTATCAACGCAAAACCGCGAGCTCTCCCAGATCCTGGCTGCTCTGGGCCCCGCGTGGCCATCCAGCAACACTGGAAACGTGTCCGCCAGCATGTTGCGTCCCGTGGTGGGCAGCAGACGCACACAACCGACAACCTCGCACCGCTCGATCACCAAGAGATAAGTCGGCTTGAGTGCGTCGTACTGATCGATCTCCAATCCGCCCTTGACAGAGACGTCCCAGTCGAGCCGCTCCTTGAACACGCGTCCTCGCAGACGGTGCATTCCCATTGTGAGTTCAGAGTCGTGCAGGAGCGCTGTACGCGTGCGCACAATGACCTTCATTCTTAACCTCTTGCTTACGAATCACAGCTTCGAGATCAAGAAAGCAGGCGCGGTCACGGCGTTGCGCTGTCAGTTCTGGCAGGGTGTTTTGGAATCGTTCTTGCCGCAAAGCTGCCGCAACGTCGCAATACACGGCCTGCACGTAGAGCGCGAATCGTGGAAGTGCTCGCGCATCTGGAGGCTAGGAAGTAGTGAAGTGACGCATGAAAGAAGTTAAAAGAGCGTTCAATGAATTTGTTGATTGTCTTCACTCTGCTCATACGGAAGACGATTTTCGACGCGTCGCGGAACGAACCGCGCATGCATTGGGTTTCCGCTGGTTCGCCTACTTTGGCCAACGCGCGAATGGCCCCAAACTGATCTCATCCTATCCGAAGAGTTGGACCAGCCACTATTTTCGTGAAGGATACGACAACATCGATCCCGTTCTTCAGGAACCGCGAAACACAAGCCGGATGTTCCTGTGGGATGGACGTGACGCGCGAAGCGCAAAATCGGCGAAAGAACGCCGTCTGTTTGACGATGCTCTCAGCTTCAAGATCAGGACCGGACTGACCGTTCGCATTCCCTCGAGCCAAAACCAATTCGCGGCGTTTACGCTGGCGGCAGACGACCGCAGCCTTGGACTCGATCGGTTCGTCGAAACCTCGCAAGACATGCTGGAAAGGGTGGGTCTCACCTATCATGCGCATGTGAACGCCGCTAGGATCGGACGCACGCCCCCGGACCGTCAGCAGGAAAGTCCCCTGACCCAGCGCGAGCGGCAGTGTCTCGCGTGGATCTCTGACGGCAAGACGATGCAGGATATTGCGGAGCTTCTCGGAGTTTCGATTCATGGGGTGAAGTATCATCTGGACAATGCCAGGGGAAATCTTGCCGCGCTGACCCTTCCCCACGCTGTGGCTCTCGCGTTTCGGCAGGGATTGCTCCCATAATTCCTGGAACGGCCATCTGGGCCGGCAAGCATGGTTCAAGATCGGCGATCAACCCATGTGAGCATGCCGAGGAGCTACAGCGGCCTCATCAAATGAGTTCGGCGCGCATCATTTGCGGTTGTTCAGCCAAGAACGGATCGCTGCTCGCAGTTCATCGTACCCATGTCTTCGCAGAGTCTTCGAGCAGGAAACTGGGGTCGCCCTGCGGGCCGGGCTGTTGGCTGCGCTGAAGCCCCGCAAGCGGGTCTTCCCCCTTGCGGGCTGCCATCCCTGACGCAAACGGCCCGATCCCCGAACGACACCTGCTGATCCGATCGGAAGCACCTTCACGCGTACGCGGACCGGGATTTTATCCATGCATGCGCGATGCCGACGACCTTGAGTGCATCAAATGGGACAATTCGCAAAGCAGCCTGAGCTTGGTTATGCGCGGGATATGTGCGTTTTGGCAGTCCATGCTTCCGGTGAAGCACCAACTCCGCTCTCGAATGGGCTTTCCTTGGTTCTGGTGCGGCCTTCCACGATCAACCCGCAAGGGGTTCGCTACGCAAGCGTGCGACCTCTTCGGCTTCGCCTCTCGAGGTGACCGCAGCCGCCCCCGAACACGTCGGCGCCTGTCGAGCGGGGATGGTCCCGCCGCAAGACGGGAGCCTTCAATGTCGCACAATCTTACTCTCGCTCAGAACCACGCCTTCGATCTGGCCCGCACGCTCATGGTGCCGGTCATTCTCTTCCAGGCCGATAGCGAATTCGGCGTGATGGTCTCCAGCGAGTACGACGGCGATCAAGACGCCATCGTTCATGAATACGACCCCTGGTGCCCGGCTCATTGAGCCGGGTAACCGGCTGCCGCTGGCGCCTTGCCGGCTGCAAGAGAGGCTTCGCCGCGCCCGATGACGCGGCGACTGACGGTTGGTCAGCGCGCCCTTGCATTCGGCAGGCTTTGCGGCCGGTCGTCGATGTTCCGCAAGGCTCTGACCAAGAGAGATCAAACAGAAAAAAGGAGCGGACTCGCTTGCGCGAGACCGGTGTAGACAAATGGACAAGAGAGAGATCGAGGAGCTGCGCCAGAAGGTCGGCTGCGCGGCCCTGCTGGAGAAGGACGGCTGGAAGGTCGACGTCAAGGAAAGCACCCGACGCGCGATCAAGTATCGCCGTGACAGCAACATCATCATCGTTATCCACGAAGGCCGCGGCTGGTTCGATCCGTTGTCGCCGGCGAAGGGAGACGTGTTTTCGCTCGCCGAACATCTTGGCGCCGATGGTTTCGTCGAAGCATATGACCGTGTTGCGGATATGGTTGGTTTCCGTGCCAGCGCACCAGCGTGGCAGCGGCCGCCAAGGCCGAGGACGCCTGGATCCATCACCGAGCGGTGGCAACATCGCTTCAAGCCGCGCCCGGGCTCGCCAGCCTGGCGCTATCTCACGGATGAGCGCGGGCTGCCGGCCGACATTGTGAAGCAGGCGGTCACCTGCGATCAATTGCGAGAAGGCCCTAAAGGCAGCATATGGGCCGCCCATAGCGATTCTGCCGGAGCGATCACGGGGTGGGAGGAGCGCGGACCGGCATGGCGCGGCTTCGCCACTGAGGGCGCGAAAGAACTTTTCCGCTTCGGGCCGCCCGAGTCCGAGCGGATCTGCATTACAGAGGCGGCCATCGATGCCATGAGCCTTGCGGCGATCGAGGTCCGACGCTCCGATACACTTTATGTCAGCACCGGGGGCGGCTGGTCCCCGGCGACAGATCATGCCATCCGCAATCTGGCCACGCGCGCCAACGCCCGCTTGGTGGGAGCGACCGACAACAACCGACAGGGTGATGTGTATGCCGATCGCGTTTGTGCCATCGCCACGGAAGCGGGTGCGGAGTACGTGCGGGCACGACCACGAACCGTCGATTGGAATGAGGATCTGAAGGCCCAGACAGCGACCCCTTGATGCGGTTCGCGAATGGGACGCCTACGCCGTATGGGTGGCGCAGCGGCAAGGCCGCCGTATGAGTGCGGTCCCGATGCTGCCGGTGAGCGGCAGGAGAAGGCGATCAGGCAATGAAAGAGGAAAGATGAAATGGGGAATGAGGCGCTGCCGCATGACCGGCCGGCGCGTCAAGGGTGAAGCTTCGCCCGCGTTCCGCGGCCCTTGACCCCCCGGACCTTCGATGCGGCCGGCGAGGAGGTGTGATGAAGGACTGAAGGGACGAAGAGATCAGGAGGATCGCTCGCGTTTCAGTCCGGCCAGGCCAAGAGGAGCCGCCGATGCACACCTCACCTATCGCTCGTAAGGTCTTCGAAGGCGTCGCGACGCGCCACCAGATGCACCGTATGTTCAACCGCCATCGCCGCCATCCGGCCATGGCCGAGGGCGAGGCAGGGCACCTCTTCGCCGGCGAGTGGTTCGAGGTTGCTGAGTCCGAGCACGACTACATGTTCGAAATCCTGCCGCCGCTATGGATGCGCGCGGACATGTTCGCGATGCGCGAATTCATGGCGGCAAGCGTGACCAGCGTTTTCCTGGCACTGTCAATTGACGGCCAGATGCGCTGGTTCCATGGCTATTGCGACCTGTCGGACAGAGCGTCGCCAGAGCGGATGAAGGCCGCGATCATCGAGCGCGAGTCTCGTCCTGTCCGCGCGATGACGCGCGAAGAGCGGCTCGAGCACATCTGGTCGAGCACGCATGACGACTACCGCGGCTACGCCGGCGAGCGCTGGCCCGCGGCCGCCGCACCGTGCTCGTCTACGCCGGCCAGCATGGCACCGCGCTGAAGCTATTGGACGACCTCACCGAAGTGGAGATCGCAGCGAAACTGCCGGTGCAGCTCCGCCACCTGCCGGAAGCGGTCGCGGCCTAGTCGGATCGCCCGTCCTCCTCGATTTGCGAACAGCCCGGCCCCCGCGCCGGGCTTCGCAATTTCAGCACAAGGCCTCCCGGCCGGCCTTCCCCTCACCCCCGCAACGCCGTGCCGTCCGCCAGAGCCCGCTCGGGCTCGCGGCGGTCGCGCACCCAGCAGAAGGACATCTCCAATGGCGCAAGACGACCCTTTCACGATCGACCTCTTCGGCAACACCGCCCTCTCCTCGGGCCTCGGCCTCGGCGTCACCGCCTTCGCCGCCGACTCGAGCGACGACCACGACGACAGCGCACCATCGCCAGGGCCGGCTCCCGCGGGGCCGACGCTCAAACCCGCCCGGCAGTGTGCGCCGAACGCCCGCATGCGCGGCGACAACTTCCGTCTCGCCGGCGACCGCCGCCTGGCAAAGGGCTGGAAGCAGCGCGCCCGCGACAGCGTCGCGGCCATTCGGCTCGCGGCGCAGATCGAGGCGGAGCAACGGCCCGCCTCGTCGGACGAGCAGCGGCAGTTGATCCGCTTCACGGGCTTCGGCGCTTCCGAGCTCGCCAACGGCGTCTTGCGCCGTCCGGGCGAATCCGAGTTCGCGAAGGGTTGGAGGGAAATCGGCGTAGAGCTCGAGGACGCTGTCGACGCCGCCGGCTACGCCTCGCTTGCGCGATGCACCCAGTACGCCCACTTCACGCCCGAGTTCATTGTCCGCGCGATCTGGTCAGGCCTGCAGCGCCTCGGCTGGCGCGGCGGCCGCGTGCTTGAGCCCGGCATCGGCACGGGGCTGTTTCTGGCGCTGATGCCGGAGGAACTACGCGAGACCTCCCACATCACGGGCGTCGAGCTCGACTCCGTGACCGCACGCATCGCGCGGCTGCTGCAGCCGCGGGCACGGATCGTCACAGGCGATTTCGCGCGCGCCGAGCTGCCGGCGAGCTTCGATCTCGCCATCGGCAACCCGCCCTTCTCCGACCGGACCGTGCGCTCGGATCGCGCGTACAGGTCGATGGGCCTTCGGCTGCACGACTATTTCATCGCCAGGGCGATAGACCTCCTGAAGCCCGGCGCCCTCGCCGCCTTCGTCACGAGCTCCGGCACGATGGACAAGCCGGACGCCTCGGCGCGTGAGCACATCGCGAAGTCGGCCGACCTGATCGCAGCCATTCGCCTGCCTGAGGGCTGCTTCCGTGCCAGCGCCGGCACCGATGTCGTCGTCGACATCCTGTTCTTCCGCAAGCGCAAGGTCGGAGACGTGGAAGGCGACCTGTCGTGGCTCGACCTCGACGCGGTCCGGCTGGCGGGGGAAGACGAGAGCGCGATCCGCGTGAACCGATGGTTCGTGCAGCGCCCGGATTTTGTGCTCGGCACGCACGCGCTCGCGTCCGGTCCCTTCGGCGAAGCCTACACATGCTTGCCGCGCGAGGACGAGGATCTCGAAGCGATGCTCGAAGCCGCGGTCGGCCTCGTTCCGGAAGCGGTCTACGACGGCGAGCCGGAGGCGATCGATCTCGACCTGGAGGAAGCCGGCGATCCATCTAACGCCGATTGGCCTGCCGATCGCCACGTGCGCGAGGGCAGCTACTTCTTCGACAAGGCGCATGGCTTGATGCAGGTCGTCGACGGTGACCCGGTCGCGGTGAAAGCGCGTAAGGGCCGCAGCACCGACGGCATCCCGGAAAAGCACGTGCGCATCATCCGGAAGCTGATCCCGGTCCGCGACGCCGTGCGCGAGGTGTTGAAGGCGCAGGAGCTCGACCGACCGTGGAAGGACGCGCAGGTCAGGCTGCGCATCGCCTGGTCGAACTTCGTTCGGGACTTCGGCCCGATCAATTTCACGACGGTCTCGACCGCCGAGGACGAGGAGACCGGCGAGGTGCGCGAGACGCACCGCCGGCCAAACATCCAGCCCTTCCTCGACGACCCCGACTGCTGGCTGGTCGCATCGATCGAGGATTACGACCTTGAGACCAACACCGCAAAGCCCGGGCCGATCTTCACCGAACGCGTGATCGCGCCGCCCGCCCCGCCAGTAATAGCGAACGCCGCCGACGCGCTCGCCGTCGTCCTCAACGAGCGCGGCCGCGTCGACATCGACCACATCGCCGAGCTGCTGCACCGGGACCGCGACGATGTCGTCGCCGAACTCGGCAGCGCAATCTTCCGCGACCCGGTGGACGGCTCGTGGCAGACGGCGGACTCCTACCTGTCGGGACACGTGCGCGACAAGCTGAAGATTGCGGAGGCCGCTGCCGCGCTCGACCCCTCCTACGAGCGCAACCTCACGGCGCTGCAAGGCGTGCAGCCCGCGGACCTCAAGCCCTCCGACATCACGGCACGTCTGGGCGCGCCGTGGATTCCGGCCGCCGACGTCGTCGCCTTCGTCAAGGCGACAATGGACGCCGAGATCAGGATCCACCACATGCCGGAGCTCGCATCGTGGACAGTGGAGGCACGTCAGCTCGGCTGGATGGCTGCCGGCACATCCGAATGGGGCACCGACCGCCGGCACGCCGGCGAGCTTCTCGCTGACGCGTTGAACAGCCGCGTCCCGCAGATCTTCGACACGGTCAAGGACGGTGACAGCGAGCGCCGCGTCCTCAATGTCGTCGACACTGAGGCCGCCAAGACGAAGCTCTCGAAGATCAAAGACGCCTTCCAGCGCTGGATCTGGTCCGATCTCGATCGCACCGACCGCTTGGCGCGGGTCTACAACGACCGCTTCAACAACATCGCGCCGAGAGCCTTCGACGGCTCGCACCTGAAGCTTCCGGGCGCTTCTGGCGCCTTTGTGCTTTATGGGCACCAGAAGCGCGGCATCTGGCGCATCGTCTCGGCTGGCTCGACCTATCTCGCCCACGCGGTCGGTGCCGGCAAGACCATGACGATGGCCGCCGCCATCGTGGAGCAGCGGCGGCTCGGCCTGATTGCCAAGGCGATGCTGGTCGTGCCCGGCCACTGCCTGGCGCAGGCCGCGCGCGAGTGCCTCGCGCTCTATCCGAACGCCCGTATCCTCGTCGCCGACGAGACCAATTTTACCAAAGACAAGCGGCACCGTTTCCTCGCACGCGCGGCGACTGCAACCTGGGACGCGATTATCATCACGCACAGCGCATTCCGCTTCATTGCGGTGCCGTTGGCTTTCGAGCAGCAGATGATTCACGACGAGCTTGAGCTCTACGAGACGTTGCTTACGAAGGTCGAGAGTGACGACCGTGTCTCGCGCAAGCGCCTTGAGCGATTGAAGGAGGGCTTGCAGGAGCGCCTGGAATCGCTTTCGACCCGAAAGGACGACCTCCTGACCATCTCCGAGATCGGCGTTGACCAGATCATCGTCGACGAGGCGCAGGAGTTCAGGAAGCTCTTCTTCGCGACCAATATGTCGACCCTGAAGGGCGTGGATCCGAACGGCTCGCAGCGCGCCTGGGACCTTTACGTCAAATCCCGCTTCATCGAGACGAAGAGCCCCGGCCGCGCGCTCGTGC
The DNA here is from genome assembly GCF_052588265.1 of Bradyrhizobium sp. Pa8. Taxonomy (NCBI): domain Bacteria; kingdom Pseudomonadati; phylum Pseudomonadota; class Alphaproteobacteria; order Hyphomicrobiales; family Nitrobacteraceae; genus Bradyrhizobium; species Bradyrhizobium sp. Pa8. The sequence goes on along the minus strand of NZ_CP176768.1, from coordinate 223,778 downwards.
TCGCCTCCGGCACGCCGATCACCAATACCCTCGGCGAGATGTTCTCGGTCCAGCGCTATCTCGGCTACGAGGCCCTCCTCGAGCGCGGCCTGCACGAGTTCGACGCCTGGGCGAGCACATTTGGCGACGTTGCGACCGAACTTGAGCTGCAACCCTCCGGAAAATACAAGCCGGTGACGCGCTTCGCCACCTTCGTGAACGTGCCGGAGCTCATCGCCATGTTCCGTTCCTTCGCGGACGTGGTGATGCCGGACGACCTGCGTCAGTACGTGAAGGTACCGGCGGTCTCGACCGGTAAGCGCCAGATCCTCACGGCGAAGCCGTCGCCGGCATTCAAGCGCTACCAGATCCGGCTCGGCGAGCGCATCAAGGCGATCGAGGAGCGCGACCGTGCACCTGAGCCTGGCGACGACATCCTGCTGTCAGTCATCACTGACGGCCGCCACGCTGCAATCGACCTGCGTCTGGTTGATCCCAATAGCGACAACGAGGCCGACAACAAGCTGAATCTTCTTGTCGGTAACGCCTTCCGCATCTGGAGTGAGACAGCCGAGAGCAACTACACCCGCAAGGATGGCAAACCCTTTGAGTTGCCTGGCGCTGCGCAGATGATCTTCTCCGATCTCGGCACCATCAGCGTCGAGAAGAGCCGCGGCTTCTCCGCCTACCGCTGGATCCGCGACGAGCTGGTCCGTCGCGGCGTGCCACCGGGCGAAATCGCCTTCATGCAGGATTACAAGAAGTCAGAGGCGAAGCAGCGCTTGTTCGGCGACGTGCGTGCCGGCAAGGTCCGCTTCCTGATCGGATCCTCCGACACGATGGGCACCGGCGTCAACGCGCAGCTTCGCCTGAAGGCATTGCACCACCTCGACGTGCCCTGGCTTCCGTCGCAGATCGAGCAGCGCGAGGGCCGCATCGTGCGGCAGGGCAATCAGCACGATGAAGTCGACATCTTCGCCTATGCGACGGAAGGCAGCCTCGATGCGCAGATGTGGCAAAACAACGAGCGCAAGGCCCGCTTCATCGCGGCCGCGCTGTCCGGCGACACCTCGATCCGCCGGCTTGAGGACATGGGAGAGAGCCAGGCCAACCAGTTCGCCATGGCAAAAGCCATCGCGTCGGGCGACCCGCGCCTGATGCAGAAGGCTGGTCTCGAGGCCGACATCGCGCGGCTCGAACGGCTGCGGGCTGCTCACATCGACGACCAGCACGCGGTGTGGCGGCAGATGCGTGATGCCGCGCGCGACATCGAGCTCTCGGCCCGCCGTATCGGCGAGATCGGCCAGGACATCCAGCGCCTCACACCGACGGCTGGCGATGCCTTCAGCATGTCAGTGACGAGAGAGCCGTGTATGGAACGCAAGGCCGCTGGCCGCGCATTGATGAAGGAGATCCTGACGCTCGTGCAACTCCAGCAGGAAGGCGAGACCGTCATCGCCTCGATCGGCGGCTTCGACGTCGCGTACAGCGGAGAACGCATCGGTCACGAGGGCTACCGCTACACCACGATGCTGCGGCGAACCGGCGCCGAGTACGAGATCGAGCTGCCGGTGACCGTGACGCCGCTCGGCGCGATCGCCCGTCTCGAGCATGCGCTGGCCGACTTCGAGAGCGAACGCGAGCACTACCGCCAGCGCCTCACTGAGGCCCGCCGGCGGCTCGCGTCTTACGAGTCGCGCAACGGCGGCGAGTTCGCCTTCACTGGCGAGCTTGCCGAAAAGCGCCGGCATCTTGTCGAGGTGGAGAAGGCGTTGGCGGAGGACGGCGAAGGCTCCCGGCAGATCGCCGCGGCCGCGTGAATAAAGAATGAGAAGAAAGAGAAAGGGAGAAGGCCCGCTCGCAGATCGGGCGAGCCGTCGATGCTGGCGCTCAACCGCCGCCTGCGCGATCCCAACCCGTCGTCCTGCGCAGGGCGTAGGCCCTGCTGGTCCTGCCGGGCAGGGATGCTCGGCCGCAGTTGCACCGGCCCACCCGCTCCGCAGGGCCCAGGGGTGTCTTCGGGAAGAAGACGAGAAAGGGCCGGCAACGTCGGTCCGCAATCCCAAAAGGAGTGTTCCCATGCAACTCATCAAGGTCGATCCGCGCGCGCTGAGGGAGAACCCTGATCGCATGCGCCAGACGAAGTCGACGCCGCAGGCCGACGCGCTGCTGCTCGCGACAATCAAGGCTGTTGGTATCGTCCAGCCGCCCGTCATCACGCCTGAGACGGCCGGCGGCAACGGTTACGTCATCAACGCCGGCCACCGCCGTGTGAAGCAGGCGATCGCCGCCGGTCTCGAGGAGATCCACGTGCTCGTCGACGAGGCTGCGAACGACAACGGCGCCATGCGCTCGATGATCGAGAATATCGCCCGCGAGGCGCTGAACCCGGTCGACCAGTGGCGTGCAATCGAGCGCCTGGTCGCGCTCAGCTGGACCGAGGAGGCGATCGGCGTCGCGCTCGCGCTGCCGCTGCGTCAGATCAGGAAGTTGCGTCTGCTGGCGAACGTGCTTCCCGCCATGCTCGACCACATGGCCAAGGGCGATATGCCGAACGAGCAGCAGCTCCGCACCATCGCCGCAGCTTCGCTCGACGAGCAAAAGGAGGTCTGGAAGAAGCACAAACCGTCGAAGGCCGATCCGCAGGTCTCATGGTGGAGCGTCGCCCAGGCCCTTCAGAAGACGCGCATGTATGCGCGCCACGCGAGCTTCGGCCACGACCTTGCGCAGGCCTATGGAATCCAGTGGGTCGAGGACCTGTTTGCTCCGGCCGACGAGGATAGCCGCTATACCACTGACGTCGAGGCATTCCTCGGTGCCCAGCAGGAGTGGATGGCAAACAACCTGCCGAAGAAGGGCATCATCGCCGAGGTCACCAACTATGGTGAGGCGAAGCTGCCCCCGAAGGTTGAGCGGGTCTACGGCAAGCCGGCGAAGTCCGACTGCACGGCGCTGTATCTCGACCGCGATGGGCGCGTGCAGACCGTGCACTATCGCATGCCTGCGGCGAAGAAGCTGAAGGGCAAGGCCGCGACGGGTTCGGACAGCGGTGCGGACGACGTCGGCGAGGTCTCGAAGCCCCGTCCGGACGTGACCCGCAAGGGCGCCGAGATGATCGGCGATTACCGCACCGACGCGCTGCGCGAGGCGCTCGGCCGCGCTCCGATCGAGGACGACACGCTGATGGCGCTGCTGATCCTCGCCTTCTCGGGCCAGAACGTCTCCGTGATGACGGGGAGCGGCGGGACCTATTACGGCCACAGCCGGCTTGCGGAGAACGCGGCGGCGCTGTTCGACGCCGACGGCAAGCTCTCCTTCGACATGGACACACTTCGTGTCGCGGCGCGCACCATGCTGGTCGACGTCTTCTCGTGCCGCGAGAACGCCACCAATAGCGGCATCGTCGCCCGCGTCGCCGGCGCGGTGGTCGGGGCGGACACCTTCCTGCCGAATATGGGCACGGAGGAGTTCCTTTCCTGCCTGTCGCGCCCTGCCCTCGAGGCGTCGTGCGAGGAGACGCCAGTCCTACCGCGCCAGCGCGTGAAGGACACGCGCGCCGCGCTCGTCGAGCACTTCAAGGAAGGTCACTTCGTTCATCCGGCCGCGCTGTTCGCGCCTGATGCGACGAAACTCTCCGAGTGGCTGTCCTCCTGCTCGGCCGCCTCGGACGACGAAGGCGAAGCCGATGAGAACGTCGACGGCGCGGGCGACGAGCTTGCTGACGGCGCGGCCGACGCCGAGGCATTCAGGGAGGCGGCCGAATAGAGGGACGCGCCTTCTTCCGAACGATCCGCCGCCGCCGGCCCAGCCGGCGGCGGCTTTATTTCCGCACTCGCGCAAACAAGGAGGACACGATGTCCGCGCACACGATCTTCGACAATGCACCTATAGGCTCGATCATAGCCTGGTCCGACGGAACGCCGCAGCCGCCGGCGCGCTTCAGGAAGAAGCTCGCCGCCTGGCAGTCCAGCAACAGCAAAGGCCGCCTGATCCGAAAGCAGGGCGGACGAGGCGTCGGCAATGTCTCGCTGTCGGCCTGTTTCACCCTGCACGAGGCGGACTACGGCGCCAGCGGCGTCGTCGCCATCCGCGTCCACCGGACGTTCTCGCTGGAGTCGAAGCTGCATTTCACCATCGTCGAGCGTCCCGCCATCGGCTCGGTCCGGGTGCTCGACCGCGCCGGTGATGACGCCGAACTCGTCTATCTCGCGACCAATGAGGCCGAGGCGAAGGAGTGGCTGACGCGCCATGGCTATCCGGGCGCGGTGCTCCAGGAAGTGACTGCCGACGAGGTCGGCGCGGACGCCGTCGAAGGGAGGGCAGCATGAACGCTTCTCTCCCGCTAGAAACCTTGCAGGAACCGACCTCCGGTAGCCCGGAGGTTGAGTACGGACACAGTGCCGAGGGCTTCCTCGTAGCCCGCGTGGGCGAAACCGCCTTCGCGATGCTGCCGGCACGCGGCGGCGGGCACTATCTCGCATTGGGCTGGCGCATCGGCAAGCCGATCGCGGAATGGTACCGCGCCGACTTCTACGGCCATTCCGGCGCGCTGGCAGACCAGGCGGCATTCCGATCGAAGGTTGCTGAAAACGCCGAGCATCAGCGCGAAAAGCGTGCGCTCGGTCGCAAGGACGTGCGGTTCGCGGCGAATACGCCGTGGGGCGCCTCGCAAGGCGCCACCCTCTATACCGACGGCGTGGTCTGCCACTCGACCGCGGGCCACGGCGGCTTCCACCTCTCGGCCGAGCGCAACCGCAGGGTCCATGCCATGCTGCGCTCAAAGGGCGGCTGGTACGAAGAAGACGCCGAATGGGCCGCCGTGGCGATCACCTTCCCGCATCTCTTCACGGCGTTCGAACGCCGCTGCGCCGAGAGAACGCTCAAGGACAGCTGGCCCGACGCCTGGGAGATGATCTTTGGCACGACCCTCCAGCCAGGCGAGTCCCGCGAAAAAGATCGCCGCGCCTTCGACCACGCGCATGCACGGGACTGGATTGTCGTGTCGGCCATCACGTCTAAGCACGAGTGCGGTTTCGTCGAGGTCGTTGCGACGCTCGGCGGGAAGCGCGGGCCCGGGACTGAGGAGCGCCGCTTCCTCGTGCCGTCCGGCGAGTATCACGTCGGCCGCTTCGGCTTCGTGATCGATGAGGCGCGCCACCGGCTCTACGGCGGTCCCTCCGACTTCGTCGGATGGAGGTGACCCATGCCCTGGCCCCTCATTGCCAAAGCCTTCGGCTGGCGTACGGCCACTGACGAGGACGGCGAAACGCCGATCCTCGTTGTCTGGCACCCCCGGCTCAGACGGCACTTCACTGGCTCCGATGCCTGGAGGTGCGCCGTGCGCGTGTCCATCCACGCGCCGCAGCCTTACCCGGCTGACGCCAACAGGAAGGAGGGTCAGTCATGAACGCCTACCTCGTCGCCGTGAATCTCCTCGTGCATGCCCACCATAATCCCGGGAGCGCCATCGCCGACGCACTCGACGGCATCCTCGCAGACATGCGCAAGCACGCCGGCGCCAAGTCAGCGCTCATCGACTGGGCGGCCATCGGCGACGCCATCCCGTCATCGATCGTCGCAGTCTCTTTCCCGGACGGCTACATGCCGGATGCCGCCTTCCCGTTATCGCCTACGGGGACGGTGCAATGATCGAACCCCCGGACCGACGTCTCCTGCTCACGCGCATGGAAGCCGCGCAAGCCGAGACGAAGCGCCATCTCGGCGTCATCGAACGCCAGATAGCGGCACGCGCCGAACGGCTGACGATCACCGACCGGGCGAAGCGCCAGCAGCACGGCCGTACCGCATCGAGCTGGACGAACGCGGATAAGCGGCTGTTTCAGCAGCACGTCGCGGAGCTCGCCCTGGCTCGTCGCGGCGATATCGACGCCCTCACGCGAAAGCTCGATCGGCAGGAGACGGCGATCGCCGAGTTTCGGACGCGCCACCGCGTTTCCGCTGCGCGGCGGTGAGAGACGAAGGACGCACCAATTGGAGTGCGAGCGGAGCGGACACTTGATGTCGAGACGGAGAGTTCAGCAGGTTTGGCCCAACCTCTCCGGTTTCGGCGGCTCTGCCCCTTGGCCGGCGCGCCCTCGGTTTGTGCTGCGGTCTGAACCTGCCGCGGGCCGCTTAAAGGGCAAGTCGCGAGGCGATCGGCGGCCGCCGTCTCGCGATGGGGGGCCGCGTCCTTCGCAGGCCTGAGGGCCCGCTCGCCCGCGACCCACCCACGCTCGCCTTGGCAGCCGCCGCCCCCTGAAGCGGCCCGCTGAAGCCGGTTCTGGTCGACCGCACCCGAGGGAGCGACGGCAAAGGGCGATCGCTCCCAAGGCGAAACCGAGAAAGGATCTCACCATGACCAAAACTGCTCGCTCCTCTCGCGCCAGCGCCCGTGTCACCCCGCTTCGCAAGGGCACCACTCTCGAGATGGTCCGGCTCGCCTGTCCAGACACGGCGCAGGCACAGCGCATCTCCGAAAGCTTCGGCCTCGCGATCCTGGACAGCGACGGCATCCGCGATCTGCATGAGCGGGTCGTCATCGAAACCGCCGACGCGCTCAAGGATGGCCTGAGCGAACGCGCAATGCAGATCCACCTTCAGCGGATCGTCGGTGCTTATGTCGGATCGGCGCACGGCGCCGGCCAGTTCTACACCCGAGCAGTCACTGAAGCGCGAGACGCGACCGCCAAGCTCGCCAACGACAGCCGAGATGAGGACATCGATGGTCCGGTCGGCTTCGATAGCCAGGCACAGCGCAAGCGTGAATTCGCCGCCGACATGGGCGCACAGGCTCACGCGCTTCGCATGGCCGCAGAAGGCGCCGTCGCGGCCTACGAACGGGTCGTCGGTGAGACCTGGAAGCCTTTCGAGCGTCCCGTCGACAACACGACCGACACCGTCGGCCGGAAAGCGGCAAAGGCGCAGATGTCGGCGTTCGACTGACCGTCGGCGCGGGGCCTCGGCCCCGCGCCTCTTCGGCTGCAGCCAGCTTAAGGGCCGGTCCGCGAGACCGGCCCTTTTTCGTGTCGCCGCAGCAAAAAAAGGGGCCGCCGCCCGTGCTGCTCGCCATCGTCGGCTCCTCCCGGTCCGTGGTCCTGCGCCGGACCCGACGTCCGCGCAACGGCTTCGCCGTCCTTCGCGCTGCTTCGGCCCTTCGGGTGCGCGGACTTTGAGCCCGGCGGTGGCGGACCACGTGAGGAGCCGCGATGGGCGCGGCCTCCCGAACGGAGGTTATTATAATGAGCAGGAATGGCGAAAAGTCGCGAGGCGACCTGTACGCCCGCATCACGGACCGCATCGTCGCCGAGCTCGAACGCGGCGTGCGCCCCTGGGTTCAACCTTGGGCCGCCCCGAATATAGCGGACCGCATCACCCGACCCCTGCGACACAACGGCCAGCCCTATACGGGCATTAACGTCTTGCTGCTTTGGTCAGAAGCGGTCGCGCGCGGCTTCCGCTCGCCGATCTGGATGACGTTCAAGCAGGCCAGTGAACTTGGCGCGCATGTTCGTAAGGGTGAGACCGGCAGCACTGTGGTGTATGCGAGCCGCTTCACCAAGACGGAGACCGACGCTCAGCTCTTGTCTAATGAGAAGCGCTTTATCTTCTCGGCTGCCGCGCATGCGCAACGCGCCGTTGCCTATCTGCACGACCAGCAGCCGAAGGCAGCAGACGTCGAGGAGGCAGCATGATGAGCGCACAGCGTGATTGGCGCCGTCGCTTGCCGGCCCTTATCCCGGCGATCGGCGGAGACTGCAGCCCCCTGCTTGGCCGCTACAGCCGATCCGTTATTCCTCGTGCTGCGGGACCTGACGGTGACCTTGCTCGCCTTCCGTTGACGGCGGGCGACGCTCTAGCCTTGCACAAGTCGTCGCTTTGCCGAGCAAATTCGTTCGCGGCCTGCGGGTTCACTTTGCGGGCCGCGTGACTCCTGACGGTCGAGTAGCGGGCTTGCCTTCCTGGTTCGGGCCTCGACCAGCAAGCCTAAGGAATTGTCAGATGTGCGGTGAGCGGTGATCGGGTTCTTTCCCCGGTCAAGGTTTCGATGATCGCAGTTCGTGTTCTCGGTCGTTTCTTCCGACACACCCACTTCGTCCTCGATTGGCATGTCTGACCGAAGGGCGGCGTCGCTTAAGCGCCGCCTCGCTCTTATCCCCGCAACAGCCGGTTACGACTTTCTTCCCCTGGACCGCTGCGCGTCCATTCCTCGCGCAAGACAAGAAAGTCGTGCCCTGGCTGCCCTCTACTGCGTGCCGGCCCCCTTCGGGGTGCGGGTCGACCGCCTCCGGTCTGTCGCCAGCTATCGAGGCCGCGATGGGCGTGGCCCGGGAAACTGAAAGGACACGACAATGGCGACCATCGGCACCTTCACCTCGACCGGCAATGGCTTCACCGGCACGGTTCGCACCCTCGCCCTCAATGCCAAGGCCAAGCTGGTTCGGGTCGAGAACCCCTCCGACAAGGGACCGCACTTCCGCATCTTCGCCGGTAACGTCGAGCTGGGAGCGGCCTGGCAGAAGACCGCCAAGGACACCGAGCGCGATTACCTCTCAGTCAAGCTGGACGACCCGAGCTTCCCGGCTCCGATCTACGCCACCCTGATCGAGGTGGAAGGCCAGGAAGGTCTCCAGCTCATCTGGTCCCGCCCCAGCCGGGATTGAGGGACCGCGACAGCGGCCTCGCCGAAAGGCGGGGCCGCTTCTGCATTGACACCAGCAGATGCGCGCACGCTCCGGTCGCTAGGCGCAGGTATGAAGCCTGTTTAGCTTATCACTGTGAATCGTAGCCATGCTACGAGGATATGAACCGACCAGTTTGAACTGGAGGCCAAAGTCGCAGTTGGACTACGATACCTAGCATTAATCATCTAAGCGAGGAGAGTGACCTTTCGATCCCGTACCAGGGCACGATTGCAAAGCGTCCGACTCGCAATACGTCGCCGTCTGGCACAGGCCGAGTCCCGCGACGAGGTCCTCCGCCGCGCCGGCGTGGCGAGTTGCTCCGCTACCATCCGCCGGGACGTTCGAATCCCACCGAACGCTCGGTCGCTGGCCGGGCGAGAGCTATGTCTTAGGAGCGGCGCGGGCCAGCCGTTGCTTTGCCGAATCTGCGCTCGCTTTCGCGAGCAGGTCGGTCCAGCTGTCGGGCGGATTGCCGCGATTGAGCATCCTGCGAAACACCGCGTAGGCGTCGTCTGCACTCTCATAAGCGCGCAACGTCGTGTCGTCATTGACCCAAGCCAACACTATCACCTTCGCATCCGCGGACTGCTGGTAGCGAAAGAACAGCCGGAACTGCTGCAGGAATTTTGCCCGGAACCAATGCTTGTACGCGTCGCCGAGTGTGCCGCCTTGGCGGTAGGTGTCGCGCGTCGGGTCGCTTGGAATGTCTTCAAACGCGACCTTGAGAACGGCCGCGAGCAGTTTTGTAGCGCGCTTCTTCTTGTATCCTTGCGGGTCTTTCTTCCGCGTTTTTTCGACGGCGCCGACCATCGCCTCAAGCTGGTCGAGAAACAGCGGGTGCGCGTAGATCGTCCAGCCGTTGATTTCGAGCGTCTCGTGGCTCACGCCTCGTCGTCCGCAAGCGGCGCGTCGAGATCGACCTTAACGCCCTTGACCAGGTCCTTGCCGCGGGACACGAGTGAGCGCGGCACCGGCCGAATCCGCGACGGTTCTTTCGCCATGTCGCGCGCGAGAAATGAGAGAAACTTGCCGATCACGGGATCGCCATCCTCGACCTGGGCCACCTTCTTCGCGATCACGACGGTGCCATCCGCAAGCCCGCGAAACACCACCTGATCGCGCTTGCCGAGCGCGAGCATCTTCCGGATTGCCGCGGGCACGGTCGTCTGGCCACGCTCAGTGATGGTGGCGGGGATTTCGAGAATTTCAGCCGTTTTTGCCATGGCCGGCTCCGGGGTTGCACACTCTTCGATGTAATGCATTTGCATTGTATGTCAAGCCGCCACCGGGCGCGATCGAGTACAGCAGCAGCCACGGTGCGCCCGGGATGCCGGTAATGCACCGCGTGGTGCGCATTTGGGATCTATTCGCCGGTGCAGCATCTAGCCTACGCTCCGGTTGCCAGAAGCTCGTCCGCGAGAGTCGCCCTATGCAGAAGCCCCCGCTTGACCCGGATGTCGCCGACGAAGCACCGACCGCCTCCGTTCTGACCGGCTACGACGAAGAGCACCTAGTCACCTACCTGCGCCTGCTCGATGCCGAAGCCGACGGCGCCGACTGGAAAGAGGTTACGCGGATCGTGCTGCACCTTGATCCGGCCCAAGAGCCTGATCGTGCCCGCCGCGCCTGGAAATCTCATCTCGCCCGCGCCCACCGGATGACCGAGCACGGCCATCGGCATCTGCTTCGTGGCGGGGCACCGCACTAACTCGGCGTCCTACAGGATGCCCCACGCCCGATAGCGTCCCCGCCCGGTCGCCTCTCGCAGGCCGAGCTCGGCGACGAGGTTTTGGGCGGCACGGGGCGTGATCCCGAGCTCCGCCGCGATCATGCCGGCCGAGACGATCGGCCGGGTCAGCACGTAGTCGAGGAGCGCCGGCAGTTTTGAAGTGGCGCGACGGCCGGCGAGCTTGCGGGCGAGCAGGTTTCTGGTCATCAGCCAGCGGTCGTGGTCCTGGCGGCCGGCCTCGGCGGCGGCCGTCATCGCCTCGAGCTGCACGGCGAGCCGCGCCGCGGCGTCGCCCGGCCGCCGGCGCTCACGCGAGATGCTTTTCAGCCCGGCATGCAGGCACGGCAGATGCCAGCGTGTCTTGCCGCGGTCGCGCAACACGCTAGCTGCGAGTAGGCGGCCGAGCCAAGGCGTGTGCTCAAGCGGCTCGATCGCGTCCCAGGCATCCGCGGCGATCGCCGCCGCCAGGGTCGGCGGCAGCGTGCGGGTCTCGTCGACGACGGCGCGCCAGTCGTCGAGGCGGCCGTCCTCGTCCCAGTCGGGATCGTAGACGAGGGAATCCCGCTCCGGCCGCGCCCGAGCCTCGTCGGCGAGCCTGCGCTCCGCCCTGGCGTTCGCGGCGTCGACCGCGGCGAAGGCGGCGGCCAGGTGGGGATCGGTGTCGATGATGCCAAGCGGCCCTTCGAAACCCACCTCCTCCCGCTCCGCGCCCTCGGCGGCGCCCCCAAAACTTCCTTCACTTTTCTTTCGGTTGCCCTTCTCCTCCTCTCGCTCGCTCCGTCCGCGCAGGCCAGCGAGCCCGGCAACGGACAGCGCCCAATCGGGCTTCGCCTCGGCGATGCGCTGACGGGCGCGCAGCACGGCATGGGCCCGGGTCAGCTCGTGGGTGGGGGCGCGGACGTCCATGCCGGCGTCGTGCAGGACGAGGTCGTCGAGGTGGACAAGTTCGCCGTCGAGCCACAGACTGGCGCAGGCATCAGTGAAGTGCGTCCGGCTGATCGCGCCGTCGCGGATTGGGCTTTTGGCCAGCCGCTCGTCGAGGCGGGCGAGCGCATCCTCGGCGGCGGCGAGCGGCCCGGCGAGCTGGGCCCAGGGCAGCGGATCGGGGATTTTGTAGCTGGACAGCAAGGTCTTGATAACCTTAACAGGAAGCGGCGAAACGGAAGCTAACACAGCTTTCGCTTCCGTCATAGCGAGGCCTGTTCCCGGCCACCGCTCACTATCGATAACCACCCCTTATCGATAGGGTTGGACGTGACGGCGCAAATCAGTGATTCTGAGCTCTGGGGAGCCCCGGACATCGCATCGTCTGGGCACCCGATCGGCCCGTGAGCCCGCCATGCTGAGGCGCTTTGCCGTTCCGGAAGACAAAGTCCCCTGCCCTTCCGGTTGCAGGGACGGCCTGGCGGCTGCCTCAGGCGGCCTCGATGTCGGTCTGCGGAAAGTCGCCGCCCTTGAACATCAAGGGCTGGCCCAGATGCCGGGCACAGGCATAGGCAAAGCAGTCCCCGAAATTGAGGCTCGCCGGATGCCGGCCCTTGCCGAACCGGTCGAAGGCGTCGAGCGCGATCCGTGCCGTCTCCGGCGGCGCCGCGACCACGGCGATCTCCATCAGCGCGAGATAGTCTTCGACCGCCTCCGCGGCGGCGCTGACCGAAAGTTTCAACACGCGCGCCACCGCGACCGCCGCCTCCCACACCGCCAGCGGCGAGGTCAGACGCGTTCCGGTCTGCTGCAGGCGGGCCAAAAGCTCACGCGCCTCGTCCTCGTCGGTCAACAACGCAGTCAGCGCCGAGGCGTCGATGAACATCAGGTGTCCTCATACAGGCTGTCGCGGAACGCCTTGTCGGCGGGCTGGCCCTGCGCCGGATTGCCCTTGGCGCGCAGATCCCGGCAGAACTGGACGCCGAGGTCGACCAAAGACGGCTTGCCCTGCTCGCGCTCGAGCTCATGGGCGAGTGCGGCATGCACGGCTTCGGTGAGGCCGATTTTTTTCAGCGCCGCCACCTTGCGGGCCAGCGCATCGGTCTCCGGGTTCTTGATGTGGAAAGCCATGCGCATTCCTCTAGATCGTAGCGTGTATCCGTATATATCACCTCGGATACACAGAGGGAAGGGTCGGTTGCGCCATTGGCAGGGCCGACAAGGTCTTGGGCCCCGCCGATTCGGCCGCCGCTCAGGGCGACGGGGCGCAGCCTGCCGATCGCGCGCCACGGAAATCGCGGCAATCCCGCTAAACGCGCGCGGCCCTCGCGGCGTGTGGCTTTTATGGTTAATAGTCAATGAACGCCTCCCCTCTCCGTCTCCCTGACGCTGGTTCCATCGAGGTCGTCCTAGCAAACCTCGACCCGGCCTCGGCTGACGACGACCTGGTCCGAGCCCTCGCCCACGCCTTCCCAGGCTTTCAGTTCAGCGCCGCGCGGATCGACGATGACTACTGGCGCGACACCCGTTCGGTAATTCGACCGGATGGCACGCGGATTGGCGAACTGCGGCCCTGGATGACGGCGGAGCTCGCCAAGGACGGCGGCGCTATCGATGCGCTTCGGCGCCGCCTGAAAGAGACGGACCTGCAGATCACCGAGTGGCGCGGCACCAGCGCGTTTGTCTTCGCGCCGACCGGGCCAGGCGCAGCCGACTATGTTCAGATCGCGCTCGGGCGAGAAATCGAATGGCGAGCCGGCCCGATCGTCAATCCGAACTACCGCCCGTTTGGCCAAGAGGAACTGCTCGATCCGAGCTGGCCCCGCACTGATCAGCCGCCTCAGTCGGATCGCCTGGCCGGTCCGGTCTATCGCCTCCTCGGCCGAGCCGGCGGCGCGGTGATCCACGTTCGCAGTTTTCTCGATCGTTGCGGTCGCATCGAACGCGAGAAACGCGAAGCCAAGCGGCCCGAGATGGAGGGGCGTGTCATTCGCGAAGTCGGACCTTGGGGGACGCGCGAAACCCCGTTTCTTGAGGCGGTCCCGGATTGGTTCGACTACGTGCCTCGGGAGTTACGGTTCTTTCGGGACTGGGAGGACTCGAGCGCCAGGCCGCATCGCGTCTTCGAACATTGGGCGCTCGATGTGCGCGATTATACGCACAAGGGAGAGCGCGAAGTCGGCTTTGTCCCCCGGCCGCTGCAGCCGCTGGCCGAGCGCCTTGCGCCGCCAAAGGATGCGTCCATTCATATCCTGATGGACCGGATCGAGGCCGTGGACCGCGAGATCGGCCTGCCCTTCGGCTGGTTCTTCCTGATGATCCACGGCCACTGGGTCGATCCCGACGTCGGCCTGGCGATTGCGCAAGGCCTGAAGGCGCAGCGCGTGCGCCTGCCCGACCCCGACGCCCGCGTGCTGTTGCGCTGGGCGGAACGAACTTACGGCTTCTGACCGAGCAACGCCGATGGACGACATCACCTCCCGCGCGCTGGTCTCCGACCCCGAAACCCAGCGGGCGCTGCAGCTCGATACGCTCTCGGCGATCCTGCCGATGGAACGGCGCGACCGGCTCGCCGAGCTCCTGACCGACGACGACGTCGAAACGCTGAAGCACCTCGCGCGCGAGGGCATGGGCGAGAATAGTCTGCGGGCGCTGGCCTCGGACCTCGCCTATCTCGAAGCTTGGCGCGAAACTCGTCCGAGGCCGAATTTTTAAGGTTAGCATTCTATGAATGCCACCCCTCCTCTTTGGTGCTTCCCGCGAGCCTGTGCTGAATGGCATTGGGAGCCAGCGCAACAGAGAGATGTTGTCAGCTGACAACATCCATCCCGGGCAAGCCCCCTGTTGTCAGCTGACAACAACCTCTTCCCGGGGCGCTGTTATCTGGCAAGAGTTCCGCCCGTCCGATGTCGCTATGTTGGAGTGGCTCGCAGCTCGGATCTCGGCGGATCTCCCATCGGGCCGAGGCTCGGTGCGGCTGCTTTGCTGCTTGCTATCCAAAGGAGCGGCTGGCCTTCGGCACTGGGCGCCTCGTCTTGTTGAACTCGATTAGGACAGTCCGCCGCGAGGTCGATTCACCCCTCGACCGGGTCATCCCAATGTCGCATGTGATGGCCCCATCCCTAACTCCAGCGATGCCGCGCCCCTGCGTGCGAATGCGCCGAACCAAGCGCATCTCAAGCTTGGCGATGGACGTCGCCTCGGCCGACTGTCCGAAGCCCGGCCAAGTCACTGCCATTACAATTGAGCCGGGCGAGGCCAGTTCTCTGCGGCTTGGTCGGTCCCCGGCTGAGGTCGCGAACCGAGTCCAGGTCGCCTATCCGGTCGCGGGCGCGAACGGGATGGCACCAAGACCCCCCGTTGGCGGCACACCGGAACGCGGCGCCGCCGCAGAAAGTCCCCGTTGCAAGAGGCGTTTATCCAGCGTCGTGAATTTGGGGGATTTTTTGGCGACCATGGTATTTTAATACCAAGTAAGACTGCCTCGAATATCCGCTCGCCGCGCGCCGGGCGGGGCGTGTCCAGCAGATCCGGACCGAAGCGTCGACAGCGTGTTTGCCCGGCGGCGGTACAGCGTAGGCGGGGAAGCCCTCGATTCATCTGCGACGGCTCGGGAATAGTGAGCCGACGTTGCCGACTCTTCGCCCGTCCAACGTGGGCGCTGAAAGGCCCGTGTCGCTGACGAGGCGGCTGAAGCGGGTTGACGGGGGCTGGATGCAGCGTGCCATCACATCATCCGCGGTGAATAATGTCGCGGCGGCCGCGCTGGCAAGAGTAGGGGAGGGGGACGGTTCGGAGCACTTTGCGGAGCTGCGCGGGAGGGTCTCTTTGATCGAGACGATGCACAATGGCTGCACCTTTCGATGCAGCGGCGGGAGCGGGGGGCGCCGACTCATGCTAAAGTAGAGTTCCGCCCGGTCGCTGGAGGCTTTGTTGTCAGCTGACAACAGCCGCACGATGCACCGAAAAGCGCCATTGCTTGTGGGCAGCGCGCCATTGGGCGTTAACAACTCGTTAACCCTTTAATTCTTGCTCAAATCATAGAATCGTGGCCATCTCTCAAGACGGAGATCAGGCGTCTGACGCGCAGAAACCGTCTTGAGAAAGCAAATGCCGAGCTTAGCGGAAGATTCACTTACCATGAGCGAGACTGCGTCTGCCCGGATCACCCGGCACGCCGGCATCCTTTCCGGCCAGCTTCGCTCGCTGGCGACAACGCTTTTCCCGCCTTCAGCCAGTAAGTCTCTCCGCTCGTTCTCCTCAGGGGAGGTTGCGCGAATTGTCCGCGTCTCCGATGGTTATCTCCGACAGCTCTCCCTCGACGGACTTGGACCGACCCCAGCGACCGGACTTGGGGGCCGCCGATCCTATACCCTGGCTCAGATTCATGAGCTGCGCGCGTATCTAGCCACGGCGCGGCCCCGAGAAGCGTCGGAATTTCTCCCGCGCCGCCAGCCGGGCGACAAGCTCCAAATTATCACCGTCGCCAACTTCAAGGGCGGGTCCGCCAAGACGACGACGGCATTGTATCTTTCCCAATACCTCGCCCTTGCCGGCTTTCGGGTCCTTGCCATTGACCTCGATCCGCAAGCGTCGCTCTCCGCGATGTTCGGGTACCAGCCCGAGTTTGATATTGGGGCGAATGAAACTCTCTACGGTGCAATCCGGTATGACGAGCACCGCCGGCCGATGCGCGACATCGTCCGGCCGACCTACTTTGACGGGATAGGTCTTGTTCCGGGCAATCTTGAGCTGATGGAGTTCGAGCACCACACGCCTCGCGCAATGATCGAGCGGCGTGAACGCGGACACGACCTGTTCTTTCGCCGAGTCGCCAGCGCCATCGACCAGGTTGCCGACGACTACGATGTCGTCGTTATCGACTGCCCGCCCCAACTTGGTTACCTGACCATGGGCGCGCTAAACGCGGCCACCGCGATGCTCGTGACCATCCATCCGCAGATGGTCGATGTTGCATCCATGAGCCAATTTCTCCTCATGACGTCGGATCTCATGTCCGTCATCGAGGAAGCCGGCGGGCGACTCGACCACGACTTCATCCGGTACGTCATCACGCGTCACGATCCCAACGACGTGCCCGAAGCTCAAATCGTGGCCCTCCTTCGTAATCTCTTTGGATCGGATGTGCTCCAGGCCACTGTTTGGAAATCGACTGCAATCGCCAATGCTGGCCTCACCAAGCAATCACTTTATGAGCTGGAGCGCGGCGCGGTAGGGCGGGGCGCCTACGACCGCGCGTTGGAATCAGTCGACGCGGTCAATGCCGAAATCGCGCAACTTCTTAAGAAGGTGTGGGGTCGATGAGCAAACGTACTGACACTATCAAGAGCCTTTTCACGGCCCCGCAATCAAGCACGTTGTCAGCTGACAACGTGCCCGCTGCCTTGCCGCGGGTCTCGTCGGGCTCGGTCCGCTCGTTGAAGGATTCTTTTTCCGAAGTCGAGAAGGAGAACGAGGAGCTTCGTGAAAGAATCGCGTCTGGGGCTGTGATCCTTGAAATCGACCCTTCGCTTATTGATCCGTCACCCCTGTCCGACCGGTTTCGCGACAATGATGATAGCTCGTTCGAAGCACTCAAACAGTCGATCGCACAGCGTGGCCAAGAGGTGCCCATTCTCGTTCGGGAGCATCCTGAAGCAAAAGGGCGCTATCAAAGCGCGTATGGTCATCGCCGCGTCCGCGCCACGCGCGAATTGGGTATTTCCGTCAAAGCGATCCTGCGATCGCTGTCAGATGAAGCCCTTGTCGTGGCGCAAGGACTCGAGAACGCACCGCGCGAGGATTTGAGTTTCATTGAGCGCGCCAGCTTCGCGATGCATATCGAAGATGCCGGGCATAGCCGGTCAATCGTGCAGGATGCGTTGTCGATCGATCGGGCTGAGGCTTCGAAACTCCTTGCCGTCGCTCGATCGGTTCCACCCGAAGTCGTTCGAGCAATCGGGAAGGCTCCGAAAGTTGGCCGCGGCCGCTGGCAGTCCTTCGCTGAATTACTCAAGGATGCCGCGGCGCTCAAACGTGTCAGAGCGGTGATCGCTGACCCGAAATTTGCTGAGCGGGAAACCGACGCGCGATTTCTCGCAGCATTCTCAACAGCAAGCCGTCCATCTCCCGCGGGGACATCGAAGCCATCGGAAGAGAAGCCAGTCTTTTCCGCATCCGGGGACAAGATTGCGCACGTGCGTCAGATCGAGCGCGAATTGAAGCTTACCATCGACAAGAATGTCTCGGCGACATTCGCGGCATTTCTTGTGGACCAACTCCCGGCTATCTTCGACGCCTTTTCCAAGACGAGTGGCGGCCAGGAAACTACCGAGGCCTGACGGCCTCGTCCCGTAAACACGAACCAGGAGCAGACAAGGGAAAAGAAAAAAGGCCCCCGAAACGGAGTTCCGGAAGCCTTCTCTTCAAGTTTGGCGACTGACAGAGAATCACTTTCGCGAATCGCAGTCAAGAGTTTCCACGCGATTTCATCGCCGTTTCGGCGAGCAGGTTTTCTTTGCCCAGCTGAGGCAAAGACATGCAGTCACACTCTCCAACGACGCCCTTTGGGCGGCGATCGCTGACGCTTGCCCATGTGGCAAGCCAGATGGTCACAACCGAACGTCCTCCCGAAAAGATCGTGCACAAGTGGAAGATCTTCCACGCCATCTGCACGGCACGGCCGCGCCTAGGCGTGTCGGAGCGCTCCCTCTCGGTACTGAATGCGCTGCTGACCTTCCATCCCGAAACCGCCCTGACAGGGGAGGACGATCTGATCGTCTTCCCCTCGAACCATCAACTCACTCGGCGAGCGCACGGCATGCCGGCATCGACGCTGCGGCGTCATCTCGCTGTGCTGGTCGACGCCGGGCTGATCGTTCGGCGCGACAGTCCCAATGGCAAGCGGTATGCGCGGAAGGACGACGCCGGCGAAATCGAGCTCGCCTTCGGCTTCGATCTGTCGCCGCTGGTCGTGCGGTCAGAGGAGTTCGAGAGCCTGGCGGCCGATATCGAAGCCGAGGCCCGCGCACTCAAGCTCGTACGAGAGCGCATTACGCTGTGCCGGCGCGACATCGCGAAGATGATTGCAACTGGCATCGAGGAAGCCGTCCCGACGCGAAGAGGAGGGCAGGGGCCTGCCGATTGGCAGGTCGTGCACGCCGCCTTCCGCGCGATCGTCGACCAGATTCCGCGCACGGCCACGCGCCAGCAGCTCGAGCCGATCGCCGACGAGTTGTCTCAGCTTGCCGACGACGTACTCAATCTTCTGGAAGCACACATCAAATCCAAGAATCCGAGCGCCAATGAGTCCCACTCTGAGCACCACATACAGAATTCAAAACCAGAAGCCCCTATTGATCTTGAACCTGTCCTTCGAGAAGACAGGGCGGCGGGAGCTGAGCCCAAACCTCAACCCTCGCGAGTCGGGGAGGGAGCGTATCCGTTAGGAATGGTCCTGAGTGCGTGTCCTGACATCGTCGATTATGCGAAGGGTGGGGTTTCGAACTGGCGCGATTTCCTCGCTACTGCGGCCGTTGTGCGATCGATGCTGGGCATCAGCCCGAGCGCCTGGGAGGAGGCGCAAAAGGTTATGGGCGAGGTGCCCGCAGCCATCGTCGTCGCGTGTATCCTGCAGCGCGGGACGGCGATCAATTCCGCCGGCGGTTATCTGCGCGGCCTGACGCGAAAAGCCGAGGTCGGCGAATTTTCGCTTGGCCCGATCCTGATGGCGCAGATCAGTTCTCGCCGGCGAGACAAGCAGCGGGCGTGAGACGATGAGGCGCCGTTCCTAGACCTTGCCTTTTTCGTGTGATCGAAAATACCTGCACTGACCCAGCTGCTGCGCTGTGTCGATGCAAAGTTGTTCGGAGAGATCGTCATGGGAAAACACCCTCCAATCGTCCTCACGCCGTTCCTCCAGCCTCGTGATGAAGGGGCTGCGGAGCAACGGATGTACGTGGCGGGGTTCGCGGACGAGGCGGGCGAGGCCTGGGGGACGCTGATTCCTTTGGATGCGGAGATGGTCGAGCACGCCGTTCTGGGACAACAGACATTCACCGTCTGGTGCAACTCCGACGGTCGCATGCAACCGCAGCCGAGCGGCGATAGTCTGTTTGAAGAGCTTCTGGAGAAAGGCCAATTGAAGGAGACGCCCCTCGATGAGCTCGTTGCCGAAGCCATCGAGCAGGGCAAGAATGAACCCAATGATGACATCCTCGATATGTTCGAGACCCTGCATGAGCGGCTGGTGCGGGCGGAGGGCATGGTCGCTGACGAGATCGCGCGGCGCAGGCGATGATCCTTCGCGGCGCGCGTGCGCGGTTTCATGCTGCATGGGTGAGCTTGTGATAACGCGAGCACCGCGACCGCGGGTGGCCGACACCCGGACCGGTCGATGAACACATAGAAAACCGACGACCGGGCCGCGCTCCGACTAGTCTTAAGTTTCGCCGGAGCCGGAAAACAGCGCCGTCGGTGGCATCGCGCGCGGCGGCGGGAGGGTCCGGCCGCCCGCGGCTCCCGGTCTGCTCTTGAGATCGTATCGCTGGGCTAGGTCGAGTAGCCGCCGCTTGGTGAACGGGTCCGCGTCCTCCGCCAGATCGCGCGCCCGCTGCGCGAAGCCCCTGTAAAATTCTTCCACGACGCCACCCCCGCAACATCACTGAAAATCGGATTTCAGTGTGAGACGCGCTTCGCGTCAAGCGGTCTGGTGCATGCGGACAACTTTTGGCGATCTACTTGTGCTCGCGGCGTACCGGGAACTAAGCTGGTCCCGGCAGGAAAAAACCATGACTCCGCTCTACCCGAGCCGGAAGCTGTGCCCGAAGTGCGGGAAGCCGATGACGGCCATGCCCGACGACGTCGCGCCTGGCCAGCCGCGCTACGTCTGCCTGGCCTGCGAAGACGACCCGCTGCGCGATCCCGCCGCCCGGAAATGGGCGGAAAGCCCGCTGCGGCCGCCGGCCAAGTAACGTTCGAACCGAAATCGAGCCCGGCAGCCGGATTGCTGCGGAGGCCGATTGTGCCCACAAACCTATCCAATGCTGTGGCGTTGCAACCCGCATGCTCAGCTTCATTCCATTGCGCGTGCGGGCGGAATAGTCGCGGAGTCGGCGGCCGGCATGTCCACCGACGCTAGCATCTGTCTCACGCCTCGCAGGGCGGTCGGTCGCGTGGATGCGGGGGACGGACTTGCAGCCGCATGGCGAGAACGTCGGCAGCCTCGTTATCGATGTTGCGATGGCCACTTCGATAGGTGCGCCGACGTTGCTGACAGCGATGCTTCTCTGGTAGGCGATGACCCGGCGCTTAGGTGGCCTGCTTATGGTGAACGACGTTTCGCTGGGACGCTCGTTGCCCTGAGATCCGAATGGCACATAGGGCCGTTTGTCTTCATTCCATGTGTTTTCGCGACAGGCGCTCCCATCTGCGTCCTCGATAGAGGCTGGTCTGACCGAAGGCCGATCCCGCTTCGCGGGCTCTCGATCTTGTCCCTGCAACGTCCGTCCTCGACTTTCTTCCCCTGGCGCTGCGCGCCATTCCTCGCGGTCCAAGAAAGTCGCTGCCGGCCGCCCTCCATTTCATTTCGGCCCTTTGGGTGCAGGTCGATCGCCTCCGGTCTCACGACCGCCATCGAGGTCGCGATAGGCGCGGCCCGAGAAAACCAAGGGAATGAGACAATGGCTACCATCGGCACCTTCACCTCCACGGGCAATGGCTTCTCCGGCGCGATCAAGACGCTGAACCTCAACGTCAAGGCCAAGCTGATCCGCGTCGAGAATCCTTCCGACAAGGGACCGCACTTCCGCATCTACTCAGGCAACGTCGAGCTGGGCGCGGCCTGGCAGAAGATCGCCAAGGACACCGAGCGGGACTACCTCTCCGTCAAGCTGGACGATCCGAGCTTCCCCGCTCCGATCTACGCCACCCTGACCGAGGTCGAAGGTGCGGAAGGTCTCCAGCTGATCTGGTCCCGGCCGAACCGGGACTGAGGCTCCGCCAGTGGGGCTCCGCCGCAAGGCGGGGCCCGCTTCCCTTCGACCGGAGATGCGATCATGACCATCGACACCATTGAAGAGTTGCGCGCCGAGCTGCGCGACTGCGCATTCACACCGGCGGAGCGCAAGGCGCTTGAACTCGAACTGGCCGAACTCATCCGTCAACGGGACGAAGCGCTCGCAGCCGAGGAGGGGGCATAAGTCCCCTCGTCTTGCGTGCCTTAGGAAGCACCGTCGTTAGGGGCCGCTCCTCCGTTCAGAACGTCCTTGATGGCTTTGGCAGGCGTAAACGTCAGCTTTTTCGAAGCTGCGATCGCAATCGTTGCGCCGGTCGAGGGATTGCGGCCCTCGCGGGCGGGGCTATCCTTGACCTTGAACTTGCCGAATCCGGGAAGGCTCGTCTCGGCTCCGCTGACGGCCGCATCAGCGATGGCCTTGAACACGCTATCGACGATGGATTTCGCTTGAGCTTTTGTCAGGTCGTTCTCGGCTGCAATCTTTTCGGCGATCTCATTGGCAGTCGTCATTGGACGAGCTCAGTCTTGTTTTGATTTTGCTCGTCTGACATCAAGGCCCTGGAACAGATAGGGCCGGCATCACAAGCGGAGCCGTAATCCCCGAAAAAATTGCCAGCCTAGCACTACTTTGGCAGATCTATTTGCGCTGCGGATTTTCACGGATTCGTCTTCTGCAACATGGGCATCGCTGGGATGGCGGTCGAAGAATGAGATCGACGATGGCGTGACGAACGGCCGGCAAGCTTGGCTGAGGCGGGGGTCCGTTGATTCTTTTTTTTCCGCCCCGCTTGTGCGAGGCGACGGTGTTGCAAGAAGGCGTACGCGATCATGGTCATGAGTGCGTGACGATGAAGACCTTGCCAGGATCGTCCCTCGAAGTGATCAAGCCCGAGTTCCTCTTTCAACTGCTGATGCGCCTGTTCGCAGATCCATCGCGCCTTAATCGTGGCAGCCAGTGTGCGCAGATCTGTCGCGGCCGGCAGATTGGCGAGATAGTATTTCTTCTCCCCTGAGGTCCTGTGTTCACCGATCAGCCAGGCCTCCTCGCCGGGAAGATGCTGCTGGCCCTTATCCTTGATCCGCTGCGGTGGTCCATCGGCGATCCGCACCCGAACGGCCGCAAAACGCGCTTTCAATCGACCCTTGGTCCCGGTTCGCCAGCTCACAGTTTGCCATTTGGCATCGGCGAGCATGTCTTCGGCTGCCCTCGACAGGATGTCCGGAATGTACAGCTTGCGGGGACGCCCGCGCATAGCGACTGGCCAGATCAACTTGACGCCGACCGGGTACACCTTCTGGTGACGGGGGATGCCAACGGCCCAGACCAGCCCGCGTGCCGTGAGCCCTTGTCGAAACGGCGCGCTGAGGCCGTATCCTGCGTCCGCCAGCACACAACCAAAGCGCACGCCGGCCGTCATCGCGCGATCAATCTCGGCCAGAGCAATCTCTGGCTTGGATCGCGGCGCCCGGTATTCGACCGGTACGCCGGCGCGCTTCAAGCGTGCAGCGTCGCTTGTCCAGCTCTCTGGCAGGAAGAGACGCAACGCGATCATCACCGGCACTTCGCCGCGCGCAAGCGTCAGCGACACCAACGTTTGGCAATTTGCCGTCTTGCCAAGCGCCGAGGCATATTGAGCCGCGACACCGACCGAGCGTTCGCCCTTCTTCGGCACCGCGGTGTCATCGATAACCAGCACTGCATCGTCGCCGCCGACGAGCCGGTCGGCCTGACTGAACAACTCTGTCTCCAGCGGCGTCGCGTCCCAGACGCCATCGGCAATGAAATGGTGCAGCTGGTCGTAATCGCCCGCTGCAAAGCGCTCCGCCATCGGTTGAATGCTTTTGCGTTCACCAGGGCCGATCAGCCCCGCAATGTAAAGCGGACACATCCGTCGCCGGGCCTTATGACCCAAGCGATCCAGAAATGGCTTCAGCCAACGTTCGAGTTCGTCTTCCCAATCCGACGTCGCGTTCCCCATGGTCGGCGCTCCAAAAGCCGACCCCCTATGAATCATTGAAAAATCGATTCGGGAATCCTGACAGGCTCATTAAACCGACGAAACTGCCAAAGTAGTGCTAGGATAGTTTCTCGTCAGCTGCAGCAGCATAACGGCGCCTCCGCTTGGCACACTCGAGCCGTTCGAACGCTTCGACAGCCTCAGCACTGCCATGGAAGGTTTGTGCACCATGGTCTGCACATTCGTGCCGATCCGACCCCAGTTGCGGATCAGTGAAACTTCTCTGAACAGCGTCGGCTTCGCGGATAGCTCGATGCGGCGATGCCGAATCGAAGATCAGCCATACGCGGCGCTACTCTGCAAGGATCGGCAAGTTTTCCGGAGCGCTTGCAGAATAGGGCTTTCCCACATGATTGCTTGGTCTGTCGCCGGGTCTAGGGCCTTTGCGCTCGAAGTACGTTCCCTTTCGAGTGCACAAAGGGCGCCCAATTCCGTGGTTATTGGGGCTCAAACCAATCACTACGAGGATCTGGCAACAATAGAGAGGACATGACGGCCTGAGCTATGAGTACGACAGCTCGGTAGACTGCAACTGCTCTCCAGATGCCAATAATGTCCGCGAGCAAAAGCATAAAACTCAGAACGCCAAGCCCGAAGACACGACTTTCATCCAGTACATGCGAAACCCTTGAATTGGCCGACTTGATTAGGCGCCAATGCTTAAGAAGGAGAGTGGGCTCCCGGCCAATAAGGCCAGCCTACGAGTGATACTGCGTTAATCGTTTGGGCGAGCCCCTCCGGGACAGCTCTACTCGCGCCGCCCGGCGGCGCTCCCGGAGCCCGCAAGCGGTCTCCGCGCATTCGCGTGACGATCCTCTCGCGACCGTGTCGACAGCAGTGGTCCAGCAACGAGCACGGTCCCAGCCGCGCTTGCCGGTATTTGTTCCTTCCGTTGGCGATGTACTGACCTGACTCTTCTGGCAGGGGATTCGCCGGGTGAATTTCGGGATCGTTCCGGTGATCGGATTCGCAATCGCTGTTGGTTCAAACCAACACCCCCACAAAACGATGGACGAGGACATGAACCCAGCGCCGCCAGACCCATTCCGGATTTTGAGATGAAGACCATTGTCATCAACAATCAAAAGGGCGGGGTCGGCAAGACGACGCTTGCTGTGCATTTGGCTTGGTTCATGGCGGAGGCGAATCTCCGTGTTCTTGTGATCGACGTGGATGCGCAGAGCAATGCATCGGATACGTTGAGGCACTACGCGGGGTCAACGTTAGCCGCGGATCTGTTCAAACCGGGGACACGGGTCGTCTCTCGTGAAGGCGAAGGCCTAACGCTCGCGCCGGCCGATAGCTCGCTGACTGATCTCGATCGCAGCAATGCCGCCGCCATCACGACTCTGCAAGAGAACCTCGCTATCGCGTCAGATCAGTTCGACGCCTGCGTCATCGATACGCCGCCATCACTTGGACTGCGCAGTGTTGGTTGTTTGGTCGCGGCGTCGCATGTCCTGGCCCCCATTTATCTGGAGGACTATTCGATCAAGGGCGTCAAAGGTCTGATGCAGACCGTCATCGGCGTGCAGAGGCGTTATGGACGCCAGGATACGAAGTTCCTCGGGTTGCTGCCTTCGAACTTCAATACGAAATCGCCCCGTCAAAGGACGCACCTTGAGCAACTGCTGCGCGAGGCCGGCAAATATGTGTTCCCCGGCCAGATCGTTGCAAGGGATGGCTACGCTGAGGCCGTTGCGGAACGCCTGCCGGTCTGGAAGCTCAAGCGCCGCTCTGCGCAGGAGGCTGGTCGCGAAATCCGTGATGTTCTCGCCAAGATCGTCGGGCAGATGAACGAGACGGCACATGGCGCTTGATCTCAGCTTTAAGCAGCTCATCGACGCCGCGGAAGATGGTGTTGCCGCAACCGGGCAACCGACTTCCATCTCCATCGATCGCATTGACGAAGATCCAGGCCAGCCCCGTCGCAGCTTCCAAGCTGATATCTCGCGGAAGCTCGGCAAGCCCAGGGACTGGGTGTCTCGCTACGCGTCGGTCCAAAGTATGCCGGAATTTCTCCGGTCGAAGCTTGCCGGCTCGTCAATCCGTGCTGTGTATGAACTCTACCAGGCTTGGCGTGAGCAGCCCAACGCCGTCGAGACCATATGTGCAGCGCAGGAGTGCTTTACCGACGCCCACGCCCGCCAGCTGGCTCGCAAAATTCGCAGCGAAGTTGGCGGCTCCCATGCTGATCGCGAAGGTGCCGCTGGAGCTCAATCGGCACGAGGCCCGATCGCACCGCAAGCGGCATTGCGCCCCCTAGCAAGAGACCGTGTAACGGCGACCGCGGAAAAGCCCCGGAGCTCGTCGGTCAATCGTGACGAGCGAAAGAGCACATCACTGACGATCAGAGTGCGCCACCAAGATCGCACAGGCTGTCTTCTCGTCGATCGGCTCGCGTCTCAGGGCTCACGCCATGCCGTGCTATTGATCGATGGCGCAGAAGAAGCGGAAGAGGTGCCGGCATCGACCATCACGATCGAAGAGATCATTTTCGCATGAAGCTGGCCTCATACTGTCTCCTCAGAAAGGCTGCTGCGCTTGGCATGCCGGCGGAGCGGATTTCCCATCCGAAGGATGGCGCGTTAG
The DNA here is from genome assembly GCF_052588265.1 of Bradyrhizobium sp. Pa8. Classification (NCBI taxonomy): domain Bacteria; kingdom Pseudomonadati; phylum Pseudomonadota; class Alphaproteobacteria; order Hyphomicrobiales; family Nitrobacteraceae; genus Bradyrhizobium; species Bradyrhizobium sp. Pa8. The sequence continues at coordinate 197,840 of NZ_CP176768.1, read as the reverse complement.
CGCAGCAGCCGGAGGCCGAACGCGCCCCCCGCAGCGCTGTAGAGAGGCCGGAGGCTGCTGGAAAGCCGCGGTCCACATGCTCGGTGCCCGTGTTGCCGATCCGCACGCGCAACGTTCGAGCAATGCAAAGGTTAGAGGAATGTTGCGCATCGATCGTCACCTGGGTTGGATCTCACCTGCAGCAAATGCCGAGCTTTGATTGCCGAGCCGGTTGGTTTGAACCAACATCGAGGGGGTGGAGAGATTCGCATTTTCTAGTGCAGGATAGGCTTCGCGCCAGCGATGTATTACATCGCGATTGGGATTGGACTGCATGGCTCTGATCTCGCTTCGCGTCTCCGACGAAGTCGCGGCGGAGTTCTCAGCTTTCGCAGCGACCCAGGGCGGAAAATCCGCGCTGCTGCGGCGTCTCATTGCTGATGCACTAGCTGCACCAGCGCCGCGCATCTTGGCGTTGCCAGTCGGACGACCGGAGAAGGTGACGGTGCGATTTCGCGAGAGCGAGATGCGGCAGCTCGCTGAAGTGTCACATCAGCGCGGCATGACCCGAACCGGCTGGATCGTCGCCCTGGTGCGCTCGCGGTTGGCATCACCGGTGCAGCATTCGCCGAGCGAGCACGAGGCGCTTCGCGCGATTGTTCGCGAGCTGAACCGGGTCGGCGGCAACATCAACCAGATCGCGCGTGCCGCAAACACCAGCGTGCTGCAGGGCAGGGCGGTCGAGCCCGATCCGTCCGCAATTCAGGAGGCCAAATTGGTCATCGAAAGAGAGCTCGCGCAGTTGCGCAATGCCCTACACGGCAACGCAGATTATTGGGATGGACGGCGATGAGCCGGCGCTCGCCGCGGCCGAACGACCTGGCGTCCGAACTTCCGCCGATCTCGTATGTCTGGGAAACGCCCAATCGGCGCCCGCGGCGGGCCGAGTGGGATATCCCCGATCCGGCCGCTCCCGGCGGCCTCACGCCGGCGATGCGTGCAAAGCTCGAGCGCATCGTGCGCCGAGCACCAGAGGTGATGGTCAAGATCACCGGTCGTACCAAGGGCGTGGCGCATCTCAAGTCGCACTTGGCCTACATCACGCGAAACGGCGAGCTCGATGCGGAAACAGAGCAGGGCGCAACGCTGTCAGGTCGTTCCGGATTGAAAGATCTGCAGCAACGCTGGGAGGATGATGCCTGTCTCGACGACAGGCGTCGACGTGATGGATCGCTTTCGATCAACATCATTCTGTCGATGCCGGCTGGCACCGATGCGGTCGCCGTTAAGGAGTCAGCCCGGGCATTTGCCATCGAGACGTTCGGCTACAATCACGACTACGTCTTTGTCCAGCACCTCGACGACAAGCATCCCCACGTGCACTTGACCGTTCGGTCTCTGGGCCATGACGGCAAACGCCTCAATCCGCGCAAGGCGGATCTTCAGGCCTGGCGAGAACGGTTTGCCGGCGAACTCCGGCTTCGCGGGATAGCGGCGGAGGCAACGCCGCGGCGAACCCGCGGACGGGTTCGAAAAGCCGATCGCGGGGCGATCCGCGCGATGCGCAAGCGTAAGATCACGCCCGAGGTCGATCGGCTCGCCCGCAAGGAGGTGCTTTCGGAGGTTAGGGGCGGTAGGACTGCCAAACACCCCTGGGACGAGCAGATCAAGTCACGTCAGGACGCGATCCGGCGGCGTTATCTCGACTATGCCGCCGAGCTAGGGCGCTCCGGAGTGGCGGCAGATCATGTGCTGGCGCGACAGATTAGGCAATTCGTCAACGATATGCCCGCTGTCGAGACCCGCCGGCATGCGCTGAAGAACGAGCTCGCGGAGCTCGCTAATAGCCGTCGCCGCAACACGGAGCGGGGGGGCGATGCCGATCTGGGTGATCACAAGCGAGACAATGAGCGTCCAAGATGATTGCCTCCACCGGAGGACAAGACTTTCCTCGAGCTAGGTTTGATCTCCGGCAGCTATTGAAGCGTCTGAGACACATTCCGTTTGCTTCAATGGCGGGAAGGGTTAGGCGGGCTGAGGCAAGCTTCAGAGTGGCCCAGCTCAAGGCGCCTATCTCTTTGGGGAAAGTTACTGTCAGGCTTATAACCTCGCTGCACACCAGCTCTGCTTGTCATCCCAACAAAGCTGACCTCGCGGTCGAAAGGTTCTGTAGGCTGATGAGGGGTTTCCATCCGACGCTGGTTCGGTGATGGCTGAGCTGGCGCGGTCGACCTAAAGCAATGGGCTTCCATCATGGCGCCGTTTTTATCTGGGAGGATCGTCGCCGAAGGTGTAGTGGCCGGTCCGGATCTTGGCGCGCGCGCGTTTGAAGCACCACTCTGGCGGCGTATACGCCTCGTTGTTGGCATTTTCCAGCCGTGTCCGGGCTTCCTTGTACTCAGCCTCGAACACGTCGAATGGTTTGTGGGGGCCGACCGCCGCGAGATCGCCGAAATAGATTTCGAGATTCTTGTACTCACCTGCAAGCCGTGTGGCAGTTGGCAGATGCTCATCGAGCTTCAGGGCGGCATACACCGCCGGCACGATCCCGGCGATTAGCGCCATGGTGGCAGTGACGTATTCGTACCGATTGTCGCCCTTCAGAATTTCCCAACTTGCGAGCGCACCGAAGATGATAGGTACAACGACGAATACGATACGCGTAATGCGCAGCGCACGGAGCCAGACCATGAGGGTGTTGGATGTGTAAAGGCAGCGTTCCCACTGCTCTTTACACTGCGCTTTGAGAGCCGCCGCTGCTTCATCGCTCATATCAGAGGCATATCGTCGCCGAAGATTTTCTGCCACTCGATCCCCGCCATGATCGAATCATTGTTTGACTCATACTCGCACGCTTTGACGGCGCGAGCATGCCCGCTTTCAGCTCGAGATTTCCACGCTTCGCCGATCCAGATGAGCTCGTAGGTGCGAGGAACCCAAATATGGCTGTTGGCTTTGCTGACTAAGAATTTGAGAAAGTCGCGCACCATCCAGTCGTAGTAGACGCGGCTCTTGCCGGCGTGCTCCCAGGACGACAGAAAATCCACGGCGAGGATCTCGATCCAGAATGATTTGAGCGGCACCGAGCACTGGCCTTGCCAGCACTTCATCATGCGGATCAGCTCGCGCGTGTTCTCGTTGGTGGTCTTGTTCGAGTCCGCGACCGCTTTGTACTCGGCGTCAGGATCGAACTCCTTATAACTCCCGCCATTGGTCGTGAGTGGAATCCAGAACTTGCCCGTAGTCAACGGAAACGCCGGCACCAACTCGACGGCGTACGAAGCGAACGGCACCTTGATCACCGGACCGTCGCCCCGAACGTCGGTTTTGGGGAAGCTTGCCTTAAGCGCGTCTTTCACTTCCTGCAAAAGCTGGGACTGCTTGTTGCCGTTGCGCAATTGAAATCGGTCGTAGACTGATTTCGGCAGCTTGAACAGAACATCGACATCGCGAGGCGGTCGGATGCGCGTGAATTTTCCCCAAGAGCCGACATAGAAGCTGTTGTCGGTTTCCGATGCTGACGACCAATATTTCAGGTTGAGCACCTTGCAGACGCTTCCCCGCTTCGTTTTGCCGTCGTCAATCTGCGTCGTGCTTAGCGTGATGTTATTTAGGAACTTACCGAACCGTTCTGTGACACTCAGAGTTGACACCCCCACACCCATTACGACCTCCTGTCATGATGTGGACTATATGCAGCAATCCCCCAACCACTGACGACATGATGTGGGGCTCCATGAGTCTTGTTGCAACCCTCGCTTCAGCGGTTCTTAGGTTGCACCCGTTATTCGCCCTGTGTTTTTGGCCAGCTGAAACCAAGGTCGGTTATTACATTCCGAGCAAACCGGCAGCCCATGCGGCAGCCTTGACGAGGCCATAACAATTCATGCGCGTTGATCGGTGGCTGCCTAACCTATGAGAAAACCCTAACGCCGGCCCTGATCGCGCCGGCACGACCACCTAGGTCGATGGCCACATGCCAATGACCCGACTGCGGCACCCGCAGCCGCACCGGCGACTGTCGGGCTGCGCCGCCAAAGTAGCGGTGCTGCCGGCCTTGCCGATAGCTCTGGAAGTTGCCGGCATCCATCAGCCGGACAGTGGCGGCGTGGTCGAGGCTGACCTCGACCACTTCTCCGCCGCTCAGATAACCCAAGTCGTTGTGAAGGAAATTCATGGCTACTTGTCCTTCACGGTCGTGTTGGGGTGGGACTGGCCGTGCTTGGTCGTGACATAGCGGCCGCTGATCGCGCTGCGGTAGTGCGGCCCGCTAGACCCGTGCTTGCCTGGGGCCTCGTGGACAGTTGTGCTCGGGTGGCTGCGTCCATACTTGGGAGTCACATACTGCCCGGTCGTTGCGCTGCGGTAAGGACCGCCGCCTTTAGAAGATTTCGACATGCTTGATATCTCCAAATCGACAATTGCCGGAACGGTATCAATTGCTAGATTGCAATCGTGGCCCGATTCGGGCCCAAGATCAAGGCAGGCGAGTCCAAGGCTAATGGCGTCAGGAAAATTCGACGGGGAGGCATTCTTTGCTGCAATCGACAGCGTGCGAATTACGCGCGATCTCACTTGGAAGAAAGTGGCCGAACAATCGGGCGTGCCGGCGTCGAGCCTAACGCGCATGTCGCAAGGCCGCCGTCCGGATGTGGATAGCCTGGCCGCACTGTGCGCCTGGTCCGGGCTCAAGGCCGAGCAGTTCACCCGTGGCGTCCCGAAGCCGAAAGAGGGGCGGGAGCCACTGGCGGAGCTGACGGCGCATTTACGCGCCGATCCCAATCTGTCGAAAGAAGGCGCCAAGGCGCTGGAGGCGCTCATCAAGGCCGCGTACCAGCAGTTCAGGAAAAGGCAGTAGCTGGGAAATGGCCTTACGTCGGGGGTTCAAAGCTGAAGCAAATTGGTATGCGAGCAGCCTCCGCAAGGAGCTGGACATCGCACCCCATCTTCCGCTTTGCCCCTGGCAATTGGCCGAGCATCTCGAAATCCCCGTCTTCCCGCTGAGCGACTACGCCAAGATGGCGCCTGAAGCCGTTGCCTACCTTCAAACCGTCAACGGCCAGAAGGACTTTTCAGCGGTGACATTGGCCGCGGGGCGGGAGCGGTTCATCGTCCACAACGACGCCCATGACGAAAAGCGTCAGGCTGCCGACGTCAGCCACGAGCTGGCGCATGGCCTGCTGTTGCACCCGCCAATGAGGATCCTCGACCCGTCGGGGACCCGGAATTACGACAAGGCAATGGAAGAGGAAGCCAACTGGCTCGGGCCCGCGCTTGTCGTCTCGGATGAAGCCGCTCTGCATATCGCCGCGCTTGGGCTGACGATCGCCAAGGCCTCAGACATGTACGGCGCGAGTGAACCGCTGGTCCGAATGCGGCTCAACGTCACCGGCGCCTACCAGCGGGTGGCAAACCGTCGTCGTTATGCCTGAACTTTAGGAGCAGGCAAACGGCGGCCTGTTTAGGCGAGCGCTACGCAGCCGCTGGCGATGCGGCCCGGGTGAATTCATCGAGCTTGCCATCCAGTTCGAAGAAGTTCGCCGCGGTGTCGCGGAGCTCCTTTGCCGCCTGGCCCCAGAAGGCCACCTCGACCTTAAAGCCACGCTCGATCAGTTTTGCGACGACCGGCACATAGTCCGAGTCCCCGGCAACCAGCAGGATATCGTCGTTGTCTTTGTCGATGACGTTGAACGCGTCATCCATCATGGCCGTCGCGATGGCCACATCGACCTTCTTCTCCTTGTTGCCAGCGTTCTTGTTGTAGACTTGGGTCTTGAACCCGGCCTTGCCGACCATCTTCCAGAACGAGTCGCCGGGAGGTGGCGATCCCCACAGCTTGGCTACCGTGTCCTCGCCGCTGACGTATTTGTAGAGCTTCCCGTAGTCCAGCACCCAGCCGTGATCGACGACGCCCTTGTTCATGGCATCAACGATGTTCTTGGCCATCCCCTTTTTGACGGCCGAGACGCGGGTGCCTTCGATGTAGAGGTTAGAATTGTCGACGTAGGTGTATGTGGTCATGCGGGCGCTTCTCCAATGAGGATCGTAAGAAAATGATCAAAATAATGATTTTGGAAAATAATAACCCCGAACGAGCGGGGCTTGACCTATGTGGGCATGCGGTGCCGACCTCGCAAGGCCTCGACCTTCAGGCGCCGCGCATTCGCGATCGGCCGACGATCTTTCGCGCGAAACGCCTAGGCAACTGCGGGTGAAGCGGAGCCTTGGCCGCCATCGAGCAGCTTGAGCGCCCTATGCGAGGCGGTCACGCCGCCGACCACCCGCACCATCGCCTCCGGCTCATCGGCATCCCCACTGACGCGGACGCCCCCGAAGAGCTGAAATACCCAGATTGACATCTCCGGGAAGTCCATGCCTTGCACTCCCTCATAGACGAGGGCGCCGGCGCCAATGTCTTCCCTGACGCGGGCCCGGGCATTGCCAGCGAGCAGCCTCCGGTGGACCTCCTCGCCGGGCCGGTTGAGAAAGCCGGCCCATATCCCATGCCTCTGCCGATCGAGCACCACCCCCCAATGGTGGAAGAGCAGACCCTGCGTGATGAACTTGAACAGCTCGCCGACCCGCTCACCATCAAAGGGCAGCGTCATCGCCGACACGAGGATACCGTTTTGAAGCGTCAGCTCCTGCCGGTGGCCAGCCGACAGCCGCCCCTTCAGCTTCGCGTTCTTGTTCAGGCGCCGCTCCACCATCTGAGACAGCATCGCCGTGGCATCCAGGTGATTGCTGGCGAACGGTAGCACGGTCGTCAAATAGTGCTCGTGGCCACTCTTGACGTTATTGCATGCTTGGCAGGCCGGGACCTTGGGCAGATTCGCCCGACGCTCAATCAGCAGGAATTCCCGCGCGAAGACATGATCCATCGTCTCGGCAGTAGCGATGCCGCAGTAGACGCAGATCTTGCCGACGTGCCGTTTGCTCATGACGCCCGTATATCATGGCATCGAGCCGCGTCGACCCGCAAAAGGCGCCGAGTAGATCGGCTGGAGTTCAACTGGCGCAAGATCGCAGCACCCAACCTGCGGTCACAGAATCGCTCATTTCGCTCCCGTTGAGCGATCTGCACCACCGGCCAATAAGGTCGCTGTGAATAGGCCCGCAGCGTCTGCCGGCAAGGGCCTCCGCACGTATCCACCGCGCGCAGGAATAGAAGCGCGAGCCGAAGCTTGGTGCGACCCACCCTGTGCCTGCCCGAGAACTGCGGGCCTTGAATTGTCCCGACCGACCGCGATGGCGCAGCCGATAACCATAGGGTAATCTGATCTAAAGGCTATTACAGACGATTCTTGCGCACTCTGTTTCCGTGGCTGGTTTCAAGTCTCGCCGCTGATGCGTCGCTCCAAGCCGAGCGGCACAATCCAGCCGCCTGCACGGTCGTATCGAGCAAATTCGTCAGAATGAACGGCTGTGACCAGGCGATTTCGCACGGCACTAGGCTCCGCGTCGATGGCTGCGCGAATAAGATCGCGCTCGATCCCGACAAAGACCGGTCGGAGGTTGAGGCGAGCGAGCGCTTCCTGATCGGCGGGCGCGACGTCGGCGTCGGTGACTGGCCCCGCGCGGGTAACGATGCCGCCGACAAGCCCCCCGATGGCGCTGGCCTTTTCCACGTCCCGTACCGGTGCGGCGTCGAGCAAGGCTCGCGCGCGTCCGAGATCGTCCTGGAGCCTTCGCGCAAATGGTTGATGCGTGAGACGATGAAGGGCGCCCGCCAATTCGGCATGACCGAGTGGCTTGATCAAGTTGGCGATATGCAGCCGAAGAAGGCCGATGAACAGCGCGTTCTTCTCTTCGGGATCGATGGGCTCGCCTTCATCGACGGGATCGCGGACCGAGAGATGAACATCGGCTGGACCAGCTACTGCCATTCCCCAGCGCGTTGCGATCGCGATGCGTTTCACCGTGACCTTGCGACCCTGGGCGGTGACATCGATCCGTCCGGCCTGCGTCCATGCGCGATCCAGCGCCTTTGCGGGGCCTCCGACATCATGGCAGCCTTTCGCCTCGGCGACCGTCAGCAAGGAAAGGTCAGAGGCGCAGGCGATCCAATCGGGCAGGTCGCCGCGAAACAGACGCTTGACCTTGACCTGCCTGCGGCGGTCCAGGTCGATGGTTCGGCTGCCGAGATGTGCAAAGATCGAAAGATTGAAGTGTCGCTCGAGATAGGCGCGGGCGACGAAGCGTCCAAACAGACCTGAGAGCGCGACTTTGACTTCGCGCGCCTGTCCAAGCGGCTCTCTGAAGATGAAAGGCGTTCCCGTGCCGGTCGGCGCCAGGAGTGCGTCGAGAATGGACCACGCACCATAGGCGGCGCCGGGTGTCTGCAGCACCTCCCGAATGCCGGCATCCTCGATATCGGAGACTTCAAGGTCGACGGTCGGGCCGGTGACGGGGCTCGCGGCCGCGGGGTCGAAGCTGTGAAGAAAGGTCCGTGTCAAAGGGCCAGCGCTCGTTTGAGATCATCGTGCTCGAAAGCGCTGGCCATGCGATTGATCTCGGCCGCGCGGGCGCCGACGGCCTTGGCCGTGTCGCGCCAGGTCGCGGTTGCGGTCGCGACTTCCTTGATGATCGCGCGGGCCTGCGGCAGCGTAAGCCCGAAATATTCCGACGCGGCCTCGAGCAGATCGAGCGAGCAGGTACCTTCGTCGAGGTCGATGTTCGTTGTCAGCACCCGCGCCTTCACATCGGCGGGCACGGGATTGAGATCGTAAGCTGGAGAGAGCGACCATCCCGCCTGTCCCAGCCACAGGAAACCGTGGTTGCGCAGGTGATCGTCGACATTGGAGATCAGCACGTTGAAGACGACACGCCGATAGAGGGCATGGGCGTCCGTCTTTCCTTGCGCTCCATGCTGCGCAAGAGCGTCGACAATCTCCGGGTAGCTGCCGCGCTCGCCGTCTTTGGCGCCCATCATCGCCATGGCGGACAGGAACGGGATGCGGACGGCGTCATTGCGATCGAAACGGCGTGACAGCATGACAGACTTGCCGGCCACCTCGATCAGTTCGTGTTGTGGGGTGGTGATGCCGGCCTTGCCGGCGAGCCGCAGCGCAATCTCCTCCCAGGTCTCCATGCTGTAGTCGTCAGTCTCCTTCGGAAACTTGGCGATCGAGAGATGGCCGTGCTGGTCGACGACCGAGGCCTTCGGCCGGGCGCCGCCGAGGGAGGAGCCGGGCGCGAAGATGAGCTGGAGATCTTCGTCCGTCTCCTCGTCGCGGAGAATGCGCTCGGTGATCTGGAGCAACCGGCCGAGTTCGATCAGGGCGGGCACGCCGGCGCGGATCGGCGCCTGGAAGGTTTCTTCGCCAACCCAGCGGAAGCGGAGTGCGCCAAGCCGCGTTTCATCGGCAACGCCGAGCAGATAGTCACTTTCGGCAAGCGTGCGAACGGCGCGGCCTTCGCGATCGGCAAAGCGGCGTTCGGCGCGCTGCATGAGACGGCGGCCCCAGGTGTCAGGCGCGGAGTCGCCGATGGAGCCGAACGTCGCCAGTCCGGCAGGTGGGGCGAAGGCGCCGCGCGTCAGGGCGAGGGCGGGTTCCAGGGAGAACCGGTCCGGATCATCAAGCCATGCGCCATCGTACTCGAAGAGGATGGTCTCCGAGCCTCGGGCACGATTGCTCCTCGCCAATCCGATACGACGCGTGCGGCCGCCGAGATCGATATGCACCTCGAAGTCAGCCATTGCGAGAGGCTCCGGTCTTGCGTTTGAGGTGGATATGCTTGGGGAGCTCGGCGCTGGCGAGCGCCTGGCCGACGCTGTCGTTGCTGATGTCGGCGACCTTGATCAGGCCGTCGAGCAGGCCGAGCGCCTGGAGAACGCCGGCATAGATGCCGATGCTGACGTTGGTGTCGCCGGCCTCGACTCTTTGCAGCGTCGAGCGGGATGTGAAGGCGCGCTCGGCGACGACCGCCATCGGCAGCCGCCGACGCCGCCGGGCATCGTGGATGTCCGCGCCGAGCTTGCGCAGGGCCCGCCGAACGGCGGCGGGAGGATTGTGGGGGGTCGGCATTTGGCACCTTCGCACTACAGATTTGCCGAATATGTAGCACGAAGCTTACAAATATTCTAGGCCGCTGGGGCGGTATTTACGTAGTGGGAAGCGCGGTGCTCGCCAAAGCGTATATATCGGCCAGGAAGAAGACCTGCTGGTTGAGAGCTGTCAGAAAACCGCATATATTTCTGACAGGAGAACAGGTCATGCAGCGCTTGACCGAGCAGATTCTAGCACACGCTGAGAGGCTGCCAGAGGGCACGCCGGTGGCGGCTAAAAGCCTTCTCCACCTGGGCAATCGGGCCGCGGTGGATCAGGCTTTGTCGCGTCTGGCCGACCGCGGCAAGTTGATCCGGGCGGGACGGGGCGTCTACCTGCGCCCACTCACGGGCCGGTTCGGCACCAGGGCTCCCTCCGTCGCGGAGGCAGTTGAGGCGCTGGCGAGCCAGCGTGGTGAGGTCATCGTTCCGAGCGGGGCGGCCGCTGCAAACACCCTTGGCCTTACGACCCAGGTGCCGGTCCGATCGGTCTATCTGACCTCGGGCCGCAGCCGGACGATGCATCTCGGATTCCAGGTCGTCGAGCTTAGACATGCGCCGCGCTGGCAACTTGCGATGGCGCATCGGCCGGCCGGCGAGGCGGTGCGAGCGCTGGCTTGGCTCGGGCCCGAGCAGGCTGAGGCAGCCTTAAAGATGTTAAAGCAGAAGCTCCCGCCGGTTGCCTTCAGCGAGTTGGTCGCCGCAGCGCCGCAGCTTCCGACCTGGCTGGCACGTAGCGTGGGGAAGGCCGCCCATGGCTGACGCCGTTCATCACTTTTCAGTCGTCGATCGCCGCGAGTTGCTGAGTGTCGCAGCCGACGAGTCGAGGCGAGCGACGGATTGCCTTAAGAAGGGTGTATCGGTGGTCTGGGTGCATGGCGAGCTGTGCGGATGTCACGCATAAGGCAAACGAGGCGGCGAAATAGAGGCGGCATAAGCAATGGGGGACGCGAACAAGACGGAGCCATCGAAGCTCAGCTTCAAGTTCATTCGCGGCGTTGACGGCGAGAAGACTGATTACGAGTGGCCCGATGGTGCGGAGATTGTCAGAAAGGCGCTAGCGGAGTCGCTGAACGCCAAAAATGTGGCCTTCCTGCTGGGGGCCGGCTGCTCGTCGTCGTGGGTCAACGATAAGGAGGTCGGCATCCCAACGATGGCCCCGCTCGCGAAGGAATTCACGGCGGTACGGAAGAAAGATGATCAATCATTTCCGACGGCCGATGAACGCAACGTGCTGCTGAAGCAGTTTGGCATTGACATCGGCGCGGCCGAGTACGCGCGCAATTTGGAACGGCTGATGGAGCTTCTGTTCAGCCTGCGCTTCGTCCTGGTGCGCAGTTCGCTGAATGACGCGGCGACAAAACTCATGACTGTCGAGTCGATCATCAAGAAAGTTCAGAAATTTCTTTGGGCCAAATGCACCAACGGCGCCTTCGCGAATGGCGACCGCACAGTCATTGGCTTGTACGAATCCTTCTACCGCAAGCTTGTTCTGCGAGATCGATCTCTTCCGCGTCCGTGGGTTTTCACCACGAACTACGATCTCTTCAACGAGACCGCGATGGACAGGCTCGGCCTGCCATACACGAATGGTTTTTCCGGTGTTGTCGAGCGACGCTTCAATCCAGCGACGTTTCGGTACGCCCTCGCTGAACAGCTCGATGTGACCAGCCGCAAATGGTCTGCGGTCGATGGCTTTGTCTATCTGTGCAAGATTCATGGATCCATTAGCTGGACGGAGGACGACCACGGGCTTTTCCCGATCCGGGAGACAGCCGTCTCGACGGAGCCCGGAAAGGTGATGATCTATCCGACGCCCGCCAAGCAGAATTCCAGCTTGGGCTCACCGTACGCCGACCTGTTTCGCGAATTCCAGTCGCGCATTGTGCGTGAACAGAGTGTGCTGTTCACCATGGGGTATGCTTTTGGCGACGAGCACATCAACAATATCATCTATCAAGCTCTAACGATCCCCACGTTCCGGCTCGTGATCTTCGCGGATCCAAATCTCGACGGCGAGATCGCCAAGCTGCGCGCGCTAAACGATCCTCGAATTTGGATCATCGGCGGTGACGGGCGGGTCGCCGGCCGCAAGGCTCACTACTTTGATACCATCGTCGAAGAGTTCATGCCGCAGCGCCCGAGCGAGCGCATTGATGACGCTGTTCGGAAGGTTCTTGAGGCCATGGCGCCGAAGAAGGAGGTCGCACCTCCCCAGAAAGGGGAAGACGACGAATGAGCCGGGACGATCGGAAACGCGCAATCGGCAAGGTGGTCTCGGTCGCGGCGGACCGCTTCGTGATCGAGATGCATGCGGGCACGGACAATTTCACCGTAGTTGGGTTTGACGACGTCCACTATGTCGCAAGGCTCGGCTCGTTCCTGATGATCCCGGTGCAGACCGAATATGTCGTTGTCGAGGTTGTCGGCTTGCGTGAGCGCGACGTTGGCGGTGGCAGTCGCAGCGAAGGGGAGCTCGATAAGGCATCCTCGGCGAAATATCTTGATGTCGTCCCGGTTGGGATGCTGCCGCTAGATCGGCGCGAACGATTTCGCTTCGGTGTCTCCGTGTTCCCGTCGCTCTATGCCGACGCGCTGTATGCGCTCGACGTAGAACTGGATCGGGTCTTCGAGACCGATATGCCCTCTGAGCCTACGCCACCGAACAACGACGTTCCGCCAACGCCGCCAGACGCGACCCGCTATCGGGCGCTAACGATCGGCAGATCGGTCATTTTTGAAGGTTACGACGTCAAGGTTCGGATTGATGATTTCTTCGGCGGACATACCGCTGTCCTCGGAAACACAGGCAGCGGAAAGTCCTGCACGGTTGCGTCGGTGCTTCAGTCCTTGTTCGAAAAGGCAGATGAGCATCATGCACGCGGTGCGACATTCATCATATTTGACGTCAATGGAGAATATGCGAAGGCGCTGTCGCCGCTCGCGAAAGATAAGCAAATCGGCGTGGACCACGTCGTTCTTGATGGCACGGCCAGCAAGGAGCGCTTTCGTTTACCGCACTGGTTTTTGGAACAGTCGGAGTGGGAGCTGCTTCTCCAGGCCAGCGAGCGCACTCAGCTACCGATACTCCGGATGGCGCTCGGCTTGGCAACATTGTTCTCGGCCGGCAGCGCAGCGGAGTTGAAGGGGATCAAGAACCACATTCTTGCGACCTGCCTGAGCCAGATTCTCCGCGATGACACGGGCAGCCCCTCAAAACATGATCGCATGGTCGGCCTGTTGCAGAGATTCAACACGCCCGAGATCAACAACCAGAAGATCGCGCCGTTCATCAAAATCGGCTTTGGGCAGATGGCCAACCCTGCCGGCTTGACGACCTACTTGTTGGGAGACGCCAAGGGCGGTGGATTCATCATCGAAGGTTTGAAATTCCCTGCATACGCCAATCTTCCCTTTGAGTTTGGCGCGTTGGGCGAAGCTCTCGACTTGGCCATTCTATACGAGGAGGCTCACGGCAACCGTCAGATCCGTGACTATTGCTCGCAGATGTTGACGCGCTTCAAGTCGCTTGAGGAGCGGCCTGAGTATGCGTTCCTGCGCTACGACCTGCAAGGAGGCCAAGCCGGGCCGTCGTTGGAGAACTTTCTTGAGCAGCTCCTCGGTTTGGCACGCGACGGAGCGGGGTGGGTCAAACGCAACCAGATCGTGATCATCGACATGAACGCGGTCGAGGACGAGGTTGTCGAGCTCGTAGCGTCGGTGCTTGCCCGGATGGCCTTCCGCTTGCTCCGGCAAGCAGAGCCGCGGAACCGGTTTCCAATCCATCTCCTTCTCGAAGAGGCGCATCGGTACATCGCGGAGAAGCCATCCCGCTATGCCATCGATGCGAGCCGGGTTTATGAACGAATTGCCAAGGAGGGTCGAAAATACGGACTGTTCATTCTCGCCGCCTCTCAGAGGCCGAGCGAACTCTCGAAGACCATTCTTTCGCAGTGCTCGAATTTCGTGATCCATCGTATCCAGAATCCCGACGACCTTTCTCATATTCGGCAGATGACCCCTTTCATCTCCGAGGCGGTCTTGAAACGGCTGCCGTCTCTCCCGAAGCAACATGCTCTGGTTTTCGGGACGTCCGTGAATCTCCCGACCACCTTTCGCGTGCGTGATGCAAATCCGTTGCCCGCAAGTGATGACGCGAGAATTCGGGACTTGTGGTTCCACGAAGAAGGCAGAACAGCTCAAGTTCGGATTGCGCCGACAGTCTTCGAACCGGGCGAGGAAGTCGCGGCTGAGGGGACATGAAGCGACGATCGGCAGTTGTCGAAGGACCGCTTGCATTCCGCACTGCGTGGATCATTGCCGCGCAGTGCGCGGAATCTGGGTTGCAGATTTTCACATTCCCGCTGCTTGCCGCGCGTCTGGCTGGAGGCTTCAGCCGGCCGGCCAGATTGCAGGACCTCGATCCAGCCATTCGCGCTGCGCTCGATGCCGGCGGATTGGCGGAGCTCGAAGGGGTTCGCCGACTTCCAGGTACCGCACGTTCGATCGCCCGCACGCTTGCGAAGGTTTGGCAGGCCGATCTTGATCTTGAGAGACTCGCTGATCATAGCGCGCGGCTCGCCGAGCTCGCAGAGATCGAGCGCCGTGTTCGAGCCAACCTGCCGGCCGGCGTACTGACGCCACGCGACCTACGAGATGGCGCACTCGCGCGCGTCACCCATGCTCCCGCGACACTGGGGCCGATCGAGATCGATCGAATAGCTGCGATCGCCTTGGTCTGGCGCCCGCTGCTTGCGGCGCTCGCCAAGACGGTTCCACTCGCCTGGCGCGACCCCGGCACACTTGAGACGACCTGGTTTCCGGGGCAAATCGTCGTCAGCGATGTCGGCCCGCCTGCCAGCATATCAGTGACTTCGTGCGCCAATCCGCGCGCCGAAGTCGTGGAAGCCCTGCGTTGAATGCGCGAACTGATCGCTTCGGGCCGCGCGAGACCTAGCGAGATCGCGATCTGCGCCACGGCGACCGAGGAGTGGGACGAACATTTTCTGGTGCTGGTAGCAGACTCCGAGCTACCGCTGCATTTCTCGCACGGAATGCCGGCCCTTGCGTCGCGAGAGGGGCAGGCGTGTGCAGCGCTCGCCGATGTTCTGCTCAACGGCCTCAGCCAAGATCGCATTCGTCGGCTGTTCGGGCATGCTCGAGGCCGAAGTCGTGCGCTGGCGGACCTGCAGGCGGACTGGTCGCTCGGTCTTCGGCCTGGCGCCGCGTTGCTCGAACTCGATCAGTGGCGTCGCGCGCTCGATGAGGGGGCAGGGCGCCACGCCGACGGAGTTGACCCAAGGCCGATCGTGATGCCCGTTCTCCAGCTTCTTGCGCGCGGCCCCGAAGCGGCTACGCAGGCTGGTGCATTGCTGCTGGGCACCGCTGCTCGCACGCTCTGGACCGAAGCACTTCGGCGCGCTCCGGCCGAAGCGCTGGAATTTACGCTACAGGATTTACGCCTACCCGATGGTCGTGATCCCGGTGCGGCCGTCGCCTGGTGCCCGGCAAGCCACGTCGCGGGTGCGCCGCGTCCTTGGGTGCGGATGCTCGGCATGACCTCACGCTCCTGGCCACGCCGCGCCGTGGAAGATCCGCTGATACCGTCCCACATCTTGCCGCGTGCTGTGCTCGATCCCGATCCCATCACCGAGCGGGATCGGCGCGCCTTCGCTGTGATTGCCCGTCACGCGACGCAGGGCTGTGTTCTCTCGCGGAGCCGGCGAAACCCTCAAGGCGGCCAGCTATCCGCGAGCCCACTGATCCCGCAGGGCATATCTCCGCAGGTTCTCAAGCGGGCACGTATCCCACAGCATGCGTTCAGTGAGGCCGATCGGATTCTTGCGCGGCCTGACGAGGCGGCAGCATCGCCAGCGCTCGTCGCCGCCAATCTTTGCTGGCGCAATTGGCGACGCCCAGCGGTCACTGCGCACGATGGCCAGGTCCGCGGGGACCATCCACAGATCGCTCGCGCGATCAGCGAAATCCAGTCCGCCACCTCCTTGCGGCTGATGCTGCGCGACCCGCTCGCCTTCGTTTGGCGCTACGCGTTGGGCTGGCAAGCGGTTTCAGAAGACGATCAGCCCCTCGCGCTCGACGCACGCGCCTACGGCGAACTGGTCCATGAGTTGCTGAAACACGCAGTCGATGCACTCGAACCTACGCCGGGCTATGCGCGCGCGTCGCGCCAGGAAATCGAAGCTACGCTGGCGGGTGCGACCGAGGCAATCCGCGCGCGTTGGCCGCTCGAGCGGTCTGTGCCGCCCGCACTGCTGTGGAAACATACGCTCGCTGCTGCGGCGCAGCTCGCCCTCAAGGCGTTGACGCTCGACGAGACATTTCAGCCCGGTACACGCAGTTGGACCGAACTTGCCTTCGGGCATGGTAGAGCTGGTGCGACAACGCACGATCTGCCTTGGAGCCCCAACGCCCAGGTGGCGATTCCCGGCACCGAAGTGAGTGTTCAAGGGAGCATCGATCGGCTCGATCTCACCGGCGACGGCCGCGCCGTACGCGTCTCAGATTATAAGACCGGCGTTGAACCGCGCCGGGCGGACGAAATTGTGCTCGGCCGTGGTGCGGAGCTTCAACGCGTCATTTATGCGATCGCTGCCGGACAGTTGCTCCCCGACAGTCCGCGTGTGATCGCGCGCCTCGTCTTTCTCGGCGACGAAGAGCCAAAGGCATATCGCCTGCCGGACGTCGATCAGACGATCGCGGAGCTTGGCTCACACGTTACGGCGGCCGTAGCCCTCCTGCGCGCCGGACGCGCCCTGCCTGGCCCCGACGCGCAGGAGGAGCACAACGATTTTCGCATCGCATTGCCAGCGTCTCCCGCGACCTATTTCCAGATCAAAAACGCAGCATTCATGGGCGCCTTCGGCGAGTTTGCGCGGATATGGGGGTGTCGATGACCCTCGCCGACGATTCCGCGCGGTTGCGCATCCTCACAGATCTTGGTGTGACGCTGCTCGTCGAGGCTGCTGCTGGCACCGGCAAGACGGCGCTGATGGCCGGACGCCTCACCATGCTGCTCGCAGGCGGCGCCGAGCCCGGCACGATCGCTGCGATCACCTTCACCGAACTAGCCGCTAGTGCGCTCTCCGCGCGCGTGCATCGTTATGTCGAGGAGCTGCTGGCGGACCGCGTGCCTCAACCACTACGGCTTGCTATACCGCATGGCCTCGACGCCGATCAACGGCGTGTGCTCTCTGCCGCGGCGGCGAAGCTCGACGAACTGACCACCGCCACCATCCACGCCTTCTGCCAGACAATCATCACCAGCTATGCGGTCGAGGCGGACATTGATCCAGGCGCACGTATCCTCGACGCCGTCCAAGCATCAGCCGCCTTCGATTCAGTGTTCGAGCAGTGGCTGAAAAGGCGACTGAACGCGCCGGAGCGGCCCGGTGACCCCATTGTGACGCTCTCGCGCGACGATCCACGCCGCGTTGTGGACACCCTCCAGGCGCTCGCCCGTTTCCGGCTCAGATATCGTGGAGCCCGCACGTTGTCTGCGGACTTCGGAGGTCGCCCGGACATCGACCTCGCCGATGCTGTCGCGGACTTCCGGCGCTGGATATCCTCGCAGCCGCCGGAACCCAAAACCCTGGAGCTTGTCGGTGAGCTGGAGACACTTGCCAATTTCTACGCCGGGAGTTTCGATCCGCCACCCGATTTTGAAACTCTCTGGCGTCTTGCACATCCGCCGCAACTGGGGTGCATGCGTCGACGTAGCTTCGATCTTCTGACGCCGAGAAGGAAATCGGCTTGGGAGCGGGTCGCGGGCAAGGAACGTGGCGCGCGCGTCAACGAAGAGGCGACTGCATGCTTCGAGCGGGTTGATCGGTGCTACCGGACCTTGCTGGGGCGGATTGCAACCGCTCTCGTCGCTCAGCTCTCGGCAGAGCTCGACGAAGTGCTCAATGACTACGCAGCCTTCAAGCGCGCAGCCGCGGTCCTCGATTTTGACGACCTACTCGAAAAGGCGCGTGCGTTGGTGCGTCAGCACGACGCTGTTCGCCGCGCGCTCGGGGAACGCTACCGCTACATCTTTGTCGACGAGTTTCAAGACACGGATCCGATCCAGACGGAGATCCTGTTCCAGATTGCGACAGAGGACCGCGCCGAGCGTTGGCAGGACAGCTTGCTGCGCTCCGGCGCGCTGTTCATGGTCGGCGACCCGAAACAGGCGATCTATCGCTTCCGCGGCGCCGACATTGGCTCCTATGCGCAGGCGCGGGCAACCATCGAGCGGCAATTTCCGGACAACATCGTTCAGGTCACAGCCAACTTCCGATCGCGTCCCGAGATTCTCGCGTACATCAATCGCTGCTTCGCGCGCCCGCTGTCGGGCGACGGCCAGCCAGGCTATGTGCCGCTCGCCCCGACCCTTGATGGCCCCGACCATGATCTGCCCTGCGCGGCTCGGATCACGGTAGATGTTCCGCCGGATTCGAGACCTGCGCAAATCCGCGATGCTGAAGCGGAAGCCGTCGCCGACCTCTGTGCGCGGCTCATCGGAAATCTTCGCGTCCGTGACGAGGGCGGCACTACGGTGCCGCTGACCGCCGGCGGCATCGCTTTGCTGGCGCCGACAGGTGCCGAACTCTGGCGCTATGAGCGTGCACTTGAGCAGCGCGGCCTTCCGATCGCTTCGCAGGCCGGCAAAAGCCTGTTTCGTCGTCAGGAGGTGCAGGATTTGCTCGCGCTGGCTCGTACACTCGCGGACGCTGGCGATACGCTGGCCTTCGGCGCGCTGATGCGCGGGCCGCTGGTTGGGCTCACCGAGGAAGAGCTGCTCGACATCACCGCTGGGCTTCCTTCGCAGTCTAGCGCGATGCCGCGCTTCTCGCTCCTGACGGATCTGGACCATGTAGTCCATCCGCACGCGCGTCGCGCATTAGCGATCCTTCAGGACCTCAGACGACGCGCTCGGGCGACCACGCCGGCGCTGCTGCTTGCTGAAGCCGTCGAACGCCTTTCGGTCCGTCCCTTCCTTGCTGCGCGAGAGGGCCATCGTAGTGCCCGTGCGGCCGCCAATATCGAGGCGTTTCTGGAACGCGCACGGCCATATGGCGTACGAGGCCTCAAAAAGTTCGTCCGCGATCTCGCTCAGGAATGGCGAGATGGGGTCCCCCACAACGAGGGACGGGTCGATTCGGAAGGAGACGCGATCGAGATCATTACGATTCACAGCGCCAAGGGCCTTGAATGGCCGGTAGTGATCCCGATCAACACGGGTACGTTGTTGCGCTCGCGCGAACCGTTCGTCTACCGCGCCGCCGACGAGACACTGCATTGGCTGATCGGCGACGTTGTTCCGCCTGAACTACTTCGCGCACTCGAGTCTGAAGACGACAGCCTGGCGCGGGAACGAGAGCGCCTCTGGTATGTCGCCTGTACGCGCGCCTGCGAGCTTCTGATCGTTCCCGAGCTACCTCAGGCCGAACAGCGATCCTGGGCACGAATTGTCGATCTCGCGCAACGGGACTTGCCGCAGCTTGTCCTTTCGCGGCTGTCGCCTGTCGCGCGCACGATCGTCGTCGAGCCGATGAACGGGCAGACGCGGGAGCTCTTTGAGGCGGAGCGCGTCATCGTTGACAGCGCGGCGACGCCGCTTCGATGGCTGCGGCCGAGCGATCACGATCCAGATCGCGCGCCCGTGGGCGAGGCGATTGCTATCGAACTCGGCGAGGCCCCAGAAACCGAATTGCCGATTGGCGCCGGCCGTGTGCGTGGCCTTGTCCTACACAAGCTGATGGAGGAGATACTTACAGGCGAGCTGGTCGAGGATGCGTCAGATGTCGCTGCGCGAGCGCGGGTGTTAGTGACGCAGCTCGTGATCGACACCGAAGACGGTGCGCAGCTTCCAGATCCAGACGAAATCGCTACAACCGTCTTGCGCACCCTAGCGCTGCCCGAAGTCGTTTCCCTTAGGCCGAACCTTGTTTCCGAATGGCCGATCTATGCGATGCTCGCGGGTCCGCCTGAGGCATCCGCCCTCGCGGGACGGATCGATGCGATCGCGCTTCAAGATGGGCAGCCCTTTGCTGTGCTCGACTGGAAGAGCGATGTCGCGCCCAGTGAAGAGGATATGCGCGAGCATGCCGCACAGTTGGGCGACTATCTCCGCGCTACCGGAACAGCGCGTGGTGCCGTCGTCTACATGACAGGTGGTATCATTCGGTGGGTGACGGCTAGCATGCCACGGAGCGATCCGTGACGCGGGCTGTCTGCAAATGCCGTCGCTCCCCGCTTATTCGATCAAGGTGTCCGCCCCGGTCGCGGCTTGCGGCCCGAGGGCGAAGAGGTGTTCCGGTTCGGCGCGAACGGACTTGTGGGCGGGGAGTGGTGCAAGCATTGATCGAACGGTTCTTCGACCGCTTGTTTCAACTTCACGGAGTTGGCGCTGCCGCGGCCGGCGAGATGCCGCTCGATCGATTGGAGACATTTCGCTGATGGGGCAGGTTACTCAAGTTTTCCAGCCACCGCTTTATTGGCAGCAGTTCGAGGATCTGACCCAATCGGTCGTTGAGCTCGCGTATGGAATCGCGATGGCAAATAAGATAGGTCGACCCGGGCAAGCCCAGGATGGGGTCGATGTCTACGCCGCCCGAACCCGCGCTGGCGCGATCGGTGTGCAGTGCAAGCGGCTCGATGATCTGGATGAGAACAACAATCCTCTTCCCGGCGGACCGATCGATCGAAAGCTGCTCAGATCGGAAGTGGACAAGGCGCTTGCTTTCCGGCCGAAACTCGACCTCTGGGTCCTGGCGACGACCGCAAAGCGCGACGCTGGGATACAGCGCCAAGCCCGGTTGCTCGACGAGGAACATCGGGCGGCAGGCCATTTCCAGGTGCAGCTTTGGTTTTGGGATGACTATGTTACGTGGCTCAATGCCTATTCCGATCTCCAGCAGCGGTACTACGACCAGATCATTGGCATCCGGAACGCGCGCGACCAGGATCGCTTGATCCTCGAGACGATCGCAACGGCCTTCCATCGCCCAGCATTTACGGATCCGCTCGGGCAGGAACATTTCGACGATTTCCTGCAAGCTTTGAAGGACACGCAGGCCGCGCTGCGGACGGGGGAACTGGTCGACCGCCAAAGCCGTCACGTAATCCGCAAGGCGGTTGGCGGTTGGCGCTACCTTGAGGAACCGGCTTGGAGAGCGGGTCTGAAGAACTTGGATGATGAATTGACCGAGCTACGGGGATTGCTCATCGCCGGGATCAAGGACGGCCGCCTAGAGCAACGCCGCGGATATCTCGACGTGCGGGATCATCGGTTGGCACGTGATCTTGAGCGTCGCCGCCATGACTGCCTTGCTCGGCTGAACGACTTGTTAGTTCGTGCTGCTCTGCGACCGATCTGAAGATCGACGGCAAGGAATGATCTCGATATGCGTTTCCAACGATAGTCGGCGACGATGGACGAAACGTAGAAGTGGCTGGGGCTCAGCGATTGTTGTTTCGTTGTAGGCTAAAATTCCCGGGCACGCTCGCATTGCTATTGCTTACAACAAGTAACGATGTTACACGTTGTGCGTGCAATTTCAGATAATTATGTTGGTTAGGGAGCATTGGCGCTTCGCTTGGGGCTAAGGATAGATTGAAGAGTTTAGGACGATGTGTGTCGGTCAGACGGCAGAGCGTCTGGCAGTCCGTTGCAATCGTTCCGACCCATGAAATCTATCGCGTCTTTGATTCAGCGATTTGCGATCTCCGCATGTCTTGGTTTTGCGGGATGTGAGGAAGAGCCTGAGGCAAGAGCCGTTCGCGTTTCAAAAGAGATCGAAGCGGGGTAGGCGTATGAAACCCACGGACATCACCGGCACATACACTTACCGAAGCTTCCTCAACGAGCCGGACATCGTCAATGACTTCAATAAGCTTCAATTCGCTGAGGCGGAGCTGACGCTCGTCGCGTCTCTAAATGGCAAGATCACCGGTCTCTTGTCGTGGCCGACGAAAGAGGATGATTCCGAGCGCGCAGTGATGTCCATCGAGGGGGAGCTCCTATCTCAAGAGTCGGCCCTGGTCCGGCTTCGCGGAACTGGCACGAAGGGCTCGGATATTGAAGCTTTTGAGTACGTCTACGAGCTCACATTGGCCAAGCACTGGCCGGAGACGACGCATCCACGCACGTGCCTCGTCGGTTCGGTCATGCGGGCCAAGGATCACGGCACAGCCAAAGCCGGAGTCACGGCCAGCGTCATCGCGGTCCAGCGGGATTTTCGCGAACCGCGAGATATTCCCGGCGTGATGCTGGCTCCCACGGCCGTTGCGATGCTCGCAGGCAAATGGCATCGGCTCTGGCATGCGGCGTGGCATACCGTTCGCGGAGAATGGCCGAATTTCAAGCATGAAGAGACAAGGGCTCAAATCAGAGACCTCGGCTGGGAAGTTGCACGGCCGCCTCGCAAGAAGCGCGCCGACGGCAACAATCTGATCCTCGATAACGGTGCAGGAGAAGACTTCTTGTTTATGCATCGCTGGATGATCAAGATGGTGCGCGAGGACTACGTGCGGCAGGGGCTCGCGCCGCCAGTCTCTTGGAAGAAGTTGCCGCCGGCCGACGTCGCGCAGGTCGTCTATTCGCCCGGCAAGAATCCCTCCGGCACAGTGATTTTCACGAAGGATGTCGCCGCGTCAGGTAATATGGTCCCGTCCACTGGCGATTGGGTGAAGACCCCAGACTATTTCGCCTCGGTAATGCGGCAGTGGGAGACGACATACACAAGTCCGTCGGTGCTCGCCAGCCTTAGCTTTGGCGCTCTCGGCAATCTGCTGGAGTTCACGATTCACAACGCCATGCACAATCGCTGGATGACGCCGGCACGCGACCCGGACACCGGTGAGATCATCGTTGACCCTGACACAGGTGAGCCTGGTGAGCGGCCGTCATTCGATTTCTCGGACAAATGGAGCTCACCCAAGTATGACTACCTCGGTGAGTTCTATTCATCACATGTCAATCCGGTGTTCTGGCGGCTCCACGGTTGGGTCGATGATCGCATCGAAGACTGGTTCAGAGCGCAGGAAGCGTCGCGCCCCGGTGTGATCAAACGCAGACAACTCCATGGCGCGGAATGGTTCGAGGTCAACAAGCCTTGGGTGATAGTCGATGAGCCGTTCGTGGGCGTCTCGTTGGACGGGCACGGGAGCCACCATGCCCATGGAGACGTCGATAGCGATCATGGACATCATCATGGTGGCGGTGATTCACAGGCCGCAGAAATTGATGTCATGCTGAAAGTCATGGCGGCAATCGAAAGCGATGCAAAGGAGCCCGCGTTGCTGTCTCTCGACGCGGTTGAGCGCGCTGCGGTTCGTCGCGCGCGGGTTAGGATGCGTTTTGAGCTGCCAGGGCAGTTTTAGGAGCCGAGAAGGCAGGCTAGGGGGACCCAGATGGTGCTGGAAGGGGCGTTAACGGTTTTCGGTGTCGGCTGCGCTGGCGGCATCGTGGCCGAAATACTTCATTGGTGGAATCTACGGGAGGCCGAGCAGCTTCCGGCCTATCGCGTCAGCTTGTTCTATTGGGGGATCACGCTTGCCATGATCGTGGCCGGCGGGTTCGTTGCGTGGCTTTATTTCGGTGGGCGTGCCGAAGGGATCATCGCCTTTCACGTCGGAATCTCGACCCCGCTAATCCTGCAAAAGTTAGTGACGAGCGTTCCCCAACCCCCCGGAGCTAAGAACGTGATAGCGAGGCCCGCGCCGAGCGTGCGAAACTTTTTCACTTGGTGATATGGCGAGGGTCGGAGCATTTCTTGTCGGCATTGGCGCTTATCGCTCGATCGGCGGCACAGGCCTTTCGTCCCTACAGTTCGCTGTCAACGATGCGGACGCCGTCGAGCAATATCTTCGAACGTGCTGGCCTGGCGCCAGCGATCTAAACGTTGTCAGGATTCCGGAAGACGAAGCGACTGCGGCAAAAGTCGAGGCCGGTCTGGGACTGCTTGCGAAGGGCGGTCCTTACGAGCTCTGCTGGGTGTTCCTCTCTGGCCACGGCTGGGTTGACGAGGCCACGGCCGGATTTCTTGTTCAGCCTGCTCAGGAAATTGGCAGCCTTCCTTTGCTACCCGCGGAGACTTTGGATCGATGGCTCACAAGCATCGACGCGAAGCGGACGATCCTAATTCTCGATTGCTGCTTCGCCGAGGGGCTCGTGCGGCGCATGTCGTTTTTCGCGGCGCTTGGTCAGAGCGATGCGCGCCTCTATGTGGCATCGTCGCGAGAGACTCAGCGCACGTGGGAGGACACGGGAGTAAAACATGGAGTATTTAGTGCGCACCTGCTCGATCTCCTGAATACGGGGAGCGCCGCTCAGTTCAGCGGACGCAAGACGCAGTTGGATGTTGACGCAGAGCTGTTCCCGGCCCTCTGTGTGCAGGTGCCGCTCTACGTGTTCCAGCAGAAGGGTGGGGCGCGGCAAGAGCCTGTGAAGGGAGGCGTGTCGATCTCAGCGGTTACGTTGCCGGTCGCAAGTCTGGCGCGCCGTGTTCGAGACCGAACCGTCCTCGAAACTGTCGCCATACGGCTCCGCCAGGTGGTGACCGGCCTGGCGGTTGGTGGTCTCGCGCTGCTGCTCCTGAGCTACGGCCTCATTTACTACGTCGAGCCAGGGGCTGGCGGGACCTTGATGGTGCGGCACGGGACCAGATGGCTTGAACCGCTGCTCCGTATCCTGCCGCTTGAGAGGGTCGACACAGGGATCTCGGTTGCGGATCTATCGAGCAATGCTGCCGCAGCGGCGCCACTGCAGTCGGGCTATACCACTGGATTTTGGACGCACGAGGGGACCGATCGCTCGCGTGGCTGGTTTGACGCGGTGCTTGCGGGCCTCGATCCGGCTGCGGCGGCAAGATATGGCACACTCGCGGGGAGGCAGCCGCCAGTGCTTAGTGCGTCGCCCTTCCCTTTGGACGTGGAGCGCGCTGCTTGGCTTGCGTTGAGTGATGGTCGGCCGGAGAGCCTCGACGTGATCTTGGAGCGGGTCCCGGGTGGCGATCGTCGTTCCCGGGAGATCGCGCGCGTCCCAGTCAACCAGATGGACTTTGAAATTCTGGACCTGACCGAGGCCAATATGGTCAGTTATGCGGAGGCGTTGGCATACTCTGCGGCGCTCGATCCTGTGAGGACGTTCCCTGCATTCCTTGGTTTTGCGAAAGCGACCCAGGAGTGGTTGATCCACAATACTGATGCGCAGCGTGGCCGTGGCGCGCGTGACCGGGTTCGCGTTGCGGTCGCCGACGTTCTTGGCGTGATTTCCAAGGCGCGGGTTGACCGGGGCCTTCCTGCTCTCGATCCGTCGGATCGGAGTCTTCTTCAGGCCTTGTCGGGCCAAGGCTACTCCGAAGTGATTGGTCAAGGCCTAAGCCGCGTCGTTGGCGATACCACGTCGCGCTTACTGGCTGCGACTGAAGCGCTTCAACGCTTCCACGGAGTTCCTGATGATCCTAAGCAGGGGCCGGCGTTTGAGACGATTATGGCCGGCCTTGACGATAGCGAGCGCTCCAAGGAATTGGTCGCGCGTGTCATTGCGGAATTTGTATCTGCGGGAGCAGTGCCTAACAGCTATTACACACGATTCTTGATCGCTGCCGGCGACGCTCGTGCGTTGCCCGCCAACGTGATTGACGAACTCGTGGTTACGGCGCGCGAGAGGCTGCGAAAGGCCGATAGCGATTTCGAGGACAGCGAGCACGCGCGAATTCTCGCGCATGTAATGAGCCAAGTTCCCGCGGATCAGCGAGCGCCCGCTCTGGCGCTTATTGAGCGCATCGCGAATTCGGTGACGCCAATGTCGATGTCGACCGCTGAGATGTACGCCGCTCTGGGGCGTCAAGGCCTCGATCCCGAGGGCTTGCTGGCGAAGGTACGAGAGCGTGCCGCCAAGGCGAAACCATACACACCTGCCGATCCAAGTGTTGCCGTGGGGCCGACTCCTGGCATGACGATCGTGGTAGGACCAGGACCATGGGTCGCTGCTCTCGCGGTATTCGGCAGCAATCGACAGCTCGGCGCTGAGGATGTGGCCATTCTGCGTGCGCACGTGGCTAACCCGGCGCAGCGAGATGTGATAGTGCCGGCGCTTGTTCGGCAGGAACGGGAGGCACCGGCAGATGCGCTCGTAGAACTTTGGGAACATCGGTTGGTCATGCTGGTAACCAACTCTCGTTCTCGCAACACCGAGCAAGCCATAATGGTCGGCTATCTTGCTGCGCGGCCTTGGCCTGAGTTTACTCGCCTCGTTGCGCAACTGCGGATGAAGAGAGCCGCTTCTCAAGAACCCGAACTTCGCATAGCGTTGGGTTCGATCGTGGTAGAAGCATTGATTGCCAGAAGCAAAGTGCCGTCGCGCGGTGCTCAACTGTTCACGGGATAGCGAATCGTAAGGCTGGCTCGAGTTTAGCTGCTTTTTGGCTTCCGCCCGCGCGGGGCGCGGCGTTTGGGCGGTACGGTGTTCCCATACTTTTGCCACCACTCCGTAAGGGCTTTCATCGCTGGTCCGAGCGCGCGGGCCTTTGGCGTAATGTCATATTCGACACGCGGCGGCACTTCGGCGAAGACTGTGCGCAATACTAGGCCATCCGCCTCCAGCTCGCGTAGTTGAGCGCCACGCGCCATCGTATTCGAAGAGGATGGTCTCCGAGCCGCGAGCGCGATTGCTCCTCGCCAGTCCAATGCGGCGCGTGCGGCCGCCGAGATCGATATGCACCTCGAAGTCAGCCATCGCGTGAGGCTCCGATCTTGCGTTTGAGGTGGATATGCTTGGGCAACTCGGCGCTGGCGAGCGCCTGACCGACGCCGTCGTTGCTGATGTCGGCGACCTTGATCAGGCCGTCGAGCAGGCCGAGCGAGAACGCCAGCATAGATGCCGATGCTGACGTTGGTGTCGCCGGCCTCGACCCCTCTGCAGCGTCGAGCGGGACGTGAAGGCGCGCTCGGCGACGACCGCCATCGGCAGCCGTCGGCGTCGACGGGCATCGTGAATGTCCGCGCCGAGCTTGCGCAGGGCTCGCCGGAGGCGGCAGGAGGATTGTGGGGGAGCTGTATTTGGCACCTTCGCACTACAGATTTGGCAAATATGTAGCACGAAGAGTACATATTTCTAGCGCTGGAGCGCGAGGCCAGCATCCAGATAGGGGTCTGCCGCCGCCCGCGCAGTACCCCTTGAACTATCGTTAGCGTAAGAATATCTTACCAAGTGTCGGATCAAGGAGGTTTCCATGGACCCTGCTGCCCTTAAGGACAAGCTGATCGCCGTTCTCGGCCAGATTCAAGCTGATAGTGGCTTGGAGTGCCCAGCGTTGAGCGGTGCAATCAAGCCGGTTGAGAGCCTGCCCAAATTCGACAGCAAGGTTTGGCCTGTCGCGACCACGATCCTCGCCACGGAGATCGGCGCGACAATCCCGAACGACGTGAACATCTTCGTCGACGAGACGACGAAGCTCCCGCGCTCCATCGACGAGACCGCTGCTTTCGTCTGCGCCCTGCTCGAGAAGCAAAGCAAGAAAGAAGCGGCAGCGGCATGACGGAACTCGATTCCGCCAAACGGGGCCAAATCGCCGAGCGTCTGAAAGAGGCGCGCAAGCTTGCTGGTCTGTCACAAGGCCACGTCGCGAAGATGCTTGGGTTGCACCGCCCCTCTGTCAGCGAGATGGAGGCCGGCAACCGGCGCGTCTCAGCCGATGAGCTCGCTCGGCTAGCCGAGATCTATGACGTTAGCGTTGCTTGGCTGCTTGGCGAGGCGCCCGAGACGCTCGACGCCAAGGACCCGCGACTTGAACTCGCCGCGCGCGAACTCATCAAACTCAAGCCCGACGATCTGGAACGCCTGCTCAAACTGTTAGCCGCCATGCGCAGCGATTCCACCGCGAACGGAGGCGATCGCTGATGAATGTAATGCGCACCACCAAATCCAGCTTCAATCGCCGCGCCCTGGCGACCCAAGCCATGCAGGCCGCCGCGGCCACACGGGCGCAGGCGAAGCTCGATCAAGCAGGCCCAATCTGTATCTACGGGCTGTGCGAGACGCTGGGGGTGGCGGTGCGCTTCAACAACATCAACATGGAAGGGATGTATCAGCGCGGCGTTCCACCGCGCATCCATCTATCGGCGCGACGGCCGCTACCGCGGCGCGCCTACAATTGCGCGCATGAGCTCGGTCATCACGTGTTCGGCCACGGCTCGTCGATCGACGAGCTGCGCGAGGACGCGAAGGCGCATCCGTGGGAGGACCCAAAGGAGTTTCTGGCTGACACTTTCGCGGGTTTCACTCTGATGCCCATCATCGGCCTGCGTCGTGCCTTCGCGGTTCGGCGCTGGACGCCGGAAACGGCAACGCCGGTGCAGATGTTTACGATCGCCTGCGAGTTCGGCGTCGGTTACGCGACGCTTCTGACCCACCTCTCGGCAGGCGTGAGCATGTTGTCGCGCGGCCGCGCAGCCGCCCTGCAACGGGTCACGCCCAAGGCGCTGCGCACGGATATTCTCGGCGCCCTGACGCCCGACCCGCTGATCGTCGCCGATCGCCATCGCGCCGCGCCTACTCTGGACGCGGAGGTCAAGACACTGGTTCTTCTGCCGTCTGGCGCCGAGGTCGTGGGCGGCGGGCTTGTCTTAGAGCGTGATCTAGATGTCGGCCGCCTGTTCCGGGCAGCGAAGCCGGGGATATTCCAGGCCAGCGCTGGCGACTGGGCGGTCTTCGTGCGCGTGGCGCCGGTCCAGAAGAACCAACCGTACGGCTACATCGGTCTCGCACAGTATCGCCATCTAGAGGAGGACCCGGATGAGTAAGGCCAAGAGTCTGGTAGCGCCGCCGCCGGTGGTAATCGATGAGACCAATATCTCGCGCGCGTGGGCGCGGTTGCTTCTCCAAGTGCTCGATGGAGCCGGCACCGAGGTCGCCCCATTGATGCTGAGCCTGAGCGGCTTCGACCAAAACGGTGCTGCGGAAGATCCGGCGGTGCGCCAAGCCCTTGATCGGCTGCTCAAGCGCAAGGGCCGGCTCGTCGTCGACGACGTCGCGTTCACGATCTTTCCGCAGCGCCTCTGGGAGATGTCGCGCGGCGACCGGACCCGCCTTTTTACCCTCTATCGTGCGACATTTCCGCGCTGGCAGGCGATGAACCGAAAAGCCAATGGCCGCGGCCTGTATTTCGAGCGCATGGTCATGTACGGGCGCGGCCCTTGTGACGGCAATCAACTGGAGTGGATTTTGTCTCAGTTCAATTCAAGGACGGGCGTGCGCCGTTCGATGCTTCAAGCGACCACCTTCGATCCCGGCCGTGACCACGTCGCTAGCGCGCAGTTGGGCTTTCCCTGCTTGCAGCAGGTGAGCTTCGAACCGACCGCCGCTGGCCTCGTCGCCAACGCCTTTTATGCCACCCAACAAATATTCGACAAAGCCTACGGCAATTACCTCGGCTTAGCTCAGCTCGGCGAGTTCATGGCTCATGAGATGGGCATGCCGCTCGCGCGGCTGAACGTCATGGTCGGGATCGCCAAGCTCGAGCGGATCACCAAGAGCGACACGGATTTCGCACCGCTGGTCGCCGCCGCCCATGCCCTCGTCGGGCCGTCCGTCGCGCCGATGGCGCGGGTGTCTGTCGCTGCTGCGACCGCGGGAGTGACGCATTGAGTCCGAAGTTTTCGAAAGCTGCGCCGAAACGTCCGCGCGGTCGTCCCCCGAAATCGCGTCCAAGCGCAACCTCTGCATCACTGCCAATGGATCTGCCGATCGTCGCGCGGCAGCCTAATCCGTCGGCGGTGCCAACGCCGATCGTGCTGCGTCACTTGGCGCCGGCCAAGGTGTCGGAGGTCTATGAGAGTTATTGGCGCTTCGCTGCCGAACGGCAGGCGGTATTCTTCCGCCGCGCACTCGGTGAAACCCATCCGTGGACTAGCAATCCCGTGCTGGCGATCTACAAGTTCACGAACGCTTATCGGGCGTCCGACCGCGTCAGCCAATATCTGATCCGAAATGTCATCTATCGTGACGACTTGCCCAAGTCGCCGCGCGAAGTCTTCTTCCGCATCTTGCTGTTCAAGCTCTTCAATAAGATTGAGACGTGGGAGCTTCTGGAGCAAGCGTGCGGACCGGTCACCTTCGAAGATTATCGCTTCGCTGCCTATGACGCGGTTCTGGCGCGAGCGATGCAGGCAGGCCGTCGCATCTACTCGGCCGCTTACATCATGCCGCCAGGCAGCCGGGCCTTCGGGCGGACGGCCAAGCATCAGAACCACCTATTGCTGCTCGAGCGCATGATGGCCGATCGGCTCGCCGAGCGGTTGGCGCAGACGAGGACGATGCAGGAGGGCTTCGAGAAGTTGCGTGACTATCCGACGATCGGCGACTTTCTCGCCTATCAGTTTATTACCGATATCAACTATAGCGAACTCACCGATTTCAGCGAGATGGATTTCGTGGTGCCCGGGCCGGGCGCACGCGACGGTCTGCGCAAGTGTTTCGTCGATCCAGGCGGCTTGAACGAGCCCGAACTCATCCGGTTGATGGTCGACTTGCAGGAGCAGGAGTTCGAGCGGCTCGGTCTCGATTTTCAATCGCTTTGGGGGCGCCGGCTGCAATTGATCGACTGCCAGAACTTATTTTGCGAGGTCGACAAGTATGCCCGCGTGGCGCACCCGCAAGTCGCAGGAAAGACCGGCCGCGTGCGCATCAAGCAGAAGTTCGAACCGACCCCAGAGCCGATCGATCTGTTTTATCCACCCAAGTGGAAGCTCAACGACAAGATTCGTGTTGCAGCGTCGCAACGCGTTGCAGCGGGGTGACGCCGAAGGAGCCGTGCATGGATTTCGACAACTATCAGAAGGAGGCGCTGGGCACTGATCGTGTGCCCGCGCGCGACGGCGTTGACGATGCCGCTTCGCTAGTCGTACCCATGCTCGGTCTCGCCGGTGAGACCGGCCAGCTTCTGAGCGAATATAAGAAGCATCTCCGTGATGGTGAAGCGCATCGGCTCTTCAAGGAGCGCGTGTCCGAGGAACTGGGCGATTTGCTCTGGTACGTCGCCAATGTAGCGAGTAAGTTCGATCTCTCACTTTCTGACGTCGCTACCGCGAACCTGGCGAAGGTCAAGCAGCGTTGGGCCACTGAGCGTGATAAGCCGTTGAGCTTTGATGCAGAGCTCCCGGAGAACGAACGGTTACCACGTCGGTTCGAAGTTGAGCTCATCGATATTCAAGGTGAGGATCGTCAACGGGTGCGCGTCGTCATCGACGGAAAGCCGTTCGGCGCTGAACTCACCGACAATGCTTATGATCCCGATGGCTATCGGTTCCATGACGTCTTTCATTTCGCTTATGCCGCAGTCTTGGGTTGGTCGCCCATCACCCGCGCCTTGCTCCGGCGGAAGCGCAAAAGTCGGCCGCTGCTGGAGGAAGTTGAGGATGGCGGACGTGCCGCTGTCATAGAGGAGGGCGTGGCGGCGCTGGCATTCGAGTATGCGCGTCGCCATCGCTTCCTCGAAGGCGTGGCTGCACTCGACTTTCAGCTTCTGCGTACGATCGAGGATATGACGTCCCATCTAGAGGTGCGGCAATGCACCACTGGGGAGTGGGAACAGGCCATTCTCCAGGGATTCGAGGTGTGGCGGGCTGTGGTCGCCGCGCGGGGTGGGTGCATCGCTGTCGAGCTCGACGAGCGACGGATTACCTTTCAAGGGCCGCCCACAGCTCAGGAGCCGTCGGCTTGAGCGCCGGGGCCCAGCGCGAGAGCACTCGCCATAGCCATTCCGCCAGCGTGGCTGATGCTGAGCAGCCATGCGGTCACTCCCAGCGACGCGGCGGCATTCGCCGCTCCGCCGGTGAGCTGCACATTCGGTGGCGCGCCGGCAGCTCTGTGAATCACAATATCGGTAAATGCGACTCCCGCACCAAATCCTGTGCCGAGTGCCTTGAGCACCGCCTCTTTGGCGGCGAACCGCCCAGCCAGGCGTTCGATCCGATCGGTCGCATCTCCGATCTCTTCAAGTTCGGCTGGGACGAAACAGCGTGGTATCAAGGGATCGCGCGGGTCTTCGATCCACCGGCGCAATTCGGCGACTTCGACCAAATCGATTCCATGCCCGATGACATTCACGCCAGTCTGCAAGCTCCAAATCGCCTGGTCCCGTTCGCGGGACCATGTCCCTCACTCTTAGCCATTCATTTATAGCTGATCATGCCCAATTCCGCGACGTTTCTTCACTTGACCGACGCTCATCTCGCGCAATCCGGGGTGCCGTTCGAGCGCGACGATCACAAGGTCGATATCCCTGCAATCGAGCAAGAGACGCGCGAATCTGCGCTCGAACTGATGTGCAGTCGACTTGCGGAGCGTCTTAAGCGCAACGACCGGAAATTGGACGGCGTGTTGTTTTCGGGCGACGCGCAAGATCGAGGACGCCCTGGCGGGCATCAACTTCTCTTCGATCTGTTTCTCCGCCACTTTGGGCCGCTGGGCGTGACCGCGGCGAACATCGTTGCGATACCAGGCAACCACGATGTTCCACGCGATAGTCCGCCGAGTTCGCAGGTTCGCTACCAGGCCTTCACCGATGTCTGGCGGAAAGCGGGATGCGTGACGCCGTGGCTGGACGGCGTGGACTCGGCAATCAACGATGGTGGGCCTCATCGGCTTGTAGGCGGGGAGGGGCTCTGGGCGGTATTCCCGATCAATACGAGCAATTGGTCGCACGTCACACGGATTCTGCCGGAGCCCCTCGCGAGCGTATGGGCGGATTTGCCCGCTCTTGCGGCTGGCGGTGATCCTGCCAAGGCGGACAAGCTGCGGGCCCAGCTCGATGACATGGCGCGCTACGACATGGCGCGTGTCTCGGGCAAGCAACTGGAGGTCCTGCGCGAGCTAATCGAGACAACACCACAGCCGCCTGCCGGGCGCCAACTTCGGATCGGGCTCCTCCATCATCATCTCCGCGCCCCAAGCCTGCGTGAAGAGTTGAAGCCATTTGCTGACGTGTCGAACTTGGAGCAGGTCCGGGCCTTTTTGCGAGATCGCGGAATTGCTGTTGTGCTCCACGGCCACAAGCATGAGCATTCGGCCCAGTTTGAGCACATATACAATCAGGAAGGGGATCAGGATCACCGCACACTCGTGGTCTCCGGTGCGACCTTCGAGCCTGGACGCGAGTCAGACGCGGCGCGCTTGATCACAATCTCCGGCATGCCCAACAGCCCGGCGGTAGCGATTGAGCCTATCTCCATTCCACGCGCCGGTGTGGACTCCCGCGATCCGTCTCCAATCGTTCGCAGGATTTGGTCGACGGATATCGTTCCGGGAGCCCCGGTCATGATCCAAGGCAGCGATCTGAACGAGGTCTATGATCGCGTTTGCGAAGCGGCTGCAAACGACGCTGCCAACGGGACGCTGATCGTCCATCTCGACTTGCCGGTGGGGACCAGCGAGGATCTGCCGCTTCCCTCAAACTATCCCTTGCCGGAGCCAATGGAGGACCCCGAGCGTCGGCGTTGGCTGAAGGAGCTCGTGTCATGGTGGCAACTCGAGCGATCCGGGTTAGAGCACCGGATGCCCTTTGTGCATGGAACTAGGCTCCGGCGCTATGGCGGAAAGATCAACCAGGTGGAGCGGGTCATCAAGCTCCTCAAGGCCAAGGCGAGCACGCGTGCGCTCGCGATCTTGATTGATCCATTTCGGGATTTCACGAATGACGGGACGGACGAGGAGTTCGCTTCATTCTGCTTGGTGGAATTCAAGCGCCGAGAGCTCGGCGGTTCGCAGCGCGCCGTCGATGTGATCGCGTTCTACAGGGCACAGGAATTTGCGCGATGGTGGCCGATCAACATCGCAGAGATGCGTCACCTGCAGTGGGAGATTTGCGCCGCTCTCGGCTTTTTACCGGGGCGGATCACGACGATTTCGGCTGATGCACGCACCCATTCGCGGTCGCCAACGCAGGTTGCGATGCCCATCATCGACCGATGGTTGGATCAAGCGCCCGAGCGGCTTCATTTGTTGGCGAACGCCTTGGTACATGGAAGTGTCCGCGACGGGAAGCAGCGTGATGCGGTGCGTGGATGG
This sequence comes from Bradyrhizobium sp. Pa8, assembly GCF_052588265.1. NCBI lineage: Bacteria > Pseudomonadati > Pseudomonadota > Alphaproteobacteria > Hyphomicrobiales > Nitrobacteraceae > Bradyrhizobium > Bradyrhizobium sp. Pa8. The sequence goes on along the minus strand of NZ_CP176768.1, from coordinate 163,740 downwards.
GAAAGGGCCCTCTCCGACCTGGAGGCGACCGCGAAGGAATACAATCCCGACGGCCTTCCGATCGCCATCGAAGGTCTCAAGCTGCTGGCCTCGTATTTAGAAGTCGTGAACGAGGATGAGGATCAGACTCTGACGAACTTCACCCGTGTCTTGCGGCGGCTAGCGCGCGACAACGAGGGATTTGAGGAGGGCGCTCGCACAAAGGCTGAGTTTGATCGGTGGGCGCCCAGTGCTTTGGAATCAGTCTCGGAGCTGCGTGCACTGACGCAGACTCGACTGGGGACCGTGTAGGGAGCGCTGTGTAGCAAACAGCACAAGGCGGCAAGCGCTCCATCGCGACTTTGAAGGATATTGCTACAAATGAAAGTCTATTCTCGAGGCGTCGCCCGCATCAGACATAAGAACACAGGGGATATCTACGACGTCGAAAGCGACGAGCTAGATTGGGATGCTGTCGGCGCAGACGAAAGGCAGATGGGGCTCGAAACCCGGTATGAAGCGCTAGTTAAACATCCTGAGCTCGGGCGCCTCACGTGGTCGCTCTGGGAATATCCAGCAGGGATCGAAAACTACAATCAAACAGACGTCGGGGAGCACGAACTCTTGGCTGATTTCGAGTATGGACTCGAACACGAACCGGAGCCGGATGTTTGGGCTGACTATAGTCTACCTGACAATCCTTTCACCATCTTCATGGACTCGTATCACCATACCGGCGATCTATTGGCGGACTATGGCAGTGAAAATGGCGCCCATCTCGTCAATCGAATGATCTTCTCGCACCAAGTCACGGCGCTTGAGGCATATCTCAGCGACACACTGACAAAGGCGGTGCTTGCGGACAGGACGGCGAAGGCTCGCCTCATGTCAAATGATGCAGAACTTTCGAAGGAGCGATTTTCATTGGCGGAGATCGCGAGCGATCCGGGCCTCGTCGAGAGCAAGGTTCGTGAATATCTGCGATCGATCCTATACCACAATTTGCCCAAGGTGGATTTCCTTTACAGCACAGCGCTAGGCATACGCATTCTTGGCCTCGCGAAGGACAAAGCTCTCCTCTTTAAGGCGGTCATGCAAAGACACGACTGCGTGCATCGGAATGGGATCGACAGGGACGGGCAGAGACTGGAGGTCTTCACCAAACGATACGTCCAGGATACGGCTGATCTGATCAAGGCTTTCGTCATGAAGATTGAAAACGAAGTGCGATCTCGATCTGTCCCTTCATCTTAGTCCGAAATCATCGCAGGAAAACTGTAGCGGCCAGGGATGCGCTGACCAACTGGTTTCCCATGGCGCCCAAGCACGTCTACTATTACCGGTGTGAGTGCTTGCAAGAGAAGATGAAAGCCTGGTTGAGGGATTTCCGGTGCCGCACGTGCCCGTGGGGCGCCTCGTTGGCTCGTTTGCCGACCTCGCAAGCTTTGCAGACGCAAGCTCGTTTACGCAAAACACCCTCAGCGAATATCGTCGCGTTCCCCAAACTGCCTTAGGGGGGAGGGATGCGCAGCGGCGTTGCCAACTATTAGCTCGCTCTCCGCTCAGACTCCGCCAAGGCCTCAAGCCGCGGCACTTCGAGGCTCGGTATCTCCGGCATGGCCTTGCCGGCGATCGCCTGCAGATCGCCGACCATGCCGACCGTCGACTCCACGACGGCCAGGATCTGCGTCTCGCGCTTGGCCCACTGACGGCCCATGAACTTGCGCTCCTTGTCCAAATCGTCGCGCATATCGTTGAATTTCTCGACGACAGCTTCGACCCGCTGCCGAAACTTCATGCCGGTCAGGTAGTGATAGACCTGCTCCATCTTGGTCTGCTGGCCTTGCTGAACGAGGCGTGAGCTGTTCACGTCGATCAGACCCTGGCGGAGCGCCACGGCGACCGGCAATGCGCAACGCGGATGAGCCACCCATACGCCGTCGACGAGATCAAATTGCTCGATATGTTTCGGCAGCGCATGGGAGATGATCAGAGCGACGTCGGCGCCGGAACGGCGCTGGTCGTCACGTAACTTGGCGAGCCACACATCACTCCATGCCTTGGTGCGTTTGGTTTCCCAAAGGATGATGCCGGCAGATCGGCCAATAGCACCATTCACCTGTTGAACAACGTCTGCCCCGAGCTCACCTTTTCCAATGGGCTCAATCGAGTCGCTCGGAAAACGTCCGCGCAGAAGCTCTTCGAGCTCCAGCTCGAATACTTCCCCTTGGGATTGCTGTGATCCCTGCTCGGCCTTGCGCTTGAGCTCCTCGATCGTTCTGGACATCGACTCGATGGTCTGGTCCTTCTCGGCAACGCGTAAGCGTGCAGCCTCGTCGGCTTCCTGCCTGGCCTTGATCTGGACTTGATTGATTGAGGCCTGCACGCGCTTCTCTATTGTCAGGTCGAGTTCGCGCTTTTCCTCTTCAAGTGCGCGCTGCTGTCGCATCAATTCGGCTTGCTGCTTTTGGGCCTCGGCAAGCTTTGCGTTGTTGGTAAGCAGGTTGGCTCGCAGCTCCGCCGCTTCCGCGTCCTTCGTCTGCAGCTCGGCCGCGGCCGCCTCACGCGCCTTCTTGCTCTCGGCCGCGACCAGCTGGGCACGTTCGGCGGTCAATCGCTTCGCAACGAGGTCCTGGACTTGCTCGCGGTCCTTAGCGACCTGCTCGCGTTCCAGCCGCAATGTCTCGGTCTTGCGCTCCATCTCTGCGTCCTTGCTGGCCAGCTGCTGTTGAAAGCGCTGGCGGGTTTCAGCGAGGAGGGGAGCGGCCAACGACTCCGTCAGCCGGATCTCGTGATTGCAGTTGGGGCAATGCAGGGTTGCCTCGTGCGAAGCGCCGGTTGCTTTGAAACTCATGAATTCCCCATCATCATTGCAACCGGATTCAACATGATCTGTGCGCGATTTGCGATGTCGCTCGACTTAATGTCCACATACGTGCCCGTCGATTTCGACTTAGCCAGCGGGTTTTCCACCGACACGTCGATCTACCCGTCTACACGAGCAGACTCGCACGAGGGTAGCCAAATAAGAACAAAATATGAACAAAATGTCAAACTGAGTTTGTGTTATGATGATTTTACTTAGTCAGGCTGCGGAAAATCGATAGATCTTAAACCCTGGGTGTGGTTTGAAAGATTGCTAATTTACTTAGTATGGCTAAGCAAAACGACAGAAAGCTAAACAAGCTCGACAGGACCCTTCCGCAAGGACTTCTGGTCGATGCCGCCTGGATGGAACGACATGGATACTCCACCAGCTTGCGCAGCCAATACGTATCGGCCGGCTGGCTCGTTCAGCCGGCGCGGGCAACCTTCAAGCGCCCGCTCGGCGAACTCTCCTGGCAGGGCGTCGTCGTTTCACTCCAGCGACTGCTCGGCTCCGATCTCGTCGTTGGCGGACGTACCGCCATCGAAGCGCAGGGTTTCGGTCACTACCTGAGACAGACGGGTCCTTCGACCATACATCTATACGGAACGCGGTCAGCTCCCGGTTGGCTCGGCAAACTTCCGCTCAAACAGAAATTCCGCGTTCACAGCACACAAAGTCTATTCAAAACGCACGGGACCCTGCCCGAACCAAAGTCGGGGACGACGCGGGAAATACCGGGATCATTCAACTGGCCTCTCACGGTGTCGACGCCCGAACGTGCGTTCCTCGAACTGCTCGACGAATTGCCCCGCCACGAAAGCTTCCATCAGGTCGATGCGCTGACAGAAGGCCTGAGGAGCCTCAGTCCGCGGCGGCTGCAAACACTTCTGGACGACTGCAAAAGCGTCAAGGTCAAACGACTGTTCTTCTGGTTGGCGGAGCGACATCAGCATGCCTGGCTCAAACAGATCGACAAGTCGAAAGTCAATCTCGGCACGGGAAAGCGCATGCTCGTTAAGGGCGGCAAACTCGACACCAAATATCTCATAACCATCCCAGACGACCTCAATGCCCCCGTCTGAAAAATATCGGCATCAAGTGACCTTGTTGATCGAGACGATCCCGTTCGTCGCCGCAAGGACATCTAGCACGAATTCACGCACGGCTTCGAGGGCATGACCGCCGATGAAGTAACATTGGACGAGTTGCTCGAAGCCCGGGAGACGCTGATCGGCGAACTCGCGGGGAAAATGCCGCAAGCTCACAAGGACTTCCTCATAGGGTTCAAGCGCGGCGAGCCGGATTGGAGCCTGCTGGGCGTCCCTGGCGCGTCGGAGCTGCCGGCGGTGCGCTGGAAGCAGATCAATCTGGACAACCTTCCTGTCGCGCACCGGGCGAAGCTCGTCGTGCAACTCGATGAAGTCTTGCGCAATGCCTGAGGTCGGAGGAGAGGATCTTCGTCGAGCGCGCGTTCAGACGATATCTACAGGGAGTACGCCAGCTTGCGGGCTTAAGCTCAACTGCCTATCGCGAACCTGACCGCGACTGTCTCGTTCCCTGCATGAAATTTTTGAATCGTTGGCCATGATCGATTCATTTATTTAATTGGACGGTCGATTCGGCGACTGCGATTCTGGCGCATGTCCGAACTCACCGTGCAATACCTCGTGCTCGAGCGTCGCGATCCGGCGCGCAACATGGCGCGGTTCTATGTGCTCACGATCGAGCCGACGCTGTTTGGCGATACCGCCTTGGTGCGTGAATGGGGCCGTCTCGGTGGGCGCGGCCAGAGGCGGCTCGATCTGTTCGATGGGCGGGTTCAGGCCGTCGAGGCTCTTGAGTCCTGGCTCAGACGAAAAACCCGTCGTGGTTACGTCCAGCGGCAATTTTCGGGCTTGGAGCCGGCGTGCGACGCGCCGCAAGCGGGCTGATCTGGACAAAATATCAATCCAAGTATATCAAAGTAATCCGAAGCCATCTTCGGCGGCATTCCAAGAATTGCAAAAGTATTCCATAATCAATATTATGCGAATGACAATTGTAGACCACTGTAGACCACCGTTAGAAAGGTCACACCTGTCCTCATTAGAGATGTCACTGTCCCGGCCATGAGGGCTTGGGGAGTTTTGGTGTGATGACGGTGCTGTCGATGAGCCGAACGGAGATCGACCGGGTTCACGTGCTGAAGGATTTGCTGGCCGAGCGGATACGACCGAGCGAGGCGGCGCAGCTGATGGGCGTGACGACGCGACAGGTGTTCCGATTGCTCAAGGCGTATCACGCTGGCGGGCCTGCGGCGCTGATTTCCAAGAAGCGCGGTAAACCGAGCAATCGGGCGTATCCGGCAGTTGTCCGGACCGAAGCGATGGCGCTGATCAAGGCCAATTACGGGGACTTCGGCCCGACGTTGGCGGCCGAGAAGCTTGCGGAGCGGCATGGGTTGCATTTTGGTGTTGAGACGGTACGGCGCTGGATGCTGGCTGACGGGCTCTGGCAGGATCGCCGGCAACGGCTCAAACGGGTCTACCAGCCGCGGCATCGTCGCGACTGTGTGGGCGAGTTGATTCAGATCGACGGCTCTGAACACTGGTGGTTCGAGGATCGCGGCCCACAATGCACCCTGCTCGTCTTTATCGATGATGCGACCAGCCGTTTGATGCACTTGCGCTTTGCAGAGACGGAATCGACTTTTGATTATTTTGCTGCGACGCGCGCCTATTTGCAGCGCTACGGCAAGCCGATCGCATTCTACTCGGATAAGCACGCGACGTTCCGGGTGAACAAGGTCGGGGCGACCGGGGGTGACGGTATGACCCAGTTTGGCCGGGCGCTGCACGAGCTCAACATCGATATCATCTGTGCCAACGCTCCGCAGGCGAAAGGCCGCCTCGAACGTGCCAATGGAACGCTGCAGGATCGTCTGGTGAAGGAGATGCGGCTGGCCGGAATCTCGGCCATCGAGGCCGGCAACGTTTCTGCCGGCGTCATGCCCGATGAAGAGCTGCGGCCACAGGGCACCGCCATCTTTTCAATCCGGCCATCCTGAGCGTTCAGGAACGATTGTTACGCATCTCCCCTGAAGCGGCGGCTGCGTATGGCGCGACAATCAGGATGAGAGCGGCGCGTCAATCAAGCCTTGCCAAGCCCGCAGCCAGCGTCAATTATCTTCTGACTCGGCCGCCTCGTCTCACCTTGATCGCCGCCGCCCAGCTGCGAACCAGACAACCTTCAGCTCTTCGCGCCAGAGCCCTTTCACGCATGCCAGACCGCCTGGTTGGCCTGATCGAACGCTTTGCGGGATTCCGCCAAGGCGGCGCTCAGCACTGACCAGGAGTCGCAACCCGCGTGCTTCAGCTTCTCTAAAGCCGCGTCCGCCGTGGACGCATCGGCCTTCATCTGCTTGAGTGTGGCCTCGAACTCGCTGACCGACTTCACCTACCTCAAGATGACTGGATAGGGTGGGTACTATCTCTCGACCGTGCTCGATGAACTTCTGGCGCTACATCGTCGCTTGGCGGCTTGGTCCCACGATGGCTGCCGCCGATGTCACGGCCACGCTCGACCAGGCTCGTAGCCTCTGGCCTCGACCGTGGCACATCGGCCGAGGCTTCTAAGCGACAATGGCTCGAGTTACGTGGCATACGATCTGGCCAGCTGGCTCGAAAACAAGGGCATGCAACACGTCCGCGGCGCTCCGTATCATCCCCAAATCCAGGGAAATATCGAGCGCCGGCACCAGACCTTGAAGAACCGCTTTTGCTCAACAACTACTACCTGCCCGGCGATCTCGAACGGCAGATACGCGCCTTCGTCGAACGAGAGCGTCGACAACCTTACGCCTGCCGATGTCTACTTCGGCAGGGCTGAGGCGATCCTCGCCGAGCGAAAACGCATCAAGCGCAACACCATCGCAAACCGCCGCTTGCAGCATCAATTGCGAGCAGCTTAGTGTCCGACCGAAAAATAAGTTGAGTGATATCAGCGAGTTCTGATTCCATCGGTGTTGCGAAGCATCAAAGGGATCGAGAATGTGGACTGATATCACCCGGGCACAGTTTGCCCGAGAGGAGCTGCGTTTGCCAAGCGACTTGACGGATGCGGAATGGGGCGTGCTGGAGAGGTTGCTTCCTGTGCGGGCCAAGCGCGTGCGGCGCCCGAAATGGAGCTATCGCGACATCGTCGAGGCAGTGCTCTATCTGCTGCGCGGCGGATTGCCGTGGCGCATGCTGCCGCCCACTCTGTTTCCACCAATGACCACGGTGCAGTACTATTTCTACCAGTGGCGCGACAACGGATTGTGGCAATCGATCAACCACGCACTCCTGATGCTGGCGCGCGAGGCGATCGGCCGGGAGGCCTCGCCGACGGCCGGCGTGATCGACAGCCAATCGGTCAAGACCACGGAAAGTGGCGGCCCTCGCGGCTACGACGCGGGAAAGAAGATCAAGGGTCGAAAGCGCCACATCGTCACCGACACCCAAGGGCTCCTGGTCGGAGCGATCGTTCACGCTGCCGACGTCCAGGATCGCGACGGCGCGCCAGATGTCCTGTGCAGCATTCGCTACCGCTTCCCCTGGCTGCGCCATATCTTCGCCGATGGCGGCTATGCCGGCGAAAAGCTCAAGGCGGTGCTGGAAAAGATCGGCCGGTGGACTGTCGAGATCATCAAGCGCTCCGATGCCGCACAGGGCTTCGAGGTGCTTCCGCGCCGCTGGGCGGTCGAACGAACCTTCGCCTGGCTCGGCCGCAACCGCAGATTGGCCAAGGACTTCGAGCGAACCATCGAAAGCGCAACTGCCTGGCTCTTCCTCGCCTCTGTCCAACTCATGACAAGGCGCATCGCAGCGATAAATACAGCAATGCAATTTTGAGTCAGGCTCTTAGACTCTAACCTCTGATGAGCCAAAGCTCCCTTCTCGAAAATTCCGATCAGTCTCATATTATCCGACGACGGACAGCCGATGCGCTCGGCGTTCATTTGTCCGAGTTCTTTGTTCGGCCGCCCAAGGGGCGAGGCCGCCCGAGCCCTAGCTCCCAAGCCGGCGCTCCATTGAGTGAAGTACCTGCTAATTCTTGTCGTGCGGTTCGATCGGACGCCACGTGCGCGACATCAGCGGATCAGTCCGGTCATCGTATACGGCCACAAGCTCGCCGGCTTTTAATCCTAGGCCCTTCAAGTCTGCTTCGCGAAGCTCGGAATTCGCGATCGCTACTTCGCCCGTGCTGGCAGCCAATGAGGCCTTCACGGCTTCTGCCGGATCAGCGATTGCGACGGCGTAAGTCACATATCGAACCTTGTCCCCTTTGACGACGCCGATCGAAACCATCCATCCTGCTGCCATCTCAGTCCTAGCCTATGACTATGAAGAGAGCTTTTGTTTTTGAGACGGCTTAGGTGACGGCTTGGTCGCCATAAGCTCCGCGATCGCGGCAAGCCCGGCGCTCGTTTCGGCCTTCTCCTCAGACCATTCTCGGAGAACCACTATTGCATTCTGCAAAGCCTGTTCACGGATCACGGCATGATCTGCACGAAACTTTGCGCTTTGGAGCCGAGCCCGCGAGATCATCTGCGGGCCTCCGGAAGAGACGCACGGACGGCGGTGAAGCGCCGCCGGTGCGAAGTTCCCGGTCAAGAACCATACGTCTCTCAGCAATCGGCGTGCCAGACGAACCTAGAATGCAAGAGCACCAAAATAGTGCGCTTCGACACTGCGCCACACTGCTCGTCGGACGTGCATGTCACCAATCCGACATCGTTGAGCGACATCAGACGTGCGGCGCTCGGCGACGCCGGGAGCGCGAGATGATTGGATCGATCTCATCGCCGTGTATAGCGATCAGTTCACCGGCGTGAGGGTTCTTTCTGTTCGTCTTGTTGACGCAGCGAATGCGCGCGCGTTTAGCCAATTTTAGTCGCTCCTAAATCTGCAAGTCCTGAAGGCCCAGCATAGACCAATGGTTGGATTAGGCGGTCACTAATTCAGGTAGGTGCCATACAGCCTCCTCCGCGATACAATTTTATGGCGCTCCGCGTGTTACGCACCACCCCAAGCGCCGGGGTGGTCAGCCCTGCTAATCCAAGGGCGACGGCTGGCCACCGAATTTTTGCGGCGCGTGGTGGGAGAGCGCTTTCAAGGGGCCACTAAGCGAGCGCCGAGTCACCTCCGCGCTGCCGCCTGCCTGCGCCACAGAGCAGAGCAACTACTATGCCGGATTTTGTCGTCTCGTACGATCTGAAGAAGACCAGACCGGAGCCTCGACCACAAGAGCTGCCTCACGCACGATTGTCCGTCGTCAGATAATTTGAGACTGATCAGGCCTTTCGAGAAGCGAGGCTCTGGCTCATCAGGGGTTAGAGTTTAAGCGGCCTGCAGCTGATGCTGCAAGCGGCGGTTTGCGATAGTGACAAGCTTGATGCGTCTGCGTTCTGCAAGGATCGCTTCGGCCCTGAGTAGACATCGGGAGGGCGTAAGCCCGACCAGAGCCGCAGCAAAATCGTTGGCGACGATCATGCGGCCGTCACCATCGTTTGCGCGCCGAAGTAAGCCTCGTCGGGCGTGCGTTCGTCAAGGCTCGAGTGAGGACGTCCTCGGTTGTAGAACGCCAGATATTTGGAAATCGATGCTCGCGCCTCGAGCACGCTGTCGTAAGCACGCAGATAGACTTCCTCGTATTTGACAGTGCGCCACAGCCGCTCGACGAACACGTTGTCGCGCCAGGCACCCTTGCCGTCCATGCTGATGGCGATGTTCGCGTCCAGCAGCACGCCGGTGAAGTCGAGGCTGGTGAACTGGCTACCCTGATCCGTGTTGAAGATCTCGGGCCTGCCGTGCTTCGCCAACGCCTCCTGGAGCGCTTCGACGCAGAATATCGTCTCCATCGTGATCGATACGCGATGGACCAACACCCGTCGGCTGAACACATCGACGACCGCCGCGAGGTATACGAATCCACGTCGCATCGGAATGTAGCTGATGTCCATTGCCCAGATGCCCAGACCTGGTTCGGCCGCTCGATCTTCAATCCGCGCAATAGGTACGGGTAGATCTTGTGGCCCGGTGCGGGCTTGCTCGTGTTCGGACGGCGATAGATCGCCTCGATCCCCATGCGCTTCATCAGCGTCGCGACGTGGCGGCGGCCAATCTGCATGCCCTCACGCTGCAACAGCGATCGCAGCATGCGCGCCCCTGCGAAGGGATAATCGAGGTGCAGTGTCCGTCGTCAGATAATTTGAGACTGATCGGGCTTTTCGAGAAGGGAGGCTCTGGCTCATCAGGGGTTAGAGTTTAAGCGGCCTGCAGCTGATGCTGCAAGCGGCGGTTTGCGATAGTGACAAGCTTGATGCGTTTGCGTTCTGCAAGGATCGCTTCGGCCCTGCCGAAGTAGACATCGGCAGGTGTGAGGTTGTCGATGCTCTCATGATAGCGGACATGATTGTAGTGCTCGACGAAGGCGAGTACCTGCCGTTCGAGATCGCCAGGCAGGTAGTAATTGTCGAGCAGAATGCGGTTCTTCAGAGTCTGATGCCAGCGCTCAATCTTTCCCTGGGTCTGATGCGGAGCACCGCGCACGTGCTGCATGCCCTTTTGATCGAGCCACTTGGCCAGATCGTCCGCGACGTAACTCGAACCATTGTCGCTGAGAAGCCTCGGCCGGTGCGCGACGGTGATATGGTCAAGGCCGGAGGCCGCGAGCGCCTGGTCGAGCGTGGCGGTGACGTCGGAGGCGTACATCGTGGGACCAAGCCTCCAGGCCACGATGTAGCGCGAGAAGTCATCGAGCACGGTCGACAGGTAGTACCAGCCCCAGCCGGTGATCTTGAGTGGAGTAAGAAGCGCGAGCGCGCTTCTCCTCCCCGAACCGTACGTGCACCTTTCAGCGCATACGGCTCTCTGTTCAAGCTTGGCCCATGGCCATAGCAACATCCTGATAGTGCGAGGTGACAGTGCTGCGGGCTTCTTTTCGGAAGATGTAGGGATTTTCCTCCGGATTGCGCCATCGGAACTGCGCCTTCGGACTTGAGACAAGCCGGTAAAGTGCTTTTCCGTGGGGCCCGCCGCGTTCATTTCGACCAAACACGAGCCAGGTTTTCGCCTTGCCCGGTTCCGGGGGTCGGTACCATTTCCGCATCAAAGGTTTGATGCGAGACCGGTATTTGTGCCCCAGCCAGTGCGCCATTTTCCAGAATACGACATGGTCGATGCGCCGGAATACGTGCGCGGTGAAGTCGGTGAACTTATAGAACGCTGCCCATCCCGCCAGTTGACGGTTCAGGCCAGCGATCATGTCGACCGTGCTGACACTATGATTGCCGGAAAGGGCTTCAGTGAGCCTGCGAACAGAGCTGGTCCCGGTTGTCTGAACAGATTTTCCGCGTCGATAAGTGGAGCCTCTGCCAAGATTAGGCTGCCAAGCGGAGTGGCAGCGGGTTGAAGTAGGCTTGATCGGGGGTGACGCCGTCAAGGCTCGAATGCGGGCGCCGACCGTTGTAGAAGTCGAGGTATCGGCCGATCGACGCGAGGGCCTCGCTGACGCTGTCATAGGCCCGCAGATACACCTCCTCGTATTTGACGCTGCGCCATAGCCGTTCGACAAACACGTTGTCCCGCCAGGCTCCCTTGCCGTCCATGCTGATCGCAATGCCGTTGTCGGCGAGCGCGCCGGTAAAAGCCTGTCCGGTGAACTGCGAGCCCTGATCCGTGTTGAAGACGTCCGGCTTGCCGTGACGAGCCAGGGCATCCTGAAGCGTCTCGACACAGAACGCCGCCTCCATGGTGATCGATACGCGCCACGACAGCACGCGGCGGCTGAACCAGTCGAGCACAACCGCCAAATAGACGAAGCCGCGCGCCATCGGGAGTGGAGTAAGAAGCGCGAGCGCGCTTCTCCTCCCCGAACCGTACGTGCACCTTTCAGCGCATACGGCTCTCTGTTCAAGCTTGGCCCATGGCCATAGCAACATCCTGATAGTGCGAGGTGACAGTGCTGCGGGCTTCTTTTCGGAAGATGTAGGGATTTTCCTCCGGATTGCGCCATCGGAACTGCGCCTTCGGACTTGAGACAAGCCGGTAAAGTGCTTTTCCGTGGGGCCCGCCGCGTTCATTTCGACCAAACACGAGCCAGGTTTTCGCCTTGCCCGGTTCCGGGGGTCGGTACCATTTCCGCATCAAAGGTTTGATGCGAGACCGGTATTTGTGCCCCAGCCAGTGCGCCATTTTCCAGAATACGACATGGTCGATGCGCCGGAATACGTGCGCGGTGAAGTCGGTGAACTTATAGAACGCTGCCCATCCCGCCAGTTGACGGTTCAGGCCAGCGATCATGTCGACCGTGCTGACACTATGATTGCCGGAAAGGGCTTCAGTGAGCCTGCGAACAAACCCCTTCGCCTTTTCCTTGGGTATCGTTGTGACGACGGACATGCGCCCGTGCGACCCTCGCTTGCGAATGATCCTGTGCCCCAGAAAGACGAAGCCGTCATTGACGTGAGTGATATGGGTTTTCTCCATATTCAGCGTCAACTTCAGCTTGCCTTCCAGAAAGGCGCGGCATTCTTCGCGGATTTCCTCTGCTTGAGCTTTGGTCCCTTTTACGATGACGACAAAGTCGTCAGCGTATCGGCAATAAGCAACCGCCGGCTTCCATTGCCGGTTCTCTCGAACCGTGATCGGGCGGCCAAGCTTGATGCCGAAGTTCCATGCCCAGCGGTCCTTGCGAGCCTTGTCGCTCAGGTATTTCGCTTCCAGCCACGCATCAAACTCGTGGAGCATGATGTTGGACAAGAGCGGTGACAGCACGCCACCTTGCGGAACACCCTCGCTGGAGGCTGTAAACAGGTCACGGTCAATGTGACCTGCCTTCAGGAACCGCCAGAGAAGATCAACAAACCGCCCGTCCTGCACTCGTCGCCGCACACATCTGATAAGCAGCCGGTGATGGACCGTGTCGAAGTAGCTTGCCAGATCACCTTCGATGATCCAGCGGCCCCTCGTCATGTCGGCTCCATCCTGGAGCTGTATCTTCACGGTGCGGACGGCATGGTGCACGCTCCGTTCAGGCCGGAAGCCATAGGATAGGCGATGGAAGTCGCTTTCCCAGATTGGCTCCATGGCCATGAGCATGGCTCGTTGGACGATGCGATCCGTCAGAGTCGGAATGCCCAGTGGGCGTAGCTTGCCGTTGGTTTTCGGGATATAGATTCGCTTCACCGGCTGGGGGCGATAACTCTCCTCCAGCAGGCTTTTCCGCAGGTCATCCAGATGCTGATCCAATCTGACCTGCAGTCGTTGCTTATCTATTCCGTCGATGCCCGGTGTTCGTGCGCCACTTGACGCCAGAACAATCCGAGCGGCCTCGGCAAGCCATTCCCGGTTGGCAATCAGCCGAAGGAGGCGATCGAACCTTCGGTTCGGATCGCTCCCGGCCCATGTCGCGAGCTTGTGCTGCATTTCACTGATTATCAAAGGTCTTCACCTCATTGGGTCAGGTAGTTTGCACTCCAAGCAGTTTGAACTGTTCCCCTTCGCCATGTGGCAGGCTTTCCCTGCCGCGGACTACTACGGAAACTCCGCCAGCATGGTGGACGTCAGGGTCAACTCCCTTGCGACACAAAGCATCGTGGGTATTCCATCATGCCTTCCCTCGTTCATATGCTGGACGTCATCGTATTGGTGAGGCTGCCGGTCGCAGTCTTTTCCCTTGCTTTCCGCAAGTCGATGCCGATGCCATGGTCTGGCTGCGTTCTCCCCATGACCCCTCGCGAGCGTCCTTACATCTGGGCTCGCGTTCGGATGCCGGCCGTCATATCTGTCCGGCGACATCATCAGCATTCCACCTGTTAAGCCGTGTAGGCGGAGGCGACATTTCAGCCCTCAGATGCGGGTGAACCGGTTCGTGTTCCTCAACCTTCCAATACTTCAGCCTCGGGGACCATCTCGGCTTAACGGCTTCGCCTCAATCCCCTTTACCTGCGGGCTACGTCACCCTGCCAGTTGACGACAGGTCACCGCCGCTTGGGCTCGTGTCCCCTCACAGCAGGGGACAAGTCATTTTTTTTCTTCCTCCTTTCGCTTTTGCATTCCAGTCATACGCGCTTCCCCAAATGTGGGGCGAGGCGCACGGTAGGTAAAGTCGGTCTGCCAGAGCTGGTTGATGGCGGTGGTCTTGTCCCTGAACTCGTTCGCTGCCTTGATCGCCACATAAGCCGGGCTGGTGATGAGGTCATGCGCCTTCAGCAGCCGATAGACCGACGCCTCGGAGACAAAATACTTCCGTTCGTCGGTGAACCGCACGGCCAGTTCGCGCGGCGACAGCTCCGGAACCTCCAGCGCTAAATCAATGATCCGGCCCCGCACATCGTCGGGAATGCGATTCCAGACCCGGTCGGGTCGGGACCGATGATCGGCCAGCGCTTCAATGCCGCCCTCACGGCAGCGATCATACCAGCGATAAAACGTGGCGCGTGGGATCCCGAGCTTGTCTAGCGTGCGCTTGGCCGGCAGATGCGACTGCTCGACCAACTGGATGATCTCGGCCTTCTCGGAGGCGGGATATCTCATGCCTCGTCCTCCCCATCTCTTACCCGACAGGTGAATGCAAGGCATTCACCGAAAGGGCCGTTCATGCTTTTTTTGAGCAGCCGGTTCTCCAGGGTGAGGTCGGCCACGACTTCCTTCAACGCGGCCGTCTCACGACGCAGATCCTTTACCTCACCGGAGGTTGCTGCACGCGCGGTATCGCCCGCCAGGCGGCGCTTGCCAGCTTCGAGGAACTCCTTGGACCGGCCATAATACATCGAGGCAGCGATGCCTTCTCGGCGACAGAGCTCGAGATGTTCTCCTCGCCCCGCAGTCCTTCCAGCACGATGCGGATCTTCTCTTCCGCCGAATATTGCCGGCGGGTCTGGCGGCGAATGTCCTTTAGCACTTGTTCTGCCGGCGCTTTGCCCGGTCCGGATTTCTGCTTCATCTTCGCTCCTGGTGGCTACGATGAACCAGAAATCCTCCCTCCGCAAAACCATTCAATTTGTCTCACAGGCCCTGACGGCGAACAATAGCGGACATGATTGCAGTGCTCGAAGAAGAATCGGCGGCACCTATCGAACGCACATAGCTTGGGAAATCGAACTCAAGAACTTTGCGCGCGCACCCTTTTTCGAATGCCGTCGCGTCGCGCCTGAAGGGGCGCACCGACTTCGTAGCGCGGCAGCTTTCCGCCAAAGGCAAGGACGCCAGCGGGAAAGATCAGCCATGGGGCGGCCTCGCGACGCAAATCTTTGAGCGGCAGCCTGAAGATCAGGCTTCACACGTTCAACTAGACTTCTTGAACGCTGGACCGACTGGCTGGCGCGGTCAGAGGACCAAGCGCGCTGTCGCTGCCCCCTCCTAAACGGCCTCAACCAAGGTGTCGTATGGAAGGCCCTCCTGATATCGGCGCAGGTGTCGACCAGATCAGGTTTGATTTCCGAAATGTCGTTGATACCGAGCCCGGCTGGATATTGGTTCACGCCAACGCGGACCATCGTCTGGCCAACGTAACGGCGGACCAGCTCCATGGCGTCGTCCGCAGTCTTGGGCGGCGTCACCAGGATGACGCGGTTTCCGGTCCGGACGGTGACGGCGAGCGTATCGGATGCCCCGACCGCGCGGATGAATTTCTCGACGATCGCGGGCCTCGAGCCCGGATCGGCGCATTGATGAATGGTGGCAGCATCAATCAAGCTGATCCCCTTCAAGTATTGAACGCGAGCACGAGCGGCAGGGCGAACAGGCGCGCCACGGCTTGGGTGTTGGCTCGCTGAATGGCGAGAACGTTGGTTCCGGCGGTCCACCAATCGTTGCCGATCGCGACAAGCACGTCGGGCGACTGGAGCGTCGACTGCAGGACGGGACCAGACGAGCAGTTGCTCGTAACAGATCAAGGGCGCGATGCGGCTGCCGGCGGACTCGACGATGGGATCGGCAAAGAAGCTGGCTCTGGCCCCACCGCCCTGCCCCGTCCATGCGAGCCAAGGTTGCCACATCGAGACCGGGACCGGCATGCGTTCGCCATAGAGCCGGCGCGCACGACCGGCGCTGATCTCCATCATGACATTGTCATAGCCTTCGCGATCGACGATCGCCGCACCAGCGATCAGCGTGACGTCGTTGCCGGGAAGGCCGTCCATCCAGAAGCCGCTTGTGGTCGGCGTCCACAGTCCGGCCGCACTCTCGGAGAGCACGACAACGCGCGTTCCAGCCGCGCCCACTTCGCGCAGGCGCAGGAGAAGCACCTGGGCTTGATCGAGGTCCGGAGCCCGGCCGAGCACGCTGCCAAGCTTGGTATCGAGACCAACCCATCTGTTTGGTTACGACGGCGCGATCCAGTGCGCGGCCGACCAGGCCCAGATGCTGGTCGCGACGATTCCCGCAACGGGCCACTTTCCGGTCGTCATGGTGAGCAGGATGGCGCGGTCGCGCCCAGTCCCCACCATCCCCATCCCGAAAACAAATGCCGGCCGCCGTGATCGGCTGCGCCGATCCGACGATGCCGAAGGGCGGCAAGCTCATTAGGATCGCTGCGAGCGCAAAACAGAGCGCCCTCCCCCATCCCGGCCGGCTTTGCCAGAGCACGGCGTGGACAAGGACGAAGCTGGCCGCAGCCCCGATCCACAAAGCGATGCCGACTCCGAAAACGGTGCGAAAGAAATTGACCGCTCCTTGCGGCAGCCCGTGCGAAGCCGCAAGGAAATAGCATTACGGGCGCCCTCTGCACTGCCAACTCAATAGCTGGCCGAAAGCGCCATACGCCCCTGGATGGTTCACTGGGCCCTCGCGCCGAGACGCACCGATCCATCACGGACGCCGATGTCTCCATAGCGGTCAAGTATTTTGCGCCTTCCCCCGCCTCGTGTAGTGAAGCGTGCAACGTTTCATCCGTGTAGCAACTCAGAGATGACGTCAGACCCACTGCGGGCAAATTCCCCGTCAGCAAAAAAAGATTGGCAAATGGCATCATCGGCAAACGACGTCCTTTCAGTCGCCTCGCCGCACCGCTTCCGAGAGTGCTTGTTTGGTGCGTGCCTTGCGCCGGCTGATCTTGCAAACGCCACAGTTGCATCGGCATAGGGACCTTAGGAGCACTCATGGAGCTCGATGAAACGATGGAGACTGCGCGCCAAACAATCGCGCAAATAGATGATTTGTTGAGGACGGCTCGCGAACAACTTAGAGGCGACGCGCATCTGGAGAGCGACAATACGATCAGTTCCGCTTCAATTTCTGCATTCGTCGAAGATCAGGATGAGCAATTTCGACGAGCGTATGCGCACGAGCATTCAGCCTTAGATCACCTTATGCAAGCGTCCAATTCAACATCCCTTGCCCCTGCCTCAAGCGAGATACGTTTGGGAGAGCGATAAGATGACGATGGCGGAAGGCGGGATCTTGAATGTCGGGGACGCGGTTGAGGCCGGGCGGCTGGTACAGTTCGCCATCGACTTCGCGGCAGGTCGCGCCGACCTAGCTGCCTTCATTGGGATCACAGACGATGAGCTCGAGGCCATGTATGTGTACGGCCATCGCTACTATTCGTGCGGCAAGTATGAGGAGGCACTGAACTTCTTTCGCTTTCTATGCTTACACCGGCATGTCGAGGCACGATTCTGGCTTGGTCTGGCCGCTGCCAGCGAGATGCTTGGCAATACAGAAAATGCTGTGCACGCCTATAGATTGGCCGCGCTCCTGAACCGGGAGGATCTGGAGATTCCGCTTCGTACTGCGAAGTGCTTCATTAAACTCGAACAGCCCGCAGAGGCTATCAAGGCGCTAGAGGATGCGTTATCACTAAGTATCGGCAAGCCCGAGCACAGGGCATTGGCCCGGCGCGCGCTAATGATGCTGGGCCGGCTCAAAGCCGAAGCGGAGTTCAACAATGCGTAGTTTGAACCTGATGAGGGTTTCGATCAGAACGACACTCCCCGAACTGGAGGCACCGCCTCCGTTCAATGACTCCGCTGCCGGGCTCTCAGCCGATGGTCACAGAACGGACGTCAACCTTTTGCCGCCACGAGTTTCCGGAGGCGCTGCCACCTCGCATGCGAATCCGAGCTTACCGCCGCCGCGCGCGTTTGACGCCATTGACCTTCTTAGCACTGCCTTGGCTCTGAAGACCAAGATAACGGACGGACTGGTGGTTGCCGGAATGCAGGATGCGCGACACTGGGGTGAGCAGCAGAGGCTGCTGCATGAAAAGATCAGCAGAAGCATCATTGAC
The DNA here is from genome assembly GCF_052588265.1 of Bradyrhizobium sp. Pa8. NCBI lineage: Bacteria > Pseudomonadati > Pseudomonadota > Alphaproteobacteria > Hyphomicrobiales > Nitrobacteraceae > Bradyrhizobium > Bradyrhizobium sp. Pa8. Next base: position 145,640 of record NZ_CP176768.1, on the reverse strand, counting down.
GCGGCGGAGAAATTGGCGGAATCGAAAAAGAGCTCTGGGATCATGAAGCTCTTTGGATGGCTAGCTGTCGGACTGACGGTCATAGCGGCGGTCGCCACCGGCGGTACTCTTGCTGTTACGGCAGCAGCCGTGACCGTTGGAGTAGCGACACTTGTTGAGACGGGGGTCGTCGATAAGATGACCGAGGCAATAACGAAGAGTCTGATAAAAGACGGAATGGAAGACGGTGCGGCCAACACGTTAGCCATCGCCATTACCATCGGCATTATGCTCGCGATTTCGGTGCTAACGGCAGGTACCGGTTTTGCTAGTGGGGCTGCGAATGGATCGCGGACCACAGCCATGTGGAGCCGCTTTGGTCAGGCGGCGGCCCCGGCCCTGCGAGGGCTTGCCACGATCGCAGCTAGTCCTGGCACCGTGGGGACCGCCATCGGCAGGATCGTTGCTCAAGCGGCTCGCGATGCAGCTGAGATAGCGTCTAACGCCGCCAAGGTCGTTCAGATCAGCCAGAGGATTTCGACCGCCGCTCGAGTCGGCGAAGCAGTTGCTTCGCTGGGCGCGGCCAGCGCCGGCATCGCGAACGGCGTCCAGCAAAAGGAGGCAACGGACACTCAGGCGGAAATGCTGGAGATCCGAAGTGGCATTGCCAGATTGAGAGAGCTTCAGTCCAATGAGGTGGACTTCATCAATCAGTTGCTCCGCGACAAGATGACTACCACACGGAAGGTTGCCGAGGCCATTGAGGGCCAGAGTTACTCCAACTCGGATCTCATGCGACACTTCAGCTAACAACTTGCTAGAGTCGCCTTTACCTATCGGGGAGGACCGTGGTGATGGTAGCTACAATTGAACACAGAAGAGGCATTGGCGGCAGCGATTTGCTGGACGCTACCGCGCATCGCCAACTTCCCTTGATGCCGATCCCTGCCACAGTCCACGGCAGGAACGTGCTGAACGGCGAGATCACAATCACTCTTCCGGTGGATTGGAGTTTGCTTAACACGCCGCGGCGCAAGGAATCTGTCACCCAAGAGAGGCTTTCAAACATTCAGGCCAAGCTGACGGACTTCGCTGCCGGGGTCGACATGTCAACTGTCGCCGCGCTCATTGTCCGCCTCAATAGCGAGTTTCGCAAGGCAGCGCGACAGGACGGGTGGGCTGCGCTTAAAGCCAATGTCGCAGCGCAGGAAGCCGCGGCCACGGCACTTCGGAATTCAGGACTTTGTCAGTTGTTTGGCGCCATAGTCACCTCTGGCGGCGCGATGGGTGGTGCGGCTGTGAACCTCAGGGGCGCTCGCCAGATTCAGACGCGTTTCGACGAGCTGTACAAGGCGAAGATCCAGGCGCCGCTTCCGAAGTCTACTTTAGAGACACCAGTCCCGAACAAGCCTCCAACCCAAGCGCAGTACTTCGACCAACCGGAAGGCGAGCCGCAGCTTTTCGATACGCGTAAGGGCAAAGCGCAACTCAGCCAAGAGCAAGGCGAGCCGAGCAACATCGAGACGTCGCCGTCGGCCGGGAGAGGATCATCAGACAACGGCAATGCTCCTAACGCCCCGCGGGAGCTCGATACCCCGCCTGATAGCACAACGGGTCCCCTTGAGTTTACGCGCGTTGCCCAAGCACAAACAGCAGCCCAGCAGGAAGCGATGAGATGGAATGGCATGGTCACGATAGCAACGGAAGCCGCCAAGCTCCCGGGAGCGGGTCTGAATATGGGCGCAACGCATTACCTGGAGGAGAAGGCGAAACTGGAAGCGGCCGGCATTAGGGCACAGGCCCAGGTGGAGGACGAAAGGGCGTTCATGGCAGGTTATGAGATGGTGATTCAGAACTTTCTGGGTACGCTTGCTGAAATCCGTCACGCCGATTCCGAGACGAGAAGCAGAATCGTCAACATGGCTTGAGCCCAATATGGGCCGTTCGAATGGACAAATATTGAGTTTTGAGAAGAGTATGTGATGATCATGGCTCCGTCTGGATACCAGCCCTCCCCTTCGGCCGTAGCAAACGTCCCCGCCGGCGGCCCGTCGTTGTCGTCTATTATGATCCTGGTTCTGATGGAACGGTATGACATCTACCTAAATCAAGTCCGCTCTGAATACGACGATATGCAGGTGCGGAATAATTTGTTGAAAGATATGAACAAGGCATTGGCTACCCTCCGCGCCAACAGGCCGACCGATGAAAAGAAGGTAAACGACTACGGAACCTTCGTTGATTCGCAGGGCACTACTCAGGATGTTCTTGATTGGATGCTGGCACACGGCATCTCCATAGAGACGGAAAATAGCGACAAGAGAGGGTTCCAGTCGCAGTTCGACGCGGCCATCAACAATCTCAAGGCGGCGATTGACAGCGCCAACAGCGAAGGGCAGGTGGCGCTGATTCATCTGCAGGGGGGGCTTGATAAGCTCAATCAGGTTACAGAACTGATGTCCAACCTTCTTTCGAAAGATCAAAAGATCAAGGAGCTCATCATTAGCAACACTCGCTAAGAGACGGAAACAATGCGCGGTTCAGGATGTAGCAGTCATCTCTGCGCCCACCGATTCTCAGCGTGAGGGTGAGTACGCTTTCGTGCGGGCGAACGGAACAGTTGAATGGACATGTCGCATTCTCCTCGCGAACGGTCCTTCCTCATTGTCTCGAAAGACTTTGCTGACGGTCCTTTGTCTACTTCTTACTAGATGTGCCGGATCCGACTCCCTTGCGGAACGTGGCGTTCTGCTGGCTTCGCCAAGCCTCGGTTGGCATGCGTCCGAACCCTCCCTGGCTTCCCGGGGCCCGCAAGCACCTGGCTTTGAACTATTGACAAAGCCGCCGGCTCAGCCGGTCACCGCGGTGGAGAGGCGGCTGCCGGTCACTGCAGACAGCACGCGCGTGAGCCTCGACTACACAAATGCCGACATTCGGCAAGTTGTGAAAGACGTCGTGGGAGATATCATGGGCATGCCTGTTATCATCGATTCCGGCGTTGGGGGGAAGATGACGCTCCGTACCTCTGGCAAGATCCCGGCGAGTGATGTGCCGAGACTGCTCGACCAAGCGCTGGCGCCGTACGGCTACGGACTGGCGGTGGTTGACCACGGAGTTCGGGTGGGGCGCTTGGCCGACCTCGCCGACGGTCTGCGAAGCGATGTTCAGGTGATTCCTGTGCAGTACGTCAAGGCGGCCGATCTCGTTAATGTCATCCGACCGAATGTGGAGGAGAGCGTCCGTCTGATCCCCGCGCCCGGAGAACGGGGCATCGCCATTAGTGGACCGCCCGGCTCCGTGAGTTCTGTGCGCGAACTCATCAGCTTACTTGATACTGAGGCCATGCATCAAAAGTCATTTGCCCTGTACCCGCTGTCTCAGGCGAGTCCGGCCGCAGTCGAGCGAGAACTCAGTTTCTTGTTCAGCCAGAATGGCCAAGACGCAGGGCGCGTTCGGTTTGCGCGGCTTGAGCGGTTGAACGGCATTCTCGTGGTGGCAGACGACCCTACCGTGCTCCAGCAAGTCCGTCGAATAATCGTCAAGCTGGACAAAACCTCTGAGGCTGCGGCACGCATTCACGTACGTCCACTGCAGTACCGAAGGGCTACGGAAGTGGCGCAGGTGCTAGCACGAATCTTTGGCGCTGAGCCACCTAGTGGCGGACCTCGCTCGCAGCCCGCGGGAGAATTTGGGAAGTTATCAGTTGGAGCTGCGTCCAATCGATCGAGTCTTCCTCTCCATCTGCCAAGCGTTCCGGACGCAGGATCAGAGGCGGCCGCGTTGACAACGACGGCGAAGGACGAAGCAGTAGTTTCCGCAGTCAGTCTCGGCCTATCGGCGCCAGTTCGGATCCAGGCGGATCCCGGCCAAAACGCGCTCGTGATCCTGGCAGCACCGCAAGACGACAAAATGATCGAGACCGCAGTTCGCCGGCTTGACGTCAAGCCTCGGCAGGTTCTCATCCAAGCCATTGTCGCGGAGGTGCGGTTGAGCGATCGCCTGCGATACGGCGTGGACTATCTTCTATCTTCACTGGATTTGCGTGCCGTTCCACAAGGTGGTTTGTCCTATGTTTTCCCCGGCATGGGGGTCAACGCTGTGCTTCACGCGCTGAGCGGGGTTGGGGACGTCAAGGTTGTATCGGCGCCACGCATTCTCGCGGTTGACAATCAAACCGCGACAATTCAGGTCGGCGATCAAGTCCCGATTCTAGCGCGCTCATCACAATCCACGCTAAGCCAGAGCTCGTCAATCGTGAGCGACGTGGAACTGCGCGACACGGGGGTAATTTTGGCTGTTACGCCTCGAATCGGCGCCGGCGGTAGTGTGACGCTCGATACGTTTCAAGAGGTCAGCACCGCGAACAAAAACACCCTGACCAATGTCCAATCGCCGGTCATTTCGGTGCGCCGCCTGCAAAGCACCGTATCGACCCAAACCGGCGATACGATAGCAATCGGCGGATTGATGCAAGATAGCACCAACCGAGTCGATTCCGGGACTCCCGTGCTGATGAACATTCCGCTTTTGGGGCAGCTATTCCAGAGCACGGAAAAGATCGAGGACCGAACCGAGCTGTTGGTGTTACTCAATCCTCGGGTGGTTGAGAGTGACACCGAGGCATGGGCTTTGACTCAGGAACTGCGGGAGAAGTTCGAATCGCTGGCCCCCGACCTTGGTCGCCAATTAACGCCCCGACCACGATCGAGTCCACTACCCACGCCCGAGCCAGCCGCGAAAGGTCAGCGCAAGCCGGCGACGCCGGCTCTCACGGGTGCCCGTTCTAGACCAGGGAATTCCCTTTGAGATCCCAGTACATCAAGGTACTGTCGAACGTCTGCGCGTTCCAGGCGATGGTGATCACCGATTGATCGGGATAGGGGGACGTCTCGCGACGCCACCCCTCCCACACCACCCGGCATACGGGTCCGTACCACGGCGGTTCGACTGAGTTAAGCTGGCCCAGGAATCAGTATTCGGGGGAGACCGAGAGCGTCAAAGAAGTGGTTGCGCAAGGCGTGCTGGACCGCCGGGTGCCCGGAGATTCGCCAGAGCCCCGGCGGCAACCGATGCGCCGAACTTCGCGATGCCGAGGCGGCGAAGCTCCGTGAATCGCTTGTGCCCATTCTGCCATTGTCGCCAGAGATACACTCGCAGTCTCCGGCGAATCCAGGCTTCCAAGTTTGTGAGCACGCGAGGAGTCTGGCAGAACCCAAAGTACCCGCGCCATCCGATGAGGTAAGGCGAGAGGTCTTTGATGATCCTTTCCAGATTGGTACCTCGTGTCCGGCGTGTGATGTCCCGAACTCGGTGTTTCACGACAAAAACGGCAAGTACCACATCTGTGTGAATTGCGCGCACAATTCCAGACGCCAGAGATTTAGCGTCTGCCATGAAGTGGCTCACGTCATCCTGGAAATCGGCGCCGATCACTCCGATCCGAGTTGGAGCTACTCCCGGCGGCCGCCTGGCGAAGTTGCCTGCGACGTATTCGCCGCCGAACTGCTGCTTCCCTACAAGCTGTTTAAGCCCCGCGTCGACGCTGCTGACATGCGGCTAGCCTCAATCGGCGCCTTAGCCGACGAGTTCGAGGCGTCCCGCTTCACGCTTCACGCCACCTTTTCTCGCGAATTATGCGCATCGTCCTCTCCGAAGGTGGCAGGGTTCGCTATTGCGCCCGATCAGCCCATCTTCGCGAGGCTAAAGCTTGGATCAAGCCGGTTCCCCGTTGCCGGCCGACTCCTACAGCGCGCGGGTTCGCGCCGGGGAAAGGCTGTCCGGCCCGGAAGAAGTAGAACCGGAGCAATGGTTCGAGAACTGGGATCGCGATGGATCGCTCCGAGAAGACGCCCGGCACTTGGGACAATGGGACCAGACTCTAACCCTGCTTTGGTTTGACGATGAAGAACTTCCGTCACCCTCAGCCGAGCGGAAACGGTGGGATGAGGAGGCCTACGGCCTACGCGAGCTCGACGGAATAAGCCTTGGCCAGGCCGCAGAAAACGCAAGTAGGCGTGGATAGCGTTGTGCGTTGACTTGGGCTCGCGGGCGATCGGGACCGGACGCAGCTGGCAGAGTGATCGTCACCCGCACGGGCCGCAGTCTGCCCAGACTCAGCCTCGCCGACATCGCTGCCGAGGACCGCACCGCGGCCGACCAATGGAATCTCTATCGACGGTGAAGTTTTGCCTTCCGTAGCTCCTGATATCCTAAGCCGACCGCGAAGCGCGGATCGACGCCTATATCCGCGACACACTTCGCGAGCGCGATCTTTGGGAACAGCCATGACGAACCTGTTTCAGGAGCTCGATGACGCAACGTCCTTCGCCCCCGGAGCGTGAAGGCTTGCGCCAGTCCTGGATCACCCATCGCCGGCGCGGCCTGACCGTCCCGCATTTTCTCGATGATGGATTCGCGCGAAGACTTCATGAGCGCATGTTTGGTGATGTCTGGGAATGGGCCGGCGCGCCTACCGCAAGACCGAACGCAACATCGGCGTCGCCGCCTATCGCATCGCGTCCAACCTCGCCGTCCTGTTCGATGACGTTGGGTCGAGCATGACACCAGAGCTGGCTCCGCAAATTCGGACAGTAGCTTGAGTGGATTTTCTGCCTGAGAGCGGCGAGGCTTCTTGCCGCGAATCAGGAGCGAAGATGACGAAGAGGAGTCGCCGGACGCATTCTCCGGCATTCAAGGCAAAGGTGGCTTTGGCGGCCGTGAAGGGGGAGAAGACGTTGGCCGAGCTGGCGCAATTGTTTGATGTCCATCCGAACCAGATCACGACCTGGAAGACCCAACTCCTGGAAGGCGCCGCCGGAGTGTTTGGGCAGGACAACGGACCGGCCGAGGCGCCGGTCGATTTGAAGGCGTTACATGCCAAGATCGGCGAGCTTGCGTTGGAGAACGATTTTTTGTCCGGCGCGCTCACCAAGGCGGGCCTGCTGAGCGCAAAGCGATGATCGACCGCGACCATGATCTGTCTGTCGTGCGCCAGGCGAAGGTCCTGAACCTTGCCCGCAGTACGGTTTACTATGAACCTCGGCCGGTTTCGGCCGAGGACCTTGTCTTGATGCGCCGGCTCGATGAGCTGCACCTCGATTATCCCTTCGCAGGGGCGCGCATGCTGCGATCGCTGTTGCAGCGTGAGGGCATGCAGATTGGCCGCCGCCACGTCGCGACGCTGATGAAGCGCATGGGGATCGAGGCGATCTATCGCCGTCCGAACACGAGCAAGCCCGCACCGGGCCACAAGATCTACCCGTACCTATTGCGCGGATTGAAGATCGAGCGGCCGAACCAGGTCTGGGCATCTGGGCAATGGACATCAGCTACATTCCGATGCGACGTGGATTCGTATACCTCGCGGCGGTCGTCGATGTGTTCAGCCGACGGGTGTTGGTCCATCGCGTATCGATCACGATGGAGACGATATTCTGCGTCGAAGCGCTCCAGGAGGCGTTGGCGAAGCACGGCAGGCCCGAGATCTTCAACACGGATCAGGGTAGCCAGTTCACCAGCCTCGACTTCACCGGCGTGCTGCTGGACGCGAACATCGCCATCAGCATGGACGGCAAGGGTGCCTGGCGCGACAACGTGTTCGTCGAGCGGCTGTGGCGCACTGTCAAATACGAGGAAGTCTATCTGCGTGCTTACGACAGCGTGCTCGAGGCGCGAGCATCGATTTCCAAATATCTGGCGTTCTACAACCGAGGACGTCCTCACTCGAGCCTTGACGAACGCACGCCCGACGAGGCTTACTTCGGCGCGCAAACGATGGTGACGGCCGCATGATCGTCGCCAACGATTTTGCTGCGGCTCTGGTCGGGCTTACGCCCTCCCGACGCCACAGCAAAATCGTAAAGCCCCGCCTTCAGCATAACCCGGCAGGAATCCACTTAATTTTCGCGGGGCGCTGTCCAAACAACCGGGGCCAGCTCTACCTATCCGGCCGACGAGATCGCTGCCCGATTTCATCATCGGCTGGTGTCGATCTATCCGTTTCCGAATGGCAACGGCCGGCATGCACGTCTGATGGCGGATCTGCTGATCGAGAAGCTGGGCGGCGCGGTCTTCAGCTGGGGCGGCAGTCTTGCCGATGTCCGGCGAGCTGCGGGCGCGCTACGTCGCCGCCCTTCAAGCCGCCGATGGCCATGACATCGGACCGTTGCTCGCGTTCGCGCGATCATCGAAGGTGGTTTGATACGTCTGCTTGGAAGAAAAACAAGCAGAACTCGCCGGCCAGAATGATAGGATCAGAGCATGGGTGAAGTTCCGGAGAATATTCCAGCACGGCTGCCTGATCCCGCCACGATCGAGGCGGTCCTCGCGCGTCTTCCGACCGAAGCTGACGAAGCGGCCCTGGCGGTTACGCTGACAGAGGCGTTTCCGCGATTCCCGTTTTCAACGGTGAACATCGACGATCAGTATTGGCGCGACACGCGCTCCGTGATTGCCGCGGACGGAACACGGATCGCAGAATACCGACCGTGGATGGAAGCAGAGCTCGCGAAGGACAACGGCGACATCGGCGCGCTCTGGACGCGATTGCGCGAGAGCGATCTTCAGATTTCGGAATGGCACGGCAACAGTGTGTATGCCTTCGCGCCGACGGGGCGCGGCGGACTATGTGCAAATCCGTCTCGGTCGGGAAGTCGAATCGCGCGCTGGGCCGATCGTTAATCCGAGCTATCGCCCTTGGGGCAAGAACGAGTTGCTCGATCCGTCATGGATCACGCACGGAGATATGTCCGATGACAAGGTCATCGCCGGCCCGGTCTATCGGATGCTTGGGCGCCCGGGCAGCAGCGTCGTCCATGTCCGCAGTTTCCTGACGCGGCGTGCCCGGCTTGAGCGCGAGAAACGCGAGGCGCAGCGGCCAGAGATGGAACGCCGTGTGGTGCGGGAAGTGACGCGGGAGGGCACGACCGAGACGCCGTTCCTGGAATTGGTGCCGGACTGGTTCGAGTACGTGCCACGGGAGAATCGCTTTTTCCAGGATTGGGAAGAATCAAGTGCATCAGTCGAGCGCGTCTGCGCGCACTGGGCGCTCGACATTTACGACTACGACCATAAAGGCACGCGCGAGATCGGATTCGTGCCGCGCCCGCTGCATCTGCCGGAAGAGAGGCTCATCGCTGGCGACGCCTCTGTTCATATCCTGATGGATCGCGTGGAAGCGATCGACCGTGAGGTCGGCGTCCCGTTTGGCTGGTTCTTTTTGATGACACATGGTAATCGGGTTGAGCCAGAGGTTGGTCAAGTGATCACCAAGGGTCTGCGTGACCAGCGCGTGGTCTTACCCGATCGGGATGCGCGCGTGCTGCTGCGCTGGGCCGAGCGATCTTACGGGTTCTGATCGGACATCGGTGACGGCCAGAAAATCCCTCCCAATGCCGAATCCATAGGACGGGGACCCTTTGCACTATTCTAAGATGCGCCGGCCTTGCTCGACTCACCGCTCACGCGCCGGGATTTCACCGCCTGCGCCGCGCAATCTCGGCAGCGACTGCGCTCGCGGCGCGCACCAGCCGTTCATGCAGGGTCTCGAACATGTCGAGAATCTCATCATTGGGTTCATTCCTGCCCTCTTCGATAGCCTCGGCAACCAGTTCGTCGAGAGGCGTTTCCTTCAATTGACCTCTCTCGAGAAGGTGTTCATATAGCCCGTCGCTACTGGGTGTTCGCCGTCAGGGCCTGTGAGACAAATTGAATGGTTTTGCGGAGGGAGGATTTCTGGTTCATCGTAGCCACCAGGAGCGAAGATGAAGCAGAAATCCGGACCGGGCAAAGCGCCGGCAGAACAAGTACTAAAGGACATTCGCCGCCAGACCCGCCGGCAATATTCGGCGGAAGAGAAGATCCGCATCGTGCTGGAAGGACTGCGGGGCGAGGAGAACATCTCCGAGCTCTGTCGCCGAGAAGGCATCGCTGCCTCGATGTATTATGGCTGGTCCAAGGAGTTCCTCGAAGCTGGCAAAGCGCCGCCTGGCGGGCGATACCGCGCGTGCAGCAACCTCCGGTGAGGTAAAGGATCTGCGTCGTGAGACGGCCGCGTTGAAGGAAGTCGTGGCCGACCTCACCCTGGAGAACCGGCTGCTCAAAAAACGTATGTCCCGCCCCGTCTGCAAGGGGGATCTGAGATTGACAGCCAACCAGTCTGCTTCAACGTATCCGATGCAACGTCACTCGTGAAGCGTAGACAGCGGGTACTGAAGCGCTGTGGCAGCCTCGAAATCATGGTCGTGCTGAAGCCTTCGCCGTGTTGGGTGCGGGGGCAGCACTGGGAAAGCCGCTATGGTCAGGCTCACCGGTTCGGCCGGGGTTTCCGAGCAGGGCAAAGGTGCAGGAGGGGGCAGCAGGAAACCTGAGAGATCCCGTTGGCGCCCACATGGAGAGCCGGCGCGGAGCACCGGCTTCAACAACGCTCCAGGCCCGATGACCGGCTTGGCGAGCATCGGGATGCGCGTATGCGAACACGAAACACCAAGGCATGTGGAATCTGGAGGCGAAGACAGAAGCTGACGGACATGCGCGGCGGGAGGTCGTAGCGACTTGTTTCAAAGCGTAATCACTAGCTTCAGTGGGCCGACGCCGCGTGGCACGGCGTTTGCTAGTGAGATGTGGAACCATTGTCCAGGAGTGGCAAGGTGCGAATTGGCAATAACCGACTTGCCGGCTTTTCAGCGATTATCGGGAGGATCCTTGACGGGCCGGCTGAGATCGAGAGTATGAGGATTGCCATCGACGAAGCTCGTCATTCACTTGCTGCGCTTCGTTCCAGAAGTACGACAATCCCACGTGCGAGGAAGCCTGCACCGCCTGGCAGCGAGGGAGAGTATGGTGGGGAACGAACGACAGAAGGCGGAATGGGAGACGGACCAAGCCTTCCTGCCCGCGCGGTAAAGTACGGTTTGGCCCTCGCGGCTGCAGGCTATGCCTACAACAAGGTCTCTAACGACTTCTTCCTGTCCACCACCTCGCTGCATGACGGGAAAATGGGCTTCACCAGCAACGAACGGCTCAGGACAGCCCAGGCGAACGCGAGGGAGTATTACACACGGTATCACGCCGCCGCCGCCGAAGCTCAGCGTCTGAATGGGCATCCCCTCAACCCAATCCGTACCTGTGGCAACAACCAGTTCGCAACCATGATCGACTACCGGGCGGCAACTCGCGTGCACGTCGCCCGCCTGGTGGACTCAACGCAGGCGCGCCAGTCGCTCATTCTAAACCTAGCCTGCATAAAGGGGCATCTCATCAACGAAGAGTGCGTGGCCAAGTATAAACCGCCGCAGGTAAGATCCAGACCTGACGAAGAGCCCGCTGTACGATCAGAAGAAAAAATACGCGCTGACGGGCGTGTTCAACGAGGAGACCGGCGCTTACGGCTACACGTCGAGGTCGATCACTCACCCGTTTATTAACAAGGGCGCGAAACATTGGCGAGATGCCTTCCAGGGCGAGAAGGGCCTAACGTTTAAGCGATGCACCGAAACGCTCGAGGCGCTGCTCGCCAACGACTGCGGGCTTGGCGAGGAGGCCCAGTTTGCGGCCGGCCAGGCCATCCTAAACTTTAGGCAAGTCTATTCAGCGGACGCGCATTGGGGCCATTCCGAGAACGTCGTGATGCGGACACTGGCCGAACATGGCTTCCTGTCACGAGCTGAAACCGATAGGCTCGACGCGACTCTGATGTTCGAAGATCCGAACGAGAACCCGCTGAAGCGCAATAAAAGCCTGGTTGGGGAGCGGCTGCACAAATTCGACATCCGCCGTCAGGAAATGCGGTTGGGTCACGATCCCGTGGTAGTCGAGGATCTGAACGATCCGGAGATTGCGGACATGAAATACCTGCCTATCACGCACTTCAAGTTGAACGAGGAGGGCAATGGGTTCGAGGACTGCTCTGGATTGGGTGACTCGTTCACGTGCGCCAACGCGGTCGCATGCATCAACCACGCGCGCTTGATGAGTGGTCAGCCGCGCCTGTCAAAGGAGGAAGTCATAGTGATCGCAGCGTGCCTGAACGCCGTGTATGACGACACGAGCTCAATCCGGCACACGCTCCACGAAATAGCCCGCGGCTGCTTCGCAGGCGCAGGTTACACGATTGAGGATGCGGATGAGTTCTACGCAGGTGTCTGCCGGAAGGCGGCGGAAGAGTACTACGGTGGCAAAAATCTCTCAAGGCAAGATTGCTGATATGAGGGTGTAGAAGTTTCGACTTAATCTTACAGCATGGTTTGATCTGGCGGGCTCCGCCTCGGGAAGGGGCGGTACCGATGGGCGATGCTCAACAACGACTTACAGAACGCAGGCGTGAGCTTACCGCGGTGGATCACGACGTTCTCGTGCCCCGTCGCGGCTCGAGCGCTCTGCCAGTGCCGATTGTAGCCGCGCTGTACATCGGACTTCACGTGGCAAGCGGCGAAGTCGGCGTCGCTCAGCGCTCTCAACTGCCAGGCATCTGCTGGCCACTTTGTATGGATGTGCACCCACATCGGGCTTGGCATCGCACCACTGCGCAGCGCCTTTGGCTGCAGCTTGATCTCGAACAGCGTCCCTGGCTCGCCCTTCAACGCGCGCGGTGCATCCACGGACGCAAGTTCCTCGGCTGCCCGCAATTGTTCTAGGTACTTCTGCGACGGAAACGCGTATATCTTCATGCAATCCATCGTGATCGTCGCCTTTCGCGCGTTCAATGCGTTTGCCTGTCCCTGAACCTCGGACAAGATCGCCTTGAGCCGGACCATTTTTTCGTGCACTTCGGGCACTTGCGCCGGCGTGAGTAGGCCACGTCGACGAGGCTCCCCCAGCGCGGCTACACAGACCTCAATCTCGGCGGCCTGCGTCTGCAGGCGCTTAACTGCTAGATTCACGACGTGGTCGGCGTCCTCGGGCTTCATCTGGCGCGCTCGCGAGACGGCGCTTTGCTGAGCCGGCAGATCGAACTGCAGTAGCTCGTCCAATCGCTTGAGTAGCCCCGTCAGTGCCTTCCTGGAGGGCGGAGCCTGCCACATCTCCAGGTGCCCCGTCGCTGATGACGATGCCCTCGCGCGTACCTCCTCTGCACTTGCGAGTTTCTTCGTACCGTGGTCCGAGAGTACGACAACCTTGGCTGTCGGGGCCGCGGCAGCGTCCGGCCTAGCGAGCTGCGGCTCACCCAGCCCAGCCATTGAACTCCCCTCGCTTGCGGCCGGTGCGCGCTTGCCTTTTCCCTTCCTCCGCGTTAGCTGGCCCTCAGCCCCTAGGCGGGTGTTTTCCGGTGTCGCAGAGGCCAGCGGTTCAATCAGGACTGGCCTGTTTGGCTGTGCTCCCAAAAGACGCGTGACGTCGTCCGCGGTGACCCATGCACCTTCCACGATCTGGTCCAACAGTTCCAATGGCAGGTCGGCACCCGTTCGGGCATCCCTTAGCTTGGCAACAATGCCGTGCATTCCTGACGCAAATTCCGAAAGCCGCTCCATGACTCCTTCGAGAACGGTGCAGTGCTCTGCGTCGAGGGGCGCTCCGTTGCTATAAAGAGCGGCTTGGGCCGTTGAGACAAATGCCGGAAAGACGTCCTTGATAAACGTTCCGAGCAGACACACCTCGCCGTTCTCACCTATGAGGGTGTCGTTCACAGCTGGTTCGAGCCTGCTCGCCTGCGACTCGATCATCAGTTGCGCCAGGGCAATCCGCGATTGCAGATACATGCACTGGGTATTGAGCACCCAGCCGGTTTGCAGGCGAAGTGCCACCTCTTCGGCCTTTCGCATCTCGGGCGTGGTGCCTGGCAGGTTGGCAGTGGCCGTGCAGACCGACTGCATACGTTCCGAGCGCGAAACCTTCTTTCCCCACCACTCTATGCAGGCTAGATAGTGCTTCGCCACGCTGGATGCCGCTCGGCTCAGCTGGCCGGACGGAGCGTTGGAAGCTCGCATCTGGTCGAGCACTGCTGTCGCTTTCCTTCTGTTCGCTTCCAGGTCGTAGACAATCCGGGTGGCCACGGAGTTGCATTCGTTCCCTGCGGCGAGAGTCTCGTGGCGGAGTCGGCGAGCCTGATTATTGGAAAGAAGCCTGCGCGCGACATCCGGGGGGAGGTTCGCGTAATAGTCTAGAGCCTCCGAGCCGGCCTTGATGACTTGATCAATCAGGACTTGCGCCTCCGACGGGTCCCGGGCTTGTGTGGCTGGATCTTTAGAAGCATCAAAGTCCTCAACCAGGCTGCGCATTTTTTGCTTCGCTGCTGCGATTTCCTCGCCACTCAAGGACATGGGGACTGCCGCCCCGAAAGCTGGTGGCAGGTCCAGGAGCTGCGCCGTTCTATCTTGAGGTGCGGTGCGCATCGGCTCCAGCATCGGTTCGAAAGCTTGCCTACCTTCGCCGGGGGCGCGACCGGTCTGCGGGCTCGAACTGCTCGATCCCCATGTGTGGTCGGCTTCTGCAGCCCCAACGTGCGATTTGCCAGCTCGGCCGACGCCTGTCACATTTCACCTCCAAACAATCGAGAATGCGCAGCTTGTCTCGATGGTGGCCGCCTGGTAGAACTTCGCCGATGAGGCGGGTGCCCCCGGAATAAGCAAGCTTCTTCGACAGGCTGCGGGACACCGTGAATTATGGCAATCCCCAGTTCCGGCAGGGCCGTGATCGAGGATCTGCAGCAGGCGGCGATCAGGCCGCAATTGCGCGAGCAGTACTTTCAGCTGGCCTTCGGGGCGAGCGAGAGCTGCGAGGATCGCATCACTTTGACCTGGAACAGCATGCAGACCGCACGCCTGAATGCTGACGTCGAGGATGGCGCCTATGACAATCGGCTTGCTGATCTCGTCGAGTAGGCCCGCGTCCTATTCCGCCCGGACACGCTCGAGCAGATCGCCCGGGAGAAGGTCAACTCGCTCCGCTTTGTCGACGAGATCGAAGTCTCTCTCGCCTATCAGGTCAAGCTGCGCGAGCGGCTGGCGCTAGTCTAGTTTTGGTGTCCATAAAACCGGCAGCAGCTCAGCTCTTAGTGTCCGACCGAAAAATAAGTTGAGTGATATCAGCGAGTTCTGATTCCATCGGTGTTGCGAAGCATCAAAGGGATCGAGAATGTGGACTGATATCACCCGGGCACAGTTTGCCCGAGAGGAGCTGCGTTTGCCAAGCGACTTGACGGATGCGGAATGGGGCGTGCTGGAGAGGTTGCTTCCTGTGCGGGCCAAGCGCGTGCGGCGCCCGAAATGGAGCTATCGCGACATCGTCGAGGCAGTGCTCTATCTGCTGCGCGGCGGATTGCCGTGGCGCATGCTGCCGCCCACTCTGTTTCCACCAATGACCACGGTGCAGTACTATTTCTACCAGTGGCGCGACAACGGATTGTGGCAATCGATCAACCACGCACTCCTGATGCTGGCGCGCGAGGCGATCGGCCGGGAGGCCTCGCCGACGGCCGGCGTGATCGACAGCCAATCGGTCAAGACCACGGAAAGTGGCGGCCCTCGCGGCTACGACGCGGGAAAGAAGATCAAGGGTCGAAAGCGCCACATCGTCACCGACACCCAAGGGCTCCTGGTCGGAGCGATCGTTCACGCTGCCGACGTCCAGGATCGCGACGGCGCGCCAGATGTCCTGTGCAGCATTCGCTACCGCTTCCCCTGGCTGCGCCATATCTTCGCCGATGGCGGCTATGCCGGCGAAAAGCTCAAGGCGGTGCTGGAAAAGATCGGCCGGTGGACTGTCGAGATCATCAAGCGCTCCGATGCCGCACAGGGCTTCGAGGTGCTTCCGCGCCGCTGGGCGGTCGAACGAACCTTCGCCTGGCTCGGCCGCAACCGCAGATTGGCCAAGGACTTCGAGCGAACCATCGAAAGCGCAACTGCCTGGCTCTTCCTCGCCTCTGTCCAACTCATGACAAGGCGCATCGCAGCGATAAATACAGCAATGCAATTTTGAGTCAGGCTCTTAAAGGTGAAAGTAAGAGCCGCCGATGGCTGTTCACTATATTGTAAAAGCGACCTTGTTGAAATCCGGGGCAGCCGTCACAGTTCCTGTAGGCACGGAGGCCTACAAATTCTAGCAGTTGACCAGTGCAACGTTCTTCAGGCCGAATCTCTCGCACGCTGCGCACTACCTAGTCAGGGCACCAAGCGCAAGCAAGGCCTGAGGAAGGAGAGCCAAAGTGATGTCGCCAATAGAAGCAATCGTCAGTTGGCTAGAAGCGCAAGATCTGGACCTGCAACTCGATATCGCGTCATTCGGCTCATTCTTGATATTCGAGGATGGCGACGATCCATCGCTTAGCATGCCGGAGCACCTCGAAGCTCTTCGTCAATGGTTGAACCAACCCGAGTTGGAATTGCAAGCTGCCGTAAACCGTGCTCTGACCTTCCGTATCACCATCGATTACTTCGTCGAGGGTAGAACTACCGGTTGCGGATGGAAAAAACTCGAAGCGAAGCTGCACAAAACCCTGGAAGAAGCTAAGCGCGTCGGGAATTTCTCGGCTGCACGCAAGGCGCAAAGGATGCTTCAGCTTTTGCCCACACGACCAGAGAGATGGCATGAGGTGGCGAGATCCTGGAATGAACTGGCTTCGTCTCACCTGACACTCAAGGCTCTCACGGATCGGAGCGATAAGCGCCCCGGCCGCAAATTCGCTTGTGGACTTCGGGAACGATGCAGCCCGAAGAAGCACAGGACGACGGGATCGAACGATCTGTTCCGGGACACGGCTGGACCATCATCAACATGAAGCACGAGCTGGTTCTGCTCCCACAATCACGATCTGAGTCACCACTAGCGGAAATGCGTCGTCGAACAGGAGCATGGCGGCGACCTCCCGCCCCACATCGGCGTCGCGGAACCCCATCGCTACACCGATATCAGCTTGCCGTAACGCGGACGCATCACCAACCGCCTGGTAGGCGGGCAGCTTCTCGGTCGGACTTACGCGCGCGAAAATGCTCGCGCCAAGCAGGTCGCCACAATTGTTCTCCATCATTTCCACGAGATGCTGTCCCTCAATAACATTGGCCACATTGCCGTCCAAACCCGCGGTGCGACCGACGCTTCGCGCGGTAATCGCGTGATCGCCGGTGATCATAACCACGCGAATGCCTGCCTTGCGACATTAACGGATCGCCTCCGGAACGTCGGCGCGAGCTGTCCTCCAGACGGATGAGGCCGACGAAAGTCAGGTATTCGGAGCGGGCGTAACCTTGTCATCTGAGGCAATATGCGGGGGCAGTTTATGGCGCGCGACAAATAGGGCGCCGAGTCACGCCGCCGCTAACGTTTTACTGGTGGCTGGAATGGACTGGGATCACCAACGGGACAAAGCTTCGCCGGCGAGCTCAGGCGTTCGGAGCGGATAAAACGCCCCAACCAGATCGACCCGCTGGTCTTACAAAATCCGACGCAGCAGCCTAACTGCGGCGGGTCTGCCGTCGAATATCCTTTAGAGTCGTTCGTGAAGAACGTTTCTGAGCGGTTTTTTACGCAAGGTGTGGTTGCGAGAGGTGGCGACAGAGTATCCATAGCAAGACGCGTAAAAGTTCCGTGAACCAGTGGCGGAGCAGGCTGAAGTTGTAGCCGGCGGCGGCGAGAACGGCGTTGATGCGGTCGCCGTCGCGGCCCTTGAGATGGTTGCGGCGCATTCGGTGGTCGTCCTTGAGATGGCCGATCACAGGCTCGACGGCGGCCCGACGCTGCATCTCGCGACGGATCGCTTTGGTGACGCCGCGAACCTGGCCGCTGATCCAGACCTTGAACCGGTCGGGATAGTTGTGGCCGCGATAGCCCTTGTCGCCGTGGATGCGGCGCGCCGCGACACCTGTGAGCTTTTCGAGATCGGCGATGACGGGACCGAGCGTGTGGCCGTCATAGGATTGCCGTGCAGGGCCTTGGCATGCAGCACGAACTGCCCGCCTTTGGGCGCGGTGGCGGGCGTGGCAATCGAGACTTTGCAGCCAAACTCGTAGGGTGCCCTGGCCTTGCCTTTGCCGATGCACTCCACCTCGGGGGCGTGCAACGAGTAGACCTTGGGACCGCGCTGACGCTGCTCTTGATGGCGAACCCGGTGGGCGAGATCGAGCAGCGGACCAAAGCGATCCTCAAGCGCAGGGGCGCCCTCGATCTTGCGTCGGATGTCACGGATGATGCGGCCAAGCCGGGTGCGCAGGAATTTGAGCTCTCGCCGGGCGCGCTTGAACTGGTGGGCATGCGTGTAGCGCCCCGCCATGATGGGGGCGCGCTTGGCCACGCGCAGATAGCTCTGGCGCAGTTCGATGCCCTCGCGTTTGGCCAAATCGACCAGCTTCTCGATCGCCCGGTGCATGAGCTGCGCATCGCTCGGATGCGCGATCGCCTTCTCCTGGACGGTGGTGTCCACAACGACCCGCTCGAGATCCTTGGTCTCGATCGCCCCAGTTCGATGCGCCACCGAGAGGCTTTCTTGCAACAGCGCGGCGATCTGCTCCTCGCCCAGCCGCTGGCGCCAGCGGGTCAGCGACGAACGATCGAACGGCAGGTCGTGCCGGAACACCACCTCGCCGCAGAAATACTGAAAATACGGGTTCTCGACCCACCTGTCGCACAGCGCCTCGTCAGAGAGATTGTGCATGTGCTTGAGGATGAACAGTCCGGCTACCAATCGTGTCGGCAACGGTGGCTGCCCCGGCCCGAGGCGACAGACCGAACTGAAGCGTCCCGCCAGGAAGTCCCAATCGATCTCCGCCGCGAGATGCACCAGCGGATGGCGAAGGTTGATGATTTTTTCCAGAGATGGACGAAACAGATCGTCCTGACGATCGTCGCGCGGCTGGCTCATGGGTTCTCCCCAACAGCGAATCTCACCGTCAAAGGAATCACGAAGTCGCCAAATCCGGAATCCAAAAACGCAAGAAAACCAACACCTACCCACGGCTTTCTTGCAAAATCGAATACTTGCTCGCGTCAAATCACAGCGACGCATCAATCGCTTCCGAATTCTTCACGGGCGACTTTAGAACTTGGTCTGCCGGCGCTACGCCCGGTCCGGATTTCTGTTTCATCTTCGCTCCTGGTGGCTACGATGAACCAGAAATCCTCCCTCCGCAAAATACCTCAATTTGTCTCGCAGGCGCTGACGGCGCACAAATACCAGAATTGGTCGTCAATTGACATCTCAGGAGCTTGGCCGCTCGACGCCGCTGAACCGGTCGATTTGGAATGCCTTCGGCCCTATCAGCTTCGCATCGAGCGCCATATGCGCGAGCATCGGACCGATCGCGCTGGCGAACTTGGCACCGTGACCGGAGCAAGGCGAGATGCGGGGATCGGCCGGAAGTCGATCGATGATGAATTCGTTGCCCTCGTCCGGTCGCAGGTCTGCTCGGAGCGTGTTCGTGTAGAGGCAGATATCGCGCTCGACGATTGGGCCTGCCGCACCGGGGACCAATTCGGCGAGTGTCAATCCAACAGTCTCCAGTTCTGCGTCGGTTGGCGGCGGGGGCCAAGCGTCTGCGCCCACGACTGGTCCATGGTCGTGCTGTGCAGCCTTCACACCTCGTCCCTCGAAATCGGGAAAGCCGTATACCACTCCTTTCTTCCCTTCGATAATGAACGCCGGGAACTCACCGTAACGCACCAGTTCGGGTTTGGCCGGCTTGAACCACCCGACTGTTTGTCGGGTGATCTTTAAGTGTCGAGCGATTCCCGGGACTAGCCCGGCAATCCACGGTCCAGCAGCGATGATGGCCCTCTCGGCCAAGATTACCTCTTTAGGCGCTGCAATACGGATGCCGGCGGCCACCGGCCGGATTTGAGCGGGAGACTGAATGATGCGGTGCTCGGCTCCTTCGCGAAATGCGCGGATCGCAGCTTCGGCCAACAGGATCCCGCCGCTTTCCTGGACAGCCACATCCCAGTGTTCGGGAAGCCGGAACGCGGGAAATGCGGCGTTTGCTTCCGCTCCCGTTGTGGGGCCGGGGACGGCGTCCTTCAGCGCGGCAGCGCGGGAGTCGGCTACCATCTTCGATCCGGGAGGTCCTGCTTCGAGTACCCGAGTCGGCATGAGGATTGTCCGTCCGCTGGCGGCCTCCAACATCCGCCATCCCTTGAAGGCAGCATCACTGAGGTCCGTGTAAGCCGCGCTCTCGAAATTGAAGCGTCGGTACACTCGGCACGAGTCATGCGACGAGCCGCGAGCCTCGCCCAAGACAAGAGGGTCGAATCCGAGCACGTCGGCCCCACGTCGCACCAGCGAATGGAACGCAGAGCTTCCTATCAGCCCCAGGCCGACGACGGCGACTTCTCAAACCCGCATCCTCAACTCCCTCTTCCGCTGTCCAACGCGCGGCTATTGATCTCCGCCGCGCTACCGCACCTTTGAGGGCTACGCCCTCTCGTGGACGCGCTACAGCCGCAGCAGAGCCTAAGAATCACCCGCCGTACCCGCAGCCCTAGAAAGGAAGCACCGCGCTATTGACGACGGAAGTTACTATAGTCTGAGAGTGAGCGGCGCACGACCCGCCTGGGCCAAACGGTGAAATGCGGTCGCGCTCCGGCATTCGCAGACGAGTACCGCCGCCATCCAGTGCTATAGAGGGCCAACAGTACTTCCGCGAAGACCACGCCGCGAATGAGGTCGCGAGCGCGCTGCGAGTAGGGCTGCGGCAGAGAACGGTGCGAAGACCGGAAGCAGTAGTCGGCAGTCGCGCACTATCGCAGCACAGCATTCTCGGCATTGTCCTGTCGTCGCGGTGTGATGGTGGTCTGAGCAAAGCAAGCGACGTGCCGAACTGAAAGTCGCTTCTGCAAGCACTACAGTTTTTACTGGGCATCGCGCGCTTGTTGATGTTAGATCAAAGCTGACAAGATTTTGTGAGAGCACAAACACGCGACGCGTCTTGTTCTGGCCGTAGCGCCATCCCTCGCGGCGGAGCAGGACGTGGACACGTGCGATAGCCGTAGCGAACGCGTGCATGACAGATCTCCTCGATCCGATGTTCGAGGGCAGCCTGGCCGGAGCGATGCGATTTGTAATGGTGGGCCGATCTGTCGAACTCGAGCGCCGCACAGGTCCGGCGGATCGAGACCTGCCACTCGCTGCGGAGTTCGTCGACCAGCTTGCGCTTCCGCCCAAGCTTCACAGCTTACGGCGGATCACGTCCTGCAGCATCTCCTTGTCGAGCGACAGATCGGCGACCAGCTTCTTCAGCTTAACGTTCTCGTCCTCAAGCTGCTTCAGCCGCCGCATCTCGGTCGGCAGCAGCCAGTCATACTTGGTCTTCCAATTGAAATAGGTCGCCTGGGTGATACCGGCCTTGCGGCAAATCTCCGCAACCGGCATGCCGTCGGCGCCCTGCTTGAGAATGAACGCCTTCTGGACGTCTGAAAACTTCGAGGCCTTCATCGGTCTTCGCTCCTCCCAGCCTGGGACTCGGTGCGAAAAACGCTAGCCAAAAATGGTCTTGAGGCTGTTAGGAACTGATTAACCATAGATGTTGAGGTTTGCGGGATGTCGATTCCCCGCGAGCCTTATCCTTCTGACGTTTCCGATGACGAGTGGGCGCTTGTTGCGCCCTATCTGACACTTTTGCCTGAGGACGCCTCGCAGTGGACGCACGCGCTTCGCGAGGTATTCAACGGCCTGCGCTACATCGTGAAGACCGGCGCGCCCTGGCGCTGGATGCCGAACGATTTGCCGCCGTGGGAGATCGTTTATCAACAGGCACAGCGGTGGTTGCGCGCGGGTTGTTTTGAGGCCTTGGCCGAGGATCTGCGCGTCATTCTGCGCCTTGCGGCTGGACGACCCGCGCAGCCGACCGCCGCCATCATCGACAGTCGAACTCTGCGTTCGACGCCCGAGAGTGGCGCCCGCGGCGCCTACGACGGAGCCAAACGCAAGAAAGGTTCGAAGCTGCATCTGGCCGTCGATACGCTCGGCCATCTTCTGGCGCTGCATGTAACGCCCGCCAACACCGACGATCGCGCCGAGATTGGCCGGATCGCCAAGGCGATTCAGGCAGAGACTGGTCAAAGCGTCGAAGTCGCCTTCGTTGACCAGGGCTACACAGGCGACAAGCCTGCAGCGGCGGCTGCAGAACACGGCATTGCCCTGGAGGTCATAAAGCTGTCGGAGGCCAAAAGAGGCTTCGTGCTGCTCCCAAGGCGATGGGTCGTCGAGCGATCCTTCGCGTGGGCTACACGCTTCCGAAGACTTGTCAAAGACTACGAGCGATGCGCTCAGACCCTCGCCGATATCCACCTCATCGCCTTCGCATGCATCATGCTCAAGAACGTCGCTAAACTCGCTGCTGGTTCCTAACAGCCTCTAGTTTGCCGGCCTCAGATCATCTTTGCAGCGTACGATCGGGCCCGTTGAACCTAATCGCCCCGCCAGTGTTCCGGTCCAGGATCACCCTGAGCATGAGCACAAACGGCTTGAAGCGCACGTTGCGTCAGGTTGTACGATCACAGGAAGTTGCAAATGGCCTCGGAGCCGTTCATCGAGGAGTACGATGCTTCAATTCTCAAATGGAGATCCGCGTCATCTGTTTGAAACGCGCGGTGAGGCCGCTGAGGCGAGGTATTCGACTTCGTTGATGTTGCAGGTCGATGAATCATCGTAATGAATTTGACGGATCGAAGCGGCTTGGCAGCACTGATATGAAGCTCTTTGTGCGGCCGCGACTTAGCGCATTAGCGTTACTAGCGCGGCGGTGCGAGCGGGTGAGCTCGGTGAGCTGAATGCCCCATCCATCGCGAGCTCACAGGCCGCCAGCGTCTGTAGGACCGAAGAAACGGCGGGTATTTTCACGATGCAAGTAGCGAGAATGAGTGATTGAGCGACGATCTCCATCTTGAAGAGAAAGCCATCGAGGCGGTGCATTTTTACCGAGAGGCTCTTGCCGCTGCCGAGAAGTCTGAAACCGTGCAAGCGCTCGCACATCGAGCGCTCATGAACGTGCTGCCCGAGCTCCGGCGCGCAGTTCTCGAGGATCGACCTCCGTCAATACGGACCAAGCTGTTTGATGCCGGTGCGAAAGCGGTCGTTCGATTGAATGAGGCGCGGCAGGTCTTGGATGAGGCGACCGCACGTTTAGAGGGAGCTCGCCAAGCCCTGGCGGCTCTCGAGGTGCAACTCGGATACATTCCAGATGTTGCGCCAGGAACCAGATGTTGCGCCAGGAAATCGAATTTAGGTGACGGTTGAGCGAGCACTGGCGCGAACTGACGGAGAAGATCTGGATGGCTCGCGTCGCGAGCGGGCATCTGAAAGTTGAGCCCCCAATGTGGCGGGGTCTATCGCGTCCGTACGTCAATTTCGCCGCTCGACCGTTGGACAATGCGTTAGAAATCGACCCCGGAAATGTCGCCGCGATGGTCTCCCTCGCAGGTACCAACACGGCGATGGCCGCATCCTACTTGACCGACAGGGCCGCCCATCTGGGGGCCCCAGACGAGATTGGAAAAAGCGCTGTCCCTCGAGCCGATTGAGCGCTGGCATCAGACGCTGAAGAACCGCATTCTGCTCGACAATTACTACCTGCCTGGCGATCTCGAACGGCAGGTACGCGCCTTCGTCGAGCACTACATCATGTCCGCTATCATGAGAGCATCGACAACCTCACACCTGCCGATGTCTACTTCGGCAGGGCCGAAGCGATCCTTGCAGAACGCAAACGCATCAAGCGTGTCACTATCGCAAACCGCCGCTTGCAGCATCAGCTGCAGGCCGCTTAAACTCTAACCCCGATGAGCCAGAGCCTCCCTTCTCGAAAAGCCTGATCAGTCTCAAATTATCTGACGACGGACAGTGCACGATCATTGCGCGTTGGTCAGGCGCTCGTCTTCAAGTATTTTGTGAATGGGCCTCGGCGGGGCAAGCCCCTCCCGCTGGTCGGGTCACACTCTGGCTGCGGCCGAATTGCAGCCGCAATAGTGAGTTATTCGACCTAATAGATTGTTCTGAGCGAGGCGTCCGGACGCTACCGTTGCCCTGGCGGGGGCGGCCTGCTGTCCATCCCTCCTCAACGATCGGACGTAGAGTCTAAGACTTGCATCGTCCACGTCTTGAGTCCCGCTGCGAGCCCGGCGATCGCGCTAGTCCGGTTACGCATCACCCACCATGGAACCTGAGCAAAAAGGTGCGGAGCTCTCCAAAGCTCACCCGCCGCAACAACGAGGCGAGAGCGCTCGTCTGGTTTCAAGAACCTCATCCCTTGCCCGAGCCCGCCGATCGCTTTGGCTTGATCGCGGATTTCGGTAAAGGCGAGTGCGGCAGAAACGAGAGCTGAACACTGGCCTGACTCTAGACACTCCATCCCTCTCCCCATCCCCTCAATCGCTTCAGCTCTGTGAACGGTCAGAGCATTCTGGTCATTTGGGTCGCAGACCATATTCACAAGTTTGGTACGCTCTGCGGGTTGCAGATGCTTCAGCCCTGGCCCCAGTCCGGAGATTGCAGTCGCTTTGACGTGATCTGGCAAGGCTCTCCGGTGATTGGGGTCCGAAATCATCTGGAAGAGCTCGGTGCGCTCGCTGGGTTGAAGGTGCTCCAATCCTACACCCCAGCCAGCGATCACGTAACCGACTTCCCATTGATTGTTCAGGCCTCTCGGGTGAGTTGGATCTGAAATCATCCGGAACAGTTCGGTGCGCTCGTCCGATTTGAGCCGTCCTAGCCCCGCCCCTAGGCCGGCCATTGCCCAAGCTCTCTGTGAAGTAGTGGGAGCGGAGGCATGATTTGGGTCGAAAATGACCTTCAAAATTTGGGCAACCTGCTCATCCGTCACATTTCTCAGCCCCGGCCCCAATCTGGAGATCGCCACGGCTGCGTCACGTCCCAGCGTATTCGGGTGTTGTGGGTCGTAGATCATCCGAATAAGGTCGGCGACCTCCTCCGGTTCGAGGTGCCCGAACCCCGGTGCCATCCCTCCAATCCCAACCGCTCTAGAGTGTGAAGTGCCCATCGAGCGAATGTTCTCGACGAGGGCTGAACGCTCCTGCGGCCGCAGATGCTTCAACGCCAATCCCATTCCGTTATTCGGGACGGGTATGTGCCCCCAAACCGACCGACTTCCGGCAATCGCGATCGCTCTGTCGGCAGGTTCGAAAAGGCTGAAAATCGCGTTTACGAGGTTCGAGCGCTCGAGCGGTTGCAGATATTCAACGCCCCCGCCCAGCCCGGCGATCGCGACCGCTCGCCCCCAAGGTTCTTCAATGTGAAGGGCAGCGCTTACGAGCGCACTGCGTCGCCCAGGCGAAAGAAGGCCCAAGATGCCAGCATGTGCAGCGATGTCTTGTTGAGTCATATCCGCAGCATTCGCGCTCAGTGACGCAGACAATTCTGAAGCAAACTTACCTGCGAGACTCAAGCCTCGAAACGTCTCCATCACGAGCTCCCTGCCCTCGTGGCTTGCACGCATAAAGCCGTCGAAGTTGCGCGCCGTCTGTGGGGGTCGTCCGTACCGAGACGCCGCACGATCTCCAACTGCTCATCTCTTCGCAAGCATTCTGCGAATCCTATTCCGCCGGCCACTGATGGGGACGTCTGCTCAAGGACAGAACGGGACGTTTGGCTACTTTGGCCAGCTTCTCCACGGCCTAGAACGGGCTCGGTGCACGGATTACCCGTCCAACCGGTGCTCGCCGCTTCAACTTCTGCAATATGCGATCTCCCGATCGGGCCAATGCCTACCATGACTCACCTCCGATACAGGCGAGAATGCACACGCTCTAGCTAATGCTAGAATGGCGGCTATCTCGACGAACTCGCTCTGCTTGCCGCCCCAGCCTCGTCCCCTCCCTTGCCGCCGAAAGAGCGTGCCAAGATCGTCGTGACGGTGACGGTGCCCCAATTGGCCAGGGGCTCTTTAGCTCGATGAGGTCGCAAATCGAAGGTGCGACAGGCCGATGGACGGGCAGAGATTTGAGCTCTAGCAAGCGGAGTGCCACCAAAGAGAGTCCGCGGAGTCCCTGCTTGAATCGGGCCGAACCATGCGCATTGCCAGGCCAATGACCTGAACCGCTTCGCCGAGTTGCCAACATAATGTCGTCAGCCGGACACGCCTGAACGGGTACGCACAACGCACTTCTTGAGGCGAGCGTCCGTCGTCGACCCATCCCAGATCGGTTTGCGGTGTGAGACAAGATCGTCGAGTGAACCTGGTTTGGCAATTAATGCTGGCGTCTCCGCATCGTGCATGGCGAGTCTACCCTTGATATGGCGCGACAATCAGGATGAGAGCGGCGCGTCAATCAAGATGAGACGAGGCGGCCGAGTCAGAAGATAATTGACGCTGGCTGCGGGCTTGGCAAGGCTTGATTGACGCTGCGCGACAATCAAGCGGCATTGCCAGCGTCAGTCACCGCCTTCTCGAGTTCATTTGGAGTGGCGTGAACCGGCGGCCGGCCTGGACCGCGCCTGCGATCGAGAGCAACTTTTCGACGGTAGCTCTCGACGTTCATCTCGAGGATCGTGGCGTGGTGCACCAGGCGATCGATCGCCGCCAGCGTCATCGCCTGATCGGGGAAGATGCGGCCCCACTCGCCGAACGGCTGATTGGCCGTGATCAGCAGCGAGCGTCGCTCGTAGCGGGTGGCGATCAGCTCGAACAGTACGCTGGTCTCCGCCTGATCCTTGCTCACATATGTGATGTCGTCGAGGATCAGGAGGTCGTAGCGGTCGAGTTTGGCGATGGCGGACTCCAGCGCCAGCTCGCGCCGGGCCACCTGCAGCCGCTGCACCAGATCAGTGGTGCGTGCAAAGAGAACGCGCCAACCGTCCTCGACGAGAGCCAGGCCGATCGCTGCGCCGAGATGGGTCTTGCCGCCGCCGGGTGGACCGAACAGCAGCAGATTGGCGCCGGTCTTCAACCAGACGTCACCGGCGGCGAGCGCCATCGCCTGTGCCTTTGACAGCATCGGCACGCTCTCGAACTCGAACGTGGCGAGCGTCTTGCCGGCGGGCAAACGCGCTTCCACCATGTGTCGTTCGATGCGGCGGCGGGTGCGATCGGCTGCCTCGTGCTCGGCAAGGGCCGCAAGGAAGCGGGCGGCGGGCCAGCCTTCCTTGTCCGACTGCGCGGCGAGCTTCGGCCAGATCGCCTTGACGCCGGGCAGGCGCAACTCATTGAGCAGCAGCTCGACGCGGGCGGCATCGATTGAGGTCGCTATGCCGGTCATGCTGCTCCTCCCAGGTTCGAGTGGGCCGACACGATGCTGACGGAGGCCAGCTCATCGTAGACGTCGAGCGACGCCAGCTTGACGGCGACACTCGGGATCGAGGCCGCCTCGGGTCGGAAGCGATCGCGCAATGCCGCAAGATCGGGTAACCGTCCGGCATCGAGAGCGGTCGCGATCGCCTCGGCGAGCTCGGCTTCGCAGGCTCGCTCATGGGCCAGGGCCAGAAGCTCGACCGTCACCTTGCAGGCGCGCCGGTCGTCGCCATGCTCCCGCAAGGTCTCGAAGAGGCGCTTGTAAGCCGCGCGCGGGAAGAGCTGATCGCGATAGACGAGATTGACGAGCGCCATCGGCTTGCGCCGCAGGGCATGGATGACGTGCCGATAATCAACGACATGCCCGCCGTGGTTCTCCGACACAGGCCGCCCGCGCCGCAGCGTCCCGACCGGCGTGACGCCGAGGAAGCATTCGAGCCGGTCGTCGAAGATGCGCACACGCAGGCGATGGCCAATCAGTCTTGAAGGCACAGTGTAGAACACGCGCCGCAGGATGAAGCCGCCTGACGACGTCACCCGGATCACCTTCTCCTCGAAGTCGGTCGTGCGGCCTTTCGGCAGTGGCACTAGTGCTTCCTTTTCGAGCGCGATCCGCTTGGCGAGGTTGGCGTTGCGCCGGCCGACAATCTCGTCGACAAAAGCCCGGTAGGCATCGAGACTGGCGAAGTCGCGCGTGCCCCGCAGCAATAGCGCATCCTCCAGCGCTCGCTTGAGATGACCGTGCGCACTCTCGATCGAGCCGTTCTCGTGTGCGATGCCCGCATTGTTGCGCGTTGGCGCCATGCCGTAGTGGCCCATCAGCGCGGCGTAGCGCTGTGTCAGATCCTCCCGCGCGTCGGCCGCCAGATTGCGGAATGCTGCCGACAGGCTGTCGCTGCGATGCTCCCGCGGCACGCCGCCGAGCGCCCACAGGGCGTTCTGCAAGCCCTCGGCCAGGGCGACGAAGCTTTCTCCGCCGAGCACGACATGGGCATGCTCAAAGCCGGAGAACGCCAGCCGGAAGTGGTAGAGCCGGTGATCGAGCGCCTCACCCGCGATGGCAATGCCGAGCGGGCTTGTATCGGTAAAGTCGGACAGACCCAGACGACCGGGCTCGTGCTCCTGGCGGAAGATCACGTCCTGTTCAGGGCCGTTGAGCGCCCGCCAGGCATTGATGCGCCGCTCCAGCGTGCGTCGGATGTTGGGGTTGAGGTCGGGATGCCGGCGGCGCAGCTCGTCGAGCACGCCGATCACGCGGATGCCGGGCGCAGCCTTCAGGATCGGAACGATCTCGGCGTCCCAATAGGGATCGAGCGGATCGGACCGTCGCCGGCCCCTCGGCGCCTTCTTCTGCGATGGCAGGCGCAAATCGTTCTCGATCCGATACGCGCTCGCTTTCGAGAACCCCGCCTTGGCCGCGGCGGCCTCGGGGGACAATGTCAGTCGGTAGGTCATGTACAGCCTCATCTGGTGGTCGGTGATGTGAAGGCCAGGCAAGGCATCGATTCCCTCTTGTCGAGACGAATCAACAGCTTGCACCAGCCGCACCCGGCCGCCAGACGGGTCCGAAAAACGCGGCGCCGATGGGGACGGTCCTCCGGTCGGGCTACGCCCTCCCTTCGGTCCGTCCCCATCGGCGCAGTCTCATCCTGATTGTCGCTAAGGTCTCACCTTGATCGCCGCCGCCCACCTTGATTCCGTCCGGTTGAGCGAGCGCCATGTTCCGGCGCGCTTCAGGCGCGCGCGCTACTAGACGGTTCGCAAAAGCACCGGCATCGTATTGCCGGAAGGCATGGTCGGGCGTCACAGCGCGCGTGACTGAGAGCATCGCGCACCTGATCCCGCCGTTCCCTGGAAGCCTTGGCGGGCAGCATTTGCAGCGGCGATAGCGCGGACCGACGACGCCAAGTTGCTGCGAAGGCGGGCAGGTGCCAGCGTTGCGCCTGCCCTCGCGGGCGCCAACCGCCCCCTTTACCGGGACCAACCGCCGCCACCATCACGATCAACGTCCGGCGCGTTATACGCCGCTAGCGCCTACTGAAAGGCATAACATTGTCAGCTGGGCCGATATCGAGATTGTATTTGATTCTAGTCGGCCCTGAGCAGATTGAGAGGTGGAGGCAGCTCTGCAATCGAGGGGACATCTCCCCTTATGGTCGCGTAGGTGTCGACTCATATCATGCCTTGACAAGTGCTGGCGACGTCGCCCTGTCAACGTCAGTGGAGGTAGATCGATGCAACGACTCACGCTAGCAAAAGGCGCTGCGATGCCGACCGTTATGTCACGTGATCGTCCCGTCCCACCAGCCGGGATGACCCAGGGCCGGAAGTGCTCGGATATCGCGCGCTTCTCGCTAACGTTCGAAAAGGCCAATCGAGAGGTCTGTGAGGCATCAGAGAGCGCACCTGGCTGCAGAGAGTTTGACAATGACCGGCATGATCCGGCAGAAAGCGAGCGCGCCACGTACTCTTCCTTCCTTAGCGCCTCGCTCGCCGGTGCCACGCCGGATCCTGTAAAAGATTCGCAAGTGATTGAAACGCGCTCACCATCAGTGACGCTCGTGGCGTTAGCCGAGACGATAGCTGATCGTCTTTGGAGCGGCCGAGACTACGTCGAGGATACCGCAGTCCAGATCATGTTGAACCGTGAGCCGTTCGGCAATGCACGTGTGGCCATCAGTGGCCGGAATGATACGCTAACAGTACGCATTGAATCCGAGTATCTGTGGCCCATCCTGCAGTTACAGGGCCAGGCATTTGCGCGCGACTTGTCCGATCGGATCGGAATGCGCATCGTGATGTTAGTAATTGCCCACAGCTCAGCTTGTGGTGGGCGCGACAGCAGCCGACGATCTCGGCGGTTGGAGCCAATACTCTACTATATAGCTGAGAAGATCGCGTGATCGATCTTCCCTGCTATGGCCCACGCGAGGCTGCCGCCGTTTCGCGTCTTGCGACCCGTCTGCCGGTTTCTTTCACCCTCGCTGGTATCAAAGTGGAAGCTGTCATGTCCGATTCGGCGCTGCCGCGCCTTGCGGCGGACTACTACTGGGGGGTGACGCGCCCGCGCGGCCACGATATTCGCGTCGCATTCGACTCAACGCTCCTTGCGCCTATCGCAGTGAAACATTGGCCAGAAATCACCGCGCTGCCTCTGGACGACGGCCTGCGAGAACTACTGTTCGACGTGGTCCTCCGAGATCTCGCGATCGAGGTAGAGCAATGGTGCGGTCAGCGGCCGATTTGGTCATCGACTGAGATCACCGAACCGTTTCCTTATGCAATCAAAATCCTTCGCTTGGACCGTCCAAATGACCTCCTCGGTCTGGTAGAATTCAATGGTGACGGCCTGGAATGGATTGCCGACTGCTGCTCCACGCTGCCGGTCGTGCGCGCCGAGCTCGATGAGTTGCCCCTTTTTTTGGATCTGCTAATCGCCCGCATCGACCTTATCCTCGCGGATCTGCAGCAACTCGCGCGAGGCGATGTCATCCTGTTGGACACCCCGCCGGTCGCCGATGATGGCACCATGACCATTCTTTTATGCCTTTCGGGCAGTTCGCGCTTTCGCGCCTCGCTCATGAATGGCCGCCTTACCATCCTCTCAGTAGTGGACAGTATAATGGATGGACTCGATCCGCTCCCACCGCAAACCTTCGACAGCATTAACCTGGCGGTTGATGTCGAAGTTGGGCGCCTGACCATGCCCCTTACGCAGCTTCGCGAACTGTCTGTCGGCCAGGTGCTGGATCTTGGCTTTGATGCCACCACCAACGTTAATTTACGCGTCAATGGTCAGGTCGTCGCTACCGGTGAACTGGTGCGCATCGCCGAGCGGACAGGTGTGCGCGTGCTCGACCTGCGCCTACCACGAGCAGGGCGATGACCGGATTTCCTGATCCCTCTACGCTGATCGTCCTGATCGCCGCCATCGCGGCGATCCCCTTTGTTGCGATTACAGTAACCTCTTACGTGAAGCTCATCATTGTCTTTGGGCTTATTCGCAATGCGCTTGGCGTTCAAAACATTCCGCCGAACATGGCACTCAATGCGGTTGCCATCCTGCTCTCGGTCTACATCATGCAGCCAGTGGCCAAGGGTTCCTATGAAGCAGTCCGCGACAAGCCGATCGCTTCTCAAAATCTCCACGAACTAAGAGAAACGATAATCCTCGCTGCTGAGCCAGTTCGCCGGTTTCTCTTGAAGAACACGACGCAACAGGAACGACAGTTCTTTGTCAATGCGACGCGGGGATTGTGGAGTAAGGAGGACGCCTCCGCCATAACTGGCAGCGACTATTTGATTTTGATCCCAGCCTTCGTCACATCCGAATTGGAAGATGCTTTCAAGATCGGCTTCTTGTTGTTCCTGCCCTTCATCGTCGTCGACCTCGTCGTTTCGAACATCCTTCTAGCGATGGGCATGATGATGGTGTCGCCAATGACAATATCCCTGCCATGCAAGCTGTTCTTATTCGTTGCGGTGAACGGGTGGCAGCGCCTAATCCACGGCCTCGCCGTTTCCTATGCTGGGCAACCGTCATGAATTCCGCCACTCTCACCTACGCCGCCATTGCCGCGCTCAAATTGACACTCGTCTTGTCGATGCCCGCTGTTCTTGTGGCTACGGCGGCCGGGCTGATCGTAAGCG
The DNA here is from genome assembly GCF_052588265.1 of Bradyrhizobium sp. Pa8. Lineage (NCBI taxonomy): Bacteria > Pseudomonadati > Pseudomonadota > Alphaproteobacteria > Hyphomicrobiales > Nitrobacteraceae > Bradyrhizobium > Bradyrhizobium sp. Pa8. The sequence goes on along the minus strand of NZ_CP176768.1, from coordinate 113,850 downwards.
TTGTGCAGGCCCTGACCCAAGTTCAAGAACAGACACTTCCCTTCGCAGTGAAGCTGACTTGCGTGAGCCTGGTACTGGTCGCCACCGCGGGTTGGTTCGAGGAGCTTAGCCGATATACGATGAACATCTTCGACAAGATCGGCGGGATATAAGTTTGAGGCCGGATATGCGCGGGTGTTCGAGTCTCTCTTTGCGCGGCACCGCCAAGAGCGTCCGCTACGATTCCACTCTCCATCATCTCGACTGATCTACTCCAATGTCGCCACTTGATCCGACCGATCTGCGTGCTTTCCTCGTTGTTCTTGTGCTGGCGATGGCTCGCATAGCGGGCGTAATGCTGGTCGTTCCCGTTTTGAGACGACGCATCATGACCGGCTTGGCGCGGAACGGCGTGATCATGGCACTGACGCTCCCGATAGTGGGGCGTGCTTGGGCAACTAAGCCAGCCAACCTCGATATCGCAGATCTGACGCCGGTTCTGGGTCTGGGCCTCAAGGAGCTCTTGCTCGGGTTCGTGCTGGGCATGCCAGTTGCCGCGACTATGTGGGGTGTGGAGGCCGTGGGGACATTCGTTGACAACCAGAGGGGTGGGACGATGGCAAGCCTCTTGAATCCTGCGAGCGACAACCAGGTCCCCCCGCTGGGGACCTTCCTGGCTCAGCTTTACACCACATGGTTATTCGTCACCGGTGGTTTCTCCAGAATGTTGGAGGCACTCTATCGCTCCCATACCATCTGGCCGCTGTGGAGCTTTCACCCTGCATTTGGTCCGGCATTCGTCACGGAGGTTCTGCGGCTCACAGACCTTGTGATGCTGCTGACGTTGCTTCTCGCCGGTCCCGCCATCGTTGCCATGTTCCTCAGCGAGTTGGGGTTGGCGCTGATTAGCCGGTTTGCACCGCAGCTGCAGGTCTTCTTTCTCGCGATGTCGGTCAAGAGCGCAGTCGGTCTTCTGCTACTGCTTCTTTCGCTCTCGATTGTTTTGGCCAACGCTGACAAGCACGTGCCCTCGCCTATCGCGTTTCTTAGCCGCATCACCAAGTGACTGTCATGACGGGTACAAAAACTGAAAAGCCGACTCCCAAACGGCTGCGAGACCTGCGTAAGAAAGGGCAAGTGCCGCAGAGTAAGGAAGTCGTATCCGCGGCAATGACCATTGCGTTCTTCAGCCTGTTCTTCGCCTCTTTGCCCAGCATGATGGATCGGCTTGAGGCAACGATTCTGTTGCCTGTATCGTTTCTGGAAGGGGATTTCCTAGTTGTCGCTCGTCAGCTCCTAGAAGCTTGTATGCGTGAAGTACAAAGTATGGTCGCGCCCTTCCTTTCCGTCGTGCTGATCATTGGTGTGGGCGCCGACCTGCTGCAGAACGGACCCAGTTATGCGTCCGATGCAGTCGCACCGTCGCTCAAGAGGCTCAGTCCCAGTGAGAACATTAAACGGATCGTCTCGCTGCGAAATCTCGTCGAGCTGGGCAAGTCGATCGTGAAGGTATTGATGCTTGGCCTGGTTCTAATATTGGTGCTCCGAGAAGATGTAGCTGCGCTCGTGTGGGCATCGAGCTGCGGGATATCATGCCTAACCGCGGTAACAGGCAACGTTCTATTTTTTATCGCCGCATATGTGGGGGCAAGCTATCTCGTGGTTGCAATTGCGGACTTTGCGTTTCAGCGATGGCAGTTCACGAGGAAGAACTTGATGTCGCAAGACGAGGTGAAACGAGAGTATAGGGAAGAAGAAGGTGACCCTCAGATCAAAGGCCGACGCAGGCAACTCCATTCGCAATTGTTAGCCAAAAACACGATCGACCAAGCACGCAGAGCGACCGTCTTGATCACCAATCCTACGCATATTGCAGTGGCGATTTACTATGATCCGCGGCAGGCTCCCTTACCAGTAATTGATGCTATCGGTACCGATCTGATCGCGCAGCGAATGATTGATGCTGCGGATGCTGCCGGTGTGCCGGTGATGAAAAACATTCCATTGGCGCGCTCGCTGCTGGAGGACGGTTTGGTGGACGAGTGTATTCCGTCGCACCTGATCGAACCTCTCGCGACGGTTCTTAGGGCGCTCGGAAAGCTGGCGGCTGAGACGGCCTATCGGCTGTGATTGTGACGCCGGGCATTGCCTTGGAGGATTCGCGGTTGATCATCTGAGAGTGTCCGTCGTCAGATAATTTGAGACTGATCAGGCTTTTCGAGAAGGGAGGCTCTGGCTCATCGGGGGTTAGAGTTTAAGCGGCCTGCAGCTGATGCTGCAAGCGGCGGTTTGCGATAGTGACAAGCTTGATGCGTTTGCGTTCTGTAAGGATCGCTTCGGCCCTGCCGAAGTAGACATCGGCAGGTGTGAGGTTGTCGATGCTCTCATGATAGCGGACATGATTGTAGTGCTCGACGAAGGCGCGTACCTGCCGTTCGAGATCGCCAGGCAGGTAGTAATTGTCGAGCAGAATGCGGTTCTTCAGCGTCTGATGCCAGCGCTCAATCTTTCCCTGGGTCTGGGGATGATGCGGAGCACCGCGCACGTGGTGCATGCGCTTCTGGTCGAGCCACTTGGCCAGATCGTCCGCGACGTAACTCGAACCATTGTCGCTGAGAAGCCTCGGCCGGTGCGCGACGGTGATATGGTCAAGGCCGGAGGCCGCGAGCGCCTGGTCGAGCGTGGCCGTGACGTCGGAGGCGCACATCGTGGGACCAAGCCGCCAGGCCACGATGTAGCGCGAGAAGTCATCGAGCACGGTCGACAGGTAGTACCAGCCCCAGCCGGTGATCTTGAGTGGAGTAAGAAGCGCGAGCGCGCTTCTCCTCCCCGAACCGTACGTGCACCTTTCAGCGCATACGGCTCTCTGTTCAAGCTTGGCCCATGGCCATAGCAACATCCTGATAGTGCGAGGTGACAGTGCTGCGGGCTTCTTTTCGGAAGATGTAGGGATTTTCCTCCGGATTGCGCCATCGGAACTGCGCCTTCGGACTTGAGACAAGCCGGTAAAGTGCTTTTCCGTGGGGCCCGCCGCGTTCATTTCGACCAAACACGAGCCAGGTTTTCGCCTTGCCCGGTTCCGGGGGTCGGTACCATTTCCGCATCAAAGGTTTGATGCGAGACCGGTATTTGTGCCCCAGCCAGTGCGCCATTTTCCAGAATACGACATGGTCGATGCGCCGGAATACGTGCGCGGTGAAGTCGGTGAACTTATAGAACGCTGCCCATCCCGCCAGTTGACGGTTCAGGCCAGCGATCATGTCGACCGTGCTGACACTATGATTGCCGGAAAGGGCTTCAGTGAGCCTGCGAACAAACCCCTTCGCCTTTTCCTTGGGTATCGTTGTGACGACGGACATGCGCCCGTGCGACCCTCGCTTGCGAATGATCCTGTGCCCCAGAAAGACGAAGCCGTCATTGACGTGAGTGATATGGGTTTTCTCCATATTCAGCGTCAACTTCAGCTTGCCTTCCAGAAAGGCGCGGCATTCTTCGCGGATTTCCTCTGCTTGAGCTTTGGTCCCTTTTACGATGACGACAAAGTCGTCAGCGTATCGGCAATAAGCAACCGCCGGCTTCCATTGCCGGTTCTCTCGAACCGTGATCGGGCGGCCAAGCTTGATGCCGAAGTTCCATGCCCAGCGGTCCTTGCGAGCCTTGTCGCTCAGGTATTTCGCTTCCAGCCACGCATCAAACTCGTGGAGCATGATGTTGGACAAGAGCGGTGACAGCACGCCACCTTGCGGAACACCCTCGCTGGAGGCTGTAAACAGGTCACGGTCAATGTGACCTGCCTTCAGGAACCGCCAGAGAAGATCAACAAACCGCCCGTCCTGCACTCGTCGCCGCACACATCTGATAAGCAGCCGGTGATGGACCGTGTCGAAGTAGCTTGCCAGATCACCTTCGATGATCCAGCGGCCCCTCGTCATGTCGGCTCCATCCTGGAGCTGTATCTTCACGGTGCGGACGGCATGGTGCACGCTCCGTTCAGGCCGGAAGCCATAGGATAGGCGATGGAAGTCGCTTTCCCAGATTGGCTCCATGGCCATGAGCATGGCTCGTTGGACGATGCGATCCGTCAGAGTCGGAATGCCCAGTGGGCGTAGCTTGCCGTTGGTTTTCGGGATATAGATTCGCTTCACCGGCTGGGGGCGATAACTCTCCTCCAGCAGGCTTTTCCGCAGGTCATCCAGATGCTGATCCAATCTGACCTGCAGTCGTTGCTTATCTATTCCGTCGATGCCCGGTGTTCGTGCGCCACTTGACGCCAGAACAATCCGAGCGGCCTCGGCAAGCCATTCCCGGTTGGCAATCAGCCGAAGGAGGCGATCGAACCTTCGGTTCGGATCGCTCCCGGCCCATGTCGCGAGCTTGTGCTGCATTTCACTGATTATCAAAGGTCTTCACCTCATTGGGTCAGGTAGTTTGCACTCCAAGCAGTTTGAACTGTTCCCCTTCGCCATGTGGCAGGCTTTCCCTGCCGCGGACTACTACGGAAACTCCGCCAGCATGGTGGACGTCAGGGTCAACTCCCTTGCGACACAAAGCATCGTGGGTATTCCATCATGCCTTCCCTCGTTCATATGCTGGACGTCATCGTATTGGTGAGGCTGCCGGTCGCAGTCTTTTCCCTTGCTTTCCGCAAGTCGATGCCGATGCCATGGTCTGGCTGCGTTCTCCCCATGACCCCTCGCGAGCGTCCTTACATCTGGGCTCGCGTTCGGATGCCGGCCGTCATATCTGTCCGGCGACATCATCAGCATTCCACCTGTTAAGCCGTGTAGGCGGAGGCGACATTTCAGCCCTCAGATGCGGGTGAACCGGTTCGTGTTCCTCAACCTTCCAATACTTCAGCCTCGGGGACCATCTCGGCTTAACGGCTTCGCCTCAATCCCCTTTACCTGCGGGCTACGTCACCCTGCCAGTTGACGACAGGTCACCGCCGCTTGGGCTCGTGTCCCCTCACAGCAGGGGACAAGTCATTTTTTTTCTTCCTCCTTTCGCTTTTGCATTCCAGTCATACGCGCTTCCCCAAATGTGGGGCGAGGCGCACGGTAGGTAAAGTCGGTCTGCCAGAGCTGGTTGATGGCGGTGGTCTTGTCCCTGAACTCGTTCGCTGCCTTGATCGCCACATAAGCCGGGCTGGTGATGAGGTCATGCGCCTTCAGCAGCCGATAGACCGACGCCTCGGAGACAAAATACTTCCGTTCGTCGGTGAACCGCACGGCCAGTTCGCGCGGCGACAGCTCCGGAACCTCCAGCGCTAAATCAATGATCCGGCCCCGCACATCGTCGAAGAGAGTGCGATCGAGACCGTTCTGGAGAATCGATCGGATGGAGGCGACGGAGCGCGCCTTGATGAGGATGCCGCGCCGGCAGGCCGCGTCGACGCGTTCGGCGCCGTAGCTTTTGGCCAGCGCCAGAATGCCGAGGCAGGTTCGAAAGCCCTGTTCTGGATGAGGCCGGGCTTCGATCACGGCCTGGAAGAACGCTGCAGTCGAAGGGCCGATCCGCTCGCCGGCGGCGATCACCGCGGCGGGGGTCCATTTGCCGTAGCGGCGATGGGCGCTGGGCATGTGGTCGGCGATGGTGGTGTGTCCGCGCCGGTTGGGGGCGCAGGCATGGCTGGCGATGCGCTCGCCCTTGTGAAAGAGTTCGACCGTCCGATCGTCGATGCGGGCATCGACCAGTTCGCCGATCAGACGATAGGGCGCGGAATACCAGTGGCCGTCGACCTCGACGTGATAGTCGGGAGCGACGCGGCAGCGCTTCCAGCGTGCGAAGGCATAAGGCTGGTTCGGCAGCGGGGTGAGCTTGGGGGCGTCGAGTTCGGCAAATAGTTCGGCCCGGCTGGAGCCAAAGCCACGCATCTGACGGGCATTGAGTTCGTCGACGAGTATTTTGATGGCGGCGTTCAGTTCGGCCCGGGAAAAGAAGCGCTGATTGCGCAGCCGCGCCAGAATCCAGCGCTGGGCGATTTGCACCGCGACCTCGACCTTCGCCTTGTCTTTTGGGCGCCGCGGCCGTGCGGCGAGGATGGCCGTAACGTAATGGCTCGCCATCTCGGCATAGGTACGATTGAGACCGGGATCATAACGGTCGGGGTTGCTGACGGCGGCCTTGAGGTTGTCGCATGCCACGAACGTCGGCGCCCCACCCAGAAAGGCGAACAGGTTGACGTGCGCCCGGATCCAGTCGGTCAATCCCTCGCTCGGGCAGGCCTCGGCGTAGGTGTAGTTGGAAGCGCCCATCGCCGCGACGAACAGCTTCATCGGCTGCACTTCCCCGGTCCGGGAATCGATGACGTCGATGGTATCGCCGGCGAAATCGACGAACACCTTCTCGCCGCCCAGATGGGTCTGCCGCATTGACGGCCGGGCCCGTCCCTTCCAGGCCTCGTAGGTCGTGCAGAACCAAGTGTACCCGAAACCGTCGGGATTGCCGGCGCGGTACTCCTCCCAGAGCAGGCGGCGGGTCACATTGCGCCGGCGCAGCTCCTTATCGACGTAGCTCCAGTCGGGAACGGGTCGCTGCGGGCTTTGCGACGCAGGCCGCGGGGCCGGGAAAAGCAAAAGCTCCAGGTCTTCATCGGTCATTCCTCCCGGCAGCGGCCAGCTCAGCCCGGCAGCACGGGCGCGGGTCAGGTCGCCATGCACGACGCCATTGCTGATGCCCAGGCTGCGCGCGATGGCCCGCTCCGGCAGACCTTGAACATGTTTTAGCCGAAGAACTTCTTTGATCCGGCGCATCGACAATCTCTGGGTAGGCATTGGGCTTCCTCGTTAACGACGAGGCCATCCCTAAGCCGGTTGAGTTGTCGGCCGAAGCGGTGCAAGGCTCCGAAAACCTTGCTCACGATCCCGCGAAATCGTTGCTCACGATCGTCTGAAATCTCTGCTCACGATCCCCTGAAATCCGTGCTCACGATCCCGCGAAACACGCACGAAGATTGTCGAAGGCCCTCTCTGGTGACCACGATCTTGCCAAGGTCGATATGGTGGACCGCCTGAACCGCCAACTGCGGGGCTGGGCGGCTTTCTACAAGTACACAGACTTCACTGCGACCACGTTCCGACACGTCGATCATGTCGTGTTCTGGAAAATGGCGCACTGGCTAGCGAGAAAGTATCGGAGCCGCATCAAGCCATTGATGCGGAGCTGGTATCGAGCACCAGTCGCTAGGCAGGCCAAGACCTGGTTTGTCCACGGGGTCAGTGAACGAGGCCATCGTGTCGGGAAAGCATTGCACCGATTGGTATCCAGTCCAAAGGGGCAGTTCCGATGGAGAAACCCGGAAGCAAATCCCTACATCTTCAGGGAGGAGCCCAGGAAGACCATCACCTCGCGATATCGGGATGTCGCAATGGCCATGGGCCAGACCTGAACGGAGAGCCGTATGCGCTGAAAGGTGCCCGTACGGTTCGGGGAGGAGAAGCGCTCATGCGCTTCTTACTCCATTTCCGATGCGACGTGGATTCGTCTACCTCGCGGCGGTCGTCGATGTGTTCAGCCGACGGGTGTTGGTCCATCGCGTATCGATCACGATGGAGACGATATTCTGCGTCGAAGCGCTCCAGGAGGCGTTGGCGAAGCACGGCAGGCCCGAGATCTTCAACACGGATCAGGGTAGCCAGTTCACCAGCCTCGACTTCACCGGCGTGCTGCTGGACGCGAACATCGCCATCAGCATGGACGGCAAGGGTGCCTGGCGCGACGACGTGTTCGTCGAGCGGCTGTGGCGCACTGTCAAATACGAGGAAGTCTATCTGCGTGCTTACGACAGCGTGCTCGAGGCGCGAGCATCGATTTCCAAATATCTGGCGTTCTACAACCGAGGACGTCCTCACTCGAGCCTTGACGAACGCACGCCCGACGAGGCTTACTTCGGCGCGCAAACGATGGTGACGGCCGTATGATCGTCGCCAACGACTTTGCTGCGGCTCTGGTCGGGCTTACGCCCTCCCGACGCCACAGCAAAATCGTAAAGCCCCGCCTTCAGCATAACCCGGCAGGAATCCACTTAATTTTCGCGGGGCGCTGTCCAAACAACCGGGGCCAGCTCTCTCGTCTGCTCATCGTCTCTCCTGCTTCGCGGGGCAATCTTGCCCGCCGTCAGGCAGAAACTCCACTTATCGCCCTGTTCAGATTTGCGGGACCGGCTCAATCGGCAACTACGTGACGTTCTTAATCGTCAGTGCAGCGCTACTAGCTCGCAAACCCGACCAACTGCGCAACTCACCGCGGTCTCGCCGGTGCGAATGGATACGACCCATCATTGTACCAACCGGGCGTCGACCTTACTATTAACCATATGCCGCCGATATGACGCCATGCTGACATTGTATTTGCGCCGAGCAGACGACCGAACTAGATATCTGAAAGGGCGATCGTTTGAAGCGGTCCTGCCAGTCGGCACGAGATCGTAGCGAAATGCTTACTGTCGTGGTCCGGCGCGTTGGATCTGATGCCGTATAGGCGCTTCGCATAGATACATGGCTTCTACGTATACACATCCGAATGTTGCAGCGGCGCAGGTCTCGCTGATGCGGTATTCTTGGCTTGCATCTTAAACGATGGCGTCGGAGCGAAGCAGATTGCGAAGGTACTCTTGTGATTGCGGCAGGCACTTGGGAGTGTGTGACGACCTCAACGGCGATTTCGGATGAATGGCTTGATAGGCCGTGCGTAGGCGCAATAATGCGCTGCACCGCAGAACCGACCGTCGATCCCGATGTCACTATCGCAAGTGATTGGCTGGAATGGATGCTGCTGGACCTCGTTCAAGACGATCCGTTCATCTGTGTCAAACCCAGGCGATGGTTGCTTCCCGGCCAGAGTAAGGACGCATCTGCGAGTATTTGGGCTAGCCACGCTCCACGAATCCGGACCGCATTTCCGCCGGTGCCGGACGCCACGCGCCTCGTGTGCGTCGCCGGTGCCTGGACTGGTGCTCCCAGCCTCATCGGCCCACTTCAGAAAGCCAATGTTACGGCAGCGAGCACCGTCCTCGGAGCAGAGGTCTTCACATTCGCTGCGCATGTTGCACTGCTACAGCGACCGACCGTCGAGCTGAAGTCGGCGATCGACACTTCTGAGGCGCCGATCGCGCGTAGTGCGTTGCCTCCGCGTTGCGAAATTGACGGGAGGCGCATGAGTCTGTTCAGTCTAGAAGCATGTTGTGAAGCCTGGCCGTATCGTGATCCACGACGCGCTCGCCGTGTTCAATCATGCAGAGCGCAATCGGATTCTGTTCGATATTCCCTTCCGATGGCAGAGCCGCCCATCAGTCCCGACAAGCGCGATGCACCGATCGATTCTTGCATACCTCTACGGTATGGATGGCCACCATCCCGAGTTTGCTGTAAGCAGCAGATTGCAACGAAACCGCTACGCCAAGAAGCAATTTCAGCCACGCGACAAAGAGCGCCGATTCTGGGTGCTGCGGGTGTTGGTCGAAGCGAGGTCTGTCAACAGATGTTCGGATCACCAATGCCGGACGCGGTGCTACAGGGCAAGCCGCATAGGTGGCCAGTGTGACCCGTCTCGGGAAAATCTTGACGGGCGCGACCGGCCGCAATGATATTGTTCTCGCGGCGCTGTTGATCACGATCATTTTCTTGATGATCATTCCACTACCGCCAGTCCTTATGGACGTGCTGCAGGCCCTCAATCTAGGAATCTCAGCTCTCCTTCTGATGGTGGCAGTTTATATTAGATCACCCCTCGCATTCGTCTCTTTCCCGTCGGTGCTGTTGTTGACGACGCTCTTCCGCCTGTCGCTTGGTATCGCCGCGACACGCACTATCTTGCTGCATGCGGACGCTGGCCAGATCATCAAGACCTTCGGCGACTTCGTGGTGGCCGGCAACCTCGTAGTGGGCGCGGTCACCTTCCTGATCATGACAATTGTGCAGTTCGTCGTGGTCACCAAGGGATCTGAGCGAGTGGCCGAGGTCGCTGCACGCTTCTCGCTGGATTCGATGCCGGGCAAACAAATGAGCGTTGATGGCGACTTGCGTGCCGGCAGCATTGATATCCTAGAGGCCCGTCGGCGCCGCGTTGCGATCGAGCGCGAGAGTCAGTTGTATGGTGCCATGGACGGCGCCATGAAGTTCCTCAAGGGTGACGCCATCGCGGGCTTGATCAGCATTGCTGTGAACATCGTCGGCGGGATCACGATTGGTTCACTTCAAAAGGGAATGGGACTGTACCAGGCGCTCGAGGTCTATGCAATTCTGACCATCGGCGATGGGCTCGTCAGTCAGATACCGGCTCTCTTCACCGCGATCACCGCAGGCTTCATCGTCACGAGAGTCAATGATGAGGATAAAGGCGCGGATCTAGGCAATGCTATTGGCGCCGATGTCAGCGCACAGCCACGTGCCTTGATCGTTGGATCATTCATTCTCCTCCTGTTTTCTTTCGTGCCAGGCTTTCCAATGGCGATCTTCATGATCCTGGCAGTAGCGATTGGGGGCGGTGGCTGGCAACTGGAGCGCATTCGGCGGCCCTCATCTCGGACATTGGGTCGCTCGCCAACCCGAAGAGGTATCTTAACGGTACCGGACGAGCCGGCTGAGAGAAGCGGAACAGCCGATGATGGCATCACGTTCACCGTACCGCTGATGATCGACATTGGTCACGACGTTCAGGCGATGATCCAGCGCAATCTATTAAATGAGGAGTTGGCGAACGTGCGGCAGGCACTCCTTCTTGATCTCGGTGTGCCTCTTCCAGAGATCAATGTACGGGTCAACGACAGCTGCAAGGATGGAACGTACACCATCATGGTGAATGAAATGCCTTATGGTGAAGGACGACTGTTGTCACAACATGTTTTGGCGCGCGATACCCCTGAGAACCTCGAGACTATGGGCATTCCATTTGTGTTGGACAGGTCTTTTCTGCCTGAGATCGAGGTAGTCTGGGTAGGCACTGCACATCGTGAGTCGTTGCGAGCTGCCAGCATCCCATTCTTCGAACCGAATCAGATACTTGGCTACCATGTTAGTCACGTTCTGCGCAGGCGCGCCGACGAGTTCATCGGCATCCAGGAAACAAAAAGCCTTCTGACCCGCATGGAAGCGCCCTTTCCAGACCTCGTAAAGGAGGTGCTGCGTTCAGCATCTCTGCAGAAGATTTCCGAGGTCTTGCAGAGACTGATCGCAGAAGACGTTTCGTTGCGTAACATGCGCACCATCCTCACGGCACTGGTCGCATCGGCACAAAATGAGAAGGACACCGTCATGCTGACCGAGCATGTGCGTTGTGCGCTCAAACGGCAAATCTGTTTCCAATACTGTATCGGGATAAACCTGCTACCAGCCTACATTCTCACGCCGGAAGTGGAAGATACGGTGCGGAATGCAATTCGGCAGACGTCTGCTGGCAGCTATCTCGCCCTCGACGTGCGGACAACACGTCAGATCAATGACAAGGTACGAGAGGTGTCGGGCAACTTCGACCAGCAGCCGCACAAGCCGGTGCTGCTAACGTCGATGGATATACGTCGATATGTCCGTATGATTATCGAAGCCGAGTTCCACAGAATTCCAGTGCTCTCCTATCAGGAGCTTACCCCCGAGACTTCTGTGCAACCACTGGGAAGGATATCGTTGCGATGAGGAACGCGAAAAGAGAGCAGGATATTCTGACAGATGATCAGACCAAATTCGCCTTGCGCGTGCTATCGGGTCCCAACCGGGGTGCTGAGACATCGCTGGACGAGGGAGTCTGGCTGATCGGTAGCCATGAAACCGATGACCTCACCTTCGCCGATCCGGAACTAGTTGGTTCACATCTTCGCATAGTCATCGAGCAGACAAGGATCCAGGTTACTGCGCTTGCACCGGGCGTGCTTATCGGCGGCCGGCATTGCGTGGCAGACAATTCGACGGTCCTCGATCCTTTCACTCCGGTCGAGGTTGGGAGGACGATCTTCAGTATAGGTCCGGTCGGATGCAGCTTTCCCGACGCAGACTCTGTGGTCGAACGCAAGAGGCGAAATGCGAAGCGTCTCCCCTCCGCTTCCAAAAGACCGTTGGCCTTAGACGGCCGAGAAACAGGACTTGCGATTGCCTCGATACGCCGGCGGTTTTGGCTCGGCGTGGTGGCTTGCGGCCTGCTGCTCATCATGTATGGGACTTGGATGGGGATAGCGCGGATTTCCTCTTTCACCACGGGCGCCGTTCTGGGTACTGAGCAGATCAAAATCGCGAAAGGTATCCTACGCGATTTGACCGCACGCGACGTCAGTATCACGTCCGCCGACAAGAAGCTGGTTATCGACGGCGACCTGCGACCTAGAGAGGATACTAAGCCTGGAATCCCACCGCGCGACGTCGGGCAAGGAGCTGCCGTCATATCCAAGCAACCGTCCCCGACCACTTTGCCGGACGCCAAGCTTGTTGACCTCGCCGCGACTGTGATCCGCGGACTCGACATCGAGGGCAATATTCACGTGGGAGGTGCCGGAGAGATATCAGTAACAGGATACGCCTCGAGCAATGCAAAGGTCGAAGCGGCTCTTCGTCGCTTGCAGCAGGATATCCCGGGGCTACGCAAGGTTGATGACGCGATCGTAACACCAGAACGCGCCCGCGCCTTTCTGGAGACAGCGACAACAAGCGAACTGCGCCGCTCAATTCGCATCTCAACCACGCCTGACGCAGTAATCGTTTCGGGAACGCTAACCCCGCCTACTCTCAACGAATGGCAGAGCGTTGCTTCCCGGTTCGAGGAGAGGTTCGCGCCCCGGATCCGGCTCGAGATGCATTGCTCGCTAATGGTATTACCGACCGCGAGAGGTGTACACCTCGGCGGCACTCCGTTCATCGTCCTTCAGAACGGTACGCGCCTAAGAGTTGGCGACAATATCGACCACATCGGCAGGATCGTTGTCATTGATCGCGAAGGAATGCTCGTGCGCATAGGAGAGTCTGAAGTGCGTATTCTCTATGCGAGCAAACCGGGATGGATTGAAGAGGAGGATCAGGGGTGAGTGAAAGTGTGTTTGTGCTTGAGCTGCAGAAACGGCTACTCGATGACATCGATGGCACACACAGGTTCTCTCTTGAGAGAGACTTCAAGAGCTGGCGTGACTCATTGAGGCGTGACATCAATGCTGGCGTCACGAGGGATCGTTTCAAAGCTTTGCAGGGCTTACTTGATGCAATAGACGCCGCAACAGAGGTTGTTCGCGCGACGTGGATGCACCATCACGATGGATCGTCTTCTAGTTTGGACAGGTAAAATGGACTTCAGAAGTATAAGTGGATCTATTGGTAGATCTGTTGAGGCATCGGAACGCAACGTGAGAGCGCACATGGCAACCATGAATCCGGACGACACTATGGATCAGCTTCGGCTTCAGCTCTCAATGAACACGCACACTACACTCCTGAGTTTGAATTCTGCGATTATCAAGGTGGTCCACGAGGCTCTCAATGGCATTATCCGGAACATTGCCTAAGCGGTGTAGGTTAGCTCCCTTCAGTTTGGCGCCTCTGTCGGCCGGCAGCGCATTGGTGCGGGGCTCGTTTCTAGTGCTGCGCGTTTTCCCGCCAAACCTCGGGATTGCCAACTGCCGACAGCGCGTGCGACAGGCCTCACCAACCAGAAGCAGAACCGGCTATAGTTGACTTCAGGCGGAATTTGATGTTTTCGAGCTTTTTACAACTCCGGCACCTCCGCTATTTCATGAGCATCGTGGATGCTGGTAGTTTTTCCCGGGCTGCGACCACAATCCACGTGGCGCAGCCGGCTTTAAGTCAACAGATTGCTGCCTTGGAAGCCGAGCTGGGCGTCTCGCTATTGCACCGCAGCGCACGCGGCATTCGCCCGACACGCGAGGGCCACGTGCTTTATCGTGAGGCCGTGTCCATCCTTCAGCAGGTGGAACAACTGCCCAGCGTCGTCCGCTCCACGACAGGAGAGCCGGAAGGTTTGGTAAGGCTCGGCATGTCCTCGGTGCTCGCCGCATCGTTTGGCTGTGCGTTTGTCGACGCTTGCCGGACGGCGCTGCCAAAAGTGCACCTCCGTCTAGTTACAGGTGACTTTCTCCGCATCAGGCCACTCATCGCATCACGCGCCCTCGACATCTGTGCCGTGTTCGAGGATGAGCCCACCCAAGGCTTTGCCCGCCAGCCGCTGTTTCATCAGCGACTTCATTTGATCCGTCCCCCCAACTCAAAAGATGTCGCGTCCTTTGTTTCGCTCGAGGGGCTGGCCGAAATTCCTCTTGTCCTGCCGACACGGCCTAACACAGTTCGCAACGCATTGGACCGAACGTTTGAAGTAGCCGGCGTGATCCCGAACTGCATCGTCGAGGTCGACACCTTTGCTACTGCGCTCTCGTTCGTCAAGGGCGGCATTGCCAATGCGATCATTCCCAAGGACGACGTCTCGGATTTTCCAGGCCATGAAGATCTGAGGCCGATCGTCATAGATCCACCGATTCATGTAACAGCATGCCTCATCTCCGCCGGGGACCTCTCCTCCGCCGCTGAAGCCGTAAGCGGCTTGCTGGTCGCGCAGGTGGAAAATGTGCGTCAGAATGGGCTCATGGCGGATGTCAGCTTATTGCCATAGCTAGCCATAACGATGAAAAGCTTGTTAGCAGTGCCGGCGGTCAGTTTGGAAGCCTCGCCAAGTCAAGGTGGCACTTTCGCGCCAAGTCGGTGTAGACCGATTGACCTGAGCCCCTGAACTTCCTCCAAAATTGGGTAGAGTCCGTCACCTTGTGAAACGCTCCCCAAAACTAGGCCAGCTGGAGCTGGAATTTTCCGGGTTCGGCTCATGCCGGCGGGGGCGCCGATGAGCCATTCAACAGCGATATCGGCGCCTTGTTGCCAATCGCGCTGTGTGGGCGGACTTCGTTGTAGTCTCTACGCCAATCCTCCATTTTCTGCCGAGCGTCGTCAAGACCGAGGAACCAGTGCGTGTTCAGGCATTCGTTTCTGAACTTGCCGTTGAAGGATTCGATGAAGCTGTTGTCCGTCGGCTTGCCCGGCCTGGAGAAGTCGAGAACGACATTCTTCTGGTAAGCCCAGATGTCGAGATCGCGGGAGACGAACTCCGACCCCTGGTCGACGCGAATGGTCTTGGGGTAGCCGACGGTTTTGCACACGCGTTCCAAAGTCAGCACGACATCCTCGCCTCGATAGCTGAAGCGCGGATCGACGGCTGGAGAGAAGCGACTGAAGATATCGACAATGGTAAGCACACGAATCTTGCGACCGGTGGCGAGCTGGTCATGAACGAAGTCCATCGCCCAGGTCTCATTGATTTGACCTGCTTCCATCCTATCCTCGCGTAGCTTGGCCTTCACACGACGCTTCGGCGTTTTGTTGCGCAATTGCAGGCGCAACTCCCTGTAAAGGCGATAGACACGTTTGACGTTGACTGCCCAACCGTCACGTTGCAGCAGGACATGGACGCGGCGGTAGCCGTATCTCACCCGCGTCTCG
Organism: Bradyrhizobium sp. Pa8; assembly: GCF_052588265.1. Lineage (NCBI taxonomy): Bacteria > Pseudomonadati > Pseudomonadota > Alphaproteobacteria > Hyphomicrobiales > Nitrobacteraceae > Bradyrhizobium > Bradyrhizobium sp. Pa8. Next base: position 98,401 of record NZ_CP176768.1, on the reverse strand, counting down.
CAGATGTCCTTGATCCGATTTTTGAGGGCGGCCTGGTCACCGCGCTTCGACTTGTAGACGTAAAGTGCGCGATCGATACGAAGGGTCGAACAGGCCCGCCTGATCGACACCTTCCAGTCACTCCGCACCTTGTCGACAAGCTCCCGCTTGCGGCCAGGCCTCAGAGCTTTTTTGAGAGCACGTCCTGCAGCATGGCCTTGTCCAAGGACAGGTCGGCGACAATCCGCTTCAGCTTGGCATTCTCCTCCTCAAGCTGGCGCAGTCGCTTCATCTCGGAGGGCATCAGCCCCGCATACTTCTTCTTCCAATTGAAATACGTCGCCTGACTGATCCCGGCCTTGCGGCAGACCTCCGCCACCGCCGCCCCATCTTCCGCCTGCTTCAAAACGAACGCGATCTGCGCTTCCGAAAACTTCGATGCCTTCATGGAACTCTCCTCGTCCCGGTGGGATCTTAATTGGAAAATTCCAGTTCAGACTGGCCTCATTTGGCGGGAGCAGGTCAGTTGAGGGAGACGGAGATGAAGCAGTCGAGGTTCACGGAAGAGCGGATCATTGCGATCCTGCGGGAGCAGGAAGCGGGGTCGAAGACGGGAGATGTTTGCCACAAGCACGGGATCAGCAGCGCGACGTTCTACAAATGGAAGGCCAAGTATGGTGGCCTGGACGTATCAGAAGCTCGGCGCCTAAAGGTCCTTGCCGACGAGAATGCGAAGCTGAAGAAGCTGTTGGCCGAGGCGATGCTCGATAACGCCATGCTAAAGGACCTCAATTCAAAAAAATGGTGACGCCCGTCGCCAGACGGCAGGCTGTGGCTTACCTTTGTTCAAGTTTTCAGGTCAGTCAGCGGCGGGCGTGTGAAGTGATTGGGGCTGATCGGTCCACGGTTCGCTATCTCAGTCTTCGATCTGACGATACGACCATTCGCGTCCGCCTGCGCGATTTGGCGTCGGTACGCCGGCGCTTTGGCTATCGCCGTCTGCTTCTCATGCTCCGCAGTGAAGGCGTGCTTATCAACCACAAGAAGCTGAGGCGGCTGTATGCCGAGGAGCGGCTGCAGGTTCGCCGTCGAGGTGGACGTAAGAGAGCTCTCGGAACACGGGTTCCAGTGGAGTTGCCGCAGGGACCGAACCAGCGCTGGTCACTGGATTTCGTCAGCGACACGCTGACCGACAGCCGACGCTTTCGTATCCTGGCTGTCGTTGATGACTTCACCCGGGAATGCATCGCATTGGTGGCCGACACGTCGTTGTCGGGGATCCGGGTGGGTCGTGAGAGCTGGCCCCGGTTGTTTGGACAGTGCCCCGCGGAAATTAAGTGGATTCCTGCCAGGTTACACTGAATGCGGGGCTTTGCGATTTTGTCGTTGCGTCGGGAGGGCGTAGCCCGACCAGAGCAACGACAAAATCGTCGGCGACGGTCATGCGGCCATCACCATCGCTTGCGTGCCGAAGTAGGCCTCGTCGGGGGTGCGTTCGTCAAGGCTCGAGTGCGGGCGTCCCTGATTGTAGAACGCCAGATATCTGGAGATCGATGCTCGCGCCTCGGACACGCTGTCGTAGGCGCGCAGGTAGACTTCCTCGTATTTGACCGTGCGCCAGAGCCGCTCGACGAACACGTTGTCGCGCCAGGCGCCCTTGCCGTCCATGCTGATGGCAATCTTTGCGTCCAGCAGCACACTGGTGAAGTCGAGGCTGGTGAACTGGCTGCCCTGATCCGTGTTGAACATCTCGGGCCTGCCGTGCTTCGCCAGCGCCTCCTGGAGCGCTTCGACGCTTCGACGCAGAACACCGTCTCCATCGTGATCGATACGCGTTGGGCCAGGACCCGCCGGCTGAACACATCGACGACCGCGGCGAGGTAGACGAAGCCACGCCGCATCGGAACGTAGCTGATGTCCATGGCCCAGACCTGGTTCGGCCGCTCGATCTTCAATCCGCGCAACAAATACGGGTAGATCTTGTGGCCCAGCCCGGGCTTGCTCGTATTCGGCCGACGATAGATCGCCTCGATCCCCATGCGCTTCATCAGCGTCGCGACGTGGCGGCGGCCAATCTGCGCGCCCTCACGCCGCAACAGCGATCGCAGCATGCGTGCCCCCGCGAAAGGATAATCGAGGTGCAGCTCATCGAGCCGACGCATCAAGGCAAGGTCCTCGGCCGAAACCGGCCGAGGTTCATAGTAGACCGTGCTGCGGGCGAGGTTCAGGACCTTCGCCTGGCGCACAACAGGCAGATCATGGTCGCGGTCGATCATCGCTTTGCGCTCAGCAGCCCCGCCTTGGTGAGCGCGCCGGACAAAAAATCGTTCTCCAACGCAAGCTCGCCTATCTTGGCATGAAGCGCCTTCAAATCGACCGACGCCTCGGCCAATCCCTTGTCCTGCCCAAACACGCCGGCGGCGCCTTCCAGAAGCTGGGTCTTCCAGGTCGTGATCTGGTTCGGATGAACATCAAACTGTTGCGCCAGCTCGGCCAGCGTCTTCTCTCCCTTCACGGCAGCCAAAGCGACCTTCGCCTTGAATGCCGGAGAATGCGTCCGGCGACTCCTCTTCGTCATCTTCGCTCCTGATTCGCGGCAAGAAGCCTCGCCGCTGTCAGGCAGAAAATCCACTCAAGCTACTGTCCGAATTTGCGGAGCCAGCTCTGTGAGCTCGATGCCGCGATCGCCCGACGAGGCCGCCCAACGATGATCGTCAGCGACAATGGGACCGAGCTCACCAGCATGGCCATCCTGCGTTGGTCGCAGCTCACCCGGATCGAGTGGCATTACATCGCGCCAGGCAAGCCGCAGCAAAATGCCTTCGTGGAAAGCTTCAATGGACGACTGCGCGACGAGCTGTTGAACGAGACGCTGTTCTCGTCAATCGATCATGCTCGGGAGCTGCTTGCCGAATGGCAGGACGATTACAACACCGTGCGTCCGCACACCGGGATCGGCAACCTGCCGCCATCAACTTACGCCAGGCTAACAGCGCCCGACATGCAACGGGACGGGACGCTGCGCCGTGTCGAGGGCTCCGCGCCCCATCCCGTTGCATCACCGAGCGACACAGGCTCAAATGACCAAAGGATTCTTCCCATCGCTGGATGATCTTTGGGGCTCAGGCCACGATCGGCGACGCGCAAAGGATACTCGGACGGCGGCCCGGTTGGCCAGCAAACGGTGTTCAGTTCTATAAGGTCGAAAAGGTCGCTGACCAGCCGGATCGCTCCTTTGAAAACCTCCGTGAGAGATACACAAAGTTAGAGACTCTATTCCTCCTCCATCAGAGAGCCGGCTTGCAAGGCTCGAAGCAAAGTGTTGCATTTGTTGAACTCCCAATGCGCCTCCCGCACCGCGTTGTACGCTTCCTCACGTGCCTGCTGGGCCTGCTCGACTTTGGTCCGTGTCTCCTCAAGACGCCTTTTGAGCAGTCGTTCGTGATCACGCAGTGAGACGATCTCCGCCTTCATCTCCTCAAGGTTTTTGAGAGCGACAGTTTCGCCGATCAGTGTATCGTATAACGTGTCTTCCCGACGGGGCCAGTCCTGCTGCCATGCACGAAGTTCTGTCAGGGCCACATCGAAATCCGCGGTCGCATTGTCGAGAGCTAAGTGACGCGCTCGAAGCGCGTCTTCGGCACGGCGACGCCGCAATTCTCTCAACTTGATCAGTTGATGTGTGGCCTTGAGAGTTACGCCAGACACGCGGCAAGCTCATGAAGCATCGTGTCGAAGTCACTCTGTTCATCTGTCGGTTGTCGCAGGAAGGCGAGTATATCGTCTATCTTGGCGATAGCCGTATCAGCCAATGAATCGGCTCCTTTCTTGTATTCGCCGACGCGTATCAATAGTTCCACCTCTTGGTATTTGGCTAACAGCTCCCGCAGCGCACCTGCCAACGTCTCATGCTGGGTCGACACGATGGTGCTCATCACACGGCTGACACTCGTGAGAATGTCAATAGCGGGATAGTGGTTCGACATCGCCAAGGTGCGTGAGATCACAATATGTCCATCCAGGATGGAACGGGTTTCATCGGCTACGGGTTCGGTCATATCATCGCCCTCTACGAGCACGGTGTAGAACGCGGTTATCGATCCGCGGTCGTTGTTTCCGGCGCGTTCCACGAGCTCCGGCAGGGCCGCGAACACCGATGGTGGAAAGCCACGCCGTGTGGGTGGTTCACCGGCCGCTAAACCGATCTCCCTCTGCGCTCGCGCAAAGCGAGTGAGCGAATCCATGAGAAGCAGAACACGCTGGCCTTGATCTCGATACCATTCAGCAATTGCCGTCGCCGCATAGGCCGCCTTCACCCGCTCCATACAGGAACGATCGGAGGTCGAAACGACGAGAACCGATCTCTGTCGTGCTTCTGCGCCAAGATTGTGTTCGATGAACTCCTGCACCTCTCGGCCACGTTCGCCAATCAGCGCTATCACTGTCACATCAGCCGCTGCGCTCCGCGCCAGCATCGACAGCAGTGTACTCTTGCCGCCGCCCGCCGCGGCAAAGATTCCTATTCGCTGGCCCTCCCCGCACGTCAAAAGGCCGTCGATCGCCCGTATACCGACCGGAAGAACGCGATCGATGATGCGCCTGGTCAAGGGAGCCGGGGCCTTACTATGAACCGGCACGCGGGCTTCTGGAAGCAGGGGCCCATGGGTGAGTGTGTCGAGAGGGTGGCCGAGACCGTCAATTACCCGGCCGAGTAGGGTCGAGCCCGCGGGCACCATCAGAGGCTCTCCTATCGGAACTACCTCGGTGAGCGTAGAAAGCCCCCGCATTTCCCCAAGCGGTGTCAGAATGGCGATGTCGCGCTCAACGCCGACAATTTCTGCCGATAATTCGAAGTTGTTCTCCGGATTGCGGAGTGTGCACAGATCGCCGATGCGGGCACCAGGGGCAGTCGCCCGGATGATCGTTCCGACGATCTGAAGGACTCGACCGCGGACGTGCATGGTCGATGTCTGCGCAACCACCCTGTTAGCAAGCTGGAAGAAGCAGTCGATGTTGTCGTAGCAAATTGAGCTTACTACCGTCGGCGGCTCGGCTGGCTCGGACATTACTTCACTAGCCCGCGTAGGCTGTTTTCGATCGACATCATCTGGCTTTCGATCGTGGCGTTAACCAGTCCAGCATCGGTCTCAAGGATGCACCCGGCATCTTTTACGCGCGGGTCAGCAATTAGCTCGACCACGGCGCGCGATGTCGCCATCGGGAGCATCTCGTCCAACCGTTTGCGAACCATCTCGACATGCGCCGGCGCCACGCGCATCCGGATGAGAGCGCTATGGCCCACGAACTTCAGACTGCGCAACGCGATCTGCACCGCCGCCTCATCCGGTTCAATGGTATCGAGTACCCGACGTGCGATCTGCAAGCCCATGTCAACGATCCGCTCTTTACTCTGCTCCATAATCCGCAGAGACGCCGCGGCGATTGCGATCAAACGTTGCTCGATCGTTGCTTGCGCCGCTGCTAGGCCGGCCTCGTTAGCCGCTGTCTCAATCATATTCGCGGACTCGCGCGCCGCATCAACGAGCGCATCCCCCTCCCGCCGCGCCTGACTGAGCAATTGCTCGGCATCCATTATCGCCTGAGCGCTCGCCGCCGGCAGGATTCGCCCTGGGCCGAGGATGCTGACCGTTCCGGACGTCAGTTGAACCAATGCGACCATGTTGGCATCGTCATGCGAAGGAGGCGCCGCATTGCACGAAAGGCATCATCGCCAGCACCGTCGTTACGGCAGGCATCCGCCACCGCCATCCAGATCGGTGCCGGGTAGCGCAAGCGTAGCCTGGTTAGCAGCACTTGTGGGATGTCACCCATCGCAAGTCCGAACATCGTCGCACCGCACTGGAGCAAAACATTGGGCGCGGTCGGCATCTCGGAAGCGCCGATTGCAGACATTAATGCGACGGTCGGCCGCGGCAGCAGTGTAGCATGCGAAGCGAATGCGAAGGCCCCTGCTCCAAGGATGGTGCGTGCCGCGACAACGTCGGCCTTCCGAACAAAACGGGTGAGGCTGGGCACACCAGTCCAGACCCCGGCTAGGGACATGAGGCGCACGGCGTCCGGCGCCGGTAGAAATGCGAGCCGGGCTCGTGGTGCGTGGCTAGCAGAAACAATCGCGGGTGCATCCTTAGTTTGGGCGGTGAGCAGCCATCGTCCAAGTTTGACACGGATGAACGGGTCCGCCTGAACGAGGTCCAACGGAATCCATTCGGGCAAATCACTTGCCATGGTGACGTCGAGATCGGCGGCCGGATCGACGATGCAGCGCATCATCGCTCCGGCCCACGGTTTATCAAGCCATTCTTCTGATATCCCCGCTGAGCTCGTCGCGACCATAGTTGGACTGTTCGCTTCGCTTGATCTGATCATCTGCTATACCGGTTGTTCGGTTAAAGCGCCGCCGCCACAGGAGAACGGCGAGCGCAGCATTGCAGGTTAGCGATAGCACTGCGCCGCCTGCGAGCCATGTTGAGAGGTGGGACGGGTGGCTACCTTCTGTTGCCAAGGCTGCCGCATCCATTGGCCGCAGCCCGGTATTGTCCTGATTTGCCTCTACAAGAGCAACTGAAACCCGATCGTAGGACAGCCCAATCAAGCTATTTGCGACCAGCTCCTTGATCTTTGGAACGATCTGATCGATCGGAGCGTCAGGCCTGTAACGGACAAGCACAGCAGCAGTTGACGCAGGGGGCGGGTTACAATCGTCATTCGTGTTTTCGGGTAAGACGGCATGGACGCGGGCATTAAGCACGCCATCGATATTGGACAGAGTCTGCGACAGTTCCTGCGTAATACCATAAAGGTAGCGGGCGCGCTCCTCTGTTGGCGATGAGATCATGCCTTCCTTCTTAAAGAGAGAGCCCATGTCGGCGAAACGATCGCGGGGCCACCCGGCGCTATCCAATACTTTCATTGCACGGGGCACGTCGTTTGTTGGCACCACTAGGGAGGCCGTGCCGCTGTTGCCTGTCGTCCGTTCGGCGGGAATGCCTTGACGCATGAGCAACGCAAGCATTTCGTTAGCCTCGCGCGCCGAAAGGTTGCGATAGAGCTCGATTGTCGATCCGCAGCCCACCAGCGTGAATAGCGCGACAAGTGCTACCGTCTGCTTCAATGCAAATGCCACGCCCGCCCATCGTCGTTCATTGGCTTTTCAGGAAAGTGTCGAGATTCTGGGTAACCCTTCCAACCACCTTGGCCGCAATGTCGTACTTCAGGGTCATAGCTGATAGCGCGAGCTGCACATTCAGCCACTCGGCGGAATGGAGCTGCCCCGAATTGATGCCTTCTACGGCTGTGCGAGCGGCTTCCATGGTTTGGGCAAAGCTGCCGTCCAGTTCGTCCATGTCACTAAGAATACCATCGGATATGCGAGGCGCGCTCGCTCCGCGCTCCTGTTCGGGCAGCCCATCGCCAGCCACGATCAGTGCTCCGTCGCCTGATTGCGACGGCACAGGTCGCTCAAGTGCGGCACGAAACGCCTCGACGGACTCAGCCGAGACATTCAATCTGGGCGAACTGGGCGGCGTCTCCGTCGCCAAAATGGTGGTGCCTACCTGCGGCAGAATACTACTCACGCTGCTCATCAAATGTCGTTCCTGCAGTGTGTGCCGTCGCGGTTGCGCCCAACGCTGTAAGAAGGCCGTCGGCAGCGGGGTCGCCGCTTGGCGGACGTCTCAGTATCGCATCGCGTTCGCTTGAGTGTCCAGCGAGCTCTAGAGTCAGCGCCTGAAACGCTATCCCATATGCGTCATTCGCGTAGGCAAGAGGACGAAGGCGTTCCAGCGCGGCCTCCATATCGCCTGCCGTCAGATCGGCAAGCGCGTAGGCAATGACGCACTCCCGACTGCCTGGTGCAATTACCTCAAGTCCCTTCGCAATCCGCCTTGCCCGCACGACGTCGTTTGTAATACAAGCCAAGAATGCCGCCTCAGCGAGGCATCGCTGGAGGCCGATGCAACTGTCGGATGTCACGGGAGTAGACGCTCGATGCATCTGTGCCGAGCTCTTGTTTCTGACCGCGTTAGCCGTCGTTTGTCGATATACATCCATAATTGGTCGTTTACCTCACACGCAAACAGGCGGGGTCAAACCCAAGCCGAAGTCGCTGTGCCGCTGACAGATCTTGCGGCCAGGGTCTCATATCGCACCAGATCCGATGCCGTTGCCCCCGACGGTCAGCATTCGATACGATCCTCTGTCAAGGCATGCCCACTGCGAGCGGTCAACTCTCACGGAAATCTAGTGCTGCTGCCCGCTCGGCACAAATATAATGCCGGAATGGAATCATATCGGATGCATATGGGTCATGGATGTGCCTGCGCCCCATCGCCCGGTCCCACAGTTTGAGCCGCGGGCTGGCCTTCCGCTCAGCAGCCGTCAATGAGCTTGTAGTGTTACCGCATCGAGCCGGGAATGGCCCTCCGCCCCGCAAGCCATCAAGCCTACTCACAGGTGTGCACTCATTCGGAGGAGGCACACGGAGCGAGCCGCTTAACGTAACGACATAGACATAAGCGTCTGCTCGGCGGCGCCCTCTGCACCATCTAACTCAATAGCTGACCGATAGCGCCATGCGCCCCTGGATGGTTCACTGGGCCCTGGCGCCGAGACGCACTGATCTATCACGGACGCCGATGTCTCCATAGCGGTCAAGTATTTTGCGCCTTCCCCCGCCTCGTGTAGTGAAGCGTGCAACGTTTCATCCGTGTAGCAACTCAGAGATGACGTCAGACCCACTGCGGGCAAATTCCCCGTCAGCAAAAAAAGATTGGCAAATGGCATCATCGGCAAACGACGTCCTTTCAGTCGCCTCGCCGCACCGCTTCCGAGAGTGCTTGTTTGGTGCGTGCCTTGCGCCGGCTGATCTTGCAAACGCCACAGTTGCATCGGCATAGGGACCTTAGGAGCACTCATGGAGCTCGATGAAACGATGGAGACTGCGCGCCAAACAATCGCGCAAATAGATGATTTGTTGAGGACGGCTCGCGAACAACTTAGAGGCGACGCGCATCTGGAGAGCGACAATACGATCAGCGCCGCTTCAATTTCTGCATTCGTCGAAGATCAGGATGAGCAATTTCGACGAGCGTATGCGCACGAGCATTCAGCCTTAGATCACCTTATGCAAGCGTCCAATTCAACATCCCTTGCCCCTGCCTCAAGCGAGACACGTTTGGGAGAGCGATAAGATGACGATGGCGGAAGGCGGGATCTTGAATGTCGGGGACGCGGTTGAGGCCGGGCGGCTGGTACAGTTCGCCATCGACTTCGCGGCAGGTCGCGCCGACCTAGCTGCCTTCATTGGGATCACAGACGATGAGCTCGAGGCCATGTATGTGTACGGCCATCGCTACTATTCGTGCGGCAAGTATGAGGAGGCACTGAACTTCTTTCGCTTTCTATGCTTACACCGGCATGTCGAGGCACGATTCTGGCTTGGTCTGGCCGCTGCCAGCGAGATGCTTGGCAATACAGAAAATGCTGTGCACGCCTATAGATTGGCCGCGCTCCTGAACCGGGAGGATCTGGAGATTCCGCTTCGTACTGCGAAGTGCTTCATTAAACTCGAACAGCCCGCAGAGGCTATCAAGGCGCTAGAGGATGCGTTATCACTAAGTATCGGCAAGCCCGAGCACAGGGCATTGGCCCGGCGTGCGCGAATGATGCTGGGCCGGCTCAAAGCCGAAGCGGAGTTCAACAATGCGTAGTTTGAACCTGATGAGGGTTTCGATCAGAACGACACTCCCCGAACTGGAGGCACCGCCTCCGTTCAATGACTCCGCTGCCGGGCTCTCAGCCGATGGTCACAGAACGGACGTCAACCTTTTGCCGCCACGAGTTTCCGGAGGCGCTGCCACCTCGCATGCGAATCCGAGCTTACCGCCGCCGCGCGCGTTTGACGCCATTGACCTTCTTAGCACTGCCTTGGCTCTGAAGACCAAGATAACGGACGGACTGGTGGTTGCCGGAATGCAGGATGCGCGACACTGGGGTGAGCAGCAGAGGCTGCTGCATGAAAAGATCAGCAGAAGCATCATTGAAGCGGCGGAGAGATTGGCGGAATCGAAGAAGAGCTCCGGGATCATAAAGCTCGTTGGATGGCTAGCCGTCGGACTGACGGTCATAGCGGCGGTCGCCACCGGCGGTACTCTTGCTCTTACGGCAGCAGCAGTGACTGTTGGAGTAGCGACACTTATTGAGACGGGGGTCGTCGATAAGATGGGCGAAGAAATTGCGAAGAGTCTCATGAAAGACGGAACGGAAGACGGTGCGGCCAAAGCGTTAGCCGTGGCCATTAAGAGTGGGATTGTATTGGTGATCTCGGTGCTAACCGTAGGTGCTGGTTTTGCTAATAGAACTGCGACAAAGCGCGACTCAGCCAAGAGCAGGGCGAGGCGAGCAACATCGAGACGCCGCCGACGGCCTCGAGGGGATCACCAGACAACGGCAATGCTCCTAGTGACCCGCGGGAACTCGACATTCAGCCTAGCGTAACGGGTCCCCTTGAGTTCACGCGCGTCGCCCAAGCACAAACAGCAGCCCAGCAGGAAGATGAGATGGAATAGCGTTGCCACGATAGCAACGGAAGCCGGTAAACTCCCGGGAGCCGGTCTGAGTATGGGCGTGACGCATTACGCGGAGGAGAAGGCGAAACTGGAGGCCACCAGCATTAAGGCACAGGCCCGGATGGAGGGCGAAAGAGAATTCATGGCAAGTTATGAGATGCTGATTCAAGACTTTCTCGGCAAGCTTGCTGAAATCCGTCGCGCCGATTCCGAGACGAGAAGCAAAATCGTCAACATGGGTTGAGCGCAATATGGGCCGTTCAAATGGGAAAATCTTGAGTCTTGAGAAGGGTATGTGATGATCACGGCTCCGTCTGGATACCAGCCCTCCCCTTTGGCCGTAGCAAATGTCCCCGCCGGTGGCCTGTCGTTGTCCTCTATTATGATTCTGGTCCTGATGGAGCGGCATGACATCTACCTAAATCAGATCCGCTCTGAATACGACGATATGCAGGTGCGGAACAATTTGTTGAAAGATATGAACAAGGCATTGGCTACCTTGCGTACCAATCGTCCTACCGATGAAAAGACGATCAAAGGCTACGGCACCTTCGTCGATTCGCAAGGCTATACCCAGGATGTCTTCGAATGGATGCAGGCACACGGCATCCCCATGGATACGAAAGAGGGCCACAAGGTGAAAGTAACGTGGGGCGTCGAAGGCGGCAAATTCAGGCTTATGCTCACCGATACGGAAAATGCCGAAAAGAAAGGTGTCCAATCGCAGTTCGACGCTGCCATCAATAATCTTAAGGCGGCGATTGACAGCGCCAATAGCGAAGGGCAGGTGGCGTTGATTCATCTGCAGGGGGGGCTGGATAAGCTCAATCAGGTTACGGAACTGATGTCCAACCTTCTTTCGAAAGACCAAAAGATCAAGGAGCTCATCATTGGTAACACTCGCTAAGAGATGGCAACATGAGTAGTGCAGAAGCTCGCCAGGTCCCATCCGCAAGCCAAGCTCCTGATGACGACGCCGTCGGTGTTCGCCGTCAGGGTCTGTGAGACAAGTTGAATGGTTTTGCGGAGGGAGGATTTCTGGTTCATCGTAGCCACCAGGAGCGAGGATGAAGCATAAATCCGGACCACGTCGCTCTGACGATAAGTCGATCTTCATCACAGGAGGACGAGCCACCTCATCGGCGGAAGCGGCGCAGGGCGGCCGGAAGGAAAAAGCGCTAGGCGCGACGGCTGCAGGCGAGCGTGAGAGGCGGGTGCGCGACTGATCCGGGCGAAATGGCAGAAGGTCAACTACTGGTTCATCACAGTGGTTTTGACTCTTTGGCGGCAGCTGGATAGGCGCGGCCGAGTTTGCGCGCGAGCTTTGTCGGTTGTGAACATCCATTTGATGCGGTCTCGCGTTTCATTTCGCTGCCGTTGCCATGCAGCGATCTCTTTTCGGAGCCTTTTGGGATCGTCGATGCGGCGGCCGAGACATTGGCGTTGTAGTACGCTGATCTCGCACTCGACCATGTTGAGCCAACTGGCGTGTTTCGGGGTGTAGTGGAATTCGAGGCGGCGCAGGATGCGGCGGGCCTCGGCAGGCGCAAATGCTTGATACAGCGCGCCGGCAGTATGGATCGACAGATTGTCCTGCACGACACGGATGCAGGGGGCATCGGGATAATGGACGTCGACGAGTTCGCGCATGCAGTACGCGTAGTCTACGGCAGCGCGGCGGTCTGTAACCTTGACGTTGCGCCAGCCGCGATGCGGATCGAAGGTGACGAAGAGATTGACGGTGCCGTTGCGGCGATATTCGTAGTCGTAGCGCTCGCGCTGTCCCGATTGGGCCGGGATCGGCTGACGCACCTGGCCGATCAGCTGGACGGGGGTCTCTTCAGCATAGAGGTCGAGCACGTCCTCCATGCGGGCGACGTATTCGCCGTCGACACGGGGAATGCACCACATGTCCCTGCGCCACGGCTTGAGGTCGTTGTCGGCCAGCCGGCGGCGCACGGTCTCGCCCGACAGGCTGTCGTGATCGGTGAGCTTGACCATTGCGTCGGCCAGCAGCGTCAGCGTCCAGCGTTTGCGGCCGGCCGGCGGCTTGGCGCATGCCGTCGCCACCAGCAGGGCCTCTTCCTTGCCTGTCAGCTTGCGTTCCGCGCCCGGCCGCGGCTCCTCGCTCAAGGCCCGCTCCAGATTGCCTTCTACGAAGCGGCGCTTGGTCCGGCCGACGGTGGAAAGGCTGACCCGGACGGTTCGGACAATCTCCGCGTCGCAGCTGCCGGCATCGGCCGCCAGCAAAATCTGCGCCCGTTTGAGTTTGCGGGCGGCATGTTTGCCGCCGCCGAGCATCGCCGTCAGTTCGTCCCGCTCGGCTTGGCTCAATTCGACCCGATAACGTACATTCATGCTTCGCCTCCTTGTCGGAGGCCGGGACGAATCCAGCGATGAGTCAAAAATCAGGCGCGCACTTGACCGAGAAGCAGGGTCACTATCTCGCTTTCATCCATACCTATTCGTACATGTTCGGACAGCCGCCCGCCGAGGCCGACATCCAGCGCCATTTCCGCGTCAGCCCGCCGTCAGTCCACCAGATGATCGTTACGCTCGAACGGAACGGCTTCATTCGCCGGCAGCCCGGCGTCGCGCGAAGCATTGAGATCCTCTTGCCACCTGAAAACTTGCCCATCCTCGAATGGCTCGGTATCAAAACGTCAAAATCACTGCGATGAACCACTACGTTGTTCAAGATGGCTTTCTCGCCCTCACCAACGAAAAGGGCGCGGCCATCGAGCGTGTTCCGGTCGAGCGCCTCCTTTTTTTAAAGTCCACACCCTTCGAAAGGGAATGGGTCCGGTGGAAGGAGAACGCCCGCATGGGGCAATCGGCAACAGACCGCCGATTTTGCTGCATAACCGCGATGGCGCCACCAGCCAGAGCTGGTCCCGGTTGTCTGAACAGATTTTCCGCGTCGATAAGTGGAGCCTCTGCCAAGATTAGGCTGCCAAGCGGAGTGGCAGCGGGTTGAAGTAGGCTTGATCGGGGGTGACGCCGTCAAGGCTCGAATGCGGGCGCCGACCGTTGTAGAAGTCGAGGTATCGGCCGATCGACGCGAGGGCCTCGCTGACGCTGTCATAGGCCCGCAGATACACCTCCTCGTATTTGACGCTGCGCCATAGCCGTTCGACAAACACGTTGTCCCGCCAGGCTCCCTTGCCGTCCATGCTGATCGCAATGCCGTTGTCGGCGAGCGCGCCGGTAAAAGCCTGTCCGGTGAACTGCGAGCCCTGATCCGTGTTGAAGACGTCCGGCTTGCCGTGACGAGCCAGGGCATCCTGAAGCGTCTCGACACAGAACGCCGCCTCCATGGTGATCGATACGCGCCACGACAGCACGCGGCGGCTGAACCAGTCGAGCACAACCGCCAAATAGACGAAGCCGCGCGCCATCGGGAGTGGAGTAAGAAGCGCGAGCGCGCTTCTCCTCCCCGAACCGTACGTGCACCTTTCAGCGCATACGGCTCTCTGTTCAAGCTTGGCCCATGGCCATAGCAACATCCTGATAGTGCGAGGTGACAGTGCTGCGGGCTTCTTTTCGGAAGATGTAGGGATTTTCCTCCGGATTGCGCCATCGGAACTGCGCCTTCGGACTTGAGACAAGCCGGTAAAGTGCTTTTCCGTGGGGCCCGCCGCGTTCATTTCGACCAAACACGAGCCAGGTTTTCGCCTTGCCCGGTTCCGGGGGTCGGTACCATTTCCGCATCAAAGGTTTGATGCGAGACCGGTATTTGTGCCCCAGCCAGTGCGCCATTTTCCAGAATACGACATGGTCGATGCGCCGGAATACGTGCGCGGTGAAGTCGGTGAACTTATAGAACGCTGCCCATCCCGCCAGTTGACGGTTCAGGCCAGCGATCATGTCGACCGTGCTGACACTATGATTGCCGGAAAGGGCTTCAGTGAGCCTGCGAACAAACCCCTTCGCCTTTTCCTTGGGTATCGTTGTGACGACGGACATGCGCCCGTGCGACCCTCGCTTGCGAATGATCCTGTGCCCCAGAAAGACGAAGCCGTCATTGACGTGAGTGATATGGGTTTTCTCCATATTCAGCGTCAACTTCAGCTTGCCTTCCAGAAAGGCGCGGCATTCTTCGCGGATTTCCTCTGCTTGAGCTTTGGTCCCTTTTACGATGACGACAAAGTCGTCAGCGTATCGGCAATAAGCAACCGCCGGCTTCCATTGCCGGTTCTCTCGAACCGTGATCGGGCGGCCAAGCTTGATGCCGAAGTTCCATGCCCAGCGGTCCTTGCGAGCCTTGTCGCTCAGGTATTTCGCTTCCAGCCACGCATCAAACTCGTGGAGCATGATGTTGGACAAGAGCGGTGACAGCACGCCACCTTGCGGAACACCCTCGCTGGAGGCTGTAAACAGGTCACGGTCAATGTGACCTGCCTTCAGGAACCGCCAGAGAAGATCAACAAACCGCCCGTCCTGCACTCGTCGCCGCACACATCTGATAAGCAGCCGGTGATGGACCGTGTCGAAGTAGCTTGCCAGATCACCTTCGATGATCCAGCGGCCCCTCGTCATGTCGGCTCCATCCTGGAGCTGTATCTTCACGGTGCGGACGGCATGGTGCACGCTCCGTTCAGGCCGGAAGCCATAGGATAGGCGATGGAAGTCGCTTTCCCAGATTGGCTCCATGGCCATGAGCATGGCTCGTTGGACGATGCGATCCGTCAGAGTCGGAATGCCCAGTGGGCGTAGCTTGCCGTTGGTTTTCGGGATATAGATTCGCTTCACCGGCTGGGGGCGATAACTCTCCTCCAGCAGGCTTTTCCGCAGGTCATCCAGATGCTGATCCAATCTGACCTGCAGTCGTTGCTTATCTATTCCGTCGATGCCCGGTGTTCGTGCGCCACTTGACGCCAGAACAATCCGAGCGGCCTCGGCAAGCCATTCCCGGTTGGCAATCAGCCGAAGGAGGCGATCGAACCTTCGGTTCGGATCGCTCCCGGCCCATGTCGCGAGCTTGTGCTGCATTTCACTGATTATCAAAGGTCTTCACCTCATTGGGTCAGGTAGTTTGCACTCCAAGCAGTTTGAACTGTTCCCCTTCGCCATGTGGCAGGCTTTCCCTGCCGCGGACTACTACGGAAACTCCGCCAGCATGGTGGACGTCAGGGTCAACTCCCTTGCGACACAAAGCATCGTGGGTATTCCATCATGCCTTCCCTCGTTCATATGCTGGACGTCATCGTATTGGTGAGGCTGCCGGTCGCAGTCTTTTCCCTTGCTTTCCGCAAGTCGATGCCGATGCCATGGTCTGGCTGCGTTCTCCCCATGACCCCTCGCGAGCGTCCTTACATCTGGGCTCGCGTTCGGATGCCGGCCGTCATATCTGTCCGGCGACATCATCAGCATTCCACCTGTTAAGCCGTGTAGGCGGAGGCGACATTTCAGCCCTCAGATGCGGGTGAACCGGTTCGTGTTCCTCAACCTTCCAATACTTCAGCCTCGGGGACCATCTCGGCTTAACGGCTTCGCCTCAATCCCCTTTACCTGCGGGCTACGTCACCCTGCCAGTTGACGACAGGTCACCGCCGCTTGGGCTCGTGTCCCCTCACAGCAGGGGACAAGTCATTTTTTTTTCTTCCTCCTTTCGCTTTTGCATTCCAGTCATACGCGCTTCCCCAAATGTGGGGCGAGGCGCACTGTAGGTGATGTCCATCGCCCACACCTGGTTCGGCCGCGTGATCTCCATCCCGCGCAGCAGGTACGGGTAGATCTTGTGGCCCGGCTCGGGCTTTGTCGTCCGTGGACGGCGATAGAGCGCTTCTATCCCCATCCGCCGCATCAGCG
Source organism: Bradyrhizobium sp. Pa8 (assembly GCF_052588265.1). Taxonomy (NCBI): domain Bacteria; kingdom Pseudomonadati; phylum Pseudomonadota; class Alphaproteobacteria; order Hyphomicrobiales; family Nitrobacteraceae; genus Bradyrhizobium; species Bradyrhizobium sp. Pa8. Next base: position 82,025 of record NZ_CP176768.1, on the reverse strand, counting down.
TCTTCACATGCCGACGGCCGATCTTGCACCCCTCGGCAGCCAGCAGCCCTCGCAACATGCGAGAGCCGGCAAAAGGGAACTCCAGATGCAGCCGGTCGAGGCGCTGCATGATCGCAAGGTCGGCGTCCGGCACCGGCCGCGGCAGGTAGTACACGCTGCCGCGGCTGATGTTCAAAGCCTCCGCCTGCCTGGTGATCGGCAGCTCGTGCTCACGGTCGATCATCGCTTTGCGCTCAGCAATCCCGCCTTGGTGAGCGCTCCTTCTAAAAAATCGTTCTCCAGCGTCAGTTCGCCGATCTTGGCGTGCAGCGACTTCACGTCGACGGCTGCTTGCTCCGCTCCAGAGCCGCCGCCAGGACCGAACGCATCGGCGGCCTTGCTTTCAAGCTGAGCCTTCCACGTCGTGATCTGATTGGGGTGGACGTCGAACTGCTCGGCAAGCTGAGCCAACGTTCGATCGCCCTTCACGGCGGCGAGCGCCACCTTCGCCTTGAAGGCGGGTGTGTGGTTCCGGCGCGTTCTTCTGCTCATTGTCGCTCCTGATTTGCAGGCACAGCGTGCCCGCTGTCAGGCAGAAACTCCACTTATCGCCCTGTGCAGAATTCCGGGGCCGGCTCTGCCCGCCACCGTGAAAGAAGCGCAAAACTCTAGTTCTGGGTGGTCCAAACTTCGGTCTCGCTGAAAAAAACCGAGACTCTACCCGCTGCTAGATGAAACGTCAGTGGCAGGTCACAGGGTCATTGCGAGCGAGGTGCGCGCCCTCACTGACGGCCAATCGCACCCCTTTTACCGAGGCAGATGTCCGCCACCATCCGCTCGGCGTGTTGTTACGCTACCAGCGGCCACTGAAAGACATAATTTCATCGGCTGGCCCGATATCGAAATCTTATTTGATTCTCGTCAGTCCTGAGCAGATTGAGAGATGGAGGCCGCCGACTCTGCCGAAGGAGACCTTCCTTCGTAGTTGCAGTGAGTGTCGCGTTAGTTCGATGCAAAGACTTAGACTATCAAGAGGTGTGGTGGTTCGCGATCTTGACCAGCGACGAGATCGGGCCGAGCGAAGTTGCTGCGCTGCTGATGGACAAGGGCGTCATGTTCCAATCGTGGGCAGTCCGCCGACGCGCGGGTGTGTGAGTCGTACTGTCCGCCGCATTTGGGCCACGACGGTTCCGCCGGCGGCGACAGATCTCGTCTGTCTGTTCCGCGCATTTGCATGCGACAAGCAAGGCGCATGCGCACGTACGCGGCGCGTGTCGCTCGGGCGCGCCGCTGGCCTGTGCACGACGACAACGGCCTCCTATACATGTGGCATTGCCACGCGGGCTCGCCACCAGCGTAGAAGCGACAGTATCGGAAGCAACGATACTTCCCGGAGATCGCACATGAATCAATCGGCACATTTCGCAATCCCGAAAGCAGGCTCCTCCCCAACAGCGCACTGCTCGGCCGCAAGCTGCTTCTTCCAGCGTTTCACTATCCGTTTCCGGAGTTGCGGGATCCGAATACCGACGTCCGTAGAAACGGAAGTACTGGGATGGGCGGTCCGTCATGCGCTCGTCCGGCGCGGCGGCAAGGGTGAAGCCATGCTGCGCAGCCTCGGCCCGGCCGACATAATCGGTCGGATGTATTACCGTATGGACCGCGAAGCCTTCCTTGCTTCATCGATTCGGAGCGCGTGGATGTTCCTAGTGGACGCGCACTTCTGCGAGGTCGGCGCGTATCATGGATCGCCGAACGGACTTGCACAATTCCATCTCTGGCTGAGGGCGATCTTGAGCGATCCGCGCGGATGCGGCTGGCGGTCGATGTTCCGGAAGATTGTCTGCAGTCTCCCTGCCGAATATGCCGAACTCTGCATCAGGACGGGGAAACCGACCGCCGACATGGCACAACGCATCGCGAAGGTCAGCAGTCCGATGCAATACGTGCGATGGATGGACGCCCTGACCTTTTATTTTCTATACAGCTTCCTCGCGGCAATCGCGCTCAGTGTATGAAACGACGTCATGTCATTTCCGCGCGAAATCGATAATCTGGAATCCGCCGAACATCCTGATTGCACAGGGCATGTCGAACAGGAAGCCATCACGAATGCGGTGCGCATCCACAATGATGTGGTGTGCGAGTATCTCGACCTGGAGGCGAAAATCCCATCTTTGGGGGCGAGCTTCGGCATTTCCTCCACGACATGGGACGATGATGCGGTCACTACGACTGGGGCACGGCAGCAAAAGGGCTATGCGGCGACTAACAATTTTTGGCACCGGTCGATAGCCAGAAGAGTTTCGGGCCGCCTAAAAAGCGCGCGCACTGACGGCCGGACGCCAACGATGATTGAGCAGGGACGGTATTGTCAAATTATCGGGTGCGAGACGGCGCTACGGCGGGTGTTCTGACAACCAGAAAGCGGTCGAGTTTTGGTTCGTGGCTGCTTCTGACGAGTAAAGGTATTCCGCGGACATAAAATGGATCGAATTCAATTCGGTGGTACATCACACGTCCCTCAGCAACATGCAGACCATGGGGCCTTCGACCTACACCTGGATGAAATGCCGCTGAAGCTGGAGCAACAAGCCGGTGCAGGCCCTTGCCATCCTGTTGTCTCAGGCGACTCGGAGGATCGCTTCGATACGGTAGCTCAGCAACCAAACATGAAGCTTGTCGTCATCTCGAACCGCGTTGCGCTCTTCGACCCAAATAAGCCCCAGACTGGCGGCCTTGCTGCGGCCCTTGAGCCCGTCGTGGAACGTTCCGGCGCGGTCTGGATGGGCTCCTCGGACAACCGGGGTGATGGGATTGAGCGGCCCGTGCCGCTCGTGAAGACTGGTGAAGGCTATGTGGCCAGGCTCGATCTGCCGGCCGAGCACTATCCTGGCTACTATCGAGGATTTTCGAATTCGACGTTGTGGCCGGCATTGCACTCCCTGCCCGATAGGATGTCGGGCAGGGAAGGAGATTATGGCAGCTATCGCGAGATCAACGACTTTATGGCGCGTGCGGCGTTCGGCTTACGGGATCGGGACGCATTCTGGGTGCATGATTATCATTTGCTTCCGCTCGGGGCCGATCTGCATAAACTCGGCATCGAGCGGCCGACCGGCTTTTTCCTACATACGCCGTGGCCGACGCCTGACATGATAGAGCGAGTGCCCCATCATCGTGAACTGATCAAGTCGATGCTGGAGTACGATTTGCTCGGCTTTCAAACAAACAGGGATCTTAACAATTTCTTGGCCTATCTCCAATCCCATTTCGGCCTGGAGAGCAAGGATGGCGTCGTGACCTCGGAGGGGGGGCGCCAGACGCGACTTCAAAAGTTTCCAATCGGCATCGATCCGAAGCAGTTCGCAGAACGTCTTGCTACAAAGCTGCCTGCAGAGGAGGAAGAAAACATCTCGTCTTTGCTGAAGACGCTCAAGGGGTTCAAGCTTGCGATCGGCGTCGACCGGCTCGATTATACCAAAGGGATCGATAAGCGGGTTGAAGCTTTCAATCACGTGTTGGCGACCAAGCCGCGCAGCATCTCCCTCTTGCAGATCGCCCCCTTATCGCGCGCCGACGTCGAAGAGTATCAGAAGTATAAGGACGACGTCGAGAAAGTGATCAATCGGGTCAATGCCGAGCATGGCACGGAAAAATGGAGCCCGATCCACTACATGAACGAATCTCTCAGTCAAGCTGCACTCGCGCGTCTTTACCGCGCCGCCGATGTTTGTGTCGTGACGCCGCTCGCTGACGGCATGAACCTGGTGGCGAAAGAGTATGTTGCTGCACAAGATCCGGACAATCCCGGCGTTCTGGTCTTGTCGAAGTTTGCAGGGGCGGCTGAGGACTTCAATGAGAACGAGGCGCTGCTGGTGGATCCAACCCGCCCTGAAGATATCGCGGCTGCAATATCCAAGGCGGCCGAGATGCTGCTTAAGGATCGTATGAAGCGCTGGCGATCGATGATGGATAAACTCGAGGCATATACAATCCATAGCTGGTCAGCAGACTACCTTCGAGAGCTGGACAAATGCCCGGGTCACCGTTCCGGCTGATCACTTCGGACACGGCAATTGCTGCGATCCTCAACCGGTCCGGCAAACTGACTGCACATGGTGCGAGTTGGACACGATCCCACGTTTGCAGGCTCCGGAGCACCAACGGCATTCCTGTCTACCGCGAAGGTGAACGAGCCGAGCGCGCCGAAGTGACGTTGGATGAAGCCGCCGACATTCTGAGGGTAAGCCGCACGACGGCCTATCGGATGATCAGCAGTGGCACTCTTCCGGCCCGGCAGCTGTGCGGCGGGGCACCCTGGATTATCCAGCTCGCCGACCTGCAGCGAGACGCTGTGTGCCGCGAAGCCGATGCCAGACGATCGCGTCGTCCGATATCTCGAGATCCGTGTTCGCCGTCAGCACTCTTGAGACAGATTGAAGGGTTTTCCGGAAGGAGGATTTCTGGTTCATCGTAGCCACCAGGAGCGAAGATGAAGCAGAAATCCGGGCCGCGTAAGCCGGCGGCTGAACAAGTGTTGAAGGACATCCGGCGCCAGACCCGTCGGCATTACTCTGCGGAAGAGAAGATCCGTATTGTGCTGGAGGGGCTGCGGGGCGAGGAGAACATCTCCGAGCTCTGCCGCCGCGAAGGCATCGCCGCCTCGATGTATTACGGTTGGTCCAAGGAATTCGTGGAAGCCGGCAAGCGTCGCCTGGCTGGCGACACGGCCCGTGCTGCGACCTCCGGCGAGGTCAAGGATCTGCGCCGTGAGGCCGCAGCGCTGAAGGAGGTCGTGGCCGATCTGACCCTGGAGAACCGCCTGCTGAAAAAAAGCATGAACGGGGATGGGGAGGACGAGGCATGAGGTATCCCGCCTCCGAGAAGGCCGAGATTATCAAGCTGGTCGAGCAGTCGCACTTGCCGGCCAGGCGCACGCTGGAGAAGCTCGGTATCCCACCAGCCACGTTCTATCGCAGGTACGATCGTTATCGGGACGGCGGTGTTGAGGCGCTGCCCGATCATCGATCGCGGCCGGATCGGGTCTGGAACCGCATTCCCGACGACGTTCGCGGCCAGATCGTCGACCTGGCGCTTAGTACGGAAAACGAGAATAGCTCGCAGCTGAGTCATATTTTGCCGATTTGGCACAAGCACCTATCGTGCATCAAAAAGGTGTGGACGCTAGATTTCGATTATGTCGCGCACCACGTCAATATTTTCGGTCTCTCTGCCACCCGAGATGCTCGCTGAAATCGAGCGGGTGAGAGTGCGAGAGCGCCGGACTCGCTCTGAGTTAATTCGCGAAGCGTTGCGGCGTCGGGAAGTTGGCTCGCACTGCAGCTCCTGACTGTCCGCACAATGCGGCGTGCGGCACTCCAGTTGCGCAGGTCGTGAAGCAGGATAAGATAGAAGTATAGTATGAATGCGAAGCCGAATGGCGTTCAGGAAAGTCTCGATTTTATCATCGCGCACATGGCGACGAAGACTGATCTCGCAGACGGTCTCGCCGGTGTGGAGGGCACAATTGCAGGCGCTGAAAACAGGCTCGTGAAGGAGATTGCCGACCTGCGCGAACAGGCGAACGGCATCGAACGCGAGCTTCGCGAAGTCCATCGCGATCTCGATGCCCTTAGAATAAAGGTTGAGAACATCGAGGGATATCGCATAGAGATCGACCACGCGCTCGAACGCATCGCGACGATTGAAAAGCATCTCGGGATCCGCAACAAGCTGGCTGCCTAATCCCGGCTTCGTGGTCAAGATTGAGGCAAGGCACAGCTTGTTTGCGAGTTATAGACCCGGAATTATGCCTGAGAAGGACGGCGTCCCGATGGGGCAAGGTCAACGAAGTACTCCTTCATAACGAAAAACTATTTGTCCGGGACATAGCGGACTTCTATTTGTCACGCACTTAGGAGAGAAATCGTCGCTGCCCAATGTCGCTACCTGTTTCGCCGCACACGTTCCGCCTTTCAGAGACCTTTACCAAACTATCGGCTATGGCTGAGTGGAGGAATGCGACAAGCACCACCTGAAAATCGATCTCAGCTCACCAGCAGTGTCGGCATCGTTTAACGTAACGAGACATCGCGGCTGCTACACAGCACAAGCTGAGACAGAACTAGAATGGCCTTAACCATGCACCACATCCGCCCAACTCAACCTCTCTTACTGCACTGCGCAAGTAAATTACCCGACGAAGCCTCTCATGATGCAACAATCTCGTCATCGGTTGAGCAGTCTCAGTTGCCATCATCACTGTCGCCAACGTTACAAGAACGCAGCGCACAATCTGTACTCAAGCGTTTTGAGGGAGCAGAGTTCGTTTATCCCGCAGATCTCGCAGACCAAGGCAATGCCAACAGCTTGGCCTTCAAACAAGCGTCCGCAGCAAGACAACTTTTATACCATCCAGGCGATGCGTTTCGACAGGAAATTGCGAAAGCAGCAGAGCCACTCTTACGCATTGTGATGAAATTGACAGGTGCTGAATTAACCACATTGTCGACGCGCTTAGTTTCCTCGGGTTGCCTGCTTGCCGAAAAATCACCGAACGTATTAATGGAAATTCTTGAGCGACTGATTGATGACGCGCGATGCGAAGCAAGCCGTGCAAGCGCAATAGACCGAACGGCCTTTATATCCTTCCTAGGTGATATCGGAGCCCTTTACGCTGATTCTAAGAAAAGCAGCGCGTCATTTTCGTTGTCTGCAGAACAGAAGCAAGTGTTTCTTAGTAGGTTGTCAGACTTAATCGCTGAAGAGGAGCTCACCCCCATCTCTGATGAAGTTCTAGAAAGGATAGCAAAAATCTCCGCGGGAACAGGAGTCGTGGGGCCGAATAAGAAAAGGGAAAGAAAAAGAATAGACGCCTTTTCTACACGGCGAAGTCTCTACAACCTTGGCGACGAAATTGACCAAAAGCTTGGCGTGCCGGAACAGATGCGAATTCCTCCGATCATTTGGAGGCCGATGCTTATCAAGGCAACACGGCTGTTGAACGTCCAAGAACCCCTCGTTGCTCATATGTCAGGCTCCCCCAGTGAAATATTGATGGTATGGGATATGCTGCGCGGTCGTGCCGAGGGCATATACACTGCAGCCCTTGATGCGCATTGGAATGCGATTAATGCAGGCCTTAGCTCTGCGCTCCCAATGGACCATTTCAGTGCAGAAGAATGGGCAGCACGGCTCGCTCGTGTTGCCGGCGCTTGCGCGATGGAGATCGGCGTAGGGCATCATAGTGCGGTAGAAGTTGCGGAAAGCGCGCTCAAATATACCGGGCAAGATGTACGAAGCGTGCTTACCGATCCGCTCACAGAGGATGCTGCCCATTTATTCGGAGCGGGTGCTGCAACGGATCTCCTTACTGAACTTTTCGAAACTCAAACAAAGTCAACTTTTTGCACTGCTCAAATGTGAGGGCATCTACATGGCCTGCCACTGAGTTTTCATCCGCGGCGGACGCAAAAAGACCCGTAGAGTATCAACACGCAAACGTTCAACACGAATATGACGACCGCGTCATGCTGCCGGCGGCGCCGGGCGTCCTGGAATTCCGCTCGAACAACAAGCACGCCAACCTGTGCTCGATGCTCTCGAGTGGGTACGCCGGGAAATGCAGATGACGGCCTCTTCGATACGACCTGTCCCGCGGGATCTGGCGGCCAGCGTGAACGCCACAATCTGAGCCACGCATCAAAGGAAAACATACGCTTCTGCATATGAAATCGACCTCGCTATCGCGCAATCTTGCTATTCAAAGGAAAAACCTATGACGTGTGGTCCCAGCAAGACTATCGGCGGGAATTGTGCCGCATACCATCTGCGGCCGTCAGATGCCGATCTCGGCGAATCTCGTCGCTCCCTTCCAAGCAGCGCCACAATCCCATCAGGCGCTGAGTCACAGCGGGCATTTAGAATTCCACCGACAACAATACCGAAGAAAAGACCAGACCAGACCCCGCCGAAACTTGTATATGACAAGATCGACTCTACTAGATTTCGCATTACGTCCGATACAGCTGGGTTGGGGGGATGCGATTTAACCGGGATTTCCAGTTTAAGCATGTCTGGGAGTGAACAGTTTTCGGAGGAACAGCTAGACGAAATAATCAAACTGACACATCCAAAATTGCTCGTAATTATAGATACTAGGCAAGAGTTTCATGGGTTCGTCAATGGGAAACCCATATCTTGGTTGGCTGCAGACAATTACAATTGGGGCAATGTGGAAAAGCCGGCGGGCATTATTCCCGCGAAGGAATTAAAGAAGCTCGCAAAATTACCGACCAAATTTCCCTTTGGGATGATTATAGAATCCGGAACCGTCGCAAAAGGGAGGGCTTCTTCGGCGCCGCCATTAAAAATTCCCAACTCCGGCGAAGCAAAAATAGAATCAGAAGAGGATCTCGTCAAAAGAAAGGGGGCGGCTTATCTGCGCATTCCGACCCCAGATCATGCGCGTCCGACTGATGATGAAATAGATAGACTTGTATCGGAGTTGCGAAAAGTTGGTCACAAGCGTGATGTTCATTTGCATTTTCATTGCCGGGGCGGCATGGGGCGCACAACGCTGTTCATGGTCTTGGCGGACATGCTGCAGAATTCCGGCAAGGTACAGAGTGAGCATATTATCGAGCGCCAAATAAGATTAAGAAGGCATGACGAATCTACAACAACCAAGGCTGCAAAGGAGGTGTTCCGGAACGAGAAAAGAGAGTTAATGAGCACCTTTTTTCAGTATACAAAAGAACAACCTCTGGAGAAGGTAGATGCGATTTCCTGGACAGAATGGTTAGCTTGGAAAGCATCAGGAGCATGATCCCGCGTCTATGACTCGTAAACTGTGCTGCGGACGGATACGGCCATTGAGAGCTGGCCCCGGTTGTTTGGACAGTGCCCCGCGGAAATTAAGTGGATTCCTGCCAGGTTACACTGAATGCGGGGCTTTGCGATTTTGTCGTTGCGTCGGGAGGGCGTAGCCCGACCAGAGCAACGACAAAATCGTCGGCGACGGTCATGCGGCCATCACCATCGCTTGCGTGCCGAAGTAGGCCTCGTCGGGGGTGCGTTCGTCAAGGCTCGAGTGCGGGCGTCCCTGATTGTAGAACGCCAGATATCTGGAGATCGATGCTCGCGCCTCGGACACGCTGTCGTAGGCGCGCAGGTAGACTTCCTCGTATTTGACCGTGCGCCAGAGCCGCTCGACGAACACGTTGTCGCGCCAGGCGCCCTTGCCGTCCATGCTGATGGCAATCTTTGCGTCCAGCAGCACACTGGTGAAGTCGAGGCTGGTGAACTGGCTGCCCTGATCCGTGTTGAACATCTCGGGCCTGCCGTGCTTCGCCAGCGCCTCCTGGAGCGCTTCGACGCTTCGACGCAGAACACCGTCTCCATCGTGATCGATACGCGTTGGGCCAGGACCCGCCGGCTGAACACATCGACGACCGCGGCGAGGTAGACGAAGCCACGCCGCATCGGAACGTAGCTGATGTCCATGGCCCAGACCTGGTTCGGCCGCTCGATCTTCAATCCGCGCAACAAATACGGGTAGATCTTGTGGCCCAGCCCGGGCTTGCTCGTATTCGGCCGACGATAGATCGCCTCGATCCCCATGCGCTTCATCAGCGTCGCGACGTGGCGGCGGCCAATCTGCGCGCCCTCACGCCGCAACAGCGATCGCAGCATGCGTGCCCCCGCGAAAGGATAATCGAGGTGCAGCTCATCGAGCCGACGCATCAAGGCAAGGTCCTCGGCCGAAACCGGCCGAGGTTCATAGTAGACCGTGCTGCGGGCGAGGTTCAGGACCTTCGCCTGGCGCACAACAGGCAGATCATGGTCGCGGTCGATCATCGCTTTGCGCTCAGCAGCCCCGCCTTGGTGAGCGCGCCGGACAAAAAATCGTTCTCCAACGCAAGCTCGCCTATCTTGGCATGAAGCGCCTTCAAATCGACCGGCGCCTCGGCCAATCCCTTGTCCTGCCCAAACACGCCGGCGGCGCCTTCCAGAAGCTGGGTCTTCCAGGTCGTGATCTGGTTCGGATTGACCTGCTCCCGCCAAATGAGGCCAGTCTGAACTGGAATTTTCCAATTAAGATCCCACCGGGACGAGGAGAGTTCCATGAAGGCATCGAAGTTTTCGGAAGCGCAGATCGCGTTCGTTTTGAAGCAGGCGGAAGATGGGGCGGCGGTGGCGGAGGTCTGCCGCAAGGCCGGGATCAGTCAGGCGACGTATTTCAATTGGAAGAAGAAGTATGCGGGGCTGATGCCCTCCGAGATGAAGCGACTGCGCCAGCTTGAGGAGGAGAATGCCAAGCTGAAGCGGATTGTCGCCGACCTGTCCTTGGACAAGGCCATGCTGCAGGACGTGCTCTCAAAAAAGCTCTGAGGCCTGGCCGCAAGCGGGAGCTTGTCGACAAGGTGCGGAGTGACTGGAAGGTGTCGATCAGGCGGGCCTGTTCGACCCTTCGTATCGATCGCGCACTTTACGTCTACAAGTCGAAGCGCGGTGACCAGGCCGCCCTCAAAAATCGGATCAAGGACATCTGCGAGACGCGGGTGAGATACGGCTACCGCCGCGTCCATGTCCTGCTGCAACGTGACGGTTGGGCAGTCAACGTCAAACGTGTCTATCGCCTTTACAGGGAGTTGCGCCTGCAATTGCGCAACAAAACGCCGAAGCGTCGTGTGAAGGCCAAGCTACGCGAGGATAGGATGGAAGCAGGTCAAATCAATGAGACCTGGGCGATGGACTTCGTTCATGACCAGCTCGCCACCGGTCGCAAGATTCGTGTGCTTACCATTGTCGATATCTTCAGTCGCTTCTCTCCAGCCGTCGATCCGCGCTTCAGCTATCGAGGCGAGGATGTCGTGCTGACTTTGGAACGCGTGTGCAAAACCGTCGGCTACCCCAAGACCATTCGCGTCGACCAGGGGTCGGAGTTCGTCTCCCGCGATCTCGACATCTGGGCTTACCAGAAGAATGTCGTTCTCGACTTCTCCAGGCCGGGCAAGCCGACGGACAACAGCTTCATCGAATCCTTCAACGGCAAGTTCAGAAACGAATGCCTGAACACGCACTGGTTCCTCGGTCTTGACGACGCTCGGCAGAAAATGGAGGATTGGCGTAGAGACTACAACGAAGTCCGCCCACACAGCGCGATTGGCAACAAGGCGCCGATATCGCTGTTGAATGGCTCATCGGCGCCCCCGCCGGCATGAGCCGAACCCGGAAAATTCCAGCTCCAGCTGGCCTAGTTTTGGGGAGCGTTTCAAAAAACCCCGAGACTCTAACCGCTGCTGGATGACAATTCAGTGGCAGGTCAAATGCGGCGCACCGCCGACGTCTTCCGGAGGACAACGACCGGCTGCCTCGAGCAGGAGGGGCAGGCCCTCTGTCGTGGTGTTGTCGAACCATTTCTCGAGCTTGATCACATGGTCCCAGCTGTCGCCGAAGTCATAGAGATAATGGATCGTCTTGGCGCCGGTCTCGCGAACGATATCGGAGAGCCGCGCTTTGCTGGCATCCATGGGCTGGTGGCCGTAATCGTTGTGGGGATCAGGAATCCCCCAACGGACCTCACCAGCGAAGAACTCGAAGAGGTGGCTATTCGTCCAGCCAAATGCCTCCTGAAGCGTCAGATGTAGCCGATCAAGGCGCAGAGTGACGGGTACGACAAGGCGACGCATCACCTCTGGTTTCACGTCCTTGAGGGTCACCTTGATCCGGACCGCGGTCGTGTTCAGGCTCATGCCGCCAGCCTCGGATCGTGTGCATGCATCGTGTAGATCGACGCCCAAGGGAGCAGTTCGTCCAGTCGCGCCGCAGGCCAACCATTGACGAGCTTCGCCAGAACATCAGCGAGCCAGTGCTCGGCACTGACGCCATTGAGCTTGATGAGGTGGATGGCTCCCGCCTCCGGCGCCATAGTCTAGAAGCGGTCGCGGTGATCGCCGTAAAGGAGATGCCATCCATGAACGAGGTAACGACGGTCGGGCTCGATTTGGCAAAGCGTGTTTTTCAGGTTCATGGGGCGGATGCAAAGGGCCGCCCTGTTCTCCAGAAGAAGCTTCGCCGTGAGGAGGTTCTGAGCTTTTTCGCCAAGTTGCCGCCTTGTGTTGTCGGCATGGAAGCATGTGCATCATCGCATTACTGGGCACGCGAGATTCGCGCTCTTGGCCATGACACCAAGATGATTCCGGCTTCGTACGTGAAGCCCTATGTCGCGCGGCAAAAGAACGACGCTGCGGACGCCGCTGCGATCTGCGAAGCGGTGACGCGACCGGCGGTTCGCTCCGCTCCCCTGAAGTCATTGGCGCAACAGGCGGCGCGGGTGGCACATCGCACGCATGAACTCCTTTCGCGGCAGCGTGTTTCGCTGATCAACGCAATTCGGAGCCATATGGCGGAGTTCGGTGTAATCGCAGCGGCAGGCCCTCAGCACGTCGGTTCTCTCATCAAGAGGATATCCGATCCGGCGACACTGATCCCCGATACGGTACGAGCACCGTTGAATATCCTGGCTGACCAGCTCGTCGCCTTAATTGCTCAGATCAATGCTCTCGAAGCTCAAATGCGAAGGCATTGCCGTGCGGAACCCGAAGCTGCCAGGTTGCTCAGCGTTCCGGGCGTCGGCCCAATCACCGTCAGCGCGATATTAGCTGGAGTGCCGGATATCCGCGGTTTCCGATCAGGCCGCGACTTCGCGGCATGGCTTGGCCTTGTGCCACGTCAGAACTCGAGCGGTGGCAAAGAACGGTTGGGCCGCATCACCAAGATGGGCGATCGCACTATCCGCCGGCTCCTCGTCATTGGCGCCATGTCCACGATACGCTGGTCGCGGGGTAAGCAGAACTTCGCTCAAAGTTGGCTGGGGCGCATTATCGCTCGCAAGCCGATCAAACTCGCTGCCGTCGCCTTGGCCAACAAAATGGCAAGGATCATCTGGGCAGTGATGACGCGAGAGGAGACCTACCGCACGGCATAAGTATCGGCCACCAGGACCAGCCGGGTTCTGGCGGTCGTGGTGCATCGGCGCTGAATGGGAAGATGACGCGACAGTGATAGACGAGATCGGGACACCCAGTAGACCTGTAGGCGCCTTAAGCGCGTCAGTTTGTTATGGACCCGATCCGCGGATCTCATCTGGGCCGGCGGCCAAACGTGCCGCCTCTTACGTAGGCCGGACACATGCAAGCCGCCAACTTTTCGCGCATTGCTCAAACAAAACCCTTGCACCACGGGAGCCATCCACACATACAGGTCTCGATTAGCGAAGCCAGAACTGCCCAATTCTCGGCGCCCTCGTCGCAACCGACAAAAAGGGAGTTCTTGGCGTTGAGCTTGATCGGCCGCATCGCACGCTCGACAGCATTCGTGTCCATCTCGATGCGCCCGTCATCAAGGTAGAGCGTCAGGCCGTCCCAATGACGCAGCGCGTAACGCAGGGCCTTCGCCGTGTCGCTCTTCTGTGCAAGGTGATCAAGCTTGGCCTCAAACCACTGCTTCAAGGCTGTAGCCAGAGGTCGGGCATGCGCCTGCCTGCCAGCACGGCGCTCGGCATCCGATCGGCCGCGGAGGGTCTTCTCGATCGCGTAAAGCTGGGCGATGCGCTCGAGAGCCTCGCGGGCAACCGGAGCTGGCGCCGGAGCAGCCTCGCGCTCGATCTTCACAAACTGGCGCCTCAGATGCGACCAGTAGAAGGCGAGCGTCCCGGACAGGGCGTCCGCACGCGTCTCTCGGGTCATGGTCTTGTAAGCCTGATAGCCGTCGCAATGGATGATGCCGCGATAGCCCTCGAGCAAGCGCAAGCCATGGACGGCCCCACGGCCCGGCGCATAGGCATAGACCACGCCAGGTGGGTCAGGTCCGGCCCACGGCCTGTCATCGCGCGATAGCGCCCAGAAGTAGCCGGTTTTTGTCCTGCCGCGTCCCGGATCCAACACCGGTGCGGGGGCCTCATCGGCACAGAGCTTCGAAGAGGCGAGCAGAAGCTCGCGCAGACGATGCCACAAGGGCTTCAATTCCTGGGCGGCGTAGCCGACCCAGAAGGCGAGCGTGGAACGGTCGATGGCGATACCGTGGGTCGCCAGCATCTGCGCCTGACGATAGAGCGGCAAATGCCAATGATACTTGGCGTCAATTACATGCGCGACGAGACGCTCGGTCGGCAATCCCCCCTTGATCAATCGCTCGGGCGCAGCGTGCTGGAGGACGATGCCATGACAGGCGCGGCAGGCCAGCTTGGGCCGGCGGGTGACGATCACCCTGTATTGCACCGGAACGACGTCGAGCCTCTGGCTCTCATCGTGACCAATCTCAACGAGATCGCCTTTGCAGCACGGGCAGCAGGTTGCAGCCGGCAGCAGGGTTTCGACGATGCGCGGCAAATGCTCCGGAAGCTGACCACGGTTGGCTCTGCGCTTGGCAGTTCTCTTCTCGCGGGCTCTGGGATTGGCGCGATCCTCAGCTGCTTCGAGAGTCGCGACGGCCTCTTCGATGTCCTCCAGAACAAGCTGTAGCTGATCAGCGTCCAGCTTTTCCGACGATCGACCGAACTGCGCATCCTTCGCAAGCTTGAACAACCGCTCGAGCCTGGCGCAGCGATCCAGCAGAGCCGCGGCAAAGACACGCAGCTCGGCTGGATCGCTCGGCAGCTCATCAGGCAAATCACTCATAGGCCCAAGTCTGCCATGCTTCGCGCCCCGATGCAGCGAAGATTTGTATCTTTACGCAAGCGCTTTCGGCTGCGGGATTCGAGGCGCGTGCATCCGCGTCCAATCCATGCCGGCCAGAAGCGCGGACAGCTGGGCGGCATTCATCCGCATCACACCGGCCACGATGGGAGGCCATTTGAAGCCGCTGCCATCCCAGACGACAATCTTCACCCGATCAGCGCGCTTCGCACGGAACACCACCGCCACGCCCTTCATCGGGTCATGGCCCAGCGTCTCCTGCGCCAACAGCGCCAAGCCCTCCGCACCTTTTCTGAAGTCCACAGGTTGCGTCGCCACGTAAATCGTAAGGCTCGCGGGCGGCGTCAGCATGAACGTGTCCGTCGAAGCGCCAAGAACACATCACTCAACACAGCAAGGCCAGGCGTCCCTCGCACCTCCACTCGTGCCCCCTGGAGTTCAACCGTCACAATGGCTGCTTCCGGCGACCCGGCAGGCTCTGCGGACGCCGGTAGCGCCGATTCCGACAGCACCGGCACGAACGACAGCGTCTCCGCCGAAGCCAGCAGCACCAACTGGCCCAAACGCGCCCTGCGCCGCCAGTCATGCACCTGCTGGGGCCGGCAGCCATGGCGACGGGCGACGTCTGTGACAACCGCCTCCGGCTCGAGGCTTTCCGCGGCAATCTGTGCCTTCAAATCATCCGGCCAGCGCTTGCGACCTGCGCCAGCGAACACTTCAATTCGCGGTGACAACGGTCGTCTTATGTCGTCAGAATGGTCGTCCATTGTGAGCACCCTTCCAGAAGATGACTCTTCTAACGGTGCTCTCAAGACTCCGCACAAACAATCCAAAGGGCCTCGGCGCTACGCTTACGGTCAATTGAATGCCGCTGACGATGATGAGCGCCTGATCCTTGCGATAGGCCGCTACATCGGTGAAGGCTTCGATGACGCCAGGCTCGATACGTTGTTCCTGACGATGCCGATCGCCTGGAAAGGAACCCTGGCGCAGTATGTCGGTCGTCTCCATCGCCTCCGTGATGGTAAGAGAGATGTGTTGGTCGTCGACTATATCGATAATGCAGTCCCCGTTCTGGCCCGGATGGCTGCGAAGCGACGCACGGGTTATCGCGCGCTGGGCTACGTGATTGAGTAGTGGCGCCCCGCTGTGAGCGGAGCGCACTAGTGGTTCATCGCAGTGATTTTGACGTTTTGATACCGAGCCATTCGAGGATGGGCAAGTTTTCAGGTGGCAAGAGGATCTCAATGCTTCGCGCGACGCCGGGCTGCCGGCGAATGAAGCCGTTCCGTTCGAGCGTAACGATCATCTGGTGGACTGACGGCGGGCTGACGCGGAAATGGCGCTGGATGTCGGCCTCGGCGGGCGGCTGTCCGAACATGTACGAATAGGTATGGATGAAAGCGAGATAGTGACCCTGCTTCTCGGTCAAGTGCGCGCCTGATTTTTGACTCATCGCTGGATTCGTCCCGGCCTCCGACAAGGAGGCGAAGCATGAATGTACGTTATCGGGTCGAATTGAGCCAAGCCGAGCGGGACGAACTGACGGCGATGCTCGGCGGCGGCAAACATGCCGCCCGCAAACTCAAACGGGCGCAGATTTTGCTGGCGGCCGATGCCGGCAGCTGCGACGCGGAGATTGTCCGAACCGTCCGGGTCAGCCTTTCCACCGTCGGCCGGACCAAGCGCCGCTTCGTAGAAGGCAATCTGGAGCGGGCCTTGAGCGAGGAGCCGCGGCCGGGCGCGGAACGCAAGCTGACAGGCAAGGAAGAGGCCCTGCTGGTGGCGACGGCATGCGCCAAGCCGCCGGCCGGCCGCAAACGCTGGACGCTGACGCTGCTGGCCGACGCAATGGTCAAGCTCACCGATCACGACAGCCTGTCGGGCGAGACCGTGCGCCGCCGGCTGGCCGACAACGACCTCAAGCCGTGGCGCAGGGACATGTGGTGCATTCCCCGTGTCGACGGCGAATACGTCGCCCGCATGGAGGACGTGCTCGACCTCTATGCTGAAGAGACCCCCGTCCAGCTGATCGGCCAGGTGCGTCAGCCGATCCCGGCCCAATCGGGACAGCGCGAGCGCTACGACTACGAATATCGCCGCAACGGCACCGTCAATCTCTTCGTCACCTTCGATCCGCATCGCGGCTGGCGCAACGTCAAGGTTACAGACCGCCGCGCTGCCGTAGACTACGCGTACTGCATGCGCGAACTCGTCGACGTCCATTATCCCGATGCCCCCTGCATCCGTGTCGTGCAGGACAATCTGTCGATCCATACTGCCGGCGCGCTGTATCAAGCATTTGCGCCTGCCGAGGCCCGCCGCATCCTGCGCCGCCTCGAATTCCACTACACCCCGAAACACGCCAGTTGGCTCAACATGGTCGAGTGCGAGATCAGCGTACTACAACGCCAATGTCTCGGCCGCCGCATCGACGATCCCAAAAGGCTCCGAAAAGAGATCGCTGCATGGCAACGGCAGCGAAATGAAACGCGAGACCGCATCAAATGGATGTTCACAACCGACAAAGCTCGCGCGCAAACTCGGCCGCGCCTATCCAGCTGCCGCCAAAGAGTCAAAACCACTGTGATGAACCACTAGGCAAGTCTGGTGGCGGCGTTGCAAGACGTGGATTTGAGCGGTTGTTGGCGTTAATCTGCGAGGGCCGTGTCGGCGCGGTGTTTTCGATCGAGGCTTCCCGCCTCGCTCGAAACGGTCGAGACTGGCACACGTTGTTGGAGTTTTGCGGCTTGGTCGGCACGCTCATTGTCGATGAAGATGGCGTCTACGATCGATCATGTTGATACCTTCATTTGTTTGCTCTCGGGTCGAAAACGAGGTGATCTCGAGCTCCTGCCTTAAGCTCTCGCAACGCAACAATGCTGGCTTCCGTATCAGGAAAGAGGAATCGCTTGTCCCAGGGATCGCGCTGGATATTAATGGTGCCGCTGCGGATACGTCGCTTGATCCAAGAACTCGAAACTCCCAAACGCTTTGCCATTGCGGTCACCGGCAGCCAGCCAGCAATGTGACGAGCACGCGTTGCGACGCCGTCCTGCAGTACGCGATAGCGCTGCCGCACGATCTGAACGGTTCGTGCTGGAACATAATTTCGGCGCGGTGAGCGGTGCCCCTCCTGGGTCAAGGTATTGGCGATTTCGGCATCATCAAAACCCTGGCGGGCCAGCTCAAGGATCCTTGCTTGCATCTCAGTCCCTCGAGTTAGAGCATGCAGTGCATGGACCCTCGGCTCGACTTCCAATTCGGATATCTCGCCACCACACCAGACGATCCGGACCGCGATTCGATCGCGCGTGACGCGGTGGAGAACAACCTTATCAATCAGCGTTCGTAATAACTGCTTCTTATCTGCCCGGCTCACACCAGCCCGCCGCCAGAGCTCAGGCAAGTGTGGACCAAGCGCAAGAAACTCATTCTGCTCCTCTGGGGTCAACATGGCTGATTTGCTCTTCGTGGCCCGGCGGGTGGTCAGCGCCTCTTCAGCCTGCCGGAGTTCGCGTAGCGCTCTTTCCCATCGCCGCTCCAGCTCAGCGGCGATGAGGCGATTGTCAGGATCGACCCGATTATACTGTCGTTCGGCCAGGAGTGCCTGATAGCGTAGTCGTTCAACCTGCTGTTCTTCGGCGCGATCAAGCGCTTCGTCAGTCTGCTGCCGCGCATTGAGCGCACCCCTCCAGGCCTCCACTTCAGCGGGAGCGATCGCTGCAAAGAATGCAGCCACCACCTGCGCGTCGATTGGATCGGCGGGAAGATGCTGGCATAGCGTCTTGCCTTGGTGGTTCAACAGGGAATTGCAGACGTAGCGAGACCCGCCCTTGTATTGTATCGACATCTTGTGGCCGCACCGGCCGCACCAGGTGATGCCCTGCAAGATAGCTGCCCCCTCTCGGGGCACGCCACGCGTTTGATTGCGTTGGTATTCGGCATGGTTATCGCGCAACATGGCCTGGATCCGCTCAAAGCCATCCCAATCGAGGGCAGCGGGCCGTCTTTAGTTTACCACTTGCATAGGTCGTGCGGCAGGACTTGGTACGGCCATAGACGAAAGCGCCAGCATAGGCCGGATTCCTCAAAATTCCGGAAATCATGCTGGCCGATGGTGTCCGCCACGCAATATCGCCGAACCGGTCCCGCCGCGGTATGAAGAGCGCACGATCTCGGAATGACCGGATGACCTTGCCTACCGAACCGCCCTCCAGAAATGTCGTGAAAACCAGTGATATCCGCTGCTGCACCTCCCTGCTTGGATCCTTCGATGCCACGCCATTGGCGTCACGTTCCAAACCCGCCGGTAACAGCAACGTCAACTCGCCGCGCTCGGCCTTGGCGCGCAGCCCCGCCGTCAGACGGCCGCGCAGTGTGTGCAACTCCACTTCGGAGATTGTGCCCTTTAGGCCGAGTAACAGGCGCCCATTGGTTGAGCCAGGATCGTAAACGCCGTCGCGATCCGCAATGAGGCATTGCCGGTAGCCGCAAAGATCGAGTAGCGGGTACCAATCAGAGCAGTTGCGCGCGAGACGCGTCACCTCGTAGGAGAGAACGATTCCGATTTCACCCAACGTGACGCGGGCGATAACGTCCTTGAAACCCTCGCGATGCGCTGCTGTCGATCCACTCAACCCGAGGTCGGCATCAACGACGTCAATGTTGGTATCATCCCAACCGAGATCGGTGGCTCGCTGTCGCAGTGCATACTGCAGCCGCAGGCTTTCCTGGTTGGTCATCACCTGATGAGGCGTGGACTGCCGAATGTAAATTACGGCTCTGCGACACAGGTGGCTCCCCGTCACGAGATCCGACCTCATGGCTCTCCTCCCAGCGAACCACGCGAGCTTGCGAATTGTGATTCGGAGCCGTGCCCTAAAGAATCACTTGTCGGCTGATTCGCCAAGCTCCTCGGCACCACGTCCCTTGAAAGCCGGAGCAAGTGTCGAATGCTTTCGAGCGAAAGCTTGCTTGACGGGACAGACAGCCGCTCGCCATAGAGGTTGGTTGCTGCAGCTCGAATTCTCAGCAAAATGCCGTCGCGATAATGAACGAGAACGCAGCCGCCGGGTCGGAGCGAGCTTCCGGCCGATACCAAATCAAAGCGCCGTCCGTATAGTGGATGGGTCGGGTCGGTTACGGTAATCTGCTCCAACCGATCAGATGGCTCCCGAATAGGGGGCATCCTGCTGTGTGGTCGTATGTTCGCGGTCGATCAACGATCGATTGCTCTTGGGGATGAAGGGAACGATGAGCGAGCTGGAGCTCAGCGTCATTCGACAGCGATCAGTTGAAGCCGTCAAACAAAAGGCTCGGCGCGGCGAGCACTTCACGACGGTCGCCATCGGGTACGTGAAGACGAAAGATGACCGAATCGAGAAAAACCCGGACGTACGTGTCCGCGAGGCGCTGGATCTCGTCTTCAGGAAGTTTGTGGAGTTGCAATCGATCCGGCAGATCTTGCTCTGGTTGACCCAAGAGAAGATCGCGCTACCCTTCGCCGTTGGAGGTTCGAACGATCCGACAATCGAATGGCGCATACCAAGCTACACGACCTTGAATCACATGCTCACCAACCCTGTTTATGCCGGTGCGTACGCGTTCGGACGACGGGGTGTCCGGACGACGATTGAGAACGGCCGGAAGAAGGTGAAGCGAAATCCCCAACGAGATTGGAAAGTCTGGGACGTGCTGCTCCGCGACCATCACGAGGGCTATATCTCCTGGGATGAGTTTGTTCGAAACCAGCGGCTCATTGCGGACAATGCCAACGGCAAGAGCTATCTGGGTCGAGGAGCCGTCCGACGCGGCGAAGCACTTCTCCCTGGGCTTCTGCGCTGCGCGCGATGTGGTCGGCGGTTATACGTTCAGTATTCTGGTAGAGGCGGCGACACGCAGAGATATATCTGCCGCGGAGACTTCAACAAAGCGGCCGTCGCAGCCTGTCTTGGCTTCGGTGGAATGCGCCTCGATCGGATGGTGGCGAGAGAGGTGCTGGAGCGGCTTCAACCGCTTGGCGTTGGGGCTGCGCTAAATGCAATGAAAACTCAGGGCGCCGAACAGTCGGAAAAATTGCGTCAGCTGCAAAGGTCTCTGGAACAGGCGCAGTACGAAGCGAACCGGGCGTATCGTCAATACGACGCGGTCGACCCCGACAATCGTCACGTCGCTGGTGAGCTTGAGCGTCGCTGGAACGAGCGCATCCAAGCTGCGCGTACAATTGAGCGCGAACTCGAGGGCCTGACCAGTTCACCTTCCCCTGGACTCAGCGCCGGCGATCGCGAAGCGCTGCTTAAGCTCGGGGACGATCTGAATAGAGCCTGGCAACGCCCCGGTGTTACGTCGGAGATCAAAAAGAAGATCCTGCGTAAAGTGCTATCGGAAATCGTCGTCGACGTGGATCAGGACAATGAGCATCTTGACCTCGTCATCCATTGGCAAGGTGGCGATCACACCCGCTTGAAGGTTAAGAAGAACCGTGTCGGCGTGACGCGTCGGACGACCGACACCGAAGTAGTTGATCTTGTGCGCGCGCTCGCACGTCAAATGCCTGACTACGCGATCGCCGCCTTGCTCAATCGCTCCGGAAAAACAACCCCGCGCGGGGCGTCCTGGACGAGGACGAGCGTATGTTCGTTGCGCAGAACGCGCGAGATCGCGCGTTATCGTGAGGGGGAACGCCAGGATCGAGGCGAGCTCTCGTTAATCGAAGCAGCGGAGATGCTCGACGTCAGTCCATCAACCATACGTCGCATGATCGTTGAGGGACGATTGCCCGCGGAGCATTTATGCAAGGGTTCGACATGGATCATCAAACAATCTGATCTCACGCGACCGGACGTGCGCCAGGATGCCTCTCGCAGGCGATCGCGCCGTAGTCCGCCCTCTTGCGACGCCAACCAGAAATGCCTTGAGTTATAAGGAGATAGACAGATGGGTAGTATGAAGCGCCCTCGTCGCTACCCGCGAAGAGACTATTTTTTCTCGTAATTGTTTTCGGCCTGATGGCGCGTTCGACGATGTACTATCGTCGCCGCCGAGTGCGCCGTTTCTTGGCACTTGCGCAGGTTGTCTTTTTCGTTCCCGGACTGGCCCGAGTCGCACGATGTAAAGCGACATCGGTCTTCTCTGCTGGCTTGGTCTTTCCGGCAGCTATCTTGCCTTTTTGCGCCTTGAAGTGTTGGGGACGCTTTGGGACTGTGAAGGCAGGATTTGGGGTATCGGGAGTTTCGGCCATCTCCAGCCCGAATAGAGCGGCGACATCGCTTTCATCAAGCACCTTCGCCGCGCCGGGCGCCGTTGTTAGCGGAGAATCCTGTCCAGCGCTGGCGAGCATTTCAGTTTCCTCCACATCACGCAGCACAAAAAGAAGCTGAGGCTTTTCATCTAGCCTGGTGCCGACGCCATACAGTGCTGCCGCAACGTGCTTGCACATGTCTGCCCAATCTGGACAGCTGCAGGACAGCTTGATTTCCGTCGGCGACGGAAACAGGCCGTCACCCTCTCGACAGACCCGGTCCATCACGCCTTTCGCCAAGCGGCCCTGCAGGAGTTCAACCAGCGAATCGATGGTGCCGGCGCAGTCCTGACAGATGGATTTCCAGCGTCCCCGCGTAACTGGCGCAATGGCAATCGTGACTTGGTAGAGCTCAGACCCGGCTACCATTGCCGAGATCTCGCCCTTGGCAATTTGCAGATCGATAACAGAGCCGTTTCGGACATAGGTTCGACCGCGCGGCAAGCGGTTCTCATAGTCGCTGTATCGCTCGAGGTTAGCGCACCACGACTTGCCCCAGAAGCTCTTGGCAATTGTGCGGCCATCGACCTTCACGGGCGCAACGGATCGCCCGTGTTTTTTGAGCTTGACCAGCTTGCGTTCAGCTTGCCGCCGCTTCTCGGCCACCGGCACGTAAGGGCGCCACTCGTAGTAGCTCATTCATCACCCCTCCTTCATCGCGGCGCCCAGATCGAGAGCCACGAGTTTAAGAAACTCCTCGTCCCTCATCTCAGTCAACAGGATGTCGGCTCCGCCGTTGAGGAAATCCCCAGCCAATTGTTTCTTTGAATCGATCATTTGGTCGATCTTTTCTTCCACGGTGCCACGACAAAGGAACTTATGTACGAGTACATTCTTGGTCTGTCCGATCCGGAAGGCACGGTCGGTGGCTTGATTTTCGACAGCCGGATTCCACCACCTGTCGAAATGGATGACGTGCGAGGCTGCGGTAAGATTGAGCCCGGTGCCGCCTGCTTTGACCGAGAGCACGAAGAACGGAACGTTTTCGTCTTCCTGAAATTGGCGCACCAGATCCTTACGTTTCTTAACCTCCGTCTCGCCATGCAGGACAAGGCCGGGCCTTCCCAATACGGACCCGAGGAACGCCGCAAGCGGCGCCGTTGTCTCCCTGAATTGGGTGAAGACAAGTGCCTTTTCCTGCCGAGAAGCAACCACTTCCGCGATGTCGCGCAGACGCCCGAGCTTGCCGCTGTCGTGCTCGGACCACCGGCCGTCCCCGAGCCACTGCGATGGATGGTTGCAGATCTGCTTCAACCGCATGAGAAAAGCCAGGACGATGCCTTTTCGTTTTATTCCATCGACCTCTTCGAGATGGCTGGCCAGCTCTGCCACCGCTTGCTGATAAAGCGCCGCCTGCTTGCGGCTCAATGGGCAGAAGGTTTTCACCTCGGTCTTGTCGGGCAGGTTGGCAATGATGCTCTTATCGGTCTTCAGCCGTCGCAGGATATAGGGGCGCACCAGATCGCGGAGCGGACCGTAAGAGTTATGTGGCCGGTCGGCGAGGCGTTTGACGAATGCCGAAAATTCCTTCGACGATCCCAGCAAGCCAGGATTGATGAAGTCAAAGATCGACCAAAGGTCACCGAGCCGATTCTCGATGGGCGTGCCGGTCAGCGCAATGCGCATTTCTGCCTTGAGCCTCTTGACCGATTTTGTCTGCTTGGCAGCCTGGTTCTTGATGGCCTGTGCTTCATCGAGCACCACAAACCGCCACGGTGTAGCTTCTAGCCAAGGCGTGCGCGTCAGAAAGCCGTAGCTTGTGATTACGAGATCGACGTCTGCGAATTCGTCCGCACTGTATGTGTTCAGTTTCTCGGACGGGGCAGCCGATGGATGGACCACGACTGTTTTCAAGCTTGGCGCAAATCGACCAATCTCCGCGGCCCAATTGGCTAACAAAGAGGCGGGGGCTACGAGCAGGCTCGGCTTGCAATTTTCCTTCGCCTCGTTCTTGAGCACCAGCAGCAGCGACAAGACCTGGATGGTTTTGCCGAGCCCCATATCGTCGGCAAGACAGGCCCCAAGCTTGAGCTGCGTCAGCAGATAGAGCCATTGCACACCCGACTGCTGATAGGGTCGCAGCGTGCCCCGAAGATTTTGACCGGGACCGACCCGCAACAACCGATCGGGATGGCGCAAGGAGGCCAGCTTCTCCGCCAACCAGGGGCCGGCCACGGTCTGGCTCAAGTCAACGCCGGCTGGTCCAGCAGTCTCATCTCCGACAATGCCAGCCCCAGCCAGCATGCGCATCGCCTCACCGAACGAAAGACCATGGGCAGCGGCGCGGCACTCGATGGCCTCAAATTGCTCAAGCGTGCGATTCAGTCGTTCATGATCGACCTCCACCCACTTGCCGCGGATGAAGGCCAATCCGTCGGAATGAGCCAGGAGTTGCTTGATCTCGGCCTTCGAGAGGCTTTCGCCCCCGAGCGTCACCTCCATTTGAAAGTCGAGCAGTGCGTCCATTCCTATTTGTGATGGCGCATTGCCCCCGACTGTCGCCTTCACTTGCGGGCGCGCCGGGCGGTTCATGCGCCAACTCGCTGGCATCCGCACGATCACCCCGGCGCCTTCGAGCGCGGGAACATCCTTGAGGAATTGCAGAGCTTGCTGTGGGCTCCAGCGCAGCGGGTGAAAGATATCACCCGCATCGACTATGGTCTTCAGCCAGAGGCACCTCTCGGAGGCGCGCTGGACGGGCATCAGCAGCGACAGCAGGCGTTCGCGGTTTCTCGCGCCGGCATACTCCTGCAAGGCCTTGCCGAGCGGCAGATGCTGGGCCCTGGCCTCAGCCGAAAGCCGGGTCGTGTAGGTCGCAAGAAACGCGAACGGGGCCTCCTCGTCCTTCCGGTTCTCCGCAAGGTTAAAATAAACGCGTCCAACCAGGTTCCAGGCCGGATGACGACTCTTGAGAAACTCCTGCACGGAGAGCTTGGCTTGCACCAGCTCGGCATCAAAGGCCGCATCCATACCCCGCCAAAGATCGGCAAGGACAGCCGCTGACAAATATTCCGCGCCGGTCATGGGCGGAACGACCGCTGCCATCGTGTCCAACTCGCTATCGGCGGGAATCGGCACAGGTGGCTTGATACGGCCGTCTCCAATATTAGGAAGAGCGCACAGTGCAGTCATGTAGCGCATTCCAAGCTCTCGCCAATACGACAACCCCGGTGGGAGAACCGTCCCGACTTCGTTGGCGCCGAGCCACAACAATCCGTGTCCTGAGCCCCGTAAAAATGCTTTCTCCAGCCGCAAGCCCTGATCGGGCTCCAACGCAGGAGGAGCTTGCGCCGTTTGTCGCAGCGTCAGCAAACCATGCGGGGTAAGAACGGGTTCCAGCGTCATCATGACGGTGAGACCTTGCGACCGGAAATGTCCACGATTTTGGGAGCCACTCGCCACATCGAGAAGTAATTCACCATTCTGTCACGAAGTACCGAGCATGGGCGCGGTCAGCAATTCCTTGACTAGCATGAACTGCTGAACGCACTCCGCGACTGCGGCCGGATCATCCTCCTCCAAAACATCAACGTTCCTTTCGTTTTGCGAACGCTCGATATGCATCAACTGTGCGCCAATCTCATTCGTCGTGAACATGCGCCTCACCTCGGAAATAAACTGCGAACAGCGCAGCTTACGCACATGGCTAGGAACCCGTCCAGATAGCTTTCTGGTTGGCGCATTTTGACACGAAATCCCGCTGATGCGGCCTTGCGAGGTTAGCGAGCTTCACGAGGTTGTGGGCGGTGCAGATCATCGCCCATTCGGCACGCACGTTTGCCAGGCCCGGCAACAGGAACTGGCGGAAGCCGCGTGCCTGCTTGATCTGTCCGAACCCGTCGCGCACCGCCTTGCGCCAGATCGACAAATGCTGCGGCGACAGACCGTGGCGCCGCGCGACGTCCGAGACGATCGCGCCCGGCACAAAGGATTCCGAGACGATCCGTCCTTTGACCTCGTCGCTCCAGCGCCGCCGAACCCGTCGCTGCGATGCGATAACACGCCCGATCATCTATGCAAACCGTTCTCGTCAAGACGGAACGCATATTGCCGATCTGCTCAACAGCAACAAGGTGCGGGAGACACGCCGCTTACGGTTCACCAGCGCATCCTGCGCCTCCTTCGGCAACTCCCGCCACTCTGACCCCAACGGCGCTGTGCGCGATGCCACCCGCGAGCAGGCCCATCTGATGCATGCCGAACCGGGTTCGCCGATATCGCCGTCCAGCTTGCCATGAGCCTCTCCCCGATTTTGGTGGTGAGAGACTCCGCATGCACCGCAAAGCGGTTCATTCAATGATGATGCCGCGCTCTTGACCACTGAATCGAGTAGCGCCGACAACGCGTTGAGCGCTTCCAGGCTGACAAAGGGCTCTGCCGTCAGGCTGCAACCGCAGGCACATGCCGCGCGATCGAACATCCAGGATGGGATCTCCAGAAAACGCTGCGTCTCCGATCCATCCAGCGTGCAGCGGAAAACAACGCCGTCAGCCTTGTCGATCACGGCATGGACGAAAACCTCGCGGCCTGCCCAAGCTGACCGAGCAAGTCAGATGAGTAGATCGGTGATATGCGAGATGGAGAAATAATTCTCCGGGTGATGCTGAACATCGTTAGCATTTACATTGGAGAGCGTGATCGAATTACCCTTTCCGAGGTCAACAACCGTGGTGTCCGGGCCAACCGCGTGGATGTGATCGACAACGTTAGCAACCGTATGAATGTTAGTGTTATTGATCCCATCCGCGATTTGCAGTTTGTCCCCCATCGTGAAGTCCCTCACGGTATCCTTGCCGCCCCCGCTCGTGAAGATGAAGTTGTCGTTGCCCTGATTGCCGAACAGAGTATCGTTGCCTTCATCGCCGTACAGATAATCGTCACCGTCACCACCAGAGAGCGCATCATTGCCCACGGCCGCTTTCCTCGCCCCGGTCGTGCTCGCGGGCCCACAGATAAGAATAGAGGATGACAGTTGCTCGAGCGTGGCGACGCTGTACCGGAGGATCGCTCGTGAGCAGCGCAGCCTGCACGGAGGTCATCTCCGCCGCCCCCGGCGAGAAGCTCGATCTCTTCTTGACGACGGCGAACCGGCTCGGTGCGCCGATCGGGATCGTTCGCGCTCGTGCCGACCGTCGCCATGATCGACGCGCTCGCGCGTGACTATGCAAACACGACGCCAATGATCTTCGGCGAGGCCCCTCGGTTCGAGCACATCCTGGCGTCGATGGAAGAGATCGAGCGCGCGGCGAACAGGGTGCGATGATAGGATTGAGTCATGGATGAGGTTCCGGAGAATATTCCTGCACGACTGCCCGATCCCGCCACGATCGAGGCGGTCCTCGCGCGTCTTCCGGCCGGAGCTGACGAATCGGCGCTGGCCGCCGCGCTGACGGAGGCATTTCCGGGATTTTCCTTTTCGGCGGTCAGCATCGACGACCGGTATTGGCGCGATACGCGCTCGGTGATCGGCACCGACGGGACACGGATCGCAGAATACCGGCCGTGGATGGAAGCCGAGCTCGCCAAGGACAACGGCGACATTGGCGCCCTCTGGACACGATTGCGCGAGAGCAATCTTCAGATCTCGGAGTGGCACGGCAACAGCGTGTACGCCTTCGCGCCGACTGGACCGGGCGCCGCGGACTATGTGCAAATCCGTCTCGGCCGAGAAGTCGAATGGCGCGCCGGGCCAATCGTCAATCCCACATACCGCCCTTGGGGCAAGGACGAATTGCTTGACCCGTCATGGATCGCGCACGACGATATCTCCGATAACAATGTCATCGAAGGTCCGGTCTTTCGGATGCTTGGCCGCGCCGGAAGCGGCGTCGTCCATGTCCGGAGCTTCCTGACGCGGTGCGCGCGCCTCGAGCGCGAAAAGCGCGAGGCGCAGCGGCCGGAGATGGAACGCCGGGTGGTGCGGGAAGTGACGCGAGAGGGCACGACCGAGACGCCGTTCCTGGAATTGGTGCCGGACTGGTTCGAGTACGTGCCACGGGAGAATCGCTTTTTCCAGGATTGGGACGAATCGAGCGCTTTGGCCGAACGCATGTATGCGCACTGGGCGCTCGACATTTACGACTATGACGACAAAGGCACGCGCGAGATCGGATTCGTGCCGCGTCCGCTGCATCTGCCGGAAGAGAGGCTCATCGCTGGCGACGCCTCGGTTCATATCCTGATGGACCGCGTGGAAGCCATCGACCGTGAGGTCGGTGTCCCATTTGGTTGGTTCTTTTTGATGACCCATGGTAATCGAGTCGAGCCAGAGGTTGGTCTTGCGATCGCCAAGGGCCTGCGTGACCAGCGCGTGGTCTTACCTGATCGGGACACTCGCGTGCTGCTTCGCTGGGTCGAGCGGTCTTACGGCTTCTGATAGGACAGGGTGATGGCCAGAATCTGGATTTTCGTTGTCGCTGTCAACCGGCCGCGATCAGCGCGAAGCCATAAGGCATAGCGAGGGCATGCTCGAACAACGGTCAGCTCGAGAGATCTCTATAAACAGGATGCCGGGCGATCTCTTTGCCCGTCTCGTCCGCCACCGTCACCAGGCAGTCAGAGTAGTCGCCAGCATCCATTCCGACTTCACTTGCGACGCGGGCGCCGTAGTCATCGGCTTCGAGTTGGGTGGTGAATTCCCTACCCGCCCTATCCATCGGCAGAACTTCGTTCGTTTCAATATGGCAAACGTATCGCATGAAATAGGCCCTCTCCAGCCAACACATCCTAGCCGCGATGATGGCCGTGATCGCGAAAGCTCCCCGCGGCTCAAGGTTGGCATCACTCAGACCTCCGTTCTCAATGGCAAGTGGCCAGGCCACTCAAGCGAATCCGACGAGTGCGTTTCCTGGCCCTCACAGCAAAATCATCCACCCACGAATTTACCAAACAGACAGGCTTCCTACCTAGATCGTCGCGCTATACCTGTGGTTGATCTCCCGGGCGTTTCCGGTCCGGAGCGCCCTGCTCGCAAAGATGGGTGTGCAGCGCCTGCACGCATGCATCTGCGTTTCTGTTGTCTCGCTTTTCGCACGGAACGACGGTGAGATCGGCTTGGCGATAGTGGGGCGTGCGCTGCGCGATGAGTTCCTCGAAGCGCAGCTTCTTGATGGTCGACGTGTTGGAGCTCTCGGCGACGTAGCTATCCTCCGCTGTGTTTCGGCGTGGGGTCTCGACCATGATCGGCGTAGGGTCCCGTCATCTCAAATCAATGAAATCAACGGCCTGAAAGGGTCTCGACGACGCCGATGGGGGTCAATGTTCGATCAGCATTCACACACATGGCCAACAATCTGATCCGCAGGATGCCCGGAAAAGACTCTCAACGCCTCAAACGCATGACCGTAGCCTGGGACGACGACTTCCTCGCAAGCCTCATCGTACCCTAAAATCCTTCACCCGATTCCCCTGGGATGTGGGGAACGATCCCGTGCTGGTTTCCTGGTTTCCTCAAGGGCGAAGCGTCCACCATTGGTAGGACTGGGATGCACACACATGCTGGATCCTCCTCACCTACAAGTTCTTGTAGTTGACCAGCGCAGCGTTCTATGGGCCGAATCGCTTTCAAGCCCCCTTATGCCAGTCGCGAGGCTCCAACCAGGACTGCAAAGGAGGCTCCAACCAGGACTGCAAAGGAAGGAGATAAAGCCATGTCTCCATTAGAAGCAATCACCCGTTGGCTGCAATCACAAGACTTGGATACTCAGCTTGAGGTTGCCGCATTCGCGAGATTCTCAATTTTCGGGGACAGTAACGTTCTCACGCTTGGCGGGCCGGAGCAGCTCGAAGCTCTTCAGGGATGGTTGACCGAGCCAGAATTGGAGTCGCGGGTCGCCGTAGGCCGTGCCCTGACGTTCCGAGTCTTCTTCGAGTACTTTGCCGAGGGTAGAATTGCAGGCGCCGGATGGAAGCGAACCGAAGAGCTGGTGCGCAGGACTCTGGAACAGGCTAAGCGCGACGGAAAGTTTGCGGCTGCGCGCAGGGCGCAAAGGAAGCTCCAACTTTTGCCAGCCCAAAAAGAGAACTGGCATCGTGTTGCGACATCCTGGAATGGATTGGCTGCGACTTATCTAACACGCGAGGCTCTCACGAATTGGGGCGCCGCTGAGAAGCGCCGAGATCTGAGGGTCATTTCAAGTAGCGACTGTCCTCCATTGGTGCCCTCGATCGATGCATCGTGGACACCCCTTAGTTCTGTTAGTCCCCGCTACTGGGTTGCTGAAGAGGACGAAGAAGGCGCCTGCGAAGGCGTTCCGGGAGATAGGAGCCGAGGCGAAGAAAGTCGCCGTGGCGACGCAGGTGACAGATCAGCTGAAGGAGCTGCAGACGGAGATGGCAGCGGGGACGGTTCAGGGACCGATCAATGACGCTTCGTTCTCAGCCGGAAGGTGGACACCCAATCCAGTTTTTTGCTTCACCGTATTCCACGCTGTCATACGTGGGCTGCAGCGTAGCCCGCGTCTAACGCCGTCGCAGCCGGCTGAATATGCGGTCAGCCGCTGAGATACTTTGCGACCAAATCCTTCACGAACACAATCCACAAGCGACCGGCGATCACCCCGATCGCATCCTTGCCGAAGCTTGAGAAAGTATTTTCGACTCCGCACTCGTACTCAATACGCATCTAAAGCCCATCGATGCGCCGCTGTTGGTTGACTACGCCTAATCCGCCGCCCGAATTGTCAAGCTGAGGCGGCAGGGCCACATGGCCGACTTGAAGGAGAATTCACGCCTCTCACGATGGCCTTTGCCACGAACCTGTGATTGACGCCGCGAGGTTCTGTTGATCCCGGATTAGGGTTTTGTCTCCAAAGTACCACGGGCGGCTTCCCGCAATTTTCTGAAGGCTTCGCCGCCAACAAGTCCATCCTGCGTAATCGATTTTGCATGCTGAATGGGTGTGATATCCCTCCTCATGGCGTTGCTCTCCTTTGTGGAATCAGCACCCTGAGCCTACCGGCTCAGGGTGGGCAACGCCGACCTTTTCAGAAATTCAACAGAACCCGGGGCATCCCCAAGGAGTACATGCAAATGTCCTTTGCGATCATTCGCGGTCGACGTGGGCGGCGACATGAAGTCGATTTTGGCGAATCACCCGTTCGCGTGGAGATTCATGCGAGCGAGGAGACTGTCGAAATCTTCGTCGAAGCGGACGCTGAGACAGCGGCGGAGGAGCGCCGACGCTTCGCCATCATCAATATCCCGCGCCACCAATTCAGCCAAGCTACCGGCGAGGCGGCCCGACGCGCAGCCGATAAAGCCCCCCTAAAACGGCGACATATTGAGACCTCAGAGCGACGCATCATCCCAGGGTCTTGGCCGGCATCGTCAAGCGTGTCACGTTCCACAACGCCGAAAACGGCTTCTGCGTGCTGCGCGTCAAGGCGCGTGGCCATCGGGACCTCGTGACGGCCGTCGGCCATGCTGCGACCATCGCCGCGGGCGAGTGGATCACAGCCACAGGCGATTGGATCAATGACCGGACCCACGGTCAGCAGTTCAAGGCACGGTTCCTGCGAACATCGCCGCCGACGTCGGCTGACGGCATCGAGAAGTATCTCGCCTCGGGAATGATCCGTGGCGTCGGACCGGTCTATGCCAAGAAGCTCGTACGCGCCTTCGGCGACAAGGTTTTCGACATCATCGAGTCGACCCCTGCCAGGCTGCGCGAGGTTGGCGGCATCGGCCCGGTCCGCGCCGCCAGTATCTTGGCTGCCTGGGCCGAGCAGAAGGCCGTCCGCGAGATCATGGTGTTCCTACACAGCCACGGCGTCGGAACGGCACGTGCGGTGCGGATCTTCAAGACCTACGGTTCCGATGCGATCCAGGTGATGACCGAGACCCCCTATCGGCTGGCACGCGATATCCGCGGCATCGGCTTCAAGACGGCCGACGCCATCGCCATGAAGCTCGGCGTCGAAAAAACAGCGATGATGCGGGTGCGCGCTGGAATCTCCTATGCCCTGACCGAGGCGATGGATGACGGGCATTGTGGGTTACCGACTGACGAACTGATCCCGCTCGCGCAGAAGCTTCTCGAAGTTCCCTCGGGCCTGATCCGTGCCGCGCTCGAACTTGAACTGCGAGAGGGGACCGTGGTCGCAGAGCGGGTTGGTGATGCGCCGTGTGTTTTCCTTACCGCTCTTCATCGGGCCGAACGTACCGTTGCCGATCGCCTGTTGCATCTGGCCAACGGCGCGCCACCGTGGCCAACGATCGATCCCGACAAGGCCTTGCCTTGGGTGGAGAAGCAAATCGGAATGTCCTGAAATGGACCCGCGGAGCGGGACCGCTTGAACCGGTTTGTTGGTTGGAAACTGACCGCTCCTGATCCCTTTCTATCACGCTGCCAGAGACTCTGTCTGCTGCAGCTGCTGTGGGCATGTGGTCAACGCGTCAGCGTTGTCCACCATGTCCACAGCCTTCGCGGCCTGCATCCGTTCGCGCCAGACCGCCATCGGCGCGATAGCCGAGTGCCTGATGAAGGCGGCGACCGTTGTAGAAGGCGATCCAGTTTGCGATTCCTGCCTTGGCCTCGCGACCGTTGGCATAGCCCTTGAGATAGATGTCCTCATGTTTGAGCGAGCGCCATAGCCGCTCGATGAAGACGTTGTCCATCCAACGACCGCGGCCATCCATGGAGATCTTGATCCCTGCGCCCGCCAACGCGCCGGTGAAGGCCGCACTCGTGAACTGGCTGCCCTGGTCGGTGTTGAAGATCTCCGGCCTGCCATACCGTGCCAGAGCGTCGTCGAGCGCAGCGAGGCAGAACGAGGTATCCATTGTATTGGAGATACGCCACGCTAGCACTGCACGGCTCGCCCAGTCGATGATGGCAACGAGATAAAGAAAGCCACGGCCGATGGGCAGTGGAGTAAGAAGCGCGAGCGCGCTTCTCCTCCCCGAACCGTACGTGCACCTTTCAGCGCATACGGCTCTCTGTTCAAGCTTGGCCCATGGCCATAGCAACATCCTGATAGTGCGAGGTGACAGTGCTGCGGGCTTCTTTTCGGAAGATGTAGGGATTTTCCTCCGGATTGCGCCATCGGAACTGCGCCTTCGGACTTGAGACAAGCCGGTAAAGTGCTTTTCCGTGGGGCCCGCCGCGTTCATTTCGACCAAACACGAGCCAGGTTTTCGCCTTGCCCGGTTCCGGGGGTCGGTACCATTTCCGCATCAAAGGTTTGATGCGAGACCGGTATTTGTGCCCCAGCCAGTGCGCCATTTTCCAGAATACGACATGGTCGATGCGCCGGAATACGTGCGCGGTGAAGTCGGTGAACTTATAGAACGCTGCCCATCCCGCCAGTTGACGGTTCAGGCCAGCGATCATGTCGACCGTGCTGACACTATGATTGCCGGAAAGGGCTTCAGTGAGCCTGCGAACAAACCCCTTCGCCTTTTCCTTGGGTATCGTTGTGACGACGGACATGCGCCCGTGCGACCCTCGCTTGCGAATGATCCTGTGCCCCAGAAAGACGAAGCCGTCATTGACGTGAGTGATATGGGTTTTCTCCATATTCAGCGTCAACTTCAGCTTGCCTTCCAGAAAGGCGCGGCATTCTTCGCGGATTTCCTCTGCTTGAGCTTTGGTCCCTTTTACGATGACGACAAAGTCGTCAGCGTATCGGCAATAAGCAACCGCCGGCTTCCATTGCCGGTTCTCTCGAACCGTGATCGGGCGGCCAAGCTTGATGCCGAAGTTCCATGCCCAGCGGTCCTTGCGAGCCTTGTCGCTCAGGTATTTCGCTTCCAGCCACGCATCAAACTCGTGGAGCATGATGTTGGACAAGAGCGGTGACAGCACGCCACCTTGCGGAACACCCTCGCTGGAGGCTGTAAACAGGTCACGGTCAATGTGACCTGCCTTCAGGAACCGCCAGAGAAGATCAACAAACCGCCCGTCCTGCACTCGTCGCCGCACACATCTGATAAGCAGCCGGTGATGGACCGTGTCGAAGTAGCTTGCCAGATCACCTTCGATGATCCAGCGGCCCCTCGTCATGTCGGCTCCATCCTGGAGCTGTATCTTCACGGTGCGGACGGCATGGTGCACGCTCCGTTCAGGCCGGAAGCCATAGGATAGGCGATGGAAGTCGCTTTCCCAGATTGGCTCCATGGCCATGAGCATGGCTCGTTGGACGATGCGATCCGTCAGAGTCGGAATGCCCAGTGGGCGTAGCTTGCCGTTGGTTTTCGGGATATAGATTCGCTTCACCGGCTGGGGGCGATAACTCTCCTCCAGCAGGCTTTTCCGCAGGTCATCCAGATGCTGATCCAATCTGACCTGCAGTCGTTGCTTATCTATTCCGTCGATGCCCGGTGTTCGTGCGCCACTTGACGCCAGAACAATCCGAGCGGCCTCGGCAAGCCATTCCCGGTTGGCAATCAGCCGAAGGAGGCGATCGAACCTTCGGTTCGGATCGCTCCCGGCCCATGTCGCGAGCTTGTGCTGCATTTCACTGATTATCAAAGGTCTTCACCTCATTGGGTCAGGTAGTTTGCACTCCAAGCAGTTTGAACTGTTCCCCTTCGCCATGTGGCAGGCTTTCCCTGCCGCGGACTACTACGGAAACTCCGCCAGCATGGTGGACGTCAGGGTCAACTCCCTTGCGACACAAAGCATCGTGGGTATTCCATCATGCCTTCCCTCGTTCATATGCTGGACGTCATCGTATTGGTGAGGCTGCCGGTCGCAGTCTTTTCCCTTGCTTTCCGCAAGTCGATGCCGATGCCATGGTCTGGCTGCGTTCTCCCCATGACCCCTCGCGAGCGTCCTTACATCTGGGCTCGCGTTCGGATGCCGGCCGTCATATCTGTCCGGCGACATCATCAGCATTCCACCTGTTAAGCCGTGTAGGCGGAGGCGACATTTCAGCCCTCAGATGCGGGTGAACCGGTTCGTGTTCCTCAACCTTCCAATACTTCAGCCTCGGGGACCATCTCGGCTTAACGGCTTCGCCTCAATCCCCTTTACCTGCGGGCTACGTCACCCTGCCAGTTGACGACAGGTCACCGCCGCTTGGGCTCGTGTCCCCTCACAGCAGGGGACAAGTCATTTTTTTTCTTCCTCCTTTCGCTTTTGCATTCCAGTCATACGCGCTTCCCCAAATGTGGGGCGAGGCGCACAATACGTGATGTCGGCCGCCCACACCTGGTTCGGCCGGTCGATCGTCATGTTGCGCAGCAGATAGGGATAGATCTTGTGGCCCGGCACCGGCTTCGTCGTGTTCGGCTTCGGTCCCAGCGCCGCGATGCCCATCTTGCGCATCAGGCGCTGCACGCGCTTGCGATTGACCTGAAGCCCCTCAGCCTTCAGCATCGCGGTCATTCGCCGCGAGCCTAGGAACGGCCAGGCGGTGAACAACTCGTCGATCCGCCGCATCAGGGCAAGGTCGTTGTCGTTGGCCGGCCGTGGCGGCCGGTAGACGCCAGAGCGCGCGATGCCAAGCAACATGCATTGCCGGCGGATCGACAGCGCCTTGTCGGCGCGATCGAGCATTCCTCGACGGTCCGGCGTGCTCATCTTCCGGACCTCCGCACTAAAAAATCGCGCTCGACTGTCAGTTGTCCAATCTTGGCGTGCAGCTTCTCGATCTCGCGTTCGCGAGCGTCCTCGCTCTCCCGCCCGACACCCGCGTCAAAAGCCCGGGCCGCCTGTTCCAGCAGTTGCTTCTTCCAGGCATAGATCTGGTTCGGGTGAACCTCGTAGCGCTGGGCCAAATCGGCCACCGTCGCCTGCTCCCGCACCGCCTCCAGCGCGATCTTTGCCTTCAGTGCCGCGTCGATCTTGCGTCTCGTCTTCTTCGTCATTGCTCACTCCGTCTATCAGACGGAGCGGCCTTTTTCCAACTAAGCCTCCGGTCCCAAAATCGGGGTCCATTTCAGTCCTTCGCGGAAAGCCAGGTCGCCGCGGTTCGCCTCGCCCTGATATCCAAGGTCGTGGTCATGACCGGCGGACCCGGGGTGGGCAAGACCACGATCGTCAAAGGCATCCTGAATATCCTGGCGGCGAAGGGCACCAACCTGCTGCTGTGTGCGCCGACTGGCCGCGCCGCCAAGCGCATGACCGAGGCGACCGGCTTCGAGGCCAAGACCATTCACCGCCTGCTCGAAGTCGACCCCAAGACAGGTGGCTTCAAACGCGGCGAGAACAACCTGCTCGACTGCGACCTCTTGGTCGTCGACGAGGCCTCGATGGTCGACACCATGCTGATGCGGGCGTTGCTGAAGGCAGTTCCGGACGGGGCCGCCATGTTGATCGTCGGCGACATCGATCAGCTGCCTTCGGTCGGTCCCGGCCAGGTGCTGGCCGACATCATTTTCTCCGGCGCCGTGCCGGTGGTACGGCTCACCGAGGTTTTCCGGCAGGCCGCTCAGAGCCGGATCATTGTCAGCGCCCATCGCATCAATCAGGGCGCAATCCCCGATCTCAGTCCGCCGGAAGGCGAAAGCGACTTCTACTTCGTCCAGGCCGATGAACCAGAGAAGGTCGTTGCTCGCATCATCGAGCTCGTGAAAGCCCGCACGCCCAAGCGATTTGGCCTCAATCCGATTCGTGACATCCAGATCCTGTGTCCGATGAACCGGGGCGGTGTCGGCGCCCGATCTCTGAACGTCGAATTGAAGGCCGCTCTCAACCCTGCCGGCGAGCGCAAGGTCGAACGGTTTGGCTGGACCTTCGCCCCTGGCGACAAGGTTATGCAGATCGAGAACGATTACGATAAGGAGGTCCACAACGGCGATATAGGCACGGTGGTCGACGTCGATTCTGCCGAAGGTGAGCTCACCGCAGAATTCGATGGCCGCATTGTTGCTTACGAATTCGGCGAACTCGACATTCTGGCCCCGGCCTATGCGGCGACGATTCACAAGAGCCAGGGATCGGAATACCCCGCCGTCGTGATTCCGATCATGACCCAGCACTACGCGATGCTTCAACGTAACCTGCTCTACACCGGCGTCACCCGCGGCAAGAAGCTGGTCGTTCTGGTTGGACAGAAGAAGGCCGTTGCCATCGCGGTACGGAATGTTTCCGGGCGGCGACGGTGGTCCAAGCTCGCCGAGTGGCTGCGCGAGGCTTCATCCGACCATGCGCCGATTGGCACAATCATTTGATCTCGGCGCGCGATCCGCAACAGAGCCGACCATCGTCAACCTGCCAGCGCGAATTCGAGATGGGTCGGCGATGACGACAACAATCACAGCATGGACGGCTCCCCCACTTATTGCATGAGCATCTGGCGATGCCCGCCTCCCGCATTTTGCGTCCAATCCGCAGAAAAAATGCTCGCTACGTCACAGAATCTCGCATTAGGAGCCGGACTGTGATGCGATCAGAAGACTTCCGTTGGCGAAGAGCACCAGGACCTGCCCGTCGTTCCACGTAAACACCTGAAACTTGATGCCCTCCTGGATCTCGCTTGACATGAGAGTGCCTGCGCAGCCAAATCTGTAAACAACGTCTGCATAGTTCGAGCCCAACTCGACACTTTTGAACTCCAAGTCCGTCACGCGACAATGTCCGGCCGGGAATGAGTGAGCGTTAACGGAGCTGTAACTTGTGTCTAAATCATCAGGAGCGGCCGGATTGACGAGCGCTCTGCTTGCTGGAGCGCTGGCTTTCGCTAATCGGGAACCGCTCGGGCCTGGCCGCACGAAGAGCCACGCGAAGACCGCAACCGCTGTGATCCGCAGGACTGCTCGCCGATTAATAGAGCTGCGTGCCCCAGCGAATATTCGAGATGTCGTCACCGAATCTGGGATGCTGGCAGATTTGATGGTGGATTGCTGGCAGAGGTGCTGATCATTTCCAGATGGTGCACGTGAAGTGGAAGACTTCGGCTGAATGAAAAACAATGGGCTTCCCTCACATTATTATTCCGGAGAGGATGGTCAGGTCGACCCGACGTCAGCACAACGCACTCCGCGTTATCGGTGCATGAAATTGCGCCGCCCCCTGAGTCTGCCGCCAATCGGACAACGAATTCATCACCAGCTCCAGCCAGCTGACAATTGCTTGTAGTGGCGACATCGCTTCAGCTGTCTCCCAGTCTTGATTGTGCTCATGACTGCCAGTGCAGGCCTGAAATCGATTCAGGCCCGGAGAACGCGACGTTGGTCAACTACAAGAATTTGCGGGTGGCGGAGATCAATCTCATTCGAGAGAATAAGCAGCTCTTGTAGAGCCCGATGGCAGAAGACCTGCTTAAGGCAGTCGAATCCGCCATAGCGAGGCAAAATGAACTTGAATGCAGACGAGTTAA
Source organism: Bradyrhizobium sp. Pa8 (assembly GCF_052588265.1). Classification (NCBI taxonomy): domain Bacteria; kingdom Pseudomonadati; phylum Pseudomonadota; class Alphaproteobacteria; order Hyphomicrobiales; family Nitrobacteraceae; genus Bradyrhizobium; species Bradyrhizobium sp. Pa8. Next base: position 43,776 of record NZ_CP176768.1, on the reverse strand, counting down.
TCCGCCGAGCCGTTGGCGCTGTCGGGTCCGCCAGTCCTTATCTCCGTAAGCTCGGTTCGGTCAGCGAGGGCGCGCTTGGTCTGCTGCTCGTCGACGGAAAAACCGCTGCAAGACACCGGGCTGATCCAAAATCCGGAGATGCGCCCGGAAGGATGGCTCGCAGCAAGCGAGTTCATTGACGCTTTCGGCACGGATATCGGCAAGCGCTCGACGGCCGATCTGGATATCCCGCTCCTGAACAGCCTGCTCACGGAGTGCTGAATGGGACTGCTGGGCATCCTCGTTGGGCTTTCGCTGCTCATTTTCTTTGCGTTTCGTGGCTGGAGCGTCCTGCTGCTCGCGCCGATCGCGGCGCTGGTGGCGGCCGCGTTCGGCGCACAGCCGTTGCTTGCCAACTGGACCCAGAATTTCATGGTGAGCGCCGCCAACTTCCTGGCGCAGTTCTTTCCGATCTTCCTGCTCGGCGCCATCTTTGGCAAGCTGATGGATGACTGCGGCGCAGTCGCCTCCGTGGCTGCCTTCATGACGAGATGCTTCGGCGAGCGCCGCGCGATCCTTGCCGTCGTGCTGGCGGGGGCGCTCGTCACCTATGGCGGGGTAAGCCTGTTCGTCGCCTTCTTCGTCATCGTCCCGATGGCGCAATCGCTGTTCCGTGCCGCCTCAATTCCCCGCCGCCTGCTGCCGGCGACCGTCGTGCTGGGCACCTCAAGCTTCACCATGTCGGCGTTGCCGGGAACGCCGTCGATCCAGAACGTGATCCCGATGCCATTCTTCGGCACGACGCCCTTTGCGGCGCCCGGCCACGGCATCGTTGCATCCCTTGTCATGCTCGGTATCGGCCTGTGGTGGCTGCGACGGGCTGAGGGGGCCGCCCGCGCCGCCGGCGAAGGTTATGGCGAGGAGGCACCGGCGGCAACCGAGGGCACGCCGGATGATGAGCTGTTACGTGAACGTGCGACCACCGCCCGCGAGTTCGATCCTGCAGAGATCCGGCATGGACGCCGCAGCAAGGCGCCACCGCCTGCACTGAACGCCATCCTGCCACTGGTGGTCGTCGTCGCCGTCAATCTTCTGATGTCGCTTGGCGTGTTGCCGAGGCTTGATTTCTCCTACCTTGCCGACGAGCGCTGGGGCGGCACATCGATTTCAGCCGTCGCCGGCGTCTGGTCGGTTGCGATCGCGTTGACCGCTGCCATCATAACCGTCATGGTTCTCAACTGGCCTCGGCTGCCGGCGCTTCGGCAGACCATGGATGCCGGCGCGAATGCGTCCGTACTGCCGGCGCTGAGCGTTGCAAGTCTGGTCGGCTTCGGCGCTGTCATTGCAGCGCTGCCCGCATTCGCAGCCGTGCGCGACTGGGTGCTGGCAATCGAGGGCGGCCCCCTTGTTTCTCTCGCGGTTGCAACGAATGTCCTGGCGGCGCTGACCGGCTCGGCGTCGGGCGGCCTCACGATTGCGCTCGACGCACTCGGCCAGACTTATGCCGAGATCGCGGCGCAAACTGGCATCGACCCCGCTCTGATGCATCGTGTCGCGGTGATCGGCTCAGGCACGCTTGACATTTTGCCGCATAACGGCGCAGTGGTCAGCCTGCTCTCGATCTGCGGCATGACCCATCACGACAGCTACTTCGACATTTTCATGGTCGGCATCGTTCCGTCGGTCGTCGCGTTGGCCGTCGTGATCATGCTGGGCGGCGGAGTGGGATCATTTTGAATGGGTACCTGCTTTGTCACGACGCAGGCTTCTTGATCGCGACTGTGAATGCTGATCGAACATTGACCCCCATCGGCGTCGTCGAGACCCTTTCAGGCTGTTGATTTCATTGATTTGAGATGACGGGGCCCCTACGCCGATCATGGTCGAGACCCCACGCCGAAACACAGCCCGAGGTTGTGCGTTTAAAGGCAAGAACGTCTGGGTGTTGCGTACCCGCTGGGGCATTCCCACCGTCAAACTCAACGGCGTGGACAAGAATCCGATGCGCTGGCCCGACGGTAGCTTCTCGATTCAGGGCGCAGCGGCTGCGCTTGGCGTAACCGCGCAAACGGTGTTCGATTATCTCGCGCGCGGATTGCTGGCAGGTCGTCAGTTAGCCAAAGGCCAGCCATGGCAGATCGAACTCTCAAACGAACAAATCAGTCAGCTTCGCAATCGGGTACGACGCACCAAGCGTTCGAAGAAGGAGGCATCATGAAGTCATCGGCTCGGCAATGACGTCATGCCATTGCGACACGGGGACCTGACTTGTGATCAACAAGGATCCCTTGTCGTAGCGATCATCGACGATCTCGAGCAGATCACGACGCTGGTCGGCGGTGAGCGGTTCAGGTCCCCAGTCGTCGAGGATAAGGAGATTGACGCGCTCGAGCGCGGCGATCAGGCGCGCCAGACGGCCCTCGCCGCGCGCCTGGGCGAGGTCGGCGAACAGGCGGGATGTTCGCTTGTAGAGGACGGAGAAGCCGTCGCGGCAGGCTTTGTTGCCGAGCGCACAGGCAAGCCAGGACTTGCCGGTGCCGGTTGGGCCGACAATGACCAGGTGGTTGGCATCACGGATCCATTGGCTGGTGGCGAGGTTCTGGAAGAGCGAACGGTCGAGGCCGCGCGCGGTGCGATAGTCGACGTTCTCGATGGCGGCAGCTTGACGGAGTTTGGCACTGCTCAAGCGGCGCGTGAGGCGGCGGTTGTCGCGGGCGGTGACCTCGCGATCCACGAGGAGGCCGAGCCAATCGGCGTGCGGCATCTCGGCCGCCTCGGGATTGTTCTGCAGTTCGACGAGGGTATCGGCCATGGCGGCGAGGCCGAGGGAGCGCAAGCGATCGACAGTGGGGTGAATGAGCACGATGATCTCCTGATCAGTTGTAGTAGCTGCGGTCACGGATGTTGGCGTGGAAGAGGATGGGCGCCTCCTCGGCGGGAGGCGCGGTTCTGTCGGTGCCGTTCTTGAGGATGGCGGCGACCGATTTGTAGGAACGGGCGTTGAGCAGAAGGGCACGGGCGCAGGCGGCGTCGACGCGCTCCTGGCCATAGCGCTTGACCAGCCCGAGAATGCCGATCGCGGAGCGGAAGCCCTGTTCCGGATGCGGCCGCGACCGCAAGATGACGTCGATCAGGGTGTCGGCGTCGGGGCCGACCTTGGCGGCTTCGGAACGAATGCGCTCATGGGTCCAGTCGCGATAGCGGCGATGTGAGCTCGGCATATGCTCGGGAATCGTCGTCGGGCGATGCGGCAAGGTGCTGCGCAGATGCGAGGCCACGCGCTTGCCGCGGAGGAAAATCTCGACGGTCTTTTGGGTGATGCGGGTCTCGACCTCCTGATGCACGAGGTTGTGAGGAACGCTGTAGTAATGCTTGGCAATCTCGACGTGATAATCGAGGTTGACCCTGCAGCGCTTCCACTCGGCATACTCGTACGGCTCATCCGGCAATGGGGTCAGCGCCGGGCGATCGAGCTCCTCGAACAGGTCGCGCCGACTTCGTCCCCAGCTGCGCAGCGGTCGATTGTTCAGCTCGACAAGGAGCGCGTGGATCGCCTCGTTGAGGGCGGCGAGCGAGAAGAAGCGGCGGTTGCGCAGGCGCGCCAGGATCCATCGCCCGACGATTTGGACCCCGACTTCGACCTTGGCTTTGTCGCGCGGCCGATACGGCCGTGCCGGCACGATGGCGGTGCGGTAATGGCGGGCGAGATCGGCATAGGTCCGGTTGACCATCGGCTCGTGAAAGCAGGCCCGGGTGATGCCGGCCTTCAAGTTGTCGCTCACCGTCTGCCGGGCCACGCCGCCGAAAAAGGCAAAGGCCCGAACGTGCGAGGCGATCCAGTCCGGCAGGCTCTGGGTGAGGCTGGCCTCGGCGTAGATGTAGTTCGAGGCGCCGAGCACGGCGACGAAGATCTGCGCGCTGCGCACCTCACCGGTGAGCCCGTCAACCACCTCCATGGTGTGGCCGGAATAGTCGACGAACAGCTTCTCGCCGGCGACATGAACCTGGCGCAGGGTTGGCTTGAGACGGCCGGCCCATTCCCTGTAGCGTTCGCAGAACCACGCATAGCTGAAGCTGTCGGAGTTTGCGTCGCAATACTCCTCCCACAACAGCATCAGCGTGACGTTCGGGCGCCGCAGCTCGCGATGCACGAGCGCCCAGTCCGGATGCGGACGCTCGTCGCTGGGCCGATTGGAAGGCGGCGGAAACAAGCGGTTCTCGAGCTGGACGTCGTCATCCAACTCCGTTGGCAACGGCCAGGTCAGGCCGGCGCGGCGGGCTCGGTTCACGTACTTGCTGACGGTGCCCTGGGCCAGACCGAGGCTGCGGGCAACGGCGCGTTGCGACATGCCGACGCTGTAGTGCAGGCGTAGAACTTCGCGAATGTGGCGCATGGACAGTCTCTCTGTCGGCATCTCGATCCTCTGCTGTTGGGCAAAAGACCGAGCTACCCCGGTTGCAGACTGTCAGCGGTGGACGCCTCCTGGTTGTCCCCGATCACGATCGCTGGAAATAGCGATCACGATCGGCTGGAAACGGTGATCACGATGCTCTGGAATGGGTGATCACGATGGCCTGGAATCGGTGATCACGATCGGCTGGAACGCGCACCCTGGCCAGAACAGCGTGGATGGCGAACTGCGGCAGTCCGTTCTCGATCAGCCTCAAATCGCGCTGCGAGAAGAGGATTTGACCAACGCGACTGCCGTCCCAGAGAAGATGCAGACCATCATAGACGCTGAGGCAAGCGCACCATTCGACCTCGCCGTGCCGCCCCTGGTTCGCTTCACCGTGGTGCGGCAGCCGGCCTCGCGCGACGTTCTTATTATCGTCATGCACCACATCGTCGGCGATGGCTGGTCGCGCGGTTTGCTCCATCGCGAGTTGTCCGTGCTCTACGATGCGGTCCGGCACGGACGATCAAGCCCTCTCGCGCCGCTTCGTATCCAGTACAAGGATTCTGGGATTCGGCGCGCAAGTTTGAGCGGGAGGAGCATTATTGGCTGGCGAATCTCGCCGGTGCGCCGACGCGCATCGCGCTGAAGCACGATTTTGCACCGTCCGATGCAGGATTGATGCGCGGCAGCCGGCGCGAGCGGAATCTCGCCCCCGTTGTCGCGGACGGGCTGCGCCGATTGGCGCTCCGCCACAGCACGCCGGTGTCGAACGTCCTGCTCGCGCTGTTCAAGCTGCTCCTGCACCGTGCGACCCGTCAGGAGGACATGTGCCTCGGCATGATTTTCGCCAATCGCAACCATCCTGAAATCGAAGGCCTGAATAGGCTTTTTCGTGAATGTCCCGCCGATCCGCACCCAGGTCACGGCTGAAATGGCATTCAGCGAATTGCTGGCGCAGGTGACCGCAAAAGGTACAGGAGGCACTCGATCATGCCAGCTATCCTTCAATTTGCTTGTGCGCCATGTCGATCGGGCGGGAGGCGACGTGGTGCGTCCGTTCCTGGACGTGATCTATACGTTTCAAGGTGGCGGCGACGTTGGAAGCAATACATGGGGGCGTTGCTGCGCCCGCGCGAGTCGATGGACTTCGAGTTTCCGTTCGCAAAGGCCGAGCTCTGCCTGAACGTTGTCGATCATGCGGACGAAGGGATCGGCCTGATGTTCGAGTATGACAATTCGCTGTTCGCGGCATCGACGGTCGATCGTTATTTGGCCGCTCTCGAAAAATTCGCCAAATCGCCTATAGCCTGGAGCGAATCATGAGGCTGTCCGATTTCGTCATTCCCGAGGAATCGAAGGGGCCTGCCGGGCTCGTCCGACAGTCATATCGCCGATCCGTCGCGGGCGATCGCGGCGCTGCCGCTGCTGGATGGCGCCAGAGCGCGCGGCGCTGATGGAGTTCAACGCAACGGAACGGGCCTATCCGCGCGAGCGCGGCATTGCGGCGCTGTTCGAGGAGCGGGCGGCCGCTCGGTGATTTGTAGAGCACGCTGTCCTTGCTGATCGGAACGCAGAAATTGTAGCGTATGATCGGAAGCGGGGCCGCGCCGTCACTTGTCGATGTCAATGATGGCGAGACACATGTTGGTAGCGTAGCCGCAAAGCCGGGCTCCGACGCGGCCCGCCTTCTTGAGGTCCGGCGTGATGGTCTCGACTTGGACCACATGGAGCTTGCCGGGAGACGGCCCTTCAGTCGTCCGTGAAGAACCTGCCAAGCCATTGAGCGGGAGTCGATTTCTGGAGCGGAGCGAGGTTTGAGATTGCAAGCTTTCGGGCCTTGAGGGCCCAAAAGCTTGCAATTTCATTTTCAGGATTCCGTCGAATCGCGCGTTGTGATTCCGTGGTGACATCGGAGGGGACGATGAAGCCAAAGGAACGACGCGACAGCGGGCAGGCCGATCTTCTGCGCTCCCGGCTGGACGCGATCATCGATATGGGCCACCCGCTGGTAAAGCTTTCGCGGACGATCGACTGGTCGTTCCTCGAGCAGCGGCTCGGGGCGGTCTATGAGGACAAGCCGGGCCGGCCGCCGCTGCCGACGCGGCTAATGGCAGGACTTGCCATTCTCAAGCACACCTACGACCTCTCCGACGAGGTGTTGTGCGAGCGCTGGGTGGAGAACCCCTATTACCAGTTCTTCTGCGGCGAAGAGTTCTTCCAGCACCGCCTGGTGTTCGATCGCTCCTCACTGACGCGCTGGCGCCAGCGCATGGGCGAGGAGAAGCTGCAAGCCCTGCTCCAGGAAAGCCTTGCGGTCGCCACCAAGACCGAGGCGATCAAGTCGTCCGATCTCAATCGCGTCATCATCGACACCACGGTGCAGCCCAAGAACGTGATGTTCCCGACCGACGCGCGACTTCTGAACCGCGCCCGCGAGATCCTGGTGCGGCTCACCAAGGGCGCCGGCATCACGCTGCGTCAGTCCTATGGGCGGGTCGGCAAGTTCGCGCTGATCAAGCACCAGCGCTATGCCCATGCCAAGCAGTTCAAGCGCGCCAACCGGGCCTTGAAGACGCTCAAAACCTATCTCGGTCGCGTCATCCGCGACATCGGCCGCAAGCTTGAAGGCAACGTCGACTTGCTCGGTGGGATCGCGTTGGAGCCCATGCTGGCGCGGGCGCGACGGGTGCTTGAACAGAAGCAGCACCAGCGTGGACCGAAGGTTTATTCGCTGCACGCGCCTGAGGTGGAATGCATCGGCAAGGGCAAGGCGCACCGGCCCTACGAGTTCGGGGTCAAGGTCTCCGTTGCCACGACGCTATCGCACGCCAGAGGCGGCCAGTTCGTGACCCATGTGAAGGCGCTGCCCGGCAACCCCTATGACGGCCATACGCTCAAAACCGTCATCCCGGACATGGAGGCGCTGATCGGCAACATCATCGAGCGTCTTGTTCTCGACAGAGGCTATCGCGGCCACAATGCGCCACCCGACTACAAGTTCAGGGTGTTCATCTCAGGTCAGAAGCGGCGGGTGACGCCAAAGATCAAACGCGAGCTGCGCCGGCGTTCCGCCGTCGAGCCGGTCATCGGCCATCTCAAATCCGAGCACCGCATGGGCCGCAACTATCTCTGGCATCGCGAGGGCGACGCCACCAATGCCATCCTCGCCGCCGTCGGCTACAACTTCCGCCGTCTGATCCGGTGGCTTGCTCTCTTGCTGCCCCAAATCCTCGCCCCGCTCTCGGTTCGACTTCAGCTCGTCACCAGCTAAAATCGGCGTTCTTCACGGACGACCCTTCAAGGTTGCCGCTGTCGCGCAGGCCAATAAGACAGCGCGGATCATCTGGGCGCTTCTGAACAAGGGCGGAATTTATCGGCGTCCCGCCCCAGTGGCGATTACCGCGGTCGCCCTCTGATGTAGGCCAGTGACCGGCAAACGATCTGACCGGCGCAGGCCCGTCAGAGGGCAAGGTGCAACAACAGGCGATGAACCCATGGGACGAAATCCCGAAACAAGTGAAGTGAAGCTACTGCCCCAATGCGCTCAAGCGCGTAAACTTGATTTTGCTCCTCGTTCCGCGGATCTCATCGAGGCCAGCGGCCATGCGCCGCGCGCAAAGGCCGGACATATGACCGCACCGTTCCAATATGTGAAATCGACTGAAAAAGCTCTTGCCACGCGGACCGTTCCACATATGGGTGCAAGCTCGGCTTCACGAAGGCCAATGTGCGCGATCCTACTGGCAATCAGGCTAAGGCACAAACGCTGTGCGAAGGATGTGCGCGGAAGGACCGCCCATTCTGACAAGCGCCGCGATCTCAGGGCCCGATAGATCGAGCAGGACCAACGGGCTCGACACGCCGTTTACGCCGATCTCTATTGGTCGCCAATTGCGTACGTCGACCTCGCGCAGCCCGATATCCAGCGCATCGGCGGCCAGCGAGAAACCACATCCAATGGCTTTTACAATGGCCTCCTTGCGCACCCACAAACGAAGCAAAGCCGATACTGCACGATCTCCCGCGTCGAACTCCGCTCTCTCCCGAGCAGACAGGATTGCGTCGAACCACCCCTGTTCTGCGGCTGGATCCTCGACTTCGATATCCACGCCGATCGGCGCCAGCTCATCGACGGCGAAGAGTGCGGTCCGGCCGGTATGCGAGAGATTGAAGAAAGGACCTCCGGCGACCTCAGGCTTGCCCCAGACATTGTAGGTTATCGCGACGTCGGCGGGCCGCACCCCGCGCAGACGTCCTAGCGCATGGCGCATAATCACACGCCCTGCCACGAACCGCCGCGCCAGTTGGCGCCTCGCAAACCGGCCGGCCCTTGTCCGCTCCACCGCATCGAGACAGCCCGTGACTGACGCAGCGCTTAGCGATGGGTCGTCAAGGTCGGCAGAGAAGACTGTCAGAACGGCCATTTTGTTTGTAGAGCCGGGACACAGATCACTGGCCGTTCAGTGCCGACGCCATCGTCCGCATCTTCACCTCGGTCTCCCGATACTCGTCGTCGGGAGAAGAGTCATCCACGATCCCACAGCCTGCAAATAGCGCGGCGCATCCTCCACGCAACAGCGCCGAACGCAACGCGACGGCAAACTCACCCTCTCCCCGGTCATCGATCCAGCCGACGGGGCCGGCATACCAGCCGCGATCCAGTTCTTCCTGTTCCCGGATGTACGCAAGCGCCCCCGCACGCGGCAGGCCACCGACCGCAGGGCTCGGATGAAGCTGCTCGATCACTGCGAGCAGTTGCAGACCATCGTGCGCCTGCCCCTCGATTGGCGTTATCAGGTGTTGCACGTGAGGCAGCTTGCACAATCGCGGTTCTTCGGCAATCTGCAACCGCCTGCAGTAGCGGATAAGAACAGATCGAAGCTCATGCACCACGAGCGCATGCTCGTGACGGTCCTTGGTGCTGCGCAACAACTCTACTCCGAGGCGCGTGTCCTCGGTCGGGACCGCGCTGCGCGGCGCGCTACCAGCCAAGGCCCATGTCGACAGGCGGCCGTCGCTGAACTCGATCAGGCGTTCCGGCGATGCTCCCAGGAAACAGGCGTCGTGGCGGGCGAATGCAAACAGGTAGGCGTCGGGATGGGTCTCCGACAAGCTGGAGAGAATATCCTCGACGGAAACGGTGAGCGGCACGGTCCTTGTCCGCGCCAGCACCACCTTATCCATCGCACCGGCGCGGATGCGCTCGATAGCAGCCGCCACCTTGCGCTTCCAGGTATCGGCGGCGATGTCGGGCTCCAGCGGTTCCCGGAGCGCGGCGACCCGCGGTGCAGGCGATCGACGAGACACGATCCTAGCCCAGTTCGCAACCGCGCCGTTGGCCAGCGCGGCGCAATCTGACGTCGCTGTCACCAGCGTGTTGATAACGAGCCGCGTCGCGCTGCCGCGCCGGAACAAACAGAAGCGCGCCAAGGTGAGCGCGGCCATCGGAAAATCTCGCCATCGAGACCGGCGCGGGCAAAGCCGATCAAAGGCGAAGCCGCCGCACAGCACCGGGCGGTGGTCACCGTGGATAACGGCTCCTTCCATCAGACGCTGCCACTGTTGCTGAATGGCGGCCCACGGAGCCCCGGCCCTGCCCCGGAATTCATGGGCGCAACCCAGTTCGAGCAGGGCAAGCTCGCGCCGGGGAACCGCCCACAGCGTCGCCGGCGATTCGAACAACCGATTGGATGCGAACAATCCGACATGATCGTCGGAGGTCCACGGCACCGAATACGACGCCAGAACCCGCGAACGGTGCTCTCCGGCGCGGCACTGCGCCTCCATCAGGCATCGCAGCAGATCGGAGGGATTCAGCTGCAATATCATCACAATGCTCCCGATCGATCCGCAACGCCGTGCAGCGCCCGCCAATGCAGAACCTGCTGCTCGATGAACCACCGGATCAGGTGCTCAAACAGCATCTCAACACCGTCCGCCGGCAGCCCGGCAGCGTCGGCCCAGGCTCGCCGATCGGCGAGCATCACGGCGACACGTTCAGGGGCGGAAATGCTTTCGTCGGTCGGCTTGAATCGCGCCGCAGCTTTGACGTAAGACATGCGCTGCCTCAGAATTGAGACGATCTGCCGATCCAGCTCGTCAAGTCCCTCGCGGATGTCGCAGAGGTTTTGACAGCAATCCGGCGCCTTCGGTGACCGCATTGGAATCCTCCATGGAGATCAGAGACGGCTCTTGGTCGCGCCGACCGCGGCATTGCGGCGGGTCAATTATGGCGATGCCCGCGGAAGCGCCGGATACTGGTATGCTTGCTGCTCCGCACCCACTCCATGTCACCGGCGAGTCGATGCCGTTGACGCGGTCCTGGAGGGCATTCAGCACGACGAGCCTCGCCAGCTGCGCACCGAGACAGCCGTGGCTGCCGAATGCCAGATGCGGATTAATCGGTCGGCCGACATCGAATTCGAACGCCTGCTCGAAAATCGCATCATCGCTATTGGCTGATCTCCACATCGGGAGGGGCGGCGCGGCGATTGTAGGTTTTGGCGAAGTCCAGCGCAGGATCTTTTCCAGTGTCAGCGCGATCGCCGGGTGGAAAAGCGGCGCCTTGTGCTCGCGCAATGTGATGAACCGCGGATGCGGAAAGCCGCCGGTGAACAGATCGAGATTCGTCAGATCGGTGTTTGGTAGTGGCCACTCCTCGGCGCAGGCACGGCTATTAAGAAGTGGAGGCATAGCGGCTCCTGTCTTCAGGCGATTCATGACCGGTGCCCTACAGCCGCCAGCCTGCCGATGCCGAACGCGCGCGCCAGAATGTCGCATAGCGTCCATCGGCAGCCAGCAACTGCGGGTGGGTGCCCTGTTCGACGATGCGATGGTTGTCGAGCACCACGATCCGATCCGCGTTCCGGATAGCATCGAGCTGGTGCGTGATGACCAGAAGCGTCTTGCGGCCATGCAGCATGCGCAGGCCCTCGCAGACCGTCAACTGATTCTCGCCGTCGAGCCCGCTCGCCGCTTCATCCAGCAGCATGATCGGCGCGTCCTTGAGCAGGGCCCGCGCTATACACACCCGCTGGCGCTCGCCTCCAGACAATAGCCTTCCACGCTCGCCGACCGGGCTCTCCCACCTTCCGGGCAGCCGCTCGATGACTTCATCAAGCCGCGCCAGCTTCACCACCCGCTCCAGCTCCTGTTCGCTCGCGGCGGGCCGGCCGAGCAGGACATTCTCGCGCAGGGTTCCGGAGAACAGGTAGGTGTCCTGAAAGACTGGAGAGATGATCCGCATCAACTCCGCGGTTTCGAGCCGGCGCAGATCTATGCCACCGATGCGGACGGTGCCGCTGTCGGGATCGTGAAACCGCGTAATCAGCTGAAGTATGGTGGACTTGCCGGACCCCGACACTCCAAGCAGAGCGGTGGTGGTATTTGCAGGCAGCTTCAGGTCGATAGTGTCAAGCACCGGCATTCCGGGCCGATAGCTGAAGCTGACCTGATCCAACTCTATGTCGCAAGTATCGGGCGACGCCGCAACCGGACCGAGCCGTGGCAACGGTTCGGTCATCAAGATGGTCTCCACCGTCTCCATGTGCGTCGTTGCCATGCGAATGCCGGTGCCGTGGGTCGCGACCTCGGTCAGCGGATCGACCACGCGGTTGATCAGCACCAGCATCGCGATCTGTGTCGGCAGATGCTGCGGATCTCCGCCGATCGCCAGCCACGTGATACTGACCATCAGCATCAGGAAACTGAGCTGAGCCAGCCAAGAATTGGCCAGCAGCGGCGGCAGCACCAGCCACAACTGCCGCCGGCTGGCGCGGCTTTGCGCGAGCAGTGCCGCGTCGAACAGCGCGTAACCGAGATCGCTGCAACCATAGGCCCGCAACACAACCTGGTTCTGAGCAAACTCGACCATGCGCTCTGCCGCCTCGGCGGTAGCGGCGGCGACGGCCCGGTCGGTAGCGCGGCCCAGACGTTCCGCCCACCGGTAGATCAGTGCCACCCCGGGAAAGATCACGGCCGCCATTGCTGCCAAGCGCCAGTCGAAGAAGGTCATCATCACCACGACCACCAGGGGCGTCACGGTAGCGCGCATCAGCGGAGTTAACTGTCGAGCGGGTAGTCCAACGACGTCCATCACACCTTGGTTCAAGATCAGCCCGAGACGGCCGGAGTTCTGCGGGGTGAACCAGCCAAGCGGCAGCGAGACGACGTGGTCGCCGATGCGATGGCGCAGGGTTTCCAGCAGCTTGATCGCAACCTGAAAGCCGCGGATCGTCGCCGCATAGCTCAGGAGCCACGTCATGACGGTGCCGAGGGCCAGCAGCGGCAACCATCGCGCCGCACCGCGCGCATCGCCGACCAAGAGCGCCCGGATGATTGGCACGACCACTACAAACGTGAAACCCTGCACGATGCAGCAGACCAGCGTCAGCCAGAGATAGCGCCGCAGCAGCGGTTCATTGTCCGCTCCTAGAAGCCTGGTCAACCGTCGAACGATCATCATTCGTCCGTCTCCTGTTGAGGGCCCGGGTTCTGAGCCCGCCACATGTGTGCATAGGATCCGTCGCGGGCCAGAAGCGCCTGATGATGCCCCGTCTCGACGATACGGCCGTCGTCCAGCACGGCAATCAGGTCTGCATTAACCACGCTCTTGAGACTGTGCGCGATCACGAGGACGGTTCGGGCACGATCTCGGCCTACCAACAGAGCCGAAAGCGCGGTCTGGATCGCAGCCTCGGCCTCGACATCGGCTTGGGCGGTGGCTTCATCCAGCACCAGAACCGGCGGATTCAGCAGCAACGCTCGTGCGATGCTCAGGCGTTGCGCCTCGCCGCCGGAGAACTGCGCGTCTTCTCCGTAGACCGATTGATAGCTGCGCGGCAGTTGCAGGATGCGGTGATGGATATTGGCGGCAGTCGCGGCCGCTTCGATCTCCTGGTCGCTGGCATCCAGCCGCCCCAGCGCGATATTGTCCCGTACGCTCATGCGAAGCAGCTGCACGTCTTGAAAGACGAAACCGACATGCCGGTACAGGTTGCTGGAATGGATCGTGGCGATGTCGCGCCCGCCGAGCATGATTCGACCGCTTTCAAGCGTATAAAAACGCAGCAGCAGCTTCGCCAGCGTCGACTTCCCTGAGCCCGAGCGACCGACCAGGGCCGTCACCGTTCCCGGCTGCAGCGCTAGCGACACGTCATTCAGAATCGAGCGGACTCCGTCAAACGAGAAGGTCACATGTTCAAAACTGACCGCGCTGCCGTCCGGTTGCAGCCTCGCATCGAGCTCCTGCTGTTGCGGGATACCCAGCAGTCCTGACAGACGGGCAAAAGCGCTCCGACTGAGCTGAAGCGACTGCGCGCCGCTGCTCAACGCTGCGATCGGGATCGAGATGCCGAGGCCCAGAACAGCGAAAGGCAGCAACTGGGTTCCTTGCAGCCAGCCCTGACCGACGGCAAGCGTTCCGCATGTCAGCACCAAGAACAGCAAGGTGATCGGAGCGATCATCAGCGACGACAAGGTCTCCGGCCGGATCAGAGGACACACCCAGGCGAGAAAGAACGAGAGGAAGTCACCCACTGCCGTGTGATAGGCTCGATGAGCCTGCCCTTGCTGTCCGAAGATCTTGACCAGCGGAATCCCCTGCACAAACTCGATCACCGAGTGATTGACCTGCGCCAGCGCGGCGCCGTATTGGGCCATCTTCTGGCTGCTGGTTGCGGCCATGACGCGGCCGTAGAAAAGCAAAGAGACCGGCAGCGGCAGCAACGTCACTAGGGTCATCCGCCAATCGACTTGCGCCAGATAGCCGTACACGAAGAGCGTGGTCGCCACCGCGTTGGCGAGATTGATGTAAGAATGGGCGATCAGATGATGTATCGCAGTGACGTCGTCCTGAACGCCCTGCTTAATCTGCCCGCTGCTATTGTCATCGAACCAGCCGAGAGGCGCCCGCGCGATCCGCCGAGCAAGCCGCCGACGCAAGTCCAGCGCGAACGCATTGTCGGCAAGGTGGGTGACAAGTTCCGCCAGCCCGCGCAGCGCCAGTCCGCTGCCGAGACATACAGCGGAAAGCACCACCAGCCGCCAGGCCTCTTGCTGGCGCGCGCGGTCGTCCGAGAGAGCGGACGTCAGCTCGGAGAGCCCGATCAACGGTGCCAGAACCAGACCCGACGAGATCACTTGCAAGATGATGGCAAGACCAAGCCAGCCGCGAATTGGCCTGAGCAGATGAGTGCCGGGCCGCCAGGCGGCGCCATCGGAATCGAATGCGGATGCCATACGCCGCCGGTCCAATTACTGTGTCCGCCCGATCACCGGTTGATCGCCCGCTGCTGTGACAGTCGGCCGGCGCAAGCGCCGCAGCGGAAACGACCAAAAGCGCATAGCCGATGCCCGGTCCGTCGATCTCTGTCTCCGAGGGAGCCTCTTCGAATGTGTCTCGGGCCTACAGTTTGAGTAGACTCTCTCGATATCAAAAACCAGAGGCCAGACGTTTGCGAGGAGCTGCGGAAGGCCACGCAACGTTTTCGACGCGCGTGCGCGATCGAGCGTTTGTCGCCTAAGAATTGGAGGACCGATTGGCCGATGACGGCCGCGAATTTTCGCTTCAAGGTGCTTGTACTTATGCCGACATTGCGAGCAAGATCGCAGAGGTGAGCGAGATTGGCGCGCAGCTTGTCGCGAACCCTGTGGGATGTTCGTGACATCGCGTGGAAAAACCCAGCTCGTGGTTTTGCCCTGGGGCTGTTGAGCTGTGATGACGCATGCCAGCAATTCCAGCGCACGGCTCTCGACCAACAATCCTCCGACCAAGCCGGTGTGTCCGGGTGAGAACAGCTCAGGGGCGAGCGCACGTTCGCAGCAGCTCAGGGATAGCGGCCCTGCCGTCGTTTCCTGCAAATGTGCGTCGAGATGCTGGGCGAGCTCGCAACCCGTCGCGATGACCGAGCGAGCCCGGATCACCAGAATGCGGGAACTCTCGCCGCGGCGGTAGCTACCTGGCGGCCACGGCGACTCGTCGTGCGTCCGCGCCACATCGGTTGCAGCCGACATCTGGCAGCTGTATCCGCATCCGCTCGCGATATCGGCCAGGCTCAAGGGAGAGTCTCGACCGCCATTCGCAGCCTGATCGGATTGAAGTCCACGCGCTACGCTCATTGGTGTTTCACCGATAGTCACCGGATGCGCAACCGGTGCTATTTCCCAATTGTCGCGAGACGACATTCTAGTGAGATCAAGCAATCCGGCAACCACAACGATTTACTTTGCCCCTAAAGAGCGGAATCCGCGCCGCGTCGGGCAATGGCTGTCGGAATTGAGACAATATCCTCCGGGGTTCGGGCCGTCGGCTCGCGAAGCAACGTAGCAAGTTGCCGCTTGTCGACCTTTCCGATCGGTGTCAGCGGGAATTGTCGTACATGTGACAGCCTGTCGGGCCACTTGTAAGCAGCCACGCTCAGGCTTGCGAAAAACGCGCGAATATCATTCAATGTGAGAGTGGCATCGTCGCTGATGACGGCAGCATGTACGGCCTCGTCGTATCCCGTCTGCGGATCGGCGAACACCGCGGCGTCGCGGACCGCGGGATGATCCCGCAGACAGGCTTCGATTTCGTCCGCCGCAATCGATTCACCGTGCCGGTTGATGACATCCTTGATGCGGCCTTCGACGATCAGATGGCCGTTGGCCAGGCGACGGACGCGATCTCCACTGCGGTAGAATCCGTCCGGCGTGAAGGCCTGACGATTGTAGTCCGTGGCCCGGTAATATCCGCGAATGGTATAGGGGCCGCGAACCAGAAGCTCGCCGACGTCGCCAGTGGGGACATCCTGTCCATGGTCATCGACGATTCGTACCTCATCGTCGTCGCACAGGGGGCGCCCCTGGGTTGCGGCGATCAGGTCCGGTGGATCGTCCAGGCGTGTGAAATTGAGGAACCCCTCGGCCATGCCAAACACCTGCTGGAGGCGGCAGGGAAATGCGGACGCCAGTTGGTTGGCCGTGACGACATCGAGCTTGGCGCCTCCGACTTGCAACAGGCGCATCGAGGACAGATCGGGCCGTTCCCATTCGGCCGCCTCTAGCCAGAGCGCCGCAAGGGAAGGCACCAGCGCAGTCATCGTTGCACGATGACGCGCAATCGTCTCGAACGCCTCCTCCGGTGCCGAGCTCGGTGGCACGACGACGACGCCGCCCTGCTCCAGCGTGCCGAGTATCCCCGGACATCCCAGCGGGAAATTGTGCGCCATCGGCAGCGCGGCCAAATAGCGGTCCTCGGCCGTGACCGCACACAGCGCCGCGCTGGCGCGGAAATTGTAGATGTAGTCGGCGTGGGTGCGGGCAATCAGCTTCGGCATGCCGGTCGTGCCACCGGACAGCAACAGCAGTGCGACATCATCCGGCCGTACAGCAGGCAGCGGCAACGGATCAATCGCGTCGCCCGGCCAATCCGCAAACCTGCGATCCGGCGATGCGAGCAGTGAAAAGCGAAGGCTCGGCACGGCGTCCTGCAGCGCCAGCGTATCGATGCCCGCATGTTCACTGCCGAGATAGGCGACCGCAGTCGCCAGTGCGGCCACATGGGTCACCTCGCGCTGCTGGTGCGCCGGCAGCGCGAGCACGGGCACCGCGCCGAGCAGCAGCACGGCCAGTAACGCGACGATGAAGTCGGTATCGTTGCGATGCTGTAGCACCACCGCTTCCCCCGCCGACACCCCGAACGACGCCAGATGGCGTCCGAACCGGTCGGCCCGCGCAATCAGCGTGACGAAATCCCAATTATCGCGCGCCGTCAGCAGCGCCGTTCGTTCGCCGTGCCGGCTCGCCCAAGCCCGAACGATATCCGGCAAGATTTCGTCGCCCCAGTATCCGCGCTGCCGGTAGCGGGTCCCCACGTCATCCGGATAGCGCATGTCGGGCAGTAGCACGGTCCGCGAAGGGCTTGTTGCGTCAGGCATAGAGAACCCCCGCTTGCTGGCTGAGCCGCTCGGCCCGTAGCCCAGTTTCCCGGGCGAGATCGTCCAGGCCGAATGTGTGCCAGATGCTGGTGTTGCGAATCGTCTGACTGGGACTCGGTCCGCCGGCGACCACCCAGGTCGACGTCAGCCGCATGACGTCGCCCTCGCCGGGTTCGCCATCCAGCGTCGCGCTGTAGCTGCGGCGGCCAATGGTTGCGTTCGCCAGCGGCAAGGTCGGCAACCGCATTGGCTTTTCGATCGGCAGCAACTCGACGAAAATCGGCGCGCCTCTTGCCAGGCGCGGAAGCAGGAGCCGCCACAGCTTCTGGCGGGCATCCGGATCCAGATGTCCCAGCACCCCATAGGCGATCACGGCGCCGAGACGCTCCGGGAGGCTCAGATTCTCTACCGGCTCCGGAATGACCGTAACACGTCGCGCGAGTTCGGGGTCGCGGGCGACCATGTGCATCAGCACTGCGCGCATCGCGGGCGCCGGCTCGACCGCCAGGATCTCCGCATCCGGCACAGTCTCCGCGACCGCTAGTGTCGTGCGGCCGGTTCCGGCGCCGATATCCAGCACCGGGCCGGCGGCCGGATCGAGCCCGCTCAACTTCTCGCGGAGCTTCAGCTCACCCTCGCCATGAGCACGCGCGACAAGATCGTAGAATTCCGCCACGGGCGAATAATAGTCGCTCATATCCGCTCCTCTCCGAGCATTGCTTGACGTACCGTGGCCACCACGCGCGCACGCTGACTCGCGATGAAAAAATGATCACCCGGGAAGAAGTGCACCCGGCAGTCGCCGTGCGTGTAAGCCGACCAGGCATGAGCCGCCTCGGGGCTGAGCTCCGGATCCTGTTCACCGGCAAGCACGGTGATCGGGCAATCCAACCGCGGGCAGTCGCCGGGGCGGTAGCGTTCGATCAAGCGATAGTCCGCGCGCACGACGGGAAGCAGTAATGTCACCAGCTCCGACTCCTGTGCCAGTGCCTCATTGTCCGGACTGAGACGCAATAGCTCGGCCAGCAACTTCGAATCGCTGCTCTGGTGAATGGTGCTGTTCAGTGGATGATGACTGGGGGGCTGACGGCCTGAAATCACCAAACGGCGGGGCCCGGCTCCGCGGGAAGTCAAGCGCATCGCCAGTTCATGCGCGACGGCGCCGCCCATGCTGTGTCCAAGAAGACAGAACGGGCGACGGCCGGCGTGAGGCAGCGCTTCGGCCAGAAGCTCAGCAAGCAGCGTGTCCATATCCTCGACGCGTGGCTCGCCGAACCGGTCCTCACGGCCCGGATATTGGGCAATGGCGACTTCGGTATCGTCACCCAGCAGGAACGGCCAGGCGCGGAACGCGCTGGCGCCGCCGCCCGCGTGCGGAAAGCAGATCAGCAGCCGTGAGGCCTGCGGCCGCGGCTGGTAGAAACGCAGATATCCATCAGTCCACATCAAGGGTCTTCTCCAACGCCAGCAAAAGGTCCGAAAGATTCAACGGCGGCGGCGCTTCCGGGTAGATCAATTCGGGTGAACCCAGCACCGTAGACACCTCGTGCCAGAAGGTGGTCAGCCCGCTCGTCCACTGCGCCGACCGCGCTGCAGCCAACGGATCGTCCCAGGTCGCGACGAATTCGCTCACCGCCCGATTGATGGACTGTGGCCACAGGAGATCGAATACGTCGCGAAACGTGCCAGCCTCCGTGCCGGCGAGCAGCTCACTCGACGGCAGCGCGAGCCGCTCGGTTCCCGGCCCGCTCAGGACCAGGCGGTGAGTGCTATCGCGATGCGTATGCAGACGCGGGCTCCAAATCACCGGACCGTGGGTATCGGTGAGCGCCAGAATCCCCCTGTCGAATCCTACCGTCAGGCGATGCAGCAGCAGAGCGTGATTGTCGGCATCCGCCGGATGGATCTGATTTTGCACGCGCAACGTACATGGTGTGCCGCCGATCTCCCCGTGGAGGCTGGTATAGGGACCGCACCGGGCCGGCTCGAACGGCAGGAGGGCCGACGGACGAAGCCGTCCGACCGCACGGGCCGTGACATCGAGCAGAGGATAGAGCACCTGGGCCCCGCAGATGCCGTCAATGAACCGCGGCGCCTCATGCCGACGCAACAGCTCGGCCGCCTGAAGAAAGCGGGCAATCGGTGCAACGGTCGGATAGAAGGCGTTGACGCCGTAGCGTACGCTATGACGATGTGCGCTGCGCAGACACCGCGCCAGTTCGGCCGGATGCAGCGGATGCTCCTGGAAGACGTGGATGCCGCGGGTGAGGAGCGCCTCGCTGATGTCCGCGCCCGGTCCGCCCGACACGCCAGCGCGCACAACCACGCAGGCGAGATCGATATTCGACGGCAGCTCGGACAGCGCCGTGTAATGCGCGATGCCATACCGCTCCGCATATTCGGCCGATGCCTGCGAGCCGGTCGACAGCACGCCTGCAAGTTCGATGGCCGGATGCTGCGCGAGCGCCTGGAGATAGAGGCGACCAAAGCTGGTGCCGCATACGATGGCCCGTCGCCTGGGGTTCACAGCGTTCCCTCCTTAACTTCGGCCAGATCCAGGATGTGGCGGCCGATGCGCGTTCCCGCATGCAGCTGGACGACGTCATCGAGTGTGCTTTGCGGCGACAGCACATCATCGGCAAAATGCAGGCCAGGCGGAACCTCCCCGCGCAACAGTGCGCGCAGCGCTGCAACCGCCGTCGCTGCCGTCAATGCCAGGCTGCTGTTGGTGACGATGGCAGCACGCCGGGTCGGCCGCGGTGGCTGTTCGAGGACGAACACCATTGCGTAGTATGGGCGAATGCCGAGCACGTCGAGCTCGCTGGCGCGCTCGACGTCACGAACCGCCTCGCTCAGTGTCCCACTCCTGCCGCGCAGACCGATCAAGGTCTCCCGAAGGCGCTGTCCGCTGAACACGTTGAACCAGCGCAACGTGGTCAGCTTGCGCCGCGTGGCCAGGCGCTCGGCATCGGCACTGAGATAGGGCAGCATCGCGACCGTGCCCGGGAAGAAATCGAGCTGCACCTTTTCCTGTGCAGCAAGACTGCGGCTGCGGCGTCTGCCGAGCTCCCAGCTCGCCCCCGCTTCACCGTACCAGTAGTTGTCGATTGTCACGGCGGCCTGTGGCCGCAACGAAAGCACCAGATCGGCGGCGGCAGCGCCGGCGAGCCTTTCCACGCCGCCGCTGTACACGGTCAGAGCGCCACCCGGCTGATCGCTCAACCATGCCGGCACCAGATTGGCTAATCCAGGCAGCATGCCAGCCGACAACAGCGCGACCCAACCCGGGCTCGCAGGCATGCGGTTCTGGAGCAGCGCGTGCGCCGGACCGTCTCCGGAAACGTCGAGGTAATGCGCGCCCTGAGCGGCGGCGACGCGTGCCACGCGGTCGAGCACCTGATACGACGGCCCGGCGCAGTTCACCACCACCCGGCAACCCCGGCAGAATTCCGTCAGTGCAAGATCCTCGCGCAGATCAACCGGTCGAATGTCGTCGCCCGGTTTCTGCAGCGCCTCGAGCGGCGATCGGCGGCGGCCGCCCAGGCGTAATGGTCCGACCTGATCCCGCCGCAGCCAGCCGACCACGTGATGGCCAACCTGGCCGCTCGCGCCCAGGATTCCGATCGCTCCGCTGCTCATCACACGCCCGCACGGTGGATGTGCTGGACGATGAGCTCGGCCAGTCGTGGCGCATGGACGCGCGACAGGCAACTGAAGTGGTCGCCGGCGATATCGGCGATGACAAGATCTCCCAGGCAGATATTCTGCCAGTAGCCGGCAACGTCCTGAGGCGTGCCCGGCAGCAGCGGATCGCTGGCGCTGTTGCGCAACAGCACCGTGCGGCCGAGCCAGGCGTCGCCACGATGCAGGCCGACCGACGCCATGCTGTGGGCGAACAACGCGTGCTGCCTGGCAAATTCGAGGCCCGCGCCATCTGGCTGATGATAGATGCCGTCCGCATGGCCGCCAGCGCGCAATTGCGCTAGACGCTGGGCAAGCGAGCGCGACGACCATGCCGCAAAACTCTCCTTAACCTCGCGATGCCGATCGCCGAGCCGCTCGAACGCATCCCGCGCGATCCCGCCGGGTCCAGCTTGTAGAATCTCGGCGACCGCCGCCGCGAGCGCCCGCTCCTCGGGCAGCGCCAGCCGTTGCGGCGACGCGCCGAGCGCGCGGGCGAATATATAGTCCACCAACGCGTCCGCTTCCACATGCGGAGGTTGATACGCGCTGATCGCGACCAGTTCGGTAACCCTCTTGCCCTGTTCCGTCAGCATCCGGGCGATCTCGGCCGCCAGCAGGCCGCCGAGGCAATAACCAATCAACGTGAACTCGTCCCCTCGCCGCGTCAGCTCGTCGGCGTAACGCGCCGCCAGCCTTGTCAATGCGCGGTCGGGCGTCAGATCCGTGAACGCCTCGTGCTGCGGCAATTCCACGCCGATCCCGCGCGGCCATGCCGTCTTGTCTAGCACCTGCAGCAGATGCTGGTAGGGAAGCAGATTGCCAGTGCCGGCGTGGACAAACACGCAGCAGCGGCCCTCCACCGCCTCATCTCCCCACAGCGGAACGAGCGCCGAGCGCGAGTGCAGAGCCGCCGGCTGTTCGCGCGCATGGCGCAACCGCTCCGCCAGCGCGCGGATCGTCGGTTCGCGCAGCAAGTGCCGCAGCAGAACCTCCCATTCCAGCTCGGCCGCCGCCGGCAGTTGCTGGCGCAGCCTGGCGATCATGCGCGAAAGCAGTAATGAATCGCCGCCCAGCGCATAGAAATCGATTTCACAGGCGGGCTGCGCCACTCCGAGGACATGCCCCCAGACATCGGCGATCTGCTGCTCTAGCGCGTCGCGCGGCGCTGCACCCGACAGTCCGGCCGAGCCGGGCCGCTGCCGCGCCGGCTGAACCAGGCCCTGTAGCGCCGCGCGATCGCTCTTGCCGCTGCCCAGCCGCGGCAGCGCGTCCAGCACTTGGATTTGAGCGGGGACCATGTAACCAGGCAGCCGATCACGGAGAAAACCACACAAGTCGTCGACGCGTAGCAATGACCGGTCGGTCTTGAACTGGCCGACGAAGACGCCTTGCCCGGCAGTGGCGAGATTGCTACTGGCTGCCGGCGCGCAATCGGCAATCAACGCGCCGGCTTCCCGCAGCCAGGTCAACCACTGCTCGCGCGTGAAGAATGTCTGGTCAGTGTCGGCTCGCAGGTCGCGGAATCCCGTCAACTCCGGAAAGAACTCCATAGAGACCAGCAGTGGGTAGTTGTGCCGCCGGAACGGCTCGATGAACACCACGCAGCCGCCCGGCGCCAACAGCGTCGTGAATTGACGCAGCACGTCGCCGGCATGCCGGGCGTTGTGCAGCACATTGGCGCAGAGGATGACGTCGAAGCTGTTGGGTGCCATGCCCTGCAGACGGGCGTCTTCGTTCATGTCGAAGATGCCGTAATTCATCCAGGGATAGTCGGCGAACAGACGGCGCGCTTCGGTCAGGAAGAACTCGGACAGGTCAGTGAACCAATACTCCGGGGTGAACTCCGCAAGCGCCGGAACGAGATCGCTGGCGGTGCCCGCAACTCCGGCGCCAACTTCCAGCACCCGCAGCGGCGCTTCATCGCGCCTCTTGCGATCCTCCGCCAGCGCCCGCACCACGGCGACGACCATGCCATTCATGCTCTGGCTGACGAGGTTGTCGCGGTAGGCCGCGTGGGCGGTCCCGAGTTCGCCCTGCGGAAACAGGATGGCGCGCACATCGACTTCGCCGCGCAACAGGCCAGACAGTTGATCGCTGCACACCCGGATGTAGTGGAGGGTCTGGCTGCCGTAAGCCGCCTTCCGCTCGAGGTGATCGACCTCCGCCCAGACCTCGCGAACCGTCGCATCGTCCGCGGCAATCAGGCTATGGTACAGCCCGTCATCGCACGACAGTGCCCGCGCATCGACCAGGCCGTCGAGCCACCTGCGCAACAGCCACTGATGCACAGCGGCAACGCCGGTCGCCTGGTAGATGTGCGTAAGGTCATGCCGCGCCTCCGGCGTCGCAAACAGGCCGTCACCGCGCAGCCGGGCAGCCATTGCCAGGATTGCCACTTGGTCGGCCCCCCGCATCAGCGCCGCAAAAGCATCGCCGTCAATCTCGTGTTCGATCGCGGCGGCGCGCTGATGCAGCGTCCCCATCACGGCATGGGCCACCGGCTGATCGTTCCGTCCCGGTTCAACAAACGCGCAAAGCATCTTCCCGGTGCTCTCCGTACTCAGCAACACCTGGGCGTCCCCCACGGCTGGATGCGTCCGCAGCACGCCGGCGATCTCGCCCAGCTCCACCCGATGGCCGCGAATCTTCACCTGTGAGTCCTGCCGGCCGAGGAACTCCAACGTTCCGTCCGGCCAGTAGCGGCCGAGGTCGCCGGTCAGATACAGGCGCTCGCCGCTATCGCAGGTCACGAACTGCCTGGCGGTCTTGTCGGGATCGTTGAGATAGCCCAGCGCAAGGCCGTGGCCGCTGATCGCAATCTGTCCCACCACCCAGTCGGGGCGCTCACGCAGGTGGCTGTCAACGATATGCATCCGCTGGTTAGCCAGCGGCCGGCCGTAAGGAATGCTCGACCAGTGCCCCTCGATCGCGGTGACCGGGTGATAGATCGACCAGATCGCGGCTTCGGTCGCGCCGCCCAGACTGATGAGCTGCGCCGCAGGGCTGTACCGCTCCAGCCGCGACTTGAGATCGACCGGGACCCAGTCGCCGGACACCAGCGCGAGCCGCAAGTGCGACGGCGCCTGAGCGCCTCCGTCCGCCGCGTCACACAGCATCTGCAACTGCGCCGGCACAGTATTCCACAGTGTCACGCTATACTGCGCGACGAGTTGCGCCCAATGCGACGGGTCAGTCTTGCGCGCCTCATCGGGATAGACCAAGGCCCCACCAGCGGCGGGAATCCCAAACAGGTCATAGACCGATAGATCGAAGCCCAGACTGGCGAGGGCCAGCACGCGGTCATCTGCGGTGATACCAAATCGCTGGTTGATATCCGCGACCGTATTCCAGGCGGCAGCATGGGAGATGACCACGCCCTTCGGCGTGCCGGTGGACCCGGAGGTATAGATGACATAGGCCGGCGCTTCCGGTGATACGGCCTGAACCGGCAGCGGCGGCATACGATTATAATCCGCCTGCACGGCGACAACGGGCGCGGGCAATTCGCAGCCCGGGTCGGCAATAGCAAGGCGAATGCCGGCATCGCTCAGAATGGCACTGCGGCGCGCCAATGGCTGATCGACGTCGACGGGCACATAGCAACCGCCACACAGCAAAACCGCGAGCGGTGCGATGGCTTGCATCCGCCCCTTGGCACACAGAATCGCCACCCGCTCGCCGGGGCGGCAACCGGCCGCGACGAGTCCCGCGGCCAGCGCTTGCGCTGCAGTGAGCCACTCGCCATAGGTGACGCATCCGCGATTGTCGTAGAGCGCTGGCCGCTCTGGATGCTGCTCCGCCTGCGCGACCAATGCCCGATGCAACAGCGCATCCGCGTGCTGCCACCCGGTCGCATTCACCGAGTGGCGAACCGCCGCCTGCGCCTCAGGCAGCGTTACCAGATGCGCCTCGTCCCGGGACGCGGTGTCATTGTCCGCAAGCCGCTCGACCAGGCCGCGGAACGCCGCGAACATCTGGTCAATGATATCCGGCGGAAATAGCCCGTCTCTCACGTCCCACGCGATCAGCAAGCCATCGGGCTGCTCCGTGATCTGACAATCGAGGCTGACCTGCGGCGTCTGTGTCAAGCCGCGGAGGATACGATAGCCGGCCTGTTGCCCACGCCGCGCTGGGGCGCCACCCGCAGTGCTGGTGAAGACCACCGGCATCAGCACCGATGCGCCGCGCCGCCGGCTTAACTCGCCAAGCATCTCTAGCCCGGAAAAAGCGGCGTGGTCGAGATCATCGAAGAGCTGCCGGCCGATCGCCTGCACGCGGTCGCCAAAGGTTTGCGCGGCGTCGAGATCGATCTCCAGCAGCGTCACCGAAGTGAAATCCCCGATCACGGCGTCGATATCGGGATGCAACGGCTCGCGGCGGAAGATGGGCAGGTTGAGGGTGAAGCGCCGGCTCCGGCTCCACACGCCGAGGACCTCGGCGAAAGCGCCGAGCATGAGCGCATTGAGCGTGGTGCCGCGCGCGGCCGCCTGCGCGCTCAGGCGCCCGCTCTGCACCGCCGTCAGCGGCAACGCGCGGCGGCTGAAGCGGCCGGAGTCGGCGGCAGCGGCGAGCGGCAGAGCCGCCGCCATCGGCAATTCCGGAGCGGGCGGCAACGATTCCAAGCGTGAAAGCCAGTAGTTGCGGTCGCGCCTGTAACGCCGGCCCTGGCGTTGCGCGCGACGCGCGATGACATAGTCCCGGAAGGTCACGGCGGGCACGGGCGCCAGGCCAGCGCCGGACACCAGCTCGTCGAGATCGTCAATCAACAAATAGAGGCTTGCGGCATCCACCAGGATCAGTTCGATCGCCAGCAACAACACGGTTTGGTGCCGGCAGCGGCAGAGGCGAACATCGAACAGCGGCCAGCGGGCGTAGTTTACCGGTGCCGACAGCATTTGCTCCCGCAGGCGTTCGACATGTCGCTCGACTTGCGTGTCGCTCAGGCTGGTGAGATCGTCGACCGGCAACGGGCGCGGCTCGACCTCCTCCAGCACCTGCTGATAGCCCTCATCCTCGATAATGATACGCAGCACGTCATGACGGCGGACCAGGTCCTGCCAGGCGTGGTCCAGCACCTGCGGAGACGTCTGCGGGGGATAGGCGATCTCCAGATAGCCGCGACACGCCACCCCGCCATATTCGAACGAACTATGGCGGCCAAGAAAGTAGGCGCTTTGCGCTTCGGTCAATGGAAACGGCTGATGGCGTCCAGCTACATCTACGACGAGCTCGCTCGAGGCGCCGTCTTCGGACAGGTGTTGCAGAATGGCCGACTTGTTGGTGCTCAACCGGTGCTTCAGCTCCGAGGTCATGCCCCCCTGCGGAGCGCGGAAGCGCAGCTGATCGCCCTCGCACGAGAGTTCAACGCCGAGCGCCTCGACCTCTTCGACCAGATTGATGATGTTCATAGTGACCCTTCCTCCATGCGCGCTCCGACGGCCAGGTGACCGGCAATCGATGCGGACAGGCCAGCGAGCGTGGCGTCGGCGAAGAATTCGCGCAGCGACAACGTGATGCCGTAATGTTGGGAGAGCCGCGCGACCAGGCGCGTACCGAGCAATGAATTGCCGCCCAGCGCAAAGAAATTATCGGTGCGTGAGCGCGGTCTGGCATCCAACAGCTCGAGCCAGAACCGGGCAACCTCGTGCTCACGGGCGTCGTCGACCGGCAGCGCCTCCTCGGGCGGTTGCGGGCGAAGTTCGGCGAGCCGATGCCGGTCGATCTTGCCGTTGGCGTTCAGCGGCCATGCCGTAAGCGACACGAGTTCCGCCGGAACAGCATAGGCAGGCAGGCGCTCGCGAAGAAAGTCCCGCAAGTCGGCGAGATCGGATGCGGCGGCTTGCGGTTCGACGAACGCCAGCAAGCGCGCGGCCTCCCCCTTGCCATCGACGATCGCGACCGCACGGCGAACTGCGCCGTGCTGTTGCAGCAATTGCTCGATTTCACCGAGCTCGATGCGATGCCCGTGCAGCTTGATCTGGCCGTCGCGGCGCCCGAGAAACTCCAGCACGCCATCGGGACGATAACGCCCGAGATCGCCGGTACGGTACCAACGCTGCGGATAGTCCCCGCTGAACTGCTTTTCGGTCTGCTCGGGCGCACCGCAATAGCCGCGCGCGACGCCCTCGCCGCCGATCCACAATTCGCCGGGCACCCAGTCGGGCGCGTCATCGCCCAGCGCGTCGACCACGCGGAAGACCTGATTGCGCAGAGGCAGGCCATAAGGCACCGATCCCCAACCATCGAGCGGCGTCATGTCGACCGCCCATGCATTCGACCAGATCGACGCCTCAGTTGCGCCACCCAAGGCGATGACCCGCGCGTGCGGCGCCACGGGCACGAGCCGGACCGCGATATCGGGCGCGACCCAATCTCCCGACAACAGCGCCAGACGCAACCCCGGGAGCGCGACCTTGCGCGCCGCCGCCATCGTCAGCGTCATCTCCAGTAATGCCGGCACGCTATTCCACAGCGTGACGCCGTGCGCACCCATCAGCTCCAGCCAACGGTCGGCGTCGCGCTGCTCGTCGTCCGACGTCAGCACCAGCGCGGCACCTCGTCCGAGCGTGCCGAACAGATCGAAAACTGAGAGATCGAAATCGAGTGCCGATACGCCCAGGATGACATCCTGCGCATCAACTGCAAACCGCCGGCAGATGTCGTCAACTGTGTTGACCGCGCTGCGATGCTCGATCTCGACGCCCTTCGGCTCTCCGGTCGAACCGGAGGTGAAGATGATGTACGCCAACGCATCGGCGGTAATCTGTTCACAGGGCTGGGCCAGCGGCGGTGAATCCAGCGCCTCCGACAGCGCGCCTGCCCTTACCTCCGGCGGAAGCGCCGGAGCGTGGTCGGCGAGCACGAACTGGATGTCGGCCTTTGCACACATCAACGACGGGCGCCAAAGCGGATGAGCGGGATTGATCGGAACATACGCAGCACCCGCCGCCAGCGCGCCCAGCACAGCGGCAACTTGCCCGGCCCCGCGCCGGCAACTGATTCCAACGCGGTCGCCCGGCCTGACACCCTGTTGCTGCAGATAGGCCGCGACACTCAAGGCCCGGCGTGCGAGTGTGCCGTAACTCATCTCGCCGCTCTCCTGCGTCCACAACGCCCGGCGCCGCGGCGTCAGCTGGGCCTGACGGAAAAAAGCCACGTGCAACGCCTCGATCGGCGACGGGGCATCGGTGGCATTGACGCGATCGCGCTCCGCTCGCTGCCGCTCGGGAAGCACGCGCTGGAGCGGCTGCCGCCAGTCGGCGTCGATCAGTTGATGGAGCAGAGCGAGATAGCTGTTGAACATGTCCGCGATCAAGCCGTCGGGGAACAGCATCTCGACGTAGTCCCAGCTCAACAACAGCCCGTCGGCCAGATCGATCGCCTGATGATCGAGCCACACCTGCGGGGTTTGCGAACTGGTGAAGTCGGGCCAGCGGGTCGCCTTGGCCAACGTATCGGCCACCCCCAGCATGCTGGTGAACACCACCGGAACTGGCCGCACTTCGGCGCGATTGCGACCCGCGAGTTCGCGTAGCACACGTACCGCGGAGACGTCCTGATGATCGAGATCCTGCCAGATCTGCGCCTGCAGGCGCTCCGCGCGCGCAAGCCAGCTTTCCCCCTTTTCGGCCCGATAGGCGGCCAAGATCAGGGACGTGAAGTCGCCGACCACGCGATTGATGTCCGGGTGGAGTTCGGGACGATCGAATAGTGTCAGGTTGACCACCAGTTCGGATTGGCCGCTCCAGCAACTCAAAATCTCGCTGAAGCAGGTCAGCAACATCACGGACGGCGTGATACCGGCCTCTCGCGCTTTTCCGGTCAGGCGCGCCCACAACTCGGGGGCAAGCCGCGCCTCCACGCGGGCGAAACGCGGCCGTGACAGCGTCGATGGCTCCACACGGGTCGGCAGCGCCGGTGCCGGGGGCAAGGCAGCTAGACGCTCCCGCCAATAACTGAGGGCGCGCTCGGACACACCGGTCTGCACCCTCGCACAGACGTAATCGCGGAAGCGAATGCCGATCGGCGCCAACACCTGATCGGGCCGATCATAGAGCTGAAACAATTCGGTGAGCAGTGTCAGCATGCTCAACCCGTCGACCACGATATTATCGAACAGCACTGCAAGACGGCTCTGTGCCTTGCCATGGCGGAGCACGTGAATGTCGACCAAGCCGCCGGTCGCGATATCCCGGGTCTGGCGTGACAACCAGTCTCGCAGCGATGTGAGCGCGGCGGGCTGGTCAGCGATGGCGTGCAGGTCGTGAAGATGAATGCGGCTGCCCGGCATGGACGGCAGAACACGCTGCAGGCCGGTGTCGTCGATGACGCAACACAGCATGTCGTGCCGCTCGACGAGCGTCGACCAAGCGTGCTCAAGCCGGGCGACGTCGAGGTCCAGCAGGTCATACTCGACGTAGCATTGGGCTGCGATGCCACCCAGTTCGAAATCCTCCCGCCGGCCCAGCCAATAGGCCTGCTGCACGTCGGTCAGTGGGAACGGCACGTGGCGCGATGCCTCGTCGGCGACGATCGCGGATGCTGCCGGCCGATGATCGGCCACCAGCGTCGCTGCGAAATCACCGAGTTGTGGCTTCGTGAACAGGGCCGCCAGCGCGCCGCGATAGCCCAGTCCCTGCAGGCGCGTCATCAGGCGGGTCGCGATCAGGCTGTCGCCACCGAGCGCGAAGAAGTTGTCGTCCGCGCCGATTTCGGCGTGCCCCAGCAGTTCGGACCAAAGATCCGCGACCAGTCGCTCGACAGTTCCGACGGGTCGTCGCCGCTCCGCTCCGGCGCCGCCCGCCGCCACCGCTGCAAGTTGCGCGGCAAATGCCCCACGATCGATCTTGCCATTGGCCGTCAGCGGAAAGCATTCGAGCTGGAGCAGATGCTCCGGCACCTCATAGTCGGGGAGCGTAGC
Source organism: Bradyrhizobium sp. Pa8 (assembly GCF_052588265.1). Lineage (NCBI taxonomy): Bacteria > Pseudomonadati > Pseudomonadota > Alphaproteobacteria > Hyphomicrobiales > Nitrobacteraceae > Bradyrhizobium > Bradyrhizobium sp. Pa8. The sequence goes on along the minus strand of NZ_CP176768.1, from coordinate 13,879 downwards.
CTGCAATGCAGTCCTGACGCTCGCCAGATCGAGCGGCTGCGCGGCGATGACGGCAGCGCCGAGCTTGGCAGCGGCCCCTTTCAGCAGCACCGCGGCAGCCGCATCGATTTGCGGATGGCCGACCAGAGCCCCCTCCACTTCAGCGAGTTCGATGCGATGGCCACGGATTTTCACCTGATTGTCGGCGCGGCCCAGGAATTCCAAGATACCGCTCGGGTGATAGCGGGCGACGTCGCCGGTGCGGTACCAGCGGTCGCCCTCGAACTTCACGAACTTCTCTTGCGTCCGTGCCGCATCACCATAATAACCGTGCGCCACGCCCGTGCCCGCGACCCATAGCTCGCCCTTGACCCAATCAGGGCAATCCCGCCCGCACTCATCCACAACACGGCAGCGCATATTGGCCAGCGGACGCCCGTAGGGCGCACAAGGCCACTGCGGATCGCTCCGCGTCACTTCGTGGCAGGTGGAATGAATGGCTGCTTCCGTCATGCCGCCCAACGCCGCAAAACGCGCTTGCGGTGCACAGCGCCATAGAGCTTCTGGGAGCGCCCGCGTCACGCGGTCGCCGCCGACCATCACGAGACGAAGTCCGGGTGCAAGGCCGACCTGCTCGGCGGCAATCGTGATCATCTCGACCAGCGCCGGCACCGCGCTGATCACCGTGACCTTCCACCGATTGATGAGCGTGACCCAAGCTGCGGCGTCGCGGCGCTCCGCCTCCGAGATTACCACAACGGAAGCACCGAGACTGAGAAACGCAAACAGGTCGTAGGCCGATAGATCGAAATCCAGCGCTGAAAGCGAAATAGTGCGGTCTTCAGGACGGATTTCGAACAACCGATCCACGGCATCGATGGTGTTGGCCACGGCCGCGTGGCTAACCTCGACGCCTTTGGGCACGCCCGTCGAGCCCGAGGTGAAGATGATGTACTTGATCGCTTCGGGCGGCTGCGCGACTGGCTCCTTCAAAGCGGATCCGCCCAACGCCACAGAGACCGGCACGACAGGCGTTTCCGTCGGCCAGTCCAGCCGCTGGTGGCTCGCGTCGTCCGTCAGCACCAGGCGAACGCCGGCTAAGCGGTACACGATCTCACGGCGCGCCATCGGCAGATCGATGCCGGACGGAACATAGCAGCCGCCCGCTGCCAACACGCCAAGCACAGCGATCACCTGGTCCGGCCCCTTGGCGTGGGTGATCGCCACGCGATCTCCCGGTCTGACACCCTGTGCAGCTAGATAGCCCGCTACTCGCAGCGCCTGACCGGCCAGGGTCTGGTAGTCGATAATCTGATCAACGCCGACCAGCGCCGGCGCCGTGGGCGTGTGCTTCGCCTGAGCAAAGAACCTCAAATACAGCGGCCGCGTATCGCGCCAGACATGGGCCGTGCTGTTGACGTCCTGTCGGACGCGCCGGTGGGCAGCCGGCGGCGCAAGCAGAACCGGGTGAGCCCAGTGTTCGTCCGCAAGCCGCCTGACCAGCCCGACATAGGCCGCGAACATATCGTCAAGAACGCCTGGCGCGAACAGCTCGTCGACACCATCCCATTCCAGCACGAGACCGTCACGGGATTCCGAAACCTTGGCGTCGAGCCAGACCTGCGGCGTTTGCGTGACGGCATAGACTTGGCGCGGAAAGGCCGGAGATAAATCGAGCGAAGCATCTTTTGGAAGACCGAGCACGCTGGTGAACACCACCGGCATCGTGGCCATCGGCGCGCCCTTGTGCCGCGCCAACTCGCGTAACACCCACACGCCCGACACATCCCGATGCGAGAGCCCCTCACCCTCCTGGCGCTGCAGCCGCAGGGCGGCGTCGACGAAACTCTTCCCGCCGCTGGTCTGGTAGCCCAGCAGCAAGATCGATGCGAAGTCGCCGACGACGCGATCGATTTCATCGTGGCAACGGGGGCGGTCAAACAGGGTCAGGTTGATTGCCACCGACGGTTGATTGCTCCAGTAGCCGAGCACCTCGCCGTAGGCCGCCGCCAGCGCTACGCTTGGTGTGATGCCATGCTGCCGGGCACGCTGCGTGAAGCGTTGCCAGCTGGACGCGTCCAGCGTGCTGCTGAGGCGACGAAATCGCGGCTGTCGGAGCGTTTCCGGCGCGACATTTTGTGGGAGCGCCGGTGCGTCCGGCAGTTCTGCGATTCGCGCCTGCCAAAAGCGCTGCGCGCGATCGACGCGCTGCGGATCCGGCCGATGCTGAACCACGTAGTCACGGAAGCGCAGCCTGGGCGCCAACAACCCCGTTCTACCGTTGCTGTAGAGCTGATCCCATTCGGTGAACAGGACCATGATGCTGCGCCCGTCCAGCATCAGGCTGTCGAGACTGACGAACACACGCGCACGTGTTTCAGCGCCCGCGGCGTACTCCGCAACCTGGATGTCGAACAACGGCCAGCGGGTGACGTCATAGCATGTGTGTGACAACGACTGCCGCAGTTCCTCGAGTCGCGCTCCGGCAGCCTTCGCGGACAACTGATGCCGGCGGATCTCGTAGGCCGGCACGGTTTCCAGCACGCGTTGCTTGCCCTCCTCCGTCACCACGGCGCGCAGCATGTCGTGACGGGCGACCAGGGTCCGCCAACTGCTTTCCAGCCGCTTGACGTCGAGGTTCGCCCCGTCAAGCTCGACATAGAAATGCGAGCCGACCCCACCGAGCGGCATCTGCGGCGACCGCCCGATCCAAAACGCCCGCTGGATGTCCGTCAGCGCGAATGGTTCGAAGCGCTGCGCCGGTTCGTCGTGAATGACGGCCTCCGGAGTGTCCACGCGCTGCTGCAACGTGGCGCAGAACGCGGCCAGTTCCGACTTCGCGAACAGATCTGCCAATTGCCCGACCAGTCCCGCGCGGCGCAGTTCCGCCATCAATCGCGTTGCGATCAGGCTGTCACCGCCGAGAACGAAAAAGTTGTCGTCCCGTCCGACGTCCGGCGCGGAGAGCAACGACTGCCAGATGCTGGCGACCAGCCGCTCGATCTCGCCCGCCGGCGCGCGCCGCGGATGCGCCTCGGATCGCAGCGTCTGCTCGGCCTGCCGCGTCAGGATCTTGCGATCGATCTTGCCGTTGGCGGTCAGCGGGAACTGGGGCAGCCGCTGATAATGTTCCGGCACGGCATATTTCGGCAGCCTAGCCGCCCCCCATTCGCGCAGCTCGGCCACATCGACATCATCGCGCAGGACCACCAGCGCACAGAGCTGGCGCGCCACCGGCGCAACCACAACGACAAGGACCTGCTCGACCGCCGGATGAGCCGACAGCACCGCCTCCACCTCGCCGAGCTCGATGCGATGACCGCGAATCTTGACCTGGTTGTCCGCGCGCCCGAGAAACTCGATGACGCCCTCCTCCCGGTAGCGCACGTGATCGCCGCTGCGATACCAGCGCCGTCCTGCCTGGGTGACGAATTTATCCGTGGTACGCTCGGGATCCCCGCGATATCCGATCGCAACTCCGGGGCCGCTGACCCATAGCTCGCCCCCGACCCCGGCCGGACAATCGCGCCCGTGGCGATCGACGACGCGGCAGGACATGTTGTCGAGAGGGTGGCCGTAAGGCACCACATTCCAGCCGGTCTCGTGAAGACCAAGTTGGTGATAGGTCGAATGGATGGCAGCCTCGGTCATGCCGCCGAGCCCGACGAACGGCGCATCGTTCGTGACCCGCCACCACCGCTGCGCCAGTTCCGGCAGAATCCGGTCGCCGCCCAGCATCACCAGCCGCAAGCCGGCCAGGGATTCTCCCCCGTTGGCCGTGAGCAGCATGTCAAGCAGGGCCGGCACGCAACTGATCACGTTGACGTGGTGCCGCCGGATCAATTGCAGCCAAGCGTGGGCATCGCGCCGCTGCGTCTCATCCACTACGACGACGCTGCCACCGCAGGCTAAAAAGCCAAAAATGTCGTAGGCTGACAGATCGAAGTCGAGTTCGGAGAGCGTCAGAGTCCGATCAGCGGCGTTGATGCCGAAACGGCGGTTGACAGCGTCGATGGTGTTGGCCACGGCGCGATGGGAAACCTCTATACCTTTCGGAACGCCGGTAGAGCCGGATGTGAAGATGACATACATCGCCTGCTCGGCCGGAACTTCGACCGGCTGCGCCAGGGGCGCCGATTGCACAGCATCGGCGAACAGGTGCACGGGCCGCACCGCCGACCGATACTCATCTGTCCCGGCCAACACCAGCCGCACGCCCGCGCTCTGATAGATCTGGTCACGCCGCAACTGCGGCAGGTCGATCCCGCACGGCACGTAGGTGCAGCCGGCCGCCAGCACGCCGAGCGCTGTGGCAATCTGCGGCCATCCTTTCGGCATGGTGATCGCGACCGAATCGCCAGGCCGCACGCCGTTCGCGTGGAGAAACGCCGCCACCTGCAACGCTCGCCCGGCGAGTTCGCCGTAGCTCATGGCATCGTCATCGCCCCACAGCAGTGCGACGGCGTCCGGCGACCGCGTTGCCTGCGCGAAGACACGCGCGAACAACGGCTCGGGCACCGGCGCCTGACGGACCTGCTGCGGCTCGATCGGCATGACCGGTGCCGGCGCCTGCAGCGGGAGATGCCAAACTTCAGGGGCTTCGAGCAGCCGCTTGAGCTGCCCCCGAAAGTAGCCGAACATCGCGGCCACCACGCCTTCGATGAAGACGTCATCTCGCACATCCCAATTCAGCAGAATGCCGCCGCTGTATTCTGTGATCTGAGCATCGAGCAAGACTTGCGGCGCCTGCGAGATCGACCACACCGGCTCGCCGAACTGCTCCCGCACCGCGGGCTCGTACAAATCTTCCAACGCAAGCGCGCTCGTGAACACCACCGGCGCCAGCACCTGTTGCCCCTGCTGGCGGCGGGTCAGGTCGCGCAGCACCTCAATACCGCCATATGCCGCATGGGCGACCGCTTCGTGCAGGGCTTGCTGCTGTGCCCGGGCTTGCTCCAGGAAGATCCTTCGATCGGGATACGCGTTGATGAGCACCGAACTAGAGAAGTCGCCCACCAGCCCGTCAACATCTTGGTGATCGCTCTGCCGCGAAAACACCGGCAGATTGAGCAGAAACGGATCGCCTCCGCTCCAGAGACCGACGGTCTGCGCAAACAGAGTCATCATCGCAGCGGTGACGGTCACGCCGTTTTTCCGGCACATCTCGTTCAGACGGCCGCTGGCGTGCGCGTCTAGCCAATGATGATGGCGCACGACCCGAGGCGTTGTGGTGCCATCCTTTGTGCTTCGCAGCGGCAATGTCGGCGGCGGTGCCAAATCGTCGAGCCGAGCCTGCCACCAAGCGCGAGCCTGCTCACGCTCCGCAGCGCGCTGCCCTCGGGCATGCTGGAGATATTGCTCATAGGTCAGTTCGAGCCGCGGCAGAACACTGTCACGCTGTCGATAGAAACATGCCAGCTCGCGCAGGATAGTTCGCAGGCTGACGGCATCGCCAGCCATCATGTCGAGATCGATATGCACTCGCGATCCCCCACCGGGCCGGCGCGACAAGGCGATCATAATCACCTCGCCCACTTCGACGCGAAGCCGCTGGTGAGAGTAACGCTGTCGCATGCTCTCGAGCTGCCGAGCGCATTCGCCATTATTGAGCCCGCGCAGGTCATGCACGCGAAACACCGGCAGTCCCGGAGCCGCAAGCACCCGCTGACGTCCCCCGGGCATCACCTGCATGCGCAGCATCGGGTGACGCTGAACCAGAGCATCGACCGCCCGGGCCATTCGTTCCGGATCGAGGTCGCCGCCGTCCAACTCAGCATAGAAATGGGCCGTCACGCCGCCGAGCTGCTGCGCGTCACTGCGACCAACCCAGAACGCATGCTGCATGGTGGCAAGCGCGAAGCTGCTAATGACCTCGCTAGGTGCGGGCTCGTCTCGTGGCAGCACGGTCGGAAGACGGGGCCGATCGGACAACACTCGGCGCCAGTCGGCTAGCGTCCGCTTGCCGATCAGCGCCGAGAATGTGACCGCAACTCCGGCCCGCCGCAGTAGGCTGGCGGCGCGCATGGCACGCACCGAGTCAAGGCCCAGACACAGCAGATCGCTCTCGTCATCGAGACGGTCAGCGGAAATCCCAAGCACGCCGGATAGGGTCCTGACCAGAACGTCCGCATGTCCGTCCACCACCTGGACTCCAGTGCTTGCCACCTCAATCAGTCGCGGTGAATTAATGGTAAATCACGATAGCCGCGCGAAAACTGCTTTCTCCGAGCTGGAAATAACGGCCGTGCTTTGGCGTGGGTTACTTCCTGCAGCATTCAGCCTCCGCTCGCCTAACTGAGCTTACTTTCTTTCTTATCCTTCAATTCCACACACGCAAACGCACGCCTTTCCGCCGCTAGCGCGGGGGGTGGTGAAGATCGGCAAAGCGCTCGACAAGCCCCAACCCACCTGACGCTATTCACAGGGCATCTCCTGAGAACAATTCTGAGGGGTTCGTCGACAGTTGCCTTCCCCCGAGTATCGCGGACAATCGTCCCGCCTAATTGACGCCTGTCTGGATCCCCGCTGAGTATCGCAACATTCGGCAAGAAGGCGCCAAAGACAAGCTTGCCATTCCGCAGTAGATGTCGTGCGACTGATCGAAAACACCTCTGAACTCGCCCAGACTGTGAGGGTGTAAGCGAGGGTGCAAACCCGGCTTCGCGCATCTTCTCAAAAGGACCTCGAGCTCTTTACCCGGGCGCAAGTGCTCAGCTTTCTTCCTTGCTTTCCGGGCGCGCTCGATGAACCGTTCGGCCAGGGTTTTATCCTTCTTGAACCTAAGGCGCTTCATAGGCATCGTTCGGTGATGAACTCGCTCTACTCCAAAACGCCCTGGAAGTTCAGACGTTCGATGGAACATCGTAGGCTCATGCACCGAAGCGTGCTACTACCTGAATCGAGGGGGATCGGAGCTACGTTGGGATTCCGTGCATCTTCTCTTCCGCCGAATAGTGCCGGCGGGTCTGCCGCCGAATGTCTTTCAGTACCTGTTCTGCCGGCGCTTTAGCCGGTCCGGATTTCTGCTTCATCTTCGCTCCTGGTGGCTACGATGAACCAGAAATCCTCCCTCCGCAAAACCATTCAATTTGTCTCACAGGCCCGGACGGCGAACAATCGCGCGCTGGGCTACGTGATTGAGTAGTGGCGCCCCGCTGTAAGCGGAACGCCACTACTGGCTCTGCACAGTGATTTTGACGGGTTGGATCTGGGAACGGTCAGATTAGCTCCGGCAGGCTTTTGGGATCGACGAGGACCTCGATGCTGCGGGGGGAGGGCCACTTCATAACTCGAGGCCGCGATCCCCGAGCACCTCGCGCATCAACGCGCCCTTGATCTCGCGGGTGATTTCTTTGAGGAGATCGGGTCCGAGCCCCTGCGCGGCTGCGGCTCTGAGCTCCGGCGCAGCATCGGTCAGGTGATGATCGGCGAGCCGTTGCTGCAGGCGCGTCTCGAACTCCTCGCCCATCGCATCGGCGAGCCGTTCCTGCATCGCTGCATAAGCCTCGGGTGCAATGCGGCTCACCACGGTTTCCAAGGGGGGCCAGTGGGTTACCAGATAGTCGGTGAATCCTGCCGCCTCTTCGTCTCGCACGCGCGTCTCGGCCGCAATGAGGTCGTCCTCGGTGACGTAGGAGACGGTGAAGAAGCGCATGTCCGGAGCGATATGCCACAGCTTAAGCCGCTCGCGCAGCTTGATCTGATAGGCGAGATAGACCTCGATCTCGTCGACAAAGCGGAGCGAGCTGACTTTCTGCCGGGCGATCTTCTCGAGCTGGTCCAAGCGGAACAGCACGCGGGCTTGCTGGATGAGCTCGTTGAGCCGCTCGTCATAGGCCCCGTCCTCGACATCAGCGTTTAGACGTGCGGTCTGCATGCCGTTCCAGGTCAAAGTGATGCGATCCTCGCAGGTCTCGCTCGCCCCGAAGGCCAGTTGGAAGTACTGCTCGCGCAACCGCGGCCTGATTGCCGCCTGCCGCAAATCCTCGGCCACCGCCTGCCGGAACTCGGGGTTGCCATAGTTCACGGTGTGCCGCAGCCTGTCGAGGAAGAGGGCATACTGCTGGGCGCCCGGTTCATCAGTGACGGTCTGCCAGGCGGCCACCACCTGAGGCTCGCCCTCCAGCCAGTCCGCGACTACCTCGGGCAGAGGCCGCGGCGGTGCTTGCTCCGATCCTCCGCCTCTTGAGAAGAAGAGGTGAGGGCCGGCATAGCCCGGGACGTTGCAGGCTGCCGCCAGATTGGTCCGTACCCGCTCGGATAGCGGATTACCCGTCAGATCAACGACGCACTCAGGGCCGAGCCGCGTCAGCAGCGTCTCGGGCAGGCTGGTCAGCTGGTTGTTGCTCGGGTCGAGAAATTCGAGCCCGGCCGGGAGGCGGGCCGGCAGATTGGTCAGCCGGTTGTAGCTAACGTTGAGCTCCAGAAGCGTGGCCGGAAGGTTATCGGGCAAAGTAGTCAGCTGATTGTCCTGAACGTTGAGGCGCAAGAGCCCGGCTGGGAAGGCGGCCGGCAGGTTGTTCAGCTGGTTGCGCATGGCGTAGAGCACACGGAGGCCGGCCGGAAACGCGTCGGGCAGGCTGCTCAACCGATTGCCGTAGGCCGCGAGCTCCAAGAGATCGGTCGGAAGGGGGGTGGGCAAGCTGGTCAGCTGATTGCCCCAGATGCTCAGACGCTGGAGCGCGGCGGGAAAGGCGGCGGGCAAGGCTGTCAGGGATAGCAACGAAAGGTCCAGCGGCGCATGGGCCGCAGCAGCATCAAGCCAGGCTCGCGTTCGTCTTACGGCCTCTTGCCGGTTCTCCTGTTCACCCTGTCCGTCGTCGGCAGCCCAGCCCTCCAGAACCTGGTCCTGCGCCGTTTCGCGAGAAGCCCGAGCCTCGCGGTTCGTCGGATCGCCAGCGGCAGAGATGCGCGCCCTGGTCAAGGATCCAACCCACTGCGTTGCGGCCCGGGTGAGCGTGCATAGGCAGCCTGGCTGTTGGTCTCGTTCGGAAGAGACAGTAGTAACGTCGTCCCCCGGTTGGTCCTGTCCTGGGTTCATCGATGCGTCTCTCCGATCGCCAAAACAAGGGGAATGCAAGGCAGCGGCGCTTCTCGAGGCCCGTAGCCCACAATTTTACAGCTTCAACCTCGCATTGATCAGGATTAATCGAGCAAGTCTCATTGTGTAATCGTGAGCCGGTGATGCGTGCGACGTCCTTCAATTGCTGGTTATTTGTGCTTGCAATCGGCGTGCCGCGAAAGCGTTGCTGCCGTGTCGAGACAAAAACCAGCAGTTTGCCGTCACAGCAGCGGAACGATCAGGTTGCTTGGTTCGGTTTGTCGCATCAACGTTTCAAATCAGACAGAATGGCACGCGAGAATGGGAGCTATCGGCAGCTACGCAGGTGTTTTCCTGTGACCGTGAGGAACGCTGGCCCCGCAGGCGTTCCCCACGCCGGCAGCGGCCATGTGTTCGCGCCATATTGGTCGATGCCCATCAGGTGAACGTGGTCGTTCCGAACAACTGCCAGTGTACGAATAGCTCCGCATTATTCCGAGCCAGCTTTCGCAAAAACAGCGAAGCACCGGTTTTGTGGAGCCGGAAGCGCTTGTACTTTCGCATGATCCACGCAGCAGCTTCTGATTGACGTAGTCGACCAGAGAGAACAGCGCCGAACGACTGAACCGGCCGTAATAACCTATCCATCCCCGGAGGAGCGGATTGTATGGAGCGACAAACAGCCTGAGAACGCGTTCTCACCCTGATCGCCGCCGCCCACTGATCTGTTAGGCGTTCTCAGCCAGCGTCCCCGGCGTTTGCCGAGGAATGTGCAAGCTTCGGATCGTCGCTCGCATGGCCTTCAAAGCTGTCGGACTGACCGCCGGGGTGTATCCACAGAAGAACTCCTTCCTCTGTGACGTTGCCACCTGCCGCGGCCTGAACTGATATCCGAGGAAGTCAAACTTGATCCTCGGATACCTTCGCCGGCGCCTGTTGTCCTTGCAGTAAACGATCTGCGTCTTCGTCGGATGCATCTGAAGTCCGCACACTTCCAGCCTCGCCTGAAGCTCCGCCTTAATGGCTTCTGCTTCTTGCTCGGTCCGGCAGTGCACCAATCGTCGAGTCGCCCGGGGGATTTCACCCCCAGGCGCTCACAGATCCGTACGTGAACCTCGCGGTTCATACGGCTCTTACCGTCCAGCCGCCACCTTGTGCAGTATCGTCCAATGGGACAACAGCGCCGGCGCGCGACATACAACGTCGCGCAACCAGTGCGTTGCCCGTCTTCGATGTCGTTTCAGGCGTTTGTATTTCGACATCGCCCATCGCGCGAGGCGTCTGTCGAGATAACGTAGTGTCGGGTAAAGCGCCGATTTGTAGTACCGACCATAGTAGTGCATCTAACCTCGGATGACCGGGTTGAACATCCTCGCCAAGTCGTCGATCCTCTTATCCACACGGCAGTGTAGTTGCCAGGCGCGAATTTCCTGTCGGATTGCCTTCGTCGCGGCATTGCTGACGCCGGGGCTGAAGTTGACGAAGTGCTTTCCCCAACGGTTCTTCGACCGACGGGCGCGAAACGTGTAGCCCAGAAAGTCGAATTTCTGTTCGGGATAATCACCTCGCCGGTCATCATCCTTACAATAGACGATCTTCGTCTTGGCCGGATGAAGCTCCAGTCCACATTCAGCAAAGCGCTTCGCAAGCGCCTCCTTCAGTTCTTGTGCCTGCTGCTCACTATCGCAATGGCAGAGGATGTCATCGGCATAGCGCTCGAACGGTATTTGCGGATGGTTCTTCGCCATCCAGCGATCGAACGCATAATGAAGGAACAGATTCGCCATCAGCGGTGACACCACCGAGCCCTGAGGCGTGCCCTTCTCGCGGGGCTCAAGGGTACCGTCTTCCAGTTGAACGGCGGCTTTCAACCATCGTTCAATGTACAACAGCACCCAAGCACAGTTCGTGTGTTTCCGAACCGCCTTGAGCAACAGCTCATGCGGAATCGAGTCAAAATAACCCCGGATATCGAGATCGAGCACGAAGGGATGCTGCCAGCAGCGCTGGCGGGCAACCCCAACGGCATCAAGCGCCGATTTTCCGGGTCGATATCCGAAGCAATCTGGATGAAAATACTTCTCCAAATTCGGTTCCAGATATCCTTTGACAACCGCCTGTGCGACACGATCCGATACCGTCGGTATACCCAATGGTCTCAACTTGCCGTTGGCATTCGGATATGGATTCGCTTGACCGGCCTTGGGCGGTAACTGCCGTCCAACAGGGCCACGCGCAACCGATCCAGATGACGCTCCAGAACGGCAGCAAGCCGTCGCTTGTCCATTCCGTCAAGACCCGGTGTATTGGCGCCTTTCGACGCCAGGACGATCCGGGCCGCCTCAGCAAGCCAATTCCCGTCGGTAATGAGCCGGAGCAATCGATCAAACCGGCGGGTCTGATCGGCCGCGGCCCACGTCGCGAGCTTGTGCTGCATTTCACTGATTATCAAATGTCTTTCACCTCATTAGGTCAGATCACGTGCACTCCAAGCAACTCAAACTGCTGCTCCCCTTCGCCATGTGACCGGCTTTCCCGGCCTCGGACTACTACGGGAGCTCTGCCAACATGACGGACATCGGGGTCAACTCCCTTACCATTCCGCTCATGCCTTCCCTCGTTCATATGTTGGACTACCAGCGCATCGGTGAGATTGCCGGTCGCAGTCTTTTCCCTTGCTTGCTGCAAGTCGATGCCGTTGCCTCAGGTTTGGCTGTGTTCTCCCTTCGGCCCACGCAAGACGCCTTACCTGTACGCTCGCGTTCGGGTGTCTCCGGCTACATATCCTTCGACACCATTCAGCATTCCGCCTGTTAAACCGTGTAGGCGGAGGCGACATTTCAGCCCACAGACGCGGATGAACCGGTTCGTGTTCCTCAACCTTCCGATACTCAGCCTCGGGAACCATCTCGGCGTAACGGTTTCGCCTCAATCCCCTTTACCTGCGGGCTACGTCACCCTGCCAGTTGACAGCAGGTCACGCCCGCTTGGGCTCATGCTTCCTCACAGCAGGAAGCAGGCTCATCACATTTCCTGCTTTCTCAATGCATTCCAAACATACGCTTCCCCGATTCCTCGGGGCGAGGCGCACAATACGTGATGTCGGCCGCCCATACCTGGTTTGGCCGGTCGATCGTCAAGTTGCGCAACAGATAGGGATAGATCTTGTGGCCCGGCGCCGGCCTCGTCGTGTTCGGCCTTGGTCCCAGCGCCGCGATGCCATCTTTCGCATGAACCGCTGCACGCGCTTGCGATTGACCTGAAGCCCCTCAGCCTTCAGCATCGCGGTCATTCGCCGGGAGCCCAGGAACGGCCAGGCGGTGAACAACTCGTCGATCCGTCGCATCAGGGCAAGGTCGTTGTCGTTGGCCGGCCGTGGCGGTCGGTAGACCCCAGAGCGCGCGATGCCTAGCAACATGCATTGCCGGCGGATCGACAGCGCCATGTCGTCGCGATCGAGCATTCCTCGACGGTCCGGCGTGCTCATCTTCCGGACCTCCGCGCTAAAAAATCGCGCTCGACTGTCAGTTGTCCAATCTTGGCGTGCAGCTTCTCGATCTCGCCTTCGCGCGCGTCCTCGCTCTCCCGCCCGACACCCGCGTCAAAGGCCCGGGCCGCCTGGTCCAGCAGTTGCTTCTTCCAGGCATAGATCTGGTTCGGGTGAACCTCATAGCGCTGGGCCAAATCGGCCACCGTCGCCTGCTCCCGCACCGCTTCCAGCGCGGTCTTTGCCTTCAGTGCCGCGTCGATCTTACGCCTCGTCTTCTTCGTCATCATGCGCTCCGTCTATCAAACGGAACAGCCCCTTCCAACTAAGCACGTGGTCCCAAAATCGGGGTCCATTTCAACACACCGTGCCCGGGCTTTCTTCTGGGGTGCTGGGTTTGCGACATTTGCGTCGGAGCCTGACGTTGGCTCAACTATGCGTCGCCCCTGTTCGAAGCAAGGTTTTGCACAAGGTCTTTACTGGCACGGCAATTGCTGGACCGTGAATGTCTGTCCTCGCCAACCTTTTGCGTTCTGATGTTCCCGCGACTTGTCAATTAGTGCCGCAACAGAGAGCCGGCTGTGACAGCGCATTCGCAATTTCAGGCGCAATGCGGCAGGTCCGTTTCGATCTGGCCGCAGCCTAACGGCTACTCCACCAACTCGGTCATCTGATGGGAAGTCAGGAGGAAGGCGAAATGAGTACAGGGTCCGAGGCTCCCGCCGGAAATGGGGTGGCGCCCCTCAGATACGACCTCGTCCCCGCTGTATGACTGCCAGAAACGAATGAGGTTCAAGGGAATCCCACCAGCCTCGAACGCGATCCAACACGAGCCCTCGGAGAGGAAATGATGATCAAGTATGCAGTCGTCGGCGCTGGCTCGATTTCGCAACAGGCCTTCTTGCCGGGAGTCGGGCAGTCCGCAAACTCGAAGGTTACCGCAATCGTAACCGGTCATCGAGACAAGGCCGCGCGACTGGCGGATTTCCATGGTGTTGGTCAGGTCGTCAACTATGACGGATACGATGCCCTTTTGAGGGGCTCCGACGTCGACGCGGTATATATTGCTCTGCCCAACCATTTGCATGCTGACTACGCTGTTCGGGCGGCTCGCGCCGGCAAGCACATTTTGGTCGAGAAGCCGCTGGCTACCAACGAACAAGATGCCCTCGCTATGATCGCCGCTGCGCGCGAGGCCGGCGTGTTTCTGATGACCGCCTACCGGCTCCACAACGAACCCGGAACCGTCGCGGTCCTCGACCATATCCGCAACGACGCGATCGGCCGACCGCTTTTCTTTCAATCGGTGTTCCGTCTCCAGACGGCGGCAGGGAACCACAGACTCAAAGCTGCGAGTTGGGGTGGACCGCTCT
>NZ_CP176767.1:5895000-9542277 GCF_052588265.1 Bradyrhizobium sp. Pa8 | reverse complement strand
CGTCAAAAAACTTCTATTGAGAGATAAAGTTGCGTTGTGAGTGCCATGAAGGGTCCTGCCAGGATCCCTCAAAGGGCACGACCTCGAGCGATTCCATCGTCGGACACAGCTCCGCCGTTCGGCGCGAACGCCGCGGGTCGGATTGGCGATGTCAGAGATGGAGGGGTCGCGAGGTCAGCGCGTACTCGGCGCTCCGTCACACGCGGGAGGCTGGAGGTTGGGCTGATCTAAACCGGCATCGTTGGAGTAAGCGACTTGTTTCAATACCGCGTTGAGTCCGTAAGACATGATACCCTCCCCGTCCTGCCGTGATTGCTCACGGCAAGGTCCTGCGTGTCCTGAAGGCAACTGCGACTGAAGTCGCCGATGCCCCGCCCGTCTGCACTGTTCGTCCGCTCGGCTACGCCATCACGTGTGTCGCGGTAGTTTCATGACATCTCTCGTTTGCGTCTGGCGCGAGCGGGATCGAAGATCCCGCTTGGAGACATTCAGACAAAGAGCTACCGTTCCCATATTGCTATGGGTCTTGAACCGACAATCGCTTGTTGAAGCGTCGCCTACGTGCACACCGCCGCCGATTTGCACGCTCGCCCCGTTTCTAAAACCGCGCTGGTCTTGAGATCGTGGGCGCTGCGGACGACTTAAGGAATACACTATGCGGAAAGACTCGCAACGAAATTGATTCACACTTGAGGCGACTAAAAACTTGACCAGCGTTAACGCCGCGCGGGAGTTGTACACAGGCTTGCGAGCAAGAGTTTGAATCCGTGCACAGATTCGAAGGCGCCGCGCGTCATGTGACAAATCTCCGCCACCGCCAAAAATTTTTTACAAAAGCGTCACGCGCACGCCTTGCGGGCAATTTTTCCAAATGCTTGTCGGCGCTATGTCGATAAGTGATTATTGAGACACCGCTTTTTGAGTCTCGTTTCGCAGGGTAACTCCATCGCGAACCGGTTCCGGGAAAACTACGGTGTGCAGAACTCTCGCGCGCGCGGATTCAACTTAAGCCCGCCCCGCAGGGGTTTTTCGCAGCGCAGTGAAAGTTTCCGCTGTTGCAAAAACATCCGCCAGTGAAATTACGGACGCAGCGCAGCGAAGACGACACGAGTCTTCCAACGGAAGAGTGGTCGCCCAACGACCGCAAGCGTGAATTGTGACGGGCAACAAAAAGCCCGGCGCGAGCCGGGCTGATTGACGAGCGCGATGTCGATCCGATCAGTCGATCGGATGACTCGATGAGCTTACTTCGCGAGCTTGGCGATCTGCGCGGTGAGCCGGGAGACTTTGCGGCTCGCGTTGTTCTTGTGAACGATGTTGCGCTGCGCGGCCTGCATCAGCGCGGGCTCGGCGCTCGCCATCGCCTTCAGCGCGGCGGCGCGGTCGCCGGTCGCGATGGCTTCTTCGACGGTACGCACGGCACCGCGCATCTGGGTGCGGCGCGACTTGTTGACGGCGGTGCGGCGGGCGATCTTGCGCGTCGCTTTCTTGGCGGAAGTGGTATTGGCCATGGTCTCAATATCCTTTGCGGTACCGGTCGCGTCTTGGTCGGGTAGCGCCGGCTGCTTGACCGCTTAATCGACGCTCGGATTTAGGGTGTTCGGTTGCTGGCTGTTCCCGGAACACGAGCGACGGCCTTGCGGTCGTCTCTGAGGCTCCAAGCCTTTGAGCTCATGGAGCCTGCAACTGCTCAAAGAACAGCGGCGGCAGGATTGCGCCCACCGCCAGTTGGCGCCCTTATAGAGGGGGTCTGCGGCACCGTCAACGCTTTCCGGGGCTGGAAAACAGGCCTTGGGCGCTCCAGCGCGCGCCGTAACGCCCTGAAGAGGTTGAATTTCTGCCGTCGCCCGGCTATTGGCTGGCGGCATTGCAGAGGTCGTCCGATCGGACGACCATATAGGTGAGGCATGATCCGCGGCTTTTTCCGACTGATTGGGCTGTTGCTGCTGGCCGGCGGGTTCATCTTCATGGTCTATGACGGCGCCCGCTGGGTGGCCGACCAGACCCTGCGGTTCACCCGGTTCGGCCAGTTCTGGAACGACATCAACCAGGCCAGCCAGACGGCATTCCGCACCTGGGTCGAGGCCAAGGCGCCCTGGCTCTGGACCTCGGTGATCCGCCTCGTGCTGGATCAGCCGGTTTTCGCCGTGCTCGGCATTTTGGGCATCCTGCTGATGATCCTGTTCCGTCCGCGGAAGCCGCTGATCGGTTATTCCCGGGATTGATCTTTCAATTCCCGCCGAGACTGACTCTCGCGTTGACGGCAGCCGTAACAGGGCTGCCCCCTCCTGCGTAGATACCTATATTCCCACCCTGATCGCGAGCGCGCCGCCTGAGCCCTTGGCTTGTTGCATTGGCTCAAGCGACGGACAGCTCGTCTCGGAGAGCCAATCATGCTGTTCATGCGCAAGACCACCGCATTGCCGAGCGCCACGGAGGCGCTGCCGGGCCGTGCGCAAGCCATTCCCACCGCGACCACCCATTTCGTCAACGGCGCGAAGTTGCAGCCGCCTTATCCCGCGGGCCTCGAGCAGGCCGTGTTCGGGCTCGGCTGCTTCTGGGGCGCCGAACGCAAATTCTGGGAGCTCGGCGACGGTGTTTACGCGACCGCCGTCGGCTATGCCGGCGGCCACACGCCGAACCCGACCTATGAGGAGACCTGTTCGGGACGCACCGGCCATACCGAAGTGGTGCTGGTCGTGTTCGATCCGAAGAAGATCTCTTACGAGAAACTCCTGAAGACGTTCTGGGAGAGCCACAACCCGACGCAGGGCATGCGTCAGGGCAACGATGTCGGCACGCAGTACCGAAGCGCGATCTACACTTACTCTGATGCGCAGAAGAAAGCGGCCGATGAATCGAAGGTGCTCTATCAGAAGGCGCTTGCTGCAAAAGGTCTCGGTGCCATCACCACCGAGATCGCGCCCGCCGGCGCGTTCTATTTCGCCGAGGACTACCATCAGCAATATCTGGCGAAGAACCCCGCCGGCTATTGCGGCCTCGGTGGCACCGGCGTGTCCTGCCCGATCGGCGTAGGTGTGAGCGCGTCAGTGTAAGTCGCCGAAGTGCTCTTGCTTACCCTCCCCCTCCAGGGGAGGGTTGAAGCCCTCAACGCTTTGTTAACCATAACCGGTGCAAGACTGGGGCCGTCTCGTTTCGAGGGATAGGTCCTGTGCCGGTTGCACGCGCGTTTCGATGGTCGATCCTGACAGCCTCCTTGGCAGCGTCCGCCGCGCTTGCCCTCGGCGGCTGCATGCAGACCGCCGGTCCCGTCGCGGTCATGCAGCCCCGTGCCGATCTCGACTCCATGGCCTATGGCCAGCCCTATGGCGCACCGCAGCCGGTCGTCGTCGCCGACGGTGGCGGCGCCATCGGCGCGCTGCGCAATTCCTTTGCCTCGTCGCCTGCACCCATGCCGGTCGGCTACGCCGCGCCGATGGCGGCGCCGGTGCGCTACGACTCCTCCTATCATCTCGATGCCGGCGACAGGCTGCGCGTCGTGGTCTACGGCCAGGAAGGCCTCACCAACAGCTACGCCATCGATGCCGGCGGTTCGATCACCATGCCGCTGATCGGTGGAGTGCCGGCCCGCGGCCGCACCCCGGCGGGTCTCGCCGGTGAAATCGCCGCACGCCTGCGCAACGGTTACATCCGTGAGCCCTCGGTCGCGGTCGAGATCGAAGCCTACCGCCCGTTCTTCATCCTCGGCGAAGTCACCGCACCCGGCCAATATCCTTATGTGCCGAACATGACGGTCGAAAGCGCGGTCGCGATCGCCGGCGGCTTCTCGCCCCGCGCCAAGCGCGACGTGGTCACCGTCACGCACACCGAAGCCGGCGGCGCGATGCGCGCCATCGTCCCGCTCGGCACTCCCTTGAGCCCCGGCGACACCGTGTTCGTCGGCGAGCGCTGGTTCTAGGATTCTCTCCTCCCGTCATTCCGGGGCGCGCGTAGCGCGAGCTATCGTGCGCAATTGCGCACCTGAGAATCCATTCTTCCACCAACTCTGACGCCCGATGGATTCCGGGCCCGCGACTTCGTCGCGTCCCGGAATGACAGCGAGGGTAAGGTCGGCCACGTATCTCCGCTCGCGACCTACCGCCTGAAATCCAGCCGTCCGTTCGGAAAGCATCCGTCGATGCGCGTGCCATCGACCACGAGCCCGACCCATGGCCGCGTGATCGCAGGCGTGGTCAGGTTGATGTACTTTCCGACCAGGCGCGCGCCCTCGCGCGCAGCATCGATCAGGCCGTGCCGGCGGCCATGGTCCCAGTCGAAACGCAGATAGATCCGGCTCCCCGTGACGCGGACTTCGGCGCGCCCCTCTTTCCATCTGTCCGGCGTATCGCCCGCAATGGTCGGATCGGCGCCACCATTCCATCTGCTAGCCCAGATGCCTTCGAGCGGATCGGAGAGGGCGGCAATGGATGTCCATGCCGCCGCGTTGATGTCGGCCGCATCGCCGGCCGGCGTGGCGGTCGCGGCGTAGTCCATGACTTCAGAATCGTCCGGGCCCGGGACGTCCATGGTTCCGAACGGATTGCGAATGACGAGGTGCGTGATGGCTTGCTGCATGGCGATCTCCCGGCGCGAGTTGGCTTGATCGGCCAGCTCTATCGCCGGGTGCCGTGATGCAGCCACCCGATTCCTGCTCTCTCCTCTTGTCATTCCGGGGCGCGCGTAGCGCGAGCTATGATGCGCAATTGCGCATCTGAGAATCCATAACCCCAGTTCGTGGTTATGGATTCCGGGCCTGCACCGCTTCGCGGCGCATCCCGGAATGACGGAAGAGAGATGTGCGCCTTACGTCAGATGCTTCGCGAAAAACTCCAGGCCGCGCGGCCAGGCGACATCCGAGCTCGCCTTGTCGTAGCTCGGCCGCTCGTCGCAATGGAAGCCGTGCTGGGCGCCTGGATAGATGAAGACCTCGACATCCGGCCGCTTCGCTTTGACGGTCTCGACGTCGGTCAGGGGAATGCCGGCGTCCTTCTCGCCGAAATGCAGTTGCGTCGGCACCTTCGGTTTCTCTTCGGCGAACCGCACCACAGCGCCGCCGTAATAGCCGATCGCGGCCTTGAGGCCCGACAGCCGCGTCGCCGCGACAAAGGCGACGCTGCCGCCCAGGCAAAAGCCGATGATGCCGACCGGCCCGACGCTCTTCACCGCGTCGATCGCGGCCTGGGTGTCGCGCAGCATCGCGTCCCAGTCGGGACTGGCGACGAACTTGCGTGCCTCGGCGATCTCGTCGGGCGTGTAGCCCGACTGGAAGTTCGGCGAGGTCCGGTCGAAGATCGACGGCGCGATCGCGACATAGCCTTCCTTGGCGATGCGGTCGCAGACCGAGCGGATGTGGTGATTGACCCCAAAGATCTCCTGGATCACCACCACCGCGCCCTTCGGGGCGCCTGAGGGATCAGCGCGATAGGCGCCGAGCTGGAAATTGTCGGAAGCCGTCAGCTTGATGTCTTGTCCCACGCGGGTTGTCCTTCTTGGTTGGTCGTCGATTGAGAATCTGCTCGCTCCAAGCCCGGCCATGACGATGTGGCAACTTCAACGCACGACCGCGCGGATGCCATCTCTCTGCGTCAGGAAGGGTCGGCTCTCACTCCCACATCCAGTTCTCGCCGTAATCCTCTTTCCATCCCGCCAGCCGTCCGTGACGGAACTGCAGGAACAGGCGGTGGCGGTAGGGGATCAGTCCGCTGCCGCCGAGGTTGCGAAGCGCGAGATAGATCTCGTTGCCGGGCCGCCCGCGCACATATTGCAGCGGCTGCCCCAGCGCTCGCGCGGTCTGCTCGGCATCCATGCCGAAGGCGAGCGGCGTGTTGTTCGACAAGGTCGCAACGAAGGGCCGGCGCGGCGGCGTGCCGCCGAACGGCTCGGCCTGCGCAGACATCGATAGCAGCACCACGCTCGCAGCCAGTATCGCTTGCTTCATTGCCAGTGTCCCTGTCCGACCGTCCTATCCCGGCAAGTTCTTCAGGAAAGGCACCACCGCGTCAATAAAAGCCTTGGGCTGATCGATGTTGACGGCGTGACCGGCAGCGGGGATCACGACCTTTTGTGCCCCGGGGATCTTTGCGGCCATGTAGTCGGACGCCGCGAGGAACGGCGTGTCATCGGCGCCGACCACGATCAGCGACGGCACCTTGATATCAGGTAGCAGCTCGATCACGCGCGCATCGCGCTGGGTCAGCATGCCGCGTGCGGCGAGCGCCAATCCCCTGGCGTTGCGATGGTTCGCGGTGGCGCGCTCGCGTGTCGCCGACTTCAGCATGTCGAGACCTTCATGGTCGAGCTTGTCGGCGGTCGCAAGCGCCCGTGCATTCCAGGCCTCGCGCGCGTCGTCCTTCTTGAAGCCGGGGCCAGTGTCGATGATCAGCAGGGCGCGGGCGCGTTGCGGGTAAGCGCGATAGAACGCGAGCGACATGTAGCCGCCGAGCGAGAGTCCGCCGATGATGGCGCGCTCGGTGCCGACCGCATCGAGGATCGCGGCCATGTCGCCGATGGTGAGCGCTTCGCTATAGGCATGGGGATCGTCGGGATAGTCGGACTGGCCGTGGCCGCGCATGTCCCACAGGACGAGCTTGTGGTCCTTCGCGAGCGCGTCGACCTGGCCATGCCACATCGCCGAGGTCGAGGAATAGCCGTGGGTGAGCAACAGAGGCGGACCCTCGCCGTGAACTTCGTAGTAGATCCCGACGCCGTCCCGATCGATCCTTGGCATTGTTTCCGCCCCTTCTTTTTTCCAGCCGCGAACTCAGTGCTTCACCCTCCCCTGGAGGGGGAGGGTCGGCTCACATTGAGCGCAGCGAAATGTGAGACGGGGTGGGGTGACAGTCTCTCCATCTCGAACGGTGTTTCCCGCGGAGAGATCACCCCACCCCGCTCGCGCTCCGCGCGATCGACCCTCCCCCTCCAGGGGAGGGTAAGGGTTCGCCGGTGGCTGCACTCTACTTTACTTTGCCAAGTTACCTCGAAGGAACTGCCTGAATGCGATGGCACGCATGTGCGACGCGCTCTCTGTTGCGTCCAGTCGCTGCATCAACGTCGTTGTCGCAACGCACAACACTGAGCTGCCGCGATAGTTTCGATCGATTCAAAATTGCATTTGCCTCTGGCTGCGAACCCGATCATTCTCGCGATCAAGGTGGGCGCCAGCCCGGTGGGCGTCCACTGTTCAAGTTGCCGCCGTAAGCGGCTTCATGCACCGGCAGGGGAAGACGCCTATGCCAACTCTCACCATCAACGGGCGGAGTCTGTCCGTGGATGCGGCGAACGACACGCCGCTCCTCTGGGCGATCCGCGAACAATTGCAGATGACCGGCACCAAGTTCGGCTGCGGGGCCGGGCTGTGCGGTGCCTGTACCGTGCACGTCAACGGCGAGGCCGTGCGCTCGTGCCAAACCATGGTCGGCGATGTCGCCGGCAAGAAGATCACCACTATCGAAGGCCTTTCCGCCAAGGGCGATCATCCGCTGCAGAAGGCGTGGATCGCCGAGCAGGTGCCACAATGCGGCTACTGCCAGTCCGGGCAGATCATGCAGGCGGCCTCGCTGCTGGCCAAGAATGCCAATCCGACCAAGGAGGAGGTCGTGGCGCATATGGACGGCAATCTCTGCCGTTGCATGACCTATTCGCGGATCCAGAAGGCGATCATGCGCGCCGCCACCGAGATGCGCACCGCATCCGTCTCCGGCAACGAACGGAGGCCCACATGAATAAGCACGTGAACACCATCACACCCGAGACATCAGATCTCAGCCGCCGCTCCTTCCTGGTCGGCACGGTAGCGACCGGCCTCGTGCTCGGCTATGCCGGCGTGCCCGGCATCGGTGAGGCGCTTGCTGCGCCTTCGAACTTCGAGCCGAGTGTCTGGTATGCGATAGCGCCCGATGGCCTGGTCACCGTGACCTGCGGCAAGGCCGACATGGGCCAGCACATCGCCTCTACCATGGCGCAGATCGTCTGCGAGGAATTGGGCGCGAAGTGGAGCGACATGCGCGTCGCGCTCGCCTCCAACGATCCGAAGTTCAACGACCCCGTGCTGGGCGCGCAGATCACCGGCGGCAGCTGGTCGACCATGATGAACTTCGACGCGATGAGCCGGGCCGGCGCAGCCGGACGGATGGCATTGACGGAAGGAGCGGCCGCCGCGATGGGCGTGCCGGCGTCGGAGCTCGTGGTGCGCGATTCCGTGATCTCGCATCCGAAGTCGAAGAAGCAGATGTCGTTCGCCGATGTCGTGAAGAGCGGCAAGGCGACCAAAACCTTCACGCCTGATGAGCTCAAGGCGATCAAGCTGAAGACGCCGGACCAGTACACCATGATCGGCGTGTCGGTGCCGCAGCTCGACATCCCCTCCAAGACCAACGGCACGGCCAAGTACGGCATCGACGTGATGCTGCCGGGCATGGCCTATGGCGCGGTGGTGACGCCGCCGGTGCGCTTCGGCGCCACGGTGAAGTCGGTCGACGACTCGGCTGCGAAGAAGGTGCCGGGCTTCATCAAGGCCGTCACCCTCGACGACAAGACCGGCACGACATCGGGCTGGGTCGTCGCGGTGGCCAGCACCTACGCCAACGCCAAGAAGGCGGCGCAGGCGCTGAAGATCGCCTATGACGGCGGTCCGAACGCGAAGGTCTCGAGCGAGTCGCTGCTCGACGAAGCCAAGCGGCTTCAGAAGCTCGACGATTCCGGCCAGTTCTTCGTCAAGGACGGCGATCCCAACGCGGCGTTCGGCTCAGCCGCAAAAGTGCTGGAGGCGGAGTACACCACCAGCATCAACATCCACGCGCCGATGGAGCCGATGAACGCGACGGCGGAATTCAAGGGCGACATCCTGCACATCTATTCCGGCAACCAGTTCGCGACGCGCTCCGGCGCGATTGCGGCAGGCGCCGCCGGGATCGATCCAAAGTTCGTGGTGATGCACCAGATGTGGCTCGGCGGCGGTTTTGGCCGCAGGCTCGATGCCGACATGATGGTGCCGGCGGTGCAGGCGGCGAAGGCCATCGGCAAGCCGGTGAAGGTGATCTACACGCGCGAGAATGACATGACGATGGATTTCTCGCGTCCGCTCACCTACCAGAAAGTGAAAGCCGGCGTGGACGGCGACGGCAAGCTCGTCGCGCTCAGCCACGACGTCGTCTCGGCCTGGCCGACCGCGCGCTGGGGCATCCCCGACTTCCTGACGCCCTCGGTCGACAAGAAGGGCCCGCTCGATTCTTTCACGGTGAACGGGGCCGACTTCTTCTACACCGTGCCCAACCATTATGTGCGCGCGATCAAGAACGAGCTCGCGCACAATGCGACGCCGTCCGGGCAACTTCGCTCGGTGGCGCCGGGCTGGACGTTCTGGGCGGTCGAAAGCATGATCGACGAGATCGCGGCTGCGACCGGCAAGGACCCGGCGCAGTTCCGCATCGCGCTGCTCGACGGCAAGGGCAAGAACGACGGCGGCGCGCAGCGGCTGCGCAACACGCTGCTCGCCGCGATGGGGCTGTCCGGCTACGGCACCAAGCAACTGCCGAAAGGCGAGGGCATGGGCGTCGCCTGCGTCTCGTCGCAGGAGCGCGCGACCGCGAGCTGGACGGCGTGTGTCGCCCATGTTGCGGTGGCGCCATCGGGCGAGGTGACCGTGAAGAAGCTCACGGTCGCAACTGACGTTGGTACGCAGGTGCATCCCGACAACATCCGCGCCCAGGTCGAGGGTGCGGCGCTGTGGGGCCTGTCGCTGGCGATGTACGAGAAGGCGACGCTCAAGGACGGAGGGATCGAACAGACCAATTTCGATAGCTACACGCCCTTGCGCATGAGCCAGATGCCCGAGGTCGCCGTCGCCGTGATCGCCAACGGCGAAAAGGCCACCGGCGTCGGCGAGCCCGCGGTGACGGTCATCGCCCCGGCAATCGGCAACGCCATCTTCAACGCCTCAGGCGCCCGCATCCGGGCCCTGCCGATCACGGCCGAGGCCGTGAAGGGGGCGATGAAGGCGTAAAGCTGGCTGCAATTGCGGCTCGAGACGATCCGCCGGAGGGCAGCCTCCGGCGGATTTTTTGCGCGGTTGCATCCCCACACTCACTGTCATGCCCCGCGAAGGCGGGGCATCCAGTACGCTGCGGCTCCTCCGTATCCCCCAGGCGTCTCGGCGTACTGGGTCGCCCGGTCAAGCCGGGCGACGACAGCGGAGAGTGGGCGAGAGCGCCCCAAATTCCCCTTATCCATCAATGCCCCTTCTACTGTGCATGGGGTTGTTTTCGCCGTTTTGACTGGAAGCAGGGCGGGGACCGAAAATCCCTAAATTTGCACCCAATTCCGCAGGGTTCCATTGAGCACGCCTCTTAAGGGCCGGAGAACCTGATCCGGCTTAGGCTGACGCCAAATCCAGTCCCGTGCTCCTGGGGAAGCCATGAACGCGCCAGCCAAATCCGCCGCCAAACGCCGGCTCTTGCTCGCTTCCGACCGGAGCGACGAGAGCACCGAGCTTGCCAGCATCCTGAAGGCCGTGGGCGACGTTTCGACGGTGACGACGCAGGACATTCCCGAGCAGCCGTCGCGCGATCTGTCCGGTCTCGTGGTCGACATCAATCTGCGTTCGCCCGAGAGCGTGCAGCGGGTGCGCAACAAGCTGCGCGGCGATGCCTATCGCACGATGCCGCGGCTGTTCGTGCTCGCCGATGCCCTGCATCACGGCACCATGCAGGCCTGGGCGCTGGGCGCCACCGACACGATCTCGCGGCCGCTTCAGCCCGATGCGATTCTCCAGCGCATCCGCGCCGCATTCCCCGACACCGCCACCTATGACGCGACCGACCGCGGCAAGACGCTCAACCGCGGCGTCGAGGCGGCGCATGCGGTGCTGGCAAAGATGTTCGAGAAGCTGCCGCTTGGCGTGCCCCTGACCTTCGACGACGTCATCGCCGCCGAGAGCAAGATCCTGAAGGCGATCAAGCATTCCTCGCTGCGCGAATGGCTCACCACCGTCGGCTGCCATCATGTCGGCAGCTACCGCCACTGCTTGTTCGTCACCGGCTTCGCTGTCGCCTTCGCGCAGCATCTCGGCATGCGCGAGGACGACCAGCGCCGCCTGACCCGCGCCGCGCTGTTGCACGACGTCGGCAAGGCCTTCGTTCCCTCCGTGCTGCTCGACAAGCCGGGCAAGCTCACCGACGAGGAGATGGCCGAGGTGCGCCAGCATCCGCGCCGCGGCTATGACGCGCTCGCGGAGCAGGGCGGCTTCCCGCCGGAGATGCTCGACGTCGTGCTGCATCACCACGAATTCCTCGACGGCTCTGGCTATCCGAATGGCCTGTCGTCGAACCAGATCAGCGACATCGTGCGGGTCACGACGATCGTCGACATCTACGCGGCACTGGTGGAGAAGCGCGCCTACCGCATGCCCTTCACCCACTCGCGCGCCTTCACGATGATGGAAGGCATGGGCGGCAAGCTGGATCAGCAACTGCTGCAGGCGTTCCGGCCGGTGGCGCTGGGATCATTCTGAGCACGATGCCGTAGGGTGGTGGGCAAAGGCGCGAAGCGCCGTGCCCACCATGTATCCTCATCCGTGGCACGAATGGTGGGCACGCTTCCGCCTTCGCTCTTCGAGCTACGGCGGACAAGCCGCTTTGCCCACCCTACGAGAGTCGTCGTTTGGCGCGGCCGCTCACCCCACCATCTTCCGCAATTCCGCCTTCGCCACCTTCTCCAGCGTCGAGCGCGGCATGTCGTCGACGAGCCTGATCTCGCGCGGCACCTTGAAATCCGCGAGTCCCGTGCCGCAGGCCGCCATCACGCGATCATGCAGATCGGGCGCAGCGCCCGCGACGCCGCCATGCGGGATGATGAACACGACCGGCACCTCGTCCAGCATCGGGTGCTTCTTGGCCACCACGGCCGCTTCGCGCACGCCGGGCACCACCGCGATCACCTGCTCGATCTCGGAGGCCGCGACGTTCTCGCCGCCGACCTTCAGCATGTCCTTGGCGCGGTCGCCGAACCTGATGAAGCCGTTCTCCAGCCGCTCGACGCGGTCGCCGGTGAGGAAGAAGCCGCGCCCGTCGAAGCTTTCGCGCGTCGCCTTTTCATTGTGCAGATATTCGGCGAACAGCGACAGCCCGACGATGCCCTTGATCGCGAGATTGCCGGTGTCGCCGACCTCGGTCGGCCGTCCGTCGTCGTCGGTGATACGGATCTGATATTCGGGCGCGGCGCGCCCGATCGACATCGGGATGTTGGGCTGGTCGACTTCGCCGATGATGCCGTGGGTGATGGTCTCGGTCATGCCCCACCAGCCGATGATCTTGACGCCGAACGCAGCGAAGGCCGGCGGTTCGTTGATGGCGGTGCCCCACAGCCGGAATTCGTGGTCCTTAGGGATCTCCTGCTCGAGCAGCGCCTTCATGCAGAACGGAATCGTCGAGGTCCAGGTCGAGCCGTGCTCGCGCGCGACGCGCCAGAAGCGGCTTGCGGAGAACCGCGGCTGGATCACGCAGGTGGCGCCGACCCACAGCGTCGCCAGCATCGAGTAGGCGAGGGCATTCGTATGGAAGAGCGGCAGATAAGTCTGATGCACGTCGCTCGCGTGAAGGTCCTCATGCGCGGCGTTGATCTTGGCGCCCCATAGAGCATTGGCATGGGTCCACAGCACCGCCTTCGGGCGCGAGGTCGTGCCTGACGTGTACTGCACGCTGCACGGCGCGAACGGGTCGGTCGCGCGCCTCGGACGGTCGGCGCTGTCGGCGAACAGTGAATCGAAGCTGTCGCCGCGCGAGACCGCTTGCGCAGGCGCGGCGCCCGCATCGTGCGAGGTCACCGCCAGCCAGCGGATGTTGCGGCAGTTTTGCGCGACGATCGCGGCATAGGCCGGTTGCGTGATCGCGGCGACCGCGCCGCAATGATCGGCGAAGTATTCGATCTCCGCCGGCGCCGAACGGGTGTTGGTGGTCACCGCGATCGCGCCCAGTTCGACGCAGGCAAACCAGGCCAGCAGCGCCTCGATGCAATTGTCGAGATGAATGAGCACATATTCGCCCGGCTTCACGCCGCGCTTCGCCAGCCCCGCCGCGAGCGCGCCGACGCGCTCGTGAAACTCGCCATAGCTCCAGCGCCGTGCCGGCGCGTCGAACGGCGCCCAGATCAGGAACGCATGATCGCGGCGCACCGCGGCGCGCATCTTCAGCAGCCACGGCACGTCGAGCCCGTCGAACGGCCCTACGAGTCCTGGTCCGGTGTGTTGAAGTGGCATGGCTCCTCCCGTGCAGGCAGCATCTTGATGGCGGCTGCCTTTTGATTATTGCGTCTTCCTGCCATCGGATGGCGCGGGGAGCAAATTGGGGGGCGTAGCGTCCCGCTCTCTCCATCGTCATTGCGAGCGCAGCGAAGCAATCCAGACTTTCTCCGCGGGGGCAGTCTGGATTGCTTCGTCGCAAGGGCTCCTCGCAATGACGGGGCTTGGGCCGGCAGCTTGGCCCTATCGACCACCGTCCTCGTACGACGAAATCTCGATCAGGCTGCCATCCGGATCCCGGCAATAGACCGAGCGCAGCGTGCCGCGGGCGCCCTGCTTGGGAACCGGGCCTTCCTCGATCGCGACGCCATGTGCCTTCAAATGCGCCACCACTTCGTCGGGCGCGGCAGAGGTGAGGAAACACAGATCCTCGCTGCCGGCGGTCTGATGGTTCGCGGTGAACCACTCCACCTTGTCGGCATCGCGCGGCCGGACGTTGATCTTCTGGTTACC
The DNA here is from genome assembly GCF_052588265.1 of Bradyrhizobium sp. Pa8. Taxonomy (NCBI): domain Bacteria; kingdom Pseudomonadati; phylum Pseudomonadota; class Alphaproteobacteria; order Hyphomicrobiales; family Nitrobacteraceae; genus Bradyrhizobium; species Bradyrhizobium sp. Pa8. The sequence continues at coordinate 9,528,533 of NZ_CP176767.1, read as the reverse complement.
GAATTGCAACGAAGTCCGCGGCGCTTTGCCGCCGCCGGGGTCGAACACCTTGACTTCCATGCCGAGAATCTTGCGGTACCACTCGGAGGTCACGGCGACGTCGGCGACGTTGATGACGAGATGATCGAGGGCTTCGACCTTGACTGGCATGCCTTATCCTTTCGTCGTGATGCGCCGGGCGCACTTTCCGCCTGCGGCAAGCTTTGTTACAACCACGTCGACGCCACTTTGAAGCCATCTGGCTTTCAAGAACAACACGTTGGGAGAACCCTTGAGATGATCACTCGCCGTACCGCGCTGGGCCTGCTCGCAGCCAGTCCGCTTGCAGCCACCCCGCTGTCGAAGGCCCTTGCCGCCGACTATCCGACCCGTCCCGTGAAATGGGTGGTCGGCTATCCGCCGGGCGGGGCCACCGACATCCTGGCGCGGCTGATCGGTCAGCGGCTGTCGGAACGGCTCGGCCAGCAATTCGTGATCGAGAACAAGCCGGGCGCCGGCAACAATATCGGCACCGAATCGGTCGTCAATGCCGAGCCCGACGGCTACACGCTGCAACTGGTCAATCCGGCCAACTTCATCAACGCTTCTCTCTACGCCAACCTCAAATTCAACTTCGTGCGCGATATAGCGCCGGTCGCCTCGTTCCAGCGGGTCCCGAACGTAATGACCGTCAACAAGGACGTTCCGGCCAAGAACGTCGCCGAGTTCATCGAATATGTGAAGGCCAATCCCGGCAAGGTGAACATGGCATCGTCCGGCAACGGCACCTCGGTGCATCTCTCCGGCGAGATGTTCATGGCGATGACCGGCTGCAAGATGCAGCACGTGCCCTACCGCGGCGCGGCGCCGGCGATCACCGACATGCTCGGCGGCCAGGTGCAGGTGATCTTCGACAACATGCCCTCGATCATCCAGCACATCCGCTCCGGCTCGCTTCGCGCGATCGGCGTCACCACCACGGAGCGTTCGCCGCAGCTGCCCGACGTGCAGGCGATCGCCGAGACCGTGAAGGATTACGAGGCCAGCGCGCTGTTCGGCATGGGCGCGCCGAAGAACACGCCCAAGGAGATCATCGCCAAGCTCAACAATGAGATCAATACGCTCATGAAGGAGCCCGACATGACCAAGCGCCTGGTCGAACTCGGCGGCGAGCCGCGGGTGCAGACGCCGGAGGCGTTCGGCGAGGAGATCAAGGCCGAGACCGAGAAGTGGAAGAAGGTCGTCGAGTTCGCCGGCCTGAAGGTCGAGTAGCGACCTTTTGATCCCTGAGATTGGAGCCCTGCCGTTTGGCAGGGCTTTTTTCTTGCGGACTTCGTTCCGTTGATCTGGAATAAAACGGCGCGCCGAAACCATGATGATACATGGCGCGTATCTCGCGCTGTGAAGAGAGGAGTTTGGATCATGCGCAAGACGCAATTGGCGCTGCTGACGCTGGGCGCGACGGTCCTTGCCGGCTTCGTCACCATCACGCCCGCGGCGGCTCGCGACTATCCCTGGTGCGCCCAGGGCGGCGAGTATGACTATCCCGGCGAATGTGCCTACAGCACCTATGAACAATGCCAGGCCAGCGTCTCCGGCCGCTTGCTGTACTGCGGACCCAATCCGTTCGTCGCCTATGGCCAGGCGCCGCAGTCTCGGTCGCAACCACGTCGCCGTCCGCGGCCCATCGCGCCGTACTAGTCGCGCGCGCATTGCGCAGCCGCGTATTTTTGCGCAATCGCTCCGGAATAAACCGGCTCCGCAAGCCTTTCCCTCTGTGAGGTCGCATGTCGCGCGGCGAACATGGGAGATCGGTCATGGGCAAGGTGCAATTTGTGCTGGGCACCATAGTTCTTGTGTGGCTCGCTGGCGGGAGCCCGGCGCGCGCGGACTATGATTACCCGTGGTGCATTCAGAACTCGGAATACGGCTATCCCGGCGACTGTTCCTATCAGACCCGCGAGCAGTGTCTGATGAGCGCGTCGGGCCGCAAGGGCTATTGCGCGCAAAATCCTGCCCACATGGCCGTACGGCCTCTGCCGTCACTACGTGGTCGGCACCTTCCGCCATACTAGTCGCGCCTCACACTGACCTCTGCCTGATCACGCAGTCGTGCAGATCCGGACGCGCGGGTTCCTGCTTGACGCCTTCTTGTTCACGTCTATACTAAACCAAATGGTTAAGTATAGAGACGAGACGCTCGACCGGACTTTTGCGGCACTGTCCGATCCGACTCGGCGTGCCCTTCTCGCGCGGCTCGGCGAGCGGGACGGCCTGTCGGTAAGCGAGCTGGCCGCGCCGTTTCCGGTCTCGCTGCCGGCGATCATGAAGCATCTCGACGTGCTCACGGATGCGGGCCTGATCGTGCGGGAGAAGACCGGACGCACGGTGTCCTGCCGGCTCACCGCGCAGCCGATGGAGCAGGCGATGAACTGGCTCAATCGCTACGCGCAGTTCTGGTCCGAGAAGTTCGACCACCTCGCCGCCTTCGTGGAGGAAGAGACATGGCCAACGCAGCCGTCAACGCCGATCCCCGCACAGCCGAACGTCCAAGCGAACATCCAAGCGAACGTCCAAGCCTCACGCTCACGCGCCGGCTCCGCGCACGGCCGGAGAAAGTCTACGCCGCCTGGACGCAAGCCGCGCAGCTAGTCCAGTGGTTCGGGCCGCCGAACATGAAGCCGGCGACGCTGGACGCCGAGCTCGATGTCCGTACCGGTGGCCGCTACCGCATCAGCTTCACCGGCGACGACGGCGAATATTTCGAGGCCGGCGGCATCTATCGCGAGGTCGTGCCGAACGAGCGGCTGGTGTTCACCTGGGCCTGGCATTCGACGCCGGAGCGCGAATCGCTGGTGACGATCACGCTGAAGCCTGATAGCGCCGGCACGCTGATGATCTTCCATCACGCCCAGTTCTTCGACGAAACCGCACGCGACAATCACCAGCGCGGCTGGAGCTCGTCCCTCGACAAGCTCGACGCCTTCGTCACCTGACACCATGGAGGATACCGTGCAGCAACATCAAATCGCCTCGCGCGAGCAATGGATCGCGGCCCGCAAGGCCCACCTGGCGCATGAGAAGGAGCTCAGCCAGGCCCGCGAGCGCCTCGCCGAGCAGCGCCGCGCACTGCCCTGGGTGAAGGTCGACAAGAACTATGTGTTCGACGGACCGAACGGCAAGGTGACGCTCGGCGATCTCTTCGGGGGCCGCCCACAGCTCGTGGTGCAGCACGTGATGTTCGCACCCGACTGGGAGGCCGCGTGCAAGAGCTGCTCGTTCTGGGCCGACGGTCTCGATCGCATGGTGCCGCACCTCGCCGCGCGCGACACCTCCACGGTTGCGATCTCGCTGGCGCCGGTTGCTAAGCTCGAGGCCTTCAAGAAGCGGATGGGCTGGACCTTCGACTGGGTCTCGTCAGGGAGCAACGACTTCAACTACGATTACGAGGTCTCGTTCACGCGCGAGCAGATCGACAAGGGCGTGCCGAAATACAATTTCGGCACCACGCCGTTCTACGGTCCGGAGCTGCCCGGTATCAGCGTGTTCTACCGCAACGAGGCCGGCGAGATCTTCCATACCTATTCATGCTTCGCGCGCGGTCTCGACATGATGAACGCGGCCTATCAGTATCTCGACCTCACCCCGCTCGGTCGTCACGAGGACGGCCTGCCCTATCCGATGGACTGGGTCCGCCTGCGCGACCAGTACGAGCCGCAGGCGAAGGGGGCGTGCTGCCACGGGTGAGGGGGTGCGCTCGGCCTGCACAAGCGGTGTCATCGTCCGACTTGATCGGGCGATCCAGTATTCCGAGTCGTTCGTGGTTCATCGAGAGACCGCTGCGTACTGCATTCCCCGCCTGCCGGCTGCGCTGAAGCTTCGGCGCCCCTAGACCGAGGCCCCAGCGAAGCCTTGGCGTAGCCGGGTCGCGGGGAATGACAGTGGAGGTCGGTACCACACTGTCCCTTTGCGCTCCACTTCACCGCTTCGCGTCGGCCTGCTCCGTGCCATTGCACGAGATCAGCATCGTGTACGGCCGCGCGTTGCCGGCGATGTCGGTGGTCTTGAGCTCACCCCTGGGCTCGGCGGTCTGGTAGGGCACCACGGAATTGTCAAGGAAGTCGCGCAGCATGCCGGTCTTGATGGCGAAGTTGATGTTCTCCGGAATGTTGCCGGTCGCAGCGACGATGCGCAGTGCGGGGATCTTTGCGGTGACCACGCCCACGATCTGACCGGTGGTGTCGAACAGCGGGCCGCCGCTATTGCCGGGCTGCACCGGCGCGCTGATTTGCAGGAAACGCGTGTCGTTGCGCATGCCGCTGAGCGAGCTCGCGATACCGGTCGTCACGGTGAAGTCCGACGTGAGCAAGCCATGGAAGGGAAAGCCGATTACGATGACGGAATCGCCGGAGCGGATCGAGCGGTCGCGGATCCGCGCAAAGTCCTTGAATGTCGTCGTCGATGGCGCCTGCAACAGAGCGAGATCGTTGTTGACGTCGCTCGATACGACGCGCAGCACCATCGCGGCCTCGCCGGTGAGGTTGCCCTTGATGTCGCCGACGCAGCCGTCGATCACATGGTTGTTGGTGACGACGTGGCCGTTCGCGCTGACCACGAAGCCGGTGCCGGTCTTGGCCCTGGCAACTTTGCCGCCGGCCGGCGGCGCCTGCTTGTCCGGCGCAGGCTGCGGCTTGGCGGCGATCTTGGTGAAGTCGCCGGCCTTGTCGAGCCCGTCGGCTTTTACCTTGGTCACGCAATTGGCCAATGCGGCGATCACCGGCCCGGTCGAGGTCAGATCGAAATTCAGAACGGCGCGGCCGGCTGTCGCCACCATCAGGCTCGCCTTCTGAAATGTACGTACAACATTGACCGGCATGATGGCCGTGAGCATGTTGGGCTGGTACGCCGTGGCGAACAGCCTGGCTTGCTCCTGCCCGTCAAAGGTCACGTCGATCGCGGCGTTCTCGCCTTTGTTGAAGCGGTAGCTGGGACTCGCAAAGGCGAGCGACCACGTGCCGGCGGCATTTTGGCTCACGACGAGGATGACGCCGTTCGCATAAGGCGTCGTCGCCGCGCAATGCGAGAAGGCGCCCGTCTCGTCATTGCTGAAGGCGCCGCCGATCCAGTTGCCGACATTGACGCTGCCGAATGGTCCTTTCGCATGCGCGATGCCGGCGACGCTCACCTGCAACAGAGACGCCACGACAAATGACTTGAGCCACATACTTCCTTCCCCCCGGAATGCTTTTGAAGCCATCTTATCCGGCCGAGGTCGTGCGGCGCAACCGACAGTTGTTTGTATGGATCGGACCATCCGGCTGCGACTTCCGGGCTTGCCTTTACTTTGCGGTGCTATATACTTTGCGATACAAAGTAACGGGACGGGCGGTCCCGGTTGATTGGGCGGAGCGGGGTTTTGGCGTTGCCAATGCGCGATCTCGACAAGGCACTGGCCGACATCGTGGCGATCCGCAACCAGATTGCGGCGGGCACGGCGTTCCGCGGCTATGGTCCGGCGACGATCGCAGCGACGGGCGCCGTCGCGCTTCTTACCGCAATCCTCCAATTCTGGCTGCTCGGCGATCCCACAAGCGAGCCGGTCGGCTTCTTCTTCGGCTGGTTCATGGCCGCGGTGCTCTCCGTTCTGATGATCGGCATCGAGATGCGCGCGCGCTCGCGTCGTCATCATTCTGGCCTGGCCGATGCCATGATCCATCAAGCGGTCGAGCAGTTCCTGCCCGCAGGCGTCGCCGGCGTGCTGCTCGCGGTGGTGATGTGGAAGTTCGCGAGCGAGACGCTGTGGCTGTTGCCCGGCCTGTGGCAGATTCTGGTGTCGCTCGGCATTTTCGCTTCCGTCCGCTCGCTGCCGCGCACCGTCGCGCTCGCCGGCGCCTGGTATTTCATTTCCGGCTTCGCGGTCGTGGTGCTCGCGAGCCGGACTCATACGCTATCGCCATGGACCATGGGACTGCCCTTCGTGATCGGGCAGTCGGTGATGGCGGGCATTCTGTATTTCGCGTCCGGAGACCATGATGTCGAAGACTGACAGCGCACCCTTTTCCTATGAAGGGCTCGACCGCGTCATCCACGAGAAGGCGAGGCTCGGGCTTCTGACCTCGCTGATGGCGCATCCGAAGGGTCTGGCGTTCGCCGACCTCAAGCAGCTCTGCGGCCTCACCGACGGCAATCTCAGCCGGCATCTCGCCGTGCTCCAGGAGGCCGGCCTCGTCGAGGTGACCAAGGGCTATGAGGGCAACCGCCCGCACACCACCTGCCGCCTGACCAAGGCCGGCCGCCGCCGCTTCCTCGACTATCTCGCCGTGCTCGAGCGGCTGGTGCGCGACGCCGCCAAGGCCGCCGGCCGCGACGCGCCGCCGCTCGGCCGTCTCGGTATCGTCTCGACTTGATCCCCCCTTTTTTGACCGGAGACTTTGCAATGCAAAGCGACATGACCTCTCGCAGCGAGAAGCTTCACGTCGGCATCATCATGGACGGCAACGGGCGGTGGGCGACGCGCCGCGGCCTGTCGCGCGTGCGCGGCCACGAGGCCGGCGTGGAGGCGATCCGCCGCATCGTCGAGGCCGCGCCCAAGCAGGGCATCGGGACGCTGACGCTCTACGCCTTCTCCACCGACAATTGGCGCAGGCCGAAAACCGAAGTCGCCGCGCTGATGACGTTGCTGCGCTTCTATCTCGCCAGCGAGGTGCAGAGCCTCGCCAGGAACGGCGTGCGCCTCACCGTGATCGGCCGCCGCGACCGTCTGCCCGACGGCATCGCCAATGCGATCGCGCGCGCGGAAGACGCCACCGCGCACGGCAGCGCGCTTCACCTGCGCATTGCGGTCGACTATTCCGCGCGTGACGCCATCCTCAACGCCGCGGCGAAGGCGGCGGCACTGACGAGCCTCACCCGTGAAGCCTTCTCGCAGCTCGTCACCGGCGAGGCCGGCCTGCGCGACGTCGATCTCATCATCCGCACCTCCGGTGAGAAGCGTTTGTCGGATTTCCTGCTCTGGGAAGGCGCCTATGCCGAGCTGCACTTCACCGAGCGGATGTGGCCCGAATTCGACGCGGGCGACCTCTCCGCGGCTCTGGCGTCGTTCCACGGCCGCGAGCGCCGCTTCGGCGGCCTCCAGGCGATCATGCCCGACGAGGTGCCGTCACTCTCCCGTGTGTGATGCACGCCACGGGACAACGAGCTGTTCGTTTTCAGCCGCATGATTGGCAGTGGTGTCCAAGCCGCGGAAGCGCGGTCTCGGTTAGGTGTGCGGTCCACGCAACCTGCCGAGAGCATCACGCATGTCACAGCTGTTTCCGGGAGCCATCGCCGAGCCGGTCGAACTGGCCGAAGCGAGGGGCATGGTCTGCATCAGGACCGCCAGCATATCCGATGTCGAGAATCTGTCGGTCTATTTCACCGGCCTGTCCACGACGTCGCGCAACAAGCGCTTCATGGGCGCGCGTACCGACTTCGCTCTGGTCGCGGCCGAATGCGTGGCGAAGACGGGCCGCCCCGGTCATTTCACCCTGCTCGCCGAAGTCAGGCGGGAAGGGCAGCACACCATCATCGGCGAAGCGAACTACGCCTATGATGCGACTGCACGGCATGGCGAGTTTGCCATCTCGGTCGCCGATGCGTTCCAGCGCCTGGGCCTCGGCTTGCAGATGATGACGGCGATGGAGACGCGTGCAACCGATCTTGGCCACGAGATGATCGCCGTCGAGACTGCGCGGACAAATGCCGAGATGCGTGGTCTGGCGAAGAAGGCAGGCTTCCGGGATACCGGCCTCGGAGACTGGCAGTCGGTTCACCTCGCAAAGCGCTTGTCGCGATAGCCGTCCGCGCGTTGCCGCCTGGCACGGATCGTGCTCTAGTATCGCCTGGATTTCCCCAGCGATGGGAGCTTCGGCGATGCGCGCAGTTCTGGATCATTGCACCGGCGGAACGGAGCGGCAGGTCAAGGCCGGTACGTCGGTCGTTACCGAGGGCGGCACCAGCAGCGGCCATCTCTACGTGCTCGTCGAGGGCAAGCTCGACGTGCTCAAGAGCGACACGGTGGTCGCGACCATCACCGAGCCCGGCGCCGTGTTCGGCGAGATGTCCGTGCTGCTCGGGCTGCCGCATACGGCAACGGTGCGGGCCAGCTCGGATTCGGTGATCTATGAGTTCGAGGACGCGGCGTCATTCCTCATACAGAAGCCGGAGGTGGCGCTGCTGCTCGCGCGCACGCTGGCGCAGCGACTCAACGCCGCCAACACCTATCTCGCCGATCTCAAGCGGCAATATGCCGGCCACGGCACGCATCTCGCCATGGTTGGCGAAGTGCTCCAGAGCATGATCAACCTGACGCCGCTCGAGGTTTCGCCAGGCTCGGATCGGCAATCCGATCCAAGGATGTGAGCCAGTCCGGCGGCTCCTCGATGGTGTTTGCAGACCGCTTCAGCGCTGCGCCGAGGTCGATCCACTGCGCTTGGCCCGCTGCCAGCCAGAACGCCTTGTCCGTAGCGAGATCGAGCACGATATGCGTCGGCGGCCGGCCCGGTTGCAGGCCGGCGTTGAAGACCCAGGTCTGCCCGAGCCGGTCGAACCACGAGCCGTCGGTGATGAAGGGCGACTGGTGCACATGGCCCGAGATCACCATCGACGGCTGATACTGCATGATCCACTGCACTAGATCGACGTCGCCGAAGAAGCGCTTGCCGCCCCAGCTGGTCGGTGAATTCACCGGCGGTGCATGATGCGCCCAGATCCAGCGCTGCGGGTGATTGGCGGCGGCGTCGCGCAGCTGCTCGACGATGCGCTGCTTGACCAGCGGGCCATCCCACCACGGGCACACCGTGAACAGCGTGTCGCCGATGGCGAGGCTGTCGCCGTCGCAAGTGATCCCGAGCTCTCGCACCTCCGAGATCCAGCGCGAGATCTTTTCGCCCTCCGCATTGCGCTCGTCGAGGTCGTGATTGCCGGAGCAGAGGATCACGCGGGTCTGCGCCGCGAGCAGCGCGAGGTACTTCTTCACCACCACGATCTGCGCGCGAAAATCCACCATCGAGCCGATGTCGAGCGCATCGCCGGCGAAGATCACGAGATCGAACTGCGGCGCCGCACTGACCAGCCAGTCGAGCTGCGGCAGCGAGTAGTGCAAATCGGCCACGACCAGGCAGCGCATTGAAAATCCATGGGCGGGTTTGAAAATGTCCGGGAATTCCAAAACGCTATTTATAAAGCAAGAAGCAGACCAGAATGGCTGCCTCTCTTCGTCAAGCCAATGGCCGGCCGCATGCTGCGGCGCATTGGCGTGCGCAGGTGGCCGGGCACCGCAGGGCTGGACCGTGCCATCGAATTCTGATGTCGTGGCGCATCCTCAAACGCCCGTATCCGCATGACCTCCTTCAAGACCATTCGTGCCCGCGCCGAGAAACGCAAGGGCGGCCCCAAGGCGCTCGACAAGCTGATGCCCGAAAAGCCCGACCTGAAGGGGCTCGCCAAGCTCGGGGACGATCGCATCCTCGCCGAGATGACCAGGCGGGTGTTTTGTGCCGGCTTTGCCTGGAGCGTGATCGATTCGAAATGGGACGGCTTTGAAGCGGCGTTCCTGCACTTCCAGCCGGCCAAGCTGACCTTCCAGCCCGAGGACTATTGGGAGGGCCTCTTGCGCGACGCGCGCATCGTGCGCAACGGCGCCAAGATCATGTCGGTGCGCGACAACGCCAGCTTCGTCCAGGAGATCGCAAAAGAGCACGGCAGCTTCGGCAAGTTTCTGGCGAAATGGCCGCCATCCAACGAGGTCGGCCTGCTCGATCTCCTGACCAAGCGCGGCAGCCGGCTCGGCGGCAACACCGGGCAGATGCTGCTGCGCTTCGTCGGCTGGGATGGTTTTGTCACCTCCAAGGATGTCGTCGCCTGCCTGCGCGATGCCGGCCTCGACATCGCCGAAGAGGTGAAGTCCAAGGGCGATCTCGCAAAGGTGCAGGCACAGTTCAACGCCTGGGCCGAGGAGACCGGTCTGCCCTACACATATCTGTCACGCATCTGCGCGCTCTCGGTTGGCGAGAACCGAGGCGACCACTAAGTCACGAGAAACCAGGAGAACAAAAATGGCAAAAGCCTATTGGGTTGCCACCTACCGCGCGATCAAGAGCCCCGACGCCATGGCGGCCTACGCCAAGCTGTCGCGCCCGGCCATCGAGGCCGCCGGTGGACGCGTGCTCGCGCGTGGGATGCCGGTTGCGGCCTACGAGCACGGTCTGATGGAACGGGTCGTTCTCATCGAGTTCGACAGCGTCGAGCGCGCCAAGGCGGCGTATGAAAGTCCCGCCTACAAGGCCGCTCACGAGCTGCTCGGCGACGGCGCCGACCGCGACATCCGGATCGTCGAAGCCGCCGAATAGCGCTGCAGACCGCTGGATCGTGAAGATCGTGTGGCGATCCCGTGCCGTGAGCGCGGCGGATGAAACTCGCGATCACGAAATACATTTCGCCGGAACATTTGTGCGCAGCACCCGTTCGGGAATTTGAGCCAGGCGACACAGACGCAGGGAACGCCCGTCTTGGCTCATCTCAATGAAACCCGGCACGACAGAAACGGAGCAGCCCATGAAGCTCACATCCGAACAGGTGAAGCAGACCGTCAACCAACTCGGCGCCCAGGTGCTGCCCGACGAGCATCCCGCCATGCCGCAGCTCAACAGCATGTTCGGCGAGCACACCTTCTTCGTCGACGAGACGGGCCTGAAGGTGCTCGAGCCGACCCCGTCGCTGAGCGCCGAGCGCCAGACCGGCGAAGTCGTCAGCCTCGCCGACTGGAGCGATGCCGACCTCACGCGCCTGATGGCCCACGAGCCGGAGCCGACGGGCGTGATCGTCGTGTTCGAGCATGTGAGGCATTGATTGGACCGAGCGGATCGACCTTTATCGGTGGCGGGTCTGAAAATCCCGCCACCTTCCATGACTGGTTTGGGGCCGCGCCGCGGACAAGGATCTCGCGTTCGCGGCGGGGCTTTCCAGGCTGGTTCAAATACCGAAGGTCAGCTGCGGCTCCGCATCGTCCCCGTCCTGGAGGGCGGACAGCGATACCCCCAGGAGCCTGACGCGCTTGGGCAGCGGCATCTCGGCTTCGAGCAGGCCGCAGGCCAGCCGCTCCAGATCGTCCCGGCCTGCAACCGGCGCTGTGACGGACCTGCTGCGCGTGATGATCTCGAAGTCGGCGAACTTGATCTTCAGGGTGACGGTGCGGCCGCGGTTGCCGGTCGTCTCGCAATGGCGCCAGACCTTGTCGACGAGCGGCTTGAGCTCGGCGGCCAGCGCGCCGTATTCGTCGAGGTCGGTCGAGAACGTCGTCTCCGCGCCGATCGACTTGCGGATGCGGTTAGCCCGGACCGGCCGCTCGTCGACGCCGCGTGAGATCCAGTAGTAGTAGGCGCCCGACTTGCCGAAATTCGCGTTCATGAATTCCAGCGTCTGGTTGCGGATGTCGAGGCCGGTGAACAGGCCGAGCGCATTCATCTTCGCGCTGGTCGCCGGACCTATCCCGTGGAACTTGCCGACGGGCAGCGTCTCGACGAAGGCGGGTCCCATTTCCGGCGAGATCACGAACTGACCATTGGGCTTGCGATGATCGGAGGCGAGCTTTGCAAGAAACTTGTTGTAGGAAATGCCCGCCGAAGCGTTGAGGCCGGTCTCGGCCTTGATCTTCTCTCGGATCAGCAAGGCGACGTCCCGCGCCAGCGGGATGCCTTGCAGATTCTCCGTCACGTCGAGATAGGCCTCGTCGAGCGACAATGGCTCGATGATTGGCGTGTGCTCGGCAAAGATGTCGCGGATCTGCCTGGAGATCGCCTTGTAGACCTCGAAGCGCGGCCTGACGAAGATCAGGTCGGGACATTGCCGCTTCGCCGTCACCGAGGGCATCGCAGAGCGAACGCCGAACTTGCGGGCCTCGTAGCTCGCGGCCGCGACGACGCCGCGTTCCGCGGAGCCTCCGACCGCGACCGGCTTGCCGCGCAGCTCCGGATTGTCGCGCTGCTCCACGGACGCATAGAAAGCATCCATGTCGATATGGATGATCTTGCGGACGGGCGTGGCCTCGCCAGTCACCGTGCCGGATTCGCTCATGGGAAGATGATACAATTGCGCAAGGAGAAGCGCGAGGTGATGGATGCTTCTACTATTGGTCTTCGTCGTCGGTGTGGTCGGCATCGGCTGGTTGATCGGTGCGACCAATCTTCCGGGAGAATGGTATGTGGCCCTCGCCAAACCGGATTTCGTGCCGCCGAACTGGGCGTTCCCGGTGGCCTGGACCATCCTTTACATCCTGATCGCCATCGCGGGCTGGCGGACTTTTCGCCGTGAGCCGTCGGGTCGAGCGATGCAGGTCTGGGCCGCGCAGCTGGCGCTCAATTTCGTCTGGTCCCCGGTGATGTTCACGATGCACCAGATCGGCGCCGCACTCGTCATCCTCATCTGTCTGTTCGTTGCGATCGTGACTTACATCAGTCTCGAGATGTCACGGGACAGGCTGGCCGCCGCGTTGTTCCTGCCTTACGCAGCCTGGGTCGCCTTTGCCGGCGTGCTCAATGCGGCCATCTGGCGCCTGAATTGAGACGATCTGTCCAAGGTTCATCAAAGAGCAATCTCAGGCTTGTGAGTGGCGAGCCTAGGCTCGCGTTTCTATATGGGAGCGCGGAGGACAGCCAATGCAATACAGCTCCGAGCTCGTTCAGACCATGCGCCAGGCCCTCGAGACCGTGATGGCGAGCGTGCCGGCCCATCAGTCGGTGTTCGGTCTGAAAGCCGCTGTCGCCGAATGCATTTTGAAGGCTGCCGCGCACGGTCATACGTCGTATGACGCCCTGGTGACGTCCGCCTCCGATCAGATCCAGTCGATCATCTCGATGCTGACGTGAGTGCTTGCGCTGGGAGGCAGGCGGCAGATCCGGAGTTCATGCCGACGGAGGCGCCCATAGGAACTCAGGACGAATGCCCTGCTGGATGAGGTCTGTGCCAAGCGACTGAAGTGTGAACATGGCGCCGATGCTGGGTCTTGCACCGCTTGTCCAGCACGTTTGAAGCCCGATCAAGAGCTGCGACAGGGCCTGATTGAACGCAAGCGACGGACTCGGTGTGACGGTCGATTGCTGAAAATCGAACCAGGTTGGAAACGGGATTGGTGCTCCCGTAAAGCTCCAGTGACCAGCCGCATCCTGCACCAGCGTTTTCTCGGTGTAGATTTCCTTGAAGACATAATAGTGGGCGAACGTTGCATTGCCGGTTGGGGGTTGGTTAGGAGAGCCTTCCGTACCTTCACCTTCGCCCTTGATCAGCAGGATCGCCGCCTGCGCATCGGCGATGCTCTTGATCGGCGTTGCTTCCCCCGAATTGACCGCGAAAGCGCTGGCATTGATCGCGGGATTGACCGTGGTGAAACCTTCGGCGATCGCATCGTAGAAATCACCGATCGTCGCGGGTCCCGTTCTTGCGGTGAGCGCGACCGGTGGAAATTCCGGATACTCGATCTGCATGAAGACCTGAACTTGATCTGGCGTAAGCGGCTTCAGATCAACGGGCAACTTTTGCAGAATTCCTCCGGGCAGGACATTGGTCGGATAGCTCGGAATGAAGGCCGCATTGGCAATGGATGGCACGCCGCCGATCGCGGTCAGCATGTTGCCTGCCAAGGCGAAGTGATACATCTCCTGCACCACAATGTCCTCAATCATACCGCCGACGCCGCCCGCGTCGCTGTTGATCGACCATTGCGCGCAAAGATAAGGCGGGATGGTGGAGAACTCCAATTGCATCGCGGTCTGGAGTGCGTCCTTCAGGTCGGAAAGCGTCGTAATGCGATCCTCGACGAACTGGGCGATGGTTTTCATCTGAAGCACCCCTCCCGACTCGGTTGATTGCGAAGCCCTGTTCCTGGCGCCGCCACTGGACCGACGCCGTCAAGCAGGTTCCGTGTTGGCTCATTGCTTGCGGGACGAGCGCTCCTGGGGTGATTCAGTCCGACAATAACCGGATATCGGTCTGCGACATCACGCCTGCAATCGGACCTGCCCCGATGATCGCGACCAGAAACATGCTGCGATCAGGCTCATTTTCGCAACCCGTAAACAATAGTACAATTTAAGGGTGCAATCAATTGCGCAGTTGGTCAGAGATTTGTGACCGCTTTTCCATTCGACATGCTTAGCCGGACGCGCGCGCGACGTTGCGAAGGCCAGATTGTGAGGCGCAACATTTGATGGATGGTGCCGTCACAACGTCAAAAGCCGGCACACAGTCTCGGTCCGGCACACAGTCTCGGCAAAGAGTAAGGAGACTGGCGCACCCGACACGATTCGAACGTGTGACCTTTGCCTTCGGAGGGCAACGCTCTATCCAGCTGAGCTACGGGTGCTAGTCGAGGTTCATTTAGCCGATTGGCGGGGGGTGGGCAACCTCCGCTTTGCCCCGGCCCGGACGCCCGGCATCGCCCAATTCCTGGTCTTATGCTTCAATCCCGGAGGGCGGCCGGTCCCGAGATCTCGCCGGAATCGGTCACGAACATCAACGGGCCCGTCTCCGAGGTGGCGAACACGGCCGCGGTGAGCGGGCCGCCAAAGCAGGCGCCGGTATCCAGATTCAACCGGTTGGCTCGCAGATCAGGTGTCCCGGACCGGACCGGCGTATGACCATGGACAACGAAAAGCCCGTGGTCGTGATCCGACGACAGGAAGGGTTCCCGGATCCACAGCAAGTCTCGCTCGGACTGCGACGCCAGCGACACGTCCGGCCGTAGCCCAGCGTGGACGAAAACTCGTCCATGCTCGATTTTCATCAGCGGAAGTGCGCGTATCCAGTCGAGATGCTCGCTCGGCAGGTCGGCGGGATCGTCGATCCCGTAACTGTCGAGCGTCTGCTCGCCGCCGTTTCCCCACCAATTCATCAGGTCGCGGTCGGTGCGCTCCATGTCGGCCGCGCGAAGCAGCATCTCCTCATGGTTGCCCCGCAGACAGACGAAGGGGCGGTCCTGCTTCCCCTCGCTGCCGACGAGAAAATCCATCACCTCGCGGCTTTGGGGTCCCCGGTCGATATAGTCCCCGACAAGCACAAACTGCGCGCTCCGCTCGCCGCGAAGCTCCTCGCACGCAGCGAGCAGCGACGTCAGCTTGTCAAAGCAGCCGTGGATGTCGCCGATCGCGAAGGTGAGCAGTTCTTGCTCGGGAAGCGGCAAAATAAGGTTTCTCCCGCGTGCCGGCTCAGATGGTGAGACCCTTTGACGTGCCTTTGAACTTGATCCGCTCCGGACCCACGCCGACTTTCGAGAGCGATTCGATGACTCTGTGTTTCAGCGTCTTGCCGTCGTCATCCTTGCGATCGCGTTGAATCGCGGTGAAATCATAGACGAGCAACCCGACATTGGCGCTGCTCACGTTGAGCTTGGCCCCGTCCGCAACAGCGCGGATCGCCGCAGCCACATTGCGATGTTCGTTGCTCCATTTCGCCATGTCGGCCAGATTCTTCGCGACGCATCGATAGCTGTCTTCGATCTCCGTCTTGTGAAGGTCGATCACCTTCTGATAGTCCGCGATCTGACCGACAATATCGCCGTTCTCCAGCTCGGGGTTGCTGAACGTCTTGGCCTCCCAGAACACCAGATCTACGCCGTTCGCCGTCGTTTCGAAGTTCGCCAGGTCCATGCGGGGGAGGTTCCGCTTGATGTCGGGGATGTCGGATGCGTTGATCGCGATCTCGACGTCCACGACGGAGTCATTGGCCGTCGCGATCTCGTGGACGCCTTCCTTCTCCTGTCCGGAATAGAGTGATGCGGCCCTTTTTAGTCTCCCCAGCGTCTCTCCGCGTTTGTATTCGCGCGTCAGCATTCTTGGCTCGGCCTCGCCGAAGGCGAACTTCCCCTCGACGAGCGAAACCTGATCCTTCAAGTCCGGATTCAGCAGATATTTCTCATGCGTCGAGGCGGTCACTTTCCCGCCCTTGAATGACACTTTGAAGATGGATTGTCCCTGCCAATAGACGTTCAGGTACTCGTCCCGAATGCCGATGATGAGTGTGGGATCGGCGAGAACGTCTTTCCACCAGCCATCCTGCTGGGCGAGTGTTTCGAGTGCCCTGCGAAAGTCGTCACCCCGGATTCCGCGTCTGAAGCTCATCTCATACCTCCCACCATTCGCCATCGCTGCGTCGCGTGACGTTGTCAAAATATCTGGAGAAACTGTCGCCTTCGAATGTGTGAACGGGCACCAGCCTGTCCGGCTGTATTGCGTTCGCGAGCCGCTTGAGATCGAGGATGCTGGCGTGGCCCGAGGTGTGGATGATCTCGATGGGAACGCCGCGTGTCGCGAGATCCGCCTTCAGCCGGGCGGCAGGACCGTCCTTGAGATATCCGTCCCATTGCGACCAGATCGCCCTGGTGCCGGGCCAGAGATTTGCGGCCTCCACGTCGTGGGCCATTGCCGGACGAAACAGCATCACGGTGCGATCGGCGATCTCGGTGATGTGCTCGCGGTAGATCCGTGCGGATTTGTAGGGATCCAGCAGGTCGAAGCGCTTTTTCCTTGCGATCTGCCGCCGTTGATACTCCGGCACATAGACCGACAAATTGGGCCAGCCGACGTTCGGCAAGCGCTCGTTGCCGGTGGCCAGCAATATCTCCATTGCGTAGAGATCCAGCAGCAGCGTCCGGCCGCTGCGCTTGCAGGCGCGATAGATACTGACGATGCGATCGATGTTCTGCGCGGACGCCGAGAGGATGACGAAGCCTGGCTGCCTAAAACTCTGGGTCAGCCTCGCCTCGATGTCGTCCTCCGTCGGGAATTGCGTGTGCTCGTCGAGACGGCCGAGGCTCGACCCCTCCATCAGCATCGTGTCGATACCGCGGGGCGGATTGCTCACCAATCGCTCGAACAGACCGCCCTTGCGACCGTGCGCACGGATGTCGCCGCTGTAGAACAGACGCCGGCCGGCAGCCTGGATCAGCAGCGCATAGGCATCATAGGCCGAGTGATCGACAAGATAGGGCGTGATGCTGAACGGGCCGATCTGGAAGGTTCTGCGATCGTTCAGCTCGAATGAAACATTGGGCACGAAGGCGTTGGGCACGAAAGGAGCCGCCGCACACATGATGCGCGCGGTCGCAGCGCCCATGGCGAGGGGGACATTGGGTCTGCACAGGGGGAGCAAACCCCAATGATCACCGTGTCCGTGCGACAGGACAACCGCACGCAGGGTTGGATCTTTGACGCGAAGCCCGGCCACAGGCGGGAGAAGATCGTCGGACGCGCCGTCGGCATCCAGCGGAAGTCCAAGGTCGAGCAGGATTCGCTCGCCCGCGGCCTCGAGCTCGATGCAGGTGCCACCAATTTGCTGCGTTCCGCGGTGGACACGTCCGCGAAACGAACCGGCTGCTTCCGTCATCGGCGGTTGGTCTCGGCCGAGCCGGCTTCGGCCGTCACTCGCGACCAGGCGATGGCGTTTTTGGCGGAGGGGAGGGCACTGCGGGATGGGCGGGGAAACTTCAAAGCGAATACGGCTCCAGGCAACGACTTATCTATATTCAAACGAGCGCCCGAGAAATTGCGGCTTTTCGAGAAGAAAATGTCCGTGTTGTTCCGGCGCAACATCATCTGCTGGTGAGGCCGAACGCAATAGAACCTTCGGTGGGATGAACGTTCAGCCCCGGCTAAACCGGCGATTGGCGGCGACTTGAATCCCGGGCGAGCCGCGATCGGCGCGCACGAACTCCGCAAGCAGGCGTTCGGAGCAGATGACGCGGTTGCGGCCGAGCCGTTTTGCCGCATAGAGCGCCTCGTCGGCCGCACCCAGCAGCCGGTCGGGGCTGCTGTCGACCTCAGTGGGAATATGGCTGGCGACGCCGACGCTGAGGGTGACGTGGTCGCCGGCGCCAACAGCTCCATGAGCGATCCGCAAGGCCATGACGGCACGGCGGATCTCCTCGGCGATGGCGCAGGCGGCATCGCAATCCATGTCGGGCAGGATCAGTGCGAACTCTTCCCCGCCATAGCGGCTGGCGAGGTCGAGCGGGCGTACGGCATGGCGGCTGACGACATCCGCGACCGCGCGCAGGCATTCGTCGCCGCTCTGGTGGCCATGCCGGTCGTTGAACAGCTTGAAATGATCGACGTCGACGAACAGCAGCGCCATCGGCTTTTGCGTCCGCTGGGCGCGGGCCCATTCGCTCATCAGCATCTGGTCGAAGGCGCGCCGGTTCGACAGGCCGGTCAGCCCGTCCTTGGTCGCGAGCTCCTTGAGCGCCGTCTCGGCGCGCTTCTGATCGGTGAGGTCGCGCAGCGTCTCCACCACGGCGATCAGATGGCCGGCCTCGTCATGGATGGGACCGGCGTCGATCGCGAGATAGAGCTGGCTGCCGAGCTTGGGCATCACGCACCAGTTCTCCGCGGAAAAGCCGAGCCCGTTATGGCCGCGTGCGGCATATTCCGAATAATACTCCGGCAGCTGCTCGGGACGGTCGAGCGCGACCAGGTCGGCGAGGCAGGGGCGCCGGGTCTCGTAGAAGGCCTGCCAGTGTTTCGTCGTGCCGATCACTTCAGTGGCGGGGACGCCGGTCAGCCGCTCGCAGGCTCTGTTCCAGATCACGACGCGGCGCTTGGGGTCGATCACGAAGGTCGGCACCACCAGATGCTGCATCAGCCGCACGGCATAGGAATCCGCGACGTCGACGGCTTTCGTTGACGTTTTCCTCGGCTTCGCCATCTCAGGCCACCGCCGCCACCGGCGCGGCATCGTTCGGACCGAACAGCTTTCGCACCTCGGCGGCCGGCTTCGGTTTGCTGAACAGATAACCCTGCATCTCCGTGCAGCCGAGCGCGCGCAGCATCTCGCGCTGCGCCTCGGTCTCGACGCCCTCGGCGACGGTGGTCATGTGGCTCGCCGCAGCGATGTTCACCACCGCCTGCACGATCACGGGCGCGCCGCTGGTCTCCGCGATATCGGCGACGAAGCAGCGGTCGATCTTGATCTTGTCGAACGGGAAGCGCTTCAGATAGCTCAGCGAGGAATAGCCGGTGCCGAAATCGTCGAGCGCGATGCGCACGCCGATGGAACGGAGCTGGTGCAGGATCGAGAGCGCGGCCTCGTCGTCGCGGATCAGCACGGCCTCGGTGATTTCGAGCTCGAGCCGGGAGGGAGCGAGCCCGGAGGCGGCGAGTGCGCCGGCAATCCGCAGCGCCAGCGTGTCGCATTTGAGCTGCACCGGCGAGACGTTGACCGCAATCCGCACATGCGCCGGCCAGGTCGCGGCCTCGTTGCAGGCCATGCGCAGCACCCAGTCGCCGAGCTCGTTGATCAGGCCGGTATCCTCGGCGATCGGAATGAACTCCGCCGGCGACACCCAGCCGCGTTCGGGATGCCGCCAGCGCAGCAGCGCCTCGCAGCCCGACACGTCGTTGGTGCGCAGGTCGACCAGCGGCTGGTAGTGGATCTCGAAGCCGCCGTTCACCAGCGCCTGGCGCAGATCCTGCTCCATGGTCAGGCGCGCCTTGGCGCTCGCATCCATCTCCGGCTCGAAGAAGCGATGGGTGCGGCGTCCTTCGGCCTTGGCGCCGTACATCGCAAGATCGGCGTGCTTGATGAGCTGGTCGAGATCGGTCCCGTCCTGCGGCGCCAGCGCGATGCCGATGCTGGCGTCGGTGGAGAGCTGATGGCCGAGGCAGTGATAAGGCTGGCGGATCGCCTCGTAGATCCGCGTCACGAATGACAGCACATCCGCAGAGGACTGGATTGCGGTCTGGATCACGGCGAATTCGTCGCCGCCGAGCCGTGCGATCAGGTCGCTCTTCTTGAGGCAACCGCGGAGGCGGGTCGCGATCGCCTTCAGCAGCTCGTCGCCGACGTGATGGCCGAGTGAATCGTTGATGCCCTTGAATTCGTCGACGTCGATATAGAGCAGCGCGAACTGCTCGCCGCCGGCGACCTTCGCGAGCTCGCGCTCGATCTGGTCGCGGAACAGCGTGCGGTTCGGCAGGTCCGTCAGCGCATCGTAATGCGCCATGTGCGCAATCTTCTCGTGGGCGCGCCGCCGCTCGGTGACATCCTCGACGACGCTGATGAGGTAGCGCGGCTCGCCGGACTTGTCGCGAATGCCGATCCGGGTCGATGTGATGTAGCGCGGTCCCTTGGTCTGGCTCTGCCAGGCGTGCTCGTCCTTGAACAATCCCCCGGGCGCCTGCAGCGCCTTGCTGTCGTCGTCGTTGACGATCCTGGCGGCGGCCTCCGGATACATGTCGAAGGGGGTCTTGCCGACGATGACGTCACCCGACTGGCCGAACTGCTCCTCGGCGGTCCGGTTGACCAGCAGATATTGCCGCGTCCGGGCATCCTTCACCGTGATCTGCGAGGGGATGTGATCGATGATCTCGCGCAGGAACATATAGTTGCGGTCGCGTTCCTGCTCCAGATTGCGCCGCTCGGTGATTTCCTCGATCGTGGCGACCCATCCGCCCTGCGCCAGCGGGGTGTTGATGACCTGGAAGGCGCGGCCGTTGGGCAGTTCGTGGATCCTGCTGGAAACCTTGCCTTCGGCGACGACCCGCATCACATCGGCGCAAAACGTCTCGACGTCGCCGCCGAACGCGCCACGCTCCTTGCGATGCTGCATCGCCTCGCGGATGTGACAGCCGGGCTTGATGACGTCGTGGGACAGGCCGAACATCTCGGAGTAGCGGCGGTTGCAGGTGACGATAAATCCGCCGGCGTCGTACAGGATCAGCCCTTGCGACATGTTGTTCAGGGCGGTGTCGAGCCGCAGCCGTTCCGCTTCGATCCGTTCCTGGGCTTCCCGGTTCTGCCGGCTGATCTGGCGGATGATCAGGAAGAGGATCAACGCGATCACGATCGCCGAAAGCGTTGCCGTGGTGACCATGAAGCCGGTCTGCTGACGCCAGTCGGCCAGCGCGGCGCTCGTGGTGTTGGTCGCGACGATGACCAGCGGGAAATGCGACAGCGAGGCCCCCGAGCCGAGGCGGTCCTCGCCGTCGATCGGACCCTTGACGCGCAGCGTGTGCCGGCCGCCCTCGGCCAGCATCTTGCGCATCAGCGGCGCGTCCTTGAAATTCCTGCCGATCAGCTCTTCGACATGCGGATAGCGCGCCAGCATCTTGCCTTCGCGGTCGAACAGCGAGATTGCCGTACCCTCGGCAAGCACGACGGATGCGAAATACTGCGAGTAGCTGTCCGGATCGATCCGCCGGACCATTGCGCCGAGGAAGGTGCCGTCCGCGCCGGTCAGCCGCCGCGCGACGATCGTGGTCCATTTATCGATGATGAAGCTGCGGACCGATTCCAGGATGACCGTTTCGGCCATCGGATCGGATTTGAACCTCTGGAAGTAGGCGCGCGAGGAGACGTTGATCTTGGGCAGCGGTTGGGCCCGCGACCAGTTGATCAGCTCGCCGTCGGCATCGTAGATCGCGATGTCGCCGAGATAGGAGACGGAGCTGATCTCGCTCCGCAGCATCTGGTTCGTCGCGAGCCCGGACATGCGCTCGCGAAACATCGCCGGCGAGGTGATCTCCGGCAGGTTCATCTGCCCGATCAGGTCGGCGGCGACGACGTCGGAATCCTGGAATTGCTGATCGAAGTGCCGCGCGATCAGCTGCACCGTGTTTTCCAGCTCGCGCTCGCGGTTGGCCAGGGTCCGCTCGCGGAATTCGCCGACGGCCATGGCGGTCACGGCGAAGATCCCGGCGACCAGCAACACACCGCACAGGGTTAGCCACAGGACGGGACCACGCCGCGCCAAGGCCGCCCAGCCGTTGGTCGCGGCTGATGACATTCCGGCTGTCACCGTGGAAAAGACCTGGTGCATTCCCCCCTCCCTGGAGGGACAGGAATACACCGCACAAATGGCGCAAACCTTAGGAAAGCCAGTTACCTAAGCATTAATCCGGTTGTGCAGCCGCGCCCGTATGCAGTGGGGCGGGAATCACGTCGCGGTTGTGCCGTGCCCATCACAACCGCTGCGCTGCATCATTAATGCCGGCTTAATGCGAGGCGCCCGCGCTCTTGTCGCTGCCGGCATTGCGCAGACGTCCGACGACGCCGGTCGGGAAGAAGTAGACGCTGGCGATGAACAGCAGCCCAAGCCACAGCAGCCAGCGGTCGGGATGCAACAGCCCCGGCAGCAACGGCAGGCCGGCTTCGCTCGCCGCCTTGGAGGCCACGCCCATCAGCGACTGAAGATAGTTCTGGGCGAGGATGAAGATGGTTGCACCGATGATCGCGCCGTAGATCGTGCCCATGCCGCCGATCACGACCATCAGGAGAATGTCCAGCATGATCGAGAAGCTGAGCGAGGTATCAGGGCCGGCATAGCGCAGCCACAGCGCGTTCAAAATGCCGGCGCTGGCGGCGACCAGCGCGGCGAGGCAGTTGGCGTAGGTCAGGTGGAAGACGGTGCGAAAGCCGAGCGCCTCGGCGCGAAAGCGGTTCTCGCGGATCGCCTGGAGCACGCGTCCGAACGGCGAGTTCACGACACGCAACAGAGCGAGGATCATCAGGGCCGAGACGGCGAACACCAGGTAGAAGGTGAGGATGCGGCCGTTGATCTCGAATCCGAACAGGCTCTTGGAGATCAGCACCGTGCCGGGCCGCAGCAATTCCGGCAGCTGAAAGCTGCGCCCGTCCTCGCCGCCGGTCAGCCAGGAGAGCTGCGAGGCCAGCACCTGGAAGGCGGAGGCGACCGCGAGCGTGATCATGGCAAAGAAGATCGCGGCGACCCGCAGCGAGAACAGGCCGATCGCGAGCGCGAGCAGCGCCGCGAGCGGCAAGCCGACGACGATGCCGGTTGCGACCGCGGCCCAGTTCGGGCCCATCCCGTACAGCGCGATCGCGATGGCGTAGCTGCCGATGCCGTAGAACATGGTATGGGCGAACGACACCGAGCCGGTATAGCCGAGCAGCAGGTCGTAGGAGGCGACGAGCGCGGCGAAGACGCAGATCTTGGCCGCGACGTTCAGCGCCTTGGCCCCCGGAAACAGGAACGGCGTCGCCGCCAGCGCCAGGATGATGAGGACGAGAACGAGCGTGAGCACGCGGCTCTTCGGCGGATCGCCTGACAAAAGCATCATCGGCTGGTCACCGCATAGAGGCCGCGCGGCCGCCACATCAGAATGGCGACCATCAGCAGGATGTTGGAGACGAGGGCGAGTTTTGGCACCAGGAAGCCGCCGTAATTGGCGACCATCGCGACCAGGATGGCGCCGATGAAGCAGCCGCCGATCGAGCCGAGGCCGCCGATGATGACGACGATGAAAATCAAGACGGTGAGGTCGTCGCTCATGGAGGCATGGACCTGCTCGCGATAGAGCGCCCACATCACGCCGCCGAGGCCGGCGAGCGCCGATCCCGTCATGAACACGCCGAGGAACAGGCGGCGGATGCGATAGCCGAGCGCCTCGACCATCTCGCGGTTCTCGACGCCGGCGCGGATCAGCAGGCCGAGCTTGGTGCGGTTGAGCACGAGCTGGATCGCGATGAAGACGGCGAGGCCGATCAGCATCGCCAGCACGCGGTATTTGGCGATGGCGACGTCGCCGAGGATGAAGGAGCCCCGCAGCGATGTCGGCAGCGGCATCGGGATGATCTGCGGTCCCCACAGCGCATAGAGCGTCTGCTCGGCGACGATCAGGCCGCCCGTCGTCATCAGAATCTGCTTCAGATGCTGGCCGTAGACGGGCAGGATCAGCACGCGCTCGACGACCAGGCCGAGCGCGCCGGATACCGCCATCGACAGCAGTGCGGCCGGCGCGAGCACCGCGAGGTTGATCCAGAGCGAATCCGCCTGCATCGAGGCCGCGAACGGCGCCAGCACGAGGGTCGCGACATAGGCACCGACGGCGATGAAGGCGCCGTGGCCGAAATTGAGCACGTCCATCAGGCCGAACACCAGCGTCAGCCCCGAAGCCATGATGAAGATCATCATGCCCATGGCGAGACTCGCGGCGGTCAGCGTCAGCCAGGTGCTGGGTGACCCCACCAGAGGAATCATCGCAAGCGCCAGTGCGATCGGCAGCAGGATCGGCGCGAGATCGCGCTTCGGCTTCGGCAGCGGATCATTTGCGGCGAGTTCAGTCACTGATGCGCCTCCAGGCTCAGGCCGAGCAGCCGCTCCTGCAGCGGCACGTCGGCGGCGAGCGCCGCCATCTCGCCGCGATGGACGATGGTGCCGTTGTCCATGACCAGCACGTTGTCGCCGAGCTCGCGGGCGGCAAAGAAATTCTGTTCGACCAGCAGGATCGTCGCGCCCTTGCGCTTGATCTCCTTCAGGCACTCGATCAGTGCCATGACGATCGCGGGCGCCAGCCCCTTGGTCGGCTCGTCGATCAGCAGCAGCTTGCGCGGCTCGACGATGGCGCGCGCGATCGACAACATCTGCTTCTGTCCGCCCGAGAGGCTTCCCGCGCGCGACAGCCAGAACCGGCGCAGCGCGGGGAAGAAGCCGAAGATCCAGTCGAGCTGGGTATCGTCGAGCGGCCCGTCGCGCGCCGCCAGCACCAGGTTTTCCTTCACCGTGAGGTCGGAAAACACCGCCATGCTCTCCGGCACGTAGCCGACGCCGAGCCGCGCGATGTCGGGCGTGGCGCGGCTCTCGATGCGCTCGCCTGCGAGCGTGATTTCGCCGCTGGAGGCCTGCCACAGGCCCATCACAGTGCGCAGCGTCGTGGTCTTGCCGGCGCCGTTGCGGCCGAGCAGCATGGTGGTCTGGCCCTGCGGGACTGCGAGGTCGATGCCCTGGAGGATGTGGTAGCGGCCGATATGCGTGTGCACGCCGGAGAGTTTGAGCAGATCGGTCATGCGGCACTCCCCGCAGCTTTCTTGGGAGCAACGCCGAGATAGGCTTCCTGCACGATCGGCGAGGCGATCACCTCGGCCGGCGGACCGTCGGCGACAAGTTGTCCGTTGTGCAGCACGATGATGCGGTCGGCGAGCGAGCGCACCACGTCCATCTTGTGCTCGACGAGGAGGATGATCTTGCTCTTGTCCTGCTTGAGCTGCGCGATCAGGTTCAGCACGACCGGTACCTCGTCGATGCTCATGCCCGCGGTCGGCTCGTCGAACATGAACACTTTGGGTTCGAGCGCGATCATCAGCGCCACCTCGAGCTTGCGCTGATCGCCATGCGACAGCGCAGTGGCGGCGACGCCGCGGCGATTGCCGAGTGCGACCTGGTCGAGGATGGCATCGGCGCGGGCGATCAGATCGCGGCGGACCATCCATGGCCGCAGCATGTCGTAATGGGTGCCACTGGCCGCCTGCACCGCGAGGCGGACGTTCTCTTCCACGGTGAGGTTCGGAAACAGGTTGGTGAGCTGGAACGCGCGGCCGAGGCCCGCGCGGGTGCGCAGCGGCGCGGAATGCTGGGTGATGTCGGTGCCGTCGAACAGGATGCTGCCGTGCGAAGCGCGCAGCTGGCCCGAGATCAGGTTGAAATAGGTGGTCTTGCCGGCGCCGTTCGGCCCGACGATGGCGGTGAGCTCGCCGGGGCGGAACGTGCAGGTAACGTTGTTGACCGCGACATGCCCGCCGAAGCGAATGGTGAGGTCGCGGGTCTCTAACGTCAGGGCCATCGGGAGAACTCTGGGGAATGCGGAAGAAGCCTCTCCCCGCGCATGCGGGGAGAGGAGATTTGACATCAACGCTTGTTGCGGACCGGAACGTCCATGTCCTCGATCTTCAGCTCGCGCACCGGCTCGAGCACGGCCCAGGCGACGTTCGGATCGACCTTGACCTTGAAGTGATACATGCTCTGGAGCGCCTGATGGTCCTCCTTGCGGAACACCATCTTGCCCTTCGGCGTGTCGAACTCCAGGCCTTCCATCGCCGTGATCAGCTTCTCGGTGTCGGTCGACTTCGCCTTGGTGACGGCGGCGACGACCGACATCGCGGCGGCAAAACCGCCCGCGGTGAAGAAGTCCGGCGGCGCGTTGAAGCGCTTCTGGTGCTCGGCGACCAGCCAGTCGTTCACCGGGTTCTTCGGGATCTCGTAGTAGTAATAGGTCGCGCCTTCCATGCCGGGCAGGCCCTTATACGCGGCGAGCGCCGGCAGGATGTTGCCGCCGGTGGAGAGCTCGATGCCGTAGCGCTTCGGGTCCATGTCCTGGAGTTTCGCCAGCGGATTGCCGGCGCCGGCCCAGATCACCCAGATCACCTTGCGGCCGGGCTTGTCCTTCAGCGCGTCGAACAGACGCTGGCCGACCGCGGTGAAGTCGGTGGTGTTGGTCGGGGCGTATTCTTCCGCGGCGAGCGTCGCGCCGGTCTTGGCGAGCGCCTCCTTGAAGGCGGCGACGCCGTCGCGGCCGAAGGCGTAGTCCTGCGCGAGCGTCGCCACGGTGACGCCCTGCTTGCCGATCGCGACCGCGTTCGAGATCGCGTCCTGCGACGAATTGCGCGCGGTGCGGAAGATGTAGCGATTCCACTTCTCGCCGGTAATCTGGTCCGCGACCGCGGGCTCGACGATCAGGATCTTCTTGTTCTCCTCGGCGACGGGGAGGATGGCGAGCGCCGCGGCCGATGAGGTCGTGCCGATCGCGATGTCGGCCTTGTCGTCCTGATAGGCTTCCGCGAGCGCGGCCTTCGACAGGTCGGGCTTGCCCTGGTCGTCCTTGGTGATGACGACGATCTTGCGGCCGTCGAGCGTCATGGTGCCCTTGGTGGCGTATTCAAAACCCATCTGCAGGCCGGTTTCGGTCTGCTTGGCATAGGCTTCGAGCGGGCCGGTCTTGCCGTAGATCAGCGCGACCTTGAGGTCGTCGGCCTGCGCGGAGGTGTTCGCGGCCAGGCCGAGGATGGCTGCCGCGAGAATGAGCGATCGACGCACGATGATTTCCTCCTTGAATGAACTGCCTTGATCACAGCGATTTGCACAAGTGTGCATACATTGCAATTCCACCTTCCGGCGGAGCTTGCACGAGGCTCATGTGACAGACTCTTGACGTGCGCGTGCCGGATCGTCGCAGGTCGCGATGAGTTCGCGTTAACGATCCCCCGGCTTCACATCAGCCCATGCGTTTCCTCAGGCCGCCTCAGAGCAAGCCCTGCGCCAGATCCGGAGTTCTGCGCGGGAATGCCTGAAATTGCGGCGGATCGCGCGCGAACGCTACAGGCGAGTGCCGATATGACGGTGTCAGGAGTCCGAGACTCCGGACACGTGCCGTCTCGAAAGTCAGACAGGCGGTGCTCCCGACGCCAGTCCGAACTTGGCGAGCTTCTTGTAGAACGTCGCGCGCGAGATGCGCAGCATCCGCGCGGCTTCCGAGATCTGGCCGTTGCTGGCGGCGAGCGCCTGTTCGAGCGTGTGCTTCTCGAATTCCGCCTCCGCCTCGGCATAGGGCACCACGATGCCGGCCGCTCGTACCGGCGCCGCCGGCCTCGCATCCGTGCCGACGGGAAGGATGCGCGCGAAATCGTCGCCGGTCAGTCGCCCGGAATCGCTGAGGATCAGCGCGCGCTCCAGGACGTTGCGCAGTTCGCGGACGTTGCCCGGCCAGTCGTAACGGGCGAGTGCCGAGAGCGCGCTCGGCGTGATCTTCGCACTGACATAATCGCCGGACGCGCTGATGTCCTCGAGCAGCCGGGCGCTGATCTCGGGCAGATCACCAAGGCAGTCGCGCAGAGGTGGCAGGTCGATCGAGAGCACGTTGAGCCGGTAATAGAGGTCGGGCCGGAATGCGCCGTCGCTGACGCGCTTGCGCAAGTCCACATTGGTGGCGGCGACGATGCGGACATCGACCTTCGAGATCTTGTCGGATCCGAGCGGCTCGATCTCGCGCTCCTGCAGCACGCGCAGGAGCTTGGCCTGCAGTTGCAGCGGCATCTCGCCGATCTCGTCGAGAAACAGCGTGCCGCCGTCTGCGACCCGGAACTTTCCCTCGCGGCCCTTGCGGTCGGCGCCGGTATAGGCGCCCGGCGCGGTGCCGAAAAATTCCGATTCGATCAATGTGTCCGGGATCGCGGCGACGTTGACGCTGACGAACGGCTTTTCGGCGCGGGATGACGCGTTGTGAATGGCCTGTGCCAGCATCTCCTTGCCCGTTCCGGTTTCGCCGGTGAGAAGCACGGTGACGTTCTGCCGGGCGGCGCGGCCCGCGAGCTCCTTGGCCTGCGCGATTCCCGGCGTCGCGCCGACGAAGTCGGCAAAGGTGAAGCGCGCGGCGCGGGCGTTGGACAATTGCCGACGCGCCAGCCGCAGGTCGCTCTCGAGCTGGGTGACGCGGGCAAGCAGAGGCTTGAGGCTTTCGAGATGATCGTAAAGGACGAAGCCGATCGCGCCGATCACCTCGTGGTTCTCGTCCTCGATCGGCATGCGGGTGACGACGAGCTGCTCGCCGCCGAGCTCCATGATGTCGAGCAGGATCGGCTCGCCGGTCTCGGCCACCTTCCGCATCAGGCTGTTCGGAATGACTTCCTCGATCGGCCGGCCGATTGCCTCGGATGTCCGCTTGAGGCCGAGCGCCGCGAGGTACTTCTCGTTGACGTAGACGACCCGTCCCTTGCGATCGATCGCGATCGCGCCCTCGCACAGATGCTCCAGCCGCTCGAACAGCGTCACCATCGCCCGCGCGCGGACATAGGCGGGATCGCTGACGGCGGAGGAGGAGGGCATGGCGTACCTCAGGGAAGTCCGCCTGTGTATTAGCAAAAGGGCAGTAATTTCAAAGGGGGAAATGGGTGCTGCGGATGCGAGCCACCCCCACCGCTGTCATGCCCCGGCTTGACCGGGGCATCCAGTACGCCGTGGCCTATCGGTTCAACCACAACCGTCTCGGCGTACTGGGTCGCCCGGTCAAGCCGGGCGACGACATCGAGATTGGAGCGGCGCTTGGGCTCCTACCGCCGGTACCCGCTCGCCCGCGAATAGCCCTGGCGGTTCTGCTGCGTCGGGCGGCTGGATACGCCGGGGCGGGCTTCGCTGGAGGCGGGCGTCGCGAGCTTGAGCTCTTCCAGGAAGATCGGCCGGGCGAAATAATAGCCTTGCGCGTAGCGGATCTTGGTCGCGGCCTGGAGATAGGCCAGCTCCTCGTAGGATTCGAGGCCTTCGGCGATCACGGTCATGCCGAGCGCCTCGCTCAAGGATTCGATCGCGCGCAAGATGCCCTGGCTGCGCGGACGCTTATGGATGTCGGTGATGAACGAGCGGTCGATCTTGATCTCGTCGGCGGTGATGTCGGCGAGCGCCGAGAGCGAGGAATAGCCGGTGCCGAAATCGTCGATGGAGATGCCGACGCCGAGCTTGCGGAACATCGGCAGGATCTCGGTCTGGAAATGATTCTTGGCGACGAAGGCGTCCTCCGTCACCTCGATCATGAAGCGCTGCGGAAAGCCGGTCTCGTCCAGCGCCCGCGCGAAACTACGCATGAATTCGGGGTTGCCGGCCTGCTTGGCGGCGACGTTGATGCTGATGGTCGCTTCCGCGCCGAAGCTGTCGTTGATCAGGTCGATCGACTTGACGATCTCGGCGAGCACGAGATGGGTCAGCTCGTCGATCAGTCCCAATTCGCCGGCAAGGTTGATGAACGAGCCCGGCGCCTGGATCACGCCCTCGTCGTCGCGCAGGCGCACCAATGCCTCGATGCCCGTCACGGCCTGGGTGCGGATGTCGACCTTGGACTGGAAGGCGCAGCAGAAGCGCTTATCGAGGATGGCGAGCCGCAGCGACTGCTCGATCTTCATCCGCGCCAGCGCCTCGCGCTCCATGCTGGCGTCGAAGAAGGCCGCCGAGCCCTTGCCCCTGTTCTTGATGCGGTACATCGCGATGTCGGCGTTCTGGCGCAGCGTCTCGAAGCTGCTTCCGTGGTCGGGATAGAGGCTGACGCCGACGGAGGTGGAGGCGAAGACTTCCGAATTGTCGATGAAGAAGGGTGCGGTCAGCCGCTCCAGCGTCGCTTGCATGAATTCGGCGACTTCCTCCTGGCTCTGGATCGGGGATAGCAGCAGCAGGAATTCGTCGCCGGAGATGCGCGACAGCATGTCGGAATCGCGCAGGTCGCGCCCGAGCCGCTTCGACAGCTCGACCAGCAGCGCATCGCCGACGGCGTGGCCGTAATAGTCGTTGATGTGCTTGAAATTGTCGACGTCGAGAAAGGCGAGCGCGAAACGCTCGCCCTTGCCGTCGCGCGCGAGCAGGCTGCCGGCGCGATGCTCGATCACGCGCCGCGAGGGCAGGCCGGTCAGCTCGTCGAAATAGGCCGAGCGGAACAGCTGGTCCTCGAAGTTCTTCTGTTCGGTGATGTCGGAGGACGCCGAGATCAGCAGCTCGCGTCCGGCGACGCGGACGGGGCGATGGGTGGTCAGCAGCACCTGGCGTGCAGCTCCGTCGTGGAGCGCTTCCTCGGAGATGACCGCCTCGCCGGACCTCAGTGCCCGCTGGCAGGCTTCCCGGCGCGGCGTCGGATCGGGCGACGGACGGCTGCCGTCCATGCCGAGCTGGGCGGCCGCGACATCGTTAACCAGGAGAAGCTCGCCCTGCGCGTCCTGCACGGTCAGGCCGGCAGGCAGCATTCTAATGATTTCCTTGAGAAACCCGAGCTCGGCTTCACTCGCGCCGGAATATCTGTTGTCGTTCATAGAAGTCATGAATCTTGTTGTTTCAGCGCGCCTTTGCAATGGGCGCGATCTTGCGCAGTTCCCTCTTAGGTTTGGTTAAGGGATACGGAGAAATACGGGGGTGTTTTGCGGCGATGCGACGCGCCCGACCCATCGTCATTAACGGAGCGTCAACGCGCGCAGCGAAACTGCGAGTGGGCGCGCGTCTCTTGCCCCTCGTGCCGCGTCTAACCGTTTTGCGGGATGCGGCATTGCATGATGCAATGCAGGCCGGTCTTGAGATACGAAACCTCGGACTTGCCGTCGAAAGCCGACAGCGCAGACTTCAGCAGCTTGGTGCCGAAGCCGGGCTCGGAGACCTTGTCGATGCTCGGGCCCTCGGTTTCGTCCCAGGTGACGGTCAGACGGTCGCCGTTGACGGTCCATGACACCTGCAATAATCCGCGCGGCGAGGAGAACGCGCCATACTTGCCCGCGTTGGTGGCGAGCTCGTGAAACATCAGCGACAGCGTGACCGCGAGCTTCGGCGGCAGGAACAGCCGGTCGCCGTTGAGCGTGAAGCGGACATGGCCGTAAGGTCCGAGCTCCGCGATCAGGAGATCGCGGATATCGCAGCCGCCCTTGTCGATCCGCGAGATCAGATCGTCGGTTGCGGCCAGCGACCGTAGCCGCGGATCGATCCGGGCCCAGACCTGCGGCTGGTCGTGCAGCACCTGGTGCAGCACGGCGTGCGCGGTCGACAGCTTGTTCTTCAGCCGGTGCTGGAGCTCGTCGACCAGCAGCTTGCGATACTCTTCTTCCTCGATCAGGCGTTTGGAAATCCGGCGCTGTTCCGCCAGCATCGCGCGATAATGCTCGACGCCCCAGATGGTGAGTGCGGAGACGCCCCAATAGAGGGTCAGCAAGGTGAACCTGGAGCGATCGGCAAAAGCGTCGCTGAAATTGACGACGACGCCGAGCACGCCGCCGACCAGCGCGGTGATGATGCCGATCCGCAAGCCGCCGAATGCGGCGGCAAAGAACACGGCCGGAAAGTACGGGGTGAAGTAGACGTCGGGCCGCACATGCGCGAGACCCCAGCGCGCCACCGTCGCAACCAGCAGGCAGGCGACCGCGAAGCCGAGGCTCAGAGCGAGCGATGGCGGCGCCACGCCCTGCCAGCCCTTGCGGAATTCGTCGATCAGCTTCTCCATGCCCGGCCCGGTTGCGCTATGCGCGCGTAAATCGAGAAAGGAGCGGGAATGTTACGCATGTCGCATGCACAAGCAAAGCTTGCCTTGTCGCGGACCGGCAGGAATAGTGACTGTCGCGGCGCAGAGATCGATCGGCGTCCGTCATTTGGCGTCAAATCATTCGAAAACAGGAACATTCCATGGGCAGGCTGGATGGCAAGGTTGCGGTGATTACGGGCGCGACGAGCGGGATCGGCTTGCGTACCGCGGAAGTCTTCGTTGCCGAAGGTGCCAAAATTGTGATCGCGGGACGGCGCATACCGGAAGGCGAGGCGCTGGCGAAACAGCTCGGGGCCGCCTGCGTCTTTCGCCAGGCCGACGTGACGGTCGAAGCGCAGATGCAGGCGCTGATCGCGCTCGCGGCGGAGAAGTTCGGCCGGATCGACTGCCTGTTCAACAATGCCGGCGGCCCGGCGCAGACCGGGGGCATCGAAGGCCTCGATGTCGAGCGGTTCGACGCGGCGATGGCGACCCTGGTGCGCAGCGTCATGCTCGGCATGAAGCATGCCGCGCCCGTCATGAAGAAGCAGGGTTCTGGCAGCATCATCAACAATGGCAGCATCGCAGGCCGTCTCGCCGGCTTTTCCTCCTCGGTCGTCTATGGCGCGGCCAAGGCGGCGGTGATCCATCTCACCAAATGCGTGGCGATGGAGCTCGGCGAGTCCAACGTGCGGGTCAACTCGATCTCGCCCGGTGCGATCGCGACCGGCATTTTCGGCAAGGCGCTGGGGCTCGCGACCGATGCGGCGGAGGCGACGCCTGCCGTGATGCGCGAAGTCTTCAAGACCGCACAGCCGATCCCGCGCGCGGGCCTCCCTGATGACATCGCGCAGGCCGCGGTGTTTCTGGCGAGCGACGAATCCAGCTTCGTCAATGGACACGATCTCGTCGTCGACGGCGCCGTCACCGGCGGCCGCAACTGGAGCCAGCAGCAGCAGGGTTACGTCGCCATGCGCAAGGCGTTCGATCAGGGGGCGTAGGACGCTCTCGTGCCCCGGACGCAGCGCCGTAGGGTGGGCAAAGCGAAGCGTGCCCACCAATTCTTTCTTTGCGAGGAATGGTGGGCACGGCGCTACGCGCCTTTGCCCACCCTACGAGACCTGCGCTCGCGGCAGGTCTCGTGCCCCGGACGCAGCGCAGCGCTTCTTCAGCGGTGCGCTGCAGAGCCGGGGCCCATCTCTCGGAGCGGACGGTATCGCAAGATTCTGGGTCCCGGCTCTGCGCAGCGCGTCCGGGACACGAGAGATGTGAGCTACACCGCCTTCACCCGCACCCTCAAGCCATCCCGCGGCTTCGGGATCGGCCACATCTGCCAGTCCGGCTTGTAGCCCGGCTCCAGCGACACCTCGATGTTCTGCAGGAAGTGCCGCGCGAAGCATTTTGCCTGCATGTAGGCGAAGTGCAGGCCGAGGCACATATGTGCGCCGCCGCCGAACGGCACCCAGGCGAAGCGATGCCGGTTGCGCTGGGCTTCCTCGGTGAAGCGCAAGGGATCGAAGCGACCCGGCTCCGGCCAGATGTCCTTCATGTGGTGGGTGTAGAGCGGATTGACGCCGACGGCGGTGCCGGCCGGAATCGTAAAACCCTTGAAGGTGAAATCGCGCATCGCGCGGCGCGGCATCGACGGCACCGGCGGCTTGATCCGCAGCGCCTCCTTGAACGCCATCTCCGACAGCGGCATTTTTTCGAGGTCGTCGAAGCTGCTCGGCGAACCCGGTGCGAGCCCCAGCGCGAGAACCTCTGCGCGCAATCTATCCTGCCAGTCCGGATTGGCGGCGAGCTCGCCGATGAAGGAGGTCAGCGACGAGGTCAACGTGTCGTGCGCCGCCATCATCAAGAAGCTCATATGATCGATGATGTCCTGCTCGGAGAGCAGGGCGCCATCCTCGTGGGTGGCGCGGCAGAGCTGCGAGAACAGATCGTCGCCGCCGTGATTGCCGCGCCGCAGCGGGATCTGCTCGCGGAAATAGGCGACGATGCGCTTGCGTCCCTTCACGCCGGCGGCCATCTGCGTGCCCGGCAGCGGCCGGCGGATCGGGGCGACGGCCGCCGCGACCATGTCGACGAACGCGCGGTTGATCTCGTCGACCTCCGGCCCGATGTCGGCGCCGAGGAACGACGCCGCCGCGAGGTCGAGCGTGAGCTGCTTCATCGCCGGATAGAGCTTCATCTCGCCAGGCTTCGCCTTCCACTGCGCGACGCGCGCGGCGATGCCGTGGTCGAGATCGCTCAGGTACGACTTCATCGGCCCCGACTTGAACGCGACCGACAGCGCCTTGCGATGCAGCCGGTGCTCGTCGAAATCGAGCAGCATCAGGCCGCGCGGAAACAACAGGCCGAGCACCTTGTTCCAGCCATGGGTCGACGAGAACAGCTTCTGCTGGTCGAACAGCACGAGCTCGTTGGCCTCGGGGCCGAGCAGCACGACATTGGTCTCGCCGAAAATATGGGTGCGGTAGACCGGGCCGTATTTGGCGCCGTTCGCCTCGATATGTCCCTTGGGGTCGGCGAGCACCTGAAAGGTCTTGCCGATGATCGGCCAGCCCTCGTCGCCGGGGATGTGCGTCAGCTCGGTGCGCTTGGGGGCGATGAACGGAAGCACAGGGGCGACATTCTGCATCGACATGACGATTGCTCCGGTTGACCGACCGAACAGCCGCGCGAACACAGATGACTACGGCCCGCGCCAGCTGACCGGGGGCAGCATAGCACAGGCCGGTATGTCTTTCTTGTGAACGTCGTTACAAGCGTAATTCCGACCGGCCTACCGCTTCGCCGCTTCCTTCTGCAAATCCGGGGCGTTGACGGCGGGAATGGCGACGCGGCCGGCGCCGGTCACCTTCAGGGCCTCTGCGGCCTTCTCGTTCTCCATGATCTTCGCCATCACCGCCTGCCCGGCGCGTTCGAAGATCGCGCGGTTCTCGATCACGAACTTTTGCGACTTGCGCAGTCCGTCGATATAGCCGTTGATCTCCGGCACGACGTAGCGCGCCACCAGGTCCCAGCTTCGGCGGGTATTTTCGGGATTGGCCCAATCGTGCACGAAGCCGATCACGGCACCGACGCCGCCCGACACCTGCATCACGTTCTTGATCATCTTGACGAGGTCGTCGGGCGTGCCGATGACGGAGGCCGCACCGTCGACGAAAGCGGTCTTGTCCACGGCCTCGTCGGGCGAGGCGAATGCGGTCAGGCCCGGCCGCTGCAGCGTGCCGACATTATATTCGTTGTGCCAGCGCATCAGGCCGGCGCCGGCCTCGCGGCGGGCCTGCTCGCGGGTCTCGGCGAGGTGCCAGGTCAGCAGCACGCGCCAGTTCGCCCGATCCACCTTGGTGCCGTGCTTCTTGGCGGCGTCCTCGGCGAACTGCCATTGCTGTTGCAGGGACATCAACCCCTGCGTCGTCATCGAGCCCAGCGAGATGATGCCGATGCCGTATTTGCCGGCGAGCGTCATGCCCGAGGGCGAGATCTGCGAGGCCACCACGAACGGCATCTCCTCCTGCAAGGGCAGGATCTGGAGCGCGGCGTCGTTCATGGTGAACCAGTCGCTCCTGGCGGTGACGCGCTCGCCGTTGAACAGGCGGCGGATCACGCCGATGGCCTCGTCCTGGCGGTCGCGCTGCGTCATCGGGTCGATGCCGAGCGTGTGCGCGTCCGACGCCAGCGCGCCGGGGCCGGAGCCGAAAATGGCGCGGCCGCCGGTCATGTGGTCGAGCTGCACCATGCGCTGGGCGACGTTGAAGGGATGATGATAGGGCAGCGACACCACGCCGGTGCCGAGCTTAATCCGCTTGGTGCGCTCGCCGGCCGCGGCCAGAAACATCTCGGGCGAGGCGATCATCTCCCAGCCGGAGGAATGATGCTCGCCGCACCAGAACTCGTCATAACCGAGCGCGTCGAGTTGCTCGACCAGGTCGAGATCGCGCCGGAACTGGAGCATCGGATGCTCCCCGATCGGGTGATGCGGGGCAAGGAAGGCTCCGAACTTCAGGCGCGCCATGGCGTTCTCTCCGGCTGAATTTTCTGTTTGTTGAGGTGGCGAGGCTACGTGCTGGGACAAGCGAACGCAATCGCGCGGCGTCCCGCGCGGCGGAATGCAGGCATGCGCAGCGAAGACCGCTCTCTTCTCCTTCTCCCCATTCTTGCGTGCAGACGCTTCCACACCGTCATGGCCGGGCTTGTCCCGGCCATCCACGACCTTTGCGGCGCTACGAAGAATATGGATGCCCGGGACAAGCCCGGGCATGACGAGAAGAGGGCGAGGAGAACATCACCGCGTCATCCTGTTCCACGCATCCAGCCCGGCGATCTTGTACGCCTCCGCCAGCGTCGGATAGTTGAACGTGTTCTGGATGAAATAGTCGATGGTGCCTTTGAGGTTCAGCACGGCCTGGCCGATATGGATCAGCTCGGTGGCGCCTTCGCCGAGGATGTGCACGCCGAGCAGCCGGCGCGTCTTGGTCGAGAAGATCATCTTCATCATGCCGCTGTTCAGCCCCATGATGTGGCCGCGCGAGGTCTCGCGGAAGCGTGCGATGCCGACCTCGTAGGGAATGCCCCGCGTACGCACCTCTTCTTCGGTGAGTCCTGTGGTCGATATCTCCGGCACCGAATAGATGCCGTAGGGGAAGAACTCCGGCGGCGCGAGCGGCTCCATGCCGAGCGCGTGGCAGGCGGCGACGCGTCCCTGCTCCATCGAGGTGGAAGCAAGGCTCGGAAAGCCGATCACGTCACCGGCGGCGTAGATGTGCGGCACGCTGGTCTGCAAGGTCACGGGATCGACCGAGATGCGGCCGCGATGGTCGACGACAATGCCGGCGGCCTCTAAGTTGAGCCGGTCGGTCGCGCCGACGCGCCCCGCCGCGAACAGCAGCATGTCCGTGGTGATATGCCGCCCGTCCGACAAATGCGTGACGATGCTGCCCTGCGCCGTCTTCTCGATCGAGTTGACCTTGGCACCGAGCCGCAGCGCGACGTTGCGGTCGCGCAGCTCGTGCACGAACTCGTCGATCAATTCCTTGTCGATGAAATCGAGGAAGGTCGGCCGCGGTTCGATCAGGGTCACCGGTACGTCGAGCGCGCTGAAGATGGTGGCGTATTCGACGCCGATCACGCCGGCGCCGATCACGGCCAGGCTGCGCGGCAGCTTTGGCAGCTCGATGATCTCGTCGCTGTCGAGCACGGTGGTGCCGTCGAACGGCACGTAGTCGGGGCGGAACGGGTGCGTGCCGCAGGCGATCAGGATGAAGGCGGCCGACACCACCTTCACTTCGCCGATGGCGCTGGTGATCTCGACGTCGTGCGGTGAGACCAGGCGCGCCTCGCCATTGGCGGTGCGCACCAGATTGCGGCTGAACTGATGCTCCAGCACCTCGACCTCATGGTCGAGCGTCTTCTGCAGACGGATCATCAGGTCGCTCGCCGCGATGTCCTGCTTCACCTTGTAGGAGCGGCCGTAAAAGCCGCGCTCGCGCCAGCCGGAGAGATTGAGCACGGTCTCGCGCAGGGTCTTTGAAGGAATTGTGCCGGTGTGGACGGAGACGCCGCCGACCCGCCGGCCCTTCTCCACCACCAGCACGGCCTTGCCGAGCTTGGCACATTGCACCGCGGCCCGGCGCCCCGACGGGCCCGAGCCGATCACCACCATGTCGTAGTCGTACATCCGGAAGACTTCCGAGCCCGCAAAACCAGCGGGAACCGACATGCAGCAATCGGGCCAAGGCGGCAAGGGGAAAGCTAGTCCTACCTCGGAGGTAATCGCACCGATGACGCCGATCTGCGAGTTTTGCGCGCAAATAAATCGCTGAAGGCTCGCGCGAAAATGCATCAAACCGTCACAAAACAAGTCGATTCGTCGCGCCGCTGGGGAGTGCTGGCGATCGTCGTCGCTGCGCAGTTCATGTTCGGCGTCGATGCCTTCATCGTGAACGTCGCCATCCCGACCATCGCGGTCGATCTGCATGCGACGCCGGCGCAGATCGAATCCGTCATCGCGATCTATCTGATCGCCTACGCCACGCTGGTCGTCACCGGCGGCCGCCTCGGCGACATCCACGGCACGAAGAATGTCTTCCTTGTCGGCGTGCTCGGTTTCACGGTGACCTCGCTGTGGTGCGGGTTGGCGCAATCGGGCGGGGAGCTGATCATCGCACGGCTAGCGCAGGGCGCGACTGCAGCGCTGATGGTGCCGCAGGTGCTGGCGACGCTGCATCTGCTGTTTGTCGACGAACAGCGCAGCCGCGCTTTCGCCATCTACGGCATCGTGCTCGGGCTCGCGGGCGCCGCGGGCTTCCTGCTCGGTGGTCTCCTGGTCACGATCGACCTCGCCGGTACCGGCTGGCGCTCGGTGTTCTTCGTCAACGTGCCCTGCGGGCTCGTCATTGCGGCCGCCGCCTGGCGCATCATGCCGTCGGTGCCGCGCCGAGCCGGCACGCGGCTCGACATCAAAGGGAGCGTGGTGCTGTTCGCGGGGCTGTTGTGCCTGATCGGACCGCTGCTGTTCGGTCACGATGTCGGCTGGACGCCGTGGCTATGGGCCGTGATGGCGAGCGGCGGCGCGATCCTCGTCACCTTCCTGAAGCTCGAGCATGCAGTGGCGCGCGCCGGAGGCATGCCGCTGATCGATCTGACGCTGCTGTCCGACGCGGCCTTCCTGCGCGGGCTCGGCGCTGCCTTCTTTTTCTTCGTCGCCAATCTCTCGTTCTATCTCGTCATGACGCTGTTCATGCAGCGCGGCCTGAAGATCGCGCCGCTCGCAGCCGGCATGGCCTTCATTCCGCTCGCGCTGTCCTTCGTGGTCGCGTCGCGTCACAGCGGCGCGCGGGCGCGTCATCGCGGGACCAAGGTGTTGATCGAAGGCTGCATGCTGCAGATCGCGGGCCTCGCCGCACTCGCACTGGTCACGGGCTATATCGATGCGCCGGCGCCGATCTTGCTCGCACTCGTCATGATCATCTTCGGCTACGGCCAGGGGCTGGTGATGGCGCCGCTATCCGGTGCGGTGCTCTCGACGGTGAAGCCTGTCGCGGCAGGCTCGGCGTCCGGCATGTACGGCACGACGGCGCAGATCGGAAATGCGGCCGGAGTGGCCGCAATCGGCGCGGCGTTCTTCGCGGTTGAAGCGCTGCAATCGGCGCGCGCAGGCTTCTTCGTTTCGCTCGCCGCGTTTGCGGCGTTAATCACGATCTGCGCCGCATTTCTGGCGTGGATGCGCCGCGTCTCTGCACGAAGTTGAGGCATTGCGGTTAATCCGTGCGGATTCATGCAGGATTCCTGCGGATTTTTGCGTGATTTCGGGTGATTGACAGCACACGGGCTTTTTATTTTGCACCGCAGCAACTATTTGGTTTGGGTGAACGTTGAACGTCGCCTGCCAGGAGTTGCCGTGTCGCTTGCCAAAAATCTCGCTCTCTTGAGACATCTGCCAAAGGTGGATGGTCTGCGCCTTGCCGAATTCGGCCGGAGCGCGGACGTGTCCAGCCCGTTGGAAGAGGTCACGGGCTTCGGCGACAATCCCGGAAACCTACGCATGTTCGCGTTCGTGCCGGCGCAGTTCCAGAAGCCGCGCGCGCTCGTCGTCGTGCTGCATGGCTGCGGCCAGACCGCTGCTGCGTACGATCTCGGCGCGGGATGGTCGACGCTCGCGAAGCATTACGGC
The DNA here is from genome assembly GCF_052588265.1 of Bradyrhizobium sp. Pa8. NCBI lineage: Bacteria > Pseudomonadati > Pseudomonadota > Alphaproteobacteria > Hyphomicrobiales > Nitrobacteraceae > Bradyrhizobium > Bradyrhizobium sp. Pa8. The sequence goes on along the minus strand of NZ_CP176767.1, from coordinate 9,489,089 downwards.
TTCGCGCTGGTGATGCCCGAGCAGCAGCGCGTCAACAACGGCAACACCTGCTTCAACTGGTTCAATCCGGAAGACACTGCGCGGGACGGCGGCGAGGCGCGGTCGATCCGCGAGATGATCGCGCATATGGCCGAAGCGCACCGCATCGATCCCAGGCGCGTCTTCATCACCGGTCTCTCCGCCGGCGGCGGCATGACGTCGGTGATGCTCGCGACCTATCCGGAGGTCTTCGCGGCCGGCGCGGTGATAGCCGGGTTGCCCTATGGCATCGCCTCGAACCTGCGCGAGGCGCTGGACGGCATGTTTCATTCGCCGGCGCGGCCGGAGCGCGAACTCGGCGATTTCGTGCGGCGCGCCTCGAATCATCGCGGGCCGTGGCCGAAGATCTCGGTGTGGCATGGCAGCGCCGACCGCACCGTCAATCCCGGCAACGCCAGCGAGATCGTCAAGCAGTGGCTCGATTTGCACGATCTGCCGGCCGTGCCGATGGCGGAGACCATTGTCGATGGCTATCCGCGCCAGGCCTGGTGGAACAAGGACGGCGAAACGCTGGTCGAGTCCTACGCCATCACCGATATGGCTCACGGCACGCCGCTCGGCCTCGCCGACAATGATCAGCGGTACGGCATCGAAGGCGCGTTCCTGATCGACGCCGGTATCTCCTCGTCGTACCACATCGCAAAATTCTTCGGCCTCACCGGCTGGATTCCGGACGCGGCCGGGAAGAAGGCCGGGCCTGCGACGTCGAAGCCGGCGCTGTCACCCGCGCCGCATCTCGCCCGCTCGATCCGCGCCGCCGTCGCCGAAGAGCCGGCCGAGCCGAAGCGCGCGGCGGCCCGCGGCTTCGATCTCGGCCAGATCATCACGCGCGCACTCACCGCCGCGGGATTGATGAAGTAGCCCCAGCCCAGCTGTCGTTCCGGGGCGCGCGAAGCGCGAGCCCGGGACCCATAACCACAGGATAGGGTGAGGCGCGAAGGCGCAACTCCGAGTCCCCGTAACCAAATGGGCCTGTGGTTATGGATTCCGGCTCGCGCTGTCGCGCGCCCCGGAATGACGGAGCTACGCCGTCTGATCGATCCATTCGATTGGCGCCACCGTCACCTCGCCGCCGGCGACCTTCCGCGTCATCTCCTGATAGGCCTTGAAGAAGTCGCGCGATTGCAGCGCTTTTTGCGCGGCATCGTCGGTGACGCTGGCGAGGTGGAAATAGCTGGCGTCGTCGCGGTTCTTCAGGACCCGATAGCCGATCCGCCCCTTCAACTCCGGATCGCCGTCGATCGCCTTGATGAAGCGGCCGATCTCCTGGTGCCAGGCTTCCGTCGTGCCGTTCCTGAATTCGTACCTGATCATGAAATGCTTCATGTGACGCTCCCTGTTCGTCATGTGCGCCATCATCTGCGCCTTGCAGGCGATCCCGCAAGTATGGACAAAATTGATAGTATGGACTTTTTCGGCGTCGCTCCTATCCTCCCGCAAGCTGGCTGCGCATGGAGGAGACGACATGGCAAGGGCAAGCCCGGCGCGCACCTGTCCGGTTGCGGCCTTTCAGAAGATGATCAGCGGCAAGTACAAGCTCCGCATCGTCTGGGACCTCAGGGACGGTCCGCGCCGCTATGGCGAGATCAGGAGCGGCCTGCTGCGCGGCGCGGCCGGCAGCGCCGAGATCACCCCGCGCGTGCTCAGCCGCGAATTGAAGGCGCTGACCCAAAGTGGCCTGATCGACCGCAAGGATTTTGGCGAGGTGCCGCCGAAGGTCGAGTATCGCCTGACCCGCAAGGGCAAGAGCTTCGTGCCGGTCGTTGCCGCGATCCGGCAATGGGGCGAGCGCAACCTCAGTGAGACGGCGGCGTTGGCGGAGGCCGCCGAGTAGAGCATGATCCGGAAAAGTGTGAAGCGGTTTTCCGAAAAGATCATGCTCAAGTAAAAGGCTACATCTCGCCGGTGATGAACGGATTGGTCATCCGTTCCTGGCCGATGCTCGAGCCGGCGCCGTGGCCGCAGATGAAGCCGACATCGTCGCCGAGCGGCAGGAGCTTGGTCTTGATCGAATTGATCAGCGTGGCGTGACTGCCGCCGGGCAGGTCGGTGCGGCCGACTGAGCCGGCAAACAGCACGTCGCCGACATGGGCAAAACGCAAGTCCTTGTTGTAGAACACCACGCTGCCGGGCGAGTGGCCGGGGCAGTGCAGAATGTCGAACTGCAGGCCGCCGATCGACACGCTGTCGCCCTCGTCGAGCCAGCGGTCCGGCTCGAAATTGCGCACCTCCGTCATGCCGAAGCGCGCGCCGCTCTCGACCACGTTGTCGAGCAGGAATTTATCCGCGACATGCGGCCCCTCGATCGGCACCTTCAGCGCATCGCGCAATTCGGCCGCGCCGCCGACATGGTCGATATGGCCGTGGGTCAGCCAGATCTTCTCCACGGTGACGCCGGTCTGCTTGATCGCGTCCAGAATCTTCGGCACGTCCCCGCCGGGGTCGATCACCACGGCCTTCTTGCCGGGCTCGTCCCAGATGATGGTGCAGTTCTGCTCGAACAGCGTCACGGGGACGATGATCGCGCCGGCCTTGGCTTGCGAGGACTCTTGGGTGTCATTTTGCTCGGTCATGGCGCCACAATGCCGATTTTTGCCATGCCGCCAAGCAAAAGATTCGTGCCTCGCCCCGGAACAGCCGCACCCGCCGTCACACGGCCGTCCCAATTCGCCTGCTGGTTTGAACCGCGGCGTTCGTTCCGCGTTCACTCGCGCGAGACGCAGATTTTTGGGTGGGTTTTCCGGCATGGCTCAGGGCGGCGACAATTGGTGGCGCGACGGCATCTTCTATCAGATCTACCCGCGCTCCTTTCAGGACTCAGACGGTGACGGCGTCGGCGATCTCTCCGGCATTCTCCGCCGGCTGCCTTACGTGAAATCGCTCGGCGTCGACGCGATCTGGCTGTCGCCGATCTTTCCCTCGCCGATGGCCGATTTCGGCTACGACATCTCCGACTATACCGGCATCGATCCGCTGTTCGGCACGATGGCGGATTTCGATGCGTTGCTCGCGGCCGCACATGACAACGGGTTGAAGCTGATCCTTGACCTCGTGCCGAACCACACATCAAGCCAGCACCCCTGGTTCGTCGAGAGCCGGTCCTCGCGCGACAATCCCAAACGCGACTGGTACGTCTGGCGCGATCCGGCCGCCGATGGCGGTGTCCCGAACAACTGGCTGTCCGAATTCGGCGGCAGCGCCTGGCAACTCGACGAGACGACAGGTCAATATTACTACCACGCCTTCCTTGCCGAGCAGCCGGACCTCAACTGGCGCAATCCGGATGTCCGCGCGGCGATCTACGACGCGATGCGGTTCTGGCTGGAGAAGGGCGTCGACGGCTTCCGCGTCGACGTGATCTGGCACCTGATCAAGGATGCCGAATTCCGCGACAACCCGCCGAACCCGCATTACGTCGAGGGCCGGCCGCCGAACGAGAAGATCCTGACGCAATACTCCACCGACCAGCCGGAGGTGCATGACGTCATCGCCGAGATGCGGCGCGTCACGGATGCGTATCGCGACCGCGTGCTGATCGGCGAAATCTATCTGCCGCTGCACCGGCTGATGGCCTATTACGGCAACGATCTCACCGGCGCGCAGATGCCGTTCAACTTCGCGCTGCTCTCGACGTTCTGGAGCGCGCGCTCGATCGAGACAATCGTCGAGGACTACGAGAAGGCGCTGCCGAAGGGCGCCTGGCCGAACTGGGTGCTCGGCAACCACGACCGTCCGCGCGTCGCAAGCCGTGTCGGGCCGGAGCAGGCCCGCGTCGCCGCCATGCTGCTGCTGACGCTGCGCGGCACGCCGACGCTCTATTACGGCGACGAGATCGGCATGCATCAGCTCGCGATCTCCCCTGCGGACGTGCGCGATCCCTTCGAGAAGAATGTGCCCGGCATCGGCGTCGGGCGCGACGGCTGCCGCACGCCGATGCAGTGGGATGGGTCGCCGGCCAGCGGCTTCTCCGGCGTAAGGCCCTGGCTGCCGCTGCCGGAGGACCATATCCACGAGAACGTCGCCAACCTCGAAGCCGATTCGCGTTCGATCCTCAACCTGTACAGGCGGCTGATTGCCTTGCGGAAGGCATCTCCGGCGCTGGTCGAGGGCGACTACCATCCGATCGCCGCGCAAGGCGATCTCCTGATCTATCGCCGCGAGGCCGAGGGCAGGAGCGTGATCGTGGTGCTCAATCTCGGGCCCGATCCGATCGCGGTCACCAGCAGTTCGATACGGTTCGGCAGCGAGATCTTGCTGTCGACGTTTCTGGATCGCGAGGGCGAGAGGCTCGAAGGCGTGCTGGACCTGCGCGGCAACGAGGGCGTGGTGGTGATGCCGCCACACATGTAGCCGTCGTCCCGGACGACGGGGCAGGGGATGGTCGACGCTCTCTCCTCGTCATTGCGGAAATGGCGGAGCAAACTAGCGCGTCTCGATATCACTTCGCTTCAAGAGATAATCCAGGCCGCCGACGCGGTACCAGCGATAGCCATAGGGCTCCAGCACGACGCGATGCTGGCCGCGCTTGTCGGCGTGGCTGTGATCTTCCGCGAGCAGGTTGATCAGGTGCGCGCCGCCGTCGCCGGGCAGTCCCGCCGAGAACGCGATCTCGCGCGGCTTCTCATCCAGATTGTGCACGAACAGCACGGAATTGTTGCGCCAGTCGTAGCGCATGATGAACATGGCGGGATCGCGCGTCGGAATGATCGCGAAATCGCCCCAGCCAATCTCGGGCACTTCCTTGCGCATGCGGACGATGCGCTCGGTCCAGTTCAGCATAGAATTGGGATCACGCCGCTGTTTCGCGACATTGACGTGCTCGTAGCCGTAGGGGCCCGTGTCGATGACCGGACACGCGGGCTTGCTGCTCTTGGTGAAGCCGCCATGCGGCTCGGTCGACCATTGCATCGGCGTGCGCGCGCAATTGCGCTCCGGCAGCGTGAGATCGTCGCCCATTGCGATCTCGTCGCCGTAGCGGATGACGGGCGTCCCCGGCAGCGTGCACATCAGGCTGTAGGCGAGCTCGAGCCGCCTTCGGTCGCCGCCGACCATCGGCGCGAAGCGGCGGCGGATGCCGCGATCGTAGAGCTGCATGTCCTTGTCCGGTCCGAAGCGCTTGAACACGATGTCGCGCTGCGCCTTGGTCAGGCGTCCCAAATCGAGCTCGTCGTGATTACGCAGGAACAGGCCCCATTGCGCGCTGGCCGGCCGTGGTCTGGTCGCCTTCAGCGCTTTCGCCAGCGGACGCGAGTCGCCCGATGCCAGCGCATAGAACAGATGCTGGTTGACGTGGAAGTTGAACATCATGTGCATGCGGTCGCCGTCGCGGCCGAAATATTCCATGTCGGTCTCGGGCAGCACATTGGCTTCGGCGAGGATGATGGCGTCGCCCTGCCGCCATTGCAGGAACTCGCGAAACGCGCGCAGCATGTCGTACTGCTCGACCGCCTTCTTCACCTTCGCGCCCTTGGTGGCGATCACGAACGGCACGGCGTCCATGCGGAAACCGGACACGCCAAGCTGGATCCAGAAGCCCTTGATCTTCAGGATCTCGGCCTGCACGTGCGGGTTCGAGGTGTTGAGATCGGGCTGGAAATCGTAGAAGCGGTGGAAGAACCAGGCGCCGGCTTCCTTGTCGCGCGTCCACGTCGACTTCTGCACGCCGGGAAACACCATGCCCTTGTTGGCGCCGGCCGGCTTCTTGTCCGACCACACATACCAGTCGCGATAGGGCGAATTCTTGTCGCGCCGCGCCTCCTTGAACCAGTGGTGCTGGTCGGAGGTGTGGTTGACGACGAGGTCGATGATGATGCGGATGCCGCGCTGCTTGCAGCCATGGGTGAACTCGACGAAATCGCCGAGCGTGCCGTAGCGGGAATCGACGCTGTAATAGTCGGCGATGTCGTAGCCGTCGTCGCGGCCCGGCGAGGTCTGGAACGGCATCAGCCAGATCGTGGTGATGCCGAGGCCGTGCAGGTAGTCGAGCCGCCGCAGCAGGCCCTTGAAGTCGCCGACGCCGTCGCCGTTGGCATCCATATAGGTGCCGACGGAGAGGCAGTAGATCACGCCGTTCTTGTACCAGAGATCGTCGATCATATCGGGGACAGGCCCTCTTCGGTCCGCCCGCAACTGTCGGCGGCTGCGTGATAAGTGCGAAGGGAGGGTGAGGTTCCCGCTCTCTCCGTCGTCCCGGGGCGCGCGAAGCGCGAGCCCGGGACCCATACTCACAGGGAGAAGTTTGGCGAAGACTCGGAGTTACCCGCTCACCCCACACTCCTCCCTGTGGTTATGGATTCTCAGGTGCGCAATTGCGCACCATAGCTCGCGCCAAGTGGCGCGCCCCGGAATGACGGGCGGAATGGAATCGGCTATCCTCCCCTCCATGGACAGCACCGCCCGCAACATCGCCCTGGTTCCGCCGCCCGACCGCCGCCAGTCCGAGACGGCGCTGGCGATCGCACGCGGCACGGCGCGATTGCTGCGCTCGCTCGGCTTTACCTGCATCAGCGAACTACCGCTGCCGTCGGGCCGGCGCGCCGATCTGGTGGCGCTCAACGAGCGCGGCGAGATCTGGATCGTGGAGATCAAATCGTCGGTGGAGGATTTGCGTGCCGACCAGAAATGGCACGAATACCGCGCCCATTGCGACCGGCTGTTCTTCGCCTTCACGCAGGATCTGCCGTGCGAGATCTTCCCGCAAGACACCGGCCTGATCATTGCGGATGCCTATGGCGCGCACATGCAGTGCGAGGCGCCTGAACACAAGATCGCCGCTGCCACGCGCAAGCAGATGACGGTGCGTTTCGCCATGGCGGCAGCGCTCCGGATCAACCGTCTGGTCGACCCGCAGGGCCACGCGGATTTTTGGGAATGATTCTGTAGGATGGGTGGAGCGAAGCGAAACCCATCGCTTTCTGCGCGAGCTGCGAAGAAGATGGGTTTCGCTTAGCTCGACCCATCCGACGAATTTACGCATTCAGTGAGTTTGTATCCCCGTCATCCTGAGGTGCGCGCGCAGCGAGCCTCGAAGGATGTGCGGCCGCGATGCAACCGGGCCGTCGCCCTTCGAGGGCCGCCAAAGGAGCGGCCACCTCAGGGTGACGGTGAGGGATTTGTGATTGCCGGAAATTACCTCGGCGCGCGCTTGGCCAAAATCCGCTGCAACGTACGACGGTGCATATTCAGCCTGCGCGCCGTCTCCGAGACGTTGCGGTTGCACATCTCGTAGATGCGCTGGATATGCTCCCAGCGGACGCGGTCGGCGGACATCGGGTTGGTCGGCAACTCGGATTTCTCCGAGCTGGTCGAGAGCAGCGCGGCGACGACGTCGTCGGCATCCGCGGGCTTCGACAGATAATCGATCGCACCCATCTTCACGGCGGTCACGGCGGTGGCGATGTTGCCATAGCCGGTCAGCACGATCGCGCGGGCTTCGGGGCGCTTCTTCTTCAGCGCGGAGACGACGTCGAGACCATTGCCGTCGCCAAGCCGCAGATCCACCACGGCGAATGCGGGCGCGGCCTTGCCGATCTGCGCGAGGCCATCCGAGACGGTGTCACACGACGTCACCGCAAAGCCGCGGGTCTCCATCGCGCGCGACAACCGCTCCAGGAACGGCTTGTCGTCCTCCACGATGAGAAGCGAGCGGTCGGTCTGTTCGTTCAGTTCGGCGATGGCGTTCAAGGTGTTGTCCTCTCTCTGCACATCCACATATGGCGTCGCAATCAGGCGGTGCCAAGGCCGCAAATAGTCGATCGGCCCTGCTGTGCGACGCAAGGTCGCGGCCTATCCTATTGTTTCTTCGAGCGTCTCGATAGTCTCAAAACGCTCCCTCGGCCAAATGATGTGAACCACTGCGCCGTGTTCCGGAAAGGTCCGGTTGGTAAACGAGACCTTGGCCCCGGTGCGTTCCAGCAAGGTGCGCGCGATGAACACGCCAAGCCCGAGCCCACGCCGCTCGCCGCCGCCGTCATCCAGATTGCGCCGCCGCGACAAATAGGGCTCGCCGATCCGGTTAAGGATGTCGGGCGGAATGCCCGGGCCGTCGTCGGAGATCACGAGCTCGATCGTGTCCTTGTTCCACCATGCATTCACCTCGACGGTGGTGCGGGCGAAATCGACCGCGTTCTCGACGATGTTGCCGACCCCGTAGAGGATCGCCGGGTTGCGCGAGCCGATCGGCTCGGCGAAGGCCGCCACCGCGATCCGCACCTTGATGTCGACGCCGAAATCGCGGTGCGGGGCCACCACCTCCTCGATCAGCTCAGACATTTTCATGCGATCGAACGGCGCGCCTTCGGAGGAAAGCTGGGTGATCTTGCTCAAGATGTCGCGGCAGCGCTGGGTCTGCTCGCGCAGGGTTTTCAGGTCGGCGGCGAAACTTGGGTCCTTCACCGTCTTTTCCAGCTCGCGCGAGATCAGGAAGATGGTCGCGAGCGGCGTGCCGAGCTCGTGCGCGGCTGCGGCAGCCAGGCCGTCGAGCTGGGTCAGATGCTGCTCGCGAGTCAGCACCAGCTCGGTCGCAGCCAGCGCGTCGGCGAGCTTGCGCGCCTCCTCCGTCACCTGGAACGAGTAGAGACTGGTGACGCCGATCGCGAGCACGATCGAGAGCCAGATGCCGATGAGATAAATCGGCGGCAGCACCAGGGGATCGTCGGAATCCCAGGGCAGCGGAAGATGGAAGAAGAACAGGAGCGAGGCACAGGCCACCGCGAGCAGGCCGAGGCCAAAGGTGAGGCGGGCCGGCAGCGCCGTGGCCGAGATCAGCACGGGCGCGAGGAACAGGAACGAGAACGGGTTCTGCAGTCCGCCGGTGAAGAACAACAGCCCCGCCAGCTCCACGATGTTCAGCGCGAGCAGTCCGGCCGCCTGCATCGGCTCCAGCCGCTGCAGCGGATTGGACACGGTCTGGAGCGCCAGGTTGAGCGCCGCCGACAGCGCGATGATGCTGACGCAGGGGACGATCTCGACGTTGAACTCCAGCCCCTGCGCCACGATGAAGATCGCCGCGAGCTGGCCGAGCACCGCCAGCCAGCGCAGCCGCAGGATCGTGTCCAGGCGGATATGCCGCTGTGCATGGCGGAAGTCGGTATCGGCGGTCTCTGTCATCTCGGCCAATGTGGCGGTGCCTTCTCGGTCACAAACGCGGGGCTCGCGGAACCACCCGGATTACAAGCCTTGCGCTATCCGCTGCAATAGCAGAAGAACGGCTAGCATGACCGGGAACGACAAAGCTTCAAGTCCGCCGACTGTCGCGGAGCGCGGCTCTTCTGCGGCCATTGCGGTCGATCACCTCGTCAAGGTCTACAAGCAGACCCGCGCCGTCGACGATATCTCCTTTTCGCTGCCGCGTGGCAGCATCACCGGGCTCCTGGGCGGCAACGGCGCCGGCAAGACCACGACCATCGCGATGATCATGGGCCTGGTGCTGCCGACCTCCGGCCGCGTGCAGGTGCTCGGGCATCGGATGCCGGAGGAGAGCGCGGCGGTGCTGGGGCGGATGAATTTCGAGAGCCCCTATGTCGACATGCCGATGCGCCTCACGGTGCGGCAGAACCTCACCGTGTTCGGCAAGCTCTATGCGGTGAAGAACGTCTCCGATCGCATCGCCAGGCTGGCCGACGAGCTTGATCTCACCGAGTTCATCGACCGCGCCAACGGCAAGCTCTCCGCCGGGCAGAAGACCCGCGTCGCGCTGGCGAAGGCGCTGATCAACCAGCCCGAGCTGCTGCTGCTGGACGAGCCCACCGCCTCGCTCGACCCGGATACGGCCGACTGGGTGCGGGCGCATATGGAGCGCTATCGCAAGGAGAACAACGCCACCATCCTTCTGGCCTCGCACAACATGCTCGAGGTCGAGCGGCTCTGCGACCGCGTCATCATCATGAAGCGCGGCCGCATCGAGGACGACGACACGCCGGAGGCCATCATGGCGCGCTACAACCGCACCACGCTGGAGGAGGTGTTCCTGGACGTCGCGCGCGGGCGGGTGAACGGTGCGAAGGAGGCGGCAAGGTGAGAGAGTCTCTGAGTGACCGCCGTAGCCCGGATGGAGCCCCGTCATTCCGGGGCGCGCGGAGCGCGAGCCCGGAATCCATAACCACAGGCGACGGTTATGGAGCGAGACTGGTAACCCCGAGTCTTCGTCAAATTCATTCCTGTGGTTATGGATCCTCAGATGCGCAATTGCGCATCATAGCTCGCGACTATGTCGCGCCGCGGGATGACAGGCTCCATCCGGGCCAAGGGTTGCCGCGATGACCGAGCTCTCCCTCCACCGCGGCATTTCCATCCATCGCATCGGCGCGATGATCCTGCGCTACTGGTATCTGTTGATGTCGTCCTGGCCGCGGCTGCTCGAGCTGCTTTATTGGCCTGCGCTCCAGGTCATCACCTGGGGCTTTCTCCAGCTCTACATCGCCGAGAACGCCAATTTCTTCGCGCGTGCCGGCGGCACGCTGATCGGCGCCGTCATCCTCTGGGACATCCTGTTCCGCGGCCAGCTCGGCTTTTCCATCTCGTTCCTGGAGGAGATGTGGGCGCGCAACATCGGCAACCTCATGATGAGCCCCTTGAAGCCGATCGAGTTTCTGCTGTCGCTGATGATCATGAGCATGATCCGGCTCGCGATCGGCGTCATCCCGATGACGCTGCTCGCGCTGTTCCTGTTTCACTTCAACGTCTACGCCCTCGGCCTGCCGCTGATCGCGTTCTTCTGCAATCTGATTTTCACGAGCTGGGCGGTCGGCATCTTCGTCTCGGGGCTGGTGCTGCGAAACGGCCTCGGCGCCGAGAGCATCGTCTGGACCCTGATGTTCGCGGTCATGCCGCTCGCCTGCGTCTACTATCCCGCCAGCGTGCTGCCGGCATGGCTGCAATACGTCGCCTGGTCGCTGCCGCCGACCTACGTGTTCGAGGGAATGCGGGCGCTCCTGATCGAGCAAACCTTCAGGACCGATCTGATGTTGCGTGCGTTGGCCATCAATGCGGTGCTGCTGGTTGCATCTTTTGGGGCATTCCTTGCCCTTTTGCGGAGCGCCAAGAAGCACGGCTCGCTGCTCTCGAGCGGTGAATAATCTCACTTTCCCGTGGATTCAGGCTGATTTAGCCGTTCCGGCTACGTAGATGTACGGAACCATGCATTGACGCAATATTACGCATTCGGCAGTATGTTGCGATGCGAAGAGGAATATAGCGATGCCTATTGGTGAGTTCGGCGGCGCGCCGCCCCTGGCGGCCGAGGGCAGTCCGGTCCTGACGACGCCGATGTACTGGATGTACGAGATGGCGCAGGCCTCTCTCAATCCGGCGCGTGCGGTCACCGACGCGACCAAGCTCCTGTTTCAGAATCCCCTCAATCCGTGGGCGCGCACCGAGGTCGGCAAGTCCGTCGCCGCGGCCTGCGAATTGTTCGAACGCACCACGCGCCGTTACGGCAAGCCGGAATGGGGTCTCAACGACACCGAGGTCAACGGCATCCGCGTCCCCGTCGAGGTCCGCTCGGTCTGGGAAAAGCCGTTCTGCAACCTGCTCTACTTCGATCGCAAGTTCGCCCGTCCCTTGCGCAGCCCGCAGCCGCGCGTGCTGATCGTGGCGCCGATGTCCGGCCACTACGCGACGCTGCTGCGCGGCACGGTCGAGGCTTTCCTGCCGGCGCATGAGGTCTACATCACCGACTGGGCCGACGCCCGCATGGTGCCCCTGAGCGAAGGCCGATTCGATCTCGACGACTACATCGACTACGTCATCGAGATGCTGCACGTCCTTGGCGGCAACACCCATGTCATGGCGGTGTGCCAGCCCTCCGTTCCCGTCGTTGCCGCCGTCTCGATCATGGAAGCGCGGCGCGACCCCTTCGTGCCGACCTCGATGACGCTGATGGGCGGCCCGATCGACACCCGCCGCAACCCGACGGGCGTGAACAAGCTCGCCCAGGAGCGCGGCATCGACTGGTTCCGCAACACCGTCATCACCAAGGTGCCGTTCCCGCATCCGGGCATGATGCGCGACGTCTATCCGGGCTTCCTGCAGCTCAACGGGTTCATCAGCATGAACCTCGACCGGCATATGGACGCCCACAAGCGCCTGTTTGCCAATCTGGTGAAGGGCGACGGCGACCTCGTCGACAAGCATCGCGACTTCTACGACGAATATCTCGCGGTGATGGATCTCTCCGCCGAGTATTATCTGCAGACGGTCGACACCGTGTTCGTGAAGCACTCGCTGCCGAAGGGCGAGATGACCCATCGCGGAACACGCGTCGACCCCTCGAAGGTCACGCGCGTGGCGCTGATGACGGTCGAAGGCGAGAACGACGACATCTCCGGGCTCGGTCAGACCGAAGCAACACACACATTGTGCAGCTCGATCCCCGATCACCGCCGCGTTCATTACGTCCAGAAGGGCGTCGGGCATTACGGCGTGTTCAACGGCTCGCGCTTCAAGTCGGAAATCGTGCCGCGCATCCATGACTTCATGGTCTCGGCTGCGAATCCGAGCTCGTTGCAGGCTCTTGCAGCCGAATAGAGCGTTTTCGAGCGAAGTGGCGACCGGTTCGCGTAAAGAAAACGCGTCAAAATAGGAATCCAGAGCCGTTCCGATCCATCGGAACGGCTCTGGGCGCGTTTTTCGGCTTTCCCGCTGAAAATCGACGCCCTGCCGGCGGTTCCAGCAGGGGCTGGTTCCCTCCAGATTCGCGGTATTTAGGTAGCCTTATAGGAGTGAGTCCCACCTCAGCCCTTGGGGGTGCCGCATGCGTCCAGCGGGGGCGAAAAAACCGGGTTCCAACCCCAGTCTGTAGGGTCTCCCGGACGCTAGACCGCTGTATATTGGGCAAATGATTTGTTTTTGCGCCGAGCGCTTTCCCTGGCGGCGGTTATGGCAGAATCCGGGCGCCCTCCTGCCCCCCGGACTGACAGACATGGCCACTCGCGCACTCCTCTATCGACGGCCCCACGAGCCGAAGACCCTGGTCATCACCCATGGATCGCAGTTTTTTGCGATTCGATTGCGCCGGCACCGCCGCGCGCGCCGCTACACGCTCAGAATTCATCCGAGCGATCGCGAAGCCATCCTCACCATCCCGCCGCGCGGCACGCTGGCCGAAGCCAAGGACTTCGCGCAGCGTCACGGCGCGTGGATCGCTGCACGTCTTGGTCGTTTGCCGAAGGCTGCGCCGTTCCAACCCGGCACAGTGATACCGCTACGCGGCAACCCCCATCGTATCGTTCATCGTGCCGGCACGCGCGGCACGGTCTGGACGGAAGTGCGCGACAGCGGTGAACGCATTCTCTGCGTCGCCGGCGGGGTCGAGCATGTCGACCGCCGCATCAGCGACTTCCTCAAGCGCGAGGCGCGCCACGATCTCCAGCGCTCGGCGGAGGCCTATGCCGTCGAGCTCGGCGTCAGGGTCAAGCGCCTCTCGATCCGCGATCAGTCCAGCCGTTGGGGCTCCTGCACCTCGGCCGGCTCGCTGTCGTTCTCCTGGCGCCTGATCCTCGCGCCGCCCTACGTGCTCGACTACCTCGCCGCGCACGAGGTCGCCCATCTCGTCGAGATGAACCACTCGGCGCGATTCTGGCGCGTCTGCGGAAAGGCCTGCCCGTCGATGGAGCGCGCCAAGAAGTGGCTCGATACGCACGGCAACGACCTGCACCGCTATGGGGTCGAGGATTAGGGCGGGCCGAGGATTAGGCCTCGCTGCTAGCCATCTTGGAAAGTGTCATCGCCCGCGAAAGCGGGCGATCCAGTATTCCAGAGGCAGTTTATTGTTATGCCGAGAGGCCGCGGCGTACTGGATTCCCCGCCTTCGCGGGGAATGACAGCCGGAGAATACGTCCGGCCGATCGATCTCAAACGCTCTAAAACGCGAACGCCTCGACGGCTCGTTGTTCGGCGTCAGCCGGGATGAGTTTGCTTGATGTGCTTTGACAAAATTCGTCGCCCGGATGCCGCGCGTCCTCAAACCATCTCTCAGGTCAGGCGCTGATATCTGCGCTTGTCCCCGACTGCGCGCGTGTAGCGAGATAGGACGATTGCAGTTGCGCTGCGGCCTTCTGGCCCTCGGCCAGCATCGCCTGGAAGGCCGCGTCGAGTTGATCGCGACTATAGTTCGCAGAACTGCTTTGACGCGGTGTCCATTGCGATTGCGTGATCGCGGTGGACGCCTTTTCAACGGTGCCGCCAAGCTGCTTGGCGTAATTGTCGGCTCGCCATTGCGCCAAATCGGGTCCACTCAGACCGGGAGGATCCTCGAGCTTGCCGATCTTTGCGGCCGCCGCGTTGGTCATCGTCGAGGACCCGCCATTGTACAGAGTGGCCACCACCTTGCCGTCAACCTTCACCTGGGCATAGGTGTTCTCAGGCGCATCGTCCGAGACGGCCGGTTGAGTCGCGTTCGCGCCGTGGGTCATCAGCCAATTCGTTGCCATCAGGTCGCGCAGGACCGGGTTATCCGCCACCGAGATCGGCTTGGCGCCTTGCAGCGGCTTGAATTTCGACACGTCAATTCCGGGTGCGCTGGTCGCTGCGTCGGCCGGCACCTCCGAGAGGCCACCTGACGTTGGGTTTGAATTGGACGTTGATGCGGGACGCAGATAGCTCGATGCCGGGTTGGACAAGCCTGAAATCATGGAACGCTCCTTCCCACTAAACCCGAGTTGTCGGAACTCAACCTAAGAGAGCAAATCCCGGACCGATTGCGGAGGCTTGAAGACACTGGTGTTTTGGCGTTCGGCAACTTCCCGGCGTCGGTAAATCTTGCCGCCATAGGCAGGACTTGCCTTTGGGAACCGCGGACTGTGGCATCGCGCGAATGAGTTCGAATGCGTGCATTGCAGCTGCATTCGGTCCACTGAATCGTCAAATGCAATGCGGCCGCCACGCCTTGCGCGATGGCGACCGAATGCTCCGACGCGCCAATGAGTTCGCGAGCTTCACCGCGCATCGCGCCGGAAATCACCGGCTACTGTGCATGGGGTTGTTTTCGCGTTTTTTGTTTTGAGGCCCCGTGGACCTCAGCTCGAAGCTACCGATTTCCGCCGAACAGCCGGTCCATCAGCCAGCCGTCGAGGCCTGCTGCGGCTTCCGGCCGCACATTGGCGCGCGTCGGAGGCGGGCGATAGCCGCCACTGCTCGCCGGTGCCGGCCCGGGCGCTGTCGTTGCCGTCGGCGGCGATACCTGCGATGCCGCCTGCGCGAGGTTCGAGAGGCCCCAGGTCGCTTGCGAGTTTGGCAAGACGGCCACCGGCACGCCCTCGTGCGCCGTGCGCATGAAGCGCGACCAGACTTCGACGGGCAGGCCGCCGCCGGTCGCCTTCTTGGTCGGCGAGTTGTCGTCATTGCCGAGCCAGACGCCGGTGACGAGGTTGGCGGTGTAGCCGATGAACCAGGCGTCGCGGTAATCCTGGCTGGTGCCGGTCTTGCCGGCCGCCGGCCAGCCGGGGATCTCCGCCTTCTTGGCGGTGCCTGATATCAGCGTCTCCCGCATCATCGTGTTCATCATGCCGACATAGCGGGGGTCGATGACCGGGTTGCGCTCCTCGGGCTGACGCATGTAGAGCAGCTTGCCACCGAGCGTCCTGATCCGCGTGACGACATGCGGCGCCACCGCGAAGCCGCCATTGGCGAAGGGGGCATAGGCGCCGACCAGCTCGACGACCGAGACTTCGGAGGTGCCGAGCGCGATCGAGGCATTGGGCTCGAGCTTCGAGGAGATGCCGAGCCGATGCGCGGTGCGCACCACGTTCTTCGGCCCGACCTCGAGACCGAGGCGGATGGCGACGGTGTTGAGCGACATCGCCAGCGCCTGCGTCAGCGTCACTCCGCCGAAATATTCATGGGTGTAGTTCTCGGGTTTCCAGCCCTTGACCTCGATCGGAGCGTCCTGGCGCACCGTGTCCGGCGTCAGCCCCTGCTCGAGTGCGGTCAGGTACACGAACGGCTTGAACGAGGAGCCCGGCTGGCGCTTCGCGGTGACCGCGCGGTTGTACTGGCTGTCGGAATAGTTCCGCCCGCCGACCATGGCGCGTACCGCGCCGTCGGGCGTCATCGCCACCAGCGCGCCCTGGCTGACATTGAACTTGACGCTCTTGGCCGCGAGCTCGTCGATGATGGCGGCTTCCGCCACGCTCTGAAGCTTCGGATCGATCGTGGTCTCGACCTTGATGCTCTCGTCGATCTGGCCGACCAGATCGTCCAGCACCTCGCCGATCCAGTCGGCGACGTAGTTGACTGTGCCGGCGCCGGCCGGCTTCACGTTGTAGGAGGGGTGACCGATCGAGGCCTGCGCCTGCGCGTCGGTGATGAACTTGGCATCCGCCATCGCCGCGAGCACGATCTGCGCGCGCGCTTCCGCGCCTTCCGGATTGCGGTTCGGCGCCAGCCGCGACGGCGATTTGACGAGGCCGGCCAGCATCGCGGCTTCGGCGACGGTGACGTTCTTCGCCGACTTGCCGAAATATTTCTGGGCCGCGGCCTCGACGCCATAGGCGCCCGAGCCGAAATAGACGCGGTTGAGATAGAGCTCCAGAATCTCGTTCTTGGAATGCTTGCGCTCCAGCCAGATCGCGAGCTCCGCCTCCTGCAGCTTGCGGGCCATGGTCCGCTCCTGGGTCAGGAACAGGTTCTTCGCGAGCTGCTGCGTCAAGGTCGAGCCGCCCTGCGAGACGCCGCGATGGAGCACGTTGGTGACGAGGGCCCGCAGGATGCCTACGGGATCGATACCGAAATGCGAGTAGAAGCGGCGGTCCTCGATGGCGATGAAGGCCTTCGGCAGATAGGGCGGCAGCTCCTGCAGCGAGACATTGGCGCCGGCCATCTCGCCGCGCTGCGCCAGCATGCTGCCGTCGATGCCGACGATCTGGATCGTCGGCGGCCGCTTGGGAATCTCCAGCGACTGGATCGGCGGCAGATGGGCGCCGACATAGATCACGACGCCGATCACGGCGATCATGCCCCACAGGCCGAGCACCGCACCCCAATAGACGAGGCGGCCGAGGCCGAAGCCTCCGCCCGATTTCGACCGGCGCTTGGCGCCGCTGCGGCCGGCTTGTGCCTTCCGCTCGCGCGGCGGCTCGTCGCCGGCATCCTCGCTCTTGCGCCTTGCGGATGGTTTCGTTGATTTTTTCGGCTTGTCCTCGCCGCCGGGGACGCGGTCGGCCGCGGTCAGGCGCAGATCGGCGAGCGCAGCAGGCAAACCGAACAACGGCTCCTTCCGCCTACCCTTTTTCTTTCCCCACGCCATACGCAAAACGCCCGGTCAGCCCGCCCCACCGCACGCTACCGGTCGCTGTTTAAGGCCCGGTTACCCAGAGCTTAACGCGCGATTAGGAGGTGCGGCATTCGCTTGCCGCAGTTCCGCTCGCCGGGCGGCAGAGCTAGGATCGCCCGCATAAGACAAGAGGGAACCGGCATGGGCCATATCGATCCGAGCAAGGAGATTTTTGCGCAGTTCCGGGACAACGATCGCCCCGGCCCGATCCACATGCTCAATCTGGTGCGTTTGCGCGAAGAGGCGGCCTATCCCGACGGACGCAAGGCGAGCGGCGCGGAAGCCTATGCGGCCTACGGCCGCGAGAGCGGCCCGGTGTTCGAGCGCCTCGGCGGCCGCATCGTCTGGCAGGGCAAATTCGAGCTGATGCTGATCGGCCCGCAAGAGGAGCGCTGGGACCATTGCTTCATCGCCGAATATCCAAGCGTCGCCGCCTTCGTGGAGATGATCCGCGATCCCGTCTATCGCGAAGCGGTGAAGCATCGGCAGGCCGCGGTGGAGGATTCACGGCTGATCCGCCACGCGGTGCTGCCGGTGGGCAAGAATTTTGGGGAGATACCTTCTTAAGTCGTAGGGTGGGCAAAGCGCCGGGGTGCGCGAATGCGCATCCCGGCGTGTGCCCACCACCTTCGTCGCGATCGTGGAGAGATGGTGGGCACGACGCTTGCGCGTCTTTGCCCACCCTACGACGTACGCCTTCGCCGCCTAACCCGCCGGGCCGTTGTCCTCGATGATCGGGCCGAACAGCTCCCAACGCTCGCCGTTGAACCTCATCATCTGCATCTGCTTGTTGACGCGATAATCGTTCGGCCCGGTGTTGATCTTGATGCCGGGCAGCGCGAAGCTCGGGGTGAAGTCCTTGATGTTGGCGACCTGCTTCATCACGTTCTCACGCGACAGGTCGTCGCCGCACTGTTTCAGCACCTGCGTCAGCAACTCGGCGACCGAATAAGCATAGGTGTTGACCGTGTTGAGCTTGTCGCCTTCGGGGAAATACTTGTCCATGAAGGCGAAGAACGCTTTCACGCCCGGATCGTCCTTCCACTGCGGGTCGCTCGGCTCCTTGCCGTATTGGGTCGAGATGATGCCCTTGGAGATGTCGAGGCCGGCCGGCTTCAGCGTCGCCGAGATCGGGCTCGCATTGATGTCGAGGATGTGCACCGGATTCCAGCCGAGCTCGGCCACCTTCTTGATTGCCTGCGCCGCGAACTTCGGCGTCGAGGCATCGTAGAAAAGATCGGCGCCGAGCGACTTCAGCTTGACCACCTGCGAGTCGACGGTCGGGTCGGTGACCTCGTAGGACACCTCGCCGACGATCATCTTGGCGGCCTTGTCGCCGAGGCCGCTCTTGAGGCCGGCGAGATAGTCGCGGCCCATGTCGTCGTTCTGGTAGAGCACGCCGATCTTGGCATTGGGGTGATTGGCGAGAATGTACTTGGCGTAGATGCGTCCCTCGGACACGTAATTGGGATTGTAGGCGATGGTCCAGGGATAGTTCTGCGGATCGTTGAAGCGTGCGGCGCCGGTGGAGGCCAGCAGCTGCGGGATCTTCTTGCCGTTGAGATATTTTTGCACGGCGGCGTTCGCGGCCGTGCCGATGATCTGGAAGGTGAACAGCACCTCGTCGCCTTCGACGAGCTTGCGCACCTGCTCGACCGTCTTCGGCGGCGAATAGGCATCGTCATACTGGATCAAATTGATCTTGCGGCCGTTGATGCCGCCCTGATCGTTGATCATCTTGAAATAGGCGGCCTGGGTCTTGCCGATATTGGCGTAGACGGAATAGGCGCCGGAGAACGGCACGGTCTGGCCGATCTTGATCTCGGTGTCGCTCGCGCCGGTGTCATATTTCTTCTGGGCGAGGGCTTGGCTGGCGGAGAGCGCGAAGGCGAGCGCCGCCGTGGCAGCTATGAAGGCTCTGCGATTGTTCATCTTGGTTGTTCCTCCTGACGGAATTTCCGGTCGACGGTCTTTTCCCGTTGATTGCAACGGTCGCCATCGCTGCCGGAGAGTGTGGAGGAAGGTCCGGCGTCGCGCAAGGATCGCGACGCTGCGCTGTAGCGTCTCAGGTCAAGAGAATCAGGTCAGAAGCAGCGCAACCAGCGCGATCGCCGCCGGCAGCGCCTGCACGAGCAGGATGCGGGTGCTGACGGTCGCCGCGCCGTAGGCGCCGGCCACGATCACGCAGAGCAGGAAGAATGCCTTGATCTGGAATGCGAAGGCCGGGTTGCCGTGGACGAGGCCCCAGATCAGGCCGGCGGCGAGGAAGCCGTTATAGAGCCCTTGGTTGGCCGCCAGCACCTTCGTGATCTCGGCCTTTTCAGGCGTATTGCGGAATGTCTTCAAGCCAAGCGGCTTATCCCAGAGAAACATCTCCAGGATCAGGAAGTAGGCGTGCAGTGCGGCGACCAGCGCCACCAGGACATTGGTGATCAGAATCAAGTTGAGCCCCCCAAAGCGTCAGCTTTCGGGTGGACGTTAGCACGGCCGGCATGGCAAGTGCGATGGCGTGTTTCGATGGCCTGGTGTCGCAATGCCCGCTCGATCAACCAAACCGCCTGAACGATTCGGCCTCGATCGCCTGACGACGCCGATCGGGATCGCGCTGCTCGTCACCGATGCCGAGGGCGCCTTGCGTGCGCTCGACTGGGAAGACTACGAGCACCGCATGCGCGAGCTGTTGCGTCTGCACTACGGCGCCGTGGACCTGGTTGATCGGTCCGCGCCGGCGGCGATGAAGACCGCGCTGTCAGCATATTTCGAAGGCGATCTCGGCCAGCTCTCGGGCGTCGCATGGCGCATCGCCGGCACGCCGTTCCAGCAGAAGGTCTGGACTGCGCTCGCAAAGATCCCTGCCGGCACCACGATGAGTTACGGCGCGATGGCTGCAAGGATTGATATGCCAAAAGCCATTCGTGCCGTCGGCCATGCCAACGGCTCCAACCCGATCAGCGTGGTGCTGCCCTGTCACCGCCTGATCGGCGCCGACGGCTCGCTGGTGAAGTACGGCGGTGGGCTGGAGCGCAAGCGCTGGCTGTTGCGGCATGAGGGGGTGGAGGTTTAGGTCTCTCTCCTCGTCATTCCGGGGCGCGCGAAGCGCGAGCCCGGAATGACGGAGGAGGGAGACGGACGCGATCGCCCTCACGCCGCCGGCTGCACCGCCTTGTCGCCGGCCATCACGTGGGTCAGCGCGCTCTTGATTGCGGACTGGCGCGTCGGCGCGTTGATCTGCGCGCCGAGGAGGTCGGTGACGTAGAACACGTCGCGGGCGCGCTCGCCGAAGGTCGCAACATGGGCCGAGGCGATGTTGAGGTTGAGCTTCGAGATCGCGGTGGTCAGCTCGTAGAGCAGGCCGGGGCGGTCGAGGCCGGAGACCTCGATCACCGTGTAGCGGTCGGACCACTGGTTGTTGATGGTCACTTCCGGCTCGATCACGAAAGGCCGCGCCTTGCTGCGCACGGTGCGCCGCGCCACCACTTCGGGCAGACGCAGCTTGCCTTCCAGCACGTCCTCGATCATCTCGCCGATGCGCGTGGCGCGCCGGCCCTCGTCCTCGTCGCGGTCGTATTCCCTGGAGATCGAGATCGTATCGAGCGCGCGGCCGTCGGTCGTGGTGTAGATCTGCGCGTCGACGATGTTGGCGCCGGCCGAGGCGCATGCGCCGGCGATGATCGAGAGCAGCCAGGGATGGTCGGCGGCGAAGATCGTCAGCTCGGTGACGCCGCGCACCTCGTCGAAGCCGACATTGATCGCGAGCTTGTGGCCGGCCTGTTCGCTGGAGCGGACGAAGCGGGCATGGCGGATCTTTCGCGGCAGCTCGACCTTGAGCCAATAGGCGGGATAGTGCCGGCCGATATAGGCATCGAGCTCGTCCGCCGGCCACTCGGCGAAGGCCATGCGGAATTCGGCGTAGGCGGCCGTCAGGCGCTTGCCGCGGTCGACTTCCGAGAAGCCGCCGGTCAGCACCGGTTCGGTTTCATAATAGAGAGAGCGCAGCAGCTGCGCCTTCCAGCCGTTCCACACGCCCGGGCCGACGCCGCGGATATCGGCGGTGGTCAGGATCGTGAGCAATTTCATCTGCTCGACCGACTGCACCACGGCGGCGAAGTTTTCGATGGTCTTGCGGTCGGAGAGGTCGCGCGACTGCGCGACCGTGGACATCGTCAGATGCTCCTCGATCAGCCAGGCCACGAGCTCGGTGTCGGACGCGCTGAAGCCGAGCCGCGGGCACAGCCGGCGCGCCACCTTGGCGCCCGCGATCGAGTGATCCTCGGGCCGTCCCTTGGCGATGTCGTGCAACAGCGTCGTGATGTAGATCACCGCACGGTGCTCGGGCCGGATCTTGCGGAAGAGATCGCTGGCGAGCGTGAACTCCTCGATGCCGCCGCGCTCGATGTCCTGCAGGAAGCCGACGCAGCGGATCAGATGCTCGTCGACGGTGTAGTGATGATACATGTTGAACTGCATCATCGAGACGATCTTGCCGAAGGCGCGGATGAAGTGGCCGAGCACACCGGTCTCGTTCATCCGACGCAGCACGATCTCGGCGTTGTCGGAGGTCAGGATCTCCATGAACAGCCGGTTGGCTTCCGGGTTCTCGCGCAGCTGCGCGTTGATCAGTCCGAGCGAGCGCGTTACGTCGCGCATCGCGTCCGGATGGAAGGCGAGGTTGTTCTTCTGTGCCAGGCGGAAGATCCGGATCAAATTGACCGGATCGTGCTTGAACACGTCGGGCGCGGCGACGTTGATGCGGTTGTTGTCGACGAGGAAGTCGTCGCTGTCGGGGACGCGGCGCTTCGCGGGGGCGGGGCGCAGCCGCGCCATCATCCGGCTCAGCACCGGCGCGGGCTTGGCCTGCTGGTCCTCGAGCTTGGCGCAGAGGATGGCGGTGAGGTTGCCCACTTCCTTGGCGACCAGGAAGTAGTGCTTCATGAAGCGCTCGACGTCCTGCATGCCGGGATGC
Organism: Bradyrhizobium sp. Pa8; assembly: GCF_052588265.1. NCBI lineage: Bacteria > Pseudomonadati > Pseudomonadota > Alphaproteobacteria > Hyphomicrobiales > Nitrobacteraceae > Bradyrhizobium > Bradyrhizobium sp. Pa8. The sequence goes on along the minus strand of NZ_CP176767.1, from coordinate 9,466,818 downwards.
GAGGTGTAGCCGAGCCGGACCGCGATCTCGCGCTGGAGATCGAAGGAGAGGCGCTCCTCCGCACGGCCGGAGTAGAAGTGCAGATTGCAGCGCACCGACCAGAGGAAGTCGGCGCAGCGGCGGAAGGTGCGGTATTCCTGCGCGTCGAACACGCCGCGCTCGACCAGCTCGTCGGTATCACGGACGCGGTAGACGTATTTGGCGATCCAGAACAGCGTGTGCAGGTCGCGCAGGGCACCCTTGCCGTCCTTGACGTTGGGCTCGACCAGGTAGCGCGACTGGCCGCCGCGGCGGTGGCGCTCCTCGCGCTCGGCGAGCTTTGCGGTGACGAATTCGGACGCCGTGCCCTGCACCACGTCCTTGTCGAAGCGCGCGACCAGTTCGTCATAGAGCGGCTGGTCCCCGGTCAGGAAGCGCGTTTCCAGAATCGCGGTGCGGATGGTCATGTCGCCGCGCGCCTGCCGGATCGATTCATCGACTGAGCGCGTGGCGTGCCCGACCTTCAGCCCCATGTCCCAGAGACAGTAGAGAATGGCTTCGGCCACCTGCTCACCCCAGGCGGTCTGCTTGTAGGGCAGGATGAACAGGAGATCGATGTCGGATTCCGGCGCCATCAGGCCGCGGCCATAGCCGCCGGTCGCGACCACCGCCATGCGCTCAGCGCCGCTCGGGATCGGCGAGCGGTAGAGATGCCGGGTCGCCGCCGAATACAGGATGCGGATGATCTCGTCCTGCACGTGGCACAGCCGCTCGGCGCAGCGCCTTCCGTGACGGTCCTTCAGCAGGATCGCCTGCGCCGCGGCGCGCGCCGCGATCAGCTCGGCCTTGAGCAATTGCGCCATGGCCGTGCGGAACGTGTCCTCACGTCCCTGATGCTTCTCGGCAAGCGCATCGACCGCGGCGGTGATCCGCGCGGTGTCGAAGCGATCGTCCACCTCGGCCTTGTGCTCAGTCGCGACGCTGTCCATGTCTCACCGGATATAAGAGGTGACAGGCGCTGTCACCCGCCATTCTCTGGCAATAGTCGTTCCATGCTGGAAAAGGCCGGCCTCGGGCAAAATCGTTCTCAGCCGAGGGGCTTTCGGGATAGCGATTTTCTCGTTGACCTCTAGAAATAACTCATTGAAAAACAATGAAGTTTTTGAGGAGGCTGGGCATGACCGGGATTACACGACGCATTCTGTTGGCGGGGGCTGTTGCGCTCGCCATGACCCCTGCGGCACGGGCGGCGGATCCGCTCAAGGAAATCCGCATCGACTGGGCGACCTACAATCCGGTGTCGATGGTCCTGAAGCAGAAGGGTCTGCTGGAGAAGGAGTTCGCCAAGGACGGCATCAGCATCATTTGGGTGCAGTCGGCCGGCTCCAACAAGGCGCTCGAATTCCTCAACGCCGGCTCGATCGATTTCGGCTCGACCGCGGGCTCGGCGGCGCTGGTGGCGAAGATCAACGGGAACCCCATCAAGTCGATCTACGTCTATTCGCGTCCCGAATGGACCGCGCTGGTGACATCAAAGGATTCCAAGATCGCGAGCGTTGCCGATCTCAAGGGCAAGCGCGTCGCGGTGACGCGCGGCACCGATCCGCACATCTTCCTGGTGCGCGCGCTGCTCGGTGCAGGCCTGACTGAAAAGGACATCACGCCGGTGCTGCTCCAACACGCCGACGGCAAGACCGCGCTGATCCGCGGCGACGTCGACGCTTGGGCCGGCCTCGATCCGATGATGGCGCAGGCCGAGGTCGAGGAAGGTGCAAAACTGTTCTATCGCAAGGCGGATGCCAACACCTGGGGCATCCTCAATGTGCGTGAGCAGTTCTTGAAGGACTATCCGGACGCCGCCCGTCGCGTGCTCGCGGTCTACGAGGAAGCGCGCAAATATTCGCTGGCCAATTACGATGATCTCAAGAAGACCTTCATCGCCGTGACCAAGCTGCCGGAGGCCGTCGTCGACAAGCAGCTCAAGGAGCGCACCGAGCTCACCCACAGCCGCATCGGCGCGCCCCAGCGCGAGTCGATCCTCGCCGCCGGCCTTGCCCTCCAGCAGGCCGGCGTCGTCGACGCCAAGGTCGACGTGAAGGCGACGCTGGATGCCCTGATCGACGACCAGGTCCCGCTGCCGACGAATTGAGGTGGTCTTACCCTCCCCTGGAGGGGGAGGGTCGATCGCGCGTAGCGCGAGCGGGGTGGGGTGATCTCTCCACACGGATACTGTTCGACGCGGAGAGACCGTCACCCCACCCCGTCTCATGTCTCGCTTCGCTCAACATGAGCCGACCCTCCCCCTCCAGGGGTGGGTAAGAGGCGCCCTTGCATTCCCTGACCAGACGCGCTTCCTACCGGCCATGATCTCCGACGCGCCAGTGCTGCAACAGACATCGGAACCGGCCGAGAGCGCCGCCGCGCCCTCGCGGCTCGCGCGCTACGCGCGGCCGGTGCTGGGACTGTTGCTGCCGCTCATCCTCGCGCTCGGCTGGGAGCTCGTGGTCTGGCTCGGCTGGTCCAACGGCCGTCTGGTGCCGCCGCCCTCGCGCGTCTTTGCGACCATCACCGAGCTTGCCCGCTCCGGCGAGCTGGTCCGCCACATCGCCGCAACACTGTGGCGCGTCGGTCTCGGCTTCGCCTTCGGCGTGATCGCGGGCACCGTGCTCGGTGCCATCTCCGGCTATTGGTCGCTGGCGCGCCGGCTGCTCGATCCGACCGTGCAGGCGCTGCGTGCGATCCCTTCGCTCGCCTGGGTGCCGTTGTTCATCCTCTGGCTCGGCATCTTCGAGACCTCCAAGATCGCGCTGATCGCGGTCGGCGTGTTCTTCCCGGTCTATCTCGGCGTGATGGGCGCGATCCTTTCCGTCGATCGCAAGATCGTCGAGGTCGGTCGCACCTTCCGCCTTTCCGGGTTCGCCATGATCCGCCGCATCCTGCTGCCTGCGGTGCTGCCGGCCTATGTCGTGTCCTTGCGTGTCGGCCTTGGTCTGGGGTGGATGTTCGTGGTGGCGGCCGAGCTGATCGGCGCTTCCGAAGGCCTCGGCTATCTCCTGCTCGACGGCCAGCAGCTCGGCAAGCCCGCGCAGATTTTGGCCGCGATCGTGATCTTCGCCATCCTCGGCAAGCTCACCGACTGGCTGATCGAGGTCGCAGCCGCGCCGTTCCTGCGCTGGCAGGACGCCTTCGGGCGCGCGAAGGGAACGTAACGCGATGCTGGCGCTCGACCGGGTCAGCAAGACCTACCCCAACGGCGTCCAGGCGCTGGTGCGCTTCTCCGCCGAGATCAAACAGGGCGAGATCGTCGCCATCATCGGCGGCTCCGGCTGCGGCAAGTCCACGCTCTTGCGCGCCATTGCCGGCCTTGATCGCGCGAGCGCAGGCACGGTGACGCTCGACAGCGAGGCGATCAGTTCGCCGCACGCAAAAATCGGCATCATCTTTCAGGAGCCGCGGCTTTTGCCCTGGCTCAGCGTCGCCGACAATATCGGCTTCGGCCTTGCCGACCTGCCCGCGACGGAGCGGCGCGAGAAGGTGGCGCGCGCGCTCGCCCGCGTCGGCCTCGCCGACAAGGCGCAGGCCTGGCCGCGCGAACTCTCGGGCGGGCAGGCGCAGCGCGTCGCGATCGCGCGTGCGCTGGTGCCGCAGCCGGAAGTGCTGCTGCTCGACGAGCCGTTCTCGGCGCTCGACGCCTTCACCCGCAGGGATCTCCAGGATCATCTGCTCGACCTCTGGGCCGACACCCGGCCGACCCTCATCCTCGTCACACACGACGTCGACGAGGCCGTGGTGCTGGCCGATCGCGTGCTGGTGATGCGGCCGCGGCCGGGCCGGCTGTTCGACCAGATCGAGATCAATCTGGGCCGGCCGCGCGACCGCAATTCGCCGCTGTTCGAGAACTTCAAGCGAAGTGTGCTGACGTCACTCGACCGTTCGCTCGACCGCAACGTGCCCGACCGTGACGCAACCCAGGGTCCCGGTCAGGCCATGTGGTGGTGACATTTTCTCTCTGAGCCGGTACATCGAGGGACGATTTTTCCGGGAGAGAACAAGATGGATGCCGCAGAACTGCGCCAGATGCAGGCCCCGATCAAGGAACGCTACAAGACCGATCCCAAGACCGCGATGATCACGCTCAAGGCCAAGGGCTCGACCGACAGCGAAGGCATCGCCTGCAAGGTCGAGACCGGTCGCGCCATCGCGATGGCGGGCCTGCATCCCGCAACCGGCGGCTCCGGCCTCGAGCTCTGCTCCGGCGACATGCTGCTGGAAGCCTTGGTCGCCTGTGCCGGCGTCACGCTGAAATCGGTCGCGACCGCCATCGAGATCCCGCTGAAGACCGGCAACGTCTATGCCGAGGGCGATCTCGATTTCCGCGGCACGCTCGGCGTCGACAAGGAGACGCCGGTCGGCTTCACCGAGATTCGCCTGCGCTTCGAGGTCGACACCGATGCGCCGCAGGACAAGCTCGATCTCCTGCTCAAACTCACCGAGCGCTATTGCGTGGTCTACCAGACCATCAAGAACGGCCCGAAGGTTTCGGTGTCGATGCAGCGGATCTAAGGTTCTTACCCTCCCCTGGAGGGGGAGGGTCGATCGCGCGCAGCGCGAGCGGGGTGGGGTGCGGTCTCTCCACTCGGGCGCCGTATCCGTCGAGAGACTGTCACCCCACCCCGTCTCATCTTTCGCTACGCTCCATATGAGCCGACCCTCCCCCTCCAGGGGAGGGTAAGAAGAAAAAATGCCCCCCGAGCTCCACTTCATCATCCTCCTCGTCCTGCGCATGGCGATCGCCGCGGCCTTCGTCGTGTCCGCGTCGTTCATTGCCGAGCGCACCGGTCCGGTGATCGGCGGACTGGTGGCGACCTTGCCGATCTCGGCCGGTCCTTCCTACGTCTTCCTCGCGCTCGACCATGACGCCGCCTTCATCGCGCAAGGCGCGCTGTCGAGCCTTCCGGTCAACGCCGCGACGATCGTCCTTGGGCTCACCTATGTCGTGCTGGCGCAGCGGAACAATCTGCTGGTGAGCGCGGGCAGCGCGGTCGCGGTGTGGATCGTGCTGGCGTCCATCATCCGCCTGTTCGACTGGACTTTGACGGCCGGGCTCGCCGTCAACCTGGTCGCCTTCGGCATCTGCATTCCGCTGCTTGCACGGTACCGCCATGTGAAGATGCCGCTGGTGACGCGCCGCTGGTACGATATTCCATTCCGCGCCTCGCTGGTCGCGACGCTGGTTGCGATCGTGGTCTCGACCTCGGACTGGGTCGGCCCGCGGGTGAGCGGCGTCATCGCGCTCTACCCGATCGTGTTCACCAGCATGATGGTGATCCTGCATCCGCGCATCGGCGGCCCGCCGACCGCCGCCGTGCTCGCCAACTCCGCCTGGGGCCTGCTCGGCTTCGGTCTGGCAATTGCGGTGCTGCACGTCGCCGTCACGCAGTTCGGCTCGGCGATCGGCTTGAGTTGCGCACTCGCCACCTGCATCGGCTGGAACCTGACGCTGTGGTGGATGGGACGACGGAAGAGGCCGATGCATCAGCCGCGCCGCGCTTCCTAGGGCGAGGTACGCTACGCTTGGGACCTCAGCCCTGCGTCAGGATAGATAGTTACCGGGACTGGCAGACCCGCTAAGCTGGCAACAGAGCAAGATCGGGGCGTGCGGTGGAGGGATTGTACAAGGTCGAATACGATATCAACGACGGCTCCGGCCGCAGCGTGCTGTACGCCCATGCCGGGAAAATGCTTGGCGGCAACACGGCCTTCGCGCACTTCGGCACCTACGAGATTGTGGACGGCGAAATCGTCGCCAGGCTCCGGACGAAGCGCCACAGCCGGTCGCCGCAGCACAGGTCGCTGGTCAGTTCCGACGCCGTCACAATCAGCATTCGCGGTCGACCGCAGGGCAAGCTCTACCGCTTCGAGGGAGAAGTGGTCGAGGACGCCTCGGTGTTTCGCGCCGTGATGACGCCGCTCGGCGACGATGACGTTCCCCCGCCCGGTGCGGTCGGCGAGGGCGGCATCGTCAGCGGGCTCTATTCGATCGACATCCGGATGCTGGATGGAATTGCCGGTGGCCATACCGGCGTGATGTTGCTGCGCGACGGCCGCATCCTCGGCGGCGATGCCTTCTTCTATTATCTCGGCGCCTATTCTTCGGCGAACGGTCGCTGGAAAGGCGAATTCGTCAATCAGGAACACACGCCGGCGAAGAGCGAGCATCCCTTGTTCGGTGGCTATGAGGTGGGCATCGGCTTCTCCGGCCACTGCGATGACAAGGGCGCCGACATGGAAGCGATCGCGCTCGCCGGCAAGCGTAGCATCCGCCTCGCCGCCACCTTGAAGCTGATCGAGCCGTTTGCCAGGGCGGCTCGCTGACGGCCAGTACGCCGGCGAACACGGCCAAGCCGTCGCAATTCCGCCTGCGGCACACAGCCCGGCATTGCGGCTCGCCTCATGGCATGCTTCAGCTTGGCATCATTCCCTGGTCGTTGGAAGGTTCGCTGTCACTGCTTCGGCAGCTTGGCCTTCAGCGCATAGAGCGCATCCAGCGCCTCGCGCGGGGACATCTCGTCGGGGTGCAGCGCCTTCACCGCGTCCATCAGCAGTTCGGCCTCGCTCGGCGGCGCGGCTTCGGCGGCGGCGCGCGAGGGCACGGCGAACAGCGGCAGATCGTCGGCCAGCGCCCGCGCGGTCTGGCCGCGGTCTTGCGCCTCGAGTTTTGCCAGCACCGATTTGGCGCGCGTGATCACGGCGGGCGGCAGGCCTGCGAGCTTGGCCACCTGGATGCCGTAGGAGCGGTCGGCCGAGCCCGGCAGCACCTCATGCAGGAACACGACATTGCCCTGCCATTCCTTCACCCGCACCGTCGCGTTGAACATGCGCGGCAGTTTTGCCGAGAGCGCGGTCAGCTCGTGATAATGCGTCGCGAACAGCGTGCGGCAGCGATTGCTCTCGTGCAGATGCTCGATCGCGGCCCAGGCGATGGAGAGGCCGTCGAACGTCGCGGTGCCGCGGCCGATCTCGTCGAGGATCACGAGCGCGCGCTCGCCGGCCTGGTTCAGGATCGCTGCGGTCTCGACCATCTCCACCATGAAGGTGGAGCGGCCGCGCGCGAGGTCGTCGGCGGCGCCCACGCGCGAGAACAGGCGGTCGATGATGCCGATCCGCGCGCGCGTGGCCGGCACGAAGCTGCCGATCTGCGCCAGCAGCGCGATCAGCGCGTTCTGGCGCAGGAAGGTCGATTTACCGGCCATGTTGGGGCCGGTGAGCAGCCAGAGCTGGCCGGATTTTTGCGCCGGCGTTGGCGAGAGATCGCAGGCATTGGCAATGAACGGCTCGCCATTGCGCTTGAGCGCCTGTTCCACGACGGGATGGCGGCCCGCCTCGATGGCGAAGCCGAGGGACTCGTCGACTTCAGGCCGCACGTAATTGTCGTCGATCGCGAGCTTGGCCAGCGAGGTCGCGACGTCGAATAACGCGAAGGCATGAGCGGCGGCGCGCAGATCGTCGCTGATATCAAGCGCCTTGGCGCAGAGCCGCTCGAAGATCTCGAGCTCGAGGCCGAGCGCGCGGTCGCCGGCATTGGCGATCTTGGCCTCGATCTCGCCGAGCTCCGAGGTGGTGAAGCGCACCTGTCCGGCCAGCGTCTGGCGATGGATGAAGGTCGCATTCAGCGGCGCCGACATCAGCTTGTCGCCGTGCTGCGCGGTGACCTCGACGAAATAGCCGAGCACGTTGTTGTGCCGGATCTTGAGGCCCTTCACGCCGGTATGATCGGCGTAGCGCGCCTGCATCGATGCCACCACGAGGCGCGAGGCGTCACGCAGGCTTCGTGTTTCGTCGAGCGCGGGCTCGTAGCCCTGACGCACGAAGCCGCCATCGCGCTTGATCAACGGCAGCTGGTCATCGAGGGCACTTGCGAATTCTGCCGCGAGCTCGCGCGACGGACGCTGCAGGGCCGCCATCACCACCACGATCTCTTGCGGCGGCTGGTCGAGCTCGCCGAGGCGCGTCAGCACCTGGTCGGCGGCGATGATACCGTCGCGCAGGCCGGCGAGGTCGCGCGGTCCGCCGCGGCCGACCGAAAGACGGGCCAACGCCCGCGACATGTCCGGCGCGCCGCGCAGGATGCTGCGGATGTCTTCACGCGCAGCGGAGTCCGCAACGAAGGCGCTCACGGCATCGAGCCGCCGCGCGATCGCCGGCGCGTCCGTCAGCGGCGCCGCGAGCCGCTGCGCCAGCAGGCGCGAGCCGGCCGAGGTCACCGTGCAGTCGATGGCGTCGAGCAGTGAGCCGCGGCGTTCGCCCGCGAGTGTTCGCGTCAGTTCGAGATTGGCGCGGGTGGCCGGATCGATCGCCATGGTCGCGCCCGAGGCCTCGCGCGCGGGTGGCGACAGCGGCGGATGCTTGCCGACCTGGGTGCGGTCGACATAGGTGACGGCGGCGGCTGCGGCGGTCGCTTCCAGCCGCGTCAGTTGCGCGAGCCCGTCCATGGTCGCGACGGCGAAATAATCGCACAGGCGTTTTTCCGCGGTGGCGCCGTCGAAGACGTCGCGGGTCAGCGGCGTCACCGCCGGCAGCTCGCGCAAGGTCTGTCCGAGCTCGCTGTCATTGTAGAGCGCGTCGGTGACGATCGCCTCATTCGGATTGATGCGTGCCAGCGTCGCGGCGAGCTCACCGCTAGAGCATTCCATCACCGTGAATTCGGCGGTCGAGATGTCGATCCAGGCGAGGCCAAAGCGGTCGCCGCCGCCGGAGGCGCGGGCGCGCGCGATCGCCAGCAGATAATTGTTGGCGCGCGCGTCTAACAGCGTGTCCTCGGTCAGCGTGCCCGGCGTCACCAGCCGCACCACGCCACGGCGCACCACGCTCTTGTTGCCGCGTGCTTTGGCGGCGGCGGGATCCTCGGTCTGCTCGCAGACCGCGACCCGGTGGCCGGCGCTGATCAGGCGATGCAGATAATCCTCGGAACGCTCGACCGGCACGCCGCACATCGGGATGTCGGCGCCCTGATGCTTGCCGCGCTTGGTCAAGACGATGCCGAGCGTTTTCGAGGCGATCTCGGCGTCCTCGAAGAACAGCTCGTAGAAGTCGCCCATCCGGTAGAACAGCAGCAGGCCCTGATGCGCCGCTTTGATCTCCAGATATTGTTCCATCATCGGCGTGACGCGCGCGGCAGCTTCCGCCGGCGGTGCGGGCGCTTCGTCAGGGGGCGGCACAGGTATCGGCTGTTGCATTGTCATGGGCGGCGCAACCTACAAAATTTCGCCCCGTGCTCCTACCGGTTTGGCCAGCGAGGGGAGGTTTTCCACGTTGTCCGCATTGGGCGAAGAGCTGCCACATTCTCATCGTCATTCCGGGACGCGCCGTCAGGCGCAGGCCCGGAATCCATAACCCCGGCTTGTGGTTATGGATTCCGGGCTCGCCCTGCGGGCGCCCCGGAATGACGAGCGAGTTTCATGCACTCAGTCGAATACGCCGCCCGCGAAACCGTCAATTGACCTGCCGCGGGCGCCCTCCTAAAACTTCGCGGACATTGAAGAATTTGGGCCGGACCGCGGCATTCAGGGAGAACAACGATGCGTGACGTCTTTATCTGCGATGCCGTGCGGACCCCGATCGGCCGTTTCGGCGGCTCGCTCGCCAAGGTGCGCGCCGACGACCTCGCCGCGGCCCCGATCAAGGCGCTGATGGCCAAGCATCCCAATCTCGACTGGGCACAGGTCGACGAAGTCTTCTTCGGCTGCGCCAACCAGGCCGGCGAGGACAACCGCAACGTCGCGCGCATGGCGCTGCTGCTTGCGGGCCTGCCGGATTCGGTTCCCGGCCAGACCCTGAACCGGCTCTGCGCCTCCGGCCTGGACGCGGTCGGTGCGGCCGGCCGCGCTATCCGTTCCGGCGAGATCGAGCTTACGATCGCGGGTGGCGTCGAATCCATGACCCGCGCGCCCTTCGTGATGGGCAAGGCGCAGGAAGCCTTCTCGCGCTCTGCCGAGATTTTTGACACCACCATCGGCTGGCGTTTCATCAATCCGCTGTTGAAGGCGCAGTATGGCGTCGACGCCATGCCGGAGACCGGCGAGAACGTCGCCGAGGAATTCCAGGTCTCGCGCGCCGACCAGGACGCCTTCGCGATCCGCTCGCAGCAGCGCGCGGGCGCGGCGATTGCGGCGGGTTATTTCGCCGAGGAAATCACGCCGATGACCATCCCCGGCGGCAAGGCCGGCCCGATTACGGTCGACAAGGACGAGCATCCGCGCCCGGAGACGACACTGGAAGGCCTGGCAAAACTGAAGCCGATCGTGCGTAATCCCGGCACCGTGACCGCCGGCAACGCCTCCGGCGTCAATGACGGCGCGGCCGCGATGATCCTGGCCTCTGAAGCCGCCGTGAAGAAGCATGGCCTCACCCCGCGCGCCCGCATCCTCGGCCTCGCCTCGGCCGGCGTGCCGCCGCGCATCATGGGCATCGGCCCGGTGCCGGCGACCCGCAAGCTGATGGAACGCCTCGGCAAGAAGATCAGCGATTTCGACCTGATCGAGCTCAACGAGGCCTTCGCCTCGCAAGGCATCGCCTGCATGCGCCAGCTCGGCGTTGCCGACGATGCCGATTTCGTCAATCCGCATGGCGGCGCCATCGCGCTTGGCCATCCCCTCGGGATGAGCGGCGCGCGCCTCGCGCTCACCGCCGTCCACGGCATGGAAAAGCGCGGCGGCAAGCTGGCGCTGGCCACCATGTGCGTCGGCGTCGGCCAGGGTGTTGCGGTCGCGATCGAGAAGCTGAACTGACGGGACGCGTAGCGTCCCGTCATCCCGGGGCGGTGCACTTGCACCGAACCCGGGATCTCGAGATTCCCCGGTGCGCAATTGCGCACCTGAGGTCTGGTCCTCCGGACCATCCCGGAATGACAGTGTTGGAGTTACGCAGGTCGCTTCAGGGGCCGTCCCATGATCATCGAGCGCGAGCAGGACGTCACGGCCGCTGCACTGGCGGTGATGGAGCGGACGTCCGATCCGCGGCTGCGCCAGATCATGGTCTCCCTGGTCAAGCATCTGCACGCCTTCGTCCGCGATGTCCGCCTGACTGAGAAGGAATTCAGGGACGCGACCGCGATCGTCGCCGAGCTCGGCAAGCTCACGACCGACACGCACAACGAAGTCGTGCTGATGGCGGGCTCGCTCGGCGTCTCGCCGCTGGTGTGCCTGCTCAATAACGGCGATCAGGGCAATACCGAAACCGATCAGTCGCTGCTCGGCCCGTTCTGGCGGCTGAACTCGCCGCAGGTCGAGAATGGCGGCTCGATCGTCCGCTCTGAGACGCCCGGCGCGCCGCTGTTCGTCAGCGCCCGCGTCGTCGACAGGGACGGCCGTCCCGTCACGGGTGCGGAGGTCGATGTCTGGCACGCCTCGCCGGTCGGTCTCTACGAGAACCAGGACCCTGATCAGGCCGACATGAACCTGCGCGGCAAGTTCACGACCGACCAGGACGGACGCTTCGCCTTCCGCTCGGTGATGATGGTCGGCTACCCCATTCCGACCGACGGCGTGGTCGGCCGCCTGCTCGAGGCGCAGAGCCGGCATCCCTATCGCCCCGCGCATCTGCACGCGCTGATCTTCAAGCCCGGATTCAAGGTGCTGATCTCGCAGGTCTACGACCCCGCCGACCCGCATATCGACAGCGACGTGCAGTTCGGGGTGACGCAGGCACTGATCGGTAAGTTCCAGCGCCACGACACGCCGCATCCGACCGCGCCTGACGTCCCGACCCCCTGGTATTCGCTCGACCACACCTACCGGCTGGAGGCCGGTGAGGCCGTGCTGCCACGTCCGCCGATCAAATAGGGCGGTCCTGCCGGGCACAGGACGCCTGCCAAACCCGCTTCCCTAGATTAGTTATGTTCTATAATGATCGGGGGAAGCGTTGACCGGCCGGAGCAAAGTGGCCGGGGAGGAGTTCGCCAATGACATTCATCTATCCCGTCGACAGCAACAAGGCGCATCCGCTGCCGCTGTCGCCCGAATACAAGAGCTCGATCAAGCGCGCGCCGAACAAGCCCTTGATCCCGATGCGCCACACGCTGTCGGAATTGACCGGCCCGGTCTACGGCCACGAGACCGTGCGCGAGGGCGATGCCGATCTCACCACCCAGCATACCGGCGAGCCGATCGGCGAGCGCATCATCGTGCATGGCCATGTCCGCGACGAGGACGGCCGCGGCGTGCCGAACTCGCTGGTCGAGATCTGGCAGGCCAATTCCTGTGGCCGCTACGTCCATGTCCGCGACCAGCATCCGGCGCCGCTCGATCCGAATTTCACCGGCGCGGGCCGCACCGTGAGCGATGCCGCCGGCTACTACCGTTTCGTCACCATCAAGCCTGGCGCCTATCCCTGGGGCAATCACCACAACGCCTGGCGTCCCGCGCATATCCATCTGTCGGTGTTCGGGCATTCCTTCGTCACGCGCCTCGTGACGCAGATGTATTTCCCTGCCGACCCGCTGTTCCCATTCGACCCGATCTTCAACTCGGTGCCGGACGAAAAGGCGCGGGCGCGGATGGTGTCGTCGTTCGACCTCGAGAACACCCAGCCCGAATGGGCGCTGTGCTACCGCTTTGACATCGTGCTGCGCGGCAAGAACGCCACGCCCATGGAGAACCACTAAGGTGCAGGATTCTGTGAAGCCAGACGGGATCACCCCGTCGCAGACCGTCGGTCCGTTCTTCAAATACGGCCTGACACCGACCGGCGAATACGCCTGGAACGACGCGTTCACCAACTCGACGCTGACGCCCGACGTTACCGGGGATCGCGTCCGCATCGAAGGCCGCGTGTTCGACGGCGACGGCGTCGTGGTGCCCGACGTCATGCTGGAGATCTGGCAGGCGGATGCGCAGGGCCGCTTCGCCGCCCCCCAGGACAAGCGCGCGCTGCCCAATGCCAGCTTCCGCGGCTTTGCCCGTTGCGGCACCGACAAGGACGGCAATTATTCCTTCGACACCATCAAGCCGGGCGCGGTGCCCGATCCCGACGGCAAGCCACAGGCGCCGCACATCGTGCTTGCGGTGTTCGGCCGCGGCATGCTGCGGCATCTCTACACCCGTATCTATTTCAGCGACGAGGCCGGCAATGCCGCCGATCCCGTGCTGGGACTGGTGCCGGCCGATCGCCGCGCGACGCTGATCGCGACGCGCGAGGCGGGGAAGGCGGTCTATCGGCTCGACCTGCGGCTTCAGGGCGACGACGAGACGGTCTTCTTCGACATGTGAGGCAGCAACGCGTGACGGCGATATCGACAGCCGGCACGCGTTTCTCATCCAGCGCAACTGAGCTGGTTGCTGCGTTTCATTGGGCCTGAGACGTTTCGGTTCGTGCCGTGAGTCGGTCTCGCTGACTCAAAACCGACCGATTGACGTCCTGTTTCCGTATTTTTCCGGTGTCCGCGGGATACAATTTCCGCGCGAAGCAATCCCGTGTTTACCGCAGTTGTTTAGGGTCCGTTCGGATTTCGACCTGCGCCATTGGATTGTTTCATGAAAATTCGTCTCTCGCTTTCTTCTGCAGTCATTGCATTCGGGATCGTTCTCGCAATCGGCTTTACTGCCGTCGTTTCGACCAGCCTTTACGCCCTGCGCGAGCTCAAGGTCGGCGGTCCGCTTTATTCCGACATCAAGCTCGGCAACGACCTCATCGCGGACATCCTGCCGCCGCCCGAATATGTGATCGAAGCCTATCTCGAGGCCACACTCGCCCTGCGCGAGCCGGACCAGCTGTCGGCCCATGGCGAACGCCTGGTCCAGCTCCGCAAGGACTACGACGAACGCAAGGCATTCTGGACTACCTCCAGCCTCTCCACCGATCTGAAGACGGCACTGGTGTCGAAATCCGACGCCGAGGTGCAGAAGTTCTGGAAGCTTCTATCCGACCAGCTCATGCCAGCCCTCAAAGCCAAGGACATGGCCGGCGCCGAACGCGCCTATGCGCAGCTCAAGGACGCCTATACCGCGCACCGCGCCGTCATCGACAGCATCGTCGAGAGCGCCAACAAGCAGAATGCCGACATGGAGAAGCTGGCCGCCGAGCGCGACAGCTCGATCCTCTACATTCTCCTTGGCGTCTCCGCAGCCGTCCTGGCCTTCATTGCCGCAGGCCTGCTCGGCGTCGCGCTTGGCGTGGTGCGGCCGATCGTACGCATGACGGACACGATGCAGAAGCTCGCGACCGGCGATCTCGCCGCCGACATCCCCTTCGCGCATCGGCAGGACGAGGTCGGCTCGATGGCGGGTGCGCTCCAGGTGTTCAAGCAAGGGGCGATCGAGAATTCGCGCCTGCGCGAGGAGCAGTTGCGGAAGGAGCAGGAGGCCGCGACGGCCAAGCGCGGTGCCCTGCACCAGATGGCCGAGACCGTCGAGCGCGAGACCGGCCGCTCGGTCGATTCCGCAAGCGTGGCAAGCCAGGGCGTCGAACGGGCCGCCTCCAGCCTGTCCGAGATCGCCCGGTCGCTGTCCGCGGAGTCGCAGGCCGTCGCCTCGGCTTCCACCCAGGCGCTGGGCAGCTCGCAGACAGTCTCGGCCGCGGCCGAAGAACTGAGCGCCTCGATCCGGGACATCGCAACGCAGGTGGCGCGGACCAGCACGGTCACGAAATCGGCGGTCGCGGGCCGCGAGCAGGCGCGTTCGACCATCCAGGCGCTGGCGGGCGCGGTGAAGAAGATTGCGGAGGTCTCCGACCTCATTGGCGGCATCGCCGGCCAGACCAACCTCCTGGCGCTCAATGCCACGATCGAGGCCGCGCGGGCCGGCGAGGCCGGCCGCGGCTTTGCGGTGGTTGCGGCCGAAGTGAAATCCCTGTCCGACCAGACCGCCAAATCCACCGAAGAGATCGGGCGCCTGATCGCCGAGGTGCAGGCCTCGACCCAGGCCGCAGTCGATGCCGTCGAGACGATGGGAGGCCACATCGTCGAAATCGACGGCGTGGCGACCTCGGTCGCGGCGGCGATGGAAGAGCAGGACTCCGCAACGCGGGAGATCGCGCGGTCGATTTCCGAATCGGCATCCGCTGCGAAGGAGGTCTCGGCCAAGATCGCCAATGTCAGCCGCGACGCCGCCTCGGTGGACGAGCGCGCCACGGAGGTGAGGCAGGCGATTGCGGGCATGGCGGCCAACCTGGAATCGCTGCGGTCGGTCGTGGTCCGGACCGTGCGCGATTCGACCGCCGCGGCTTGAGCCGGGCGCCGGGTCCGCGGCTGGTACGTGGGGGCTTGATCGTGCAGTATGGCGCGGGACAGGGGCATCGTGGTCATGACACCTCCACAACTGCCGGCGGTCGTTGAGCCCGCCCAACTGACGGCTGCGCTGCGCAGGGGTGGCGTGCTGGACGCTGGCGCGGTGCGCGAGGTGAAGGTGCTGCATCAGCGTGACACCGTCGTGTCACACATCGTCCGCCTCGGCCTGCGCTATGTCGGGGAATCCGCCGGTGCGCCGCAATCGCTGATCCTGAAGACCGCCAATTCCGGGTTTGCGCAGACACTCGCCAATGCCGGCCGGCACGAGGTGGCGTACTACACGCAGCCTGCGCCGAAGATGCCGCTGGGACTGGTGCCGCGCTGCTTCGACGCGCATTTCGACGAAGAGAACCTCGCCTGGCACCTGCTGCTCGAGGATCTGACCGACAGCCACGAGGTCGCAACGCAATGGCCGCTGCCGCCGTCACGCGAGCAGGCGATCGCGATCGTCACGACGCTGGCGCGCTGGCACGCGGCCTGGTGGGACCATCCCGATCTCGGCCAGACCGTCGGCCGCTGGGCGAGCACCGAAGACAGCGCGCAGCACATGGAGACGTTCGCGGGTCATTACGACCGCTTTGCCGATTTGCTCGGTGACCGTCTCAGCGAGGAGCGACGCCTCCTCTACCGTCGCCTCATCGATCAGTCGGCCCGGCTATCCGAGCGCTATCATGCGCGCCGTCATCTCAGCATCACCCATGGCGACGCCCATAGCTGGAATTTCCTGCTGCCTCGCACCGGTGTTGCCGATACCGTGCGCATCTTCGACTTCGACCTGTGGGGCATCAACGTCCCGACCAATGATCTCGCCTACATGATGGCGATGCAGTGGTACCCGGAGCGACGGCAGGGGCTCGAACGCTCGCTGCTCAATTCCTATCATGACACGCTGATCGAAAGCGGCATCACGGGCTACACGCGAGGTGCGCTCGATCGCGACTACCGCTGGTCCGTGCTCTGGCAGATCACGAGGCCGGTCTGGCAATGGAGCATCAACATCCCGCCCTTGATCTGGTGGAATAATCTGGAACGGGTGATGATGGCGGTGGACGATCTGGGCTGTGAGGAGTTGTTGTAGAAGCTCGTGCCGCCTGTTCGCTGTCGTCGCCCGGCTTGACCGGGCGACCCAGTATTCCAGAGACGGTCATGGGATTCGGAGAGGCTGCGGCGTACTGGATGCCCCGGTCAAGCCGGGGCATGACACTGCTACTCCATCACCGCATGTTCCGGCCCGGCGGCCTGCTTGCGCAGCGTGGCCTTGGTCGAGCCGATCAGCAAGGCGAGCGGGATGGTGCAGAGGATGAAGATCATCACCAGCATATAGTCGTGCGCAAACGCAATGATCTGGGCCTGCACGCTGACCATCCTGTCGGCCATGGCGCGGCCGGCGTCGGTGGAGAGATTGATCATGCCGCTGACGCTGGGCATCTGGAGCGCGTGGTTGAACGGGTTGATGTACTCGGACAGGATCGCGTAGGTCCGCCGCGTTCCCTGCGTCAGCTCAGCGATGACGACGGAGATGCCGACCGAGCTCGCGACGTTGCGCATCAGGGTCAGCATCGCGGTGCCGTCGGTCCGCAGCTCGTTCGACAAGGTCAGGAACGCCACCGTCGAGAGCGGCACGAAGACGAGGCCGAAGCCGAAGCCCTGGATGACGCTGACGGTGACGATCTCGGGCACCTGGGTCAGGTCGGTCCACCCGGTCATCTGGAACAGCGAGCCCGCGGTCAGCGTCAGGCCGGTGATGATCAGCGTGCGCGCCTCGATATAGCGCATCATGCGGCCGACCAGCATCATGGCGAAGAAGGTGCCGAAGCCGCGGCTCGCCAGCAGCAGGCCGGCGGTGATGATGGGATAGCCGATCACGTTCTGCATGTAGGGCGAGGCCAGCGCCATGGTCGAGAACAACACAAGCCCCATCACGACCATGAACATGCAGCCGGTGACGAAATTTCGATCCTTGAACAGCGCGAAGCGGATGAACGGCGTCGACGTCGTGAAGGAGTGCGCGAGAAAGAAATAGAAGGCGACGGCCGAGACGATGAACTCCGCGATGATCTCATTGGATTCGAGCCAGCCCAATTGCTCGCCCCTGTCCAGCGCGAGTTGAAGCGAGCCGATCGCGATCGCCAGTGCGGCAAAGCCGAACCAGTCGAATTTGAGGCTGATATCCTTCCGGGTCTCGTCCATGAAGATGATCAGCCCGAGCACGGTGATCACGCCGAACGGCAGGTTGACGAAGAACACCCAGTGCCAGGAATAGGTCTCGGTCAGCCAGGCGCCGAGGGAGGGGCCCATGATCGGGCCCATCATCACGCCCATGCCCCAGATCGACATCGCCTTGGCGCGTTCCTGGAGCGTGTAATAGTCGAGCATGACCGATTGCGACAGCGGCACCAGGGCGGCGCCGAACACGCCCTGCAGCAGGCGGAACAGCACCATCTGGTTGATGTCCTGCGCGAGCCCGCACAGCACGGATGCGAAGGTGAAGCCGGCGGCGCAGATGATGAAGATGCGCTTGCGGCCGAAGCGGTTGGCGATCCAGCCCACCGGCGCCGTCATGATCGCGGCGGCGACGATGTAGGAGGTCAAGACCCAGTTGATCTGGTCCTGCGAGGCCGACAGTGTGCCCTGCATGTAGGGCAAAGCGACGTTGGCGATGGTGGTGTCCAGCGCCTGCATGATGGTCGCGGTCATGGCGCAGATCGTCACCATGTTCCGGCGCAGGCCGGGGACCATCAGGCTGGCATTGGGACCGGACATCGGATCAGTCCTTGTCCTGGTTCGCCGTCGCCGACAATCCGAACAGGCCGGCGAGCGAGCGCTTGTGGCCGGTGTCGATGGTGGCGTAGACGCTCATGCCGGCCTTCAGCTTCCGCACGTATTTGTCGGTCTCGTCGAAATAGATCCGGATCGGCACGCGCTGCACCACCTTGACGAAATTGCCGGTGGCGTTCTGCGGTGGCAGGATCGCGAATTGCGCGCCGGTGCCGGGCGAGAGCGAGCCGATCTTGCCCTTGAAGACGTGGTTCGGGAACGCGTCGACCTCGAGGGTAACAGGCTGTCCCTCGGTGACGTAGGTGAGGTCGCTCTCCTTCGGATTGGCGTCGACCCAGGGGTGGGCGACGTCGATGATGGAGAACACCGGCGTGCCGGCGGTGACGTAGCGGCCGAGCTGAATCTGCTCGACCTGCGTCGCAACGCCACCCATCGATGCCCGCACCACGGCGTGGTCGAGATTGCGCTCGGCATTGTCGAGCTTGGACTTGGCCTGCGCGTAAGGCGGGAATTTCTCCAGCGGCAGGTCGGTGTCGCCGAGCAGCTGCGTCTTGGCCGTCGAGATCTGCTGCTTGACGTATTGCGCGATCGAACCTGACGTGACCAGCGCGTTCGCGGCGTTGTCGAGGTCGAGCTGCGAGCCGTAGCTGTTCTTCACCAGCGCCTGCTTGCGCTCGACATCGCGCTGCTTCAGGTCGACGCCCTGTTGCGCGAGGTTGAGCATGTCGCCGTAGATCTTGATGTTGGCGCGGAGGTTGTCATAGGTCGACTGCGCCTGCATCAGCTGCGCCCTCGCCTCGTCCACCGCGAGGCGGAACGGCACGGGATCGATCTCGAACAGCTCGTCGCCTTGCTTGACGATCTGGCCTTCCCTCACGACGACCTTCTGGATCTTGCCGGAGATGTCGGGCGTCACCAGGACCTTCTGCGCGCCGACATAGGCATCGTCAGTGCCGACATAGCGGCCGCCGTTCAGATAGAAGGTGAGGCCGCCGACGGCGACGACGAGCGGCAGCACGACCAGCAGCAGGAAGCGGCGATAGCGGCGCAGGCCCGCCACCAGGCGGCGGCGCGGATCGGTGCCGGCTTTCTTGGTGGGCTTGCCGCTGTCGCTCTTCTGCTCGGGCTGGAACTTGAGGACCTGATCAGCCATAGCGCTGCTCCTTACGCGCTTGTTCCGCGCCGGATGTCTGGATCGCGTTACGCACGTTTTCTTTGATGGATTCGAGTTGGGTGAGGAGACGGTGGGCGTCCGCCGGGCTGATGCCGTCGAGTGCGTTCGCCGTGAGTTCCGATTTCAGGCCGCTCATCTTGCCGAGCAGCGCACGGCCGGCCTTCTTGAGATAGAGGCGCTTGACGCGGCGGTCCGAGGCGTCGCTGCGGCGCTCGATCCAGTCGCTGTCGCAGAGCTTGTCGATCAGGCGCGTCAGCGTGATCGGCTGCATCTCCAGCAACTCGGCGAGTTCCGACTGCTTCATGCCCTCGCTGCGCTCGACCTTGGCCAGCACCGCCCATTGGGCGCGGGTGATGCCGAAGCGCGATGCCTCCTTGTCGGCATAGACCCGCAAGAGGCGGTAGAGTTCACCGAGCGTGAACAGGAAGTTCTGGTCGACGGACCCGCGGGTCATAACGCTATCTCCAATGAGCTTGACTATAATAAGCAAGCTTATGATTATTTCGTGGCGGATTAACGGGACGCTGTTCCGCGGCAAGAGCATGGCTGACAGGCGCATTCCCGGTCGCGCTTTGGGTTCCGCGGCCGAAATGCTAGAAGGCGGGCCACATGACCCTTGCAAAGCCGGCATTTCCGACGCCTGACCACGATCACGGCCGCTGCACCGCGGACGCGCTGGCGCACGCCGAGACGGTTTGCGAGGCTCGCGCGCAGAAATTCACGCCGATCCGCCGCCAGGTGCTGGGGGCGCTGCTCTCCAGCCACCGGCCGCTCGGCGCCTATGAGATCATCGACGAGCTGGCCAAATCGATGCCGCGGCCGGCACCGATCACGGTCTACCGTGCGCTCGATTTTTTGATGGCCAATGGCCTCGTGCACCGCATCGAAAGCCGCAACGCTTATCTCGCCTGCGCCGCCCATGACCATGATGCGACCTCGGCGGTGGCGTTCCTGATCTGCGAGCGCTGCGGCCTGGTCGGCGAGATCCCGTCGGCGTCCTTCGCCAAGGACCTCAATGCCGCCGCGCGAAGCTCAGGCTTCGCACCAAAACTGTCCGTGGTGGAGATCACGGGCGTCTGCGCCCATTGTCAGAAAGCTGCATAAAGCAACAACGGCGCAAGCCGGTATTCGGGAAGAAATGTCCTCACCACAAGCCATACCGTCCGCCGGTCGCCCCCTCAGTGCCGGCGCCATCGCCCTGATGCTCATGCTGTGCCTGACCTGGGGCTTCAATCAGATCGCAGTGAAGCTGGTGCTGCCGGAGGTGCCGCCGATGCTCCAGGCGATGATCCGCTCGATGGGTGCGTTGCCCGTGCTGTTCATCGTCGGCAGCTTGCGCGGCGTCAAATTCTTCGAGCGCGACGGCACGTGGAAGGCCGGCCTGATCGCCGGGCTGATGTTCGGCGTCGAGTTCGTACTGATTTTCCAGGGCCTGCGCCTGACCTCGGCCTCGCGCGCGGTGGTGTTCCTCTACACGGCGCCGTTCTTCGTCGCGCTTGGGTCCTACCAGGTGCTCGGCGAGCGGCTCGGCGGCACCCAATGGCTGGGGCTGGCCGTGAGCTTTGCCGGAGTTGCGCTCGCGATCGGCGTTCCGCAGCCCAATGTGGATTCGCACATCCTGCTCGGCGATCTCCTGATCGTGGCCGGCGCAGGGCTTTGGGCGGCGACCACGCTGGTCGCCAAGGGCACCCGGCTGCGCTTCGCGGCGCCGGAAAAGGCACTCGGCTATCAGGTCGCGACCTCGATCCCGATCCTGGGCACCGCCGCCTGGCTGTTTGGGGAAACCATCACCCAGACCCCGTCGCCGCTGTCGCTCGGCCTGATGGCCTTCCAGGCGATCTGGGTGGTCGGAACCACGTTCACGCTTTGGTTCGCGCTGGTGAAGACCTATTCGGCCAGCAAATTGTCGGCTTTTACCTTCATCACCCCTTTGTTTGGCGTGGTGGGTAGCTATTTCATCATGCACGACACCTTGAGCCTGACATTCGGGGCCGCTGCGATCCTTGTAATTGCTGGGCTTTTTCTGGTTAACCGTCCCAGCTCAACGGCTGCGGCGCCGCGCGATGCATTGCTCAACGTCACCAAAACCTGATATTTGGACCCCATGAACAAGCTCGAAAATCCCATCGATTCCGACATCGCGGGCCCGGCGCCCCGGCACCGGACCACCCAGGTCAAGGTCGGCGACGTCGCCGTTGGCGGCGGTGCGCCGATCGTCGTGCAGTCGATGACCAACACCGACACCGCTGACATCGACGGCACCATCGCCCAGGTCGCAGCGCTCGCGCGCGCCGGCTCCGAAATGGTCCGCATCACCGTGGACCGCGAGGAGGCCGCGGCCGCCGTTCCGCACATCCGCGACGGCCTCGCCAAGCGCGGCATCACCACGCCCTTGATCGGCGACTTCCACTATATCGGCCACAAGCTGCTCGCGGCCTATCCGGCCTGCGCCGAGGCGCTCGCCAAATATCGCATCAATCCCGGCAATGTCGGCTTCAAGGACAAGCGCGACACCCAGTTCGCCGACATCATCGAGATCGCGAACAAGAACGGCAAGCCGGTCCGCATCGGCGCCAATTGGGGCTCGCTCGACCAGGAGCTGCTGACCAAGCTGATGGACGAGAACGCCGCGTCCGCCAATCCGCGCGACGTGCGCGCGGTGACGCGTGAGGCCATGGTGCAGTCTGCGCTGCTCTCGGCCGCGCGCGCCGAAGAGCTCGGCATGCCCAAGGATCGCATCATCCTGTCCGCAAAGGTCTCGGCGGTGCAGGATCTGATCGCGGTCTATCAGGATCTCGCCAGCCGTTCCGATTACGCGATCCATCTCGGCCTCACCGAAGCCGGCATGGGCTCGAAGGGCATCGTCGCGTCCTCGGCCGCGCTCGGCATCCTTCTGCAGCAGGGTATCGGCGACACCATCCGCATCTCGCTGACGCCCGAGCCCGGCGGCGACCGCACCCGTGAGGTGCAGGTCGGCCAGGAGCTGCTGCAGACCATGGGCTTCCGCACCTTCGTGCCGCTGGTCGCGGCATGCCCCGGCTGCGGCCGCACCACCTCGACCACGTTCCAGGAGCTGGCGCGCTCGATCCAGGACTTCATCCGCGACGAGATGCCGAGCTGGAAGACGAAATATCCCGGCGTCGAAGAGCTCAACGTCGCGGTGATGGGCTGCATCGTCAACGGCCCTGGCGAATCCAAGCACGCCAATATCGGCATCTCGCTGCCCGGCACCGGCGAAGCGCCGGCCGCGCCTGTCTTCGTCGACGGCAAGAAGTTCCGCACGCTGCGTGGGCCCACGATCTCCGCCGACTTCAAGGCGCTGGTGATCGACTACATCGAGCAGCGCTACGGCCAGGGCGCCAAGGTCCCGGTGACCGCGGCGGAGTAAGCGCCCACTCAACATTGAAATTGTAAGGCGGGTTAGCGCGACCCGCCTTATTTTTTGCGCGACCGTGAAATCCGGGGCGCTGCCCACCGCGGAACGACCGTTCCCGGATTGCGCTTCGCTCCGCCCGGGCTACGATGTCCCCAATCAACAATGATTGGGAGCAACACCCATGAGCTCGCTATCCGGCAAGCAAGGTCCGCGCTACCGCCATACGGCCGAAGACGGCGCGGCTTACGAGACCATCGCGGTCGAAAAGCTCACCCCCATCATCGGCGCGGAAATATCCGGCGTCGATATCGGTAGCCTCGTCGATGGCGATGCCCGCTCCAACCGGCAGATGGACGAGATCCACCGCGCGCTTGCCGAAAACCTCGTCATCTTCTTCCGCGATCAAGACATCACGCCAAAACAGCATCTCGCTTTCGGCCGCAAGTTCGGCGAGTTGCATTTCCATCCCGCCGCGCCGCACGAGGACGAAGATCCGGCGCTGATGAAGATCTACGCCGACAAGAACTCGCCGCGCGCCAACGGCGAGGGCTGGCATTCGGACGTGTCCTGCGATCTCGAGCCGCCGATGGGTTCGATCCTCTACATCAAGCAGTGCCCGCCGCGCGGCGGCGACACGCTGTTCGCCAACATGTACGCGGCCTATGAGGCGCTGTCGGATCGGATGAAGGCCTATCTCGACGGTCTGACCGCGCTGCATGACGGCGAGCCGATCTATCGCGGGCTCTACGCCAATTACGGCGTCGCCGATCGTCCGTCCTATCCGAGCGCCGAGCATCCGGTGGTGCGCACGCATCCGGTGACTGGCAGGAAGGCGCTCTACGTCAACCGCGGCTTCACCCGTCACATCAACGGCATCCCGCGCGACGAGAGCGATGCGATGCTCGCCTATCTCTACCAGCACGCCGAGAACCCGCTGTTTCAATGCCGCTTCCGCTGGACCGAGAACGCCATCGCGTTCTGGGACAACCGCTGCACCCAGCACCGCGCGATGTGGGACTACTGGCCGCATACGCGCTCGGGGACGCGCGTGACGGTGAAAGGGGAAAGGCCGATTTAAGTCGGCACCGTCGCCAATCGCTCAGTGACCTGAATCACGGACTTGGTATTGCCCCCGTCGAATGATGTGGGCTCGCGGTGCTGCTTGCAGGGGCTACAACCAGCGATATACTCGCAAAGGGCGATTTGGGGGGAATTATGCGCTGGGTGGCGGCTACCATTCTTGCGCTCGTTTTTTACGGGTTCGCGGGTCAGGCGCTGGCCGAGAAGCGCGTCGCTCTGGTGATTGGTAATTCGTCGTACCGGAATGTCCCGAGCCTTCCGAATCCCCGGAATGACGCCACCGAGATTGCCTCCCTGTTCAGATCTGCAGGATTTTCCGCGGTCGATGCCCGCCGTGATCTTGGGATCTCAGACATGCGGCGCGCGATCAGCGATTTCGCCGAGATGGCAAGCGATGCCGACGTGGCCGTCGTCTATTTCGCCGGCCATGGCATCGAGGTCGATGGTGCAAACTACGTCATCCCCGTCGACGCGAAGTTGTCCCGTGATTTCGACATCGAGGATGAGGCTATTTCCCTCGATCGCATTCTGAAATCGATCGAGCCCACCAGGCGGCTTCGCCTCGTCATCCTGGATGCGTGCCGGGACAACCCGTTCTTGAAGACCATGAAGCGAACCATAGCGTCCCGATCGATCGGTCGCGGGTTGGCCAAGGTCGAGCCCGCGATATCCGATACGCTGATTGCCTTCGCGGCCAAGGCCGGATCGGTTGCGCTGGACGGCGATGCCAAAAACAGTCCTTTCACGGCCGCGCTGCTGCACAACATCGCCGCTCCCGGCTTGGACTTGAGGATTGCATTCGGCCGAGTTCGCGACGAAGTGCTGAAGGTCACCAATCGTCACCAGGAGCCGTTCGTCTATGGATCATTGGGCGGCTCTGTCATCTCGATCGTCGATGCACCGAAACTGCCGCCACCGCCAACGACGGATGACATCGTCTGGAACGCCGTGAAGGATTCGACCTATCCGGCCGTGTTCGAGGAGTTCATCGCGAAGTTCCCGACGACGCCACATCTGAAGGCGGCCGAATCACGGCGTGATGAGCTCAAGCAGGCGCAAGCTGCGGCTGCCGCGCGCATACCCCCGCCGCCGACCGCCGACGAAATCGTCTGGACGGCGATCAGGGATTCGAACTATCCCGCGATCTTCGATGATTTCCTCAGCAAGTTTCCAGCCAGCAAGCATCGAGCCGAGGCGCAATCGCGCGCCGACGAGCTGCATAAGCAGATCGCCGCCGCTGCCGCCCGCGTTCCACCGCCTCCAACCGCCGATGAGGTCGTCTGGGATGCCATCAAAGGCTCGACGTATCCGGCAATCTTCGAGGATTTCGCCAGCAAATTTCCGGCAAGCCCGCATCTGGCGGACGCCCAGGCGCGCAGGGATGAGCTGAAAAAGCAGATTGCCGCCACGCAAGCTCCGCCACCTCCCGCCGCCGAGGACATCGTCTGGGCCGCGATCAAGGGATCGCGCGATCCCGCGATCTTCGATGAGTTCGTGAGTAAATATGCGGCGAGCCCGCACATCGCGGCTGCACGACAGCGCGGGGATGACCTGAGGAAGGAGATCGCTGCTGCTCAGGCGCCGCCACCTCCGCCTGCAGATGAGATCGTCTGGAACGCGATCAAGGAGTCGCACGACCCGGCGATCTTCGAGGAGTATTCCGTTAAATATTCGAACAGTTCGCACGTCGCCGCCGCACTGTCGCGTCGTGACGAGCTGAAGAAGGAGCGCGCGGCGGCAGCGGCACCTCCTCCGCCCCCGCCCGCAACCGATGAGCTCGTCTGGAACGCGATAAAGGACGGCCGGTCGCCGGCCATGTTCGAAGAATTTCTGAGCAAATTTCCCGAAAGCTTGCGGTCGGCGGAGGTTCGCGAGCGGCTCAAGACACTACAAGGGACGAAGTTGGCTTCCACCAATGCCACGCTCGCGGCCGTAGACGTGACCCCGCAGCGCGAAGGATCGATTGCGCTCGGCATCAAGGTGTTGTCCTCGTCGGAAGAGGCTGCCCTGAAGCAGAAAGCCAGCTTCAAGGAATGTGAGAAGTGTCCGGAGATGGTCGTGGTCGCGCCGGGCGCTTTCATGATGGGAGCGTCGGAGAGTGTATCGAAGCGCGCCACTGAATCGTCCCGCCACAAGGTGACGTTCGCCCGTTCATTCGCAGTTGGACGTTACGCTGTCACGTTCGAGGAATGGGACGCCTGCGTCGCCGATGGCGGATGCAACGGATACAAGCCCTGGGACAACGGTTGGGGCCGCGGGAGACGACCGGCGATCAACATTTCCTGGTCGGATGCCAAGAGCTATGCAGCCTGGTTGTCGGCCCGCACCGGTAAGACGTACCGCCTCCTGAGCGAAGCCGAGCGGGAATATGTGACGCGCGCGGGAACGACGTCATCGTTCTGGTGGGGAGTCTCCGTGTCTCGGGGCCAGGCCAACTATGATGACAGGGCCAGACAGGACAAGAATGCAAAGGGTGCCTCCGGGCAAAAGACGGCTCCTGTCGATTCCTTCCAGCCGAATCCCTGGGGCCTCTATCAGGTGCACGGCAATATCTGGGAATGGGTCGAGGATTGCGTCAACGACACTTATGAGGGCGCGCCTGTGGACGGGAGTCCTTGGCTGAAGGGCCGATGCGAGCAGCGTGTCCTCAGGGGAGGCTCCTGGGTCAGCAAGGCGGATGCAGTCGAAGCGGGGAGCCGGTATGGCGTGCAGTCCGAAGGACGCGTGAGCAACGTTGGATTTCGAGTCGCGAGGACATTGAGATAGCCAGGTCCGAATGCATCGGCCTCGCCAGCCGGAACGACCGCAGACGATAATTCTACGATTTTTTTTGGAGACATATGACATGACAATCTACCCGGTACGCCTACCGACGGGCCTTTTGATCAAAATCACTGCGGCGCTCGTCCTGTTCTTCGGAATCCTCTGTGGCGCTCATGCGGGCGGGGGGAACACGTCGCTCGTCGTGAAATCGGGCGAGGCAAAGGAAATCTGCAAATGCGGAGGACACTGGCGCGTCGATGCCAGTGGCAAGGTATGGCCCGTCAGCATTGAGGTCGTGTCTCCGCCGAAAAACGGCTCCGTGACGACGAGAGCGAGCTCCGGGCAACGTAAGTTGAGAAGCGGAGAAGCCAAGACCGTGCGGCTGACCAGCGTGGTGTACCAATCCAAGAAGGGGTACGTCGGTGAAGACTCCTTCACGTATCGGCGCGTGACGGCGGACCCCACCGACCCGGATAATGGCAAGGTATACACAGTCGCCGTCACCGTCAGATAACTGCGACGGGGGCGGATAGGAGCCCTAAGATCTGCCCCCCTCGGCCTGCGATAAAGGCAGCGATTACGCTGCGCCAACCCACTTCACGAAGCCGTTCTTGCGTTGACGTCTTCCCGCGTCCGCGCCAATCTTCCCGAAAGACAAATCGGGAGGATCCGCGATGCTCCGCGCGGAGGACAACAAGTTCCTGACCGAGTCCAGCTCGGGCCCGGCGGACGCTATGTCCGAGTTGCCCGATCTGATCGCAGCAGCGGAGTAGGATTTGTCGTTGGGGCGGGGCATCGTCGCAATTCTCCTCGTGTCGATGGTCGCGCTGTTGCTTCCGTCGATCGACGCGGGCCGTGCTGCACCGGCCCGGAAGCTTGCGAAAGCCAGACCTAAGCCTGCGCCCGCACCAGCCAAATGTGAGATGCCGAAATTCCGGATCGTCGTGGACGTCGGGCACACCCCGGACTCCTACGGCGCGTTGAGCGCGCGCAATGATCCGGAGTTCGGCTTCAACTTCCGGCTCGCAAGCCTGGTCACGGCAAAACTCAAATCCGAAGGCTTTACCGCAACCCGGCTGCTCGTCACGGACGGCAAGGCGCGGCCGAGCCTGTTCAAGCGCGTCAGCGCCGCGAATGACGGCCGGGCCGATCTCGTGCTGTCGATCCATCACGACTCGGTGCCGGACAAGCTGCTCGAGACCTGGGAATTCGACGGCGCAAAGAGCTATTTCAGCGACCGCTTCTCGGGTCACTCGCTGTTCGTGTCCGAGCGCAATCCGCACTTCACCACCAGCCTGAAGCTGGCCCGGATGATCGGCAGACAGTTGAAGGAGCAGGGCCTGCACTATGCCAGCCAATACACCCTGCCGGTGATGGGCCGCTACCGGCGCCAGCTGCTCGACAAGGATGTCGGCGTCTACCGCTATGACGGGCTCGTCGTGCTGTCGCGAACCAGAAGCGCGGCAGTGCTGCTCGAAGCCGGCTCGATCATCAACCGCGACGAGGAGATGGAGATGAATTCGTCGGAGCGGCAGGAGATGATTGCGGGCGCCGTTGCGGCGGCGGTGGAAGAGTTTTGCGAGCGGCGATAGTTGGCGCTGCCGTCATTGCGAGCGAAGCGAAGCAATCCGGAGTCTTTCCACGGCAGCGGCTGGATTGCTTCGCTTCGCTCGCAGTGACGAAAAAGCTACAACGGCACCCCCCGATACTCCCTGTTCGCCAGGCTTGCCTCTTCCAGGTCCAGGTCGCGTTCGATCCGGCGCCGCGTCTCGTCGGTGATCTGGCCGTCGCGCAGGAGGTCGTGGATGAACTTTCGCTCGGCGACGATCAGGTCGCGGGTCAGGGCGGTGCCGGCGGCGGAGACGTCGTGATGGTTGGGGTCGAGTGAATCCGGAAGCTGGTTGACACGAATCTCGTGGCGCGCGCGCAGGAGCCGCATGACCTCGTCCGATACATCCTTTTCTTCGGTCATTGCGTCGAGCGACTTCAGCGCCGCCTCGAGGGCCTGGCGGCGTGCCGCGATCTCGGCCTCGTGCTCGGCGACATGCTCGTTGCGGCCGGCCTCGGCGATGCCGAGCCAGCGCACCACCGGCGGAAGCGTCAGGCCGACGCCGATCAGCGTGACGAAGATGACCCCGAAGGCGACGAACAGGATCAGGTCGCGATACGGGAAGGCCTCGCCGCCCGGCAACGTGAACGGCAGCGCCAGCGCGGCCGCCAGCGACACCGCGCCGCGCACGCCGGTGAAGGCGAGCGTGAACGCCCATTGCCAGGGGGGCGACGGATCACGCTTGCGCAGGCTCTTGCTTAATATCCGCGGCAGATAGATCGCGGGATAGAGCCAGGCGAAGCGTGCGATGACGATGACCGTCAAAACCACGGCGGTCGCGATCATGATATCGTCGAGTGGAAACGCCTTCGACTTCTCGTAGAGCGCGCGCATCTGGAAGCCGGTCAGCAGGAACAGCAGGCCCTCGATCATGTAGATGATGAGGTCCCAGAAGAAGATGCCTTGCAGGCGCGTCGACGCTGAGATCAGGAGCGGGCCGTTCCAGCTCACATAGAGACCGCAGGCGACGGTCGCGATCACGCCGGAGCCGCCGACATGCTCGGGCAGCCAGTAGGACACGTAGGGCGTGAGCAGCGACAGTGTCAGCTCGACCTGCGGATCCCTGGACCATTTGCGGAAGCGCAGGGAGAGCCAGCCAATGCCGATCCCGAAGGCGATCTCGCTGGCGACGATGAGGAGAAACTCGCCGGCCGCCAGCGGCAGCGAGAAATGGCCGACCATGATGGCCGCAAGCGCGAAACGATAGAGGATCAGCGCGGTCGCGTCATTGGCGAGCCCTTCGCCTTCCAGGATGACCAGGATCCGGCGCGGCATGTTCAGCCGGCGCGCGATCGCGAGCGGCGCCACCACGTCGGGCGGCGCGACGATGGCCCCCAGCAGGAAGCCGATGGTCCAGGGCAGCCCGATCACATAATGCGTGGCCGCAGCCACCAGCGCCGCGGTGAAGATCACCGCGCCGACCGCCAGCAGCACGATCGGCCGCAGATTGTTCCTGAACTCGCGCCAGCTCATCGCGACGCTCGCCGAGTAGATCAGTGGCGGCAGCACCATCAGCAGCACCAGTTCCGGCGGCAGTTCCACCGGCGGCATGCCCGGCACGAAGGCGAGGCCGACGCCGGAGAGCATCAGGAGAATGGCGGGCGCGATGTTGAAGCGGCGGGCGACCAGCGCGGTGCCGGCCAGCACCGTGAGCAGGATGAGAAAGGTCTGAAATTTCGCTGCGATCATGGCCTGTCTTGGCCCGGAAGCGGCCAAAAGGTCAATGCGTCGCGGCTCACGCCAGCCGTTCGGCCACCATGCGTCCGACGCGCGCGAACACGGCTTCGATCTGCGCGGCGTTGGGCGTGCCGCCCTGGGTATAGCCCGCGATCAGGATCGGCGCATCGGGCTTGCTGTCGAGCTTGGGCCAGACGACCGCGATATCGCCCGACGCATCCTTGCCGTTGTTGCCGGTCTTGTCGCCGATCTTCCAGCCTGCCGGCAGGCCGCCGCGCAGCCGGTTGGCGCCGGTCTTGCAGCCCACCATCCATTCCGTGATCTGGGTCCGCGAGGCCGGCGACAGTGCTTCGCCCACCACCAGCCGCTTCAGATTGCCGGCCATCGCCGCCGGCGTCGTGGTGTCCCGGGGATCGCCGGGCGGTGAGCGGTTGAGCTCGGGCTCGTTGTGGTCGAGCCGCGAGGTGGTGTCGCCGAGCGATCGCCAGAAGGCCGTGAGCGCGGCGGGGCCGCCGATCCGCGCCAAGAGCAGGTTGGCGCAGGTGTTGTCGCTGAGCTCGACGATCGCCTTGCACATGTCGGTGACCGACATCGCGCCGGCGGCGAGATTTTGTTTGGCGACGGGTGCGTAGTCGAGCAGGTCGGCGTTGCCGTAGGGGATCGTGGCCGCAAGCTGCTCCTCGCCGCGATCGGCCCGCGCCAGCACGCAGGCCGCGAGCGAAGCCTTGAATGTCGAGCACATGACGAAGCGCTCGTCGGCGCGCCATATGAGCTTCGCGCCTGTCGCGAGGTTCTCGGCATAGACCCCGATCCGCCCGCCGGTCTCGCGCTCGTAGGATTCGAGCTCCGGCGGCGCGTCTGCGGCGAGCGCGGGAGAGGCGGCCATCCAGCACAGTGAGGCGAGCAGGGTACGGCGGTCGAGAGGCATAGGGGACTTTCAGACATCGTCATTGCGAGCGCAGCGAAGCAATCCAGAATCTTTCCGCGGAGACAGACTGGATTGCTTCGCTGCGCTCGCAATGACGGAGAATGCGGGGCGAGTGTGCCGGATTTCGGGCAGTGCGAGGCTGCCCTACTCCCTCAGGTCATACCGGTACGACTTCGACACGATCTGCCAGCCGTCGGCGAGCTTCATCGCCACCAGATAATCCGTGAAAAAGCGCGGCGGCAGCTGGCACCTGACCTTGATGAAGGCGGTCTTGTCATCCGAGCGGTCGATGGTGACGATGAAATCCTCACGCGGCTTGCCTTCGGCCTTGCCGGAGGGGCGCTTGCGGACGCGGTCGAGCCAGTCGGGGACGGTCAACACCTGAAGCTCGCCCTTCTCGACCCAGCGCAAATCGGCCGAGGGATGGAAGATGGCGCCGAGTTTTTCGGCATCGCCCTCGTAAAGTCCGTCGAAATAGGATTGCACGACGGCTTCGACGCTCGAACGGTTCTGGCTCATGGGGCGTTCCTTTGAATGATGGCTTGGGGCGAACTTAGTCGTACACATCAAAATGCGCTATGGGTGTCTGCGCCAATTGCGCGAGGACGCTGGAATGACCGGATCAGAAAATTCGAACGCTCGTATCCTCACCGGCGAATGCTATTGCCGTGCCGTGCGCTACGAGGTCGCGGACGCGTTCTCTTACGCGCTGAACTGCCACTGTTCGAACTGCCGCCGCACCACCGGCTCCGCCTTCAAGCCGTTCGCCGGCGTCGAGCAGACCAGGCTGCGTATCGTGCAGGGCGGGGACCAGCGCATCATCTTCGGCGACGACACTACCCACGACGCCCACTGCGCCCGCTGCGGCTCGCTGCTTTATTCCCGGGTTCGCGAAGGAAAATGGGTCCATGTCGCCATGGGGACCCTGGTCGACGCCCCCTCGATCCGGCCGACTGCCCATATTTTCGTCGGCTCCAAGGCGCCGTGGCATGAGATCACGGACGAGCTGCCGCAGTACCGCGGCCACATCGCCGATGGCTGAGCGCATACTTGGCCTGCGCCAGCGAACCGCAATCGCTCTGGCGAGACTAAAGAGTTCCTTGGCAGTTTGCAGGCATCGTCTTCGTGATCTCCATCACACGTGCGATGGCGGATTCTGCTCAGGCAATCCCCAAAGGGCGACCGAATTGCTCCCGATCTCTGGAAGTTCTGTCATGCGTAGCCTGCTCGGACTTTGTCCGCTTTTTCTGGCTCTCTTGTTCGGCGCTGCGCCCGCTCTCGCCGGAAAGCGCGTGGCGCTGGTCCTTGCCAACTCGTCGTATCAGCACGCGCCGTCGCTCGCGAACCCCGTCAATGACGGTGCAGTGATGGCGAAGACGCTGAAGGACGCCGGCTTCGACGTTGTGGAGTCCCGGCATGATCTGTCCGCGTTGGAGACGCGGCGCGTGCTGCGCGATTTTGCCGATGCGACGCGCGATGCCGACATCGCCGTGGTCTACTATGCCGGCCACGGCATCGAGGTCGAAGGCTCGAACTATCTGATCCCTGTTGACGCCAAGCTCGAACGCGACACCGATGTCTACGACCAGGGGCTGTCGCTCGACCGCGTCCTGGTTGCGGTCGAGCCCGCCAAGCAGCTTCGCCTGGTGATCCTCGACGCCTGCCGCGATAATCCGTTCGGCAAGACCATGAAGCGCACGGTTGTCTCGCGCGGCATCGGCCGCGGCCTGGCCCAGGTCGAGCCGAACAGCCCCAACACGCTGATCGCCTATTCGGCCAAGGCCGGCTTCACGGCGCAGGACGGCGACGGCGCCAACAGCCCCTTTACTATGGCACTGTCGAAGCATCTGACGACGCCGGGCCTCGACGTCCGTCGGGCCTTCGGCTTCGTGCGTGACGACGTGCTCAAGTCGACCGGCAACAAGCAGGAGCCGTTCGTGTACGGCTCGCTCGGCGGCGAGGACGTGCCGCTGGTGCCGGTCAAGGTGACGGCGGCGGCGGTGGCGCCCGTGCCGAACCCGCAGGCCGATATCCGCCGCGACTACGAGCTCGCCCTCCAGGTTGGCAACAAGCCGGCCTGGGAAGCATTCCTGGCCCAGCATCCTGACGGCTTCTATGCGAATCTCGCCAAGCTTCAGGTCGAAAAGATCGGTGCCGAGCAGGCCCATGCGGCGGCCACCGAGAAGGCGAAGCAGGCCGAGGCCGAACGCGATCGTCTTGCCGCCCTCGGCGCACAGAAGGATGCGCAGGCCAAGGCTGCGGCTGATGCGAAAGCCGCCGAGCAGGCGCAGTTCGCCGCGCAGAAGGCCAAGGAGCAGGTGCAGCAGCAGGCGGCTGCGGCCGAGCAGCAGCGCGTCAACCTCGCCGCCGTGGCGCCGAGTGCGGCTCCGGCCAGCACGGCGAGCCCCGCCGGCAGCAGCGTCGCGTCGCTGACGCCGACGACCACGCCGGCTGATCTCAGCCGCTCGGTGCAGACCGAGCTCGGCCGCGTCGGCTGCTTCTCCGGGCAGGCCGACGGCAACTGGAATACGACCTCGCAGCGGTCGCTGTCACAGTTCAACCGCTATGCCGGCACCAAGCTCGACGTGAAAGTGGCGAGCACCGATGCGCTCGATACCGTCAAGGCCAAACAGTCACGCGTCTGCCCGCTGGTCTGCGAGCACGGCTTCAAGGCCGACGGCGACAAGTGCACGAAGATCGTTTGCCGTGAGGGCTATGCGATCAACGGCGACAACGAGTGCGAGAAGCAGCGCGTCGCCAAGCCCGCGACGGCCAAGCCCGCAACCGCCAAGCGCGACGACGGCGATGAGCGTCCCGCACGGCAGCGCCGTCAGGCCGGCGGTGCGGGTGGTGGAGCTGCGGGTGGTTATGGTGCTGCCGCAGGCATCGCTGCGGCCGCCGGCGCCGGCCGCGCTTCGGGCGGCGGACAGCTCTTCTGCAACAGCACCGGTTGTCGTCCGGTCAGCCGTGGCTGCCATCTCGAATATCGTGGCGGTGGCGGCCCCGGCAACGACGCCAATGCCGAGGTTTGTTATTAGGTCCGGACGTGTCCACCTGTCGCCCCTGCGAACGCAGGGACGACATTTCAGTTCGAGATCGCGCTTGCCGCGATGTTCACCGTCAGCGCCAGCAAAGCCGTATTGTAGATGAACGACACGATGCCATGCGCGGTCGCCGTGCGGCGGATGGTCTTGTCGGTGATGCCGACGTCGGAGACCTGCGCGGTCATGCCGATCACGAACGAGAAATAGACGAAGTCCCAATAATCGGCGTGATCTTCCTTGTCGCCGCTCGGAAACTGCAATCCGCCCGGCGGGTGCCGGTAGTAATCATGGGCGTAATGCAGCGCGAAGGTCGTGTGCACGGCGGCCCATGACAGCGCGATGGTGGCGATCGCGATGGTCAACTCCCACGCCCCGCGATGCGGCGTGCCGAGCTCCGACACGATCGCTGCGATGCTGGCGAAGGCGCCGATCGCCGTCACCAGCAGGATCACGAAGCGGCCGTCGTCCTGCATTGCGGCACTACGGCGGATGTGCTGCTGGTCGTTACACAGCATCATCGCGTAGACCAGCACGAGATAAACCGCGATCAACGCATCCCAGCCGAACAGCAGCCGCGTCACCAGCCGGTGCGATCCCGGCAGCAGCAAGCAGACCAGGATGCCGGCAGCGAGCGCGATAAAGGTGCGCGGCCGCGCATAGATCAGCCGCATCGGCCGCGACATCTTGCGGAAGCGGACGAGGACGGGATCGTCTTTGTCGGTGGCCATGATGGCGCCAGCCCTCTCGCTCAACTCTCGCTGTCGCCGCAGCGGCGGCCTGTTCCCGCGCCCCGCTTGCGGCGAGAGGGTTGGGGTGAGGGGGCACCTCCGCAAGGACGGTGAGAGCTGGATTCGCGGAGGCTTCCTCTCACCCGATATTCAAGCTGCGCCTGAATATCGACCTCTCCCCGCAAGCGGGGCGAGGTGAAGATCGTGCGCTACATCAGTTCTTCCGCTCGGCGACGAAGCGCGCGGCGGCCTGCAGAACGGCGGCGCGGTCGCCGAAGATCGACACGGCGCCGTCGGCCCGCGCGAGCAGGTCGCGCACGCGCTGCTTGGCGCCTTCGATGCCGAGCTGGGTGACGAAGGTGGTCTTGCCGAGCGCGGCGTCGGCGCCAGCCGGCTTGCCGAGCGCAGCCGCATCGCCTTCGACGTCCAGCAGATCGTCGGCGATCTGGAAGGCTTCCCCGAGCGCGCGGCCGTAATCGTCGAGCGCCTGGTATTCCTTCTGCGAGGCTTGGCCGAGGATCGCGCCCGCGATGCAGCCGTAGCGCAGCAGCGCACCGGTCTTCATCTGCTGAATGCGGGCGACATCGATCGGCTCGTTGCCGCCAAAACGGCCTTCGCCGGCGAGGTCGAGAATCTGGCCGCCGACCATGCCGCCGATGCCGGCGCAGCGCGCCAGCGCGCGCGTCAGCAGGAGGCGCACTTGGGCGTCGCGGTGGATCTCGTCGCGGGTGACGATGTCGAAGGCGAGCGTCAATAGGCCGTCGCCGGCGAGGATCGCGGTCGCGTCATCGGTCTTCTTGTGCAGGGTGGGACGGCCGCGGCGCAGGTCCGAATTGTCCATCGCCGGCAGGTCGTCATGGATCAGCGAATAGCAGTGGATGCATTCGAGCGCGGCGCCGGCGAGCAGGGCGGCCTCGCGGGGCACGCCGAATACGGCCGCGCTCTCGACCACCAGGAACGGCCGCAGACGCTTGCCGCCGTTGAGGCTCGAATAGCGCATTGCGTCCATCAGTCGCTTGGGACGGGCGATCTCATCGTGCAGGATGTCATCCGCCAGCAGGCGTCCAAGCAGGGCTTCGGTGTCATCAGCGGTCTTGTCCAGGCGTTTGGCGAAATCGGACGGGGACGTGCCGGTCATCAAGAAGGGCTCCAGAACTAAAATTCGGCGGGACAATCCTTTATGCGCCCGCCCCAGTCAATCGTTTGGAAGGCCTAAAAAGTGCTGGAAAAGGCCCGAATTATCACAGACTTAATGGCGGGATCCGTGGCCGCGTTTCATTTTGCGCCGGAAAGGTCGATTTGCGCATCGTCAAGATCCTGCTGGTAGCGCTCGTGGTCGTGGCTCTCGCGCCCTACGTGATCGCGCCGTTCTACCGCACCGGCCATCCCGTTTCGACGCTGATGGCCTGGCGGTCGCTCCGGGGCGCGCCGATGCATCGGGAGTGGATTGATCTGGCCGCGATGTCGCCCTCACTGCTGCGATCGGTGGTGGCGGCCGAGGACGCCCATTTCTGCAAGCATCACGGCATCGACTGGGGCGCGCTGCGCGAGGCGATCGACGATGCGAAGGAGGACGGTACGCCCTTCCGGGGCGCCTCCACCATCACCCAGCAGGTGGCAAAGAACCTGTTCCTCTGGCAGGGGCGGGATTTCGTCCGCAAGGCGCTGGAATTCCCGCTGGCGCTGTGGATCGATCTCGTCCTGCCCAAGGCGCGAATCCTCGAGATTTACCTCAACATCGCCGAGCTCGGCCCGCAGGGCCAGTTTGGGGTCGAGGCGGCCAGCGCCTATGCCTTCGGCAAATCGGCGGCCAACCTCTCGCCCCGGGAGGCGGCACTTCTGGCCTCGATCCTGCCCAATCCGGTCAAACGGAGCGCCCGGACCCCCGGGCCTGGCGTCCGGCGGCTGGCGGGGACCTATGTGGCGAGGGCGCAGGCGAGCTCGCTTTCGACCTGCTGGCGGGAAAATCGCTGATTCTGGGCCCTTTTCGGACGTATTTTCCGGTCCAAAAGCCTAGATTTACGGCCAGCCTTCCTCTATAAGCCCGGCCTTGATCGGCATTCAGCTCGCCTCGGTTTGCGGGTGCTGAGCCGTCCCCTCGCGGACGATGCCCTGACAACACCAATCCCTAGAGGATATTGAAATGGCCGTTCCGAGAAGAAAAACCTCGCCGTCGCGTCGTGGCATGCGCCGCTCGGCAGACGCCATCAAGAAGCCGACCTATGTGGAAGACAAGGACTCCGGCGAGCTCCGTCGTCCGCACCATCTCGACCTCAAGACAGGCATGTACAAGGGCCGTCAGGTCCTGAAGAAGAAAGAGTCCTGAATTAGGGACCTTTCTCCGGGCAGGATCATTTCGCCTGCCTGATTTCGGCCACCCAATGAGATATGACAATGACGGCGGCGGAGCTAATGCTTCGCGGCCGCATTGTCCTGTCCGGATATCTTGATCGAGAAGGCATTTCGCCGATGGTCGGTTTCCCGCTGCTCCTGATTCCACTCGCGGTCTACAACATCATCGCCTTCCTGATGCCGAGCGTGTCCTTCACGGACGTGCTGTTCAAGGTGCCGATGATCACGGGCGAGACCTGGCCGGTCACGCTTGCCGACGTGATGCTCGCGCTCGGTATCGTGTTGCTGCTGTTAGAGGTCGTCAAAGGCGCGCGGCCCGGCTCGAAATTCCTGATGGATCATCTGCTGTCGCTGATCGTGTTCGGTGCTGCCGCGGCCGAATTCGTGATGTGGCCCAAATTCGGCAACTCCACCTACTTCCTGCTGGTGCTGCTCGCGATGGCCGATTTCCTCGGCGGTATCGCCCAGCGCACGCGCCGCCGCGTCACCTATGTCGCGGAGACGACAGTGCCGGCGCCGCGCAAGGCCAAGCGCCAGGCCGAAGCGGCAACGGACGACGCGGCGCCCGAACCCAAGTTCGAGCCGGTGCCTGCGCCGGCGGTGCCACCCGCGCCTTCGGCGCAGTCGGTCGCCGAATCCGTGCTGAAGGATCACCCCGCGCCGAAGCCGGTGAACCCGCCCTCGCCGGAAATTCCCTCGCCGGATTTGCAACCGGGCAACGGCACGCCGTCGTCTCCCGACGCGCCGCGCTGATCTGCTTCAAGCCACCTGCCGCGTGCGCGCGGTGACGCTTCCGAGCGGGCGCTTGTCGCCATAGGCCATCTGCGCATCTTCGGAAGAGGCGCGGCGGAGCCGGCTGGCCTGGGGCAGGTGCTCGGCATTGGCGATGAGTTGGGTGACGAAGCTCGGATCGGGACGGGGCAGCGGCGCCTTGTGGACCCACTGCAACGTCGGCAGCAGCGGCACCAGGGCCGTGCCCGTGCCGTTGTCCGTGCAGTCCGATCGATCAGTACTTAACATCGCAATCACCGTTGATCCGGCGAGGCCTGTCGCGTTTCGAGACGCTGGCGCCGGTGCGTGTCATGTACTCGCAAGGCCTATGCCGGCCGGGCCGGTTTGGTTCCGCGGGCCTGCGAAACATGGTTTCCAAATTGTTTATGAACTTTGCCTAGAGTCGGAGTCGAATCTGGCCGTATTCTGTGCCGACTCAGGACTCCCTGCTGTGCCGAAACGAGGCGACTTTGACCCCTGCATTGCCGCAAGCCTCCGACATCCTGGCCGCCCTTGGTCAGGCCGTTTTCGCCTGGGACATCGCCAGCGATTCCATCGTGTGGGGTGAGCAGGTCACCAGCGTCTTTCCCGGCATCCCGCCCGAGCGGCTCGCGACTGGCGCCGAATTCGCCAAGCTGATCGAGCCCGCGCAGACACTGCGGACCGCCGCGCTGGCGCAGACCTCGCCGGTGCATGGCGCCGACGGCACGCCCTACCGGGTCGAATACGGCGTGCGCATGAGCGCCGCCGATCCCGTGGTCTGGATCGAGGAGACCGGCCGCTGGTTCGCCGGCCCCGATGGCCGCCCGGTGCGCGCGATCGGCTCCATCCGCATCAACAATGAGCGCCACGCCCGCGACGAGGAACTGACCAAGCTGGCTCGGCTCGATCCCCTGACCGGAGAGCTCAATCGTTCCCACCTGATCGCGGCGCTGGCCGAGGCGATCGAGGAGACGACCCGCTTCCGCTCGACCGCAGCCTTCATGCTGGTAGGCATCGATCATCTCGCCCGCGTCAACGACGCTTTCGGCTTCGATGTCGCGGACGCCGTGATCCTCGACGTGGCCAAGCGCATCCGCGCGCGCCTGCGCGGCGGCGACGTGCTCGGCCGTTTCTCCGGCAACAAGTTCGGCCTGATCCTGAAGAACTGCACCGTCGATGACATGAACGTCGCCGCCGAGCGCTTCCTTGCCGGCATCCGCGACGAGGTTGTGCCGACCAAATCCGGTCCGGTCTCGGTCACGGCGTCGATCGGCGCGGTCAGCGTGCCGCGCTATGCCCGCAACACCGACGAGGCCGTCAATCGCGCCCATGAGACGCTGGACGCGGCAAAACAACGCCGCGTCGGTTCGTTCGCGGCGTGGCGCCCGGATGCCGCGCGCGACGCACAGCGCCGCGTCAACATCCGTGTCACCGACGAGATCGTCACCGCGCTGAATGAGCGCCGCATCAAGCTCGCCTATGAGCCGGTGGTCTCGGCGGTCTCGCACGAGCGCGCGTTCCACGAATGCCTGGTGCGGATGGACCAGGGCGACGGCCAGGTGCTGCTGGCACCCGACATCGTGCCGGTTGCCGAACGGCTCGGCCTGATCCGCCTGGTCGATCACCGCGTGCTCGAGCTCGTGGTCGCCGAGCTCGCGGCCGCGCCTGACATCTGCCTCAGCCTCAACATCTCGCCTGATACGACGATGGATCCGGACTGGTGGGCTGGAATTGAGTCGCTGATGCTGGCTCACCCCGGCGTCGCCGAGCGTTTGATCGTCGAGATCACCGAGACGGTCGCGATCCAGGACATCGATGACGTCCGCGGCTTCGTCACGCGGCTGAAGAATTTCGGCAGCCGCATCGCCATCGACGATTTCGGCGCCGGCTACACCTCGTTCCGAAACCTGCGCAAGCTCGGCGTCGACATCGTCAAGATCGACGGCGCCTTCGTGCAGAACATCACCCGTTCCGCCGACGACCGCGCCTTCGTGCAGACCCTGATCGACCTCGCCCGCCGCCTCGACATCAAGACGGTTGCCGAGTGGGTGCAGGACGAAGAGGCTGCCGCCATGCTGCGCGACTGGGGCTGCGACTACATCCAGGGCCGCCTGATCGGGCTCGCCTCAGCCGACCGCCCATGGGGCACGCCGCCGGACAGCGCGTTGCCTGCTGCAAGCTGAGACATCGTAGGGTAGCGCAGAGGCGCCCTTTGCCACGTTACGATTCCGGCTATGCGCTCAGCTCTCTCCTCCGTCATTGCGAGCGCAGCGAAGCAATCCAGAATCTTTCCGCCGCGGCAGTCTGGATTGCTTCGCTGCGCTCGCAATGACGATGTGGCGCTACGCGACGCAAATACCGGGCACCGCGACCTTCTGGAACAGGTGCGGGCTCGCGACCGCGGATGCGGGGTAGACCGCAATTTTCGCGCGGAATTCGGGGTGGGTGAAAGCGGCGCGGAAATGCACGTTGGATTCCCACACCGCGTAATTCAGATAGGTCGGGCTGTCACCGACGGCGCGGTGAAGCTGGGTGGAGATGAAACCGGGCTGGCGCTTCATGAAGGCGGCGTCGTCCTGCCACGTCTTGAGGAAGCTCTGCTCATCCTCGGCGTCGAGCGTGAACACGTTGACGAGCACCACGGGGCCGGTTTCGAGCGCGATCTGACGGTCGATCGGGAAGGCAGGATCGAGGGGACGCATGAGGGGCATGACATTGCTCCGGTCAATTTGGTATCATAATGTCAATTCGAGCCTCGGATATAGATTATTGACATCATGATGTCAATATGGAGCAATAGTGCCAAATGAACAAGACCAAACGGAACCCGGCGGGCGAAGCCCTGACCGGCCTCATCCTCGACCTGTTCCGTGCCAACAGCCTTCTTCTGACTGCGGGCGACCGGCTGGTGACGTCGCTCGGCCTCACCAGTGCGCGCTGGCAGATCCTGGGGGCGATCGCCGACGCCGAGCGCCCGGAGCCCGTCGCCTGGCTCGCCCGCAATCTCGGCGCCAATCGCCAGAACGTGCAGCGCATCGTCAACGACCTCGCGCGTGATGGTCTCGTTGTGTTCGAGGTCAACCCGCATCATCGCCGGGCGCAGCTCGTGGTGCTCACCGACAAGGGCAGGCAGATCTACGATGCCGCCGGCCGCCTGCAGGTCCCGTGGGTCAACGGCCTGTCCGATGGCTTGGCAGTGAAGGAGATCGAGATCGCCCACCGAGTCATTGGCGCCCTGCGTGATCGACTCGAAGGAGCCGGCGACGATTGATCACGCCCCCTCGTCCAGCGCCACCAGCTCGCGCTTCTTGCGTAGTGCGGGCAGCAGGGGCGCGATCAGCAGCACCATCGCCAGCGCAAGGCACGTCGCCGAGATCGGCCGCTGCACGAAGGTCCAGAGATCGCCCTGCGACAGGATCAGCGATTTTCGCAGATTGTTTTCCAGCATCGGCCCGAGCACGAACGCCAGCACCAGCGGCGCCGGTTCGTAGCCGAGCTTGCGCATGAAATAGCCGATGATGCCGAACGCGATCATCACATAGACGTCGAACTCGTTGTTGCTCGAACAGTAGACGCCGAGAATCGTGAACAGGATGATCAGGGGGAACAGGATGTTGTAGGGCAGCTTCAAG
This sequence comes from Bradyrhizobium sp. Pa8, assembly GCF_052588265.1. Taxonomy (NCBI): domain Bacteria; kingdom Pseudomonadati; phylum Pseudomonadota; class Alphaproteobacteria; order Hyphomicrobiales; family Nitrobacteraceae; genus Bradyrhizobium; species Bradyrhizobium sp. Pa8. Next base: position 9,425,665 of record NZ_CP176767.1, on the reverse strand, counting down.
AGCTGCACCCACATGCCGATCATCGGCAGGTTCAGGATCAGCAGCATGACGTTGCCGATATACATGCTGGCGACGATGCCCCAGAACAGGCCGGGGTTTTGCGTGATCAGCAGCGGCCCCGGCTGGAGGCCGTGGATGACGAAGGCCCCTAACAGCAGCGCCATCACCACGTTCGGCGGGATGCCCAGGGTCATCAGCGGAATAAAGGCGCCGCCGGCCGCCGCGTTGTTGGCGGATTCGGGGCCGGCGACACCCTCGATCGCGCCATGGCCAAAACGCTCTGGTGATTTCGATAACCGCTTCTCCAGCGCGTAGGACGCAAACGAGGCCACCACCGCGCCGCCGCCTGGCAGGATTCCGAGTAAAAAGCCGAGCAGCGTGCCGCGCGCCACCGGGCCGGCGCTCGCCTGCCAATCGGCCTTGTTCGGCAACAGCTGCGTGATCTTGGCGTTGATGATGTCGCGCTTGATCGCCTGCTCGGTGTTGAGCAGTACCTCGGCGACGCCGAACAGGCCCATCACGACGGGCACGAGACCGATACCGTCGATGAGTTCCATGCGGCCGAATGTCAGCCGCGGCTGCGCCGTGATGCTGTCGAGCCCGATCAGCCCGAGCACGACGCCAATGCACGCCATCAAAAGCGCCTTCGGCATCGAGCCCTGGGTCAGGAAGGTGAGCACCACGAGGCCGAGCACCATCAGACTGAAATACTCGGCCGGGCCGAACGCGATCGCGATGCCGGCAAGTCGCGGCGCGACCAGCATCAGTGCGACCAGCGCAAACGTGCCGGCGATGAAGGAGCCGAACGCGGAGATGCCGAGCGCGGGGCCCGCGCGACCCTGCTTCGCCATCTGGTGGCCGTCGATGCAGGTGACGACGGAGGCGGCTTCGCCAGGGATATTGACCAGGATCGAAGTGGTCGAGCCGCCATACATCGAGCCGTAGTAGATGCCGGCCATCATGATGATGCCGGATTCCGGCGTGCCCGACAGCGTCACGGGCAGCAGCAACGACATCGCCGAGATCGGCCCGATGCCGGGCAGCACGCCAACCAGCGTGCCGATGAAGACGCCGATGAAACAATAAAGCAGGTTGATCCCGGTCAGCGCGACGCCGAACCCATGCGCGACATTGGCAAGCGTATCCATGGCCTCAGCCGATCCCGAACAGGCCCGAGGGCAGCTGGATCAGAAGCAGCCGCTTGAGCACCCACCACATGCCTGATGGCACCAGCACGGCGATCGGGATCGCCAGCGTCCAGCGCACGGGATCGATCAGCCGCAACAACAGCAGCAGCAACGGGATCGACGACAGCAGGAATCCCAGCGGTTCCAGGGCGAAGGAGAACGCAGTGAGGCAAGCGATGACGAGCAGCGGCTTGCTCCAGCGCACGTGCTCCCAGCGCGAGGCCAGCGTCGGCCCGCCCTCGGTGATCGCCGAGATGATGATGCTTGTTGCAAACACGCACATCAGGATGCCCGTGTAGAACAGCACGTAGCCGGAGCCGGGATCGTTGATGGTGCCGAGCTTCAGCTTCAGCCCCGACCAGATCACGAAGCCGCCGAGCGCGAGCCCGATCAACCCGCCCCACAGTTCGGAGTTGTCGAGGCGGAGTTTGACGTTGGTTTGGTCGTTCATGTGAAACACCTCTCGATCACCGTCACCCTGAGGTGGCCGCTTCTTCAGCGGCCCTCGAAGGGCGGCGGTGCCCCGATCCACCCTTCGAGGCGAGCCGCAAGGGCGGCTCGCGCCTCAGGATGACGCCAGCATATGTGGCAGCAGAACGCTACTTCTTCGCAAGTCCGAGCGTGTCGATCACCTTGCGCTCGGAATCCGTGACCTCGATGACGAATTTCTTGTAGTCCTCGGTGTTCTTGTAATTCGGCACCATGTCGTATTTGGCCAGCGTCGCGATTACCGCGGGGTCCTCGACCGCCTTCTTGAAGGCATCGTGCAGCTTGGCGACGATCTTGGGATCCATGCCCTTCGGCCCGGCGATGCCGAACGGGGAATCATAGACCATGGGATAGCCGAGCTCCTTCAGCGTCGGCACGTCAGGATAGTTGGGCGACCGTGCGCCGGTCCACACCATCAGCAATCGCAACTTGCCGGCGTCGACCAGCGGCCGCCAGCCGGTGGAGTCGGCCTGCAGCATGGTGTGTTGGCCGAGCACGGCGGCGTTGGTCTCGGCGCCGCCCTTGAACGGCACCTGCGTGAGCTTGATGCCGGACATCGCCGCGATCTGCTCCATGCCGATATGCAGCGAGGTGCCGGTGCCCGGCGTCGCGTAGGTCACTTTGCCCGGATTGGCCTTGGCGAAGTCGACCACGTCCTTCCAGGACTTGAACGGCGACTCCGCGCTGGTGGTCACGCCGAACGTATAGCCGGTGAGATGAATGATGTAGGAAAAGTCCTTTGACGGATCCCATGACACTTCCTGCATCAGGGGCAGGCGGAAAACGGTAATGGGGAGCTGTGAGATGGTGTAGCCGTCCGGCTTCGCGGCCGCCGCCATGGTCGCGGGTCCCACCGTGCCGCCGCCGCCGGCCTTGTTGTCGATCACGATCGGCTGCCCCAGCACTTTCGAGGCGCTGTCGGCGATCGCGCGCATGGAGATGTCGGTTGATCCGCCGGCCGGCCAGGGCACGATCAACGTGATGGGTTTGACGGGATAGTCCTGTGCACTGGCGGCGGTCGCGAGCAGCGCGCCCACAACATGCATGGCGGCAAAGGCGATCGTCTTCAGCCCGTATCGCGACATCCAAACTCCTCCCTCACGGTGGCCTCGTTGGACCGCCGTTTCTCGTTGTTATGACAGGATTGTCCCTGAAATCATGGGAGAAGAAAAGCGTATTGCACGGACTGCCCGCAGGGGACGAGACGGCGATCCCGCCGGAAAAAAAGCACGTGCGACAATTGGTCGTTTGGACGTGTGCCGAGAGGCGGAATTTGGTTCTGACCGGAACCCTTACGCCACGCGGCGGACCGCGTTCAGCGTCTCGATGGTGCGTCCGACCTCGGCTGCCGGGCACGGCCTGCCGAAATAATAACCCTGGACTGCGGTGCAGCCGCATTCGCGGACGAAGTCGAGCTGCTCGATGGTCTCGACACCTTCCGCCGTGGTCTCGACGCCGAGCACGGAGCCGAGGCTGGCGATGGTGCGGACGATGGCGACGCTCTCCGGGCTTTCGCCGAGCGTGCCGACGAAGGAACGGTCGATCTTGATGCGGTCGAACGGAAACTTGCGCAAATAGCTCAGCGAGGAATAGCCGACGCCGAAATCGTCGAGGCTGACGCGCACGCCAAGCGCGCGGAGCTGGTGCAGGATCTCGATCGTCGCCTCGCTGTCGTCGAGCAGCGCCGTCTCGGTGACCTCGAGCTCGAGCCGCTGCGGCGGCAGGCCGGCTTCCGCAAGCGCGCTCGTGACCATCGCCACCAGTCCGCGCGAGCGGAACTGCACCGGCGACAAATTGACCGCGACAGTGACATCGGGCCAGGACGCCGCGGTCGCGCAGGCCGTGCGCAGCACCCATTCGCCGATTGGGACGATCAGCCCGTTCTCCTCCGCGAGCGGAATGAATTCGGCGGGGGAGACGAAGCCGCGCGAGGGATGTTTCCAGCGCAGCAGCGCCTCGAAGCCGGTGAGCTCGGTGGTGTCGAGCCGCACCTGCGGCTGGAACACGAGGTGAAATTCGCCTGCTTCAAGCGCGCTACGCAGATCGTGCTCCAGCGCGTGCCGGCTGCGCGCCTCTTCCTCCATCTCGGGCTCGAACAGCTGGTAGGCGCCGCGCCCCCTGGCCTTGGCCTGGTACAGCGCGAGGTCGGCGCATTTCATCAGCTCGTCGGCATCGAGCCCGTGATCGGGCGCGATCGCGATGCCGACGGAAACGCCGACATGGATCGACTGGCTTTCCAGCGGCGGCGGGTGGCCGATGATCTCGACCAGGCGACGGGCGAGCCGTTCCGCCGATTGCGGCTGCGGTCCGCGCTGGAGAACGGCGAACTCGTCGCCGCCGAGACGGGCGACGGTGTCATGCTCGCCGACATTCTCCTTCAGCCGTGCCGCGACCCAACGCAGAAGCCGATCGCCGGCGGCGTGGCCAAGGCGGTCGTTGACCGTCTTGAAATTATCGAGGTCGAAGCACAGCACGGCCATCGCACCGCCGGCGATCGCGACCTGGTTCAGTCCCTCGCCCATTTTCTCGCGGAACAGCGTGCGGTTGGGCAGGTCGGTCAGTGAATCGTGCTGCGCCATGTGCGCCACGCGGGCCTGGGCCTTGTGGCGCTCGGTGACGTCCTCATAGGTGACGACCCAGCCGCCGTGCTCCATTCGCTTGTGATTGAGCTTGATGATGCGGCCGTCGTTCAGGTGGCGGTGCAGCGTGTGTTCGCCCTCGCGCAGCCTCTCGACATAGTCGGCATAGATCTTCGCGGCGGTCGTGTTCGGATGGATGCCGAGATCGCAGCTATGCTGCATGATCTCGCGCATCGAGACGCCGGGCTTCACGATCTCGGGCGACAGCCCATACATCTCGATGTAGCGGCGATTGCATACGATCACGCGCAGGCTCGAATCGAGCATGCACAGGCCCTGGCTCATGTTGTTCAGCGCCGCGTCGAAGCGGCGGTACTGCTCGCTCAGCTCTTCGATCGCGCGCTCGCGATCGGTGATGTCCTCATAGGTGGCGACGAAGCCGCCCTCGGGCAGAGCGCAGTAGCGCACCGAGATCACGGTGTCGTTCGACATGCGCCGGCGCATCGGCGAAGAATCGTGGTTCGCGATCCTCGCGCTGGCGGATTCCAGCAGCTGTTGCGGACTGTATTCGGAAGCGAACGCCCCGTTCAGCATCGACCGCTCGATCAGCTCGCCGAGATGCGTGCCAGGCCTGGTTTCCTCCGGCGACAGCCGGTAGATCTTGCGGTAAGTGGTGTTGCAGACGCGCAGGCGCATGTCGCTGTCGTAGAAGGCAAGCCCGTGCGCCATGTTCTCCAGCGCCGCATCGAGGATGAAGTTCTGTTGCCGCAGCGTCTCTTCGTACTGCAGCCGCTCGGTGACGTCCTCATGCACCGTCACCCAGCCGCCGTCGGGCAGGAAGCGGGAGACCGCCTGCACCATCCGGCCGTCATAGCGCATCACCAGCAGGGTCTTCGCCTTTCTGCTGCGCACATCCTCCAGCCTGGTGTCGTGGAACTCGTCGGCCGACATGCCCGGCAAGTTGCCGCGCGACATCCAGTGTTCGATCACTGAGCAATGCGAGACGCCCGGCTTCACGATGTCGGAATCGAGATTGTAGAGGTTCAGGAACCGCTCGTTGCAGACGACGACACGGCTCTCGGCATCGTACATGATGAGGCCGTGCGACATGTTGGCGAGCGCGTGCTGGCTGCGCTCCGTCTGCACGCGCAATTCCGCCTCGAGTCGGGCGAGGCGGCTGACGTCATCGCAGATCGTCATCCAGCCGCCGCCGGGAAGCGGCTTCAGCTCGAGCGCCATGACGAGTCCGCTCGCCAGTTGCTGCTCCGTGCGGAACGGCTTCCCGCCTGCGATCTGCGCGATCCGATTCGTATACAGCGCGTCGAGCTCGTGTTCCGGAAAGTTGCCGCGCGCCGCGCTGTGCGCGAGCACCTCGCGGTAGCTCGTGCCGACATGCACGATGTCGGCCGACATGTCGAACTGCGACAGATAGCGCTGGTTGACCAGCACGATCCGGTTGTCGGCATCGTAGACGCAGACACCCTGCTCCATGTGATCGAGCGCGAGCTGGCTCAGCGAGACCAGGGCCTGCGGGCCCTGTTCGCGGCGTGCACCAAGTTCGTTGTCGCGGGGCGACGTCATGGGATCGACAGGGTCTCGGTGGGCAATAGACCTAACGCAACGTAATTCAACCGCGGAGGGTAACGAAGAGGCGGGAAAATTCCCTTAAGCGCCGTAGTTTACGGAGGGTGACCGGGGATGGAGAGACGTGTGTGCCGGCACGCGAATGCGGAAGCGCTCGCAAGCCTGAGTTGACCGAGCGTCCCCTACGGCCCGTACAGCACGAGTTCCGTGTCCGTGAGGTCGCCAAGCTGCGGTCGGTGCGGACCCTTGAAATACTTACGGCCGCGCCGCTCGGTGTAGATGCCGGCGAGGCCGGGAATCGGGCCATTGGAATCGATCGCCACCGAGATCTTGCCGAGCCGCAGCAGCAGCCGGCCGATGCGGCCTGCGCAGGCGGCGTATTCGGCGGCGCTGCGGCAATAGATCAGCTTCATCGCGGGCGGCGCGATGAAGCCGCGGCGGATGCGCACCGGCTGCAGGATGAAGGGGAACGTTCCCTTCGGCGTGCGGCAGACGAGGCTGAGGCAATTGTAGCGGGCATGCCGCGTGAGGAGCTGCGTCTCGTCGTCGGTCAGCCCTTCGATCGTCTTGGCGTGCTGCGAGATGACCTCGATCTTGCTCCAGCGCGGAGGGCGCGCGAGTGCGGGCACGGAGAAGAAGATGCCGTGGCAATAGGCACGAAAGCCCTGCGTCTCGATGATCGGCCAGGTCCACGGCGCCGGGCTGATGTTGAGATAAGTGACATCCTTGTGCCGCTGCGCGATCTTGGTCAGCAGCGGGGCGTAGTTGCGGTAGGCCGGATCGACATACCAGCTCGACAAATTGCACTGGATGGCGGTCTCTTCGCCGTGCTTTCGCGCCGTGTAGATCAGCAGCAGCACGCCGACGGGCGCGCCGTCATTGTCGAGCATGTAGCCGAAGCGCGGATAGCCCTCCGGCACGGGCCGGAAGGCCTGCCGGCGCAGGCCCTGGATCCAGTAGTTGCGCGAGCGGCCGACGAAGCCGCGCGTCAGCAGGTCCGCGACCGCATCGACGTCGGCCTCGGTGATCTCGCGGCATCGGACCTTGGTGTGGATCACGCTCGTTTTACCCGTGGAAATGGGAGGCCTCGTTCGCTCTATCGTTTCAGCATGATCTTTTCGGAAAACCGCCCGCACTTTTCCGGATCATGCTCTAGCGCCAGCCTTCACCATGGGCATCGGCCGTGGCTAACGGCTGCATGCCCATGATCTCCCGCACCTTGGCGGGCCAGGCGGCGAGATCGGTGCCGTGGGTGTGGAACATGGCGACGGCCAGGCGGTCCATGCCGAAGGCAACGCAGCCGGTATGCGCCGGTTCGCCATTGGCGTCCTGGATGCCCCAGGTCGTGCCGAAATGTTCGCGGTGATAGTTGAAGCTCATGCAGGCGGTCGGCTGATCCTCCGAGCGAAGCGGGATCAGGAGCTCGAACTTGAGCTGCTGCTGCTTCTGGCTCACCGCCTTGATCTGGCCGACGCGGCCGAAGAAAGGGTCGCTGGCATAGTCGACGCGGAAGGTCAGGCCGAGGTCGCGGGCGATCGCCTGCGCGCGCACCATCCAGCGCTCGCGGAAATCCGCGACGTCGTCGGGGCTGCCGACGCAGACATATTCGCGCATCCGGAACGATTGCAGCCGGTCGAGATGTTTCGACGGCTCGCGGCGGAAGCAGTCGGCGGCGACGTCGAAGCGCAGGCCACCCTTCGGCAAAGCTCCGCGGCTCGCCGCGATCGGATAGACCGGGTAGCAGGCGGCGGGCGACAGCACGAGGTCGGCCGGCGAGAGCGATGAAGTCCAGTCGCCGCCGGCATCGAAGCGGCTCACCGCTGCGTTGATCTCGCGTTCGGTACCGTGCAGGCCGCAGACGCAGCCGAGCAGGTTCGGAAAGCTCTTGAGATAGCCGGATTTTTCGAGCTGGGCCCGGCTCATCACCGGCGGAAAGCGCATGACCTCGGTGCCGGTCTCGCGATGGCTCGTGATCAGCGCGGCGAGACGCTCGACGACGCCCTCATAGAGCGCGGTGCGGGCGTAAACGCCGTCCGAGCCCATGGGGTGGAACAGCTTTTCGGCGAGATGATCGAGCGGATCTGCGATTTGCGGCGCGGTCTCGGGCGAGCTGGGGAGAACAGCAATGTTCATGTTCGACTTCCTGCTATCTGAAATTGTTCTTTTTGGCCGAAAGGCACGTCAGTCGCGAAGGCTTTCTAGTCTCGAAGGCTTGCCGGAGTGCCGCTCATCAGCGTCGAAGTGGCGGCGTTGGCGAGAATGCGGTCGTTGTTGATCATGATCGGCGAGGACAGCACGTCGCGCAGGTGTCGGCCCATGGTGAACTCGCCATCGTTGCGGTAGCCGGAAAGGCCTGCGGTGCGCATCGCATGCATCACGGTCTCGACCGCGAGCTCGGAGGCCTGCACCTTCAACAGCGTGATCGAGGACTGGAAATCGAGCGAGCTCAGTGCGCGCTCGTCATGCTCGGCGCGGGCAAAGGTGTCGACATTGGCTGCGATCAGCGCGCGCAGCTTGGCCAGCGACATCTTCGCCGCGGTGAAATGCGCCGCGGCCGGCGGCATCTGGCCGCCCGAGGTGCGGGCCGCCTTGCGAACGAAAGCCTGCGCACGGGTCACGGCCGCAGCCGCGATGCCGGCCCAGGCCGAGGACCAGCACAGATGCGCGAACGGCGTCATGGTCTGGGCATGGATCTTGTCATAGGATTCCGGGAAGACGCGGTCGGCCGGGCAATCGACCTTCAGCTCGAAGCCGGTCGAGCAGGTGCCGCGCATGCCGAGCGTCTCCCAGCCCTGCGTCTGCTTCAGCGAATAATCGTCCTTGGCGAGCGCCAGCAGAACCTGGTCGGAGGCGGCGGCCTCGGTGGCGCGGCGGGCGATGGTGACGAGGCCGTCGGCCTCCGCACCGTAGGAGATCACGGTGGCGTCGCGCACCAGCGAGACTGCGTCGCCGGCGTGGTCGACTGCCGCGGCGCTGGCGCGAATGTTGCCGCCGTTCTGGCCTTCGGTAGTGGAGGAGGCGAGCAGCCATTGGTCGCGGGCGACCCGGCGCATCATCGTTTCCATCCAGGGGATGCCATGGCCGTGCCTGATGACACAGGCGACCTTGGTCGTGTGCATCGCATAGATCATCGCGGTCGAGGCGCAGGAACGTCCGAGCGTGTAGCAGATGTCGGTGACGTCGTAGATCGAGGCACCGAAGCCGCCGAACTCGACCGGGATCATGACGCCGAGCAGTTTCTGCTCACGCGCGACCTCGAAAGCCTTGTGGGGGAAGCGGGCGTCGTGATCGACGCCGTCCGCGTCGGCCGCCGCCGCAGCGGCTGTCCGGGTAGCGCGTTCGATGAGGGAGGGGCCGTGTTCGAGAAAGCTCGTTTGCGTTTCGTCGACAGTGAGGACTGCTTCACGCACGTTCATACTCGTCCGCCTCCGGTTTGCCGTTCAGGATCGCCGGCATCATTCGCGATGCCGTGCAAGCGATCCTCCGACTCTTTGCTTGTGAGACGAGGCTACGGATTTAATTCAAATTCGTCGATGAAATAGAGGGTAAACAAAGCCCAATTCCGAACGAACAGTTAAGTTCGGGTTGTTTGCATCGCCGGAATTTCCGCGACCGCGTTAGGGATCTGGAAGAACCCGGAATTCCAGACAATCTGAGTCATCGTTTACTAAGAAAGGCGAAGTAATGGTGGCGCCCATTGTGGGATCGGCCCGTCGCGCCCATCGTAGCCGGCAACCGGTCCGACCGTTGAATAGACAGATGGGAATTTGCCGATGCAGGCCTTCGATACCGAATTGCGTGATCGCATCATCAAGCTGGTGAAGGGCATCCTCGAGCAGAACTCGCTCGCCGCGGACATCACGCCACAGGCGAAGCTCGTCGATGCGGGCCTGACCTCGATGGACATGGTCAATCTGATGCTCGGCGTCGAAGCCGAGTTCGACTTCACCATCCCGCAGTCCGAGATCACGCCGGAGAATTTCCAGTCGGTCGAGACGCTGGAGCGGATGGTCGCGGCCCAGCTGCAGCTGGCGACGGCGGCCTGATCAAGAACGCCGCTCCGTCTCCGGCGTTCGCCGGGACGACAACTCGTGTGAAGCGGGCTTTTCCGCTCCTCACAGCACCGGCATCGCCCCACCGCCCCCGTTCCAAAACCGCCGTAAAACTGGCATAGCTTAACCATGTCGCACATGGCGAACGGGTGGAGCAGGCATGACGCAGGCGGTATTGGGCATCATCGGCGGCTCCGGCATCTATGATCTGCCGGGACTCGAGGGCGCGCACGAAGAGGTGATCAAGAGCCCCTGGGGCGAGCCGTCGGCCCCCCTGCGGCGCGGCTCCATCGCCGGCCTTCCGATCGTGTTCCTGCCGCGGCACGACAAGGGTCACCGGCTGTCGCCCTCCGACATCAACTATCGCGCCAATATCGACGTTCTGAAGCGGGCCGGCGTCACCGACCTGATCTCGCTGTCGGCCTGCGGTTCCTTCAAGGAGGAGCTGCCACCCGGCACCTTCGTTCTCGTCGACCAGTTCGTCGATCGGACCCACAAGCGCGAGAGCTCGTTTTTCGGCAGGGGCTGCGTCGCGCATGTGTCGATGGCGCACCCGGTCTCGCCGCGGCTGCGCATCCATCTTGCGGCGGCAGCTGAAGCCGAGGGCATCGCGTTTGCGCGCGGCGGCACCTATGTCTGCATGGAGGGGCCGCAATTCTCGACCTACGCGGAAAGCATGACCTACAAGACATCGGGCTATTCCGTGATCGGCATGACCAACATGCCCGAGGCGAAGCTCGCGCGCGAGGCCGAGATCTGCTACGCCACGGTCGCGATGGTGACGGATTTCGACTGCTGGCATCCCGATCACGATGCCGTCACCGTCCAGGACATCATCCGCGTGCTGACGTCGAACGCCGACAAGGCGAAGGCGCTGGTGGCACGTCTCGCGAGGGATTTTCCGCGTGAGCACGAGCCGTGCCCGATCGGTTCGGACCGCGCGCTCGACACCGCGCTGATCACGGCGCCCGAGGCGCGCGATCCCGAGCTCTTGAAGAAGCTCGATGCGGTGGCCGGGCGCATCCTGCGGACGTGATACGAAAGGCAGAATGCCATGAAGGTTGACGGCAAGCATTTTCGCAGCATCTGGCGCGAGCGCGATGGCTGGTCGGTCGGTGCGATCGACCAGCGCCGCCTGCCGCATGAGTTCGTCATCGCGAAGCTGACTTTATGCGAAGACGCTGCGGTCGCCATTCGCGACATGCTGGTGCGCGGCGCGCCGCTGATCGGCGCGACCGCGGCCTACGGGATGGCGCTCGCCATGCGCGAGGACTCATCCGACGCCGGTCTCAAGCGCGCCTATGACATGCTGGTCGTGGCGCGGCCGACCGCGATCAATCTGAAATGGGCGCTCGACGAGATGCGCACGGCGCTCGCGCCCGTCGATCCGGTTGAACGGGCGGAGGCGGCCTACGCGCGCGCCGACGAGATCGTCGAGCAGGACGTCGAGATCAACCGCGGCATCGCCGGCAACGGCCTGAAGCTGATCGAGGCGATCGTCGCAAAGAAGAAGCCGGGCGAGACGGTCAATGTGCTGACCCATTGCAATGCCGGCTGGCTCGCCACCGTCGATTGGGGCACTGCAACGGCGCCGATCTATCTGGCGCATGAGCGTGGCATCAAGGTCCATGTCTGGGTCGACGAGACCCGTCCGCGCAACCAGGGCGCCTCGCTCACCGCCTGGGAGCTCGGCCATCACGGCGTGCCGCACACGGTCATCCCCGACAACACCGGCGGACACCTGATGCAGCACGGCATGGTCGACCTCGCCATCGTCGGCACCGATCGCGTCGCCGCCAATGGCGATGTCTGCAACAAGATCGGCACATATTTGAAGGCGCTCGCCGCGCACGACAACGGCGTGCCGTTCTATGTCGCGCTGCCGTCGCCGACGATCGATTTCGCCGTTGATGACGGCATCCGCGACATTCCGATCGAACAGCGCAGCGGCACGGAGGTGACCGACATGACCGGCCGCACTGCGGACGGCCGGCTGGAGACGGTGCGCATCGTGCCGGAGGGCTCGCCGGTCGCGAATTACGCGTTCGACGTGACGCCGGCACGTCTCGTCACCGGCCTCATCACCGAGCGCGGCGTGCTGAAGCCGGATCGTGCCTCGCTCGCGGCAGCGTTTCCGGAGCGGGTCGCCGCGGCAGCGGAATAGTTCTCCAGGCGAGATTTTTCCACGCCGTCATTGCGAGCGCAGCGAAGCAATCCAGAGTCTTTCCGCGGAGACAGTCTGGATTGCTTCGCTCCGCTCGCAATGACGAATTTGTTGAAGCGGCTTGCGCCTATCTCTCTCCCTCACCGTGAGGAGCCGCGAAGCGGCGTCTCGAAGGGCGAGGGGCGCAGACCGGCCTGCATCCTTCGAGACGCGCGCAAGTGCGCGCTCCTCAGGATGAGTGATTGGCAGGTAGCTAGCCCAACTTCAGCCCCGTCGCCGTCTCAAGCTCCGCGATCGCCTGCGCCCCGCTGGTCACCTTGATCGTGGTCATGCCCATCTCGCGCGCGGGTTTTAGATTGACGCCGAGATCGTCGAGATAGACGCACTTCTTCGGGTCGACCTTCAGCGTCTCGACCATCATCCTGTAGATGCGCGGGTCGGGCTTGCGCAAGCCGATCTTGGCGGATTCGATGACGTGGTCGAACAGAACCATCACCTCGGCGATGTAGAGTGAGCGACCGGTCATGCTGCCAATCGCGTTGGCGGGCAGATTGTTGGTGATGCAGCCGGTCTTGAATCGCGCCTTGATGCGCTTCAAGGCTTCGACCATCTCGGGACGCAGATCGCCCTGGAGCAGCGGCAGCACGTCGCGGCCGCGCACCTCCGCGCCGAGCGCGCGCGATTCCTCGGCGAAAAGCTTGTCGAAGGTGTCGATATCGACCTCGGCCCGCTCGAACTTGGCCCAGGCGTTTTCCAGATGGTTGGCGGCGTTGGTGCGCCGGATGATGTCGACGGGCAGGCCGCGCTCGGTCTCGTAGCGCGCGAAGGCCTCGAATGGCGAGCTCGTCAGCACGCCGCCAAAATCAAAGATCACAGCCTCGATCGTCAAGATCCCGCCCTCGTCAATTCCTTCCCAAGAGCGCTAGCATGCGCTATCGGCAAGGGCCAGTCCGAAGCAATCCCCGCCGTCACCGATGCTGACGTCAAAGCGTGTTCCCATGAAGAAGCTTGCAACCCTCATCGCAGCCGCGCTGCTGCTCGCCACGCCCGCACACGCCATCGTCGGCGGCGGCACGCCGCAGGCCGATGGCGTCGCGCGCGCGGTCGTCACCATCGTCGGCTCGCGTGGAAATTTCTGCACCGGCAGCCTGATCGCCCCGAAGGTCGTGTTGACGGTTGCCCACTGTGTGCAGCCCGGCGCGGACTACAAGATCGTCGATCGCGGCGCTGACGGTACGCCGCAACTGCTGAACGTCCGCACCGTCGCGATCCATCCCAACTTCAACATGCAGGCGATGCAGGCGCACCGCGCCACCGCGGACGTGGCATTGCTGCAACTGGAAATTCCACTCAAGGGAAAATCGACGGTGTCGGTCGGTGCGCCGACCATTCCAATCCAGGTTGGCAGCCGCTTCGTCATCGCTGGTATCGGCGTCACCGTGCGTGGCGACGGCAAGAGCGGCGGCGCGACGCGCGTTGCCGGGCTCGTGGCCACGGGCCAGCCCGGCACGTTCCAGATCCGGCTGGTCGATCCCGTAACCAACGGTGTTCGCGACGGAATTGGCGCCTGCACCGGCGATTCCGGCGGTCCGGTATTCGAGGACAAGCCGAACGGTCCGGTGCTCGTCGGCGTCATCAGCTGGTCCACGGGGCCGAACGGCGCCGCCGGCTGCGGCGGATTGACCGGCGTCACGCCGCTCACGCTCTATCGCGACTGGATTTTGCAGACCGCGCGGAGCTGGGGTGCGGCGTTATAGTTTGACCGCGAGTTGATCTATGTCATTTTGCAGTGGAAGCGCGATGGGCGACCATGCCCGTCGCGGAGGAAACGCGCCGTCCGGTCAAGGGCGGCCACAAAAACAAGCAAGGCATAGAAGCAACAATGAATGTCGCTGTCCGCAGTCACACCACAACCAAGCAGGCCTCTGAACATTTCGACGTGCTGATCGTCGGTGCCGGCATCTCCGGCATCGGCAGCGCCTATCACATCGAAAAGCAGCTTCCCGGCACGAGCTACGTCATCCTGGAAACGCAGGCGACGTTCGGCGGCACGTGGAGCACGCATCGCTATCCCGGCATTCGCTCGGACAGCGATCTCCACACCTTCGGCTACAGCTTCAAGCCCTGGGTCGGACCGCCGATCGCAACCGCCGAGGAAATCCTCGTCTACATGAACGAGGTGATCGAAGACAACGATATCGCCCGGCATATCCGCTACAAGCACCAGATCAATTCCGCGAGCTGGTCGAGCGAGCAAAATCTCTGGACCATCGAGGCGACGACGACGGACACCGGCGAGGCGAAGACCTTCACCGCCAACTTCCTCTGGATGTGCCAGGGCTACTACCGCCATTCCGAAGGCTACACGCCGGAATGGAAGGGCATGGACCGCTTCAAGGGCCGCATCGTCCATCCGCAGAGCTGGCCCGACGATATCGACCTCGCGAACAAGAAGGTCGTCGTGATCGGCTCGGGCGCGACCGCGGCGACGCTGGTGCCGAACATCGCCGACGCCTGCGCGCATGTCACGATGCTGCAGCGCTCGCCGACCTATTTCCGTCTCGGCCGCAACGCCATCGAGATCGCCGAGGAGCTGCGCCGGCTTCAGGTGGACGAGGAATGGATCCACGAGATCGTCCGCCGCAAAATATTGTTCGAGCAGGATGCTTTCACGAAGCTCTGCATTGCCAAGCCGGAGCAGGTGAAGAAGGATCTGATCGACCAGATCCGCGCGGTTCTGGGGCCGGACTACGACGTCGAGACGCACTTCACGCCAACGTACCGGCCGTGGCGGCAGCGTATCGCCTTTGTGCCCGATGCCGATCTGTTCAAGGGCATCGCCAGCGGCAAGGCGTCCGTCGTCACCGACGAGATCGAATGTTTCGTCGAGAACGGCATCCAGCTCAAGTCCGGCAAGCTGCTCGAGGCCGATATCGTCGTCACCGCAACCGGCTTCAACCTCGCGGCGCTCGGTGATATCGCCTTCGAGATCGACGGCAAGCCGCTCGCCTTCGGCGACACCGTGACCTATCGCGGCATGATGTTCACGGGCGTGCCGAACATGGTCTGGGTGTTCGGCTATTTCCGCGCGAGCTGGACGCTGCGCGTCGACCTCGTCGCCGATTTCGTCTGCCGGCTGCTCGGCCACATGAAGGCCAAGGGCACGAAGAAAGTCGAGGTCAGGCTACGGCCTGAGGACCACAACATGCCGATCCTGCCCTGGATCGATCCGGAAAACTTCAATCCCGGCTACATCATGCGCAACATGGACCTGCTCCCCAAGCGCGGCGACAAGCCGGAATGGCAGCACAGCCAGGATTACTGGATCGAGAAGGATGAGATCCCGAAGACGGATCTGGACGACGGGGCGTTTGTTTACGGATGAGGGAGTTCGTGTAAGAGGCGCTCACGATCGCGACACACTCCACTGTCGTCCCGGGGCGCGAAGCGAGCCCGGGACCCATAACCACAGGGAGTGGTCGTAGGGCGGACAGGTAACTCCTGGTCTTCGCCAAATATCTTCCTGTGGTTATGGGTCCCGGGTTCGCTGCGCGCCCCGGGACGACACTGTTTGCTGGGTTAGTGGGGTCCCAACTCATTCACGCCGCGACTACGAATTCCTTCTTGTCGCATTCGTTGCAACCGCCGCCGCCGCGGTCCGGTTCTCCACGCCGAGCTTGGCGTAGATCTGCTCCAGGTGCTTGTCGACGGTGCGCGGGCTCAAGCCCAGGATCTGCGCGATGTCGCGGTTGGTCTTGCCCTTGCTGAGCCAGGCCAGCACTTCGCCCTCGCGGGTGGTGAGGCCGAGCTCGCTGGTGAATTCGGCCGGCGGCGCAGTGCCGGACTCCTTGGACAGCCGCAGCAGGAACTCGTTCGGCGCGGTTTCGCCCATGTAGTAGAGCCGCAGTTGCGGATTGTCGGGCAGGGGAGCCGCCTGCGACTTCGAGCTGCCCTTGTCCTTCGCCTGCTCCAGCCATTGCAGGAGTGATGGCGGCAGGACGAAGTCGTCGGCCTGCGCGCCATGATGGTCGGCCAGCAGTTTTTGCGCCTGCGGGGTGGCCCAGAGCACGTGGCCCTGGCGGTTGACCGCGAACAGGAAGCGGCCGGAGACGTCGAGCGCGGCGCGCGCGCTCTGGGTCAGGCGGGCATTGCCGAGATGGACACGGATGCGCGCCAGCATCTCCTCGATCACAATCGGCTTCGTCACGTAGTCGACGCCGCCGGCCTCCAGCCCGCGCACGATGTGCTCGGTCTCCGCAAGGCCCGTCATGAAGATCACGGGTACGTTGGCTACGCCCGCATCGCGCTTGAGCCGGCGGCAGGTCTCGAATCCGTCCATGCCGGGCATCACGGCGTCCAGCAACACGATGTCGGGGGTGATCTGGTCGACGATGCGCATCGCGGCCGCGCCGTCGAGCGCCACCATCACCGTCATCCCGGCGCCGTCGAGCGCGTCGGTGAGCAGCCGCAGCGTCTCCGGGGAGTCATCGACAACGAGCGCGACATCGCGCTTCCTCGACTCAATGCTCATGCGCGTGCAACGTCTTCAATGTGGCCATGTACCGATCGAGATCGAAGCGGTCGACCAGCGACCGCATTTCCGCGACGAAGTCGGCATGCTCGGGGTGCTCGCTGCCGATCTCGTCCAGCTTTAACTGGATGCCCTTGACGTAGCCGATCTGGCCTAGCCCCATCAGCGCCTCGATGTGCCGCACCGGTGGCCTTGATCCGCTCTCGGGCCGCCAGAACGGGACCGCGATCTGGTCCGAGCCGTATTGCCATTCGATCTTCAGGAGCTGGCGGATCGTCTCCAGCAGCCGCGGGATGTCGATCGGCTTCATCAGATAGCCGTCGTGGAAGGGCTGCGCCAGCGGCGTGCCGTGAGCCTCCAGCGCGCTCGCCGACACCATCAGGATGCGCGCCTGGTGATGGCCGCTTGCGCGCAGGGCCTCCGCGACAGCCCAGCCGTCCATGGCAGGCATTGAGATGTCGAGCAGGAACAGGTCGGGCCGGCAATGCTGCGCCAGCGCGAGGCATCCTGGCCCATCGGGTGCACTGAGCAGGATGAAGCCGAGCGGCGCCAGCACCTCGCGCAGGAGGTCGCGATGCACGGGGTCGTCGTCGGTGATGAGGATGGTCTTGCGTGCGCCCCGATAGCCGGAAACCGGCGCCTCCACCGGCGCGATGCGCAGCGGATTGGCGACTTCCGACAGCAGGATCTTGACCTTGAAGGTACTTCCGGCGCCAACCGTGCTCAGGACCTTGATGTCGCCGCCCATGACTCCGGCGAGCAGCCGGCTGATGGTCAGGCCCAGTCCGGTGCCGGTCTGCGGCTGCGAGACGCCGAGCGCGCCGCGTTCGAACGGCGCAAAAATACGTTCGAGGTCGTCGCCCTGGATGCCGGGGCCGGTGTCGATCACCTCGAACTCGGCAACGGGGCTGCGATAGTGCACGACGAACTGTACGCTGCCGGTCTGGGTGAACTTGATCGCGTTGGAGAGTAGGTTGATCAGCACCTGGCGCAGCCGCTTCTCGTCGGCATAGACCACGACCGGCAAATGCGCGGGCCGCCTGAACACGAAGTCGATGCCCTTGGCGGCCGCCTGGAGACGGAACATACCGACGAGCTGGTCGAGGAAATCGCTCAGCCGCACCTCGTCGCGCGATAGATACAACCGCCCCGCCTCGATCTTGGAAATATCCAGAATGCCGTCGATCAGGCCGGAGAGGTGATCGGCACTGCGGCGAACCACGCGGACCTGGTCGCGCGGCTTGGTGCTGAGCGTTGCGTCCTGCTCCAGGAGCTGGGCATAGCCGCTGATCGCGTTCAGCGGCGAGCGCAGCTCGTGGCTCAGCCCTACCACGTAGCGGCTCTTGGCGAGGTTGGCGGATTCGGCGACCTCCTTGGCGCGCTGGAGCTCGGCGTCGGTGCGCTTGTGCGCGTCGATCTCCTGGATCAGCAGCGTCGTCTGCCGCCGCGTCTCGGCCTCGGCGGCGCGGCGGCTCTGTTGCGCCAGCACGAACAGCCAGGCCACCACGCCGATGATGATGCTGAGCGAGAAGAACACCTTCCAGAGCACGTGCGAGACGAGCAAATTCTCGCCAGGCACGCTCGCCGAGGTCTGGAGATAGATCAGTCCCAGCACCAGCGCGACGAGGCCGGCGGAGACCACGAACACGCCAATATAGTGGCCGAACTGCGAGTTGATCCGCCGGTAGATCGGCTGCGGCAAGATCCTGCCGAGCGCCTCGGAGAATTGCACCTGCGCCCGTGCATGCGGCTTGCAGAGATCGTGGCAGCGCGCATCGAGCGAGCAACACAAAGAGCAGATCGGGCCGGCGTAAGCGGGGCAGGACGTCATGTCCTCCGGCTCGAAACTGTGCTCGCAGATACAGCACTGGATCGACTCGATGTTGGCCCAGCTCTTCTTCGGCTTGCGCGCGATGTAGTATTTTCCGTCGGTGAGCCAGGCGATGACAGGCGCGGTGACGAAGGCCGCCGTCAGCGCGACGAAGGCGGCGAGCGCCTTCAAGGTCGGGCCGAACAGGCCGTAGAACGCCGCGATCGAGACGATGGTCGCGATCGTCATGGCGCCGACGCCGACGGGATTGATGTCGTAGAGATGGGCGCGCTTGAACTCCATCTGCGGCGGACGCAGGCCGAGCGGCTTGTTGACGACGAGATCGGCGACGAGCGCGCCGACCCAGGCGATCGCGACGTTGGAATAGAGCGCCAGCGTCTGCTCCAGCGCCTTGTAGACGCCGATCTCCATCAAGAGCAGCGCCACCATGACGTTGAACACCAGCCAGACGACCCGGCCGGGGTGGCTGTGCGTCAGACGCGAGAAGAAGTTCGACCAGGCGATCGAGCCGGCATAGGCATTGGTGACGTTGATCTTGAGCTGCGACAGGATCACGAACATGCCGGTGAGCGCCAGCGCCAGGTCCGGCTGCGACAGCACGTAGCGAAACGCTTCGAGATACATGTGAGCGGGCTCGGCCGCCAGCTCGCCCGAGAGGCCGTGGCTCAGCGCAAAGAAAGCGAGAAAGGAGCCCAGCAATAATTTCAGTGCGCCGAAGATGATCCAGCCCGGGCCCGCGATCAGCAGGGCGATCCACCACGACGTTCGCGACGTGCGGCGGTCGCGCGGTAGAAACCGGAGGAAGTCGACCTGCTCGCCGATCTGCGCCACCAGCGAGAACACCACGGAGGATGCGACACCGAACAGCAGCAAATCGAAATGCCCGCTCGCGTCACCATGCTCGCCGGCGAACTTGCGCCACTCCGTGAACGAGTAAGGGTTGGCCCAGGCGATCGCGGCAAAGGGCAGGATGTGCAGGATGATCCAGATCGGCTGCGTCCAGAGCTGGAAGCGGCTGATCAGCGTGATGCCGTAGGTTACGAGCGGAATGATCGCCACCGCGCTGATGAGGTAGCCGATCGGGCGCGGAATGCCGAAGCACATCTCCAGCGCCGTTGCCAGGATCACCGCCTCGATGGCGAAGAAGATGAAGGTGAAGGAGGCATAGATCAGCGAGGTGACGGTCGAGCCGATATAGCCGAAGCCGGCGCCGCGGGTGAGCAGGTCAATGTCGATGCCGCATTTGGCTGCGTAATAGGCAATCGGCACGCCGCAGAAGAAGATGATGGTGGAGACGACGAGGATCGCGGCGCTGGCGTTAGTGACGCCGTAGTTCAGCGTGATGGTGCCGCCGATCGCTTCCAGCGCCAGAAAGGAGATGGCGCCGAGTGCCGTGTTGGCGACACGGGCGGCAGACCAGCGGCGTGCGCTCTTGGCGGTGAAGCGCAGCGCGTAGTCTTCCAGCGTCTGGTTGGCGACCCACTGGTTGTACTGGCGCCTGACGCGGTCTATTCGCTGCCGCCCTGCCACTCGTTACCCCACTTCCGATACGGACCCGGAGCTCTCGCAATTTCCGTACCAGAAGCCTACGTCGGTATTTTGCGGTGCAGTATACGCGATCTTGCGTATGCTTGCGCTGCACAAATTCGAGCCATCCTCACGGCACCAATCGCGTGTCCTCGAACAAAAGTGGGGTGCTCATGTCAGACGAAGCAAGCAAGGGCCTGTTGTCGCCGCTCCGGCGCAAACTATTGATGGGAATGGCCGCCGTACCTGTTATCACGATGCTGCCGAGGGCCTCCTTTGCGCAGGCTCCGGCGACCTCGGCGGTCAACACCACGGGCCTGGCGGTCACCGACACCGAGGTGACGGTCGGCATCCTGCACTCGGCGACCGGCACCATGGCCATCTCCGAGACCGGCTCGATCGAGGCCGAAAAGCTCGCCATCGAGCAGATCAACGCCATGGGCGGCGTGCTCGGGCGCAAGATCAAGTTCATCCAGGAAGACGGCGCCAGCGACTGGCCGACCTTTGCCGAGAAGGCCAAGAAGCTGCTCGTCAACGACAAGGTCGCGGCGATCATGGGCTGCTGGACCTCGGCATCCCGCAAGGCCGTGCTGCCGGTCATGGAGCAGTATAACGGCATGCTCTATTACCCGACCTTCTATGAGGGCCTCGAGCAGTCCAAGAACGTGATCTACACCGGGCAGGAGGCGACCCAGCAGATTCTCGCCGGCCTGAACTGGATCGCCAAGGAAAAGGGCGCCAAGTCGTTCTTCTTCATCGGCTCCGACTACATCTGGCCGCGCACCTCGAACAAGATCGCGCGCAAGCACGTCGAGAACGTGCTGAAGGGCAAGGTCGTCGGCGAGGAGTACTATCCGCTCGGCAACACCCAGTTCAACTCGGTCATCAACAAGATCAAGCTGACCAAGCCCGACGTGATCTTCACCGACGTCGTCGGCGGCTCGAACGTCGCGTTCTACAAGCAGCTC
Organism: Bradyrhizobium sp. Pa8; assembly: GCF_052588265.1. Taxonomy (NCBI): domain Bacteria; kingdom Pseudomonadati; phylum Pseudomonadota; class Alphaproteobacteria; order Hyphomicrobiales; family Nitrobacteraceae; genus Bradyrhizobium; species Bradyrhizobium sp. Pa8. Next base: position 9,404,753 of record NZ_CP176767.1, on the reverse strand, counting down.
AAGGCCGCCGGCATCGACCTTTCCAAGCAGGCGCTGCTGACCATCTCGGTGACCGAAGACGAAATCGACGGCATCGGCGGCGAGAACATCGCGGGCGCCTATGCCTGCATGAAGTACTTCCAGTCGCTCGACAATCCGAACAACAAGGCCTTCGTGCCGGCCTTCAAGAAGATGTGGGGCGAGAAGACCGTGATCGGAGACGTCACCCAGGCTGCCTATCTCGGCCCGTGGCTGTGGAAGTTGACGGTGGAGAAGGCGGGCTCGTTCGACGTCGACAAGATCGCGGCGGCCTCGCCGGGCGTCGAGTTCAAGGGGGCGCCGGAAGGCTATGTCCGCATCCACGAAAACCATCACCTCTGGTCGAAGACCCGGGTGGGACGCGCCAAGCTCGATGGCCAGTTCGAGCTGATCTACGAGACCGCCGATCTCGTCGAGCCGGATCCGTTCCCCAAGGGCTATCAGTAAGTCGCGGCATCAGCCGCGCTTTCTCCCAAGCCTCTCCCTGGCGTGGACCGCAAATCCACGCCCAAGACCCCCGCGTCGCGAACCTGCTTGCGACGCGGGACCTTATCCCTGACGGAGGACATCGATGTTCGGCGACTACTCGCTTGGTGATCTTGGCTCCATCTTCGTCATGCAGGGTTTTGCGGGACTGATCCTGTTCTCGGTCTACGTCCTGATGGCGCTCGGGCTTGCGATCATCTTCGGCCAGATGGGCGTCATCAACATGGCTCACGGCGAGTTCATGATCCTCGGGGCCTACGTCACCTGGATGACGTCGAATTTCTTCCAGGCCTATTTGCCGAGCCTGTTCAGCGGCTACTTCTTCCTGGCGATGATCCTGGCCTTCGTCGCATCCGGCGCGCTGGGAATGCTGGTGGAATGGGTGCTGATACGGCATCTCTACAAGCGCCCGCTCGATACGCTGCTTGCGACCTGGGGCCTCAGCCTGATGCTGCAGCAGGCCTATCGTTCCGTGTTCGGCGCGCGCGAGGTCGGCGTCGAGCTGCCGCAATGGATGCTCGGCTCGCTGCACGTCACCGACAGCATCGAGGTGCCGATCAACGGCGTCTTCGTGATGTGCCTCACCGTGCTGATCACCATCGGCGTCGCCTATGTCATGTACAAGTCACGCTGGGGCCGCCAGGTCCGCGCCGTCGTGCAGAATCGCATCATGGCCGGCGCGGTGGGCATCAATACCGAAAAGGTCGATCGCTACACCTTCGGTCTCGGTTGCGGCATCGCCGGTGTCGCCGGCAGCGCCTTTACGATGATCGGCTCCACCGGGCCAACCTCCGGACAGCTCTACATCGTCGACACGTTCCTGGTGGTCGTGTTCGGCGGCGCCGCCAGTTTGATCGGCACCATCGCCTCGGCCTTCTCGATCTCGCAGACGCAATCCACCCTCGAGTTCTTCATGTCGGGCTCGATGGCGAAAGTGCTGACGCTGCTCGCGGTTGTCGGAATCCTGATGCTTCGGCCGCAAGGGCTGTTCGCCCTCAAGGTCCGCAAGTGAGAACTGGGGCTGATGCAATGACCGACAATCGTTTCTTCAACCGATCGGAGTTCATCGGAATTCTGGTGCTCGCGGTCTTCCTGGTGGTGGTGCTGCCGCTCACACTCGATGTCTTCAGGCTGAATCTGGTCGCGAAATACCTGACCTATGCCTTCGTCGCGCTTGGGCTGGTGATCTGCTGGGGCTATGGCGGCATTCTCAGCCTCGGTCAGGGCGTGTTCTTCGGGCTCGGCGGCTACTGCATGGCGATGTTCCTCAAGCTCGAGGCCTCGAGCGTGGAGAATACCAAGATCCAGTCGACACCCGGCATTCCCGATTTCATGGACTGGAATCAGATCACCGCGCTGCCGCTGTTCTGGAAGCCATTCAGCAGCCTCACCTTCACGATCGCCGCCATCATTCTCGTGCCTGGCATCTTCGCCCTCATCATCGGCACCGCGATGTTCAAGCGCCGGGTCGGCGGCACCTACTTCGCCATCATCACCCAGGCGGTCGCGGCCATCCTCACCATCCTGATCGTGGGACAGCAGGGCTACACCGGCGGCATCAACGGCATGACCGACCTGCGGACGCTGAAGGGCTGGGACATCCGGCCCGACCACGCCAAGATCGTGCTGTACTTCTTCGAAGTCGGACTGTTGTTCGCCTGCATCATCATCGCGCAGTTCGTCCGGCACTCCAAGCTCGGGCGCATCCTGGTCGCGATGCGCGAGAAGGAGGACCGGGTCCGGTTCTCCGGCTACAGCGTCGCGAATTTCAAGATCTTCGCGTTCTGCATTGCCGCCGTGTTCGCCGCGATCGGCGGCGCCATGTTCGCGCTCAATGTCGGCTTCATGTCGCCGTCCTTCGTCGGCATCGTGCCGTCGATCGAAATGGTCATCTACACGGCGGTCGGCGGCCGGCTCTCGATCCTCGGCGCGGTCTACGGCACGCTGCTGGTCAACTTCGCCAAGACCAGCCTGTCGGAAACCTTTCCCGAATTGTGGCTGTTTGGCCTCGGCGGATTGTTCATCGCCGTGGTGCTGGCCTTCCCGAACGGTCTCGCCGGGATCTGGGGCGACTACGTGCAGCCGCGCATCGATCGCCTGATCGCGTCGCGCAAACCGAAACCTGAAGGGTGGACCGACAGCTCGGTCGCCGACGGCGCCCCTGCGGAGTGAGGAGGTCATCATGCTCGTAGGTCACCACGATGCCGATGCCACGCTGGCAGTGAGGAGATAGATCATGCTCGTCGGTCATCAGCCCAAGGAATTCCTGCTCGCCGTCGAGGCACTGACCGTGTCGTTCGACGGGTTCAAGGCGGTCAACGATCTCTCCCTCTACGTCGACGAGAACGAGATCCGCGTCATCATCGGTCCCAACGGCGCCGGCAAGACCACCGTGCTCGACCTGATCTGCGGCAAGACCAAAGCAACGTCCGGCTCGATCCAGTTTCGTGGCAAGGAGCTGACGCGGATGAAGGAAAACGAGATCGTCAAGACCGGCGTCGGCCGCAAGTTCCAGAACCCCTCGATCTACGACGATCTCACGGTGTTCGAGAATCTGGAGATCTCCTATCCGCGCGGCCGCTCGGTGTTCGGTGCACTGACCTTCACCCGCGACGCCGCCGTGCGCGACCGGGTGCATGAGGTCGCCGAGATGATCTTCCTGAAGGATCGACTGAACGTGAATGCCGATCTGCTCAGCCACGGCCAGAAGCAGTGGCTCGAGATCGGCATGTTGCTGATCCAGGACCCGGATTTGTTGATGCTGGATGAGCCCGTCGCCGGCATGAGCGTGTCCGAGCGCGCCAAGACCGCCGAGCTGCTCAACCGCATCATCAAGAACCGCTCGGTGCTGGTGATCGAGCACGACATGAAGTTCGTCGAGGACATCGCGCACAAGGTCACCGTGCTCCACCAGGGCCAGATCCTATCGGAGGGCACGATGGAGAAGGTGAAGAACGATCCCAAGGTCGTTGAAGTTTACCTCGGTCATTAGGAGCGCGACGATGCTGGCTATTTCCGATCTTCACGTCGCCTACGGCCAGAGCGAGGTGCTGCACGGGCTCAACGTCAAGGTCGCGCCCAACGAGATCGTTGCGATCATGGGCCGCAACGGCATGGGCAAGACCACGCTGATGAAGTCGCTGATGGGCATCCTGCCGGCCAAGAGCGGCTCGGTGACCATGGACGGCGCCGAGCTCGGCGGCCTGCCGAGTTACGAGCGCGTCGCCAAGGGGCTCGCCTATGTGCCGCAGGGCCGCATGATCTTCTCGACCATGACGGTGAAGGAGAACATCGAGACCGGCCTCGTCGTCTCCGGCGGATCGGAAGTGCCGGCCGACATCTACGAATTGTTTCCGGTGCTGCTGGAAATGAAGGGCCGCCGCGGCGGCAATCTCTCCGGCGGCCAGCAGCAGCAGCTCGCGATTGCGCGTGCGCTCGCGACCAAGCCGAAAGTGTTGCTGCTGGACGAACCGACCGAAGGCATCCAGCCGTCGATCATTAAGGAGATGGCGCGCACGCTGAAGCGCATCCGCGACGAAAAGGGGCTCTCGATCGTGGTGTCGGAGCAGGTCCTGAGCTTCGCGCTCGACATCGCCGACCGCGTGCTGGTGATCGAGAACGGCGAGATCGTGCGCGACGATCCGCGCGACGCCGTCGATGCCGCGCAGGTCTCGAAATATCTGTCCGTCTAACCAACCGTGTAAAAAGGGGAGCATCTCGATGCCAGAGACACTGATCAAGGTCGATCTCACCAAATCGGCTTACGATAATGACATGGTGCACAACCGCTGGCACCCCGACATCCCGATCGTGGCCTGGGTCAATCCCGGCGACGACTTCATCATCGAGACCTATGACTGGACCGGCGGCTTCATCAAGAACAACGATTCCGCCGACGACGTGCGCGACATCGATCTCTCGATCGTGCACTTCCTCTCCGGCCCGATCGGCGTCAAGGGCGCCGAGCCCGGCGATCTCCTCGTCGTCGATCTGCTCGACGTCGGTCCGATGAAAGAGAGCCTGTGGGGCTTCAACGGCTTCTTCTCCAAGCAGAACGGCGGCGGCTTCCTCACCGATCACTTCCCGCTGGCGCAGAAGTCGATCTGGGACATCAAGGGTCTTTACACCTCGTCCCGCCATGTGCCCGGCGTCAACTTCGCAGGCCTGATCCATCCCGGCCTGATCGGCTGCCTGCCCGATCCGAAGATGCTGGAAACCTGGAACAAGCGTGAGGCCGAGCTGATCTCGACCAACCCGACCCGCGTGCCCGGCCTCGCCAATCCGCCATTCGCGCCGACCGCCCATGGCGGCCGCGCCAAGGGTGACGTCAAGGTCAAGATCGGCGCCGAGGGCGCGCGCACCGTGCCGCCGCGCGAGCACGGCGGCAATTGCGACATCAAGGATCTCTCCCGCGGCTCGAAGATCTACTTCCCGGTCTACGTGCCCGGCGCCGGTCTCTCGATGGGCGACCTGCACTTCAGCCAGGGCGATGGCGAGATCACCTTCTGCGGTGCCATCGAAATGGCCGGCTGGCTGCATCTGAAGGTCGAAGTGATCAAGGACGGCATGGCAAAGTACGGCATCAAGAACCCGATCTTCAAGCCGTCGCCGATCACGCCGAACTACAAGGACTATCTGATCTTCGAGGGCATCTCGGTCGACGAGCAAGGCAAGCAGCACTATCTCGACGTCCACATCGCCTATCGTCAGGCCTGCCTCAACGCGATCGAATATCTGAAGAAGTTCGGCTACTCCGGCGCCCAGGCCTATTCGATCCTCGGCACCGCGCCGTGCCAAGGTCACATCTCCGGCGTGGTCGACGTTCCCAATGCCTGCGCCACGCTGTGGCTGCCGACCGAGATCTTCGACTTCGACGTGATGCCGTCGGCGGCAGGGCCCATCAAGCACATCACCGGCGATATCCAGATGCCGATCTCGCCGGACAAATAGTCTCTCTGCGCGACGGGATGCGGGACGGCGCGACTCTGCCGCCCCGCATCCGCCGCGGGAATTCTCTCACAGGCAACAGCGTAGGGATGATGCGATGCCGGTCTATGAATATCTCTGTGACGATTGCGGACCCTTCAAGGACCTGCGCCCGATGGCGGAATGCGACGATCCGCAAAACTGCCCGCATTGCGAAACGATGGCGCCGCGCGTGATCCTGACCGCACCGAATTTCTTCTGCATGCCGGCGGACAAGCGCAAGGCGCACGCCGTCAACGAGCGCAGCTCGCATGCGCCGCAGACGCTCGCGCAATACAAGGCCTCGCACGGTCCCGGCTGCGGTTGCTGTTCGTCGGGCAAGACCGTGAAGGACAAGAGCTCGTCGGACAGAAAGAAGCCAGCGCGACTCATGACCAAGACCAGGAGCGGCGCCAAGGGCTTTCCGACCGCGCGCCCCTGGATGATCAGCCACTAACTCGGCCGCTTGATCGGTCGAAACCTCAAACAAATAAACGACAGGAGCGCTCAAAATGCTTCACGGCGACATTTCCAGCAGCAACGACACGGTTGGTGTTGCAGTGGTGAACTACAAGATGCCCCGCCTGCACACCAGGGCCGAGGTGCTCGACAATGCCCGCAAGATCGCCGACATGCTGGTGGGCATGAAGGCGGGCCTGCCCGGCATGGACCTCGTGATCTTCCCGGAATACTCGACCCAGGGCATCATGTACGACTCCAAGGAGATGTACGAGACGGCCTCGGCGGTGCCAGGTGAAGAGACCGCGATCTTCGCGGAGGCCTGCCGCAAGGCGAAGGTCTGGGGCGTGTTCTCGCTGACCGGTGAACGCCACGAGGAGCATCCGCACAAGGCGCCCTACAACACCCTGATCCTGATGAACGACAAGGGTGAGATCGTCCAGAAGTACCGCAAGATCATGCCATGGGTGCCGATCGAGGGCTGGTATCCCGGCAATTGCACCTATGTCTCCGACGGCCCGAAGGGGATGAAGGTCAGCCTGATCATCTGCGACGACGGCAACTTTCCGGAGATCTGGCGCGACTGCGCCATGAAGGGGGCCGAGCTGATCGTGCGTTGCCAGGGCTACATGTATCCGGCCAAGGAGCAGCAGGTCATGATCTCCAAGGCGATGGCCTGGGCCAACAACGTCTATGTTGCCGTCGCCAACGCCGCCGGCTTCGACGGTGTCTATTCCTATTTCGGTCACTCCGCGATCATCGGCTTCGACGGCCGTACGCTCGGCGAGTGCGGCGAGGAGGACTACGGCATCCAGTATGCCCAGCTGTCGAAACATCTGATCCGCGATGCGCGCCGCAACGGCCAGTCGCAGAACCATCTCTACAAGCTGGTCCACCGCGGCTACACCGGCATGATCAATTCCGGCGAAAGCCCGCGCGGCGTCGCGGCCTGCCCCTATGATTTCTACAAGAACTGGATCGCCGATCCGGAAGGGACGCGGGACATGGTCGAGGCGATGACCCGTTCGACGCCAGGGACGGAGGAATGTCCGATCGACGGCATCCCGAATGGGTCGGCCCCGAGCAACTATTGAGCCGTTGCGGCGCGCTTTCTGCGCAAAATGAGAACCTGGACCTGCAAACCGTGGCGCGGTTGCAACATGACCGCGGGATTCTGCCTCGGTTGTGGGTCAAACGGACGCATTCGGGCGGCGCCTTGGTTCTACGGAGCCTCGTCATGGCCTAAGTTCCCCACGGAACTGCCGGGAATGGGGGCGTGGCGTGAGGGGCAAGGGACTATGGAGGCGGCAGGGTCGGCCGCGCCGATCCGGCGCTGCGTCGCTCGCCGGCGCATCGCTCGTCATCGTTGGCCTCGGCCTTGGCGCGACGCCGGCCAACGCGGCTTGCGCGCCAGATCCGGCCACGAGCGGCCAAACCGTCACCTGTAGCGGCACCGACACGGACGGCTTTCAAGCCGGGGCCGGCGTCGACAGCCTCAATGTCAACGTGCTCTCCGGCGCGACCGTGAACGACAACGGCGCGCTCTCGATCGGCGTCAACGATTCCAACACCGTCACCAACAACGGGACGGTGTCGGCAGGCTCAGGCCTCACCGGCATTGCCGTTGGAAATTTCAACACCGTGATCAACAACAGCACCATCACGGTGCTCGACAACGGCCTCGGCATCCAGGCCATTGATCACAACGTCATCACCAATGCCGGAACGATCACGACGGGCGACAGCGGTGCGGCGATCTCGGTCGGCAACAGCAACACCGTCACCAACAGCGGCGCATTGTCGATCGGTGCGTCGGGCGTAGGCATCTTCGCAGCCCAGAACAACACGATCACCAACACCGCGACGGGCACGATCACCGGCGTCGACGGTTCGTCCGGGATCTTCGTGTTCGGCGGCGCGACCGTCACCAATGCCGGCGCGATCACGGTCGGCGATTCCACCGGCTTCTCCGGCGGCATCATGGCGATCAGCGACAACAACACGGTGACCAACACGGCCACCGGCAAGATCACGGTCGGGCAGAACGCCGCCGGCATCTTCATGCAGGGCGACTTCCAGACCGCCAGCAATTTTGGCACGATCACGGCTGGTGATTTCGGCGTCGGCATTGCCGTGCAGGGCGATGACTCCAAGATCACCAACGGCGGCACGATCACGGTAGGGGGCAGCGGATCGGCCGGCATTTCGCTGCAGGGTGACCGTGCCACGATCATCCAAAGCGGCACAGTGAATGTTGACCAGACCGGCGTGGGTATCCTTTATAGCGGCTCGTCCTCCTCGATCACCAACAGCGGCCGGATCGCGGGCGCCGATGCTACCGAGGGCATCTTCGTGCTCGGTGACTCCAACACCGTCACCAACAGCGGCACGATCACCGTCGGCGCGTTCGGCGTCGGCATCGACGTGAGCGCATTCTCGACGACCAACCAGATCGTCAACACCGGCACCATCACCGTCGGCGCCAACGGCACAGGCATCCTGGTGAGTGGAGGCAGCGTCTTCAACTCGGGCACCATCGATGCCGGTGCGTCCGGTGCCATTGCGATCGACCTCTGCGGCTGCGGCTCCAACACGCTCACGCTTGGCCCCGGCAGCGTCATCAAGGGCCAGGTGTTTGCATCGGGAACTGACACGTTCCAGCTTGGCGGCTCCGGCAAGGATACGTTCAATCTCGACCTGATCGGCACTGGCCTTCAGTACGACGGCTTCTCGACCTTCAACAAGGTCGACAGCTCGACCTGGACGGTCACCGGCACGGGCAATCAGGACTGGAACGTGCTCGGCGGCACGCTTCTCCTCGCCGGCACCATCAACGGCACTGTCTCCGTCTCCGCGGGCGGCACGTTCGGCGGCGTCGGCACGGTCGGCAACACCGTCGTCAATGGCGGCACGCTGGCACCGGGCAATCCGACCGGAACGCTCACCGTGTCCGGCGACCTCTCGTTCACATCGGCGTCGAGCTACATGGTGCAGGTCTCGGGCGCCAGCAATGGTTTTACGGTCGTAACCGGCACAGCGACGCTTGGCGGCGCCACCGTCGTCGTCGTTCCGACCGGCTCGATCGCGAAGCACTACACGATCCTGAATGCGGCAACGCTTCCCGACGCCTTCAATCCGGTCGTCGCTGGGCTCTCGTCGAATCTGAAGGCCGTCCTGAGTTACAACACGAACAACGTCTTCCTGGATCTGTCGCTCAATTACGGCTCCGGCCTCAACGTCAACCAGCAGAACGTCGCCAACGCGCTGGCGCGCTATTTCGACAGCACCGGCAGCCTTCCGGGGGCGCTGGCGAACCTCTCGCCGGCCGGCCTCACCCAGGCCTCCGGCGAATCGGGCACGGGTTCGCAGCAGACGACCTTCAATGCGATGAACCTGTTCCTCGGCCTCTTGACCGATGTCTTCGGCTCGGGACGCAGCGGCACATCAGGTGCGACGCCCTATGCCGACGAGCCGGGCGCGAATGCCTATGCCGCGACCGGCAAGGGCGCGCGTGACAAGAACGCGCGCGACGCCTTCGCCTCGATCTACCGCAAGGCACCGGCCGCAACCTTCGAGCAGCGCTGGGATGTGTGGGCGGCCGGCTATGGTGGTTCGCAAACCACCGACGGCAATGTCGCGCTCGGTTCGAACAACACCACCAGCAGCGTCTATGGCACTGCCGTCGGCCTCGACTATCGCTTCTCGCCGTCGACGATCGCCGGTTTTGCGCTTGCCGGCGGTGGGACCGGCTTCAACGTCAACGGGCTCGGCTGGGGACGCTCCGACCTGTTCCAGGCCGGCGCCTTCGTTCGTCACGCGGCAGGACCTGCCTATATCACGGCTGCACTGGCTTATGGCTGGCAGGACGTCACGACCAACCGCATCGTCACGGCCGCCGGCGTCGATCAGCTGCGGGCGCAGTTCAACGCCAACGCGCTCTCGGGCCGTGTCGAGGGCGGTTACCGCTACGCCACGCAGTGGATCGGCCTCACGCCCTATGCTGCGGCCCAGGCCACCCTGTTCAGCCTTCCGAACTATTCCGAGTTCGCGGTGGTCGGCAACAACACCTTCGCGCTCAACTATGCCGCCAAGGACGTGACCAGCACCCGCACCGAGCTCGGCCTGCGCGCAGACAAATCATTCGCCGCGGCCGGCGGCCTGATGACCCTGCGCGGCCGCGTCGCCTGGGCGCATGATTACAATCCGGACCGCACTGTCGGCGCGGTGTTCCAGACGCTGCCGGGATCGGCCTTCGTCGTGAACGGCGCAGCGCTGGCGCGCGATTCCGCGCTGACCACGGCGGCGGTGCAGATGAACTGGATGAATGGCTGGTCTGCGTCGGCGACCTTCGAGGGCGAGTTCTCGAACGTCACCCGCTCCTACGCCGGCAAGGGTGTCGTGCGCTACGCGTGGTAGGGCGCGACCTGCAAGCCACGGCGAGACTGCCATCCTCCCCTGGAGGGGGAGGATCGGTTCGCATGGAGCAAAGCGCAATGCGAACCGAGGTGGGGTGACAGTCTATCCGCTTTTCGCACTGCCCGAGTTGAGAGATCACCCCACCCCGTTCGCGCTGCGCGCGACCGACCCTCCCCCTCCAGGGTAGGGCTATCGCATATGAGCAAGGACAGTGAGGAGGAAGTCGTTGTTCCACCTCGCCTGAAGCATTTTATGGCTCGTTCGTGCCGGACCCGGCGTGGCTTGCAGGGCATTGATGGCCAGCTTGCGGATGACGGCAAGATTTTCGGGGGCGTGGTCCCTGCGGCTGCGGCAGGCATCCTCGTCGAACAGGACGTCAAGGACCCAGTGCAGGTTGTTCTCGATGCTCCAGTGGGCGCGGACGGCCTCCAGCAGCTTCTTGGCCGGCAGCAGGCGTGAGGCCAGAAAGTATCGAGCTGTGTGCTTGGCCGTCTTGCCCGTGCTGGAGCGCCAACTGTCGATGCGGCCGACGGCAGCGATCGCGGGGAAGGCGTATTGCTTTGCCAAATCCGGTGCCGGCGCGACGACGGCTTGCCGACGTTCGATGCGGCCGTGAGCCGACGCCTTGGGCTGGGACGCGCGTGCTGGCTTCCGAGCAGTGTCCAGCAGCGCCTTGGCGGCCTTGAAGAGCCGACCACGATTGCTCTTGATCGCCAATACATAATGCCCGTTGCGGTCGCGAATGGCCTGGGCAATGTCGGGGCGGCAATGCAGGGCGTCAGCTGTGACAAGAGCGCCATCCAGATCAAGCAAAGCCAGGACTTCGAGAACCCCGGCAACCTCGTTGCGATTGGGAGCCTTCCTCTGAGCCAACGCCATGCGTGTGCCTGCCGCCCAGACATTGACCATATGCAGCGGCGTGGCCTGCCGGCCCCGCGCGAAGGCGCCGCGTAACGCCTTGCCATCGATACTGACCACGCCCTTGACGCCGAAGCTCTTGCTGAACTTGCGCAAAACCGCCTCCAGCCCTTTAGGGTCCAGAGCGCGGAAGACGTTACTGAACGTATCGTGGCTGGGAATGCCGTATCTGAGCTGCAAGAATTGACGCAACAACTCCTCTCGACCTTTGCCGAAGAACTCGAACTCCGTGCAATTCTTGGCGCCGGCCAGTGTTGCCGCCAGGGCAATGACGATGATCTCCACCAGATCGTGTCGAACGTTGCTGGCGCGAGGATCCTTGAGCGGTCGAAGCAGGCGCTTGAGCTGGCGCATTCTGGTCTCCCTCGGGAAGCGAGAGAGACCCAAAGAATCCAGTTCCAACCGCTTGGCAACAGCCCTCCGCAGCCATATGCGATTCCCCTACCTGGAGGGGGAGGGTAAGAGAGCATCACCGTTTCTGCGAAGGCTTGCGCGGGGGGCGCGGGGCGGCGGCAGGCGAGGGCGTGCCAGCCATCTTGTTGGCGGCTTCGCTGACGTCGAGCAGCGAGCGGCGGATGTCCTCGACGTAAGAAGCCGACTTCTTCTTCATGGCATCGGCGAGCTCGTGCAGTCCCCTGATCTTCTCGAACAGCTCGTCGGCCTTGCCGTCGGCGAAGCCGGGGACCACGCCTTCGATCTTGGTGACCGCCTTGTCGAAACCGGCGAAGGCGCTGTCGACCTTGGCCATGACGGAGTCGATTTCGCCGCCCTTGCTTCTAAGATCGGCGGTGTAGTTCTCGAACGTGCGCAAGCCGTCCTTGATCGCAGGGGCGTTGCTCACGATCGTGCGATCGACGCTGTGCAGGGTGTCGACGATGGATTCGGCGTCGCTGAGATCGGCGGTCAGCATGGGGACGCCGTCCGTATCCAGCGGCACCGGCGGCGCGGAGGGCGCACCGCCGATCAACGAGATCGCGGCAACGCCGGTGAGGCCCTGGAACTCGATGCCCGCAACCGTGTCCTTGCGGATCGGCGCGGTGTTGTCGAGCATCACCAGCGCCACGATCTTGCGCGGATTATCCAGCTTGATCGACAGGATCTGGCCCGCGGGAACACCGTCGAAATTGACCGGGCCGCCGCGGCGCAGGCCGCTGGCGGAGCCACCCTCGAACACCACGCGCAACTGGCTCCGGTTCTGGGCGGTGCGCCATTTCTGCACGCCGAGCACGCCGCCGAACGCCACGGCGATGACCGCCAGCGTCGCCGTTCCGATTACGAGGTTGCTCGCGCGTGCCATGCAGGGCGATTTTACGGCCAAAGCGGGATGGTTGGAAGGACGATGCTGCGGCCGCAATACTAGAGCGGGCGGGTTAACGACTTGTCCGCCGTAGCTCGAAGAGCGAAGGCGGAAGCGTAACCCGCCAATCCGTCTTACGCGACATCAATGCCCTGCCGCGCGTTTTGCCGCAGCATTGTTCAATACGATCAGGGCGTCGACGGCGACGCCCGTTTTGGTATTGATCAGGAACGGGTTGACGTCGATCGAGGCGATCCGGTCGCCAGCATCTGCGATCAGGTTGGACAGGCCGACCAGCGCTTTCACCGCGGAGGCCTCGTGCAGGGCCGGCTTGCCGCGATAGCCGCGCATCTTGATGCCGGCCTTGGTGCGGCCGATCAGGAGCCGGGCCTCGGCCTCGTCCAGCGGCGCGCCGGCGAGCGCGACGTCCTTCATCAGCTCGATGTCGATGCCTCCGGTGCCGAACAGCACGACCGGACCCATCTCGGCATCGAGCGAGGCGCCGACCACGAGCTCGAGATCGGCCTCGACCTGCTGCGCGATCAGGATGCCGTCGAGCTTCGGCTTTCCCTTCAACTTCGCCACCCGCGCGGTGATGTCGGCGAATGCCTTCTTCACCTCGGCTGCGCTGTTGAGGTTCAGCACCACGCCGCCGATGTCGGATTTGTGCAGGATCTCGGCGCTGACGACTTTTGCCACGACCGGGAAACCGATCTGCTTCGCGATCTTCGCGGCGTCCGCCGCCGTCTGCGCAATCGCTTCCTTCGAGACCGGGATGCCATAGGCCTTCAGCAGCTTCTTCGAGGCGACCTCGTCGAGCGCGGCACCGCTCGCCGATTTCAGCGCCTTCTCCAGCACGGCGCGGGCGGCAGGTTTCGAGCTCGAGACGATGTCGGGCACTTCCTTGCGCAGCTTCGCATAGGCGAGCAGCGAGTTGATCGCGGTCACCGCACGGTCCATGCCCTGCATGACCGCGAGATGGGGTAGCGATTTGCGCAGGCCCTTGGTGAATTCGGTGAAGCCGATCGACATCGCGCTGATATAGATCACCGGCTTCGACGCCCGGCTCGCCATCTCGTCGACGATGCGCAAATTGCGTTCACGCAGTTCGTGCGGCGCCTTGGGCAGCTCGGCATCGATGATGACGATGTCGATATCGGGGTCGTCGATCATCAGCTCGATCGACTTCATGTAGACGGAGGGATCGACCACCGCGGCAAAGCCGGCATCGAGCGGATTGCCGACGATCGAGCCGGGCCCGAGCATCTCCGCCAGTTCGGACCCGACGTGCGGGCTCAGCGGCGCGAAGTTCAGGCCTTCTGCATAGAAGGCGTCAAGCAGCATGCCGCGCTTGCCGCCTGATAGCGTGACCGCGGCGAGCCGGTCGCCTTTGGGCACGGCCGCGTGAACGAAGCATTCAGTGGTCTCGATCAGCTCGTCGAGCCCGCCGACGCGGATGACTCCTTCACGGGTCGCGATGGCGTCGAAGGTCTCGATTGAGCCCGCGAGCGCGCCGGTATGCGCCATCGCCGCGGCGCGGCCGCCCTCGGACGAACCGAGCTTGAGTGCGATGACCGGCTTGCTTGCCGCGCGCGCGGCCTTGCAGGCGTCGCGAAACGCCTTGGTGTTGCGCACGCCTTCGAGGTAGACCACGATGACCTTGATGCTCGGATCCTCGGCGAAATAGCGCATCAGGTCCGGCGTCTCGAGCCCGGCCTCGTTGCCGGTCGTCACCATGTAACCGACCCCGACGCCGCGATCCTCCAGCGCCTGCCGGATCGCCATCACGATGGCGCCGGATTGCCCGGCAATCGCCACCGCACCCTGTTCCATGGTGACGACACGGTCGTCGATATTGGTGAAGAGCTTTTCGCCCGCGCTCAAATTGCCGAGGCAGTTCGGGCCGGTGACGGCGAGCCCCGTTTCGCGTATCGCGGCTTGCAATTCGGCAGCGAGCTTCTGGCTCTCCTCATCCTGCAGCTCGCTGAAGCCCGAAGTGACGATGGTGGCCGAGCGCGCGCCGGCGGCGGCGGCGTCGCGGATCACCTGCACGGCAAAGCGCGCGGGCACCAGCACCAGCACGTGATCGGGCTTTTCCGGGAGGCTCGCAAAATCCTTGTAGCAGGGCACACCCCAGATCGTCTCGCGCCTGGCGTTGACCGGATAGAGCCCGCCCTCGTAGCCGTACTTGACGAGGTTGTTCCAGATGCGCTCGGCATAATTGCCGGGCTTGTCGGTCGCGCCCACCAGCACGATGTTGTGCGGGTGCAGCATGGCGTGGATGCCCTTGACGATGTCGCTGGCATCGGGCGCTGGAGACCATGGATGCGGAGAAACGAACGCAGCAGATACCTTGGCTTCCATGGCGCTTCCTCACCTCTTGTTCTTGTTGCAGCGCTGTCCTGCGCCGGCGTCTGGCGGGACTGATCGTGATGGCTCCATGCCGCGTGGCGGAATGGCGGGTGCTTCGCGACAAGGCTAGCATCACCAGACTTTTGGCGAAAGTGCGAACGATCGGGCCACGTGCCACGACTCCGTGACGCTCATTCATTCAAATCGTGATCATGCCTCTGCTGTCGTTCAGTAACGCAGCAGGCGCAGCTTGTAGGCGTAGTGATAGGCCAATTGCTTCGCGAGATAGGAAGCGATGGCGCGACGGATCTGCATCTGCGTCGGATCGAAGCCGAGAACGCGGCGCCGCAGGACGCCCATCTCCCTGACGCCGAGCGCGTAGGTCGAAGCCGTCTTCTGTGCATCGTGGATGCGGAAGCAGGCGAGAAATCGCGGCAGGCGCACGAACTTGAATTCCGCGGCTTGCGCCCGCAGGATGAAATCCCAGTCCATCGCGTAGTGGAAGTTCTCGTCGATGGGCCCGATCCTGTCCCACACGCGCTTGCGCCAGAACATCGTCTCCTGCGGGATGTAGTCGGCATATTGCAAAGCCTTGCCGTCATGGGGCGGCAGCACGGCGCGTCCGACCTCGAGCCCCTCGCGGTCGACGAAGACGCGATGGCCGTAGACGATGTCGACAGCGGGATGCGCCTGAAGTAGTGGGCGACATAGGCGAGCGCTCCCGGCAGCAGCATGTCATCGCTGTTGAGATAGGCCATGATCTCGCAATCGGCACCGGCGAAGCCGAGATTGATGGCGTTCGACTGCCCCTTGTCCGGCTCGCTCGTCCAACTGATGCCTTCGCCCCGGCTCTTCAGCAGATCGAGCGTGCCGTCGATCGAGGCGCCGTCCTGCACGTGATAAGTCAGCTTCGGATAGTTCTGACTGACGATGCTCTCGATCGTGGCGTCGAGATATTGCGCCTGATTGTAGCTCGGCGTGACCATCGCGATCCGCGGCGCATTCGCCGGGATCGCAGGCGCGAGCGGGAAGGCAGTCAGGTTGAGCAGGCGCGGCGGATATTGCTCGAAGGTCCACATCGGCGGACGTCGCCAGAGGCTCCGCAGCGAGGATCGTCTTTGTCCGGCAGCAATGAGGTCCTGATTCCGTTCGAGGAGCGCGACACGATTTTCGAGTTGCTCCAGCCGCTGTTCGAGGCGCTGCCTGAACTCGTCGTCCATTACAGGTTGTCCTGAAAATTTGCAGCGTCAAAAGATCAATTGGCCATTCTTACAGGTCTATGGGGGACGACGCCAGTTCAGCGGCTCCATCAAGCGCGGTTGCCCGGCTGTTCGGCGCGGTCTCCATCGATCCCGGATGGCCGATTGCGAACCGCTATTCACCGGTCTCGATCAAGGTGGCATGCAGGACGTAGCGCTCGGGTCCGGGCGTGACGGCGTCGAAGGGCCAGCAGGTTGTGAGCACCAGCTCGACATCCTGCGCCGCGGGATCGATGCCGGACTCATCGAAGCGAACCACAGCGGTGGAATCCGCCCGATAGCGAAAGTGCTTTCCGTCACGGCGCGTGACATCGATTACGTCACCAATGGCGACATTCCGCAGGAAGCGGAAATGTGTATCGCGGTGCGCAGCATATACGGCAATGCCGCGCTCGCCGGCATCAGCCGTTTGGTGGATATGGCCGGGTCCGAAAGCGAGGGCCTGGCCGCTGGTGCCTTCCAGCACGATGGCGCTGGCCCCGATCCGCTTCACCTCGATCCGCGCGACCGGCCAGGTGTCGGCCCATGACCATGGCTTGACCACGCCGCCGGTCGTAACGCTCCTGTCGAACGCGCGCTCCAGCAGCACCTGCGCGAACCAGGCCTTGGCATGGATGTAAGCGCCGTCGCCGAACAGGATGAGGCCGATCAGTGCCAGAACGAGGGGGGAGATGAAGCGAGGCATTGTGCCAGTTCCCGTCATTGCGAGGAGCGAAGCGACGAAGCAATCCAGACTGTCTCGGTGGATGGATTTCTGGATTGCTTCGCTTCGCTCGGAATGACGAATTCGATTGTGACGGCGTGTTAAAAAAAGGCGCGCGCGGCCGTTGGTATGGGACGGGCAGCCGCGCGCGCTAACAGAGGAGTTCGGGGAGCTCCTCTCTCAAGCGGCGTCAGTGAGCAAGGGCTGACGCCGGTTGAACACGTACAGGATCAGGGCGAGCACGATCAGGATGAAGCCTGCGATCATCTTGAGCTCGGCAGAGGTCGCGGTCTTGGGCAGACGGATAGCATCCGGCGCGGCGGGCGTCGGCCGTCTCGTCGCCGGCTGGTTGCGCGCATCTGCATGGCGCTCGCGCAACTGTGTGGGCGTCAGATGCGGTCGTTCGCCAAAGACCTTCTCGAAATCCCAGCCGGCCGGCAGGTTGAGCGGCAGCTCGCTGAGCTTGAGCAGCTCGCCCTCGGGGCGGCTCGGCGTCTTGTCGACCGCGACGAGGCTGGTCAACCGCGTGACGATCTGATGGTCGAGCGCCAGCGCGAGGATCGCCTTGTCGGAGTCTTCGGGCGTCATCTCGCGCATGGTACGCGCCACCTCGGCGTCGCCGATCTTGCGCTTGGCCCAGAGTTTTGACAGGCCCTTGCCTTCGGCGGCGTTTTGCAGCGGCAGCGTCACCGACCACGGGCGATCGCCGACGCGTCCCTTGATCTCGAGCGAGCCGGCGAGCTTGTCGAGCTTCGCGGCCAGCACCAGTGGTTCGTCGCGATAGACGTCGGGAATGATCGCAGGCGTCACGTCCGCCTTGGCATCGGAGAACTTTACGCTGAGGCCGGTCACGGCCGGGTTTTCCAGCTTTGCGAACAGGCCGCGCATGCGCTCCTCCACCTGCTCGACGGAGCCGATATGGGTGAAGGCCCCGCGGCCGAGCTCGGCGGCGCGCGTCATCAGATAGGTGTTGGGCGCGGATCCGATGCCGACCATGAACACGCGCGAGCGGCCCCGCATCGCAGTGATCGTTTCGAACAATTGCTGCTCGTTACCGATCGCGCCGTCGGTCAGGAACACCACCTGGCGGACCATGTTGGTGTCGCCAGCCTTGTCGGTCAGCGCGGCGCGCATCGCTGGCACCATCTCGGTACTACCGCGGGCTTGCAAGGCACTGACGAACGACGTGGCTTCACCGACATGCGTGGCGTCGGCCGGCACGGAGGCCGGGAACAGCACATCCATGGTGTCGTCGAAGCGGATGACGTTGAAGCGGTCGTTCGGTTGAAGGCGAGAGAGGGCGTAAGTCAGGCTGGCCTTGGCCTGAACGATCGACGTACCGCCCATCGAGCCCGAATTGTCGATCACGAACACGACCTCGCGCGGCAGCGGCTTTTGCGTCGTCTGCTCGGCACTGGGCGGGGTGACGAAGGCGAGCAAATAATCGGCATCGCCGACACGCTCGCGGAACAGTCCAACGGACGGTGCCTTCTCCACGGCCGGCTTCCAGGTCAGCTCGAAATCGCGGTCGGCGGCCACCGCGCCGTCAGCGAGCGTGACGATTCGCGTCGCATTGTCCGGGCTCTCGACCTTGACGTTATGGTGGTGACTCCTGACCTCGCCGAGCGCGAAGCCTGCCTTCAGGCGCACCGTGATGCTGGTCGGATTGACCGGCGCGTTCCTGGCGGGATCCGCTACCTGCGGCGAGATGCGGTCGCGGTCCGGCACCGGCTCCGAATTGGTCGCGCCCCAGCCCGAGCCGTCCTTGCGGAAGTCGACGCTCTGCACGATCGGCGCCGGATTGTAGCGGGGCCCGACCACCAGCGGCAGCCGCAGCGAATATTCATTGCCGGATTGGTGCACCGGCTCCTGATATTCGATCTGCACCAGCACGGTTTCGCCGGGACCGATATTGGCGATCGAATTGGTGAAGATATTCGGCCGCTCCTGCTCGGTGAGCGCGGCCTTCTGGCCGGCGCGGCGCGCCTGCTCGTAGATCACGCGTGCCTGCTGCCGCTCCTTGATGTCGCCGATGATGACGCGCTCGCCGACCACCATCTTCAGCGTGTCGACGGCGCCGCCGGTGGGAAGCGGATAAACGTAGGTCGCCTCGACCCAGTCCTTGGTCGGATTGCGGAAGACCTGGGTGACGCGGGCGCGCAGCGTCGGGCCTGATACCGTGATGTCGACGTCGATGCCGAGGCGGATCGCCTCCGTGGTGGCACCGTCCTCCTTCAGGAGCAGGGTGCCGGATTTGGCATCGCCGGGCTGGAGCAGGCTGGCCTGCTCCGTCGTCGCCGACCATCCGGGCTCAAAACTCACGAGCAGGGCCACGAAGGCGACCAGCATCACCGCGATGCCCTGCACCAGAAGAAACAATCCGAGCTTGATCAGCCGCCCCAGCATCGGGTGCTCGTCGCTGTCGGCTGTGTCGTAGGTATCCATTTCGCCTGCTCCCGAAGGGTGTTTGCTGGCTCGGAGCATCCGTCGGGAGCGCCTGAATGCGCGAGCAGAATGATCGGCAATGTTCCGCCGCGGCCGGCCCGGGCGGGCCGCGGCCGGGATGGCCATGTACGGTTTTGTGCTGGTTTGTCCGCCCTGCTAGACTGGCGTCCGTGGAGCAGGGTTGATGATGCAGACGCAGGATAAAGTCACCGACGGGCAGCTTTCGGACGAGCAGAGCCGCGAGATCGCGGAGACCATTCGCGAGGAGCTCGCCAGGCGCCGGATTTCCCGGCAGGCGTTGGCCGAGCAGGCCAAGCTCAGCCTGTCGACATTGGAGAAGGTGCTCGGTGGCCGGCGGCCGTTCACGCTGGCAACGACGGTGCGGCTGGAGCAGGCGCTGGGCGTCTCCTTGCGTAAAAGCGCCGCCGTGGTGACGCCTCCGGCCGCAAACGATGTCGCGCCCGACAGCCTCGGCTCCTATGCGCATCGCGCGGTGACCTGGCTCGAGGACGTCTACATCACGCTGCGGCCGTCCTTCGGCGACAAGGACGCGATCTTCGCCTATCGCACCGAGATCGTCTGGGAGCCGAAGGTGTCTTCACTGGTGTTCCGCGAGGGCGAGCGAACCGATGCCGCCTATGAGCACACCGGCGAGGTTGCGGTGCCGCATCAGTCCGGCTTCATCTATCTCGTCATCATCAAGCACGGCCAGCATCGCGTGATCACGGTGTCGCGGCCGACGGTTGCCGGCGAGATGTACGGCATCATCTCGACGCTTCGCGCCGGATCCGGCTCGCAACTGACGCCGATCGCGGCGCCGATCGCCTATGTGCCGCTCCGCAACGTCGCGAAGCCGTCGCTGGGACGGGTTGGCCCCGACGATGCCAACCACGCATTGTATGGAAAGCATCTGCGCCGCACGGTGGAGGAATCGTTCGCGTTGTTTCTGTCGGTATAGTCCGCGAGAAAGAGTCCGGAATGGCGTCGCGTGCGTCTATAAGGGAACATGCAGGACGTGCCCGCACCATACGGCGGTGAATCTCCGCTGTTCTCCATCATCATCCCGCTGGAACATCACCGCGGGCAGTGGGAGCTGTCCTGGCTCGGCTGGACGTCGCAGACCGCCGACAAATCGCTTTACGAAATCATCCTGGTGGTGCCGCCTGATTTCAAGGCACTCAACGAGCTGAAGGCGTTGGCCGGCGGCAAAGCGCGCCTCGAATTCACCAATTCGGACCATGACATCGGGCTCTGCGCCTTCGGCGCCGCCAAGGCCCGCGGCAAATATCTGTTCTTCACGGAATCGCATTGCCGGCCCGAGCCTGACGTGATGGAGGCCTGCATCCGCGCGATCGACGCGCGTCCCGACTGGGCTGGGTTCTCCTGCCAGTCGGTGCCGATCTGCCATAACCGGTTGTCCGAGGCGGAGGCCGCCATGTACCAGGCCGACATCGAGTTCGGCATGAAGCAGCATCCCTGGCGCAAGGTGCTGGACCAGTGCTTCGTGACGCGGCGCGACGTCTATTGGGACTGCGGCGGCCTGCGCGAGGAGCTCGGCCATTTCGCCGAATGGGTGCTCGCCGCCGCGTATCACGCGAGGGGCCATACGATCGGCTATCTCGAGGAGGCGCGCTTCCATCATTACTATATCGGCGAAATCGGCGAGCTGAAGACATTCACGCTCGATTTCGTACGGGGCGAGATCCGCTATCTCAGCGAAGCGCGCAACGATCCCGGCAGCGAACTGCTCGACATTCCGATCGAATGGAGCAGCCGCGGCGATTTCAACGTCGCGCTGGCGCGTAGCGCCCTTGCTGCACGGATGCGCGCCGGCCGCGTGACCGACGAAGGCCTGCAGGCGATCGGGCGTTGGGGCGCGATCGCACTGGCCGGCGACCGCCTTGCGCTTGGTCTTGCACGTTTGTCGGCGGGCTATGCGCGCTGCAGTCTGACCGTGCTCACCATGGGCGGCTCTCGCGGCAGCATCGCGCGCTGGCTGAAGCGCTATATCGCCGCGCTGATCCACTGTCAGCGCCTCTATTGTATCCGTGGCATTCGGGAGAGCCTTGGCGGAGCTGCGCAGAATCTCGGCGATCAGATGGTCGCAGAGGCCGGCTTCCATGCCTGGGAGGTCTGGCAGGGCCGCAGCTTCCGCTGGAGCGAGCCGGAAGCCGCCTTGCTGATCGAGGCGCCGCCTGGGCGCACCATCATTCGCATCGCGTCGCCGGAGATTCGCGGGCCGCTGGATCGGATCGGCGTGCAGTTCTATCTCGACGGCGTGCGCGTTGCGGATGCCGCGACCGCGATCGACGCGGGTGCCTTCGTTCTTCAGCTCGATCTGCCGCCGTCGGGCAGGACGATCCTGGCATGGGCATGTCCGCGCTTTGCGGCCATCGATGACCCGCGCCGGCTCGGCCTGCCGGTCGCGGGGATCGACGTCAGTGCAGGCGAAGACGTCAGCTGCACGTCTCCGCCCGTTGCTGCGATGCGTGGCTAGCCGCCCGTTTCGGCGCTGATGATGTCGCCGAACAGCTCCCACTGGCCCTTCTTGAACCGCCACATCTTGAGCTGCTCGATCGGCGCGAAGTCCGTGGCCGAGGTGTTGATCTTGATCCCCGGGATCAGCGTATCAGGGACGAAGTCCTTGAGGCTCGCGGCCTGCTTCATCACGTTCTCACGGGTCAGATTGTCACCCGACTGCTTCAGCACCTGCACCATCGTCTGGGCTGCGGCATAGGCGTACACCAGATTAGCGTCCGAGATGTTCGCACCGGGCATGTACTTGTCGATGAAGGTCATGAACTTCTTCATGCCCTCGTCGTCTTTCCACTGCGGATCCGACGCATCCTTCAGATAGCCGGCCGACAGCACGCCCTCGGATGCCTCGAGGCCGGCCGGCTTCATCACCGCGCCGATCGACACCGAGACGTCGGTCATCAGGTGCATCGGCTTCCACTCCAGCTCCGCGATCTTCTTGATCGCCTGGGCCGCGAATTTCGGGGTTGCGATGTTCACGAAGACATCGGCGCCGGTGCCCTTGAGCTTGACGATGTGGGCGTCGATCGACGGCTCCGAGGTCTCGTAGCTCTCTTCGGCCACGATCAGCTTCGACGCCTTGTCGCCGAATACGTCCTTGATGCCGGCGAGGTAGTCCTTGCCGAAATCGTCGTTGGCATAGAAGATCGCGACCTTCGCGTCCGGCTTCTCCTTCAGAATGTATTTTGCGAAGATCTGTGCCTCGACCCGGTAGCTGGGCTGGAAGCCCATGGTACAGGGGAAGCCCTTCGGGTCGTTCCACTTGCTGGCGCCGGTGGCGAGGAAGAGCTGCGGCACCTTCTTGGAGTTGTGATATTTCTGCACGGCGGTCTGGGTCGGCGTGCCCAGCGCGTTGAAGACCAGGAAGACCTCGTCGCTCTCGATCAGCTTGCGGATCTGCTCCACGGTCTTCGGCGGCGAATAGCCGTCATCATAGGAGATCCAGTTGATCTTGCGGCCGTTGATGCCGCCCTGGTCGTTGATCATCTTGAAATAGGCTTCCTCGGTCTTGCCGATGATGCCGTAGGCGGAGGCGGGACCGGAATAGGCCTCGACATTGCCGATCTTGATCTCGGTGTCGGTGACGCCGGTGTCGTACGCCTTTTGCGCATACGCGGACGGGGTCGCAACCAGGGTCAACGCCGTCGCTGCGGCAAGCAGGGAGAGTTTCTTGTTCATGAAAATTCCTTGGGGTTTTCTTTGCGGTTTCTTCTGGGTTGGAGCAGGCACGTCAGAAACGAAGAAGCGCCCGCAAGGGGCGCTTTGATCAGGCATTGGCGACTTTCTTGTCGACTTCGGACGCCACCGAGAATTCTTTCCGCAAGGTCGGCTTGTGGATCTTGCCGGTGGCGTTGCGCGGCAGCGCATCGACGAAGCGCACCTGTCGCGGGCATTTGAAGCGCGCGAGATTGGCCGCGCAATGGGCGAAGACATCTGCCTCAGTAAGCCGCTGACCGGGCTTGGCCGCGACGATGGCGAGGCCTACCTCGCCCCATTGCGGATCGGGAATGCCGATCACGGCGGCCTCCGCGATCGCGCTTAGCTGATGCAGGACGTTCTCGACCTCGGCCGGATAGACGTTCTCGCCGCCCGAGATGTACATGTCCTTCCAGCGGTCGACGATATAGTAAAAGCCTTCCTCGTCGATGCGCGTCGCATCGCCGGTGTGCAGCCAGCCGTCGGTGAAGGACGTCTTGTTCGCCTCCGGCCGGTTCCAGTAGCCCGGCGTGATGTTCGGGCCCTTGACCCAGAGCTCGCCGAGTTCGCCGACATCGGCATCGCTGCCGTCGGGTCGCACGATCCGCACCTCCGTGTGCAGCACCGGCTTGCCGGCGGAGCCGGCCTTGCGTGCCGCATCCTCGCGATCCAGCACCAGCACGGCCGGCGAGGTTTCGGTCATGCCGTAGCCCTGCTGCAGCGCGACGCCGCGCGCCTCCCAGACTTTGAGCAGCGGCACCGGCATCGGCGCGCCGCCGACACCGCAGACGATCAACCGGGTCAAGTCAGTCGTCGCGAAGGCCGGATGCTGCGCCATGAACTGGTAGATCGCGGGCACGCCGAAGAACACGTTGATGCCCTGCGCGGGATCGTTGATCAGGCCGAGCGCCGTGCCGGGATCGAAGGCGCGCATGATCATCACGGTGCCGCCGGCATGCAGCACCGGGTTGGTGTAGCAATTGAGCCCGCCGGTGTGGAACAGCGGCAGCACGGTCAGCAGCACCGAGGATGGCCCGATGCAGGCGGGGCCGCCGAGATTGACGCAATTCCAGAACGTCATGCCATGGGTGATGGTCGCGCCCTTCGGATGCCCCGTCGTGCCCGACGTGTACATGATGGTCGAGACGTCATCGAGCGTGACTTCTTCCGTGCGGTCGAGAGGTTTTGCTGCGGCGATGCCGGCCTCGTAGGCGGCGCCTGGGCCAAGCAGCAGGCTGGTCGCGATACCGCAGAGCTTTGCGACCGCGAGCGCCGTCTCGGCCAGATCAGTGTCATGGATCATCACCTTCGGCGCGCAGTCGCCGGTGATGAACTGGAGCTCGGGAACGGTGAGGCGGGTGTTCAGAGGAACGAAGACCGCGCCGAGCCGGCCGCAGGCGAACTGCACCTCCAGCGTATCGGTCGTGTTCAGCGCCAGCACCGCGACGCGGTCGCCGCGCGACACCTTGAGCGCGTCACGGAGAAATCCGGCCAGGCGCGAGACGCGGGCGTCGAGCTGCGAATATGTGAAGCGGCGCGCGCTCGCGAGGTCTATCACCGCGACCTTATCAGGCGTGCGGCGGCTGTGATGGACGATCCAGTCGTAATAACGAACGGCCAAAAATCCCTCCCTCGGCGGTCTTGTGCCGCCTGCGTCCCTATTGCCGGGCAACATCCCGGCGTGGCCCTGGAGCCAGCCGGAGTTTGTGCGCCACGTCTTTTTTTGACCCGGAGTTGGCCTGTGAGCGGCGAAAATCGTCTTGCGTTGAGTTGCTAGGCATGGGCTACGCATGGAGCGTTCCCCCGGTCAGCCACTCTGCGCAAGTGAACGGCAGATGTTCCAGCCATGGTGGCCAACACGAATCCGCCAGCAGGGCGAGACGACGATGAAGAGCCCGTTCTATACCGCCGAGCACGACGCCTTCCGCGAGGTGATGCGCCGCTTTGTCGAGAAGGAGATCACGCCCTTTGCCTATGAATGGGACGAGGCCGGCGAATTTCCCCGCGTGCTCTATCGCAAGGCGGCCGAGATCGGCCTGTTGGGGCTCGGATTCCCCGAGGAATATGGCGGGATCGCCGCCGACCAGTTCATGAAGATCGTCGCGAGCCAGGAATTGGCGCGCGCGGGGGCCGGCGGGGTCAGCGCCAGCCTGATGAGCCACACCATCGGCTCGCCGCCGATCGCGCGGGCGGCACGCCCGGAAGTGAAGGCGCGCGTGCTGCCGCAAGTGCTGTCGGGCGAGAAGATCTCCGCGTTGGCGATCACCGAGCCGGGCGGCGGCTCGGACGTCGCGAACCTTCGCACCAGGGCGCGGCGCGATGGCGATCACTACGTCGTGACCGGCGAGAAGACCTTCATCACCTCGGGCGTGCGCGCCGATTATCTGACCGTTGCGGTGCGTACAGGCGGCGAGGGCGCGGGCGGCGTCAGCCTGCTCCTGGTCGAGGGCGACACGCCCGGCCTGTCCAGGACAAAACTGAAGAAGATGGGCTGGTGGGCCTCCGACACCGCGACGCTGCATTTCGACGAATGCCGCGTGCCGGCCGAAAATCTGATCGGCGAGGAAGGCCAGGGCTTCAAGATCATCATGCGGAATTTCAACAGCGAGCGCATGGGCATGGCGGCGGGCTGCACCGCCTTCGCGCGGGTCTGCCTCGACGAGGCGATCGCCTATGCCAAGGAGCGCAAGACCTTCGGCAAGCCACTCGCCCAGCATCAGGTCATCCGGCACAAGATCGTCGACATGGCGCAGAAGGTCGCGGCGTCCCAGGCGATGCTCGAAATGCTGGCCTGGCGGCTGGAGCAGGGCGAGAGTCCGGTCGCCGAGATCTGCATGATGAAGAACCAGGCGACGCAGACCATGGCGTTCTGCGCCTCGGAAGCCGTGCAGATCTTCGGCGGGGCCGGCTTCATGCGCGGCATCAAGGCCGAGCGCATCTACCGAGAGGTCAAGGTCAACGCCATCGGCGGCGGCACCGAGGAGATCATGAAGGATCTGGCCAGCCGGCAGATGGGGTTGTGATGCACGCTGTCATTCCGGGGCGCGCGCAGCGCGAGCCCGGAATCCATCGTGCCGCAGATGTCTTAGAGGAATGGATTCCAGGTTCATCGCTGCGCGATGCCCCGGAATGACGAAGGGGAAGAAATGCTATTCACCGCCGACCACGACGACATCCGTCGTTCCCTGCAAAAATTCATCGCCAACGAGATCAATCCTCATGTCGATGAATGGGAGAAGGCCGACATCTTCCCGGCGCACGAGCTGTTCAAGAAGATGGGCAGCCTCGGCTTCCTCGGATTGAACAAGCCGGTCGAGTTCGGCGGCTCGGGCCTCGATTATTCCTACGCCCTGATGATGGCGGAGGAGCTGGGCGCCATCACCTGCGGCGGCGTGCCGATGGCGATCGGGGTGCAGACCGACATGGCGACGCCGGCGCTGGCGCGGTTCGGCTCGGACGAGGTGCGGCGCGAATTCCTGGCGCCCTCGATCGCCGGCGATTTTGTTGCATGCATCGGCGTCTCCGAGCCCGGCGCCGGCTCTGACGTCGCCTCGATCAAGACCAACGCGCGCTCTGACGGCGATGACTACGTCATCGACGGCGGCAAGATGTGGATCACCAACGGCACCCAGGCCGACTGGATCTGCCTGCTCGCCAACACCGGCGATGGGCCGGTTCACCGCAACAAGTCGTTGATCTGTGTGCCCATGAAGAGCAAGGGCGTCACGGTGGCGCGCAAGCTGGATAAGATGGGCATGCGCTCGTCGGACACTGCGCAGATCTTCTTCGACAATGTCCGCGTGCCCAAGTGCAACCGGATCGGTGAGGAGGGCAAGGGCTTTACCTACCAGATGATCCAGTTCCAGGAGGAACGGCTCTGGGGCGCGGCGGCCTGCCTGAAGGCGCATGAATACATCATCGACGAGACCATCGAGTACACCCGCAACCGCAAGGCGTTCGGGAAGTCGATCCTCGACAACCAGGTCGTGCACTTCAAGCTCGCGGAGATGCAGACCGAGGTCGAACTGTTGCGCGCGCTGATCTATCGTGCCGCCGAGCAACTCGTGGCCGGCGAGGACGTGACCAGGCTTGCGACCATGGCCAAGCTGAAAGCCGGCCGGCTCGGTCGCGAGCTCACCGACGCCTGCTTGCAATATTGGGGCGGAATGGGCTTTACCAACGAGACGCCGGTCAGCCGTGCCTATCGCGACAGCCGCCTGACATCGATCGGCGGCGGTGCCGACGAGGTCATGCTGATGGTCCTGTGCAAGATGATGGGCACGCTGCCGGGGAGTAAGGGAAACGCCTGATGATCACGCTCTATCACTGCGACGCCGCGCGCTCGTTCCGTCCGCTCTGGATGCTGGAGGAGATGGGGCTTCCGTATGAATTGAAGATGCTGCCGTTTCCGCCGCGGGTCTTCGCCAAGGAGTACCTTGCGCTCAATCCGCTCGGCACCATTCCCTTCATGGTCGACGGCGAGACGAAGATGACCGAGTCCTCCGGCATCTGCCACTATCTCGGCATCAAGCACGGGCCGACGCCGTTGATGGTCGGCCCCGAAGATCCCGCCTATGGCGCGTTCCTGAACTGGATGTATTTCAGCGATGCCACGTTAACCTTCCCGCAGACGCTGGTGCTCCGATACACCCAACTCGAGCCCGAAGAGCGCCGCAATCCGCAGGTCGCCGGGGACTATGCAAAATGGTTCCTGGGGCGTCTGCGTGCGGTCGAGGCGGCGACGGCGAATGCCGAAACATTGTGCGCAGGCCGCTTCACCGCCGCTGACATTGTCATCGGCTACGCGCTCCGGCTCGCCGACAATATCGGACTCGCCAAGGATTTCGGGCCAAATGTCGCAGCCTATTGGGCGCGGCTGCAGCAGCGCGACGGATTCAAGCGCGCGGTCGCTGCGGAGCAGAAGGCCGGCGTCGAGCAGAATGTTGCGCCGCGCGTGAGGGCGTAAGGGAAGCTGTCATTCCGGGGGCGATGCGAAGCGTCGAACCCGGAATCGCGCGCAGCAATCTCCAGGTTCCGATTTCGGTCCGGCGGACCGCCCCGGAACGATAACGCATGTTTCCATGACAGCGCTATCGCGCCGTGACAGCGCCCAAATTTCCGCTAAGGTGACCTCCGTCCGCAGCGGCCAAAGAGCCGCGCGAGGAGGATCCCAATGGAAGATAACGGTCGCGAATCCGACCATCTGATGCTGATCACGCCGGAGCGGGTATTCTATGCCGGCCTGCTCGGCCGCCCCCGCAAGCGCACCCCCGGCTGCTGCCACGTCTATGTCGCGGTGAAGGGCGGCCTGCATCTGACGATCGACGACGTTCTCGCCACCGGCGAGCTGTTCGTGACCCTGCCGAACCAGCGGCATTCCATCGCCAGCGATTACCGCACTGCAATCAGCGTGACGCTCGAGCCGGAAAGCATGCCGGACGGCGTGATCGAGGCCCTGGCCGAGCGGCTGACCGGACCCGACCGGGCCGTCTATGCCCGCAAGATCCTTGCCGCCTACGCCCTGCTGCGCCAGCGCCGCTATGGCGACATCACCACCGCCGAATTCGACGAGATGTGCTTTGGCGAGGCGTTGCCGCGTCGCGTGCTCGATCCGCGCGTGATGCGCGCCGTCGCCCGCATCGGTCGCTTCTCCGGCGAGCCGGTGACGGCGGATACGTGCGCAGCCGAAGCGGGCCTCTCGGCCTCGCGCTTCCTGCATCTGTTCAAGGAGGAGACCGGCATCTCCTTCCGCTCCTTCCGCGCCTGGAAGCGCGCGCGGCATTTGCTGCACTTCGCCAACCAGGACCTCAACCTCGCCCACCTCGCGCAGGACATCGGCTATCCCGACTCGACCCATTTCAGCCATTCGATCCGGCGCTTCTATGGATTGAAACCGCGCGCGATCTTCGTCGGTTCGCGCGACCTTGCGATCTACCGCAGTACCGAGACGGTGCGGCTCGCAGAAGCGAGTTGACATCGTCTTTCGTAGGGTGGGTTAGCGAAGCGTAACCCACCACTTCTGTCTCCGCAGAAACCAAAGAGGTGGGTTACGCCTTCGGCTAACCCACCCTACAACTCGCCTTTTTCCAGCTTCTCCGCGCAAGAAGCCGCATGCCGCTCATCACATGATCGCAAGCGTTGAATTCTCAACGTGCGAGACATTTTTGGCATGAGCGACAAGGCCGTCATCACCTGCGCGCTGAACGGCGTGCTCACCGACCCGAAGCAGCACAACGTGCCTGTGACGCCCGAGCAGATGGCGCGCGAAGCCAAGGCTGCGTTCGATGCCGGCGCCAGCATCATGCACATCCATCTGCGCCAGCAGGCGCCGGACAAGGGACATCTGCCGTCCTGGGACGTGAGTGTCAGCAAGGAGATTCAGCAGGCGATCCGCGAGGCCTGCCCCGGCGTCATCATCAATCACACCTCGGGCGTCTCAGGGCCGAACTACAGCGGCGCGCTCGACTGCATCCGCGAGACCAGGCCCGAGATCGCGGCCTGCAACGCCGGCTCGCTGAACTACCTGAAGGTCAAGGCCGACAACACCTGGGCGTGGCCGCCGATGATGTTCGACAACGCGGTCGAGAAGGTGAAAGACTATCTCGACGTCATGAACGCGGTCGGGACCATCCCCGAGTTCGAATGTTTCGACGTCGGCATCGTCCGCTGCGTCGGCATGTACCATCAGGTCGGCATGTACAAAGGTCCTCTCGAATATAATTTCGTGATGGGCGTTGCCTCCGGCATGCCGTCCGATCCCGATCTCTTGCCGATCCTGATCAAGCTGAAACGGCCCGAGGCGCATTTCCAGGTCACCGCGATCGGCCGCGAGGAGATCTGGCCGCTGCACCAGCGCTGCGCCGAGCTCGGCGGCCATCTCCGCACCGGTCTGGAGGACGCCTTCTATCTCGCCGACGGCAAGAAGGTGACCTCGAACGGCCAGTTGATCGAGGCCATCGCCGCCTGCGCCCGCCGTGCGGGCCGCGAAATCGCAAGCCCCGCCGAGGCGCGGAAGATCTTTGGGACGAATCGGTAAGTACACATCGTCATTCCGGGATGGCCGAAGGCCAGGCCCGGCATCCATAACCACGATCCGGAGTATGGATTCCGGGCTCGCGCTACGCGCGCCCCGGAATGACGGGCAGGAGTTTTGATGTCCATTCTCGACAACACCATTTCCCCCGGCAGCGCCGCCTACCACGCCAACCGCGACGGCATGCTCGGCCTGATCGACCGCATGCGCGCGCTGGAGGAGCGCACGCGTGCGGCGTCGGCGGCGGCAAAGGATCGCTTCCACAAGCGCGGCCAGCTGCTGCCGCGCGAACGCGTCGCGCTGGTGCTCGATCCCGGTGCGCCCTTCATCGAGCTGTCGACGCTCGCCGGCTACATGTTCGACGTGCCGGATGCAAACAAGAGCGTGCCGGGCGGCGGCGTCATCGCCGGTATCGGCTTCGTCTCGGGCGTCCGCTGCATGGTCAGCGCCAATGACGCCGGCATCGATGCGGGCGCGCTCCAACCTTACGGCCTCGACAAGACGCTGCGGGTGCAGGAGCTCGCGCTGGAGAACAAGCTGCCTTACGTCCAGCTCGTCGAAAGCGCCGGAGCCAATCTGCTGCGCTACCGGGTCGAGGACTTTGTCCGTGGCGGCAACATCTTTCGCAATCTCGCGCGGCTCTCGGCTGCCGGGCTGCCGGTCGTCACCGTCACGCACGGTTCGTCGACCGCGGGCGGCGCCTACCAGACCGGCCTGTCCGACTACATCGTCATGGTGCGTGGCCGCACCCGCGCCTTCCTTGCGGGGCCGCCGCTGCTGAAGGCCGCGACAGGCGAGATCGCGACCGAGGAAGAGCTCGGCGGCGCCGAGATGCACACCCAGGTCTCCGGCCTCGGCGATTACCTCGCGGAGGATGACCGCGATGCGCTGCGCATCGCGCGCGAGATCATGGCGGCGCTGGAATGGGAGCGGCCGGGCCGGGCGGCTCCGCAGTTCAAGCCGCCGCGCTACGACCAGGACGAGCTGCTCGGCATCATGCCGATGGACCACAAGCGCACGGTCGACATGAAGCAGGTGATCGCGCGCATCGTCGACGATTCCGACTTCACCGAGATGGCGCCCAATTACGGCCCCGCCACCGTCTGCGGCCATGCCCGCATCGAGGGCCACGCGATCGGCATCATCACCAACAACGGCCCGCTCGATCCCGCCGGCGCCAACAAGGCGACGCACTTCATCCAGGCCTGCTGCCAGACCCGGACGCCGCTGCTCTATCTCAACAACACCACCGGCTACATGGTCGGCAAGGCCTATGAAGAAGCCGGCATGATCAAGCACGGCTCCAAGATGATCCAGGCTGTCACGTCTGCGACGGTGCCGCAGATCACCATCTATTGCGGCGCCTCGTTCGGCGCCGGCAATTACGGCATGTGCGGACGCGGCTTCCATCCGCGCTTCTGCTTCTCCTGGCCCAACGCCAAGACCGCTGTGATGGGCGGCGAGCAGGCGGCGGAAACCATGGCGATCGTGACCGAGGCTGCCGCCGCGCGCCGCGGCAAGCCGGTCGAGAAAGAAAAGCTCGACGCGATGAAGGCGCAGATCATCGGCGTGTTCGACGTCCAGATGGACGTGTTCTCGACCAGCGCGCGCGTGCTCGACGACGGCGTAATTGATCCGCGCGACACCCGCGCGGTGCTGTCCGAGGTGCTCGCGATCTGCCGCGAAGGCGATACGCGCACGCCCCAGCGCATGCAATTCTCGGTGGCCCGCCCATGAGGAACGGATCAGTGCAGCACCGACCGTTCTTCAAGGTTTTGGTTGCCAATCGCGGCGAGATCGCGCTGCGCGTAATGCGCAGCGCGCGGCAGCTCGGCCTCGGCGTCATTGCGGTCTATTCGGATGCCGATCGCGATGCGCTCCATGTGCGGCAGGCCGACCAGGCCGTGCGCATCGGCGAAGCCCTGCCGGCGCAATCCTACCTCAATATTCCCGCGATCATCGCCGCGGCCAAGGTGAGCGGCGCGGATGCCGTCCATCCCGGCTATGGCTTCCTCGCCGAGAACGAGGACTTTGCGCAAGCGTGCAAGGAGGCCGGCCTCGTCTTCATCGGCCCCTCGCCGCAGGCGATCGAGGCGATGGGCAACAAGGCCGGCGCCAAGGAGATCATGAAGAAGGCCGGCGTGCCCTGCGTGCCCGGCTATCAGGGCGCCGACCAAGGCGACGAGGTCATGCTTGCGGAAGCCAGGAAGATCGGCTTCCCTGTGATGATCAAGGCGGTCGCGGGCGGCGGCGGACGTGGCATGCGGCTCGTCAACGATGCTGCATCCTTCGCCGATGCGTTGCGCAGTGCGCGGTCGGAGGCAAACGCCGCCTTTGGCGATCCCACGGTCATCCTCGAACGCGCCATCCAGAATCCCCGCCACATCGAGATCCAGGTGTTCGGCGACAGCCACGGCAACGCTATCCATCTCGGCGAGCGCGACTGCTCGGTGCAGCGGCGGCACCAAAAGCTGATCGAGGAGGCACCGTCGCCGGCGGTCACGCCCGCGTTGCGCGCGAAAATGGGCGAGGTCGCGGTCGCCGCGGTCAAGGCGCTGCGCTATGAGGGCGCCGGCACGCTGGAATTTTTACTCGACGCAAGCGGCGAGTTCTACTTCATGGAGATGAACACGCGGCTCCAGGTCGAGCATCCCGTCACCGAGGCGATCACCGGGCTCGATCTCGTCGAGCTGCAGCTGCGTGTCGCGCGCGGCGAGCCATTGCCGGTGAAGCAGCAGGACATCAAGTTCTCAGGCCACGCCATCGAGGTGCGGCTGTGCTCGGAAGATGCCGCGCAGGATTTCATGCCGCAGTCCGGCCGCATGGCGTGCTGGCAGGTGCCTGACAGCGTCCGCGTCGAGCACGCGCTGCAATCGGGCGCGGAGATCCCACCGTTCTACGATTCCATGATCGCCAAGGTGATCAGCCATGGCGCGACACGGGAGGAGGCGAGGGGGCGGCTGATCGTCGGCCTGGAGCAACTTACTGCGTTTGGCGTGACCACCAACCAGGCGTTCCTGATGTCCTGCCTGCGCCATCCCGGATTTGCCGGGGGCGAGGCGACGACAGCTTTCATCGGCGCACATCGCGACGAACTGTTGGCGCCGGCGAATGCTGCATTCGATACGGCGCTGGCGGGCCTGCTGCTCTATGTCACCAATCCGCAGGCTCCGTCCTGGCGCAGCGGACGAAGCCTGGCGGCAACATTCCCGCTG
Organism: Bradyrhizobium sp. Pa8; assembly: GCF_052588265.1. Classification (NCBI taxonomy): domain Bacteria; kingdom Pseudomonadati; phylum Pseudomonadota; class Alphaproteobacteria; order Hyphomicrobiales; family Nitrobacteraceae; genus Bradyrhizobium; species Bradyrhizobium sp. Pa8. The sequence continues at coordinate 9,371,455 of NZ_CP176767.1, read as the reverse complement.
CCGGCGAAAGTCGAGATCGCCGGCCACCCTCACGAGCTCGAAATCACGCGTGAGCGTGATGGCGGCTACATCGTCGCCGCCGACGGCCGTCAGGACAAGTTCGAGATCGACCAGCTCGATCCCGACGCCATCCGCTTCCGCCACGACGGCGTGATGGACAGCGCAAAATTCCTGCGCGACGGCGGCCGGCTCTACCTCCAGCATCGCGGCATCCCGCTTGCGGTCACCGATCTCACCCTCGCCGCGCCAAAGGCGGCTGCGAGCAATGGCGGCGATGGCAAAGTCCGCGCCGCCATGAACGGCCGCGTCGTCGCCGTGCTGGTCAAGCCCGGCGACCGCGTCGCCGCCGGCCAACCGGTGATGACCTTGGAAGCAATGAAGATGGAGCACGTCCACAAGGCCGGCATCGACGGCGTGGTCGCCGCGATCGACGTCGCCGAAGGCGAGCAGGTCACCACGGGCAGGATCGTGGCGGAGATCGGGGCGGGGTAGCGCGGTGAACGCGGTGCCGTAGGGTGGGCAAAGGCGCGAAGCGCCGTGCCCACCAACGTCCGGCGATTGCGCTTGGGGATGGTGGGCACGCTTCGCTTTGCCCACCCTACGGAAGCTCCCTTAGTCGCACTATGAATACTGAATAATTTCAATACTTTATAATCTTCGACGGCCTGCGCCGAATCTATATTGAACATTGTTCATATATAGGCTACTAATATTGAACGCCGTCCAATTATTCCGGAGGCCAGCATGTTGCGCGCTCATGACCAAGCCCAAGCGACCAATGCCCTGCGCCCGTCAGTGTCCCGCCGGCTCTCGTTCGCCGCACTCCAAATCCGCGAAAAATATCTGATTGGCGCGCTCGCCGTCCTGACGCTGGTGGCGCTCCTCGCGCCCGCGCTGCCCGCCTCCGCCTGGCACATCCCGCATTTCGTCGACACCCGCATCTGGCTGGGTGTGCCCAACGCCGGCGACGTGCTGAGCAATCTCGCCTTCCTGGCGATGGGCGCTTGGGGCTTGCTGCGCCTGCGTGCCCGCCCTGATGCGCCCGCGGGCGCAGGTTGCCTCTTCGTGGGTCTGATCCTCACTTGCATAGGATCGTGCATCTATCATCTGGATCCCGACGCGCCGCAGCGGCTGGTGGCCGATCGTCTCGGCATGGCGGTGGCGTTCGCGGGCTTTCTGGGCATCGCGGCCAGCGAGCGCGTCAGCATGCGTGCCGGTCAGGCGGTGGTGGTGCTGGTGACGGTTGCAGGCCTGCTCGCGGCCTGGGTGGCACGCGAAAACCTCACGCCATGGGTGGTCGTGCAGTTCGGTGGCATGGCACTCGCTGTGGGACTGGCGTTGACCCCGCCTCGGCCCGGCGCTCTTGGCGTGCGGCTCGGCGGCGTGATCTTCTTTTACGCGCTGGCCAAGCTTTTCGAACTGGGTGACGCGACCATATTTGAAGCGACGGGCCACATTGTCTCGGGCCACACACTCAAGCATCTCGCTGCCGCGGCAGCGGCCTGGCCGGTGATCCGGGCGTTGCGGCCTGTTGCTACTGGCTCCGCCCCGTCCCCTCGTTGAGCAGGCATGCCACCTGATGCCTATCACCAGCGTCCACCAGCGCCGGCCGCTCCGTTTTGCATCGCTCCATTGCAAACCGGCAGCGGGTGTGAAACGCGCAGCCGGAGGGCGGATTGACCGGGCTCGGCACGTCGCCGTCGACCAGCGGTGCGAGCTTCTTGGCAAACGGGTTTGCAACCGGCACTGACGCGAGGAGGGCCTGCGTGTAGGGATGGCGCGGATTGCGGAACAGCTCGTCCTTGTCGGCGATCTCGACGATGCGGCCGAGATACATCACGGCGACGCGGTGGCTGATATGGGCGACCACGGCGAGGTCATGCGCGATGAAGAGATAAGAGAAGCCGTGCTGCTTTTGCAGGTCGATCAGGAGATTGATCACCTGCGCCTGGATCGAGACGTCGAGCGCGGAGACCGGCTCGTCGCAGACGATCAGGCGTGGACCCAGCGCCAGCGCCCGCGCGATGCAGATGCGCTGGCGCTGGCCACCGGAAAATTGATGCGGGAAGTTGCGCATCTGATCAGGCCGCAGGCCCACCTGCTCGAACAGTTTTGCGACGCGCGCCTCCAGCGCCTTGCCGCTTGCGAGCCCATGCACGGCGAGCGGCTCGCCGACGATGTCGCCGGCGGTCATGCGCGGATTGAGCGAGGCGAAGGGATCCTGGAACACGATCTGCATCGAGCGGCGATGCGGCCGCAGCGCGGTCTTGGAGAGACGGGTGATGTCCTCGCCGTCAAGGCGGATCTGGCCCGAAGTCGGCTCGACCAGCCGCAGCACGCTGCGTGCCACCGTCGACTTGCCGCAGCCGGATTCGCCGACCAGGCCGAGCGTCTCGCCGGTATGAACCGAGAACGAGACGCCGTCGACCGCATGCACGGTGCCGACCTGCCGCCGCAACACGCCGGCGCGCACCGGATAGTGCTTCTTGAGATCGGTGACTTCGAGCAGCGTTTCGGTCATGCCACCTCCGCCACTTCCGCCGCACGCCAGCACGCCGCGAGATGGCCGCCGCCCCAGTCCGCCAGCGGCGGATATTCGGCTTCGCAACGCTTGATCGCGAGCTTGCAGCGCGGTGCAAAGGCGCAGCCTTTCGGCAACCGCACCAGCGACGGCACCGTGCCGGGAATCTCGTTCAGCCGCGCCTGCGCCGGCATGCCGGACGTCGGCACCGCCGGGATCGAGGCCATCAGCCCGCGCGTATAGGGATGCTTTGGCGCCGCGAACAGCGCTTCCACCGTCGCCTCCTCCACCTTCTTTCCCGCATACATCACGATCACCCGCTGCGCGGTCTGCGCGACGACGCCGAGATCATGCGTGATCAGCACGAGGCCGGTGCCGAGCTCCTTCTGAAGGTCGAGGATCAGCGCCAGGATCTGCGCCTGGATGGTGACGTCGAGCGCGGTGGTCGGCTCGTCCGCAATCAGCAGTGCCGGCCGGCAGGCCAGCGCCATCGCGATCATCGCGCGCTGGCGCATGCCGCCGGAGAGCTGATGCGGATATTCCCGCGCGCGCCGCGCCGGTTCGGGAATGCGTACCAGCCGCAGCATCTCGACCGCGATGTCGCGCGCTTCTCTGGCCGGCATCGCCCGGTGCAACCGCACAGCCTCGACGATCTGATCACCGATCCGCATCACCGGATTGAGCGAGGTCATCGGCTCCTGGAAGATCATGGAGATGCGATTGCCCCTGACGGCGCGCATCTCGGCTTCATCCAGCGCCAGCAGCTCGGTGCCTTCGAGCGTGACCGACCCGCCGACGATGCGGCCGGGCGGATCTGGCACCAGCCGCATCAGGGACAGCGCGGTGACGCTCTTGCCGCAGCCGGATTCGCCCACGATCGCCAGCGTCTCGCCGCGCCTCACGGTGAAGGAGACATCGTCTACGGCTTTGAACAGGCCGGAATTGGTGAAGAACACCGTCTTCAGGTTCTTCACATCGAGCACGAGATCGGATTTGTTTGCCATCAGCCGCGCTGCCGGGGATCGAGGATGTCGCGCAGGGCGTCGCCGAACAGATTGGCGCCGAACACGGCGAGGCTGATCGCGATGCCAGGGAAGATCACCAGCCACGGCGCGGTGCGGACATATTCGGCCGCGGATTCGGAGAGCATGCGGCCCCAGGACGGATAGGGCTCGGGAATGCCGAGGCCAAGGAAGGACAGCGAGGCTTCGGTCAGGATGGTCGAGCCGAGTTGCGCGGTCGCGAGCACGATCAGCGGCGCCAGCGTGTTCGGCAGCACGTGGCGCAGAGCGATCCGCACCTCGCTCATGCCGATCGACTTGGCGGCTTCGACAAAGGGCAGTTCGCGCAGCGCCAGCGTGTTGGCGCGAATCACGCGCGACACGGTCGGGATCAGCGGAATGGCGATGGCGATGATGACGTTCGGCAGGGACGGACCGAGCGCGGCGGTCATGATCAACGCCAGCACCAGCAATGGGAGCGCCTGGAGGATGTCAGAAACACGCTGGAACACCAGATCGACCCAGCCGGAGAGATAGCCGGATGTCAGCCCGACGATCACGCCGATCGTGCCGCCAAGTGCCGTCGAGCCGATACCGACGGCCAGCGAAATGCGCGCGCCGTGGATGATGCGGCTGAACACGTCGCGGCCGAAGGAATCCGTGCCCATCCAGTGCGTCGCGCTCGGCCGCGCCAGCGCACGGGCGGCGTCGATGGTCAGGGGATCGTAGCGCGCGATGAAGTCGGCAAAGATCGCCGTGAACACGAACAGCGTCATGATGATCAGCCCGGCTGCGCCCAGCACGTGCCGCTGCGCCAAATACAGCACGCGCCGCCAGCCGCCGGTCGCATGTGCGCCGGCCCGCCTCAGTTCGAGATCATAGTCAATCGCGGCCAAGCTGATCTCCTAATCCGTATACCGGATGCGCGGATCGAACACCGCGTAGAGCATGTCGACGATGAAGTTCGCGCTCACCACCACGACCGCAATCAGCATCACGAGGTTCTGCACGATCGGATAGTCGCGCCAGCGGATCGCTTCGACCAGGAAGCGCGCGACGCCGGGGATGTTGAACACGGTCTCGGTGACGATGAGGCCGCCGATCAGGAACGCCGCCTCGATGCCGATCACGGTGATGACGGGCAGGATCGCGTTCTTCAGCGCGTGATGATAGTTCACGGCCGCGTCCGATGCGCCCTTGGCGCGGGCGGTGCGGATATAATCCTGCCGCAGCACCTCCAGCATCGAGGATCGGGTGATACGCATGGTCAGCGCCGCGCTGCGGAAGCCAACGGCGGCGGCGGGCACGGCGTAGGTCGCGAACGCCTCGAGCCAGGTCTTCGGATTCGGATTGAAGATCGGCATCTGGTTGAACATCGCCACCGAGGCGGTGAGGATCAGCAGGCCGAGCCAGAACGAGGGCAGCGACAAGCCGCTGAGGCTGACGACGCGCAACGCGTAATCGAGCCGTGTGCCCTGCTTCACCGCGCTGATGACGCCGAGCGGGATGCCGATCGACGCCGAGAACAGCAGCGCCAGGCCAGCGAGCCGCGCGGTGATCGGGATCCGCGGCAGGATCTCCTGAAGCGCGGGCTTCTCAGAAACATAGGAGTAGCCGAAATCGCCGCGCAGCAAGCCGCTGATCCAGTGCCAGTATTGCACCACCAGTGGCTGGTCGATGCCGAGCTCTTTCTCCAGATTGGCCTTGTCGGCGGGATCGACGTAGCCGGCCGCGGCAAACAGGATGTCGACGATGTTGCCGGGCACGATGCGCAGCAGGAAGAAGATGACGACCGAGATCCCGAACAGGGTCACGAGCATCAGGAACAGGCGCCGCACCAGATAGGCAAACATGCATCGCCTCCTGTCGAAACCGTCAGCCGCCTGCGCTACTTGTCCATCCAGACGTCCTCGTAGCGATATCCATTATAGGAGCTGTTCGACATCACCGTTATGCCCTTGACATAGGGCTGCCAGCAGGAGCCGGTGCGCGCATGGAAGATGATCGGGCGGGCGACGTCCTCCTGCAGCTTCTTGTCGATGTCCCACACCAGCTTCTTGCGTTTGCTGACGTCGGTCTCCTGCGACTGCACGTCGAACAGCTTTTCGATCTCCTTGTTGCAGTAATTGGTGTAGTTGCGCTCGGAGCCGCAGGAATAGTTCTCGTAGAACGACTGGTCGGGATCGTCGACGGCGTTGCCGGTCAGATTGAGCCCGAGCATGTAGTCCTTGCGTGCGATCTTCGGGAACCAGTTCGCCGTCTCGACCACGTCGAGTTCGCCGTCGATATAGATGCTCTTGAGCTGGTCGATCAGGATCACCGCGGGATCGCGATAGACCGGGATGTTGCGGGTCGAGACCTTGACGGCGAGATGCTTGTCCGGCCCGTAGCCGGCCTTCTGCATCAGCTTCCTGGCTTCCTCGCGGTTGGCGTTCACATCGGGGCCATAGCCGGGAATGCTCTCGAGCATCTCCTTAGGCATGCCCCACAGCCCGTTCGGCGGCGGCAGCATGGTGCCGCCGACATCGCCCTGGCCCTCGAACATGATCGAGATGAAGGCCTTGCGGTCGAGCGCCAGCGCCATGGCGCGGCGGATGTCGATATTGTCGAACGGCGGCGCGGAGGAATTGACGATGATGTTGGTCGCGACATTGTTGGGCTCGACCACGCAGACCGCATTCGGCGCCTGCGACTTGACGTCCTTCAGCAGCGGAATGCTCACTTCGGTCGGGAACGCCATGTCGAACTTGCCGGCGACGAAGGCGAGGATCGCGGTCGAACGGTTCGGGATGATGGTGAACTCGATGCCGTCGAGATAGGGCCGCCCCTCGCGCCAATAGTCGGGATTGCGAGTCAGCTTGATCGATTCATTGGCCTTGAACTCGACGAACTTGAACGGGCCGGTGCCGATCGGGTGCGTGCGCATGTCGCCGGGCGAGACGTGACAGGGATAGACCGGCGTGTAGCCCGAGGCGAGCAGGGCCAGCAGCGACGGCTGCGGCCGCTTCAAGTTGAAGGAAACTTCGAGGTCGCCCTTGGTGGAGACGTCGTTGACCTGTTCGTACCAGGTCTTGCGCGGATTCTGCCGGAACTTCTGCTGCGACTTGCCCATCAGCATGTCGAAGGTGCATTTGACGTCCGCGGAGGTGAACGGCTTGCCGTCATGCCATTTCACGCCCGGGCGCAGCTTGAAGGTCAGCGTCTTGTTGTCGTTGACCCAGGCCCAGCTCTCGGCGAGTTCCGGAATGATGTTGTCCATCCTGTTCTGCGCCTCGTCCTGCTTGTAGATGACGAGGTTGTTGAACACAGGCATGAAGGGAACATTGAGCGAATAGGTTGCGCCTTCATGGATCGAGGCATTGCCGGGACTGTCGCGGTGGTACATCCGCAGGATTCCGCCCTGCTTGGGCCCGCCGGCGAGCGCGGTGGTCGAGGCCGTCAGCACAGATAGCGCCGCCACTGCGGCGAGCGCCCACACGCTCCGCATGCTCATCCTCCCTGGACATTAGTCTTTTGGGCCTTTGCGGCCTGTTTGTAAGACGATAGCGACGCGCGTGCAGCGAGGCAACCGGCAAGGCCGCTCGCCGCCTCGACAATTCGGATGACGGAAGGCCGCAGGCGTTCACACGCTCTTCATGTGAGAGTGCAGGTGCGAAGGGATGGTTCCTGTGCAGATGTTGCGCGCGGTCGATCGACAAACTCCGCCGTCGTCCCGGGGCGCGACGAAGTCGCGAGCCCGGGACCCATAACCACAGGGAGGAGTTGCTGCGCGAACTGGCAACTCCGAGTCTACGTCAAACCCTTCCCTGTGGTTATGGGCCCTGGATCTGCGCTTCGCTTGTCCGGGACGACACCGGAGCTCTTGACTACGCCGTCACACGATCCGTGAGGTCTTGTTCCCCCAGTACCGGTCCCGCAGCAGCCGCTTGTACAGCTTGCCCGTCGGCAGCCGCGGCAGTTCCTTCTCGAAATCGACCGAGCGCGGCACCTTCTGCCGCGACAGCGATTGGCCGCAGAAGGCGATCAGTTCTTCGGCGAGCGCCTCGCCCGGCACGACGCCGGGCATCGGCTGCACCACCGCCTTCACCTCTTCGCCGAGATCGGGATTGGGCACGCCGAACACCGCAGCATCGGCGACCTTCGGATGGGTGATCAGCAGATTCTCGCATTCCTGCGGATAGATGTTCACCCCGCCGGAGATGATCATGAAGGTGGCGCGGTCGGTCAGATAGAGGAAACGATCTTCGTCGACATAGCCGACGTCGCCGACCGTGCTCATGCTGCCGTCGGCCGAGCGCGCCTCCCTGGTCTTCTCGGGGTCGTTGAAATATTCGAACGGCGATGCGGTCTTGAACCAGACCTGGCCCGGCGTGCCGGTCGGGCACGCCTTCATGTTCTCGTCGAGGATGTGGAGGTCGCCGAGCAGCACCTTGCCGACGGTGCCGCGGTGGCTAAGCCATTCCGCGCTGTCGCAGGCGGTGAAGCCGAGGCCCTCGGTCGCGCCGTAATATTCGTGGATGATCGGCCCCCACCATTTGATGATGTCGTCCTTGACCAGCGCCGGGCAGGGCGCTGCGGCGTGGATCGCGATCTCGAGCGAAGACAGGTTGTAGCGGCCGCGCACGTCCTCCGGCAGCTTCAGCATGCGCGAGAACATTGTCGGCACCAGCTGGGTGTGGGTGATACCCCATTGCTGGACGAGCTGGAGATAACGCTCGGGATCGAATGTCTCCATGATGATCACGGTGCCGCCCATGCGGATCGTGAGGTTCACCGCGGCTTGCGGCGCCGAGTGATAGAGCGGCGCCGGCGACAGATAGACCATGCCCTCGCGGTAGTGCCAAAGCTTTGTCAGGAAATCGAACAGTGGCAGATTGTGCTTTGGCGACTCCTCCGGCAGCGGGCGCAGAATGCCTTTCGGCCGTCCGGTCGTGCCGGATGAATAGAGCATGGCGGTTCCGAGCCATTCATCGGCGATCGGAGCCCTGGGCAGGTCGGCCGTCACCTCGGCAAGGCCGACGATGCGGTCGCTCTCGCCAGGACCGTCGGCAACGATGCAGAGCCTGATGTCCGGGCAGGCCTTGATCGCCTCGCGGGCGATGTCGAGTTTCGCAACGGACGTGATCAGGATTTTCGACTGGCTGTTGACGAGGAGATAGGCGAGCTCGCCCGGCGTCAGGAACGAGTTGATGCAGGTGTAGTACAGCCCGGAGCGCTCGCCCGCGCCGCAGGCTTCGAGGTAGCGCGAATTGTTCTCCATGAAGATCGAATAATGGTCGAGCCGCTTCAAGCCGTGCTTGCGGAACAGATGCGCCAGGCGGTTGCTGCGCGCATCGAGCTCGCGATAGGTGACGGCCTCGCCGGTCGCGGCCATGATGAAGGCGGGCTGGAGCGGGCGTAGACGGGCATGCTGACCTGGATACATCAGTCCTCCGGCTTGAAATTATGCGGCGAGAAGCAGGATTTCGCGAATGTCGGCGGGGCCGCCGATCTTGCGCGGGTTGCGCGGGATCCAGTTCGTGCGCATCGCCTGTTCGGCGATGGCGTCGAAATGCTCAGGCGAGACGCGGACGTCGGCGAGGCTGCGCGGCATGCCGAGCGAGCGGATGAAGGCATCGAGCACGTCGCCGGCGTTGTGACCGGGAAAACCCATCGCGGCGGCGACGATCGTCTGGCGCTCGGCATTGTCACGCGCATTCCAGCGCATCACCGCAGGGAGCATGATGCAGGAGGTGTAGCCGTGCGGCACGTCGAAGGCCGCCCCCAGCACATAGCCGATGCCGTGGCTCGCGCCCATCGGCACGCCGGCGGCGAGCGCGCCCATCGACAGCCAGGTGCCGATCTGCGCATCCATGCGGGCGTCGAGGTCGGGAGGGTCGGCCTTCACCCGCGGCAGCGCGTCGGCGAGCATGGCGAGGCCCTTCACCGACTGCGCATCGGCATAAGGGTGCGTCTCGCGCGAGCAGATCGCTTCGACGCAATGGTCGACGGCGCGGATGCCGGTGGAGAGAAACAGCCATTCCGGCGTGTGCACGGTGATGGCGGGATCAAGGATGGTCGCACGCGGCACCGTAAGCGGATGCCGCAGCATCTGCTTCACATGCGTGGCGCGGTCGGTGACGCCGGCGATCGCGCTGAACTCGCCGCCGGCGATCGTGGTCGGCACGCTGACCTGCCGCACGTTCGGGGCGGTCATCTCGGGCGCGACGCCCTTGTGGACGCGGATGCGCTCGATGCCCTCGACGTCGTCGATGCCGTTGGCAAGGCAGAGCTGCACCGCCTTGGCACCGTCGGTGATCGAGCCGCCGCCCACGGTGACGATCAGGTCGGCGTTCACTTCGCGCGCGGCATTGGTTGCCGCGATCACTGCCTCGCGCGGCGTATGCGCCGGCATGGCATCGAACAGGCCGGCGCAACGCGCGCCGAGCGCGTCCTTGATCTTCGTGATTTCGTCGGTCTGCCGGTTCAGCGTGCCCGAGACCATCAGGAAGGCGCGGCGCGTCCCCAGCCGGTCCATCTGCGCAACGACGGCCTCGGCCGCGGGATGGCCGAACACGACCTCCTCGATCGCGCCGTAAACGACACGTCCCTGGTGCACGCCTGTCCTCCCAGGACAATTCGGCTTTGTTTTTCTGCGAGTAATCTAGCCGAGCGGACGGTATCCGTCATGTGTGAAGACGCTGGCGGCTTTCTTACCCTCCCCCTCCAGGGGAGGGTGGCGAGCGTCGCGTCTTGATTGCTGACCTTACGCCGACGGGCATCAGCTGCCGCTTGTCATCATCTCGCTTCCTGTCAACCCGCCATCCGGCCAGGGCATTCTTCGAAGCATTGCGCGTGCATTGGTCTTGAAGAGTTCATCATTGCCAACCATCTTGTGGCGCCCGCGGGTAGAGGCGTACCCTGCGTTTTTCGGCGGCTCTTGATACGAGGACCTGGGATGACTGGACCGGACGAAAGCGAGCAGTTTGTCAAAAGGCACGATTTCGTTCAGTCCAGGCCCTGCGCAATGCCTTATACAATTGCCGGCCTTCTCGCAGCGGCGTTCGCGCTCGCCGGTTGTGGGCAGCCCGCCACGCAAGCGTCGGCGCCGCCGCCCGCGCCGGTGACCGTCGCCCAGCCGGTCAAGCGCACCGTCACCGATTGGGACGAATTCACCGGCCGCTTCGAGGCGGTCGAGGAGGTGCAGGTGCGCCCCCGCGTCGGCGGCTTCGTCAACTCCGTCGAGTTCCAGGACGGCGCGATCGTGCATCAGGGCGATCTGCTCTACGTCATCGACCCGCGCCCGTTCGAGGCGGTGGCCGAGCAGGCGGACGGCCAGTTGTCCGACGCGCGTGCCAAGGTGGAGCTTGCCAAGCGCGAGCTTGACCGTGGCCTGAACCTGGTCCAGACCAGCGCGGTCTCCGAGCAGGCCGTCGACCAGCGCCGCCAGGCCCTGCAGGCGGCGCATGCCGCGGAGACGCAGGCCGCAGGTGCGCTGAAGGCCGCCCGGCTCAATATCGAGTTCACCCATGTGACCGCGCCGCTCACCGGCCGGGTCAGCCGCCATCTCGTCAGCCCCGGCAATCTCGTGCAGGGCAGCGATACCGGCACCTCGACGTTGCTCACCTCGATCGTCGCGCTCGACCCGATCTACGTCTATTTCGACATGGATGAGGCGACCTTCATCAAATACAGCAAGCTGTGGTTCGAAGGCCGCCGCCCGAGCTCGCGCGACACCGCGAACCCGGTGCAGGTGACGCTCGCCGGCGAGACCAAGCCGTCGCACGAGGGCACCATCAACTTCCTCGACAACCGCCTCGACGTCTCCACCGGCACGCTGCGCAGCCGCGCCGTGATCAAGAATACCGACCTCTCGATCCTGCCCGGCCAGTTCGGCCGTGTCCGCCTGATCGGCAGCGCGCCCTATGAGGCGCTGCTGATTCCCGACGTTGCCGTCGCGACCGACCAGTCCCGCAAGATCGTGTTCGTCGTGAAGCCGGACGACACCGTGGAGGCGCGCGCCGTGGTGCTCGGTCCGCTCGATGAGGGCCTGCGCGTGATCCGCGAGGGGCTGAAGGCGGAGGACCGCGTTATCGTCAACGGCATCCAGCGCGCCCGCGTCGGCGCCAAAGTCGCCCCGCAGACGGCTACGGCCCCGGTTGGTGGCAAGTCATGAATCTTGGCCGTCTGTCCATCAACCAGCCCATCCTGGCGATGGTGCTGTCGATCGTGCTGCTGATCGTCGGCGCGCTCGCCTACACCACGCTGCCGGTCTCCGAATATCCGCAAGTGGTGCCCCCGACCGTCGTGGTCACCACGCAGTATCCAGGCGCCTCCGCGCAGACCGTGTCCGACACGGTGGCGGCTCCGATCGAGCAGGAGATCAACGGCGTCGAGGACATGCTGTACCTCTACAGCCAGGCCACCTCGAACGGTCAGCTCACCATCACCGTCACCTTCAAGCTCGGCACCGACCTCGACAAGGCGCAGGTGCTGGTGCAGAACCGCGTCGCAATCGCCCAGCCGCGGCTTCCGGAGGAGGTCCAGCGCAACGGCGTCACCACGCGCAAGAACTCGCCCGACATCCTGATGGTCGTGTTCATGCGGTCGCCGGACGATACGTTCGACCAGCTCTACATCTCCAACTACGCGCTGCTCCAGGTCCGCGACCAGCTCCTGCGCCTCGACGGTGTCGGCGACATCCAGATCTTCGGCGCACGCGACTATTCGATGAGGTTGTGGCTCGACCCCGACCGCATCGCCAATCTCGGCCTGACCTCCACCGAGGTGATTGCCGCGATCCGCGCGCAGAACATCCAGATCGCGGGCGGCCAGGTCGCCGAGCCGCCGATCACCGACCGCGCCTTCCAGCCGAACCTCGTCTTCACCGGACGGCTGAAGGATCAGAGACAGTTCGAGGATATCCTGATCAAGGCCGGCTCCGACGGCCGCACGGTGCGCCTGCGCGACGTCGCCCGCATCGAGCTTGGTGCGCTCTCCTACTCCACCAACAGCTTCCTGTTGCGCAAATCGGCGGTCGGCATGCTGGTGACCCAGCGGCCCGGGTCGAACGCGCTGGCGACCGCGAAAAGCATCTCCGACACCATGGTCAAGCTGAAGGAGAGTTTTCCGAAAGGCCTCGACTACAATATCGGCTACAATCCGACCGAGTTCATCGCGCAATCCGTCCACGAGTTGATCAAGACCATCTACGAGGCCATGCTGCTCGTGGTCGTCGTGGTGCTCGTGTTCCTGCAGGGCTGGCGTCCGGCGATCATCCCGATCATCGCAATTCCGGTCTCGCTCGTCGGCACCTTTGCGGTGATGGCTGCGCTCGGCTTCTCCATCAACAATCTCACGCTGTTCGGCCTCGTGCTCGCCGTCGGTATCGTCGTCGACGACGCCATCGTGGTGGTCGAGAATGTCGAGCGGCATCTCGAGCATGGCCTCAGCCGGCGCGATGCGGCACTCAAAACCATGGAGGAGGTCGGTGGCGCGCTGGTCTCGATTGCGCTGGTGCTCTGCGCCGTGTTTGTGCCGACGGCATTCCTCGGCGGCATTTCCGGGCAATTCTTCCAGCAATTCGCCGTCACCATCGCGGTTGCGACCGCGATCTCCTGCTTCTGCTCGCTGACGCTGTCGCCGGCGCTGGCCTCGCTGATCCTCACGCCGCACGAGGAGAAGCGACCGCCGGCTGCCTGGAACGTCATCGCGCGGGCGTGGGGTGCCTTCACCGGCGTCTTCAACCGCGTGTTCGACCGGCTCTCGCATGGCTATGCGGGCCTTGCCAATTTCGTGATCCGTCATTCCGTCGCGATGCTGCTGATCTACGTCGTGCTGATCGGCAGCGCCGGCTGGCTGATCGGGACCACGCCGCAGGGCTTCATCCCCGCGCAGGATCGCGGCTACGTCATCGTCTCCGTGCAATTGCCCGGCGCGGCGTCACTCGCGCGCACCACCGAGATAGTGCGCGAGATCGAGCGGATTGCGCTGGATACCCCGGGCATCATCCGTGTTGCCGTCTTCGCCGGATTCTCGGGGGCCACGCGCACGCAGCAGGGCAACGCAGCGGCGCTGTTTCCGGTGTTCGACGAACCCGAAGCGCGGCTGAAGAAGGGGCTGACGGCGAACGCCATCACGGCCGAGCTGCGCAAGCGGCTCGCCGCGCTCCAGGGCGCGTTCATCATCGTCATTCCGCCGCCGGCCGTGCCTGGAATCGGCACCGGCGGCGGCTTTACCATCCGCATCCAGGACCGCCAGGGCCGCGGGCCCGAGCTGCTCGCCGCAGCCACCGACGAGCTTGTCGCCGCGGCGCGCAAATCGCCCTTGCTGCTCGGCCCCACAGTATTCTCCCCGTTCACGGCCAACACACCGCAGCTCTTCGTCGACATCGACCGCACCAAGGCGCAGAAGCTCGGCGTACCCATCGCCAGCATCAACGACACGATCCAGACCTACTTCGGATCGACCTACGTCAACGACTTCAACCTGTTCGGCCGCACCTATCACGTCACAGCGCAGGCCGACTTCCCGTTCCGGAAAGAACCAAGCGATCTCTCGCGCCTGCGCACGCGTAACGCCTCCGGCGACATGGTGATGCTCGGCAGCGTGGTCGAGTTCAAGGACGTCTCCGGCCCCGACCGCGTCGCGCGCTACAATCTCTATGCGGCATCCGAGCTCCAGGGCGAGCCGGCGCCGGGCGTCAGTTCGACTACGGCGCTCAACACCATCAAGAAGCTCGCGGACGATATCTTGCCGAGCGGCTTCACCTTCGAATGGACTGACCTCTCCTACCAGCAGATCACCGGCGGCAATGCCGGCCTGCTGGTGTTCCCGATCTGCGTGCTATTCGTTTATCTCGTGCTCGCCGCGCAATATGGCAGCTGGACTCTGCCGTTCGCGGTGATCCTGATCGTGCCGATGTGCTTGCTCGCCGCTACCATTGGCGTGCGCATCATGGGGCAGGACGTCAACATCCTCACCCAGATCGGATTCGTCGTTCTGGTGGGGCTAGCTGCAAAGAACGCGATCCTGATCGTCGAGTTCGCACGCGACATCGAGAATGAAGGCAAGCCGCGGCTGGAGGCCGTGATCGATGCCTGCCGCCTGCGCCTGCGGCCGATCCTGATGACCTCCTTCGCCTTCATCCTCGGCGTGCTGCCGCTGGTGATATCGTCCGGCTCCGGCTCGGAGATGCGGCAGGCGGTCGGCGTTGCCGTGTTCTTCGGCATGATCGGCGTCACCCTGTTCGGCCTGCTGTTCACCCCGATCTTCTATGTGGTGGTGCGGAACCTGGCGGAAGGGCGGAACGAGGGGAAGAAGCCGGAGGTGGTGGCCTCCTAAGTGTTGGTGGTGCCACCGACACATCCACATCCTCGCTGTCGTCCCCGCGAAGGCGGGGACCCATAACCACAGGAAGGAGTTGGGCGAGGGCTGGTAATCACCAGCTCGCACCAAACCTCTTCCTGTGGTTATGGGTCCCGGGCTCGCGCTGCGCGCGCCCCGGGACGACAGCTCGATTTGTCGCACCATCCTCCATACTAACGACCAACATGAAATGGATGGGCAGGCGCGGGGTTCTTCACTAGTATCCGCGCGATTTCAAAACAGGAAACTGCTGGGAGCCAACATATGAAATCAGCACTTTTGGCCGCTGTCGCAACGTCTGCTCTGTTGCTCGCTGCGCCGGCCTTCGCGCAAGGCGTCAAGATCGGCATTCTCAACGATCAGTCCGGCGTCTATGCCGACTACGGCGGCAAGTACTCGGTCGAAGCCGCCAAGATGGCGATCGAGGATTTCGGCGGCGAAGTGCTTGGCCAGAAGATCGAGATGGTCACCGCCGATCACCAGAACAAGCCGGATCTCGCCGCGTCGATCGCGCGGCGCTGGTACGACGTCGAGAACGTGGACATGATCACGGAGCTGACGACCTCCTCGGTCGCGCTCGCGATCCATGAGCTCTCCAAGGAAAAGAAGAAGATCGACATCGTCGTCGGCGCCGCGACCTCGCGCCTCACCGGTGATGCCTGCCAGCCCTACGGCTTCCACTGGGCCTATGACACCCGCGCGCTCGGCGTCGGCACCGGCGGCGCTCTGACCAAGGCCGGCGGCGACACCTGGTTCTTCCTCACTGCCGACTACGCCTTCGGTTACGCGCTGGAAAAGGACACCAGCGAGATCGTCACCGCCAATGGCGGCAAGGTGGCCGGCTCGGTCCGCGTGCCGCTCAATTCCTCGGATTTTTCCTCCTTCCTGCTCCAGGCGCAGAGCTCGAAGGCGAAGATCGTCGGCCTCGCCAATGCGGGCCTCGATACCACCAACTCGATCAAGCAGGCGGCCGAGTTCGGCATCGTCTCCGGCGGCCAGAAGCTCGCCGGTCTCCTGATGACGCTCGCCGAAGTGAACGGCCTCGGCTTGCAGGCCGCGCAAGGCCTGGTGCTGACCGAGGGCTATTACTGGGACCTCAACGACCGCACTCGCCATTTCGGCGAACGCTTCTTCAAGCGCACCAGCCGGATGCCGAACATGATCCAGGCTGGCACCTATTCGGCGACGCTGAGCTATCTCAAGGCGGTCAAGGCCGCCGGCACCAAGGACCCCGACGCGGTCGCCAAGAAGCTGAAGGAGCTGCCGGTCGACGACGACTTTGCGCAGGGCGGCAAGGTGCTCGAGAACGGCCGCATGGTCCACGACATGTATCTGTTCGAGGTCAAGAAGCCGTCGGAATCGAAGAAGCCGTGGGATTACTACAAGCTGCTCGCAACCGTCCCCGGCGACAAGGCATTCTTCGCCGCCAAGGACAGCGGCTGCCCGCTGACGAAGTGACGTGCTCGTGTCCCGGACGCGCTGCAGCGTGAAACGCTGCTGCGCAGAGCCGGGACCCATGCTTCTCTACGTTCCGTGGTCAAATTGGGTCCCGGTTCAGCGGCGCAGCGTTACACGCTGCACCGCGCCCGGGACACGAGCGCGCGTGATGCCGCCGCCCCCTCACACCATCCGCATCACCACCGCCCCCAATGCCCCCGCCCACAGCGCAATCGCCGCGGTGCCCTGGATCGCAAAGCCCGGGCCGCGCTTTGCCGCCGCCTTCGAATAGCCGATGAAGTAGACGATGCGGCCGATGATCCAGACCGCGCCGATTCCCGCTGCAATGGCGTCGCCGATATAGATCGCGAACAGCCAGAGCGCCGGCAGGAAGATCGGCATCCATTCCAGCGTGTTCGCCTGGATGCGGAAGGCGCGCTCGAAATCCGGATGGCCCGACATCGCCGGCACCTTGACACCGGTCTTGGTGCGCGAGCGCGAGACGTTGATGCAGGTGAACATGTAAAATGCGATCGCCAGCAGCGTGACGAGGGCGGTGAGATGATACATCACTGTTTTCCTTGAAGAGACCGCGCCTCAATAGCCGGTCAGCTCGAGATAGCCAACGCCGTCATGCGTGCCGGCAAAGCTGATCGGCCCTTCCCAATAGGAGAAGCCGGTCCCCATCCAGGCTTTTGGATTAAGCGGCTTGCAGGCAATCGAAAATGATCGCGAGGGGATCGCGATCTGCCATTCCACCGGCAGCTTGCGCCCCGCGATCTCGGCGGTCGCTTTCGGACTCATCTGGATATCGTCACCCGCGATCATCTGCGTGTCACCCGCGGCGCTGATCCAGTTGCCGAACGGATACTCCTGACCGTCCTTCTGCCGCAGCCGGTACAGCATCAGCTTGTCGCCGGATGCGAGATGCAGCGACAGCCAATCCCAGCCGGTCTGGTCGGCGTCGAGCGGCTGGCTGCTCCATTCGCGGTCCATCCAGGCCTGGCCCGAGACATCGACGGATTTGTCGTCGATCGTGAGGCTGCCGCGGGCTCGGTAGAACGGCTGGCTGTAATAGTAGGACGCCTGCCCGCGCTCGGATTTGCGGCTGTAGCCGTGATCGCCCTGCAGCACCACGGGACGATCGGCCTCCAGTGTGAGCGAATAACTGAAGTCGGTGCCCGATGCTTTCAGCGTCAGCGGCGCCAACGTGCGATCGTCGGTACGCTCGGACCCTTTCATCTCCCAATCGTCGATCCACGCCGCAAATGGCTTTGCGCTGACGCCGGCCTGTCCAATGCCGCCGCGCGCAAACACCTCGCTGAAGCGGTGAGTATCAGCGCGCGTCACTGCCGCATGCGCCATCCAGATCTGCTGATTGGCCCAGCCCTCGCCTTGCGGGCCCGGCTGCGCGGCCTGGCGGAACAGCGTCCATTGCAGGCCGCAAGCCGCGCCGCTGCCATCGACGAGGTTCGCGGTGAGATACCACCATTCGATGCGAAACTCCGGATGCGGGCCGTGATCGGCAGGGAAGCTGAACGTCTTCCCCGGCGTCACCCTCGCAAAGCCGTCGGCGGTCTCGCCGAGCCCGGCATAGCCTTGCGCGCCAGCGCGGCGGGCAGCCGCGAGTGCGGCGATGCCGCCGACAAACGCGCGCCGCGAAATCTTGTCAGCGCTCATTGGCAAACACCTTGACGAGGCTCGCCGGCTGCATTCGCGCCAGTCGTATCATCGGCAGCAGCGCGGCAAGCAGCGAAGCGAGCAGCGCGACCGCGACCAGCTCCACCAGCTGAAGCGGAAACACGTGGAACGGCAGCCGCCAGCCGAACGCCTTCACATTGACGATCGCGATCAGGCACCAGGCCACCAGCAATCCGAGCGGCACGGCCAGCAGCGAGGTGAACAGCGCAACCGACAATGTCTTGGTCAGTTCGATCGCGGCCAGGCGCGGCCGCGTGATGCCGATCGCCCACAGCGGCGCAAGCTGCGGCAGGCGCGAGTTCGCCAGCGTCAACAGGCTGGTCAAGAGCGCAATGCCGGCGACGCCGAGCGTGAACGCATTGAGCGCCGACGTCACCGCAAAGGTGCGATTGAAGATGCGGATCGATTCCGCCTTCACCGTCGCCTGGTCAGCGACGCTGCGGTCATCGAGCGCGAACTGCTTCTGCAGCGCTGCGATCAGGCCGGGAATATTCTCCCTTGCGACGATCAGGCCGATGCGCGTCTGCGGCGTTTGCGGAAAGTGCCGGATCAGCGCCGCGACGTTGACGGCTAGCTGCCCCTTGGGGTTGCCGTAATCGGCATAGATGCCGACGATGTCGAGCTCCCAGGTGCCGCCCGGCGCCGGCACCTCGATGACATCGCCGACGCGGACGTTGAGGCGGCGGCTCAGCTGCTCGCTGATGAAGGCGGCATTGCCCGGCACGAGCCGGGTCCAGGCGCGCGGCGCGGTCTCCAGCAGCGGCCAGCGCTCGCGATAGAGTGCGTGATCGGGCAGGCCGAGCAGCTCGACCGGCTGCCCCTGAACCTGGGTATCGGCGCGTCCGCCCGACAGGATCGCCTGCACGTCGCTGCGCTCCTTCAGCCAGCTCCGGATCGCAACGCCTTGCGCATTGTCGGAGGCGCTGATGTAGACGTCCGCGGCAAGCCGCCCGTTGAGCCAGCCGACGAAGGTGCGGCTGAAGGTCTCCACCATGGTGGACACCCCGACATTGACCGCCAGCGCGAGCAGCAGCGCCATCAGGGCCAGCGACAAGCCGGAGAGCTGTTGCCGGCTGTCCGCCCAGAACCACAGCGCGAGCGGCCCCTTTGCCCAGCGCTGGCCCGTGAGCAGGATGATCTCGAGGAATGCCGGCAGGATCAGCGCCGCGCCCAGCATCAGCGCCCCGAGCACGCCGAATCCCGCAATCAGCGATTGTCCGTAGTGCAGGAGCAACAGCGCGACCGCGAACACGGCGCAGGCCGCACCGCTTTGCAGGACCAGCCAGCGGCGCTGCCGCTGCTGCCAGGCGTACGGCTGTGCGGTCGCCAGCACCGGCATCCTGATCGCCTTGATCAGGCTGGTCGCGGCGGCCACGAGTGCACCCGCAATGCTGATGCCGATGCCGGCAAGCCACCATTCGGAGCGCAGCGTGAGCTGTCCCGGGATCTGCGCGCCATAGAGCCCGCGCAGCGACGCCGCGACGTCGGGCAACAGCGCAGCCGCGATGAAATAGCCGCAGACGAGCCCGATTAATCCTGCGACCAGCGCCAGTGCCACCAGCTCGATCACCAGCACCGTGTTGACCAGCCGCGCCGAGGCACCGCAGGCCCGCAATGTGCGCAGCATCGGCAGCCGCTGCTCGAAGGTGAGGCCGACGGCGGAGTTGACGATGAAGAGACCGACGAAGAACGACAGCAGGCCGAAGGCGGTGAGGTTGAGATGAAAGCTGTCGGTGAGGCGCTCCAGCTCCGTCTCGGCATTCGGCTCGACTCGCTGCAACTGCTCGCCAACGATACTGGCCAGTGGCGCCGGCTTGCCCTTCGGCTTGCCGATCAAGAGCCGCGACACCTGGTCCGGCTTGTTCAGCAGCCGCTGCGCGACGCCGATGTCGACGACGAGTACGCCGGGCACGAGCTGCGGCAGCACGCGCAGCGGCGGCAGTTTTGCGCCGTTGCTGATCGGCGGTGCCGCGCCTTCCGGCTCCTGCAGATCGCTCAGCGTCTCCCGTGCCACCAATGTCTGGCCCGGCGGCGTAACAAAACTGCTCAAATCCGAGGCACCGAGGCGTGGCGCATTGCCGACGTCGGCCGGCATCGTCACCGGCTCGATGCCGAGCAGCCGCACCGAACGCCCGTTGACCTGGACGCGGCCTTCCAGCACCGGCGAGACCGGCCAGCCCGCGCGCCGGAGTTTTATGAACAGCTCCTGCGAAAAGGTCGCGGCATCAGGCGCAACCAGCATCGCCGTGCGCACGCCGCCGAACGTCGCCGCCGCGCGGTCATAGGCATTGCGGGCCTGCTGGTTGATCGCCTGCACGCCGCTCCACAATGCGGTCGCCGCGATCAGTCCGATCAGGAGCGTGGCGAACTGCATCTTGTGCCGTCGCCAATGGCTCAGGAGCACCGCGAGGACCCAGAGCGCGCGCCTCATGCGATCCGCCCCGCATGCAAGGTCACGTGGCGGTCGAGCGTGCCTGCGAGATGCAGGCTGTGCGTCACCATCAGGAAGCCGCAGCCGGTGCGCGTGACGAGATCGCGCGTCAGCGCCAGCACGTCGTCGGCGGTATCCTCGTCGAGATTGCCGGTCGGCTCGTCCGCGAGCAGCAGCGACGGCTTTGTCGCCAGCGCCCGGCCGATCGCGACCCGCTGCTGCTGGCCGCCTGATAATTGCTCTGGATAACGCTTGAGCAGATTGCCGAGCCCGAGCCGCTCGACCAGCTCCTTTGACCATGCCGCATCGTGACGGCCGGCGATCCGCGCCTGGAAGGCGAGATTGTCCGCGACCGACAGGCTCGGGATCAGGTTGAACTGCTGAAAAACGAGGCCGATCCGGTCGCGCCGCAGCTCGGCCCGGCCCGCGTCCGAGAGCCTGGTGACCTCGGTGTCGTCCAGGCGAATTGTGCCGCTGTCGGCGGCATCGAGACCCGCGATCAGGTGCAACAGCGTGCTCTTGCCGCTGCCGGATTCGCCGGTCAGCGCGACGCGCTCGCCGGCCTTGAGGTCGAGGTCGACACCGCGCAGCACATGGACCGGCTCGCCGGCCGAGGAGAAGGTCTTTGAGAGGTTTCGGATGCTCAGCAAGGTCAATGCGCCGGACGGAATTAACTCAATGCTGCGTAGCACACTTGCCGTGGAAATGCCGGGGTTGCGTTGGCCTTGAAGCCGTTGTTAGCTCCCAAAACGGCCAAATCAAAAACGTGCCGACAAAAAGACATACGGGGAGATTGATGAGCGCTCAGGGAACGCCCGACGTTGCGGGCAGGACGGCAGGGGAAACCAAGGCAACGCCGAAGGGCGCCTGGACCGTCACTTTTCTCCTCTTTCTCTTCATGGTGGTGAACTTCGCGGACAAGATCGTCGTCGGTCTCGCCGGCGTGCCGATCATGACCGACCTGAAGCTCGACGCCGAGCAATTCGGCCTGCTCGGCTCCTCGTTCTTCTTCCTGTTCTCGATCTCGGCCATCGTGGTCGGCTTCATCGTCAACAAGGTGCCGACGCGCTGGGTGCTGCTGACTTTGGCGGTGATCTGGGCGCTGGCGCAGTTCCCGATGGTCGGCACCGTCTCGTTCACCACGCTCCTGATCTGCCGCATCGTGCTCGGCGCGGGCGAGGGACCTGCCTTCTCGGTTGCAGCCCACGCCATCTACAAATGGTTTCCCGACGAGAAGCGCACGCTGCCGACCGCGATCCTGTCACAAGGCTCGGCCTTCGGCGTCATCCTGGCCGTGCCGGCGTTGAACTGGGTCATCGTCAATCATTCCTGGCACTACGCCTTCGGCGCGCTCGGCGTCGTCGGCCTGCTCTGGGTCTGCGCCTGGCTGACGTTCGGCAAGGAAGGCCCGCTCGAGGATACGCAGGTTCTCGCCGTCACCGAGCCGAAAATCCCTTACGTGCAGCTGCTGACCTCGCGCACCTTCCTCGGCTGCGTGATCGCGACCTTCGGCGCCTATTGGGCGCTGTCGCTCGGCCTCACCTGGTTCACGCCGTTCATCGTCAAGGGCCTGGGCTTCTCGCAGAGCCAGGCCGGCTTCGTCTCGATCCTGCCCTGGGTGTTCGGCGCCACAATCGTCATCCTCACGGGCTGGATCTCGCAGGTGATGATGGCGCGCGGCTACACCACGCGCATCTCGCGCGGCGTGCTCGGCTCGGTGCCGCTGATCATCGGCGGCCTGATCCTGGCGATGATGGGGCACGTTCAGGGCGCGGGTCTTCAGATCGCGGCTCTCGTCGTCGGCTCTGGCCTCTGCGGCGCGATCTATGTCGTCTGCCCGCCGATGCTCGGCGAGTTCACCCCTGCCTCGCAGCGCGGCGCGGTCATCGCGATCTACGGCGCGCTCTATACGCTGTCGGGCATCATCGCGCCGAGTGTGATGGGCGCCGTGATCCAGCGCGCCGGCAACATGGTCGACGGCTACCTGACCGGCTTCACCATCAACGCGGTGGTGATGGTCGGCTCCGGCGTCATTGGCCTGCTGCTGCTGTGGCCGAACACGGAAAAGGCCAGGCTTACCCGCGGTACGGCCCCGCAAGGCGCGGCGTTGAAGGGCGCGGTCTCGCCGACGTAAGGGGGCGAGCGATTGCTCCAAGCACACTGTCGTCCCGGGGCGCGCGAAGCGCGAGCCCAGGACCCATAACCACAGGACGTGGTTTGACGAAGATTCGGAGTTGCCAGCTTCGGGCGGCAACTACTCCCTGGGGATATGGATCCCCGCCTTCGCGGGATGACAGCGGGATTGAGGTGCGGTCTTCGCGCCTCACTCGCAATCTTCGCTACTGCACTCCCTGCGCACCCCGGATCAACTTCCCCGGTCGGCGTCCCGTGGCCTCACCGTGCCGCCGCGTCACCACGCCGGACACGATCGTCGCGTCATAGCCGTCGACATCCTGCAACAGCCGCCGCCCGCCGACCGGCAGATCGTAATGCACCTTCGGCGGATGCAGATGCAGCCGGTCGTAGTCGATCACATTGACATCGGCTTTATAGCCGGGAGCGACGAGCCCGCGATCGGTGAGGCCGACCGAGAGCGCGGTCTTGCGCGACTGCGCGGCGACCACAAACGGGATCGTGAGCTTCTCGCCGCGCGTGCGGTCGCGGGTCCAGTGCGTCAGCAGATAGGTCGGGAAGGTGGCGTCGCAGATGATGCCGCAATGCGCGCCGCCGTCGGAGAGGCCCGGCACCGATTGCGGATCGATCAGCATCTCGCGCGTCGCGTCGAGATTGCCATCGGCATAGTTGAGGAAGGGCACGTAGAGCATGCCGCGGCCCTCGTCGGAGAGCATCGCCTCGTAGGCGAGCTCTTCCGGCTGGCGGCCCTGCTTGCGCGCCTGCGGCCCCAGCGCGTTCTCCGGCGGCTGCTCGTAATCGGGGGGATCGCCGAGTAGGAACATCTTGTCGTAGTTGGGCCGGAAGAACAGCGGATCGTCGGTCGCGGTCGCCGTCTCGCTCAGGATCGCCTTGCGTACCTCCGGCTGACGTAGCCGCGCCAGCCGCTCCCGCAGCGGCAGATGCGCGATCGCCTTATAGCTCGGATGGGTCTGGAACGGATTGCGCGATAGCTCGAGACCAAGCAAGAGCCCAACGGGCCGCGCCGCGATCTGCGCGGTGATCGAGAGGCCGCGCTTCGCCGCCGCATTGATCTCGTCCAGCGTCTGGCGCCAGCGGTTCGGTGCCTTGTCGTTCTGGGTGATCGAGAACGAGATCGGGCATTTCGTGGCGTCGGCCACCCGCAGCATCATCGGCAAATCTTCGTGGAGGGTGGAGAGGTCGAGCACGAATTGCAGCACGCTGCGGCCCTCGCGATGCATCGCGCCGGCAATGGCGGTGAGCTCGTCCTCGCCGGCCTTCAGCGTCGGCGTGAAATCGCCGGTCGAGGTGCGGTGGTTGAGCGTGCGCGAGGTCGAGAAGCCCAGCGCGCCGGAACGCACCGCTTCGCCCGCGAGCTTCGCCATTGCCGCATTGTCCTCGGCGGTCGAGGGATCGCGGCGCGCGCCGCGTTCGCCCATGACATAGACGCGCAGCGCGGCGTGCGGCAGCTGCGCGCCGACGTCGATGTCGAAATCTCGCTTCGACAGCCAGTTCATGTAGTCCGGAAAGCTCTCCCAGGCCCAGGGAATGCCGGCGCTCAGCACCGGCTCGGGAATATCCTCGACGCCTTCCATCAACTGGATCAGGCGGGTGTGGTCGGCGGGCTTGCACGGTGCGAAGCCGACGCCGCAATTGCCCATGATCGCCGTGGTGACGCCGTTCTGCGACGACGGCGTGATGTCCTGGCTCCAGGTGACCTGGCCGTCATAATGGGTGTGCACGTCGACGAAGCCTGGTGTGACGAGCTTGCCGCGCGCGTCGATCTCTTCGTTGCCTTTGCCTGCGACCTTGCCGACCTCGGTGACCTTGCCGGCGGTGATGGCGACATCCGCCTCGAACAATTCGCCGCCGCTTCCATCCGCGACGGTGCCGCCGCGGATCACGAGATCAGGGGTGCTCATGGTGTTTCTTCCCAGTTTGTTGTTTTGCGTTTCTCTATCCGTCGTCCCCGGACAAGCGAAGCGAAAATCCGGGACCCATAACCACAGGGAAGTGTTTGGCGAAGACTCGGAGTTATCAGTCTCGCGCCGCATTCCTCCTTGTGGTTATGGGTCCCTGCGTTCGCAGGGACGACAGCTGAATTATGCCTCAAGCCTTGGCTTGCGCCTTCCGCTCGGTGAACGGCGACAGCACCACGGTTGCGACCATGAAGATCACGGACGCCCCGAACACCCAGTGCGGCGCGCTCTGGTCCATGATCCAGCCGAACAGCAGCGGGCTGACGATGCCGCCGAGATTGAAGCCGGTGGAGACGATGCCGAAGGCGCGGCCCGCCGCGCCCGGAGGCGCCGCATTGCGCACCAGCATGTCGCGCGAGGGCGCGATCACGCCGGAGAGGAAGCCCGCCGTCATCATTGCGGCCGTCAGCATCCAGCCGGGCAGCGTGACCAGCGCGATCAGCAGCACGATCGCTGCGTTCGCGGCAAAGCAGGCCGCGGCGACATAGCCGTTGCGCGCGGTGTGGTCGGCGAGGAAGCCGCCGGCGAGCACGCCTGCGGCGCTGGCGGCGAGGAACGCGGTGAGCGCGATGTTGGCGGCGGAGTAGGACGCGCCGTAGCCACTCATCAGCGCCACCACGCCGAAATTGTTGATGCCGGCGACCGACAGGCTGAGCAGCATGAACAGCGCGGTGAGCGTGATCAGCGCCGGCGTGATCACAGCCTGCTTCGGCGCGTTTTCGTTGCCCGGCGTGGTCTTGTGCGCGCCGGCATCGGGTATGTTCATGACGACCAGCAGCAGGGCCACCAGCACGGCGATCGCGCCCGACGCGATCAGCGCACCCGTGCCGCCGGAGACGGTGACGAGCGCGGCGACGATCGCCGGCGCCACGGCGCCACCGAGATAACCGGCAAAGGTATGGACCGAGAAGGCGCGGCCCATCCGCGCCTCGTCCATATGCTCGGCCAGGATGGCGTAGTCAGCGGGGTGGTAGACGCTGTTGGCAAGACCCAGCAGCACCGCGCAGGCAATCAGCGAGGCATAGCTGAGATGCAGGCCGAGCAGGATCAGCGCGAAGCCGCCGAGCGCGAGCCCGCCCAGCAGGATCTTGCGCGCGCCAAAATGGTCGACGAGATAGCCGGTCGGCGCCTGCGTCAGGCCGGATACGACCGCTGAGACGGTGAGCGCGAAGCCGAGCTCGATATAGCCGACGCCGAGCTGGCTCTTCAGGAACGGAAACAGCATCGGCAGGACCAGCAGATGGAAATGACTGACCCAATGCGCGATCGAAATCCCGGTCAGCGTGCGCAGCGCGCTGTCCGCCTTGCCTTGTTGCGGTGCGGCGAGAACGTCGACCATTGCAGTTCCGTTTCACGTCCTTAAGGGGGGACGCGCAAACTATCGGGGAGAGCCGTTATTTGTCCATGAACGCGGGCGCATGGCAGGTAGCGCGGGTGGGGCGCTGCGATCTGAAAGGGGGGAGGGAACGCACCGTTCGTGGGGCGAGCTTCTCATCCCTCACAACGGCTCGTCATCCGAACCGTAGCGGTCGCGTTTCGGCGTCGCGATGTCGCCGTCGTCGCAATCGTCGTCGTCGAGCGGAGGCGGGGGCTTCTTCGCCCTGTCGTCCGCTTGCTTGTTATCAGCGACTTTGGGCGGATTGCCCGGCTTGCCAGTCTTGGCCATGGGTGATCCCGGATGGTGATGCGTCATCCGCTTCTACCCCCTAGAATATGTGCGGTTCCTGACTTACCGCAAGAAGGGGGGCGTCAGCGCACCACAGGCCCGCCGGCCTTCTTCCAGGCATCGATGCCGCCGGCGATGTGGGCAGTGTTGGAAAGGCCGGCTTCCTTGGCGGCGGCGACAGCCATCGCCGAGCGTTCGCCGAAGGCGCAGAAGAACACGACGCGGCGGCCGGTGGCGGCCGCGACCTCGCGCAGCATGCCGCCGGGCTTCAGGCTGTCTTCAACGGACGGATAGGGCGTATGCAGCGCGCCTTCGAGCATGCCGTGCTTCAATCGCTCGTTGGTCTCGCGCAGATCGACCAGCAGGATATCGGGACGGCCGAGGATGCGGATCGCCTCGACGGCGCTGAGCGCGCGGCCCTCTTTCTCCAGCTCCTCCTGATGCAGGCCGACATGCATGTTGGCGGGCACCGCGACGTCCATCATCTTCGGATTGGGCAGCTTCAGGTTCGCCATCAGCTCGATATATTCGTCGACCGAACGCACCTGGAGCCGCGGATTGTAGCGCTTCTCCTCGCCGATGGTGGAGACGGTGTCGCCTTTGTAGTCATGCGCCGGGAACACCATCGTCTCGTCCGGCAGCTTGAGCAGGCGATTGAAGATCGAATCGTATTGCGCGCGTGACGACCCGTTCTGAAAATCGGTGCGGCCGGTGCCGCGGATCAGAAGCGTGTCGCCGGTGAAGACGCGGTCGCCCATCAGATAGGAATAGGAATCGTCGGTGTGGCCGGGCGTGTACATCACGTCGAGCGACAGGCCCTCGATCGTCACCTTGTCGCCGTCGGCGACCCGCATCGCCACCACGTCGGCCTTGGTCTGGTCGCCCATCACGGTCATGCAATGGGTGCGGTCGCGGAGCTCGCCGAGCCCGGTGACGTGGTCGGCATGGAGATGGGTGTCGACGGCTTTCACCAGCTTGAGATCGAGTTCGCGCAGCAGCTGGCAGTAGCGATCGACCTTCTCCAGCACGGGATCGAGGATCAACGCCTCGCCGCCGGGGCGGCTGGCGAGGACATAGCTGTAGGTGCCCGAAACGCTGTCGAAGAGCTGGCGAAAGATCATGGCAAAACCCGGCGTGGAACTGGTTCCCAAGATTCTACTACGCTATGGGCCAGGAAGAGAAGCAATTCACTGTGTAGACAGCAAAATTTAGAAGATTTTTATTGCGGGGGATGGGAAGTCGTTAGTGTCCGCCCCCACCCACCGGCGTCATCGCCCGCGAAGGCGGGCGATCCAGTATTCCAGAGACGGCAAGGGGATACGGAGAAGCCGCGGCGTACTGGATTCCTCGCTTTCGCGGGGAATGACACCGAGGGTGTCGCGGCGTCGTGCCACGGCCGAAGCCCCTACGGCCGCACCACCGTGTACCCATTCTCCGCCAGGAACAGGATCTGCCCGACCCCGACCTGCACCGGCGTCGCAGCGGGGATGAACTCCGGCCGTTTTCCGCTCTCCCGCTCGATCGTGTCGACCGTGTTGAGGCAGATATCGAAGCGCACGCCCTGCGCGATCAGGCTTTCGACCTGCTTGCGGCGCTCGCTGCCTGACAACAGGAGATCAATGCCGGGACCGAGCGCCACCACCTCGATCGCGACCTTGTCCGGATCGTAGGCCTTCAGGAGATTGTTGGCGACGCTCAGCACCAGCGCCTGCTTCTTCACATCGCCGTCGGAGAGCTGAAGCACGATCTTGTGCTCGGCGAACGGCTTGTCCTGGAGCGGCACTTGCTGTGCCGAGGCCCACGGCGTGGCGGCGAAGGCGAGCGCCGCCAGCAGCATCGCGCGACAGATTTGCGACCGCATCATCCCTGTCCTGCAATGCCTGGATTGCCCTCGACGCCCTTCAGCGTCACGCCGGAGCCGAGCCGCTCCTGAAACATCCTGCCTGAGCGCAGATATTTGGCGACGACATCCCACACCGGCGCGCCCTGCTGGCCGTTGACCGAGGCCCAGCCCGCGACCTTGTAACGGTGGCTCGCGCTGAGCGCCTTGCCGCCACTGAGCTTCAGCTCGGAGATGCGGCTGCCGATCGCACCCGTCGGCGTGCAGGTGTAGCTGAGCCCGCCGGCGCGCACCATGTCGCCGCCCTGCTGGTAATAGGGGTCGGGATTGAAGAGGTTGTCGCAGATGTCTTCCAGCACCTCCTTGATCTGGGCGCCGGTCATCTCCTGCACGTAGGTCTCGGGATAGGTGATCGCGGTTTCCGCGAGCACATCCTCCATGGTCAGCGGTTGGCCGGACAGTGCGGTGATGCCCCAGCGGAAGCCCGGCGACAGCGCGATCTCGGCATCGAGCTCGCTGCGCAGCGCGGTGCAGATCAGCTCGTCGACGGGACCGGCGAAATTGTCGCGGCGATACAGCAGGCGGTCTGGCGTTGCGATCTTTTCCGACCAGTCGGTGACATGCGGCGCGCGCACCCGGCCGATCAGCTCGGCCATGCCAGGGTCGGGCTTCAGCAGCTCGGAATAGACCGGCAGCAGGTGATACCTGACGTCGCCGACCTTGCCCTTGTCGAGCGCGAGGTCGAGGACGCCCAGAAATTTTCCGTTGGAGCCGGCATTGGTGACGAGCGTCGTGCCGCTCGCGTTCTTCACCGCGATGGGCTGCGGGATCGCATCATGGGTATGGCCGCCGAGGATGACGTCGATGCCGGTGACGCGGCTCGCGAGCTTGAGATCGACGTCCATGCCGTTGTGCGACAGCAGGATGACCGCATCGACTTTCTCGGTGCCGCGCAAGGCATCGACATGCTTCTGCAACTCCTCCTCGCGGATGCCAAAAGTCCAGTCCGGCGTGAACCGCTTGGGATGCGCGATCGGCACGTAGGGGAAGGCCTGGCCGATGATCGCAACGCGATGGCCGCTGAGCTCCTTGATCATCGAAGGCTTGAACACGCGCCCGCTCGCCTTGTCGAAGGCGGGGGCGTCGTTGAACGCGGCCTCCTCGGTCAGGAAGACGTTCTGCGCCAGAAACTCGCCCTTGAAGCGCTCGAGATTCTCACGCAGCACCTGCTCGCCATAGGTGAATTCCCAATGCCCGGTCATCGCCTCGATGCCGAGCAGATTGGCGACCTCGACCATGTCGCGGCCCTGCATGATGTTGGCAAGCCCCGTGCCCTGCCAGAGGTCGCCGCCGTCGACGAGCACGGAGTGCTTTTCGCCGGCATCGCCGCGCAAGCGATCGATCAGTGTCTTCAGATGGGCGAAGCCGCCGAGCTTGCCGAAGCGGCCCGCGGACTTCTCGAACTCGAAGCAGCTGAAAGCATAGGCATCGGCGCTGTCGGGCCGGATGCCGAACCGCTCGAGGAAGGCGCGGCCAACCAGATGCGGCGGCCGTCCTGCCATCTCGCCGATGCCGATATTGACGCTGGGCTCGCGGACATAGACCGGGTTGAGCTGCGCATGCGTGTCGGTGGTGTGCAGGATGCGCGCATTGCCGAACCGTTCGAGGTCGTAAATGCTCGCGGTCTCGGCGCCGCGCGCGAGCCGCGGCAGGCTGAGCGATGTGGCGACAGCAGCGGTGCTCTTCAGGAAATCGCGGCGGCGGATGGCCATCCAGAAATTCTCCGCGCCTCTCAACGGCAATTCGACGGTTCCACGAGATTTTTAGTCTAGCGGATTTCCATCGCCTTCCACGCCTCTTTTTCAGACGTCGCCTGGAAGATCGAGGCCTTCGCCAGCGCCTCGGCCTCCTTCGAAGCGGCAACCGCGCGGTCGAAATCGCCGCCGTCGGCCGCCTTCTTGGCTGCCGCCAGCGCAGATACGGTCACGGTCCACTGGTTGCGCATGCCGGCTGCCTCCTTGGAGGCGGCCTCCGCAGCGGCATAGGCCGCCTTGTAATCCGCCTCGTTCGCCGCGCGCGCTGCTGGCGCGAGGCTCAATGCCAGCAACATGGCGAGAGGAAGTGACACCTTCATGGCCGTGCTCCCGGCCCTGAAATCGGCAGGCCGTTGGCGACGTAGGACAGGAAATATTCGACGTCGCGATATTCATCGGCCTGCGGCTCCAGCGGAACCGCACGGGTCTGGCTGTTGCAGGTGACGAAGCGGCGGCTGGTGGTGCCCATGCCGCTCCATTCCGAGCGGTAGATCGGCATCGCGTTCAGAATGCCGAGCGCCGGTGCCAAAATCTCGGCGCGGATGCGCTCGCCCGGGCTCTGCACATGGCAGCTCGCGCAGGAGAAATTCATCTGGCCGCGGCGCGTGTAGAAGTAGCGCTTGCCGTTCTCGTACGCGGCGAGCGCGCGCGGGTCGTCGGGGATATTGATGTCCATCGGCTTGCCGCGCGAGGTGAACGCCATGTAGGCGGTCAGCGAAGCCATCTCGTCCTTGACGTAGGAATAGGGCGCCTCGCCATTGGCCTCGCGGCAACGGTTGAGCGCGAGCTCCAGCGTGACGACCTTGCCTTCCCCAGTGTCGAAGTAAGGATAGTTCTGGCGGATGCCGATGCCGCCATTCGGGAAGCAGTCGGCATAGGTCTTGCCGTTCCTGAACGGGGTCGCGAACATCTCCTTGCCGGCGTCGAGCGCGAACTCGTAGGGCGGGAATTCCTCCTTCTCCTGCCATTGCCGCTTCATGTCCTCGTTCATCGAATAAGGACCATTGACGAAATCCTCGTGCTTCACGGTCGGAAACTTCTGGAAGAAGAAGTTCTGGAACGCTTTCGCATCGGCGACGGGATCGACCTTGTCGGCCGCGATGACACGCGGAGAGGTGAGGGCGAACGCGACCAGCGCGGCGCTCAACGAACCAAGCAGAAGATAGAAGCGGACATTCATCACGAAATCTTCGCGGTGGCCGTGTCCGACCCACCCTTGTTGTCGGTCCAGGAGACCTTGAGGTCGTCGCCCTTCTTGGCGCCCTTGAAGCTGAACTTGACGTAGGGGTCCTTGGAGACCGCGGTGCCCCAATCGGCGACGAAGACGTCCTTGCCGTTACATTCGAACTTCAGCCGCTGGATGAAGTGCGCCGGAATCACCTCGCCCTTGGCGTCCTTGACCAGGCCGGTGTCCATGGGGTGCTGGATCAGCGCCTGCACCTCGGTGATGTCGCCGTTGACCGTGGCCCGGACGCGAATGCTGGATGCCATCTGGATTCTCCTACCCGCCGCAGCCGCCGACTGTGACTTTGACTTCCTTGGTCGCGCTGTAGAGCTTGCCGTCGGCTTCCACGATCGCGGTCACGTTGGTGGTCTTGGCCATCTTCAGGCGGTTGGCGACAGCGGGAATGGTGCCATCGGGAATCTTGTAGCTTGCCGCGAGCGCGCTCGGGTTCTCGGCCACGAAGAACGAGATCGAGGTGACCTTGTCGAGCGTCGTCGTCACCGAGATCGGCACCACGCCGCCGTTCTCGGCGATCTCGGGGGCGTCGAGCTTGACCTTGTCGGACGGCTCGGCGGTCTTGCCGTAGAGCGCCTTGATCGCGTCCGCCTCGCTCTTCTGCTTGAACGCTTCATCCGGATATTTGTCGTTGGCCGCGGCACGCGCGGGCGTGAACGGCAGGTTGCCGAGGCCGAGCAGCGCGACGCCGGCTGCGCCCTGAAGGATCAGGCGACGCGTCGGATGAGGGCCGGTGGTCGTGGTCATCGGAGGTCTCCTGGCGTGCCTGAAGTCACAGGGTCTGGAGGAAATCAACGATCGCGCTGATCTCCTGCTCGGTCAAAATCCGGTTCCGGCCGAACGGCGGCATCATGGTCTGCGGATTGCGCTTGGTCTCGTCGAAGATGATCGCGACCAGCTCGTTGCGATCAGGGTATTTTGATTTGATGTCCTTCAGCTCCGGCCCGATCGTTCCCGGCAAGTCGCCGCCCTTGATGACGTGGCAGGTCAGGCAATTGCCCTTGCCGCGGTCGAAGGCGAGCTTCTGGCCATCGGCCACGGCGGATTGCGCCCGCACGGGGCCTGCGGCAAGGCCGGCGGCGATCGCCAGCAGGACGTAAAGGACGGGCGTCCGTGGAAAGGCGGTCAAGGCGTCATTCCGAGGCGTTATGTCGATGATCTCGTTCGCGGAAATATAGTGTTCCAAAGCACAAAGGGGATCACCTGACAATCAAGACTATGCGCGCGGCAAAATGGAGTTAATATCTTCCGCATTGCAACTAAAGAGCTTACTTGTTCGGCGGATTCGGGCCAGCAGCGCTGGCCGGCTGTTTTCGGGGCGTTTGGACGCCCATCGTGTTTTTTTCCCGTTCTCGTTTTTTCAAGGGGACCTCAATTGGCTGAATATGTCGTCGAATTTGGCGGGGACGGCGGACGGGTCGAGCCGGATGGGCGGCTCGATGCACCGGCATTTCATCGCAATCACGAGCCGCTCTGGGCGGCGCTGGAAAAGCATCTCGCAGGCCTGACCGGCAACGTGGTCGAGCTCGGCAGCGGAACCGGCCAGCACGTGGTCCATTTCGCCCAGCACACGCCCGGCCTGATCTGGTGGCCGAGCGACCTCAACCAGCGCCACCTCAAGAGCATCGAGGCCTGGCGCGTCCATTCGGGCCTGCAAAACATCCGCTCGCCGCTGCGGATCGATCTCACCGACCCCGACTGGTGTCCGGAGATGCGAAGCGGGCAGGGCCCGACGAGTCTTGCCGCATTGTTCTGCGCCAACGTCATCCACATCGCACCATGGAGCGTGGCCGAGGGCCTGTTCGCCGGTGCCGGCCGTTACTTGCGGGCCGACGGCAAGCTGTTCCTCTACGGCCCGTTCAAGCGCGACGGCAAGCACACCGCGCTCAGCAATGCCGTGTTCGACACCTCCTTGCGCGAAGGCAATCCCGAATGGGGCGTGCGTGATATCAGCGACGTCGAGACGCTCGCGCGCGGCGCCGGGCTAAGCTTGGTCGATACGATCGAGATGCCGGCGAACAATCTGACGCTGGTATTCGCGCGCGTTTGAGGCGCTGCTGACTTATGTCCGGGTGCACGCCACGAAGGCGGTGCGCTCCCTCCCCCCTTGCGGGGGAGGGCGGGGGAGAGGGGTAGCCCAGGAAACGGTCTATCCATCGACGACCCGCCGCGCGCGCAAATCGAGAGAGTCCCCGTGTAGTACCCCTCTCCCTGCCCCTCCCCCGCAAGGGGGGAGGGAATGAGAGAGCGGTGGCCGCCTCACGGTGTGATGCGGTCGAAGTCCGCAAGGGGACAGCGCGACTACGCCTCCCCGTCCTTCCACCCGATCCTGTCCTTCAAGAACCGGAAGCCGATCACCTCGAAGCCGGCGCGCTCCTTGTTGTCCTTGCCGTAGCCGTGGCCGCCGGCCTCCGGCTCGTAAAACCAGGCCTCGTAGCCCATCGCCTGCAGCTTTGCGGCCATCTTGCGCGCGTGACCGGGATGAACGCGGTCGTCGCGCCGTGTCGTGGCGATCAGGATCGGCGGATAGGACTGGCCGGCATTCACGTTGTGATAGGCCGAGTAGGTCTTCAGCCACTCCCACTCTTCGGGCTTATCAGGGTCGCCATATTCCGCGATCCAGCTCGCGCCCGCGAGCAGTTTTGTGTAGCGGCGCATGTCGATCAGCGGAATGGTGCAGAACAGCGCGCCGAAGCGCTCGGGGTAGCGCACCAGCATGTTGGTGATCAGGATGCCGCCGTTCGACCCGCCTTGCGCCGCGATCCGCTTTGCTTTGGTCACGCCGCGTCGCACGAGATCGGCGGCAACGGCCGCGAAATCGTCGTGCGAGAGTTTCTTGCCGGCGAGCCGGCCGGCATCGTGCCAGCGGGTGCCGAACTCGCCGCCGCCGCGCAAATTCGCCTGCACAACGGTGCCGCCGCGCTCGAGCCACAGCTTGCCGAGCGAGGGGTTGTAGTACGGCTTCACCGCATGGGCGAAGCCGCCATAGGCGCTCATATAGACCGGCGCATCGCCGGACTCGCCGGCGGGACCCGTCTGGACATAGGGAATGCGCTCGCCGTCGATCGAGATGGCCTCGTGCTGTGTGACCACGAGGCCATCCGCGGTGAACGTCTTCGGCGCCTGCTTCAGCACGGTCGGGCTTGCGACGCCGCGTTCCAGCAACAGCAGCGACGGCGGCGTCAGCGGATCCTGCACATTGGCGAGCAGGTCGCCATTGCTCTCGGACGGATGGCGATCGAGCGGCCAGACGTCGACGACGCCGATCTCGGGGAGGCCGGGAAGCGTCTCGCGGCTCCAGCCCGTCGCTGATGGCGTGCAGATCTCGAAGTGCGGCCTGAGCTCGTCGAGGATCGACAGCACCAGTCTGCCGCCCGCCCAGAACAGGCCTTGCAGGGCGCGTCGCGGTCCGGGCTCGAACAGGACTGCGAAATCGCGGTGGCCTGCGAGGAACGCCGAGAGCGAGATGCCGAGCACGGTGTCGGTGGCATAGGTCCGCCCCTCGACCTGCCAGTCCCTGCGCAGCTTCATCGCGAACCAGTCGCCATGCGCCTGCATCCAGATGCCGGTCGGCAGATCGAGCTTCGTCGTCGCACCAGCCGCATCGCGCAGCCAGATGGCGTGATTGAAGAAGTCGATCTGGTCGACGATCCAGATCCGCGGCGCCGGTCCGGTGTCGTCGGCCATGCCTGACATCGCCATGTGATCGGCCGTGGTCTCGAGGATCGTTTGCGCCTGATCGACAGGCTGGCCGCGCCGCCACACGCGAACGGTCCGCGAATATCCGGAAGTAGTCGCCATGCCCTCGCCATGGGCGCTCGACAGCAGCAGCGTATCGGCATCGAGCCAGTCCACACCGCCCTTGGCCTCCGGCAGCGTAAAACCGTCCGCGACGAAGCTTTTGGTGTCGAGGTCGAATTCCCGCAGGGTGACGGCGTCGCTGCCGCCGCGCGACAGGCTCAGAATCGCCCGCGAGCGTCCCGGCATCGTGGCGATCCCGCTCAGCAGCCAGTCCTCGCCTTCGCCCGCCGCGAGCTGGTCGATGTCCAGCATGATCTCCCACGCCGGATGCGGTTTG
This sequence comes from Bradyrhizobium sp. Pa8, assembly GCF_052588265.1. Lineage (NCBI taxonomy): Bacteria > Pseudomonadati > Pseudomonadota > Alphaproteobacteria > Hyphomicrobiales > Nitrobacteraceae > Bradyrhizobium > Bradyrhizobium sp. Pa8. The sequence continues at coordinate 9,336,268 of NZ_CP176767.1, read as the reverse complement.
CGAAACTCCGTCAGCGTGGTTCGCCGCCACAGGCCGCGCGGGTTGGCGGCATCCTTCCAGAGATTGTGTAGATCGCTGCCGCGCCGGCTGACATAGGGAATGTTGTCGGGACGATCGTAGATCGCCGCGAGGACATCGCGGTCGCGCTCGAAGGCCGCGCCCCCGAACGCGGCGAGCGTCAGTTGATTCTGCCGCGCGACGAAATCGAGCGCCTGCTTGCCTTCGATCTCCTCCAGCCAGAGCCAGGGATCGTCGTCGGGAGCGCTGAGCGTAGGCCTGTCGTCGACGGACATGAAGAAACTCCTGAAGATCGCGGCGGATAGGATTTGATCGAGCGCAAGCCGTCAAGGGCGCGGCTCGTTATGATCCCTCCGATTGCGTCAGAGGCATGGCCTGCGCCCGTTTGCGCCGGTTGCCCGCCCTCCCGCGCCCCTCCATAGTGCCGGGAATCAACAAGTCCTCTCGGGCGGAAATGCCGATGTTAGACGTGACTACAGCCCACGAAATTGCTGCCGACGCCCGCGTGCGTGCCAATGTGGTGCGCCTTGCCGCGGCGCAAGCGCTGACCGGCGCCAACTCGGCGGTGATCTTCGCCACCGGCTCGATCGTCGGCGCGACGCTCGCGCCCGACATGTCGCTCGCGACGGTGCCGCTGTCGATGTACGTCGTAGGACTCGCTGCCGGTACGCTGCCGACCGGCGCGATCTCGCGCCGCTTCGGTCGCCGCTGGGCCTTCGTCATCGGCACCGGCTGCGGCGTCCTCACCGGCGTGCTCGGCTCGTTCGCGATCCTGCACGCCTCGTTCGCGTTGTTCTGCGTCGCGACCTTCCTCGGCGGCCTCTACGGCGCGGTGGCGCAATCCTATCGCTTCGCCGCCGCCGACGGCGCGAGCGCGGCCTACCGGCCCAAGGCGGTGTCCTGGGTGATGGCCGGCGGCGTGTTCGCCGGCGTGCTCGGTCCGCAGCTCGTGCAATGGACCATGGACGTCTGGTCGCCCTATCTGTTCGCCTTCAGCTTCCTGGTGCAGGCTGCGGTCGCGCTGGTCGCGATGGGCATCGTCGCGGGCGTCGACATGCCGAAGCCGGCACCGGCAGATCTGCACGGCGGCCGGCCGCTGCTCGACATCGTCACCCAGCCGCGCTTCATCGCGGCCGCGCTGTGCGGCGTCATCTCCTATCCCATGATGAACCTGGTGATGACTTCGGCGCCGCTGGCCATGAAGATGTGCGGCCTCAGTGTCAGCGATTCCAACTTCGGCATTCAATGGCACATCGTCGCCATGTACGGCCCGAGCTTCTTCACGGGCGCACTGATCTCCCGCTTCGGCGCGCCGAAGATCGTCGCCGCCGGCCTGCTGCTGGAGGCCGTGGCCGCCGGCATCGGTCTCTCCGGCCTCACCGCGATGCATTTCTGGGCCACGCTGATCGTGCTCGGTGTCGGCTGGAATTTCTCCTTCATCGGCGCCTCCGCGCTGGTGCTCGAGACGCACCGTCCGCAGGAGCGCAACAAGGTGCAGGCCTTCAACGATTTCCTGGTGTTCGGCATGATGGCGATCGGCTCGTTCTCCTCCGGCCAGCTGCTGGCGAATTACGGCTGGTCGGCGGTGAACATGGTGGTGTTCCCGCCGGTGGTGCTTGGCCTCGCCGTGCTCTTGCTGGCGTCCTGGGCCCGCCGCCGCAAGGCGCGGCTGGACGCGGCGATGGGCGAGTTCCCGGATGCGATCTGACGCATGATCCGGAAAAGTGCGTAGCGGTTTTCCGGAAAGATCATGCTCAATAGGTTGGCGGGAGGCTGTCAGCAGCGTTGATACTTCGATCACGGTCGAAGTGATTTTCTGGTCCTGCATCGTTACATGATGCTCGTCATGGAGAAGTTGTCCCGACGCCGGGACAGCGAAGGAAAAGCGCCAATGCTCGACAGTCCCCGGCACGACGCGCCCATCGACGAATCCTCCCTCCGCTACGAAGGCTGGCGCATCGTCGCGGTCTGCTTCCTGCTCGCGACCTTCGGCTGGGGGCTCGGTTTCTACGGTCAGAGCGTCTATGTCGCCGAGCTCCAGCGCGCGCGCGGCTGGCCGGCTTCGCTGATCTCCGCAGGGACCACGTTCTTCTATCTGTTCGGTACGCTGCTCGTCGTCTTCGTCGGCGAGGCCGTCAGAAAATATGGCCCGCGGCTCTGCCTGATCGCCGGCACGCTGGCGATGGCGGCGGCCGCGGTCGCGATCGGCGCGGTGCGCGAACCCTGGCAGCTCTATCTCGCCGACGCCGTGCTCGCCTTCGGCTGGGCCGGCACCAGTCTCGCCATGATCACCAACACGATCAGCCTGTGGTTCGACCAGAAGCGCGGCATGGCGATCAGCCTGGCGCTCAATGGCGCCAGCTTCGGCGGCATCGTCGGCGTGCCGCTGCTGGTGACCCTGATCGGCCACATCGGTTTCGCCAGTGCGATGTACGCCGCCGCCGGCGCCATGCTGGTGTTGCTGCTGCCGGTGATCCTCCTTCTCGTCGGCCGGCCGCCCGATCTCCACGGCTGGCATGCGACGGCGAAGGCCAGGCCGCAATCGTCGACGGAGATCCGCGCATGGGCGTTGCGCGACGTCGGCTTCCTCACGGTGACGATTGCGTTCGCGCTGGTGCTGTTCGCGCAGGTCGGCTTCATCGTGCACCTGATCTCGTTCCTCGATCCCGTGATCGGCCGCGAGCGCGCGGCGGTGGCGGTCGCGGTGCTGACCGCGATGGCCGTGATCGGCCGCGTGCTGTTCTCGATGGTGATCGACCGCCTCAACCAGCGGCTTGCCTCGGCGCTGTCGTTCCTGAGCCAGGCCGCAGCGCTTTGCGTCGTCATCAATTTGCACAACGACTATGTGCTGATCGTGGCCTGCGCGGTGTTCGGCTTCTCGGTCGGCAATCTCATCACGCTGCCGTCGCTGATCGTGCAGCAGGAATTCGACTCCGCCTCGTTCGGCGTGCTGATCAGCCTGAATACGGCGATCAACCAAGTGACCTACGCGTTCGGCCCCGGCGTCGTCGGCTTCCTCCGCGACTGGTCCGGCGGATACTCGCTGCCGTTCTATATCTGCATCGCGCTGGAGGTGGCGGCCGCGGCGCTGATTATGGTGCGGGGGAGGCCGCGGTCAAAGGTCGCCTAGAGTCGCGACGGCGCCTCCACACACTCTGTCATTGCGAGCGCAGCGAAGCAATCCAGAATCTTTCCGCGAAGACAGTCTGGATTGCTTCGTCGCTTCGCTCCTCGCAATGACGAGGGGAGAGAGTGGGGCATCACGTCTCGCGCTGCTTCAGCAACCCCTCGACATCCAGCCGCTTCGTGAACATCGCAAGCTTGCCGTCCGGCCCGAACGGCCATTGCTCTTTCGGCTTGTCCCAATACAGCTCCACGCCGTTCTCGTCGGGATCGCGCAGATACAACGCCTCGCTGACGCCGTGATCGCTGGCGCCGTCGAGCGCAATGCCGGCCGTGAGCACGCGATGCAGCGCATCCGCCAGCGCCGGCCGCGTCGGATAGAGGATCGCGGTGTGGAAGAGACCTGTCGTGCCCGGCGGCGGCGGCGAGCCGCCCTTGCTCTCCCAGGTGTTGAGCCCGATGTGGTGATGATAGCCGCCGGCCGAGATGAACGCCGCGCCCGAGCCCATCCGCTGCATCAGCTCGAAACCAAGCACGCCGCAATAGAAACCGAGCGCACGATCGAGATCGGCGACCTTGAGGTGAACGTGGCCGATCCTTGTGCCGGCGGCGACGGCTTGGCTTTGCGACATGGTGCTGCTCCGTTGACCAACTCCAGATAAGGCCGGCTTCGGGACAGTGCCACCTGCCTGTCCTGAAACCCATCGTTTCCGGATACGAAACTATGAGAGCTCCGGCACCTCGCCCTCCGGCAGCTCGAACTCGAACGTGTTCAGCGTCATCGACACCATTGTGTAATAGCCGCACAGCCCGATCACCTCGACGACGCCGCGCTCGCCGAGCAACGCGACGGCCGCATCGTAGAGGCCCTTCTCGACGCCATGGCCTTCATGCAGCGACTTCGCGACGTCGTAGATCATCTTGCCCTTGGGATCGTCGAAGACAGGCGTGCGACGGTCGCGGATCGCGTCGATGATTTTGGCGTCCATGCCGCCGGCAAGCGCCAGGCGCTTATGCGCATACCATTCGTAATGCGCAGTCCAGTGCCGCGCCGTCACCAGGATCGCGATCTCCGAAAGCTTGGCGGGGAATATCGTGTCGTAGCGCAGGACTTCGCCGAGCCGCGTGGCGTGACGGGCCATGTCGGGGCTGTTGAGCCAGGCCATCATCGGCGCCGGCGGCTTGCCGCGTTTGCCGGCGATCGACTCGTCATAGGTCTGCCGCTGGCTCTCGTTCATTTCGCCAGGCGAAAGAAGTTTCAGGCGCATTGTTGTTTCCTCTTTGTTTTCAAGCCTCGCCATCGCTCCGACTATAGCCGAATGCAGCGCCACGGAAGTGGTTGAATTCCACGGTGCGATGGCTCAGAGTCGCGCCCAACAAGTCTTTTTGATTGATGGAAACGACCATGAGCGAATCTGAAGCCACAGATCTTGAGAAATTCCGCAGCGAGACGCGCGCCTGGCTGGAAGCCAACTGCCCGCCGGAGATGCGCAAGCCCGTGACCTCGGACGGCGACGTGTTCTGGGGCGGGCGCAATGCGAAATTCGCCTCCGAGCCGCAGCGCATCTGGTTCGAGCGCATGCGCGACAAGGGCTGGACCGTGCCGGACTGGCCGAAGGAGTATGGCGGCGGTGGCCTCAGCGTTGCCGAGCACAAGGTGCTGCGCGCCGAGATGGCCAGGATGGGCGCGCGTCCGCCGCTGTCGAGCTTCGGCATCTGGATGCTGGGGCCGGCGCTGCTCAAATACGGCAACGAGGCGCAGAAGCAGGAGCATCTGCCGAAAATCGCGGCGGGCCTGATCCGCTGGTGCCAGGGCTATTCCGAGCCGAACGCCGGCTCTGATCTCGCCTCGCTCCAGACCCGCGCCGAGAGCGACGGCGACGATTTCGTCATCACGGGCTCGAAGATCTGGACCTCCTACGCCAACTACGCCGACTGGATCTTCTGCCTGGTCCGCACCGATCCCGCGGCGAAGAAGCACGACGGCATCAGCTTCATCCTGTTCGACATGGCCTCGAAGGGCGTGACGACCAAGCCGATCCTTCTGATCTCCGGCTATTCGCCGTTCTGCGAAACCTTCTTCGACGGTGTCCGCGTGCCGAAGTCGCACGTGGTCGGCACCGTCAACCGCGGTTGGGACGTCGCAAAATATCTGCTCCAGCATGAGCGCGCGATGATATCGGGCATGGGCGAGCGCGGCGTCGGCCGGCCGCTCGGCCAGATCGCGGCGGATTCCGTCGGCACCGATGCACAAGGCAAGCTCGACGATTCCATGCTGCGCGGCCGGATCGCGAGCTTCGACGTCGATGAGGCCGCGCTCGCCGCTTGCGCCGAACGCGCGGTCGATCTCGCCAAGGCCGGCCAGGCGCATCCGGCGTTCTCGTCCGCGATGAAATATTACGGCACCGAGCTCAACAAGCGCCGCCACGAGATCCTGATGTCGGCCGGCGGCGTCAACGCGCTGGAATGGGAGAGCGAGCGCTCCAGGCAGGGCGCCCGCCCGCGCGCCTGGCTGCGCACCAAGGCCAACTCGATCGAGGGCGGCACGACGGAGGTGATGCTCGGCATCGTCGCGAAGCGCATCCTGGATTTGCCGGGGGCGTGAGGCACGCTCTCACCACCCGTCATTCCGGGGCGCGCATAGCGCTAGCCCGGAATCCATAGTCCCGATCGTGGTTATGGATTCCGGGCCTGGCCCACCCAAGTCGGCTGCTGCCGACTTGGGCAACCAAAATACTAAACTCGGGCAAGCCCGAGTTTAGTGGGCCATCCCGGAATGACGAACAAAAAATAGATTTCGAATCGGAAACACCACCATGGCCCTCGTCCTCACCGAAGAACAATCGATGCTCCGCGACTCAGCGCGCGGGCTGATCAGCGACAAGGCGCCGGTGTCGCACCTGCGATCCTTGCGCGACGCCAAGGATCCCACCGGCTTCTCCAAGGAGCTCTGGCATTCCTTCGCCGAGATGGGCTTTGCCGGCCTGCTGGTGCCGGAAGAGTTCGGCGGCAGCGGTCTCGGCTTCATGGAGGCCGGCATCGTGATGGAGGAGATCGGCCGCACCTTGATGCCGTCGCCGTTTCTCGCCACCAGCGTGGTCGCAGCCTCCGCGCTGAACCGCGGCGGCAATGCCGCGCAGAAGTCGGAACATCTGCCGAAAATCTCCAACGGCTCGCTGCTCGCGACGCTCGCGATCGATGAAGGCGCAAAGCATCGCCCGCTCCAGACCAGCCTCCAGGCGGTGCGCGCCGGCAACGGCTTCAAGCTCTCCGGCGCCAAGGCGCTGGTCGTCGACGGCCACGTCGCGGACCTCTTCATCGTCGCGGCGCGTACTGCTGGCGCCGCCGGCGAGCGTGAGGGGCTGACACTGTTCCTGGTCAATCCCAGGGCCAAGGGCGTTGCGATCGAGCGCACCATCATGGTCGATGCGCACAACGCGGCGCGGATCGAGCTTGCCAATGTCGAGGTCAACGCCGATAGCGTGCTCGGCGAGGTCGATCAGGGTGCAGCGCTGCTTGACGGCGTGCTCGACATCGGCCGCGGCGCGGTCGCCGCCGAAATGGTGGGCCTGAGCGAAGAAGTCTTCAACCGCACCGTCGAGTACCTCAAGAACAGAAAGCAGTTCGGTAAGCTGATCGGCGAATTCCAGGCGCTGCAGCACCGCGCCGCCGAGCTCTATGTCGACATCGAGATCACCCGCGCCGCCACGATGAAGGCGCTCCAGGCACTGGATGCCGACGTCGCCAAGGCCGCATCAAGCGTGGCCGTGGCCAAGGCCCGCGCCGGCACCACCGCCACGCGCGCGGTGCAGGAGGGCGTGCAGATGCATGGCGGCATGGGCATGACCGACCAGTTCGACATCGGCTTCTTCATGAAGCGCGCCAGGGTGTGCGAGGAGCTGTTCGGCGATGCGGGTTACCACACCGAGCAACTGGCGAGGGCGCGGGGGTATTGAGGCGAGTTGAGGAGAGGCGCGACGAGGGGGCGCCTCACACGCGGTGTCGCCGCCCGGCTTGACCGGGCGACCCGGTACGCCGCGGCCTGTCCGCATGCGATTGACGTCTCGGAATACTGGATCGCCCGGTCAAGCCGGGCGATGACAGTTGAGAGTGTGGAGAAAGCTTGTCCCGAACTCGTCATTGCGAGGAGCTCTTGCGACGAAGCAATCCAGGCTATTCCCGCGGAGAGATTCTGGATTGCTTCGCTTCGCTCGCAATGACGGCGGAGAGACCTGTTACCGCACCGGCGGCGCGTACTGCACGCCACCCGCATTCCACAGCTGGTTCATGCCGCGCGGGATCTTCAGCTTGGACTTCTCGCCGATGTTGCGCTCGTACATCTCGCCGTAATTGCCGACGTTGCGGATGATGCGGACGACCCAGTCCCTGGTGAGGCCGAGCTGCTCGCCGTAATTGCCTTCGGTGCCGACCAGCCGCATCACCTCGGGCTTCTTCGACTTCAGGGCCTCGTCGATGTTCTCCGAGGTCACGCCAAGCTCCTCGGCGTTGATCATCGCGTAGAGCGTCCACTTCACGATCATCATCCAGTCGTCGTCGCGCTGGCGCACCACGGGCGCGAGCGGCTCCTTGGAGATCATGTCGGGCAGGATCATGTTGTCGCCGGGCTTGGAGAGGTTCAGCCTGAGCGCGTAGAGCTGGGAGACGTCGGCGGAGAGGGTGTCGCACTTGCCGGTGTCGTAGGCTTTCACGACGTCGTCGAGCTTGTCGAACTTCACCTCTTCATACTTCATGTTGTTGGCGCGGAAATAATCGGCGACGTTGAGCGCCGTCGTGGTCCCGGACTGCACGCAGACCTTGCTGCCGGTCAGGTCCAGCGACGTCTCCTTGTTGCGCGAACGCGGCAGCATGAAGCCTGCGCCGTCGTAATAGGCGACCGCCGGGAAATAGAGGTCGTAGTCGAGCTCGCGCGCCATGCTCCAGGTCGAGTTGCGCGAGAGGATGTCGACTTTCCGGCTCTGCAATTCCTTGAAGCGTTCGCCGGCGTCGAGCGGAACGAACTTCGCCTTGTTCGGATCGTTGAAGATCGCGGAGGCCACCGCGCGGCAGAAATCGACGTCGAAGCCGGTCCAGTTGCCCTTGTCGTCGGGGATCGAGAAGCCCGGCAGGCCCTTGTTGACGCCGCACAGCACCTCGCCGCGGCGCACGGTGCGCTTGAGCGTGCGGGTATCGTAGAACTCGTAGATCACCGCCAGGACGCCGACCAGCACGGCAACCGCGAGCCCGATCAGCAGGCCGCCTCGAAAAGTGCGCATCATGTTGCTCTCTCGAAAAAATCGGGAAAAGGAATTGGGAGGAGGGCGCAGAGCATGATCCGGAAGATCATGCTCAAACGATAAACTTAGAGCTCGGGCTTTTGCCGGATGACCACCTTGGTGCCGACGGGGACGCGATCATAGAGATCGGCGACGTCGTGATTGACGAGACGGAAGCAGCCTGAGGACACCTTGGTGCCGATCGTATCAGGGCGGTTGGTGCCGTGGATGCGGTAGACGGTGGTGCCGAGATACATGGCGCGGGCGCCGAGCGGATTGCCGGGGCCGCCGGCCATGAAGCGCGGCAGATAGGGCTGTCGCTGGATCATCTCCGGCGGCGGCGTCCAGTCCGGCCACTCCTTCTTGTTGGTGATGTTCACTAGCCCCTGCCACTGGAAGCCGTCGCGGCCGACGCCGATGCCGTAACGGATCGCGCGCCCGCCCGGCTGCACCAGGTAGAGGTGGCGCTCAGCGGTCGAGATGATGATGGTGCCCGGCGTCTCGGTGGTGCGGAAGTACACCACCTGCTTCTGCCATTCCGGCTCGAGCTGGTAGGCGTCGTCGGCGACCAGCCCCGGCTCGTCGCCGCGGTCGGGCTGCTGGGCGGAGGCGTATGAGGTGGTCAGGACCAGGCCCAGCGCCGCGATGAACGCCCCGGTCAGGCGACGATAATCCGTCATTTCAAGCTCTCCCCGCTGCCACAGCGTAAATCATTCGGACCATCTGAACTCAGGGGCAGCTTCGTGGCAAGTTCATGGCGCGCCCGGCTGGTATGTCACGAGAATGCTTTGGTTTTTTGACGAGGCCGGGCAATGCCACAAACAGGGGATGGCGCGAAAAGCAGTGTCGGCGACGTCCTCCGGGTGGCAGGCTGTCAAGTCTGCATCCGTCATGGCCGGGACAAGCCCGGCCATGACGATGTGGACGTAGCGCGCTCTAAATCTTGTTGTTCTCCGGCGCGATCCCGAGCCGCCGGACGATTTCGGTCGCCACTGCGCGGGCCTCGAGCCGCGACCCGATGCGGGGGCTGCGAAAGCGTCGCCCCGAGCGCAACCGGATCGTGATGATGCAGTGCTCGTCCTCGGACCGGCCGCGGCGGTCGACGGTAATCGTCTTCACGTCGTGGCCCTCGATATGGTCGGCGCGCGGCGTGCCGTCGCCCCACAGGCGTTCGACGCGGATATCGCTTTCGCGGATGATCCAGAACGCGCCGGTCACGAGGTTGGCGTATCGGTAAACCGCGAAAGCGGCGATCGCGCCGAGCGGCAGCAGCAGGATATCGACATGGCTGGGCGGCCATCCACGCCAGAGCTTGTAGGCGTAGGGAACGGCGGACAAGGCGACGGCGATCAGCGCGACGATCCTGATGTCCCGCGTGGAAAACGCCTCAAGCGGCTCGCCGAGATGCATCTCGGGATTGCTGGCATCGAGCGGATTGAGAGGTGGCTCGACATTGGGAACGTCGAATTGCGTGACGATCCGCGCCACGGTGTCGCGTACATGCGTGACGTCCGAGATCGGCGGCGACGTCAGGCGTTCCCCCGAGGCCAGCGTGAAGGCCAGCTGGAAACGGGCCTTCGCCCGCTTGCTGCCGGGAACCTGTAATCCCCTGATGTCGTCTTTCGCGACGATCCTGGTCCGGAGCTTTCCAAAGGGTCGCTGTTGCCCGATCAGGATCTCGTTCGGCGTGATGATCCACACCACCGCCGGTGCCAGCATGATGCCGACGACGAACGCTGCTCCCACGAGGAGCGCGGCCACCGAGACGATCACTTCCAACGTGTCGTGCGTGAACAGGCCCGGCGTGAAGCACAGCGCGACGGCGGCCGCAAAGCCGGACATGACCAGCCGCTGCGCGATCGAGGCGCCTTCGCGAAGGCGAATGTCGGTGCTGGTGGTCGCGTCGTCCATTGCGGGCGCTGATTCCGTCGGTCGCGAAACTCCACGGACGGGTCCATGGAGTCAAGCAACAACGGCGGCCGCGGCGATCCGGCCTCAGCTGTTGGCGTTCAGCAGCTTTGCCACGGTGCGGTCGATCTCGTCGTAACGGCCCTCGCCCTCATGCTGGAACACGATCTTGCCGCTCTGGTCGATGATGTATTGCGCCGGCCAATACTGGTTCTGGTAGGTGTTCCAGGTCTTCGAGTCGTTATCCTGCGCCACCGGATAGGTGATGCCGTGGCGCTTCAACGCGGCCTGCACGTTGGCGGCGGAGCGCTCGAACGGGAATTCCGGCGTGTGCACGCCGACCACGACGAGGCCCTTGTCCTTGTACTTGGCGTAGAGGTCGGTGACGTGCGGCAGCGTGTTGACGCAGTTGACGCAGCCATAGGTCCAGAAGTCGACCAGCACGACCTTGCCGCGGAGGTCGGCGATGCTGAGCGGGTTCGAGTTGAACCAGGTGTTGATGCCGGTGAAATCAGGGGCGGTCTGTTGGCTTGCGGCAGCGGTGACGACAGGGGTGGCGCGCGCGGCCTCGTCGCAGATGCCGGGAATGACGGCGCCTGTCACGGCCATGCCGATCAGTGCGGCGGAGACGGCGAGCAGTTTGAAAGTCATGGAAGCGTCCTCCGATGAAGATGAGGGATGATCACAGGCCGATCTGGCCGGTGGGATAGAATCCGGTGAGCCACGCCACGATCAGCGTGTCGTATTGGAAATAGGCGGCGACCGCGAAGGCGATCACGACGACACCAAAGCCCTGCTGCAGCCGCCGCGAGATCCGCGCGAGGCTGCGTACCCGCGTGGTCGCGGCCTGTCCACCATAGGCGATCGCGAGCATCGGGATCGCTGCGCCGATGGCATAGGCAACCAACAGCACGCCGGCCCAGCTGGCGTTCTTTGACGTCGCGACCAGCGTCAGGATCGAGCCGAGCACAGGACCGGCGCAGGGCGTCCAGACCAGGCCGAGCGTGGTGCCGAGCACGAGGCCGCCGAGCGCGCCCTCGTGCTGCACGGCGCCGGAATTGCCGAGATCGAGCCAGCCGTTGAGCCGGATCGACAGCCATTCGAACGGCGCCGGCCACAGCATCAACAGGCCGAAGCCCAGCAGCAGGATCGACGCGGCCTCGCGGAGCACGTTCGGATCGAAATCGAACAGCCGCGTGATCGCACCCAACAGCAGCGCGGTCGCCGAGAACGAGACGACGAAGCCGAGCGCGATCATCGCGGGCCGCAAGTGCCCCGCCCGCCCGATCGAGGCGCCGAGCAGGATCGGCAGCATCGGCAGCGTGCAGGGCGCGGCGATGGTCAGGATGCCGGCAAGGACGGCGAAGACAAGTTCGAGCATCGGGCACTCGTGAAGGAGGTCACGAGGGCAGTTCGGGATGGACGTGCGCGTTGTTACGTGGCGTCACGCCTTCGTGAGGGGCGATTGTTTTGGGAAGCAACTGTGCCGGCCAAGGCGGCAGCGCGCTCCGCCCCTGCGGGGGAGGGTGGGGGAGAGGGGTAGCCCCGGGAGAGGTCTGAGTTCGTGGCTACCCCTCTCCCTGCCCCTCCCCCGCAAGGGGGGAGGGAATGAGGGAGCAGGGGCCGCCTCACTCAAGCGAGAGAGGTGCACCGAGCCTGCCGCGGCTCTATCGGCCCCAAACATAAAACGACCCGGAGGGGGGCATCCCGTCCGGGTCGCTGGAAGTCTTGGGAGGTTTAACGAAACCGTATGTGAGATTTATAGGGGGGAAGTTTTTCCGCGTGATGTTGTGCTTTGTTTCAATTATTTCGTCGGCGGTAACACTTCCGTGTCCGGGGACAGGGCCGAAACTTCGGTCCTATCCCATTGAAATCTTTGGCCTTAGGCGGCGAAACGGTCGACGCCGGCGCCCTTAAGCAAATCGGCCAGTTGCTTGCGGGCATAGAACATCCGGGTCTTCACCGTGCTCTGCGGGATGCCGATGATCTGACCGACCTCCTCCACCGACTTCTCATGGTAGTAGACGAGGTTGATGATCTCGCGATGCGCGGGCGACAGTTTTTGCACGCAGGCGCGCAGGATGGCGCTGGTGTCGTTGCGGTCGAGCGAGGTCTCGGGCGTCTCGGCATCGTCAGGAATCTGGCGCACGTCGTCCTGGTCGATGTCCTCGAAGCGGCGCTGGCGCATCGCGGTCAGCGCCTTGAAGCGCGCGATCGAGAGCAGCCAGGTCGAGACCTGCGAGCGGCCCTGGAATTGGCCTGCGGTGCGCCACACGTCGAGGAACACCTGGCTGACGAGGTCTTCCGCGGTGGTCGCGTCACGCACGATGCGCAGGATGAAGCGATAAACCCGCACATTGTGCCGGCAATAGAGGATGTGCATCGACGTCCGGTTGCCGTCGGCAATGCTTTCCAGAAGCATGTCGTCCGAGGTCGCCTGAGCGGCAACGATGCTCTGGCTGGCTTGGGCGTTGATGGCGATGACGTTCGGCATTGACTTGCTCCCCGTAGCGCCGCAACCGAGCGGCGTTTCCTTGGACCAAAGTGTTAATCAGCGAACGTTTCGGGACGTCTGCACCAAAAGCGGAAAATGGTTTCGTGCGCCGCCAAATTGTTTCGTCGGACAGGCCGCGACGAAACATTCGGGGCGAAAAGTCGTGGAATTTCAATGTACGGAAAATACGGGGGTAGGGATTGGGGAGCGCCCGGGGCAGCCGGGAACGAAATTCCGGGCTTTGCGTTCGGTCGCGGTACCCATGCCGTCATTCCGGGGCGTGAAGCGAACCCGGGACGACAGCGGTAGGTGCCGCGCGCCCTACGCCTTCTCGCCCGCGGGCGAGAACAGATAGCCGCCGCCGCGGATGGTGCGGATCACGGCTGGCTTGGTCGGGTCGGGCTCGATCTTGCGGCGGATGCGCATGATGCGCAGATCCACGGCGCGGTCGAAGGCTTCGGCGTCGCGCGCATTGGCCAGTTCGAGCAGGCGCTCGCGCGACAGCACGCGCTTCGGATTGGCCGCGAACACTTTCAGTAGCCCGAATTCGGACGCGGTGAGCGGATGCTCGTTGCCTTCGTCGTCGCGCAAGGCCTGCGCTTCGAGGTCGAGCCATTTGGTGCCGAAGCGCACCAATTGATCCTTGTCCGATTTGGCGGGCGCGGTCTCGGCCGCCTTCACCGGCGTGCTCCGCCGCAACACCGAGCGGATGCGCGCCATCAGCTCGCGCAGCTCGCAGGGCTTTGCCACGTAATCGTCGGCGCCGAGCTCGAGACCGACGACGCGGTCGATCGGGCTCGCGGTCGCCGTCAGCATGATCACGGGCACGTTGATGCGGCTCTTGAGGTCGCGGATGATCGAGAGGCCGTCTTCCTCGGGCATGTTGAGGTCGAGCACGACGAGGTCGGGCATGCTGCCGTCGATCGCGGTGCGCAAGCTCTTGCCGCCGTCGCACAGCGTCACGGTGAAGCCGTGCATCTTGAGGTAATCGCCGACCATCTCCCTGGCCGGGGCCTCGTCGTCGACGATCATGATGTGCTGGCTTTGGGTCATGTCACTCAGATCTCGGTACTCGAATCACGGCAACTCGGTCGCGGGCAGGGTGATGGTGAAGGTCGATCCCTTGCCGGGACCGTCGCTCTCGGCCGTCACCTCGCCGCCATGCATGTCGATAATACGCTTGACGATGGAAAGCCCAAGCCCCGTCGAGCTCTCGCCCGCGGTCGGTTTGGCCGAAAGCCGCTGGAACCGGCCGAACAGGCGGCCGAGATCCTCCGGCGACAGGCCGGCGCCCTCGTCGCTGACGCGGACGACGGTATCACTGGCTTCATGGGTGACGGCGACGGTGATCTTGCCGCCGATCGGGCTGTACTTGATGGCGTTGCTGATCAGATTGTCGATCGCCTCGCGGATGCGGTCGGTGTCGCACATGGTGACGATGTTGGGCGGCGCCGTGACGTGGATGGCCTGCTGCTTGTTGACCGCAAGCGGCTGGTTGGCGTCGGCGACCTCTTTCACCAGTGCCGCGACGTCGACCGGCTCGCGGCGGATGGTGATGTCGAAGGCATCGGCCATCGCGTCCGAGATCAGATGATCGACCATCGTGGTCAGGCGCTTCGTCGCATCGCGGATGTGATCGACCTGGGCGACCACGCCGTCGGACGAGGCGCCGGTCGCGATCAGCTCCTTCAGCATCTCGGTGCGGCCGAGGATGACGCCGAGCGGGTTCTTGAGGTCGTGGGCGACGGTGCCCAGAATCTCGTTCTTGAAGCCGTTGGCGCGCTGCAGCCGCAGCCATTGCGCAGAGAGGCGGCGGTTGGCCTGCATCAGCGCGCGGGTGCGCTGGGCGACGCGGTCCTCGAGCTGCGTGTTGGCGTCCTGGAGCTGCTGATAGAGGATCACGTTGTCGAAGGCGATCGAGAGCCGGCTGGAGAAGATCTCGACCAGCGAGCGGTCGGTCTCGGACAGCTCGCGCTCGGCCTGCAGCAGCACCACCACCTCGCGGCCGGAGCCGGTCCGCAGATAGATCACGCTGCGGTGGTCGGCGAATTCGTTCTTGCGGCCCTGGAACGCGGCTTCCACCATCGTGCGCAGATCGGGGTCGAGCGCCTTCGACGAGGTCGTGCCGATGAAGCGGCTGTAGCAGCCGCTGCCGGCGAGCACGGAGAGTTCGGGGTCCACGCCGCCATTGTCGCGCAGGACCAGTATGCCGGCGCAATCGACATTGAGCAGCGAGGCGAGCTGGGTCAGCACGCCCTCGGCGAGCCGCTGCATCGACTTGAAGTCGTACAGCGTCGAGGCGGCGTCGATGATGATCTCGAGCCCGCGCCGCGTCTGCACCATGCGCTCGAGCTGCTGATAGGAGCGCAGCGCCGCGGTCAGCGAGGTGAACAGCTTGTCGGCGGTGAGCTCGGTCTTGGCCTTGTAGTCGTTGATGTCGTACTGGACGATCACGCGCCGCTCCGGCGCCTGGCCGGGCTGTCCCGTGCGCAGGATGATGCGCACGGTCTCGTTCTTGAGCTCGTTGCGGATGAACTCGACCAGCTCGAGGCCGGCGACATCGGTCTCCATGATGACGTCGAGCAGCACGGCGGCGATATCGCCATGCGCGGCCATCAGCTTGCGACCTTCCGCCGCGGAATGGGCGGAGAGGATCTCCAGCCCCTGGCCGTTGAGGCTGTAGTCGGACAGCGCGAAGCGGGTGCCGTCATGCACGGCGGGATCGTCGTCGATGACGGCGATCTTCCACTTCCTTGCGTTCTGGTCCTCCGGTGCGGCACCGGTATCGTCGATCAGGTGGAGGACATCGTCCTGTTCGGCCATTGAGAAGTCCCGTCAGTCTCTGTGCTTTGCGTGCCGCCCTTGGCGATCCGCGGCATGATAATCCGAAAAGTAGTGCCTTGTCCCAGCTTGGATTCCAGCATCATGCGTCCGCCGAGCTGCTGGGTGACAAGGTTATAGACGATATGAAGCCCGAGTCCCGTACCACCTTCATTGCGCCGGGTGGTAAAGAATGGGTCAAAGGCCTGGCGCTGCACGTCCGGGGTCATGCCGGCCCCGTCATCGGCGAAGATGATCTCGATGTCGTCGGACCCGCGCGGCCGCGCCGAGATCGTGATCGTGCCGGCGCGGCCGTCGGCAAAGGCGTGGTTGGCGGCGTTGAGGAAGAGGTTGGTCAGGATCTGGCCGTAGGAGCCGGGATAGCCGTCGAGCAGGAGCCCCTCGGGCACGTCGACCTGGAGCGTGATCGGCGAGCGCTTCAGGACTGGACGCAGGCTGGCGATGATCTGGTCGGTGGCTTCGCTGAGTGAGAACTGCCGCCGCTCGGCATGCGAGCGGTCGACCGCGACCTGCTTGAACGACTGGATCAGCTCGCCGGCGCGGGTGAGGTTGGCGACGAGCTGCTGCGAGGCGTCGCGCGAGGATTGCACGAACTCCTCCAGCTGCGAGCGGCGCAGGCCGCCGTCGCCCTTGAGCTGGGCTTCGAAGATCTCGGTGCGCCGGGCGAAGCTGGAAGCGACGGTCAGGCTGATGCCGATCGGGTTGTTGACCTCGTGCGCGACGCCGGCGACGAGTCCGCCGAGCGCCGCCAGCCGTTCGGCGTCGATCAAATTCTGCTGCGCGGTGTTGAGCTCGAGCAGCGCGCTCTCGGCCTTCTCCTTGGCCGCGCGCAGCTCGTCCTCGGTCTCGCGCTTCGCGATCGCGTTCTCGCGGAACACCTCGACCGCGCGCGCCATGGCGCCGACCTCGTCGCGTGCCTTGGTGCCCTGCACCTCGCGGTCGAGGTCGCCGAGCGCGATCGCGCGCATCGCGGTCATGATCTGCTGCAGCGGCAGGCGGATCGACAGCGCGATCAGCACGCCCGCGGTGAGGATGATGCCGAGGAAGATTACCGCGATCGACAGCACCCGCCGCGAGATATCGGCCAGGGTACGATCAAACGTCTCCTGCGCCTTCTGCTCGCGCTGGCGCATCTTGGTGGAGAGGTCGTCGATAGCGCCGATCGCCTCGGCCTGGCTGGCGTCGATGGTGTTGCGCAGCAATTCGGTGCGGCTCGTCAGCTGCTCGGAGAGTTTTGCGAAACCCTCGCGCAGCGCCATGGTGCGGGTCCCGAGCCGTTGCAGCGCCATGCGCTGCAGGTCGTTGTCGGCGAGATCGATCATGACCGGAATGGTCTTCTCGATCGTCTCGGTGTTGCGGCGCGCGTCGTCGGCGGCACCGGGCGAGAGCGACAGATAGTAGGAGTTGGCGGCGACCAGCATCGCGGTGAAGGCCTCGCGGGACTTGCCGAGCGAGGGCCAGATCAGGGCGTCGCGATGGCCGGTGGCGCCTTCGATGATGGAGTAGAGTCCGGCCATGTCCCTGGCCGGGCCCTGCACCTGCTCCTCATAGGTCTTGGCGATGGTCGCCTGCACGCTGCGCAGCTCGCCGAAGCCGTTGAGGAAGCGGTCGGTGGTGCGCTCCAGCTCCTCGACCGAGCCCGACAGCATCGGGTCCTTGGCGGCACGGTCGGTCAGCGTGCCCAGCACCGCCTCGCGCAGCAGCAGGATCTCGGCGAACAGGTCCGGGCTCGGCTGGTTGATGTAGCGGTGGATCAGATTGTGCAGGCGCCCGGTCTCGCTTTCGAGCAGCGCCAGGATACGGTCGGACTCGCGCACCTGGCGGACGTCGCCCCAGGCCGAGCCCAGCACCTGCGTGCCGTTCCAGATCAGCCCCACCAGCACCACGACCACGGCCGAGTTCAGCGCCGCGATCGACAGGATGCGCCAGCGGATCGGCACCGCGCGGAGCATGCCGACCAGGCGTGCGCGCAGCCGCCCGAGCGGGCCGGGCGGCCTGTCTGCGTGCTCGCTGTGTCCAGGTGCAGCCAAGCGGCTCACTCCACCTTGCGAATGCGTTCGATCAGCGCGGCCGCGGCGGGATCGCGCCCCGCCTTGGCATAGATCGCAGCCATCGCGTCCTCGAACGGCTTGCGGTCGATATCCCTGGCGACGGTGATGCCGGCGGCTTCAGCCTTGTGCTGCGACTGCTCCTCGAGGTCGCGCCACTTCTCGCGCATGAACAGGCTGGAGCGAGCCGCGGCCTCGCGGAATATCTGCTGGTCGTCCGCCGACAGGCTTTTCCAGGCCTTCAGCGAGATCACCAGCACTTCCGGGCTCATCGTGTGCTCGGTAAGCGCGAGGTGGCCGGCATGTTTGTAATGGTCTGTCGTCACGAAGGATGGCCAGTTGTTTTCGGCGCCGTCGATCAGATGGTTGGCAAGCCCGGTGAGCACCTGCCCGTAGGGCATCTCGACCGGTTCGGCGCCGAGCGAGCGGATCATCTCGCTCATCAACTCCGACTGCTGCACCCGGATCCGCAATCCCCTGAGGTCGGCGACGCTCCGTATCGGACGGACGCCGTTGTAGATCGACCGCGCGCCGGAATCGTAGAAGGCGAGCCCGACGAAGCCGTAGGGCTCGAAACTGCCGAGGATCTCGCTGCCGATCGGCCCGTCCAGCACCCTCTGCATGTGCTCGATGGACCGGAACAGGAACGGCATGGCGAGCACGTTCATCGCCGGGACGAAGTTGCCGATCAGCGCCACATTGGTCCGGTTGAGGTCGATCGCGCCGACCCTGGTCTGCTCGATGGTCTCCTTCTCTTCGCCGAGCTGGCGGGAGTGGAACACCTTGATCTCGTGCCGGCCGCCCGTGCGCTCGGCAATCAGCGCGCCCATGTAGCGCAGCGCCTGGACGGTCGGGTAATCCTCGGTCTGGGTGTCGGCGACGCGGAATTCGCGCGCAGCAGCGCTCGTCGCGCAGACCGCGAGCAAAAGCACGACAAAGATCACCCCGGTCCGCGAGAGTTCGGCACGGTTCAGCACTGGCACACTCAACCCCTCAGTGGTGGAGTCTATGGCGGAGCCAAAAGGTTCAACGCAATCTAGCAGATGGTTGAGGGAAGGCCATCCCGCCGCACCCGGCGGGGCGATTGTGCGGCGCAGCCGACCTCATTCCCGGTTGAAACGGGAAATGCAGCGCCTTAAGCAGGTATGGTCGCCTTTTGCCGCGCGACACGGGAAGAGCCATCGTGATTTCAACATCGCGTCTTTTGCGGATCGTCGCCGCTTTCATCGTCCTCGTAATGCCTCTTCAGGCGCGCGCTGCCACCGACATCGCGCTATGGCACGCCATGTCCGGCGAACTCGGCCGGCAGCTCGAGAAGCTCGCCGCCGATTTCAACGCCTCGCAGCCGGATTATCGCATCGTCCCAACTTACAAGGGCAACTACACCGAGACCGTGACGGCTGCGATCTTCGCCTTCCGCTCGCGCAGCCAGCCCGCGATCGTCCAGGTCAACGAGGTCGCCACCGCGACCATGACCGCGGCCAAGGGCGCGATCTATCCCGTGTTCAGCATGATGCGGGACATGAACGAGCCGTTCTCGCTGGGCGATTACCTTCCCGCAGTCTCCGGCTATTACACCGATGCGGCCGGCAATCTGTTGTCCTTCCCGTTCAATTCCTCGACGCCGATCCTCTATTACAACAAGACCATGTTCCGCGACGCGGGCCTCGATCCGGAGACGCCGCCGAGGACATGGCCCGAGCTTGGGCTTGCCGCAAAACGCCTGCGCGAGCGCGGTGCGGCCTGCGGCTTCACCACCTCCTGGCCGTCCTGGATCCACATCGAGAATTTCTCCGCCTTCCACAATCTGCCGCTCGCGACGCGGACCAATGGCTTTGCGGGGCTGGATGCCGAGCTGACCATCAACAACCCGGTCGTCGTGCAACACATCGCCCAGCTCGCCGAGTGGCAGAAGGACAAGGTGTTCGATTACGGCGGCCGCGGGCAGTCGGCCGAGCCGCGCTTCCAGAAGGGCGAATGCGGCATCTTCATCGGCTCCTCGGCGACGCGGGCCGACATCAGAGCGAATTCGAAGTTCGATATCGGCTACGGGATGATGCCGTACTGGCCCGATGTGAAGAACGCGCCGCAGAACTCGATCATCGGCGGTGCCACGCTGTGGGTGCTTCGCGACCGCCCGCGCGCGGAATACAAGGGCGTGGCCCGGTTCTTCGCTTATCTGTCGCAGCCCGGCGTGCAGGCCGCCTGGCACCAGAACACCGGCTATCTGCCGATCACCCGCGCCGCCTTCGAGCTGACGCGCGCGCAGGGTTTTTACGAGCGCAATCCGGGCTCCGCGATCTCGTTCGAGGAGATCACGCTGCATCCGCCGACGGAGAACTCGAAGGGCATCCGGCTCGGCTCCTTCGTGCTGATCCGCGGCGCAATCGAGGACGAGTTGGAGCAGGCCTTTACCGGCCAGAAGGGCGCGCAGGCCGCGCTCGATGCCGCGGTCGAGCGCGGCAACAAGCTGCTGCGCCAGTTCGAGCGCGCCAGCCCGGACCGGTAGCGTATGCCTGAGCGCGCGCCTCGTCCTTCGAGACGACCGCTTCTCGCGGTCTCCTCAGGATGAGGCTAAGCGGCATCGGTGCCTGCCAAAATCGCTGCCACGCACTCCGCCCTCATCCTGAGGAGCCCGCCAAAGCGGGCGTCTCGAAGGATGGGCCGCGAGGGGAACTGCTTTTGAAATGCATAAGGTTGCGATGTCGATGAAACTACCCCACCTCGCCGATGCAGACAGCTTTCGCGCCTTTCGCTCCGATCCTCCGCGATGGCTGGGAATTGCGATAGACATCGCCCGCAGCCACGGTCTCGATATCAGCGCGCCGCATGTGTTTGCCACCGGCACCAATCTCGTCGTCGGCCTCGGCGAGAAGCTGATCCTGAAAATCTTCCCGCCGCACTTGCGCGCACAATTCGTCTCCGAACGCGGATCGCTGGCGCAGCTTGCCGGCCGCCTTCATCTGCCGATCCCGGAGATCGTCGCGGAGGGTGAGCGCGACGGCTGGCCCTACCTCGTCATCACGCGCCTTGCCGGCACACTCGGCTCGGAGGTCTGGCCGCAGCTGGCGGAAGACCAGAAAGAGCGCCTGCTGCGCCAGATCGGCGAGACCATCGCCGCCGTGCAGCGCGCGCCGCTTGGATCGCTGGCGGAGATCGAGCCGCGCTGGGATGCGTTCATACGCGCCCAGATGCAGGGTTGCAGGGCACGGCACACGCGCCTTGGCCTTGCGCCGAAATTCCTCGAGGGCCTCGACGATCTCCTGCGCGACGCTGCAAAACTGATCCCGATGGATGCGCCGCCGGTGATCCTGGTGGGCGAATATATCCCCCAGAACTTCCTGCTCGCTTGCGACGACGGCAACTGGTCGCTGGCCGGCCTGTTCGACTTCGGCGACGTGCTCGTGGGATGGCGCGATTACGATTTGCTCGGCCCCAGCGCCTTCATGGCGGCGGGACGGCCGGGGAGGGTGCGCAGCCTGCTCGAGGGCTTTGGCTATGCGAAGTTGGATTTCGCACTGAAGCGGCGGCTGATGGCGCTGATGCTGCTGCACCGCGCCAGCGACCTCAACAGCCACGTCTGTATCGAGGGTTGGCAGGACCGGGCGAACGATCTCGTCGAACTCCAGGATCTGATATGGCCGGGCTGAACGGTCCGGGCCATCTGCAACGTCCTGCTCAATCCGGAAGCGCTCAATCTTTCAGCTTATTTTTAGAGCAAAATCGCATCTTTGTATGCAATTGACCGGCTTGCCTAAAGCGCGATCAATCACCGAAATACAAAAAGATTATTTTGAATCAATGGCTTATGTGGAAATTAAGATCCTATTAAGCGCTGGCACGAACCTTGCGAATCCCTGTTCCAACCAGAAACTTTTGCGTTGGAGCATTTTCCATGAAGCGCCGCGATTTCCTCAAGTCCGTGTCCGGATTGGCCGCAGGCGCGGCGCTTCCGGCGATGCCACAGGTCATCTCCACGGCCTATGCCGATGCGCGCTCGGAGACGCTGCTGATCGTCTCGGAAGGTGGCCCGAACAATCTCGACATCCACGGCGTCGGCACCAACGTGCCCGGCTACGAAGTATCCTGGAATTGCTACGACCGCCTGATCAGCCACGAGATGAAGACCGGCCCCGGCGGCGTGCCCTATTACGACCGCGACAAGTTCAAGGGCGAGCTCGCCGAGGAGATGAAGATCGACGACATGTCGGTCACCTTCAAGCTGCGCAAGAACGCCAAATTCCACGACGGCACGCCTGTCACCGCCAAGGACGTGAAGTGGTCGCTCGACCGCGCCGTCAGCGTCGGCGGCTTCCCGACCTTCCAGATGAGTGCGGGCTCTCTTACAAAGCCGGAGCAGTTCGTCGTGATCGACGACTACACCGTGCGCGTCGATTTCCTGAAGAAGGACAAGCTCACGATCCCCGATCTCGCGGTCATCGTGCCCTGCATCGTCAATTCCGAGCTGGTGAAGAAGAACGCCAGTGAGAAGGACCCCTGGGGTCTGGAGTTCACCAAGCAGCAGACCGCGGGCTCCGGCGCCTACAAGGTGACGAAGTGGACCGCGGGCACCGAAGTCATCATGGAGCGCAACGAGGATTGGGTCTGCGGTCCGCTGCCGAAGATCAAGCGCGTGATCTGGCGCATGGTGCCGCAGGCCGGCAACCGCCGCGCGCTGCTGGAGCGCGGCGACGCCGACATCTCCTACGAGCTGCCCAACAAGGACTTTCAGGAGATGAAGGCGAACGGGAAGCTCAACGTCGTGTCGCTGCCGTTCTCCAACGGCATCCAGTATATCGGCATGAACGTCACCAAGCCGCCGTTCGATAATCCCAAGGTCCGCCAGGCGGTCGCCTACGCGCTGCCCTATCAGAAGATCATGGACGCCGTGATGTTTGGCCTCGCGAATCCGATGTTCGGCGCGCCGAAGGACAAGCCGACCGAAGTCGCGTGGCCGCAGCCGCACAAATACAACACCGACATGGACAAGGCGAAGGCGCTGCTCAGCGAGGCCGGTTACGCCAACGGCTTCGAGACCACGATCTCGTTCGACCTGAACTTTGCCGGCGTCAACGAGCCGCTCTGCGTGCTGGTGCAGGAGAGCCTGGCGCAGATCGGCATCAAGACCACCATCAACAAGGTGCCCGGCGCCAACTGGCGCACCGAGTTGAACAAGAAGGAGATGCCGCTCTTCACCAACGTGTTCTCGGGCTGGCTCGATTACCCCGAGTACTTCTTCTACTGGTGCTATCACGGCAACAATTCCGTCTTCAACACCATGAGCTACAAGTCGGCGGAGATGGACAAGCTGATCGACGGCGCACGCACCGCGGCCGCCACCGGCGACACCGCGACCTACGATGCCGACGTGAAGGGCTTCGTCGATCTCGCTTTCACCGACATCCCGCGCATCCCGCTGTACCAGCCCTTCGTCAACGTCGCGATGCAGAAGAACATCAGTGGCTACCAATACTGGTTCCACCGCCGCCTGGATTACCGCGCGCTGGCGAAGGGGTGAGCCGTCATGCTGATCGTCAACGACGCATCGGCATTTGTTGGCAACGTTGATTTGAGTGAGGCGGCCACTGCTCTCTCGCTCCCTCCCCCCTTGCGGGGTCCGAGGCGAGCGAAGCTTGCTCTCGAGGTCGGGGAGAGGGGGAGCCACAAACTCAGGCCTCTCCCGGAGCCACCCCTCTCCCTAGCCCTCCCCCGCAAGGGGGGAGGGAACGCAGCGGCGCAAGCCGCGCAAGTTCGCCCCCAATCGCAAAGCAGAAGGAGAGCGCTCCCATGCTGACCATGATCGGCAAGCGCCTGATGTTCGCGATTCCCTCCCTGATCGGGGTCGTCATCGTCACCTTCCTGCTGACGCGCGCGTTGCCCGGTGATCCCGCCGCGTACTTCGCAGGGCCCGCGGCAACCAAGGAAGCCGTCGAGCAGATCCGCAAGAAGCTCGGCCTCGACAAGCCGCTGATCGAGCAGTTCTTCCGCTACACCAACGACCTCGCCCACGGCGATTTCGGCAACTCGCTCACCACGGGACAGCCCGTCGCGGCCGAAATCCGCAACCGCCTACCGGCCTCGGCTGAACTGACGCTGATCGGCCTCATCGTTTCGGTCGTGATCGCCATTCCGCTCGGCGTGCTGGCGGCGACGCGGCCGGGATCATGGGTCGACCATTTATGCCGGGTGACGACGACGGCCGGCGTCTCGCTGCCCGTGTTCTTCACCGGCCTTGTGCTGGTCTATGTCTTCTATTTCCGGCTCGGCTGGTCGCCCGCGCCGCTCGGCCGTCTCGATGTGTTCTACAGCGCGCCGCCGACGGTGACCGGCTTCTACCTGGTCGACACGCTGATCGCGCGCGACTTCGAGGCGTTCCGTTCCGCGCTGAGCCAGCTCATTTTGCCGGCGACGACGCTCGCGATCTTCTCGCTGGCGCCGATCGCGCGCATGACGCGCGCCTCGATGCTCGCGGTGTTGTCGTCGGAGTTCGTGCGTACGGCCCGCGCCAGCGGCCTGTCGCCGTCGACCGTCATCATCACCTACGCGTTTCGCAATGCGATGCTGCCCGTGATCACCACGCTCAGCATGGTGTTCTCGTTCCTGCTAGGGGCGAACGTGCTGGTGGAAAAAGTGTTCGCCTGGCCCGGCATCGGCTCCTATGCGGTGGAAGCGCTGATCTCGTCCGACTTCGCGCCGGTGCAAGGTTTTGTGCTGACCATGGCGGTCATGTACGTGCTGCTCAATCTCGTGATCGACATTCTCTACGGCGTGATCGATCCGCGTGTCAGGTTGGAGGGCTAAATCATGAGCTCCGTTGCGCCTGCAGTTGAGCCCGTCGGTCCCGCGCGGACATCAGGGCTGGTCGCGATCCTCGAACAGACCCGCTACGTTCTCGGCGAGAACAAGGTCACCGGCTTCGCCTTCGCGCTGCTGATCGTGATCCTGATAGCCGCGATCTTCGGCCCCTACGTGGTGCCGTATGATCCGCTCGCTTCCGATACGGCTGCGGCGCTGAAGCCGCCGTCGATGGCGCACTGGTTCGGCACCGACCAGCTCGGCCGCGACATTTTTAGCCGCGTCATCGTGGCGACGCGGCTCGATACGTTCATCGCCGTCGCCTCCGTCGTGCTGGTATTCCTGATGGGCGGTCTTGCCGGCATCGCGGCCGGCTATTTCGGCGGCTGGACCGACCGCATCGTCGGCCGCATCGCCGACACCATCATGGCGTTTCCGCTGTTCGTGCTGGCGATGGGCATCGTCGCCGCCCTCGGCAACACCGTGCAGAACATCATCCTGGCCACGGCAATCGTGAACTTCCCGCTCTACGCCCGTGTCGCGCGCGCCGAGGCGAACGTCCGCCGTAACGCCGGCTTCGTGCAGGCCGCGCGCCTGTCCGGCAACGGCGAATTCCGTATCCTGCTCGTGCATATTCTCCCGAACATCATGCCGATCATGATCGTGCAGATGTCGCTGACCATGGGCTACGCCATCCTCAATGCCGCGGGCCTGTCCTTCATCGGCCTCGGTGTTCGCCCGCCCACCGCCGAATGGGGCATCATGGTAGCCGAGGGCGCGGGCTTCATGGTGTCGGGCGAATGGTGGATCGCGCTGTTCCCGGGCCTTGCGCTGATGATCGCCGTGTTCTGCTTCAACCTCCTCGGCGACGGCCTCCGCGATATCGTCGACCCGCAGCGGAGGACGTGATGATGGTTTCCAAGCACGCAGCGAGCCACGCGAGGCTCACATGTGAGGCGGACACTGCTCTCTCATTCCCTCCCCCCTTGCGGGGTCCGAGGCGAGCAAAGCTCGCTCTCGAGGGCAGGGAGAGGGGTAGCCACAAACTCAGACCTCTCCCGGGGCTACCCCTCTCCCTGCCCCTCCCCCGCAAGGGGGGAGGGAGCGAGAGGCCCATGCCCGCCTCACGCTCAAATTTCCCGCCGAAATTCCCCAACGATTTCAACCCCATTCTACTGTGCATGGGGTTGTTTTCGCACTTTTTGAGTGGCGGGAGCCGTCCATGACCGCCCAGCCCCTCCTCGACGTCCAGGACCTCACCGTCGAATTCACCACCCGCCGCGGCATCGTCAAAGCCGTGCAGCACGTCAACATCTCCGTTGCCAAGGGCGAGACGCTCGCCATCGTCGGCGAGTCCGGCTCCGGCAAGTCGGTGACGTCCTATGCGGTGATGCGCATCCTCGACCGGGCGGGGCGGATCGCCGAGGGCTCGGTGATGTTCTCCGGCATCGACGTGAAGGCGGCCAGCGAAGACCAGATGCGCGATCTGCGCGGCCGCGAAGTCTCGATGATCTTCCAGAACCCGCGCGCGGCGCTGAATCCGATCCGGAAGGTCGGCGACCAGATCGAGGATGTGCTGCGCACCCACGTACAGCAGGCCCAGGTCGCCGATCACGGAGAAAAAGCGATCGAGGCGCTGGAGCAGGTCAAGATCGCCCGCCCGCGCGAGCGCTACCACGCCTATCCGTTCGAGCTGTCCGGCGGCATGTGCCAGCGCGTCGTCATCGCGCTCGCGCTCGCCTGCAATCCGCAGCTCCTGATCGCGGACGAGCCGACGACGGGTCTCGACGTCACCACCCAGAAGGCGGTGATGGACCTGATCGTCGAGCTGACCAAGCGCAAGGCGATGTCGACCATCCTGATCACGCACGACCTCGGCCTTGCGGCTGCCTATTGCGACCGCGTCGTCGTGATGGAAAAGGGCCGCGTGGTCGAGACCGCCAAAGCCGCCGACATCTTCGCCAACCCGCAGCACCCCTACACAAAAAAGCTGATGCGCGCGACGCCGCGGCTTGGCGTGAGCTTGCGGGATCTGTTGCCGGAGGAGGAGGGCGCGTCCTCATCCGTAGCCGCCATGGCCGGGCCTGACCCGGCCATCCATCAGCCTTCGCAAGGTGAGACTCCCAAGCCCCTGCTCCTCATCGAAAAGCTCGTCAAGGAATATCCCCGCCAGGGCGCCACCGCCACGCTTGGAAAACTGTTTGGCCGCAAGCCTCCTGTGGAGCCGGACGTGTTCCGCGCCGTCGACGGCATCAGCCTCTCCATCGGCCATGGCGAGAGCGTCGGCCTGGTCGGCGAATCCGGCTGCGGCAAATCGACGACGTCGATGATGGTGATGCGCCTCTTGGACCAGACCTCCGGCCTGATCCGGTTCGACGGCGAGGATATCGGCGCCATCGCGCCTGCCTCCTTTGCCCGGCTGCCGCAGCGCAGCCGCATCCAGATGGTGTTCCAGGACCCGACCGACAGTCTCAACCCGCGTTTCACCGCCGTCCGCGCCATCGCCGACCCCATCATGCAGCTCGGCGACATCAGGGGCCGCGATGCGCTTCGAACGCGCTGCGAGGAGCTCGCCACCATGGTCGGGCTGCCGCACAATCTGCTGGATCGGTTTCCGCACCAGCTCTCCGGCGGCCAGAAGGCCCGCGTCGGCATCGCGCGCGCCATCGCGCTGCACCCGAAGCTCGTCATCCTGGACGAGCCGACCGCGGCGCTGGACGTCTCGGTCCAGGCCGTAGTCCTCAATCTGCTTCAGGACCTGAAAGCGCGCTTAGGTATGAGTTATCTGTTCGTCTCGCATGATTTGAACGTAGTGCGCTTGTTGTGTGATCGTGTCATTGTCATGCGGACAGGTCGAATCGTCGAAGAGGGCTGTTCCGAAAAGGTCCTCAGCGATCCGCAGGACGACTACACCAAGGAATTGCTGACGGCGATCCCGCATCCGCCGTTGCCGGTTCACTGAGAGATTGTTTGGGAGCGTGATGGCCGAGCCGCTGGACGACTATATCGACGCCGTATCGAAAGCGCTGGCGCTGCCGGTCGAGGAGGCCTGGAGGCCCGCGGTCCGCGCCAATCTCGAAGTCTCGCTCCGGCTTGGCCGACTGGTCGACGAATTCGCGCTGCCGGACGAGACCGAGCCGGCGCCCATCTTCACAGTCTGACCCCGCCATGACCACCAAGCCAGAGATGACGGCTGCGGACATCGCCAAGGCTGTGGCCGGCGGCAAGATGTCGGCCCTCGATGCCACCGAAGCAGCCCTCGCGCGCATCAAGCAGCACGATGGTGTCCTCAATTCCTTCACCGACGTCACTGCCGATCGCGCCCGTGCGAAGGCGCGTGCGATCGATGCCGACATTGCTGCCGGCAAGGAGGTCGGCCCGCTCGCCGGTGTTCCCTTCGCGGTGAAAAACCTGTTCGACGTTGCGGGGCTTCCGACGCGCGCGGGCTCGAAGATCAACCGTGACCTCGCGCCCGCCAAGCGCGACGCCACGCTGATCGAGCGGATGGAAGCCGCCGGTGCCGTGCTCGTCGGCACACTCAACATGGGCGAATACGCCTACGACTTCACCGGCGAGAACGTCCATGACGGTCCCTCGCGCAATCCGCATGACACGACGCGGATGACCGGCGGCTCTTCCGGTGGTTCGGGGAGCGCCGTCGGCGGCGCGTTGGTGCCGATCGCGCTCGGCTCGGACACCAATGGTTCGATCCGCGTGCCGTCCTCCTTCTGCGGCATCTTCGGTTTGAAGCCGACCTATGGCCGGCTGTCGCGCGCGCGCTCGTTCCCGTTCGTCGCGAGCCTCGATCATCTCGGCCCGTTCGCGCGCTCGGCGACCGATCTCGCGCTCGCCTATGACGCGATGCAGGGGGTGGATGCGGACGATGCCGCCTGCACCACGCGCGGTCTGGAGCCGACGCTGCCGCTGCTCGCCAATCCGGTGTCGGACCTGCGCATCGCGATTGCCGGCGGGCACTTTCAGAAGAACGTGTTTCCAGAGGCCGTCGAAGCTGTCAGCCGCGTCGCCAAGGCGCTCGGCGCGACCAAGATCGTTGACGTGCCCGAAGCCTCGCGCGCCCGCGCGGCGGCCTATGTCATCACCACCACCGAAGGTGCCTCGCTGCATCTCGATCGCCTGCGCAAGCGCCCGAACGATTTCGATCCCGCCGTGCGCGACCGGCTGATCGCCGGCGCGATGGTGCCGGCGCCGATGGTCGACCGCGCGCAAAAATTCCGCCGCTGGTATCGCGCGCAGCTCGCCGAGATCTTCAGATCCGTCGACGTGCTGATCGCGCCTGCGACGCCGTGCACGGCTCCAAAACTCGGTCAGGTAAACTTCAATCTCGACGGCGTCGAGTTGCCGGTTCGCGCCAATATCGGCATCCACACCCAACCGATCTCGTTCATCGGATTGCCGGTGGTCGCCGTGCCGGTGCCGCTCGAGCCGCTGCCGATCGGCGTGCAGATCATTTGCGCGCCCTGGCGCGAGGACATCGCGTTGCGCGTCGCGTACGCATTGGAGAAGATGGGCGTGGTCTCCGCGCCGTCGCCAAGGGGACTTTGAGAGGGATTTAGAATGGAGATCGATCTCCCCGAGGTGATCGCGGAAGTGAAGGCCGCGTTCGAGCGCTATGAGCAGGCCCTCGTCACCAACGATGTCGCCGTGCTCGGCGAGCTCTTCCGCAACGATCCCCGCACGCTGCGCTACGGCATCGGCGAGAACCTCTACGGCTATGAGGCGATCTCCGGCTTCCGCGCCGGACGGTCGCCGGTGGGCCTCAACCGCCGCACCGCGAAGACCGTGATCACCAGCTATGGCCGCGACACGGCCGTCGCCTCCACCCTGTTCTACCGCGACACGGCTCCCGGCAAGGTCGGCCGGCAGATGCAGACCTGGATTCGCTTCCCGGAGGGCTGGCGCGTCGTCGCCGCCCATGTCAGCATCATCGACGAGTCGAAAGAGACCTGACCGTATGACGCTTGACGATCTTCCGCCCGGAACACTGCCGGCCGAGCCGGTGGTGCCGCGCGTCGACCGGGCGCAACCCAGCGTGCACAAGATCACGCGCGCCGAGGAACTGCGGCTTCAACTCGCCGACGAGATCGTGCGCGGAACCCTGGCCCCGGGCGCGCCGCTTGATGAAACCGACATCGCGCGGCGCTTCAGCGTCTCGCGCACGCCGGTCCGCGAGGCGCTGCGCCAGCTGGTGGCGAGCGGCCTCGTCGAATCGCGCGCCCATCGCGGCGCGGTGGTGGCGCAGCCCTCGGTCGAGCGTCTCAAGAGCATGTTCGAGGCAATGGCGGAGCTCGAGGCGCTGTGCGCGGGCCTTGCCGCCGAGCGCATGTCGGCTGCCGAGCGTCACGGTCTCGAAGCCATCCATGAAGAGCTGCGCGTGCTCAGCTACGCCGGCAATCCCGATCGTTTCCACGAGGTCAACGAGCGCTTCCACAACGCGATCTATGCGGGATCGCAGAACGGCTACATCGCCGAGATTACGCTCGCGACCCGCGTGCGCGTGCAGCCGTTCCGCCGCGCCCAGTTCCGCAACCTCGGTCGATTGGCAAAGTCGCAAGCCGAGCACGACCGCGTCGTCGTCGCGATCATGCGCGGCGACAAGCAGGGCGCCGCCGCCGCCATGCGCGCGCATATCGAGCTGGTGCGCGGGGAATACGAGATCTACGCGGTGTCGGTGTAGGGCGTAGCCGTAGGGTGGGTTAGCTTTGGTCTCTCAGGAGGTTGTCCATCTGGTCTGAACCGAGGAAGCTGAGGTTGCGAAGCTTCAGTGTTCCACGGAGAGACCAGATGAACGTCCACAAGAATGCGCCTTTGACGCCCAAAGGTCGAGAGGCGATGGTGCGAGGCGTGGTCGAGGGCGGGCTGAGCCAAGCTGATGCGGCAAATCAGTTCAACACGACACCGAAAACCGTGGCCAAATGGGTCAAGCGGTTCCGCGCAGGAGGCGTGGATGGTTTGCGCGACCGCTCGTCGCGACCTCGTTCATCGCCGAGCCAAACCCCGCCGGCCACGTGCGCCGCCGTCGCGACGTTGCGCCGGCAGCGCCACACCGGCAAGCAGATTGCTGCCGAGGTCGAGGTGTCACCGGCCACCGTCAGCCGTATCCTTCGCCGCTTGGGATTAAGCCGGATGCGGGATCTGGAGCCCGCCGAGCCGGTGCGCCGGTACGAACGCGAGCACCCCGGCGAGCTCATCCATATCGACATCAAGAAGCTCGGCAGGTTCGTAAGACCAGGCCACCGCATCACACACGACCGCCAGAAGGGCGAAAGCCGCGGCGCCGGCCACGAGTTCGTCCACGTGGCCATCGACGATGCATCGCGCTTGGCCTTCTCCCAGATCTGGCGGGATCAGAAAAAGGAGAGCGCCATCGCCTTCCTCAAGGAGGCCGTCACTTACTACCGCAGCCTCGGCATGAAGGTCACCGGCATCATGACCGACAACGGCTCCTGCTACCGCGCCAAGGCCTTCGCCAGAGCGTGCGGGAAGCTCGGCCTCCAGCACATCTTCACCAGACCCTACAGACCGCAAACAAACGGCAAGGCCGAACGCTTCATCCAGACAGTGCTGCGCGAATGGGCCTACGCGCGCGCCTACGACACCTCAGACCAGCGCGCCAAAAACCTGCCAATCTGGCTTCATCACTACAACTGGCATCGCCCGCACGGCAGCCTACAGGCCAAACCACCCATCAGCCGCCTCGGCCTCCAGAAGGACGACCTGTTGAGATTCCACAGTTAGCCGAAGGCGTAACCCACCACTTTCTATATCCGCAGAAACAGAAGAGGTGGGTTACGCTTCGCTAACCCACCGTACGAGACCTACGCCTTCGCTGCTTCCGCCATGAACTTCCGCCAGCCGCCATACGCCGTGATCTCTCGCGCCTCGCTCAGCACCTCCGGCTCGACGAGAAACCCCTTCACGCTGCGACCGTCGGCAAGCCGCACCGTGCCGATCGCCATCGGCGCTGGAATCGCATTGACGAACTTGCCGAAAGCGGACGACGACAACGACCAGATCTCCAGCTCGATCGACGCGCCCGTGCCAGCCTCGACGCGCAGCATGCCCGGCTTCGGGGGCGTGGTCCGCAGCGCGTAGAGCTTGTAGTCCGGCGCGGTCTTCGTTGCCTCGATCAGCCTTCCGTTCAGCACCTGCAATTCGCCGTTCAGCGCCATGCCGGAGAGATGCGCGCCGACCACTGCGATCGGAATCTCGTCGCTGCCGTTTGCTGCGAGCGGCGCCATCGGTGCCTGCGCAACGCCCTTCGCTCCAACGGTCAGTTTCGTATCTGCATGGAAAACGCGGCCGATGCTCGCAAGCAGCGCATCGCGCCCCGCAGGCGCGAGCAGCGTGATGCCGAACGGAATGCCGTCGGTGCGCATCGACGCCGGTACCGCGAGGCCACAGAGATCGAGCAGATTGACGAAATTGGTGTAGGTGCCGAGCCGGCTGTTCAGCTCGATCGGATTGGCCAGAACCTGGGCTGTCGTATACGCCGTCGGCGCAGTCGGCAGCACCAGCGCGTCGATATTGGCGAAGGTGCGCTCGGCGATCTTGCGCAGGCCCTGCAAGCGGTAGAGCGCAGAGAAGGTGTCCGCAGCGGTCAGCCGCGCGCCGGCGACGGTGATCTCGCGCGTCACCGGATGAATCGAGTCAGGCGCGGATGCCAGCAGATCCTTGATCACGAGATAACGCTCGGCGACCCACGGCCCCTCATAGAGCAGCCGTGCCGTCTCGTAGAACGGCTCGAGGTCGAACTCGACCAGCTCAGCGCCGAGCGCGGTCCAGCGCTTCAGCGCATCGCCGTAAGCAGCTTCCGCCTTCTTGTCGCCGAAGAAGATCAGCTGTCCGTTGCGCGGCACGCCGAGGCGCAAATTCACGGGGAACGGCGTGATCGCGCCGAGCGGCCGGTCACGCGAGAACGGGTCGGCCTGGTCGGGGCCGGCCATCACGGAGAGCGCCAGCGCGGCATCGTCCACGGTCAACGCGAATACCGAGATGCAATCGAGCGTACGGCAGGCCGGCACCAGGCCGGCAGTCGAGATCATGCCGAGGCTCGGCTTCAGGCCGACGATGTTGTTGAGCATCGCCGGCACCCGGCCGCTGCCGGCGGTGTCCGTGCCCAGCGACAGCGGCACGAGTCCGGCACCGACCGCGACCGCCGAGCCCGAGCTCGATCCGCCGGGAATGAGATCCTCGCGGATCGAATTTTTGGGGATGCCATAAGGCGAGCGCACGCCGACGAGGCCGGTTGCGAACTGGTCGAGATTGGTCTTGCCGACGATGATCGCACCGGCCGCGCGCAGGCGTTCCACCGCGGTCGAATCATGCGTCGGCGTATACGAGAAGGCCGGGCAGGCCGCGGTGGTCGGAAATCCCAGCGCGTCGATATTGTCCTTCACCGCAACCGGCACGCCGTAGAGCGGCAGGCTGGCGGCATCCCTTGTGGCAAGCTTCTCGGCTTCCGCGATCGCGTCCTTCTCGTCGCGTAGGCTGATGAAGATTGCGGGATCGTTGCGATCGCGGATGCGCTGATAGGTTCGCGCGACGGTCTGCGCAGGCGTGACCGTGCCCGCGCGATGCGCGGCCACAATCGCGGCGATCGTTTCAGGCTGCTCAGCCCCCATGGCGATAAAAACTCCGGCAACAGGTCTTACCCGGATTGAAGCAAGCGATGTGCCATTGTGTACACAATCCGGGCAGGCGCAATGTCTCGGATATTATCGAGGGATCAGTGGCTTGTCGGATATTTCGAGGACTGATGGGCCGTCGTGCCAGCGCCCTGATACGGGCATTTGCGTAAATTTCGGGCAGTCCCGATCAGGTGAAGCCGGCCAGGATCTGGAGCAGCCGCTCCCGGTTCTCCTTGCCGATCTTCTCCACGACATGCCGCTCGTGCTCGGCGGCGAGGCGCTTGAACTTTGCCAGCGCCGTCTCCCCCGGTGCGGTGAGGTGCAGCGCGTGGGAGCGGCGGTCCGCCTTCGACTTGATCCGCTTCACCAGCTTGCGCTGTTCGAGGCTGTCGAGCAGATGCACCAGCCGGGCGCGCTCGATGCCGAGACGCTTCGCCACCGCCATCTGGGACAGGCCCGGATTGGCGCCGATGACCGTCAGCACGGAATACTGCGTCGGCTTGATGTCGACCGCGCCGAGCGTCTTGATGAAGTCCTGAAAGATCCAGATCTGGAAACGACGCACCGCATAACCGGCGTGCCCGACCAGTGCGTCGAGGCCGATCTCGTCCGCGTCGTTCGGCCGCGCCGCGCCGTTGCCGGCACGTTTGCGTGGGGAGGGGCGGGGCTCAGTTCGGGCTGCGCTGGCTGTCACGTGATCT
The DNA here is from genome assembly GCF_052588265.1 of Bradyrhizobium sp. Pa8. Taxonomy (NCBI): domain Bacteria; kingdom Pseudomonadati; phylum Pseudomonadota; class Alphaproteobacteria; order Hyphomicrobiales; family Nitrobacteraceae; genus Bradyrhizobium; species Bradyrhizobium sp. Pa8. Next base: position 9,302,419 of record NZ_CP176767.1, on the reverse strand, counting down.
CTCCTGCCGTGCAACCTTAGCGCCCCGAAGGCCCCCGCGGAATATTGTTGTTGACGACAACAATTGTCGCGCCCAACAATATGGCCAAAGCGGCCCGGAACGAGGCTGTAGCCGATCCGGGCGTCCGGGCGAGGAGGAAACCATGACAACCGCCGCACGCGGTGACACTTCGAGCCTGTTCGCCACACCCAAGACCGTCGCGGAGCATCGCGCCGACGGCAGCATCGTGCTGCGCTCGCCAGAACCCTTGCGCGACAGCGCCCGCTGCATCGGCGACTGGCTGGAGCATTTTGCGCGGCAGACGCCTGACACGATCTTCCTCGCCGAGCGTGACAGCCCCGACACGCCCTGGGCCACCATAACCTATGCGGGCGCCCTGCGGCGGGCACGCGCAGCGGCGAGCTGGATTTTGGCGCAACAGCTCAGCGCCGAGCGTCCCGTCGTCATCCTCTCCGACAACAGTATCGACCATGCGCTGCTCGCGCTTGCGGCCCAGCATGTCGGTGTGCCCTCGGCCGCGATCTCGCCGGCCTATTCGCTGATGTCGAAAGATTTCGACAAGCTCAAGAGCATGATCTCGCTGCTGAAGCCCGGCGCGATCTACGTCTCCGCGACCAAGCCATTCGCTGCTGCACTCGCGGCGATCAAGCCGCTGCACAAGGCGCAGATCATCAGTGGCAATGCCGGCGATGCCGATGCGCTGGCCTTCCGTGACATCGCGGCGACGCCCGAAACGGGCGACGTCGCAAAAGCCTTCGCCGCGGTGACACCGGATACGATCGCAAAATTCCTGTTCACCTCTGGCTCGACCGGCACGCCGAAAGCCGTCATCAACACCCAGCGCATGCTGACCTCGAGCCAGCAGGCCAAGGCGCAGACCTGGACCTTTCTCGAACCGGGCCGCGGCGATCTCGTGATCCTCGACTGGCTGCCCTGGAGCCATACCTTCGGCGCCAACCACAATTTCAATCTCGTGCTGCGCAACGGCGGGTCGCTCTATATCGACGGCGGCAAGCCCGCGCCCGGTCTCTTCGCAACGTCACTCGCCAATCTGAAAAGCGTAATGCCGACGGTCTATTTCAACGTGCCGCGCGGTTTCGACATGCTGATTGCAGCGCTGCGCGGCGACGAGGAGCTGCGCCGCCGCTTCTTCGGCGAAGTGAAATTCGCCTTCTATGCCGGCGCTGCGCTGCCGCAGAACCTCTGGGACGCGCTCGAACAGCTTTCGGTGGAGACTGTTGGTCGTCCGCTGCCGATGGTGTCGGCCTGGGGCTCGACCGAGACGTCACCGCTGGCGACCGACTGTCATTTCCTCGCGGAGCGCTCGGGCAATATCGGCGTGCCCATTCCCGGGACGGAACTGAAGCTCGTCACGTCCGGCGACAAGCTGGAGGTGCGCGTGCGCGGCCCCAATGTCACGCCGGGTTACTGGAAGGCGCCGGAGCTGACCAGGCAGGCGTTCGACGACGAGGGCTTTTATCTCATTGGCGATGCCGTGAAGCTTGCCGATGCGAACAGGCCGGAGCGGGGTCTGTTCTTCGATGGTCGTGTTGCGGAAGACTTCAAGCTCAACTCCGGCACCTGGGTCAGCGTCGGCACGCTGCGCGTCGCCGGAATCGCCGCGCTGGCGCCGCTGGCGCAGGACATCGTCGTCACCGGCCATGGCGGCGACGAGGTGCGCTTTCTGGTGTTCCCGAACATGGCTGCTTGCCGCGCCCATGCGGGCTTGCCCGAGACGGCAGGCGTGAACGATGTGCTTGGCGATGAGAAGGTCAGGACCGCGATCGCGCAGGGCCTGGCGAAGCTGAAGGGGCAGGGCGCCAACTCCTCCGGCCACGCCACGCGCGCGCTGCTGCTCGCCGAGCCGCCGTCAGTGGACGGCGGCGAGATCACCGACAAGGGGTACATCAACCAGCGCGCCGTGCTGACGCGGCGTGCCGACGCGGTGGCGCGGGTGAATGATGATGCGTCGGGTGAGTGGATCGGTCTGTAGCCACGGGCAGATCAAGTCGGAGTGAGGCCACGCTCTCTCCACATCGTCATTGCGAGCGCGGCGAAGCAATCCAGAATCCCTCCGCGGAAAGACTCTGGATTGCTTCGCTGCGCTCGCAATGACGGGGATGGGTCGAGCAGCCCGCAAAATACGCCAGTCATTCTGCCGCAATATCTTGCATGATTCTTTTGTTGCTTAAGCAACTAATTTGTGCGAACCGTTCCAGATAAGGATGACAGCGGGGGAACCGCTGCGCCTGATCCTGGAGGAAACGATGCTCGGCAGAGAGGGTGCCGCCGGTAAATGCGGGCGTATGCCTGAAGGCGGCGATGCCGCGCGCTTCACGCGCGCGTCAGGTGGTGCTGCTGCCGGTCACCGCGCCGAGATTTTCGTGCAGCCGGCGCAGCAGATCGATCAGCACCTCGCGCTCGTCCTTGCTCAGGCAGGACAACAGCCGCCGCTCGCGCTCGAACGCCGCGATGATCACCTTGTCGTGGGTGGTGCGGCCTCTGGCCGTGAGCGCGATGGAATGGGTGCGCCCGTCATTCGGGTCGGTGCGGATCGATACCAGCCCGCGCTTCTCGAGGCCGGCAAGCGTCCGGCTCACCGGCCCCTTGTCAAAACCGATGACGTGGCAGATCCGCGAGGCGGGAATACCGGGCTCGATCGCCAGCAGCGACATGATCCGCCATTCCGTGACGTTGACGCCAAACTCGCGCTGGTAGAACGCGGTGGCGCTGTTCGAGAGCTTGTTGGCGATGAAGGTGATGAAAGCCGGGACGTAACGGTCGAGATCGAGCGTCGGCCCGGTTTCGGCGGGTGCGGGCCTTTGGCGGGCTCTGGTCGAAGACGGCGGCATATCGGTCTTTTGTCTCGCGGCGTGTCCGAAGACCTAAGGGCAAGCGCGGCCCTTTCACAAGATCAAAATGAGGGAGGACTTCAATGAGCGCACCTGGCTCCGCCGTATCGGGCGTCCCGCATCTCGACGTCGATCCCTTCGACATGAATTTTTTCGCCGACCCCTATCCCACGCACGAGCTGCTGCGGGAGGCGGGGCCGGTCGTCTATCTCGACAAGTGGAACGTCTATGGCGTGGCGCGCTATGCCGAGGTTCACGCCGTGCTGAACGATCCCGCGACGTTCTGCTCCAGCCGCGGCGTCGGCCTCTCCGATTTCAAGAAGGAGACGCCGTGGCGGCCACCGAGCCTGATCCTCGAAGCCGATCCGCCCGCGCATACACGGACGCGTGCCGTGCTCTCAAAGGTGCTGTCGCCGACCGTGATGAAGCAGGTGCGCGACCGCTTTGCCGCGGCGGCGGAGGAGCGGGTGGACGCGCTGATCGAAAGGCGCAGCTTCGACGCGATCGCCGACCTCGCCGAGGCCTATCCGCTCTCGATCTTCCCGGATGCGCTCGGGCTGAAATCCGAGGGGCGCGAGCATCTGATTCCCTACGCGAGCGTCGTGTTCAACGCATTCGGGCCACCCAATGAGCTGCGCCGGGAGGCGATTGCGCGGTCGACGCCCCATCAAGCCTATGTTGCAGAGCAGTGCCAGCGCGAGAACCTTGCGCCCGGCGGCTTTGGCGCCTGCATTCATGCCCAGGTCGACGAGGGCGCGATCACGACGACCGAAGCGCCGCTGCTGGTGCGCTCGCTGCTGTCGGCTGGTCTCGACACCACTGTCAACGGCATCGGCGCGGCCGTCTATTGCCTCGCGCGCTTCCCCGAGCAATGGCACCGCCTGCGCGGCGATCTCACGCTCGCGCGTAGCGCCTTCGAGGAAGCGGTTCGTTTCGAAAGTCCGGTGCAGACCTTCTTCCGCACCACCACACGTGAGGTCGAGCTGTCAGGCGCGACGATCGGCGAAGGTGAGAAGGTGCTGATGTTCCTTGCCGCCGCCAATCGCGATCCGCGCCGCTGGGACAAGCCCGACAGCTACGACATCACGCGCCGCTCGTCCGGCCATGTCGGTTTCGGCTCCGGGATCCACATGTGCGTCGGCCAGCTCGTCGCGCGCCTCGAAGGCGAAGTGATGCTGACGGCGCTGGCGCGGCGTATCGCGAAGATCGAGATCACAGGCGAGCCGAAACGCCGCTTCAATAACACGCTGCGCGGGCTCGATAGCCTGCCAGTCACCATCACCCCGGCCTGACGAGGAGCCTTGATGCCCGCCATCACTTTCATCCATGCCGACGGCAAATCCGATCGTGTCGAAACTTCAGGCGACGAAAGCGCCATGCAGGCCGCGACCCGCCATGGTCTCGACGGCATCCTGGCCGAATGCGGTGGCAATGCCATGTGTGCGACCTGCCACGTCTATGTCGACGCAGGCTGGCTCGCGCGCTTGCCCGCGGTGGCTGATGACGAAGACGCGCTGCTCGACGGCACCGCCGCCGAGCGGCTGCCGAACAGCCGGCTGGCCTGCCAGATCATGATCACGCCCGCGCTCGACGGGCTGGTGCTGAGATTGCCGGAACGGCAGGTCTGATTCCAGAACGTGCCGGCGGCGACCGGCGCGACACACAAAGGGGAGGGAATGATGAAACACCTGAAATGGACGCTTGCGCTGGCGGCGAGCCTGATGAGCGGCGCGGCAAGCGCCGAGATCTCCGACAATGTCGTGCGCGTCGGCGTGCTCAATGACATCTCGGGCATCTTCCAGGACACCAACGGCATGGGCTCGGTCGAGGCCGCGCGCATGGCCGCGGAGGATTTCAACGGCGGCGGCAAGAACATCAAGGTCGAGATCGTCTACGCCGACCACCAGAACAAGGCCGATGTCGGCAACGCGATCGCGCGCAAATGGCTCGATGTCGAGGGCGTCGATGCCATTGTCGACGTGCCGAATTCCGCCGTCGGCCTCTCCATCAACACGCTGCTGCGCGACAGCCGCATGACGTTCCTGGCATCGTCGACCGCAAGCTCGGATCTCACCGGCAAGGCCTGCTCGCCCAATACGATCCAATGGGTCAACGATGCCTGGGCGACCGGCAACACCACCGCGGCCGCGATGATGTCGCGCGGCGGCAAGGACTGGTATTTCCTCACGGTCGACTATGCGCTCGGCAAGGGCATCGAGGCGGAGGCGCAGAAATACATCGAGGCGCACGGCGGCAAGGTGCTCGGCTCCTCGAAACATCCGCTTGGCACCTCCGACTTCGCCTCCTTCCTGTTGCAGGCGCAGGGCTCGAAAGCGCAGGTGATCGGCCTCGCCAATGCCGGTGGCGACACCATCAACGCGGTGAAGCAGGCTGCCGAGTTCGGCATCCAGCAAGGCGGGCAGAAGCTCGTCGCCTTCCTGCTCTTCATCAACGACGTCCATGGCATGGGCATCAAGGTCGCCCAGGGCCTCCAGCTCATGGAAGCGTTTTACTGGGACATGAACGACGACACCCGCGCCTTCGCCAAGCGATTTGCGGCGCGGCCCGGCATGAACGGCAAGATGCCGAGCGGCAACCAGGCCGGCGTCTATGCCTCGACGCTCGCTTATCTGAACGCGGTCGCCGCGACCGGCAGCGACAATGCGAAGAACGCCGTGCCCGAGATGAAGAAGTTCAAGGGCAAGGACAAACTGTTCGGCGACACCACGATCCGCCAGGACGGCCGCGTCGTGCATCCCATGTATCTGTTCGAGGTGAAGAAGCCGGAGGAGTCGAAATATCCATACGACTATTACAGGCTGGTCTCGACGATCCCCGCAGACCAGGCGTTTAGGCCGCTGGCCGAGGGCGGATGTGAGCTGGTGAAGTAGGCAACAGCGTAGCTGCGAGCGCGGTCTCCCGTCACCTCCCCTGGAGGGGGAGGGTCGATCGCGCGTAGCGCGAGCGGGGTGGGGTGATCTCTCCACTCGGGCAGTGTGGAGGTGGAGAGACCTTCACCCCACCCCGTCTCACATTTCGCTGCGCTCAATGCGAGCCGACCCTCCCCCTCCAGGGGAGGGTAAGAGAAGCGCGCCGCGGCAGCGTCCCTACGCCACCTTGCTACTCCCCTGCGTGATCAACCGCGCCGCGCGCTGGTCGCGGGCGTAGATCCAGAGCCAGCTCAGGGCGACGCTGAGGCGGTGGCGCAGGCCGATCAGGAAGTAGATGTGGGCGATGCCCCAGATCCACCATGCGATGGTGCCGCGCAGCTTGACCTTGCCGAAATCGATCACGGCGAGGCGCTTGCCGATCTGTGCGAGGCTACCGGAGTGCTTGTAACGGAATGCACCTTTGTTCTCGCCACGCAAGCGCGCCTTGATGGTTTCGGCGACGTGCCGGCCCTGCTGCTTGGCGGCCGGCGCGATGCCGGGCACCGGCTTGCCGTCCCAGGCGTTGATCACAACGGTGTCGCCGATCGCAAAGATCTCGGGATGACCAGGTATCGTCAGGTCGTCTTCGACCTCCACGCGCCCGGCGCGATCGCTTGGTGCGCCCAGCCATTCGGCGGCGGGCGAGGCGCGCACGCCGGCGGCCCAGATCCGCGTCTTTGCTTCGAGCAGCTTGCCGCCGAACACGACGCCCTCACGGTTGATCTCGGTGACGGCCTGGCCCAGCACGACCTCGACGCCGATCTTTTCCAGCGAGGCCTGCGCATAGGCCGAGAGATCGTCGGGGAAGCCCGCGAGCACACGCGGTCCGGCCTCGATCAGCACCACGCGTGCCTTGTGGGTATCGATGTTGCGGAAGTCGGCGGGGAGCGTGTGGTGCGCCATCTCGGCGATGGTGCCGGCGAGCTCGACGCCGGTGGGGCCGGCGCCGACGATGACGAAGGTCAGCCGCGCCGCGCGTTTGGCCGGATCGGTCTCGCGCTCGGCGCGCTCGAACGCCACCAGGATGTGACGACGTAGCGTGGTCGCGTCTTCCAGCGTCTTCAGGCCGGGGGCGAACTGCTCCCACTCGTCATGGCCGAAATAAGCATGGCGCGCGCCGGTGGCGAGCACCAGCGTGTCGTAGGGCACCTCGCTGCCGTCGTCGATCAGCACGCAGCGCCGGTCGGCATCGACGCCGCTCACGGTCGCAAACAGGGTCGTCACCTCGCGCCGGTCGCGCATCAGGTGCCGGACAGGCCAGGCGATTTCGCTGGTCGCGAGCGAGGCGGTCGCGACCTGGTAGAGCAGCGGCTGGAACAGATGATGGTTGCGGCGGTCGATCAGCGTGATCTCGACCGGCGCGCCCGCAAGCCGGTAGGTCGCCTCCAGCCCGCCGAAGCCGGCTCCGACGATGACGACGCGGTGGGGATTTGCGGCCATGATAACACCCTCGAATCTCGCTGCTCTACTCCCCTCATTTAAGTGCTGATTGGGCGCCGCGGTCCAATAGCCGTCATCAATCGTCGAATAGGCCCGGCGTATCGACATGCCGCGAAAAAGCGCCGCAGGCTTGGACCGGTCTTGGCCGAAGTGAGTAGAATTATATTTCTTGCCATCCCCGATTGGGGCGAAATATGGTGCAGGGGCGGGCGCTGAGCCATTGGCGGCGCGACAGATTTTGCGTTCAATAGAAACAGACCCCGGGCGGCGATCACCCCGTTTCCGGGATCAATAATAAGGAGGGGAGTGGTTATGAGGACGGCATTCTGGCTGGCGGGCGCAGCGGCGCTGGTGCTGGCAAATCAGGCTTTCGCCGGCGACACCATCAGGATCGGCTTCGTTTCGACCTTCAGCGGCCCGACCGCCGTGATCGGCAACGACATGCGCAACTCCTTCGAGCTCGCGCTGGACCACATCGGCCGCAAGATGGACGGCAAGCCGGTCGAGGTGATCTACGAGGACGACGGGCAGAAGCCCGATGTCGGCAAGCAGAAGACCGAGAAGCTGGTGCAGTCCGACAAGGTCGATTTCATCGTCGGCTACATCTGGTCGAACGTGCTCTTGGCCTCGCTCAAGACCGCGGTGGATTCGAAGACCTTCCTGATTTCGGCCAATGCCGGCCCGTCGCAGCTCGCGGGCGAATTATGCTCGCCTTACGTGTTCTCGACCTCCTGGCAGAACGACCAGACGCCCGCCGCCATGGGCCTCTACATGAACCAGAAGGGCGTCAAGAGCGTGTTCCTGATCGGGCCGAACTACGCGGCCGGCAAGGACATGCTCGCGGGCCTGAAGAGCACCTTCAAGGGAGAGATCAAGGGTGAGGAATACACGGTCTGGCCGAGCCAGCTCGACTTCTCCGCCGAGCTCTCCAAGGCGCGCGCCTCGGGCGCCGAGTCGATCTTCGTGTTCTATCCCGGTGCGGCCGGCGTGCAGTTCCTCAATCAATATGCGCAGGCCGGCCTGAAGAGCACGATGCCGCTCTACACCGCCTTCACGGTCGACGAGCTCTCGCTGCCGCTCCAGAAGGAGAACGCGCTTGGCGTTCCCGGCGCGCAGGAATGGGTCAACGACCTGCCGAACGAGCAGAACAAGCGCTTCGTCGCCGACTACCGCAAGAAGTACCCCAATCTGCGCCCGACCTATTACGGCGCCCAGGCCTATGACGCGGCCCAGCTCATCAACAGCGCGGTGGTCGCGGTGAAGGGCGACACCAGCAAGAAGGACGCGATGAAGGCCGAGATGGAGAAGGCCAACTTCAAGTCGCTGCGCGGCCCGTTCAAATACGGCAAGAACCACATCCCGGTGCAGAGTTTCTATCTCCAGGACGTGGTCAAGGACGGCGAAGGCCAGCTCTCGCTGAAGACGGTGGCGACGATCGTGGAGAACGACCAGGATCGCTTCCACGACAAGTGCGCGATGAAGTGAGGTCCCTTCTTCCCCTCTCCCCGCTCGCGGGGAGAGGGGAAGCTCTCTCGTGTCGCATGCGCCGATGTGCTGCGACCGATTCATGACGGCATTCATTCGGCCTGCGTCCGCGCAAGGTCGCGCGCCGGTCTGATTTTAGACTCAAATCCGCCCACGACTCATTCGAACCTAGCTGGATAAGGCCGGGGGCATGTCCTTTGGGGGACTTGCCGATGAGTGACAAATATTTGCCGCCGCACAGCAAGACGCGGAAAATCAATTCAACTGCGGACGACGTTATGTCCGACGATGCGCCCGAACGTCTGTCGCCACAGCTTCTGGAAGAATTCAACGACGATGAATCGCCGTCGAACGAAGTGATGCGATTGCTCGAGGAGAATGCGCAGCTTCGATCGCTCGCGGTCGAGCTCTCGAACCTGCTCGGCAATCTGCCGAGCGGCGAGTGGGGTGCTGCGTTGACGTCTCCAGACGCGATCCGTTCTATTCGCCGAAAGATTGCGACATAGCCGTTGCAGCGAGAGGCGGCGCGACCGCCGCCGCACCCGCTTCACACCCGTGGCATGCTCGCGGGGCGTACCTCGCGGGCCTGTGCTGCGAGCCTGATGCCGGCGTTGGCCGCGCCAAAGCCCTGATAATCCCGCCGCTCGACGATCTCGAAGAAGAAGCGCTCGTCGAAGATGTGGGTGTAGACCTGGAAGAACTCGCCGTCGCCTTCGCGGTCGTAGAGGATGTGGTTGGCGCGCAGCTGCGCCATCAGGTCGGGCGCGAGGTCATATTTGGCTTCGATGTCGTCGTAGTAGTTATCAGGGATATCCAGGAAATCGGCGCCACGCTTGCGCATCGCGGCGACCGTCGCAAAAATGTCGCGGCAGGAGAACGCGACGTGCTGCACGCCCGAGCCGAAGAACTCCGAGATGAAGCGCGCCGGCAGGGTGCGGTTGGCTGAGGAGCCGTTGAGCACGAAGCGCAGGCTCTGGTCGGCGTTGATGACCGCCTGACTCTGTACGAGGCCACGCGGGTCGGCGATTTCCATTTGCGGCAGCCGCTTCAGGTCGAGGATGCCGGTGTAGAACAGCAGCCAGGACAGCATCTCGTCGTAGGGCATCGACTGCGCGATGTGATCGACGGCGAGCAGGGCGTTGGCGTTCGCGTCACTTGCGACCGGCTCGAAATCGGTATCCCAGTTCTTGCCGGCCTGATCGAGGAAGTAGAGCAGGCTGCCGCCGACACCATGGATCGCGGGAATCTCCAGCTCGCCCGGCCCGACCGGCTGGTAGAAGGTGCGCGTCTTCAGCGCTTCGGCGCGCTGCATGGCAAGACCGGCATTGTCGACGTCGAGCGCAATCGCGCAGACGCCAGGGCCGTGCGTGACGTAATGCGAATGCGCAAAGCCGTCGGTCTCGCAATTGATCACGAGCTCGACCTTGCCCTGCGACCAGCGCTCCACGGCCTTGCTGCGATGCTTGCCGGTCTTGCGGAAGCCGAGTTGCGCGAGCAGGCGCGCGAGGTCGACCGCCTTGGTTTCGTTGACAGCAAACTCGATGAAGCCGGTGCCGTGGCTCTTGGCCTTCGGCGCCAGCGGCTCGCTGACAAGCTTCGGCCAATCCGATGCAAGCTGGTCCTCCAGCAGGATCAGCGAACGCAGGCCGTCGACCGCGGTCTGCGCGGACGAGCCGGCGCGGAACTGGTCGTTGAAGATTTCGAGCGACAGCGGCCCGGCATAGCCGGTCGCCGCGATGGCCTGCATGAATTCACCGACCGGGAGGTCGCCCTGGCCGGGGAAGGAGCGGAAGTGCCGGCTCCACGAGAGGATGTCGAGCTCGAGCTTCGGCGCGTCCGCAAGCTGAACCAGAAAGATCTTGTCGCCGGGGATCGAGGCCATTGCGCGAACCGGAAAGCCGGGCGCGAGTGCGTGAAAGCTGTCGAGGATGACGCCGATCGCGGAATGATCGGCGCGGCGCACGATCTCCCAGGCGTCGCGGTAGTCGTTGACATGGCGGCCCCAGGCCAGCGCCTCATAGCCGACGCGCAAGCCGCGCTTGGCGGCGCGCTCGCCGAGCTCGCGAAAATCGTCCGCGGCGCGATCGATGCCGCCGAGCGAGGCGGGCGAGACGTTGGAGCAGATCAGCAGCAGGTCGGTGCCGAGCTCCTGCATCAGATCGAACTTGCGCTCGGCGCGAGCAAAGTTGCGTGTCCGCTGCGGCTCCGGCATGCCCTCGAAATCGCGGAACGGCTGGAATGCGCAAATCTCGAGATTGAGGTCCTTGCACAGCTGCGCCACCTCGCGCGGACTTGCGCCGAACGACAGCAGATCGTTCTCGAAGATCTCGACCGAGTCGAACCCGGCTGATGCGATGGCGCGGAGCTTCTCGTCCAGGCTGCCTGAGAGCGAGACGGTCGCGATCGAACGCTTGTTCATGCTGCGTTGTCCTCCATGGCGCCGCCGAGAAAGAGCTGGCCGATGCGCGGATCGTTCAGAATTCGCTTCGCGCCATCGACCATGCGGGTCTGGCCGAGCTCGAGCACGATGCCGATGTCGGAAATCTCCAGCGCCGAGCGCGCGTTCTGCTCGATCATCAGGATAGTGACGCCGCGGTCGCGCAAGCCTTTCAGGATGTCGAAGGTCTGCTGCACCATCAGCGGCGACAGGCCGATCGAGGGCTCGTCGATCAGCACGAGCTTTGGCTCGAGCAGCAGCGAGCGCGCGATCTCGAGCTGCTTCTGCTCGCCGCCGGAGAGTGTGGAGGCCTGCTGCGCCGACTTGCGGCGCAGCGCGGGAAACAGGTCGAGCGCGGCTTCGATCCGCACGGGCAGGTCGATGCCTTTCCCAGCCGAGACCCCGCCAAGCTCGATATTGTGGCGCACCGACAGCTCGGGAAAGATGTTGCGGCCCTGCGGCACGTAGCAGATGCCGGCATTGAGCAGCGCGCGCTGGCTCAGATTGGTGACGTCACGGCCCGCAAAGCTGATCTTGCCTTCGCGCAGCTTCAACAGGCCGAAGATCGCCTTGAACACCGTCGACTTGCCGGCCCCGTTGGGGCCGATGATGGTGGTGATGGTCGCCTGCGGTACGGCGAAGGTGGTGCCGTTCAGGATCGTCATCTTGCCGTAGCCGCCGACGAGATTGTGAACCGAGAGGATCGGGTCGCTCATGATGGCTTCCTAATGTCCGAGATAGGCTTCGATCACGGCGGGATTTTTCCGCACTTCGTCCGGCCGTCCCATCGCCAGCACCTTGCCTTCCGCCATCACCATCACACGCGAGCACAGCGACATCACGAATTCCATGTTGTGCTCGATCACGACGAAGGTCGCGTTCTTCTCGCGGTTGATCGCGACCAGGCGATCCTTCAGGTCCGACAGCATCGACGGGTTGACGCCGCCGGCGGGCTCGTCGAGCAGGACGAGGCGTGGCCCGCCCATGAAGGCCATCGCGGCATCGAGCAGTTTTTGCTGGCCATAGGAGAGCCCGCCGGCCGGCTCGTCGGCGAGATGGTCGAGCTTGAAGAAGCCGATCATCTGGTTGGCGGTCTCAGTCAACCCGGCATCGGGGCGGCCGACCAGGCGCGAGGCCATATTGCCCTGGTGCTCCTGTCCCGCGAGGATCAAATTCTCGCGCACCGAGAGCTTTGGGAACACCTGCAAGAGCTGGAAGGTGCGGCTGACGCCGAGCTTGTTGAGCTCGGCGGGACGCAGGCCCGTGACCACCTTGCCGTCGAGCTTGACCTCGCCGCCTGATGGTGTGAGCTGGCCGAGGATGCAGTTGAACAGGGTCGACTTGCCGCAGCCGTTCGGGCCGATCAGGCCGAGGATTTCGCCCTCGCGGACGTCGAATGAGACGCCGTCGACGGCGCTGATGCCGCCGAAATTCTTCTTGATGCCGGTGACTTCCAGGACCGCGCTCATTGCACCGTCTCCAGTCGGGACTTGGCCACGGCCCGCAGCGCGGAGGCCGCCTTGGTGCGGCGCTCGGCGAGGTAGCGGTCGAGGATTCCCAGAATGCCGGTCGGCGACCAGATCAAGAGCAGCATCACAGCGACCGCGTAGAGCATCAGATAATACCCTTCCGTGAAGCGCAGCCATTCCGGCAACAGCACCGCGATCATCGCGCCGAGGAACGGTCCGAAATAGAAGCCGGCACCACCGACGATCACCATCATCAAGAGGTCGAGCGAGAGCGACAGGTTGAACGGCACAGGATCGATGTATTGCGTCAGCGGCGCATAGAGCGCGCCGGCGACGCCGCCGAGCGCCGAGCCGATCGCGAACGCCATCAGCGTATAGCGCCTTGTGTCGACGCCGAGTGACTGCGCGCGCAGCGGATTTTCGCGCAATGCCATGAAGGCGCGGCCCCAGGGCGAACGGATCAGCCACCACACCGCCAGCGACACGATCGCAAGCGAGCCAAGGCAGACATAGTAGAACGGAAGCGGCTTGTTGGTCGCGATGCCGAAGATGTGCGGCCGCGGAATGTTGGAGATGCCGTAGATGCCGCCGGTGAGCCAGCTTTCGTTGCGGAACACCAGGAAGGCGAGGGTGGAGAAGGCGAGCGTGACGAAAGCAAGGTAATGGTGCTGCACGCGCAGCGCGGGATAGCCGAGCACCCAGCCGACCGCGAAGCTCAAGACGATCGCGACCACGATCGCCGCCGGCAGCGGCCAGCCATGCGTGGTCATGATCGCCGCCGCATAGGCCCCGATGCCGACGAAAGCGCCCTGCGCCAGCGAGACCTGGCCGGCATAGCCGAGCGTCAAATTGAGCCCCATGGCGGCGATGCTCATCACCGCCCACTGGCTCAGGATGAACAGGCCGTAGCGGTTGAAGTTCATGGGGACGACGATCAAGCCGGCAATGACGATGAGGCCGAGCGCGATCTTCAACGGTTTGGCGAAGCCGCTCATACGGTGCGCTCCTCGGCGCGGCCGAGCAAGCCCTGCGGCCGGAACAGGATGACGGCGATCAGGAAGATCATCGGAACGGCGGCGCGGTACTGCGTCGAGACATAGGCGGCCGCGAGATTGTCGAGCACGCCGATCAGGAGGCCACCGGCGATGGCGCCGCGCACCTGGTTGAAGCCGCCGACGATCGCGGCGATGAAGGCGGCCTGGCCCAGCACTTCGCCGGAGGAGAATTTCGCCAGATAGATCGGCGTGATCAAAAGCGACGCCAGCGCGACCAGGAAGGCGTTGATCAGGAACGTCAGCAGGATCATGCGCTCGACCGGGACACCGATGATGCGCGCCACCGTCGGATTCTGCGCCGCCGCCTGCATCTGGTGACCGAGCGACGTGCGGTTGAGAAGGCTCGTCAGGCCGAAGACGGCAAGAATGGCGAGGACGAGGACGCCGATGCTTTGCAGCGATACGGCATGTCCGAGAATGGAGATATCACCGGTCGGCACGATCGACGGGAAGGGCGAGGCCTCCGCGCTGAAGAACTGCTTCACGGCCTCCTTGATGCCGATCGCGAGCGCCATCGTCGCGATCGCCAGCGGCAGCACGCCATGGCGCATCATCGGATCGACCAGCAGCATCTTGAAAGCGAGGCCCAGCAGGATCATCGAGAGCAGGATGCCGAGGATGATCGCGAGCCAGAACGGCGCGCCGGCATGCATCGCCGCCAGCATCAGGAACGCCGGCAGCATCACGAACTCGCCTTGCGCGAAGTTGATGGTCTGCGAGGTCTGCCACAGCAGCGTGAAGCCGACGGCGACCAGCGCATAGATCGCGCCGGTGGCTAGTCCCGCGACCAGAAGATCGAACAGATTGGACATTTTCCCCTCTCGTGTCCCTCGCCCTGTCTTCCCCCTCTCCCCGCCTTCTTTCTTCTCCCTCTCCCCGTTCTTACGGGGAGAGGGTTGGGGTGAGGGGCTCTCTCCGCGAACTCAACTTTCACTGTGATTGCGGAAGCACCCCTCACCCCAACCCTCTCCCCGCGAAGAGCGGGGCGAGGGAGAAGAGAGACCCCCGCATCCGCCTTCGCTGAAGCTTCGGCGGGACGGGCGCGGGAGAGGTGAAGATCGTCACTTCACCTTCGGCAGCACCTGCTTTACCACCTGCTTGCCTTCGACCACCTCGACCAGAAAGCTCTGCCGGTCGATGTCGCCGGTCTCGCTGAAGGTGACGTCCATCAGGATGCCCGGCTCGTCCGCGGCCTTGATGGTCAGGCCGTGCAGCGTGTCGGCGAACGCCTTGCTGTCGACCTTGCCCATCTTCTCGGTCGTGGCTTTCACCATGTAGACGGCGAGATAGCCCTTCAGGCCGTTATGGTCGGGCACGTAATTGTACTTCTTGGCGAACTTGTCGCGGAACGCCTTGATCAGGTCGACCGGTGCGTCCGTGGTGAGGCCGACATGGCCGCGCGCGCCGTTGGCGGCATCGCCGGCGAGTTCGATCACCTTCTGGCCGATCAGCGTGGTCTCGCCCATCAGCGGCGCGGTGACGCCCTGGCGCTTCAGCTCTTTCAGGATGCGCGCACTCTCTTCTTCATTCAGGTAGACGAACACCGCATCGGGGTTGGCGGCCTTGATCTTGCCGACGTCGGCGGCGAAGTCGGCTTGTCCCGCTTCAGTCGAGAGATCGGCGACCACCTTGGAGCCAAGCCGGTCGAGTTCCTTCACGACGACGTCGCGACCGCCGCGGCCGAAGTCGTTGTTGACCCAGACCACCGCGACCGTCTTCGCCTTCATGTCGTCGTGGATGTACTTTGCGACCTTCGGCATCGACGATTGCTGGCCGAACGAGGTGCGGAACAGGAACTTGTTGCCGGCCTGCGTCAGCTCGGCGGCTTCGCCGCCCATGATTTGCGCGATGCCGGCTTCGGCCGCGAGCGGCGCCGTCACCTTGACCGAGCCGGAATAGCCGGGCCCGAGCAGCACATAGGGCTCGGCGTCGAGCGCCTTCTGCACCTGGGCGCGGGCAACGCCGGGGTTGGACTGCGAATCGGCGTGGGTGACCTCCAGCTTGCGGCCGAGCACGCCGCCCTTGGCATTGATCTCCTCGATGGCGAGGTCGATGCCGTTCTTCCAGTTGGTGCCGACGGTGGCGCCGCCGCCCGAGAGTTCGGCGACGTCGGCGAGCTTGATCGCCTGCGCGTGGACGCTGGTTGCAGTCGCGAAGGCAAGCAAGGCGCCTGCCACTAGGGTCGATTTCATGGTCACTCCTCCCATTTTCGTTGATGTTGTCCGCGGCCTTGTGTCCGGCCGCTTCGGTTATGCGGCGTGATAGGCTGCGCTTCGTGCCGCCATCACCTCGTCGAATGCCTCTCCCATGACCTCGGTCGATGGGGCAAGGCCCGTGAACAATTCGAAAGCGTCGGCGGCCTGATAGATCGCAAGCTCCCGCCCGGTCATGATCCGCGCGCCCTTGGCCTGTGCCGCTGCCAGCAGCGGCGTGATCAGCGGCGAATAGACGGCGTCCGCGACCCACATTTTCTCGTGCAGCAAGGCCGCCGGCACCGGCATGCCCCGGTTCGGCAGCATGCCGACCGGCGTACCGTTGACGAGGCCGGTTGCGCCATCGAGCGCGTCCTCGACGCTTTTCGCCACCGTGGCACCGCCGTGCCTGGCAAGCAATGAAGCGAGCTTTTCGGCGCGCGCCGTCTCGCTGTCGAAGATGCGGAGGTCGGAGACCCTCAGGCTCGCCAGCGCAAAGGCGATCGCCTTGCCGACTCCGCCCGTTCCGATCACGGCGACTGCATTTCCGGACGGTGCCAGCAGCGGCGCGACCGCGCGCGCAAACCCGGTCGTGTCGGTGTTGTGGCCGATCAGCCGGCCGTCCTTGGCGACGACGGTGTTGACCGCGCCCATGGCGGCCGCGCCCGGCGCCAACTCATCGAGCAGCGGGACCACCGCTTCCTTGTAAGGGTAAGTCACGTTAACGCCGGCAAAGCCGAGCCGCCGCACGCCCTCGAGCATCATGCGGAGCCCGGCCGCATCGGCGCCGGCGACCTCGATGAGCTGGTAGTGACCGCGCAGGCCGAGCGCCTCGGCGGCCCGTTCGTGCATGGCGGGGGAGGCGGAATGGGCGATCGGCGCCCCGATCAGGCCGGTGAGAAGCTTCTTGCAGGCGGCGTATCCGCGCTTGGACATGGTTGGCTATCGTCTCGTTGGGAGCGTTGGGTCCTGGCCATTAGCGGGGAAATCCGCACAATTCCAAGGGGGCTTCCAGTTGCGACGATAGCCTTTCCCGGGCCTAACACAATTACCCATTTATTGGGCAAACCTAACATAATGTTATTTCTTCCGCCCGCGTGCCGGGGCGGCCTTGCCCTCGCTGCGGGACGGCTCCACCGTGCGCATCTCGGCGCGCAGGGACTCGATGAAATACTCGACATGGAGCGACAACGGCGCGCCGCGCTTCACCGCGATATAGGTCTCGAACCGCGTCGGCTCGGTGATCTTCAACAGCTCGATTCCCGGATAACCGCCATGAGCCACCGTGAACTGGTCGATGATGGCGATGCCGAGCCCTGCCTTCACCAGCGCACACACCGTGGTGCCGAACCGCGCGCGGATCGTGATGTTGTAGTCAAGCCGGTGGCGCGCAAAGATCCCGGCCATGATCCGGCCGTAGGGATCGTTGGGATCGATGCCGATCAGCGGATAGCGGGTGATCTCGGCCGCCGAGACCTGCTTGCGGCCGGCAAGCTCGTGACCCGGCGGCACGATGCAATAGAGCTCACCCGAGGCGAGCGGCATGAAGTCGAGCCCGGAATGCTCGAGCCGATAGCTCATCGCCACGCACTCGCCGCGGCCGAGCAGGAGGTAGTCGATGGCTTCCTCGAGCTTGAGGATGTTGATGTCGATGCCGAGATCGGGATAGCGGCGCCGGACGCGCTCGATCGCGCGCGGCACCATCACCTGGGAGATGCTCGGAACCGAGCCGATGCGCAATTCCGACAAACCGCCGCGGCCGATCTTGGAGATGAGCTCGGAGAGGTCGTCGACCTTCTTGTAGACGCCGTTGATCTGCTCAAAGATGTTCTCGGCTTCCGGCGTCGGGAAATAGCGCCCGTTCTGGCGCTGGAAGAAGCGGATGCCGAGCGTGCGCTCGGTGTATTTGACCAGGCGGCTGATCCCCGGCGCCGACACGTTGAGCAGCTTCGCCGCGCCGCCGATGGTACCCGTCACCATCACGGCACGGATCACTTCAACCTGGCGCAGCGTCATCATGTCGTGGGCATCCCAAGGAGGATCGTGGTGGCGATCATCTCACGAGAGCCGTGATGTCATCCAGCGGCAAGTGTGCGACGGAGCGGGCGGCGCTTCACCCTCCCCCGGAGGTCCCAGACGAGCGGAGCTCGCTCGGGGGTCGATCGCGCGAAGCGCGAGCGGGGGTAGGGTGATCTCTCCACTCGGGCACTGCTTCAATGGATAGACTGTCACCCCACCCCGCTACGCATTTCGCTTCGCTCAATGCCTAGCGACCCTCCCCCTCCAGGGGAGGGTAAGAGCGCAGCGCGCTCACCGGCAACAATTGCTGATTAACTTCGCGGTCAGAATGTTTCGGCCAAAATCGGCACGTTCGAACGGAAGGGCGTCGCTCGCCCAGAACGTACGCCTCACCTGTACTGCGTTCTAGCTCGCCGGGCTCTCGGGCGACGCGCTGCCAGGCCGCTCCGCGCGTTCGCGCTGCAGCACTTCGCGCGCGTACTCGATGATCTTCTGCTTGTTTGCCGTTTCGCGGACGGCGAAAAACACGCGGTTCAGTTCCAGGCCGAGCACGCTGTTGAGGGCGATGTCCTCGTCTTCCATCGTGATTTTCCCGCTTCAGACACCATAGGTGTAACTTGACGTCACTTCCTCCACAAGTAGATTAAATCTCCGGTGCAGACGAGGGCCGGTAAACTACGGAAGCAGCGAATTGAGGCAGCTCCCAAATACGTGCTATACGGACGGCGAGGCTCAGGAAACGCACCGATGTCCGCCGTAGACGCCGTAGATTATGGCCGGGAAGCGCTCGACTTCATCGAAGGCCTGGGGACCTATCGCAAGGTACCGGACGCCATGAATGCGCTTGAGGCGGCGTTCGGTCGCTTCGGCTTCGAGACCATCATCGTGACGGGGTTGCCGAATCCCGATCAGCGGTTCGCGCAGATGGTGCTGGCCAAGCGCTGGCCGGCAGGATGGTTCAATCTCTACACCCAGAACAATTACGACCGCGTCGACCCCGTGGTGCGGCTGTGCCGGCAATCGGTCAATCCGTTCGAATGGGCGGAAGCGCCTTATGATGCCGAGCTCGAGCCGGACGCGGCCGAGGTGATGAACCGTGCCACCGATTTTCGCATGTCGCGCGGCTTCATCGTGCCGATCCACGGGCTCACCGGCTACGAGGCGGCGGTGTCGCTCGGCGGCGTCCATCTCGACCTCAATCCCCGCAGCAAGCCAGCACTGCACCTGATGGCAATGTATGGCTTCGACCATATTCGCCGCCTGCTCGATCCGGCGCCGCATCTCTCGACGCGTCTCACCCCGCGCGAACGCGAGGTGATCGCCTGGGCCTCGCAGGGCAAGTCGGCCTGGGAAATCGGCGAGATCCTGCACATCACGCAGCGTACCGCCGAAGAGCATCTTGCAACCGCCGCGCGCAAGCTCGGTGCCGTCAACCGTACGCATGCGGTTGCACTGGCGATTCGCAACAAGATCATCAATCCCTAAGCGACGTACTGGGAAATTTCCCAATATCGAACCTGCCTCTTTTCGCGGAGGCTGCCCCTCATTCTGGCTGAATGGGGGTTTTCATGATTCACGCAATTTCTTCGGTCAATCGCCACCTTTACGAAGACGTACTCGAACAGCACTTCCGACTACGCCACGACATCTTCGTCGAGGAGCGGCACTGGGAGACGCTGCGCCGGCCTGATTGCCGCGAGGTCGATTCCTATGACGACGAGGACACCGTCTATCTGCTCGCGCTGGAAGGCCGGCGCGTCGTCGGCGGTCACCGGCTCTACCCCACCACCAAGCCCTCGATGATGAGCGAGATCTTCCCGCATCTGGCTGCGGTTCGCGGTTGCCCTGCGAATCCGCTGGTCTGGGAATGGTCGCGCTATTTCGTCGTGCGCGATCGCCGCGACGGCGCTCTCAACCTGCAACTGATGGCGGCGGTGCAGGAGTTCTGCCTCAATCAGGGAATCGCGCAGGTCAGCGCGATCATGGAGACTTGGTGGCTGCCGCGCTTCCATGAGGCCGGCTTCGTCGTGACGCCACTTGGTCTGCCCGCGCTGGTGGAGAACGCCTGGACCATGGCGGCGACCATCGACATTCGCCGCGAGACCCTCGATGCCCTGCATGATCGCATCGGCATGGATTCGATCGTACAACAGGACGGCCCGCGTCTGGACGCCGTCGCCCGTGCCAACCTCTGCGGCCTTGCTGCCGCGCAACGAAAGAGCGCCTGAAATGTCGAACATGATGCGGGACAGCCAGATCATGGCGCAGACCAAGGACGAGAATCTCGGCTACATGTCCGACATGGCGCTCGAACTGGCGCAGATGGCGGAAGACACCGGATTGGCAACGCTCGCCTATCTGTTCCGGATGGCGGCGCTGGAAGCCTCGACGGCCAACAGCGTGCTGGCCGAGCCGGATGATCTTCCACGGCAGATGACGTCGCACTAGACGCCTTCTCCTACTTCCGTCGACCTTCGCGCCCTCTCCCAGGCATGCCTGGGGGAGGGCGATCGTTTGGGTGCGGCAGGTTGACCCATCCTGCGCGGCAGCCTTCTTGCAAGGCCAATTTCGATCGCATGCACCGGCATGCAACAAAGTGCATGTCTGGTGTTGAATCGCTCTTGCCTCGGAACGATACTGCCATTACCCATTTTTCCGCCTTGAAGAGGCAGGGGGAGCTCTTTCACTGATGGCGACCGTGTTCGAACATCGGCGCGACATCGCGTGCGCCTGAAAGAGTTTTGATGCTGCTCGTCGTCGAACAATTCTTGAACGGATTGCAGTTCGGCCTGCTCCTGTTCCTGCTCGCCGCCGGCCTGACGCTGGTGTTCGGGATCATGGATCTCGTCAACCTCGCGCACGGCTCGCTCTACATGATGGGCGCCTATTTCGCCGCGACCTTTGCGGCCTGGACCGGGAGCTTCCTGCTCGGTGCGCTGATGGCGCTCGGCGCGACTTTGGTGCTCGGCATCGTGCTGGAGATGACGGCGCTGCGGCATCTCTACGGTCGCGACCATCTCGACCACGTGCTCGCGACCTTCGGCCTGATCCTGTTCTTCAATGAAGCCGTGCGGCTGATCTGGGGGCCGGCGGGGCTCGCGCTGCCGCTGCCGGCCTGGCTCACGGTGCCGGTGCCGATCCTGCCCGGCATCCACTATCCCGCTTATCGTCTCGCCATCATCGTGGTGGCGCTGCTGGTCGCACTGCTGCTCTATCTCGGCGTGATGCGCACCCGCATCGGCATGCTGATCCGCGCCGGTGCCTCCAACCGCGAGATGATCGGCGCGCTCGGCATCAACATCAAGCTGCTGTACACACTGGTGTTCGGCCTGGGCGCCGCGCTCGCCGGCCTCGCCGGCCTGATGCAGGCGCCGATCCTCACCGTGCAGATCGGCATGGGCGAGAACATCCTGATCCTCGCCTTCGTCATCATCGTGATCGGCGGCATCGGCTCGATCCGCGGCGCGTTCCTCGCCGCGATCTTCGTCGGCATGATCGACACGCTCGGCCGCGCCTTCCTGCCCAACCTGTTGCGGCAGGTTCTGAGCGGCGCCGCCGCCTCCACCGCCGCGCCCGCGCTGTCGTCCATGCTGATCTATCTGCTGATGGCGATCGTGCTGGTGGTGCGGCCGGAGGGGCTGTTTCCGGCCAACCGTCGATGAAGGCTTTCACTGTGAGCAAGGCCGTCACGGCCCTGATGCTGGCGGGGCTCGTGCTGCTGCCGCTCTATTCGCAGCTGTCCGGCAACATCTTCATCCTGACGCTGTTCACCCGCATCGTCATCCTGGCGCTGGCGGCCGCGAGCCTCAACCTCATCATGGGTTTTGGCGGCATGATGAGCTTCGGCCACGCCGCCTATCTCGGCATCGGCGGCTACGCGGTCGGCATGCTCGCGCAGGAAGGCGTCGGCTCCGGCTTCATCCAGTTCCCGGTCGCGCTCGCAGCTTCCGCAATCTATGCGCTGGTGATCGGCGCGCTCTCGCTTCGTACGCGTGGCGTCTACTTCATCATGATCACGCTGGCCTTCGCGCAGATGGCCTATTACGTCGCCTCGGGCCTCGCACGTTACGGCGGCGATGACGGTCTCACTGTCTACAAGCGCAGCGACTTCTCCGGCCTGATCAACCTGTCGAACCGTACGCAGTTCTATTATCTCTGCCTCGCCTGCCTGTTCGCCGTGATCGTCCTGATCTGGCGCATCGCCAATTCGCGCTTCGGCCTCGTCTTGCAGGGCCTGCGCTCCAACGAGCAGCGGATGCAGGCGATCGGCTTTCCGGCAAAACGCTATCAGCTCGTCTGCTTCGTCATCTCAGGCACGATGTGCGGCCTTGCCGGCGCGCTGCTTGCCAACAACACCGATTTCGTCAGCCCGGCCGTGATGTACTGGACCCGCTCCGGCGACCTCATGGTGATGGTGATCCTGGGGGGCATGGGCACGCTGTTCGGCCCGGTGATGGGCGCGGTGGTGTTTTTGCTGCTGGAAGAATTCCTGTCGCAGATCACCGAATACTGGGCGCTGATCATGGGTCCGCTATTGCTGCTGATCGTGCTGTTCGGCCGCGGCGGCATCATGGGCCTGCTCGGGAGGCTCAATCGTGGCTGAACCGCTGCTCCGCGTCGAGAAACTGGTGCGCCGCTTCGGCGGCATCGTTGCGACGGACAACGTCTCGCTCGACGTCGCGGCCGGCGAGCTGCACGCCATCATCGGCCCGAACGGCGCCGGCAAGACTACGCTGATCAGCCAGCTCACCGGACACCTCGAACCGCATTCCGGCAGCGTCTCGCTGGCGGGGCGCGACATCACCTATCTGCCGGCCTATCGCCGCTGCGCGCTGGGGCTCGCCCGTTCGTTCCAGATCACCTCGCTGCTGCTCGACTTCACCGCCGCCGACAATGTCGCGCTGGCGGCGCAGGCGCATGCAGGCCACTCGTTCCGCTTCTTCGCCAATGCGCGCAAGGAAAAGGGCTTGCGCGATGCCGCGCATGCCGCCCTCGACCGCGTTGGCCTGTTGCACCGCGCCGACGTCGTGGTGTCCAGGCTCAGCCATGGCGAGCGGCGCGAGCTCGAGCTTGCGGTCGCGCTCGCCAGCAAGCCGAAATTGCTGCTGCTCGACGAGCCGATGGCGGGCCTCGGCGTCACCGAGTCCCAGCGCATGGTGAAACTGCTCCAGGAGCTGCGCAAGGAGGTCTCGATCGTGCTCGTCGAGCACGATATGCCGGCGGTGTTCGCGCTGGCCGACCGCATCTCGGTGCTGGTCTATGGCCGCGTCATCGCCTCGGGCGATCCGGCCGCGATTCGCGCCAACGAGGACGTCAAGCGCGCCTATCTCGGCGACCAGCACGTGGTGACGCACCATGTCTGAAAAGGTGATGGCTGACACGCTGCTCGACGTCGACGGCATCGAGACCTGCTACGGCCTCTCCCAGGTGCTGTTCGGCCTGTCGCTGTCGATCAAGCCGGGCGAGATGGTCTCGCTGATGGGCCGCAACGGCATGGGCAAGACCACCACCATCCGCTCCATCATGGGCCTGACACCGGCGCGCGCCGGAACGATCCGCTTCGCCGGCGCAGAAGTGCGGCAGCTTCCATCCTACAGAATTGCAAAACTCGGCGTCGGCCTCGTTCCCGAGGGACGCCAGATCTTCCCGAACCTCACGGTGCGCGAAAATCTCGTCGCGGCCGCGGCCGATCGGTTCGGCAGCAGCAATCCGTGGACGCTCGCCGCCATCTACGTGATGTTTCCGCGGCTCGCCGAGCGTGCCTCCAACATGGGCAACCAGCTCTCCGGCGGCGAGCAGCAGATGCTCGCGATCGGCCGCGCGCTGATGACCAACCCAAAGCTGCTGATCCTGGATGAAGCGACCGAAGGCCTCGCCCCGCTGATCCGCGAAGAAATCTGGAGCTGCCTGTCGCTGCTGAAGAGCCGGGGCCAGTCGATCCTGGTCGTCGACAAGAATGTCGACCACCTCGCCCGCATCTGCGACCGCCACTACATCATCGAGCGCGGCAAGACGGTGTGGAGCGGCACCTCCGACGCGCTGATGGCGGAGCCGGATCTCCAGCACAAATATCTGGGCATCTGACGCGCTGCTAGATCTGGTTGCCGCATCGTCCGTGCAGATCGCCTCGCGCGCAGAACCTCGTCGAGGATGTCAGTTTCGAAGCTCTCCAAACTGCGCGCAGAGGTCTTGAGCGCGCCGCCGCCAGCCGCCAATGTCGCGGCGAAGCGGATTCGATGCAGGACTTTTACAATCAAATTGCCGGACGGCCTGAAGACGACATCATCGGTCCCGAACAGCGAGGCGCTTCGACAGCGCCTCAATGGCTGGATTTCCCGGGCTGTGTGTTCATCAGAGGTGAGTTTCGCGCCGATCCCGATCGGCCCGCGATCGTAGCGCCTGGCTTGTTCATCTCCGTTGCACTCGATGAAGGCGCTGGCCGCGGCATTCTGACGCGCGCAACCGGTGAAAGGCAGATGACGGCCATTGCCGTGCGCGAGGCCCTAGCCGTGGGAGGCTCGGTTCGCTGCGGCGAATGTCCTGCGATCGGCCTGGCGCTTCCCCAAGCCTCCATCGACGGGCTTGGACTCGGCGACGAGGTTCGGGCGCTGTTCAAGACCGACGCGTTGGGGACGGCCATCGTCTCTCTCACGGCGTCTCCGCGTGTGCAGGCCCTCGCAGCAGAAATGTTCTCGCCACCGGTGGCCGGAAGCGCGGCGCAATTGCTGCTGTCGGCACACGCCGCCGAGATCGTGGTCCACGCCTTGTTCGGCGAGCGCGGCCGGATCGCGCTCGATCCCGCAGCCGACCTCCAGCGGGTGCGGTTGCAATCGGTCAAGGCGCGAATGGATGCTGATCTCGCTTATCCCTGGAGCATCGACGAACTGGCGCGGAATGCGGGGCTGAGCCGCCGGTCCTTCAACCAGAAATTCCAGATGGCGTATGGCGAGAGCGCGATCGACTATTTGCGGGCCCGGCGGCTCGATGCCGCACGTGACCTTCTGATTCATCAACGATTGTCGGTCACCGAGGCGGCCTTTCGTGTCGGCTACGCCCATCCGGCCAATTTCGCGACGGCGTTCCGAAGGCACTTCGGCTACTCGCCGAGCCGCTGTCAGTAGCGGCGAGAGGATTGCGCGCCTGCCGAAATGTTTCGCGATGTGTCTGTGTCGTTCGCGATGAAGTCTCCGTCCGCAGTCTTGAAAGCCTCCACGTGGAATCAAAGGCGATTTGCACAGTCGCAAAGGCGGTGCGCCCCTCGATCTGATTACTCCCGTGTTGCTTTTGAAGACGGAACTCGGGGATGACGATGAGGCGCGACGACGGACAGAGGTTCGGCTGGGAACGGGTGGTGAAGGCTGGACTTGGCATCGCTGGTCTTGGCGTGGCCGGGCTTGGCGTGGTGCTGCACGCGACGCCGTCGGCCGCACAGACCTCCACGACCAATTCGGGCTCGACGGCGGCGACATTGCCGCCTGTCACGGTCGAGGCACCGAGCCAGGCGCGTCCGCGCGCCCAGTCGGCCCAGCGTACCTCACAATCACAGCGCGGTCGCGTCGCGTCGCGCCGCAATTCCGAAGCCGCGCAAGCCAGAAATCCTGACACGCGCGAGGCTGGTGCCGGCCGCGGCAACGTGTCGAGCGAGAACAGCTATGTCGCAAGCAGCAGCTCGGCTGGCACGAAGACCAACACGCCCTTGCTCGAGACGCCGCAGTCGATCTCGGTCGTGACGCGCAAGGAGCTCAACGACCGCGCCGTCCAGTCGCTGACGGAGGCGGTTGGCTATGAACCCGGTGTCCGCATCGATGCGTCCGGCTACGATCCGCGCTTCGACGCCATCGCGATCCGCGGCTTCGACGTCACCTATAACGGCGTTTATCTCGACGGCTTGCGCCTCGTCGGAGCCGGTCTCAGCGTGTTCAAGACCGAGCCTTATGGGGTCGACAGCATCACCGTGGTCCGTGGGCCGAGCTCGGCACTCTACGGGCTCGGCTCGCCCGGCGGACTGATCGACCTGTCGAGCAAGTTGCCGACCAGCCAGCCGTTTCACGAGGTGCAGACGGTGTTTGGCGACCGCGATCGCATCCAGGGCAATTTCGACCTGTCGGGCCCGGTCGATCCCAACGGTCAATTTTCGTATCGGCTGACCGGCGTGATGCGCGACGCCGACGTGTTCGTGCCCGGCGGCAAGGACAATCGCACCTACATCGCTCCGGCCGTCACCTGGAAGCCGGATCAAGCGACGACCCTGACGATTCTTGGTGCCTACCAGAAATCGAAGACGCCTGGATCCATGTTCACCTACTCGTCGGGGACCGGGACGACGACGGACATCTTCACTGGCAGTCCGTCCTACAATTCGCTCGACCAGGAGCAGGGACGCGTCGGCTATCTGTTCGAGCACGCGTTCAACAACGACGTGACCGTCCGCCAGAAATTCCGCTACGTCGATGTCGATGCGGTCACCCGCTATGTCGGCTTTCTCGGCGCTCCCGTGGGCAATGTCGTCTCGCGCTATACCGGCTATGTCCACGACACGCTGCAATCGGCCATTATGGATAACCAGGTCGAGGCAAAACTCTCGACCGGCCCCGTGCAGCACACGCTCTTGGTTGGTACCGACTACACGGCATCGAAATTCAACGACAAGCAGGGATTTGGCTTCGGCGTCTCCGACCTCAACCTGGCCGCGCCGGTCTATGCGCCGGAATCCATTCCCGATCCCGCGATCTCGTCCTCGACGCAGCAGCGACAGACCCAGTCCGGCGTGTACATCCAGGACCAGGCCAAGCTCGACCACTGGATCCTGACATTGAGCGGCCGCAGCGACTGGGTCAGCACCACGGGTGAGGATCTGTTCGCGCTGACCCGGCAGACGCAGTCCGATCAGGCCTATAGCGGGCGAGCCGGGCTGACCTATGTGTTCGATTCCGGTGTTGCGCCTTACGTTGCCTATTCGACCTCGTTCTTTCCCAATCTCGGCGTCGATCCGTCGGGTGCCTTCTTCAAGCCGACCACCGGCAAGCAGACCGAAGTCGGTGTGAAGTACCAGCCGCAGGGAACGAGGAGCTTCATTACCGCGGCGGTGTTCGATTTGACCCAGGACGGCGGCCTGGTCACGACGGGGACGGGCGTGACGGTCCAGCGTGGCAAGATTCAAAGCCGCGGCTTCGAATTGCAGGCGCTTGCAAGCCTGGGCGGTGGTTTCGACATCACCTCGTCGTACACCTATCTCGACATGGTGACCAAGCAGGCCACTGACAGCTCGCTGATCGGCAAGTTTCCCTCGGGCAATCCTCCGCACACCGCGACGCTGTGGGCGAACTATGCCCTGCCGCTGGCCGGACCGTTTGCAGGATTGAGCGTCGGTGGCGGCGTGCGTTACATGTCCTGGAGCTACGGCGATGATGCGAACACGTTCAAGAACAGCTCGGTAACCCTGATCGACGCGGCGCTGAAATATGATTTTGGCCAGGCGATGAAGGAGCTGAAGGGCCTCCAGTTCCAGGTCAATGCCAAGAACCTATTCAATCTGCACTACACCACGTGCCAGGTCGGTTATTGCTACCGCGGCGCGCCGCTGACCGTCATCGCAACGCTCGGCTATCGCTGGTGACCAGCTTGCGCATGAGAACCCCAGTTATCCGGTCAATATGTCTTACCCAAATCGCTGGGCGACTAACGCGCCAGGTGGTGCGTGCCGATCTCAACCAAGGTGGTCCGGCAGGATAGGCGGTAGATCAGGCTGAACAATTGAACCCACATGATCGAACTCCGCTGTTGATCACTTGCAGGGATACTAGGCCCCGAGTCTTTCCGGCCGTTTTCGAGGGACGGGGAAAATGGCTTCGTCGGCGGGCGCCGTGATGTCGTCGGAACAGACCGGACGAAGTCGCCTCACGCGGGCGTGAGACGTATCCCCGTCAAAACACCTCGAAATATTCGCGGTGCTCCCAGTCGGTCACCTCTGACAGGAAGCGGTCGATCTCGGCATTCTTGATGTGGGTGTAGTAGTCGACGAACTCAGGCCCGAACTTCTCGCGGAAGAACGGATCGTCCTTCAGCGCGGCGACCGCATCGCGCAAGCTTTTCGGCAACGGCGGCGCCTTGGTCTCGTAGGGCGTGTCGGCGGACGGGCCGGGGTCGAGCTTGCGGTCGACGCCGTCGAGGCCCGAGAGAATCTGGGAGGCCATGTAGAGATAGGGATTGGCGGCGGGCTCGCCGATGCGGTTCTCCAGGCGAGTGGCGGTATCATTGGCGCCGCCGAGCACGCGGATCATCACGCCGCGATTGTCGCGGCCCCAGATCGCGCGGTCCGGCGCCAGCGAATAGGAGCGGTAGCGTTTGTAGCCGTTGATGGTCGGGGTGGTGAACACGGTCGAGGCGCGGGCGTGGTCGAGCAGGCCGGCAAGGTACGCCCGGCCGAACGCGCTGAGCGGCTCGCTGCCCTCCTTCGTCATGAACTGATTCTCGCCGCTCGCGCGCGAGATGATCGACTGATGCAAATGCCAGCCGCTCGCGAACACGTTCGGCAGTTTCGGCCGGCACATGAAGGTGGCGTGATAGCCGTGGCGGCGCGCGATCTGCTTCACGGCAGAGCGGAACAGCACCATGTTGTCGGCGGGCTCCAGCCCCTTCTTCGGCGCGAAGGTGAATTCGCACTGGCTCGGCCCGAACTCGACCTCGACCGAACGCAAGGGCAGTCCGAGCGCGACGACATCGCGGCGCAGGATCTCCAGCACCGGCTCCATCTGATCGAAGCGCTGCTCGGTGAGGTATTGATAGCCGTGGCTGAGCAGGCTCACCGACGGCGGCGTGCCGGGCTGGCCGGCATCCTCGGGCCGCATATGCGCGTCGTCGAGCTTGAAGATGTGGAATTCAACCTCGAGGCCGGCGACGAAATCGTGGCCGCGGCCGCTGAGATCATCGAGCACCTTGCGGTAGAGGCCGCGGGTCGCGAACGGCACGGGACGGCCGTCGCCAAAATAGAGATCGCAGAGCACCCAGCCCGTCGCGGGCGCCCATGGCAGCACGCGGAACGTGGTTGGGTCGGCGACCATCAACACGTCGGCCGCGCCCTCCATCTCCTTCATGCCGAACCCGCCGCCTGAGGTGAACACCGGAAACACCGTGCGGTGCGAGGTATCCTTGGCGAGCATGGTCGTGGTGATGGAGCAGCCGCTCTCCAGCGAGGCGATCGCCTCGGCGGCGATGATGGTCTTGCCGCGCAAAATGCCGTGCTGGTCCGGGAAGGCGAGGCGGATGACCTCGAGGTTCTTTTCTTCGACGATGCGGCGCAGGCGCGCTGCGGCGTCCCTCTGCTCATCCGACCACAGCGCATGACGCGCGACGAAAGTCACTTTGCTGGCTCCTTTAGTCGTGAGACGCGAAGCATGCGCCACATTCTCCGTCATTGCGAGCGCAGCGAAGCAATCCAGAAATGTGTCCGCGGTGACAGACTGGATTGCTTCGCTGCGCTCGCAATGACGAAGGAGAGATCTGCACGCACGTCACTCCGCCGCCGTCAGCCGGTGCACGTTGTCCGCGATCTCCTTCGGCACCGGCGCGGCCCAGGGTGCGCCGCGGCGGCGCTTGACGTCGACCTCCATCCAGTAGAGCTCCCAACCCTGGGTCGGCCCGATGCCGTCCATGGTGGCGGGCCCCTGGATGCTGCGCGCCCTGCTCTCGTCCAGGAACAGCATCGGCTTCTCGCCACCGCCGACCTTCTCTATCTCCTGCCGCAGCAGGCGGCGGTACTGCACGATCGCCTTGTCGCTCGAGCCGAGATGCTCCTTGGTGCGGTCCTGGATTGCGCCCATGGATTCCACCGCCCACTGGTCGTGGACGTTGATGTCGGTGCCCATGCCGGTGTAGGTCGAGGTCGCCTGCTCGTGCGGATCGAAGCCGTAATCGTTGCCGCTGTTCTTGCGCGATTTGTAGTCGGGCAGCTCATAGAGTTCGAGCCGCTGAGCGCGCATCTTCTGCTTGTCGACCGGGTTGGTGTAGCTGGTGAAGATCGCGTACCAGTAGCAGTTCTCGTCGTCGACCGACACGTGCCACTGCGTGATCGTCATTTCCGTGCTCATGGGGATGACGAAGCCGTGCGGGAAGAGCTGGTTGGTGACGCGCACATGGGTGCGCTCCTCGTCGATCTCGCGCAGCGCGATCAGCCGCAGGCCATATTCGGTGTGCTCGACATTGATGATCGGCCGGTCGTACTCGCGCAGGATCTTTGTCATAGGCAGGTCGCTGCCGGCGGACGCGCCGCGGAACTGCTTGCCGTAAGCCGTCGACGTATCCTCGTCCTCGAAGAAGCGGTGCAGATAGGAGGCGTGCGCGGGATCGATGCCGACCTCGAGGGCTTGAAGCCAGTTGCAGGCCATGTGGCCCTTGAACGCAAAAGTGTGCGTGCCGGGCGCGACAAAGCAGTCGAGCTCCGGAAATGCCGGCGGCTCACCCTCGCCGAGATACGCCCAGAGGATGCCGCTCTTCTCGACCACGGGATAGGAGCGCTGGCGAATGTTCTGGCAGAGTTTTGAATCCTTCGGCTCGGCCGGCGTCTCGATGCACTGGCCGGTGGCGTCGAACAGCCAGCCATGGAAGGCGCAGCGCAGGCCGCCATGTTCGAGACGTCCGAAGGCGAGGTCGGCGCCGCGATGGGCGCAATGACGGTCGATCAGGCCGAAGCGTCCGCTCTCGTCGCGAAACAGCACCAAATTCTCGCCGAGCAGTTTGACGGGACGGATCGGACGGTCGCCCTCCAGCTCGTCGACCAGCGCCGCCGGCTGCCAGTAGCTCCGCATCAGCTTGCCGCAGGGATCCTTCGGACCGGTACGGGTGATCAGGTCGTTCTGCTCCTGGCTCATCATGGCGGGCGTCCTTTGTTCGGAGAGGCGTTTGTTCGCCTATTGAACGAATGGGCGAATTATGCCATGCCTCGGTCCGGCGGCAAGTAATATTTTGCAGGATGTTCCCGGACCTATGCCCAAGCTGAAGCGCAGCGAAAACGACGAGCGGGCGACGGATTTCGTCGAGAGCCTCGATCGCGGCCTGCGCCTGCTGCAATGTTTCGGCGCGACCAAAGGCCCGATGACGCTGAGCGATCTCGCCCGGGCCGCAGAGCTGCCGCGCGCCACCGCGCGGCGCATGCTGTTCACGCTTCAGCGCGGCGGCTTCGTCGCCGGCGACGGCAAGCTGTTCTCGCTGACGCCGCACGTGCTGACGCTCGCGTCGTCCTACCTGCGCTCAAGCCAGCTCGTCGCCGTGCTTCAGCCGGTGCTCGATCGCGTCGCCACGGCAGCGCAGGAAATCTCCTCGCTCGCGGTGCTCGACGGCGACGACGTCGTGTTTGTCGCGCGCAGCAGCCCGGCGCGGATGTTTTCGGGTGGGCTCGAGATCGGCTACCGGCTGCCGGCGTTCTGCACCTCGGTCGGACGCGCCATGCTCGGGCAGTTCGATGATGCAGCGCTTGCCGCACGCCTGAAGACAATGAAGCGCGAGATGTTGACGCCGCAGACGGTGACCGATCCCAAGGCGCTGCTGGCCAGCATCACAGCCGATCGCGACCAGGGCTATTCGCTGGTCGATCGCGAGGCAGAGCCGCATTTCCGCTCGATCTCGGTTCCGGTGCGCCGCTACGACGGCGTGATCGTCGCCGCCATCAACATGGGCGCCCATGTCGACCGCGTGCCGGCAGGGGAGCTGATCGGCCGGTTGCTCCCGCTGCTCCGCGAAGGCGCGGAGTCCGTGCGGTCGCAGCTGTTATAGCAACGATCGTTGGCGCCGCGCGTCCGCGGGCCTATAATCTCGTCACGCAAGACAACAGGGAGGACGCCATGAAACACACCATGGTTCCCAGTGATCGCGTGGAGCACGTCTGCGTCTACGGGCGCGACGGCGCGAAGCTCGGCTCGATCGAGCGGCTGATGCTCGACAAGGTGACCGGCACGGTCGCCTACGCCGTGATCAAGACTGGCGGGCTGCTCGGCACGCACCACCACTATCCTGTGCAGTGGGGCGCGCTGAAATACGATCCCGCGCGGCAGGCTTTTCGTGTCGAGGTGACGCAGGACGAACTCGCCAGCGGACCGTGCGAGTTCGACGGCGACGAATTCGACTGGGGCGATCGTTCGCGGCCCTACGCGCACCCAAATTATTGGTCGATCTGACGGCGCGATTGCGGCAGGCGTCGCGCGCTGAGCCGCCTCACTTGGTCGCGGTGCGCCGGCGCGCTCGCTGTGTCAAAAGGCAAAAATGCCGCATGACACACCTCTCATCGCCACCATCGTCGTCGGACTTGGACTAGCTTTCGTACTCGGAACTATAGCGCAGCGGTTCCGCATTCCGCCGCTTGTCGGCTACCTGCTCGCCGGCGTCGCCGTCGGCCCGTTCACGCCAGGCTTCGTCGCCGACCAGGCGCTTGCGACCGAGCTCGCCGAGCTCGGCATTATCTTGCTGATGTTCGGCGTCGGCCTTCATTTCTCGCTGCAGGATCTGCTGAGCGTCCGCAACATCGCCGTTCCCGGCGCCGTCGTCCAAATCGCGGTTGCGACGCTGATGGGGCTCGGCCTTGCATGGCTGATGGGCTGGAGCGTCGGTGCGGGACTCGTGTTCGGGCTGGCGTTGTCGGTCGCAAGCACCGTGGTCCTGCTTCGCGCGCTGCAGGAGCGGCGCCTGATGGAGACCGATCGCGGCCGCATCGCGGTCGGCTGGCTCATCGTCGAGGACCTCGCGATGGTGCTCGTGCTGGTGCTGTTCCCGGCGATCGCAAGCCTTCAGGGCGGCGGCGACAAGCCAGCCTTCGAGCCGCTGGCCGCGCAGGCCGGCTTCGGGCTTGCCGGCATCGTGATGCTGACCCTGGCCAAGATCATCGTGTTCATCGGGCTGATGCTGGTGGTGGGGCGCCGGGTGATTCCCTGGATCCTGCACTACATCGCGCATACCGGCTCGCGCGAATTGTTCCGTCTGGGTGTGCTTGCGATCGCGCTGTGCATCGCGTTCGGTGCGACGAAGCTGTTCGACGTCTCGCTGGCGCTGGGCGCGTTCTTCGCCGGCATGATGCTGCGGGAATCTCCGCTCAGCGCGCGCGCCGCGCAGGAATCGCTGCCGCTGCGCGATGCCTTCGCGGTGCTGTTCTTCGTCTCGGTCGGCATGATGTTCGATCCGATGAGCGTGGTCCGCGAGCCCTGGCCGCTGCTGGCGACGCTCGCGATCATCATGCTCGGCAAATCACTCGCCGCGTTCCTGATCGTGGTGCTGTTCCGGCATCCGGTCGCGACCGCGCTGACGATCTCGGCGAGCCTGTCGCAGATCGGCGAGTTCTCCTTCATCCTGGCCGAGCTCGGCGTGGCCTCGCAGATCCTGCCCACTGACGGCCGCGACTTGATCATGGCCGGCGCGATTCTCTCCATCATGCTCAACCCGCTGATGTTCGCAGCCGCCACCTGGCTCGCGCCGCGTCTCGACCCGCGCCGGGATTCACCGCAGGCCGCGGCCGCCGTGCCCGAGCCGATCCGCACCACGGACCTGACCGACCATACGATCGTGATCGGCTATGGCCGCGTCGGCGCGCTCGTCGGCGATGCCCTTAAGCAGCGGCAATTGCCGTTCCTTGTCGCCGAGGTCGGCGAGAGTGCGCTGGCGAAGCTGAAGCAGGGCGGCATCGAGACCATCATGGGCAATGCCGCGCAGCCCGAAATTCTCGGCGCCACCAATCCGTCACGGGCGCGGCATCTCGTGATCGCGATCCCCGAGGCATTCGAGGCGGGGCAGATCGTGCAGCAGGCGCGCGCGGCCAATCCGGACATCCGCATCATCGCGCGGGCGCATGCGGATGCGGAGGTCGATCATTTGAAGGGGCTGGGGGCGGATGTCGTCATCATGGGCGAGCGGGAGATCGCGCGCGGCATGATCGAGGAGCTGGAGAGGAGAGTTCCGGATGCTGCCCAGCAAGATCCCCGTGCGCTCGCGGTCGGTTCGGTCGTTTGACCTGATCACGCCGCAGGGGCGGACCTACCGCTTTCCGCCGCCGACATTGTTGCAGCGGTTGTTGCGGTTGCCGTTCGCGCATGCGGAGACGGTGGCGATTTCGGCGGCGATCCTGGCGTTGATTTATGTGGCGGGCTTTGCCGCCGAAGCACTCGACCATTCGGTGTTCGATGCGTGCAACGACAGGGCCAGGATGCGTAGTGTGGGTTAGCGAAGCGTAACCCACCTCTGTTCGTCTCCGCGGAAACTGAAGTGGTGGGTTACGCCGAGCAGATGGGCTTCGCGCACCTGCACGGCTAACCCACCCTACGCACCGCGCGCTACCGACCCTCCGCCTCGCGCTCCATGTCACGGCCCGACAGATCCTCGCCCTGCATGTTGGCGTACTCGCGCGCCATTTCGCGCATCAAAAACTTCGCCGGTACGTCGTGATAGGTGCCGCGGTCGTTGACATATTGCATGTAGGCGCGCCCCGCACCGTCGAAGGGATGTAGTAGTGCATCGGTGTGGCCGTCGAAGTCGAGCGGGGCCACGCCGACCTTGGCGCAGAGCGTGTCGTTGAAAGTCGGTGTGGCCTTGCGCCAGGCGCCGTCGACATGAACCTCGGTAAAGCCGTGCCAGGTGAACATGTCCGTGCCCATGCTCTGGCGCAGCTTCTCGGTGGTGAGATGGTTCTTCACGTCGGCAAAGCCGACACGAGCCGGAATGCCGTGGACGCGGCAAGCAGCGGCATAGAGCGCGGCCTTGCCGACGCAATAGCCTTGCCCGGCGGCGAGCACGCTCGAGGCGCGAAAAGTCTCAGCAAGGCGCATGCTGACATAAGGATTGTAGCGGATGCCGTCGCGCACCGCCTTGTAGAGCACGCTCGCCTTCTCGCGTTCGCTGGCATCCGTGCGCACGGCGGTCTCGGCGAATTGCCGCACGGCGGGATGATCGCTGTCGATGTACTCGCCGGGATCGGTATAGAGGCGGCGGATCGTGTCGGGCAGGGGTGCTGTCATGCGTCAAGCTTAGCAGGCAGTCTCCGCAGGACTCAAATTCGTTCGTTGCAAGCCGCCTATGCCGCACGCGACACTACCCCGTCACCACTTGCGTTGAGACGTTGCCGCTTTCGAAAGCGGCAATGCTGCGTTACGCTTACCGGAGCCGACGCCCTTAATGTGGCCCTTGGGGAGTCAGAGCGTGCTGAAATGGTGTGCCCATTGCCAGCAATTCATCGGCGAGATGCGGCCGTACGCCGACTTCAGCATCACACACGGGCTGTGCCGGAAATGCTCGGGTGAACAGCCGGATTTGCTCAGCGGCGATGAATATGCCCATGCGGTCGTGCTGCAGGACATCTTTCAGGCGCTGTTTGCCGCGGGTCGCAGGAGCGATTTCGACGCGGCCGGGCCGCTGGTCGACAACGCCATCGCCGTCCATTGCCGGCCGGTCGACATTCTCATCGGCATGATCGCGCCGATGCTCTACGAGATCGGCAACGCCTGGGAGCGCGGCACGCTCACCGTCGCTGGCGAGCACGAATTCACTGCTTTCGCCGAGCGGGTAGTCGATCCTGTCGAGGAAAAGATGAGGCAGGCCTGGTCGCAGCCGGCGCGGCATGCAGGCGACGGCTGCTATCTCCTGATGAACGCGCCGGGCAATATCCACGTGGTGGGCATCCGCATCCTCGGCCTTTGGCTGCAAAACCAGGGATGGCGGACGCGCCATGTCGACGATCTCACCGTTCTCGATGTCCTGTCCGAGCCGGCGATCGCGGGTGAGCCCAAGACGCTGCTCGTTTCGATCGCCCTACGCGAGCAGTGCGATGCCGTCGCGTCGCTCATCGAGCGCGTGCAAGCATTGCCGGCGCCCAGCCGTCCAAACATTTTCCTCGGCGGCTACGCCGTCAAAACCCACCTGGTGCCGCGGATCCCCGGAGCGAAGCTTGCCGCCGACATCAGCGCACTCGGCCTCGACTGAACGCGGCTAGCTGCGGTTGCGCATCCAGTCGGCAAGGCCCGATATCGCCTTGTCGAGGTCTTGCCGCGCGGCAGCGTCCGTGACCGTCTCGTCCAGCGCGCCGCGCATGCAGAGCAGCCACGCATCGCGCTCGGCGTCGCCGATGGCAAAGCCGATATGCCGCTGCCGCAGCCGCGGATGGCCCTTCTCGACGGAATAGAGCTTTGGGCCGCCGGTCCATTCGGTGAGGTAGCGCTTCAGCACGTCCCTGATCAGTCCGAGGTCATCCGCGTGCATCGCACGGATCATCTTCGCCTCCGGCAGCGTGTCCATGCGCTCGTAGAAGCGGTCGACCAGAAGGTCGATCGTGCCGCTGCCGCCGATCCGCTGGAACATGGAGATTGCGACGTCGCTATCGGTCATTCATCAAGTCCTGGTGTGTGCTGTTTGGCCCTTCATATCGTTCTCTTTCGAGAAACGAAAAGGGACGCAAGGCACATCCGCGCGCGTAACTGCACTCCCTCGCCCGCAAGGGGGGAGGGAACGCAGCGAGCGTGCGGCGAGAGATCGCCTTACAGCGCCACGCTGCGCAGGCCGAAACTCCGCGCTTCGTTCTGCAGCACCGGCCGCACCGCATCGATCAGCCTTGCAGCCGCCGCATCGACCGACAGCCCTGCCGTATCCACCACCGCCGTCGCGCGCGAATACAGCGGTTCGCGGCTCAGCAGGATGTTGCGCAACTCGGCCATTGCGGAGCGGTCGTCCGCCATCGGGCGCAGGTCGCCCTGGCGGCGCACGCGGGCCATGTGCTCCTCGGGCTCGGCCTTCAGCCAGATCGTGTAGAACGACGACAGGATCTGGTCGAAGGTCAACGGCTCCGACACGATGCCGCCGCCGGTCGCCAGCACCATCAGCTCGTTGCGCGCGAGCAGCTGTTGCAGCGCTGCCTGCTCCATGCGGCGAAAGCCTTCCTGGCCGTAGAGCGCGATGATCTCGGCGACCGAGAGCCCGTTCTGCTGCTCGACCTCCTTGTTGAGCTCAACGAAACTCCAGCCGACCTTCTTCGCCAGCATCCGTCCAAGGGTCGATTTGCCGGCGCCGCGCAGGCCGATCAACGCGATGCCGCAGAACGGCGCGCGCCGCGGCGCCGACGCGCTGCCGCCGGCGAGAACGTCCTTGGCCTGAGCGATCTGCGCCGGCGTCGCCTTGCGCAGGAGATCGCGAAACATCTGCCAGTCCGGCGTCGGATCGGCCGAGGGAAGCAGGTCTTCGAGATGCGCGCCCATCGCGTCGGAGACGCGGCGCAGCAGCACGATGGAGACATTGCCCTTGCCGCTCTCGAGCTGCGCGATGTAGCGCTCCGAAATCCCTGATACCTTGGCGAGCACCTTGCGCGACATGCCGCGCAGCGCGCGCATGGTGCGCACGCGCTGGCCGAGCTGTTCGAGAAATCGGGATTCGGCGTCGGGACTGTCGGTCATGGACTGCAGATCATGGGCCTTCTTGAGAGGGTGTCCTGCGGCGCGTTTTAATGAAACATAGTGCCTGCCGGCATTGACGGCAAGCCGCCGCGGTGTCTTTCTATGAATTATAATTCTAAATTCGGGGGAGAAGTCCGTGAGCGAGGGATCCTATAACGCGGTGACCTGGCTGCTCGACCGCAACGTCGAGGACGGCAGGGGAGGCAAGCTCGTCTTCGACGACACCGTCTCGCGGCTCACCTATGGCGAGCTCCAGCGCGAGACCCGGCGCGCCGCCAACATGCTGCGCCGGCTCGGGGTCCGCCGCGAGGAGCGCGTTGCGATGATCATGCTGGACACGGTCGATTTCCCGATCGTGTTCCTGGGCGCGATGCGCGCCGGCATCGTGCCGGTGCCGCTGAACACGCTGCTGACCGCGGACCAATACGCCTATATCCTCGCCGATTGCCGTGCGCGCGTGCTGTTCGTCTCCGAAGCGCTCTATCCTGTTATCAAGGACGTCGTCGGCCGCATGCCGGATCTCGAGCATGTCGTGGTGTCCGGCGCCAAGCAGAACGGTCACAAGCAGCTCGCGGAAGAGCTCGCTGATGAGAGCGACCAGTTTACGACCGCCGCGACGCATCCGGACGAGCCGGCGTTCTGGCTCTACTCGTCGGGCTCGACCGGCATGCCCAAGGGCGTGCGCCATCTGCATTCGAACCTGCAGGCGACCGCCGACACCTATGCGAGCCAGGTGCTCGGCATCCGCGAGAGCGACGTCTGCCTGTCTGCGGCAAAATTGTTCTTCGCCTATGGCCTCGGCAATGCGCTGACTTTTCCGATGTCGGTCGGCGCCACCGTGGTGCTGAACAGCGAGCGCCCGACGCCGGCGCGCATGTTCGACCTGATGAACAGGTACAATCCCTCGATCTTCTACGGTGTGCCGACGCTGTTCGCGGCGATGCTCAACGACGAGACGATGAAGGCCGAGCGCGGCGGCAAGTCGCTCCGCATCTGTACCTCGGCCGGCGAGGCGCTGCCGGAATCCGTCGGCAACAGCTGGAAGGCGCGCTTCGGCGTCGACATCCTCGACGGCGTCGGCTCGACCGAGCTCTTGCACATCTTCCTGTCGAACGCGCCCGGCGACATCAAATACGGCTCCTCCGGCAAGCCGGTGCCGGGCTATGCGGTGCGGCTCGTCAACGAGGCCGGCCAGGATGTCGCCGACGGCGAGGTCGGCGAGCTGCTGGTCGATGCGCCCTCCGCCGGTGAGGGCTACTGGAACCAGCGCCACAAGAGCCGCCGCACCTTTGAAGGTCCGTGGACCCGCACCGGCGACAAATATGTCCGCGATAACGAAGGCCGCTACACCTTCTGCGGCCGCGCCGACGACATGTTCAAGGTGTCCGGCATCTGGGTCTCGCCGTTCGAGGTCGAGAGCGCGCTGATCACGCATCCCGCCGTGCTCGAAGCCGCCGTCGTGCCGGAAGCCGATCCGGAAGGCCTGCTGAAGCCGAAGGCGTTCGTCGTGCTGCGACCCGGCGCGGCGACGGCGGATCTGCAGGAAATGCTGAAGGAGCACGTCAAGCAGAAGATCGGCCCGTGGAAATACCCGCGCTGGATCGACGTGGTGGAGTCGCTGCCGAAGACCGCGACGGGGAAGATCCAGCGGTTCAAATTGCGGGAAGGGGCGAATTGAGCGCGTTGAGATTGACGCACGCTGTTGCGCTCCCTCCCCCCTTGCGGGGGAGGGCGGGGGAGAGGGGTGGCCCAGGAGACGGTATTCGTTGTGAGCGCTAGATGGTCTTCGTCACACTGAGAGTCACCGTGTGGCACCCCTCTCCCTAGCCCTCCCCCGCAAGGGGGGAGGGAACGACTGAGCGAGTGGCGCGTGATTGCGTTCCACGTTGGATGAGACTGAAGAGCAGAGTGACAGCATGACCAACCTCACCCCCACCGGCTTCCTGACCATCGGCAACGCCAGCCTCGAATACAAATGGCTCGCGCCACAAGCCGCTGACGGCCCCACCATCGTCATGCTGCACGAAGGCCTCGGCTCCGTCGGCCTGTGGGGCGACTTCCCGGAAAAACTCCAGCAAGCCACCGGCGCCGGCATCTTCGTCTATTCGCGCGCGGGCTACGGCCAATCCAGCGCGGTCACGCTGCCGCGGCCGCTCGATTACATGCATCGCGAGGCGCTGGATGTGCTGCCGAAGATCCTCGACGCAATTTCCTTCAAGCGCGGCCTCCTGCTCGGCCATTCCGACGGCGCCTCCATCGCGACGATCTATGCCGGTGCGCATCAGGATCACCGCCTGCAAGGCCTCGCGCTGATGGCGCCGCATTTCATCGTCGAGGACATCTCGGTCAAATCCATCGCAGCGATCAAGACGACCTTCGAGACCACCGACCTCAAGGCGAAGCTCGCGCGCTGGCACAAGGACGTCGACAACGCCTTCTACGGCTGGAACGGCGCCTGGCTCGATCCGAAATTCCGCGACTGGGACATCTCGGAATACCTCGCCTACATCCGCGTTCCCATCCTGGTCGTGCAGGGCAAGGACGACCAATATGGGACACTGCGACAGGTCGATATTGCGCAGGAAGAGTGCTATTGTCCGGTAGATTTGAAAATTATTTCAGACGCGGGACATTCCCCGCATCGTGAAGCGCCGGGGGCGACGCTTGACGCGATTGAGCAATTTGCAGAAGCGGCCCTGCGCGACGATCAGGGACTTCAAGGACGCGCCGCATGATCCTGCGGAGGCACATCCATGAATGTGCCTTCCGATGCGAGCGGCCCGTTGCCGTGGCCGCGATGGGCCTATGTGCCGGGCGAGACCGGCGGGGTCGACGCGGATTACGAGACGCTTGATTTGGCCAAGGCGCTGGTGCCCCCGGCGTTCCGCGGCTATGTGCCGGCGCGCCATCCGGCGCTGCGCTACGGGCTAGCGCTCAACGACCGCGGCTATTTCTGGGAATCGCAGGAGGTGCTGGAAGCGGTGTGGGCCGCTGCCCCGCAAGGTGGCCGCGAGCGCATCCTGCTGCGCGCCTGCATTCACATCGCCAATGCCAATTTGCGACTGCGCATGCAGCGGCTGCATTCGGCCGCGCGCTTGTTCGGCGACGCGCAGGCGGAGTTGCGAGCGCTGAACTCGCGCAAGGCGGCCGCGGGCGGCGACGGCTTTGTCGAGAGCTTCCCCATTCCGGCGCTGACGGCTCTGCTCCAGGCCAAGCTGGGCCGTCCCCAACTCTCCAAGGCGGACTGGATCACCCTCGGCGCCATTGTGCGGTCTTAATAGGCTTCATGAAACAAAGTGCATGCGATGGCTGTTAAGGGCTAGACGATTTCGAAAAGATGCACTATTGTGCATCTAACGCTACAGCCAAAACGCATAATCAAGCTCAAGGGTGGCCCATGGCCGGGGAAGATCGGCGCCTCGCAGGCGGCGCGACATTCATCGATTTCCAGACCGAACCGTCCCGCTACAAGCACTGGAAGCTCGCGGTCGATGGCGACGTCGCCACCCTGACCATGGACGTCGACGAGAATGGCGGCCTGTTCGAGGGCTATCTGCTCAAGCTCAATTCCTACGATCTCGGCGTCGACATCGAGCTGGCGGACGTCGTCCAGCGTCTGCGCT
Source organism: Bradyrhizobium sp. Pa8 (assembly GCF_052588265.1). Taxonomy (NCBI): domain Bacteria; kingdom Pseudomonadati; phylum Pseudomonadota; class Alphaproteobacteria; order Hyphomicrobiales; family Nitrobacteraceae; genus Bradyrhizobium; species Bradyrhizobium sp. Pa8. Next base: position 9,261,508 of record NZ_CP176767.1, on the reverse strand, counting down.
TCGAACACCCCGAGGTAAAGGTCGTGGTGATGCGCTCGGCCAAGAACCGCGTGTTCTGCGCCGGCGCCAACATCCGGATGCTCGCCGGCTCCACGCATGCCCATAAGGTGAACTTCTGCAAATTCACCAACGAGACCCGCAACGGCATGGAAGATTCGTCGGAGAATTCCGGCCAGCGCTTCATCACGGTGGTGAACGGCTCGGCCGCCGGCGGCGGTTATGAGCTGGCGCTCGCGACCGACCACATCATCCTCGCCGATGACGGCTCATCGGCCGTTGCTCTGCCCGAAGTGCCGTTGCTCGCGGTGCTGCCGGGCACCGGCGGCCTCACCCGCGTCGTCGACAAGCGCAAGGTGCGCCGCGACCACGCCGATTTCTTCTGCACCATCGAGGAAGGCGTGAAGGGCAAGCGCGCCGTGCAGTGGCGCCTCGTCGACGAGATCGCGCCGAACTCGAAGCTGGAGGCCAAGATCGCCGAGCGCGCCAAGGAGTTCGCAGGCCAATCGAAGCGCAAGGGCAGCGGCAAGGGCATCGCGCTGACGCCGCTCAGGCGCGTCATCGACGAGACCAGCATCCGCTACGGTTTTGTCGGTGTCGACATCGATCGCACGGCGCGCATCGCCACCATTTCGATCAAGGCGCCGGAGGCCGCTCCGCCCGCCGACATCGACGGCATGATGGCGCAGGGGCCTTCGTTCTGGCCGCTTCAGGTCGCGCGCGAGCTCGACGACGCCATCCTGCATCTGCGCATCAACGAGCTCGAGATCGCCATGCTGGTGTTCAAGAGCCATGGCGACCGTGCCCACGTGCTGGCATCCGATGCCTTCCTCGAAGCCAACAAGGCGCACTGGCTGGTCAACGAAATCAGGCACTACTGGAAGCGCGTGCTGAAGCGCATCGACGTCACCTCGCGCACGCTGGTGACGCTGGTCGAGCCCGGCTCCTGCTTTGCCGGCACGCTGGCCGAGCTCGTCTTCGCCGCCGACCGCTCCTACATGCTGATCGGCACGCGCCAGGGCGACAACCGTCCGCCGCCGTCGATCGAATTGTCGGCCATGAACTTCGGTCCGTATCCGATGAGCCACGGTCTGACCCGCCTGGAATCGCGTTTCCAGGCCGATCCGTCCGACGTCGAGCGTGCGGAAGCCACCATGGGCACCGCGCTCGACGCCGAGCAGGCGGAAGAACTCGGCCTCGTCACCTTCGCGCTCGACGACATCGATTGGGACGATGAGGTCCGTGTGTTCCTGGAGGAGCGCGCCAGCTTCTCGCCCGACAGCCTCACCGGCATGGAAGCCAGCCTGCGCTTTGTCGGCCCCGAGACGATGGAATCAAAAATCTTCGCGCGCCTCACCGCGTGGCAGAACTGGATCTTCCAGCGCCCGAACGCGGTCGGCGAGGAAGGCGCACTGCGCCGCTACGGCAGCGGCCAGAAGCCGAAATTCGATATGACGAGGGTTTAGCGAGTAGGGAGTGGTGAATGCCGAATAGGGATTTCCATTCGCTACTCACCATTCGCCATTCGCAAGCTCGCGGTTCGATGCCAATCGTTGAATGAATCAGTCCCCCACGGGAGGTCCACCATGAACATCATGAACGTCGACTATTCGACCAAGATTCCGAACAACGTCAATCTCGCTGAAGACCGCCAGGTGCTGAAGGCGCTGGAAGGATGGCATCCCGGCTATATGGATTGGTGGAGCGACATGGGGCCGGAAGGCTTCCAGGAATCGCTGGTTTACCTGCGCACCGCCTACTCCGTCGATCCGCGCGGCTGGGCCAAGTTCGATTACGTCCGCATGCCCGACTACCGCTGGGGCATTCTGCTTGCGCCGCAGGAGGAGAATCGCGTCGTTCCGTTCGGCGAGCATTTCGGCGAGCCTGCCTGGCAGGAAGTCCCGGGCGAGTATCGCGCCATGCTGAGGCGCCTGATCGTGATCCAGGGCGACACCGAGCCGGCTTCGGTCGAGCAGCAGCGCCACCTCGGCAAGACCGCGCCCTCGCTCTACGACATGCGCAACCTGTTCCAGGTCAATGTCGAGGAAGGCCGCCATCTCTGGGCGATGGTCTATCTGCTCCAGAAGTACTTCGGCCGCGACGGCCGCGAGGAAGCGGATGACTTGCTGCGTCGTCGCTCCGGCGATGCCGATGCGCCGCGCATGCTCGGTGCGTTCAACGAGGCGACGCCGGACTGGCTGTCCTTCTTCATGTTCACCTACTTCACCGACCGCGACGGCAAGATGCAGCTGCACTCGCTCGCGCAGTCGGGCTTCGATCCCTTGTCGCGCACCTGCCGTTTCATGCTGACGGAAGAAGCGCACCACATGTTCGTCGGCGAGACCGGCATCACCCGCGTCGTGCAGCGCACTTGTGACGCGATGCGCGAAGCCGGCATCACCGATCCGACCGATATCGCAAAGGTTCGCGCGCTCGGCGTCATCGACCTGCCGACGATCCAGAAGAAGCTGAACCTGCACTATACGCTGTCGCTCGACCTGTTCGGCTCGGAAGTCTCGACCAACGCGGCCAACGCCTTCAACACCGGCATCAAGGGCCGTTATCACGAGACCCAGATCGACGACGATCACCAGCTCAAGAACGCCACCTATCCGGTGCTCAAGTTCATCAACGGCGAGATCAAGCTGGTCGACGAGCCGGCGCTGACCGCGCTCAACATGCGCCTGCGCGACGATTACAGCCAGGACTGCGTCAAGGGCATGCTGCGCTGGAACAAGGTGATCTCGACCGCGGGCTATGATTTCAAGCTGACGCTGCCGAACGTTGCGTTCCACCGCCACATCGGCGAGTTCAAGGACATGCATGCGACGCCCGACGGCATCTTGATCGACGATGCCACCTGGGCGAAGCGCAAGGACGAGTGGCTGCCCTCGACCGCCGACGGCGACTTCATCACCTCGCTGATGCAGCCCGTCACCGAGACCGGCAAGTTCGCCTCCTGGATCTCGCCGCCGAAAGTCGGCATCGACAACAAGCCCGGCGATTTCGAGTACGTGAAGATCGAGTCGTAAGCGTTAGACGCCGCTCGCGCCACGCGAATGCTGCCATCACCCGCGAAAGCGGGTGATCCAGTATTCCAGAGGCGGCTGTGCTTAGCCGAGAAGCCGCAGCGTACTGGATGCCCCGGTCAAGCCGGGGCATGACAGTGGAGTGTGAGGCGCGCTCGGTGCTGATGCGCGCCGCCTACCCCGCGATCTCCAGTCCCGCATTCGCGTAGACCACGCCGCCATCGACCACGATGGTGTTGCCGACCACATAATCACCCGCGCGCGAGGCGAGGTAGATCGCCACGCCGGCCATGTCCTCGTCGGTTCCGATGCGCCGCGCCGGAATGCGCTTGGCGACCTCGTCCGCATGGTCGCGCGCGGCGCGGTTCATGTCGGACTTGAACGCGCCCGGCGCGATCGCGGTGACGTTGATGTTGTCCTTGATCAGTTTCGTCGCCATGCGCCGCGTCAGATGGATCACGGCGGCCTTGCTGGCGGCGTAGGAATAGGTCTCGCTCGGATTGACGAAGATGCCGTCGACCGAGGCGATGTTGATGACCTTGGCGGGCCGCTCGTGCGAGGCCGCCGCGCGCAGCGGTGCGGCAAGCGCCTTGGTCAGGAAGAACAGCGACTTGACGTTGAGGTCCATCACCTTGTCCCAGCCGCTCTCCGGGAATTCGTCGAACTCCGCGCCCCAGGCCGCACCCGCATTGTTGACGAGGATGTCGAGCTTCGGCTCCAGCTTGATGATCTCGGAGGCCAGCCTGTCGCAGCCTTCCACAGTTGAGATGTCGATCGGCAGCGCGATGCATTCGCCGTCATACTGGCCTGACAGCTCTTTCGCCGTCGCCTCGCATGGCCCGGCCTTGCGTGCGGTGATGTAGACCTTCGCCGCGCCTTGCGCGAGGAAGCCCGCCGCGATCATCTTGCCGATGCCGCGCGAGCCGCCGGTCACGAGCGCGACACGGCCTTTGAGCGAGAACAGATCGTTGAACATGGTGCCTCCCTTGGTTGGCGACGTTTTGAGCGCGGCGGAGAGGGGAGTCAATCTCCGCCGTCGCTCTTGCGGAGCGCTTCTCAGGATGAGGTCTGAGTGATGGATCAGGCCGCCGCGATCCGGCGAAAGCCGTTCCACATCGCGGTCGCGGCGCCTGAGGTCAGCACCGGCAAAATTCGCGCGTCCTGGTAATTGCCGTTGAGCGAGACGCGCGGCAGCGCGGTCATGTGGCCGGCGTTCTCGGCGAACAGCATGCCGGGCCGGGTCGTCACCGCGGTCTTGAAGCCGGCCGATGCGGCGAGTGCGAATTCGCGCTCGCCCGCCGCTTCGCGGTCGCCATAGGGGTAGGCGAAGTGCAGTACGGTACGACCGAGCGCCTGCTCGATCCGCGCGCGGCTTACCGCCATCTCCTGTGCGGCGATCCCCTCGCTCTGCTTGGCGAGATTGCAATGGCTGATGGTGTGCGCGCCGATCGTGACCAGCGGATCGGCGGAAAATGCCTTCACCTCGTCCCAGGACAGGCACAGGCTGCGGCACAGTGCGGCCATGTCGACGTCGTATCTGGCGCAGAGCGCCTCGATCTCGCGCTTGAGATCATGTTCGCCCGGCAGCGCGCGCAGCCAATCGTGCAGGCGGTCGAACGCCATTTGTTTTTCGGCAGGGGTCGTTGCATCCAGCCGCAGCGCGGAATTGCCGATCTGGATGTCGATCTGTTCGGCCTTGGCGATCACGGCCTCCAGCGCGGTCCACCACAGACGTCCAGTGCCTTCGGCAAACTCGCTCGCGACATAGACGGCCAGGGGCGCGTCAAATTCGCGCAGAACCGGCAGCGCGAATTCGAGATTGTCGCGGTAACCGTCGTCGAGGGTGAAGGCGGCGAAGGGGCGGGTGAACCGGCCCTGCACCAGCCGCTCATGCAGCTCGTCCATGCTGACGATGTCGATCCCGCGCGAACGCAAATGGCTCAGCGTGGCGCGCAGGAAATCGGGGGTGACTTCGAGGTGCCGGTTCGGCTGGAACGCGGCCTCGCGGGCCGGTCGCACGTGGTGCAGCATGAAAATGGCGCCGACGCCTGACAAGAGCGGGCGCAACAGGTGGTGTGCCCCGCTGAAATAGAGTGCCCCCAGCCCGGCGCGGATGACGTTGTTTCGGAGTTGTTTCATGACCGGCTGGCGAACTCTGGCATTCCACTTTCAACTTACGGAAGAACCCTTGAAGAAAAAGTTATTCCAATTGTCGACGCATGGCCTTCGGAAGGGCATCATTTCCGGTTTGACAGCCCGCCAAGGGTTTGTTTTGTCTCCGGTTCCAGAGTTCGGGTCGTTGAATGCAGAAGCTTTTCAGGTGGGCCAGCAAATGGTGGCCAGGGCTGATCCCCCTGGCCGTCATGTGGGGATTTGCGGCCTGGAATAATACCTTGCCGGTCGAGGCGGACCTGTCCGCCCGCAGTTCGGCGGCGCTCAAGGAGACCGTTCTGGACAAGACCCGGATCGCGGTGGACGGCCGGGACGTCAGCCTGGCCGCGGACGCCTTTTCCGAGGAGGGGCGCCGCGATGCCGTGATGGCGGTCGAGCTCGTCCCGGGCGTGCGCCTGGTCGACGACCGGACCCGCCTTGTTCCCGAAGCAACGCCCTTCGTCTGGAATGCCGAGCGTGACGTGGTGCGGGTGACGCTGTCCGGCTCCGCGCCCCTGCCGTCGATGAAGGCGCGCCTGACCGAGGCCGCGCGCAAGGAGGTCAGCGGGACCGAGGTCGCCGATCAGATGGGTCTGGCGCGCGGCGCGCCGCTGCGGTTCGAGGCGGCCGCGATGCTGCTGCTCGACCAGATCGGCAAGCTCAAGGACGGCAAGATCACGATCACCGACACCAAGGTCAACCTGTCGGGCATGGCGCGCGACCTCGGCGGCCGTGAGGCGATTGCGGCCGCGCTCAAGAACCTGCCCGAGGGCTTTTCGGTCGCCGCCAACGATGTCAAGGCGCCGCCCTACATCTTCCAGGCCTACAAGGATCCGGTTGCGGCGACTGTGACGCTGACGGGCTACGTGCCTGACAACAACGTGCACGCGGCCATTGCAACGAGTGCCTCGCGAAAGTTCTTCACCGAAAAGGTCGTCGACAATCTCAAGGCCAGCGTCGGCGCACCCGGCTCCTTCAATACTGCCGTGGTCGCAGCGCTCGGCGCGTTGTCGCGGTTGTCGACCGGTACGCTCGTGGTGTCCGATCGCGAGGTGAAGCTGTCGGGCGATGCGCTCTATGAAGGGGCTGCCAACGACATCCGCGCAGGCCTCGGCAAGGACTTCCCGAAGAACTGGCAGTACAAGCCGGAGATTACGGTGAAGCCTGCCGCGGGCCCGGTCGACGGCACGGTCTGCCAGCAATTGTTCTCGGAGCTCCTGAACAAGGGCAAGATCCGCTTCGCAACGAAACGCGCCGACATTGATCCGGATTCCGCCGGCATTCTCGACCATCTGATCGAGACGGCGCTGCGCTGCCCCACCACCAATATCGAGGTGGCCGGCCACACCGATGCCGATGGTGAGGACTCCTTCAACCAGGCTCTCTCTGAGAAGCGCGCGCAGGCCGTGATCGACTATCTGGTTAAGGCCGGGCTGCCGGCCACCCGCTTCACCCCGGTCGGCTATGGCGCCACGCAGCCCCTCGCCGGCAATGACACCGACGAAGGCAAGGCGCAGAACCGCCGCATCGAATTTCTGGTGAGGTGATGATGCCCTATCTCGTCTCGTTCCATCTGGGCTGGCTGATCGGCTCGCTGCTGCTGGGCTTTTGCATGGGCTGGATCTCGGTAGTCCAGCGCGGTAACGGCACCTCGAAGGTGACCGCGCGCTGGCTCGCCGTGCTTGCCGCCGCGCTGGTCGCAGCCTCCTTCGCGCATGTGGTGCCCGGCCGCTTCGGCTATTGGCTCGATCTCGGGCTGGTCATGTTCGCCTGCTACCTCGTCGGCTGCACTATCGGCGCCTGGCTGCGCGACAGGGTGGTCTCGCGGAGCCAGCCTGCTGCTTAGGTCTTCAGGCTCGCTCGGAGGGCGGGCCTCTATCCAACATTGCGATAACGGCCTGATCGGCAAGCAAATTGCCGAACGATCAGAATGCGCTTGACATTAATACGTACGTACGTATTATTTTCGCATGCCAAAGCCTTCGCTCAAAGACGCCATCCTCGATGCCGGCCTGAAGGTCATGTTCCGGACCGGATATCACGGCACCAGCGTGCGCGACGTCACCGCTGCGGCAGGCGCGCCGCAGGGGTCCTTCACCAACCATTTTCGCTCCAAAGAGGTATTCGCCTCCGAGGTGCTCGACCGCTACTTCGACACCACGAGGGGGCTGGTTGCGGAGGCGCTCGACGACACCTCGCTGACGCCGCGCGCGCGGCTGCGCCGCTATCTCGACATCATCACCGGCCGGCTCGAGGCCGACGGCTATGGCCGCGGCTGCCTGATCGGTGATCTCAGCCTGGAGGCATCGGCCAGCAGCGAAATGCTGCGCGCGCGTCTCGCCGAAATCTTCGCCGAATGGCGCGCGCCGTTCGCCGTCTGCATCAGGGACGCCCAGACGTGCCGCGAGATCGCATCCGATTTCGCGCCCGAAGAGCTCGCCGATTTCCTGCTCGCGTCCTGGCAGGGCGCGATCCTGCGCATGAAGGTCGACCGCAATCCCAACGCCCTCGAACGTTTCAAGACCATCGCCTTTCAAACCGTCTTCAGGGAGCTGACATGAGCAAGCCAACTGAAATCGAATTTCTCAAAGCGTCGGTGCTGGGAAGCACGATGGCCTATCGCGAGGCGGGAAATCACGAGGCGCCCGCTGCCCTGTTCCTGCACGGCAACCCGACGTCGTCGCATATCTGGCGCAACATCCTGCCGCTTGTATCGCCGGTCGCACATTGCATCGCGCCCGATCTCGTCGGCTTCGGCCAATCCGGTAAGCCCGACATCGGCTATCGCTTCGTCGACCACGTCCGCTATCTCGATGCATTCATCGAACAGCGCGGCATCAAATCGGCCTATCTCGTCGCACAGGACTGGGGTACCGCGCTCGCATTCCATCTCGCCGCGCGCCGGCCGGATTTCGTGCGCGGCCTTGCCTTCATGGAGTTCATCCGCCCGATGCCGACCTGGCAGGACTTTCACCACACCGAGGTCGCGGAGGAGCAGGACCACGCCGAGGCGGCGAGGGCGACGTTCCGCAGATTTAGGACGCCGGGCGAGGGCGAAGCGATGATCCTCGAGGCGAATGCGTTCGTCGAACGCGTGTTGCCCGGTGGCATCGTCCGCAAGCTCAGCGAGGACGAGATGGCGCCCTACCGTGCGCCATTCCCGACGCCGGAGAGCCGCCGGCCCGTTCTCGCCTTCCCCCGCGAACTGCCGATCGCGGGCGAGCCTGCCGACGTCTACGAGACGCTCCAATCCGCGCATGCGGCGCTCGCAGCATCGTCCTATCCGAAGCTGTTGTTCTCGGGCACGCCCGGTGCGCTCGTCGCGCCCGAATTCGCCGAGCGGTTCGCAGCCTCGCTGAAGCACTGCGCATTGGTCCGCCTCGGACCCGGGCTGCACTTTCTCCAGGAGGATCACGCCGAGGCGATCGGCCGCTCCGTCGCCGGCTGGATCGCCGGCATCGAAGCCGTGCGGCAGCAGCGCGCTGCCTGAAGGCGAGCGAGATGGCTGATGTGACCATCATCTATTGCCGTCCCTGCGGCTACGAGAAGCGCGCCAAGGACGCCGCTGCTGCGCTGCGGCAGCATCCGGCGCTGGAGCCGGTTCTCGTCCCCGCCAAGGGTGGGATCTTCCAGGTCAAGGTCGGCGACAGCATCGTCGCGAGCCGCAGCAAGGGCCACTTCCTCGGTACCGACGAAATCGTGGCCGCCGTCACTTCCGCGTGGCACTGATCCGGGGCGGAATCCGATCGCCTCCTGAGGCCGCGGCCTTTCGGCCCACCGGAAACCCCTGAGCAACAGCTCCGGCCACCCCTCTTTCGCCAGGCGGGGGCGGCCCATAGATTGACGTCGGCTTAAGTCGTGACGGAACATTGTGCGGCCGAAATCATCAAAACTTCATGGCGACTGCGCAGGATTGCCATGGAGATTCGCGTCAGTCTTGCCGCCGAAAGCGCCAATCCGTGCATCTGGAGCCCGCAACCCTGCCTAAAATATTGAAGGCACGAGTATTTGTTCGAATTGCTGAATTCCACTCCGCCCCAAAACGCGCTAGTGGAAGGGCATGGGGCATGCGCGATGCCGGAGCCGGCGGCGAGGGCTCGTTGAATGCCTGTGCGTCGTCCGCCTGTCCGCCGGCCACCCTGGCCGCTGAAGCGTTGTTCGAGGTCTAGATGCTGGAAGCCATACGCAGGGCGATGACGTTTCTGCGCCAGAAGCAAGTCCTGCATAAGCTTGGAGTTGTGATCAGCGTCGCGGTCATCGGCATCGCTTGCTATGTGCTCTACCACATGCTGCGGGGGATCGACGTCAACGAGGTCCTCGAAGCGATCAAGAGCACCGAGCCGAGCCAGATTGCGATGGCGGCGCTGTTCGTGGCCGCAGGCTATTTCACCCTGACCTTCTACGATCTGTTCGCTGTGCGCGCGATCGGCCACGCCCATGTGCCCTACCGCATCAATGCGCTCGCCGCCTTCACCAGCTATTCGATCGGCCACAATGTCGGCGCCAGCGTCTTCACCGGCGGCGCGGTGCGCTACCGCATCTATTCGGCCTATGGCCTGAACGCGATCGACGTCGCAAAGATCTGCTTTCTCGCCGGCCTGACCTTCTGGCTCGGCAATGCCGCGGTGCTCGGCCTCGGCATCTCCTACCATCCGGAAGCCGCGGCCTCGATCGACCAGCTTCCGCCCTGGCTGAACCGCATGCTGGCGATGATGATCATCGTGGGGCTGGTCGCCTATGTGGTCTGGGTCTGGACCCAGCCGCGGGTGGTCGGCCGCGGGCCCTGGACCGTGGTGCTGCCGGGCGGCCCGCTGACGCTGCTCCAGATCGCCATCGGCATCATCGATCTCGGCTTCTGTGCGCTCGCGATGTACGTGCTGGTCCCGGACGAGCCCAATCTCGGCTTCGTCGTGGTGGCGGTGATCTTCGTCTCGGCGACCTTGCTCGGTTTCGCCAGCCACTCGCCGGGAGGGCTCGGCGTGTTCGATGCCGCCATGCTGGTCGGCCTCTGGCAGATGGATCGCGAGGAACTACTGGGTGGCATGCTCCTGTTCCGCGTCCTCTATTATCTCTCCCCCTTCGTCATATCTGTAATCTTGCTGACGTTTCGCGAAGTTATAATCGGCGCTCGATCGAAGCGCTTGCAGCAGGCGGCGCTCAAGCTCGACCCCGGCCCGGCGCGTGAAGCCGCCTATGTGAGAGAGCGCAGCGACAGCGGCGCCTGACCGGCGCATCCCCTTAGGAGAAGTCCGCCCCGATGGCGATCGACGCCCCATCTTCTCCCTCCGCGCAGCCCTGGTCCGACCGGCTGCGGCACTCGACCGTCATCCTGATCGCCGCGGCGCTGACGCTGTCGGTGGTGGTCTCGCTCGGCGAATTGTCGGTGATGCGGGCGGCCACGGTGTTCCTCTGCATCGCGGCCGCGGCGCTGATCCCCTGGCGGCTGCACGACAATGCCGCCTCGCGCGACGACACCCGCCGCGTCAACCCGGTCGAGAGCGCGGCGGTGGCCGCGGTCGTCGCCGGCATGCCGGATCCGGCGGTGCTGCTCGACCGCGCCGGGCGTGTCATCCATCTCAATGCCGCTGCCGCCCAGCTGGCGCCGGCGCTGCGCAAGAACGAGCTCGCCCAGTTCGCGCTGCGCTCTCCGGAGATCATCACGGCGCTGCGTGAATCGATCGCCACCACCGAACCGCGGCGCGCGACCTATCTCGACCATGTCCCGGTCGATCGCTGGATGGAGCTGATCATCACGCCGGTGCCGGTGCCGACCTCCTTCGGCGGCGCGGACAAATGCATGCTGATGACCTTCCACGACCAGACGCCGCTGCGCCGGGTCGAGGAGATGCGCGCAGACTTCGTGGCCAATGCCAGCCACGAGCTGCGCACGCCGCTCGCCGCGCTGTCGGGCTTCATCGACACGCTCCAGGGCCAGGCCAAGGACGATCCCAAGGCGCGCGAGCGGTTCCTCGGCATCATGCACAACCAGGCGACCCGGATGGCGCGCCTGATCGACGATCTGCTCTCGCTGTCGCGGGTCGAACTGTCGGCCCATGTGCGGCCCGACACCCTGGTCGACCTGTTGCCGATCATCTTCCAGGTCGCCGACGGGCTCGAGCCGCTGGCGCGGGAGCGCCAGGTCGAGGTCGAAACCCATCTACCTGAGACCCCGGTGATGATCGCGGGCGACCGCGAGGAATTGCTCCGCCTGTTCGAGAACCTGATCGAGAACGCGCTCAAATACGGGGCGTCGGGCGGACGTGTCATCGTGTCGCTGGCCGCCGCGGCAGCCACTGATGGAACTCAGGAAATCCGGGTCATGGTCCGCGATTTCGGCCCCGGCATCGCGCCCGAGCACCTGCCGCGGCTGACCGAGCGGTTCTACCGGGTCGACGTCGGCGACAGCCGCTCGCAGGGTGGGACGGGACTCGGATTATCGCTGGTGAAACATATTCTTAACCGCCATCGCGGCCGGCTTTTGATCGAGAGCGTGCCCAAGCAGGGCGCCGTTTTCACGGCCTGTTTTCCCCAGGCGAAGACCACGGCTTCAACCTGATATTCAAGCGATTTCAAACGCTTGTATGTGTCATCCAGCTGTCACGAAACCTTCGTAAAAGCACAGCCGACCGCTCCTAAAGGGGCGGCACGGGGAGCGCGATCGGGCGCGGACGGCGCTTCGCTCCCCTGTATGGAGACCACCATGAATTTCATCAAAACTATCGTCGCTGCCGGCTTGGTCGCCGCATCGGCGACGGCGGCCTTTGCTGCCGACATCACGGGTGCCGGCGCGACGTTCCCGTTCCCGATCTATTCCAAGTGGGCTGACGCCTACAAGAAGGAGACCGGCAACGGTCTGAACTACCAGTCGATCGGCTCTGGCGGCGGCATCAAGCAGATCCAGGCCAAGACCGTGACCTTCGGCGCCAGCGACGCGCCGCTCAAGGCCGAGCAGCTCGAGAAGGACGGCCTCGTCCAGTGGCCCATGGTGATGGGCGCCATCGTTCCCGTCGTCAACATCGAGGGCGTGAAGCCCGGTGAGATGGTGTTCGACGGCGAGACCCTCGCCAGCATCTATCTCGGCAAGATCACCAAGTGGGACGACGCCGCGATCAAGAAGCTCAATCCGAACGTGAAGCTGCCGTCGGACGCGATCACCGTGGTCCGCCGCTCGGACGGCTCGGGCACCACCTTCAACTTCACCAACTACCTCGCCAAGGCCAGCGCGGACTGGAAGAGCAAGGTCGGTGAGGGTACCGCCGTCGAGTGGCCGGTCGGCGTCGGCGCCAAGGGCAACGAAGGCGTGTCGGGCAACATCAGCCAGACCAAGAACTCGATCGGCTACGTCGAGTACGCCTATGCCAAGCAGAACAAGCTGACCTACACCGGTCTCGTCAACAAGGCCGGCAAGCCGGTGCAGCCGACCGTCGAGGCCTTCCAGGCCGCTGCTTCCAACGCCGACTGGGCCAAGGCTCCGGGCTACTACGTCATCCTGACCGACCAGCCCGGCGACAAGTCCTGGCCGATCACGGCGGCGACCTTCATCCTCATGCACAAGGATGCCACCGACAAGGCGGCCTCGCAGGAAGCCATCAAGTTCTTCCGCTGGGCCTTCAAGAACGGCGGCAAGGCGGCTGAAGAGCTCGACTACATCCCGATGCCGGACCCGGTCGTCCAGCTGATCGAGAAGACCTGGGCTGCCGAGATCAAGAGCTAAGCGCTCTCGTCCCGGACTGGGCGCCGGGATCTCGCAAGACCTCCGCTCCGGATCGGCCTCGCGCCGCATCCGGAGCGCAAGACCGACAACAAGACCGACAACAAGCGTATATCAAACGGGCACAGGGGATCGGCGTGGCAGAGATGGCCGTTCAGAGCGATGTAATCGACGACGCCGGACCGTACGACCGCGCCAAGGCCTTGAGCGCCTTCAAGCTCGGCGACGTCACCTTCTACTGGATCACGCGGCTCTCCGCGATCTCGGTGCTGCTCATCCTCGGCGGCATCATCATTTCGCTGATCGTCGGCGCCTTCCCGGCGATGAAGGAATTCGGCATCTCCTTCCTGTGGACGCAGCGCTGGGCGCCGTCAGCCGATCCGCCGGTTCTCGGCGCGCTCGGACCGATCTACGGCACGCTCGTCACCTCCTTCATTGCGATGCTGATCGCCATTCCCGTGGGTCTCGGCATTGCGATCTTCCTCACCGAGCTCTGCCCGCAATGGGCGCGCCGCCCGATCGGCATGGCGATCGAGCTGCTCGCCGGCATCCCCTCGATCATCTACGGCATGTGGGGCTTCTTCGTGCTGGGCCCGTTCCTGGCCAACACCTTCCAGCCCTTCATGATCAAGATCTTCGACGGCGTTCCCGTGCTGGGGGCTATCTTCGCGGGACCGCCGTCCTATCTCAGCCTGTTCAACGCCTCGCTGATCCTTGCGATCATGGTGCTGCCCTTCATCACCTCGATCTCGGTCGACGTGTTCAAGACGGTGCCTCCGGTCCTCAAAGAGGCCGCCTACGGCGTCGGCTGCACCACCTGGGAAGTCGTCCGCAGTGTGGTGATCCCCTACACCCGCGTCGGCGTCATCGGCGGTGTCATGCTGGCCTTGGGTCGCGCGCTCGGCGAGACGATGGCGGTGACCTTCATCATCGGCAATTCGTTCCGCATCTCCTCGTCGATCTTCGCGCCGGGCACCACGATCTCGGCGGCGATCGCGTCCGAATTCGCCGAAAGTGACGGCCTGCACCAGTCCGGCCTGATCCTGCTCGGTCTCCTGCTGTTCGTGCTGACGTTCTTCGTGCTCGCGGCTGCCCGGCTGATGCTGATGCGGCTGGACCAGAAAGCGGGAAAATAACATGAACCCGATCTATTCACGCCGCCGCCGCAAGGACATCGTGGTCCGCGGGCTCTGCTTCGGCGCCGCCGCCTTTGGCGTCACCTGGCTCGCGCTGATCCTAGTCACGCTGCTCTACAACGGCCTTGCGGGTTTGAACCTGGAGATCTTCGTCGCGGACACTCCGCCTCCGGGTTCGACTGAAGGCGGCCTGCGCAACGCGATCGTCGGCTCGCTGATCATGACGGTGCTCGGTGTCGGCATCGGCGCGCCGCTCGGCTTGTTCGCCGGCACCTATCTCGCCGAGTACGGCCGCAACGACAAGCTGACCTCGGTGATCCGTTTCATCAACGACATCCTGCTTTCGGCGCCCTCGATCATCATCGGCCTGTTCATCTACGGCGCGGTAGTGGTGCCGATGCGCGGTTTCTCGGCGATCGCCGGCAGTCTTGCGCTCGCCGTCATCGTCATTCCGGTGGTGCTGCGTACGACCGAGGACATGCTGCTGCTGGTGCCGAACGCGCTGCGCGAGGCGGCGTCCGCGCTCGGCCTGCCGCGCTCGCTGGTGATCAAGCGCATCGCTTATCGCGCCGCGCGCTCCGGCCTCATCACCGGCGTGATGCTGGCCACCGCCCGCGTCGCCGGCGAGACCGCGCCGCTGCTTTTCACCGCGCTGTCGAACCAGTTCTTCAGCCTCGGCCTGAACAAGACGATGGCGAACCTGCCGGTTACCATCAACAACTTCGTGCAGAGCCCCTACGCCTACTGGAAGCAGCTCGCTTGGAGCGGCGCCTTGCTGATCACTTTGACCGTGCTTGCCCTGAACATTGGCGCGCGCATTCTTAGCGCCGAGAGGACTGCAAAATGAGCGAAATGTCTGTTTCCGTCAGTACGCCCGCCGTTCAGCACGGCTCGCAGCCGCTGCCCGAGGCGCCCGCCAAGGTGACGGTTCGCAACCTCAACTTCTACTATGGCGAGCACCACGCGCTGAAGAACATCAATCTGGCGCTCGGCACCAACCGCGTCACGGCGTTCATCGGCCCGTCGGGCTGCGGCAAGTCCACCCTGCTGCGCATCTTCAACCGGATGTACGACCTCTATCCGGGCCAGCGCGTCACGGGTCAGCTCATGCTCGACCAGACCAACATCCTCGACCCCAAGCTGGACCTCAATCTGCTGCGCGCCCGCGTCGGCATGGTGTTCCAGAAGCCGACGCCGTTCCCGATGACGATCTACGAGAACATTGCCTTCGGCATCCGTCTCTACGAGAAGATCTCGAAGTCCGAGATGGACGACCGCGTCGAGAAGGCGCTGCGCGGCGGCGCGCTGTGGAACGAGGTCAAGGACAAGCTCAACGCCTCCGGCCTGTCGCTCTCCGGCGGCCAGCAGCAACGCCTCTGCATCGCCCGCACGGTCGCGGTGCGGCCCGAGGTGATCTTGTTCGACGAGCCCTGCTCGGCGCTCGACCCGATCTCGACCGCCAAGGTCGAGGAGCTGATCCAGGAGCTGTCCGAGAACTACACGATCGCGATCGTCACCCACAACATGCAGCAGGCGGCGCGCGTCTCCGACAAGACCGCCTTCATGTATCTCGGCGAGCTGATCGAGTTCGACGACACCAGCAAGATCTTCACGTCGCCGACCGACCGGCGCACGCAGGATTACATCACCGGCCGGTTCGGCTGAGGAGACGGAACATGGGTTCTGAACATACCGCAAAGGCCTTCGACACCGACCTCCAGGAGCTCACGCGCCTGGTCGCCGAGATGGGCGGCATCGCCGAGCGCATGATCGTCGACTCCGTCGACGCGCTGATCCGCCGCGACGTCGCGCTCGGCCAGCGCGTCGTGACCATCGACGCCGAGCTCGATGCGCTTCAGAAGAAGATCGAGGAGCGCGCCGTGCTCACCATCGCGCGCCGCCAGCCGATGGCGGTCGATCTGCGCGAGATCGTCGGCGCCATGCGCGTCGCGACCGATCTCGAGCGGATCGGCGACCTCGCCAAGAATATGGGCAAACGCGTCGCGGCGCTGGAGACCGATTTCCATCCGCTCAAGCTGTTCCGCGGCCTGGAGCACATGACCGACCTCGTGCAGCAGCAGGTCAAGTCGGTGCTGGACGCCTATGCCGCGCACGATCTGCCGGCGGCGATGGCGGTGTGGAAGGGCGACGAGGAAGTCGATGCCATCTGCACCTCGCTGTTCCGCGAGCTTCTCACCTACATGATGGAGGATCCACGCAACATCTCGTTCTGCATCCACCTGATGTTCTGCGCCAAGAACATCGAGCGCATCGGTGACCACGCCACCAACATTGCCGAGACCGTGTTCTACATGATCGAGGGCCACGCGATCACCGACAAGCGGCCGAAGGGCGACATGACGACCTTCGCCACGACGGTCCCGAACACTTAAGGAGCGACGACACCATGGGCGCACGCATTATGGTGGTTGAGGACGAGGAAGCTCTCACCGAGCTTCTCCGCTACAACCTCGAAGGCGACGGCTATGACGTCGAGACGGTGATGCGCGGCGACGATGCCGACACCCGCCTCAAGGAGCACATCCCTGATTTGATCGTGCTCGACTGGATGCTGCCGGGCCTTTCCGGCATCGAGCTGTGCCGGCGGCTGCGCACCCGGCCCGAGACCAAGCAGCTCCCGATTATCATGCTCACCGCGCGCGGCGAGGAGAGCGAGCGGGTGCGGGGTCTTGCGACCGGCGCCGACGACTACATCGTCAAGCCGTTCTCGGTGCCGGAGCTGCTGGCACGCGTGAAGGGCCTGCTCAGGCGCGCCAGCCCGGAGCGGCTCGCCACCGTGCTCGCCTATGGCGACATCGAGCTCGACCGCGACAAGCGCCGCGTGGCGCGCTCGGGCCGGCCGATCGATCTCGGTCCGACCGAATATCGCCTGCTGGAGTTCTTCCTGGAGCATCCCGGCCGCGTATTCTCGCGCGAGCAGCTGCTCGACAGCGTCTGGGGTCGTGACATCTACATCGACGAGCGCACCGTCGACGTCCATATCGGCCGCCTGCGCAAGCTGCTCAATCTCGGCCGCGAGCAGGACCCGATCCGCACCGTCCGCGGCGCGGGCTACGCACTGGACGATCGCTTTGCGAAGGCGGAGCAGGCGTAAGCTTTAGCGGGTGTTGGTTTTAGCGAGCTGCGGCTCAGCCGTCGTCCCGGGGCGCGCGCAGCGCGAGCCCGGGACCCATAACCACAGGACGTGGTTTGGCGAAGACTCGAAGTGACCATCTCGCGCAACAACTGCGCCCTGTGGTTATGGATCCCCGCGTTCGCGGGGATGACACCGAGTCATTGGAGCCGTCATCGCGTGACGGCGCCGTCTTGGCAATCAGTGAATTCCGATAACTCAGCGCGGACCCGGCTTCGCCGGCGCGCGCCGGCGATCGGCCGCGGGCTGATACGCCACGCGCGAGTGCTGGGCGCAGTAGGGCAGGCCTGAGAGCGCCTTGCCGCCGCAGAAGAAGAAATCCGGGCTCGAGGGATCGCCGACCGGCCAGTGGCAGGTGGCCTCGTTCAGCTCCAGCAGCGACAGCCGCTGGCTCATCGGCACGACGTTGTCGTAGGTGACCGGTTCGGCCTCGACCTCGACTTCGAAGGCCTGCGCCAGCGCGGTGTTGCCGCGTGCGATCGGCCGGGTCACCCGCATCATGTGCTGGGCGGGGCGCGCCTTGCGCGGCCGGGGCGCTGCCGATGAAGGGCTCTTGGCGCGGCCCGACAGGCCGAGCCGGTGCACTTTGCCGATCACGGCATTGCGGGTCACATTGCCGAGTTCAGCGGCGATCTGGCTGGCCGAAAGTCCGGCCTCCCAGAGCTTTTTCAGCTGCTCGACGCGATCATCCGACCAGGTCAAAACGGTCATTGCACCCTTTCCTTCGCCGGCGCCTGCCATCCTGGCGGCCGCACGGCGAATGCCTAAGCTTCGAAAAACCCGTGCCGCCAGAATCCCTTAAGGCTCGCCGGGCGCACCAGATGCGCCCGAACGCTTACGCCGGTACATGAGGACTTAGAGGATCAGAACTGCTGCACGAGATGTCGTATCTGACAAGCCAAACGCTACAATATGGCGTGACTCACGCGCAAGAGTCCGCCGACTCGCTTCCACATGTTCCGTGGCGGAAACACGCAAAATCGCCACCGCAAGACTACGGATTCTGCGTTTCGCGAGGCTTTCCGGGCGGCATTGACACCGGTTTCACCAGGCATAAGATAGTCGGGCGTGCCGCCCTTAAAAGGCGGCACGTTTCGTTTTCCGGGCCGGTCAATGGTGCGTTGCGCAATGCACGCTCACGCCGTCCGCAACATTCAAGTGATCGTCATGACTAACAGCGCAGCGCCGCATTTGCTCCCCGTTTTCGCCAGGTCCGACCTCGGTTTCGAGCGCGGCGAAGGCTGCTGGCTGATTGCGACCAACGGCGATCGCTATCTCGATTTCACCTCGGGCGTGGCGGTGAATGCGCTCGGCCATGCTCATCCTGCGTTGGTCAAGGCGTTGCAGGAGCAGGCCACCAAACTCTGGCACATGTCGAACCTGTTCCAGAGCCCGGACGGCGAGAAGCTTGCCGCGCGTCTGTGCAACGAAAGCTTCGCGGACTTCGTGTTCTTCTGCAATTCCGGCGCTGAAGCGCTGGAAGGTGTGATCAAGCTGGTCCGCCATCATCACTTCTCGAAGGGTCATCCGGAACGTTACCGCATCATCACCTTCGAAGGCGCCTTCCACGGCCGCACGCTGGCAACGCTCGCCGCGACCGGATCGGCAAAATATCTCGAGGGGTTCGGCCCGCCGATGGACGGTTTCGACCAGGTCCCGCATGGCGACATCGAAGCCGTCAAGAAGGCGATCGGTCCGCAGACCGCCGGCATCCTGATCGAGCCGATCCAGGGCGAGGGCGGCGTGCGTTCAGCAACGCCCGCCTTCCTGAGGGCGTTGCGCCAGCTCTGCGACGAGAAGGGCCTGCTGCTCGCGTTCGACGAGGTGCAGACCGGCATGGGCCGCACCGGCGATCTGTTCGCGCATCGCCGCACCGGCGTCACGCCTGACGTGATGTCGCTGGCCAAAGCGCTCGGTGGCGGTTTCCCGATCGGCGCGGTGCTGGCGACCGCGGACGCGGCTGCCGGCATGGGGCCCGGCTCGCACGGCTCGACCTTCGGCGGCAATCCGCTCGCGATCTCGGCTGCCAACGCCGTGCTCGACGTCATGCTCAAGCCCGGCTTCTTCGACCACGTGCAGAAGATGTCGCTGCTGCTCAAGCAGAAGCTCGCCTCCGTGATCGATCGTTATCCCGACATCGTCAGCGAAGTGCGCGGCGAAGGCCTTCTGATCGGCATCAAGGCCGTGGTGCCGTCAGGCGATCTCGGCGCGGCATTGCGCAACGAAAAATTGCTCACGGTCGGTGCCGGCGACAATGTCGTGCGTTTCCTGCCGCCCTTGATCGTCACCGAAGCCGAGATCGAGGACAGCGTCGGGCGGCTCGAACGCGCCTGCGCCGCGATCTCGTCCAGTCAGACCAAGCGGGCGGCAAGCTGATGAGCAAGTCCCCGAAGCACTTTCTGGATATCAACGAGCTCCCGTTGTCGGAGCTCAAGAGCATGCTCGCGGCCTCCTCCGCCATGAAGGCGAAGCAGAAAGCGCACCAGCCGGTGAAGCCGCTGGAAGGCAAGACGCTGGCGATGATCTTCGAGCGTCCGTCCACGCGCACCCGCGTCTCGTTCGACGTCGCCATGCGCCAGCTCGGTGGCGAGCCCATCATGCTGACCGGCGCCGAGATGCAGCTGGGCCGCGGCGAGACCATCGCCGACACGGCGCGCGTGCTGTCGCGCTATGTCGACGCCATCATGATCCGCATCCTCAATCACGAGGCCCTGCTGGAGCTGGCGGAATATGCGACGGTGCCCGTCATCAACGGCCTGACACGGCGCTCGCACCCGTGCCAGGTGATGGCCGACCTGATGACCTACGAAGAGCATCGCGGCCCGATCGAGGGCAGGACGGTGGCCTGGACCGGCGACGACAACAATGTGCTGGCGTCCTGGGCGCATGCCGCCGAGCGTTTCAAGTTCAAGCTCAATGTCGCGACGCCGCCGGAGCTCGCGCCGAAAAAGGTGATGCGGGACTTCATCAAGGCCACCGGCGCGCCGATCGTGCTCGGCACCGATCCCGAGGCCGCCGTGAAGGGGGCCGACTGCGTCGTCACCGACACCTGGGTGTCGATGGGCGACAAGGAAGGCGAGCACCGTCACAACGTGCTCAAGCCCTATCAGGTCAATTCGAAGCTGATGTCGCTGGCCAAGCCCGATGCGCTGTTCATGCATTGCCTGCCCGCCCATCGCGGCGAGGAAGTCACGGACGAAGTGATCGACGGCCCGCAATCGGTCGTGTTCGACGAGGCCGAAAACCGCCTGCATGCGCAGAAGGGCATTCTGGCCTGGTGCTTTGACGCGGTGAAGTAACGCGACGGTGGAGCGGGTGGCCGCGCCGGTGGCCGCATCCACTGCCGTCGTCCCGGACCAGCGCCGCACAGCGGCGCGCCGATCCGGGATCCATAACCACAGGAAGTTGCTTGGCGAGGACTCGGAGTGGTCGTCGCCGGTTACATCGTAATCCTGTGGTTATGGGTCCCGGGCTCGCGCTTTGCGCGCCCCGGGATAACCTGAGTTTATCGTGCTTTCGTGCGATCTAGTCTGCATGCCGGGGAGCGCTCCGCGCCCTCTTCCATTTTCCTCCATCGACCCCAGATAAAGCGCCATGGTTTCCCAATCCCCTGACATGAATACCGGGCCCGAAGGCCCGGTTCGCGCGCCATCAGCGGTTCCCATCGATGACGCCGTGCTGCCCTACGAGGTCGACGCGCTCGACGTGCGCGGTCGCCTCGTGCGGCTCGGTCCCGCGCTCGACGAGATCCTGACCAAGCACGACTATCCCGCTGCCGTGGGCAAGCTGCTCGGTGAGGCCATCGTGCTGACGACGCTGCTCGGCTCGGCGCTGAAGTTCGAAGGCCGCTTCATCCTCCAGGCCCAGACCGACGGTCCGGTGTCGTTCCTGGTCGTCGACTACATGGCGCCGGATCGCCTGCGCGCCTATGCGCGCTACGATGCTGAGCGCCTCGGCGAGACCAAAGATTCCGGTACGCTCCTCGGTAACGGTCATCTCGCCATGACCATCGACCAGGGTCCCGACATGAGCCGCTACCAGGGGCTGGTCGCGCTCGACGGCGGCAGCCTGGAAGATGCCGCCCACGAATATTTCCTGCGCTCCGAGCAGATCCCGACGCGCGTGCGTCTCGCGGTCGGCGAGGAGTGGCGCTCGAACGACGGCGGCAAGCATCGCTGGCGCGCCGGCGGCATGCTGATGCAGTTTCTGCCGAAGGCGCCCGAGCGCGCGCGGCAGGCCGATCTGCATCCCGGCGATGCGCCCGAAGGCGCCGAGGTGCATGCTGTCGCCGAAGACGACGCCTGGGTCGAGGCGCGTTCGCTGGTCGAGACCGTCGAGGACGTCGAGCTGATCGATCCCGAACTCTCCGGCGAGCGGCTCCTGTTCCGCCTGTTCCACGAGCGCGGCGTGCGTGTGTTCAATCCGCTGGTGCTGAAGGCGCAATGCTCCTGCTCGCGCGACGCGGTTGGTGCGATGCTGAAGAGCTTCTCCCCTGACGACCGCGCCGCCATGGTCAAGGACGACAAGGTTGTCGTGACCTGCGAGTTCTGCTCGTCGGTGTATCAGTTCACGCCGCCCGAGGCGGGCGTGGAGGGTGCGTAGGCGTAGCATCCTCCGTCATTGCGAGCGCAGCGAAGCAATCCAGAATCCCACCGCGGAAAGACTCTGGATTGCTTCGCTACGCTCGCAATGACGATGTGGAGGCTGCCCGCCAAGTGTTCGGACATCGTAGGGTGGGCAAAGCGCAGCGTGCCCACCATCTTATGCGCCACGTTCGGAATGGTGGGCACGGCGCTTTGCGCCTTTGCCCACCCGCGCTAGTTCA
Source organism: Bradyrhizobium sp. Pa8 (assembly GCF_052588265.1). Taxonomy (NCBI): domain Bacteria; kingdom Pseudomonadati; phylum Pseudomonadota; class Alphaproteobacteria; order Hyphomicrobiales; family Nitrobacteraceae; genus Bradyrhizobium; species Bradyrhizobium sp. Pa8. Next base: position 9,239,505 of record NZ_CP176767.1, on the reverse strand, counting down.
ACACCCGCTTGTTGTCCGGGCTGTCCAGCGAGAACGTCGGCACGTCGATCTCGAAGCGTTCGCCGCTTTCGCTGACCATCTGGTAGCGGCCGGTCATGAAGCCCGAGGCGGTCGCGAGCGGCACGCCGGAGGTGTATTCGAAGCGCTCGCCGGGAGCCAGGGTCGGCTGCTCGCCGACGACGCCCTCGCCCCTGACCTCCTGCTGGCGGCCGGTGGCGTCGGTGATGATCCAGTGCCGCGTCTTCAGCTGCACGGTTTCGTCGCCGGAATTGGTGATGACGATGGTGTAGGACCAGAAATAGCGGGAGCGGTCGGCCGACGACTGCTCCGGAACAAAGTTCGGCTCGACGGTCACTTCGATCTGGCGGGTCACGGCGCGATACATGGCCGCCATCATAACGAAAATGCGGCCGGGAACCAACGCCCGCAGGCGGTTTTGGCGACATCGTGCCGCCAGAATTGCCGAGGAAGTAGACCCCAATGTGATCCAGCCGCTTTGCGAGACGACGGATGGACCTGTACACTCCTTGACACGTCGCGATTTGCGGAAGGGTTTCGGGCCCCGATGACCATTGCCGACCAAGTGACGGGATCGACGATCGCGGGAACCGGCAAGCCTGCGGAGGCCAGACCTGCGGAGGCGAAGCCGCGCTCCGCCGCGCCGGCCATCACGCTGCCCGCCATCGGCGAGCGCGAGCTCCGGCTCGACCTGTTCCGCGGGCTCGCGCTGTGGCTGATCTTCGTCGACCATCTGCCGCCGAGCCTTTTGACCTGGTTCACGATCCGCAATTACGGCTTCAGCGACGCCACCGAGATCTTCATCTTCATCTCCGGCTATACCGCGGCGTTCGTCTACGGTCGTGCCATGCTCGAAAGCGGCTTCGTCGTCGCGACCGCGCGCATCCTGCGGCGCGTCTGGCAGATCTATGTCGCCCACGTCTTTCTGTTCACGATCTTCCTCGCCGAAATCTCCTACGTTGCGACCAGGTTCGAGAACCCGCTCTATACCGAAGAGATGGGCATCATGGATTTCCTCAAGCAGCCCGACGTCACGATCGTGCAGGCGCTGCTGCTGCGCTTTCGTCCGGTCAACATGGACGTGTTGCCGCTCTATATCGTGCTGATGCTGGCGCTGCCCTTGATCTTGTGGCTGATGAAATGGCGGCCCGACGTGACGCTCGGCCTCTCGGTCGTGCTCTACGCGGTGACCTGGGAATACGACCTCTATCTGTCGGCCTATCCGAACGGCTTCTGGGCGTTCAATCCCTTCGCCTGGCAATTGCTTTTCGTATTCGGTGCATGGTGTGCGCTCGGAGGTGCGCGACGCATGTCGCGCATCCTGGCGTCCCGCGTCACGATGTGGATATCGATCGCCTATCTGGTCGCGGCGTTCTACGTGACGCTGACCTGGTATGTGCCGCAGCTCTCCCACTTCATGCCGAAGCGGCTCGAGCAATGGATGTATCCGATCGACAAGGCCGATCTCGACGTGCTGCGCTTCACGCATTTCCTGGCGTTCGCCGCACTCACCGTTCGCTTCCTGCCCCGGGAATGGCCTGGCTTGAAATCGGCCTGGCTGCGGCCGCTGATCCTCTGCGGCCAGCATTCCCTGGAGATCTTTTGTCTCGGCGTCTTCCTCGCCTTCGCCGGCCATTTCATCCTGGCCGAAGTCTCCGGCGGCGCAGCCATGCATGCGCTGATTAGTCTCTCCGGAATCCTGATCATGTGGGGCGTTGCCTGGGTGATTTCGTGGTACAAGCGCGTGGCTGACAAGAGCGGTGCGAAAACCAAAAACGCCGTCGGCAACGCCGATCTGGCGGGAGGGGGCTGATGAAGGCGAAGGTTCTCCTGAGCCTGGTCCTGCTGTGCGGTAACCTCGCCGCGCCCCTGGCGCGCGCGGGCGATGCTGCGTCGACTGCTCCGGCCGCCCCCCCGGCCTGCGAATTGCCATCCTATCTGCTCACCACTGAAAGCCAGCTTCCAAGGGTCGCCGATGCCATCAAGGCCGGCAAACCGCTGGAAATCCTGGTCATCGGCAGCCGTTCGACCACGATTCCGGCCTCGGAGGACAGCTCCTATCCAGCGCGCATGCAGGCCATTTTGAAGGACAGGCTGCTGCCGTCGGAGGCCGTGCATGTCTCCGTAGAAATACAGAGCAAGAAGACGGCCGAGGAGGCGGCCGCCACCTTCGTTAAGCTGCTGGAAGCAAGAAGGCCTACTTTGGTCATCTGGCAGACCGGGACGGTCGATGCTATCCGAGCGATCGATCCCGATGATTTTCGCGGGGCGGTGACCGAAGGGGTTTCCGCGCTGCAAAAAGCAGGGGCTGACGTCGTGTTGATGAATTTGCAGTACAGCCCGCGTACCGAAACCATGATCTCGGTGCCGCCCTATCTCGACAATATGCGGGTGGTGGCGCAGGAGCATGACATCCCGCTGTTCGACCGTTTCGCGATCATGCGGCAGTGGAATGATCAGGGTCAGTTCGACCTGTTCAGCCCGTCCCGCGGGCCAGAGCTGGCGAAACAGGTCCATGATTGCCTTGGCCGGGCGTTGGCACAGTTCGTGATCGACGCAGCCCATCTGGGGCCGGCTGAGCAGCAAAATTGAGGTCTAGCGTTAATGAGTTCTCTCCGCCCTTTTTGCCTGACGGCATGGCTGGCTGTCCCCGTAGCGGCTCTGCTGTTGCTGACGCCGGTGTCGCTGGCACCGGTGCAGGCGCAGGCCACGCAGGCAACGCCCGCGCCGCAGCAGGCCGCTAGTCCGGCTCCCGCTTCGCCCTCCCAGACCACCGTCGCCGCGACGTCCCACGAACAGCGCGGCGTGACCGCCCGCGCCATCGACAAGGTGAAGCAGGTCGCGAAATCCGCCGGGGACATTTTCAGCCGCGTGCCTTGCCTCGCGCCGAAGGGGGGCTCGAAGACGATGGGCTCGCTGCCGCATGTCGCGGGCAAGCTCGCCGCCGGCAAACCCGTGGCGATCGTCGCGTTCGGCTCGTCGTCGACGGCAGGCTATGGCGCGAGCTCGCCCGATTTCAACTATCCGAACCGTCTCGCCGCGCAGCTCCGCCGGCAATATCCGACCGCCGACATCACCGTCATCAACGCCGGCGTCGGCGGCGAGGACGCGCCCGAGATGATGACGCGCCTCCAGAAGGAAGTGATCGACGTGCATCCGGATCTCGTGATCTGGCAGGTCGGCACCAATGCGGTGCTGCGCAATCTCGATCCCGGTGACACCGCCAAGATGGTCGAGGACGGCATCTCCCGCATCCAGGCCGCCGGCGGCGCCGACATCGTGCTGGTCGATCCGCAATACTCGCCGGCCGTGAACCAGCGCAAGGAGAGCGCCGGCAAGATGGTGCAGCTGCTCGGCAAGGTCGCCGAACTCCGTCACGTCGGCATCTTCCCCCGCTTCGAGGTGATGCGCGACTGGCACGAGAATCAATCGATCCCGGTCGAGAGTTTCGTGATCGCCGACGGTCTGCACATGAACGATTGGGGCTATGCCTGCTTCGCCCAGCTCCTCGGCGACGACATCATCCGCTCCGTCGGCCAGATCAAGCTCGGCGTCAACGTGCCCGCGGACGTGCGGACGTATCGGCCGATGTAGGCTTTCGCCTCACCCTCCCCTGGAGGGGGAGGGTCGATCGCGCGAAGCGCGAGCGGGGTGGGGTGATCTCTCCACTCGGGCAGCGCTCGATGCGGAGAGACTGTCACCCCACCCCGTCTCACATTTCGCTGTGCTCATGTGAGCCGACCCTCCCCCTCCAGGGGAGGGTAAAGGTCACGCCTTCTCCAGCGCTGCCGTGAGATCCTCGATCAGATCATCCGCATGCTCGAGCCCCGCCGAGAAGCGAATAAAACCCTCGCTGATGCCGAGCGCGGCGCGGTCCTCCGGCTTCAGGCGCTGATGCGTCGTGGTCGCCGGATGCGTGACGAGGCTCTTGGCATCGCCGAGATTGTTCGAGATTTTTGCAAGCTTGAGCTCGTTGAGCACGCGGAACGCACCCTGCTTGCCGCCCTTGACCTCGAAGCCGACCAGGGTCGAGCCGCCGCGCATCTGCTTCTTCACGAGAGCCGCCTGCGGATGGTCGGCGCGGCCGGGATAGACCAGGCGCGAAATCTTCGGATGGCTCGCCAGCACGTCGGCGATGCGTCCCGCCGTCTCGGTCTGCGCGCGCACGCGCACGCCGAGCGTTTCCAGGCCCTTGAGCAGGACCCACGCGTTGAACGGCGAGATCGACGGGCCGGTCTGGCGCATGAAATTGTGGATGTGCTCGGCGATGAACGCTTCCGACGACAGGATGATGCCGCCGAGACAGCGGCCCTGGCCGTCGATGTGCTTGGTCGCGGAATAGACCACGACGTCGGCCCCTAACGCGAGCGGGCTCTGCCAGATCGGCGTCGCGAACACGTTGTCGACGACGAGCCGCGCGCCGCCCTTGTGCGCGATCTCGGCTATCCCTGGAATGTCGAGCACGTCGAGCGTCGGGTTGGTCGGGCTCTCCAGGAAGAACGTCTTGGTGTTCGGCTTAAGCGCGCGCTGCCACTGGTCGAGATCGAGGCCGTCGACCAGCGTGGTCTCGATGCCGTAGCGCGGCAAGAGATCCTGAATGACGTAGAGACACGAGCCAAACAGGGCGCGCGAGGCCACCACATGATCGCCGGCCTTCAGCGGCGCCAGGATCGCGGTCGTCACCGCGGCCATGCCGGTCGCCGCCGAGCGTGCCGCTTCGGCGCCTTCGAGCTCGATCATGCGGCGCTCGAACATCGAGATGGTCGGGTTGGAATAGCGCGAATAGATGAAGCCGGGGTCCTCGCCCTTGAACCGCGCCTCGCACTCCTCGGCGCTGTTGTAGACGTAGCCCTGGGTCAGGAACAGCGCCTCTGACGTCTCGCCATATTGTGAGCGCAGGGTGCCGGAATGGACCAGGCGGGTTTCAGGACGGTAAGTGGCAGGCGACTTCGACATAGGTACCTCCGACATGACCGTCTCGTCGAAAACGGTCACAAAAAAACCGGCCTGGATATCTCCACGGGCCGGGATCACAGAGGTCCCCGGCCTGTTTAGCGACTTATTTAACGTGGCTGCAAGCCGGCCGGCTCAAATCACCACGGGATAAGTCATGCTCATATTCCGCAATGCCCTTTCCGTCAAGACGTCCATCGGCTAGCCGTAAAACGCTAATATTTCCCGCATGTCGGGATGCGTTTGACCCCTGATGAGGATCCCCGGTTGACGTTCACGGTCGCCGCCGACGCCAATGGTATCCTGCCCGACCGCATGATTGCGGCGATGGCGGAAGCGGGGCTGATCCTGCCTGCCTACGATTTCGTCGAGAGCCAGATCCAGCCAGCGAGCCTCGACCTCCGCCTCGGCGACATCGCCTATCGCGTTCGCGCCAGCTTCCTGCCGGGTCCCGGCGCGACCGTCGCCGAGCGCATCGACGAGTTGAAGTTGCATGAGTTCAGCCTCACCGATGGCGCGGTGTTGGAGACCAACTGCGTCTACATCGTGCCGCTCTTGGAAAGCCTGGCGTTGCCGCCGGAGATCGTCGCGGCCGCCAACCCGAAAAGCTCGACCGGCCGGCTCGATGTCTTCACCCGCGTCATCGCCGACGGCACTCGCCGCTTCGACATGATCGGCGCCGGCTATCACGGCCCGCTCTACGCCGAGATCAGCCCGAAGACGTTTCCGGTGCTGGTCAGCGAGGGCTCGCGCTTGAGCCAGGTGCGCTTCCGCACCGGAGATGCCATCCTCAACATCGACGAGCTCGAGGCGCTGCATGCGACCGAGCGTCTCGTCGATCTCGACGATGCCGATCTCACCGGCGGCGTCGCCGTCTCCGTCGACCTCTCCGGCGAGAAGGCCAACGGCTTCGTCGGCTATCGCGCCAAGCGCCACACCGGTGTTGTCGACGTCGACCGCCGCTCCGGATATGCCGTGGAGGATTTCTGGGAGCCGATCTCGGCGCGTCCCGACGGCAGCCTGATCCTCGACCCCGGTGAGTTCTACATCCTCGCCTCCAAGGAAGCCGTGCAGGTGCCGCCCGATTACGCCGCGGAGATGGTGCCGTTCGATCCCCTGGTCGGCGAGTTCCGCGTGCACTATGCCGGCTTCTTCGATCCCGGCTTCGGCTATGCCGGCGCCGGCGGGCAGGGATCGCGCGCCGTGCTCGAAGTGCGCTCGCGCGAAGTGCCGTTCATCCTCGAGCACGGCCAGATCGTCGGCCGTCTCGTCTACGAGAAGATGCTGGCGCGCCCCGACGCGATGTACGGCCAGCGCATCGGTTCGAACTACCAGGCGCAGGGCCTCAAACTATCGAAGCATTTTCGGGTGTAGCTCCACACTCTACTGTCATGCCCCAGCTTGACCGGGGCATCCAGTCTGCCGCGACCTATCGGCTCTACAACAGATGCCTCTGGAATACTGGATCGCCCGATCCCGTCTCCGCCAAGGGCTTCGCCGGGCCAAGAACTCACTCGGCCGCCGAAGCCTTAGCGAAGGCGGCAAGTCGGGCGATGACACCGAATGTGTGTCAGGATGCGAAGCGAAATCCAGCTACGTGCGAGGTGGTGAAGTGACAGATCAACTCGACGCAAGAATCCTCGATGACGTCGCGGACGCGCTGATCTATTCGGATCGCGCCGGCACCATCACGCGCTGGAATCGTGCATCGACCGCCTTGTTCGGCATCTCCGCCGACGAAGCGCTCGGCCAAAACCTCGATCTGATCATTCCCGAACATCTGCGTGCCGCGCACTGGAAGGGCTTCGAAGCTGCGCTTGCCACCGGGGCGATGAAGCTCGCGGGCAGGCCGACGCTGACCCGCGCTCTACACAAGAGCGGACGCAAGCTCTACATCGAGATGACCTTCGCGCTGGTGCGCGATGCCGGCGGTGCCGTGGTTGGATCGGTCGCGATGGCGCGCGACGTCACCGAACGCATCGAGCGCGAGCGCGCGGCTAGGCTTGCGCAAAATTCGTGATGCGGAATTGACGGGCGGGCGTGCAGGGCGCTCTGCTTGAGCGTCAGGTTGCCTCGTACCGGTCGCAGTGACACACTCGATCAAAACAACGATCGGGAGCGAATATGACCACCGCATCAGACGCAGCACAAGAAGCGCAATGGAAGCGCTGGCGCGCGGTCGCCGACCTCTATCACGCCTACTTCACCGGCCTCATCCTGACCGTCGTCACGCGGCGCGGCACGGCGGATGCTGCCGAATTCGTCTTCCGCGTGTTTCGCCGCCAGCAGCAGGAGCGCTTCCTGCCGGGGCTCGAAAAGCTCGGTCTCAGTCATCTGCCGCCGGCGGTGGCCGCCGCGCAATATCATTATCTCTCCAACTGGATCGGCGGCGTGCATGTCGAATACATGTATGAGAGCGACCGCAAAGCCTGGATCCGCTACCCGCCGCCGCGCTGGATCTGGAAGGGCGCCGCGATCTGCGGCGTGCCGGGCGAGGTCTCGCGCGCGATGCTGCGCGGTTGGCACGCCAACAATGGCGTCGCGCTCGGCGATCTCAGGCTCGGCTTCGTCTGCACCAAGCAGAGCGTTGACGGTCAGGACGGGCTCGAAGGCTATTATTATCAGTACGACCACCCGCTCGAGCTGGATCAGCGCCTGGTGTTCGCGCGCCATCTGGAAGCGCCGTTGTTCGACGCGAAGGCCGCGCCTGCCTTGCCCGTCGCGAGCTGGCCGAAGCCGCGGCTGGAAAAGGCCTACCGCAACTACGCGATGGAATATGTGCGCACCGCAGCGCCCGTCATGGTGCAGTTGTTCGGCCCGGAAGACGCCGGCTATCTCCTGCACCTCACCGGCAAGCTGATCGGGATGCAGTATTTTGACGAGGTCGCAGCGGCGCTGTCTATGAGCCGCGGTGGCGCACGCGAGTTCGCAGCGTTCCTGAATGCGCTGTTTGCCGCGCAGGATGACTCTGCCGAGACGACGGCATCAGAAGGCACGTTTGAATTTCGCCAGCAGAGCTGGAAGCTGATGGATAACGTCGCCGACTATCATCGCGCCTGCACCAAGGTGCTGGAAGGTCTGTTCGAGGGGCTCGCTGCCGGATGCGGCCGGCACATCGGCGTGCACCTGCGCCCGACAGCGGGCGGTCGGCCGCCGCTGGTGTGGACCATTGAGTAATTCCACCACTTGAAATGCGCTGCCGCAGGGCACGCCTGCATCCGGCGCAGGAGGAATCGGCAATTGCCGTGCTAAGCCTGTCGCCGCGCCTTCCGCGCGAAGAAATTTATTGGCACACCTACGCATTGCCGCGCCGCAAATGGCCTGCGCCCGGGAGAGGACATGTCCGACATCGCCGAAATCCCGGTCGATGAACAAGAGCGTCCGTTGCCGCCGCCTCCGCGGCCGGTACGAAGCGCGCTGATGGACGGGCCGATTCTGCGCACGCTGCTCGGCCTCGCCTGGCCGAACGTGGTCGCGCTGTCGGCCGGCACCTGTGTGGTAATCGCGGAGACCTCGTATATCGGCCGGCTTGGCGTCGAAGCGCTGGCGGCAATGGCGCTGGTGTTTCCGACAGTGATCCTGACCATGACGATGTCCGGCGGCGCCATGGGCGGCGCGGTAGCCTCCGCCATTGCGCGAGCGCTCGGCGCCGGCGATCGCGATCGCGCCGGCACGCTCGCCGCGCATGCGCTGTTGATCGGTATCACCTTCGGCCTCGTCTTCATGCTGGGCATGCTGATCTTCGGACCGCATGTACTCGAGCTGCTCGGCGGACGCGGTGATGTGCTGACGCATGCGATCGCCTACACGCAGGTGTTTTTCGGCGGGGCCGTGCTGCCCTGGCTGCTCAACACCATGGCCGGCGTGTTGCGCGGGACCGGCAACATGAAGTTGCCGTCGTTCCTGATTCTCAATTCGGCGGCCTGGCAGGTCGTGCTCGGAGGCACGCTGGGTCTCGGCCTCGGGCCGGTGCCGCAGCTCGGCATGCGCGGTGTCGCGGCCGGTGCACTGATCGCCTATTCGATGAACATCTGCATCATGGGGTGGTACCTCTTCTCGGGCCGCGCGCGCGTCGTTCCAAGGCTGCGCGGCCTGCGCATTCAATGGGTGATGTTCTTCGACATCCTGAAAGTGGGGGCGATCGCCTGCTTCTCGCCGCTGCAATCGGTGCTGACGATCTCGATCTTCACCCACATGCTGGCGAAGTTCGGCACCGCGATTCTCGCCGGCTATGGCATCGGCGCGCGGCTGGAATTCCTGCTGACCTCGATCGCGTTCTCGTTCGGCATCGCCTGTGTCCCAATGGTTGGGATGGCGATCGGCGCGGGCCGCATCGCGCGCGCCCGGCGTATCGCCTGGATCGCCAGTGCTGCCGCTTTCGTGGCGGTCGGCGCGCCGGCGTGCCTCGTTGCGATCTTCCCCGATCTCTGGGTCAACATCTTCACCGACAGCGCGGCCGTGCGCGCGGCGAGCCATCAATATCTCTCGACGGTCGGACCGTTCTACGCCTTCTTCGGCCTTGCAACGACGATGTACTTCTCCTCGCAAGGCGCAGCCAAGGTGATCGGGCCGGTGCTGGCGCAGACCGCGCGCCTGATCTACATCGCGGCGATCGGCTGGTGGCTGTCGACGCATGACGCCACCGCGCAGAGTTTCTTCTGGCTGGCCGCCAGCTCGATGGTCGTGCTCGGCCTGCTCTCGTGCTCCAGCGTGGTGCTGACACGCTGGGGGCCGCGCGAGAGCAAGCCTGCGATCAGGCCGGCTCTTTCGGCTGCCGACTAGCGGTGCCTGTGGCGGCGATGGCCGCCACCGCCGGCATTGGCGAGCCGCATCAATTGCGGGATCATCGCCATCATGTCGCCGCCGCCGGAGCCGCCGAGCATGCCCATGATATCGCCGCCGCCCATGCCGCCCATTCCGGTCGGCATGTAGCCGCCACCGCCCACCGGCGTGTAGCTGCCGTAGTTCGGCGCACCAAAGCCGCCGCCGAGATTGCCGCCGCCGAGGCCACCCAGGCCGCCACCGCCCCCCATCATGCCGCCGAGCCCGCCGCCGCCGTTCTCCATCATCCGGCTCATCATCGGACCCATGGTCTGCATCAGCATGGCGAAGCGGCGCTTGCCCATCTTCGCCTTCATCATCTCCAGCATCGGCGCCATCTGGGTCATCATGTCCTCGCCGCCGGCACCTCCGCTGCCGAGGAACTGCGCCTTTGCCGGCGCGCTCGAGATCGAAAACAGCAGCAGCACGGCGGCTGCCTGGCAGATCACCTTGTCCGCACCTCTCATGGCCTGCTCCTCGCGTGCGTGGCACCGCCGGGAGAGCGGAGCCAACCGGACGCACGCGGCCATGGTTAGGGCCGGCGAGGGCAGGGCTCTGTGAGAAAGATCACGCAGCCACAGCCGGGAACGCCAGGTGTATCGCGGCGACGGCGTCCTTGGTCTGCCCCTGGACGTAGGCCGCTAGCTCGTTCGGCAGCATGTCGATGATCCAGACAAGGCGGCAGCTCGCCTCGCTCTCGGCGATCACCTGCACCGAGGCGCTGTAATGCCTCAGCCGCTCGTTGTTGATGGCGTAGACCAGCCGCTGCCGCGCGTCGTCGCAATCGACCAGCATCTCGCGCGCCACTGATCCATTGGCGAAGGTGACGATGCGTGCATCGCCGTCGAGCGTGCAGGCGGTGACGAAGCCCGGCGCCAGCCGCTGAGGCAGCGCACCGAAATCGCGCACGGCGTCCCAGACGTCGCGGGCGGGAACGGGGAGGGAAATGTCGTTGTGGATGGAGGCCATGATTGATTCCTTTAATTAATGTGGAGCGACGAGCGATAGGGCCATCATCTCAGGTGTCATCGCCCGACTTGCCGCCTTCGCTAAGGCTTCGGCGGCCGAGTGAGTTCTTGGCCCGGCGAAGCCCTTGGCGGAGACGGGATCGGGCGATCCAGTATTCCAGAGGCCGCTGTGATCGAATCGAGAAGCCGCAGCGTACTGGATGCCGCGGTCAAGCCGGGGCATGACAGCGTGTGAGGCGATGGCGGCCGCCGCTCACACGCAAACCGCCTCGACGTTGTTGCCATCGGGATCAATCAGGAACGCCGCGTAGTAGTTCGGGCTATAGTCCTTGCGCGGGCCGGCGCCGCCATTGTCGCGGCCGCCGCTCTTCAGGCCCCCGCTGTGGAAGGCCTTGACCGCGTCATGGTCCTTGGCGCGGAACGCGATATGCGCGCCGTCGGCCTTGCGTCCCTTGTTCAGGTGCAGCCAGAGCGCCGGCTCGCCTTTCGGCCCGAAGCCCGCATAGCCGTCGCCGCTGGAGCAGAGGGCGTAGCCGAGCGGCGCCAGCACCGCGGTGTAGAAGCGCGTGGCGGCGTCGAGGTCGGCAACACGCAGTCCGATGTGGTCGTACATGATCGTCTCCATTGCAAAGCGCGCCGCGACCGGCGCGCGCCGGAGACGACCCTATTCAGTTGAGGGTCGCGCGCTCTTGGAGAATCTTGCGCTCGCCCTTCGATGCCTGACGGAACTTCGTCGGCGACACGCCGGCGGCGCGATGGAAGGTGCGGACGAAATTTGAGAGATCGCCGAAGCCGACGTCATAGGCCACGTCGGTGACCGCGATGTCATCATCTGTCAGCAGCCGCGCCGCGTGCCGCAGCCGCGAGCGCACCAGATATTGATGCGGGGTGACGCCGAGCACGGCCGAGAACAGCCGCAGGAAATGGAACGGACTGAGGCCCGCCTGCCGCGCCGCCTGTTCGAGATCGACCTCGGCATGCGAGTTGGCGTCGATCCACAGCGCGGCTTCGACTGCGCGGCGGCGGTCGCGTGCGGTGGGCGTGGCCGGCTTGCGCGCCTTGCCCGAGACGACATCGATGAAGCGGCCGGCCAGAATTTGACCGACCTCGTCGAGACCGAGGTCACTGTTGCCATCTGCCGCCGTCTGGGCGAGCTCACCCAGCACCATCAGCTCGGGCAGCGGCGGTGTCGCGCCGACCTGCCAGATCTCGCGCCGTCCCCCGAGGGCATCGACCAGGTCTTCGCTGAAGAAGAAGCCCAGGCAGACGTCGCCGCTGACATGCTCATGCGTGCAGGTGTATTCCTCGCGGGGAGCGCCGACCAGCATCGAGCCCGCCACCAGCTCGAAGAAGCCGGCGCGGCACTGGCAGCCGAAGCTGCCCGAGCGGACATAGGCAATGGAATGCCCGGTGCGGCACTCCGCGAACGGCTTGTCGTCCGGCCCCGCATCGCAGCGAAACTCGGAGACCGTGATCGATTGCGTGGTCAGCAGCGTGGTCGCGTCCATGCCACCTATCTAGGCATGATCCGGAAAAGTGTTAGCGGTTTTTCGACAAGATCATGCCCAAAAGACAAAGCTAAGGTGCGATCTAGATCGCGCCTTAGCTGGGCGCTCGCGGTGGGGCAACGGGCAGCAGCACCTCGAACAGCGTCTTGCTCGCGACCGGATGGGCGCCCTCGAGCGCCAGCAGCCGCCGCTTGGAGATCACCCCGCCGTAAGGCGAGAGCCGGTCGGCGTAATTGCCGACCTCCAGCACCCGGTGGCAGGGCACGATCAGCATGTAGGGATTCTTGGCGATCGCCTGCGCCACCGAATGCGCGGCGCCGGAAGCGCCCAGCGCCTTGGCGATCTCGTGATAGGTGCGCGTCTCCCCGCGCGGAATGGCGCAGGCGGCTTCATAAACGCGCCGGTGGAAGCCGGGGACGCCGCCGGCGTCCAGGCTGACCTCGGAAAAGTCAGGGTCGCCGCCCTGCAGCAAGCCTGCGATGCCCTCGATCGCAAGCTCGGCATTCAGCGGAGGCTGCTGCTCTCGCGCCTCGGGATGGACCGCGAAAATCCGGCGGCGGGTGTCGATCTCCCGCGCCTCCGGCAATTGCACGGCGACCACGCCGGTGCTGCTCCAGACGATGCCGCAGCGCCCTATGGCCGTGTTGAATATCGCGTAGCCACGCCCCACCATGCACACGCCCCACTCAGTGCACGTCTCTCCCCAGACGCGCGATCATAACACCGCCACAATCCGGCGCACCTGGAATCTTGCCAGGACGTTAACAACTGTCCGGCCGGCCGCGCCAAAGCGCTTGGCGGCGGGCGCCGTCTCGGCTAATCAGGGTTGGCGTGAGACGCGCATTCGCGGGCGTAGTTCAATGGTAGAACGGCAGCTTCCCAAGCTGCATACGAGGGTTCGATTCCCTTCGCCCGCTCCACTACAAAATTGATGGCCGCTGATTTGGAGTGTTGGATGTTTCTCCGACCCCTGGCCACGTTCATTTTGGCGTATCCGGAAGCATGAAGGGGCCGAAGATCCGCCAAATGGCGTCGGTCTCCCCAGCGTCGGTTCAAGTGGCCAATTTTTGGCGATGGCAATTCTTGGCGATGTAACGGATCACCGCTCGCGCTGCATTTCAGAATGGAGCGGCTTATTCATCCCGACGACACGAGATCACCCTGAGCAGTGCTATGCGCTCTCGCAGTTCGGCGCCGCTGCGTATCGTGAAAGACTGCCGGCGCAGTTTTGATCGCTTGTCGTGCAGCGGCGCAGCCAACGACGCTCAATCTGATCCTTCATCTGATCCTTCGCGGCTGCATCAAGCGTTCGTCATCTAGGGGCACTAAACTTGCCTTGGACAGCAGGGACTCATTGGTGCCGCGTTTCTGTTTCTGATTGTCGTGCAAAACATTCGGACCCGGCCTGTTGCCGGGCAAACGGAGGCATTGATGACGAATTCAGCACCTGTTTTCACCGCTGGCGGTGGCAGCGACGATGCGTTCACGCGCGCGTCGACCAGCGCAACCGGGGCGCAGGCGGATGGCGCGAGTTTCCAGGCCGTGTTCTCGCCCGATGGCACGAAAGTCGCGTTCTATTCCCTTGCCGACAATCTGGTGCCCGGCGATACCAACGGCCAAGGCGACGTCTTCGTGAAGGACCTGACGACGGGTACGATCACGCTCGTGTCGACCAATGCCAGCGGGGTGCAGGGGGATAGCACGAGCTACCAGCCGGTTTTTTCGCCCGATGGTACCAAGCTGGCGTTCGCATCGGGCGCCGGCAATCTGGTGCCGGGCGATACCAATCAAGCTTTGGACATCTTCGTGAAGGACCTGGCCACCGGTGCCGTCACGCGCGTGTCGACCAGTGCCAGCGGGGCGCAGGCGGACGGCGTCTCGACCACCAACCCGATATTCTCGCCTGACGGCACCAAGGTTGCGTTCCTTTCCGATGCCGACAATCTCGTGCCGGGCGATACCGACCACGTGCGCGACATCTTTATCAAGGACCTCACCACCGGCGCGATAACGCTCTTAGCGCCCAATCCATACAACGGAGGACCCGGCGGCGGCGGGGATGAGAATGGCTTTACCTTCCCCCCCTCGTTCTCGCCCGATGGCACCAAAATCGTGTTCGGGTCGGCCACAGGGCGCAGCGACACCACCGAGATCTATATCAAGGACCTTTCCACCGGGACCACCACACTGGTGTCGGTCAGCGCCGGCGGCGCTCGCGGGGATCACGGCAGCTTCGACCCGGTGTTCTCGCCAGATGGCACCAAGGTGGCGTTCTATACCTTTGCCGAAACTCTTGTGCCGGGTAGTAACAACAACCGAATCGGTAACATCGTCATTAAGGATCTGACCACAGGCGCGGTCACGCTGGTATCGACCGATGCCGACGGAGTCCCGCAGAACAACGGCCAAGCCCAGAAACCCGTATTCTCGCCTGATGGCACCAAGATTGCGTTCTATTCCAGTGCCACCAATCTCGTGCCGGGTGTCAATGCCGGTGAGGTCGTCTATGTGAAGGACCTGGCCACGGGTGCCATCACGGCCGTCTCGACCAATGGGGGCAGGCCGTGGGAATTCGGAGGCGGCAGCCGGCTTCCCGTGTTCTCGCCTGACGGCACCAAGGTGGCATTCGAGTCTTTAAGCAGCATTCTGGTGCCGGGCGATACCAACCATACCTACGACATCTTTATAAGAGATCTTACTACGCCTTCCTTCACCGCAGCGAAGCTGACGGACAATGGCGCTGCCCATGTTTCGACATCGCAGGCGGGTTTCTTTGCCGGTGCCGACACGGTCGCGGTGGCACCGCAAGACGGCAATCTCGGCACACTCACGGCCACCCTCAACGTTGCCGATGGCAAGGTGACGTGGAGCTATGATGTCTCTCATGCCAACATCGCTCCGCTCGCGGCCGGACAGACCCATACCGACATCTTCATCTTGGTCCTCGACGGCTTCTACGGGACACAGGGCATCACCGTGACGCTGACGGGAATCGATGATGCGCCCGTGATCAGCTCGGGCACGACGGCAAGCTTCGCGGAGAATGGCACTGGCGTCGCCTACCACATCGCGGCGACCGATGTGGACAGTCCCGCGCTGACCTATTCGCTGTCCGGCACTGACGCGGTTCTGTTCAACGTGTCGGCGACGGGCGATGTGACGTTCAAGTCTGCGCCCGACTTCGAAGCCCCGAAAGACGCGAACCACGACAACGTCTATGACGTCACCGTCGAGGTTAGCGACTTGACAGAAATCACGACAAAGAACGTCGCGATCACGGTCACTGACGTGAATGACACCAGCGGCGGCGGTGGCGTTCTGACTGTCACCGGCTCGACCGGCTTCACGTCGATTGACCGGGCCACGATCAATATCAGCGTGACCGGCAATTTGCACGAGACCGGCAGCGCCGGTGTGATCAGCAACAGCACGATCAATAATCTCGGTTCATTGAGCGAAGCCCAGGCGATGCTCGCGTTCGTGAACGATACGATCGCCGGCGGTTCCCTCGGTGCGATTGTCGCCAATGGCGGCACCATCACCTTCGACAACGTGCATCTGGACGGGACGTCGCTGGATGCGACATCAGGCGGACTCATCGAATCCGTTGCAGGCAGCGCCAACAGTTTCAACAACGTGACGCTCAAGGCTGGCGCCGTGTTTGACGACAGCGCCGCAAGCGCTCTGAATGTCAGCGGCACTCTGAACAACGGCGGCAAGATCGAGCTCTTCAATTTCGCGAAAGTCATCCTGACTGGCGACGCCACGGTCATCGGCAATGGCGAGATCAAGCTCGATCCGGGCTCCTCGATCCTGAACAGCGGTGGGCATCACACGCTCGACCTCGAAGGCGGCACGATCGACGGCGCCGGCACCATCGGAAACGGAGATCACAGCCTCACTTTGGATATCGCCTTCTCCGGCACGCTCGAGGCGAACGGGTCCCAGCCGCTTGCGGTGAACACCGGCAATTCGGTCACCAGCAACGGTCTGATCGAAGCCGTGCGCGCCTCGCTCAATTTCGACGACGGCGTTTTCAACACATTTGGAACGATCACAGCCGACCAGGGCGGCACGATCGACTTCGGGAATGGCCTGACCAATGGCGGCATCGTCAATGTGCACGCCGGCAGTGAGGTGGATGTCTCGGGCGACCTCGTCAACAACGGTACTGTCCTGGATAATGGCGTGCTCAAGGTCGACAATTTGAGCGGGACCGGAACGGTCAACGTCAACAACGGGACATTGGTGGTCACCGGTAATTTGAGCAGCAATGTCGTTCTGACGGGTACGGACACGTTTGTTTTCGGGCCCGACGCCAGGCAAACATCCGGTGTCATCTCAAACTATACGCCGGGCACGACGCTGGTGCTGGATGGCTTCGACGCCAAGGTGAACGCGGCCTTCGACACTCAGACCAATATTTTGACGCTGACCGATGCGGATCATCATGCGATGACGCTTCACCTCGCGCCTGGATCCTTGATCCCGCAAGCCCATGGCGCGGCGCCGGATTTTCTTGTCTAGCGAATTTCCACGGAAAGCCCGGTCGAACCCCGCCATTTCC
This sequence comes from Bradyrhizobium sp. Pa8, assembly GCF_052588265.1. Taxonomy (NCBI): domain Bacteria; kingdom Pseudomonadati; phylum Pseudomonadota; class Alphaproteobacteria; order Hyphomicrobiales; family Nitrobacteraceae; genus Bradyrhizobium; species Bradyrhizobium sp. Pa8. The sequence continues at coordinate 9,222,670 of NZ_CP176767.1, read as the reverse complement.
AGGCGCCTGTAGCAAGGCGCCGGAGAATTTGCCGCGCAAAGATTCTAATATATTAGCTCCTCGCTCCCGGCACGCGCGCCCCGCCCGGCCTAAGCTTCGCTCGCCCTGATGGGCGCGGTCCTCGTGTCGGGCAATGTTCGGATGAAGACCAGGACCTGCAAAGAGATGGACCAGCAGAAACTCGACCGTGCGATCGGTCGTCGCTTGAAGACGTTGAGGACGCAGGCGGGCATGACGTTGAACGAACTCGCGACGCGCTCCGGTGTCAGCCGGGCCATGATCGGGCGGGTGGAGCGGGCGCAGAGCAGCGCCACCGCTGCGCTGCTCAACAAGCTCTGCGCGGCGCTCGATGTCACCCTCAGTGACGTCGTCGCGCTCGCGGAGAAACCGCCGGAGCGGCTGATGCGGCTTGCCGACCAGCCGCTTTGGCGCGATCCCGACAGCGGCTATCGGCGGCGTCATGCCTCGCCGCCGGATGCGGCGAGCGGCATCGAGATCATCGTCGTCGATCTGCCGGCCGGTGCGCGCGTCTCCTACAGCCCCTGGGGCCGCAACGCCTTCACCCAGCAGCTGCTGCTGCTGGAGGGCGCGGTCTGCGTGCATATCGACGCCAAGACCGTGCGGCTGCGCGACGGCGATTGTCTCGATTTCGACGTGATGCGGGCGGTGACCTTCGAGAACGAAACCAAACAGGATGCGCGCTACGTCATCATCACGCGGCGCGGCACATCGTACGGGAAAATGTGATGCCGCTGATCGTGCGGGACGCCACGCTGGAGGATGCCGAAGATATTTTGGCGATCTACAATTACGCCGCGATCAACACCACGGCGGTGTGGACCGACGGACCGGCTGATCTGGCTTCGCGGCGCGAGTGGATGCGCGCACGGCAAGCGGCCGGCTATCCCGTGCTGGTCGCGATGAAGGGCAGGGACGTCGTCGGCTTCGCATCATTCGGCGATTTCCGTCCGTTTCCCGGCTATCGCCACACCGTGGAGAATTCGGTCTATGTCGGCGAGCAACATCATCGGCTCGGCGTCGGCCGCAGCCTGATGACCACGCTGATCGAGCGGGCTACTGCGCTCAACAAGCACACAATGGTCGCCGCGATCGAGGCCTCGAATTCCGCCTCGACTGGGCTGCACGCGTCATTCGGCTTTGCCGAGGTTGGCCGTATGCCTGAGGTCGGCTGCAAGTTCGGCCGCTGGCTCGATATGGTCCTCATGCAGAAGCGGCTTTCAACTGGGGTGAGGCCGTGACGATGCAGATCCGCACCGGCGACACCTTTGATCCGCACGTCATTGCGCTGCTCGACCATCACGTCACGGCTGCGCGGGCGCAGACCGCGCCGGGCAGCGCCCATGCGCTCGATCTCGCTGGGCTCCGCGCGAGCGACGTCGCGTTCTGGACCGGCTGGGACGGCGAGACGCTGGTCGCCACCGGCGCGCTGAAGATGCTCTCGGCCGACCATGGCGAGGTGAAGTCGATGCACACGCTGCAAACCACGCGGAGGCGCGGCTTCGGCGGCCGGATGCTGCGCCACATCGTCACTGAAGCCCGCGCGCGCGGCTTGAGGCGGCTCAGCCTCGAGACCGGCTCGTGGGACTATTTCAAGCCCGCGCATGCGCTCTATCAGGCGCACGGTTTTGTGCTCTGCGGCCCGTTCGAGGGCTATGTCGAGGATCCCAACAGCCTGTTCCTGACGCGGGACCTGACCGGCGACTGAGGCCGCGCGGTGCAACCCCGGCCCGAAAACATTGCCGTGCGCCTTAAAATGAGTTGCGTACCTCAAAACACCTCTGATAGCCTTCAGCCATGGCCGATACTCTCACCGCGACCGCGCTGACGCTGAAGGATATCGCCCGCGAGGCGGGCGTCAGCCTCGCGACGGTCGACCGCGTCCTGCACAACCGCCCGGGCGTGCGGCCCGATACGGTCCGGCGCGTCAAGGCGGCGATCGAGCGCAACGCCTTCCAGCCGCACGTCGCGGCCGCCGAGCTCGCCCGCAGCCGTGCCCGCCGCTTTGCCTTCGTGATGCCGGCGGGGCCGAACCCCTTCATGCAGCAGATCGAGGCCTATCTCGGCGAGATGTCGGCCTGGCTCTCAGCCCGCCGTCTCGGCGTCGAGGTGGTCGCCACGGACGTGTTCGACCCGTCCGTGCTCGCGACCTCGCTGGAGGCGCTGTCCGGTGATTACGACGGCGTCGCCGTGGTGGCGCTGGACCATCCCGGGGTCCGCGCCGCGATCAACGATCTCGTCGACGCCGGGACCAGGGTCGTGACGCTGGTGTCGGACGTGCCGTCCTCGCGTCGCCACCATTATGTCGGCATCGACAACATTGCGGCGGGGCGCACCGCCGGCGCGCTGGTCGGTCGGCTGGTCGGCCAACGGTCCGGCAAGGTCGCGATCGTCGCGGGCTCGCAGGGCCTGCGCGACCATTCCGAACGCATCTTCGGCTTCAGCCAGGTGATGGCGTCGGAATTCCCCGATCTCAGCGTGCTGCCGGTGCTGGAAGGACGCGACGAAGACGGCCGTTCGGAACAGGTTCTGGCGCAGCTGCTCGGCAGGCATGCTGACATTGTCGGCCTTTATAACGTCGGCGCCGGCACGCAAGGCGTCGCCAAAGCGTTGAGCGATGCCGGCCGCGGCAAGCAGGTGGTGTTCGTCGGACACGACGTCACCGCACTGACGCGCCGGCTGCTGCTGCAGGGCGTGATGGATGCCGCGATCTCGCAGAACCCCGGACATGAAGCGCGCGCCGCCGTGCGCGTGCTGCTAGCGCTTGCGCGCGGCGAGCCGATCTTGCGCGAACAGGAGAAGATCAGGATCGACATCGTGATGCGGGACAATTTGCCCTAGGGGCGGGTGGATTTCAAAACGGTCCGTTGCGGAAAGAGCGACTCTGAGATCGCGCACCGCAACAGGCGAAAGGGAGGATAGCGTGTATCTCGGTATCGACATCGGCACATCCGGTGTGAAAGCGGTGCTCGTGAGCGAAGCCGGCGCGATTGTCGCGACGGCCGCGCGCGAGCTTGCGCTGTCGCATCCCGCGCCGCTGTGGTCCGAGCAGGATCCCGACGCCTGGGTCGATGCGGCGGTTGGCGCCGTCGACGATCTCGCCGCCCGCCATCCGCGCGAGGTCGCGCAGGTGCGCGGCATCGGGCTGTCCGGCCAGATGCATGGCGCGACGCTGCTGGACGAGGATGGACGGCCGCTGCGCCCCGCTATTCTGTGGAACGATGGCCGCTCGCACGCCGAATGCGTCGCGCTCGAGCGGCGCTGCCCGTCGCTGCACACGATCGCCGGCAATCTGGCGATGCCCGGCTTCACCGCGCCAAAGCTGCTCTGGGTCGCGCGGCACGAGCCGCAAATCTTCGAGCGCGTGGCAAAGGTGCTGCTGCCGAAGGCCTATGTGCGTTATCGCCTCACCGGCGAGATGGTCGAGGACATGTCCGACGCCGCGGGCACGCTGTGGCTCGATGTCGGTCTGCGCCGCTGGTCGGCGCTGCTGCTGCATGCCGTCGGGCTCGATCTCCACCACATGCCCCGCCTCGTCGAGGGCAGCGAGGCCAGCGCAGTGCTCGCGCCGGAATTCGCGCGGCGCTGGGGCATGGCCAATGATGTCGTGATCGCCGGCGGTGCCGGCGACAATGCCGCGAGCGCCATCGGGCTCGGCGCGATCGCGCCGGGCGATGCGTTCCTGTCGCTCGGCACGTCCGGCGTGGTGTTCCGCGTCACCGATCGGTTTGCACCGGCACCGGCTTCGGCCGTGCATGCGTTCTGCCATGCGCTGCCCGGCCTCTGGCATCAGATGGGCGTGATGCTGTCGGCCGCGGCTTCGCTGGCCTGGCTCGCCGGCGTGATGGAGACGCCGGCCGCCGCGCTCCTGGCGCCGCTCGGTGAGCGTGTCGACGGACCGAGCTCCATAAAATTCCTGCCCTATCTCGACGGCGAGCGCACGCCGCACAACGATGCCGCCGCCAGCGGCGCGCTCGTCGGCCTGCGCGGTGCGACCGGGCGCAGCCAGATCGTGCAGGCCGTGCTGGAAGGTGTCGCCTTCGCCGCGCGCGACAACCTCGCGGCGCTGAGCGCGGCCAGCGGGCCAATCGCTGAGGTCGATCTCGTCGGCGGCGGCTCGCGCTCGCCGCTGTGGGCGCAGATCTGTGCCGATGTGCTCGGCATTCCCGTCCACCGCGTCGAGGAGGGCGAGGTCGGGGCGGCGCTCGGCGCCGCACGGCTCGGCCGGCTCGCCGCCACCGGCGAAGATCCCGCGGAAGTGTGCAAGCGCCCGCGGCGGCTCGCGAGCTTTGCACCCCGCGCATCCGTTACTGCGGCCTATGACGAGGCCTATCGGCGGTGGCGCGAGCTTTATCCTGCGTTGAAGGAGACCCTTAAGTGAACGCATCAGCCAAATTCTTCGATGCAAGCGCCCCTGTCGCCTTCGGCGGCAAGGATGCGGGAAACACACCCGCCTTCCACTGGTACGACAAGGACCGCCTCGTCCATGGCCGCAGGCTCGAGGATCACCTGCGCTTTGCGGTCTGCTACTGGCATTCGTTCTGTTGGCCGGGCGGCGATCCCTTCGGCGGCGAGACCTTTCTGCGTCCCTGGCATCAAGGTGCTGATGCGATGGCGCAGGCACGCGCCAAGGCCGATGCCGCCTTCGAGCTGTTCCGCCTGCTGGACGTGCCCTTCTTCACCTTCCACGACGTCGATGCGGCGCCGGAAGGCACTTCGCTCAGCGAGTCCGTCGCCAATCTCAACGCGATCGCCGATCTGTTCGAAGCGAAGATGGCCTCCGCAAAGGTCCGCTTGCTCTGGGGCACGGCCAATTTGTTCACGCATCGCCGCTACATGGCGGGTGCCGCGACCAATCCGGACCCCGAAATCTTCACCTATGCCGCCGGCCAGGTCCGCGCCGCATTGGAGGTGACACACCGGCTCGGCGGCCAGAACTATGTGCTGTGGGGCGGGCGCGAGGGCTACGAGACGCTGCTCAACACCGATCTCAAGCGCGAGCTCGACCAGCTCGGCCGCTTCGTCTCGCTGGTCGTCGAGCACAAGCACAAGATCGGCTTCAAGGGCCCGATCCTGATCGAGCCGAAGCCGAAGGAGCCGACCAAGCATCAATATGATTTCGACGTCGCCACCTGCTACGGCTTCCTGGAACGCTACGATCTCCTGAACGACGTCAAGCTCAACATCGAGCAGAACCACGCCATCCTCGCCGGCCACTCCTTCCATCACGAGGTCGCGCTCGCCGAGGCGCTCGGCATCTTCGGCTCGCTCGACGTCAATCGCGGCGACGATCTGCTCGGCTGGGACACCGACCAGTTCGCGATGAACGTGCCGGAGCTGGCTCTGGTGTTCCACGAGATCCTGAATCGCGGCGGCTTCACATCGGGCGGGCTCAATTTCGACGCCAAGATCAGGCGGCAGTCGATCGACCCCGACGATCTGATCCATGCCCATGTCGGCTCGATGGATGCCTGCGCGCGTGCGTTCCTCGCCGCCGCCGATATGCTCGATGCCGGCGCCCTCACCGCACCGCTTGCGCAGCGCTACGAGGGATGGGCGGGGCCCGAGGGCCGGGCCATTCTCGGCGGCCAGCGCTCGCTCGCCGAACTTGCCGACCGTGCGCTCAGCCCCGGCTTCGAGCCGCAGCCGCGCTCGGGGCGGCAGGAATATCTGGAATCCCTGGTCAACCGTTACGTCTGAGGAAGGCCGCTGATGACAAAGGCTGAAGCGACACCGGTCCTCGAGCTGACCGGCATCGGCAAGGAGTTCGGCGCAATCCGCGCGCTGCACGGCGTCGACCTGCAGGTCCAGCCCGGCGAGGTCGTCGGCCTGATGGGCGACAACGGCGCGGGCAAGTCCACCCTGGTCAAGATCATCGCTGGCAATTTCCGTCCCAGCCATGGCGAGATCCGCTTTGCCGGCAACGCGGTCCATTTCAACCGGCCCGTCGATGCCCGCGGCGTCGGCATCGAGGTCGTCTACCAGGACCTCGCGCTCGCCGACAATCTGACGGCTGCTGCCAACGTCTTCCTCGGCCGCGAGCTGAAGCGCAGGTTCGGACCGCTCGCATTGCTCGACCACAAGGCGATGGCGGCGCGTGCGCTGGAGCTGTTCGGCGAATTGCGCTCGGAGACGCGCCCCGACGATCTCGTCAAGCAGATGTCTGGCGGCCAGCGCCAGGCGGTTGCGATCGCGCGGACGCGCCTCTCCAATGCGCGGCTGGTCATGATGGACGAGCCGACCGCCGCGATCTCGGTGCGCCAGGTCGAGCAGGTGCTCGGCCTGATCCACCGGCTGAAGGAGCAGGGCGTCGCCGTCATGCTGATCTCGCACCGCATGCCCGACGTGTTCGCGGTGTGCGACCGCGTGATCGTCATGCGCCGCGGCGAGAAGCGGGCCGACAAGCCGATCCACCAGACGTCGCCCGAGGAAGTCACCGCCCTGATCACCGGCGCGAAGGAGGCGGCGTGATGGCCATGCCCTTGGAATCTCCGATCAGCTTCACCAATGTCGGCCGGATCAAATGGTGGCAGCGCGGCATCTTCGCCTCCCAGACCGGCTATGTCCTGCTCGCGCTGGCGATGCTGCTGGTGGTGATGCATTTCGCCAGCCCCTATTTCTTCACCGAAGGCAACATGCAGAACGTGGCGAAGAATTTCTCCTTCATCGCCATCGCCACCCTCGGCGTCACCTTCGTGATCATCACCGGCGGCATCGATCTGTCGGTCGGTTCGATGATGTGCTTCTCCGCCATGATCACCTCGATGGTCATGACCGAGCTGTCGGCGCCCGGCTCGCCCGCAGGCTCGCTGTTCGTGCATATGGCCGCCGACGGCAAGACCGTGCTGGCCAACGTGCCGGGTCTGATCCTGCTGATCTCGATCCTCGCGGGCCTCGGCGTCGCTCTGATTGCGGGCCTCGTCAACGGCTTCTGTATCGCCGTGCTCGGCCTGTCGCCCTTCGTCACCACGCTCGGCATGCTCTCGATCGTGCGTGGGCTCGGCTATGTCGTCTCCAACGGCCGCGGCAGTTTTCCTGGCGGGCCGGACGCTGATTACTTCTACGCGCTCACCTCGGGCGACGTGCTCGGCGTGCCCGTGCCCTTCATCTACCTCGTGGTCCTCGCGCTGGCGATGGCCGTGGTCCTGCATCACAGCTCGTTCGGCCGCCACGTGTTCGCGCTCGGGGGCAACGAGAAGGCCGCCGAACTCACGGGCATACCGGTCGTGCGGGTGAAGATCGAGGTCTATGTGATTTGCGCGCTTGCCGCAGGGCTCCAGGGCATCATCATCTCCGGCTGGCTCGGATCCGCGCCCGCCAACATGGCGACGTCCTACGAGCTCAACGTGATCGCGGCGGCCGTCATCGGCGGTGCCAACCTCGCCGGCGGCATCGGCGGCCCGTTAGGGGCCATCGTCGGCTGCGTGCTGCTGGAAGTGATCCGCAACGGCCTCGTGCTGGCACAGGTCAGCTCCTACTGGCAGCAGACGCTGGTCGGCGTGATCATCATCCTGGCCGTGCTGGTCGACCGCATCCGCTCGCGGATGATCTGAAATGACGTCGTTCCGGGAGGGCAACGAAAATGTCGCCTGTCCGCTCCCCGGACGATCTTAAGAGGATGGGCGCCAGAGAAGGGTGGAGGAAACAATGAGGAAACTTCTTCTTGCCGGCATCGCCGTCGCGATGATGGCGACGCCGGCGTTTGCCGCGAACTACCGTTTCGTGATCGTGCCCAAGGCGATGAACAACCCGTTCTTCGATTTCGCGCGCGACGGCTGCCTGAAGCGTGCCAAGGAGCTCGGCAACATCGAGTGCATCTACAAGGGGCCGGTGGAGCATGAGCCGGCGACGCAGGCGCAGATCATCCAGGACTTCGTCACCCAGAAGGTCGACGGCCTCGCCATCTCGGTCGCCGACGTTGCGGCCATGACCAAGTCGATCGAGGCGGCGACCGCGGCCGGCATCCCCGTCATCACCTTCGATGCCGATGCGCCTGGTTCCAAGCGGATCGCCTATATCGGCACCAACAACAAGGAGTTCGGCGTCGCGCTCGGCAAGGAGCTCTTGAAGCTGCGGCCCGATGGCGGCAAGTACGCGATGGTCTCGGGCGGTCCGGGCGCCAAGAATCTCGCCGAGCGCGTCGACGGCGTCCGTGAGGCGCTGAAGGGCTCGAAATGGACCGAGGTCGCGGGCTCGCCGACCTTCTGTAACGACGATCCGGCGCTCGCGGTCCAGCAGATGACGGATATGCGCACCGCAACGCCCGACCTCGCCGCCATTGTTCCCATCGGCGGCTGGCCGATGTTCGCTCCCGAAGGCTTCAAGGCCTTCGCCTCCAGGAACAAGAAGGACATCGACTCTGGCAAGTTCACGCTGGTCGTCGCCGATACGCTGAAGATGCAGCTCGAACTGCTGCGCGACGGTTACGCCAATGCGCTGGTCGGCCAGCGTCCGTTCGAGATGGGCGAGAAGGCGATGGACACGCTGCTCGCTATCAAGAAGGGCGAGAAGGTGCCCGAGATCGTCTATACCGGCCTCGATCTCGTGACCAAGGACAATGTTGCGCAGATGTTGAAGTAGGAGCGCTGCCAGCCCCGTGCTCCTGCAAGCCTCTCCCGCTTGCGGTTTCCGCAAGCGGGAGAGATGATTGGACGGTTGGAAGACTTTTGGAAGGCAATGGGAATGAAACGGTCGCGGCTCGGCTCCCTCGACGTCACCTCAATCGGTCTCGGTTCGGCCCCGCTCGGCGGATTGTTCACCGCCGTCAGCGATACCGATGCGCTCGCCACGATCGAGCGCGCCTGGTCGGCCGGCATCCGCTTCTACGACACCGCGCCGCTCTACGGCTTTGGCCTCGCCGAACGGCGGCTCGGAGCTTTCCTGCGGCAGCAGCCGCGCGACTCCTACGTCATCTCGACCAAGGTCGGTCGTCTGCTGCGTGCGCCTGATGGCGCTGCCGCCGAGGACGAGCACTACAAGGGCACGTCGCGTGAGCGGCCGGTGTTCGATTTCTCCTATGACGGCGTGATGCGTTCGGTGGAGGAGAGCCTAACGCGCCTTGGGCTCGACCGCATTGATGTCCTGCTCGTGCATGATCCCGACGATCACTATGACGACGCCGTGGCCGGCGCCTTCCGCGCGCTCCAGCGCCTGCGCGCCGACGGCACGGTCAAGGCGATCGGTGCCGGCATGAACCAGTCGGAAATGTTGGTCCGTTTTGCCCAGGCCGTTCCGGTCGACTGCTTCCTGCTCGCCGGCCGCTACACGCTGCTCGACCAGGGCGCGCTGGATGCGCTGCTTCCGGTCTGCCGCGAGAAGAACATCGGCATCCTGCTCGGCGGCATCTACAACAGCGGCATTCTGGCCAATCCGCATCCTGGCGCGAAGTTCAACTATCAGGACGCCGACGCGGCGCTGATCGCGCGTGCGCTCGAACTCGACGAGCTCTGCCGCAAGCACGGGACCGAGCTGAAGGCCGCCGCGCTCCAGTTCTGCATGGCCCATCCGGCGGTCACAATTGCCGTGCTGGGCGCGCGCAACGCCGCGGAAGTTTCCGACAACATCGCGATGTCGGAGAAGGCGGTGCCACAAGCCTTCTGGCAGGAGCTGCGTGCGCGCAAACTCGTCGACGCACGCGCGCCGTTGCCGGGCGGAGCGTGAGGCATGATCATCGATGGCCATCAGCATTTTTGGGATCCGTCGCGCGCCGACTATCCCTGGATGGACGCGCCGGAATTGGCCTCGATCCGCCACGCCTTCGGCCCCGCCGATCTCGCGCCGTTGTTGAAAGCAAACGGCATCGACGCGAGCATCGTGGTGCAGTGCCGCTCCGCGCTGGAGGAGACCGAGGAATTCTTGCGGATCGCGCATGCGACGCCCTCGGTGATTGGCGTCGTCGGCTGGGCCGATCTGACGGACCGTGCGCTTGGCGACACGCTCGATCGCCTGCGCGCTTCGCCCGGCGGCGACAAGCTGGTCGGCATTCGTCACCAGGTGCATGACGAGGCCGATCCGGACTGGTTGCTGCGTGAGGACGTTCAACGCGGCCTCACCGCAACGTTCGCCCGCGATCTCGCCTACGATTTCCTCGTCCGCACCCGCGAATTGCCTGCCGCAATTGCAACCGCGCAGGCCTTTCCGCAAGCGCGTTTCGTGCTCGACCATGCCGCAAAACCGCCGATCGCCGATGGCGGAAGCGCCGAATGGGCCGATCGCATCGCGGCTCTCGCGGCCTGCGGCAATGTCTGGTGCAAGATTTCGGGCCTCGCGACGGAAGCGGTGTGGAGTGACTGGGATGCGGAGCGGCTGTTTCCGTTCGTCCAACATGCCGCAACATGTTTCGGCGAGGATCGCCTGATCTTCGGCTCGGACTGGCCGGTCTGTCTGCTTGCCGGGAGTTATGGCGAGATCAAGGGGGCGCTGGAAGCGTGCCTGGCGAAGCTTGGGCCGCAGGTGCGGGAAAAGGCGTTCGGGGTGAACGCGAAGGCTGCGTATCGGTTGGTAAACGCACGTTAGAACGAAGCGCCGAGCAGCCACCCTCCCCCTCCAGGTAGGGGAATCGCATATGGCTGCGGAGGGCTGTTGCCAAGCGGTTGGAACTGGATTCTTTGGGTCTCTCTCGCTTCCCGAGGGAGACCAGAATGCGCCAGCTCAAGCGCCTGCTTCGACCGCTCAAGGATCCTCGCGCCAGCAACGTTCGACACGATCTGGTGGAGATCATCGTCATTGCCCTGGCGGCAACACTGGCCGGCGCCAAGAATTGCACGGAGTTCGAGTTCTTCGGCAAAGGTCGAGAGGAGTTGTTGCGTCAATTCTTGCAGCTCAGATACGGCATTCCCAGCCACGATACGTTCAGTAACGTCTTCCGCGCTCTGGACCCTAAAGGGCTGGAGGCGGTTTTGCGCAAGTTCAGCAAGAGCTTCGGCGTCAAGGGCGTGGTCAGTATCGATGGCAAGGCGTTACGCGGCGCCTTCGCGCGGGGCCGGCAGGCCACGCCGCTGCATATGGTCAATGTCTGGGCGGCAGGCACACGCATGGCGTTGGCTCAGAGGAAGGCTCCCAATCGCAACGAGGTTGCCGGGGTTCTCGAAGTCCTGGCTTTGCTTGATCTGGATGGCGCTCTTGTCACAGCTGACGCCCTGCATTGCCGCCCCGACATTGCCCAGGCCATTCGCGACCGCAACGGGCATTATGTATTGGCGATCAAGAGCAATCGTGGTCGGCTCTTCAAGGCCGCCAAGGCGCTGCTGGACACTGCTCGGAAGCCAGCACGCGCGTCCCAGCCCAAGGCGTCGGCTCACGGCCGCATCGAACGTCGGCAAGCCGTCGTCGCGCCGGCACCGGATTTGGCAAAGCAATACGCCTTCCCCGCGATCGCTGCCGTCGGCCGCATCGACAGTTGGCGCTCCAGCACGGGCAAGACGGCCAAGCACACAGCTCGATACTTTCTGGCCTCACGCCTGCTGCCGGCCAAGAAGCTGCTGGAGGCCGTCCGCGCCCACTGGAGCATCGAGAACAACCTGCACTGGGTCCTTGACGTCCTGTTCGACGAGGATGCCTGCCGCAGCCGCAGGGACCACGCCCCCGAAAATCTTGCCGTCATCCGCAAGCTGGCCATCAATGCCCTGCAAGCCACGCCGGGTCCGGCACGAACGAGCCATAAAATGCTTCAGGCGAGGTGGAACAACGACTTCCTCCTCACTGTCCTTGCTCATATGCGATAGCCCTACCCTGGAGGGGGAGGGTCGATCGCGCGCAGCGCGAGCGGGGTGGGGTGATCTCTCCGCTCGGGCACCGCATCGGTGGAGTGACTGTCACCCCACCCCGTCTCACATTTTCGCTGCGCTCAATGTGAGCCGACCCTCCCCCTCCAGGGGAGGGTAAGAGAAACCTCACGCGCCCGCGGGCACCTGGTCCAGAAATCCTGTGATGCTCCTGATGCGGCCGTCCTTCAGCACGACGAAGTCAGTGCCCTTGATCGGGCTGTCGACACCGTCGGGACCAAGGCCCCACGAAAAGCGGACATGCTCGCCGTAGCCGTTGGGCTCGCCGATCAGCGTGAACTTGAAGTCGGGAAAGCGCTGCTGCACGCCCGCGATCAGCGCGTCGATGCCGTCCCGGCCGTCGCCCTTCATCAGGGGATCGACATAGCTCGCATCCGCCGTCCAGTTTTCGCTGAGCAGTTCGCGACGGCGGCCTGCGGCGCGCTCGTTCCAGAGCTCGATGTAGCGGCGGGCGATGGTGACGGGGTCGGTCATGGGGCTCTCCTTCGATGGCGCCGTGTTCGGCTGTCTCGACTATCGAAGGTTCGCACGCGCAGATCGATTACCTCGGAGGTCATGCGTACGCAGAAAAGAAGCGCGATGATGCTCTCATCGCGCTTCGGACGTTCGCAACAATTTCAGCGCGAATTTACTTCGCTGCGGTGACCATGATCTCGACGGTGTACTGAGCCGCCGCGAGCTTGGCTTCGACGGTGGCGCGAGCCGGGGTGTTGCCGGGCGAGACCCAGGCGTCCCACACCGCGTTCATCTCGGCAAAGGTCTTCATGTCGGTGATGTAGATCGTGGCCGAGAGCAGCTTCGACTTGTCGGTGCCGGCCTTGGCGAGATGGCTGTCGATGGTCGCCAGGATGTCCTGGGTCTGCTTCGTGACGCTTTCACCGGCGGCCTTGTTGGCGACGACGCCGGCGAGATAGACCGTGTTGCCGTGCACGACGACCTGGCTCATGCGCGGGCCGGTTTCGAAACGCTGAATGCTCATTGGGGGATCTCCTGGTGGGAATGGCGGCCCTGTCTAACCCAGCGCCCCTTGCTCTGCCACCCCGGGCACGCATGCGTTGCCGGGCACGCATGCGTCGTTCACGGAAACTGACTGAAAAACGACCAGATCGTCTCGGCGCCGTCGATGTCGCGGTTCTGCGGTCCGAGCAGGCTGGTTGCGACCTTCGGGAAGCGGGCATCGGGAGCGAAGCCGGGCATGCGGTGGCCGCCATGGTTGATGCGGTAGAGCTCGACGTCGTGCCCTTTGGGACAGCGTGAGGAGATCCGTGTGACTGTGGACTGGTCCGCGGGCGCTTTCTCGGGCAAATCGGTCACCTCGGCGTCGTCGGTCTCGCAGCCGTTGAGCTTGCGCCAGAAGGCCAGCGTCTCGTCGGTGGACCAGAATCCGTCTGCGGCATAATAGCCCGATCCGCGTCCGCCCTCGTAGGGGACCAGCGGGTCGGCCGTACCGTTGATGAGCAGCATCGGCAGCGGCCGCGATGGATGGCAGGTGACTGCGGCCTCATCCGTGAGATTCATGATCACGCTCGCGCCCGCCGCAAACAGATCTGCGCGCGCGCAAACCAGCGTCATTGCCATGGCGCCGCCATTGGAGATGCCGGCGACATAGACGCGCTTCGGGTCGGCGGTGCCGTTCGTGACCAGCGTCTCGACCAGCTTTGCGATGAAGGCGACGTCGTCGGTGCCCTCGGGCGGGCCACGCAGCGCTGGTCCCGCCTTCGTCCGCGCATCGGCCCAGGCATGGTTGAGCCCGTCGGGAAAGACCACGGCAAAACCTTCGCGTTTTGCGACCTGCGGCCACGCCGTTCGCGCGACCATGTCGGCGCCGCGCTGGGTCTTGCCGTGCAGCACGACCACGAGCGGCACCAGCCGCTTCGCCGGCAGTTGCGCAGTGTAGGATCGCTTCACGCCGTCGACGTCGATCGTATCGGCGGATGCGGCGGAAGCTGCGGCCAATGCCGCAAGAAGCGCTCCGATCGGCATCCACCTCCGCATGATCTAGCCCACGGCCTTCGCCGCGGCGCGGCCGGCATTGCGGCCCGAGAACAGGCAGCCGCCGAGGAAGGTGCCTTCCAGCGAACGATAGCCGTGCACGCCGCCGCCGCCGAAGCCGGCGGCTTCGCCGACCGCATAGAGGCCGGGAATGATGCTGCCCTCGCTGCCGAACACGCGCGAGTCGAGATCGGTCTCGAAACCGCCCAACGTCTTGCGGGTGAGGATGTTGAGCTTGACCGCGATCAGCGGCCCCTGCGCGGGATCGAGGATGCGATGCGGAGACGCGGTCCGGATCAGCTTGTCGCCGATATAGCGCCGCGCATTGTGGATGTTCATCACCTGCGCATCCTTAACGTAGGGATTGGCGATCTCGCGGTCGCGCGCCTCGATCTGCATCCTGACGTGCTCGAGCTTGAGGAGGTCGCTGCCGGCGAGCTTGTTCATGGCCGCGACGAGATCCTCGATCTTGTCGCGTACGATGAAGTCGACACCATGGCTTTTGAACGCCTCCACCGGTGCCGGCGCGCCCTTGTTGGTGGCGCGGCGCAGGGTCATCCGCCAGCTCTTGCCGGTCAGATCAGGATTCTGCTCCGAGCCCGACAGCGCAAATTCCTTCTTGATGATGCTCTGGGTCAGGATGAACCAGGAATAGTCATAGCCCGTGGACATGATGTACTGGAGCTGGCCGAGCGTGTCGGAGCCGGGAAACAACGGCGCCGGCAGCCGGCTGCCTGTGGCGTCGAACCACATCGAGGACGGGCCGGGCAGGATACGGATGCCGTGGCGCGGCCAGATCGGATTCCAGTTCTGGATGCCTTCGACATAATGCCACATGCGGTCGCGGTTGATCAGCCGCGCGCCCGATTTCTCGGTGATGCCGATCATGCGGCCGTCGACATGCTCGGGCACGCCGGAGATCATGAACTTCGGCGGCTCGCCAAGCCGCTTCGGCCAATTCTGCCGCACCAGCTCGTGATTGCCGCCGATGCCGCCGGACGCCACGATCACGGCCTGCGCCTTCAGCGCGAACTCGCCGACCACATTGCGCGACGAGCTCTTGCCACGTTCGACATTGTCAGGGGCGAGCACGGCGCCGCTGATGCCGTCCACCGTGCCGTTGGTGATGGAGAGCGCATCGACGCGATGGCGGAACCTGAAGGTCAGCCGGCCGCTCTTCATGGCCTCGCGCGCGCGGCGCTCGAACGGCTCGACGATGCCGGGGCCGGTTCCCCAGGTGACGTGGAAGCGTGGCACCGAATTGCCGTGGCCCATCGCGTCGTAGCCGCCGCGCTCGGCCCAGCCGACCACCGGGAAGATGCGATGCCCCATCGCGCGCAGCCAGTCGCGTTTCTCGCCCGCCGCAAACGCCACATAGGCCTCGGCCCACTGGCGCGGCCAGAAATCCTCGTCGCGGTCGAAGCCGGCGGTGCCGATCCAGTCCTGCATGGCGAGGTCGAAGGAGTCCTTGATGCCGAGCCGGCGCTGCTCCGGCGAATCGACCAGGAACAAGCCGCCGAACGACCAGAACGCCTGGCCGCCGAGCGACTGCTCGCCCTCCTGGTCGACCACGATCACGCGCTTGCCGGCGTCCGCGATCTCGGTTGCGGCAACTAGCCCCGATAGCCCCGCACCGATGACGATGACGTCTGTCTCTTCCGCCATAGGTTCCCCCCTGTAGTTGTCCGGATTGAAGCCAGCCGTTGCAACTGAGATCAAGGGCTTGGCGCGTAAGACATCGTTAACTTGTTCCAGTTTGGGACCGAGCCGGGCCTGGTGCAGCGCGGGCGCAACACTGGATTTGAATTTGTTTTGAGCCAGCCGGCGTGCCTAGACAAAACCACGGTTACGACGGACGCTAGCAACGCATCACCACCTGACACGCAGATTCGAATTCGACTGGGGCGGGGGACAATGAAGTTTCTGACGGGGTTGCTTGCGGCGGTTCTCCTGATCGCTTGCATGGGGGCTTCTCACGCAGTGGTTCGGATTGCGGATGACCGCGGCGGACGGATTGGAACCTACGTCGACAGATACCAGGACCTGCGCCAGTCAGGTGACACCGTCATCATCGACGGCCTCTGTGCCTCGGCCTGCACCATCGTCCTCGGCGCCATCCCGCGCGACCGCATCTGCGTGACGTCACATGCCACGCTCGGCTTCCACGCCGCCTGGGATTTCGGCACCAACGGCCGCGCCGTCACCAATCCCGAAGCGACCCAGATGCTCTATGCGATGTATCCCTCGCAGGTGAAGCGCTGGATCAACCAGCGCGGCGGCCTCACCCCGCACATGCTCTTCCTGAGGGGCAAGCAGCTCCAGGCCATGTACAAGCCCTGCTACCTCGACGCCCAGGCCTCGACCAACAAGCCGTCGCGCCCGCCTCTCCCGCAAGTGGACCAGATCGAATCCGCCCGGGGCCAGCTCCTGCACTGACATTCTCGGCCTGACGGGAGCATCTGGCCCGTCAGCGGTGCCTTGTCCGCAGGCGGGCCAAAGCTTATCTGAAAGCCTGGGAACCGGGGCCTTCGCCCCGATCATTGCCATGGCTCAACCAGTGCATCCGGCCCATCAGCTACAGGACAATTCGCCCACTGCCGGCCGGCTACCGTTCGTGCTGCTGTTGGCTGGCGCGGGGATCGGCGGTCTGGTCGTGCTCGGCGCGCTGGCGCTCTGGTTCCACTACGGCAGCCAGGTGTTCTTCGAAATGATCAGGACCGGCTTTGCCGCCTGCTTCTGACCTGCGACAGGAAGTTTTCCGCTCATGAGCTCCACCGCCCGTCCGCTGGTGATCGCGACCGCCTTCGCTGCAAGCCTCGTCGTCGGACTGCTGATCGTGTTCTGGGCGATGGGCGGGGTCAGCAAGGTGGCGCAGCCGGCTGCGATCGGCGGCCCGTTCCAGCTCACCGACCAGCACGGCAAGGCCGTCACCGACAAGAACCTGAAGGGCAAACCGACCCTGATCTTCTTCGGTTACACCCATTGCCCCGATGTCTGCCCGACCTCGTTGTTCGAGATTTCGGAGGTGTTGCGCGCGATGGGCAAGGATGCCGACAAGGTCAATGCCGTCTTCATCTCGGTCGATCCCGAGCGCGATACGCCGGCGACGATGAAGGATTATCTGTCGAGCTTCGACCCGCACCTCGAAGGGCTCAGCGGCGACGCCGCCGAGACCGCCAAGGTGATCACCTCCTATCGGGTCTATGCCAAGAAGGTCCCGACCAAGGACGGCGACTACACCATGGACCACACCGCGCTGATCTACCTGATGGACCGCGACGGGCGGTTCGTATCGCCGTTCAACATGAAGCGGACGCCGGAAGAGGCCGCGGCCGATTTGAAGCGGTATCTCTGAGGGCTTCGTCCAGCGCAGCTGCCTCCACATCGTCATGGCCGGGCTTGTCCCGGCCATCCACGTTCTTGGGTGGGCTAGAAAGTCTCGTGGATGCCCGGGCCTTCGCCTCGCCGGAGGGGCTTCGGCCCCGCAGACGGGACGAGCCCGAGCATGACGGCTGAGAGACCTTTACCCAGCCCGCAATCGGCACTCGCGTTCCCGGCGGGATGGTCTATAACGCCCTCCGATCCCAATGAAATTCGCTCATTTCCGGCCGATGGCTCCATCGCAACAGGCGAAATCGTCCAAATCTGCCCGTGGCTTGCTGACTGGGTTGGCCGTCGCGGCATGCCTGCTAGCAGGCCTGCCCTCCGCAAAGGCGCAGGCGCCCGCCAAGCAGCCCCCGGCGGCACCCCAGGCCACGCCACAGGTCGCCCCTCAAGCCGCTCCCCAGGCCGTGCCCGGCTTCTGGGACCCGCGGCGGCGGCCCGAGCGGCCCGACCTGTCGCGCCTGACCGTGATCCGCTTCCTGACCGAGACCGACTATCCGCCGTTCAACTACACCGGCGCCGACGGCAATCCGGCCGGTTTCAACGTCGATCTCGCCCGCGCGCTCTGTGATGAGATCAAGGTCACCTGCACGGTGCAGATGCGCCGCTTCGAGACCCTGGTCGACGCGCTCTCCTCCAACCGGGGCGATGCCATCATCGCCTCGATGGCGGTGAGTCCGCAGCTCCGCGTCCGCGTCGATTTCACCGATCCCTATTACCGCGTGCCGGCGCGCTTCGCCTCGCGCAAGGACGCGGTGATGCCGGAGATCCGGCCCGAATATCTCGAGGGCAAGAAAGTCGGCGTCATCGCCGGCTCCGCGCACGAAGCGTACCTCAAGGCGATGTTCACCGACGCCGAGCTGCACCCCTATCCCAACGACGACGCGATGCGCGCAGCCTTGCGCAAAGGCGAGGTCGACTTCATCTTCGGCGACGCCATCTCGCTCGCGTTCTGGATCAACGGCACGGATTCCGGCGATTGCTGCGCCTTCTCCGGCGGCCCCTTCGTCGAGAGCCGCTTCTTCGGCGAGGGCATCGGCATCGCCGTGCGCAAGGGCAACGACGTGCTGCGCCAGGCCCTGAACTGGGCCCTGTTCCGCGTCTGGGAGAAGGGCCGCTACACGGATTTGTGGCTGCGGTATTTTTCGGTGAGCCCGTTTTAGTTCTTCCGCTGCCACCTCCATCGTCATTGCGAGGAGCGCAGCGACGAAGCAATCCAGACTGTTTCCGGAAAGATTCTGGATTGCTTCGCTTCGCTCGCAATGACGGCGGAGGCGGCTGCTTCGCCCCATAAAATTGCATTCTGCCGGGAAATCGCTATTTTCCGCGGCCCGGAGGCCCCTGAATGTCTGTCATCGATCTTGCCGCGAACCCGAGCGATCTGCGTGCGCTCGCCGAACAATCCAACGCCTGGCCGTTCGAGCAGGCGAAGGCCATTGTCGCGCGGCTGAAGAAAAGCCCGAAGGACGAGGTGCTGTTCGAGACCGGCTATGGGCCCTCGGGCCTGCCGCATATCGGAACGTTCGGTGAGGTCGCGCGCACCTCGATGGTGCGGCACGCCTTCCGCGTGCTCACCGAAGACAAGATCAAGACGCGCCTGCTGGCGTTCTCCGACGACATGGACGGGTTTCGGAAAGTGCCCGACAACGTCCCCAACAAGGAGATGCTTGCCGCGTATCTCGGCAAGCCGCTGACGCGGGTGCCGGATCCGTTCTCCAACGAGTACCCGTCGTTCGGGCACCACAACAACGCGCGGCTGCGCGCCTTCCTCGACCATTTCGGCTTCGACTACGAGTTCGCGAGCTCGACCGACTACTACACGTCCGGCCGCTTCGACGCGACGTTGCTGAAGATGCTCGCGGCCTACGACAAGGTCATGGCGATCATCCTGCCGACGCTCGGCCCCGATCGCCGCGCCACCTATTCGCCGTTCCTGCCGATCAGCAAGACCACGGGGGTCGTGCTCCAGGTGCCGATGATCCGCCGCGACGTCGGGGCCGGCACGGTGACCTATGTCGATCCCGATACCAACCAGGAAGTCGAGACGCCGGTGACGGGCGGCAACGTCAAGTGCCAGTGGAAGGCCGACTGGGCGATGCGCTGGGTCGCGCTCGGTGTCGACTACGAGATGGCCGGCAAGGATCTCATCGACTCCGTGAAGCTGTCGGGCGCGATCGCCAAGGCACTCGGCGCCACGCCGCCCGAAGGTTTCAACTACGAGCTCTTCCTCGACGAGAAGGGCCAGAAGATCTCGAAGTCGAAGGGCAACGGCCTCACCATCGATGAATGGCTACGCTACGCTTCGCCGGAATCGCTGTCGCTGTTCATGTATCGCGAGCCGAAGGCGGCCAAGCGGCTGTATTTCGATGTCATCCCGCGCAATGTCGACGACTACCAGCAGTTCATCGACGGTTTTGCGAAGCAGGATGGCAAGCAGCAGCTTGGCAATCCGGTCTGGCACATCCACAACGGCCATCTGCCGAAGGGCGACATGCCCGTCACGTTCCAGCTCCTCTTGACGTTGGTGTCGTCGTCGAACGCGGAGAATGCCGAGACGCTGTGGGGCTTCATCGGCCGCTATCGTCCCGGCGTCAGCCCGCAGACGCATCCGAAGCTCGATGCGATGGTCGGCTATGCCATCAACTACTATCGTGACTTCGTTGCGCCGACGAAACAGTTCCGCGAGCCGACCGAGGTTGAGCGCGCCGCGTTGCAGGATCTGCGCGATGCGCTGTCGCAGCTTCCGCAGGAATCCTCGGCCGAGGACATCCAGAACGTCGTCTACGAGATCGGCCGCCGCGAGCCGTTCCTCGACCAGGTCAAGAAGGGCAAGGACGGCCGTCCGGGCGTGACGCTCGACTGGTTCAACATGCTCTACCAGGTGCTGCTCGGCCAGGAGAAGGGCCCGCGCTTCGGCTCCTTCGTTGCGGTCTACGGCGTGCAGAACGCGGTCAACATGATCGACGGCGCGCTGGCCAGGAGTGCGTAGCCTCATTCTCACTGTCATCACCCGCGAAAGCGGGTGATCCAGTATTCCAGAGGCGGCTATCATAGAGCCGAGAAGCCGCGGCGTACTGGATTCCCCGCTTTCGCGGGGAATGACACCGACGATGTGGGCCCTTCACTGGCTCGCCCACACGATTCGCGCGATCCAGCCGACGTCGCTCGGCGCCATCGTGTGCTCGGCCAGCGATGCATCGAGCGGCTGCAACTCCAGTGCCTTTGCCGTGCGGCGCTTCAGCGTCGCGACCGTCACCTCGCCCGCCTTGGTCTTCACCACGACGCGATCGCCTCTGCGGATCGGCGCGCGGGGCGAGATCAGGATGACGTCGCCGTCGCGATAGGCCGGGGCAAGCGCATCGCCGGAAATCTCCAGCGCAAAAGCGCGACTGTCCTCGGCGGTGGGAAGTGCAAGTTCGGTCCAGCCCTTGCCGGATGGAAAGCCGGACTCGTCGAAAGCGCCGCTCTCGCCGGCCAGCGCGAGGCCGAGCAGCGGCACCGAGCTGCCGTCGCTGGCGTTGTCACCGATCAACCCGGCAAAGGTGTCCATCGAGGAGCCGGCCGCCGCCAGCGCTTTCGCGATCGATTCGGTGGATGGCCAGCGCTCACGCCCGTCGGGGGTGACGCGCTTGGACTTGTTGAAGGTGGTGGGATCGAGCCCGGCCCGCTTGGCGAGGCCGGACGGCGACAGGCCGGCACGCTCCGCCAGCCGATCCAGCGCTCCCCAGATCTGGTCGTGCGTCAGTATCCTCTGCGCTTTGGCCTGTCTGACCATGGAAGGTCCAGCCCGTCGCAACTCAGGAAAACTGTCCTCAAATCAACCGGTTTTCCGTTTTTCGCGCAAGGGGTGGCGGGGGAAGCATTTTCAAGCGAAGCGGATACCGGTTCGCGTCAGGAAAACGCATCAAAACAAGAATTTAAAGCCCCGTTCCGATTTCATCGGAACGGAAATGGCTCTAAGCCTTGAGTTCGGAGGGGGCGGCCATTACGGTCGCGCCCGGGTTTTGAGGACCCGCACGAGACGAAAAAACCCAAAAGACTCAAAGAGCAAACAGGGCTGCGTGAGCGGTGGTCAAGATCTACAAAATCTGTCCGGCCTCGGCCTGGCGCGAGGCGGAACGGCAGGGTGTCTACCGGGGCAGCGCGGACGATTCGCGCGACGGTTTCATCCATTTCTCGACCGCGCCCCAGGTTCCCGAGACCTTGCGCAAGCACTATTCCGGGCAGCGCGCGCTGTTCCTGGTCGAGGTCGACGGCGACGCGCTCGGCAGCGAATTGCGCTGGGAGCGCTCGCGCAATGACGAGCTGTTTCCGCACCTCTATGGCGAGCTCGATCTCGGCGCGGTGCTGTCGGTGATGAACCTCAACATGCGCTCCGATGGCGGCCACGACGTTCCGGAGCTTATCCCGTGATCCGCGCCTTCGACGCCTTTTCGCTGCCGGTGCTGCGCTGGCTCGATCCGGAGGATGCGCATCGCCTCGCGATCCAGGGCCTGCGCTTCCTGCCGCCGGTCAAGCCGCGGCCTGACGATCCCAAGCTCGCAGTGCGTGCCTTCGGGCTCAACTTCCCCAATCCGATCGGCATGGCCGCGGGCTTCGACAAGAGCGCCGAGGTGCCGGATGCGTTGCTGCGGCTCGGCTTCGGCTTCGTCGAGATCGGTTCGGTGACGCCGAAGCCGCAAAGCGGCAATCCGCGGCCGCGGCTGTTTCGTCTGGAGCGCGACGAGGCCGTGATCAACCGCATGGGCTTCAACAATGACGGCGCCGAGGTCGCGCTACGCAGGCTCGCGGCGCGTGCGCAGCACGGCGGCATCATCGGGGTCAATGTCGGCGCCAACAAGGATTCGCCGGATCGCGTCGGCGATTACGTCAAGCTGATCGAGACCTTTGCGCCGGTCGCGAGCTATTTCACCGTCAACGTCTCCTCGCCGAACACGCCGGGCCTGCGCAATTTGCAGGAAGGCGCGCTGCTGGATGATCTCCTCGCCAGGGTGATCGACGCGCGCGAGCGGGTGCGCCAGAAGGCCGGCGACACCCCGGTGCTGCTCAAGATCGCGCCAGACCTCAGCCTTGCCCAGCTCGACGATGTCGTGCAGGTCGCGCGCTCGCGCCGGGTCGACGGCATGATCGTGTCGAACACGACGATCGCGCGGCCGAGCACGCTGCGTGAGGAAATGCGCGCCAAGGAGCAGGGTGGCCTGTCCGGCCGGCCGCTGTTCCGCCTGTCGACGCGCATGGTCGCGGAGACCTATGTGCGCGTCGAGGGCGCGTTCCCCTTGATCGGCGTCGGCGGCGTCGATTCCGGCGGCGCCGCGCTGACCAAGATCCGCGCCGGCGCGAGCCTGATCCAGCTCTATTCGTCGCTGGTCTACAAGGGCCTCGGCCTGGTCGACGAGATCAAGCGTGATCTCACCTCGACGCTGCTGCGGACAGGGCGGGATTCGCTGTCAGAGATTGTCGGCGCCGACGCCGCGACGCTGACGGCGGAAGACTGGCCGGGGATGTAGGTCTCGTGCCCCGGACGCAGCGCAGCACCATAAGCGCGTTCACGCGCGTCTTCGACGCGCTGTGGTGATGCGCTGCAGAGCCGGGGGCCCACGACCAACCGCTAGGTCCCGGCTCTGCGCGGCAGCGTTTCACGCTGCAGCGCGTCCGGGACACGAGAGCTACGATTTCGGAAACGTTGCCCGATACAACGCCGGATAGCGCGCGCCCTGCAAGCCGCCGCGGGCGACGTAGAATGCGATCAACGCGCTCCATAGCCCGGCATTGCCGAACGATTGCAGCGCCCACCAGGCGCCGAGAAAGATCGTGAAAGATAACAGCATCAAATTGCGCATCTCGCGTGCCCAGGTCGCGCCGACATAGATGCCGTCGAAGCCGAACGCGAACACGCCGGGGATCGGCGCAAGCACGATGAACGGCAGGAATTCGCGTGCGGCGCGGCGGACATCCTCGCTCGCTGTCATGACATTGATCAGGTTCGGCCCGAACAGCGCGAACAGCACCGCGACGACCAGCGCGAAGCCGAGGCCCCACAGCAGCACCAGCCGGGTCGAATCCGCAAAGCCCCTGGCATCGCGCGCGCCAAACGTGCGTCCGCAGAGCTGCTGGGCTGCGTTCGCAAGACCGTCGAGGAAGAACGCGCTGACCAGCAGGAAATTGTTCAGCACGGAATTCGCCGCCAGGGTGACATCACCGGCGCGTGCGCCCTTGGCGGTGAAGAACAGGAACACGGCGATCAGCGCCGCGGTGCGGATCATGATGTCGGAGTTCACCGCCAGCAGCCGCATCAGTTTTGCCCGATCCAACAGCGTGGCAAGGGGCACCGCAAAGCCGCCATCCGCATAGCGCCGGCAGACGATCACGCCGAGCACGAAGCCAATCGTCTCCGACAGCAGGGCGGCGATCGCCGCGCCCGCGATGCCGGTGTCGTAGACCAGCACCAGCAAGATCGTCGCCGCCATGTTGATGAGGTTGATGACGACCTGCAGCAGCAGCGCCGGATTGGCGCGCGCCTGTCCCACCAGCCAGCCGAGAATGACGTAGTTGGCGAAGGCGAACGGCGACGACCAGATCCGGATCATGAAATAGGTCTTTGCCGCTCGCGTGACGCCTTCGCTGCCGCCCATCAGGTCGAACAGCCCGGCGGCCAGCGGCAATTGCAGCACGATCAGCGCGGCGCCGATCAGGCCCGCGACGATGAAGCCGCGCACCAGGATCACGGTCTGCTCACGCGTCTCGCTCGCGCCCAGCGCCTGCGCCGTGAAGGCGAGCGTGCTCATGCGCAGGAAGCCGAACAGCCAGAACAGGCAGTCGAAGATGACGGAGGCCATCGCGACGCCGCCAAGCAGCGCGGCATCGTCGAGCCGCCCGATCGCGGTGGTCGAGACCACGCCGATCAGCGGCGTGGTGAGGTTCGCGATCATCGCGGGACCGGCGATGGCGAACACCTGGCGGGAGCCGATCCTGGCATGAACGGGCGCGTGCATGTCAGAACACGAGCACCATGCCGTCTTCGGCGGCGAGGTGCGGTACGTCGTCCAGGCGCGATAGCATGTCGTCGCTCATGTGGGTGAGGACAAGCCGCTTGGCGCCGATGGCGGGGAGGTGCTGTTCCAAGGTCTTCAGGCTGAGATGGTTCTTGACCACCTTCTCGTACATATAGGCTTCCGCAATGAAAAGGTCCGCGCCATGCGCCAGCGGAATGAGCGCCTCCGTCCATTCGGTGTCGGCGCTGTAGGCGAGCGTGCGGCCTTCGACCTCGACGCGGTAGGCCAAGAATGGCCCGCCGGATTCGCCGTGCACCACCGGGTAGGGCGTCACCGTCACCGCGCCCAAGGCTTGGCTTCGCCCGGGCGCGAGTTCGATGAGGTTCAGCTCGAAGCGCTGCTTGGTCTTCGAGGAGTGCTCGAACAGCGCCTCCATCACTTGGCTGAGCCGCGTCTTGAGGCCTTGCGGGCCCGCGATCGCCAGCGGCCGGGTCCGCCGCAAGAATTGCGCATCGAGCAGGAAGAAGGGCAGCCCGGCAAAATGGTCGCCGTGGAAATGCGTGATGAGAATGAGGTCGATCTCGTTGCGGTCGATCTCGAGTCGCTTCAACGCCGGCAGAGCCGATGCGCCGCAATCGATCAGGAAGTTGGACGCGCGCCCCGAGACGTGGAAGCAGGTGTTGAGCCTGCCGCCCGAGCCGAAGGCGTCGCCGCAGCCGACAAAGCGCAATTGCATCGGCTGCGGGCTCCCAAATCCTTACCTGTTGCGCGGCGCGCCGAACACGCGCGAGAGCAGCCAGATCGGGACCACGATGACCGCGCCGAGCAGGAAGTAACGCCACAGCCAGTTCACTGCGTCGAAGCCGAGATCCCACAGACGCTGGAACAGCAAGCGGATGCTGTAGATGATATTCCAGGGATCGAAGCCGATCGCCGCCAGCACGACGCCGACCAGGATCGAGAGCAGGACAAGGCGAAACGCGACCGCCAGCGGCGAGCCGCCGAGAAAGCGGTTCAGCCCATCGCTGCGGCCGGCCGGCAAATCTCTGACGTCTTGGACCATCTCAAAACTCCTCGCGGGGATTCGACCCCATTATAGGTCACGGCGGGGCACATGGGGAACCCGCATTCCCTCGTCAATGGCTGTCGGCGGAAGCCGCAACCTTAATTGTTGGTAGGGATTCGTCAGCCTTCAGCATCTTTTCCAGCGTTTCCAGCCGGTCGGCCTCGCGCGGCGGCTTGTCCCAGCGCAGCCGGCTGATGCGGGGAAAGCGCATCGCGACGCCGGATTTGTGCCGCGGGGAACGCTGCAGCCCCTCGAACGCCACCTCCAGCACCAGCCCCTTGTCGCGCTCGTGCACGACATGGCGCACGGGGCCGAATTTCTCGGTGGTGTTGCGGCGGACGAAGCGGTCGATCTGCAAGAGCTCCTCGTCGGTGAAGCCGAAATAGGCTTTTCCGACCGGCACCAGCTCATCGCCGGCTTCGCCTTCGGTCCAGACGCCGAAGGTGTAGTCGGAGTAATAGGACGAGCGCTTGCCGTGGCCGCGCTGCGCATACATCAGCACGGCGTCGATGATGTGCGGATCGCGCTTCCACTTCCACCACTGGCCCTTTGGCCGCCCCGGCAGGTAGGGCGCATCGCGCCGCTTCAGCATGACGCCTTCGACGGCGTCGGCATCTTCGCCCGCGCCGGCACTCGCGGGATCGGCGCGTGCCGCGGTCAGTGCCTGCCAGCTTGCGAAGGGCACGGTGGGCGACAGGTCGATGCGGGGATCATCGAGCTTGCCGATGAACGCCTCCAGCCGCTCGCGCCGCTCCGCGAAGGGCAGCTCGCGCAGATCGTTCTCGTCGTCGCCGAGCAGATCATAGGCGCGAAGGTGGATCGGAAATTCCTTGATCAGCTTCGGCGAAACGACCTTGCGGTTGAGTCGCTGTTGCAGAACGTTGAAACTCTGCACGCGGCCTTCGCGCAGGATCAGAAGCTCGCCGTCGATCGCGCCTGCCAGCCGCAGCGACGGCACGAGGTCCGGAAAGCTCCCCGTGATGTCCTCACCGGTGCGCGAATAGAGCCGCGCCGTGATCTGCCCGCGCTCGTCGCGGCCAGCCACCGCCTGCACGCGGATGCCGTCCCATTTCCATTCGGCGATGTAATCGGCGGGATCGAGCGTGGTGAAATCCGTGTCCTCGATCGCGTGCGCGAGCATCACGGGCCGGAACGGCGCGGGATCGCGATTGACCGGCTTTTCGCCGCGACCTTCGAGCCAGGCGAACAGGTCGAGATAGGGAGGGCTGAGCCCCGGCCAGATCAGCTCGACCTCATGCGGGTCCTTGTCGCCAAGCGCGGCGGCTGCGGTCTTCGCCAGCCGCGCGGAAATGCCGATGCGCAGCGCGCCGGTGACGAGTTTCAAGAGCGCCCAGCGGCCGGTTTCGTCGAGTTCGTCGAGCCAGCGTTCGAGCTGCTTTGGCAGTTCGGTCTTGCCGAGCGTGCGCAGCGTGGTGACGACGTCCGTGAGGGTTGGGGGTGGTGGGTTGTTGTGGCTACTTGGGTAGGAGGACTCATTGGCACCTTCCCTGGAGTACCCCTCTCCCTGACCCTCCCCCGCAAGGGGGGAGGGGACGGTGAGGCTCGAGCGTCCATCACTCGCTGAATCACTATCAGTCGTTGAGCCCGTCTGCCACCGCGCGCGCAACTGCGCTCCCTCCCCCCTTGCGGGGGAGGGCGGGGGAGAGGGGTGGCTCGGAAAAGACTCGTTGTTACCAGGCGCCCGCCGCGGCCACATCAGCGCCACGGTCTCCGAGAGATCGCCGACATAGTCGTAGCTCAACCCGAACAGCACCTCATCCGTGCGCGCCGCGATCAAATCGCGGATCAGCGCGGGCTTGGCATGCTTGAAGCTCAGAGCGCCGGTCAGCGCGGCCAGCGCGTAGCCGCGGTCGGGATCGCCGACCTCACGAAAATAGCCGGTGATCAGCCGCAGCTTGTTGTTGCGGCCGGGCTCGTAGGCGAGGCGATCCAGCAGTTCGGCGAAGCGGTTCATGCTTCGGCCTCATCTTGAATCGGCGTCTCGCTCTCCTCCTCGTCGCCATAGCCGACGAGATCGAGCGGCTGCGCGCGAAGACCTTTACTCTGGCACCAATGCACCAGCGCGTCTTCCTGACCGTGGGTGACCCAGATCTCGCCGGCGCCGGTCGCGGCGATGGTCGCGGTGAGGCCATCCCAATCGGCATGGTCGGAGATCACCAGCGGCAGCTCGATGCCGCGCTGCCGTGCGCGGGCACGCACCCGCATCCACCCCGAGGCAAAGACGGTGACGGGGTCGGGAAAGCGCCGCGTCCAGAGGTCCGAGGTGGCCGACGGCGGCGCCAGCGTGATGGTGCCGGCGAGCACCGCCCTCTTTACGCCCATCACCGGTTTGAGCTCGCCGAGATTGATCCCGCGGCTCTGATAGTACTCGGTGATCTTCTCCATCGCGCCATGCAGGTAGATCGGTGCCTCATAGCCGGCCTGGCGCAGCAGCGCGATCACGCGCTGCGCCTTGCCGAGCGAATAGGCGCCGACGAGATGCGCGCGTTCGGGAAACAATGCAACGGAGGCCAGCAGCTTCCTCACCTCGTCGGCGGCATCGCCATGGCGAAACACCGGCAGGCCAAAGGTGGCCTCGGTGATGAAGACGTCGCAGGGCACGAGCTCGAACGGCGTGCAGGTCGGGTCGGGCGCATCCTTGTAGTCGCCGGAGGCGACGATGCAGGTGTCCTTGCAGGTCACAGCGATCTGCGCCGAGCCCAGCACATGACCGGCCGGGTGAAACCTCACGCGGACGTCGCCGAGCCGGATTTCCTCGCCATAGCTGATGACCTGCGTCGAGCCCGCAAAATTCTCGCCATAGCGCAGCCGCATCATGTCCAGCGTTTCCTGCGTCGCCAGCACCGCGCCATGGCCGGCGCGGGCATGGTCGGAATGGCCGTGGGTGATCACGGCCCGTTCGACCGGGCGGACAGGGTCGATGTGGAAGTTGCCGGGCTTGCAGCACAGGCCGTCAGCAGTTGGCAGCAGGATGTCTTGCGGACGCATGTGCGTCATATAGGGAGCGGCCACCCCAAATGAACCCGTCATGCGCGGGCTTGACCCGCGCCTCCATCCTTTTAAACAGTTCCTTTTTTGATGGATTGCCGGGCGCAGACAAGTTTACGCAGTCTGCGCAAGGCAGACTGCTATGCCCGGTGATGACGAGCCGAGTTCCTATGCCCCTGCGCCTGTTCCACTCCTCCGGCGATCTCATGGCCGACCGCCGTTTCGAGTTCGCGCGCGACCTCCAGCTCAAGGGCGATCTGCCCGCCGCCGCCGACCTCATCGAGCAGGCGATCGAGCTCGCGCCTGACTTCACCTCGGCCTGGTTCACGCTCGGCGAGATCCGCCAGCAGCTCGGCGAGCGCGACAAGGCGATCGCGGCGTTCCGGAAAGCATGCGACTGCGACCCCGAGGACCAGCACGGCGCCGGCCTGCATCTGATGCGGCTCGGCGACGCGCAGATGGCGGAAATGCCCAAGGCCTATGTGCAGGCGCTGTTCGACCAATACGCGCCGCGCTTCGAGCATGCGCTGATCAACGACCTCGGCTACCGCGCGCCGTCGCTGATCTTCAAGGCAGTGCTGGCCGCGCGCGTCGCCGCAAAGAAGCCGGCCTTCTTCAAGCGCACCATCGATCTCGGCTGCGGCACCGGGCTTGCGGCCGCCGCTTTCGCCAAGCAGGTCGATCATTTCATCGGCATCGATCTGTCGCCCGGCATGATCAAGGAGGCGCGCGCCACCGAGCTCTATGCCGAGCTCGAGGTCGCCGACATGATCGAAGGCCTGCGCACCAAGGGCGATGCGAGCGCGAACCTCGTCGTCGCCGCGGACGCGTTCGTCTATCTCTCCGATCTCGCGCCGGTGCTCACCGAAGCGAAGCGCGTGCTCGTGTCCGGCGGCGTGCTCGCTTTCACGCTGGAGACGCATGACGGCAGCGGCACCGTGCTCGGCGAAGGCCTCCGCTATGCCCATTCGGCGGAATATGTGCGTGGCGCGATGGCGAAGGCCGGGCTCAAGCTGCTGACATTGGAGCCGGCATCGCCACGCATCGAGAACAACGAGCCGGTGCGCGGCCTCGTCGTCGTCGCCGAGAAAACTTGAGTCTAGGCGCTAGATACCCGGCGATTTAAGCGTCATTGCGTCGCAAAGCGGCGTCTTCCTACTTGCGAGCCGTGCTGCGTTGCCAGCACAATGCGCGCACTAGGGAGAAACAAATAATGACCAAGAATCCATCGCGGCGCGATTTCAGCGCCGGCGCGCTTGCCACCATCGCTGCATCCACCTTGCCTGCGCCGTATGTCTGGGCCGCGGAGAAGAAATACGATGCGGGCGCCAGCGACACCGAGATCAAGATCGGCCAGACCGTGCCGCATTCCGGTCCCGGCTCGCTGTACGGCGTGCTCGGCCGCATCGGGGAAGCCTATTTCCAGATGCTGAACGAGAAGGGCGGCATCAACGGCCGCAAGGTCAAGTTCCTCACCATGGACGACGCCTACAGCGCGCCGAAATGCGTCGAGGCAACGCGGCGCTTGGTCGAGCAGGAAGAGGTGCTGGCGCTCTATGGCTCGCTCGGCACCGCGCCGCAGACCTCCGTGCACAAATACCTGAATTCGAAGGGCGTGCCGCAACTGCTGCTCAACACCGGCGCGTCGAAGTGGAACAATCCGAAAGAATTCAAATGGACGATGGCGGGCCTGCCGCTCTATCCGACCGAGGCGCGCATCCTGGCGCGGCACGTCATCAGCGTGAAGCCGAACGCCAAGGTCGGCATCCTCTACCAGAACGACGACTTTGGCCGCGACTTTCTCGGTCCGTTCAAGAAGGTGCTGGCGGATGCCGGCGGCACCGCGCAGGTGATCATGGAGCAGACCTACGATCTGACCGATCCGACCGTCGATTCCCAGCTCATCAATCTCTCGAAGTCGGGCGCCGACGTCTTCTACAACATCTCCACCGGCAAAGCGTCGTCGCAGTCGATCCGCAAGGTCGCCGAGCTCGGATGGAAGCCGCTGCAGCTGTTGTCGGCGGGCTCGACCGGCCGCTCGATCCTCAATGCCGCGGGCCTGGAGAATGCGACCGGCATCGTCGCCATCCGCTACAACAAGGAAGTCGGCTTGCCCAAATGGGAGAAGGACCCGGACGTGATGGCGTTCGAGGACTTGCGCAAGAAGTACACGCCGGCGATCGATCAGGACAACACCATCGCCTTTGCCGGTTACGGCCAGGCCGTCACCATGGGTGAGATCCTGCGCCGCTGCGGCGACGATCTCACCCGCGCCAACGTGCTGAAGCAGGCGTCCACGCTCGCGGGCTTCCACTCGCCCTATTTCCTCGACGGCGTCACCTATAGCTACACGCCCGAGGACTACACGCCGATGAAGACGCTCTTCATCTCCACCTTCAGCGGCAAGGACTGGGACATCTCCGACAAGCCGATGTCGGAGTAGGAGCGGGCAGAGTGCCGTAGGGTGGGCAAAGGCGCACTCGCGCCGTGCCCACCATCTCTCCGAACACCTCGGTACGAATGGTGGGCACGCTTCGCTTTGCCCACCCTACGAGACCTATTCACATCTCCACCCCTCGACGAACCCACCCCCACGGCTTACCTGTGATGCCGTGCCGCCCCGCATCCTCAAAATCCCGGCCGAGCCGGCCACGCTGCTGCCCGACCGCTTCCAGGCGTGGTTCGCGGCCCGCGGCTGGTCGCCGCGTGAGCATCAGCTCGCGCTGCTGGACAAGGCGCGCGAGGATCGTTCCGCACTGCTGATCGCGCCCACCGGCGCGGGCAAGACGCTGGCGGGATTTCTGCCGACGCTGGTGGAGCTCTCGACGCAGCCGGTCGAGCGGGACGCAGGGGCGAAGCAAAGCCTCGTCTCGACCGGCCGCGATGTTCGCCGCAGCGATGGCCTGCACACGCTCTACATCTCGCCGCTGAAAGCGCTCGCCGTCGATATCGCCCGCAATCTCGAGCGGCCGATTGCGGAGATGGGGCTGCCGATCAAGGTCGAGACCCGCACCGGCGACACGCCGGTGTCGCGGCGGCAGCGCCAGCGGCGCTATCCGCCCGATATCCTGCTGACGACGCCTGAGCAGGTCGCGCTGCTGCTCTCCTCCGATGACGCACCGTTCCTGTTCTCCTCGCTGCGACGCATCGTGCTCGACGAGCTCCACGCGCTGGTGACGTCCAAGCGCGGCGATCTGCTTTCGCTGGGACTGGCGCGGCTCTGGCGGCTGGCGCCGCAGCTGCGCGCGATCGGCCTGTCGGCGACCGTGGCCGAGCCGGACCAGCTTGCGCGCTTCCTGGTGCCGCAGCCCGGCGGGAAGGAAGCGGCCGCCGACATTGTCGTCGCCGGCGGTGCCGCGCCGCCGCTGGTGGAGATGCTGGATACGCGCGAGCGCCTGCCCTGGGCCGGCCACAGCGCGCGCCACGCGCTTCCTGAAATCTACGAGCTGATCAAGGCCAACAAGACCACGCTCGTCTTCGTCAACACCCGCAGCCAGGCCGAGATGCTGTTCCAGAATCTCTGGAGCATGAACGACGACAACCTCGCGATCGCGCTGCATCACGGCTCGCTCGACGTCGCCCAGCGCCGCAAGGTCGAGGACGCGATGTCGGCGGGCAGACTGCGCGGCGTGGTCTGCACCTCCTCGCTCGACCTCGGCGTCGACTGGGGCGATGTCGATCTCGTCGTCAATATCGGTGCGCCAAAAGGCTCTTCGCGTCTGATGCAGCGGATCGGCCGCGCCAATCACCGCCTCGACGAAGCTTCGCGTGCGGTGCTGGTGCCGGCGAACCGGTTCGAGGTGCTGGAGTGCCGCGCCGCGATCGATGCGATCGCCGAGAATGCGCAGGATACGCCACCCTTGCGTACCGGCGCACTCGACGTGCTGGCCCAGCACGTGCTCGGCTGCGCCTGCGGCGAGCCGTTTCTGAGCGATGATCTCTACGGCGAGGTGCTCACGGCCGCGCCTTACTCAGATCTCGCCCGGCAGGATTTCGACGACGTCGTCGATTTCGTCGCCTCCGGCGGCTACGCGCTGAAGACTTATGAGCGCTTCGCCCGCATCAAGCAGGACAAGCAGGGGCGCTGGCGCGTCGCCAATCCAAAGGTGCGGCAGAGCTATCGTCTCAATGTCGGCACCATCGTCGAGGAGCCGATGCTGAAGGTGCGGCTCGTTCGTGGGAGCTCCAGCGGCAGCGGCTCGACCGGCGCCATCGCGCGCGGCGGGCGCGTGCTCGGCGAGATCGAGGAATATTTCATCGAGGGCCTGACCGCCGGCGACACCTTTGTGTTCGGCGGCGAAGTCGTGCGCTATGAGGCGTTGGCCGAGGATCAGGTCTATGTCTCCCGCGCCAACGACAAAGACCCGAAAGTGCCGTCCTATATGGGCGGAAAATTTCCGCTCTCGACCTATCTTGCCGAGCGCGTGCGGCGCCTGCTCGACGACCGCCGTGCATGGAACGGTCTGCCTGAGCAGGTGCGCGACTGGCTGTCGTTGCAGAAAGATGTCTCACGTGTGCCCGGCGTGCGCGAGCTGCTGGTCGAGACCTTTCCACGCGGCAACAAGCATTATCTCATTTGCTATCCCTTCGAGGGCAGGCTCGCGCACCAGACGCTGGGCATGCTGCTGACGCGGCGGCTGGAGCGGATGCGCGCCCGGCCGCTCGGCTTCGTCGCCAATGAATATGCGGTGGCGATCTGGGGGCTTGGCGACGCCTCCTTCATGATCCGCAACGGCGAGCTTAATCTCGACGCGCTGTTCAACCCGGACATGCTCGGGGACGATCTCGAAGCCTGGCTCGCGGAATCCGCGCTGATGAAGCGCACCTTCCGCAATTGCGCGCTGATCTCCGGCCTGATCGAGCGGCGCTTCACCAGCGAGGACAAGAGCCGCCGCCAGGTGCTGTTCTCGACCGATCTCGTCTACGACGTCCTGCGCAAGCATCAGGCCGACCACGTGCTCTTACGCGCCGCCCGGGCCGACGCCGCCACCGGCCTGCTCGATCTGCGCCGCCTCGGCGACATGCTCGCCCGCATCCACGGCCGCATCACGCATCGGGAACTCGACCATGTCTCGCCGCTCGCCGTCCCCGTGATGCTGGAAATCGGCCGCGAGTCAGTCTATGGCGAAGCTGGCGACGAGCTCCTGGCGGAAGCCGCCGATGAGCTTGTCAAAGAGGCGATGGGATAAGAGCAGGTTTGGACGTGACGATAGGCGCGCTGGTTTCAGGAGATGTGGAAGACATGCGCGTTTCCAAAGTCACCATCAGTGATGTGACCTTCGCAACCGATCTCTCCGGTGCGCTGTTCTGGGAAGAGCAGCGCCTGCTCGTCGTCTCCGATCTGCATCTGGAAAAAGGGTCCAGCTTCGCCACGCGCGGTGTGCTGCTGCCGCCTTACGATACGTTGGCAACGCTGAGCCGTCTCGCTGCTGTCATCTCCCGCCATAATCCCCGAACGGTCATCGCGCTCGGCGACAGTTTTCACGACCGAACCGCACATGAGCGGTTGTCGTCCGACGATCGCGATGCTGTTGCCGCACTCCAGACCGGCCGCGACTGGATCTGGATCTCGGGCAATCACGATCCGATACTGCCGCGCGATCTTGGCGGGACCGTCGCCGACGAAGTCGCGATCGGCGCGATCACCTTCCGCCATGAGCCGACCGGTGAGCGCGGCGAGATCGCCGGCCATCTGCATCCGAAGGCGCGCGTCTCCGCACGCGGCCGCTCGATGGAACGCCGCTGCTTCGCCAGTGACGGGATGCGCGCGGTGATGCCCGCCTTCGGCGCCTATGCCGGCGGTCTCAGCATCCGCGATGCCGCGTTCGCAAAGATCTTTCCCAGCAATGGCTTTGTTGCCCATCTGCTCGGTGACCGCCGCGTCCACGCCATTGCGGCCTCGCGCTGTTATTGAGATCCCGGCCTCGTCGAACCGGATCCATCGGGCGTCAACGGAAAATAGGACAGGATTACGTCCAGTACTTATCCGGAATCGCCTAAGTCCATAGGTACCTCTAACTTACCAACTTGCCGGGGCTGGATTTCATCCCGAACACGATTGCAACCGGCAAAGGGGTCGCTGCGAGGCGGCCCCTTTCGATTCCGCCAGTCGGACTTTGTCCCCAGTTCCGGAACAAATTAAGAACACTTTAGCAAGTCTTTGATATATCATTGTGATTCGGCGCGTCGCCGACACAATATCTAGCGTCTGTCAGACTTTGCGAGGACTACATGTCCACCATCGCCTTCGATCAATTTGCCCTCACCCGGATCGCCGATTTCGCGCGCTCGCTGTCGCGGCTGCATCAGGCGGCGCGGCGCTACGCGGTCGATGACGACCAGTTCGACCGCGAGTTTAACGCGGTGTGCCAGTCGATATGGGGCTACACCATCGACGACGTCAGCGACGATCTGTTCTCGACCGAGGATCATCTGTTCCTCGACACGCTGGACGAAGCGCATGCGCGCATCTTCGCAGCCGAGCAGGGTTACGATCTCATCGGCGAGGCGGGCATGCTCACCGACTGGTGGGGCTTCTGCTGGATGATCCTGGCCGAGAAGCGCGGCCTGCTGACTCAGGAAAACCGCGCCGCTGCGCGCGCGGCGATCGAGGAAAAATATCTGGCGGCGCCGAACGTGATCGGGGTGATCATCGGGAGATGACGCAGCACTCTCCGTCACTGCGAGCGTAGCGAAGCAATCCATAATCTGTTCGCGGCGACAGACTGGATTGCTTCGCTGTGCTCGCAATGACTTTGATTCAGTTGGAGCTTAATCCAGCCCCGCCCGTTTCGCCGGCTTCTGTGCAGGGGTCTTCGGCACCGTTACGTCAGGCAGTGCCTCGCGCACGATCTCGACTGAGGTCGGCGCATCCGCCGCGACCGTCTCTGCGCGCACCGGGGCAACCTTCATCTCGCCGAGCCGCGCGCGGACCTGCGCGGTGAGGCCGGGGTAGGAGGCAACCGGCGTGAAGTCCGCGGCCTGGTCATTGCCGACGCGGATGCCGGTATAGGCGACGAGTCCGTCGCTGGTCGCGATCACGTCGCCGGCTTTCAGCGAGGAATCCAGCGCGAGATCGACCGGGGCGAGGCCGACCGGCTCGCGGCCGTTGCAGGTGCAGTCGGCACGCAGCGCCTTCCGATAGGCGAACGCGTTCTCGCTGTCGGCGTAGCGTTCGCCGGTCTGCGAAGCGGCGCCGTCGATCGAAGAGCCGAAATAGACCTTTGTCGTGGTGGCAGGACAGAACGCCTGACACATCTGGGCGGGCGAGGCGAGGCCGCGCATCAGCGGAAAATATTTGCCGTCGCAGGTGCGCACGCAGAAGGCCGGGCCCGAGCCGCCGGCCGCCGCCGCGCGTGTCGGGGGCACATATTGCGGGGTTGCGGGATTCTGCTGGCTGGCGAAGGGATCGGCAAAGGAGTTCGACTGCTGCGGCACCTCACGCTGCGGCCGGGGCCGCTGCATTCCGCCGAAGAAGAAGTCGAACAAGCCTTCGGCCGAAGCCGGGACTGGAGCCGCAAGCAGCGGGGCCGCCAGGCTGGCGGCCACAAGCATCGCGCGACGCGCATGGGACAAGGCTGTACGCAATGCTCACTCCGACGCTACTGAACCGGCCGGAACCTTCCGAGGTCTCGGCACATGATTCACCATAGTGCTGGATGGTAAATGAGCAGTTGCGCGGAGGCGATTTCAAGTCGAGGCCGTGACCTCTTCAAGGCCGGGCACAGCTTCCGGCGGATGGTTGCTTCCGGGCAACGCCCGGGCATGGACGGAACCGTCTCGCGGCCTTAGGCCTTCAAGAACTCCGACGCCTTGTACAGCGAGCGGAACGGCAGGCCGGCCGCGCCGAACGTGTCGGTGGCGCCTTCCTCGCGGTCGACCATGGTCAGCACCAGCACCACCTCGGCGCCGGTCTCGCGCACGGATGCCACCGCCTTCATCGCCGAGCCGCCGGTGGTGGTGACGTCCTCGACGATCACGACGCGCTTGCCTTCGAGCGTCTCGCCCTTGGGCAGACCTTCGATCGCGAGCTTCGCGCCGTGCTCCTTCGGTTTCTTGCGCACGAAGAACGCCGCGATCGGATGGCCCTTGATCCAGGAGATCTGCGCCAGCGCTCCGGCCAGCGGCACCGCGCCCATCTCGAGCCCGCCGATGAAGTCGAGCTGGTCGTCCTTCAGCGCCTCATAGGTCAGCTCGGCGAGCAGGGTCGCACCCTCGGGGTCGAGCATGGTCGGTTTGAGGTTGAAGTAGAAATCGCTCTTACGGCCCGAGGCGAGCGTGACGTCACCGCGGCCGAAGGAGCGCCGGCGGATGATTTCGAACAGGCGGGCGCGGGAGGCAGATTTCGACACGGCGGTCCCTCGGGAGCTTTTTGGGAGGTGGCGGAATTTATCCGCGACGGCCGCGACATTCCAGAGGGGACCGGTCGAGTCAACAGGGATCGGCCATCCCGGTCCGCCAGTTGTGGGGGTGCAACTTTCTGGAGTAGTTGGATGGCAGATATCTCGGGGAAGGAAATGCCTGAATGACCATCGAGCTGCACACCTGGAACACGCCGAACGGCCGCAAGATCTCGGTCGCATTGGAGGAAATGGGGCTGCCTTACAAGGTGGTCCCGGTGAACATCACCAAGGGCGAGCAGATGGCGCCGGGGTTCCTGAAGCTCAGCCCCAACAACAAGATCCCCGCGATCGTCGACCCCGAGGGGCCGGACGGCAAGCCGGTCAGCATCTTCGAGTCCGGTGCGATC
This sequence comes from Bradyrhizobium sp. Pa8, assembly GCF_052588265.1. Taxonomy (NCBI): domain Bacteria; kingdom Pseudomonadati; phylum Pseudomonadota; class Alphaproteobacteria; order Hyphomicrobiales; family Nitrobacteraceae; genus Bradyrhizobium; species Bradyrhizobium sp. Pa8. The sequence goes on along the minus strand of NZ_CP176767.1, from coordinate 9,185,677 downwards.
CTGCTCTATCTCGGCGAAAAGACCGGCAAATTCCTGCCGAAACCGCTCGCCGCGCGCATCCCCGTCTATGAATGGCTGATGTGGCAGATGGGCGGCTTCGGCCCGATGCCCGGCCAGGTGCACCATTTCATCGCGCTTGAGAACGAGCAGGAGCGCGCCTATGGCCTGAAGCGCTACATGGCGGAGACGCGCCGGCTCTACGGCGTGCTGGACCGCCGGTTGGAGGCTCACGACTTCGTCGCGGGCGACCTCTCGGTTGCCGATTTTGCCATCCTGGGCTGGGCCTGGCGCCACCCTCGCCACAAGGTTGAGCTGGCCGATTTTCCCAACGTCAAGCGCTGGTATGAGGCGCTGACGGCGCGTCCCGCGGTGAAGCGGGGCATGGACGCGAAGCTGGATTGACCTCTCCGTACCCTCCCCTGAAGGGGGAGGGTCGGCACGCGATCGAGCGAAGCGAGATTGCGTGACGGGGTGGGGTGAAGGTCTCTCCGCGTTGAACAGTGCTCGTGGGGAGAGATCACCCCACCCCGCTACGCATTCCGCTTCGCTACATGCGCAGCGACCCTCCCCCTCCAGGGGAGGGCAAGAAAGTTCACACCTTCTTCGCTTCCACCGCCATCCGCACCGCAAGCCCGGCCAGCACCGTGCCCATCAGCCAGCGCTGCACCAGCATCCAGCTCGGCCGGCTCGCCAGGAACAGCGCGATCGACCCTGCGGCAAGTGCGATCATCGCGTTGACGCTGACGCTGATCGCGATCTGGATCGCTCCCAACACCACCGACTGCGTCAGCACGCTGCCGGCGGTGGGATCGATGAACTGCGGCAGCAGCGCCAGATACAGCATCGCGATCTTCGGATTGAGCAGATTGGTGACAAAGCCCATCGCGAACAATTTGCGCGGGCTGTCGATCGCAAGCTGCTTGACCTGGAACGGCGAACGTCCGCCCGGTTTCACCGCCTGCCAGGCCAGCCACAGCAGATAGCCCGCGCCGGCGAAGCGCAGCGCGTCATAGGCAAAGGGAATGGCGAGCAAGAGCGCGGTGATGCCGAACGCCGCGCACAGCATGTAGAACACGAAGCCGAGCGCCACCCCGCCGAGCGAGACGATGCCCGCCGCCGGCCCCTGCGTGATCGAGCGCGAGATCAAATAGATCATGTTCGGTCCCGGCGTGAGCACGAGACCGAGGCAGACGAGGGCGAAGCCGAGCAGGGCGGAGGTGTGGGGCATGGGTGAACCGGTGTGGGGGACGGCACGGTTCTAATATGCGCCGCGCGGCGGAGCCATCGCGCAATTGCACGGAGGACAATTCGATCTGGTGCCGAGCGCTCGGTGCGCTCCCTCGCCCCGCTCTTGCGGGGAGAGGTGAAGGAAAGAATCAGTGCGCCTCGTCCCAATTGTTCGCCGCGCGCGCATCGACATGCAGCGGCACCGACAGGTTCACGGCCGGGAACGGCGCGTCCTGCATCACGTGCTGCACCACCGGTAGCGTCGCCTCGACTTCCGCGTCGGGCACCTCGAAGATCAGTTCGTCGTGCACCTGGAGCAGCATCTGCGCCGTCAGCTTCTTCTGGACCAGGGCGTCCTCCATCCGCGTCATGGCGCGGCGGATGATGTCGGCGGCGGTGCCCTGGAGCCGCGCGTTGATCGCGGCGCGCTCGTTGAAGGCGCGCACCGAGGCGTTCGAAGCCTTGATGTCGGGATAGTACATCTTCCGTCCGAACAGCGTGGTGACATAGCCGTGGCTCCGGCAGAAGTCGCGCGTCTGGTCCATGTATGCGCGGATGCCGGGGAAGCGCTCGAAATACTTCTTGATGTAGGCGGAGGCTTCCTCACGCGCGATGCCCAGCTGGTTGGCGAGGCCGAATGCCGAGATGCCGTAGATGATGCCGAAATTGATCGCCTTGGCGCGGCGTCGGATTTCGCTCGGCATGCCCTCGATCGGCACGCCGAACATTTCGGAGGCCGTCATCGCGTGGATGTCGAGCCCGTCCTTGAACGCCTGCTTGAGGACGGGAATGTCGGCGATCTCGGCGAGCAGCCGCAGCTCGATCTGCGAATAGTCGGCGGAGACGAGCTTGTGCCCGGGCGTCGCGATGAAGGCACGGCGGATCTTTCGCCCGTCCTCGGTGCGCACCGGGATGTTCTGCAGATTCGGCTCGTTCGACGACAGCCGGCCCGTCGTGGTCGCGGCCAGCGCGTAGGTGGTGTGGACGCGATGGGTCTGCGGGTTGACGTAGGTCGGCAGCGCGTCGGTGTAGGTCGATTTCAGTTTCGAGACCTGGCGCCACTCCAGGATCTTCTTCGGGAAGTCGTGGCCCTGCTCGGCGAGTTCGTCGAGCACCTGCGCGGTCGTCGACCACGCGCCGGTCTTGGTCTTGGTGCCGCCGGGCAGGCCCATCTTGCCGAACAGGATGTCGCCGATCTGCTTGGGGCTGCCGACATTGACGGGCTCGCCCGCGATCTCCTGGATCTCGGCTTCAACGCGCGCCGCGGTCTGGGCGAAGTCGCCTGATAGCCGCGACAGGACCTGGCGGTCGATCGAGATGCCGCGCCGCTCCATGCGCGCGAGCACCGACACCAGCGGCCGCTCCAGCGTCTCGTAAACGGCGGTCATGTGCTCGGCGACAAGGCGCGGCTTCAGCACGCGCCACACGCGCAAGGCCACGTCGGCGCCTTCCGCCGACAGCGGCGCGGCCTTGTCGATCGGCACCTGGTCGAAGGTGATCTTGCCCTTGCCGCTGCCGAGCAGCTCGCTCTCCTTCAGCATGGCGTGGCCGAACCAGCGCTCTGCGAGCGATTCGATCGCGTGCGAGCCGCGGCCGGCATCGAGCACATAGGAGATCAGCTGCGCATCGTCGACGTTGCGCAGCGTGATACCGTGCTGCGCCAGCATCACGGCGGTGAACTTGACGTCGAAGCCGATCTTGAGAATGCCCGCCGATTCCAGCACCGGACGAAGCACTTCGATCGCGTCGGCATGCTTGACCTGGTCCGGCGCGAGACCCGCGTCGAACAGGCCGGCGCCGCCACCGGACTGCTTGTGCGCGAGCGGCACGTAGCAGGCCTCGTTCGGGGCCAGCGCCAGCGCGATGCCGCACAGATCGGCCTGCATCGGATCGATGGAGTTGGCTCGCGTCTCGATCGCGACATGACCGGCGTCATGGATGCGCGCGATGAAGGCGTCGAGCTCCTTGAGCGTCTTGATCGTCTGGTATTTGCTGCGGTCGACCGGCAGCTTGCGCAGCGCCTCTTCGCGCGCGGCGGCCAGTGAAATCGGCGCGCCCTTGAGACCGGCCGACTTATCGCCCTTGTCTCCGCCCGTTGCGGTCGCGGCTGGAGCGGCGAAAAGATCGCCGGAGGTCTCTGACGTTTTTGCCTTGGCGGCGTCGCCGCCGGTTCTGGCGCCGCTGCTGTTCGACACATCGGCATCGACATTGGCGGGATCGATCTGCGAATAGTCGGCGACGCGGCGCGTCAGCGTGGTGAATTCCATCGCCTTCAGGAAAGCAATCAGCTTGCGCGCGTCGGGCTCGTGCACCGCGAGGTCGTCCAGCGGCACCTCGAGTTCGACCTTGTCGTCGAGCAGCACCAGCTTGCGCGAAATCCGCGCCTTCTCCGCATTCTCGATCAGCGCCTCGCGCCGTTTCGGCTGCTTGATCTCGGTGGCGCGGAACAGAAGCTGTTCGAGGTCGCCATATTCGACGATCAGCTGCGCCGCGGTCTTGATGCCGATGCCGGGTACACCGGGCACGTTGTCGGTGGAATCGCCGGCCAGCGCCTGCACCTCGACGACTTTCTCCGGCGGCACGCCGAACTTCTCGATCACCTCGGGAATGCCGATGCGGCGATCCTTCATGGTGTCGTACATCATGATCTTGTCGTTCACGAGCTGCATCAAGTCCTTGTCGGAGGACACGATGGTCGTGTGGGCGCCGCGATCGCTGGCCTGCCGCGCATAGGTCGCGATCAAATCGTCGGCCTCGAAGCCGCCCTGTTCCAGGCAGGGCAAATCGAAGGCGCGCACGGCTTCGCGGATCAGCGCGAATTGCGGGATCAGATCATCGGGCGCGGGCGGCCGGTGCGCCTTGTACTCGGGATAGATCTTGTTGCGGAACGTGACTTCCGACTTGTCGAACACGATCGCCAGATGCGTCGGGCGGTTGTCAGGCGGCATGTCGCGCAACAGCTTCCACAGCATGTTGCAGAAGCCGAGCACGGCGTTGACCTGCAAGCCGTCGGACTTGCGGTTCAGCGGCGGCAGCGCGTGGTAGGCGCGGAAGATGTAGCCGGAACCGTCGACCAGGAAGATATGGTCGCCCTTGCCGGCCGCCTTCGCCGCGACTGGCGTGGCAGCAGACTTGTCGGCAGCGGGCTTGGTGTCGGCTTTGGCGGCGGTCTTCGGGGAGGTTTTGGGCATGGCCGCAATGTATGAATTTTTGCGGGCTTTGACAGCCTCGAGAGGGGGATTTTTGGGCCGCTGGCGCCGCTATCCCCACTGTCGTTCCCCGCATCCACAACTGTCATTCCCCGCGAAAGCGGGGAATCCAGTACGCTGCGGCTTCTCGGCTCAATCACTGGCGTTTCGGCGTACTGGGTCGCCCGGTCGAGCCGGGCGACGACATCGAGAGGGCGGCTACTCCGCCGCCTGCAACACTGGCCCGGCCCTCTTCGGCGCGATCCAGAACGTCTGCGGCCGTTCGAACAGGAAGCGGGCATTGAGCCGCAGCGCGACCTGCCAGATCGCGAGCGATCCGATCACGCCGACGATGGTGACGATCAGCGACACCGTGCCGATGTCGGCAATGATGTGGGTGCGCAGCAGCAGCGTTCGTGTCGCCGCCATCGGCAGAAAGAAGGCGAGGTAGATCACGATCGAATGCTCGCCGCAGAAGCGGAAGAAGTTCAACCACTGTGCGCGCGCGAGCAGCGTGCCCATCGTGATGATGGCGCAGGCGCCGGCGAAGCCGAGCGCGAGCGAGACGATCTTCCATTCGCTGGCGCCGAGCGCGACGAGGCCCGCATTGACCAGCGCCCAGGTCGCAAGCGCCGCCAGCGCAAGTGCGGGATGGTTGCGCGCGCGATCGGACAGCGCGAACACGTAAGGCGCGAACAGATATCCCGAATAGAAATAGACGAAGCGCGCGCAGAATTCGTCGATCGCGGTCCAGCCGGTCGAGATGCGCGCCATCTCCAGCGCGGCAGCGATGAGCCAGATCGCCAGCGGCGGAATACGCCGTGTCAGTTTTGTGACGACGAAGAAGATCGGCAGCAGGTAGATGAACCAGAGCGTGCCGAACGGTTCGACGAAGGATTCCAGATACAGCAGGCCCGCCTCGCGCCAGCTGGTTTCCGCCGCGAATGCCGGTGCCTTGAAGCCGAACTGGATTGTCACCCAGACGACATAGAAATAGGCGAAATGCACCACCTTGCGGTCGAGATAGGTTCGCCAGTCCCGATCGATCACGAGTGGCAGGAACAGGCCCGAAATCAGGAAGAAGTCCGGCATCCGGAACGGCTTTGCGAAGGCCACGGCGACATGCATGAAACCGGTCTGGCCGGCGGCGAGCTCCACCCCCAGCACCGAGTGCATCATCACGACCATGACGATGCAGATGCCCTTGGCATAGTCGACCCAGTCGACACGCGCGGCCGAGGGGCCCTTGGAAAGCCCGCTCGCGGCGATTGTGCCTGATAATGCCATGGTGTCCCGTTTTGAGGCGCGGTCCGCCCGGCTCTGTGCGGGCGTGGCGCAGTGTGAAGCCTTGCGGTTTACGATGTCTTTACCGGTACAATTCGCGTGCCGGTTTTGCATCCGGGCTGTTCTCTCCCCTCAGGAAAATGCTAAACCGCCCGAGTTGGGGTTTCGTTAACCAAGCCAAGACAGGGTTTTTCATGCGAATCGCGATGATCGGAACGGGCTATGTGGGACTGGTGTCCGGAGCCTGCTTTGCGGATTTCGGTCACGACGTCACCTGCGTCGACAAGGACGAGAAGAAGATCGCGGCGCTTCATCGCGGCGAGATCCCGATCTACGAGCCCGGCCTCGACGAGCTGGTCGCGACCAATGTGAAGGCCAAGCGGCTCGATTTCACCACCGATTTGTCGAAGCCAGTCGCGGACGCTGATGCCGTCTTCATCGCGGTCGGCACGCCCTCGCGCCGCGGCGACGGTCACGCTGATCTGTCCTATGTCTACGCCGCCGCGCGCGAGATCGCGCAGTCGCTGTCGGGCTTCACCGTCGTCGTGACCAAGTCCACCGTCCCGGTCGGCACCGGCGACGAGGTCGAGCGCATCATTCGCGAGACCAACCCCGCGGCCGACGTCGTCGTCGCCTCCAACCCCGAATTCCTGCGCGAGGGCGCGGCGATCCGCGACTTCAAGTATCCCGACCGCGTCGTCGTCGGCACCTCCGACGAGCGGGGCCGCAAGGTGATGGGCGACGTCTATCGCCCGCTGTCGCTGAACCAGGCCCCGCTGATGTTCACGGCGCGCCGCACCGCCGAGATGATCAAATACGCCGCGAACGCGTTCCTCGCGACCAAGATCACCTTCATCAACGAGATCGCGGACCTCTCGGAAAAGGTCGGCGCCAACGTGCAGGAAGTCGCGCGCGGCATCGGCCTCGACAACCGCATCGGCACCAAGTTCCTGCACGCGGGTCCCGGCTTCGGCGGCTCCTGCTTCCCGAAGGACACCAAGGCGCTGATCAAGATCGCGCAGGACTATGACGTGAGCCTGCGCATCGTCGAATCCGTGCTGGCCGTCAACGAGAACCGCAAGCGCGCGATGGCGCGCAAGGTCAGCCAGGCGCTCGGCGGTAGCTTGCGCGGCAAGACCATCGCCGTGCTCGGCCTCACCTTCAAGCCCGACACCGACGACATGCGCGATGCGCCGTCGATCCCGCTCGTCACCGGCCTGATCGACATGGGCGCGACGGTCAAGGCTTTCGATCCCGTCGGCATGGAGCAGGCCAAGGGCGAGTTGCCGAACATCACCTATTGCGAGGACGCCTATTCCTGCGCGCAAGGCGCCGATGCGCTCGTCATCGTCACCGAATGGGTGCAGTTCCGCGCGCTCGATCTCCACCGGCTGAAGGCGGCCATGACCCAGCCCGTCGTGGTCGACCTCCGCAACATCTACCCGCCCGAAGAGATGGAAGCCGCCGGCTTCACCTACGAGAGCATCGGCCGTCCGCCGGTGCAGGGCTGACGGTCCACCGCCGCAACGATTTCGTCATGGCCGGGCTTGTCCCGGCCATCCACGTCTGTTTCTAGTCGAAGACGTGGATGCCCGGGACAAGGCCGGGCATGACGAATGGATAGGCCTTGCCCCGCAGCTTCGACACGCCCCTCCCGATCGATGCCGTGCTCGACGACCTCTCGCGCACGCTGGAGGCGCATAATTCGGCTGTGCTGGTGGCGCCGCCCGGCGCAGGCAAGACCACGCGGGTGCCGCTGGCGCTGCTGGATGCCCCCTGGGCCGCGGGCAAGAAGATCATCGTGCTGGAGCCGCGGCGTATCGCTGCCCGGGCCAGCGCCGAGCGCATGGCCAAGTCGCTTCGAGAGCGGGCCGGCGAAACCGTCGGCTATCGCGTCCGCTTCGGCTCGAAGATCTCGCGCGCGACGCGCATCGAGGTGGTGACCGAGGGTATCTTCACCCGCCAGATCCTCGACGATCCCGAGCTATCCGGCATCGCGGCCGTCCTGTTCGACGAATTCCACGAGCGCTCGCTCGATGCCGACATGGGCCTCGCGCTGGCGCGCGACGCGCAAACCGGCCTGCGCGAGGATCTGCGCATCCTCGTGATGTCGGCAACGCTCGACGGCGCCCGTGTGGCAAAGCTGCTCGGGGAAGCGCCCGTTGTCGAGAGCGAGGGCCGCGCCTTTCCGGTCGAGACGCGCTATCTCGGCCGCAAGGCGGATGCGCCGGTCGAGCGGCAGATGGCGGATGCGATCGCGTCCGCGCTTCGCGCCGACAGCGGCTCGGTGCTGGCATTCCTGCCGGGCGCGGCTGAAATCCGCCGCACCCAGAATTTCCTCAGCGAGCGCGTTCAGGATGCCAGCATCGAAATCGTGCCGCTGTTCGGCGCGCTCGACGCTGCCGTGCAGGACCGCGCGATCGCGCCCGCGCCGAAGGGCACGCGCAAGGTCGTGCTGGCGACCTCGATCGCGGAGACCTCGCTCACCATCGAGGGCGTGCGCATCGTGGTCGATTCCGGCCTCGCCCGCGTGCCGCGCTACGAGCCCGACATCGGGCTGACGCGGCTCGAGACCGTGCGCGCCGCGCGTGCGGCGGTGGACCAGCGCCGCGGCCGCGCCGGCCGCACCGAGCCGGGCGTCTGCTACCGGCTCTGGGACGAGCCGCAGACGGCCTCGCTCGCGCCCTACACCCAGCCGGAAATCCTCAGTGCCGACCTCTCCTCGCTGGTGCTCGACCTCGCGCAATGGGGCGTCGCCGATCCTTCGGCGCTGTCATTTCTCGATCCGCCGCCGCTGCCGGCCTGGAAAGAGGCAAAAAGCCTTCTCTCCGAGCTCAACGCGCTCGACGGCGACGGCCGCATCACAGCGGAAGGCAAGAGCCTGCGCGCGCTGGCGCTGCCGCCACGGCTGGCGCGCATGATCGTGGATTCGCACCGCGCCGGCGAGGGCGAAGCCGCCGCCGAGATCGCGGCCATTATCACCGAGCGCGGATTAGGGGGCGACAGCGTCGATCTCGAGCACCGCCGCGACCAGTTTCGCCGCGACCGTTCGCCACGGGCCGCGAGCGCGCGCGATCTCGCGCGGCGCTGGGCCTCGCAGGTGGCGGCGTCAGAGAAGGCCGGTCCGCAGGATGACCTCTCCACCGGCCTGATGCTCGCCTATGCCTTCCCGGACCGCGTCGCGCGCAACCGCGGCAATGGCAGCTTTGTGCTCGCCAACGGCCGCGGTGCCGCCGTGGAGCAGACCTCCTCGCTCGCTCGCGCGCCCTATATCGCGATCGGCGAGATGACGGGCACGGCCGCGAGCGGCCGCATCCTGCTTGCCGCACAAATCACGCAGGACGAAATCGAGCGGCATTTCGCCGAGCATATCGAGAGCGTCGACGAGATATCGTTCGATCGCGGCGCGATGGCGCTGCGCGCGCGGCGCAAGCGCGCGCTGCATGCGATCACGCTGTCTGAGGCAACACTCGCGGTGTCGCCTTCGGAGGAGACCGCGCGCATCTTCGCAGATGGGCTGATTGCCGCAGGTCTCGACCGGTTGCCCTGGTCGAAGGCCGCAAAGCAGTGGCGCGACCGCGTGATGTTTCTGCGCAAGGCTGAGGGCGACAGCTGGCCCGATTTGTCCGACGACGGACTGATCGCGCGGCGCGACGACTGGCTGGTGCCGGCGCTCTACGACAAGATCGCGCTGAAAGACATCTCGGCCGGCGATCTCTCCGACGCGCTGATGGCGCTGTTGCCCTGGGAGATGCGCGCAAGGCTCGATCGCGAGGCGCCGACGCATTTCGAGGCGCCGACCGGCAGCGTGCTCGCGATCGACTATGAGGCCGAGCAGGGGCCGACCATCGCGGTGCGGCTCCAGGAGTTGTTCGGGCTCAACACCCATCCGTCGATCGCCGCCGGCAGGGTGCCGCTGGTGCTGGAATTGCTGTCGCCGGCGCAGCGCCCGGTGCAGGTGACGCGCGATCTCCCCGGCTTCTGGCGCGGCAGTTACGCCGCGGTACGCTCCGACCTGCGCGGTCGCTACCCGCGCCATCCCTGGCCGGAGGATCCGGCGAGTGCGCTGCCGACCCGGCGCGTGAAGCCGCGCGGCACCTGAGAAACCACGAAGGCGTATTAACCCTCCGCTCATCCTTTTCGTCAAAATAGCAGCGCTCTGACCGCAGCGTCGCTCGCGGCCAGACGTGTCGCGTGGTGAAATCGAGCTTTCCGGCTCGGAAGTGGTGTGATGCGTAACATAATGATCCTCGCGGCCATCATGATCGGCCTCGGCACGTTCATGGCGCAGATGGCGGACAGGATGAGTTCCGCCTCCGCGACGTCAGCGCCGCGCACGACGATCGCGGTTGCGTCGACGGCGCCGGCCGGTGGGCGCAGCCTCGCCATTTCCCGCGATGGCCGTGGCCATTTTCAGGCCGAAGGCCGCATCGAGGGCCAGCGGATCGGCTTCATGATCGACACCGGCGCCTCCGTGGTCGCGCTGAACGAGAGCTCGGCCGCCCGCTTTGGCCTGCGTCCCTCGCGCGGCGAGTACAACGCCACCATCTCGACCGCCAACGGCACCATCAAGGCGGCGCGCACGCGCATCGCCATGCTCGAGGTCGGCGGCCTCGTCGTGCGCGACGTTGACGCCATGGTGCTGCCGGACGAGGCACTGTCGGAGAACCTGCTCGGCCTCTCCTTCCTGTCCCGCCTGAAGCGCTTCGAATACGCCAACGGCCAGATGGTGCTGGAGCAGTAAGCCGCCTCAAAGGCTCTCACCGCGCCGACGAACGGTTGTTCGCACGGATTTTTTCAGGACGGCATTGGCGGAAGTCTCGCGCCGGGACGCGTTTTCCCGTTACCAAACTGCCGCAATTATAAGCCATAAGCTGCCATTCCCGCCTTCCGCTGCGGCCCGGCATTCGCTAAGGCTGCATCAATTCCCGCCATTTTCACGAGACCGTCTCAATGTTCCCCAAGCCGAAATCCGTCTTGTTGCCCAACACCTATGCCTTCGAATCCGAGCCGATGGTGAAGGCCACGGGTTTTCGCGAATACGACGCGCGCTGGTTGTTCCAGAAGGAAATCAACCTGATGGGGATCCAGGCGCTCGGCATGGGACTGGGCGCGCTGATTGCGGAGCTCGGCGTCAAGCAGGAGATCGTCACCGGCCATGATTTCCGCGGCTATTCGGCCTCGATCAAGTATGCGCTGATTTCCGGCCTGATGGCTGCGGGCTGCAAGGTGCACGACATCGGGCTCGCGGTAACGCCGATGGCCTATTTCGCGCAGTTCGACCTCGACGTGCCTTGCTGCGCCATGGTCACGGCCTCGCACAACGACAATGGCTGGACCGGCGTGAAGATGGGCGCCAACCGCCCGCTCACCTTCGGCCCCGACGAGATGACGCGGCTGAAGGAGATCGTGTTCAACGCCGAATTCAAGAACAAGGCCGGCGGATCCTACCAGTTCCACGAGAATTATCCGGCGCGCTACATCGCCGATCTCACCGGCCGTCCGAAGCTGACCCGCAAGCTCAAGGTCGTCGCCGCCTGCGGCAACGGCACGGCCGGCGCGTTCGCGCCGCAGGTGCTGGAGGCGATCGGCTGCGAGGTGATCCCGCTCGACACCGAGCTCGACCACACCTTCCCGAAATACAATCCGAATCCGGAAGACATGGAAATGCTGCACGCGATCCGCGACGCGGTGCTGCATCACAAGGCCGATGTCGGTCTCGGCTTCGACGGTGACGGCGATCGCTGCGGCGTCGTCGACAACACCGGCGAGGAAATCTTCGCCGACAAGGTCGGCGTGATGCTCGCCCGCGACATGTCGGCGATCCACAAGGATGCGCATTTCATCGTCGACGTGAAGTCGACCGGCCTGTTCGTCACCGACCCCGTGCTGCAGAAGCAGGGCGCCAAGGTCGCCTATTGGAAGACCGGCCATTCCTACATGAAGCGGCGCACCCACGAGACGGGTGCGCTCGCGGGCTTCGAGAAGTCCGGCCACTTCTTCTTCAACAAGCCGTATGGACGCGGCTATGACGACGGCTTGGTGTCGGCGCTCGCGATCTGCGACATGCTCGACCGCGCGCCGGGCAAGTCGATGGCCGACCTGAAGAACGCGCTGCCGAAAACCTGGTCGTCGCCGACCATGTCGCCGCATTGCGCCGACGAGACCAAGTACGGCGTCATCGACCAGGTGGTGAAGCATTTTGAAGGCTTGCAGGCCAAGGGCGCCAAGATCGGCGGCCAGGCGATCCGCGATCTCGTCACCGTCAACGGCGTACGCGTCACGGTCGAGGACGGCAGCTGGGGCCTGGTGCGCGCGTCCTCGAACAAGCCCGAACTCGTCGTCGTGGTCGAGAGCCCGGTCTCCGAGCAACGCATGCACGACATGTTCGAGATGGTGAACAGCGTGCTCCGCACGCATCCCGAAGTCGGCGCGTACAATCAGACGATTTGAGGGGCATCAGGGGAGCACAACCCGCGCGCCGCAAATCTCCGCTGTCATGCCCCGGCTTGACCGGGGCATCCAGTACGCCGCGGCTTCTCCGTATCCAATCGCCGCCTCTGGAATACTGGATCGCCCGGTCAAGGCCGGGCGATGACAGCTTCCTTGTGGTGAGACCTGAGAACTAAGCCTCTAGGCCGCCACCACCGCCGGGATCGGCAGCGCGGTGACCGACTTGATCTTCTCCATCGCAAAGCGCGAGGTGACGTTCTTCAGCGGCACGGCGCTGATCAGCTTCTTGTAGAACACGTCATAGGCCTGCATGTCGGCGACCACGACGCGCAGCATGTAGTCGACGTCGCCGGCCATGCGGTAAAACTCCATCACCTCGGGCATGGCGCTCACGGCCTCGGCGAACTTCTTCAGCCAGGCGTCCGAATGGTCGGCGCTCTCGACTGACACGAACACGGAGATGCCGAGCCCGATCTTGTTCTGATCGACCAGGGCGACCCGCTTCAGGATCACGCCGTCGGCCTCGAGGCGCTGGATGCGTTTCCAGCAAGGGGTCGAGGACAGCCCGACGCGGTCGCCGATCTCGGCGACGGACAGGGAGGCATCTTCCTGGAGTACCATCAGGATCTTGCGGTCGATGGCATCAAGGCGGCGGCTGGTCTCGGGGAGCTGGACAGCGACATCAGTCATTTGAAGAACTTTGTTCCAATATGAGGGCTGCTTTCCCTGATATATAGGAAAATCTTCTACTGCAAGCCCATAATCTCGGCGCGCCCCTGGAATCGCTCTAGGGCCTGTCTCGTAAAAACCCTTCAACTTCAATACGTTGTGGGGCAGCCGGGCCGCCGCCGTGGCTGGTGCATTTCAGCGCTGCGGCGGCCGCGGCGAATCGCAGCGCCTCCCGCACCTCCTCGCCCTCGGCGAGGCGAAGCGTGAAGGCGCCATGGAAGACGTCGCCGGCGCCGAGCGTATCGACCGCCTCGACCGGGAAGGCCGGTGTCTCCTCCAGCTCGCCCGCCTCGTTCAGCCAGATCGTGCCACGCGGGCCGCGCGTGGCGGCGAGGAAGGCCGGCGTCAGCCTGGCCAGGCGCTTCAATGCCTCGCCGTCGTTGGCGACACCGGCCGTCTCCTGCACCTGGTCGCTGGCGAACAGCAGGTGCGAGGCGGCCGTGAGCAGGCTGTCCTGCAACGACATCGCGCGATCGACGCCGACGATGACGGGAATGCCGCGCCGTCGCGCCTCGGCGCAGAGATCGATGCAAAGGGCGCCGCAGCGGCTCTCGACGAGGACCGCCCGGCAATCGGCGAGCAACTCGTCACCGTCCGGCAGCTTCACGCTCCACAGAGCGGGATCGCGATAGATCGTCAGCGTCCGCTCGCCCGAGGGCTCGATCAGGATCGCCGAGACCGGCGTGGTCAGGCCGGGCATGCGCACGACGTGGGTCGCGTCGATGCCTTCACGAGCCATCTGTTCGAGAATGAAACCGCTCGATGCTTCCCGTGCATCGCCCATCGGTCCTGCGAAGGAGACCCGCCCACCGAGCCGCGCAATGGCGATCGCAGCATTGAGCGCGTTGCCGCCGCAGATCTCGGCGAGATGCGTGGCGTTGGCCTTGCTGCCGCGCGCGGGCACGGCCTCGATACGAAAGGTGAGGTCGCGCACGGGAATACCGATGCAGAGGATGCGCGGCGCGGTCCCTGACGTGGCCACCGGCGGCCCCAGCTTATGCGCCGGTCTTGGCGTGCACCCAGCGGCCGAGCAGATGATGGGCGATCGCGAACGGATGCGGGCCGGCGAGCCCGTCCGGATGCGTCCGCGTCAGCATCAGCGCGGCCTCCTCGCGGGTGAACCAGCGCGCGTCCTCCAGCTCGGAATGATCGACGACGACGTCCTCGTTCAGGGCCCGCGCGCTGCAGCCGATCATCAGCGACGATGGATAGGGCCAGGGCTGCGTCATGTAATACTGCACGTCGGTGCAGCGGATTCCGGATTCTTCGAGGATTTCCCGGCGTACCGCGTCCTCGATGGTCTCGGCGACCTCGACGAAGCCGGCGAGGCAGGAATACATGCCCGGCGGAAACTGCTTCTGGCGGCCGAGCAGGCACTTCTCGCCCGAGGCGACCAGCATGATCACGACGGGATCGGTGCGCGGAAAGTGCTCGGCCTTGCAAGCAGGGCACTCGCGCTTCCAGCCGCCTTCCTTCATCGCGCTCCGCGTGCCGCAATTGGCGCAATAGCCGTGGCGCTGGTGCCAGCTCACCATCGACTTCGCCATCGCGATCGCCGAGAGCTCGTCGGGCGGAATCACGCCCTGCATCGCCATGCCGCGCAGCTCGGTGACGGTGTAGTCCTCGCGGCCGATCAGCTTCTCGGCCGCCGCCTGCGGCATTCCCATGCCGAACACCGCGGCGCCGTCGCGCAGGCCTAAGAAGATCGTGCCGGGGTTGGCGCCGCATTTCAGCGCCTCGTCGATTCCCAGCAGCGCGCGCGCCTTGTCGCCCTCGCGCTTCACCAGCAGCGAGTCGCGGTAGACGACATAGGCGCGCGACGATGGCTTCTGCTCCATCGCGAACAGTTTTCCGTCGTCGCGGCGCAGATGCGCGGCGCGATCGAGGACGTTGGTGACGAAGGCCGGCTGTCCCAGCGGAAACGAGTCGAATGCTGACATTTCTTGTTCTCAACCCAACCAGATCTTGCGGCGAAGCGCGCTGATGAAAGTCTGCACCTCGGTGGCGTCGTGCGCCAAGGGCTTCATCACGCCCCACACCGGCCGCGGCCAGGCGGCGTCGCTGGTGCGGCGTGCGATGATATGGACGTGAAGCTGCGGCACGAGGTTGCCGAGCGCGGCGACATTGAGCTTGTCGCATTTGGTGATCTCTTTCAGCGCGCGCGAGACGCGGGAGATCTCGGTCATGAGTTGCGCCTGCTCCACCTCGTCGAGATCGATGATCTCGATCGCATCGGGCCGCCGCGGCACCAGCAGCAGCCAGGGATAATGCGCGTCCTTGATGACCAGGACCTTCGACAGCGGCAGGTCGCCGATGTCGATGGTGTCCTCTTTCAGGCGGGAGTGCAGCGACCAGGCGGGTTCAGACATATGCGTTTCCGGATGGCCCGATGGGGGCGGGCCTGTTAGCTCCGACCATACGATACGGGGTCAGCCAGGGGAAGGATCGGGGCTCCGCGGTCACTGCATACGCGATCGTCGTCCCGGACAAGCGCAGCGCTGATCCGGGATCAATAACCACAGGGAGAAGTTTGGCGAAGACTCGCAGTTGCCAGCCCCCGCCACCACGTCTCCCTGTGGTTATGGATTCCGGGTTCGCGCTTTGCGCGCCCCGGAATGACGGAAACTACGCCTCCGCAAGCACCCGCGCATTGGCGCGGACGGAGGTCTCGCTGACGCGGATGCCGAGGCCCGGGCCGTCGGGCACCACGACATGGCCGGCGCGGTTGGCGACGCGCTCTTCCAGCACGTCCTCGGTCAGCACGTGATGCGGCATGTAGAATTCGCAGCCGAGCGAGATGCCCGGCGTTGCCGCGATCAGCTGCGTGCCGGCGGCAAGCCCGATGCCGCCCTCCCACAGCGTGCCGCCATAGCCGGGCAGGCCGGCGATGTCGGCGATCGCCATGATCGCCTGCGCCTCGAACAGGCCGCCGGCCTTCATCAGCTTGATCGAGACGGCATCGGCCGCCTCGCGGCGCACCACCTCCATCATGTCGCGGCGGTCGAAGCAGCTTTCGTCCGCGAGAACGGGTGTTTCCAGCGCCGCGGTGAGCTGCGCCATCACGTCGAGATATTTGCGCGGCACCGGCTGCTCGATGAAGGTCGGTGCGAACTCTTCGACGTCGCGCAGGATCTTGATGGCGCCGAATGGCGCCAGCGCCTGGTTGTAGTCGACGCGCAGATCGACCTTGTCGCCGAATTCCTTGCGGATCGCTTCGAGATGATCGAGGTCCTCGCGATGGGGCTTCACGCCGGTCTTGACCTTGTAGATGACGTTGCCGTCCGGAACCATCTTTCGCATGCGCTCGAGATCGGCGGCGAAATCCGGATCGGCAATCGAGAACGACAGCGGGATGGTGTCGCGCACGCGGCCGCCGAGCAGGTCGGCGACCGACAATCCCGACGATTTGCCGACGATGTCGAGCAGCGCCATCTCGATTGCGACCTTGGCCTCGGCATGACCGACCAGCGCACGGTCGAGCTCGGCCATCAGCGCGCGGATGCGGCGCACGGGTTTGCCGAGCACGATCGGCCGCAGATAGATGTCGAGCGCGGAGAAGGCCGCTTCCGGCGTCCCCGTGAACACTTCCCACGGTGCCGCCTCGCCCCAGCCGATCACGCCGTCGCTCGCGGTGAGCTCGATCAGCACGCGCTTCACCGTACCCTTGACGTTGCCGACGCCCTGGAGGCGCGCCATCTTGATCGGGCTCTCGATCAGGAACAGCCTGATGCGTTCGACGGTCGCTTCGGTCATGTCAGGCCTCCATTGACGTGCCAGACCTGGCCGGTGACGTAGGACGCCTTCGGTGATGCCAGGAAGGCGATGATCTCGGCCACTTCCTCCGGCCGCCCGCGGCGGCGCATCGGGATCAGCGCTTCGGTGGCCGCGATCTGCTCGGGCGAGAGCCGGCTCTCGCTCGGCTTGTCCTTGATGATGAGGCCGGGTGACACAGCATTGACGGTGATGCCGTCTTTTGCGAGCTCGATCGCGGTGAGACGCACCAGCGCTTCGAGCGCGGAGCGGCTTGCCGCGGTGGCGGCAAAGGGTGCGAATTCAGGCCGGATCGCATGCGCGACGAAAGACGAGACCGCCACGATCCGCGCATCGCGCCCGTCACGCAGCAGAGGCAGCGCGGCGTCGACCAGCCGCGTGAACGCCAGCGCCGATTCGTCCATCGCCTGCCGGAACTGATCCGCCGGCGTGCCGATCGCGCTGCCGCGGCGGGCATGACCACCGACCAGGATCAATCCATCGAGCCGTCCGAAAGCGCGTTGCGCGGCGGCGACGGCGTCGGTGACGGCTGCTTCCTCGGCGAGATCGCCGAGGCATTTTGCGACGGCTGCGCCCTTCGCTTCGGCTTCTGCCGCCGTCGCATCGAGACCTTCCGCGTTCGAGCGCGTGTGCAGCAGCAGCGCGGTGCCGGGGGCCGCGAGCAGTTTTGCGGTGGCGCGGCCGATGCCGCTGGCGGCACCGGTGACGAGATAGGCGCGATCGATATCAGGCATCACGGTGCTGCGTTGGCCGGCGGCAATGCGCCGGTGCGGTGGAAATGGCTGAGGAAGGCGCGCGTCGCGGCTTCCTGCGGATTGTCGATCACCTGCCGCGCCGGACCTTCCTCGACCACGACGCCGTCGCGCATGAAGATGAGGCGGTCGGCGACCTCGCGGGCGAAGGCGATCTCATGGGTGACGATCACCATGGTCATGCCTTCCGAGGCCAGCCGCTGCATGACGGCGAGCACCTCGCCGACGAGCTCGGGATCGAGCGCCGAGGTGGCCTCGTCGAACAGCATCACGTCCGGCTCCATCGCGAGCGCGCGCGCGATCGCGACGCGCTGCTTCTGCCCGCCGGACAGCGTCGCCGGATATTGGTCGGCCTTTTCCGCGAGGCCCACTTTGGCAAGCTGCGCACGCGCGAGCTTCTCGGCGTCCGCCCTGGCCATGCGGCGCACCGTGACGGGCCCCTCCATGACGTTCTGAAGCGTCGTCATGTGCGGGAACAGATTAAAATGCTGGAACACCATGCCGGTGGTGGTGCGGAATTTTGCGAGTGTCTTCACGTCCGGAAGCTTCGCGCCTTCGCCGAATGCAAAGCGCGTGTCGCCGACGCGGACGCTGCCGCCGTCGGGCACGACCAGCAGATTGATGCAGCGGAGCAGCGTCGATTTGCCGGAGCCGGATGGGCCGATCAGCGCCACCACGCCCCCCTTGGCGACGTCGAGGCTGATGCTCTTCAAAACCTCGTTGCTGCCAAAGCTCTTGCGAAGCGCCCGGATCTCGATTTTCGAAGTGTTCTTGGATGGCTCGCTCATTCGCTGACCGCCAGTCGCTTCTCGCCGCGGCGGACGATGATGGTCAGGGGAATCAGGATCGCCGCATAGGCGACCGCGACCGCGGTGTAGGTCTCCAGCGGCCGGTAGCTGTCATGGGCGGCGACCTGGCTCTGGTAGACGAGGTCGGGCACGGCGAGCACCGAAACCAGCGAGGTGTTCTTGAACTGGATGATCGACTGGTTCATCAGCGCCGGGATCATGCGCTTGATCGCCTGCGGCAGCACGATGCGCCGCATGCTCTGTCCCGGCGTCATGCCGAGCGCGGCGCCGGCTTCGGACTGGCCCTTGTCGATCGAGATGATGCCGCCGCGGATGATCTCGGAATAGAACGAGCCGCCATAGAGCGAGAGCGCGAGCGCCGAGGCCGTGATCGGCGTCATCTCGACGCCGGCCAGGATCGGCAGCGCGTAATAGAACCAGATCAGCTGCACCAGGATCGGCGTGCAGCGGAACGCCTCGATGAAGGTAAGGGCGACCAGACGCACCGCCTTGAAGCGCGACAGGCTGCCGAACGCGCCGAACAGGCCGAAGACGAGACCGAGCACGACGATGACCACGGTGAAGCCGACGGTGACGCCGAGCCCGTTGAGAAAGAGCCAGCGATAGCTCCAGAGGATGCCGAAGTCCCACTGATACATGCGTGTTCTCTTGCTTCACCTCTCCCGCTTGCGGGAGAGGTCGTGTCGCATCGAAGATGCGACGCGGGTGAGGGCTCTTTCCTCTGGGGGCGTCTTGCCAGCGGAGACACCCTCACCCCAACCCTCTCCCGCTTGCGGGAGAGGGAAAGAAGCAGAGCGCGCCGACTGAGCTCGACCCAAACTCGCTACACCTTACAGCGAAACGCCCGGCGGAATGTCCGCTTCGGTCACGCCCACCAGCTCCATGTTGGTGATGATCGCGTTGCGGATGAAGCCGAGGCCCTTGTTGAAGTCGATCCAGGTGTTGACGTAGTCGCGGAAGGTCTTGTCGTTCTCGCGGCGGAAGCCGGCATTCGACGTGGTGGCGAAGATCGGCGTCGGCAGCACGAACTGGCCGAGCGAGGGATTCTTCTTCAGCACGGTCAGCGACAGCATGGTGATCAGGCACTGCGCGTCGACGCGGCCGGTCTGGAGCGCGGCGGTGGCATCGTCGGCGGTCTTCAGTCGCGAGATCTGCGCCTTCGGCGTCAGGCGGCTGACGACCTGGTCGTGCGACGAGCCCTGGTCGACGGCGATCTTGACGTCGGGCGAGTTCAGCTCGGCCCAGCTCTTCGGCTTGAAGTCCTTCTTGCAGAGGATGCCGAAGGCGTTGTTGAAGACCGGCACCGAGAAGTCGACCACCAGCGCGCGCTTCGGGGTCGGGTTGAGGCCGAAGAAGATGTCGATCTTGTTGGACTGCAGGTCGAGCACCGAATTGCCCCAGGTGGTCTCGGTGATCTCGAGCTCGGCCTCCATGTCGTCGGCGAGCCCCTTGGCGATGTCGATGTAGAAGCCCTTCCACTGGCCGCTGGCGAGGTCCTTCATGTAATAGGGCGCGCCGCCGCCGACCGCGCCGATCCGCATCTTCTTGGTGCGGCGGATGCGGGCAAAGGTCGATTCGTTGGGATCCGCTGCGGTCTGCGCCACGGCCGGTGAGGCCAGCGTGGCCGCAGCCATCGCGCCAAGTCCGACAATCGATGCGACATCACGACGTGTAACCATTTTGAGGAATCGCTTTTCTGGTTGGATGAAGGTGTGTGGTTGATCTCGCGCGAAAAATTCGCCCATCAATCGGCGTCAGCCGGCTGAAAAATGCTCTGGATCGGATTTTCGCGCACCCTTTGTTTCGGTTCCGGCAGGATTTCATAGAAAGGCGCTGCCGGGCGGGCCCTGTCAAGACTCGATTGCCTCAGGGATGGGCGGGGCCTCGAAGATGGGCAGGGAGCCTATCGGCTTGACGCATTCGGAGGCGAATGGCGGCGTCTGCACTTCGGGACAGGCGTGCCACGGCGATGCACGAGGTAAGGCCCGGCGAGCGCGTCGGCTCGAGCTGTTTCGCGAGAAAATTGATAGGCTTCGACGGTTCGCTTTAAAAATGCGAACGGCGCCCTGTCGGCGCCGTTCGCCGAAGACGGCGAGAGGTCGGTGCGGATCGACCGACCCTATTCTGCAGCCTTGTCCGTAGCCTTGGCACGAACGGTCGCGAGGCGCGTCAGCGCGTCGCGGACGCCGGCGCCATAGGCGGGATCGGCCTTGGTGCAGTTGGCGATGTGCCGTTCCTGGATGGCGATGGCCGCCGCGCCGACGGCGCGCGCCGTGTTGTCGAACAAGGCCTGCCGCTGGACTGCGTTCATCTTGCGAAAGAGGTCGCCGGGCTGCCGATAGTGATCGTCGTCGATGCGGTGATCCCAATGTGCGGCTGCACCATCGATCTCGAGCGGCGGCTCGTTGAGATCGGGCTGGTCCGTCCACTCGCCACGGCTGTTCGGGAAATAGGTCGGCGTCCTTCCCTGATTGCCGTCGGTCCGCATTGCGCCATCGCGATGGTAGCTGTGATACGGGCATTTCGGCGCGTTGACCGGGATCAGATGATGGTTGACGCCGAGGCGATAGCGCGCCGCGTCCCCGTAGGAGAACAGCCTCGCCTGCAGCATCTTGTCGGGCGAGAAGCCGATGCCCGGAACGACATGGGCCGGCGAGAAGGAGGCCTGCTCGACCTCGGCGAAGACGTTTTCCGGATTGCGGTTCAGCTCGAAAGTGCCGGCCTCGATCAGTGGAAAGTCCGCCTTCGGCCAGACCTTGGTCAGGTCGAACGGGTTGAAGGCAAACGCCTTGGCCTGGTCGTCGGTCATGATCTGCACGAACATCGTCCAGCGCGGGAAATCGCCGCGTTCGATGCTCTCGAACAGGTCGCGCTGGTGAGTCTCGCGGTCCTTGCCGATGAGGGCTTCGGCCTCGGCGTCGGTCAGGTTTTCGATGCCCTGCTGCGTCCGGAAGTGAAACTTCACCCAGCTCCGCTCATTGGCGGCATTGATGAAGCTGTAGGTATGGCTGCCGAAGCCATGCATGTGCCTGAAGCTTCTGGGAAGGCCGCGCTCACTCATCACGATGGTGACCTGGTGCAGAGCCTCCGGCAACAACGTCCAGAAATCCCAATTGTTGTCGGCGCTGCGCATTCCGGTCCGGGGATCGCGCTTGATCGCATGATTGAGGTCGGGAAAGCGCAGCGGATCGCGGAAGAAGAACACGGGCGTGTTGTTGCCCACCATGTCCCAATTGCCTTCCTCGGTGTAGAACTTCAGCGCAAAGCCGCGGATGTCGCGTTCGGCGTCGGCTGCGCCGCGCTCGCCGGCCACCGTCGAGAAGCGCGCGAACATCGGCGTCTGCTTGCCGACTTCCGAGAAGATCTGCGCTTTGGTGTATCGGGTGATGTCATTGGTCACGGTGAAGGTGCCGAAGGCGCCGGAACCCTTGGCATGCATCCGTCGCTCCGGGATCACTTCGCGATCGAAATGTGCTAGCTTCTCGATCAGCCAGACGTCTTGCAGCAGCGCGGGCCCGCGGCGGCCCGCGGTCATGATGTTGAGGTTATCGCTGACGGGCGCGCCCGTCGCATGGGTCAAACGTTTCGGCTCATCGGCCATGGGATGCTCCTGAATATGGGGTCATTGGCTATTGCTGCCCGCGTGCGAAATCTCAGGCTCGCATGGGTCCACAGCAGTCGATTTCGAGATCGCACTGTCCTTGCGCGAACGCCGGTCAACCGTGCCAATGCGAGTTGCGGATGACGCTGCAGAAATTGCCGCGATGGAAATGCGGCTCCTTGTCGGCGATGACGTCGGCCTTGACGTTGCCGAACGTCGTATCAGGCCGATGCTTGATGCCGTCGTAGAAGGCCTGGATGATGTCTTCCTTGAAGCGCGGCGTGCGCGGAAACGCCTTCACGACCGCCTCGCGCTCCGCGTCGGAATATTCGTCGTAGGTGAGCCCGAGCACGTCCATCTCGACGCCCGCGGTCACCAGCGCGACGACGGGGTGCATGTGCTGAGGGACGCCCGGCGTCGTGTGCAGGGCGATCGCGGTCCAGACGGTATAGGCGTCGGCTTCCGAAATGCCGTGACTGCGCAGGAAGTCGCGCGCGGCATGCGCGCCATCGACCTCGAACCGCTCGTGCTTGCTGCCATGGCCCGGCATCAGGCCGATGTCGTGAAACATGGCGCCGGCGTAGAGCAGCTCGCGGTCGAATGTCAGTCCGCGGCGGATGCCGGCCATCGCACCGAACTGGTAGACGCGGCTGGAATGGTTGAAGAGCAGGCCCGTTTCGGTGTCGCGGATGTATTCGGTGATGGCACGCGCCAGCTTGCTGTCGGGGATGACGGCGGCTTCGGTGATTTCTGACATGGGCAGCTCCTGAAATTTAGGTCGCTCCCACTGTAAATCCGGGCTACGTTGTCTTAAATCGACGTAATACGTCTAAAACGGACAAATTCGGATCGAGGCGGACATGGGCGCAAAGCCGAAACCAAGGACGGTTGTGATCGTGGCGCTGCCAGGGGTGCAGCTGCTCGATGTCGCCGGGCCGCTCGACGTGTTCGCCGAAGCAAACGTCCAGGCCGGCTATCCGGCCTATGCGCTGTTCGTGGCGGGCGCGGAGCCGGGGCCGATCTGCAGTTCCTCAGGCGTCCGGCTGATGCCCGACCGAATCGTCGACCGCGACTTCCAGGAGCCGATCGACACCTTGCTGGTGGCGGGATGCCCGAACGCGGTCGAAGTCCCGGCGGACGGGGGCGTGATCGACTGGCTGCGGCGGCGGGCTTCGCGGACCCGCAGATTCGGCTCGGTGTGCAGCGGGGCCTTCTTCCTTGCCGCCGCCGGTCTCCTCGATGGCAGGCGGGTCACGACGCATTGGGCGGTCGCGGACATGCTGGCGAGCAAATTCCCGTCGGTCACCGTGGACAAGGATGCCATCTACGTCACCGACGGAAAGCTCCGCACGGCTGCCGGCGTGACCGCAGGGCTCGACCTCGCGCTGGCACTGGTCGAGGAAGATCTCGGCCGCGATACGGCCATGAGGGTCGCAAGCCAGCTCGTGATGTTCTTCAAGCGTCCGGGTGGGCAGATGCAGTTCACCCGCAAGGGCGAGGCTGTTCCCGCCGGCCGCGCCGCGCTGCAGGAGCTGCAGCGCTGGGTCGCCGCCAACCCCTCGCTCGACCACAGCGTTGCCAGCCTGGCGACGCGCATGGAGCTCAGCCCGAGGCACTTTGCACGGCTGTTCCGCGCCGAAGTCGGAGTCACGCCTGCGACCTGGGTCGAGGAAGCCCGCGTCAATGCGGCGAGGCGGCTGCTCGAGTTTGTCAATGAAGCCCCGAAGCAGGTCGCGCTCCATTGTGGATTCGCCGATGCCGATACGCTGCGTCGCGCGTTCAATCGTCACGTCGGCGTGACGCCCGCCGAGTATCGCAAGCGGTTTGCGCGAATCACGGAGGTTCCAGCTCGCCAACACTGAGCCGGCTTCCGCGTCCAAAAGGGTCGGAGGGGGCCGTCCAGCGGGGTGTGCGGGACCCACGGATACCCGCTTGCTTTCCCGACCTTTTGGCCCCAAATAGGGACCGGGAGATTGGCGGTGGACGAGCCACTCGCCAACCGGGTCAGGTCCGGAAGGAAGCAGCCCTAACGAGGTCCGGATCGGGTCGCTCGTCAGTCTCCTACCTGTTTTTCCGAGCGAATTGCGCCGGCGGGCCTCCCGCCAGCGCGCTCCTTTCCGCAAAAGCCGGGCGAAAGACATTCCATTGCGGATCGACCGATGACCGACGCTGGCGCCCCTCCCAACCCCGACAGCGCCGGCCAGGCCAGCACGCCCTACCGGGTGCTGGCGCGCAAATACCGGCCCTCCAGCTTTGACGACCTGATCGGCCAGGAGGCCGTGGTCCGCACCGTCTCGAACGCGTTCGAGACCGGGCGCATTCCGCAGGCTTGGATCCTCACCGGCGTCCGCGGCGTCGGCAAGACCACCACCGCGCGTATTCTGGCCCGTGCGCTCAACTACGAGATGCCGGATGGATCGGTGAAGGGCCCGACCATCCACATGCCGACGCTGGGCGTGCATTGCCAGGCGATCATGGAAAGCCGGCACATGGACGTGCTGGAGATGGACGCGGCCTCGCATACCGGCGTCGACGACGTCCGCCAGATCAATGACAGCGTGCGCTACGCGCCGGCCAGCGCCCGCTACAAGGTCTACATCATCGACGAAGTCCACATGCTGTCGACGGCGGCGTTCAACGCCTTCCTGAAGACGCTGGAGGAACCGCCGGAGCACGCCAAGTTCGTGTTCGCGACCACCGAGATCCGCAAGGTTCCGGTCACCGTGCTGTCGCGCTGCCAGCGCTTCGACCTGCGCCGGGTCGAGGCCGACGTGCTGATGAAGCACCTCGCCAATATCGCGGCGAAGGAGAACGTCGAGATCGAGCCCGAGGCGCTCGGCATCATCGCGCGCGCCGCGGAAGGCTCGGTGCGCGACTCTCTGTCGCTGCTCGACCAGGCGATCGCGCACGCGGCAGGCACGGTCAAGGCGGATGCGGTCAGGCAGATGCTGGGGCTCGCCGACCGCACCCGCGTCATCGACCTGTTCGATTCGCTGGCGCGCGGCGACATCGCTGCCGCTTTCAAGGAGTTCCGCGACCAGTATGATGTCGGCGCCGATCCGATCGTCGTACTGTCGGACCTCGCCGAGTTCGTCAATTTCGTCACCCGCGTGAAGATCGTGCCGGCGACCGCCGACAACGTCGCCTATGGCGAGACCGAGCGCGTGCGCGCGCGGGACTTCGCCTCGAAGATCTCGATGCGCGTGCTGTCGCGGATGTGGCAGATGCTGCTCAAGGGCATCACCGAGGTGCAGGCCGCGACGCGCCCCGCAGCGGCTGCCGAGATGGTGCTGGTGCGCATCGCCTATGTCGCCGACCTGCCGACGCCGGACGAAGCGATCAAGATGCTGGAGCAGAACGGCGGCGGCTCGCCGGTCGTGGGCGGCGGAAGTGCCGCGCGCAGCGGCGCGCCGGGTGCGCCGGTGGCCTCGGCTGCGCCGATGCGCGCGCCGACGTCGTCACCGTCCGCGTTCGGCGGCGGCGCCGCCCGGCCGCAGATGGCGGCGCCCGCGCCGGATCCGCAAGGAGCCGCGCCCCAGCTGCGCATCACGAGCTTCACCCAGCTCGTCGCGGTCGCCGGGCAGAAGCGCGATCTCATGACCAAGGCCGCGCTCGAAGGCGACATGCGCCTCGTCCGTTTCGAGGAGGGCCGGCTGGAAGTCGCGCTCGAGCCCAACGCCTCCAAGACCATGATCTCCGAGCTCGCGCGAAAATTCGAGCTCTGGACCGGCCGGCGCTGGACCGTGATCGTCTCCAACGAGCAGGGCCAGCCGACGCTGCGTTCGGTGAACCACGCGGCGAAGCAGGAACATGCGCGCTCCGCCGAAGCCGATCCGCGCGTGCAGGAGGTGCTGTCGCGTTTTCCCGGTGCGAAGGTCGTCGAGGTCCGCAGGCTTGCCCCTGAGGCGCCGGAAACCAATATGAATGCGGACTATGGTAGTGACGATCCGCCCGATGGTTCCGACGGCGACGATCTCTAGAGCATGATCCGGACCCGAAGGGCCGCGTAGCGCAAAGCGTGAAGCGGTTTTCCGATTAGATCATGCTCAAACCAAAAGTTAAGGCGCGATGACGAGTCATCGCGCCAACCAAGGACAGCACCGATGGTCGATATTTTCGGCATGATGAAGCAGGCGCAGCAGCTGCAATCCAAGATGCAGGAGATGCAGGATCAGCTCTCCAACGTCGAGGTCGAAGGCATCTCCGGCGGCGGTCTCGTCGCCGTGCGCATGACCGCGAAGATGGACGTGAAGGGCATCAAGATCGATCCCTCGCTGATGAAGCCGGAAGAGCGCGAGGTGCTCGAGGACCTGCTCGTCACCGCCCTCGGCGATGCCCGCCGCAAGGCCGAGACGGCCGTGCAGGAGAAGATGCAGGCGCTCACGGGCGGGCTCAGCCTGCCGCCGGGTATGTTCGGCCAATAAGATGGGTTCGGTTGCAGGTCCCGAAATCGAGCGGCTGGTCCAGCTCCTCGCACGGCTGCCGGGCCTCGGTCCGCGCTCCGCGCGGCGTGCGGCGCTGCATCTGATCAAGAAGCGCGAAGCGCTGATGATGCCGCTGTCTTCGGCCCTGCAGGTCGCGCTCGACAAGGTCCAGGTCTGCAAGACCTGCGGCAACATCGACACGCAAAATCCCTGCACGGTCTGCACCGATCCGAAGCGCGATGGCGCCATCATCGTCGTCGTCGCCGATGTCGCCGACCTCTGGGCGCTTGAGCGGGCCAATGCCACCCAGGGGCGCTATCACGTGCTGGGCGCGACATTGTCGCCGCTCGACGGTGTCGGCCCGCAGGATCTCACCATCGACACGCTGGTGGCGCGCGCGCATGCTGCCGAGGTGCACGAAATCATTCTGGCGCTGAACGCGACGGTCGACGGCCAGACCACGGCGCACTACATCACCGACCTGCTTCAGGACGCCAACGTAAAAGTAACCCGGCTGGCCCATGGTGTGCCGGTCGGTGGCGAGCTTGATTATCTCGACGAAGGTACGCTATCGGCCGCGATGCGGCAGCGGACCCTGTTCTAGCCATCCAGACTTACGGAACGGACGACATGACGAAACTTTTCGCCACACGATCGGCTTTGGTCGCGACGATGATGCTGCTGGCGACCCCGGCCATCTCAGCGCAGCAGGACGACGGGGCGCCGCCGCCGCCCAAGCCCGGCAAGCCGATCAATGCCGGCGAGGTGCTCTCGGGCGAATTGAACGCAATGAAGGTGCGCGACGTCAAGAACGCCGGCAAGCGGATTGCGATGTACCAGATCACCTCGGAGCCGCGCCGCCTGCCGGCGCCGAACGGGCTGTGCAATCTCGAGACCGGCCCTGAGACGTTCCAGCTCGTCACCTCCAGCGACGCACAGACCACGCAGCTGAAATCGTTCGTCGGCAAGGAGATCTCGGTCAAGGTCGATGAAGTCGCCTGCGCCAGCGATCCTGGCCAGATGAGCGAAGCCGTGATCACGAAGTGGAGCTTGATCAGGAAGCAGTAGGGGGGCGCGGCTCCAGCCGAGCTACCGTAGGGTGGGCAAAGGCGCAAAGCGCCGTGCCCACCATTCTCCCAGCGACGATTCAGGTGGTGGGCACGCTTCGCTTTGCCCACCCTACGGCATCGCGGGCTTGGCGCGTGCCGAGTTTACACCCTCACCGGCCCGAGCGTCTCGAAATGCCCGCGCTTCTGCAGCCAGGCCAGCAGCACAAGGCTCGGGATCGCCACCAGCACGCAGATCACGAAGAACAGCGGCCAGCCGGTCGTGTCCGCCACGAAGCCCGCACTCGCTGACAGATATGTGCGCCCGACCGCGGCGAGCGCGGTGAGCAGTGCATACTGCGTCGCCGTGTGCAGCGGATTCTGGCACAGCGCGGAAAGATAGGCGACGAAGATCACGGTGCCGATGGCGCTGGTGAAGTTCTCGCACGTGATGGCAAAGGCCAGCGCCCATTGGCTGGTGCCGACGAAGGCCAGCCAGGAGAAGGAGAGGTTGGCGAGCGCCTGCACCACACCGCCGATCCACAGGCTGGTCGCCAGCGAATAGCGCCGCGCGAGGAAGCCGCCGGCAAAGCCGCCGATCAGCGTTGCCGCGAGGCCGACGCCCTTCACGATCGCCGCATAGTCGTTGCGGGAAAAGCCGAGGTCGATCACGAACGGCGCGGTCATCGTGCCGGAGAAGGCATCGGTGAACTTGAACAGCACGACGAAGGCGAGCGCGGCGAGCGCGTCCTTGCGCGACAGGAATTCCGAGAAGGCCCCGATCGCCGCGTGCAGCACGCGCGCGAACGCCGTCTCGGTTTGTGTCGCGGCTTCCGCCCGCACCGATTGCTCGGGCTCGGTCGCGGCCAGCGCGGTGATCGTGCCGATCAGCACCATCGCCGCCATCACCACATAGCCCCACATCCAGGCCGACGCGCGCGGAATGCCGGCGCCCTCGAAGCCGGATACGATGAACAGCGCGCCCGCGGTCGAGACCAGCATGCCGATGCGATAGGCCGCGACGTAGGAAGCCATTCCGGCGGCCTGCTCGCTTTCCGGCAGGCTCTCGACGCGGAAGGCGTCGACCACGATGTCCTGCGTCGAGGAGGTGGTCGCGACCAGCAGCGCGCCGAGCGCGACGTAGAACGGCGAGCGCGCGGGATCGGTCAGCGCCAGCAGCAGGATCGCGATGATCAGCAATAGCTGCGAGAACAGCAGCCAGCCGCGCCGCCGTCCGAACGCGCGCGTGAACAGCGGCACATGCAGCGCATCCACCAGCGGCGCCCACAGGAATTTCAGCGTGTAGGGCGTGCCGACCAGCGCAAACAGCCCGATGGTCTTGAGGTCGACCCCGGCCTCGCGCATCCACACCAGGAGCGTCGAGCCCGACAGCGCCAGCGGCAGCCCGGACGAGAAGCCGAGGAACAGCACGATCAGCACCCGCGGTTGCAGGTACACGGCCAGGCCGTCGCGCCAGGAGGTAGGGGC
This sequence comes from Bradyrhizobium sp. Pa8, assembly GCF_052588265.1. Lineage (NCBI taxonomy): Bacteria > Pseudomonadati > Pseudomonadota > Alphaproteobacteria > Hyphomicrobiales > Nitrobacteraceae > Bradyrhizobium > Bradyrhizobium sp. Pa8. Next base: position 9,156,905 of record NZ_CP176767.1, on the reverse strand, counting down.
CGTGTCGGGGCTGGCAGGGGAGGTCGCGTCGGGTGCGGTCATGGGGAGGTGTTAGCAGATTCTGGCTGCCACAAGTGAGGTGTCGTTCCTGCCGGCCACAAAGGAGGTGTCGTCGCCCGGCTTGACCGGGCGACCCAGTATTCCAGAGGCCGGAGTCAGGGAGGACCCGCGATCCCCGAATAGAGATCGTTCCAATCCGGATTGTCTTTCTCGATCAGCGCGATCTTCCAGTCGCGCTTCCACTTCTTAAGTCGTTTCTCCCGTTTTATCGCATTCTCGGGGTCATCGAACTGCTCGAAATAAACTAGCTTCACGACGCCGTAGTCCTTCGTGAAGCTCTCGACCAACTGCAATTTGTGTTCGGCTACGCGGCGGATGAGGTCATTTGTCACGCCAATGTAGAGCGTGCCACCAATCTTGCTGGCTAGGATGTACACGTAGTAGCAACGTGCGCCCATCTGCCGTCTCTGGGATACTGGGTCGCCCGGTCAAGCCGGGCGACGACAGTGTGCCTCAAAACTCACTCCCCCGCCTGGAGCTTCCTCGGGAACAGCTCCGCGGCACCGGTTGCCACCAGATGCGGCCCCTCCGGCGCATCGGTCTTGCTGAAATCGAGCTCCTCGATTCTCCCGGCGCGCTTCTCGATCTTGTCGGCGGAGATCAGCACCTGCCGCACGTCCTCGTTCGCGTCGGCAAAATGCTTCTGCAATTTCAGCACGCGGTCGCGCAAGCGTCCCAAATCGTCGCCGAGCTTGATCACCTCGGTGCGGATCTGGTCGGCGGCGTCGCGCATGCGCGCGTCCTTCATGATCTGCTGCATCACCTGGATCGCGAGCATCAGCAGCGACGGCGACACCAGCACGACGCGGGCGCGATAGGCCTTCTGGATCACGTCGTCGAAACCGTCATGGATCTCGGCATAGACCGATTCCGACGGCACGAACATCAGCGCCATCTCCTGGGTCTCGCCGGCGACGAGATATTTGTCGGCGATGTCGCTGACATGCTTCATCACGTCGCCGCGCAGCCGCTGCGTGGCGATGCGCTTCTCCTCGTCGGTGCGGGCGTCGTGCAGCGCGGTCATCGCCTCCAGCGGAAATTTTGCGTCGATGCAGAGCGGCCGCTGGTCGGGCAGGAACACCACGCAGTCCGGCCGCTTCCCCGTCGAGAGCGTGAACTGGAACTCGTAGGCGCCTTTTGGAAGCCCGTCCTGGACGATCGCCTCCATCCGCGCCTGGCCGAAGGCGCCGCGCGACTGCTTGTTGGCGAGCACGTCGCGCAGGGTCGTCACCTGCGTGGTGAGGTCGGTGAGGTTCTTGTGCGCGTTGTCGATGATGCCGAGCCGCTCGTGCAGGGCGCGCAGGCTCTCCATGGTGTTGCGGGTCGAGTGTTCCATGGACTGGCCGACCCGATGGGTCACCGAATCCAGCCGCTCGTTGACCGCGCGCGCCATGTCGGCCTGGCGGCCGGCCAGCGCCTGGGTCATCGCGTCGGCTCGGCCGGCAGCTTCACTCTGGGCGTGCAGCACCTGGCTGAGGCGCTCCTCGAGCTCGTCCGCGCGGATGGCATTGGCCATGGCGAGTTCCGCGCCGCGCCGTCCCGAGCGCGCGATCACCACCGCAATCACCACCAGCAGGATGACGACGAGGGCGCCGAAGCCGATCAGCGCATCGATGGTGCGGACCGGCCAGTCGCCAGCCAGGAAAATGATCTCGTTCATGGCGGTCCTTGTAGCCGATTCGACACTCTCCGCGAACGAATAGCGAACACTTATGGTTAACAGCCCCCTAATTTTTATGGTTAACGAAACCTGAAGTTTTATGGTTAGCGGAGGGTTAACGGAGTTCCTCGCCGCATTGACCGCATCCGGCATGCAGCTTAAATCGCGGCCATGGCCCTCAGAGAAATCATCATCCTGCCCGACAAGCAGCTGCGTCTGGTCTCGAAGCCGATCGAGAAGGTCACGGCTGAGATCCGCAAGCTTGCCGACGACATGTTCGAGACCATGTACGACGCGCCCGGCATCGGGCTCGCCGCGATCCAGATCGCGCAGCCCTTGCGGCTGATCACCATGGATCTCGCCAAACCTGACCCGGACGGCGAGACCAAGCCGGAGCCGCGTGTCTTCATCAATCCTGAAATCATCGCGTCCTCCGAGGACCTGTCGGTCTACGAGGAAGGCTGCCTGTCGATTCCCGAATATTACGAGGAGGTCGAACGTCCCGCCAAGGTGCGCGTGCGCTTCACCGACCTCGACGGCAAGCTGCACGAAGAGGATGCCGAAGGCCTCTACGCCACCTGCATCCAGCACGAGATCGACCATCTTAACGGCGTGCTGTTCGTCGACTATCTGTCAAAACTCAAGCGCGACCGCGTGATGAAGAAGTTCGAGAAAGCCGCCAAGCGCGCGGAGTAAGCTCCCAACTTCGCTGTCATGCCCGGCCGAAAGCGCGGAGCGCGTCTTCAAGCTAACGTGTCGGGCATCCACGTTCTTTGCCGCCGTGAGCAGGAAGAACGTGGATGGCCGGGACAAGCCCGGCCATGACGAGTACCTTGCTCGTTTCCGAGGATTGTCTCGCCACATGCCCCTCCGCCTCATCTTCATGGGCACGCCCGATTTCTCCGTGCCGACGCTGCTCGAGCTGGTCTCGCACGGCCACGAGATCGCGGCGGTCTATACCCGCGCGCCAAAGCCCGGCGGGCGGCGCGGCCTGCAATTGCAGCAGACCCCGGTCGAAGAGGCCGCGCGAAAGCTCGGCGTGCCCGTGCTGACGCCGAAGTCGCTGAAGACGCCCGAAGCGCTCGACGAGTTTCGCGCCTTTGACGCGGATGCCGCTGTCGTCGTCGCCTACGGCATGATCCTGCCGCAGACGATCCTCGATGCGCCGAAGCTCGGCTGCTACAATCTGCACGCCTCGCTGCTGCCGCGCTGGCGCGGCGCCGCGCCGATCAACCGCGCGATCATGGAAGGCGATGCCGAGAGCGGCGTCATGGTGATGAAGATGGATGTCGGCCTCGACACCGGCGACGTCGCCATGGCCGAGCGTCTCGCGATCACGGACAACATGACCGCGGTCGATCTGCATGACCGTCTCTCCCGGCTCGGTGCCGATCTGATGGTGCGCGCGATGGCCGCACTCGCCCGCGGCGGGCTCCAGCTCAAGAAGCAGAGCGAGGATGGCGTCACCTACGCCGCCAAGATCGACAAGGCCGAAGCCCGGATCGACTGGACCAGGCCGGCGCGCGCCGTGCTGCGCCACATCCATGGCCTGTCGCCGTTTCCCGGCGCCTGGGCCGAGCTTGACGGCGTCAGCGAAAATGCACGCGTAAAAATCCTGCGCTGCGAGCTGGCGAAGGGCTCCGGCGCACCCGGCGAGGTGCTCGACGACCAGCTCACGATTGCCTGCAGCGAGGGCGCGATCCGCATCCTCGAGCTCCAGCGCGAAGGCAAGGCGCGGATGCAGGCCACGGACTTTTTGCGTGGTGTGCCATTGAAGCCGGGAGCCAAATTCACGTAGCACTGTCATACCCCGCGAAGGCGGGGTATCCAGTACGCCGAGGCTTCTCGGCTGAACAGAGATGTCTCGGAGTACTGGATCGCCCGGTCAAGCCGGGCGATGACATGACCCGGATTGAGATGCCCCGCTACAAGCTCACCATCGAATATGACGGCGCGCCGTTCTTCGGCTGGCAGGTGCAGGACACGCTGCCTTCCGTGCAGGGCGCGTTAGAGGCGGCGGTGAAGGCGATGACCGGCGCGGATCTACGCGTGCACGGTGCGGGCCGGACCGATGCCGGCGTGCATGCGCGGGGCCAGGTCGCGCATGTCGACATCGACAAGCAGTTTCCGCCGGGCCGTTTTCGCGACGGGCTGAACGCGCATCTGCGCCCGCATCCGGTGGCGGTGTTAGAGGCCGAGATCGTCCCTGACACCTTCGAGGCACGCTTCTCGGCCGTGAAGCGGCACTACCGCTACCGCGTGGTCAACACCCGCGCCAATCTCGCGCTCGATGTCGGCCACGCCTGGCGCGTGCCGCGCCGGCTCGATGCCGATGCGATGCATGCGGCGGCACAACGCATGCTCGGCAAGCACGACTTCACGACGTTTCGCGACACCGAGTGCCAGGCCAAGTCGCCGGAGAAGACGCTCGACCAGCTCGACGTGCACCGCGACGGCCGCGAGATCACGATTCTCACCTCGGCGCGCTCGTTCCTGCACAGCCAGGTGCGCTCGATGGTGGGATCGCTGGTCTGGGTCGGCGAGGGCCGCTGGACCGCAGACGATCTCACCGCAGCGCTCGCAGCCCGCAACCGCGCGGCCTGCGGCATCGTCGCGCCGCCTGACGGGCTGTATCTGATGAAGGTGGATTATTGAGGAGGGAGACACGAACGCTCCCACTCCATCATCGGTGTCATGCCCCGGCTTGACCGGGGCATCCAGTACGCCGCGGCCTCTCGGCTCAATCACTGCCGTCTCTGGAATACTGGATCGCCCGGTCAAGCCGGGCGATGACAGCGGAGTAGGAGGCGACGACGGAGTGTAAGGCGGCAACGCCCTACCCAAAATACCGCGTCAGTATCCCCCGATACACCTTCGTCAATCTCTCCAAATCCGCCACCGGCACACGCTCGTCGACCTGGTGCATGGTCTGGCCGACCAGGCCGAATTCGATCACCGGGCAGTAGCTCGAGATGAAGCGCGCATCCGAGGTGCCGCCCGAGGTCGACAGCTCCGGCTTGCGCCCCGTCACCTCTTCGATCGCCGACACCGCGAGGTCGGTGAACGGGCCGGGCTTGGTCACGAACACATTCGAGTTCGACGGCTCCCAGACGATGCGAGCCTTGATGCGGTTGCCGCAGGCTTTCGTCAGGCGCGTCTCGACCAGCTCGCGCAGGCTCGCCTGGGTGTGGTTGTCATTGTAGCGGATGTTGAATTTTGCGCGGGCCTCGCCGGGGATGACATTGTTGGCCTTGTTGCCGACGTCCACCGAGGTGAATTCGAGATTGGAGGCCTGGAATTGCGCGCTGCCATGATCGAGCGGCTCGTCACTGATCGCCACGATCAGCCGCGAAATATCAGGCACCGGATTGGCCGCGCGATGCGGATAGGCGACATGGCCCTGCACGCCGTCGACATACAGCGTGCCGGATTGCGAGCCGCGGCGGCCGACCTTGATGGTGTCGCCGAGCGTCTCGACGTTGGAGGGCTCACCGAGCACGCAATGGTCGAACTTTTCGCGGCGCTCCGCGGCCCATTTCAGCAACTTGATGGTGCCGTTGATGGAAACGTCTTCCTCGTCGCCCGTGATCAGGAACGAGATCGAGCCCTTTCCATCGGCCCGCGGCGTGCCGCCATTCGCGGCGAGATGCTCGAGCACGGCTGCCACCGAGCAGGCGATGCCGCCCTTCATGTCGACCGCGCCGCGGCCGTGCAGAAAGCCGCCCCGGACCTCGCCCGAGAACGCGCCGACGCTCCATGCGCTCTCGTCGCCGGGCGGCACCACGTCGGTGTGGCCGGCGAAGGTGATGTGCGGCCCTTCGCTGCCGATCCGCGCATAGAGATTGTCGACGTCGGCTGTGCCTGCTTCGCTGAAGGTCACGCGGTGGCAGGTGAAGCCGGCGGCGTTGAGGGCTTTCTCAAGCACCCCCAACGCACCGGCGTCGGCCGGAGTTACCGAGGGGCAGCGGATGAGATCGCGGGCAATCGAGAGAGCATCGGTCATGCGCCCCGCTTAACATGCATGCCGCCGGGTGGGCTAGCGCTGGGCGGGACAATTTCGATCTCGCTCTGCTGGTCCCAGCCTTTCGCAGGCGAAGCGGCTGCGAGGCTCTCGTCGTCGTCCTGGGCAAGTGGATCGGGACCGAAGCGGTTGTCGCCCGACGTGCCGGGCACAATGAACATTTCGACGAGGCCCCACAGCCACAGCGCGTGGATTGCCCAGTCGAACGGCACGAACCAGCCAGCGTCGGGCAGCAGATCCGAGAAATGAAACAGCAGGTTGGGGATGAAGGCGAAGGGGATGATCCACCAGCCGCGTCGGTCGCGGTCATGCAGCCGCTTGATCGCGGTCGCAAGGGAGATCCACAGGAACAGCAACGCGCCGAGAATTCTCAGGATCAGACTCACGCGCTCGGTGGATGACAGCGGGCGATGGCTTCGCGGGCCGATGATCCCAAGGAGGCCGTCGAGGCCAAAGTCGAAATCGAAGTCGACTTTGAATTTGAACGCGACGGATTTGGTCCCGTCAGGGATGCTGATGGCCTGGTCGACGATCCCCAGCAACGCCGCCAGCAGCGCGATGATCAGCAACGCCTGCCACAGCAAAGCGCGGTTGATGCGGCCGTCGAAGCGAAAGAGGTACCAGGTCCAGTCCATGGCGAAGGTTCCGGGCAGCGGAGGCCGTCCGGTGATTGGTCGCGATGGAGGGAGGGTGGGTTCGATTGGCGCCGCAAGGGGCTCTTTCACCTCGCCCCGCTTGCGGGGGGAGGTGAAGAGAGAATCCAATCAGTCCCGCAGCAGCTCGTTGATGCTGGTCTTCGAGCGCGTACGCTCGTCGACGCGCTTGACGATCACGGCGCAGGCCGTGCTCGGGCCGATGTGGCCGTTCTTCATCGGCTTGCCGGGCAGGGCGCCGGGCACCACCACCGAATATTCCGGCACTTCGCCCATGAAGATCTCGCCGGTCTCGCGGTCGACGATCTTGGTCGAAGCGCCCAGGAACACGCCCATCGCCAGCACCGCGCCCTTGCGCACGATCACGCCTTCGGCGACCTCGCTGCGCGCGCCGATGAAGCAGTCGTCCTCGATGATCACGGGCTCGGCCTGGAGCGGCTCGAGCACGCCGCCGATGCCGGCGCCGCCGGAGATGTGCACGCGCTTGCCGATCTGCGCGCAGGAGCCGACGGTGGCCCAGGTGTCGACCATGGTGCTCTCATCGACATAGGCGCCGAGATTGACGAAGGACGGCATCAGCACGACGTTCTTGGCGATGAAGGCCGAGCGGCGGACGACCGAGCCGGGCACCGCGCGAAAACCGGCGTCGCGAAAACGGTTCTCGCCCCAGCCTTCGAACTTCGAGGGCACCTTGTCCCACCAGGTCGCCTTGCCGGAACCGCCGGGAATGACGCCCATGTCGTTGAGGCGGAAGGACAGCAGCACGGCCTTCTTCAGCCACTGATTGACCTTCCACTTGCCATCGGCCCCGCGCTCGGCGACGCGCGCCTCGCCCTTGTCCAGGATATCCAGCGCCTGGTCCACGGCCTCGCGCACCTCGCCCTTGGTCGAGGTCGAGATGCCGTCACGCGCGTCGAAGGCGCTGTTGATGGTGGATTCGAGGGCGGACAGGGACATCGGGATTTCCTCTAGGGAACGGAATTTTGGTGGATTGGGAGGCTTTTTCGGGATTTGGCGGGGAGGAGTCAAGGCATACTCCGCCGTCGTCCCGGGCTCGCTTCGCGCCCCGGGACGACGGCGGTTATTTGGGCGACAGCTTGCCCAAAAACCCCGCCAGATCATCCGTGACGTGGTCGACATGGGCGGCGTCCCGGCCCTCCAGCTCCCAGTCCTCCCGCACTACTTCCTTGGTGCCGTCAGGCACCACCAGCACGGTGGTCATGCCGAGCGCGTGCGGGACGGTGAGGTTGCGGGCGAGGTCCTCGAACATCGCGGCTTTGGTCGGATCGACCGCATGGTCGGCGAGGAATTTTTGATAGGTCTGCGGCGACGGCTTCGGCTCGAACCCGGCGGCGATGATGTCGAACACGCCGTCGAAATGCGTTGCCAGGCCGAGCCGCGCCAGCACGGCATCGACATGGTCCACCGAGCCGTTGGTCAGGATCAGCTTTCGTCCCGACAGTTTTGCGATGGCTTCGCCGAGCGCCGGGTTCGGCTCTAGCGGCGAGTGGTCGATCTTGTGGACGTAGGCGAGATAGTCGTCGGCGCGCACGCCGTGCAGGGTCATCATGCCGCGCATGGTGGTGCCGAAGCGCTGATAATAATCCTTCTGGATCTTGCGCGCTTCCTCCGGCCCGACGTTCAGCCAGCTGCAGACGAACTCGCCGATCCGCGCGTCGACCTGCTGCCACAGATTGACGTGGTGCGGGTAGAGCGTGTTGTCGAGGTCGAACACCCAGGTGTCGACATGGGCAAAGGTGCGGGGTTGATTCATCAAAAATCTCTCAATCACGGCATCGCAAAGCGCAGCGTCTTGCCGCCGCTCGACATGTCCACCACGCCAAAACCCGTCGCCGCGAATCCGCGCGCGCCGCAATCGGCCTGCTCGTTGGTCTCGAACTTGGTTTCGCGCGTGCAGAGCTGCTTGTCGCCGCCCCAGTTCAGCGGCTTGTCCTTCAGCTTGATGACGCGGTTGTCGACGTCGATGGCTTCCGCGAAGCTGAAGATCTGCTTGGGCTGCCCGGTCACATCGGGGTGCAGGCACGTCTTGGGATCGATGCGATACCAGCCGCGGCTCGTCACGGACTTGCCGTCGTCGGTGGCGACCGCCGCCATCACCTTGTGCGGCGTGTCGTTGCACCAGGTGAGGCCTGTGGCAGACGGGGTCTGCACCGCATCGACCATGGTCTTGAAGAAGTTCGGCGACGACATGATGTCCGCCGCCAGTCCGCGGCTCTTCAGGAAGGCGGCAAGTGCTGCTTGCGTCTTCGGCCCGTCGACGCCGTCGATCGGCGCTGCGTCGTAGCCCGCGATCACCAGCAGCCGCTGGATGCCGGCGAGGCGGGCCTGCTCGTCGTCATATTCGGAATCCTCGGCAAGATAGGCCGTGAAATTGCCGTCCGCGGCTTGCGTCGGCGTGATCTGGGTGAACGCGGCCTGGGTCTGGCCGCTGCGGCATTGCCGCGCAGCCGCGATGACGAAATTGTCCTGCGCCACGCACAGCATGTCGCTGCCGTTCTGCGGGATCGGCGAGGCGCCGTAGACGCCGAGCGCGCGGGCGTTGAGCAGGATGCGGTCGGCGGTCAGCGTGCCCTGCACCACGACGCGGCAGGTGGCGGGATCGATCCTGAACCAGCCGCGCGTCGCGGTCGCCGCCTTGTCGTCGATGCCGATCGCGGCCTCGACGACATAGGACATGCGGTTGCAGATTTTCAGGTCGGCCAAGGCGGGCGCGGAGGAGAAGAAGAACGAGGCGGCTGCCGCGGGCAGCGTCATCAGGAAGCGTGTGAGAGCTGAGCGGCGCGGTCGCCGAGCTCTCCGCTCGTCATGCCCGGCCTCGTGCCGGGCATCCACGTTCTTGGCGCGAGACGAAAGGTCGTAGATGGCCGGGACAAGCCCGGCCATGACGGCTTTCCTTGGCCCGCTCTTCCTCACTTGTGGATCAGCGTTCCCGTGCCCTGGTTGGTGAATAGCTCGAGCAGCACGGCGTGCTGCATCTTGCCGTCGATGATGACGACGCCCTCCACGCCCTGTTCGAGCGCGTAGATGCAGGTCTCGACCTTCGGAATCATGCCGCCGGAAATGGTGCCGTCGGCGATCAGCTTTCGCGCGTCCTTCACCGAAAGCTGCGGAATCAGCTTCTTCGACTTGTCGAGCACGCCCGGCACGTCGGTGAGCAACAGCAGGCGCTTCGCCTTCAGTGCGCCGGCGACCGCACCGGCAAAGGTGTCGGCGTTGACGTTGAGCGTCTGGCCTTCCTTGGAGGTCGCGAGCGGCGCCAGCACCGGGATCAGCTCGTAGCCGATCAGCTGGTTGAGCAGCGTGAGGTCGACCTTCTCGGGGTCGCCGACGAAGCCGAGATCGATCGCCTTCTCGATGTTCGAACCCGGATCGACGATGGTGCGCGTCGTCTTCGACGCCTTCACCATGTTGGCGTCCTTGCCCGACAGTCCCACGGCCTTGCCGCCGGCTTCGTTGATGTAGCCGACGATCTGCTTGTTGACGGAGCCGGCCAGCACCATCTCGACGATCTCGATGGTCGCGGCATCGGTGATGCGCAGGCCTGCCGCGAACTCCGACTGGATGCCGAGGCGCTTGAGCATGGTGGCGATCTGCGGTCCGCCGCCATGCACCACCACCGGGTTGATCGCGGTCTGCTCGAGCAGCACGATGTCGCGGGCAAAGTTCTTCGCGGTCTCCTCGTCGCCCATGGCATGGCCGCCATATTTGATGACGATGGTTTCCTCGTCATACTGCTGCATGTGCGGCAGCGCTTCGGACAGGATGCGGGCCTGGTCGAGCGGGGAGATGTCGGTCATGAGGCGGATCTCGCTGGCGGGACTGTCGGTGCGCGTTCTATCCGATTGGCGGGCGCGGCGCAAAGTGGGTGTTGCCTCTTACCCTCCCCTGGAGGGGGAGGGTCGATCGTGCGAAGCGCGAGCTGGGTGGGGTGACGGTCTCTCCGCGATGAGCAGTGCCCGAGTGGTGAAATCACCCCACCCCGGCTCACATTTCGCTGCGCTCAATATGAGCCGACCCTCCCCCTCCAGGGGAGGGTAAGATGGAGCGTCACTTCCGCGCCGCCGCCGCCGCGAGCGTCACCGCCAGCCAGCTCAGGATCATCACCGTCCCACCCGTCGGCGCGGCATACGGAAACAGCGAGTGCCCCGCATATTGCCGCAACGTGAGATCGCCCGCGAACAGCGCGGCGCCGATCACGAAGCCGAACGCCGCGATGAGGCCAATTCCGCCGTGCAGAAGGCCGCGCGCGAGCAGGGCGACGCCCGCGAGTATGGCAGTTGCATGAAACAACAGCATGGCGCTGGCGGAGGCGAGCCGGCTGGCGTCGGCGCCGTGGGCGGAGGCGGCGGCCAGTCCGACGCCGGCGGCGCCCATCAAACCGGCAAGCCCGATCAGCAGGCGGAATGCAAGTGTCACGAGGTTCGCTCTTCCAGCAGCTTCGCCATCGCGGCGCGCAGTTCAGCCATGCCGGTCGAGCTCCGTGACGAGGTCGCGAGCACGTTCGGAAACGCCGCCGGATGTTTTGCCAGCGCGGCCTCGGTCTCGGCGATGCGGGACTGAAGCTCGGACGCCTTCACCTGGTCGGCCTTGGTCAGCACGATCTGGTAGCTCACCGCGGAACGGTCGAGCGTCCCCAGGATTTCGAGATCGACGTCCTTGAGGCCATGCCGCGCGTCGATCAGCACGTAGACGCGTGCGAGTGAGGCGCGCCCCAGCAGGAATTTGTGGATCAATTCGGTCCAGGACGCGACTTGCGTCTTCGGCGCCTTGGCGTAGCCATAGCCGGGCATGTCGACGAGGCGCAGGTCCTTCTTGCCGGGGACCTCGAAGAAGATCAGTTCCTGGGTGCGACCCGGCGTATGCGAGGTGCGCGCAAGTGCGTTGCGGCCGGTCAGCGCGTTGATCAGGCTGGACTTGCCGACATTGGAGCGGCCGGCAAAGGCGATCTCCAGCCCATCCATCGGCGGCAGCGTCGCAATCGAGGGCGAGGCCCAGATGAACTGCCAGTCGCGGGTGAACAGCTTTCGCCCGGTCTCGATCAGTCGCTCGTCGGTCTTGTCGTTCATGCGAGCGGTCCATCCTCTCGTCATGGCCGGGCTTGTCCCGGCCATCCACGTCTGTCCGCCGGGCACCCTCCTAAACGTGGATGCCCGGGACAAGCCCGGGCATGACGATGTGGAGGCAGTTTGCCTGGCGGTGTCGGACGGCTACGTCGCCTTCTTCGCGAACGTCGCCTTGAGATTGTCGAACAGCTCCACCTTCACGCCGTTGCGGCGCATGATGAAGCTCTGCTGGAGCACCGAGAGCGTGTTGTTCCAGGCCCAGTAGATCACGAGACCCGCCGGGAAGCCCGCCAGCATGAAGGTGAAGATCAGCGGCATCCAGTTGAAGATCAGCTGCTGGGTCGGATCCGGCGGCGTCGGGTTCAGCTTCATCTGGAACCACATCGTGATGCCCATGATGATCGGCCAGATGCCGAGCGCGAGGTAGTGGCCGAACACCGGGATCGTCGTCGGATCGAACGGGATCAGGCCGAACAGGGTGAAGAGGTTGGTCGGATCGGGCGCGGAGAGATCCTTGATCCAGCCGAAGAACGGCGCGTGCCGCATCTCGATGGTGACGAACAGCACTTTGTACAGCGAGAAGAACACCGGGATCTGGATCACCACGGGAAGACAGCCGGCGACCGGATTGATCTTCTCCTTGCGGTAGATCTCCATCATCTCCTGCTGCTGCTTCACCTTGTCGTCGGGAAAGCGCTCCTTCAGCGCCTGAAGCTGCGGCTGGACCGACTTCATCTTCGCCATCGAGGCGTAGGACTTGTTGGCCAGCGGGAAGAACAGCAGCTTGACGATCACGGTGACGAGCAGGATCGAGATGCCGAAATTGCCGAAGAAACGGTAGAAGAAGTCGAGGCCGAGGAACATCGGCTTGGTGATGAAGTAGAACCAACCCCAGTCGATCAACAGATCGAAATGGTTGAGGCCGAGCTCCTTGTTGTAGCCGCCGAGGCCGGCGAACGGGAACACGCCGACGACGCCGGCTTCCTTGGCGCCGGCGAACAGCCGCGCGTTCGCGGTCGCGGTGCCGCCGATCGCGACGGTGACGGGGTCGAGCAGATAATCGGTCTGGTAGGTGTGGACGTTGCCGACCGGGTTCGACGAGAAACGCGCCTGGAGCTGCGCACTGGTGTCCGGCAGCAGCGCCGAGGCCCAGTACTTGTCGGTGATGCCGAGCCAGCCATTGGTGGCCTTGAAGTTCACCGCCTTGGCTTCATCGATCTTCTTGTAGGCGTATTCCTGCAAGCCATCGAGATAGCCGATCAGGCCTTCATGCAGGATGTAATAGCCGGAGACCTGCGGCGTGCCGTGGCGCGAGATCAGCGCGAACGGATAGAGCGTGACGGGCGCGTTGCCGACATTGCTCACCTCGTCCTTGAGCGTGAAGAGATAATGGTCGTCGACCGCGATGGTGCGGCGGAAGGTGAGGCCCTCGCCATTGTCCCACTTCAGCACCACCGGCGTCGTCGGCGTCAGGCTGCCGCTGCCGTCCTGCTGCCACAGGGTCTGGGCGTCCGGCAGCTTGGCCGTCACGCCCGTCGCCGGCACCCAGCCGAACTCGGCGTAGTAGGGTTCAGCCGTGCCCGATGGCGAATAGAGCACGATCGGCGGCGACTTCGGGTCGACCGTTTCGCGGTATTGCACCAGCGCAATGTCGTCGATGCGGCCGCCCTTCAGCGAGATGCTGCCGGCAATTCGCGGCGTGTCGATCTTCACGCGCGGGCTGGCGGCAATCGCGGTCTCGCGCGCAACGACCGGCTGGGCCTGGTTCGCGGACGGTGTTGACGGCTGAGCCGCGCTGCCGGGCTGCGGCGCGGCGCCCGGCGTTGCGGAGGCCGTCGGCTGCGGCGTGTTCTTCTGGAGCTCGGCCTGCGCCTGCTGCTGGGCGCGCTGCTTCTCCATCGCCGGCACATTGTAGAAATATTGCCAGGCGATCAGGACGAGGCCCGACAGAATGACGGCGAGGATGGTATTGCGATTGTCGGTCATCACTATTGTCTCGTCATCAATTCGGTTTGCGGCTGGTCGCAGGAGCGGGGGCGGGCCTTGAGCCGTCGGTTCTTGAGCCGTCAGTTCTTGGGCCGCGTCCCTTGTGCGTATGCCGCGCAGGCTTCGTGAACGCTATGCGCAGATCGTCGAGCATGGTGGCGAAGTCGCGCGAGAGCGCGTCCCTTCGGCCGACCAGTACATAATCATGATGGGGCTGCATCGACACCGGATCGAGCCGCTTCACCAATTCGCGAAGCCGGCGCCGGATGCGATTGCGCTGGGGGGCGTTGCCGTTCTTTTTGGTAACGGTGAAGCCGATCCGGATCGGGCCGCTGTCGTCGCGGCGGCGGCTTTGCAGGACGAACGCGGGACTATTCGCCCGCGCGCCATTGGCAACGGCGAGGAAATCCGCCCGCTGCCTCAGCCGATCCATGATGAAATCCCAAAAATGGGGGTCCGGCTCAGGCGCTCAGACGCTTGCGGCCGCGGGCGCGGCGGGCGGCGAGAACCTTGCGGCCGCCGGCAGTGGCGAGACGGGCACGGAAGCCGTGACGGCGCTTGCGCACCAGTTTGCTGGGTTGATAAGTCCGCTTCACGGGTTTTTCTCCGCTGACCGGGCAATTTGCCTGTAGAATTGATGATAATGCCCGGAAGATGCGGCCCAAAACGGGCCCTTTTCGGCCCCAAGAGAGCCGCTCCCGGCGTGCGCACCGGGTCATCGCGGACAATTTGCGCGGCTTATAAGGGAGCGTCTTCTTTTCGTCAACGTCGCAAGAGCGCGCTATTCCGGTGAATATCGCTGTTTGTGCGGGGTTTTTAACCCTAGAGGTGGCGACTCGCGATATCAGAGCTTACATCCCACCTTGAGAGATTAGCGATCCGTAATTTGACCGGCCCCCGGCCGGGTCGCATCCTTCATCAGCCAGGCTCTATTACAAAGCCAACAAGGGCGAACTTCGTGGCAGCGACAGACCTCCAGCCGGTCCATGATACGGATCAGCCGGGCCAGCCGGCGATGCGGCCGCGTGGGCCCAGCGGGCTCGGCCTGTCCGGCAAGCTGCTGCTGCTCACCGTCCCCCTGGTGATGATCGCCGCCGTCCTGCTCTACGTGCCCGCCATCGCCAACTTCTGGGTCAACCGGCTCAATGACCGCGTCGCGGCGGCCAACACCGCCGCGCTGGTGCTCGACGCCGCCCCGCTCGGCATGGTCCCCGAGTCGCTGTCGCGCGAGATTCTGAAAAGCATCAATGCGCGTGCCGTCGCCATCAAGATGGGGCAGCAGCGACGGCTGCTCGCCAGCGACAACCTTCCCACCGCCATCGAGCATGACATCGACCTGCGCGACATGACGGTGTGGGAGGCGATCACCGGCTCGTTCCGGATGATGCTGGAGACCGGCAACCAGGCCATCCGCATCGTCGGGCCCGGCGTCGGCAACGCCCAGTTCATCGAGATCGTGACCGACGAGCTGCCGCTGCGGCAGCAGATGTATCGCTTCTCCCGCAACGTCGTGGTGGTCGCGCTGATCATCGCGGTGCTGACTGCGGGTCTCGTCTATCTCGTGCTGCATTATCTCTTCGTGCGCCCGATGCGGCGGCTGACCGCGAGCCTAGTCGGCTTCCACGAAAACCCCGAAAGCTCGGCGCGGATCATCGTGCCGAGCCAGCGCAGCGATGAAATAGGCGTCGCCGAGCGCGAATTGTCGGACATGCAGCGCGATCTGATGTCGATGCTGCATCAGAAAAGCCGGCTCGCCGCCCTCGGCCTCGCCGTCTCCAAGATCAACCACGATCTGCGCAATCTGCTCGCGTCGGCCCAGCTTCTGTCCGACCAGCTCGCCAGCGTGCCGGATCCGCGGGTGCAGCGTTTTGCGCCGAAGCTGGTGCGCTCGCTCGAGCGCGCCATCGCCTTCTGCCAGTCGACGCTGTCCTACGGCCGCGCCCAGGAAGCGGCGCCCGACCGCCGCATGATCATGATCGAGCCCGTGGTGCTGGAGGTGCGCGAGACCGCGGGCCTCGCCAGCGACGCCTCGATCGCCTGGGTCGCCGCGATCGAGCGCGGGCTCGCGGTCGATGCCGATCCCGATCAG
This sequence comes from Bradyrhizobium sp. Pa8, assembly GCF_052588265.1. Taxonomy (NCBI): domain Bacteria; kingdom Pseudomonadati; phylum Pseudomonadota; class Alphaproteobacteria; order Hyphomicrobiales; family Nitrobacteraceae; genus Bradyrhizobium; species Bradyrhizobium sp. Pa8. Next base: position 9,141,352 of record NZ_CP176767.1, on the reverse strand, counting down.
CTCTTCCGCGTGCTGCTCAACCTCGTCCGCAACGCCGCCCAGGCGCTGGAAAGCCATTCGTCGGGCGACGGCGGCGCCCAGCAGATCCGGATCACCGGAAAGCGCGAGGGTGCTGTCGCCATCCTGGAGGTCTCCGACACCGGCCCCGGCGTCCCCCAGAAGACCCGGGACCATCTGTTCGAGGCGTTCCAGACCTCCGGCCGCCCCGGCGGCAGCGGGCTTGGCCTGGCGATCGCCGCCGAGCTGGTCCGCGCCCATGGCGGCGAGATCCATCTGGTCGAGGGCACTATCGGCGCCACCTTCCGGATCGTCATCCCCGACCGCCCCGTGGAACTCCTCTCCATCCGCAACGAGCGGCAGAGGGCGTAGTCGGCCAGAGGCCGAGCTGTGAACGTCATTTCCGGGGGCTCCGCACCCACTATCTCCCGTCATTCCGGGGCGCGCATAGCGCGAGCCCGGAATCCATAACCACAAGCCGGGGTTATGGATTCCGGGCCTGGCCCCTTTGGGTCATTCCGGAATGACATCGAAACCGTCATCTCCCTGCAAAATCTCCCCAACCCGGACCTTGCCAATCGGGACAAGAGCGGTTAGTCAGAGCGCTCTTTCGCACCCCTCCGGCGCTGTCCGGAGGCTGCCTGCGGGCCCAGCCCGCACTGTTCGCGAAAAACGCGCCCGTAGCTCAGCTGGATAGAGCATCAGACTACGAATCTGAGGGTCGGACGTTCGAATCGTTCCGGGCGCGCCATTCCGCTACAAAACTGGGCACTCCAAAACCTCCCATTTCTGCGCCGGGCGAGATCGTCGCACCGCTGCTCACTGTTCGTCACCGCGTAAGCCTGGAGCTGGTGACGGCCTTTCCGGCCGGCCTCGGCGGAGCGAAAAATCGCGTAGCATCGCCGAATGTGCGGCCGGTGCGCTTGGTCGGCCGCAGCGTCATGACACCACGGCGAAGCAGTCGTGCCCATCTTCATCGGCCGTGGTGCGCGAGCTAGATGAAGGTCTCGCCAGAGACGCCTGGACATTTCGGTGAATACGGAGATGACCCATGAAGCTCGCGCATGACGGAGTCCAGCTGTCCTTCGACATTGCCGGCGCGGGACCGCTTCAATTCCTGTTCGTCCATGGCCTCGGCGGGGATCGCACGCATTTTGCGCCGCAGATGGAGTATTTCGCGCGTCAAGGTCGGGCGTTGAATGCCGAGCTGCGGGGGCATGGCGAGAGCGACAAGCCGCAACAGGCGTATTCGATCGAAAGCTTCGCCGATGATCTCGTCTTTCTGTGCAACCGACAGCAGATCACAAAGCCGATCATCGTGGGTCAAAGCATGGGTGGCAACATGGCGCTCGAAATCGCCGCCCGCTATCCGGACTTTCCTGCAGGCCTGGTGCTGCTCGACTCAGGGGTGCTCTTCCCTGCCTCGGCAGGGACGGTGTTCGCCGGGTATCTGGAGGGCTTAAGGGGCGCGAATTTTGCGGACGAGGTCCGGAAAATCGTGGCGGACTCCTGTCTGCCGACCGACAGATGCCGCGCCCACGTTGAACAGACCTTTCTGGCGACGCCACAGCACGTGCTGGTGTCCACGTTTACAAGTCTGTTTCCCTGGGATGTGCATCGGGCGCGTGAATGCGCCCAGGCGTGCCGGGTCCCGGTGCTCTACATCGAAGCGGCCCATCGGATCGCGGATCTGGATCGTTTTGCGGAGCTGTGCCCGCAACTGGTCGCGGCCAAGGCAGTCGGCTCCGGACATTTCCTGTCGCTGGAGGTGCCGGAGCAAATCAACCCGATGATCGACCGGTTTATCTCGCTCTACGTGCGAAGACCCGGATAAGCTTCGTCATCGGCCGTGACGCGCCGCGACCGGCGTCCGTCGGAAAGCCACAATGCGCTGCCGGGCAAGGACGAAACCCTTTGCCGGCCGGGCGAAGCCGGCCGGAAACAAACCGGGCCTAACCTCCCCGGAGCTTTCCCGTCCAACCCGATTCAAGGGAGGATTTTATGAAAGCAGCGCTCTTGGTCCTGTCGCTTCTTGGCCAGCCCACGATTCCGATTTCAGACCGTGTGCCCATCTTCAATGTGGAAGCCCTTTGCCGGGACGTTTCCGCCGACGACAAGGCCTCAGGGCTCACCCTGGCGCAGGACGCCGGCGAGTGCGTGCGTGACGAGACAATTGCGCAGCAACAGCTGAGCTCGACCTGGCTGACTGTTCCGGGCCCCGCGCGCGATAGTTGCGAAGGCGAGGCTGCGGCAGGGGGAATAGAAAGCTATGTCGATCTGCTCACCTGCCTGCAGATGGCAGGCTGGGCGAATCCGACTCCGCCGCCGAAGCCCCCGCTCAGGGGAGCGAGCAAGATGCGGAACGCCAAGAATGAGCTGCAGAACGAATTGAAGAATTAGCTGCGCAGGTGAGCGCGCTTACGCGCTCGTGCCGTCGATCGAGCGGCAGATCACCCGCTGCACTTCCGCGTTCGATAGAAACAGATCTGATGACGAGCAATGTGGGGTCAAGGGAGAGCGACGATGCGTCGTAGCGCGCGCTGCGAAAGAGAATGATGAGAATAGCGTTGCAGGGGATGTCGGACGATCACGCGGAACCTTTGGGAGCTTTGCCCACCATACCGCCGCCCCGCCTAGCTCCCTGAAGGACAATGGGGACGAGAAGACGGCGGAGCAGCTTCTTGGCAGGTCGCGTATCATGGCGTGCGCGTTCGCCGGCAGCGGGGTCCTGCGAGCGATGCGACGAAGTTCCGGGCGCCGGGTGGCGGTCGCCATCAATGATGGGCCGACACGCCCTTGACGCATTGGGTCAACAGATCAACGCTGGCGAATTGGCTGACATCGCCCAGGCTGATCATGCCGACCATCCGCCTGCTCTTGTTGATCACGGGCAGCCTGCGGATTTTCAGCGTCTCCATGTGATGCACGGCTTTCGCCAGATCGTCGTCTTCCCGGCAGCAATGGATGCCTTCGGTCATCACGTCCCGCGCCGTCATGCGCGCGGCGTTGAAGTTCTTGCTCGCGAGGCCTTTGCAGACGATGTCGCGATCGGTCACCATCCCGATCAGATGGTCGTCATCGCCGATCGGAATGCAGCCGATGTCGTGCCCTTGCATCAACTTCGCGATCTCGGTGATCGGGGTGTCCGGGCTGACCCAATCGACACCCTTGTGCATCACGTCCTTGACCTTCATGAGGACCTCCGTTGCGAACGCAGCCCCCGTGACGCGATTATACTACGAACCGGGCGCGACCGCACGCGCGCCGCGACGAAGGCGCAGGGGAAATCATCCCGCCGCCATGCTGCGTCAACCGTGCGTGCTGAAGCGTCCATGCGGCGCATTGCCCGTCAGCCGTTCGAACTGAGCATGCGTCAGGTGAAGCAGCGTCTCATGGTCGCCGGCTTCGATATAGATCTCGGGTTGCGCCCGGATGCTGTCATCGACGATGAGATCGAGCCCGTAGCACCGGCCGACCGCCGGAACGGCGCCATGCGCGCAGTCCGCGAACAGCCTGTTGATCTCGGTTTCGTTCGCCATCACGAGATCCGCGCCGAGCCTCTCCTTCAAGTCCGGCAAGTTGAGACGGTGCGATGCCGGAACGATCGCGAGCATGTAGCCGCCGTCATGGCGCAGCACGACGGCCTTGGCGAAACGATCGCCCGAGACGTGGCAGGCCTGCGCCGTGCGCGCGGACGACATGGTGAAAACGTGCGGGATCTCGACATACTGGATCTTCTCGGCAGCCAGGTATCGGTGGAGCGTGGGGGCAATGGTCATGGCATAGCCTTTCGGATGGATATGCGAGCCATCCACCGTGAGGCTGCCCCGCCGCACGATGGGCGGCCGCGTGATTGCCGGATGCCAACATAGGCCTCGCGCTCGAGAGCCGCAATCGGATCGGGGGTTCGGATCGTTCCGGGCGCGCCTTTCTGCTTCGTTTGCGGCCGATCGATTGTGGCCTTTGCTGCGCTTCCTGTGTCTTACGGGATCCCTGCCACAACGTTGGGCCGGTTCTTCCTGAGCCAGGCGACGGCCTCGGGGCCATCGACGACGCACGCGAAGGTTTCCCAGGTCGGGTCCTCCAGGGACTCCGATTGCAATCGCTTCGCCGCATACTCAACGAGGTCGTGCAGGCCTTCATATCCTCGTCGGTGCTCGAGGGACTCTGCAATCGCCGTACTGGTCCAGCCTCGTCGGGCCAGATCGACAATGCTCGGAGCGTCGGCCTCGCTGAACCACGGTGTGGCATCGAACTCGATGCAGCGGACATTATCGGCGGTGTGGCAAGTGGCGTGGATCATGAGGTTCCTCCGTTCGCCGGCTAAGTTTCACATCGCTGCCTCGCACGCTCTCAGACTTTGACCAGGTCCCCCAGCAGGTTCGCCGCCACCGTCAGCTTGGCGAGCGTCAGGCCGCTGGCAGCAATCTCCTCGACCGAGCGGCGGATACGCGCCGCTTCGGGGTGAGCCGCAAGCCAGGTCTCGACAGCCTGCTGGCCGGACTGGCCGGTTGCCAGCATATCCGCGGCCAGTCTTCGTTCGGCGCCGGCGATCTGCTCGACGGCGCGATCGATCGCCATGCGTTCGAAATAATCGTTTGCCGGCACGCTGCGCGCGGCGGCGATGATGCGGTCGAGACGGAAATTCGCCTCGGCGGCGAAGAAGGTCGCGGCGGCATCGCCGATGGCGCGGGAGGTGCGCTCGGCGACCGTCACGATATCGGGTGCCGCAGTCAGAGGGTCGAGATCGGCGAGCTCGCCGGCGAGGCCGGCCGGGACGCCGGCATCGGTGAGTTCCTGGCGCCGCTTGCCGCGCGCGGCCTGCAGGTCCGGCGGCAGGGTGGTGTCGAGGGAGGCCGCGATCTCGCGGATACCCGGGCCAAAACGTCCGATCACCGCCTCGAGGCCGTCCTTGAAATCGACATTGCGCACGTACCAGACCATGCGGGAAATCAGGAGGTCCTGGACCGTCGCGTAGAGGCCGAGCTGCAACTGCCCGTCGATACGGGTGTCGAGCGCGTCGATCGCGTCATTGAGCCGCCTGAGCTCGTAGATCGCGTCCACCGCCACCTGCGCCATGACGATGGTGGGGATATCGGCGTCGGTCTCGTCGGTCAGGCGGACGACACACGCCGGGCCGCCGCGGTTGATCACGGCATTGACGAGGCTGGTCGCGATGATCTCGCGTCGCAGGCGATGGAGCTCGACCGCGGTCGGGAATTTATCGGGAACCTCGCGCGGAAAATACAGGGACAGTCTGCGAGCGAGATAAGGATCGTCCGGCACGCTGGTGGCGAGCAGGTCCTCGTAGAGCGTCAGCTTGGCGTAGGCGAGCAGCACGGCAAGCTCGGGCCGTGTCAGCGCCTGGCCACGCCGTGTGCGTTCGGTGAGGGCTGCGTCGTCGGGCAGGAACTCCACGGCGCGGCTGAGCAGGCCGCGCTGCTCGAGCGACTGCATCAGGCGGGTGAGGAAGCCGGTCTCGGCCACGCCCTTGCGTTCGGCGAGCGAGAGCGCCAGCGTCTGCAGATAGTTGTTGCGCAGCACCAGCGTGCCGACCTCGTCGGTCATCGCGGCAAGCAGGCTGTTGCGGTCGGCGAAGCTGAGGCGTCCCTCGCGTTCGGGGCGCGCCAGCGCGACCTTGATATTGACCTCGACGTCGGAGGTGTTGACGCCGGCCGAATTGTCGATCGCGTCGGTGTTGAGCTTGACGCCCTTCTGCGCCGCTTCGATACGGCCGCGCTGGGTGACGCCGAGATTGGCGCCTTCGCCGATCACCCGGGCGCGAACGTCAGTGCCTGCGATGCGGATCGGATCGTTGGCGCGGTCGCCGGCCTGATCGTCGCTCTCCGCCGATGCGCGGATATAGGTGCCGATGCCGCCAAACCACAGCAGGTCCGTGCGCGCTTTCAGGATCGCCGTCATAACCTCGAACGGCGTGGCCTGCTCCTTGTCGAGATCGAGCAGGCTGCGGACTTCCGGTGCGAGCGGGATTGCCTTGAGCGTGCGCGAGAACACGCCGCCGCCCTGCGAGATCAGCGCCTTGTTGTAGTCCTGCCAGCTCGATCGCGGCAGGTCGAACAGACGCTTGCGCTCGGCGAAGCTGGTCGAAGGGTCGGGCGAAGGATCGATGAAGATGTCTCGGTGATCGAACGCGGCCACGAGCCTTGTCGCCGGCGAGAGCAGCATGCCGTTGCCGAAGACGTCGCCGGACATGTCGCCGACGCCGGCAGCCGTGAACGGCATGGTCTGAATGTCGGTGCCGAGCTCGCGGAAGTGGCGCTTGACCGCCTCCCAGGCGCCGCGCGCCGTGATCCCCATCTTCTTGTGGTCGTAGCCCTGGCTGCCGCCGGATGCGAAGGCGTCGCCGAGCCAATGGTTCTTCTCGGCCGAGATCGCGTTGGCGACATCGGAGAAGGTGGCGGTGCCCTTGTCGGCGGCGACCACGAGGTAGGGGTCGTCGCCGTCGTGGCGCATGGTTGAGTCGGGCGGCACGACGACGTCGCCGTCGAGATTGTCGGTGAGCTCGAGCAGCGAGCGCACGAAGATGCGATAGGCCTCGGTGCCTTCCGCAAGCCAGGCGTCGCGATTGGACGGCGGCGGCAGCCGCTTGGGGACAAAGCCACCCTTGGCGCCGACCGGCACGATCACGGCGTTCTTGACCTGCTGCGCCTTTACGAGACCCAGGATCTCGGTGCGGAAATCCTGCGGCCGGTCGGACCAGCGCAAGCCGCCGCGCGCGACCTTGCCGAAGCGCAGGTGAATGCCTTCGACCCGCGGCGAATAGACGAAGATCTCATAGAGAGGCCGCGGAGCCGGCAAATCGTCGATCCGCCGCGCGTCGAACTTGAAGGAGATCACCGGACGCGGATGTCCGTCCTCGCCGATCTGCCACAGATTGGCGCGGATGGTTGCCTGAACCAGATTGGTGAAGCGGCGCAGGATGCGGTCTTCATCGAGCGAGGCGACGGATTGGAGCTGTTCCTCGATCTCGGTAAGCAGGGCCGTCTCGCGCGCCGAACGCTCGCGATCGGTCAGCACGAGGCGCGGATCGAGGCGGGTCTGGAACAGTGCGACGAGGGTGGCCGTGATCGCGGCGTTCTTGCGCAAGGTCTCCCACATGTAATCCTGGGTGAACGGAGCGCGGATCTGGTGCAGGTAGCGCGACAGCGCCCGGATCGTCGAGACCTCGCGCCAGCCCAGCGCCGTGCGCAGGATCAGGGCGTTATATCCGTCGGATTCGGCACGATCTGTGACCACCGCCATGATCGAGGCTTCCAGCCGATGGCTGAATTCCCGGTTGGTCTCGATCGGCTGGCCGTCACTGGTCTCGATCGTCATGTCGTGCAGCCAGACCGGCTCCGGCCTGTTGCCGGGCACGATCTGATAGGTGCGTTCGTTGACCACGCGCAGGCCGTGATTTTCGATCACCGGCACGCGATAGGACAGCGATAGCGGTGCGGCGTCGGAGAACACCTTCAGGCCGAAGCGCTTGGGATCGTCCTCGCCCTTGTCGCGGTGCACCGAAATCGTCACCGGGCGGGCCGGCGTCAGCTTTTCGATGGTGGCGATGTCGGCGATGGCCTGCTCCGCCGTGAAAACCTCGGTATAGCCGCCGCTAAAGGCCTGGGCATAACGATTGGCGATCATGCGCGCCCGCATGCCGTCGGTCGACGCCGTGAGCGCGGCCTTCAGCTTGTCGATCCAGGTCGCGGCAATGGCGCTGATGCCGGCTTCGAGCGCGGTGCGCTCGACGACGGGCGTTTTGCCTTCATAGCGCCCGATGATGAAATGGACGCGCGCCAGCGCGCCTTCAGGGAACGATACGTAGGAAGCCGACAGAGTCCCCTTGTAGACCTGCGACAGGAAGGCTCCGACGCGCGTGCGGACGTCGGTGTCGTATTTGTCGCGCGGAATGAAGGTGAGAATGGAGACGAAGCGATCGAACTTGTCGACCCGCGCCAGCGCCCGGACGCGCGGGCGCTCGTAGAGGATCAGGACCTCGATGACGAAATTGTAGAGCGTGTCGACGTCGATCTGGAACAGCTCGTCACGCGGATAATCTTCGAGGATATGCATGAGCGCCTTGCCCGAATGGCCGTTCGGGTCGAAGCCGGCGCGCTGCAGCACCCGTGAAACCTTGTGGCGCACATAAGGGATCTGCCGCACCGAGCGGGTATAGGCGCCGGACGTGAACAGGCCGACGACGCGCAATTCGCCCTCGAGCCGGCCGTCGGGTGCATAGAGCTTGATACCCACATAATCCATCCGGATGCGCCGATGGACGAGGCTTGAGACATTGGCCTTGATGACGATCAGCAGGGTCGGCTCGTGCATGAACTCGCGGATTTCCGATGTCATCACCACCATTTCGGTGCCGCGGCGCAGGACCTTCACGTCGGGATCGCGCAGGATGCCGAGGCCTTCGCCGGTGGTGATGTCGTCGGACGCATCGCTGTCGGGCGAGAAGCGATATTCGCGCACGCCGAGGAAGGTGAAATTGTCCGCGCAGAGCCATTGCAGGAACTGATTGGCTTCGGCGACCTCGTCGATCGGCAGCGGCGGCGGATTGGAAGCGAACGTCTTGATCGCCTCCTCGACGCGGTCACGCATGGCGCGCCAGTCGGTGACGCAGGCGCGGACGTCGTTCAACGCCCTGGTGAGCCCGTCGATCAGCTTCTGGCGATCGGCGTCGGCGTCCAGGCGGGTGATGTGGAGGTGAATCAGGCTTTCGCGAGTGCCCCTTGCTCCCTCCGGCAGTGCTTCGCCGTAGAACCGCAGCAGCTTGCCCTCGGCATCGCGCTCCACGGCGATGATCGGGTGGGCGACGAGGCTGACTTCGATGCCCTGCTCGGCGAGCTCCGCCATCGTGGAGTCGTACAGGAAAGGCATGTTGTCGTTGAGAATCTCGAGCACGGAAATCTCGCGCCCGTTCGGCAATGTCGGATTGACCACGCGGATATCGGCACTGCCCGACGTGCGCCGCTGCACATGCTCCCAGGCTTGCTCCGCCAGGACGGCAAGCGAGGCGGCATCGTAATTGTCGAGATCCTCGATATTGCTGTAGCCGAACAAGGGCTCGGCAAAGGCCCGCGGGCTCTTGCCCGGCGGCACGCTGCCTGCTGCATCGCGGATCAGGGTCGCCCGGGCCTTGTCGTCACGCCACGCCATCATGTCCTCCATCTGCCGCGCCGCCCGACCGCGGCCGCGATCATCAGCCTAATTCTGGAGTGCATCCCGTCGAGCGCCGCGATCGCGTGGATACGAAAAATCCTCGGTCTCGTGGGTCGGCGACTTCCGACGACAATACTACGATCCCGGAGCGAAAGGCGGAATTCCCTACGGCAGCGGGCGAGGCCGAGGTCGACGGCCGCCGATTCATTGAGGCGAGAAAAATCGCGAGCAATTTCAGATGTGTATGAGCTCGCAGTTTTATTCTGAATGGCGCGCCGGAACTCCGTTCCGATTGCGCTGGAGCCGTCGCGGGGATGACGCCAGTCAGGACTCCGATTGAAGTCCCGGCGCGGCTTCCGGCAAGCCGTCTGCTGTGCCTGCGGGTCCCGGCGCGGGAGCCGCCTGCTCCATCTGTCTGGCCGCACGTTCGGTGAGGACCAGTCCGACCAGCGACGTCACGATGACGAGGACCACGGTAGCGTTCAGCATCGGTTGGTCGATCAGCCGTTCACCGGCCGCATTTCGGGTCCCGTACGCAACGAGCGCCACAGCCAGCGTTGCCGCGACCTGCGGCACGGTCAGCGCAAACATCAGATCGCGTTCGAACTTTCCGTAGGCGAACAGCCGCGCGGTAATGGCTGCGGCTAGCCACTTGCCGCCGAACAGGGCTGCGAGCACGCCCAGCACGAGCCACGGCTGGTCGCGCAACGTCGCAAGGAAGATCTTGAAGTCGACCAGAAAGCCGGCGGCGATGAAGAAGACGGGAATGAACAGGGCCTGGCTCATGATCTCGAGCGAGTCATCGCCTTTGATCTCGCCGAAAGCGCGCTTCAGGCTCACTCCGGCCAGAAAGGCCCCGATGATGCCTTCCATGCCGATCCATTCCGCGACCTGCGCGGCAAAGGCCATCACCAGCAGCATGATCAGCGCACTCGAGACCCGGCTTATCCCGAACACGGTCAGGAGGCGCTTGACGAGCCAGCTCAATCCGATCAGCACGCCCGGCACGTAGATCGCCAGCCAGAGCAGCGTGACCAGAACCCCGGCTGGATCGAACCCGCGAACATGGATTGGCACGCAAAGCGCGAGCACGAGGATCGAGAGCATGTCGGTAAACAGCGTCGCTCCGACCGTGACGACGGCGACTTCGTGATCGATGAGACCTTTTTCTTTGACGATGGGCAGCCCGAGCAAGGTATGCGACGCGAGGATGGCGCCAATCACTGCACACGAATTCGCGGAGTAACCGATCGTGGCCGCAACCGCGATCGCAAGCGCAAAGGGCCATGCGAAAGTGAGTAGGCCGAACGTCGCTGCCCTGTGTCTGGCTTCGTTGAACTTCGCGATGTTGACCTCGAAGCCGGCGAAGAACATCAGCAGCAGCTTGCCGAGCTCTGCGAAGAAGGTGACGACCTTGCCTTCGGGATTGAGGACGGAAAGGACGCTCGGACCAAGGATGATGCCCGCCAGGATGTATCCGACCGGACGGGGAAGATGCAGGCGCTCCATCAGGCTCGGAAACACCAGCGTGAGCATCAAGGTCAGAGCGAACGATGTGAGAATTGGAAGGTGCGAAAAAAACTCCACGCGGCTCCCCCGTCCGCAAGAGTAAATCGACTGCGCATGGCGCAGACCCGACGATAATAGAGTTCTTCACCCAGTGGAACCGGCAGAATGGAAGCCCGTTGCCAAACGTGGAGCGTCAGTGCTGCTGTCTCTTTCGCGTTGCGACTGGGTAACAAGGCGCAAAAAACGGACACAGGGCCCGCGCTCGCCATAATCGCGGCAATCTCGGAGATGATCGTTGTAAATATGATTTGCGATCTCAGATAGAATTCATTCTACGCATTTTCTTCGCGCCAGAACGGCGTATCTGCCCTTCGTTTTGTCAGAATTGACGGCAGGCACGTTCACGGAGTGGTGCGATGCTTCCAATCAATCCAGGACGAATCCGTCTTGCGATGTACGCTGGGCTCTTGGCTGGTTGTTTCGCCGATGACGCCGTTGCCCAATCCTGCACGGTGGCGCCCAACTCGACCGTTACATTCGCCACAAGCAGCACGAGTTGCTCGATCGCCCCGAACACCACACTGACCGGCACGCCGGCCGTTCACGTCAGCTCCAACGCAGAGATCATCACCAACAACGTCACCATTAATCCCTTCAACGGTGGTAGCATTGGTGGTCTGGCGGATACGTTCGGCGTCATCATCTTCAGTTCAGGATCGAACATCAACGGCAATTGGAGCATCGCCGCGTCGGCGCAAAGCGGCGGTCAGATTGTCTTCCAGACCGGCTCGGCCATCAATCCGGCTTTCGGAGGTGGGGGAATCGCGCTGCAGTCTGATGGAACGAGCAGCCTGATCAACGCGACGGGGCTCGCCGTCAACCTCAATAGCGCCGGCAACAACGTCGCGGCGAAGGCTACGAATGGCGCCAGGATCGATCTGTTGAATAGCTCGATCGCCCACGCCGCAGGCGGCGGTGGCAATACGGGCCTTTGGGCCAATGGCGCCGGCAGCCAGATCTCGTCGACGGGCACAACGCTCTCGATGCCCGGTGGCGGCGGCGGTGACGTCGGCGTTCGCGCGGACGCCACCGGAACCGTCACGCTCGTCGACAATACGATCACCGTTCAGGGCAATGGCGGCGGCGAGACCGGCCTGCTGGCGCAATCGACCGGAAGCTCAATCAGGGCGACGACACGGCGGTCACTCTGTCCGGCAGCGGTGGAGACGTCGGGGCGAAGGCCTTGGGCGGCGCGACGATCACGCTGAGCGGAGGCAGCGTGTTGGCTCCCGGCGGCGGCGGCGGTGAAATCGGTCTACAAGCAAGCGGCGCCGGCAGTACGATCGCCACGACAAACCTGTCAGTCACAGTTCCGAATAGCAGCAACGGTACGGGCGCGCAGGCGACTTCATCTAGCGCCATCGTGCTGAATCAAAGCAGCGTCACCACCGGCGGCAACGCCGCCATCGCGGTCCAGGCAACTGGAGCCGGCAGCTCCGTGACCGGCGACGGGACTGCCGTCAGCACCAGCGGTGACAATGCAGTAGGCGTCCAGGCCGATAACGCCGGCAACGTTGCGCTTCAGAACGCCACCGTCACGACATCAGGCGCGGCGGCGAGCGGCCTGCTGGCGACCGGAGCCAACTCGTCCGTCAGCGTGATTGGGGGCACTGTCACGACAACGGGTGCGAACGCTGCGGCGGCTGCGGTGACCGGTGGCGCTTCGCTCACCACCACCGCGGATCTGACCGCAAATGGCGCCGGTTCGAACGCACTGAAGGTCAGCGGCGGCAATGCCTCGCTGACTGTATCCATCCTGACGAGTCCAAACGGAGCCTCGATCGCCGCGACCGGCGGGACGAGCAATGTGAACCTGTTCGGCGTCGAGGCGGTCGTGAACAATGGCCAATGGCTGACCGTCGGCGGCGGCTCCACGCTCAATCTCGTTTCGGACGGTTCGACCCTGCAGGGCGCCGCGCTCACCGATCCTGGCAGCACGTCGAATGTAACGCTGAGGGGCGGCACGCAATGGACCATGACCGGCAGCTCCAACGTCACCAATCTCACCAACACTTCGAGCTTCATCCAGTTCACACCGCCTGCCGGCGATCCGACTCAGTTGTCGAGCTACAAGACCTTGACGGCGGTGAACTATGTGGGCGGAAGCGGCACCTTCGGACTCAACACGTTTCTCGGAACCGACGGCTCGCCGTCGGACAGGCTCGTGATCAACGGCGGCACGGCGACCGGCAATTCGTTCCTGAGGATCGCCAATACCGTTGGCGCCGGCGCGCTCACGACCGGCAATGGAATCCTCGTCGTCGACGCGGTCAACGGCGCGACGACGGCGTCCGGCGCTTTCAGTCTGTCCCGGTCGGTCCTGGCCGGTCCCTACCGATACACGTTGTTTCGCTCGAGCGTTGATGCCAGCAATCCGGAAGCCTGGTATCTGCGCTCAAACCTGGACTGCTTGCGCCACCCAGACTTGCCCGGCTGTGGCGGGGGCGGAGGCGGCGACTTTTGTGCCAATCATCCCGACCTGTCGATCTGTGGCGGAGGAGGTGGCGGTGGAGGCGGTGGCGGCGACGATACCCCCGACTTCAGGCCGGAGACCTCGCTCTATGCGGCTATCCCGGCGATGGCGCTTTTGTATGGACGTAATCTGCTCGACACGCTGCATGAGCGCGTGGGCGAGGAGGAAGACGAACGCTCCCGAGCCAATCCCGAGAATGCGAAGGTCGGTTGGGCCCGCATGATAGGCGTCAATGGAACGCAACAGGGCGACAGCCTCGGTGTTCTTGGCGGCTCGGCTGGCCCTCATTTCTCCTACAATTTCCAGGCGCTCCAGGGCGGCATGGATGTCTATCGGCACGACAATCCCGACGGCTCGCGCGATCAGGCCGGTGCCTACTTCGCGATCGGCGGTGCACAGGGACGAGTTGCTCACTACGACGGCCAGATCGGTGACAGCACTTTCGCCGCCTACACGCTCGGGGGCTACTGGACCCATTTTGGTCCAGCCGGCTGGTACATCGATGCGATCACCCAGGGCACGTTCTATGACATTCGCAGCACGGCCAACCAGGACCTTCCGGCGCTGAAGACCGGCGCCCAGGGCGCCGCCGTGTCGATCGAGGGTGGCTATCCCTTCAGGCTCGGCGGCGGCTATTTCATCGAACCGCAGGCGCAACTCGTCTATCAGAACATCCACATCAACGGTGCCAGCGATACGGCTGCGCAAATCCGTTTCACTGACGCGGACTCGCTGGCGGCCCGGATCGGTGCCAGGTTCGGCAGGACCTGGTCGATCGACAACGGCCCGCGGACGATCACAGCATGGGTTCGTCCCAATCTGTGGAACGAATTTCTGGGCAACCCGACGACGTTGTTTTCTTCGGAAGCCGGACCCGTTCCGTTTCACGCCAGCCTGGGGGGCCTGTGGGGCGAGATCAACACTGGCGTGAGCGGTCAGGTGAACGCGGCCACGACGCTCTACGCGAATGCGTCCTACCAGAGCCGGTTCGACGGCGGCGGCTTTGCCTATGCCGGCAAGGCCGGCGTCCGCATCAATTGGTGAGCCGCTGCTATAGCCACGAGAGCCATCTCATTCACCAATTGCTAACCAGTCACGGCGCGCCAGCCGTAACCGCCGGTTAACCATGGATATTTACGGTGTAGCAAGCCTCTGAACCGGGGCTGTCAGTTGATTTCGAGTCCAACCTTATGGCGTTCGGTAGAGGCGCATCTCGGCGAAGCATCGCCCCGACGGAGCCTGCGGCTTCGTGGGAAGCGCCGCGGGCTGCGACGGCGAAGCCTGACAGCGCCGCTCCTGCGATGGTCAAGGGATCGCTGACCGTCACCGGTGCGCTCTCTTTCCTGCGCGAGAATGGCCGGCGCATCCTGACGCTTGCGCTGGCGCTGTTCGCCCTGGGCGTCATTGTTCTGGTGGTCTTGCCGGTCCGCTATGCCGCGACGGCCCTGGTCGTCCTCGATCCCCGCGAGCTGCGCGTGACCTCGGAGCAGGACGTGCTGCCGGGCATCGGCCAGGATGCCGCGGCACTTCAGAGCCAGATCGAGATCGCGAAATCCGACGGCTTTCTCCGGCCCCTGATCGAGCAGCTCAAGATCGCCGACGACCAGGACATCGCGGGCGGTTATACCGACATGACGCGCCTGCTCGAAAAATTCCGTGGCCGTCTCGATATCTCGCGCCGCGGACTGACCTACGTCATTGCGATTTCATTCACCTCGAACAATGCGGAACGGGCGGCGCATTACGCCAATGCCATCGCCGAGGCGTTCGTTGCCAGCCAGGGCCGTGTCCGCACCGAGGCGACGGATGAGGCGGCCGACTGGCTCAAGGACCGGCTGAAGGCATTGAATGAGCGCCTGCGCGCGTCGGAAGATGCCGTTGCCGCCTTCAGGTTCGAGCACAAGATCCTCAATGCCGGCAAGGATTCCACGACCCAGCAATTGCGGGTGACTGACCTGAATCAGCAGGTCTCCGCCGCTCGCGCGCGCACCGAGGAAGCCAAGGCGCGTTACGAGCAGGTGCAGCGCGATCTCAAGGCCAACGTCGAAGGTCCGGTGAAGCAGGACCTCCTGAGCATGCTGCGCGCGCAGCGCTCGACCCTGAACGATCAGATCGCGCAGAAGAAAGCGGTGTACGGCGACCGCCATCCCGACCTCGCGATCTCCTACAGCCAGTTGGCTGATCTGAACAGGCAGATCGAGGTCGAGCGGAAGAAGAACATCGACACGGCGAAGTCCGAATATGAGGCTCAGCTGGAGCAGCAGAACGCGCTGGAAAAGCAGCTCAAGACGGTCGAGACGCAGATGCTGGTCGACGGCCAGGCGCTGGTGAAGCTGCAGGAGCTGCAGCGCGACGCCGATGCCAACAAGAACATCTACGAGCAGTTCCTGTCGCGGTTCAAGACGACCAGCGAGCAGCGCCAGCTGCAGAGCTCCCAGACCAAGATCGCCTCGCTCGCCATTCCGCCGATGCGCTCGACGCGTCCGCCCCTCGCCTTGCTGCTCGCGGCGCTCGCGATCGGCTCGATCCTGACCTCGACGGCGGCCGTTGCGGCGATGGGAAGCGTGTCCGACGGGCCCGCGCCTGCCGAGGCTCCTGCTCAAACTCTTGCTCAAACTCCTTCTCAAACTCTTGCGCGTGCGGAAGCGGCGGACGCGCAAGTCCAGCGTCCGGCTCCGGCCGCGCGCCAGCCTGAGGCGATGCCGAACCTGCCTGTCTGGTCCCGCATTCCCGATCTGGCGCCTGGCGCCGTGGCCAACACTGTGTGGCAAAGGCCGATCGCCGCGACGGCCGAGCTCGATCTCGGCGCATATCTGCGTCCGCTTCTCGAGCGGATCGATCGCGCGCCGGTGCGTGGCTGCAAGGTCGCCCTCGTATTGTCGGTCGGCAAAGGTGCCGGCGGCAACACCGTTGCGCGCTCCCTCAATCGCGCGGCGGTGAATCGGGGCATGATGAGCGTGCTGATCCGGCTCCAGCCGGAATTCGCAGGTCACCAGCCTCCGGTGACCGAATGGCAGGACGGCTCCACCACGGCAGGGCTGCAGTCGATCGACGAGCTGCTGAGCGCCGGCAGAAGAGCCGATGCCCGGCTAGAAGACGATATTCGTTCGGAGTTCGATCTGATCGTCGTCCATGCGAGCAATCTCGCCTTGCAGCCCGACGCCATCGCGCTGGCCGCGTACGCGGATCTGATCATCCCGGTGGTGCGCGCCGGCGAACTCGGTTCGGCGGCGATGCGGCGGGTCACCGCTGCGCTGTCGAGGTACAACGCCGTGCCGACCGGTCTCGTCGTCAATCACGCGCCCGCGGGTTCAGTGGCGCCTGAGGGCAGCGCGTTGAGCAGGGCGGTTTGACGATGCCGGCCGCTGGCAAAGCTGCGGCTCATGCCTAGAGGCGCAGTACGCAAGCGCACCTGTAATCTGCTTCACATGCAAACGCGCCCCAATGACGCTAGATGAACCAGGGCCCGCCTCCGCGCGGCCCGGTTCGGAGCTGGCGATGATGGCTGCACTGGCAAAGGCGATCTCCCGCGCGACGAGAACCAACGTTGATGTCGAGACCGTAAAGGTGCTCGTGATCTTCTCGGGCGCGGGCTTGCTGCTCTCTCTCGTGGCCGCGATGACCTACGGACAGGCCCTCAACGCCGCATTGTTCTGAGATCGCGCGAGTTGGCTCCCTTTCGACCCGAAGCAGGTCCCTCATCCCCAGGAGCCCGCCCAAAGCGGGCATCTCGATGGCATCCGCCTTGCATTCGAGCCGTCATTGACGCCGTAAGGCGGCGACCGCAGGATGCAACGTCTCCAATGCACGACTATCTCGGCTCGGGATTGCGGCGATGACCTGTCAAGCTCACTCCGTAACGCTGGTGCTCATTGCCCGAATACCGCCTGAGGGTATCGAGGCCTTCCGCGCCTACGAGGATGCCGTCCTGCCGCTACTCCCTGCGTTCAACGGGCGTGTGGAGCGTCGTCTTCGAAATCCGGATGGCACGATCGAGGTGCACATCGTCAGCTTCGCATCCGATGCGGACTTCCAAGACTATCGCAATGATCCCCGGCGCCTTGTGCAAGCCGGGTTGCTGGAAAAATCGTCCGCGAAGCTGGAATTTCTTTCGATGGCGGACGTCTCGCAATGGCCGGTGACGTCGGCGCAGGGATGATCGACGGGGCAATGACCGAGATGTAACCGGGCGCCGGACATCATCGAACCGTCATCGCTTCGTCATTCTCGCTCTATGGATCGCTGCTCCCTTCGCCGCGCATCGTGGGGGCTGATATGCATCTGACTGAGACAATGTCGTCCGACCGCCGGTCGATCCTGAAGGGCCTCGCGGCCGCAGCCGTCACGTCCCTGGCGGCACCGGCCATGGCAGCCGACGGCCTGCCGGCGCAGCCGATCGGAGCGGCGACCGCCATTGCCACCGACAATGCCTATTGGACGGCGGTGAAGGGGCTCTATGCCGTGACGCCGGATGTCGTCAATCTGGAGAACGGCTTTTGGGGCATCATGGCCGAGCCGGTGAGGCGCGAGTTCATTCGCCAGACCGACATGGTCAACTATCAGAACACATATTACGCGCGGCAGCGCGCGGGTGCGGATTTCGAGGCCGTACGCATCAAGGTGGCCCAGGCCGTCGGCGCGGCGCCCGAGGAGATCGCGCTCACCCGCGGCGCGACCGAAGCGCTGCAGCTCCTGATCGGCGGCTACAACAAGCTGAAGCCCGGCGACAGCGTGCTCTACGCCGACCTCGATTACGATTCGATGCAGTACGCGATGAACGCACTTCATGCGCGCCGCGGTGTCGACGTGGTCAGGTTCGATGTGCCGGAGCCGGCCACCCGCCAGGCCGTGCTCGACGCCTATGCCCGCGCCCTCGAGGCGAATCCCAGGACCAGGCTCCTCCTCCTCACCCATGTCAGCCATCGCACCGGCCTCGTAATGCCGGTCGCCGAGATCGCCCGCATGGCCAGGGCCAAGGGCATCGACACCATCGTCGACGCCGCGCATTCCTGGGGGCAGATCGACTTCAGGGTGGGCGAGCTCGAGGCCGATTTCGTCGGCTTCAATCTGCACAAATGGATCGGCGCGCCGCTCGGTGTGGGCTTCCTCTACATCAGGAAGGACCGTCTCGCCGACATCGACCGCGATATGGGCGACGAAGATTTTGCGCAAGACGATATCCGCTCGCGGGTGCACACCGGCACCATCAATTTCGCGAGGGTGCTGACGGTGCCCGCGGCCGTGGCGCTCCATCAGCAGATCGGCGCGGCGGCGAAACAGGCCCGCCTGCGATATTTGCGCGACTACTGGGTCAGCCGCGTGCGCGGGTTCAAAGACATCGAGATCCTGACGCCGGACGAGCCCGGCCTGTATGGGGCGCTCACATCCTTCCGCCTTGCCGGCAAGACCAGCAAGGCCGACAACGACGCAACCGTGGCGAAGCTCAGGGACGGCCACAAGATCCTGACGGTGCGCCGGGCAGGCGTCGCCAAGGGTCAGTGCATCCGGGTGACGCCGGCGCTCTTTACCGACGAGGCCGATCTCGATCGTTTCGTCGAGGCGCTCGCCGTCATCACGGGGACGAAGACAGGGTGAACGCGCGCGGTGGGAGCAGATTGCGGTCTGCCTCACTGCCACCCGAGCGCAGGCGCGACGTGAGCCGGGATTGCCTCGATCGCATGTGCGCAGCAGGTGACGCCGATCTGGTTCGGGAGCGTCAGCAGCAACGTGTCGGTCTCGGCCTTGCCGGAACTGCTCCATGAAAATGTCAGGCGTTTGTCGGCTAGACGATTGGCAATGACGGCAGGCTGCCTTTCTCCCAGACGTTGAAGGTCGCTTCCCACGTTGCGATCTCGCCGCCGCGCATGGTCAGAAGTTCTATCCCGCGGCCCTGCATCTGCCGTCCGTCTTGTCCGTCGTCCCACTCGCCCTCCCAATAACAGGCAATGACGCGGCCCGACACCGCGCGCAACTGCTTCTGCAGTCGGTAATTCTTCTGGCGCGCAAAACGCGCCATCAGGAATTTCTCCAGCGGCGGCCTGCCATGCATTTCAGGGAAATCGGCAAATCGCACTACGACGTCGGTGGCAAAGGTCTTCATGACCTCGGAAATGTCGCCCGCGCTCATCAGCATCTGGGCAAGCTCGAGCACCGCCTCGGCATCACGAAAGCTGAGATCGTTGGTTTTCGGTTCTGTCAGCATGTTAGCTCCCGGTGTCGCAGCCGGCTCAGCCGCATCGAAAGCAAAACTAGCTGATCAGAGTGACAGGTTCTGTCAGTAGCGAGGCTCGGGCAGCCCCTCGATTTCGCGCCATTCCCTGAGCATGGCTCGACGGCGTCGCGGATATCCCTCAGCGGTCTCGGCGAACGCAACAATGCGGTCAGTTCGAAAGTGCCGGTAATCCTTGCGTAGCTCGCACCATGCGGCAAGCAATCGCACCGTCGCGCAGAAGGTCAGCGAAATGGGCCAGATCCGTCGTTCGGTCTTCGCGCCGGTCTCGTCGCCATACGCGATCCAGATCTTGCGTTCCATTCGGATCGCGCTCCGAATGGGTGCCAAATCGACGCGGTCTGCCACGGCCGGCTTGAGAGCACCCGCGAGAAGGCCTGACGCGTCGGCCTCCCTGCTTTTGTCCGCCGGCAACACGGCGGTAATCTTCGCCAGCGCGTTGCGCGCGGCCTTCGCCAGCGTGGTATCGGCGCTGCGCGCGACCATTTGCGAGCCGAGCACCATCGCCTCGATCTCGTCGCTGGAAAACATCAGCGGCGGGATCGTAAACCCCGGGCGGAGCACATATCCAACCCCGGCCTGGCCGTCGATCGGCGCCCCCTTTGCGATCAGCCTGTCGATGTCGCGATAAATCGTTCGCAACGAGACACCGAATTCCTCAGCGAGCTGCGTTCCCTTCACCGGGTAACGATGGGTTCGAAGGAACTGGATCAGCTCGAGCAGCCTGTCGGACCGCGGCATCCCAACACTCTCTGATGATTCAGCCATGCTTGCGGGTACGCCGGTTGCACGGCGAGCGAGCGTTAGAGTGCCAGCCAACTAGGAGAGGCGCAACCGAGAACGGGCCCCGCGTGAAGGCCTCAACGCCAGCCGAGCGCCGGCGCCACCTGCGTGAGGATCGCCTCGATCGCATGCGCGCAATACTCGACGCCGAGCTGGTTCGGAATCGTCAGCAGCAGCGTGTCGGCCTCGGCGATTGCCTCGTCCTGCTTGAGCTGCTCGATCAACGCTTCCGGCTCAGCGGCATAGGAGCGGCCGAAGATCGCGCGCGTTTGCGGATCGATGAAGCCGATCTGGTCTTCGCCGCCGCGCTCCCCGCCGAAATAGGCGCGGTCGCGATCATTCATCAGGGCGAAGATGCTGCGGCTGACGGACACGCGGGGCTCGCGGGTGTGGCCGGCCTCCTTCCACGCGGCGCGATAGCTACGGATCTGCGCCGCCTGCTGCACGTGGAAAGCTTCGCCGGTCTCGTCGTTCTTCAGCGTCGAGCTCTGCAAATTCATGCCGAGCTTCGCCGCCCACACCGCGGTCGCGTTCGAGCCGGCGCCCCACCAGATCCGTTCGCGCAGGCCTTGCGCATGCGGTTCGAGGCGCAGCAGTCCCGGCGGATTGGGAAACATCGGCTGCGGATTGGGCTCGGCAAAACCTTCGCCGCGCAACAGGTCCAGAAAGACCTCCGCGTGGCGCCGGCCCATATCGGCATCGCTCTGGCCGTCGGCCGGGCGATAACCAAAGTAGCGCCAGCCGTCGATCACCTGCTCCGGCGAGCCGCGGCTGATGCCGAGCTGGAGCCTCCCGCCGGCGATGAGATCGGCGCTGCCTGCATCCTCGATCATGTAAAGCGGGTTCTCGTAGCGCATGTCGATCACGGCCGTGCCGATTTCGATTGTGCTGGTCTTCGCGCCGACGGCGGCGAGCAGCGGGAAGGGCGAGGCTAGCTGGCGCGCGAAGTGATGCACGCGGAAATAGGCGCCGTCCGCGCCGAGTTGTTCGGCCGCGACGGCCAGCTCGATGGATTGCAGCAGCGTGTCCGCCGCCGAGCGGGTCTGCGATTGCGGCGAGGGCGTCCAGTGTCCGAAGGACAGAAATCCGATCTTTTTCATGGGCGTCATTTAATGATGGCAGGGGCGGCGTCAACCGCCTGCTCTGGCGGTGCGGGTATGCGACGGGGCTGGCGTGAAATGCTCGGCGCGGTCGACCAGGAGATCCAGAAAGCTTCGCGCGCGCAGCGACATCCACTGCGTCTCCGGATAGACCGCGTGCAGGGGCAGCGCGGCGATGGTGTAGTCCGGAAGCACATGTTCGAGCTCGCCGCTGCGAAGGCCCTCCGCGGCGTTCCATTCGGGCAGGATCGCGATGCCGAGATGCTGCATCGTCGCCTCCTGCATCGCATCGGCGTCGTCGACGTGAATGGGGCCGTTGATCGATGCGACGTGACGGCCATGCTCGGATTCGAAGGCCCATTGGTGCGCCGGCGACATCCGCGAATAGACGATGCACTGGTGCGAGCCGAGATCGTCAGGCGTCCGCGGCATCGGGCGGCCGTGCAGGTAGGTGGGGGTCGCAACAAGATGGCGCTGCACGGTGCCGAGCCGGCGGGCTACCAGCGTGCTCGCCTCCAGGTTTCCAATGCGCAGCGCCAGCTCGATGCCTTCTTCCACCAGATTGACGAACCGCTCGCTGAAGCGGATGTCGACCCGCACTTCCGGATAATTCCGAACGTACTCGGCGATGACGGGCATCATGTAGCGCCGTCCGAACGACGACGGCACGCCGATCCGGAGCGTGCCGGTGGGGCGGGGTGCGGCCTGCTCGACACTCGACCGCGCCATGTCGAAGCTGTCGAGGATCTGCCGCGCGAGATCGTAGATCCGGTGCGCTTCGGCCGTCGGCTTCAGTGTGCGCGTCGTGCGCGAAAACAGCTGCGTGCCGAATTCGCTTTCCAGCATCGCGATGCGCTTGCTGATCGCGGGCTGGCCGATCCCGAGCTCCTTGGCCGCAGCCGAGAAGCTGCCACCCTCGAGGGCGCGAACGAAAGCGCGCAGGCAATCGATCCGGTCCATAATTCATTCCGATCTGGAATAAATTATATCCTACTTATTCCGTAGTGCGCAACACGACGGGTCGCTAGGCTCCCTCAAAACAAGCGATCACAGGGAGGAGTCCACGTGGCACGCAACATCGGAATCGTCGGCGCCGGCATCGCCGGCCTGCATCTCGCGCTCTACCTGCAGAAACATGGCGTGGACGCCACTGTCATCACCGACCGGCCGCCCGAGGACTATCGCGACATCCGCCTGTTCAACACCGTCGCGCATCATCACGTGACGATCGCGCGCGAGGACTATCTCGGCGTCAATCACTGGAGCGATCCGAAGGACCATTATTACTACCACGATCACGTCTTCAATTTTCCGCAGCCGCTGAGCTTTCGCGGCGATTTCTCGAAGCCGAGCCGCGCCGTCGACTACCGGATCTATCTTCCTGCCCTGATGCAGGACTTCATGAAGCGCGGCGGTAGAATCGAATATCGCCGCATCGAGGAGCGCGACATCCGTCCGCTGGTCGCCCGTTTCGATCTCCTGGTCGTCTCGACCGGCAAGGGTCCGCTGGGCCAGCTCTTCACTTACCGGCCGGAGCATACGCCCTATTCGCAGCCGCAACGGCGGCTGTGCGTCGGGCTTTACACCGGCGTGCGGCAGCCCGATCCCATGAACGTCACGCTCTCGGTGTCTCCCGGCCATGGCGAGATGATCGTGATCCCGACCATTACGTTCAACGGCATCGCCAACGCGCTGCTGATGGAAAACGTGCCCGGCGGCGACATGGAGGAACTGGCCACGCTCAGCTACGACGACAACCCGAAGCATTTCTTGAAGGTGCTGCTGGGCAAGCTCGAGAAGCATCACCCGACGACCTACGACCGCATCGACACCGCGCACTTCGATCTCGCGCAGCCGCAGGATCTGCTGCAAGGCGGCGTGGTCCCGACGGTGCGCAACACTGTGGTCGAGTTCGACGACGGCAAATGCGCGATTGCGCTTGGCGACGTCCACGCGATCGTCGATCCCATGATGGGCCAGGGCGCCAATGTCGCCTCCTATGCGGCCTTCGTGCTCGGCGAGGAGATCGTCAATGCGGACGCGCTCGACGTGCGCCTGTGCGAGAAGGTCGAGCTGAAACGACAGGATCGCGTGCTGGCGGCCTCGCGCTGGACCAACGTGATGCTGCAGCCACCGACGGAAGCGCTGGGCATGCTGATCGGCGCGATGAGCCAGAACCCGGCGCTGGCCAACGAGTTCACCGAGAATTTCAACTACCCGGACCGGCAGTGGGATCGCATCTGCACGCCGCAGCGCATCCAGGCCTGGATCGAGCGCATGTCGGCGCCGCCTGAGCCGGTCAGGGCGATTGCGTGAGGACCGATGCGAGTGGGGACTGACATGCCGCGCGCCAATCCGGCCTCGTTCCGCGAGGCCGCATCGCGCTTCACGACCGGCGTCGCGGTGCTGACCGCGCTGGACGAGCACGGCCGCGTCTGCGGTATGACCGCGAACAGCTTTGTCACCGTCAGCCTGTCCCCACCGACCGTGCTTGTGTCGGTCATGCCAGGACGCATGCACCGGGCGATCTCGGCGACCGGACGTTACTGCGTCAACGTCCTGCCCGAGCACGGCCGGGACCTGTCGCGGCACTTCGCGAGCCAGCCGAACACCGGCGCGACGCCGCATTACGACATCGTCGACGGCCTGCCGCGCCTGTCCGGCTGCATGGCCTGGTTCGCCTGCGAGGTCACACGCCACGTCGACGTCGGCGACCACACGCTGATCATCGCCGAAGTCTCGAACTGCGACTACCACGACACCACGCCGCTGGTGTTCTTCTCAAGCCGGTATCATCTCGGGCCGGGTGTGCCGGTGGATCGGTGAGGGGTGCGGGGTACAAGCGACGAACATTTCCGTATTCTGTCAGCTCCGGGAGGAGTTCGCGCGTGCGGGCTTTGCACGAAGCGGCGTATCGTCGAGGCCACCGGCGTGCTTGGGATCGCCGGCGGCGCGCCATTGTCTCGGCGTCACCCCGGTCCACCGCCTGAAGGCGTGCGTGAATGCGCTCACTTCCCCGTAGCCGAGGAGCCACGCGGTTTGTGAAATCGACAGTTCATCTTTCTTCAAATAGCTCTTGGCAAGGTCGATCTTCATCTCGTCGAGGATGCCACTGAATGTCAGTCCCTCCAAAGCGAGGCGTCGCACCAGCGTGCGATGACTCATCCCCAGTCGACGGGCGATCTCTTCGACCCGTGCCTCACGATGCGGGAGCAATGGGGCGATTGCATTCTCGACGCTCGATCTGAGCGAGACTTCGCCGGATTTCCGGTGTGCGAGCGCCTGCTCGCAATACGTCACCAGCAGATCGTTCAGATAGTGGTCAGCGCTTTCGATTGGCATCGGCCCCACGGATACCGGGAAAGCGATCTCGTCGACATCGGACCCGTACTCGATCTCGCACCCCAGGAACGACCTGACCTCTGTGGGCGTCGTTCGACGGCGATGTACCATTTTGAGTTGGCTCGGGATCAGGCGGCGGTTGGTCAGGGCGCGGTTCATGCGAATGATTGAGGTCAGCCAGAATTCGATCTGGTGCCGATCCGAGCGCCGTTCCACGCCGATATATTTCAGCGTGATCGTCATCTCTTTCGCGGCGAATCGCAGCGAAATCCCCTCGTTGGCGAGACGGCAATAGCGCTCGGCCTTTGCGAAGGCTTCGGCAATCGTCCCAGAGGATGCTGCCACGTAATAGAGCAGGCCAATTTCACGAAGGTCGAAGTCTCGTGCCAGGTGGAAGCCGAGGCTGTCGTCCTGCAACGCCTCGGCCCCAAGTTCCAGAAACCTGATCTGGCTCTCGGCGCTCAGGCGCGCCTTGCGATCCTCGATCTGCTTGAGAGTCAATCCGACCCTGGACAGCAGACCGTCCGCCTCGATGCCGGCGTCCTGCAGGCGTGCCCAAACCAGGCGGGCGATTCCGCCGGTCGCACTGGGCATTGTTTCAGGATGGGGCGAATGGGCAGCCGGCACACCGAACCCTTTCGTCGTTGCCGCTGCGGGCCTCGCTCTTTGGGCTCGCCGATCGTGACCACGGCATGAAAAATCAACTTATTGGCTCATGATAACAAGAAACCGGGGGTCTTGTGACTTAAATCGCTTGTCTGCCCTCAGACTGGTCTTGCGTTGTCGGGGCAGCCCCTTTCCCCGAAAGCTGCGATGGCCTTGATGTCCAGCAGTGACGGCGTCGCGCCGCCCATAAACGTGAAGATTTTACGAGGTTACGGAACGTTGCTCGGAATTCCTCATATCGCCCATGGCTCCCGGACGGTTGCGCTCGAGCGGGTCGGGGATTGCGAGATCAGCATGTTCGAAGTGCTTGGGGCCGGCTTGCCCGAGAGCCCGCTCTTCTGGATGGAACTGTTCGACCTCAGCGTTCATTCGTCGCTCGACAGTTGCGGCTGCCACAACATGCGTGATGCAGTCGCAGCGTTCGAGGACTTTGCTTCGCAAGCGAGCCGTTTGGCCGAGGCGCCGCTTTGTGCAGAGAGCGAAACGGCAGGCTGACAATCGCCGCGCGGACCGCCAGCTCCCGGCAAAGCGGTGCAGCTGATTTGCCTCAGGCGTACGCCACCCAACCGCGGAACGTAAAGCCGGCGTAGAATAGGGTTGGGTCGGTAAAACCGGCGTCGCGCAAAATCGCTTCATCTCGTGCGGGCGACAGAATGCTCAATTGCCCGTCGACCGCTTGACGTGCGGCCGCCGCCTTGTCGGGGCCGACTCCGGATGCAGCCAGGAACGCGGAATAGCGCGAGAGCCAGCGCGGCCGCTCATCATCGCCGTCAGGAATGCTGAAATGAGCTGCCACGAATGCCGCACCAGGCTTGAGGCGGCGGTGGATTTCCGAGGCGATGCGACGCCGTTCCTCGATATCGACGAAGTGCAAAGTCAGCAGGCATGTCGCGCCGTCGAACGGTCCCGCCGGTGCGTCGTCGATATAGCCTTGATGCAGATGCGCGCGCGAGGCGAACGGACCCAGCGTCTGCTTCGCGAGATTCAGCATCGCGGCCGACGGGTCCACGCCATCGAAGGTCCAGCGCGGCTGCGCTTGCGCAAAGGCATTCAGCTCCAGGCCGCCGCCGGCGCCGAGAACGAGTATTCGAGCATCTTCACGCGCACGCTCGCCCAAAAGGATCGCCGCCATGGACAGCATCGAATTGTAGCCGGGAACGAACCGTGGCGGCCCTTCGGTGTATTTCGCCACCATCTGCGGATCGGAGAACGCGTTTTGAATGTCGGTCACGATGTTGTCCTGCTGAGGGGAGTCGGTCACGCGTGATGCGCGCTCATGCCGTGAAGCTTTCGCGCACCCAGGCGCTTGCGCAGATCGTCGCTCAGCATCGCCAGCGTCACTTCGCCAAAGCGCGACAGCAGCAACGCCTCTGCATCGTCAAACGCCTGATCGAGCGCGGCATTGACGGCCTGCTCGACCAGGCAGCCAGGCGCCTCGGTCCGGTTGCCCATGGCCAGAATCGAGGGGCTGCCGAGCGCGGTGTAGACATCGCGCAGCGTCACCTTCGAAAGATCGCAAGCCAGCGTCCAGCCGCCGCCGTGCCCCTTCTCGGAGCGGACATAATTGAGGTCGCGCAGGCCGGCCATGATGCGGCGGATCACCACCGGGTTGGTGTCCATGGCCTTCGCCAGCGTTTCGGACGTGAACGGGCCAGGCTGCTGCGCCATGTGCAGCAGGACGTGGAGAACCCCTGATAATCGACTGTCTCGCTTCATGTAACTTTGTATGTTACATGATGGCGCAAAGGTCAACCGGTTTCGGTGCGTGCCTTTTTGATCTCACGCTTCGAGGTTCAGCGAAGGACCTTGCCGGGGTGCCTGTGCGAAATCGCGTCGAAAAGCTGAAGGAGACACAAAACCGCACGTTCCATAATCGCGCGCTGTCACTGCGGCTCGTCTTCGCCATGTGTGTCCGATGATGTCATCATGCGCCTGTGTTGCCCGACGGTGCAACGGCTTCTTGCCCGACGGGTCAACGTCTTCGCAAAACGCCTAAGCCATTGATCCCGCTCATGCCGTCTACTGTGCATGGGGTTGTTTTCGACTCTTTTGTTTTGGAGGGCCGAAAGCGTCCGGCTCGCGCCGCTACTTCATCACCCGCAGACCCTTGGTCGTGAACTTCTGCGTCTTGCCGCCGGGGCGTAAGGGTCGCTTCGTGCCCGCGGCCTTGCCGGTGCCGGGCGGCTGGTGTGCGGGGACGAGCTGGTCGGGGCGGGAGCCGATCAGGTCACGGCGGCCCATCTTGATCAAGGCCTCGCGCAGCACCGGCCAATTGTCGGGGTCGTGGTAGCGCAGGAACGCCTTGTGCAGCCTTCGTTGACGCAGGCCCTTGATCGTCTCGACCTTGTCGCTGCCGCCGCGGCGCACGCCGCGCAGCGGATTGACGCCGGTGTGGTACATCGCGGTCGCAGTCGCCATCGGCGAGGGCAGGAAGGTCTGCACTTGGTCGGCGCGATAGCGGTTCTTCTTGAGCCAGAGCGCGAGGTTCATCATGTCCTCGTCGGTCGTGCCCGGATGCGCCGCGATGAAATAGGGGATCAGGTAGTATTTCTTGCCGGCCTGCTCGGCCGCGGCATCGAACATCCGTTTGAACTGGTTGTAGGCGCCGATGCCCGGCTTCATCATCTTGTCGAGCGGCCCGCGCTCGGTATGTTCGGGCGCGATCTTCAGATAGCCGCCGACGTGATGGGTGACGAGCTCCTTGATGTATTCAGGGCTCTCGACCGCGAGATCGTAGCGCACGCCGGAGGCGACCATCACCTTCTTGATGCCCTTGGTCTCGCGCACCTTGCGGTAGAGCCGGATCAGATCGTCATGCGAGGTGTTGAGGTTCGGGCAGATCTCCGGGAAGACGCAGGACGGCCGCCGGCACGCCGCCTCGACCTTCGGATCCTTGCACGCCATCCGGTACATGTTGGCGGTGGGGCCGCCGATGTCGGAGATCACGCCGGTGAAGCCCGGCGTCTTGTCGCGGATCTTCTCGATCTCGCGCAGGATCGAGCCTTCGGAGCGGTTCTGGATGATGCGGCCTTCGTGCTCGGTGATCGAGCAGAAGGTGCAGCCGCCAAAGCAGCCGCGCATGATCGTCACCGAGAACTTGATCATGTCCCAGGCGGGGATTTTTGCTTCGCCGTAGGACGGATGCGGCGCGCGCGCGTAGGGCAGGTCGTAGACCGCGTCCATCTCGTCGCTGGTCAGCGGGATCGGCGGCGGGTTGAGCCAGAGATCGCGATCGCCGTGGCGCTGCACCAGCGGCCGTGCATTGCCGGGATTGCTCTCCCGATGCAGCACACGTGACGCGCGGGCATAGGCGTCCTTGTCCTGCTCGACCTGCTCCAGCGCCGGCAGCCGGATCACGGTGGCGCCTTTCGTCCGCGATGCGCCCTCATCCGCGGAGTCGAGATCGTCGGCGTGCAACTCGGAATAGCCTTCGGGCACGCGGCGGAACAGCGCGACGCCCCTGATGTCGCTGAGCTCGCGCGGCGCTTCGCCGGCGGCAAGACGGTTGGCCACCTCGACGACCGCGCGCTCGGCATTGCCATAGAGCAGCAGGTCGGCCTTGGCGTCGGCCAGCACCGAGCGGCGTACCTTGTCGGACCAGTAGTCGTAATGCGCGATCCGGCGCAGCGACGCCTCGATGCCGCCGAGCACGATCGGTACGTCCTTGAATGCCTCGCGGCAGCGCTGCGCGTAGACGACGGTGCAGCGGTCCGGCCGCCTGCCGCCTTCGCCGCCCGCCGTATAGGCGTCGTCATGGCGCAGGCGGCGGTCCGCGGTGTAGCGGTTCACCATCGAATCCATGTTGCCGCCGGTGACGCCAAAGAACACCTTTGGCTTGCCCAGCGCCTTGAACGGTTCGGCCGAATGCCAGTCGGGCTGCGAGATGATACCGACCCGAAAGCCCTGTGCCTCGAGCAGCCGGCCGATGATGGCCATGCCAAAGCTCGGATGGTCGACATAGGCATCGCCCGTCACCAGCACGATGTCACAGGCGTCCCAGCCGAGCGCATCCATCTCGGCGCGGCTCATCGGGAGGAACGGCGCCGGCTTGCGCGGGCGCGCCTGCGCCATCAGGGGCTTTTCGGCGGTGATGATCTGGGTGTCCATGGCGCCTACGCATAGGACTCCGGGCGTACGAATACAACCGACGGACGCGTGAAGATTTGCGGTTCCGCCAGGCAACCGGCTTGCGGGAGCGCGTTAACCGTTCGCGAACCCCCGCCGGCTCGCCACCATGCTGGCGGATCATCCGCGCGGCGTTCTCGACGAGGCGGAGATTGGTCACCGTCGAGCCCGGCAGGGCCGCCTCGATCCAGGCCTTGCGCATGGCGAGCATCGCCTCGCCGCCCCGAACGGTGCGCGTGCCGCATATGCATATGAGCGATCCCTCTTCCGGGTTCTCACCGCGGCCGACATCGGATATCCGATTGCGCCATGGGCAAGGAAATTTCTGACGGCGGTGATGACGCCGGCGCGGCGCCGTCCACCGAGGCCTGGCTCGGTGCGGTTGCGCTGATCGGCTTCATCCTGGTGGCGACCGCGCAGGCCTCAAATCAGATTCTGGCGCGCGGGCTTGCGGGCTCGGTCCCGCCCTTCGCGCTCGCCTTCTTCCGCTGGAGCATCGTTGCCATCGGGCTCGCGCCGATCGCATTCGCCGAAATCCGCGCCGGCCGCGTGCCACTTGGCAAGAACATCTGGCCGATCCTCGCCGCCGGCTTCATGGGCATGTTTCTCTGCGGCGGCCCGGTCTATGCCGCGGGCATCTCGACGACGGCGATCCACATCGCGTTGATCATGGCGCTGTCGCCGGTCACTGTGCTGATGATTTCTGCGGTGCTCGGCATCGAGCAGGTTGGCCCGTTGCAATGGCTCGGCACAGCGCTTGCGCTCGCCGGCGCCTTGCTCATCATCTCCGGCGGCCATCCGGAGACCTTGTTCGCACTGGAGACGGCAGCGGGCGACGGCCTGGTCGTGATCGCGATGCTCGGCTGGTCCGGCTACACGCTGCTGCAATCGCGCGCGGCGCCCAAGGCGTCGCTGCTGGCGCGCATGAGCCTGTTCGCAGGCGCCGGCGCGCTGTTCTCGCTGCCGCAGGCGCTGATCGAGATGTGGACCACGCCGGCGCAGGTCTTCAGCACGAAAGCGGCGTCGGCTTACGTCTTTGCCGGGATCGTTCCCGGGCTGCTCGCCTATGCCGGCTTTGCCTGGCTCGGCGGCAAATTCGGTTCGGTCCGAACCTCGCTCGTGCTTTATCTCGGACCGATCGCGAGCGCCCTGCTGTCGTTCGCAATTCTCGGTGAGCCGCCAAAACTGATCCATCTGTTCGGCGGTGGGCTGATCCTCGGCGGGGTCTGGGCGAGCCTGCGCAAATAGTTCCATCGATCGGAGTTGTGGTTCATTCGCAGGAACCAACCGCCTCCGCGAACATTCTGATCAAGGGACCGGTGCGAGCCATGCTCGCGCGCGCCCGACCATCCCGGCGCCAGTGCCGTAACCGGATTTTGCCTCGACGCTTCGTTTCGGGGCGATGGGGGACTTGTGAGTACGGTCATAGAGAACTTGTTGTTGCGGAAGCAGAAGCTTGTGGAACAGCTCGAGAAGGCGCAGTCGGTCGACGATCGCGACAAGATCGAGCACCAGCTCGAACAGATCAACACCGCGCTGGATTTTCTGGACAGGCCGGGATCGAGAGACGCGCGGTAGGAGCGCTCAGTCCACCTTCAGCGCCTCGACTTTCAAGGCCTCGACTTTCAAGGCCTTGGCGTAGACCAGGCCGGAATTGGTGATGTGCGTCGTCATCAGCGCTTCGAACGCCGCGAACTCGCCGCGCGCGAACAAATCGAGCAGCTTGCGATGCTCGTCGAAGGACGAGCGGGTGCGCACGTCGATCGGCGACGTCAGATTGGTGCGGAGCGCGGCGACGCGGCCCGAGACGAGCTGGTAGGATTCGATGAGATAGCGGTTGCCGCAATGCGCGAACAACCCTTCGTGAAAGCTCGCATCGGCGCGGCCATAGGCGATGTTGTCCTTCGCCGCGATCGCCGGCTCCATCGCCGCGATTGCTTTGCTCATCGTCGCAATTGCGCCGTCGCGATCGTGACGAAACGCGAGCTCGGCAGCCTTGGGCTCGAGCGCGATCCGGAAGGTGCAGAGCGCAGTGATGTCCTCCGCGCTCGGCGTGAACACGAAGCTGCCGACCTGCGGCCGGATCACGACCAGGCCCTGCGCCTGCAACTGGCCCATCGCCTCGCGCACCGGCGTGCGGCTGACGCCGAAGGAGTTCGCCACCATCTCCTCGGAGATGGCGGCGCCGAGTGCGAACTCGCCGTCGATGATGGCCTGGCGCAGCCGCAGCACCACCCGCTGCGACAGCGATTTCGGCGTATCGAGCTTGAGCGATCGCATCTGCTGTCTCAGATCACCTTGCCGGGATTGAGCAGGTGATCGGGATCGAGCGCGGCCTTCAACGTCCGCATCAACGCGATCTCGGCTTCGCTCCTGGCATGGCCCAGCCACTTCTTCTTCAGCGTGCCGATGCCGTGCTCGGCGGAGACGCTGCCGCCGAGTTCACGCACCAGGCCGTAGATGATCGCGTCCATCTCTTCCTTCGGCTGCTGCTCGACGGAAAGACCGGTGACCCAGGACACGAGATGCAGATTGCCGTCGCCGATATGGCCGTAATAGACGCTCTCGCACCCCTTGATGCCGGAGGCCAACGCGGCCTTGCAGCGCGTGACGAACTTGTCCATCCGCGCCACCGCAAGCCCGATGTCGTAGGAGATGTGCGGGCCCAGCACCTGGCCGAACTCGGCGCAGATGTCGCGCACGCGCCAGAACGCCTGCGTCTGCGCCAGCGATTGCGCCACGGCGGCATCTGCGAGCAGCCCGCGCTCCATCAGCTCTTCGAGCCAGTTCTGGAAACGCGGTGCATCCAGGCTCTCGTCGGTGCCTTGGGCCTCGACGAGCACGTAGAGACCGTGGCCTGCGGCGACCGGCGGCTTGACCCCGGCGCGCGTCGTGATCACGTCCCAATAGTCCGGCCACATCACCTCGAATGCCGACAGCAGCGGCCCGAGCCCGCTTCGCGCGGCATCGAGCAGCGCGATCACCGCGGCATAGTCCTCCAGCGCGCACAGCGCCGCCATGGTCGAGCGCGGTTTCGGGAACAGCCGCAACACCACGCGGGTGATGATGCCGAGCGTGCCTTCGGAGCCGATGAAGAGATGCTTGAGGTCATAGCCCGCGTTGTTCTTCATCAGCTTGTTGAGGCTGGTGATGATGGTGCCGTCGGGCAGCACCACCTCCAGGCCGAGCACCAGTTCGCGCGTCATGCCGTAGCGGATCACACGGTTGCCGCCGGCATTGGTGGAGAGATTGCCGCCGATCGCGCAGGAGCCGCGCGAGCCGAGATCGAGCGGAAAGAAGAAGCCGGCTTCGTCCGCGGCCTTCTGGATCGTCTCCAGCGGCGTGCCGGATTTCACCGTCATCGTCATTGACGCTCGATCGATCTCCTCGATGCCGGTCATGCGCTCGAGCGAGATCGCGACCCAGCCCGCTTCGGGCGATGCGCCGCGGCACAGCCCGGTCAATCCGCCCTGCGGCACGAAGGGCAGCCGCGCCTGCCGGCAGGTCGCAATCGCATCGGCAACGCCTTGCGCATCGACCGGTCGGATCACCGCAAGCGGCGTTTGCGGCAGGCTCGCGCTCCAGTCGTTGCAATTGCGCGCGGGCACCTCGGTGCCAACAAGCACGGCGGCCGCGCCGAGCTTGTCGCGCAATGCGCCAAGCAACTGATCGGGCCGCTCAATGGGGCTCACCATGTTCATGCGAGACCTCCTCGGAATCTGGCTGCGTCTCATGCGCGCCGTGAGGGTGGAAAGGATTTGCGTTCGTCTTGTATGTAAGGTACAACATAAAAAGTAAAGCAAAAACAAGGCTCGGAAGGCCTCCCAAGATCGTTCGAGATCAGGGGCTTAGTCCGGGACCGCAGCAATGGGTGGTGAGATGACGGAGGCAATTCGCGGGTTCTGGGTGGCGTCGGCGACGCCGCTGGCGATTGATGGCAGCGTGGACGCCGCCAAGCTCGTCGCTCACGCCAGGCAGCTGTTCGGCAAGGGCGTCGACGGCATCGTGCTGTTCGGCACCACCGGCGAGGGCACCTCCTTCAATGTCGCTGAGCGTGTCGCGACCATCGAGGCCGTGCTCAAGGCCGGCGTCGCGCCCGAGCGTATCGGCATCGGCGGCGGCTTTCCCGCCATCACCGACAGCATCGCGCTGACGCGCGCCGTGCTCGGCCTCGGCCTGCGCCACGTGCTGTATCTGCCGCCTTATTTCGATCGTGGCGTCTCGCCCGAGGGGATCGAGGACGCGTTTGCCGCGATCATCGACGGCGTCGCTGATCATCGCCTGCGCGCCTCGCTCTATCACATCCCGCAGGTCTCGGGTGTCGCGATCCCGACCAGTGTCGCGGCAAACTTGCGCAAGCGTTACGGCAAGGTGGTTGCGGGCCTGAAGGACTCCAGCGGCGACTTCAAGCAGTTCAAGGCATTCCGTGCTGCCGCGCCGGAGCTCGCCATCACCGTCGGCAACGAAGCCGACATCACCCGCGCGATCGCAATTGGCGGCGCCGGCACCATCTGCGGCATGGCCAACGTCGTGCCCGAGCTGGTCAAGGGCATGGTTGACGGCAAGGACGTCGAGGCGCGCATGCAAGCCGCGACCGACGTCGTGCTGAACACGCCGTCGTTCCTCGCGACGCTGAAGGCGATCCTCGCCGCACAGACGGGCGACGCGGGCTGGCTGCGCGTGCGCCCGCCGTTCCGTGCCTCGTCCGATGGTGCGGCGCTCAAGCGAAAGATTGACGAGCTGATTGCTCCTGCCATCGCGTGAAATGTAAAACCTTCGTGACACGTTGCCGCAAATTCGCGCGCAGCGTGTCGCGATCACAGCGACATCAATCGGTGATTGCCGTTTGGTGCGCCGATGCGCTTAGAACGATTCAACACTAGAGCGATTCAAGCTCGCCTACGGTTCTCTTCGATCCCGCCGACTGTTACAGGCGCACACTTCAATGTTCTTGACTTGAAGTGGAATGAAAGTGCGTGCCCCCGTGGATGGCCAGCGCGTCAGCGGCCATCGTCATCGTGCCGGCAAGAGCCGTGCAGGTCTTCTCATCGGCGCAGCGGTGCTGCTCATCGAATCCCCCTCGAACACGACGACCGCGCAGGCGCAATCGGCGCTGCCGCCGGTGACAGTGGAAGCGCCGGTGCAGCGACCGAAACCGGCGCGCGCATCTGAATCGCCCCAGCGCCGGACGCAAGCCGCCGCGCGCCAGCGCAGCCGGAATGCCGCCACACCAGCAGCACCGACAATATCGGAACGTGCAGCCGCCGCGGCCGCCGCGCAGCAGGCTGCCAAGCTCGGTTACCGCGCGATGCCGAGTTCGACCACACTGCGCAGCGGCGCCTCGCCCCTCGATACCTCGCAGGCGGTCAACATCGTGCCTGAACAGGTGTTGAAAGATCAGCTCCCGCGGAACATCGACGATGCGCTCATCAATGTCTCCGGCATCACACAGACCAACACGCTCGCCGGCAGCCAGGACGCGGTGATCCGCCGCGGCTTCGGCGATAATCGTGACGGTTCGATCATGCGCAACGGGATGCCGCTGGTGCAGGGCCGCAGCTTCAACCCCGCGGTCGAAAGCGTCGAGGTGCTGAAGGGGCCGGCCTCACTGCTCTACGGCATCATGGATCCCGGCGGCATCGTCAACACCATCAGCAAGCGACCGGAGCTCTATCAGCACGGTTCGGTCACGTTGCTCGGCTCGGCATTCAGTGCCTCGAAGACCGGTGCCGACGGCCTGCTCGACGTTACCGGTCCGATCGGCGATCAGGGCCTTGCCTATCGCTTCATCGGCTACGGCGTCAGCGAGGATTACTGGCGCAATTTCGGCCGTCACCGCGAGATGCTGGTCGCACCGTCGCTGGCCTGGCACGGCCAGGACACCACGGTGCAGCTCAACTACGAGCACCGCGAGTTCATCTATCCGTTCGATCGCGGCACGGCGTTCAATCCGGTGACCAAGGCACCGCTCGCGGTGCCATCCACGCGCCGGCTCGATGAGCCCTTCAACAACACCTGGGGCACCTCGGACTTGATGCAAGCCTCGATCGAGCATCGCTTCAACCGGGATTGGAAGCTCTACGCCGGCTACAGCTACAACACCGAAACGTTCAGCGCCAACCAGCTCCGCATCTCCACCCTCAACTTCACGACGGGCGTCGAGACGCGCAGCAACGACGGCACGCAGGGCTCGCTCAGCAATGCCAGCTATGGAACGTCTTACATTTCCGGCGGCTTCTGGCTCGGCAATATGCGCAACGAGATGGTATTCGGCGGCGACGGCCAGTATCGCACCATCTATCGCGACAATCTGATCCGGCAGGCGACTCCCGCCATCAACGTCTACAATCCCGTCTACGGGCTGGTCGGACCGGGCACGACGGTATCGAACAGCGATAGCGCACAGACCGACAAGCTCGGCCAATGGTCGCTGTTCCTCCAGGACACCCTGCATCTCACCGAACGGTTCGCCCTGGTTGGCGGCGTCCGTTACATGGACTACGACCAGATCGCCGGGCGCGGAAAGCCATTCGTCACCAACACCAACGTGTCGCAAGACAAGGTGCTTCCCCTCGGCGGCGCTATTCTCAAGCTGACCGAGGAGGTCTCGCTCTATGCGAGCTACACCCAGTCGCTGAAGCCGAACTCGACCATTGCGCCGATCGGCATCGTGATCGATTCCAGTGTCGCGCCGGAAGAAGGCGTGTCATACGAGACCGGCGTGAAGTTCGATCTGAATAAGCGTATCTCAGGTACGCTGGCGCTCTACGATCTCGACAAGAAGAACGTGCAGACGACGAAGACGAACAGCGCGGGCGTGGTCGAGCTCCACACCGTCGGTCGCGCCCGCTCGCGGGGCGTCGAGCTGGATGTCACCGGCAGGCTCACCGACAGCTGGGCCTTGATCGGCAGCTACGGCTACACCGACGCCCGCGTGACGGCGTCCGAGGATGTGACGCTGCTCGGCAGGAAGCTGCAGAACGTCGCACTGAACACGGCCTCGCTCTATCTGGTCTATGATTTCGGTACAGCTTTGCCGGGCCAGCTCCGCCTCGGCGGCGGCGCGCGCTATGTCGGCGATCGTCCCGGCGATGCGATCAACAGCTTCTTCTTGCCGTCCTATGTGGTCGCCGATATTTTCGCGACCTATGAGACGAAATACCAGAACACGCCGGTGATCTATCAGCTGAACGTCAAGAATCTGTTCGACACCGTCTATTACCCCTCCGCCGTCAACAATCTGAACGTCGCGATCGGCGATGCGCGCCGCGTGTCGCTGTCGGCAACGGTGAAGTTCTAGGGATGGCGGTGCGGCACAAAGCCATCGCGGTCCTGATCGCGGCGGCGTCCGCCTGCCTTGCCGCCACGGGTGCGAGCCGCGCCGAGGAGATCACGATCTATTCGACCAGGGAGGCTGCCCTGGTCGAGCCTGTCGTTGCGGCCTTCACGGAAACCAGCAGCGTCAAGGTGAAAATCGTCTTCGTCGAGGATAGCCTCGTCAAGCGACTTGCGTCGGAAGGCGTCGCATCGCCCGCCGATGTATTGATGACGATCGGGCTGGACAAGACGACCCAGCTCTCCACCCGCGGTCTGACGCAAGCCTTCACGTCGTCGCGTCTCGACCAGGTCGTCCCTCCAAATCTCCGCGGTAACGGCGCACAATGGCTTGCGCTTTCCGTCCGACCGCGTGTTGCATTTGTGCGCAGGGACAGCACGCTTGCTTCGATCGACTATGAAGATCTCGCCGCTCCCAATTGGCGCGGCAAGCTCTGCATGCGCTCGCCGCTGCATCAGAACAATGTCGCGCTGGTTGCGGCCTATTTCGCGCATCACGGCGAGGCCGCGACGGAGGCCTGGCTCGCCGGCCTGAAGGCCAATCTCGCGCACAAACCTGATGGCAAGGACAACGACGTGATCCGCGAGGTCGCGCAAGGCACGTGCAAGATCGGCATCGGCAACACCGTGGCATTGGCGCAATTGCGCGACGGACGCGAAGGGGCCGACTGGCGTGCCTGGGCGATCGAGGTCAAGGCGGTGCCATCGACATTCAAGGGAGGCGGCACGCATGTGAACCTCACCGGCGCGGCCATCGCGAAACAGGCGCCACATCCGGCGTTGGCGCGACAGTTCCTCGAATTCCTTGTCACGCCGGCAGCGCAACGGATCTTTGCCGCTGCCGAGTTGGAATACCCCGTGCTTGCAGCAGCGGAGCGTGCCCCCATCGTTGCCGAAATGGGCACGTTCATCGCCGATGCAATTTCGATCGACCGGATCGCCGCACATCAGCAGGCCGCGATCTCGCTTATCAAGAAGGTTGGCTTCGATGAGTAAGGTGGGGCATCACATCAAGGCTGCTCTGCACCAGATTCACTCGATCGCGGGCCTCGTGCTCGCGCTGCTGCTGGCCCTGATCGCGCTGACCGGCGCGATCATGAGCTTTGAGGACGAGATCGGCGATCATCTCAACGCCGGCCTCATGCAGGTCGCGCCGCGCCAGGCGCCGGCGTTGATGCCGGATGAACTGGTGGCCCGGCTGAAGGCGGGGCAGGATCTCGGCAAGGTCTCGGCCGTCACGCTGTCGAGCGATCCGGCCGCGGCGGTGCGTGTTCGCTTCGCGCGCGACGAGCAGGGCGCGCGGCCGACATCGCTCTATGTCGATCCCTACGACGCACACGTGCTGGGTGCGCCGCGTGGCGAGGAGTTCTTCGCGACCGTCCGCAGGCTGCATCGCTGGCTGTTGATCCCCGGCGATGCCAAGGGGTGGGGACGCCAGATCACCGGCATCGCCGCACTCGGCCTGATCGTCATGCTCATCTCGGGCCTCGTGCTGCGCTGGCCGCGCCGCGCCGGCAGCGTGAAGATGTGGCTGAAGCCAAATCTCGGTCTCAGCGGCCGCGGCCTGCACCGTTCGCTGCACGCGGTGATCGGCACCTGGGTGCTGCCGATCTATCTGGTGATGACGCTGACCGGGCTCTGGTACTCGTTCGACTGGTACAAGGATGGCGTCGTCTGGCTGCTGGCGCGTCCGCATGTCGTCGCCGCGAAGATGCAGCCGAAGCAGCCGCGCGCCGCAGGGCGTTCCGAGCCGGTTCAGCCGGTGGGATTTGATCTTGCGTGGTCGACGCTCCAGCGCGAGGAGGGCGATCGTTTCTCCAAAGCGCTGCTGACGCTGCCAACTGGTCCGGGCACGGTGATCCGGATCCGGTCGTGGCCGAAGGACTCGACGCTCGATACCACACGTGACGAATTCCGTGTCGATGCCGTCACCGGTCAGATCGTCTCGGCGGAGCGCTACGCCGACAAGACGCTCGGCGAGAAGATCATCGCGAATGTGCTCGACATCCATCGCGGCGCGTTCCTGGGTTGGCCCGGCAAGCTCGCCTTCATGATTGCAGCAGCGTTGATGCCGCTGTTCTCGGTCACCGGCATTTTGCTTTATCTGTCGCGCCGCCGGCTGCGGCGTCCCGCGCAGCCGCCGCTCGGGCGGCTGGTTCCGGGCGAGTGAACGGCCGCGAAGACTAGCCAAGCGCGCGACAATCGTTCAAAAGCCCTTGGCCGTACTTGCCAGGGTTCACGCCATGAAGCTTCCGACCGTCACTCCCGCCGATATCCGGCGCGCGCTGCTGCTGCGCGAGGAGATCGCGCTGCTCGATCTCAGATACGAGGCCGGCTTCGCCACCGGGCATCCGCTGTTTGCCGCCAACATGGCCGCGGACCGGATCGCGATCGAGGCCGAGCTGCGGTTGCCGCGCAAGGACGTCGCGATCGTGCTCTATGATGATGGTGAGGGGCTTGTTGCGACCGGCGCCGAACGGCTTGCCGCGCTCGGTTATAGCAACGTCCGTGCGCTCGAAGGCGGGCTGAAGGCCTGGCGCGATGCGGGCTATCAGGTGTTCGAGGACGTCAATTCCTATTCCAAGGCCTTCGGCGAGCTGGTCGAGGCGCGGCGGCACACGCCGTCGTTCAGCGCCGACGAAGTGGCAAAGCTGATTGCGGACAAGGCCAACATCGCGATCCTCGACGTCCGCCGCTTCGACGAATATGCGACCATGAACATTCCGGGCTCGGTCAGCGTGCCCGGCGCTGAGCTGGTGCTGCGGGCAGGGCAGGCCGCGCCCGATCCCGACACCACCATCATCGTCAATTGCGCCGGCCGCACCCGCTCGATCATCGGCACCCAGTCGCTGATCAATGCCGGCGTGCCCAACAAGGTGCGCGCGCTGCGCAACGGCACGATCGGCTGGACGCTGGCGCGGCACACGCTCGATCATGGCGCTGAACGGCGCGGTGCGATCGGACCGTTCGAGGGTGGCCCGGCCAATGCCCGCGACGTCGCCTATCGCGCCGCTGTTCGCCATATCGGCGCGAACGGGGCGAAGGCGCTTGCAGCGCAGACCGATCGCACGCTCTATCGTTTCGACGTACGCGACGCCGAGGAGTTTGCGGCCGGTCATCTTCCGGGCTTCCGGCATTATCCCGGCGGCCAGCTCGTCCAGGAAACCGACATGGCCGCGCCCGTGCGCGGCGCGCGCATCCTCCTGACCGACGACCAGGGCGTGCGTGCCGACATGACGGCATCCTGGCTCGCGCAGATGGGCTGGGAGGTCTACGTCCTCGAAGGCGGTTACGATGGGGGGCTCGAGGTCGGCCCGCCGCGCGTGCTGCCCAAGCCCGACCCGGCACATCGTTACCGCCGGCCCTACGAGGGCACTGACGTCGCAGAGCGCGCGATGCAGGCCTATCTCGACTGGGAATACGGTCTCGTCGAGCAACTCCGGCTCGACGGCACGCATGGGTTTTATGTGATCTGACCGGGCGGCCACCGTAAACACTTACCGCCTCGCCATCTTCTCCCCATATCCAAACCCTATTGTGCTGCATCTCCCCCGCGGTCTATGAGCTGCGGCAAAGCTGTGACCTACGGAGATTCCATGCCAGCCCCAGGCCAAAGCCCCGAGCGGAACGCGAAGGCGCTGCTGCTCGAAGGCGTCAATGACAGCGCTGTCGACCTGTTCCGGAGTGCGGGCTTCACCAATGTCGAGCGGTTGACCAAGGCGCTGGACGGCGAAGACCTGCGGCGCGCGCTGAAGGGCGTGTCGCTGCTCGGCATCCGTTCGCGCACCCAGATCACCGATGAGGTGCTCGCGGCCGCGGACGGGCTTCTCGCGGTCGGCTGCTTCAGCGTCGGCACCAACCAGGTCGATCTCCTGGCGGCCCGCAAGCGCGGCATTCCCGTGTTCAACGCGCCCTTTTCCAACACCCGCAGCGTCGCCGAGCTCGTGATCGGCGAGATCGTGATGCTGCTGCGTCAGATCTTTCCGCGCTCGGTGTCCGCCCATGAAGGCGGCTGGGACAAGTCCGCTGCCGGCAGCCGCGAGGTGCGTGGCCGCACCCTCGGCATCGTCGGCTATGGCAATATCGGCTCGCAGCTTTCGACCCTTGCTGAAGCCATGGGCATGCGCGTGATCTATTACGATCGCACCGACAAGCTCCGCCACGGCAATACCGAGCCGGTCGAGAAGCTCGAAGAGCTGCTGGCGCAGAGCGACGTCGTCAGCCTGCACGTGCCGGAGACGCCGCAGACCGCCGGCATGATCGGCGAGAAGGAACTGCGGGCGATGAAGCCGGGCTCATTCTTCATCAACAACAGCCGTGGTACCGTGGTCGATCTCGATGCGCTCGCAGGCGCCTTGCGCGACGGTCACATCGCGGGCGCTGCGATCGACGTGTTCCCGGTTGAGCCGTCCTCGAACGCGGAACGATTCAAGAGCCCGGTGCAGGGCCTCAACAACGTGATCCTCACCCCGCATGTCGGCGGCTCGACCGAGGAGGCGCAAGAGCGCATCGGTGGGGAAGTCGCGCGCAAGCTGGTCGACTACTTCATCACGGGATCGACCATGGGCGCGGTGAATTTCCCGGAGGTGCAACTGCACTTACGTCCCGCGGGTGCGCGCTTCAGCCATGTCCACCGCAACGTGCCGGGCATGCTGCGGCGGCTGAACGAGGTTTTCCTCCAGCGCGACATCAACATCGTCGCGCAATATCTGGAGACCGCCGGCGACCTCGGTTACGTCGTGCTCGACGCCGATCTCGGGGGCGAGGATTCGGCCGCGCTGCTTGCGCAGATCCGGGCGCTCGAGGGCACGGTTGGCGCACGGCTGGTATTCGAGCACTAGAACGCCCACGTTCCGGTTGCAATCTGTAGCCAGGGCTCTCTACACTGCTGTCATCTTCGGGTACTAAAAAGCACGTCGAATTTGAGCTTCAGTTGCGTGGGTGCCGCCATGGAACGGGACGCCGTACTGATCGATCTCGCGCTTCAAGGTGGCGGTTCTCACGGCGCCTTCACCTGGGGCGTGCTCGACCGTCTTCTGGAAGAGAAGTGGCTCACCATCGCCGCGATCTCCGGCACCTCCGCGGGCGCGATGAATGCGGCCGTGCTCGCAGACGGGTGGATCGCGGGTGGCGCGGAGGGCGCGCGCGACGCGCTCGAAAAATACTGGCGCCGCGTCTCGAAGGCTGCGGCCTTCAGTCCGCTGCAGCGCTCGCCGCTCGATCGATTGATGGGGCGCTGGACGCTCGATACGTCGCCGGCCTACATCCTTACCGATTTGATGTCGCGGGTGCTCTCGCCCTATGATCTTAATCCGACCGGTTACAATCCGCTGCGCGCGGTGCTGACCGAGAGCATCGATTTCGAACGCCTCGTGCGCTCGCCGATCCAGCTGTTCATCACCGCAACGCGGGTGCGCACCGGGCGCGGCCGCATCTTCCGCAACGCGGAGATCACGGCGGATGTGCTGCTGGCATCGGCCTGCCTGCCGACCATGTTCCGTGCGATCGAGATCGACGGCGAGCCCTATTGGGACGGCGGCTTCGCCGGCAACCCGACGATCACGCCGCTGGTCCGCGAGAGCGATGCGCACGACACCATCCTGGTGCAGATCAATCCGACCGAAACGCTCGAAGAGCCGCGGACGGCTGCGGAGATTCTCAATCGATTGAACGAGATTTCGTTCAATTCGCCCCTGATGAAGGAATTGCGCATGATCGCGCTGCTGCGCCAGGCGGCCGACCCCGGCAGCGGCGAGGGCGCGCGCTGGGCAAAGATGCGGACCCACCGCATCAAGAGCGACATGCTGGCGAAGTTCGGCGCGTCATCCAAGCTCAACGCCGAATGGGAGTTCGTCTCGATGCTGCGCGCCGAGGGGCGCCTAGCCGCGGACACGTTTCTCGCCGCGCACGGTGCCGACATCGGCCGGCAATCGACCGCCGATCTCGACGTCCTCCTGTCGGAGTGCTGAGACATGGGTCTTCTCGGCCTCCTCGTCGGGCTCGCCCTGCTTGTCCTGTTCGCCTTTCGCGGCTGGAGCGTGCTTCTGCTGGCACCGTTCGCAGCGCTCGTTGCCGCGTCGTTCGGCGGCGAGCCGCTGCTTGCGAACCTGACCCAGGTGTTCATGGTGCATGCGGCCGGATTTCTGGCGCAGTTCTTCCCGATCTTCCTGCTTGGCGCGGTCTTCGGCAAGCTGATGGACGATAGCGGTGCGGTCACGTCGGTCGCCGCCTTCATGGCGGAGCGCCTCGGCGAGCGTCGCGTGATCCTGGCGGTGGTGCTCGCCGGTGCCGCGGTGACCTATGGCGGCGTCAGCCTGTTCGTTGCGTTTTTCGTCATCGTTCCCATGGCCCGCTCGCTGTTTCGCGCAGCTTCGATCCCGCGTCGCCTGATCCCGGCTGCGATCGTGCTGGGGACGTCGACCTTCACCATGTCGGCCTTGCCGGGCACGCCGTCGATCCAGAATGCGATACCAATGCCGTTCTTCGGCACGACGCCCTTTGCCGCGCCGGGCCTCGGCATCATCGGTTCTCTCATCATGCTCGGGACAGGGTTGTGGTGGCTCCGCCGCGCCGAAGCTGCGGCGCGCCGTGCCGGAGAAGGTTATGGCGACGATATCGAGGGTGCGACCGAGCGCGCCGCCGCTGACGAGCTCGTGCGCGAGCGCGCCACGACCGCGCGCGAGTTCGATCCGGCGGAACTCCAGCACGGTCAGCGCAGCGAGCGGCCTTCGCCCGTGTGGAGTGCGATCGCGCCGCTGATCGTCGTCGTCACCGTGAATTTGGTGATGTCGCTCGTGGTGCTGCCGCGACTCGATGTCAGCTATCTCGCCGAGCAGCGTTTTGGTGAAACGACGCTCGCGGCCGTCGCGGGCGTGTGGTCGGTCGCGGTCGCGCTGACTGCGGCCATCGTCACGACCATCGCGCTGAACCGGGCCCGCCTGCCGGCGCTTCGCCGCACCATGGACGCCGGGGCCAATGCATCCGTCCTGCCCGCGTTCAGCGTCGCGAGCCTCGTCGGGTTCGGTGCGGTCGTCGCCTCGCTGCCGGCGTTCACGATCGTGCGCGACTGGGTGCTGGCGATCGAAGGCGGACCGCTGGTCTCGCTTGCGGTCGCGACCAACATCCTGGCCGCGCTGACCGGCTCGGCGTCAGGCGGCCTGACCATTGCGCTGGACGCTCTCGGCCAGACCTATGTCGAGCTCGCCGCGCGGACGGGCATCGCCCCCGCGCTGATGCATCGCGTCGCGGTGATCGGCTCGGGGACGCTCGACATCCTGCCGCACAATGGTGCGGTGGTCAGCCTGCTCGCGATCTGCGGCCTGACGCACCGCGACAGCTATTTCGACATCGTGATGGTCGGGATCGTGACGTCGCTGCTGGCGCTGGTCGCCGTAATCGCATTGGGTAGTGCCCTCGGATCGTTCTGACCAACGCGCAACCGCGGGCGGCTGCCTAAGCCGCCAGCCGGTCGAGCAGGGCCAGCATGACCGGCGCGTCGGGCATCGGCAGCACCGCGTCGATCCGCTCCAGCAGGCGGGATTGCAGCAACGCGTTGCGCGCCTTGCCGATGGTGCCGAGCGGCCCGCGAAAACCGTGATCCTCCCAGGCCATTTCGAGCAGGCTCTCGCTCATCAGGGCCTCGATGAGGTCGTCTGCCTGGCGCTCGACGCTGATCATCGGATGGGCCGAGAACACCGTGGGCTGCGGATAGAGGATGACGGGCTTTGCGGGCGCATTGGCCTCGAGCCGCTTCCAGCGCTCAGCGTCCTGCAGCACCCATTCGACCAGCTGATTCTCGTAGCCGACGATCAGCGGCTGCGCGCCGGCGCCGCCGGCGACATAGTCGTCGAACAGCTTACCCGAGGACGGCGGCTTGAAACCCATGCGTCGGAAGACGGTGGCGACATAGCCGTCGATCTTGCTCAGCGTCTCCGGCATCACCACGTCGCCCGACA
This sequence comes from Bradyrhizobium sp. Pa8, assembly GCF_052588265.1. NCBI lineage: Bacteria > Pseudomonadati > Pseudomonadota > Alphaproteobacteria > Hyphomicrobiales > Nitrobacteraceae > Bradyrhizobium > Bradyrhizobium sp. Pa8. Next base: position 9,096,607 of record NZ_CP176767.1, on the reverse strand, counting down.
ACAGGCTCGCCGCAAGGCCGGCGAACATGAATCCCGAATTGGATTTGTTGGGATCGGTCGAGACCACGCGGGCGCGGCCGAACAGGTCGGCGACGCCGATCGCGGACCAGTTCTCCCCCGCGATGATGGCCTTGAGCAGCTTTGACAGATCCACCGTGTAGCGCGGCCCGCCGGCCGATTGGGCGATGCCGCCCTTCACCAGACCGTCCGCGATGCGATCCCAGGAATAGAGCACGATCGGCGAGTTGAAGATCACCTGGTCGCGCGAGATCTTGACGCCCGAGGACCGCGCCACTTCGACCAGCACGGACGACGACGGCCAGAGGAACTGCGGCTTCTGGTCGAGCAGCGCGCGCTCGCGGACCATTTCGACCGAGCCGGCCCGGCGTCCGTCGAGGATCAGCCCGAAGCGGCGCTCCAGCACGTTCTTCACGCGGGCGTTGGCGAGAAATCCCTCCTTCTCGCCGCCGGCAAAGCCGAACAGCCGCTTGGCTTCGCCGAAGCGGCCGGCGATTTCAGGATGCTCGCGCAGATAAACATAGCCGCCGGTCGCCGCCGCGCTCGCAGCGACGAGGCCGATGCCGAAGGCGCGGCGCGAGATGGCCATCAGGACATTCCTCTCTTGGTCTTGACCGGGGCTGCCGGCGGCGTCGGGCCGATGTCCTCGTCGAGCGAGCCTTTCAACAGCTTCAGCTCGATATCAAGCTTGTCGAGGTCGGCATCCTGGAGATTGGCGGCGTAGCGCGTGAAGGCGCCGTCGAGCCGGTCGATCATGTCGCCCGTGGCCGCAAGGCGCGCGGTGTCGGGCACGGCGCTCTTCTCGAGCGCGCGGTATGCTTCGGCGATCTCGGCCGCGCGGGGCAGATAGTAGGTCAGGAACCGGCGCACCCGGTCGAGCCGCAGCGGATCACGCTCGATGGCCGCGAAGATGTCGCGTGCAATTTGCACCAGGTGGCGGATGCGATCTGCCACCGCGCGGGTGCGGATCGCCGATGCCGTATATTCCATCCGCTCGGCCAGCGGCTCTGCTTCGGCCAGCAGCTCGTTTGCGAACTCGATCTTGCCGCGCGCGACGCCGCGGGCCTCCAGTGCGGCAAACCGGTTTCGCGGCGCAAGCGCCACGACGATACCGCCCCCGGCGGCCGCGCTGATCGCGAGCGCGATCCAGAACGGCATGGCGAGCCCGATCGCGAGCGACGGCAGCAGTGCTGCGGCTGCCACTCCCCCGGCGATCCAGCCAAGCCCGGACGGCATTGCGGCCATTCAGTTGTATCCCCGTACGGCGCGGAACGCGTCGGTGAGGCTCTTGCTGCCGTCGAACACGCGGCCTCCGGTCAGCTTTGCCAGATTGTCGAGCTGGGCCCGGTCGACCTCGGAGCCGAATGTCACGCCGAACACCGGCACACGATGACCATCGGCGCGCCATGCGCTCTCGAATGTCGACATCGCCCCCTGGCTCTTGCCGTCCGTCATGATGACGATGGCCGGGAGATGCTGGCCGTCCTGGAGCAGCGGCTTCATCAAGGCGAGCGCCTGCGCGCCGCAAGTGTAGAAGTCGGTGCCACCGTTGGCGCGCAATTCGAGCGCACGCGCGAGCAGGCCGGCCTGCTCGTTGTCTTCACCGCTGGCGCGCGCCGTCCACAAGACGTGATCGCTGAACGGCATGATCAGGATCTGATCCGACTTGGTCCATTGCACCAGCATCTCGCGCGTCCGCGCCGGCGTGAGCAGGAAGCGCATGGCGTCGAGCAACTGAGTCTCGCCCGGGCCCTGCATGCTGCCGGAGACGTCGAGGCAGAGCGCGGTCAGCGACGGCCGCCGCAACGCCTCCTGATAGATCAGCAGCGCCTTCTGGATCACCGCCGGCTCGGGGGGGCGGATCACGGTTACCGGCCGCGATGGGTCGAGATTCGTCTTCGGGTCGGCCGCAAGCGGCGTGGCGCGGCCGATCTCGACCCGCCGGCCGGTCTTGGCGATCTTGCCTTGCGCGTCGCCGTTGAGCAGGAAGGTCTGCAGATCGGTGAAGAAGCCTTCGACGACCTTGCCGCGGCCGCGGTCGACGAAGCCGAGCGGGGAATCCGCGATCGCCACGCCGTCAGCCGGATAGATCGCGTAGAGTGGCTCGTGGTTGTCGGCGATCAGCTTGTCATTGGTTTCCTTGATGACGGCTTCGTAGTTCCAGATCGCCTGGTAATGCGCGCCGCTGCGCTCGCCGTCGCGATAGAGGTCGGCGAGCCAGCCGCTCGAGCCCGCGCTGCGCTCGACGCCTTTCAGCAATCCGCGCGCCGTCGCCAGCACCTCGGGCTTGTCGAGATCGCCGGCCTCGATCAGGTCGGGCTTGCCGATGCCGGCCGCCAGCATTGCAAGATAGGCGGCGGCGCCCGAATTCGACTGCGTCGCCGACGTCATCAGGAATTTCAGCTTGCCGCCTTCGACGGCGGCGAGGATGTCCTTCGCCGTCACCTTGGCGCCGATCCAGCCCAGTGCCTGCGCCTTGGAGCGGCGCACGCCGAGAATGACCGGCATCTGCACGATCGACTTGACCATCTTCACGCGCCGCGTCGTGTCGAACATATCGATCCAGATCGAGGCGGCCGGCCAGACGGCGTCGGCGCCGGGATCGCCGGCCTTCAGCGCGAGCGCGATGTCGAGCGAGCCCTGATAGCGCATGGTGCACGTCGCGTTACGCGACTTGCAGAACTCCTGCACCAGCGGCTCGAGAATGTCGTTCTCCGAACCCGAGAGAATGGTGAATTGCGGCCCCGGGGCGCCGCAGCCCGACAGCAGCGCGGCCATCAGCGGCACGGCCGCAAGCAGCACCAGCGGGCGCCGCAGGAAACGGAAAGTTCTCATGCGCGAGCCTTCATGCCGCAGTTCTTATGCAGACGCTTCATCGAGAAACCGTTGCGTGAGGCGCATCAAGGCGTGGCCTTGGAGATCGCGGACTTCAATTCGTCCGTCAGCTGCGCCATCCGATGCTCGATCTCGGCGCGCTTGTCGCGGCCCTCTTGCTGTACCGAGAGCACGCCCGCAATGGTGTCGATCAAATCCCGGTTGGTCTTCTCCAGGGTCTGGATGTCGACGATGCCGCGCTGCGACTGCTTCTCGATCTCGATCGCCTGGGTCTTCATCATCTCGGACGCCTGGCGCATCATCTCGTTGGTCGCGTCCGTGATGGTCTTTTGCAGCTCCAGCGCCGATTTCTGCCGGTTCAGGCCGAGCAGCAGGATCATTTTCTGCTTCCACACCGGGATCGTCAGCTCGGTCGTGGCCTGCAAATTCTCGATCAGCGTCTCGTCGCCGGACTGGACGATGCGGATCTGCGGCAGTTGCTGGATGCCGATCTGGCGCGCCTGCTGGAGATAGAAGACGCGCTTCTCGAGCCGGTCGAGCGCCTGGACCGCGTCCTGATAGGTCTGCGCGGCGAGCATGGCGTCGCTGCCGGCAGCTTGCGCCTTCGCGCTCCGCTCCATCTCGATGAGCTTGCCGCCGCGGAACTCCTCGGTGAAGGCCTTGCCGGCGGCGATATGTGCATCGAGCTGGCCGAGCGCGCCCCTTGTCTGTTCGTAGAGGTCGTCGAGCAGCGCGATGTCCCGGCGCAGGACTTCCTTGTTGCGGTCGAGCTCGACGCAGACCCGGTCGATCTGCGAGGCGACGTCGTTGAACTGTTCGGTGAAGCGGCGCAGCCGTGCCTCGGCCGACGAGAACAGGCGCGCGAGAAAGCCCTTGTCCTTGAGATCGGCCGGATCGAGCCCGCGTGCCTTGCCGAGGATGTCGGTCAGGAGCTTGCCGGTGGCGCCGAGCTCACGGTTCTGGGTCTGGGCGAGAATGCGGTCGGCGAATTCGACCACGGAGCGCTGCGCGCGCTCGCCGAATGTCACGAGGCGCGACCGGTCCGAAATGTCGATCTCGGACTTGATGCGTGCGACCACAGAGGCATCCGTCGGTAACGCCGGGACATTGATCGTTTCGCTCACCACTTGCTCCTTGTTCTGCACGGTCATGATAGCATGCCGACGAGACAGGCAGGTAACTCCAGGTCGTATGACAGATTGATGACAGCCTGTGGATTTGGTCGGTCGCGAGGCTTTCCGAATTCGGGGCAGGGGCAGGATTTCCCATAAAAGTCAGATCTCTATGGGTGCGTGGGGCGACCGGGCAGGGCGATGTTTCCGTTGATGGCGATCGCGGCGCGCGTCGCGGCGATTGACGACCGGCAATCCGATGCATTGAATCGACCGCCTGAACGATAACAAGGCAGCAGGGATGGAAACGATGGCGCGCAGGATTGCGAAGCTGAGTGTGTGGCTTGCGGGTGCCGCGGCCGCGTTGAGCGCGAGCAGCGCGTTTGCCGCGACGCTGGCGGAGAATGCCGACACGGTCTGCAAAGGGCTCATCGGCGGCGCCGATGCCGTGAAGATCGATTCCGCGACATTGCTGGCGCCGTCACAACTGGCCGTCGCCGAACGCGGGCCGACCCCGTCGGGGCGCGTCACGCCGGCCAATCCCGCCTTCTGCAAGGTGCTTGGCCATATCGACCCCATTGATCCCAAGGCGCCGCCGATCAAGTTTCAGGTCAACCTGCCGATCGAATGGAACGGGCGCTCCGTGCAATATGGCGGCGGTGGTTTTAACGGCGTGCTGATCACCGGCCTTGGGCTGCCGCCGGCCTATCCCTTCGACAAGCCGTCGCCGCTGGCGCGCGGTTTTGTCACCTACGGCACGGACTCCGGCCATGAGTCCAAGCCGGGCGAGCCGCCGCAGGTATTTGCACTCAACGACGAAGCCTTCGAGAATTTCGCTCACCGCGCCTACAAGAAGGTGCGCGACGCTGCGGTTGCGCTGATGGAGCGCGCCTACGGCAAGAAGCCGGAAAAAATGTACTTCATGGGCTCCTCCGAGGGCGGCCGCGAAGGCCTCACCATGGCCCAGCGCTACCCCGACGATTTCGACGGCATCTTCGCGCGCGTGCCCGTGATCAACTGGGTTGGCCTGCAGCATGCCGGTACGCGTTCGGGCCTTGTGACCATGGGCGAGGGCTGGATCAATCCGACGCAGGTCAAGCTCTTTGCCGATGCGGTGCGCACTGCCTGCGACAAGGCCGACGGCTCCGATAAGACGCTGGTGCACGATCCCGTGGCCTGCAAGGCCGTGTTCAAGGTCGAGACGCTGCGGTGCGAGGCCGGCAAGACCGGCGATCAGTGCCTGACCGAGGCGCAGATCAAGGCAGTCAGCACGCTGCATGGGACCTACAAATTCCCGTTCGTGCTCGCCAATGACCTCGATGACTATCCGGGCTGGGGCGTCTCGGGCGAGGACACGCCGGCGATCGGTCCGACCGGCGGCTGGTCCGCGTGGTGGCTCGGCAGCGCGCCACCGGCGCAGCCGCCCGCGCCCAACAACGGCATCGCCTGGATCTACGGCGCCGGCGGCATTCAATATGTGTTCGCCCGTGACCCCAAGCTCGACGTCACCACCTACAATGTGGAGGACCACAAGGCCCGGCTGATCGAGGTCTCGAGCCTGATGGATTCGACCGATCCGGATCTCAGCCGTTTTCGCGGACGCGGCGGCCGGCTGATCATGCTCGAGCACATGGCGGATTATGCGCAGAGCCCCTATGCCGGCATCCGCTATTTCGAGAGCGTCGAGCGCAAGCTCGGCAAGGCCGAGACGGCGGAATTCGCGCGGCTCTACACCGCGCCCGGCGTCGACCATGTCGGCTCCGGCGCGCCGGCCAATGTCGACATGCTCAGCGCGCTGGTCGATTGGGTCGAGAAGGGCAAGGCGCCGGGCGATCTCGAAGTCGCCGAGCAGAAGGTCGAGGCGCCGTCGTTTGCGGTGACGCGCGCGATGCCGCTGTGCCGTTGGCCGTCCTGGCCGCACTACAAGAGCGGCCCGGTGACGGAGGCGGCGAGTTTTACTTGCGCGCCGTGAGGCGGCCAACGTCGCCTGACGAAGGGCAAGGCGAGGGACATACGCACCGCTCATCCCGCCGCCATCGCCTGTGCGCCTCCCAGCAACTGCGCATTGAGCCGGCCGCCGGAGAACAGCATGTCGTCGAGCGCCTCATCGATGTCGGCTGACACGACGGAATTGCCCCCGTCGCGCGCGAGGCTCGCTTGCGCCAGTCGTCGCATCAATTCCTTGATGAACGCGCAACTCGTGCCCTCGCTGCGGCGGGCCGCTTCGGCGATGACCGCGTCCTCGATTGGCAGTCCCTTGCCGTAAAGCCTGACCAGCTTGCCGCGGCCGATCTCATCAGGAAGGGGCACTTCGATGGCCTGATCGATGCGGCCCGGGCGACCGGCGAGGGCGCCTTCGAGGTCCTCCGGCCGGTTCGTGGTCAGGACGAACAGGATGTCCGCGTCCTCTTTCAGCCCGTCCATTTCGTTGAGCAACTTGTTCAGCATGGATTCCTCGCACGGTCCCATGTCATCGCGGTCGCGGGCGATGAGATCGACATCCTCGATCACGACCATCGACGGCTGGAGCAGCCGCGCCAGGCTCATATATGCCCCGAGAAGACCGATTTGTTCGGCGGTAATGATCAGCGTCGTATGCCCGGGCAGGTGTGTCGCGAGATAGCGGATCGTATGGGTCTTGCCGGTGCCCGGCGGCCCGTACAGCAAGATGCCCTTGCGCGTCGACTGACCGAGCCGCCGCAACTGTTCGCGGGTGTTGACGAAGGTCAGCACGTTGCGATCGAGCAGCCGCAAGGTCTGCTCCGGCAGGATCACATCGTTGCGCGCGACCTCAGGCAATCGATGCACGGTGATGCCGCGCGAGCGCCCGCGATAGTCCGAGTCGGCATCGAGCGACAGGATTTTGCCGCGATAGGTCCGCGCGGTTTGCACGGCCTCTTCCAATTCACTGAAGCATTGCTGGACGAGATCTGCGCCCGCGGTGCCTGATGGTACCAGGATCTCGATCCGAATACCCGGCTCGCGGCTGTATTCGCGGTGTGCGCAGAGCAAGACCGCATAGCGGAGAGCGTCCTGCTCGCACAGCCACAGTCCGTTATCCAGACACTTGACCGGGCTCTTCTCGCCCACGTCGACGTCGGAATATTGCAGCGGGGCAATTGCGACCGCATAGCGGCCGCTCTTGAGGAGCCGCGAAATCGACAGCGTTTCGTAGCGATGCTCCTCGTTCAGCCCGAACAACCGGATGGCCTTGCCGAAGAGCCGGTCCACTGCTGCCTGGACATCGACCCGCATGTGGCCGGGAAATTGGCGGATCGTGGTCACGAGTTTGCTACGCGCCGTGCTGGCAAAGTGCCAATCAAGAACGTCGCAAGCAAAGTCGAAATTGTCTTCTTGTTCGCTCGAGGGCCCGTCCGCTGCACGCATGCATTCGCGGCACAGCCAGACGGTGCGATTGCCGATCCGAACGTCCGTCTGTCCCTCCGGCTTGCCACACAGTTCGCAAGAAGTCTTGATCACCTCAAGCGTGACCTGCAGTCGGTGGCCGGCCAGGCAGATGGATTGTTGCGCGGACTTGAGAAGGGCTTCGGCCACGGATTGCGGGTAAGGCCCGCAAACCGCCTTTTCCTTCTGCTCGATTTGAGTAATCAGCGCGGTCGCTTCACGCTCCGATTTGCCGAAAACCTGACGGAGCATGTCCATCACGAATTGGTCCGGCGTGTCGTCGTCATTATGAATTACGAGCTGGGTCGGCTGGTTCTCGCCACGCATACTATTCATCACGAAAGGTCTCCGGAACAATCTATGATTGAATAGAACGAATAGGGAACATAAAAAGAACCGGCCGTCAAGCGTGACGGCCGCGACAAATTTCAATCGATGGGCGAGGCCCTAATGCGCCGGTCCACCCGCCGCCTTCACGCGCCGGGTCATCACCACCGCGATCGCCGCGAGCACCAGCACCGCGCCGATCACGGCAAAGGCGTCGGTATAGCCCATCACCAGCGCCTGGCGCTTGACCGTCTTGCCGAGCGCGATGATGGCCTGCTCGCGTGCGGCGTGGGGGTCCGGTACGCCGTGGGCCATGAAGTAGTCCGTCATCTGCGCGATGCGGGTGCGGACTTCCTCGCGGCCGAGCGTGACCGACTGGCCGATGATGTTGGAGTGAAACTGCTCGCGCTTGGTGATGATGGTCGCGAGCGTCGCCGTTCCGATCGCGCCGCCGAGATTGCGGAACATGTTGCTGATGCCGGAGGCCGCGGCCGCGTCCTGCGGCGCGATGCCGCCTGTCAGCACCGAGGTCAGCGGCGTCAGCACCATCGCCTGGCCGACGGCGCGCACGATGTTCGGAATCCAGAGCTGGTCGCCGGCATAGTCCGGCGACATCGCCGTGTTCATGAAGCAGCTATAGGCGAAGATCAGAAGGCCGGTGATGGCGATGTAGCGCGTGTCGAAGCGCTGCATCAGCTTCGGGATCAGCGGGATCAGCACCAGCTGCGGCAGGCCGGTCCAGGCCAGCACGTTGCCGATCTGCTCGGCATTGTAGCCTTGGGCCTGGCCGAGATAGGCGGGCAGGATATAGACGGAGCCGAACAGCGCGAAGCCGACCATCGTCATCGCGATGGTGCCGAAGCCGAAATTGCGCTGTGTCAGCAGGCGCAGCCGAATCAGCGGCTTCTCGATCGTGAGCTCGATCGTGACGAACAGCGTCAGGCTGACGGCCGCGATCACGGCGAGCTTGACGATGAAGGGCGAGGAAAACCAGTCGTCCTTGTTGCCTTCCTCGAGCACGGCCTGCAGTGCCGACAGCCCGATCGCCATGGTGAAGATGCCGGCCCAGTCGCCTTCCTTCAAGAGACCGAGCTGCATCTTCTGCTTCTCCAGCGTCAGATAGAGCGCGGCCACCATCACCGCGGTCGGGATCACGTTGACGAAGAAGATGGTACGCCAGCCGTAGTTCTCCGTGAGATAGCCGCCGATGGTCGGGCCGATCGCGGGTGCGAAGGTGACGGACAGCGCGAAGATCGCAAGACCGACCGGCTGCTGCGGCTTCGGCAGCTTGGTCAGCACCAGCGTGAACGCCATCGGGATCAGCACGCCGCCGGCAAAGCCCTGCAGGCCGCGCATCGCGATCATCGACGGCAAATCATGGGTGAAGGCGCAGGCGACCGAGAACGCGGCGAACAGCGTCGCGCTCGCCAGCATGTAGCGGCGGAACGAGAACACGCGGCTCAAAAAATCGGTCAGCGGGATCACGATGATCTCGCCGATCAGATACGACGTCGAGATCCAGGAGCCGTTGTCGGCGCCGGTGCCGATGCCGCCCTCGATGTTGGCCAGCGAGGCGTTGGTGATCTGGATGTTCAGGATCGCCATGAACGAGCCGATCATGGCGGCGAGCACGGCGATCCAGATCGCGGCACTCGCGCGGTTCGGGTCGGCTATCGCCGGATCAGGCGTCGCGGCCGGTGTCGCTGGCGTCGAAAGTGAGAGGCTGTTTGACATGGCACGACCCTCCGGAAACGAGCTTCGCCTTTACGTTTGTCTTGGGCGCCGCGGCCGCATTCGCGGTCGGCGCGGTCGAACGTGTTGCAATGGTCGGGATCACGGACATGCCGGGCCGCAGCGCGATCGCAGAGTGCGTTTCGGCATCGAGCGCGATCTTGACGGGGATGCGCTGCACCACCTTGGTGAAATTGCCGGTGGCGTTGTCGGGCGGCAGCAGCGCGAATTCCTGGCCGCTGGCCGGGGCGATGGAATCGACGTGGCCGTGCACGACCTGGCCCGGGAAGGTGTCGACCTCGATATCGACGGCCTGGCCGGCCTGCACGTGGGTGAGCTGCGTCTCCTTGAAATTGGCGACCACATAGGCGCCCTCGGCCGGCACGATCGCCATCAGCTGCGTGCCCGCCTGCACGAACTGGCCGACGCGCAAGGAGCGGTTGCCGACCACGCCGTCGATCGGGGAGACGATCGTGGTGTAGCCGAGATTGAGCTCGGCCTGACGCTGGAGTGCGGCCGCGCGCGCGGCGGCGGCCTTGGCTTGCAAGATCTCGGCGTTGAGGAGATCGACCTGCTTCAAAGCGGAGGTGAGATTGGCGATATCGCGCTGGATCGCCGCGTCTGCGCCGGCGTCGCGCGCTTGCGCCTGCTGCGCGTTCTGCACGCTGCCGAAACCCGTTGCCGCGAGATCGGTGTAGCGCTTGTTCTCCTGCTTCGCGAAAACCTTCGCGGCATTGTCGACATTGATGGTCGCTCTTGCCGCCGCGATCACGGCCTCCTGGACCTCGAGCTGCGCTTGCTTGCTCGTCACCGTCGCATTCGCGGCGGCGACATCGGCCTTGGCCTGGTCGAGCGCGACGCGGAAGTCGCGATCGTCGATCCTGGCGAGCACCTGGCCGGCCTTCACATGCTCGTTATCGCCGACCAGGACGCGGTCGAGGTAGCCGCTGACCTTCGGCGCGATCGTCGTGTTGTCGGCCTTCACATAGGCGTCATCGGTGGAGACGAGGTACTGCCCGACGGTCCAGTAGTCGTAGCCGTACCAGCTCGCGCCGGCCAGCGCGACGATCGCTGCACCCATCAGCAACAGCTTGCGGAGATTGAGCTTTTGCCGGCGGACGCCGGTCGGCGCGGTAGGCAGCACGCCCTCCAGCACTGTTGCTGGAATAGCGGTTTGGGTCGCAGCAGATGGGGTGGTGTGGACGGTCATGGCCGGCTCCCCTGAATTAGGAAACTTGACGATTTCCAAAATGAGACTAGCTTTGGAATTGTCAATGGAATGACAGGCGTCATTTAAAAGCATGGCTCAGGCAAAACCATCAGGTGAATGCCGCCCCCGCGGGCGGCCGCAACTGCGCAGCGACGAGGAGACGAGGCGGATCGTGTTCGACGCCGCGCGCCACGCCTTTGCTGTCGACGGCTATGCCGCGACCAGCACCGAAGAGCTGGCACGCCGCGCCGGCATCTCGACCAAGACGCTCTATCGCCTGTTTCCGGGCAAGGCCGCGCTGTTCGAGGCGATGTGCGCGGACAGGCTCGAGCAGCTGCTCTCCGCCGTCGATCTGCAAGGAAGTGACGAGGTCGATATCGAGACGGGCCTGCGTGCCGCGCTGCTGGCCTGCGCCGATCTCGCACTCGATCCGGAGGTCGTGGCGTTGCAGCGCATGGTGCTGCAGGAATCCGCCGCGTTCCCCGAGCTCGCCGCCAACTTCTACAACAACGGCATTTCCCGCACCGTCAGGACGCTTGCCGGCTGGCTGCGCGTCCAGGTCAAGCGCAAGCGCATCGCCATCGACGATGCGGAGGAAGTTGCCGGCATGCTGATCGGCATGGTCGCATCGGCGCCGCAGCGCGCGGCGATCTATGGCGGCATGCCGCTGCCGTCACGCAAGCAGATCGAACGCCGCGTGCAGACCTGCGCGTCCCTGTTCCTCGATGGCTGCCGCGCCGCGTAGCGGTTGCCCTTTGACAATCCGGTTCGGCTCGGTTATCTATTTCGCATGCGAAATAAAGGCGCCGCAGCGAGGCATCATCGGCTTATTTACCTCCTGAACGTCGCGCAACGCCGCTTGCAGCGCTGGATGGCGGCGCAGCCGCAGAACGAGGTCACGCCGGCGCAGGCGGGGCTGTTGTTCATCCTCGGCAAGCAGGACGGCGTGCTGATGGGCGAGGCGGGCGCGGCGCTCGATATGGGGCCGGCCGGAATTTCCGGCCTCGTCGATCGCACGGCTGCGGCGAGGCTGGTCGAGCGGCGGGCCGATCGCGAGGACGGTCGGGCCTGGCGCGTATGGCTGACGCCGAAGGGGCGCACCGTGCTGGCGCAGGCGAAGACCGACGCGGCGCAGATCAACGCCGCGTTGACGGACGGATTTACCAGCGCGGAGATCGACATCGTCGCGCGCTGGCTGACCAGCATTCAGGACAAGTTTCCAAGACCTTCCGACGACTAAAGGAGAGCCCCATGACCGAGCACGTCCGGATCGAGAACAACAACGGAATACTCACCCTCACGCTGGCGCGCCCCGACAAGAAGAACGCGCTGACGGATGCGATGTACGGCAAGCTCGCCGACACGATCGAATCCGCCGAGTTCGATCCGTCCGTCCGCGTGATCCTGATCCGCGGCGAGGGTGACATGTTCACCGCCGGCAACGATGTCGGCGAATTCGCCGCCGTCGCAGCCGGCAAGTCCGAAGGCAGCCGCAACGTTGTGCGCTTCATCCAGTCGCTGGCGCGCTGCACCCGGCCGCTGGTCGCCGCCGTGCAGGGCCGCGCCGTCGGCGTCGGCACCACGATGCTGTTGCATTGCGATCTCGTCGTGCTCGCCGACAATGCGCAATTGTCGACGCCCTTCGTCAGCCTCGCGCTGGTGCCGGAGGCCGCCTCCAGCCTGCTGATGCCGGCGCGGATCGGCTACGCCCGCGCCTACGAGATGTTCGCGCTGGGCGAGACCGTACCGGCCAGGTCCGCGCTGGAATGGGGCCTTGCCAACCGCGTGGTGCCGCTCGACAAGCTCGATGCCGAGGCGCTCGCGCTCGCCCAGCGGCTCGCTCGCCAGCCGGCCGGCGCGCTCACGGCAACCAAGAAGCTGATGCGCAACGGCGAGGCTCTGGTCGCCCAGATGAATGCCGAGGGTGAGCAGTTCGGACAGCGTTTGCGCACCGCTGAGGCGCGTGAGGCATTCACCGCTTTCGCCGAGCGCCGGCCGCCGGATTTCACCAAGGTTGCCTGATTTCGCTAGTCTTAAAGCGCTTACAGACCGGGCACTCCCGGCAATTTGACTAAAACCTTAACCGATCCTTGGCATGTCGCGATGCAGGGTGGCCGGCAGTACAATGCAGGCCCCCTGACTCATGGCAATGTTTAAGAAATCGGTAAGCTCGCTTCTCCTGACCCTGATGGCTCTGCTTGCGGCCGGTGCGCTGGCCTCTACGGCGATCCAGATGTTCGGAGCGTTCGGTCGCTACAGCGACAGTCTCGAGACGGCGCGGCTCGCCGCTGCGGACAAGGCGATCTTCCATGGCGTGCTCGCGTTGCGCAACAATCGTGGCGATGCCCAGAGCGCCATCCTTGGCGAGGACGACCCCAAGGTAAAACTCGCTGAAGCCGAGAAGGCCGAGCAGGGCGGCTATGAAGGGATCAGCGCTGCACTCTCGACCGTTGATTTCGCACGCCGCGACGAGCTCGCCAGCACGCTGAAGCAGCGATGGAACGAAGCCGCGCCGCAATTCCAGCTGTTCTACGACGAGGCCAGGCTTTCGCGCGCCGAGCGCAAGATGGAGCGAACCAATTCCTGGTACGACGCCGTCACCAAGGTCATCGACACGGCGAACCTCGCCTCCACCGCGGTGTCGAACCGCGCCTGGATGAACGATCCCTACATCGCCCGCATGATCCAGGTTCGCCGCTTCGCCTGGCAGGTGCGCGACCGTTATGGAATCCATTGCTCGTCGCTTCGCTCGAACGTCAACAGCAGCAAGCCGCTCGATGACGCCCAGAAGCGGTCAGTGGCGCAATGGGACGGCACGATCAGCTCCGGCTGGGCGGGCATGGCCGAGTTGCTGGCTGCGCCCGACGTGACGGCGGAGCTGGTGACGGCAGCCTCGGACGCGAAAGCCAAGACCGATGGCGTCCTGAAGCAGATCGGCGATCTCACCAAGAATTTCGACGGCAGCGGCAAGCCTGCGATGCCCGCTTCGGAGTGGAATGCGCTGTGCCAGTCGCCGTTCCCGCTCATCGTCGGGGTCGCGACCAAGGCGCTGGATCAGTCGATCGCGCGTGCCGAGGCCGTGCAGGCCAAGGCCCTCACCAACCTCATCGTGCAGTCGCTCGCGTTTCTGCTCGCGCTCGGCGTGACCCTCGCCGGCGTCTACGTGGTGCGCAATCGCCTGATGCGCCCGGTCCGCGCCATCCTCGACGCCATCGCGCGAATCGGCGCCCGCGATTTTGCGACGCCGGTGCCGCAGTCGAAATATCCGGACGAGTTCGGCACCATGGCTGCCGCGCTCGAGAGCCTGCGCGAAAGCGCGGCGACCGCCGAGCGGCTGGGCCAGGAACGCGAATCGCAGCAGGCGCTGCAACTCGCCCGTTCCGGTACCGTGGACGACGCATGCCGCAGCTTCGACGACACCGTGCAGGCGGTGATCCACAGCGTCGCGGCGTCGGCGAGGGAGCTCGATGCCACCGCGACCGATGTGCGCACGCTGGTTTCGGAATCGACCAGCCAGACCGCGGCCGTCTCCTCCGCGGCCGAGCAGGCCACCAACAATCTCGAGACCATCGCGGCCGCGACCGAGGAACTCTCCGCATCCGTCGGCGAGATCTCCGCACAGGTGCAGTTGAGCGCCCGCGAGGCGCGCGAGGCCGTCTCGCAGGCCGAGCGGACCAACGCGACGGTCGAGATCCTCGATCAGACCGCGAGCCGGATCGGCGAGGTCGTGAAGATGATCAACGCCATCGCCGGCCAGACCAATCTCCTGGCGCTGAACGCGACCATCGAGGCGGCGCGTGCGGGCGAGGCCGGCCGCGGCTTTGCCGTGGTCGCCGGCGAGGTCAAGAGCCTCGCCGCGCAGACCGCAACCGCAACCGAGGAAATCTCGCGCCAGGTCGAGGAGATCCAGGGCGCGACGGGTCAGGCCGTGACCGCTATCCGCTCGATCGGGGGCGCCATCAGCGGCATCGACGAGAAGATGACGGCGATCGCAGCCGCCGTCGAGGAGCAGCGCGCGGCCACCACCGAGATCTCGCGCAACTTCCAGCAGGCAGCCCAGGGCACCCGCGAGGTCACCGACACCATCGGCAGCGTCGCCAGGCTCAACCAGGAAACCGGCAACGCCGGCACGGTGCTGTCCGAATCCGTGAAGAAGATGTCGGGCGATGCCGATCGTCTTCGCGTCGCAGTCGAGGGCTTTTTGGGGGCCGTGAAGACCGCATAACTTCGATCGTCATCCGTCCAGTCGTCGCGCGAACGGCATTGCCGCCGCTTCACGCGGCGGGTACATCTGTGCCGCTGCGGGAGTGCAGCAACAGACGTATCAAGGATGGAGAGTTCGATGCCGGCCACCCCACACAACGCCCAGCGCCCCTATCGCGGCGTGTTCCCGGTCGCGCCCACCATCTTCGACGAGCGCGGCGAGCTCGACCTCGAGGGCCAGCGCCGCTGCATCGATTTCATGATCGATGCGGGCTCGAATGGTCTATGCATCCTCGCCAATTTCTCCGAGCAATTCGTGCTCACTGATGCCGAGCGCGAAACCGTGATGCATGCGGTGCTGGAGCATGTCGCGGGCCGGGTTCCCGTGATCGTCACCACCACGCATTTCAGCTCCGCCGTCTGCGCCGCGCGCAGCCAGCAGGCCGAGGCGGCGGGGGCCGCGATGGTCATGGTGATGCCGCCCTATCACGGCGCGACCTTCCGCGTGCCCGAGAAAGGCATCATCGAGTTCTTCAAGGTGCTCTCAGGCGCGATCAACATTCCAATCATGATCCAGGACGCGCCTGTCGCCGGAACGCCGCTGTCGGTCGAGCTGCTCGCGCGGTTGGCGCGCGACTTTGCCAACATCCGCTATTTCAAGATCGAGGTGCCCGGCGCGGCTGCAAAGCTCCGCAGCCTGATCGAGGCTGGCGGCAAGGATATCGAGGGACCGTGGGATGGCGAGGAAGCCATCACGTTGCTCGCCGATCTCGACGCCGGCGCCACCGGCGCGATGACGGGCGGCGGCTATCCCGACGGCATCCGCCAGATCGTCGATCCCTATTTCGCCGGCAAGCGCGAGGAGGCAAAGGCCGCCTATGAGCGCTGGCTGCCGCTGATCAACTACGAAAACCGCCAATGCGGCCTGATCGCCTGCAAGGCCATGATGCAGGCCGGCGGCGTGATCAAGTCGGACGCCGTGCGGCATCCGCTCCAGCCGCTGCACCCGGCGACGCGGGCTGGGCTCCTGGAGCTCGCGAAGGAGCGGGATGCGCTGGCGTTGCGGTGGGGCAAGTAGCGCCGCACCCACTCGGTTGTCGCCAGGCCTCTCGGCAGTCCCCGCCTTCGCGGGGGGGCGACGCCGATGGTGCGCACCCTGGCCTGATCCCGCCGGCTTCCATCTGCTGAAGGCGTCGAATTGGCGCGGTTCGGGCGGTTTCCCGCGGTCCGGCGATGACATATTGTACGCTCGTTGCACGCTCGCCAACCAGGTCCGCGGAGCTTCTCAAGACGTCGCTGAGCAGCTCTTCATTATGCCGCTATTCCGAGCCAGGCTGGAGCGAGCCGACGAAACAGGGAGGCAGTGCCATGACGATGAGGCCGGATCCCACCTTTCACGCATCGCCCAAGCTGGCGATGGAAGCACCGGCGGAGAACTTTGCCTACACGCTGCTGCTCAGTCCGGATTTCTCAAAGCCGGATGCTCTCGCGGTCATCGACGTCAAGCCGGGATCGCCGACCTACAGCCAAATCGTCCACACGGTGACGATGCCCAACAAGGGCGATGAGTTTCATCACTTCGGCTGGAATGCCTGCTCCTCCGCCTTGTCGCCGCTCGCCGGACATGCCTTCATCGAGCGGCGCTATCTCATCATCCCCGGGATACGCTCGTCGCGGATCTACATCATCGATACCAAGCCCGATCCGACCAAAGCCAAAATCCACAAGATCATCGAGCCCGAGGAAATCTTCAAGAAGACCGGCTACTCGCGGCCGCATACCATCCATTGCGGGCCGGACGGCGTCTATGTGAGCACGCTGGGCGGCGGCGGCAAGGACGGCACCAACGGGCCTCCAGGCGTCTTCATCATGGATTGCGAGACGTTCGAGGTCCTCGGACGGTGGGAGATCGACCGCGGTCCGCAGACGCTGCACTATGATTTCTGGTGGAACCTGCCGCGCGACTACATGGTGACGAGCGAATGGGCGTTGCCACCGCAGTTCGAGAACGGGATCGTCGCGGAAGATCTGCTGGCGAACAAATATGGCCATCGTCTCCACTTCTGGGATCTCCGCGCCCGTCGCAACGTCCAGACCATCGACCTCGGTGCCAATCATCAGATGGCGCTGGAGGTGCGGCCCGCGCACGATCCGGTCCGCGAATACGGTTTCGTTGGCGTTGTGGTCGACACCACCAACCTCGAAGCGTCGATCTGGACCTGGTGGCGCGAAGGCGGAAAATTCCATGCGGAGAAGACGGCGACGATCCCGCCTGAGCCCGCGCCAAAGGAGAAGCTCCCGCCGCTGCTGCAGGGATTTGGCGCCGTGCCGCCGCTGGTGACCGACATCGACCTGTCGATGGATGACCGGTTTCTCTATGTCTCGTGCTGGGGCACGGGTGAAATGCGCCAGTACGATGTGAGTGATCCGCGAAAGCCGAAGCTTGCCGGCTCGGTTCACATCGGCGGCATCGCGCGCCGCACGCCCCATCCGAATGGCAAGGTATTTGCGGCCGGTCCGCAGATGGTCGAGATCAGCCGCGACGGCAGGCGCGTGTACTGGACCAATTCGCTGTATTCCACCTGGGATGACCAATTCTATCCCGATGGGGTTCCGGGCGTGGAAGTCATGGCCAATGTCGGTCGCGACGGCGGCCTCGAGCTCGCCAAGGACTATTTCGTGAGCTTCCCCGACGGATATCGTGCGCACCAGATCAGGCTGGAGGGCGGCGATTGTTCGACGGACTCCTTTTGCTACCCGTCGGCCTAGGCTGGCAGCACGGGAGTTGGCCGCTCGGCTGGCTGTGGCTCGCTCTTGTTGCGAGCGGTCTCTATCACGGCGTCAATCCGGGAATGGGATGGCCGCTGGCCGTGTCGGCCGGACTCATGGACAAGAGCCCGCGCGCGCTGTTCCGTGCGTTGTGGGCTCTGGCGGCCGGACATCTCCTGGCAACACTTCTCGTGCTGCTGCCATTCGCGTTCCTGCTCGTGCTGGCCGAGTGGCAGCGTTCGATCCAGCTCGGTGCGAGCCTTCTCGTCATCGGCTTCGGCGTCTATCGGCTGATCGAGCGGCGCCATCCGCGCACGCTGGCACGAATTCCGCCCACGCAATTGGCGCTCTGGTCATTCGCCGTTGCCATTGCTCACGGCGCGGCCTTGATGCTCGTGCCGATCTATCTCGGGCTCTGCCAGGCCTTCGAGCTCGATGCCGGGCATCAGGCGGCGGGCGCGCTGATGAAGGCAAATCTCGGGATGGTGGTGCTGGTGTCCCTGGTGCACGTTGTCGCCATGGTCGGTGCCGGCGGATGTCTGGCGTGGCTGGTCTACCGCTATCTGGGCTTGAGGTTCGTCGCGCGAAGCTGGTTCAATCTGGATGCAATCTGGGCGACCAGCCTCATTCTGGTTGGCGTCGTGGCGCTCGCCTTCAATCTCGCGAGCTGGCGCTGAGGCCTACCTCGCCAACGCCCACTCGCCGACAAAGCGGAAGCGCGCCCTGGTATCATCCTGCTTGAACAGCGCGATCCGGTCGATGGCCAGCGTCTCGAGACCGAGCGTCGCAAACCTCGCGCGCAGCATCTCCAGGATCGGCCCGCGCCGCTCCGCATCCAGCCGTCCCGTCAGCGTCATGTGGAAGCGGAATTCTTCCATCACGTACGGGTAACCCCAGCGGTCGAGATAGTCGCGCTGCCGCTCGCTGAGCTTGTCGGGCTTGCGCCGCGCGCGGTCTTCCGCCGTGATGGGCGCGCGGAAGTCGTCGAATTCGCGGACGCAATCGGCGGCAAGTTGCTGGAGCGCGCCTACCGGCTCGGTCGGAATCACCGCAATGAAGCCGCTGATGGAGTCGACGACCGGGCGGATTGACGGCATCGGCCGCGCCTTGCCGGCAAAAGCCGCGCAGGCTGCGACGAGCTCGGCTTCAGTCCTGCCGGGCGCCAGCGCTGTCGGCGCCTTCAGCGTGCCGTGGAAACCGTATTTGCGGGGATCGGCCGTGACGTCGCGCCAGTCCGGCGCAACACGCGATGCGTCGGCAGGGAACGGCACCTCGTCGCCCGTGTAGACATCGTAGCCGAGCAGCTCGGCGCCGAAGCGGGTGAGGGCGCTGTCGGCGCCGGCGGCAAAGTAGATCGCGTAGCGGGGAAAATCTGTCATTGCCTGAGCATAACCGGTTCAGGCTGCAACAACAGCCTCGCGCGGCGTCGCCGCCGCAGCGAGCAGTCGCGTCGCATCGGTGAGATGTACGAGCTTTCCGCCTGATACCACCGCGATCAGCCGCGGCCGCAGCGGCACGCTGTCGTCGACCAGCAGCATGTCGGCGCGGCGTCCTTCCGCGAGCACGCCGCGATCGGCAAGGCCGGTCGCGCGGGCCGGTCCTGCGGACACCAGGCTCCAGGCCTCGGTCAGCGGCAGCACGCCGTCGGCGGCGAGGCGGAACGCGGCGAGCAGCTGCGCGGGATAGTAATAGTCCGACGCCAGCACCGAGCAGAGGCCCTTCGCGATCATGTCGGATGCCCGGGTCCAGCCGGTATGGCTGCCACCGCGCACGACGTTCGGCGCACCGTAGACGATGGCATCGCCCTGGTTTGCAGCCGCCCGCGCGGTCTCCTCGTTGATCGGAAACTCCGCGATGTCAGCGCCCAGCTCGCGAAACCCCTGCCGCATCGCCGGCGTCGCATCGTCATGCGAGAGCATCCGCACCTCGGCCGCGCGAGCAGTTGCGGCGAGCCGCGACACGGAAGCCGGCACTTCACTGGCGCGCGAAAGCACACGCTCGACCAGCCGGTCGAATTCCTCGCCCGAGAGGCTGGTGCGCTCGACCATGCGGTTGCGCTTGCGCGGCTTGGCCATGTCGGCAACGGTGCCGTCCATGTGGTCGTTGAAGGCGAACAGGTCGACGCGGCCCTCGGTGAGCCACTGGCCGATCTCGGTCTCGGCATCGAGATTGTAGGTCTCGTGCCGCAGGTGGAAACGGGTGTCGGCGGCGAATTGCGGGCGCTGCCGCTCGATCGCCTCCATCAGGGCGCGCGCATTGCCGGCGCTGCGCAGGCCAGGCTCCCACGAGCAGGTCGTGGCGTGAAACACGGTGGTGATGCCGTTGCTGATCGCCTGGCGGTCACTGTCGGCGAGCGCGACGTCGATCGGAAAGTCGACGCCGGCGCGCGGCATCATCTGGCGCTCGAAGGCATCGCCATGCAGATCGACGATGCCGGGCAGCACCAGCAGGTTGCGCGCATCGATCGCCAGCCGCGCACGGCCGCGAGAGGCATCGACCTGCGCAATGTCCGCGCCGGACACGAGAATGGAAGTTTCGACGAGCTCGGAGCCGATCAGGGCCCGGCCGCCCTCAAGGAAGATGTCTGTCACGCGACCGCGCTTCGTTTGCTGGCAGGAGAACGGGTGAGGGAGCTTGTCCGTGCTTCATATGTCGAGAGGAAATCTTCAATCCCGAGCTTGCGGAAATCGGGCAGTGCTTCACGCAACTTGTCGTGATCCCAGTCCCACCAGGCGAGCCGCGCCAACCGTCCGGCGACGTCTTCCGAGAACCGCCGCCGCACGATGCGTGCCGGATTGCCGGCGACGATGGTGTAGGCCGGCACGTCCTTGGTGACGATGGCGCCGGCCGCGATCACCGCGCCGGTGCCGATGTTGCGGCCCGGCAGCACGATCGCGCCATGGCCGATCCAGACATCGTGGCCGATATGGACGTGATGCTGGCGCCGCCAGTCGAAGAACTCGGTGTCGTCGCTCTCGCCCTCGAAGTAGGCGCTGGAACGATAGGTGAAATGCGCCTGCGTCGCGCGATGCATCGGATGATTGCCGGGATTGATGCGCGTCATCGCCGCGATCGAGCAGAATTTTCCAATGGTGGTGTAGGTGATCTGGGCGTCGTTCACGACATAGGAGTAATCGCCCATCGTGACTTCATGCAGGACGGTCCGCGCGCCGACTTCGGTATAGGTGCCGAGCCTGGTCTCATGCAGCTTCGCCGAAGGGTCGATGGTCGGTTGAACCGAGAGCGTTTTGCCGGCCATGCTACATCCGATAGGTCGAGGGCGGGCGTACCTCTTCGAGCGGCCTGATGACAATGTCATGACGATGCGATGACAAGGGAAGAGGTGTGTAGGATCGCCGCACCGCAACGCCGGTGTCACACAAGTGTCAAGTGCCAGCGTTAGCGGTGGCAGCCAGCTACTCTGGAGCCCTCTATGCTGGTGGTTGAAGGTCTGACGTGCCGCTTTGGCGCAAAAGCCGCGGTGGACGACGCTTCGTTTCAAATCTCCCCCGGCGGCTTCGTCGGCGTGATCGGACGGTCCGGCGCCGGCAAGTCGACCATGCTGCGCATGATCAATCGCCTGGCGACGCCGACGCAGGGCCGCATCCTGTTCGACGGCCTCGACGTCACCGCGCTGCGCGGCAAGGAGCTGCGGCAGTGGCGGGCGCGCTCGGCGATGATTTTCCAGCAGTTCAACCTGGTCGGCCGGCTCGATGTGCTCACCAACGTGCTGATGGGGCGTCTTGCCACGATGCCGGCCTGGCGCTCGCTGACGCAGACCTGGCCCGAGCACGACAAGGCGCTGGCGATGTCGGCGCTCGAACAGTTCGATATCGCCTCGCTCGCCGCCCAGCGCGCCGACCAGCTCTCCGGCGGCCAGCAGCAGCGTGTTGCGATCGCCCGCGCACTGGTGCAGCAGCCCGACATCATCCTCGCCGACGAGCCGATCGCCTCGCTCGACCCGCGCAACACCAAGATCGTGATGGATGCGCTGCTGCGCATCAACAAGCATTTCGGCATCACCGTGCTCTGCAACCTGCATTCGCTCGATCTGGCGCGCAGCTATTGCGACCGCCTGATCGGCATGGCGCAGGGGCGCGTGGTGTTTGACGGCGCGCCGGCCGAATTGACCGACCACGTCGCGCGCGAGCTCTACGATCTCGAAGCCTCCGACGTCATGGGCGGAATGCCCGTGCCGGTGCCTGAGGGTGTGCCGGCGCTCGGAACGGCCGCGGCCGCCTGAGCTGCGCCTGTAGTTGCCAAATTTTGCGTCAACCGACCCCAACCGATGAAGAGGGTATCATGATCACTCGCAGACTGGTTCTTGCCGGCGCCGCCGCGCTCGCGTTCACGACTTCAGCCTCCGCCGACGACTGGAAAGCCAAATATCCCGAGCTGACCTTCGCGGTCGTCCCGGCCGAGAACGCCTCAGGCGTGACCGAGCGCTGGGCGCCGTTCATGAGCTATCTCTCCAAGGAATTGGGCGTAAAGGTCACGCTGCGCATCGCCAACGATTACGCCGCCGTCATCGAGGGTCAGCGCGCCGGCAACATCCATATCGCCAGCTACGGCTCGGCGTCGTTCGCCCGCGCCCGCCTGACCGGCGTCAAGACCGACGCATTCGCCAACGACATCAACGCCGACGGCTCGACCGGCTATTATTCGGTGTTCTTCGTCAAGGCGAGCAGCGCCTACAAGAAGATCGACGACCTCAAGGGCAAGAACCTCGGCCTCGTCGATCCGAACTCGACGTCGGGCAACAACGTGCCGCGCTTCGAGCTCGACAAGATGGGCATCCCGGATGCCGACACCTATTTCAGCAAGGTCGTCTTCACCGGCAGCCACGAGAACGCGATGCTGGCGCTGTCGCAGGGCACGGTCGACGTCGCGGCCAACCAGTGGACCACCGACGACGATTCGACGCTGGCGCAGATGCTGACCAAGGGCATGCTGAAGAATGCCGACGGCTCGGCGATGAAGAAGGACGATTTCCGCATCATCCACAAGTCGGCACCGATCATCAACGGTCCCTACGCCTATAACTCCGATCTGCCGGACGACGCCAAGGCGGCCATCGCCAAGGCCTTCTTCGACGCGCCGGCAAAGGACAAGGCGGCGTTCGATCGCCTCCAGGACGGCCAGAAAAAGGGCTTTAATCACGCCACCACCAAGGACTGGGACGGCACGATCGAGCTGATCAAGTTCGTCGACGCACTGCGTAAGAAGAAGGCGTCCTGAGTTTCGGGACGATAGCACTGGAGCCGGGTCGATGGACCCGGCTCTTTCTCTTTTGATCGGCCACTCCTCATCCGATGACCGTCGCGGTTTCGATCCTCCCCGAGCAGCAGCTCGCCGTGCTCAACGCGGCCTATCGCCAGGCGGTCGCGCGCAAGCGTCTTCGACTCCTGTTGGGGCTGGTGACCTTTGCCGCTGCGCTGTTTCTTGCCGCGATCGGCGCGGAAGTGAACCTGCGCACCTTCTTCGCCCATTTCGGCAATTTCATCAGTTATTTCGACCGCATCCTCACGCTCGACAGCGGCCAGCGGGTCTGGACCGACGCCGGCGAGTGGCTGTGGGGCTGGCGCAAATGGCTGAAGATGCTGGGCGAGACGCTGCTGATCTCCTATGTCGGCACGCTGATCGGCGCGACCTTCGCCTTCGCCTTGAATTTCTTCGCGGCCGAGAACACCTCGCCGTCGCCCTGGCTGCGCTTTGTGGTGCGTCGCCTGCTCGAATTCGCCCGCACCGTGCCGGGCATCGTCTTCGCACTGATCTTCGTGATCGCGTTCGGCCTCGGGCCGATGGCCGGCGTGCTCGCGATCGCGATCCACTCCACCGGCGCGCTCGGCAAACTGTTCTCCGAGATCGTCGAGAATGCCGACATGAAGCCGGTCGAAGGCATCCGCTCGACCGGCGCGAGCTGGCTCTCCTGCATGCGCTTCGCCGTGGTGCCGCAGGTGACCGCGGGCTACGCCAGCTATGCGCTGCTGCGTTTCGAGATCAATGTCCGCGAGGCCTCGGTGATGGGCTTCGTCGGCGCCGGCGGCATCGGCCAGGAGCTCGTCGTCGCCATCCGCAAGTTCTATTACTCCGACGTCAGCGCCATCCTGCTCACCATCATCATCACGGTCTTCATCATCGACATCACCACGGGCTGGCTGCGCGGCCGTCTGTTCGGCAGGGAGGCACGGACGTGACGGGGCCGCAGCAGGTCGACACGCGAGAGCTTCGCGCGCGCTACCCCGATGTGTTCGACCGGCCCGCCTCGGCGCGGCTCGCCATGCCGGCAATGATCGTCGCGGCGTTCGCGATCCTGGTCTATGGCCTCGTCGATCTCGACTTCTCGCCGTCGCGGTTCTTCACAGGGCTGAGCCAGCTCGGCTGGATCAGCCTGATGATGATCCCGCCCGATCCCGGCTCTTCGCTGCCGGTCTATCTGAAGGCGCTGGGTGAGACGCTGTCGATCGCGCTGCTCGGCACGACGCTCGCCGCGCTGTTCGCGCTTCCGGTCAGCCTGCTGGCCGCGCGCAACGTGGTGCCGTCAAAGATCCTGCGCTTCCCCGTGCGACGTTTCCTGGATTCGATCCGCGGCGTCGACACGCTGATCTGGGCGCTGGTGTGGATCAACGTGGTCGGGCTCGGCCCGTTCGCCGGCGTGCTCGCCATCGCCGTGTCGGATTTCGGCGCGTTCGGAAAACTGTTTTCGGAGGCGATCGAGGGTGCCGACCAGAAGCAGGTCGAAGGCGTCCGCGCCTCCGGCGGCAGCGCTTTGCACGAGATCCGCTTCGGCCTGCTGCCGCAGGTGCTGCCCGTGATCGCCGGCCAAGTGCTCTATTTCATCGAATCCAACACGCGCTCGGCCACCATCATCGGCATCGTCGGCGCCGGCGGCATCGGCCTCCAGCTCGCCGAGCAGATCCGCGTGCTGGAATGGCAGAGGGTGTCGTTCCTGATCCTGATGATTTTGGTCGCGGTCGCCGCGATTGATTTCATATCGAGCAAGCTGCGGTTTGCCATCATCGGAAAGCGGGCGGTGGCGTGATTTCTTCCTTCTCCGCTTGTGGGAGAAGGTGGCGCGAAGCGCCGGATGAGGGGGCTGCCTCCTCAAACTCAGATCGGTATTTGCGGAGACATACCCCTCACCCCTCTCGCCGCTACGCGGCGAGCCACCCTCTCCCGCAAGGGGAGAGGGTGAAGAAGTGCAGCCTCACCCGTTCTCCACCAGAAACTCCACCCGCTCCGCCGCAAAGCGCGAGTGCTTGGTCACCAGCGGCTTGCCGGCGAGATCGTGGTCGGTCGCGTCGACCACCAGGATCGGCCGTCCCAGCGGCAGATCGAGCCGCGCGGCATCGGTCGCGTCCACGATGCCGGCGGTGATCCGGGTCGCGCCCCGGCTGTAGTCGCGGACGCCGTAATGCTCGAGCAGCTTCGTCATCGAGCGCGTCGCAGCGAACACCTCGCCCGCGCCCGGAAACAATTCCGCTGACAGCCAGGTGGTGGAGACGCAGATCGGCGTGCGGTCGGCGAGGCGGATCGCCTCGATCCGCACCAGCGGTGCGCCGGCCTTCAATCCCAGTTCGCGCGCGAGTTCGCGGGTCGCGACGTCTTCGGACGCTTCGATCAGCCGGCCATGCGGTTCGCGGCCGTCGGCGCCGACGATCTCGGAGAAGCGGGTGCGCGAGCGCAAGGGATAAGCGAGGCGCTGCGCCTCGACATAGGTTCCGCTGCCGCGTTCGGCGCGCAC
The DNA here is from genome assembly GCF_052588265.1 of Bradyrhizobium sp. Pa8. Classification (NCBI taxonomy): domain Bacteria; kingdom Pseudomonadati; phylum Pseudomonadota; class Alphaproteobacteria; order Hyphomicrobiales; family Nitrobacteraceae; genus Bradyrhizobium; species Bradyrhizobium sp. Pa8. The sequence continues at coordinate 9,071,253 of NZ_CP176767.1, read as the reverse complement.
GAGGCCGCGCTCGGCAAGCGCGGCCAGCGCGCGCCGCACGGTGTGGCGGTTCACGCGATAGGTTTCGGCGATCTCCATCTCGCCCGGCAGCTTGTCGCCGGCTGCAAAGCGGCCGTCGGCGATGCCGCGCTCGATGCCGTCGGCAACGAGGCGCCACAGCGCGACGCCCGAAGAGGCTGTGTCCTGCATGCTCATGTCGCCGAGAAGCCTACTTCAGAAATCACACGTTTGTCACGAAACAGTCATGGCGCTTCCGTATCAAGTTGTCTATTATCATAGACAACTTGGATTCGGCAAGTTCTGCAGAAAAGTTCGGTGGATTTGGTGACCCAGCACAACAAGCAGCAAGTCCAGCGCAAGGCCGCGATGGCCGTGCTGGCGCACGCGGAGGCGGGCGAGATCGCCGCTCGCCTCCGCGCTCTCGCCCTGCCGGCTCATCAGGAGCTGCGCGCGCCGGAAAACGGTCTCGTCATGCTGCGCGGCCGGGTCGGCGGCGACGGCGCGCCATTCAATCTCGGTGAAGCCACGGTGTCGCGTGCGGCGGTCCGGCTCGCGAGCGGCGAGGTCGGCTTCGGCTACACGCTGGGGCGCGATGGCGAAAAGGCGCGGCTGATCGCGCTGTGCGACGCGCTGGCGCAGTCCAGTGATTTCGGTGAGGCGGTGGAGCGTGACGTTATCGCGCCGTTGCGCGAGCAGCTTATGATCCAGCGCAAGCAGGCGGCGGCCGAGACCGCCGCGACGAAGGTTGATTTCTACACCATGGTGCGCGGTGAGGGGTGAGGCCATGACCACGATTGCGGAACTGCCGCCGGGTTTCGTCGACAAGGTCTTGTCGGCGCAATCGACCTTTCGTTCCGTCATGGACGCGATGGCGCGGCCGGGCTCGGTCCAGCGCATCGTGCCGATGGCGGGAGCGCCCGGACCAACGATGCGCGGCACTGCCGCGATCGCGCTGACGCTGTTCGATCACGACACGCCGCTCTGGCTCGATGCGCGGATGGCGGAGAGGTCGGACGTGGTGAAGTGGCTCAAGTTCCACACCGGCGCGCCGGTGGTGCAGGACTCCTCGATCGCGAGTTTCGCGCTGATCAGCGACGGCGCGGCGCTGCCGTCGCTCGAGCGCTTCGCACTGGGCACGAATGAGTATCCGGATCGTTCGACCACGGTGATCCTTCAGGTCGAGAGCCTGGATTCGGGGCGCAGCTTCGAACTGCGTGGCCCCGGCATCGACGGCGTCGCGACGCTTCAGGCCTCGATCAGGCCTTTCGACCTGTTCGAACGGCTGCGGTTCAACGAGGCGCTGTTTCCGCGCGGCATCGATCTGGTGCTGGTCGCCGATGATGCCGTGGTTGCGATCCCGCGCACCACGCGTGTCGTGAACAAGGGAAGCTAGTCGCATGTATGTCGCAGTCAAAGGCGGCGAGCGCGCCATCGAGAACGCCCATCGCCTGCTCGCCAATGCGCGGCGTGGCGACCAGAGCATTTCCGAAGTCACGCTGGATCAGATCTCGGAGCAGCTTGGCCTCGCCGTGGACCGCGTCATGAGCGAAGGGTCGCTCTACGACCGCGAGCTCGCGGCGCTCGCCATCAAGCAGGCGCGCGGGGATCTGATCGAGGCGATCTTCCTGGTCCGCGCCTTCCGCGCCACCCTGCCGCGCTTCGGTGCCAGCGAGCCGGTCGACACCGGCGCGATGCGCGTGCAGCGGCGGGTGTCGGCGACCTTCAAGGACATTCCCGGCGGCCAGATCCTCGGGCCGACCTTCGACTACACGCATCGTCTGCTCGATCCCTCGCTTGGCCAGGGCTTTGTGCCTGAAGTGCCGGCGACGGCCGAAGCTTCGACGGCGCCCACGCCGCGTGTGACCGACATTCTGGGCCGCGACGGGCTGATCGAATCCTCGCCGCGGGCCGAAGAGGGCGCCAACGTCGGTGATCTCACGCGCGAACCGCTGAACTTCCCGGCCGATCGCGATCTGCGCCTGCAAAACCTCGCGCGCGGCGACGAAGGCTTTCTGCTGGCCATGGGTTATTCCACCCAGCGCGGCTATGGCCGCAACCATCCCTTCGTCGGCGAGATCCGCTTCGGCGAGGTCGAGGTCGAATTTTTCGCGGAAGACGTCGGCTTCGCCGTGCCGCTCGGCTCGATCGAGCTCACCGAGTGCCAGATGGTCAACCAGTTCAAGGGTTCGGCGACGGAAGCGCCGTGCTTCACCCGCGGCTATGGCCTCGCCTTCGGCCAGAGCGAGCGCAAGACCATGTCGATGGCGCTGGTCGACCGCGCGCTGCGTGCCCGCGAGCTCGGCGAAGAAGCCGTGGCCCCGGCGCAAGATGAAGAATTCGTGATGTCGCATTCGGACAACGTCCAGGCCACCGGCTTCGTCGAGCATCTGAAGCTGCCGCACTATGTCGACTTCCAGTCCGAACTCGGCCTGCTCCGCAAGCTGCGCAAGGAGTTTGCCGAGGCCAACGCGCCCGATGCCATGAAGGAGGCCGCGGAATGAACGCGCCCGCCTACAATTTCGCCTATCTCGACGAGCAGACCAAGCGGATGATCCGCCGCGCGATCCTCAAGGCGATCGCGATCCCCGGCTATCAGGTGCCGTTCGCCAGCCGCGAAATGCCGATGCCCTACGGCTGGGGAACCGGCGGCGTGCAGGTCACGGCCGCGATCCTCGGTCCCCAGGACGTGCTGAAGGTAATCGATCAGGGGTCTGACGACACCACGAATGCGATCTCGATCCGAAAGTTCTTCGCCAAGACCGCCGGCGTCGCCACGACCACGACAACAGAAGATGCGACCGTGATCCAAACCCGTCACCGCATCCCCGAGACGTCGCTGCACGCGAACCAGGTGCTGGTCTATCAGGTGCCGATCCCCGAGCCGCTGCGTTTCCTCGAGCCGCGCGAGACCGAGACGCGGCGCATGCATGCGCTGGCCGAATACGGCCTGATGCACGTAAAACTCTACGAGGACATCGCCCGCTTCGGCCACATCGCCACCGCCTACGCCTATCCGGTGAAGGTGAACGCGCGCTACGTGATGGACCCCTCGCCGACGCCGAAATTCGACAATCCCAAGATGGACAATTGCCCGGCGCTGCAATTGTTCGGCGCCGGTCGCGAGAAGCGCATCTATGCGATCCCGCCCTATACGCAGGTGGTGTCGCTCGATTTCGAGGATCACCCGTTCGAGCCGTACCGCTTCAACGCGCCCTGCGCGCTGTGCGCGGCCGAGAATTCCTATCTCGACGAGATCGTCACCGACGACAAGGGCGGGCGCATGTTCGTGTGCTCGGACACCGACTATTGCGAGGGCCGTCAGGCCGCCGGCCATCACGGCAGCCTCAGCGCCGCGCCGTACAAGGACAAGGCAGGCTCACATGGTTGATCTCGACAAGCTCGAAAACGACCAGCCGCTGCTGGTCGCGGAGTCGCTCAGCAAGTCCTATGGCCGCATCGCCGCGTGCCGCGACGTCTCCTTCTCGCTCTACCCCGGCGAAGTGCTGGCGATCGTCGGCGAGTCCGGCTCGGGCAAGTCGACGCTGCTGCAAATGCTGTCGGGCCAGCTCGCGCCGAGCGCCGGCCAGGTCTCCTACCGGATGCGCGACGGCGTCACCCGCGATCTCACGACGCTGGGCGAAGCCGAGCGGCGCTTCCTGTTCCGCACCGACTGGGGCTATGTGCACCAGGATCCCGCGCAGGGCCTGCGCATGGCGGTCTCGGCCGGCGCCAATGTCGGCGAGCGGCTGATGGCGGTGGGCTGGAATCACTACGGCCGCATTCGCGATACCGCGTCGGACTGGCTCACCCGTGTCGAGATCGACATCGCGCGCATCGACGACGCGCCGCGCACCTATTCCGGCGGCATGCGTCAGCGTCTCCAGATCGCGCGCAACCTCGTCACCGAGCCGCGGCTGGTGTTCATGGACGAGCCGACCGGCGGCCTCGATGTCTCCGTGCAGGCGCGCCTGCTCGACCTCGTTCGCAGCCTCGTCGCCGAGCTGCACCTCGCTGTCATCATCGTCACCCACGATCTCGCGGTCGCGCGGCTGCTGTCGCATCGCGTGATGGTGATGAAGGGCGGCCGTGTCATCGAGACCGGTCTCACCGACCAGGTGCTCGATGACCCCCGCGAGCCCTATACCCAGCTCCTCGTCTCCTCGATTCTGCCGCCATGAGTTTTCCAAGATGAGTTTTCCGATGACCGCCATGATCGACATCGACGCCGCGAAAAAGACCTTTACGATGCACCTGCAGGGCGGCATCGAATTGCCTGTCGTCAGCGGCGTGACCTTCCACGTCGACCCGGGCGAATGCGTCGTGCTCTCAGGCCCGTCCGGGGCCGGCAAGTCGTCGATCCTGAAGATGATTTTTGGCAACTACCGCTGTGACTCCGGCCGCATCGGCATCCGCCACCACGGCGCGGTGGTCGATCTCGCCACAGCCGAGCCGCGGCAGGTTCTCAATATCCGCCGTTCCACCATCGGCTATGTCAGTCAGTTTTTGCGGGCGGTGCCGCGGGTTGCGACCATCGACGTCGTCGCCGAGCCCCTGATCGTGAACGGCCTGGCGCGCGCGGAGGCGCAGCAGCGCGCCGGCGAGTTGCTGCATCGTCTCAACATCCCTGAAAGACTCTGGCAGCTTCCGCCCGCCACTTTCTCCGGCGGCGAGCAGCAGCGCGTCAACATCGCGCGCGGCTTCATCTCGGACCTGCCGATCCTGCTGCTGGACGAGCCGACCGCTTCGCTCGATGCCGCCAACCGCGCCGTCGTGGTCGATCTGGTCGCCGAGAAGAAGCGCCAGGGCGTCGCTATGGTCGCCATTGTCCATGACGACGAAATCCGCCATTTGATTGCCGACCGTATTGTTGACGTCACCAGCTTTGCCGCCGCGGCCTGAAGGAAATGGAAATGAACGCCAAGCCGAAAGAATCTGTGATCGCCAACGCCAGGATCGTGCTGGCTGACCGGGTGATCGAGCAGGGCTGGCTCGCTCTCGCCGACGGACGCATCGCCGAGATCGGCGAGGGCAAGGCGCCCGCGGGCGCCGAGGATGCCGGCGGCGACCTCATCATGCCCGGTCTGATCGAGCTCCATACCGACCATCTCGAAGCCCACTACGTGCCGCGCCCAAAAGTGTTCTGGAATCCGGTCGCTGCCGTCATCTCCTATGACGGCCAGCTCGCGACCTCGGGCATCACCACCGTGTTCGACTCGCTCCGGGTCTGGCGCGAGGACGGCGCCGAGGAAGTCGATGGCCGCGCCGGCGTGCTCGCCGCCGCCATCACCACCGCACGCGACGCCAGCCTGCTGCGTGCCGACCACTTCCTGCATCTGCGCTGCGAAATCCCGATGCCGAGCGTGGTGGAGGAGGCCAGGGAGCTGATCGACCGTCCCGACGTCAAGCTCATGTCGCTGATGGACCACACGCCCGGCCAGCGCCAGTTCCGCGACGAGGTCAAGCTGCGCGACTATTACCGCGGCAAGGGCGGCGGCAAGACCGATGCCGAGCTCGACGAGCTGTTCGCGAAGCGCTTCGAGTATCAGAAGACTTATGCCGCGACCAACATGCGCGAGATCGTGGCGCTGGCGCACAAATACAATATTCCGCTCGCGAGCCATGACGACACCACCGAGGAGAACGTCGCGGACGCCGTGCGCGATCGCGTGTCGGTGGCGGAATTCCCGACCACGCTGGAGGCCGCGCGCGGCCTGCATCAAGCCGGCATCGACATCCTGATGGGTGCGCCGAACGTCGTGCGCGGCGGCTCGCACTCCGGCAACATCGCCGCGGTCGATCTTGCCCGCGAGGGCCTGCTCGACATCCTGTCGTCGGACTACATCCCGTCCAGCCTCCTGATGGCCGCGCTGCAATTGCCGGAGCATGTGCCCGCGATCAGCCTTCCGGCCGCGGTTCGCACCGTGACGAAGGCGCCGGCCGAGGCGGTTGGCCTGTCGGATCGTGGCGAGGTCGCGATCGGCAAGCGGGCCGACCTGATCCGCGTCCATGTCGCAGGCGACGTTCCCGTGGTCCGCAGCGTCTGGCGCGAAGGAAACCGCGTCGCATGAGCGAGACCGCGACCATGGCATACGATGAGGCCAGCGGGATCGGACCCGGGCGGCTCGTGCTCGTGGTCGGTCCCAGCGGTGCCGGCAAGGACACGCTGTTGCGGCTCGCACAGGCGGCCTGCATCGATGATCACGACATCGTCTTTCCGCGCCGTGTCGTGACGCGCGAATCCTCCGAAGCCGAAGACAACATGGCGATGAGCCAGGACGAATTCCGCCGCGCGCGCGAGCACGGCGATTTCGCCGTGCACTGGGAAGCGCATGGTCATTCCTACGCTCTTCCGCTCGAAATCAAGGATGACATCCTCGCTGGCCGGGCCGTCGTCGCCAATGTCTCGCGCACGGTGATCGGCGCGCTGCGCCAGGCCTATGCCAACGTCGTCGTGGTCGCGATCACGGCGCCGCCGGACGTGTTGGCGCAGCGGCTTGCTGCCCGGGCCCGGCACAGCGACGGCGATATCGCGGATCGCCTCGCGCGCAGCGTCGACGACGCATCGGCCAATGCCGATGTCACCATCCTCAATGCGGGCAGCGCTGACTATCACAGCCGCCAGCTCGTGCGTGTGATCAGGAACGAAGGCTGGCACGAATAGCCGGCGCAACAAGGAGAACGGAATGTCGGTGATTGAAACGGTCGAACAGCTGGAGGCCATCTACGGTGCCGTTGGTGATGCCTCGACCGTGAAAGTCGCCGACCACGTTACCCCGCTCTACCGCATCTTCATCGAGAAGGCGCCGTTTGCCGCGCTCGCCACCATCGGGCCGGAGGGGATCGACTGCTCGCCGCGCGGCGATCTCCCCGGCTTCGTCCGCATCCATGATCCGAAGACGCTGATGTTGCCGGATCGCCGCGGCAACAACCGGGTCGATTCCTTGCGCAACATCGTGCGCGATCCCAGGGTGTCGCTGATGTTCCTGATCCCCGGTTCCGGCAACGCGGTGCGGGCCAACGGCCGCGCCCATCTCTCCGTCGATCCCGAGCTGCTCGCCTCGTTCAAGGTCGAGGGCAAGGCGCCGCGCAGCGTCATGGTGATGAATGTGGACGAAATCTATTTCCAGTGCGCCCGCGCCATCGTCCGCTCCGACCTCTGGAATCCCGACAAGCGGATCGATCCGAAGACGCTGCCGACGCCCGGCCAGATCCTTGCCGAGATGAGCGAGAACAAGGTCGGCGGCGCGGAGTACGATCGCATCTGGCCCGAGCGGGCTGCCGCGACGATGTGGTGAGCGCTCGCGCTCTCCCCTTGCGAGACGGGTGAGAGCTCTATCCGCGCTTCCGGATTCGTAGGGTGGGCAAAGGCGCACTTGCGCCGTGCCCACCACCTATCCAACACCGCGATAGAAGGGGTGGGCACGCTCCGCTTTGCCCACCCTACGGCTTCTCCCGCAAGGCGAGAAGCAAGAGCGCATGCGCCGAAGACGCCAAGCTCCTCAATTAAACGCCATCCCGCCACTCAGCGCGATGGTCTGCCCGGTCATGTAGGCATTGCCGACCAGCAGCATCACGGCTTTCGCCACCTCATCGGCCGTGCCGAAGCGGCCGAGCGGAATGCGGCTGACGAGCCCGGGCTGGCCGCTCATCATGTCTGTCTCGATCAGCGACGGAGCTACCGCGTTGACAGTGATGCCTTCCTTCACCAGCCGCGCCGCATAACCGCGCGAGAGGCCCTCCATGCCGGCCTTGGATGCATTGTAGTGCGGGCCGATCGAGCCGGCCCCGCGCGCGGCGCCGGAGGAAATGTTCACGATGCGGCCCCATTTCCGCGCGCGCATCTCCGGCAGCACCGCCTGTGTGCACAGGAAGACGGATCAGGTTGACCAGGATGGTGCGGTCGAAATCGTCCTCGGTGAGATCGTCGACGCCGCGCGTGATCGCGATGCCGGCGTTGTTGACGAGAATGTCGATCGGCCCGAGCCCGGCCGTGACGCGCTCGACCATTCCGGCCACGGCGTCGCGCTGCGAGACATCGGCGGCAATCACGATGGCACGGCCGCCCTGCTTGCCGATCTGGCCTGCGAGCTGCTCGGCTTGCCCGATCTGCTCCCGGCAGTTGATCGCCACCGCCGCGCCTGATGCGGCCAGGGCGCGACAGACGGCTGCGCCAATCCCGCGCGAGCCACCGGTGACGAGCGCGATGCGCCCCTTCAGATCATCCGCCATGTCCGGATCTCCCAAATTTCCTATTTTGACCTTGCGCGAGCGTACCATGCCTGCCGCCCGAGCCTGTTGAACTCATCGCGAGATGAATCCGTCTGTCGGCGCTTGCGGCGGGAGAAGCGCCTCAGCGCGCCGCTGCCAAATATGGATGGCCATTTCATTGACCGAACGCGCCAATCGCTCGATATTCGCAGCATCGAAACTGCTCCTCGAGCTTGATGCCGCACTATGAGAACCGATCACCAGCGTAACCTTGACGACATGCACGCGTGCATGACGCGGCGCTGCTTCTCGGCGGCAACAGGCGCCTGTTGTTGTTGCTGATCGCCTCCTAGCAACCTCCCACAGCATAAATCCCGCGACAGGAACGCCGAAATTCCGGCGAACGAGCAGTCATGTCCCAAATCCAGTCCAACGCCTACATCATCGAAATCCACGACCGTGCCGCCGGCATCATCACAAGGGATGAGCGCGGCTTCCGCTTCTTCTCTTCGGAGCGCCTGTTCGACAGCCTCGAAGGTCGCCAGTTCCGTTCGGCGCGCGAGGCCGAACGAGCCGCGCGTGCTGTGTTTTTGGAGCGGAGCCGTCGCGCCAATTCCACACTCTTCGCCAACTGAACCCCGACGCAAAGGACCGCAACATGCTTGCACGACGACATATCCTGACCGCAGCGCTTCTCCTTGCAACCGCCCTGGCCGCACCAGCACGCGCCGAGGACAAGCCGGCGGAAATCCGCATCGGTACCCAGAAGGGCGGCTTCTTCCCGGCGGTACGCCAGCGTCAAACGCTCGAAAGCGCCTTCAGGCCGCTGGGCATCGAGGTCAAATGGATCGACTTCCAGTTCGGTCCGCCGCTGCTTGAGGCGATCAACGTCGGCAGCGTCGATTTCGGTTTCGTCGGCGACACTCCGCCGATCTTCGCGCAAGCCGGCGGCGCAAAAATCAAGTATGTCGCGGCCGTGAAGTCCGAAGGTGACAACCAGGCGATCATCGTGCCGAAGGATTCGCCGATCAAGACGCTCGCTGATCTCAAAGGCAAGCGCGTCGCCTTCGGCAAGGGATCGAGCGCGCACAATCTCCTGGTCGCCTCGCTCGAAAAGGCCGGCCTGTCCTGGTCCGACATCACGCCCGCGCCGCTCGCGCCGGCCGATGCGACGGCGGCCTTCGTGAAGGGCTCGGTCGACGCCTGGTCGATCTGGGATCCCTATCTCGCGCTCGCCGAATTGAAGGAGAGCGCGCGCGTTCTCGTCTTCGACAAGGACGTGCACAAGCCGAACGCCTACTACATCGCCAACACCGACTTCGTCGAGAAATATCCGGCGCTGGTCGCGAAGCTCAACACGACCTTCGCCTCCGAAGGCAAGTGGGCGGAGCAGCATCACGAGGAGGTCGCAAAGGCGCAGGCCGAGGCGACCGGCGTCGACATCGAAGCTGTCAGGCGCTTCGTCAATCGCTCCGTCTACAGCGTGGTGCCGCTCGACGCGGAGGTGATCAGGACCCAGCAGGCCGTCGCCGACCGTTTTGCAAAACTCGGCCTGATCCCGAAGCCGGTCAACGTCTCCGACATCGTCTGGAAGTGGACGCCGGGGTCGTAAGCGGGCTCAGCCCCTCAACGCCGCCAGCAACTCATCCGGGCGCTCGGCCATGATCATGTGGCCGGCGCCCGGCACCACGACGGTTTTGGCATGCGGGATCGCCGCGGCGAGCGCCTTGCCCGCCTTCGCGGGCGTCATCATGTCGCGTTCGCCGAGGATGAGCGTCGTCGGCACTTGCACGCTCGCAGCAGCAGTCAGCGCATTCGCATAAGAATTGCAGGCCGACAGATCCCTGAAGAGCACGCCGGGCTCGCAAGACCTCAGCACCGTCTGCGCGCCGCCATGCATCCACAGGCCCGGCGCAAGGCTGCCGCCGAGCTCGGCGTTGAAGCCGAGGCCCCAGATCGACACCATGTCGTTGGCATCCTGCGAGTTGGCCTCGGCCGCTTTCAGGAGATCCGGGCCGACCGTCATGGTCGCGGCGGTGCCGATCAGGCTCAGCGCGGAGACCTTGTCGGGGTGACGGGCCGCCGTCTCCAGCGAGATCAGCGATCCCATCGAATGGCCGATCAGGTGCGCCTTCGGCACGCCGGCCGCAGCGAGCAATGCCGCAGTCCAGTCAGCCATCTCGGCGATGCTTGACAGCGAAGGTCCGGTCGAGCGGCCGTGGCCGGGCAGGTCGGGCGCCAGCACGCCAAAACCGTGATGGGCGAACCAGCGCGTATGCAGCGCCCAGGTCGAATGATCGAAGCCGGCGCCGTGGATGAAGACGACCGCGGGCAGGGACTTGTCGAACTCGCGGCCACCGTTTGCGACAAACACCTCGGCGCCGTTGACAGTGAGCTTCATGGCGTCAGACCTTTTGCGAGATGCGCAGCGCCTGCGCAAGATCGTCGATGATGTCGCTTGCCGTCTCGATGCCGACCGACAGCCGCACCAGCTCCTCGCCGATGCCGGCGGCCTTGAGCTGCTCGGCGTCCATTTGCTGATGCGTGGTCGAGGCCGGGTGGATCACCAATGTCTTGGCATCGCCGACATTGGCGAGATGGCTGATCATGCGCAGCGATTCGATAAATTTTCGGCCGGCGGGTCGCCCGCCCTTGATGCCGAAGGAGACGATCGAGCCGGCGCCACGCGGCAGCAATTGCTTTGCAAGCTGATAGTCCGTGTGGTCCTCCAGCGAGGGATGCAGGACCCAATCGACGGCCTTGTTCGACTTCAGCGCCTCCAGAACCAGATGTGTGTTCTGGATGTGGCGGTCCATGCGCACGCCGAGCGTCTCCACGCCTTGCAAGAGCTGGAACGCGTTGGTCGGGGACAGGCAGGCGCCGAAATCGCGCAGGCCTTCGGTGCGCGCGCGCATGATGAAGGCGGCCGTGCCGAACTGCTCGTCGAAGACGATGCCGTGATAACCGCCATAGGGCTCGGTCAGCACGCCGAATTTCCCGGAGCCGCGCCAGTCGAACCGGCCGCCGTCGACGATAGCGCCGCCGATCGCGATGCCGTGGCCGCCGATCCATTTGGTCGCCGAGTGCATGACGATGTCGGCGCCAAGCTCGATGGGGCGGCTGAGATAGGGCGTGGCAAAGGTATTGTCGATCAGCAGCGGAATCTTTGCCTCATGCGCGATCGCCGCAACCTTCGGGATATCGAGCACTTCGAGCCCGGGATTGCCGATGGTCTCGCCGATCACGAGTTTCGTGTTCGGCTTGATCGCCGCGCGGAACGCGTCGAGGTCGCGCGGCTTGACGAAGGTCGTGGTGATGCCGAAGCGCGGCAGCGTGTGCGCCAGCAAATTGATGGTGCCGCCGTAGAGCGAGCTCGACGCCAAGATGTGGTCGCCGGCATTCAAGAGCGTCGCGATGGCCAGATGCAGCGCGGCCATGCCGCTCGCGGTGCAGATCGCGCCGACGCCGCCTTCGAGCGCCGCGAGCCGCTCTTCCAGCACGCCCGTAGTGGGATTGGAGATGCGCGTATAGATGTGGCCGGCGCGCTCCAGATTGAACAGCGCGGCGGCGTGGTCGGAATCCTGGAACACGTAGGACGTGGTCTGGTAGATAGGCACTGCGCGGGCGCCGGTCGCGGGATCCGGATGCTGGCCCGCATGCAGGCTCAGGGTCTCGAAGGCAGGCGGTTTCGGCGCGGGCATGCGTGGCCTCGTTGGTCGATCGGCGGAGGCGGCTCTTGTGCCACAAAATGGCGGGGAACGTCAGCCCATTGACTATTCGCAAGAGGTCGTCATGCCCGGGACAAGCCCGGCCATGACGCTGTGATGGCCTTAGTGCGCCCCAGCTCATATGCGATTGACTTACCGCACGCCGGGGGAGGCGGAGCTAGCCCCGGATCGCCTGCTCGATGATCCGCGCCTCCCGCAGCAAAATCTCCGCCACCTCCTGCTCGCGGCGCGGGCCGAGCCTCGTCCGAACGGCGGAGACGGTGATCGCCGCGGCAGGCTGTCCGTCCGGGGTCTTGATCCAGGTGGAGATCGATTTCGTGCCCTGCACGAGGCCGATCTCCCGCATGCCGTACCCCAGCCGTCTCGCGGCGGTGACCTGGCCGAGCACCGTCGCGACGTCGGTCCGGTAGGCCCCGAATCGCTTCTCGTTGGCCGCGACGATTTTTCGCGCGTCCTGCGCCGGCATCGCGGCGAGGATGGCCACGCCTGCGCTGCTGACGCCGAGCGGCCGGCGCGCGCCGACCTCGATCGACAGCACCTGGATCGGATAGATTCCGATCCTGCGATCGACGCACAGCGTGTCGTTGCCGGTCCGCACCGTCAGGAACAGCGTGTCGCCGATCTCGGTGGAGGCACGCCGCAACGACGGATTTGCGGCGACCAGCAGTCGCGACGGCCGCGGGCGCGCAAGTGCGAGCTCCGGCACCTGGTTGCCGATCGCGTAGCGGCCGGTTCGCTCGTAACGTTCGACGATGCCTTCCTCGATCAGCACATGGACGATGCGATGCACGGTCGGGCGGGTGAGGCCGGTCGCGCGCACGACCTCGGCCAGTGGCACGCCGTCTTCGCGCCCTGCGGCAAGAATACGCAGCACCGCGAGCGCGCGCCGGATCGCCTGCGCGCCCTGTCGCGGCTCTGCCGTTCCGCGGGCGGATCTTGCGGAGTTTGTCTTGTCCATAATATGGACAAGAACGCCACAATTCACTCGACAGGTAAAGCGCTCATCTGGAGATTGCGCCGCGATCGAGCGCCATGCGCGACGTCACGGCACTCGATATGGAATTGGAAGCGCCGCCGGGAGGTTAACATGAGATTAATCTGGATTGCCATAGCTGCCGCAGCCGCGATGCTGGCGGGACCCGCATCGGGCCAGCAATGGCCGGCGCGCAGCGTCAAGCTGATCGTGCCCTATCCGGCCGGCGGCAACGTCGACAGTGCCGCGCGCATCGTCGCCGACAAGCTCCAGGAAAAGCTCGGCCAGCCCTTCATCATCGAGAACAAGGCCGGTGCCGGCGGCATGATCGCGGGCGAAGCTTTTGCGAAATCGGCGCCCGACGGTTACACGCTGTTCGTCGGCGCCAACGGCCCGGTGCTGTTCGCGACCGAGATCAACAAGCGCGAAGCCTACAGCTGGAAGAAGGATTTTCTTCCGATCTCGACGATCTCGATGACGCCGCTGGTGCTCGAAGTGCACCCGTCCGTGCAGGCCACGACGTTCAAGGAATTCATCGAGCTCGCCAAGCGCGAGCCCGGCAAGCTGACGATGGCCTCGCCCGGCCCCGGCACAACCAACCATCTGCTCAGCGAGCTGATGCAGTCGAGCCTCGATCTGCAATGGGTCACCGCGCATTACCGCGGCAATGCGCCTGCCATCAACGACCTGCTCGGCGGCCAGGTGCAGTTCGCATTCGACCAGCTCACGGTCAGCCTCCAGCACATCAAGGCCGGCCTGTTCCGTGCGCTCGCCGTCACCAGCCCGCATCGCCTGAAGTCGCTGCCTGACGTGCCGACCTTCGCCGAGCTCGGCTACAAGGACTTCGACGGCCAGACCTTTACGGGCCTGTTCGCGCCTGCCGGCACGCCGGCGCCGATCGTCGACAAACTTCACGAGACTCTGGTTGCGATCCTGAAAGATCCCGGTGTGGTCGACAAGTTCGAAAAGCTTGGCGGCGAATCCACCCCGATGGCGCCGGACGAGTTCAAGGCCTATCTCGAGCGCGAGGACGCCAAGTGGATTCCGGTCGTGCGCAAGGCCAACATCAAGGCTGACTGATCGATGCGGATCGACCCCACCGAGCTCGGCGCGGAGCGCATCTACCGGCTGATGACCGGCATCGTGGTGCCGCGCCCGATCGCCTGGGTCACGAGCCTGTCGCGCTCCGGCGTGCTCAACCTCGCCCCCTTCAGCGCCTTCACCTTCGTCTCGCAGAAGCCGCCGATGCTGGCGATCAGCGTCGGCCGCAAAGGTGCCGATTACAAGGATACCGCGCACAACATCCTCGACACCGAGGAATATGTCATCCACATCGCCGACACTCCGTTGATGGGCGCGGTGCACGACAGCTCGGTCGAGCATCCGCCTGAAATCAGCGAGGTCGAGCATCTCGGGCTGGAGACGCTGCCGTGCGAGCGGATCAAGGTGCCGCGGCTAGCGGCGGCACCCGTCGCGATGGAATGCCGCTTCCGGCAGTGCCTCGAATTCGGCGAGGCCCGCAGCCGGCTCATCGTCGGCGAGGTCGTGATGTTCCACATCCGCGACGGCCTCGTGAACGACGGCAAGGTCGAGACCGCGGCGCTCGACCCGATCGCGCGCATCGGCGGCCCGCGTTACGCCCGTCTCGGCGAGATCGTGACGCTGAACACCGTCTTCCAGACGCCCAAATCCAAAGACTGAGCGCGCGGCCCATCGCGCCGGCCCTTGTGCCTGAAGACCATTGGAGAACACGACAATGCGACTCGTAAGCTATCTCTTGGACGGAGAGCCGCGCTACGGCGCGGCGGTAGATGGCGGCGTCGTCGACCTGACCAGGCGGATCGGCCGCGACTTTTCCGACGTGAAAGCGTTGATCGCGGCCAACGCGCTCGCGGACGCGCAGGAAGCGGTGGCCGGACAAAAGCCCGACCACGCGCTGGAAAGCCTAGTCCTGCTTCCGCCGGTGCTTGCGCCGGAAAAGCTCTGGTGCATCGGCGTCAACTACGCTGAGCGCAATGCCGAGTATAAAGACAGTTCGGACCTGCCCAAATATCCCAGCCTGTTCGTGCGCAGCATGTCGTCGATGACGGGCTCCGGCCAGCCGCTGGAGAAGCCGCATGTATCCGAGCAGCTCGACTACGAGGGCGAGCTCGTCATCGTGATCGGGCAGGGCGGCCGTCACATCCCGCGCGAACAAGCCTTCGCGCACATCTTCGGCATGACCCTGTGCAACGAGGGCACGATCCGCGACTGGCTGCGCCACGGCAAGTTCAACGTCACCCAGGGCAAGAATTTCGACCGCTCCGGCAGTATCGGGCCGTGGATCGTTACGTCTGACGAGCTCGATCCGCGCGGGCCGCATGACCTCATCACGCGCGTCAACGGCGAGGTGCGGCAGCAGGACACGACCGAGCGGCTGATGTTCCCGTTCGACTTCCTGATCTCCTATCTCTCGACCTTTGCCACCCTGAAGCCCGGCGACATGATCGTAACGGGCACGCCGACGGGCGCGGGCGCCCGTTTCGATCCGCCGCGCTGGCTTAGGGTGGGCGACGTCGTCGAGGTCGAATCGACGCGCATCGGCGTGCTGCGCAACGTCATCGCCGCGGAGCAGTAAGCCATGCTTGATACCGCCACGATCGAAGGCCTCGCCGCGCGCCTTGATGAGGCCGAGCGCACCAAGGCGCTGATCCCGATGCTTACGAAAGAGTATCCCGATTTTAGCGTCGAGGATGCCTACGCCGTCCAGCGCGCGTGGACCAAGCTCCAGCTTGGGCGAGGACGCGTCATCAAGGGGCACAAGATCGGGTTGACCTCGAAGGCGATGCAGAACGCGGTCGGCATCGCCGAGCCTGACTACGGCGTGTTGTTCGCCGACATGTTCTATGCCGACGCCACGCCCATCCCGTTCGACCGCTTCCACGCGCCGCGCATCGAGGTCGAGCTCGCCTTCGTGCTGAAGGCGCCGCTCCGCGGACCTGACTGCACCATCTTCGACGTGCTCAACGCCACCGACTACGTCACGCCTGCGCTCGAAATCCTGGAGACGCGCATGCATCGCGTCGATCCAGAGACCGGCAAAACGCGAAAAGTCATGGACACGATCTCGGACAACGCGGCCAATGCCGCGCTGGTGCTCGGCGGCCGGCCGTTCCGCCCCATGGACGCGGACCTGCGCTGGATCGGCGCGCTGCTGTTTCGCAACGGCGAGGTCGAGGAGACCGGGCTTGCCGCCGGCGTGCTCAACCATCCCGCCAACGGCATCGCCTGGCTCGCCAATCGCCTCGCGCCGCACGACGAACATCTCGCGGCCGGCGAGGTGGTGCTGGCGGGATCGTTCACCCGTCCCGTCGACATCCGCCGCGGCGACACCTTCCACGCCGACTATGGCGCGTTCGGCTCGGTGTCGTGCCAGTTCGTCTGAACCAACACATAAGAGGGAGCGCATCATGACGGGTCATTCGCGGCGCAAGAGCATCCATATTGGCGGCTTTAAGCACGCCAACCCGATTCCCAACGCCTGCCGCATCGGCAATCTCGTGATGTCCGGTGTCATCCTCGGCCGTGATGGGGCCGGCGTGATGCCCGCGAGCCTGGATGCGCAATGCGCCAACATGTTCGCGCACATGAAGGCAACGGTGGAGGCCGCCGGCGGCACCACGGACGACATCATCAAGATGACGGTGTGGCTCAAGGACCGCACGCAGCGCGGCCCGGTCAATGTCGAGTGGCTGAAGATGTTTCCGGACGAGCATTCGCGCCCGGCGCGCCACGCGCTGCCGATGGACAACATGGACGGCGGCGCACTGGTGCAGTGCGACTTCACCGCCGTGATCGACTGAAGGAGCATTTTGCATGCCGACCTATCTGCCGTTCGATCCGAATCCCCGCCGCCCGGTCAAGGCGCCGCCGCCGAAGACCGTCGACAGCCAGTTTCACGTGCTGGGGCCCATCGACAAATATCCGGAGCGGCCCGGTGCGGCCTATCGGATGCCGAGCGCGACCTGGGAAGCGGCGCTGCGCGTGCACAAGACGCTCGGCATCGAGCGCGGCATCATCGTGCAGACAACGACCTATGGTGCGGATCATTCCGTCGTGCTCGACGGTCTTGCGGCGATGGGCCCGAACTATCGCGGCTGCGCCAACGCACTGGTGTTCGCGGAGGCGAACGACGCTTATCTCGCCAAGCTGCATGACGCGGGCGTGCGCGGCGCGCGCTTCAGTTTCCGCCAGGAGCTCGGCGCCGTGCTGTCGGACGTCGATTTCGCCCGCGCCATCGCGCGCATCCGCGAGCTCGGCTGGTACGTGAAGATCCAGCCCGAGAAGGACGGCATCGTCTCCAGCGTCGCCAAGTACGAGAATCTCGACGTCCCCGTGCTGATCGACCACATGGCGCGGCCCGTGCCCGCGAATGGCAGGGACGATCCCAACCTGCGCAAGATGCTGGAGCTGCTGAAGAAGGGCAATTTCTGGGTCATGCTGTCGCTCGGCGAGAAGACCTCGCAGGCCGGTCCCCCTTATGACGACGTGATCCCGATCGCGCGCGCTTATATCGAGGCCGCAATCGACCGCTGCGTCTGGGCCAGCGACTGGCCGCATCCCGTCTCCGTCAAGCAGCCGCCCAACGACGCCGACCTGCTCGAGCTGATGTACCGCTACGCGCCCGACCAGGCCGAGCTGGAGAAGATCCTGGTGCACAATCCGGCAAAAATGTTCGGCTTTCCGGATTAGGGCGCAATTGATTCACACCCCCGGCTGCTTCCCCAACCTATCCCGCACCTCGGCTGCGATCTCGAACGAGCGCAGCCGCGCTGCGTGGTCGTAGATCTGGCCCGTCGTCATCAGCTCGTCGGCGCCGGTCTCGGCGATCAGCGCCTTCAGCTTCTGCTCGACCGTTTCAGGCGAGCCGACGGCGGAGCAGGACAGCGACTGGCCGACCATGGCCTTCTCGGCCGGTGACCACAGCGCGTCCATGTCGTCGACCGGCGGCGGCAGCGGGCCGGGCGTGCCGCGGCGCAGATTGATGAACTGCTGCTGCAGCGAAGAGAACATCCGCTGCGCCTCCGCGTCGCTCTCGGCGGCGAACACGTTGACGCCGACCATCGCGTAAGGTTTGTCGAGCTGCGCCGACGGCTCGAAGCGCGCCCGATATTCGCGCAGCGCCGGCATCATCATTTGGGGCGCGAAATGCGAGGCGAACGCGAATGGCAGCCCGAGCATCGCGGCAAGCTGCGCGCCGAAGGTGCTCGATCCCAGGATCCAGAGCGGCACCTTCGTCCCAAAGCCGGGCACGGCGCGGATCGCCTGGTTCGGCTGGACATCACCGAGCAGCGCCTGCAATTCGAGCACGTCATGCGGAAAATTTTCGGAACTCGTGGCGAGATCGCGCCGCAATGCCCGCGCTGTGAACTGATCGGTGCCCGGCGCGCGGCCGAGCCCGAGATCGATGCGCCCGGGATAGAGCGACTCCAGCGTGCCGAACTGCTCGGCGATGACCAGCGGCGAATGGTTCGGCAGCATGATCCCGCCGGACCCGACCCGGATCGTCCTGGTCCCGCCCGCGACGTGCCCGATCACCACCGACGTCGCCGCGCTCGCGATGCCCGTCATGTTGTGATGCTCGGCGAGCCAGAAGCGTTTGAAACCCCACGCCTCGGCATGCTGGGCGAGATCGAGCGAATTGCGGAACGCCTGCGCAGCATCGCCACCTCTTCGGATGGGAGCGAGGTCGAGCACGGAGAAGGGGATCATGGGTGGGTACCGGGTGGGAGTGCGATGTGCGCTGCGGCCTCACATGTAGTGGCTTATTATGGAAATGTTAGCGCGGCCGTAGCGCGCAAATGCAATCCAAATCTGCTGTGCTAACGTCAAAGACGATGTGGCGGGCCAGGATTCACCTTTTTGCTTCTCAGGAGCGAAATCGTCCTGCTAGTTTTGGCTCCATCTCGTGAATTGTTCTGCCGTTCCCATTCCACGTGGCACGTCGAAGAGCGGCAGATAGTTCGGCACCTCCCGTTGGCGGCAGCTACAGCAAGCCGCGCTTGTGCTGGATGATGATGATAACGCGAATGATGCAGTCCGATACTGACTCGCCGGGCCGCCGTACCTTGTGCAGCATTTGCCACGTCACCTCATCGATCTGTATCTGCCATTTGCCGCTTGCCAGGCGTTGTCCGGTATCGTCGGACGGGAACTCGGCCGCAATCAGAGCGCGGCACTCGTCGGTGATTTCAATTTCCGGCATTGTTGGTCGTTCTCGCGGACGGTGTGCTCGCGCGCAGCCCTCGCCCGATCCGGAGAGATCAGCCAGTTAAATCGCGGTAACAACCGATCCAGCCGAAGCCGATGCCGATCGTCCTGACCGTGGACGAAGGAGCGCGACATCCGGACGCAGTCGCGGTAGGGCGCTGCGGCGCCACCAGTGGATGCCTGCTGAATGTTGAGGGACGCGGCGCTGACAAGAAAGATCATTCAATGGCTTGGGTCTCGTTCGCGCAGCCGTGACGCTGGAGTCGTCGGGCTCCCGCGTCGCCGGACATTGCCAATCCTTCACAACCTTAATGCGATTTAACGAGGTTTCCGTAAGCGGTGTGGGTAAACCGCGCGTCGCGGGGGGCGTCCTCCAGACACGAGATGACGCCGTGAAGTTTGACGAACAGGAACGCACCGCGCTGACGGACGCTGGGTTTTCCATCGCCGACAACAGCAAGGCTGCCTACGTCGAAGCCGTCGTGGTGATCGCCGCGTACGACGCCGAAACCTATTGGCTGACGTTCGCCCTGCCGAATGATGCCCAGATCGTGTGCGTTGTGCCACGCGACCAGATTGCCGACGCGATCACGGATAACCACGCAGCTCGTAACTACGCAGCTCGGCGGAACCAACCTCAGTGAAGCTGACCTTCCCTCATGCAAGGCTGAAGGCGCTCTGGAACGAGGCCGTCCGGCAATGGCCGGTTTCGGTGCGAGCCATGAACGGCCGAGATTCACCCGGTTTCTGGCTTGTCGGTGGCCAAGGCATCTATCTCGTGCATAACGGCGCCAGGCCTCGGGGCAGCGTGACTCTGGCCTACGCAAACGAATGCGACCCGCTCAGGGTGCCGGTCCAAAGTTGGTTGGGTATCAAGCGCGCCATCTTCGGCGATAACGATGGGAGGGAATTCGTCGATCTGGTGATGATCGGCACTGCCGTCGATGCCGGCGCCGACGTCGAGGTGACCTTCGAGCCCGACACGATGACAGTGGCTATCGTCGAAAAAGGAACGGCGAGCATACGACTGCAATCGCTGCGCATCCGGGACAAAAATGACACCACATCAGGACGCAGTTGTCGGGTGTGAGCCTGAATCTCGGCTAAGGACCAGACGCGGTATCTTGGCCCGCTACTCTCTCCAAGCCCTGCATATCGTCGTCCTCCCAGTCCTCCCATTCCACGTTGTTGGTTTCGAGATAACGGGCGACGGCTACGCCGATTGTCGGGAAGAAGTAATGCTCTCCAAGCTGCGCGAAGAGGCCAAATCTTTTCAGCTTGTCCTTCACGGGATCTTTGAGTTCGGCAAAACAAAACTCTATGCCTTGCGCGTGCAACGATCGGTCCAGTTCGGCAACCACGTCGCAGGCGGTGACGTCTACGCTCGTGACCGGCTCCGCGGCAACAACTAGCCAACGCACGGGTGTTGGCGATGTCGCTACGGCATCCAGGACGCGTTCCCTGAAGAATTCGGCGTTGGCAAAAAACAGAGGTGCATCCCAGCGAAACAGGACCAGCCCGGGGACCCGGCGCGCATCCGGATATCGTGTGATGTCGTGATAGCCTTTGACGCCGTAGGCGCGTCCCAATACGGCGGAGTGTGGGCGCCAACCGTCCCACAGGAACTCGATGATAGCGATTGCGATCGCAAGACCAATTCCTGGAATGACTCCGAGCACTGCTACACCGACAAAGCAGACGATCGCCAGCCAGAATTCCCACCGTTGAATGCGATAGATTCGTTTGAGGTCGGCAACTTCAATCAAGCCAATCGCCGATGCGATGACGACGGCGGCCAATGCGGCGGTGGGTAAATGTTGAAGCAGGCTCGGCGCGACCAGGAGGAGCAACGCGATGGCAAGCGCGCCTACGACGCTGGTGAGTTGAGTGCGGGCACCGGCGGCTTCCGCAACGGGTGTCCGTGAACTACTGCTGCTGATCGGGAAGCCCTGGAAAAATCCCGTCGCCAGATTGGCGGCACCGAGCCCGACCATCTCTTGGTTGGGATCGACCCGAGACCCCAATCGCGCAGCGTAGGCACGTGAAAGTACGCTCGTATCGGCAAACGAAACCATCGCTACTGCACAACCGCCGATCAGCACCGGGACGAGGTCGCTGGAGGTGATCCATGGGACAACGAAACCCGGCAGGCCCTGGGGAAGGGGGCCGAGCACCTTGACGCCGTATTGCGTCCCGAGATCAAGCACCCCGACGACGAGCGTAGCCCCAACGACCGCGATCAGAAGGCCTGGTACCCGCCTGTTGTTCCTGAGAAGCAGGATCACGATCAACGTGGCGAGGCCAAGCGCGAATGCGACCCGGTTTATCTGCCCCCCAAGGATCGCGCTGACAATCGCCCACAGGCTTCGCAGTGGCCCCTCGCTCTCGATGGAAAAGCCGAAGAGCTTGGGCAGCTGGCTGATCAGTACGGTCAGGGCAATTCCGTTCATATACCCGTAGCGTATCGGCTTCGAGAGAAGCTCGGTGATAAAGCCAAGGCGCGCGACACCTGCCAGGATACAGACCGTCCCTGAGACAATCGCCATCATGCCCGCGAGTGTCACGGCCCGCAGGGGATCCCCCTGAGCCAGGGGAGCGATGACTCCAAGGAGTATTGCCGCCAGCGCCGAGTCCGGGCCAAGGACGAGAATGCGGCTTGGGCCGAACAGCGCGTAGGCCAGCAGCGGCACGATCGTTGCGTACAAACCGTAGATGCCCGGCAGGCCCGATGCAGCTGCATAGGCAATGCCGACCGGGACCAGCATTGTCGCCAGGACGATGCCGGCGAAGATATCGTGCGGAAGCCATGCTGCCTCATATTGGCGGAGAGTGTCGAGTCCGGGCAACCGGCGCTTCATTGAAGGTCTCTCCCAGCCCGCATTGAGCAAGTTTGCCCCGCATGATGTGTTGGACCGATCAGGCTATTACGCCCGCAGCAGGCTGAACAGTGGCCCGGCGCTATGGCCGAGGCAGCACAGCGGGCCATGGGTGCCAGCCGGCACCAAGGCTTCCCTGCGCCCTCTTCACGGAAGAGGGGAAGGACCAAAACCGAACTCGGGCGTTTCATGTCGCGAGAATGGCGTTCGTTCGCGGCTGTTCGCGTCGCCCGCACCTCCGTTCACAACCCTGTTATTGCGACCTATGGCGCCCTTTGTCTCAACTGGGCGTTTTGCGCCTGTTGCTGTACCCTTGGTGAAACGACTGCTGGGGTCGCGAGGAGGAACTGACATGACGATGGTCGTACTCAACCGACGTTATCTCCTCGCCGCCGGCGGCTCGGTCCTGGCGGCCGGGGTGTCCGGGCTCCTGTTGCCAGCCCGCGCGGACGGCCTCGCACCGACCGAGTCGATGTCGGGTGGCGCGAACAACTACCGCAAGGGCGCGGCGATCATGGACCGGATCGGCAAGGGCGGCTTCTGGATGAGCGGCACCGTTCGCCGCGCAGGCGACGGGGCGCCGCTCGCCGGGCAGCGCATCCAGATCTGGGCGCACACGACCGAAGGGCAGGAACACGAGCCGCAGAGTCATGGCGCCACGCTCACCGACAAGGACGGCAAGTTCCGGCTCGAGATGCCGCAGATCATTCCCATCTTCGGCCAGCCCCATGGTCACCTCGCCTATGACAGCGGTGAGTTCAAGACCGTCTTTCTGCGGCCGGTGATGCGGAGCGCGAAGGAGACGAGCCTGGAAGCGCACTTCGTCCTGCAGCCGGTCTGACCGGGTTGCGAATGAAGGGGTGGAGACTGGCCCGGGTGATCCTGATCTGGGTCGCCCTTGCCTTGGCCATTGGCGTGCCGATCGCCGCGGCAGCGGGAAGCGAGCAGCTCGCATGGCGCGGTCCGCTCTACATCCTGGCCGGATTCGCGGGGATTGTTGCCCTCGGCCTCGTGCTCGTTCAGCCCCTGCTGATTGGCGGATACCTGCCGGGATTCCCGGCCTATCGCGGACGGCGTGCGCATCACTGGATCGGCGGTGCGCTGGTCGCGGCGATCGTGATCCATGTCGCTGGCCTCTGGATCACCAGCCCGCCCGACATGATCGACGCGCTAACTTTCTCATCGCCGACGCCGTTCTCTCCCTTTGGCGTGACCGCGATGTGGGCCATCTTCGCGGTCGCGCTCTTGGCCGCCCTGCGCCGGCGATTGGGACTGCGACCGCGAACCTGGCGCTTCATTCACATGCCCCTCGCGATCGTCATCGTCGCAGGCAGCGTGGTCCATTGCCTGCTGATCGAGGGGACGATGGAGACGATCTCGAAGGCGGCGCTCTGCGCGCTCGTCCTCGCGGCAACCGTAAAAGCCATGGTCGACCTCCAGGTATGGCGAAAGCGAAGAACGTTGCGCGGCGAGAGCACTGCGCCGCAGTGACATGGCCTCGCGCAGGATGGGTAGAGCACTTGCGAAACCCATCATGCTTCGTCACCAACCAGCCCTCGATGGGTTTCGCTTCGCTCTACCAATCCTACGAAACTTTTGCTGGTCATATTGTTCGAACACGCTGAGCGTCGTCACCGCCGACGTCTGCTCTGCTTGCCGCAGATGGCGATGAAGCTTATCTTAGCGCGATGGTTGTAGGTGCCCCCGAGCTGAAAACGTTCCTGCTCGCGACGCCGTTCTTCGGCGGTCTTCCGGACCCGAGCCTCGACCTGCTGATTTCGATGCTGGTCGAGTGCCGCTTTGATGCCGGCGCGACCGTCGTGGCGGAAGGCGAGCCGGGACGCTCGCTGTTCATCGTCAAATCCGGCCGGCTGGCGGTGAGCAAGCGGGCGAACTCGGGGAACGTCATCCCGATTTCCGTTCTGGAGGCTGGCGATTTCTTCGGCGAAATGACGCTGATTGAAATGCAGAATCGCTCCGCCACGGTGGTCGCGGAGAGTCCGACGGTGCTGTACGAGCTGACGGCGCAAAAGCTCTACGCCTGCTACAAGGCCGATATCCACGCCTATGTGATCGTCCTGCAGAACGTCAATCGCGAGCTATGCCGGCGACTGCGCCGCGCCGACGATCGCCTCACCTGACACCAGGCGGGCGAAGACGAAACCCCTGCGCGATGAATGTGGCCCCGGATTACGCTTGCGCGCCATCCGGGCTACGCCACTTCGCGCGGGACGTTCAGCCCACCGGCCCCGGGATCCAATCGTCCCCTGAAAGTGGGCTGACCCTTACGCCAACAATGACTCCGAGCTCCAGGCTTGGATCGAAATGGCGCATCGTCCGCTCGTTGAGGTCGATGATGCGGCCAGGCCTTAATGGCCCCACGTCGTTTATCTTGACGATGACCTTCTTGCCGACGGCCTCGACCAGGGCATATTTCGGCCTCGCGCCAAATTGGACCCCACCAAATTTCCCGCGCAAATTTGTCTTGATGGCAGCCGCCCAGACAGAGGGATCATAGCGCTCGCCGGAGGCTGTGTTCGGACCGCCCTCTTCCTTGCCGGGCTTGAACGGATTGTACATGGATGCGGCGCCAACGATCGCCTCCCCGGAGGCGGCATCGACGACGGCGCTTGAGTGAGCGCCACGCGCTTCACTTCGAGCAACGGTAATGGAAACGGCAAGCGCAACCAGGGCGCCGCAAATTGCGGCGCTCGAGCGGAACAGCATTATAACTCCTGTGATTTTTTCGATCGTCCGGTTCCGACACCGCACGCATGGTCAAGCGAACGCGGAAGCGTTCATGAACTTGCACCAATGCTTTGCGGATTCGAGCCAACCCCTGGCTACGGAACCGATGTGCGAACCAGAGCGGTCCGCACGCAGTGTTTTAGGTTGTCACCGACTAAGACAGAGAATGCGTCAGCAGCATGACCTGATGGAACCTGCGGTGAGTGGCACGTGCGATGTCGCCACAAGCTGACATGCTCGCGCTAATTGATCCGTCGGGCAAAACACCCGCTGCTCGCACAAACCCATCAATCCTCTTCAGCAAAATTATTCCACTTTACCGAAATTCGGAATTGCGGCATTGTCTCCGCCATCCCGGCCCGAGAAGAGGGGCGATCGTACGTCGTCGCGAACGTGGGCCGGGGTGCGGTGGACGCGGCAGTGCCGGGCACGCGAGTGCGGGACCAGGGCGAGATGAACCTCGTGAGGGCCTTGACTGCGTGCGGAACGGACGGCGCCTGTGTCCGGCGAAGCCCTTGGGCGGAGCTGGATCGCTGCGTACGACGAAACCGCGTGGTCCTGAACGTCGTTGCTACGGTCAAGCCTTGCGGAGATGGATCGGGGCTCTACCGGGTTTCGAGGCATCGCCAATTCGCGAGGTGACGGAGGCCAGAAGGAACTCGGCTCTGGGGAGAGCGCGCATAAGCCGTCAGACCATCGCGCAGGGAAGGCCGGGTGTTTTCCGGCCCACCTGTTTCCCGCCTGCGCATTTGCGTGTGCAAATTCCTGGCGCAGCGGATCATGGGTGCCAGCCGGCACCCGGCCTTCCCTGCGCCCTCTTCACGGAAGAGGGCGCAAGAGGAGAGCAAAGCTCGGGCGCCAGGTGCCGCGAGAATGCTGATCTGTGCCTGATGTGAGCCAGAGAATGGTGCTGCCAGACAGGATTGAACTGTCGACCTCTCCATTACCAATGGAGTGCTCTACCACTGAGCTACGGCAGCATGTGCTGGGATAAGAATCGGCCGCCGAGGGGGCCTACCAAGCGGGCCGATATCTGCCACAAGCCCCCCTCCTGTGCAAGCTTGCTAGCTCCGCCAAAACGAGAAAATCGGGTCGATATCGGGGCCAAAATGCCCATTTTCACCTGAAAGTACCGACTTTCCGCCGATTTCGGTTCCGATATCCCCGGCCAACTGGCCAGTTGGCCGGGGCATGGCATTCGGCCCATTTTGGATTTTCGCACGAACAGTTCGCGAGGGGCCTCTTGAGCTGCCGCATTCTCCGGGCATGCTATCGCGGATCGCTGTAATGGACCGCGGATGGCTGACGAGAACGACAAGAGCACGAGACAGGCGAGGGGGGCGCGGGACGACCGGCTGAAATCGGCGCTGCGCGAAAACCTGAAGCGGCGGAAGGTGCAGGCGCGCGAACGCGCCGCGATCACCGACCCCTCGCAGAACGACGATGCTTCCCTAGATGAGGGGGCCGCCGGCAAGACTGGCGATTGAAGTCTGGCGATTAGAATTTTTTGGAGTGCATGGACGTGGCAATGGGGCAGGACGAGCAGCAACGAAACGATGGTGACGCGCAGATGTCGCGGTTCACGCGCCCTGAGCAGACCTTTCCGGCGCTGACATCGGCCGAGATCGAGCGCATGCGGAATTTCGGCGAGATACGCACTTACGCCGACGGCGAATTCCTGTTCGAGACCGGCAAGCCCGGTCCGGGCATGTTCGTCGTGCTGAAGGGCCACGTCGCCATCACGCAGCGCGACGGGCTCGGCAACGTCACGCCGCTGATCGACCAGGGGCCGGGGCAATTTCTGGCCGAGCTCAGCCAGCTCTCGGGCCGGCCGGCGCTGGTCGACGGCCGCGCGGCAGGCGAGGTCGAGACGCTGCTGCTGCCGCCGCCGCGCCTGCGCGCGCTGCTGGTCGCCGAGGCGGAACTCGGCGAGCGCATCATGCGCGCGCTGATCCTGCGCCGGGTCAATCTGCTTCAGGCCGGCGTCGGCGGTGTGGTGCTGATCGGTCCCTCGCATTCGGCCGGCGTGGTGCGCTTGCAGGGCTTCCTCACCCGCAACGGCCAGCCGCATCATCTGCTTGATCCCGAGCGTGACCGCGACGCCGCCGAGGTGATCGCGCGCTATTCGCCGAAGCCGGAAGACTGGCCGCTGGTCGTCGCGGCGAGCGGCGAGGTGCTGCGCAACCCCAGCGAAACCGAGGTTGCGCGCGCGATCGGTATGATCGGCGGCCCCCGCAACGACCGCATCTACGATGTCGCGATTGTCGGCTGCGGACCCGCCGGGCTGGCAACCGCGGTGTATGCCGCCTCCGAAGGGCTTTCGGTTGCCGTGCTCGACACCCGCGCCTTCGGCGGCCAGGCCGGCGCCAGCGCGCGCATCGAAAACTATCTGGGCTTTCCGACCGGCATTTCCGGTCAGGCCCTGACCGCGCGCGCGTTCAACCAGGCGCAGAAGTTCGGCGCCGACATCATGATCCCCGTCACGGTGAAGTCGCTCGACTGCACGCGCAGGGACGGCGCCTTTGCGGTGACGCTCGACGGCAGCGATCCCCTGCGTTCGCGCGCAGTCGTGGTTGCGAGCGGCGCGCGTTATCGCCGCCCCGAGATCGAGAACCTCGACAAGTTCGAGGGCCGCGGCGTCTGGTATTGGGCCTCTCCGGTCGAGGCGCGGCTCTGCGCCGGCGAGGAGGTGGCCCTGGTCGGCGCCGGCAATTCGGCGGGGCAGGCGGCCGTGTTCCTGTCGGGGCACGCCAGGAAGGTGCTGATGATCATCCGCGGCGGGGGCCTGGGGGCCAGCATGTCGCGCTATCTCATCGAGCGCATTGAAGCGACACCCAACATCGAACTGATGTTCAACACCGAGATCACCGCGCTCGAGGGTGACGAGGCCTCGCTGTTGCGGCGCATCCGCTGGAAGAGCCGGTTGTCGAGCGATGAAGACTCTGCCGACATCAAGAATCTCTTTTTGTTCGTCGGCGCCGATCCCGCCACCAGCTGGCTCGACGGCTGCGGCGTCACGCTCGATCGCGGCGGCTTCGTCGTGACGGGCGCACAGTCCGAGCTGAACCAGGGCAAGCTGGTGGCCCCACTGGAGACCTCGGTGCCCGGCGTCTACGCGGTCGGCGACGTCCGCTCCGGCTCGGTCAAGCGCGTCGGCGGCGCCATCGGCGAAGGCGCGCAGGTCGTGGCCTCCCTGCACGGCTATCTCGGCGACGCCGCAAAACCGGCGCTTTAGTCAAGGACAAGACAAGGGAATGGCAAGTCGAATGAGGCTTGCCATCCTGACGTGTCCCACAGACTATCCCCTCATCCTGAGGAGCCGCGACAGCGGCGTCTCGAAGGATTGAGGACCTCATGGTTCGCGCGGCGATGCGAAGGCATCGTCCGCAAGCGTGCTTCGCACGCACCTCGCCATGAGGATCTACAAACAAAACGCTTAATGGGAGGACTAAATGGCCGAACTCGTCGTGCTCTACAAGACGCCCAAGGACGCTGCCGCCTTCGACAAGCATTATGCCGAGACCCACATTCCGCTCGCCAAGAAATTGCCCGGCTTGAAGAAGTACGCCGTCAGCACGGGGACGGTCGGCTCCCCCGCCGGACCTTCCGGGGTCCATCTCGTCGCCATTCTCAGCTTCGACAACGTGGCCGCGATCCAGGCGGCATTCGGCAGCGAAGCAGGCAAGGCGGCCGCGGGCGACGTGCCGAAATTCGCCAGCGGCGGCGCCGATCTGCTGATCTTCGACACCAAGGAAGTGTGAGGCCAGTTCGCATCGGCCCGATGATCGCGGACCGATGTTGCGACGATCGATTCAACTTTCGTCGAAAGCCTGCCGTCGTTTGTGACAGCGGTGCAAAAAATTCAGTCATGCGCTTGTCGATTCGCACGACGGCGCATGGCTCCGCACGAGCCTGTGACATCGCGTATGTAGCCATCCGATGAGGACCGTAATATCAATCGCCTGATCTCAATGCAGAGAGTAGGAGAGATGCCATGGTTCTTGGGTTGAGCCTGCCCGCACTGACGCTGATCCATGTCATCATCAGCCTGATCGGCATCGTCGCCGGCCTGGTCGTCATGTTCGGCCTGCTCGGGTCCAAGTCGATGCCGGGCCTCACCGCGATCTTCCTGCTGTTCACGATCCTCACCAGCGCCACCGGCTTCCTGTTTCCGTTCAAGGAGCTGCTGCCGTCGCATATCATCGGCATCATCTCGCTGGTGCTGCTCGCGATCGCCTGCCTCGCGCTCTACGGCATGAAGCTCAAAGGTGTGTGGCGTCCGGTCTATATCGTCACCGCGATGATCTCGCTCTATTTCAACTGCTTCGTGCTGGTGATCCAGTCGTTCCTGAAGGTGCCGGCGCTCGCCGCGCTCGCGCCCGCCGTGCCGCCGAATCCACCGGGAGGCCCCGTCTTCGCCGTGGTGCAGGGCATCGTGCTGGTGTTCTTCGTGGTGCTGACCATCGGCGCCTGGCGCCGCTACAAGCCGATGACGTTTGCCTGATTGCACGTTCGCGGTCGGTGCGCGGCATCGACCTCGTGATATCGCCCGACCATCTCCGGATTGCTGGCTCGCGTTTTGCGAGTTCCGGATTGATTTTCACTGAAGGAGCCATTCATGCCCACCATCACCACCAAGGACGGCGTCGAGATCTTTTTCAAGGATTGGGGCTCGGGCCAGCCGATCGTGTTCAGCCATGGCTGGCCGCTGTCGGCCGACGACTGGGACACGCAGATGATATTCTTCGCCAATCACGGCTACCGCGTCATCGCCCATGACCGCCGCGGCCACGGCCGCTCGTCTCAGGTCGCCGACGGCCACGACATGGATCATTATGCCGACGATCTCGCGGCGGTGACCGCGCATCTCGACCTCAAGAACGCCATCCATGTCGGCCACTCCACCGGCGGTGGTGAAGTCGTGCACTACATCGCGCGTCACGGCGAGAGCCGGGTGGCGAAGGCTGCGATCCTCTCGGCGGTGCCGCCGCTGATGGTGCAGACGGCCGCGAATCCGGGCGGCCTGCCGAAGAGCGTGTTCGACGATCTCCAGAAGCAACTCGCCGCCAGCCGTACCGGCTTCTACCGCGACCTCGCTTCCGGGCCTTTCTACGGCTACAACCGCCCCGGCGCAAAGCCGTCGGAAGCGGTGATCCAGAACTGGTGGCGCCAGGGCATGATGGGCGGCGCGAAGGCGCATTACGACGGTATCGTCGCGTTCTCGCAGACCGATTTCACCGAGGACCTGAAGAAGATCAGCGTGCCCGTGCTGGTGATGCACGGCGACGACGACCAGATCGTTCCCTACGCTGATGCCGGGCCGCTGTCGGCCAAGCTGCTGAAGAACGGCACGCTCAAGACCTACAAGGGCTTCCCGCACGGGATGCCGACCACGCACGCCGAAACCATCAACGCGGACCTGCTCGCGTTCTTCAAGGCGTGAGGGACTGATATCTTACCCTCCCCTGGAGGGGGAGGGTCGATCGCGTGCAGCGCGAGCGGGGTGGGGTGATCTCTCCCCTCGGGCACTGTTCGATGCGGAGGGACCGTCACCCTCCCCCTCCAGGGGAGGGTGCGCGCTCACTTCAATATCCCCCTGATCGCATCGAACGTGCGCTTCACGAAAACCTCCGGTTTCTCCCGCACACCTTCGCCGATCCAGCTTTCGCCGCCGACGCGCATCGCGCCGGTGGCGATCATGGCGACGAGCCGTGCCTTCAGCCTGTCCGATTTGGTTTTGGCGCGCTGCGAAAGCCCTTCGGCCAGCGCGCGCTCGAGCTTCTCGTATTTGAGCTGATCGCGCGCCTGAAGCGCGGGATTGTCGCGCTTGAGCCGCGACATCGCCGCCGCTTCCGCCGGGTCGATCCGCCTGACCGCCGCCGCGATCGCATTCTCCGCCGCCGTCAGCATGGTTTCGCTCGCTGGCCGCGCCAC
The DNA here is from genome assembly GCF_052588265.1 of Bradyrhizobium sp. Pa8. Taxonomy (NCBI): domain Bacteria; kingdom Pseudomonadati; phylum Pseudomonadota; class Alphaproteobacteria; order Hyphomicrobiales; family Nitrobacteraceae; genus Bradyrhizobium; species Bradyrhizobium sp. Pa8. The sequence continues at coordinate 9,040,537 of NZ_CP176767.1, read as the reverse complement.
GACCTCTGCGACCAGCGCGCTTGCTGCGCCCTCCTGCCAGGCGGCGACCACGTCCTCTTTCGACGCGAAGTAGTGGAAGAAGCTGCGGCGTGACACGTCGGCCGCGGTCGCGATGTCGTCGATGGTCGTGGCCTCGAAGCTACGCTCCAGGAACAGTGCCATCGCCGCGCGGGTCAACCGCTCGCGGGTCTCTTGCAATTTACGCTGGCGCAGGCCGGGGCCATCAGGGGATTTTGCTCCTGCCGGCAATGGCTTGGCGCCTGTCCTGACCGATTTCCCGCCGGGCTTCGAAGCCTTCAAATTATTTCACCTCTTGCAAACTTGCACTCAGTGCACATTTAGACCGGTCGCGGGCCTCATTCCTGCCCCCGAACGGAGATACGGCATGACCGACTGGAGCACGGCAGACATCCCCTCCCTCAGCGGCAAGACCGCCGTCGTGACCGGGGCGACGGGCGGCCTCGGCTACGAGACGGCGATGGCGCTGGCGGGCGCCGGTGCCATTGTCATACTCACCGGACGCAACGACGCAAAGGGCCTGCGGGCGATCGAGGGCATTTGCGAGCGGTTTCCCAACGCATTGATCGCCTACGAGCATCTCGACCTCGCCAGTCTCGCCTCCGTCGCCGATTTTACCAGGCGCTTTGCGGCCAGCAACGAGCAGCTCGATCTCCTGATCAACAATGCCGGCGTGATGGCGCTGCCGAAGCGGCAGCAGACGGAGGATGGTTTCGAGATGCAGCTCGGCACCAACTATCTCGGCCATTACGCGCTGACGGCACAGCTGCTGCCGCAGCTTCGCCGCGCGAAAGCGCCGCGCATCGTCAATCTGTCGAGCCTCGCGCACCGCTCCGGCGCGATCAATTTCGACGATCTGCAAGGCAAGCGTTCCTATCGTCCCTGGCGCGCCTATTGCCAGTCCAAGCTGGCGATGCTGATGTTTTCGCTGGAGCTGCAGCGCCGCAGCCTCGCTGCCGGCTGGGGCCTGACGAGCCTTGCTGCCCATCCCGGCTACGCGCGGACCGATCTCATTCCGAACGGGCCGGGCGCGAACACCTTCCAGTCGCGTGTGAGCCGTTGGCTCCAGCCTTTCATCAGCCACTCCGCAGCCGAGGGCGCGCTGCCCACCCTGTTCGCGGCGACCTCACCGGCTGCAGAGCCCGGTGGCTATTACGGTCCGAACTGGTTCTACGAATTGAAGGGGCCGCCCACGCCGGCGAAGATCATGCCGCGGACGAAGGATTTCGCCGCGGCCGCCATGTTGTGGGATGTCTCGGCGACGTTGACCGGTGTATCCTTCGACGAGATCGCGGTTGCCGCATGAGCCGCGCGCCGGTTGGGGACGTCACGATGCAAGTCATCATCTTCGGCGCGACCGGCATGGTCGGGCAGGGCGTATTGCGCGAATGCCTGATCGACACCGGCATCGACCGCGTGCTCGTGGTTGGCCGCAGCCCGACCGGCGTCCGCAACGCCAAGCTCACCGAAATCACGCACGGCGATTTCACCGACTACTCGACGATCGAAGCGCAGCTCACGGGCCTCGATGCCTGCTTCTTCTGCCTCGGCGTCTCCTCGATCGGCATGAGCGAGGATCGCTATCGCCATCTCACCTACGATCTCACGCTCGCGGCAGCGACGACACTCGCGAAGCTCAATCCGCAGATGACGTTCGTCTATGTCACCGGCGCCGGCACCGATTCCACCGAGCAGGGATCGCGGATGTGGGCGCGGATCAAGGGCAAGACCGAAAACGATCTGCTCAAGCTGCCGTTCCGGGGCGCCTACATGTTCCGGCCCGGGGCGATCCAGCCCCTGCACGGCGCCCGCTCCAAGACCGCCTGGGTGCAGGCCGTGTATGCCGCAACCGGGCCGCTCTGGTCCGCGCTGCGCCGGATCTCGCCGCGGCTCGTCACCACGACCGAGCAGATGGGCCGCGCCATGATTCGTGTCGCCCGGGAGGGGTATCCGCGGAAGGTGCTGGAGATGGAGGATATCAATAGCCTCTAGTCGGCTGGCCCGTTAGTTTCACGGAAATTTCCGCGTTCGCGCGCGTTGAGCCTTATCGGTCCCCGAGGAGAAATGCCGGCGATGTCTCCCCAGCTCAAACTGATCGCGCTCGACGCCGACGATCTCGCCGTGATCTCGACCCATGTGCAGGACGCCCGCGTTCAGGCCGCGGACATCATCTGGCGGCAAAGCGAGAAGCGGCTGGTGGTCGGGATGAGCCGGCTGGACTGGGAGCAGTCGCTGGACGGCGAGGCCGAACCCCGCCGGCTGGTCGCCGCGCTCCGCTTCGACCGCGTGCTCGCCTGCAAGTCACGCAACATCGACCTCGGCGCGCAGGACGAGGTTCTGGACCTCGTCGGCATCGAGTTTCACCCCCAGGACGGCCGCGACGAGGAGCCCGGCGGCAGCGCCCTGTTGCTGTTCGCCCATGGCGGCGCCATCCGCCTCGACGTCGAATGTCTGGAATGCGAATTGACCGATCTGGGGGCGGACGAGCTGGGGGCGGGACTGGGCATCGAGGAGGAGGGGTGACGTGTGCCCTGTATACCAGTCAAACAAGGTCGGGCTGCTGCCGGAACGGCATCTCCCGAGGGTTGACGCCGCTTCCCCGCCGCGCCATTGAGCAGGGGGTCGGGTGAGCCAATCCGCCCCAAAGACCAGCCGGAAGCCAAGCCAAAAATGCCCGTTCGTCTCGACCGCAGCAGCGCCGATTTTGACCCGCGATTCGCGGCCTTCCTCGCCGCCAAGCGCGAGGTCTCGGCCGACGTCGAGGCCGCCGCGCGCGCCATCGTCGACGACGTCGCCAGGCGGGGCGATGCGGCCCTGCTCGAGGCCACGGCAAAGTTCGACCGGCTGAAGCTGGATGCATCCGGTCTTCGCGTCACCGCCGCCGAGATCGAGACGGCCGTGAAGGCCTGCGATGCCGCGACGCTGGATGCGCTAAAGCTCGCGCGCGACCGCATCGAGACCTATCACCGCCGCCAGCTCCCGAAGGACGAGCGCTTCACCGATCCGCTCGGCGTCGAGCTCGGCTGGCGCTATACCGCGATCGAATCCGCGGGCCTCTACGTGCCCGGTGGCACCGCGGCCTATCCCTCCTCGGTGCTGATGAACGCGGTACCCGCGAAGGTCGCCGGCGTCGCGCGCCTCGTCATGGTGGTGCCGTCGCCGGACGGCAAGCTCAATCCGCTGGTGCTGGCGGCCGCTTCGCTTGGCGGCGTCAGCGAGATTTACCGCGTCGGCGGCGCGCAGGCCGTGGCGGCGCTCGCGCACGGCACCGCGACGATCGCGCCGGTGGCCAAGATCGTCGGCCCCGGCAACGCCTATGTCGCCGCCGCAAAACGGCTGGTGTTCGGCAAGGTCGGTATCGACATGATCGCCGGCCCCTCCGAGGTGCTGGTGATTGCCGACGACACCGGCAATGCCGACTGGATCGCCGCCGATCTGCTGGCGCAGGCCGAACACGACGCCAGCGCGCAATCGATCCTGATCACGGATTCCGCACGCCTCGCCGCCGATGTCGAAAAGGCCGTCGAAGCGCAGCTGAAGACATTGCCGCGCACAGCAATTGCCGGCGCCTCCTGGGCCGATTTCGGCGCCATCATCATGGTGAAGAATCTTGCCGACGCCATTCCGCTCGCGGATGCGATCGCGGCCGAGCATCTCGAGATCATGACTGATGATCCCGATGCGCTTGCCGCAAAGATCCGCAATGCCGGCGCGGTGTTCCTCGGCGCGCATACGCCTGAGGCGATCGGCGACTATGTCGGCGGCTCCAACCACGTGCTGCCGACGGCGCGCTCGGCGCGGTTCTCCTCGGGCCTCGGAGTTGCCGACTTCATGAAGCGCACCTCGATCCTGAAATGCGGCCCGGACCAGCTGCGTGCGCTCGGACCCGCCGCGATGACGCTCGGACAAGCGGAGGGGCTGGACGCTCATTCGCGCTCGATTGGATTGCGCCTCAATCTGTCATGACCCAGCCGCCCGAACAGGACGACTCGACCAATCGCATCGTCGCGGTCACCCTCGACGAGGACTCGATCGGCCGTTCCGGGCCCGACATCGAGCATGAGCGCGCGATCGCGATCTACGATCTGATCGAGCAGAATTTGTTCGCACCCGATGGCGCCGACGGGAAGGGGCCGTTCACGCTGCATATCGGCATCACCGGCAGCCGGCTGATGTTCGACATCCGCCGCGAGGATGGTGCGCCCGTGGTCGCGCATCTGTTGTCGTTGACGCCGTTCCGGCGGATCGTGAAGGACTATTTCATGATCTGCGACAGCTACTATCAGGCGATCCGCACGGCGACGCCGGACAAGATCGAGGCCATCGACATGGGCCGCCGCGGCATCCATGACGAGGGATCGCGCACGCTCCAGGAGCGGCTGAAGGGCAAGGTGCGGGTCGACTTCGAGACCTCGCGCCGGCTGTTCACGCTCATCACCGTCCTGCACTGGAAGGGTTAGGCGCATGATCCCGAAAAGTGGACGCCGGTTTTCGGACCAGATCATGCGCAAGACAGAAGGCTTTATGGCCCGGAAAAGTGTGCAGCGGTTTTCCGACAAGGCCATGCCCTCTTTCAAAAGAGGCTAGGCGCGATGGCGGCGCCGCCACGCGCACGCGATCCGCAATCGGTGCTGTTCGCCTGCGCGATGAACAGCGTGCGCTCGCCGATGGCCGAGAGCCTGCTGCGGCACATGTTTCCGCAGGGCCTCTACGTGAAGTCGGCCGGCGCCAGGAAAGGCGAGCTCGATCCCTTCGTGGTCGCCGTGATGGACGAGCTGGGGCAGGACATCTCCGCCCACAAGCCGCAGACCTTCGAGGAGCTGGAGGATTGGGAGGGGCTGAATTTCGACCTCATCATCACGCTCTCGCCCGAAGCGCACCACAAGGCGCTGGAGCTGACCCGTACGCTCGCCGCCGACGTCGAATACTGGCCGACGCAGGATCCCACCACCATCGAAGGCAGCCGCGACCAGAAGCTCGCCGCCTACCGCGAGGTCTGCGACCAGCTCCTGATGCGCATCCGCAGGCGATTTGCGAAGGTCGGCGCGGCGAGCGGTTAGCCGTAACACCCGCGTCACAGACCGAGGGCACACGCATGTGGGACGCCTCGAATCAGTAAAGTCCGGGTTCCCGGGTTGTGAAATCAGCCCCCTTCCGATAGGTTCCGCGCGCAATTCACCCCCTGCTTCATCCCCCAATCACCTGATGCTCGGCCGCCCCAAATTCGTACTTGCCTCCGGTTCGCCGCGGCGCCTGTCGCTGCTCAACCAGGCCGGCATCGAGCCGGACGCGCTCCGGCCGGCCGACGTCGACGAGACGCCGAAGCGGGGCGAGCTGCCGCGCGCCTGCGCCAACCGTCTTGCAAGGGCCAAGGCCGATGCGGCGCTGAAATCGGTGCAGCTCGACGACGAGCTGCGCGGCGCCTTCATCCTCTCGGCCGACACGGTTGTGGCGGTCGGCCGCCGCATCCTGCCCAAGGCCAACCTCGTGGACGAGGCGGCGCAGTGCCTGCGGCTGCTGTCGGGCCGCAACCACCGCGTCTACACCGCAATCACCCTGGTCACGCCGCGCGAGGCCTTCCGCCAGCGCCTGGTCGAGACCCGCGTCCGCTTCAAGCGCCTCTCCGAGGACGACATCCAGGCCTATATCGGCTCCGGTGAATGGCGCGGCAAAGCCGGTGGTTACGCCGTGCAGGGCATCGCCGGCTCCTTCGTGGTCAAGATGGTCGGGTCCTACAGCAACGTCGTCGGCCTGCCGCTCTACGAGACCACGACGCTGCTCGGCGGCGAGGGTTTTCCGATCCGCTTCGGTTGGCTCAACGCCACGGCCATCTAGCGCGCCGACAAAAATCTCGAAAACAACCCCATGCACAGTAGAATGGGCCGGCCGGACCCGGCCCGCGACGCCTGCGCGTCCGCCCGAGGAACCGCTTTGCCGACAGGCTCTTGAACGCCTTCACCGAGTAAGCCGCCGACATCATGGACGACCACGTCAAAAAGCCCGCCGGCCCGCTCAAAACCTGCCCGATCTGCGGCAAGCCGCAGTCGGAAGCCACCCGCCCGTTCTGCTCCTCGCGCTGCCGCGACGTCGACCTGAACCGCTGGCTGAAGGGCTCCTACGTCATCCCCGGCCGCGATGACGAGGTCGACGGCGAAGAATAGCTAATAATATCAATCTGTTATTTCAGCGTCCGATTCTCCGCGCACCAGCCGCAGCAAGCCCGCCCCACCTTGTGCACAGCCGGGCCGCGCCCGGCGAAGCCTCTTGGCGAAGCCGGGTGGACATGCCGCTCCGAGCCCACTATAAACCGCCCGCTCGATGGGCCTTGGCCCCTCTTTGGAGCACGCCCAGGTAGCTCAGTTGGTAGAGCATGCGACTGAAAATCGCAGTGTCGGTGGTTCGATTCCGCCCCTGGGCACCATCTTGGTGTGTGCCCTTGTTCTCCGGCATCCGCTGACGCCAATTTCTCCGACCTATTCCAGGAACGCCACGCATCGTGGCTGAGCGCGAACCTTGGTTCAGCGGGCGCGGTGTTGCTGACGATGCTCATTCATGGCTGCGCCCGCTTCAAGGCGGAACGTGACGATGATTTCCGCCGGAGCCAAACCAAACCTCGTCGTCGTGGCCATCGCGGTCGCCGTTCTGATGACGTTATTCCAGTGGTTGATCACCACGGGCGGATGACGAGAGCGGCCGCGGACGAGCGCACCGTCACCTTCATCCCGCGGATTACACCGGTGAGCGACTGCGCGAGCCTGACCAGGTCGACCTGGCGCCGAATCAAGTTGCAGGGTTCGGCGATTCGCTCATGCGAGCTGTACGTCCGCTTGCGTCGCCTACCGCCCCGCCTTCGCCAAGCCGGCCAAGCTCACCGCCAGCTCATCGGTTCGGAACGGCTTCGTCAGCCGCGACAGGTCCGGCGTGATGCCTTCGTTGTTGGCGTAGCCCGACACGACGAGGATCTGGAGCTCGGGATATTGATTGCGCAGCACGAGGCCACGTCAGAACTTCGAACCGACACCTCGATTGTTGATGCGAGAGCGATCCGGTGGGCAACCTGCAAGCCCGCAAGACGAAGTCTGCCTTCTAGTTCCCTTTGGGCCCGGGCGGTCCGATCGGGCCTGCAGGTCCGGCCGGCCCTGGAGGACCCGCTGGCCCGGGGAGGCCGCAATTCTGTATCACCACGTCTCTCGTATCTGATCCGGACGTAATCTTTACGATACAAGTCGATGGAAACTCCGGTCCAATCCACCGAAATCCTCCGGTCGAAGTGCTCTCGACTTTCACGGTTTTGCTCGGACTGATCTTTATTTCCACGCTGGGCTCGCGGGGCCGTCTTACTCTTCCGACGATGACCAACTCGCCCTGCGATATGGTGGCGGTTGTTATGAATATTTCCGCATGCGCGCTTTCAGTCCACGCAATTGCAAAGCCAGCAATAAGAGCTCCAACGGTGCCAAAAGGCTTTGCGAACATCATGGGCCTCCCCGCTTCCCTCACCGATGGTTAGGAGACCAGCTTGGAGCGAAGGCGCCCGTACTCGGTGTCGGTTATGGACCCCGATTTTTTGAGCTGATCGAGCTTGGAAAGCTCGTCGGCGACACTAAAGCCGACGATGTGCCGTAATTCCTCGCGCGCCCGCTGAGCCTGCTCAGCGCTGCGTTCCGCCATCCCCCTGCCTTGGGTGATGAGGTAAGCAAAGATGCCGAGGTAGGAGGTCAGAACAAGTGCAAGCACCCACAGTGCCTTACCCCATCCGGAAATGTCGTGGCGCCTGAACAGGTCGCCATAGATGACAATGAGCAGCCAGAACCAAACGACAAATGCGAATACAGCAATTATATCCATCAGAAAATTTCGATATGTGAATCCCTCCTGAGCGAAGAACATTGCGATCTCCTTATTGAGTTGCCGTTCTCGATCTTTTCTGCAGGCCAGTCGCACGGCCCGCTACGCGAAGGCTCAACGGCAGTACCGATGCGACACGCGGTGCGACCTTCCGCTGGTCGAGCGGTACCAGCAGTTGCCGTTCCTCCAATAATATCGATGCCAATGGTGATGTCGCCGGTGGGCGCCCGCGATGGCTCCGGCCGTCGCCCCTATGGCAGCGCCGCGGCGACCACCAACAGCACCACCGATGACGGCACCTCGCAGCGCGCTCTGAGCAAATGATTCGCTGGAAGGGACCATTCCTGCGAACGAGAGCAGGATGACGAACAGTGCAAGCTTTCGCATCGGGGGCCTTCCTTGATTGACCGCTTCTGCCATGCCGTGCCGCCGAATAGCTCCGAGCGGTGATTAGCGCCGCCGCGGAGCGGCGTAGCGCGGGTTGATGCCGCAATATGCGTTCGTGCCAGAAGCAGCAGCCAGGCATTGCGAGCGGGTGGCGAACTGACAATTGCCCGGGAAGCCCCAATTGCGACCTCGCAGGCAGTATCTATCCGCCTCGGCAGCTCGGACTGGCTCCAAAAAAGCAAGGAATACAGCGGCAGTGAGTAACGTCAGCATCGGAGCGACACGATGCATATCGATCTCCGTGGATGGATGGAGGTGAATATACTGGCGGCGCGAGGGGAATGCCGCCAGTAAAAGCCCTTGCCAGACGCTGGGGCGTTTATTGATGCTACCTGGCGCGAAAAGCGCTCATGCTATTAACAATTGCCATTGCGTGTCCTTGAATGCGGACCGCTGGCCGGATGACGTACGGCTTTCGGATATCGAGCCCCGTTTCATCTGCGCCGCCTGCGGCAGGCGGGCGCCGAGAACGATCCTGAGGGAGTGGCGTTCGAATACGAGGTTCTCGAATGAACCGGATCGGCCGCAGGACTATCTACGCCATGTTGGTAATCGTTGTGCTGCTGATCGTCTGGTAGATTCTCGCACCGCCTTGAAGGAGTGCGACGTCGTCGCGCAAGGCCAATGAACCTTGCATACTTGTAACGAGGCGGACACCGAAGCGCCTTCTGGGTGGCCAAATGCTGGCGGAATGTGAGGGCTTATAAAAGCCGACCCTGTCCCACGGAATTTACTCCGATGTTATTTCAAGCGGCGATTATTTGCCTGATCGTACTCAGCATTGGCGTTCTCGTCGCCCACGCGGTTGACGCTCTCAGAACGTAGCGAGCCCGCCAGCGTGAACCGGCGGGCCTCCACCTCGGTCTTCTCAGTTCACGCCCAGAGTCTGGCGTTGAAGTAGATGCGGCTGGGGTCGAGGAGGTTCGTCCGCGGGGCAGCCTCCTCCGATCGGGCTGGGGTACAGTCGCCCGCGCATCGATAATCACGGCGTGATCGCCGATACACATCATCGCACCGGCATGTCGCTTTCGCTCATGCGAGCTGCTCGCCGCTTGCGTCGACTACCTTCCCGCCTTCGCCAAGCCGGCCAAACTCGCCGCCAGCTCATCGCTTCGGAACGGCTTCGTCAGCCGCGACAGGTCCGGCGTGATGCCTTCGTTGTTGGCGTAGCCCGACACGACGAGGATCTGGAGCTCGGGATATTGATTGCGCAGCGCGAGGCCGAGGTCTGTTCCGCTCATGCCGGGCATCAAATGGTCGGTGACGAGCAAGTTCGGCCGCAGGCCTGCCCTGACGCGCTGAAGCGCATCCTCCGCCGAGCCGGCTTCGACGACGTCGTAGCCGAGCTCGCCCAGCATCTCGGCGGTGCTCATGCGCACCAGCGGTTCGTCATCCACCAGCAGAGCCGTGCCGACGGGCTGTGGCCGCAGTCTTGCTTGCGGGACGGCATCAATGGCACCCGCGACGGCGTGGCTGACCGGCAGCCACAGCTCGACTGTCGTCCCCGCCCCCACGGCGCTCCTGATCGTCAGCGCGCCGCCGAGCTGTGACGCGAGGCCGTGAACCATCGAGAGGCCAAGACCGGTGCCTCGCCCGACGCCCTTGGTCGAGAAGAACGGTTCGACGGCGTGGGCCAGCGTGAACTCGTCCATGCCGATGCCGGTGTCGGCGACGGAGATGCAGACATAGGCGCCCGGTGCCAACTCGGAATTGTGAGAGTCTCCAACCGTGCGGGCCTTCGCCGAGATGCGCAACTTGCCGCCGTCGGGCATCGCATCCCTGGCGTTCACGCTGAGGTTCAGGATCGCCATCTCGATCTGGTTGGGATCGGCCATGGCCGCGGGAAGGTCTTCCGGCGTGTCCACGGTCACCTGGATCTGCGGTCCGGTCGTGCTGGAGATCAGGTCTCCCATCTCGGCAACGAGGAGACCGATGTTGACGGGAATGGCCTGAAGCGGTTGCCGGCGCGCGAAAGCGAGCAGGCGCTGAACCAGCGTCTTGGCGCGCTCGGCCGCCTGTGCTGCACCGGCAATGAGGCGATGCTCGCGCTCGCCGCCGATGCCCTTGCGCTGAAACAGGTCGAGCAGGCCGACGATCGGCGTGAGCAGATTGTTGAAGTCGTGCGCGACGCCGCCCGTGAGCTGGCCCATGGCCTCCATCTTCTGGGCCTGGCGGAGCGCCTCCTCGGCCTGCGCGAGCCGCGCCTGCTCCTCCAGGCGATCCGTCACGTCGACCCCGGTCAGGAACGCGCCGATCCGCGTGCCGTCAGGAGCGCGTAGCACCTCGAACTTCATCTCGTAGACGCGGCGGTCGAACCGGGGATCGCCGAACTCATCGATGTTGGTGAAGGCTTCCCCGGCCAGCGCCCGGCTCCAGATCGCGGTTGCCCCAGCGAGATGCCCGGGCCGGTCGGCCAGGAATTCGTGCAGGGAATCGCCGACCTTCGGGCGTTTGCCGTAGATGCGCTGATAGGCATCGGCGCAGGAGGTGTTGATCGCCAGCCAGCGATAATCGAGATCGAGCGCCTGGATCTGTCCGTCGGTGGTCTCCACGATCGTCGCCAGCAAATGACGCTCGGCGGTTCGCTCGGCGACGCGCTGCTCGAGGGTCGTGGTCAGCTCTCTGTATCGCGCTTCGCTCGCCCGCAGCCGCGTCTCGCCCAGCACGCGCTCCGTCGTCTCGGACACGATGCAGAGCACTCCGCCGACCGAGCCGTCATCGTCCTGCACGGCCGAGTAGGAGACGTCCCAGTAGCTGGTTTCGCCGTAGCCGTGGCGCTCGACGTAGAACGGACGATCCTTGGCGGCGAACGTCTTTCTGGTTCGGCGCACGCCTGATAGCAGCGGTTCGAGATCGTCCCACAGCTCTCCCCAGTTTTCGATCGCGGGGCGACCGAGGGCGCGAGGGTGATTGGCGCCGATGCCCGGGGCGTAGGCGTCATTGTAGAGCGCGACGAAGTCAGGCCCCCAGAACAGGACGATCTGGGCTTGCGCGGCCAGCAGCATGCCGACCGTCGCTTTCAGCGCCTGAGACCAATCGCGGGGATGACCGAGCGGAGAATCCGACCAGTCGCGGGCGTTCATCATCGCGCCCAGCTCACTTCCGTCAGCGAGGAAGTCCATTTCAGTTGACTGCCGAGCAGCTTTCTCCGACAGCACCGGACCCCCCGCTACGCGTGACATGGGCGTCCTTGCCCATTCGAGCCGGTATTTCGAGGGCTCGTACTCAAGCGCAGATAACACCCGGCGCGCGCTCTGGTTCCATTCCAGTCGATTCCCGCCGTCCTTGTGCTATTGCTGCTCCCCGCAACGACGCGAGGTTCCCATGCTCCCCATTCCAGCCGACATCTTCACCGAGCCCGAGGACGTCTCGCCCGACGGCCTTGCCAATCTCGGTCCGCTCCGCCGTCTCGCAGGGAGCTGGCAGGCGGACAAGGGCATCGACATCAATCCGAAGGCGGAGGGGCCGGAGCGGCGGACCTTCATCGAGCGCATCCGCATGGATCCGATCGACCCGCAGGCCAACGGGCCGCAGCTGTTTTACGGGCTGCGCTATCACATCCACATCAACACGCCCGAGGAAGACATCACCTTCCACGACCAGGTCGGCTACTGGCTGTGGGAGCCCGCGACCGGGCTGATCATGCAGACGCTCGCGATCCCGCGCGGACAGGTCTTGCTCGCCTCGGGCAAGGCCGGGCCAGATGACAGGAAGATATCGGTCACGGCGAAGCGCGGCGATACCGCTTACGGAATCTGCTCGACCGATTTCCTGGAACAGGCCTTCCGCACCGACTCTTATCGCTGCGACATCACCTTCAACGATGACGGAAGCTGGAGCTATCTGATCCAGACCGAGTTGTTCGTGCGCGGCGCGCCGTTCAACCATCACGACAGCAACACGCTCAAGCTCGTCGCGCCGCCCAAGCTCAATCCACTGGCGGTGATCGTGAAGGATCGCGCCGGGCGCGATGGATCAGCGGCCTGAAGCGTACTCCCTGAAGCGTACTCGGAGAATTGCATGAAGCCCTACGTCATTTGCCTGATGCATTCCGGCCTGGACGGCCGCACGCATGCCAGCCGCTGGCGGCCGAAGGGAGCGGGCACAGACTGGTTCGAGAAGATCCATGACGAGCTCGGCGGCGACGCCTGGGTGATCGGCCGCGTCACCGGCTCCGAGTTCGCCAAGGGCAAGCCCTATCCCGCAACGGCGGGCGAGACATTTCCCCGCCAAAGCTGGTTCGCGCGGCGCGATGCCAAAACCTACGGCGTCGTGCTCGATGCGCAGGGCAAGATCGGCTGGGGCCGGTCAGACATCGGCGGTGACCCGATCGTGGTGGTGCTGACCGAGGGCGTGCCGGATTCGCATCTGGCGGGGCTGCGCGACGAGGGTGTGTCCTATATCTTCGCCGGCAAATCCGAGATCGACCTGGCGCTGACGCTGGACATCCTCAATCGGGAGTTGGGGGTGAAGCGCCTGCTGGTGGAGGGCGGCGGCGTCGCCAACGGCGCCTTCCTGCGCGCCGGCCTCATCGACGAATTCAACCTGATCCTCAGCCCCGCGATCGACGGTGCCAGGGGCGCACCCTTCGTGTTCGATTCGACGGATGCGGACAGCGACAAGCGCGCGCCGCTCGCCGCGATGACGCTGGAGAGCACGCGCGACCTCGGCGGCGGCGTTCTGCTGCTGCGGTATCTGATCAAGAACGACCCGCAAGCGATGCCCAAGTAAGGCATCGGCATGGGACAACCGGAGCATATCGTCATCGTCGGTGCCGGTGCGGCCGGGCTGATGGCGGCGCGCGAGCTGGCACGTGCGGGCAGGACGGTCACGATCCTGGAGGCGCGCGAACGCTGCGGCGGACGCATCCATCCGCTGCCGCCGTCGGAGTTCGGCTGCCCCGCCGATGGCGGCGCCGAATTCGTCCATGGCGAGGCGCCGGTCACGCGCAAGCTCGTGCGCGAGGCGGGACTGTCGCTGCAGGAGATCGAAGGCATCCAGTGGAGCTTTGACGGCACGAGGCTCTCGCGCGAAGACCGTCACGATCCGCACGAGGCAGAGCTTCAAGCCGCGCTGGGGGCGTTGAAGGATGATCTCACGGTTGCCGATTTCCTCCGCAGTTATTTCGCTGTGCCCGAGTATGTTCAGCTGCGCTATTCCATCGAGCGTATGGTCGAGGGCTACGACGCCGCCGACCCCGAGCGCGCCTCGACGCTGGCGCTGCGCGAGGAATGGATGGACGGCGGGCATCACACCCAGGCGCGCATCGTCGGCGGCTATGGTGCGCTGATCGATTTTCTAGAGGGCGAGTGCCGCGGGCTTGGCGTGACGTTTCGCTTCGGCTGCGCGGTATCGGCGATCGAGGAGACGGGCGGCGCGCTGGCCGTCCGCTGCGCCGGCGGCGACGCGCATGGCTGCGATCGCGCGGTCCTCACCGTGCCGCTGCCGTTGTTGCGCGAGATCGCGCTTCCGGAGCCCGCACGCGCGAAGGCTGCGGCAGCTGACGATATCGGCTTCGGCAGCGTGATAAAGATCCTGCTGCGATTCGCGCGGCCGTGGTGGCGCGAGCGAAACGAAGATCTCGCGGACATGACCTTCCTGCTGTCGGACCAGTCGATCCCGGTGTGGTGGACGCGGCATCCGGACCAGCATCCCGTGCTCACGGGCTGGTTCGGCGGGCCGCGAACGGCCGAGCTTGCGAAGCTCGATCGGCAAGGGCTGATCGATGCCGGGGTCGATTCGCTTGCGGCCATCTTCGGCGTGTCGCGGGACGACATCGCGCGCGATCTCGTCGCGACTGCGGCGACCAACTGGCTGCACGATCCCTTCGCCCGCGGCGCCTATTCCTGGTCGACGCCGCGGACGCGCGAGGCCCAGGCGATCCTCGCGCGCGCCGACGGCCCGGTGCTGTTCTCCGGCGAAGCGCTCTATCGCGGCCGCGACATGGGAACGGTCGAGGCGGCGCTGGCGAGCGGGCTGGAGACTGCGGAGATGATTTTGCGGGGATGAAAAAAAGGCCCGCACAAGGCGGGCCTAATCTCTCACCAGCGGCCGCCGCCGAAGCTGAACGTCACGCCGGGACCTCCGCCACCATAGTAGCCGTACGGTCCGCCGCCGTAATAGCCGTGGTGCCTCGGGTAATAGCCGTAGCTCCGATAGTGCGGGCGATAGTAGCCGTGGTTGTGATGGCGCCAGTGGTGATGGCGATGGCCGTGGTGGTGGTGCCTGTGCTGCGCGCTGATGTCGGTGGACTGGCCGGCTGGCGCGTTCTGCTTCGCGCTGGCCTTGCCCGCCGCGTTGGCCGTGGATCCGCCGGCGAGCGCCGCTGCACCCACAGCCATCGCGACAAAGAGATACTTCATGTCATCACTCCAGTTGAGAAGTCGCGTGATAACAGATGGCTGTCCGCTGCGTTCCGGCCAGTGCGGGCGTCGAAACGACGCAGACGGAATTCCGATCGACGTGTGAATGATGTGGCGCGATCTATTGTCGCATCGCTTCGAGCGAAGCGATCACGTCGGCGGCGGCGACGATGCGCGCAAATTCGCCGTTGAGATTCGACAGCGTCATCGCGTGAATCTCTTCAGCCGAATGCTTGTCGCCATCTGGTCCGATCCGGTCGAAGGTCCAGGTCGCATCGCGCACGAGGCTCGCGTCGAAACCGAGATTGCCGGCCATCCGCGTCGTCGTCTCGACGCAATGATTGGTGGTGGCGCCGCAGATCACCAGCGTCCTGATGTTGCCCGCGCGCAGGCGCGTCTCGAGATCGGTGCCGATGAAGGCGCTGTTGACGCGCTTGACGATCACCGCCTCGCCCGGCGCTTCGCGCGCCTCGTCCTTGACCGCGTAGCCGGAGTTTTGCGGCAGGAACGACGAGGTCGGCTTGGTGCCCTCGTGGCGGATGTGGAAGATCGGCGCGCCGCGCTTCCTGAATGCCTTGAGCAGATCGGCGATGCGCGCCACCGCATCCGGATTGTTGCGCCGCTTGCCGGCGGCCTCCCATTCGTCGAATGCGCGCTGGACGTCGACGACGACGAGGGCGGGGAGGGGGTGGGACATAGGAGCGGCTTCCAGACTTGCTTGCTGCGCGTAGTATGCGGGGTGACCGACGTGGCAGGCAATGTCGATTTTCCCTCGTTTCGCGACAGCTCTCGTGCCCCGGACGCAGCGCAGCGTCTCTTCGACGGTGCGCTGCAGAGCCGGGGCCCATGTCTCCACGTGCGATCTGTGCGGCATGGGTCCCGGCTCTGCGGACCAGCGCTACGCGCTGCACCGCGTCCGGGACACGGAGAGCTGCGCGAGTGCTCGGGCCTCACGGATGCGGATCGGGAAACCCGTGGCGTTCGGAGAGCGCGGCGAGGATCGCGTCCTTGTCGGCGATGAAGGTGCGGCCCTGGTGGCTACCGGTCCGGTGCGGCGACGTCGTCCCGTCGGCCAGCACGAGCAGCGGCAGCGACTGGTTCTCCTCGCCGACCAGCGCGATCACCGGCAGCCTTGGCCGCGGCCATGCGATGCGCTCAGCGTCGAGCTTTTCCGCGAGCTGCGGAAACGAGGCGAGCACGCCCTCGATCAGCGCGCAATGCCAGCAATAGAAGCGCTGGCCCGGAAAGGCGGGGTCCTCGAAACCAGGGCGCAGCAGAAACAGGCGGTCGCGAGTCATGAATCGCTCCAAAGCATGGCGCGATCATACATGCCGGCAGCAGCGGACGATGCCGTTACTTGAACGGATCCTGGATCGATGGTGACGATTGCCGGATGCGGCGCACGCTCACCGGCTTGCCGTCGGAGACGAACAGCAGCTCGTATCGGCGGCCCTCGCTGTCGGTCGCGGTGCAGGTGACGTCCGTGACTTTCTTTGCGGCGAAATTGCCGGTCTGGCGGCAGACGCCGGTCGAGGTCTGCTCGGCCGGCACCGGCAGGCCGTCGACCTTGGGCCGGTCCTTGGAATTGAGCAGCATGCGGTCGATTCGCAGCTCGTAGGAATTGTCGTCCGCGCGCTGGCCGTTCTCGCCGGAGAACGACACGACGTGGTTCGCGTCGGAGGGATCGTCGACGGCGACCGCGAAATTGACCCGGCCCTTGTCACCATGGGCGTAAGCCACCGTCTTGCAAGCGAAGGTGCGCCCCGCGACCTTCAGCGTCTTGCAGTGGCCCGACATCAGCGCCAGCAGGTCGATGAAGGCGTTTTGCGCCGGCGGGTTGTTGACGGGGATGGGCGCAGAAGACTCGGCAAAACAAGGGCTTGCGAGAGCCGCGAGGGCCGCGGCGAGGACCGGTCGGCGGAGGCGCATCATCAGGCTCGTATGCCAGGGGGCCGCGGCGGCGGAAAAGTTCCGCTCAACAACGAGCAAACCGCAAATTGGTTGCGATCCCGTTTGTTCAGCCAAGCCCGCCTGGAATACCACCGCACCACCCATCGGCGATTCACCCGGTCGCCCATCCCGTCCTAGCAGGCACTTGCTGCCAGACCGATGTTTTTTTCGTGGCAGAGCTAGCCCGTCGCCGTCTGCCAGCGCGCGTCGCGGAGGGAGGGCCGGCGGTGCAGGCGGGCGTCGAGCAGCGCGCGGGCGCGGGGCAGCTCGCCGCCGCGCATGAGCGCGACGATGTAGGTATCCTCGATCAGTTCGCGCTGGGCATGGCTGCCGCCGATACGCACGACCTCGCTGAGGACGGGCGCGAGCGTTTGCACGCATGACGCGTAATCCTCGCGGGCAAAGGCCACGAGCGCACGGCAGATCGCCGGCACCACGGGACCGGCCGGCAGCTTGCCGTCGCCGAGCCGCTGCTCGATCGCCGCAAGGCGCGCGGCCAGCGCCTCCTGGTTCTGCGTCGCCGCGGCGAACAGCGCCATGTGGACGTCGGCAAAGGGCAGGCTCGATCTCGGAAACAGTTTTTGCGCGGTGGCATGGGCCTCGAGCCAGAGTGCCTCCGGCACGGTGTGGCCGTAAGCCGACAGACGCCAGAGCAGCGAGGCGCCGTCGGTGATGACGTTGAGCGGCGGCGCCTGCGTGGCGGAGGGCTGAAGCACGTCGGCGTAGATCGCAAGCGCGCGCGCCGCATCGCCGTGCTCGAGCGCGCCGAGCGCCTGGTGCCAGCGGATATGGCCGTGCAGGATGCCGGTGCGGTCGTAAGAGGGGATCCATTCGTCGACGAGACGGTCGGCCGCGTCGATCGAGCCGTCCTCGAACATCGCATGCAGCACGGCGTGCGCGGCGTGGGCGTTCTGACGGCGCAGGTCGAAGCCACGCTCGGTGACGCCGCGGCCGCGCGCGACGTCGCCATTCTCCGTCATGGCCCAGCCGGACATGGTGAGAAACCACCAGTCTTCGCCATAATGCTGCGCGACGCGCTCGCACAGCTCGTGCCGCGCGCGGTCGTGATCGGGCATGCCCGAGAACGCGAACAGACCGAACGCGCCGAGCGGCAGCGACAGCACCACCGCGTCGCGCGGCCAGCTCTCGACATGCTTCAGCGTCGATGCGATCGCCTCGGGCAGCCGGCCCTCGATCGCAAGCGCCAGGGTCTCGACATGGGAGCGCTCGCGCTCCGTGCCGTGCCTGGCGACGCGTTCGCGTGCCACAGCCGCCTTCTGCCGCGCGAGGTCGCCCTGCTGATAGAAGGCATGGACGCGGGCGCGGGCGATGTGGGGAAGCGCGAAATCCGGATCGGCCGCAATCGCGCGTTCCAGCGCCTCCGCCGTGCCGGTCCAGCCGGCCAGCATGAGATCGACGCCTTCGCGATAGGCGGCTGCCGCCTCGTGCGAAGACGTCGAGAGCGAAAGGCCGTAGCGGTCTTCGTGCGCCGTCATCGTCTCAGCTCTCAAGCCGTCCGCGCGCGACGTCCCTCGATCGGATAGGCCGGGTCGTTGTAGCCCGGCGTCGAGGGATGGCCCGGCACGACCAGCCTGTCGATCAGCGCCTCGTCATCCGCCGTGAAGCGGTAGTCGAGCGCGCGGATGTAGCCGTCCCACTGCTCCTCGGTGCGCGGGCCGGCGACGATCGAGCTGACAAAGGCGGAGTTCAGCACCCAGGCGACCGCGAACTGGCCGGCGGTGATGCCTTTCGTCTCGGCGTGGTGCTTGATCTCCTGCGCGAGCTGGAGCGATTCCGGCCGCCATTCCGTCTGCATCATGCGGGTGTCGTTGCGGCCGGCGCGTGTCTCCTTGTCCGGGGCCGCGTCGGGCTTGTACTTGCCGGTGAGCACGCCGCGTGCCAGCGGGCTGTAGGGCACGATGCCGAGGCCGTAATAGGAACAGGCCGGGAAATGCTCGACCTCCGGCATGCGGTTCATCGCATTGTAATAAGGCTGGCTCACCGCGGGACGGTCGATGCCGAGCCGGTCGCAGATGTTGCAGATCTCGGCGACGCGCCAGGCGCGGTAGTTCGAGACGCCGAAATAGCGCACCTTGCCGGCCCGGATCAGATCGCCCATCGCGCGCACCGTCTCCTCCAGCGGCGTCGCATGGTCTTCCTTGTGCAGATAGTAGATGTCGATGTGGTCGGTGCCGAGCCGCTTCAGGCTCTCGTCGGCTGCCTGCAACACCCAGCGGCGCGACAGGCCGACACGGTTGGGATCGTCGCCCATTCCGTTGTTCATGGGGTTGGCGAGTTTCGTAGCGAGCACCCAGGCGTGACGGTTGTTGCCGATGGCGCGGCCGACGACCTCCTCGGATGCGCCCTTCGAATAGGCATCCGCCGTGTCGATGAAATTGATCCCGGCCTCATGCGCCTTGGCGATGATCCGATTTGATGCGGCTTCATCGGTCGGCCCGCCGAACATCATGGTGCCCAGACAGATCGGCGAGACTTTCAGGCCGGTGCGGCCGAGCTGGCGGTATTGCATGGGCGGGTCCTCGATGCCTTCGTTAGCGCTAGCATAGCCATCTCGTTTCGTCATTGCGAGCGCAGTGAAGCAATCCAGAGATGCGTCCGCGGAAAGATGCTGGATTGCTCCGCTGCGCTCGCAATGACGAGATTGGGGCACGATCGTGCCCCACACTCGGTGTCATCGCCCGACTTGATCGGGCGATCCAGTATTCCGAGGCGGATGTGATTGAGCCGAGAGGCTGCGGCGTACTGGGTCGCCCGGTCAAGCCGGGCGACGACAGTGGTAGGTATGGCACGCAGCGGCGGCAGGCCGACCGCGCGCCGCTACGCCGGCCCCTTCAAGATCTTGAACACGCCATTCGCCATCACGATGCAGCGGCCGTCGACGGTGACTTCGGTGCTCATGAAGATGAGGCTGCGCGTCGAGCGCACCACGCGCGGGCGGGAGATCAGGATGTCGCCGATCTGGCCGGCCTCGACGAAATGGGTGTCGAGCTGCACCGTCGCCATGAATTCCTTGCCGGAAACGTAGCGGGCGGTCATGCCGCAGGTGCGGTCCGCAAACGTCATCATCACGCCGCCCTGGACCATGCCGCGGCGATTGTGGTGCTTGTCCTCGGTGGCGAGCGCGAATTCGTAATGGCCGTCGACCTTGCGCTCCCATAACGGGCCGATCAGGTGCATGAAGCCCGTGGTCTCCAGGATGCTCCAGCCGTCCGATTTGAGCCTTGCGGCGGCCTTGTTGGTCATATCGTCGTCCATTGCTGCGCGGGCCTTGCGAGCTCATTTCATCGGGGCCGGACGTGGTGTAGTCAAGTATCATGAGACCATTCGACGATGCCACACGGCGGAATATCGCGGCTGCCTGCGCGGCCTTCATGCGCCTGCCGGAAGATGATGCGCCGGGGGCATTGAAGCGTGCCGCGGTGGCGGTCGCGCTGACCGCGGCGAGTGACGGCGATGACACCGCATTCCTGCTCACGCTGCGCGCGTCACACCTGCGCGCCCATCGCGGCCAATGGGCCTTGCCGGGCGGTCGCTGCGATGCCGGCGAGACGCCGGTCGAGGCGGCGCTGCGCGAGCTGGATGAGGAGCTTGGTCTTCGCCTCACGCACGCGGAGGTGCTCGGCACGCTCGACGATTATCCGACTCGCTCCGGCTATCTGATCACGCCGGTGGTGGTCTGGACGGCCGACAGTGCCGCGATCCGGCCGAACCCGGATGAGGTCGCCTCCGTCCATCGCATTTCGCTCGCCACGATCGAGCGCGAAGACGCGTTCGACTTCATCGCGATCCCCGAAAGCTCCCGCCGCGTGATCCGCTTCCATCACGAGACGAGCCTGATTCACGCGCCGACCGCGGCGCTGATCTACCAGTTCCGCGAGGTGCTGGCGGGACGTCACACCCGGGTCACCGAGCTGGAACAGCCGGTGTTCGCCTGGAAGTGACGATGGTAAACGGCGCGTTAACGTGACGGTTACCGGATGCCTGCTAAGAGGGCAGCATGCATCATTCGATTCGAAAACATCTCGCGCTGGTTCCATTCGCGCTCGTCCTGCTTGCGCCCGCCGCGCGCGGCGGCGAGGCGGACGCGCTGCCGCCCGCCGTCCGCGATGCCAAGGCCCAGTTGCTGTCGCAGTTTTTTGCGCAGGGTGGGGCGTCGCCGGCCGTGCTCGAATATCGCCGCAAGCTGCAGGAATATCAGGCGGCGCGCGCGGCCTTCGACGAAGAGGCGGGTGCCTATTGGAGCCAGATCTCCGAGAAGCGGAAAGGCCGCAACGCCAAGCGGCGCAGCGGACAGCAGGTGACGCTTGACGATTATGTGCTGCAGCATCCGCCGCTCTATAACGGGCCGAAGCGGCCGGTGAATCCGGAGCCAGAGGAAACGCCGGATCGCCCGGCCAGAAAGCCGATACCGGTGGTCGCCGATCTCCTGCAGGCGGCGCGGGAGCTCTACCAGTTCACGCCGCAGCGGCCGTCCAGCGAGGTCGAGTTCAAGCGCGCTTATGCGCGCTACGCGCTCGCCTCGGGGCTGACGCGCGAGCAGGCGGTGCGGGTCTATTCGTTCGAGACCGGCGGCACCGGCAGTTACGACGTGCAGGCCGGAATCGAACACGGCGGCAAGCGCGCGATCTCGACCGCGATGGGCTACAACCAGCTCCTGACCACCAACAGCGTCGAGCTGCTGGCCGAGCAGGGGCATGAACTCATCCGTGCGCTTTCCGACAAGGTGGCGCGGACGTCGGGGCCGGCGCGCCAGCCGCTCGAGCACAAGCTTGCCGTGCTGAAGAAGATGGTGGCGCAGGCGAAGTCGGTGCCGGACACCTGGTCGGAGCACGAGAAGATCGGCAACACCGCGCAGGGCTGGGCCATGCATGCCATGGTGCTGGACATCGACATCGGCCCGATGCTGCAAACCCACAAGCTTTTGACTTCGGTGCTGTTCGCGCGCGCCAAGGGCTACACCCGGCCGCTCAGCGCCGCCGAGCTCGAGATGATGAACCTCACCGGCGACGGCACCGGCCTCGACATGGTGACGATGCCGCCGGCGATGCGCGAGCAGGTGCCGACCTCGAATTTCTTCCAGCGCGGCGGATACGAGCGCAACCCGGTCGCGATCCGCCACAACACGGTGGCCAAGCTGCTGGCGGTGACGGACACGCGGATGGACTCGAACAGCAACAATGCCGGCGCGCGGGAGCTGGCAGGGGCGTTTTAGTCCTCGCTGCCACATCCTCCGCTGTCATGCCCCGGCTTGACCGGGGCATCCAGTACGCCGCAGCCTCTCGATTCAATCACAACGGCCTCTGGAATACTGGATCACCCGCTTTCGCGGGTGATGACACCGAGTGAGTGGCGCCGGCTTCCTACTGATCCGACCCGAACTTGAACTTGCCGTCGCCTTCGAGATACGGGCCGCTGCGCATGTAGAGCTGGCCGTTGTGGCCGATGAAGAACAGCGTGCCTTTCGGCACCTTCTTGGCGCCCTTCAGGAGTTCACCGGCATTGCTGGTGCCCATCTTGTAGGAGAAGGTCTTGCCTTCCTTGTCATAGGCATAGCCCGTGTCGGGCTTGAGCTCCCAGGGCGTTGCCGCGGTCTGCGCCAATGCGGGTGCGCTGAATGCGCCGAGCGTTGCCGTGAGTGCAAGTGCAAATGTCTTCGTTGAAAATGCCATCATCCCATCCTCCCCATCATTGGGGTTGCCGTCTTGAACAAATCACGAACGGCGTTTACAGGTCAATTTGCGAAAGCGCCGCAGCGCATCAAGTCCTGGCCAGCAGTTTGTGATTTTCCCTTCGTCCCCGCGCGACTATGTTCCGCTTTCAGTCTAGAACGCAATTCGACAAAAATATTGGTAGGGGGATGATTCGGATGAACCATGTCGTGAAAGCCTGCTCAGCCGCCGCGCTGTTGGTGACGGCGCTAGCGCCCGCGGCCCGGGCGGATGACTACCAGCTCAGCCACAACCAGCGGATTTCGTGCAGCCGTGGCCTCGCCCCGGGCAAGCTGAACACCGCGACCTGCAAGTCCTACACCTACCTCTTCAATACCAAGACCTCGGAATATTTCCGCTGCCAGGTCTCGCTCGCGCTGACCCGCGACAACAAGGAAGTCATCAACGTCCAGACCGACGGCGGCTGCACCAAGAAGCCACGCATCTTCGAGACCGACGGCCACTACGATTTCGACGCCACCGAGACCGAGCCGCCGAACACCAACTCGTTCTTCGGTCCCGGCGGCTACTCGGTCTGGGCCGCCGACGTCAGCGCGCAGAAAGTGCGCGGCTGCATCATCATCTCCTCCGGCCTCGGCTCCGACATCTCCAAGTGCCTGGACATGACCTTCCAATAAGGACTTGCGAGTAAGGCTTGCCAGCGCGGCGAGACACGCGCCAGACCCTGACTGCGCCACCACGCCGCACCTCGAGGGTTCCCCAAAAATCGAGCCGGGTCAGCCGTTTACCGCAGTCCTGTTGTGACTTTTGGATGGGTTGACCCGTCCCCCTCATCCGGCCAATTTCCCGGCCGGTTTGGGGAGTACAACAACCATGAAACGGACGATTTTCGGCGTGGCCGCGGCTCTTGCCCTGGCGGCGTCCGGACCTTGCGCGCATGCGCAATCCTTCATCAACGTGCTGACCGGCGGCACCTCCGGCGTCTACTATCCGCTCGGGGTCGCGATCGGGAAGATCTACGGCGACAAGATTCCGAACGTGAAGACGCAGGTGCAGGCCACCAAGGCGTCGGTCGAGAACCTGATCCTGCTCCAGCAGGGCCGCGGCGAAATCGCCTTCACGCTGGGTGACTCGCTCAAAGCCGCCTGGGACGGCGACGAGGAAGCCGGCTTCAAGACCAAGCTCGACAAGCTCAGGACCATCGGCGCGATCTATCCGAACTACATCCAGATTGTCGCGACCGCCGAATCGGGCATCAAGACGCTCGCAGACCTCAAGGGCAAGAGCCTGTCGGTCGGCGCGCCGAAGTCGGGCACCGAGCTCAATTCCCGCGCGATCCTCGGCGCTGCCGGCATGAGCTACAAGGACCTCGGCAAGGTCGAGTATCTGCCGTTCGCCGAATCCGTCGATCTCATGAAGAACCGCCAGCTCGGTGCGACCCTCCAGTCGGCCGGCCTTGGCGTCGCCTCGCTGAAGGATCTCTCGACCTCGAGTCCGATCACGGTGGTGTCGGTGCCGAAGGAGACCGTCGACAAGATCGGCCCGCCCTTCATCTCGGCGATCATCCCGGCCAATACCTATACCGGCCAGGACAAGGACGTCCCGACGGCTGCCGTGGTGAACTACCTCGTCACCAGCTCCGCGGTGTCGGACGATCTCGCCTACCAGATGACCAAGCTGATCTACGAGTCGCTGCCGGAATTGCAGAACGCGCACGCCGCGGGCAAGGAGATCAAGCTCGAGACCGCCGCCACCGGCAGCCCGGTTCCGCTGCACCCCGGCGCGATCCGCTACTACAAGGAAAAAGGGCTGATCAAGTAAGATCGGCTTCCTCCGTATCGTCATGCCCGGGCTTGTCCCGGGCATCCACGTTCTTGGAGGCGGTGTGACCGTGGATGGCCGGGACAAGCCCGGCCATGACGTGTGCGGGAACAGTGCCTTTGCTATAACGACGACCCAACAGGGCGCGGGGAATTATCGATGTTGCAGGCAGAGGGCACCGCGGCGGCGCCCGAGAAGGTCAAGGTCGAGTTCGACAATTTCGAGCATGGTTTTCCGGAAGGTTTTGGCCCGGGCTGGTGGGGCAATCTCGCCTACTGGATCGGCATCGCGTTTGCGACCTTCCAGCTCTATGTCGCCGCATTCAACTATTTGCCGAGCCAGGTGGTGCGCGGCGTCCATGTCGGCTTCCTCGTTCTCCTTACCTTCGGCCTGATCGCCAACTTCACCGCGAAGAGCAATGCCGGTCGCGCGCTTGGCTGGGTGATCGGCGCCGCCGGCTTCTTCTGCGGCCTCTATCAATGGATCTTCTATGCCGATTTGATCGCGCGCGACGGCGATCCGACGCGGCTCGATCTTGCGGTCGGCACCCTGCTCGCGGTGCTGATCTTCGAGGGCACGCGGCGCCTGATGGGCGCGGCGCTGCCGCTGATGTGCGGCGCGTGTCTCGTCTACTGGTTCTTCGGGCAGTATCTGCCGTCGCCGCTCAACCATCGCGGCTATGATTTCGACCAGATCGTCACGCATCTGTCATTCGGCACCGAAGGCTTTTATGGGGTGCCAATCTACGTCTCGGCGACCTACATCTTCCTGTTCATCCTGTTCGGCTCGTTCCTGGAACGCGCCGGCATGATCCAGCTGTTCACCGACGTTTCTCTAGGGCTATTTGGCAGGACCCGCGGCGGCCCCGCCAAGGTCGCAGTGTTCGCCTCGGGCATGATGGGCACCATCTCCGGCTCCGGCGTCGCCAACGTCGTCACGGTCGGCCAGTTCACGATTCCCCTGATGATCAAGTTCGGCTATCGCCGCGCGTTTGCGGCGGGCGTCGAGGCGACGGCCTCGATGGGCGGGCAGATCATGCCGCCGGTGATGGGCGCGGTCGCCTTCATCATGGCGGAGACGCTCGGCGTCCAGTACTCGGAAATCGTCAAGGCGGCGGCGATCCCCGCCATCCTCTATTTCGCGTCTGCCTTCTGGATGGTGCATCTGGAGGCCGGCAAGCACGGTCTCGTCGGCATGAAGCGCTCGGAAATCCCGAGCGCCTGGAAGGCGCTGGTAACGCGCTGGTACCTCGTGCTGCCGCTCGCTGCGCTGGTCTACATGCTGTTCGAAGGCTTTACGCCGCTCTATGCCGGCAGCATGGGCCTCGCACTGACGGTGACGCTGATCCTCGGTGCCAGCATTACCGCCGGCGCCTCGTCGATGGTGATCCGCTACATCTTCTGGATCGGGCTTGCACTCGTCGTTGCCGCGCTGTCGCGTGACGGCTTGCAGATCGTGCCGGTCGCGAGCGTCGTGGTCGGATTGATCGTGATCACCGCGTTCGTCCGTGGCGGGTTTAAAGCCCTGCGCGACTGCCGCGATGCGTTGGCCGAGAGCGCCAAATCCGCGATCACCGTCGGCATGGCCTGCGCCATTGTCGGCGTCATCATCGGCATGATGTCGCAGACCGGCGTCGGCACCATCTTCGGGGGCTGGGTGATCGGGCTCGGCGAGAAGAGCCTGTTCCTGGCCCTGATCATGACCATGCTGCTGTCGATCCTGCTCGGCACGGGCATCCCGACCATTCCGACCTACATCATCACCGCCGCGCTTGCCGCGCCGGCGCTGGCGAAGCTCGGCGTGCCCCTGATCGCGAGCCACATGTTCGCGTTCTATTACGGCATCATGGCCGACCTCTCGCCGCCGGTGGCGCTTGCCGCATTGGCGGCGGCGCCGATCGCGAAGGAGAACCCGGACAAGATCGGCTGGGAGGCGATGCGCATCGCGCTTGCCGGCTACGTCATCCCCTTCATCTTCGTCTATTCGCCGGCGCTGATGTTGCAGGCCGGCGATCCCATGGCGGCCAAGCTCGGCTTCTACGGCGCGGTGGCGCTCGCGAGCTTTAAGGCACTGGTGGCGATCGCGCTGTTCGGCATGGTCGCGATCGGCTTCCTGTTCACGCGGCTGACGCTGCTTGAACGCGTGGTCGCGCTCGGCGCCGCGCTGTGCCTGCTCGGCGACTTCGCCTTCAGCGACACCGTGGGCTTCCTGCTCTCCGCCGCGCTCGTGCTGTGGCAATGGCGGCAGCGTCCGCCGGCCATCGTCGAAGCGGCGTGAGCCTCTGCTTCGCAACAGCTTCAGGCGCGAAAGCGCTGGCGCTTTCAGCCTTCACGCTGGTGTGGACGCATTCGATCGCGAAGGTCGATTGGCAGGAGGACTGGCGCATCACGCCTGCCGGCCTCGAACTGGTGCAGGCGCGGGTCAAAGGCACCGGCCCCGGCATGGAGCCGCCGCCCGAGGCACGGCTCGTCGACGGCTGGTTTCAATGGCAGCCGCAGCGTGCACCGATGCCGGAGGTCGTGCTCGGCAATTCGGGCGCGGCCGGGGAATGGCGGTTATGCCATGATGGAAGCTGCCGGACTCTTTCGGAGATTGTCGGGCATCCCATTGGTGCTAACGTCACGACGATGAAGGTCTGCAACGATCCGTAGCTCGCCACGCCCGGGCTACAATGAACAACAACACGGGAGACACGCGATGGATCGGCTCAAGGGCAAGGTTGCGATGGTGGTGGGCGCCGGCTCGATCGGGCCCGGTTGGGGCAACGGCAAGGCGACCGCGGTGACCTTTGCGCGCGAGGGCGCGCAGGTGTTTTGCGTCGACCGCAACGGTGCTGCAGCCGAGGAGACCGCGAAGATCATCACGGGTGAGGGCGGCAATGCGACTGCCTTCACCGCGGACGTCTCGCGCGCGAGCGAGATCGAGGCGATGGTGGCGGCGTGCCTGAAGGCCTATGGCCGCATCGACGTGCTCGACAACAATGTCGGCATCGCCGAGATGGGCAGCGTGGTCGAGGTCGCCGAGGAGAGCTGGGACCGCGTCTTCACTGTCAATCTCAAGAGCGCCTATCTCGCCATGAAGCACGTCGTCCCCGTGATGGTGAAGCAGGGCGGCGGCTCGATCATCAACATCTCCTCGATCGCCTCGATCCGGCATGTCGGGATTTCGTATGTCAGCTACAATGCCAGCAAGGCGGCGATGAACCAGCTGACGCGCTCCACTGCGATCGAGTTCGCGAAGAACCATGTGCGGGTGAATGCAATCCTGCCCGGCCTGATGAAGACGCCGATGGTGGAGCATTCCGCGGGTCTCGCGAATAGCTACGCCAAGGGCGACGTCGAAGCGATGTGGCGCGCCCGCGATGCGCAGGTGCCGATGGGGCACATGGGCGAGGCCTGGGACGTCGCCAATGCCGCGCTGTTCCTTGCGTCGGACGAGTCGAAATATGTGACGGGGATCGAGCTGGTCGTCGACGGCGGGATCACGTGCAAGGCGGGGGCTTAACGCGCCTCATACTCCGCTGTCGTCCCGGGGCGCGCAAAGCGCGAACCCGGGACCCATAGCCACAGGGAGCAGTCGTAGCGCGAGCTGGTAACTTCGAGTCTTCGCCAAACCACTTCCTGTGGTTATGGGTCCCGGATCGGCGCTCCGCTTCGCTGCGCTTGTCCGGGACGACAGTGGAGTGTTTGGCGACTACTGCGCCAACGCCAGAATGCCTCCGGCAAACGAATGCCACGCGGCACTCTCGCTGATCGGCCAGTTCAGCACCTTCACCGCCAGCAGCGCGAGCGTGCCGTAAATGTAGACCGGGTGCACGCGGCCATCGGCGCGCCAGTCGCGCACCATGGCGACGACGAGCAGGAGCGAGGCGACCACGGCCGGGGCGATCGTGACGGGCACCGCCGGCGGGCCGGGCGGCCCGGGAGGCGCGAGGAAAGTAATGAACCAGCGCGCGATCGCGGCATCGAGGATCGAGACCGCGGCAAGCAGCATCAGGCGCTTGTGAAGCTCGGGCTTTCGCGTGTTGATGATCGCGAGCACGAACACCACCGCGAAGAACGCGATGCCGCTCATCGGCACGATCGAGAAGCCGATGCCGGCATCCTTTTGCCCAAGTGCGGCGGCGTGCTGCATCACATGCACCGAGGCGAGGAAGCCGAAGATCGTCATCGCGGTCGCAAGCGACACGCCGGCAATCCCGAGCGCGCGGTGATTGACCACGCGGCCCGACGCCGCGAGCCAAGTCTGGATCACGAAATAGAGAGACCAGGTGAAGAACAAGAGGCCGTGAAAATGAATTACCGGGCTCGCCGAAAACGTCCGCTGTGCGAGCGGTACGAAGTAGGTCGGCGCGAAGCCGAGAAACGCGGTGGCCGCACAGGCCAGTGCCATATTAAGATAAAAATGCCGTGCAGGCGACGCATCACGCGCGCGTACACGACGGTCGTCGATCAAGGTCGTCATCTGGAATGAGTCTGGGTGGGGTGCGTTTGGTTCAACGCAGACCGCCCCTTCAACGTCGTCCCGGGGCGCGCGTAGCGCGAGCCCGGGACCCATAACCACAGGGAGCGGTTTGACGCGAAGCTGGTAACTCCGAGTCTTCGCAAAACTATTGCTGCGGCGTATGGGTCCCGAATCTGCGCTTCGCTTGTCCGGGACGACGGCGGCGTTTGCGGACCTATCCCCCCGCGCTCAATTCTGCGCGATCGAGCTCTTCCTCGATCCGGTGAAACGCGTCGTCGCCGATCACTTCGGTATCGCGAAGGCCGAGGATCGATTTGCGCGCAGCCTCGATGGCGCGGCGGCGCAGGGGATCGGCGGGCAACTCGCCGTTGGCGATGCCGCCGTGCGGATCGTCGTCGGCCTGCATCAGGATGGCGCGGTATTCGAGCCGCAGGATTTCGGCTTCCTCCGACGGATCGTCCTCGATCGCATCGAGCGCGGCGCGATAGGCGATTGCGCGGGCGCGCGCGACCTCGATACCGACGGGATCGTCGTCCTTGAGGCCGAAGGCGAGGATCAGCGGCCGCAGGGTCAGGCCCTGGATGACCAGCGAGCCCAGCACCACCGCAAAGGCGATGAAGACGATGAAGTCGCGATAGGGGAAGTTTTCCGGCAGGGCGAAGGCGGTGGCGAGCGTGACGAGACCGCGCATGCCACACCAGGAGATGATGAGGCCGCCCTTCGGCGAGGCGACCTGCTTCGGATCCTTCGGGTGATAGATGCCGTGCGCGATCAGGACGCGCAGCGTGGTGCGGTAGAACGTGATCCAGGCAAGCCGCACCAGGACCACCGTGAGCAGGATCCAGGCGGCAGCCACGCAATATTCCCAGCGCACCTCCGCGTCGAGCCGCGTCCAGATCGGCCGCATCTGCATGCCGATCAGCATGAAGGCGAGCACGTTGAGCACGAACACCATCGTCTCCCAGACCGCATAGGACGGCACCCGCAACCGCGCCGGCATGCGCGCCCCCGCCGTGCGCGCGACGGTGATGGCGTAGACGACGATGGTGAGGATGCCGGAGAGGCCGAGATGCTCGGCTGCGATCCAGACCATGAAGGTGGTGGCGAACTGCACGATGATCGCGCTCGGCGCTTCCTTTACGCGTTCCAGCAACAGCGGGATGATGCGCCCGGCCAAAAGACCGGCGAGGACGCTGCCGACCAGCCCGAGTGCAATCGTCGGCGCGACCTCGCTCCATTTCAGATGCTCCATGACGACCGCGCCGACCGCGATGCGATAGATCAGGAGCGCGCTGGCGTCGTTGAGCAGGCTCTCGCCTTCCAGGACCTTCACCATGCGATAGGGCAGCTTGACCTGGCTCAGGATCGCAACCGCGGCCGCGGCATCCGGCGGTGCCACGATGGCGCCGAGCGCGATGGCGGCGGCCCAGGGCATGTCAGGCATCAGCCGGTGCGCGACGAAGGCCACGCCGACCGTGGTCAGGCCGACCGCGGCGACCACCAGGGTCGAGACCGGAACCCAGTTGTTGCGGAGATCGCGCAGCGAGGTGTCGAAGGCGGCATCCATCAGCACCGGTGCGACAAAAAGCGCCAAGGCGAGGTCGGGTTCGAGCGTCCAGGACGGGCTGTTCGGCACGAAGGCGATCAGCGCGCCGCCGATGGCGAGAAAGGTCGGGTAGGGGACCTTGATCCGCCGCGCCAGCGCCGATAATGCAACGGCGCCGAGCAGAAGCACGATGATCCATTCGAATGTCGACACGTTGATCCCCGAAACCGATTTTGGCTGTGCCACAAGCTAGCACCAATCCGGCCGTATGATGGATAGTGCGCCCTCAAGGCAAGACCCAAGCCAAGACCCAAGCCAAGATCCAGGCCAAGATTCAAGCCAAGACTTTCCGACTGCAGCAAGCATGCGTTCTCAAAATCTCATTCGATTGTCTGGTGCGGTGGCGCTCTGTGCGCTTTCGCTCGGGGCGGCCCATGCCGCGACCGGCGGCGAGCCCGCCGCCGTCGTGCAGGTCGATGTCGCGCCGTGCCTCGCTGCTGCTGCCGCCGACGACATGGACAAGGCCGGCTCCGCCTGCGCTTCCGTCATCGACAACGAGAAGACGGCCAAGGCGGACCTGGTCAAGGCGCTGGTCGCGCGCGGCGCGCTTTATGCGCGGCATGACCAGGTCGACCGTGCGATCGCCGACGACAGCCGCGCTCTTCAGCTCGATCCGACCCTGGCCGACCTCTTCAACGCCCGCGGCGAACTCTGGCTGAAGAAGGGCGACAAGCCGAAGGCGGTGCAGGATTTCGGCGCTGCGCTGAAGATCGATCCGAACCACGAGAAGGCCAAGGCCAATCACAAGGCGATGGCGCGCGAGCTCGAGCGGATCGGCGCGCAGATGGCGGTGGCCGGCAAGCCCAGCTTCAATTGCAGGAGTGCGGCCCGGGCGGTCGAGAAGGCGATCTGCGCCAACCGCGAGCTCGCCGATCTCGATCGGGAGATTTTTGCGTCGAATGCCCGCGTGATACGGGAGGCGCGCAATCCCGCGGAAGCCAAGGCGCTTCAGCGCGCGCAGGACGAGTTCATTGCCCGCCGCAATGCCGGATTTGGCCGGCCGGGCTATGATCTGAAGAAGGCGATGCAGGAGCGGCTGCAGCGGATCAACGGGGTAGATGGGTATTGAGGTTCTTCGCCTCTCCCCGCAAGCGGGGCGAGGGAGCAGGCGGCGTTACGTCCCAACAGGGCCGAATTGAACCCATCCCTTGCCCGCCGCGACAATGGTGAAAACCTGATGTCACGGAGTCTTCCTGATGTGCGGCACGCGTTCTTCCGCGCAAATGTTCCCGTTTGCCAAAATCCCGCTTCGCGCCTTCCTGCTCAGCGCCGCGATGAGCCTTGTCCTCGCCGCCCCGGCCTCTGCTGCCGTCGATTGCGTGATGGGTAGCAAGGCTGCGCCTGCCGAACTGATCACGGCGTGCGGCGCCATCATCGACCAAACCACCAATTCGAGCTCCGACCGCGCCGCCGCGCTGCTGGTGCGCGCCGACGCCAATGCGCGAACCTCAGGCGGCCTCACGCAGGCGCTGCGGGATATCGACCGCGCCATCGCGCTGGACGGCAAGAATGCAAAGGCATGGCGCCTGCGCGGCGACCTGCTGCGCGAGGCCGGCGGCGATCTCAATCGTGCCGCGGCTGACCTCAGCAGGGCCATCGAACTCGATCCGCAGGACGCGGAAGCCTACGAGCTGCGCGGCGTCGTCTACACCAATCAGCGCCGGCTCGACCGCGCGCTCGCCGATTACGATCAGGCGATCAAGCTGAAGCCGGATGATGCGCAGGCCTGGTCCGACCGCGGCGTGAACCATTATCTCGGCGGCGACAACGAGAAGGCGATCCGTGATCTCAGCGAGGCGCTGCGGCTCGATCCGAACCGGCCGCGCACCTACACCAATCGCGGCGCGGCCTACAAGAAGCTCGGCCAGCTCGACAAGGCGGCCGCCGATGACGGCGAGGCGATCAAACTCGATCCGAAGGTCCCCGAATACTACGACAATCGTGGCCTGGTGCTGGCCGCGATGGGTGAGTACGACAAGGCGATCGCCGACTACGACCAGGCGCTGCGGCTGGCGCCGCGGCCGAACTTCTTCACCAACCGCGGCGATTCCTACCAGCTCAAGGGCGAGCTTG
This sequence comes from Bradyrhizobium sp. Pa8, assembly GCF_052588265.1. Classification (NCBI taxonomy): domain Bacteria; kingdom Pseudomonadati; phylum Pseudomonadota; class Alphaproteobacteria; order Hyphomicrobiales; family Nitrobacteraceae; genus Bradyrhizobium; species Bradyrhizobium sp. Pa8. Next base: position 9,008,258 of record NZ_CP176767.1, on the reverse strand, counting down.
GCGCGGCGCTCAGCGACTACGAGGCTGCGCTCAAGATCGATCCGAATTTCGCGCAGACCTACAACAACCGCGCCGTGCTCTACAAGAAGATGGGCGAGCGCAAGAAGGCGCTGGCCGATTACGAGACGGCGCTGAAGCTCGATCCCGGCAACGAGAATGCGGCCAACGGCCGCCGCACTGTGATCGCGGAGATCGCGAAGTTCGGCGCCGAGCCGCTGCGTCCGCTCGCGGCGAATTCCGGCAACGGCCCGTCGTTCGATTGCGCCACGGCGAAGCGCGAGGTCGAGAAGGTGATCTGCGCCGATCCGCAACTCGGCGTGCTCGATCGCCAGATCGCCGAGACCTATGAGCGGGTGCTGAAGGTCACGAAAGGCCGTTCGGCCGGCGACCTCCGCAGGACCCAGCGCGATTTCCTCGCCACCCGGAATGCGAGCTTCGGCCGGCCGGGCTACGATCTGAAGAAGATCATGCAGGATCGGTTGCAGCGGCTGAATGCGATGGAGAGTTGAGAGAGCCTCTACGCGCACACTGCGTTCCCTCCCCCCTTGCGGGGGGGGGAGGGCCCGGGAGAGGGGAAGCCACAAACTCCAGACTGAGTTCGTGGCCACCCCTCTGTCCCGCTCTCCCCCGCAGGGGGGAGAGGGCCCACCTTTGCTGTGGCTCCAGCTTGCCTCGATGGCCTTTCTTCCCTCCCCCAAAAGGCCCATCCTTTTCAGCTTGAACCGCGGCCCGTTCCCGGGAAAATACCCCTCAAACAACGCCGGCACTTGATCCCTGTCATGGCGGGACGCTCGTCCTGTCGGTCAGGTCGAGGCCAGGCGAAAAGGGAACGGGAGCGCGGGAATGAACGTCAAGGGAACGAGCCTCTATCACGAGGTCCATGCGCGCTCGCTGGCTGATCCCCAGGGCTTCTGGGCCGAGGCGGCCACGGAGATCGACTGGATCGAGCCGCCGAAGACGATCTTCGATGCCTCGCAGGGCGTCTACGGCCGCTGGTTCATGGGGGGCGTCGTCAACACCTGCTACAACGCGCTCGACCGCCATGTCGAACGCGGCCGCGCCGACCAGGTCGCGCTGATCCATGATTCGCCGCTGACGGGCTCGGTCACCAAGTTCACCTATGCCGAGCTATTGGGTGAGGTGCAGGCGCTCGCCGCCATCATGCAGGATTTTGGCGTCGCCAAGGGCGATCGCGTCATCCTCTATATGCCGATGGTGCCGGAGGCCGTCGTCGCGATGCTCGCCTGCGCGCGCATCGGCGCGGTGCACTCGGTGGTGTTCGGCGGCTTTGCCGCCAAGGAACTCGCAACCCGCATCGACGACGCGCAGCCGAAGCTCATTCTCTCCGCAAGCTGCGGCATCGAGCCCGGCCGGATCGTGCAGTACAAGCCGCTGCTCGACGAGGCGATCAAGCTTGCGGGCACGAAGCCGAAGGCCTGCATCGTGCTGCAACGTTCCGAGCACATCTGCGACCTCACGCCGGGCCGCGACTACGATTGGGCGAGCCTGCGCCGCAAGGCGATGAACGACGGCAAGAAGGCCCCTTGCGTGCCTGTCGCCGCCACCGATCCGCTCTACATCCTCTACACCTCGGGCACCACAGGTATCCCCAAGGGGGTCGTGCGCGACAATGGCGGCCATCTCGTCGCGGTGAAATGGTCGATGTTCAATCTCTATGGCGTCAAGCCGGGCGAGGTCTGGTGGTGTGGCTCCGACATCGGCTGGGTGGTCGGCCACAGCTACATCATCTATGGCCCGCTGCTGCATGGTGCGACGTCGATCATGTACGAGGGCAAGCCAATCGGCACACCCGATGCCGGCGCGTTCTGGCGCGTCATCAGCGAGCACAAGGCGGTCGCCTTCTTCACCGCACCGACGGCGTTCCGCGCGATCCGCAAGGAGGATCCGGAAGGCAAGTTCATCCGGCAATACGACCTGTCGCAATTCCGCACGCTGTTCCTCGCCGGCGAGCGTGCCGATCCGCCGACGGTGGAATGGGCGGAGCAGCAGTTGAAGGTGCCGGTGATCGACCATTGGTGGCAGACCGAGACGGGCTGGTGCATCGCCGGCAACCCGGTCGGTCTCGGCATGCTGCCGGTGAAGCATGGCTCGCCGACGGTGCCGATGCCGGGCTACCAGGTCGACGTCGTCGACGAAGCCGCAAAGCCCGTCGGCCCCAACACCATGGGCTCGATCGTCATCAAGCTGCCGATGCCGCCGGGTTGCCTGCCGACGCTGTGGAATCAGGATGCGCGCTTCAAGGACGCCTATCTCACTGAATTCCCCGGCTACTACAAAACCTCGGACGCCGGCTACAAGGATGAGGACGGCTATGTCTTCGTCATGGGCCGCACTGACGACATCATCAACGTCGCCGGCCACAGGCTCTCCACCGGCGGCATGGAGGAGATTCTGGCCTCGCATCCGGATGTCGCCGAATGTGCCGTGCTCGGCGTCAAGGATGCGATCAAGGGCGAGGTGCCCTGCGGCTTCCTGGTGCTCAAGGCCGGCGTGAAGCGGCCGCCGGCAGAAATAGAGAAAGAGATCGTCGCGCTGGTGCGCGACAGGCTCGGCCCCGTCGCCGCCTTCAAGCTCGCCATCACCGTCGGCCGCCTGCCGAAGACGCGCTCGGGGAAGATCCTGCGCGGTACCATCAAGAAGATCGCCGATGGCGCAGCCTGGACCATGCCGGCCACGATCGAGGATCCCAAGGTGCTGGACGAGATCGGCGAGGCGCTGAAGGGCAGGGTGTGAGGCGCGACGGCCTTTGAACGCGTTCTGCTGTCATCGCCCGCGCATGCGGGCGATCCAGTACTCCGCGGCCGTAATTGTGTGACCCAATGACCGCCGCGGAGTACTGGATGCCCCGCCTGCCGCCTACGCTAAAGCTTCGGCGCCCCTGGATCTCAACCCCGGCGAAGCCTTGGCGTAGCCGGGTCGCGGGGCATGACCGCAATGGGAAACCGGGCCTTGCCGACTTACAATCTCCTCATTCCGGGCTAAACAGGGCCGGCCAACAGGGGACCTCGTATGCCACTCGCCACCGCGCCGCGCCTGCTTGTCGCCGTGCTGCTCGCCGTCGCTCTCTCCGCCTGCTCCGCGCGCTACCAGACGCCGGTGGCGGTGGGCGGTGACGATGACGACGCGGTCTGTCAGAGTCGCGGCTATGCGCAGGGCTCGCCCGAATACGTGGCCTGCCGCAAGGACCGCGACGTCCAGCGCAACGCTGCCACCGCCCGGTCCGACCGCCGTCAGCGCGATCTCGGCGAGTACATGCTGAACCATCCCGAGCGGCCGTAGGCCGCCCCGCTCAACGGAGGCCGTTATGAACGAGGACCAGTTCAACACCAGCCTGCGTAAATTCCTGAAGCAAGTCGGCGTCACCTCGCAGCGTGAGATCGAGAAGGCCGTGCGCGACGCCATCGCGGCGGGCCGGATCAAGGGCCATGAGAAGCTCAACGCGAAGATGGTGCTGACGATCGACAGCGTCGGACTCGTCCACGAGGTCAACAACACGATCGAGCTGGGCTGATTTGCCGTTTGCGTGAATCGCACGTTGACGGCTCCCGTGCCGACCGCCGCCAGCGTACACTGAGCCATCCGGAGCGGCCGTAAGCTGTGCATCGCTTTCCGCTTGATCCGTCATTGCGAGCGCAGCGAAGCAATCCAGAACTGCATCGGCGGATGCGATCCTGGATTGCTTTGTCGCAAGTGCTCCTCGCAATGACGACGCGGAGGCAGTGGAGCGGCGAGGCACTCTCTTCCTCGTCTCCGGAAAACAAGAACGCGGCGGGTTTTCCGCCGCGTTTGCATTCGATAGCAACGGAGAGCGGAGCCTTACTCCTCCTCCTCGTCCTGCTTCTTGCCGCCGAGCGTCTTCAGCTTGGCGAACACGGCGTCGACGTTGAGGTCGTCGCTGGAGCGCTCGGCCGGCTCGAACTCGTCCTTCTTGGTGGTCTCGGAAGCCGGCAGCAGGGTCGCGCCGCCATAGGCTGCGTCGATCGGCTTTTCCTTCGCGGCGCGCGCCACTTCGAAATCGAGCTCGATCTGCGAGCAAAGGCCAAGGGTCACCGGGTCGATCGGGGTCAGCTGGGAGGTGTTCCAGTGGGTGCGGTCACGAACGCTGGCGATGGTGCTCTTGGTGGTGCCGACCAAGCGCATGATCTGGGCGTCCTTGAGCTCCGGATGGCTGCGCAGCAGCCAGAGGATGGCGCTCGGGCGCTCATGGCGGCGGGAGACCGGAGTGTAGCGCGGGCCCTTGCGCTTGGGCTGGGGCGGCAGCACGACCTTGCTCTCCTGAAGGCGGAGCCGGTAGTCCGGGTTCCTCTCGCCCTTCTCGATCTCCTCGCGGGTCAGCTGGCCGTTGGAGAGGGGATCCATGCCCTTGATGCCCTGGGCAGCGTCGCCGTCGGCGATCGCGCGCACCTCGAGGGGATGCATCTTGGTGAAATCGGCGACCTGGTCGAAGGTCAGCGCGGTGTTGTCGAGCAGCCAGACGGCGGTCGCCTTGGGCATCAGAGGTGCGTTGCTCATGGCAAATCTCCTTTGTGCTTCGCCCACCCCTCTGGAGGCGAAACCGGTGGTCATCAGCGATGACAGGGAATTCGCGCTATATAAGCCCGGAGGGGCTAGCCACGCAATGGTTCTGCTATAGATAGTGCCTTGACAGCGCCCGAAAGGGGGCCCAATTCCCTTGGAAGCGCCTGTAAAGTCCTAGCAGACCCATTAAAGCTCAATTCCATCCATTGACCGCCCCCGCCAGAAGGCGAAACGGGTGATTCGGTCCCGAGATCGCTCAATGTCAGCCAAACCAGACCTCAAGATCGTGCTTTGTTCTCCCCGTGGCTTCTGCGCCGGGGTGGTCCGGGCGATCGACACCGTGGAGCGGGCGCTCGATAAATACGGCGCCCCCGTCTATGTTCGCCATGAGATTGTGCACAACAAATACGTCGTCGACGGGTTGAAGAAGAAGGGCGCGATCTTCGTCGAAGAGCTCGCCGAAATCCCGGAAAACACCACCGCGCCGGTGGTGTTCTCGGCCCATGGCGTGCCGAAATCGGTCCCGGCCGACGCCACGTCCCGCAATTTGTTCTCGCTGGATGCGACCTGCCCGCTGGTAACCAAGGTGCACCGCGAGGCCGCGATCCACTTCAAGCGCGGCCGCGAGATCTTCCTGATCGGCCACTCCCACCACCCTGAAGTGGTCGGCACGCTCGGCCAGCTTCCGGTTGGCGCCGTGACCCTGATCGAGACCGCCGAGGACGCCAAGACAATCGTCCCGAAGAACCCCGACAACATCGCCTTCGTGACCCAGACCACGCTGTCGATCGACGACACCGCCGAGATCGTGGCGCTGCTCAAGGAGCGCTTCCCGAACATCAACGGCCCGCACAAGGAAGACATCTGCTACGCCACCACCAACCGCCAGCTCGCGGTGAAGAAGGTGGCGCCGGTGGTCGACGCGCTCATCGTTGTCGGCGCCCCCAATTCGTCGAACTCGCAGCGCCTGCGCGAGGTCGCCGAGCGCGAGGGCTGCGGGATCGCCGTGCTGGCGCAGCGCGCCGCCGACATCGACTGGGACAAGTTCGGCAACATCAAGAGCCTCGGCATCACCGCGGGCGCGTCGGCGCCGGAAGTGATCGTCGAGGAGATCATGGACGCCTTCGCCGAGCGCTACACGCTGCATGTGGAGACGGTCTCTGCCGCGGAAGAGAACGAGTTCTTCCCGCTGCCGCGCCAGGTGCGCCCCGAAGCCGCCGCCGAGTAGACCTTTATGGCGGTCTACACCGACGTTGCCGCCGACGAGCTTGCGGATTTCCTGAAGCAATACGATCTCGGCGAGTTGCTCTCCTACAAGGGCATCGCCGAGGGCGTCGAAAACACCAACTTCCTGCTGCACACCAGCAAGGGATCGTTCATCCTCACGCTCTATGAGAAGCGCGTGGCGAAGAACGACCTGCCGTTCTTCCTCGCGCTGATGACGCATCTCGCCGAGCACGGCGTCACCTGCCCGCTGCCGGTGAAGGCCGGGGACGGTGAGGCGCTGCGCGAGCTGTCGGGCCGGCCGGCCGCGATCATCACCTTTCTCGAAGGCGTCTGGCCGCGCAAGCCGAACGTGGCCCATTGCGCCGGCGTCGGCGAGGGGCTGGCCAGGATGCATCTGGCCGGCGCCAATTTCGCGGTCAAGCGTGGCAATGCGCTGTCGGTCTCCGGCTGGCGGCCGCTGTTCGACGCGGCGGCAAGCCGCGCCGACGAGGTCCAGCCGGGCCTGCGTGCGTTCCTCGCCGCCGAGCTCGACTATCTCTCGAGCGGGGTCTGGCCGACTGATCTGCCTGAAGGCGTGATCCACGCCGATCTCTTCAACGACAACGTCTTCTTCCTCGGCGACAAGCTCTCCGGCATCATCGACTTCACCTTCGCCTGCAACGACATGCTGGCCTATGACGTCGCGATCTGCCTGAATGCCTGGTGTTTCGAGCCGGACCATTCGTTCAACGTCACCAAGGCGCGCGCCTTCCTCAATGCCTATGGCCGTGTGCGAAAACTCTCCGAGGCGGAAGAAGCCGCGCTGCCGCTGCTCGCGCGCGGCGCCGCGATCCGCTTCCTGCTGACGCGGCTGGTCGACTGGCTCAACGTGCCCGAGGGCGCGCTGGTCAAGCCGAAGGACCCGCTGGAATATTTTCGCAAGCTGCGCTTCCACCAGAGCGTTTCCAGCGTGCGCGACTACGGGCTGATGCCGTCAGGACTGGTCGCGTGAGCGAGCTTCCCATCGTCACGATCTATACCGACGGCGCCTGCTCGGGAAATCCCGGGCCCGGCGGCTGGGGCGCGATCCTGAAGTTCGGCGACAAGGAAAAAGAGCTGAACGGCGGCGAGCGCCACACCACCAACAACCAGATGGAATTGATGGCCGCGATCTCCGCGCTCGAAGCGCTGAAGAAGCCGTGCACCGTCGATCTCTATACCGACAGCCAGTATGTGCGGCAGGGCATCACCGGGTGGATCCACGGCTGGAAGCGCAACGGCTGGCGCACCGCCGACAAGAAGCCGGTGAAGAATGTCGAGCTATGGCAGCGGCTCGATGCGGCGCTGAAGCAGCACGAGGTCCGCTGGCACTGGGTCAAGGGCCACGCCGGGCACCCGGAGAACGAGCGCGCGGACCAGCTCGCGCGGGACGGGATCGTGAAGGCGCGGTTGCAGCAGCGGGTGGGGGAGTAGGGCGCTCGCTCTCGCCACACGTCATGGCCGGGCTTGACCCGGCCATCCACGCCTTCCCGCGAGTGACCAAGAACGTGGATGCCCGGGAACAAGCCCGGGCATGACGTCATTCTTGGATACGGGCGCGTTTGAGCGCTTACAGCTGCCCCAGCAGCGTATCGCCGCCGGAGACCTCGACCTTGCCGGGCATCGCTTCGAGGTTCAGCTTCTTCACCACGCCGTCCTCGACCAGCATCGAATAGCGCTTGGAGCGGATGCCGAGGCCGTTGCCGGAGGCGTCCAGCTCCATGCCGATCGCCTTGGCGAAGTCGGCATTGCCGTCAGCGAGGAAGATGGCCTCGTCGCGCTGGTCGGTATCGCGCTTCCAGGCGTTCATCACGAAAGCGTCGTTGACCGAGACGATGGCGATGGTGTCGACGCCCTTGTCCTTCATAGCATAGGCGTTGAGGAAGATGCTCGGCAGATGCATCTTGTGGCAGGTGCCGGTGTAGGCGCCGGGCACTGCGAACAGCGCCACCTTCTTGCCCTTGAAGATGTCGTCGGTGGTCTTCACCTGCGGACCCTCGGCCGTCATCACGCGGAATTTCGCCTCGGGCAGCTTGTCGCCAGTCTGGATCGCCATCGTCAGTCTCCCTGAAAATCGGTCCCGCTTTTTAGACCGTGCGGCGGCGCTGCACAACATTGGCGGCGAGGGTCGCGGTCCTTCACCGTTATGTCATCAGCCGGCAAAACCGCCGGCGTCGAGGAAGGCCTGTTCTTCCTCAGTGGTGGCGCGGTCGAGCAGGCGGTTGCGGTGGGGAAAGCGGCCGAACCGCTGGATGATGTCCGCGTGCTCCCGCGCGTATTTCAGGTTCTCGGCATTGTCGGTGTTCTGAAACAGCGCGACGCAATGCAACTGGTCGGGCAGGTGCTCGGAATGCATGAAGGGCAAATAGAGGAATTCGAGCAGGACGGGATCGATCCTGCGATCGACGCCCCGCGCGATTGCGCGGCGGGCGACGTCGCGCGCCAGCGCGTCGCTGGCAAAGGCTTCCGGCGTGCCGCGAAACATGTTGCGGGGAAACTGGTCGAGCGCGATGACGAGCGCGAGCGCGCCCTCGTCGCTTTCTTCCCAGGAGGCCAGCTCGCCGGCGGTCGCCCGCTTCCATAGCGGAAGAAAGCGACGCCTGACCTCCGCGTCGAAAGCGTCGCTGGGCTTGTACCAGCGCTCGCGGCCGGCCTCGCGCCAGAAGGCGAGAATGCCTGATGGCGTGATGTCGCCGACGTCAGTCATGAACCCAAGGCGCGGCCTACGCCGCCTCCGCCTTCTTCTCGTCGCGGAGCTGCCGGCGCAGGATCTTGCCGACATTGGTCTTCGGCAGGTCGGTGCGGAATTCGATGTGCTTGGGCACCTTGTAGCCAGTGAGCTGCTCCTGGCAGAACTTGATCACGGCTTCCGCGGTGAGGTTGGGATCCTTCTTCACCACGAACGCCTTCACCGCCTCGCCCGACTTGGAATCGGGGATGCCGATCACGGCGCATTCGAGCACGCCCGGATTGCTGGCGATCACTTCCTCGATCTCGTTCGGATAGACGTTGAAGCCCGAGACCAGGATCATGTCCTTCTTGCGGTCGACGATCTTGGTGTAGCCCTTCTCGTCCATCACGCCGATGTCGCCGGTGCGGAAATAGCCGTCGGCGGTCATCACCTTGGCGGTCTCTTCCGGCCTGTTCCAGTAGCCCGACATCACCTGCGGGCCCTTGGCGCAGATCTCGCCGGGCTGGCCGAGCGGGACTTCGTTGCCGTCGTCATCGCGGATCGAGATCCAAGTCGAAGGCACGGGGATGCCGATCGATCCCGAGAACTCGGTCGTGGTCGCGGGATTGCAGGTCAGCGTCGGTGAGGTCTCCGACAGGCCGTAGCCTTCGGCGATGAAGCAGCCCGTCACCGCTTTCCACTGCTCGGCGACGGGGCGCTGCACCGCCATGCCGCCGCCGTTCGAGATCTTCAGCTTGGAGAAGTCGAGCTTCTTGAAGTCGGGATGGTGCATCAACCCGTTGTAGAGCGTGTTCACGGCCGGGAAGCTGTTGACCTGGTACTTCGCCAGCTCCTTGACGAAGCCCGCGATGTCGCGCGGATTGGGGATCAGCAGATTGCAGCCGCCGGCGCGCACCGCGAGCAGGTAGCAGGCCGTCAGCGCGAAGATGTGATAGAGCGGCAGCGCGCAGACGATCATGAGCTGATCGACATGCGGCGGCGCGGCGAGTGCCGGCTGGAGCCAGGCGTCGTTCTGCAGGACGTTGGCGACGATGTTGCGGTGGAGCAGGGTGGCGCCCTTGGAGACGCCGGTGGTGCCGCCGGTATATTGCAGGAAGGCGACGTCGCCCGGCGACAGCTTCGGCTTGTTGAACGTCAGGCCGCGGCCTCCCGATACCGCGTCGTTGAAGGACACCGCGCCCGGCAGCGACCAGGCCGGCACCATCTTCTTGACGCGGCGGACGACGAGATTGACGATCACGCCCTTGAAGCCGAGCAGGTCGCCCATGCTGCCGACGATGACATGCTTGACTTGCGTCTTCGCGATCACCTGCTCGACCGTGTGGGCAAAATTCTCCAGCACGATGATGGCTTCGGCGCCGGAATCCTTGAGCTGATGCTCGAGCTCGCGCGGCGTGTAGAGCGGGTTGACGTTGACCACCGCGAAACCGGCGCGCAGCACGGCCGCGGTGGCGACCGGATATTGCAGCACGTTCGGCATCATGATCGCGACGCGAGCGCCACGTTGCAGGCCGCGGCCCTGCAAATAGGCGGCGAGCGCCAGCGACATCTGGTCGAGGTCGCGATAGCTGATCGCCTTGTCCATGCAGATGAACGCCTTGCGGTCGGCGAACTTGGCGAAGCTCTCCTCCAGCAGGTCGACCAGCGATGCGTATTGGGTCGGCTCGATATCAGCAGGCACGCCGGGCGGATATTGCTTGAGCCAGATGCGCTCCATGGAAAACTCCCCTCAATTTACCAGAGCCCGTTGTGTCTCGGGCTTGCCTCATTGCGGCCAGTATCGAGCCTGCCGGAACTGGTGGCAAGCCGGTCGAGGCTTAGGACAAAGGTCCGGGAGTGGCTACTGGAATTGTCGCAAGCCGCTCTGCCGCAGTGCGAAGCGCGGGCGCGGCTTGCGATGGGTGCCGTTAACTGTTGTTGGCCGGCTTGGCAGCGGGCTTGGTCGCGGCCTTGGGCTTGGCGGGCTTGGCCGCCTGATCGCCGCTTGCCGCAGGCTTCTCGGCGGGTTTCGCCGCCGCATCGTGCTTGGCCGCGGCATGCTTGGTCCCGGCCGGCTTCGCAGCGCTCTTGGTTTCGCTCTTGGCGTCAGGCTTGGCGGCACCCGGCTTTGCCGCCGCCGTCTTGGCATCCTTCGGCTTGTCGGCTGGCTTGTCGGTCGCGTCGGGCTTCCTGGCGACGCGCGACTTCTTGCCACGCGGCTTTGGCGTGGCCTGTTGGTCGGCATCGGCCGCGACCGCCGCGATCAGGGCGGTGCCGGTGCGGGTCGGGCCGGTATAGACCAGCACGGGCTCGGCCGCAGCGGGGGCGGACGCCATCAACTCGGAGGCCTTCATCAGGGGCGCCTGAAGGCCCGCGGTGAAGAAGGTGACCTGGGCTTCGCCGCCGGTGGCGGAGGCCGATCCGGAGGTGCCGCCATTGGCGGCGATCAGCGCGTCGTCATCGTCGCTGGCCGGCCGCTTGCGATGACCACCGCACATGTCCTCGCGCAGGTTCGGCGGCGAGGCGTCGACCGGCACCAGCCTGTCGACGGTGCCGAGCGAGGGGCGGAGCCAGGTGAGATTGTCCTGACTGAAGCCGCGCTCGAGCAGCTGCGCCGCCTTCACCGCACGCGCAGTGCCGGAGTTGGCGCCGAGTACGACGGCGATCAGCCGGCGGCCGTTGCGCGTGGCCGACGCCACGAGATTGTAGCCGGAGGCGCAGATGAAGCCGGTCTTGAAACCGTCGGCCCCGGGGTAGCGGCCGATCAGCTTGTTGAAATTGCCGGTGACGCGCTTGCCGAAGCGGATCGCCGGGATGTGCACGAAGTATTCGTATTCCGGCAGGTCGCGCAGGAACGAGCGCGCGAGAATGCCGAGGTCGCGCGCGGACGTGATCTGGCCGTCGGCGGGCAGACCGTTCGGATTGACGTAGCTCGTCTGCGTCATGCCGAGCTTCTGCGCGGTGTCGTTCATCATCGCCGAGAAGCCGTCGATCGAGCCGCCGACGCCTTCGGCGAGCACCACGGCCATGTCGTTCGCCGACTTCACCATCATCATCTTCAACGCGTTGTCGACGGTGAGCTGCGTTCCCGGACGGAACCCCATCTTCGACGGCGATTGCGAAGCCGCCGTCGGCGACACCGTGAGCAGCGTGTCGAGCGTGAGCCGGCCGTCCTTCACCGCCCTCAGCGTCACATAGGCCGTCATGATCTTGGTGACGGAGGCCGGATACCACGGGATGGTCGCGTTCTCCGCCTGCAGCACCTTGCCGCTGTCGGCTTCGATCAGCAGCAGTGCTTCGGCGCCCGCCGTGCGCGGCGCAAGCAGCAGCGCGGATGCGAGGGCCGCAGCGAACAGGTTGAACAGGGACTTGCGAAGCAGCGGGCGAAGGGCGTGCACTATCCGATTCCGGTCCTTGGAGACCCGCCGGTTCCGGTCGGCTCTCGTGATCTGATGTTCGGTTCTGAAATCCGGCGCCGCCGCTTGCGGCGTCGCAAACCTATACCGGCTCGTGCGTCGAGAATAGGGGTTTCGGCCGGGTATTCCGCGATGAAATAGGCCGAATTTCGACGATGCTATGGGGACTTGGCCGCAGTCGCTGCAGCCTCAGCGGCCGTCACGCTGGCCCGTGCATTTTCCTGAACCATGAATTGGGCCCTGGCGAGTTCGGCAAAATGGCCGCCTTTGGCCACGAGTTCATCGAAAGTTCCGCTTTCGATCACGCGGCCGTTCTCGAACACCAGGATCCGCGTGGCATTGCGGATGGTGGAGAGACGGTGGGCGATCACGAATGTGGTGCGTCCCTTCATCACTTCGTCGAGAGCGGCGTTCACCTTGGCCTCGGTGACGGCGTCGAGCGCGCTGGTGGCCTCGTCCAGGATCAGGATTGGCGGATCCTTCAGCAGCGCGCGGGCGATCGACAGCCGCTGCCGCTCGCCGCCTGAGAGCATGCGGCCGCGCTCGCCGGCATTGGTCTCGAAGCCGCCGCTGCGCTCGATGAATTCGAGCGCCTGCGCGCGCTCTGCGGCCTTGCGCATCTCCGCTTCGGTCGCATCCGGCTTGCCGACGTGCAAATTCTCCGCGATCGAGCGGTTGAACAGCAGCGCCTCCTGGAACACCACGCCGATGTTCCGGCGCAGCGACGTCAGCGTCACGCCGCGCACGTCCATGCCGTCGATCCTGATGAAGCCGGATTGCGGATCGAAGGCGCGATGCAGAAGCGCGATCGCCGTCGACTTGCCGGCGCCGGTCGCGCCGACCAGCGCGATGGTCTGGCCGGGCAGCGCGGTGAAGGAGAGGTCCTCGACCGCCGGCCGCTTGCCGTCATAGGAGAAGGTGACGTCGTTGAATTCGACGAGGCCGGAGAGCCGCCCCGCATCGATCGCGTCGGGCCGGTCGTGGACCGCGGGCACCGCATCGAGCACGTTGAAGAACTCGCGCAGGCGCGGGGCTTCCATGAACACGTTGTTGATGAAGCTCACGACCTGCTCGAGCTTCTGGATCAGCATAGTCGCGAAGCTCACGAACATCACGATCTCGCCGACCGAGGTCAGCCCCTGGTCGTGCAGCGCGATGCCGAGTGTGAAGATCGCGAGCACCGTGATGGTGGTGGAGGCGCGCGTGATCACGGTGACGAGCGCCCACCACGACAGCACCGGCATCTGCGCCGCGAGCAGTTCATCGGCGACGGAGCGCAAGCCCTTCACCTCGGACTCGACGCGCACAAAACTCTGCACCAGAGCGACGTTGCCGAGGGCGTCGGAGGCGCGCGCGGAGAGCTCGCTGTAGTGCTCCTCGACCTGCATCTGCATGCCGAAGGTCCGGCGCACGACAAAGGTCGTCAGCGCGGTGAAGACGACGCAGAGCACGAACAGCAGGACCGCGAGCCGCCAGTTCAGGTAGAGCGACAGCGGCAGCAGCACCACGACCGAGAGGATCGCGGCAAAGTGCTCACGGAAGAAGCCGAGCCACAGCCGCCACAGCGCATCGGTGCCGTTGAGCATCACCTTCATCAGCCGGCCCGAATGGGTGCCTGAATGGAAGGTCAGCGGCAGTTGCAAGATATGCTCGAAATAGTCGGTCAGCACCGCCTGGCGCTGGCGGTGCGAGAGCCTGTCGGCCTGCAAGGCCACGAGCGCGCTGCAAGCGATGGTGAACAGCCCGAACGCCACCCAGGCCAGCAGGAACGGCCAGGCCGAGTTCGATCCGGCGACCGTCTTGCCGGAGAGCACGTCGACGATCCGGCCGAACAGCACGGGTTCCGCGAACTGCGAGGCCGCAAGCAGGAGATTGGCAAACGCCAGCAACCAGCCCAGCCGCGCCTCCTTGCCGAGCAGTTCGAGAACGCGGGTGTAGAGACGGAGGATGGACATGCGGGGGACGAACTCGGGCGGACAAAACGTGAGCCCGCATTCTAATCAGGGATCGCCGGTGAGATACAGCGGAAGCTGCGGGTTTTGCTCAGTTGATCAGCCGTCCCGCGACCGGCGGCAGGAACCGGTCGTCGAAGATATCGCCCGCCGCCGGCCGTTTGCGGAATTTGAAATCCTGCGCGATCTGGTCGATTGAGCGGTCCAGGCGCGCCGGGTCGATGCCGCCGAGACCGTTGCGCTTGACCTCGTCGGTCAGGATGTTGTCGATGAGCACGCTGCGCAGGCGTTCCCGCTCGAGGTCGCGGTCGCCGTCGTCGATCCGGCTCGTGGCTTCGTCTGCCGCACGGGCCGGCTCTTTGATGGTCGCGTTAACGCCGGCGATCAATGCGCGGACGAATCCCTTCACGGTGTCGGGCTTCGCGGCGGCGAAAGCGGGGTTGGCCACGACGGCGAAGCCATAGGCTTCGCAGCCATAGTCGGCATAGCGGAGTACCACGAGATCGCCACCGGGCACGCCGCGGTCGCGCAGGTTCACCGCCGAGAGATAGCTGAAGCCGGCGACCGCATCGACCTGGCCTGCGGAGAGGATCGGCTCGCGGACGGCGGCGCTGATCTTGTGGAATTTCACTTGCGACGCGTTGATGCCGTTCTGCTGCGCCAGCGCCGGCCACAGCCGCATCGACAGATCGCCGTCGGCGACGCCGACGGTCTTGCCGTCGAGGTCTGGCAGCAAGTGAATGCCGCGGCTCCTGCGCGCGACGATCGCGTAAGGCGCGCGATTGAACAACACGAACACGGCTTTGACCGGCGCGGCATCGTCCTTGTCGCGAAATCGGATCAGCTCGTTGATGTCGACGAGCGCGAGCTCGCTGTCGCCCTTGGCGACGCGCGCGAGCGCCTCCGGCGATCCGGCTGCGCTATTGAAGGACACGTTGAGACGCTCGGCGCCGAAATTGCCGTCCTTGGCGGCGAGGAAGAACGGCGCCATGCTCGCATCGACAGGACGATCGAATGTGAAGTGGATTGCAGTGGACGGCGCAGCGGTCTCGGCCGCGCTGACGTCGCGCGCAGCCAGCGCGGCAAGCGAGATTGCAATGGCCAGCAGGCCGCGAAGGGCGATCGTCTTGAATGCAAACATCAGTCGCGCCGGTCCCGCATTGTTGTGGTTTCGTGACGCTCGCAGCGCCGGCTGGCGACGAGCCTGCGCGCGCCAACATGAACGGCGGATGAGTGGGGGTTGCGTCATGATCACGCAACCCCGTTCAGCTTCTGTTGGGGTTCGGGAACCCAACATGGGCTGCGGGTGTTTGAAAGACATGAGCCTGTCGTCAGGCACCATTCGAGGTCCCAAGGAGGGTCCAGGACATGTTTGACAGATTTTCGGGATTTGCCGGCCGCAAGGCCGTCCTTGCCACCGCTGCGGTGTTGGCGCTGACCGCGGTCGCCCCGACTGCCTCGTACGCAGGCGGCCGCCACTGGCATGGCGGTGGCGGCGGTGCCGCGGCTGCCGCGGCCTTTGCCGGCATCATCGGCACCGGCCTTGCGATCGCTGCGACCCGTGACGCCTACGCTTATGATTACGGTCCGGGTCCGGGTTATGGCTATTACGGCGGCCCTGCCTATTACAGTGGCCCCGCCTACGGTCCTTACTACGGCCCGGGCCCGAACTACCAATATCAGCGCTATGGCGGCTCGGCTCCGTCGGAGCTCTGCGGCCAGGGCTACATGCAGAACTGCTACTAGCCTTGGCTACCAAGTTCTTGGCTACCAAGTTCTTAGCTACCAAGTCCCTGGCTACCAAGTCTTGACCAAAACAGGCCGTCGCGCTTGCCGCGGCGGCCTGTTTTTCGCTTTTAACCCTGCGCGTTAACGCGCTCGCCATTGGTTTAGGGTAGTTTTGAGTACCATGAGTGATTCGCTTGAGCGGCTATATCTGGCTGTGCTCGCGGCCAAGGATCTTGATCCGGCAACATCGCGTACCGCCCGGCTGTTTCAGCGTGGGCCATCCAAAATGGCGAAGAAACTGGCCGAAGAGGCCATTGAGGTCGTCATCGACGCGGTCAATGGCGATAGCGAGGCCGTGATCCGGGAAAGCGCCGACCTGCTCTACAATCTCACGGTGCTCTGGGCCTCGGCCGGCGTGCGCCCGGAGGATGTCTGGCGCGAGATGGCCCGGCGGGAAGACATGCTCGGCATTGCCGAGAAGCTGCCGAAGTCGCCGATGAAGCTGCCCAAAGTCGCGTCACCGCGCGTCGCCGCCAGGCGGCCAATTGTCGCGCTGGAGGGGCGCGTCTCGCGCAAGCGCCACTAAAGCGCGGTGAAACCGGAGCAAAGCGTCATCGCGCTTTAGGTTGTTGTTTGCGCGTGATCTTTCGGAAAACCGCGACACACTGTTCCGGATCACGCCAAATCGTCACAAAACTCGCGATGGACAAATCCGTCCCATGGTGCTTCATCGCGGCGCCATGCTGAAACGTATCTACGACTGGTGCATCGACGCCGCCCACAAGCCCTACGCGCTCTGGATCATGGGAGCCGTGGCTTTCGCAGAAAGCTCCTTTTTTCCGGTCCCGCCGGATGTGATGCTGATCCCGATGTCGCTGGCGCGCCCGCAGCGCGCCTGGCTCTACGCCGCGGTCTGCACCGCGACCTCGGTGGTGGGCGGTCTCCTGGGCTACGCCATCGGTGCGCTGCTGTTCGACTCGGTCGGCCACTGGCTGATCCAGGTCTATGGCCTCGGCGACAAGGTCGATGCCTTCCGCGCCTCCTATGCGGAATGGGGCGCGGTGATCATCCTGCTCAAGGGCCTGACGCCGATCCCCTACAAGCTCGTCACCATCACCTCGGGCTTTGCCGGTTACAATATCGGACTGTTCATCCTGTGCTCGATCGTCGCGCGCGGCGGCCGCTTCTTCATCGTCGCGATCCTGCTCAACCGCTATGGCGACTGGATCCGCGTCAGGATCGAGAAGCATCTCGGTCTCTGGGTGGCGATCGGCGCCATAGTGCTGGTGCTCGGCTTCGTCGTCGCGGTCAAGCTGATCTAGAGAATGATCCGGACCTGAAGATCCGCATCAGCGCAACGCGTGAAGCGGTTCTCCGCAAAGATCATGCTTACTCGATGACCCCGCGCTTTGCCGCTGCCCCGGGTTCGGCTACGGTTGCCGTCATGATGGTTCGATCCGGCAATCCGGTCCTCCGACTGGGGACGCTGATATTTGCAGTGCTTTCGCTCCTGCTCGGTGCCGGCGGCACCGGCTGGCCGCAATCCGCGCCGCCGGCGCTCGGCTTGCAGGAGCAGGGACCGCAGACCGCGCCGCCGCCCTCGATGTCAGCACCTTCATCGCCGCCGGCGCGCGAGGAAAATCCCGGGCTGATCAACGAAATGGGCAAGCTGTTCGACAAGCTGCCCTCGATCCTGCCGCCGATCAAAAGCCCGAGCGAGACCATGAACGATCTGTCGCGGCTGGCGACGCCGTCGGCCATGGTGTCGGGGCGCATGGCCTGCCCCGCCTCCTCGAATGGCGCGCCCGACTGCAAGCAAGCCGCTGACCAACTCTGCCGGAGCAAGGGCTACAAGGAAGGCAAGAGCCTGAACGCCGATTCCGCGGAAAAATGCTCGGCCAAGGTTCTGATCCCGGGCCGGCAACGCAAACCGGATGACTGCCGCACCGATACCTTCGTCACCAGCGCGCTGTGCCAGAACTGAGGACGTAGCGCCAGCAAAGGAGCGCCCATGAGCCGCACGGAGCAGGACTTCCTCGGACAGCGCGAGATCGCTGACGACATCTATTACGGCGTCCAGACCATCCGCGGGAAGGAGAACTTCCACATCACCGGCATTCCGATGAACCAGGAGCCTTACTTCGTGAAGGCGCTCGGTTACGTCAAGAAGGCTGCCGCGATGGCCAACCGCGACCTCGGCGCGGTCGATGCGAAAGTTGCGGACGCGATCATCGAGGGCTGCGACCGCGTCATCGCCGGCGACATGATGGATCAGTTCGTCACCGATTTCATCCAGGGCGGCGCCGGCACCTCCACCAACATGAACGCCAACGAGGTGATCGCTAATCTCGCGCTGGAATCGCTCGGCTTCAGCAAGGGCGACTACCAGCATGTCAGCCCGAACGACCATGTCAATTACGGCCAGTCGACCAACGACACCTATCCGACCGCGTTCCGGCTGGCGCTGATCCTGCGGCTCGAGAGCTACATGACGGCGCTGCGCCAGCTCCAGGAGGCCTTCTTCACCAAGGGCCGCGAGTTCGAGCGCGTGCTGAAGATGGGCCGCACGCATCTTCAGGACGCCGTGCCGATGTCGCTCGGCGCCGAATTCCGCGGTTGGGGCACCACGATCGGTGAGGAGGTCGACCGCATCTCCGAGGCGCGCGCGCTGCTGCGCGAGATCAATCTCGGCGCCACCGCGATCGGCACCTCCGTCACCGCGGCTGTCGGCTATCCAAAACTTGCGGTCCGGCATCTGAGCGCGCTGACCGGCGTCGACTTCATCCTCGCCGGCGATCTCGTCGAGGCGACCTCGGACACCGGCGCTTATGTGCAGCTCTCCGGCGTGCTCAAGCGCACGGCGAGCAAGCTGACGAAAATCTGCAACGACATCCGCCTGCTGGCCTCGGGCCCGCGCGCCGGCTTCAACGAGATCAACCTGCCGCAGCTCCAGCCGGGCTCGTCGATCATGCCGGGCAAGGTCAATCCCGTCATCCCCGAGGTCGTCAACCAGACCAGCTTCCTCGTCATCGGCCTCGACACCACGGTGACGCTCGCCGCTTCCGCCGGCCAGCTTCAGCTCAACGTGATGGAGCCGGTGATCTCGTTCGCGCTGTTCTTCTCGATCCGCACCATGGAGCGCGCGGTCAACAGCCTGCGCGAGAACTGTGTTGTCGGCATCACCGCCAACGAGGAGCACACCCGCAACATGGTGCTGAACTCGTTGGGGATCGTTACGGTGCTGAAGCCGCTGCTCGGCTACAAGCAATGCGCCGAGATCGCGCGCGAAGGCTACAAGAGCGGCAAGTCGCTGCACCAGATCGTGGTGGTCGAGCGCAAGCTGTTGACACCGCAGAAATGGGACGAGATGTTCTCGTTCGAGCGGCTGATCAATCCGGATCTGATTGGGTGATGCCGCCGGCGTTTGCGCAGCGAATTCCGCATGTTGGAATTGCGGTAACGGCATCCGCCACGGCGTCAAAACGCAATACTTGACAGTGGAAAGATTGCCTTGTTGGTATGGCCTCCAGCTTTCGATTTGCTCGCCACCAAAGGATCGTTTCGCCTATGTCCATGCCTGCCTTGTTCAAGGGACGCCTGTCGATCCCCGTGATCGGTTCGCCGCTCTTCATCATCTCGGTGCCCGATCTCGTGATCGCGCAGTGCAAGGCCGGTGTGGTCGGCTCGTTTCCGTCGCTGAACGCGCGGCCGCCGGAGCTGCTCGACGAATGGCTGGCGCGGATCACCGAAGAACTCGCGGCCTATGACCGCGCCCATCCCGACAAGCCGTCGGCGCCGTTCGCGGTGAACCAGATCGTGCACAAGTCGAACAACCGGCTCGATCACGACATGCAGCTCTGCGCCAAGTACAAGGTGCCGATGATCATCTCGTCGCTCGGCGCGCGCGAGGAGCTCAATCAAGCGGTGCACGGCTGGGGCGGCATCGTCTTCCACGACGTGATCAACCAGAAGTTCGCCCACAAGGCGATCGAGAAGGGCGCCGACGGCCTGATCCTGGTTGCTGCCGGCGCCGGCGGCCACGCCGGCACCATCTCGCCGCTGGCCTTCGTTGCAGAAACGCGAAAATGGTTCGACGGCCCGATCGCGCTGTCGGGTGCCATCGGCAACGGCAAGGCGATCCGCGCCGCGCGCATCCTCGGCGCAGACTTCGCCTATATCGGCTCGGCCTTCATTGCGACCAAGGAAGCCAACGCGGTCGAGCAATACAAGGAGATGATCGCGGGCTCGACGGCCGACGACATCGTCTACTCCAACCTCTTCACCGGCGTGCACGGCAACTATCTGAAGCCGTCGATCCTCGCGGCCGGCATGGATCCGGAAAACCTGCCGACGTCCGATCCGTCCAAGATGAACTTTGGCACGGATGCCTCCGGCGAGCGCGCCAAGCCGAAGGCCTGGAAGGAGATCTGGGGTTCGGGCCAAGGCATCGGCAGCGTCGAGGGCATCATCCCCGCCGCCGATCTGATCGCGCGCTTCAAGAAGGAATATGACGAGGCGATCGATCCGCCGCTCTAACCGCTCTCGTGTCCCGGACGCGCTGCAGCGTGCAACGCTGCTGCGCAGAGCCGGGACCCATCGCTGCAGCACACGGACCCCGGCTCTGCAGCGCACCGCTTACGCGCTGCGCTGCGTCCGGGGAACGCCAGCCGAGAATCGTGCAAACATGACCGCTATCTACCGCGTCGACGGCAACAACGTCGTCACCAGCCCCAATGCTGCCGGTCCGTGGGACCGGCGCATGCAGCACGGCTCGGCGCCGTCTGCGCTGGTGACGTGGGCGGCCGAACGCATTCCGACGCCGGTGCCGATGAATGTTGCGCGCGTCACCATCGACCTGATGCGCCCGGTGCCGGTGGCGCCGCTCACGATCGAGAGCGAGGTTTTGCGCGAGGGGCGCAAGATCCAGCTCTGCGAGATCAAGTTGTTCGCCGACGGTGTTCAGGTCGTCGGTGCCACCGTGCTCAAGATCAAGCGGCAATCACAGCCGTTGCCGGACGACGTCAAGGAGTTGCCGGTCACACTGCCGTCGCCCGAGGACTCGCTGGTCGAGGACGGCCATGGCGCGACCAGTCCGTTCGCAGGCATGGTCTCGATGCGCGCCGCGCGCGGCCGCTTCGGCCAGGCCGGGGCCGGCGCGATCTGGTTTCGCCTCGACCATCCGCTGGTCGAAGGCGAAGCGGTCTCGCAGGCGATGCGCGCCGTGGTCGCCGCCGATTTCTCCAACGGCACCGCCTCGACGCTCGACTTCCGTGCCTGGACCTACATCAATGCCGACCTCACGGTGAACCTGTCGCGCCAGCCGGCCGGAGAGTGGATCTTGCTCGACGGCGAATCCTGGATCGGCCCCGACGGCGCCGGCCTCGCGATGTCGCGGCTCGCGGATCGTCACGGCTATTTCGGCCGCGCGGTGCAGAGTCTGGTGATCGAAAAGCGGTAAACGTGACGGCAAGCGCTGTGAGCGCTCCTTTGAGCCGATGGAACGGCAGACTTCCGCCGCCGCGGAAGGGATGCCCTGGTCGCGAACCTCTTCTTGTCCGGAGGTCTCTGTTCGACGCCAGCGTCCTGCCAGTTCAGCTGCCGTAGACGATCTTGATCTCCCACAGCAGGACGATGATAGCCGTGATCAACGTGATCGCGGCCAACGCACTTTCCAAGGAAGCGACTCTCATTTGATACTCCGCTTCCCAGCCCCGTCAGCGGTCTAGTTGATTCGTTGATTCGCCTGCAATTGCGCGGACGGCGTGCCTGAAAAGTCCCTTCCGAGCTGTTGTTCGCGGGTCACAGCGACCCGTAGAACCCCGGGGGCCGGCCGCGGGAATCCGTGCGGCGCTGCCTGCCACAAGTTGCAGATCGGGATGACTACCCCACCATCCGGTCCCGTCCGCTCCAGAAGCCTGCGCGCAGCACCTTCTTGTCGACCTTGCCGACGCCGGTCATCGGCAGCTGCTTGACGAACTGGATCTGCTTCGGTGCATGTGCCGAGCCTTTTCGCGTCTTCACCAGATTGATCAACTCGTCCGGATCGGGCTTTGCCCCCTCGCGCGGCACGACGATGGCGGTGACGGCTTCGCCCCATTTCTCGTCGGGAATGCCGACGACCGCGACCATCGCGACATCCGCATGCCGCGACAGCACGTCCTCGACCTCGCGCGGAAAAATGTTGAAGCCGCCGGAAACGATCATGTCCTTCTTGCGGTCGAGGATGAACATGTAGCCGCGCTCGTCCTTGCGCGCGACGTCGCCGGTGTGGACCCAGCCGTTCTTCAGCGTCTCGGCCGTGATGTCGGGCCGCTTCCAGTATTCGGCCATGACATGCGGCGCGCGCACGCAGATCTCGCCGGCTTCGCCCGTCTTCACTTCCTGGTCGTTGTCGTCGAGGATCCTGACCTCGCAGGCCGAGATCGGGAAGCCGCATGACAGGAACAGCTCCGGCGTCCTGGGATCGTGATCAGCCTTGCGCAGCACCGAAATCGGATAGCATTCGGTCTGCCCGTAAAGCTGCGAGAACACCGGCCCAATCCGTTCGATGCCCTCGACCAGCCGGCTCGGCGACATAGCGGAGGCGCCGTAGAGCACGAGCTCGAGCGAGGAGAGATCGGTCCTGCTCAGCGCGGGATGATCGAGCAGCACATAGATCATGGTCGGCACGAACAGCGTGAAATTGATGCGCTCGCGCGCGATCATCGCCAGCACCGCCTCGGGATCGAAGCCTTTCAGCATGTGCACAGTGCCCCCGCGCATCAGGGTCGGCACTACTTTCGTGCCGGCGACATGGCTGATCGGGGCAACCGCGAGATAGTGCGGGGTGTCCGGGATCTCGAAGTCGGCGAGGATCGCGGCAGCACCCCCGGCGTTCTCGCGGTGATAGCGCAGCGCGCCCTTGGATTTGCCGGTCGTGCCGCCGGTGTAATTCAGCGTGGAGAGATCGTCGGGGCCGGCGAGGCACTGCGCGCTGGCATGGCCTTCGATCTCGATCGCCTGCAGGAGGTCGACGCCATAGTCGGCAGCTCCCATGGTGAAGACAGCCTTGAGCCGGCCCGCACTCGCGGCGAGCTCGCCGCCGCGATCGCGAAAGGTGGCGGCATCGACCACCAGCATTTCGGCCCCGGAATCCTCGAGCTGGAAGAGCTGGTCTGCCCGCGATCCCAGCGGATGCAGCCAGGTGATGCAGAGCCTGGATAATTGCGCGGCGACACCGGCGCACCATGTGTCGGCGCGGTTGGCGGTGAGGAAGGCGACGCGCGCGCCGGGCTGCAAGCCCAACCGCATGAACACGGCCTGGATCCGTCCGATCAGGTCGATGGTGCCCTGATAGCTCAGCGATCCACCGGGCCAGGCGAAAGCGGTGCGGCCGGGATAGCGCGACAGTGCCCGCAGCGTCTGCGCGCAAGTCGGGGATGATGCGTGGAGCGGATCGGACATATGTTTCCCCGTTGCTTTGTCATCGGCTTTTGACGTGCCAATGTTTGCGCGCAACGCTAGCACAGGGAAGGCGGGATGGAACGACAAAGCCCGCGCAAGGAGGCGTGAGTGGTATCCGATCGACTGCAACACTTCCGTGATCGTCTCGCTCTGCCTCTGATCGCGGCGCCGATGTTTCTGGTGTCGGGCGTCGAGCTCATGGTCGCGGCCTGTCGCAATGGCGTGATCGGCAGCTTCCCAACCGTGAATTGCCGCAATACGGAACAGCTCGAGGCGTGGCTCACAGAGATCGAAACGCGACTGCGGCAACACGAAGATCACACGGGTCGCAAGGCCGCGCCGCTTTGCCCGAACCTGATCGTGCATCGCTCCAACGCGCGGCTGGAGCAGGATCTCGCTGTGCTGCTGCGACACAAGCCGGAGATCGTCATCACCTCTGTTGGATCGCCCGCTCCGGTGTTGAAGCCGCTGCACCAAGCGGGCGCGCTGGTGATGGCGGACGTGGCCTCGATCCGCCACGCCCAGCGCGCGGCGGAAGCCGGCGCCGACGGGCTTGTGCTGCTCACCGCGGGCGCAGGCGGGCAGACCGGCTGGCTCAATCCGTTCGCGTTCGTCCGCGCGGTGCGCGCGTTCTTTGACGGCATCATCGTGCTCGCCGGAGGCATCAGCGACGGCCGCGCGCTGCATGCGGCTGGAGTCCTCGGCTGCGACCTCGGCTACATGGGCACGAAATTCATCGCGACGCGCGAGAGCATGGCGGACGAGCGCCACAAGGACATGCTGGTCGACAGCAGCGCCGACGACATCCTGCTCACCACCGCGTTCACGGGGTTGCAGACCAGCATGCTGAAGCCGTCGATCGTGGCTGCGGGCCTCGATCCCGACGATCTGCCGGCACGCGGCGCGATCGACATCGGTAAGGACATTGACGTCGATGCGCGCGAAAACCGGCCGAAACGCTGGCGCGATATCTGGAGCGGGGGACACGCGACATCGGGCGTGACCGACGTGATGGCGGCCGACGATCTCGTGGCGCGGACACTCGCCGAATATCGCGATGCGGGCGGGCGGTAGGCGGCGCCCTGCCCCTCGCCCCGCTTGTGGGGGAGGGAGAGGAGGCGCCGTCGCTCCCGATCACAGTTAATCGAGCGCTCCTCCGCAGCCCCGTACTTAACGGCAGATTAACCAACGCCCGCCAAGAATCCCCTCACGGCCGCCAATCAGGACCGAGAGGGACAGGCGATGGACTTCGATTTTCTCAACAGCAAGACAGCCGCGACGCTGGACGAAATCCGGGTCCGCGTGGCCCATGCGCTGGCCCGTCACCCGCTGTGCCGCAACGTGCGCTTCGACATCGTCAGCGTCCCCCGCACCCGCCGGGGCGGCAACTGGACGGTGACGCTGCAATCGGTCGAGCCGCGCGCGGTCTGGGAGGCCTCCGAGATCGTGGCCGACATCCAGGATGCCTACGACCTGGCGCTAGCTGCCTGATTTCCTTGAGATTTCGGGGCATGTCGCCGCAGTCCGTGCGATTGCCGCTACGCTGGCACCGTTAAGCCTTAATTACCGCCCAGTTTCCGGGCACTGATCACGTGGACTTGAAGTTGGGCGCGGAGAGACGTTTGTCCAAAGCCATCACCATCGTCGTGCTGACCTGTTTCCTCGTCCTCGGCGCCGCCACCACCGCTATTCTCGGCCGCGACAGCGTACCCAGTGTCAGCGCCGAGATGATCACACAGGCCCCGCCGAAGCCGCTCGCGACCAACCGCGCCGCCAAGGCCGACCGCCTGGTTCCGACGCTGGCGCTGGCTTCGGCCGCGATCGAGCCGGTGCAGGTGCCCGCCGACAGGCTTTCGCAGACCCCGGTGCTGACCGAGCCGCTGCGCCAGGCTTTTGCCGCCGCCACGCCGTCCGACTTCCCGATGCCCAAGGCAAGTGCGCATGATGCGCCGGCCGCGGCAGAGCTTCCTGCCGTCGAAGTCCCGGCCAAGCCGAAGGTCGTCGCCAAGCCGCCGCCGCAGAAATCCTATTCGCTGCTGTCCGAGGCCCAGATCGCGGGCATCAGGGATCGCCTGAAGCTGTCGTCGTCGCAGGAATATTACTGGCCTTCGGTCGAGACCGCGCTGCGTAATGTCGTCCGCAAGATCTCGGCAAACAAGCTCTCCAATCCGAACGCGCCGGGCGTGCCGATCGATCCGAATTGCGACGAGGTCCAGCAGTTGAAATCGGCCGCGATGCCGCTGCTGTTCCAGCTGCGCGACGACCAGAAGGAAGAAGTGCGCAAGCTCGCCCGCATCATCGGGCTGGAGAAGGTCGCGCAGCAGATCTGACGCGCAAGTTCCTCCGGGAACTGCGCCCCGCATCAGGAACATCCGGCAATCGACAGGCGTTGCCCGCTCCAGAGAGGGAGTGGACCAATGCGCGCCTCGACAGCTTATTTCGTCGGTGCCGGAACGATCGTTGCGGCCATCGCCATTGGTCTCGGTGGCGGCATCGTTGCTGGCAATATCATGAATCCGGTCGCGCCCAAGCAGGGGCCGGACACGAGCAAGATGGCGCAGCGCGCTGAAGCCGCCAGACCCGCGACGACGGACGCGCCTTCCGAGCGCTTGCAATATCTCACCGGCTCGCAAGCCTTCGGCGCCATGATCGCCGCGCCGGCACAGGCCGAAGCCAAATCCGAACCTGCAAAGTCCGACACGCAGGCAAGTCAGGCGAACGCCGAGCCGCCAGCGCCGCAGCCTTCCCAGGCGGCCGCGGCCGAGCCGCCCAAGCCGGCGCCGGCATCGCCTCTGCAACTCGCAAGGCCCGCCGAGCAGCAGGCATCGACAGAGCAGCCATCTTCACCCGACAACGCCTATGCCAAGGCCAGGGATTCCGACGTGAAGCGCGCCGCGTCCGAACGGCGCCGCATGGAGCGCCGCGAGCGCTGGGCCGAGCGCCGGCATTACGACTCCCGCGAGCCGCGTGGCATGCGCGACCGCACCGATTGGGATGACGTCGCGCGCAACATCCGCGAAGATTCCGATGCGCGCGATGTCGCGAGCCGGCCGCGCGGCGGCTTGCCGCAGATCAGGCTGTTCGGGCCTGACGACGATTAGCGCCCATCCTCGCCGTCGCGCACGCGATCGTGAGCGACGGTTCGTTCTGCGGACGCGCTTGCCTCGAATTTCAACTTCCAGACGATCTCCGTTCAATGCATGATTGGCGTGGCTAGCCAAAGGCCGCGTCATGGGCGTAGCGCTGTTAGCTTGGGGTCGCTTCTTCACGCCGTACGGCGATGGCGTCACCGTGCCGGCGCCAGTTGATAGAGCCGGCGTTGCTTGGCTGCTCCACTTTCTCGCGCGACATGCGCGGAATCGCGGCCTCACCGCGCTGCAATTGCCCTCGAAGGCGGACGGCGGGGCGACCTTCTCGACTGACCTCACTTATCTCGCATTGCAAACCTTTTAGAGGTTTCCATGTCGATACATCTCATGTCGATACATCTGTTGTGGACGTCCGCGGACAGTCTCGTCGTTGCCTTTGCACTCTCATTCATCGTTCCGCAACGGCATGTGCTGCCGCTCATTCTGATGTTCGGCGCTTGCGATGCGCTGGGTTCCGCGCTCGGCGTCACGATGCCGATCGCGAACGGGCTCGTCGCGATCCTGTTGATCGCGTGCGGCGCATCGCTGGTGGTGCGCCACCCCATCGCGCAACGTCTTTTGAATGCGCCGGGCTGGTTCTATGCGCTGCCACCGCTGCTGGCGATCGACAATCTCGTGTCGCGCGTGCCTGATGCGCCGGCCGTTGCCGCACTGTCGAGCGCGATCATGGCCGGGCTCGGCTTTGCCTGCGGAGCCGTCGTGTCGCGCGCGTGGCGCGCAGGCTTGCGCGACGTACGACCGCTTGCAGCGGCTTGCCTGATTGCGGCCGGAAGCCTCCTCGCCTACGGAGCCTGACCATGGTCGCCTCCGTCACGACCCGCAGCTACGACCGTGCCCGTACCGGTACGAACAATTCCGAGACGGTGCTGACGGCGACCGCCGTCCGCACCAGGGGCATCGTCAAACTCTTCAGCCTTCCGATTCCCGACGATCCCAGGCTCGAGGCGCAGCCGCTGGCGGTCGGCGGCGTGCACACAGCCGACGGCAAGACCCGCGATCTGATCTTCCAGGCCAGCATGGGCAATTGGATCCATGCATTCGACGCTGTGAGCGGCGAGAAGATCTGGGCGACCAACCTCGGACGTCCCATCGTCGGAACGAGGGCGATCGACGGCCACATGACCAACGTCCATTGGGGCATTCTCTCGACCCCGGTGATCGACGAGGGGGCGGGCATTCTCTATGCCTGCGCCTGGATCAGCGACGACGGCAGCGTCGCCAAGGGACAGCATTTCCTCGCGGCGCTGCGAATCCGCGACGGCTCGAAGGTTCACGGGCTGCTGAACCTGGAGGGCGCGGTCTACACGCCGCCGAGCGGCCTGCCGGTGCAGAAATTCGTCTCGGCCCAGCGCAAGCAGCGCAGCGCCCTGACGCTGACGCGGAACCATGTGCTGATTCCCTTCGGCACGATCGCCGAGACGTCGAAGACGGCGCGGGGCTGGCTGCTCGCGGTCGACGTCCATGCCTGGCGGCTCGCTGCGTCGTGGTGCTCCACCGTCACCGGCTCGGGCGGCGGGCTGTGGCAGAGCGGGGCCGGCCCGGCTCTTGCTCCCGACGGTTCAATCTACGTCATCACCGGCAACGGAGCGTTCTCGCCGCAGCATGGCGATTTCGGCGAGAGCATCGTGCGGCTCGCCTTGCACACCGGAAACAATGCGCATTTCGAGGTCATGTCGTGGTGGGCGCCATGGACCGACGCCAACCGGGTCGGCGCGGCCGCGGACGCGGACGCAGCAACCGCCGACGATGACGACAATGACGAACCGGCGTTGCCGTCGAACGTTTCCCTGCCCTCCGTGATCGCGCATGCAAGGCGCATGGGAATGACGCTGAAGCCTCGGTATGCGCGCGAGATGCCGCGTGTCGCGGTCACCTCGGGTCGCAGTGCAACCGATGCGCAGATCGCGCCGGTCGTGGCGCATCACATGGAGGCGATGAACGAGTCGATGTGGGGCGACCAGGATTTCGGTTCCGGCGGTCCGGTCTATGTCGTCTCCGCCCATGCCATTCTGGCCGCGGGCAAGGACGGCATCCTCTACACCGGCAATGCCAATGCGCTCGGCAAGACTCAGCCGGGCGAACTTGCGGCCGGCCATTTCGCGGCGAATTACAACAGGCTTCGCATGCCGCCGATCCTGTACACGTATTTCGATCCCGCCGTGCCGCCGGCACCGGCGTCGCCGATGGAGCTGAACCTGTTTCCAGGCGGCGCGACGCGGCATCTGCACGGCACGCCCCTGCTGTTCCAGTCCGCTACCCACGGCACCATGCATTTCGTGGGCGGCGAGAACAGTGCCTTGCGGGCCTGGTCGATTGCGGCCGACGGGACAACGACCTATCTCGCCGGGGGCAACGAGATCGCCTCGCCGCAATCGCCGCGTCCGCCGGGCGGCATGCCCGGCTGGAGCATCACGCTTGCCGCCAACAACGGCACCGATGGCATCATCGTGGCGATGGTGCCCTATCAGGACAGCAACATGATTCTCAGTCCGGGCCGCTTCCTGGTCTACGATGCGCAGAATTTCGCCACCAATCCGGATGGCTCCAAACGGCTCCAGGTGATCTGGGACAGCGAGGACTGGGGGCCGGAGCACGCCTTCATGCATCCCAAGTTCAACCGTCCGATCGTCTGGAAAGGCCGTATCTATCGCCCGACTTATGACGGCCGCATCGACGTCTATGGCCTGACGCATTAGCGCCGGACGCAATTATTCCGGGACGCGCCAACGGCGCGAGCCCGGAATCACGGCTTGCTCACCCCCCGTGCGACTCCACCACCTTGCGGCAGGCGTCCGAGAGCTTGGTCTTGTTCTCGCGCAGGCAGGCATTCATCTGCGGCGGCTTGCCGATATGTTCGGCGCAGAATTTGCCGGCGTCGCCGCGGCAGGCCATCTGCTCCTGCGGCGTCGGACCGGATTGCGCAGCGGCGGGCAGGATGGCGGCAGCGAGCAGCAGCGCGGCAAGAACTGAAGTCTTCATGAAGCACCTCTTTGGGATTGTGACGGGTCCCGCTGGGATCGGGTGAGCCGGACCATCTCGTGAAGGCCCGTGGCCGGTCCATGCCATGTTCATGGCATCGGCTCGCCCGCCGCACCCCCATCTTCATGGCATGTATCCGCGCGCCGTCTTTTGCCATTCAGGCTGCACGTCGGCTGCGAAACCCGGTGATTGCATCGGGGCGCCGAACGGGAAGCAGGAGAGCAAGATGTCGAAAAAAATGGGAGCGCTGAGCGCCGGGCTGACGGTCATGATGCTCGCGGGTGCGGCGATGGTGTCGCTGGGCACGAGCCCGGCGCAGGCGGTTGTCTATTGCAAGACGGTCGGCGTGCCCAAGGGCTGCGTGGTGCGGCCGACCGGGGCGGTGGTGGTCGCGCCGGCCGCCGCGGTCGCGGTGGCGACGCCCGGCGTCGGCGCGCCCGGCGTCGGCGTTCGTGCGGGAACGCCGA
This sequence comes from Bradyrhizobium sp. Pa8, assembly GCF_052588265.1. Lineage (NCBI taxonomy): Bacteria > Pseudomonadati > Pseudomonadota > Alphaproteobacteria > Hyphomicrobiales > Nitrobacteraceae > Bradyrhizobium > Bradyrhizobium sp. Pa8. The sequence continues at coordinate 8,978,669 of NZ_CP176767.1, read as the reverse complement.
TGAATCGCGGAGGCCCGGTCAATCGCGTCGGCGTGCGATGACGATCTCGTTTGATTGAGTTGATTGCATCGCTTCGGGCGAAAGGATGACGTGCGGACGAACCCCCGTCCTCCGCATGATCCGGCCCGTTCCCTCTCTCCGTGCGTCCCACACGTTCGGGGAGGGGGCTTTTCAGCCCGTGGCGGCGGCGTCGCTATCGGGAAATATTTTCGGCAGTTGCAGCCGTACGCGCGTACCCGAGGAATCCGAGGCCAGATCCAGCACCGCGCCGCAGCGCGCGGCACGGCTTCGCATGTTGCGCAGCCCCCGCGCGGTCTGGCCCGCGCTGCCGGCTTCGCCGTTGCCGGGCAGCGCAAAGCCCTTGCCGTCGTCCGCGACGCTGATCATGCCACGCGGTCCTTGGCCGTTCTCTTGGCCATCTCCTTGGCCATCGTCGAGCGTCTCGATGGTAACAACGATATGGCGCGCCTGCGCGTGCTTGACCGCGTTGGTGACGGCCTCGTCGAGGATGCGCACGATCTGGATGACGTGCCATGGCCGCAGCTCAGGATGCAGCGGCAGGCCCTGCGGCGTCGCCACGTGCCATCCGAGTGCGACGTCGTGCGGCCGCAATTGTGCCGCCGCGCGCTCGCGCCAGGAGCCGAGCGCAAGCATCAGGTCGCCGCCGATGTCGTCCATGGAATCGATGACGAGGCGCAGATCCTTCAACGCGGCGCGCGCCGCGTCCGTGATGCCTGAGCTCTCGTGCCCACGCTCGGAGAGCGCGACGATGCTGACGAGCTGGCCGCCGAGGCCGTCATGCAGGTCGCGCATCAGCCGCGTGCGCTCGTTGGCGAGTGCGGCGGCTCGCGCACGCTCCTCCTCGCGCGCAAAGCTCGCCTTCAGCCGCTCCTCCGCCTCGCGCACGCGCGTCACGAGCTGGCTGGCAAAACTGTCGACCTGGTTCAGGGCGCGGGCGAAGCGCCAGGTCAGCCCGGCGCCGATCGCGACCAGCATCGCCGAATAGGACAGGCGCGAGACAAAGATGCGCTCGTTGGTCATGATCTCGAACACCGACAGCATGTCGTGGACCCAGCAGGTCAGCACGATGGTCACTGCGCAGCCGAGCGTAAAGCTTGCGGCGTCCTGCCGCCGCACCACCTGTGTCGCCGTGATGCTGGCCATCAGCAATAGACAGACGCCGACCATGGGAATGCCGAGGACCAGGAAGAGAATGCGCGGCAGCGGCGGGCCGCCCACCAGTCCGACCGCGAACACCACGATGCCCGGCACGAACAGCAGGGCGCCATAGCGCGGCCAGCGCCAACCGAAGAACAGCAGGGCGAAGACGACGATCAGTGCGCTCTCGGTCGGCGCCGATGCCAGCAGCACGGCGGCGAGCCGCGATGTCGTGGCCGGCGGCACCGGCGGCGGTACGAACGCCTGCACCACGCCGAGCACCATCGCCACCGCCAGCACGCCATAGACCGGCTCGCGGCGCCGCATCAGCCACATGATGGCGAGGATCGATTGCCAGGCGGAGAACACCACGGGCAGCGTGACGAACAGCAATGTGCGTGTCTCGTAGGACGGACGCAGGGCAGCATCCGGCCCGACATAGACGGTGTCGAGAAAGCCCTTCAGCGGTCCCCAGACGAACAGCCGCACCGCGATCTCGTTGTCGCCGTCATGCAGCAGCGAGGCGGGGATGAGCGCGATCTGCGGCGTGTTGCGGTCTGGCCGGTTGGCATTGGCATCGCGGCGGGAGTCGAGCACGACCACGCCGTTGACGGCGACCTCCACCGCGTTGCTGAAGCGCGGCAGGAATACGGACCATCCGGCATCGCCGTTTCTGAAAGTGAAGGTGCCGGTGTAGAGCGGAGGATCTGACAGCGAATAGCGCGACGACGTGAAATGCGGCAAGGTCACGGGACGGCTCGCGCCGTCCTCCCGCAGCGAAAATCCGCTCACTGCGAAATCGTCGGGGTCGCTGGGCTGGAGCAGCCGCAGCCCCAGGATGGTGACGATCACGATCAGCGCCTGGAGCAGCAGATAAGGCACCAGGCGCGACCCAATCAGCCGGCGCCGCGGGCGTGTAGGTGCCTTCGCCGCTATCTCGCTCACAGCTTGATCAGGCCCTGCTGCACCGCCTCGAACACCGCTTCGCTGCGCGTGTGCACCTCGAGCTTGCGATAGATGTTCTTGATGTGGCCGGGTACGGTCTGCCTGGACAGGCCGAGATGGCTCGCGATCTCGGCGTAGCTGAAACCCTTTGCGATGCCCCAGAGGATATCGATCTCGCGCGGGGTGAGTCGTGCGGTGTTGAGCACAGGCCCGCGCGGCGGCTCGGCCGAACTCGGCGCGGAGCCTTGCGTTCTGCGCACGATGAAACGGGCGATCGAGGCCGAGATCGGGGAATGGCCGGCGACCAGATCGCGCACGGTGGTGGCGATGTCGGTCGGGAAGGCGTCCTTGAGCAGATAGCCGGTGGCGCCGACGGTGATCGCCGAAATCACGCTCTCTTCGTCGCCGAGCGCCGAGATCACCATGATCTCGGTGTCGGGAAAGCGCTGCCGGGTCTCGCGGATCAGCTCGATGCCATGGCCGTCGGGCAGCCGCAGATCGGTCAGCAGCACGCGTGGCGCGCCGCCGTTCAGGGCCTGGCGCGCCTCACCGAGCGTGGCTGCGCTGCGCACCTTGTAGCCCGCCTTGACCAGCGCATCCTGGAGCCGCCAGCAGGTCGGCGCGTCGTCCTCGACGAGGAGGATGGTGATGGCCTCACCCGTCTCGCCCTGTTCGCTCATGTTCATCGTCCCGCACCGCGTGTCCCCCGCGGCGCGAGGCCAAGTTTAGCCGCGGCGCGGACGCCGCGACACCCATAATCATGGGGGCGTTGTCACTCTTCCGCTCCAGTGTGGCCGGCGGCTACTGCTTTGCCGCAGCCGATGGCGTCGGCGGTGCGGGCAGACGCTGTACCGTGATCCGCGCCGTGCCGCTGTTGTTCTTGTAGTATTGTTCGTCCGGCCCGAAATAGTCGGCGTAGTTTGCCGGGGCTAGCCATCGCAGGAAGCCCGGGACGATCTGCACGGCGTCGTTGACGTAGAAGAACAGCTCGCCGGAATCAGGTGCGGTGAATTCGGCCACCATCCGGTCTGCAAGTTTCTGCGTGTCCCAGACCTTGCGTGCCGACTCGTCCGGCGGAAGCGTATCGAATGTGCCCATCTTCGCGATATCAGCCTTGAGTTTCGTCAGCTTAGCCGCATCGTCCGTGCTCGATTCCTCAGCGTTTTCGATGTGGACGGGATATCTGTTTTTTGGCTCATCCTGAGCATTTTCCTCGGGGAGGGTCGGGTCAATGCGGCGCGGCAGTTCATCTGCCGACATCACGTTCATGGCCTGCAGCGGCTGATCGTTCAGGCCCTTCTCGCCGACGCGTACGACCGGCTGGAACCAGTCCGCGCCGAGCAGTCGCCGGGTCGGGAGAGCGAGGTAGTGGTGGTTTTCGTAGGTCTGGAATCCGTTGACGCCGGTCATGATCGTGCGGTCGAACCAGCGTTGGTCGATATCGATCCAGACCCGGTATTTGCGGCCCTTCTCTACGGCGAGCCTGCTGGCCCAGCAGAACTGGTTGACGTTGAAAAGCTCGGTCGCAGGAAGCGCGTTGTCGCCCACCGGCTTGGCTGGCGGAATGTCTACCGCGACGTTCACTCCCTTTTTCTTCGCCTCTGCGGCTTTTGTTTCCGGGGTTACACAAACCTGTCCGGTCGCGACGCGCCAGGTGAAGAAGCTGCTCGAGGCGATCAGCAAGGCCGCGGCGTAGATGACGACGATGGAGACGATGGGAAAGATGATCTTGGTGAACGGAAAGCTCATCCACCGTGCATTTCGCTGCATCAAGCCGCCAAACCTGAACAACAAACTCATCCGGCTGAGGTTTTTTGCGCTCGCCTTCCGTTCCGGCCGGTACCAGGCGAGCCGCGCACGCTCCTGGATGCCATCACGCAGCGAGGCGTTGATGCTCCAGACCCACCACGTGACCAGCACGACGAGTGAGGTCGCGACAGGATAATAGAGTGCGATATTGAGCCATGGCCCCGCATAGGAGGGCAACACGTTCTTGAGCAGGTTCGCGACGGAGCCGAGTATGGCGCTGAAACCCCAGTCGATGTCGCTGACAAAATCGCGCAGGCTCTTGCCGGATGTATCTATGATCTTGTGGGCGATCCACGGCCAGGCGGCGATGACGCCCGTCATGATCAGGAGAGCGAAATAGGCCACGCGTCGCCACCACACTGCACCGCGCGCCAGATTCGCCATCTCCGCGTCTGGCGCTTTCATTCCAGTGAAGGCGTCGGATTCCTCCTTGCTTATCGGGCGCCTCGCTTTCTTCACGTAGGCGTCATGCATGGCTTGGTGCGCGCCGTCATTGGTGAGCTCCCTGATGCTTCCGTCGGGCATCAGCACCCGCGCGTTCGCCGGCAGCATGATCGGCGCATAGTCGTCGCATCCGAACAGCATTCGCTCGACCACGGCGAAGTGAACGACCGGTTTGCCACCGTTCGCATCGCCTTCGAGGATCGGCCGCGGACCGTAGCGGTAAAGCACGGCGGCGCCGCTGCGTGAATCGTGCTTTGGCCCGATCGCCGATTGATACTCGCGGAAACGCTCAATCGTGCCCTTCTGGAAGCGCAATTGGTCACCGAGCTGCTCGGCCATCCAGACCAGCGGAACGAAGGAGAGGGTGGATTCCGGGTAACCGCCGCCAATGTCGGAATGGACGCCCGCGAACCACACCTCCTTGACAGTCTGGTCATTCGCTAGACGGCTCTGGTCGATCCGCAGCGGATGAAAGGTGGTGCGCTCGTCGTCGAGCGCGAGCGCGTGACAGATGTGCTTCGCCTTGCGCGAGGGCCGGTGATTGCGGAACGAAATCGGCCAAATTGCCCAGTCGATCGCGACGCGCAGTTCCTCGATCGGTACGCCGAAAGCCTCGACCGTGTCGAACAGCCCGAGGAATTCGATCTTGACGTTCTTGCGGCCGGCCATGGCCTTGCGGACCGTGCAATAGGAGCGGTGCCCGCAGACGAAATGGTAGATGATGAGCAGCAGGTCGCGAATCCAGCGCGCAATCCAGATCGTCGGCAGGCTGCGATAGCCCACCGATTCCTTGCGGTATTCCCGCCATGCGGACATGGCGCTGCGCTCCATCTCGGCATGCGAGACCGGCTCGCCCTTGATCTCCGCCGGCACCAATCCCTGGCTCGCGATCAGCGCGGCCAGCGTGCGCGCAGTGAAGGCGCCGCGGCTGAAGCCGAAGATGTAGATCTCGTCGCCCTCGCGCCAGTTCCAGCACAGGAAGCGATAGAGCTTGCGGACGTTGGAGGGAACGCCGATGCCAGTGGCGCCGTCGATGGCGGCGAGCGGCGCCCAGCCGGCGGTGCCGACGCCCCTGATGTAGTGGGCGATCTGGTCCGGCTGGGTGTGGTCGAGCGCTTCATAGAGACGCCAGACGCTGGATTCCTGGGCGGTGAACGCGTTACCCGTGCCGTCGGCGAATAGCACGAGCTGGCGCTTCGACAGGGGGGCGGCGGTCGTCCCGCCGGCGCTTGCATCGTCATGCGTGTGCTTGGGGCTGGCAGAATTGCCATTCTGCACGCCATCATGCTGGGTCATGGGGCCCCTCTGGCAATCGACGGTGAAGCACTTCAGGCTGGAGCCGTTCAGCACTCCACAATTTCAATCAATGGTTGCGTCATGAAAAACAGGTGCATTCTGTGCATAGTCGCGTTGAGGTAGCAAGCGGGATCGCGCCGCTGCGCCACCAGGATTCGCGCAACCGCGGGGCTACAGGATTTCAACCCTCGGCGGCGGATAGCGCCGCGCCAGCGCCGACAGCGGCAGGTGCCGTTCGCCTTCCGGCAGCTCAAGAAAGGCCAGCACTTGCGGCCGCTTCCAGTCACCGATGCCGAAATCCATCGCCGTCCATTTCTGCGGCTCGGGGCCTTCGAGGCCCCGGACCCAGACGAAATAGCGGGGGAGGTCGTCGGCGTCCGCTTCCGTCGTGCGTCTCCTGGCCATCGAAGCTGCTCACTGGATCACCATTCATTGCAGTAGGATATAGGTATCGGCTCGCTGAAGTCGAACTCCCGGCTGCGGGTCCTGTGAGGTTGGACCCGTTGGTTAATGTGCAGGTCTGAAGATATGAACGAAGCCACGAGCGATGGCTGGGGTGCCGCCACGGACGTCACGAAAAAGCTGACCGGCTCGTGGTCCTTCAACCGTGTCATCGAAGGCCAGGCTACGATGCAGGGTGTCGCGATCTTCACGCCCCTGGACGGGGGGTGGTTGGCCTATCGCGAGCAGGGACATCTGAAGCTCGCGAACGGCACCATTGTGCAGGCCGAACGCGAATACATCTTCAGCAACAGCGACGGAGGATTCAAGGTCCTCTTTAGGGAAGATCCACCGCGGCTGTTTCACGAGATTTCACTGTCCGCATCTTCCGGAGGAGAGCTGAGCGGACGTGCGCGCCATCTTTGCAAGCACGACGACTATCAGTCGGCCTACATGTTCCTGCCGGATGGAACGTTCGTCGTCCGTCATGTCGTGTCGGGTCCACGCAAGGACTACACGATGAACACGACCTATACGCGTCTCCCGTGATCACGCCGACGCGATGGCGACGGCGTGCCGCCTCTCACCGCCAGAGCTCGCTCTCCGCCACGCGGTTGATGTCGGCGAGCCGGCGGTTGGCGTCGGCGTTCAGGTCGATGCTGGCCACCAGTGTCAGCAGGCGGTGATAGGCGCCGTCGGCGATTTCGACCGGCAGCGGGGCCTCGTCAAAGGCCTCGACATAGCTGCCGACGAGGCCGCTCAACAGGCGGCAAAGACCGCGCTGGGCGGGATCGTCCCGGCCAAGCGTCTCGAGCTTTTGCTGAAATGTCCGGAAGGTGCGCAGGCCGTGGTGCTGTTGCGAAAGCCACGTATGCAGGTCGTTCATGTGAGCTCCTTCGAGTTACAGAAGAAGCTACCGGTTTATACAGGTGGGATGTGACGATTGGAAGGGGAGGGAAATACCGGGCTCGTTGATCTAGTCCGCCTTCGCCAAGGCTTCGGCGGGACAGCCTTCGCTGCTTCGCATGGATAGACTTGCGCCTGGCTCGCCCAGCCGTAGCTGCGAAGCAGCGAAGGCTGGTGCACCATTCAGAATAAAACTACGAACTCGCATATTATTGAAATAACTATATAATTTAAGGCGCCAGTGCTTGAACCGCGTGCGCGGATCTCATGCTGGCCTGGCTGTAACAGCAATCCACCCTCAAGAAGGTCCTTCAAAGCCGCATTGTCCATGGCGTCGGCCAGCAACCGCTTCAGCCGCGTGTTGTCGTGCTCCAGCGTCTTCAGCCGCTTGGCCTCCGACACCTCCATCCCGTCGAGCTTCGCTTTTCATCTGTAGAGCCTGGCGTCGCTGACGCCATGCTTGCGGCAGATCAGCAACGGAAACGTCGGCCTCATGCTCATTCAAAATTCCGATGATCTGCTCTTCTGAAAAGTAGCTACGCTTCGTGGTCTGATCCTCGTGCGGCGCGTCATTGCCGTAATCCGCGTCGTAGCGTCGCATCATCCCGAACATTCCTTGCCAATCCCCTGCGCAAGTCTTTGACTTCTCCCAATAAAAAGGCTGATCCGCAAAGGATCGCTATTCAAAAGGGAGGAGGAAACCATGACCAAATCAAACAAGAGGAGTACTTCCAGCCGCCGCAGCTTTCTCAAGGTCGCTGCTGCGGGGGCCGTCGCGACGGTAGCCGCGCCGACGATCGTTAGCGCGCAGGGCCCAATTGGTATGCGCTTTCAGAGCACTTGGCCGTCGAAGGATATCTTCCACGAATACGCGCTCGACTACGCCAAGACGGTCAACGACATGACCGGCGGCGACCTCAAGATCGACGTGCTTCCCGCCGGCGCCGTGGTGCCGGCGTTCGGGCTGATCGATGCCGTATCGAAAGGCACGCTCGACGGCGGCCACGGCGTGCTGGTCTACCACTACGGCAAGCAGAACGCGCTGGCGCTGTGGGGCTCGGGCCCGGGCTACGCCATGGACGCCAACATGTTGCTCGCCTGGCACAGGTGGGGCGGCGGCAAGGAACTTCTCGCCAAACTGTATGCATCGGTCGGCCTGAACGTCGTTTCGTTCCCCTACGGACCGATGGCGACACAGCCGCTCGGGTGGTTCAAGAAACCGGTCGCCGGCATCGACGATCTCAAGGGCCTCAAATTCCGCACTGTCGGCATCTCCATCGATATGTACACCGCCATGGGCGCCGCGGTGAACGCGCTGCCGGGCGGCGAAATCGTGTCGGCGATGGACCGCGGCCTGCTCGACGCGGCCGAGTTCAACAACGCCTCGTCGGACCGCCTGCTTGGCTTCGCCGACGTCTCCAAGGTCTGCATGCTACAGAGCTACCACCAGAACGCCGAGCAGCTCGAAATCACCTTCAATAAGACCAAGTACGACGCGCTGCCAGACAAGATGAAGGCGATCATTGCCAATGCGGTCAGCGCGGCTTCGCAAGAGATGCAATGGAAGGCGATCGACCGTTATTCGCAGGACTACATCGAGCTTCAGACCAAGGACAAGGTGAAGTTCTACAAGACGCCGGACTCCATTCTCAAGGCGCAGCTCGAGATCTACGACGAAATCGTCAAGAAAAAATCGGCGGAAAATCCGCTGTTCAAGGAAATCGTCGAATCGCAGATCGCGTTTGCCCGGCGGGCGACGCAATGGGAACAGGACACCGTCGTCAACCGCAAGATGGCGTTCGATTACTATTTCGGGCCAAAAGGGACCGCGAAGAAGACCTGACGACATATTGACTCGGCAAGGCACCGTTCGGGACGGCGACCGGATGATGCCTTGTCATTTCATTCCTTCCCCGGATTAATCGGCGGCGACCAATGACCGTCCAGAAATTTCTGCTTGTCATTGACGAAATCAGCACGTGGTGCGGCAAAGCCGCGGCCTGGTTGATCATATTGCTGATGGCCGTCGTCTGCGTCGAAGTGTTCAAGCGCTACATCTTGAACATGCCGACGTCGTGGATCTTTGACCTTGAGAACATGCTGTACGGAAGCGCGTTTATGCTGTGCGGCGCCTACACGCTGGCGCAGAACGCTCATGTCCGCGGCGACTTCCTTTACAGCTCGATGCGACCGCGCATGCAGGCGTGGCTGGACATCGTGCTCTATGCGGTTTTTTTTATCCCCGGTATCGCCGCCCTCATATACGCGGGCTTTGACTACGCTGCCGACTCGTGGCGGATCGCGGAGCATTCGAACGTGACGGCAGATGGGCCGCCGGTTTATCACTTCAAATCCGTGATCCCCATCGCCGGCGCGCTGGTGATGCTGCAAGGCGTCGCCGAGATCGTGCGTTGCGTCGTCTGCCTGAAGACCGGCGAATGGCCCAGCCGGCTGAAGGACGTCGCGGAGATCGACGTCATCGAGCAGCAGCTCGCCCACAGCGAATATGTCGACGAGGAGTCGCGCAAGATCGCCATCGAGCGGGCGCATGAAATCGACGAAAGTGCGCGCCAGCGCGGTATGGGCGGGGACCTGAACACATGAGCGATCCGGCACTCGGGCTCCTGATGCTCACGCTCATCGTGGTTGTGATCATAATGGGCTTCCCGACAGCGTTCACGCTGATGGGCCTGGGCATCGTTTTTGGCTACATCGCGTTTTATGACTCGACGCGTTCCTGGGCCGACAACCGCGTGTTCGATTTGATGGTTGAGCGCACCTACGGCGCCATGACCAACGACGTCCTGATCTCCATCCCGCTGTTCGTGCTGATGGGCTACGTGATGGAGCGCGGCGCGCTGGTCGACAGGATGTTCTACTCGATCCAGCTCGCGTTCCGCCGCGTGCCGGCTTCGCTTGCGGTCGCCACCCTCATCGTCTGCACGTTTTGGGGGATCGCGAGCGGCCTTGTCGGCGCGGTGGTGGTGCTGATGGGCGTCATCGCATTCAATCCCATGCTCAAGGCGGGATACGACGTGAAGCTCGCCTCCGGCGTCATCACGGCGGGCGGCACGCTCGGCATTCTGATTCCGCCGTCGGTCATGATCATCGTCTATGCTGCGGTCGCCGGTCAGTCGATCGTCAAGCTGTACGCGGCGGCAATGTTTCCGGGCTTCTTTCTGTCGTTCCTGTATCTCATTTACATAGTCGCCTGGGCGATGATCAGTCCGAAGATCGCTCCGCCATTGCCGGAGGACCAAACGAAGGTTCCGGTGCCGGCGTGGCTGTCGAAGTTCGAGGACACCTATCGATCGCAAACGATCCTGATCTCGCTGATCAAGGGGCTGATCTCTCCGTCGCGGGCAAGGCGAATCGACGTGGAAGGCCGTCCCGTCAGCTACTGGATGCTGCTCTCAAGCTTCGGTTACGCGCTGGTGCCGTTTACGATCGTCGCCGGCACGATGGCCACCATCTGGTGGTACGTGGTTATTCACCAGCAGGCTGCCATCGAACTCCCGGTAACCGGCGTGCAGCAATTGGGCACGCCAGAGCTGGTTACGCACGAGGCCACGCCCGCTGAATCGGGGCCAGGGCTCCAATTCTACCTCTGGTACTGGGGCATCGCGGCTGTTTGTGCGCTGTTGCAGGTCCGTTACTACTGGAGGTTCAACGCCGAGCGGCTCTCGGTTGTGAAACTGCTGACCTCGTCGACCATGCCGCTCGGCGTTCTCACCACCGTCGTGCTCGGCGTTATCCTGTTCGGAATCTGCACCGCGACCGAGTCCGCCGCCGTTGGCGCCTTTGGCGCATTCTTGCTGGCGCTGCAAGCCCGCACGCTCGACTGGAAGCGTACCAAGGAAGCGGTGTTCCTAACCGCGAAGACCACCGCGATGGTGTGCTGGCTGTTCGTCGGCTCGGCGCTGTTCTCGGCAGTGTTCGCAATTCTCGGCGGGCAGGCGCTGCTTGAGCGATGGGTACTCTCGCTCAACATGACACCGGTGCAGTTCATGCTCCTGTCGCAGGCGATCATCTTCGTGCTCGGCTGGCCGCTCGAATGGACCGAGATCATCATCATCTTCGTGCCGATCTTCCTGCCGATGCTGAAGCACTTCAACATCGACCCGATCCTGTGGGGGACGCTGGTGTTCGTAAACTTGCAGGCGGCGTTCCTGTCGCCGCCGGTCGCGATGTCAGCGTACTACCTCAAGGGCGTCTCACCGAAGCATGTCACGCTCAACCAGATCTTCGCCGGCATGATGCCCTACATGCTGATCGTCATCTTGTGCATGGTCATCATGTACCTCTGGCCCGGCATGACGCTGTGGCTGCCGAACTATCTGTACGGGGGTTGAGGCGCAGCGGGGAGCTCCGGGCGCTGGTCTAGTCGGGCCGAAATTTTTGCAAGTTCAAATCGCGGAAGCGCAACACCCGATCCTTGCGATTGATTGAACGTGAAGGTCCGAAGCCTCATCTGCCCGATTCGATTTCAATGTCGATCAAGATGTTCGAGGGCGATTTCTTGGCAGGCTCGGTGGCCGGATCAGGTTGACACTCCTATTGCCGCCGCTCCTCACGTGCCCTTCGCCAAGTCCGCAAAAATACTGTTCGATCACCAACCTGATCTGCGGGACGGCGTCTGTCGCTTCGGGTAATGGGCTTCTCGACACCAGCGTGAATGTCTTGAGTATCTGCATGACCGTGAAGGCACGGATAGGAATCTCGCTCGAAGCGAGACTCGGAAAGGCTCGTCCGATCATCCGCGCGATGACATTCATCACGCGCCGGGTCTGAGTTTGTTGCTGTATTGTTGTTATGCCCCCGCCATCGGCGACGCTGATGGCAGCCGCATGGTCGTCCTCGAGCTCCACCATGAGATCGGCAACAGCCCGAGCAAGTCCGGCCGGCGAGAGCTCATGCGCAGTCTCCGCGAGCGACGCGAAGCGGGTCTCGAAGCGATCGGCGTAACGCACGACGACCGCGTCCCCGACAACTTCCTTGGTGGGAAAAAAGCGATAGAGCGAGCCGGCTGCCGTATGGGACTGGCTGGCAATGTCCGACATGGTCGTTGCGCCGAATCCCCGGGTGCCAAATAGCGCAACGGCTGCGTCGAGGATCGCCGCAAAGCGCTCCCGCCCGTTCCGTCGAACCGGTTCTGCGCCGACCGCCGACACACTTGCCTTATGCGAGACCATTCTCTAATAACCATATTTGAGACGTTCCTCAAATAACATGACCGCCGGCGACGCTCAATGCGCTCGGGATCGGGACAATATCCCGGGCGCGATCGCTGGCGAGCTGAACCGATCCGACATCAACCCAGGCCGCGGTCGCGGCCTTTCTGCCTTCGGAGAGCGGCAATGACCGAAAAATCGATCGCGCTTGTCACGGGCGCCAACAAAGGGCTCGGAAACGAGGTCGCACGGCAGCTCGGCAGGCGCGGACTGCGCACCTACCTTGGAAGCCGCGATCAGGCGCGCGGAGAAAAGGCCGCCGGCGAGCTCGTTGCCGAGGGCCTGGATGTCGTCGCTGTCCAGTTGGACGTCACCAGCGACGAAAGCGTTGCTGCACTAGCCAAGGAGCTCGATCTTCGACATGGGCGGCTCGATGTGCTGGTCAACAACGCGGGGATTCTGGTGAGCCGCCCGGCTTTCGAGATCACTTCGGCGGAGATGAAGGATACTTACGATACCAACGTCTTTGGTGTGGTGCGCATGATCCACACGATGCTGCCACTGCTTCAGCAGTCCAAGCACCCTCGCATCGTCAACATCGCCAGTACAACGGCCTCGCTTACACTCGCCAGCGATCCGACCACCCTGTTCGGCCAGACGGACACGATCGTTGCCTACGCGTCATCCAAAACGGCCGTCACGATGCTTACGGTGCAATATGCGAACGCCTTCCATCGCAGCGCCGCCCACGCGCACATCAAGATCAACACCGCAACGCCCGGCTATGTCGCGACAGATCTCAACAACCACACCGGCAACCGCACCGTCGAGGAAGGGGCAGAGATCGTGGTCGAGCTCGCGACACTTCCCGACGATGGACCCAGCGGCAGCTTCTTCAACGATGCTGGCGTCGTTCCCTGGTGATCCAGCTTCCCCTTCTTTGCGTCGACGATAATGCGACGAGAGTTGCCGGTGTCATGTCATGCAACAATCAAGGCGTCTGCCTGTAGCCGTCCGTCGTCACCCTTCGAGATATGCCGGGACAGGAAGGCGAAGCGTGGTGCCCCTGGCCGGAATCGAACCAGCACTCCTTGCGGAACTCGATTTTGAGTCGAGCGCGTCTACCAATTCCGCCACAGGGGCTCCCGGTCGGCCCCTGGAAAAGGGCCTCGCAAAGCGGCTGGACTATAGCCATGGACAGGGCAGGGTCAACCCGCGCCAAAGTGATCCCGTCTGTTCTCGACAGCCGCCTGGGCCGGGGTTAGAGCCTTAAGAAAGCGACCCATCCGGAAGAGGCTGCCGTGACGACCCAGAGTGCCGCAATACCTGCATTCGGGCCGGCTGGGACCGGTCCCGCGCTGACCGCCTCGGTGCTCGTCACGCTGATTGCCGCCGCGACCATCGCCGGCGCCTGGTTCTTCCAGCTCGTGCTGGAGATCCTGCCCTGTCCGCTGTGCCTGGAGCAGCGCTACGCCTATTATCTCGCGATCCCGGTCGGTGTGTTGACGGCGCTTGCGGCGCGGAGCGGGGCGCCGCGGCCGCTGCTGCTCGCGGGCCTTGCGATCCTCGCGCTGGCGACACTCGCCAATGCCGGCCTCGGCACCTACCACTCCGGCGTCGAATGGGGTTTCTGGAAGGGCCCGACCGATTGCTCCGGTCCCGTCATCAATCTCGGCAATGCCGCCGACCTGCTGTCCAAGCTCGATACCGTGAAGGTGGTGCGCTGCGACGAGGTGCAGTGGCGCTTCCTCGGCCTCTCGCTCGCCGGCTACAACGTGCTGATCTCGCTGTTGATGGCCGCGATTGCGGCGTGGGGATTTTTGCGGACGGCGAAGCGCGCGTAGCTGCCGTAGGGTGGGCAAAGCGACTTGTCCGCCGTAGCTCGAAGAGTGAAGGCGGAAGCGTGCCCACCATCTGTACCGAGATTGCGGAGGCATGGTGGGCACAGCGCTAACGCGCCCTTGCCCGCCCTACGGGAGCTGCGTCCCGTCAATCATCCACATCGTCCTGCGTGCGGCCGAACAGGTGCACGATGCCCGGGGTCGCGATCGTCACGAACACGAAGCGCGACAAATGATGGGCGCCGACGAAGATCGGGTCGATGTGCAGCGTGAGCGCGAGCGCCAGCATCGCGTCCATCGCGCCCGGCGCGAAGGCGACGACGACATCCGATAATTTCACCTGCGTGGTGAGCGCGACGATGCCGACGAAGATGGCGGAGACGGCGATGGCCACGGCAAACGAGCCCAGCGCCGCATGGATGTGGCCGGCGAGCGTCTTGATCCGCATCCGCGCGAAACGGCTGCCGATCAAGGCGCCGATGCCGATCAGCGCTACGCCGCGCACCCAGTTCGGCAGGCCGCCCTCGACCCAGTCTGCGCCATGCAGCGCGCTGGAGGCGATCATCGCGCCGAACATCCAGCTCGCCGGAAACTTGATCAGCCGCAGCAGGAGCGCCGCGGCCAGCGAGGCCGCGACCAGCTCCCCGAGCTCGAGCGGCGAGGCGATCGTCGTCGTCAGCGACGGCGCGACGGAGGGCGCCACGCCCGCGAACGCGAGCACCATCGGCAGCGCCGCGGTGAGGATGATGACGCGCATGGTCTGCACCACCGCGATGCCGGGCAGGTCGGCGCCGCGCTCGACCGCCAGGATCGTGATCTGCGACAGCGCGCCGGGGCTGCCGGCGAGAAACGCCGAGGTGCGGTCCCAGCCATGGATGCGCTGGAGGTAATAGCTCGAGCCGAATGTCGAGCAGAAGGTGGCGAGCGCAAGCAGGCCGATGGTGAGGGGATAGGCGCTGACCTGTTGCAGCAGATGGCGCGAGACGACCGAGCCCAGCGAGATGCCGAGCAGCACCAGCACGGTCTGGGTCAGGATCGGCGGCAGCGCCAGCTGGCGGCCGGAGATCGCGGCGATCCCGACCGCAATCATCGAGCCCGAGATCAGTCCCCCGGGAAGGCCGGCGACCAGAAACAGGAGGCCTCCGGCGGTACCGATGACGAGCGTCTCCACCGTGCTCAAGATCTTGGCACGGCTTGGCCATTCGAACGGCAGGGAGGCGGTGATTTGCTTCACGCCACCTTATCGCAAATCAGCGAGAGGCACACAATTGCAGCCTCGTCATGCCGCAATGCGCGCGCCTCTCACGGACGCTCGCGAACCGTAGTGTGACGGATTTACTTCTTGTCGGCCGCGGGGGCGGCGGTGCCGGCCTTCGCTTCCTTCATGCACTCACGGCGAAATTTTTTGCGCTCCTTGCCCTTCAGTGCCTTGGCGTCGGCTTGCTTGGAGCATTCGAGCGACTCAGCCGAGCGCTCCTTCGGCGCCTTCTTGTCGGCGGGGGCGGCAGCAGTTGTGGTCTTGGCGTCGGTCTTGGCAGCCGGCGCGGCGGTCTGCGCGAAGGCGGTGCCGGTAGCGAGCAGGGAGGTCAGGGCGATGACGGCGAGGCGAGACGTGAAGGTCATGGTGGTGCACTCTTGCGAGAATTGCGGAGGGTTGGGAACGTCGGCTCGCCTTGCTGAACACGACATGAATAATCCGAGCCGGGGGGATCACTATATTTTGGCGGCAGGGCCATCGCTTCCTTGTCGCGAGCGGGCGGCACGCTAGGATAGCAATCCTCGTTTCGCTTCCGTCGGGGAAGACCAAGGAGGAGGATCCAAGGATGACCATTCAATCGAAATTGCTGTGTGCAGTGGCGTTGACGGGCTTTGCGGCGCTGATCGCGAGCGCGCCGGCGCAGGCGCTGACCTCGCAGGAGTGCAGCGCGAAATATCAGGCCGCCAAGAAGGACGGCTCGCTTGGCGCCACGAAGTGGAATGACTTCCGCAAGGCCCAGTGCGGAGCGGATGCGACGCCTGCCGCGGCGCCGACCGCGGCAGCTCCGGCCGCTCCAGCGGCGCCGGCCGAGCCGAAGCAGGCGAAGAAGGAGGCGGCCCCCGCTGTCGCGCCAACCCTGCCGGCCGGACCCGCGATCTATCCGAATGCGGTCGACCCGAAATACGCCAAGGAGACCGCCGGCAAGGCCCGCCTCCACACCTGCGTCGACCAGTACAACGCCAACAAGACCACCAACGGCAATGGCGGCATGAAGTGGATCGAGAAGGGCGGCGGCTATTACAGCGAGTGCAACAAGAAGCTGAAGGGCGCCGCCTGAGCTTCGACATGATGCGATGGCCGGAGCAAAGCTCCGGCCATTTTGTTTAGTCCAACAGCTTCTCGGCCGACTTCGCCACCAGCTGCGAGCGTTTGCGCGGACCGCGCTCGACGAACAGCAGGCTCTGGCCGAAGATGAAGCAATAGAACAGGAAGGCCTGCGCCTCGGCCGCCTCGGCCTCGAGGCCGGTCGCGCGATAGAGCTCCGCGACGTGCTTGAGCCGCGCCGCGTCCACGCTCGCGACCGCCGCGGCGGCGTTTTCGTCCGAGCGGGCCCATTGCCGGATCGCGAGCTCGATCGCCATGCCCTCCGGATTGAGCCGCTCGGAATAGAGCTGGATCACCGCCTTCAGCCGCTCGCGGGGCTCTTGCCCATCGAGGCTTGTCTGCTGCGCGATCGACGCCGCACGTCCCTCGCGCCAGCGTTCCAGCATGGCAGCGAGCAGCGCGGCACGGTCGGCGAAGCGGCGGTAGAAGCCGCCCTTGGTGACGCCGAGATTCTTGGCGAGCACCTCGACCCTGACACCCTCGACCCCCGAGCGGGCGAGCTCGGTAAACCCTGCCTCGACCCAGACATCGCCCTTGCCGTCGTTCATGAAGGAAGCCTCACCGGTTCTTGATACGGTACCGTATTGCTAACGCGAGGAGGCGCTGATACGCTACCGTATCAATGATCAAAGGGCGGAAAAACGGCAGGAGGAATTGCGATGCAGGAGGCGACTTATCGCGGCACGGTCTATCCGTGGCAGTGCGATCACGTCGGCCACATGAATATCATGTGGTATGTCGGCAAATTCGACGAGGCCAACTGGAATCTGTTCGCCCGCCTCGGGCTGACGCCGAGCTATCTGCGCTCTTCCGGCCGCGGCATGGCCGCCGTGCAGCAGAACATCACCTACCGGCGGGAGCTGCTCGCCGGCGACATCGTCGAGATCCGCAGCCATTTGCTGGAGGTCCGCGACAAGTCGATCCGCTTCCGGCACGACATGACCAATGCCGAGACCGGCGAGATCGCCGCGTTCTGCGACATCACCGGTGTGCACATGGACCGCAGCCAGCGGAAGTCGGCGCCGTTCACGGATGCGATCCGCGCGGTCGCTCTGCAGCATCTCGCCGAGCCGGCCGAGGCCTGAGCCATGGCCACGTTCGAGCCGAAAAATCCGGGCTATCGCGCTGCTGCCATTGCCATGTTCGACGGCCAGCCGGCGATGCGCACGCTCGGCATCGTGATCGTCCGCCTCGCGCCGGGCGAGGTCGAACTGGCCATGCTGCATTCGGCGGCCTTCACGCAGCAGAACGGTTTTGTCCATGCCGGCATCATCACGGCAGGCCTCGACAATGCCTGCGGCGTCGCCGCCTTCACCCTGATGCCGCGCGAGGCCGACATCCTGACCGTCGAGTTCAAGACCACGCTGCTGGCACCCGCCCGCGGCGCGCGCTTCGTCTTCAAGGCCGAGGTGGTCAAGCCCGGCCGCACGCTGACCTTCTGCGAGGCGAGGGCCTTTGCCGAGCATGAGGGCAACACCACGCTGATCGCCACCATGACCGCGACGCTGATGGCGATGCTGCCTCGCGCTGCGGCTTCACCAGCGCCGGCGGCGATCCGCGCATAGCACGGCGATGACATCGCGCCCGCAACGCTCTATATGACGCGTAACAGTTCCCGGTCGCGAACCGTATTTGCAGCGATGGGACCGAAACGGGACGAGATATGGCTGGATTCAGGAACAAGGGCCTCGTGGCGACGCGGCGTGCGGCGCTGACGCTGATCGGGGCGGGTGCCCTTGCGGCAGGTCGGATCACCTCTGCGCGCGCGGCCGCCGCCGATGACGAGGTGCTGACCGAAGCGAAGGTGCTGCGCGACCCCGATGTTCCCGTGGCCGGTAATCCCGACGGCAACATCAGCATCATCGAATGGTCCGACTACAACTGTCCCTATTGCCGCAAGCTCGAACCGGAGCTGCGCCAGGTCGTCCAGGACGACGGCAAGGTGAGGCTGGTGATGAAGGATTGGCCGATCCTCGGGCCGGTGTCGGTCACCGCGGCGCGGATCGCGCTCGCGGCAAAATTCCAGGACAAATACCATCAGGCGCATGACGCAATGATGGGTGTCAGCTCGCGCCTGACAGAGCCGCGCATCAACGAGCTGCTCGCGGCCGCCGGCGTCGACATGGACCGCCTGAAGCGCGATCTCGCCGACCGCGCCAAGGACATCGACGCCGTCCTCAAGCGCAACAACGAGCAGGCCGAAGCCTTCGGCTTCAACGGTACCCCCTCCTTCATCGTCGGCAAGTACCGCGTGCCGGGCGTGCTCAGCATGACCGAGTTCGAGCAGGTCATCGCCGATGCCCGCAAGGCCAAGATGAACTGACGCGAGCCGGATCGATCGCCGTCAACGCAAAGGCGCCGCCGCGGACCCGCGACGGCGCCTTGTTCGTGATACGGCGTCGTTACTTCGACGAGATGCGGACCCAGTCCTTGTGCGCGCGATCGCGCAGCGCATCCCAATCGGCCTTGGCGACGTCCCAATTCACGATGGTGCGATTGGTCGTCGCGACCTCGCCATTGGCGACCGACGACGTCTGCATGGAGTCATAGACGTACACGCCGCAACCGAGCAGCAGCGCGCCCAAAATCATTCCGAAAAACGTCTGCATCTGCGAACCTCCGGTGACGGGCGATAACGTCGGCCCGGAGTGATGGTTCCGCGGCAGTACGGCGCAGGTAAGGACGACTCGTTCATCCGCGGTTCAGCCACTCCAGCAGCCCTGCGTTGATCTCGCGCGGATAGGTGTGGCTGAGGTCGTCGATCTCGCGATAGGTGACGTCGGCGCCGGCGGCGGAGAGGGCCGCCTGCGTCTGGCGCGCACTCTGTACCGGAAACATCCAGTCGAGCTTGCCGTGGGTGATGAAGATCGGCAGTCCATGCAGGCGCACGGCGTCCGCCATCTCCGCCATCAGCGGATGGAAGGTCGCCGACACCGGCGCGAGAT
This sequence comes from Bradyrhizobium sp. Pa8, assembly GCF_052588265.1. Taxonomy (NCBI): domain Bacteria; kingdom Pseudomonadati; phylum Pseudomonadota; class Alphaproteobacteria; order Hyphomicrobiales; family Nitrobacteraceae; genus Bradyrhizobium; species Bradyrhizobium sp. Pa8. The sequence goes on along the minus strand of NZ_CP176767.1, from coordinate 8,959,351 downwards.
GCGTGAAGGGCGAGGCGCCGTCGAGCCCGGTGACGTAGCAGAAGGTGCCGCCGTCACTCATGCCGGTCAGCAGCAGGCGCGAGCCGTCGATGGTCCAGCGGCTGCGCACCGTGTCGAGAATGCGCATGAGGTTCGGCGTGTCGCTATCGTCGCCCATCAGCGCCCATGTCGGGCCGGTCGCAGTCGGCGCCACCAGGATCGCGCCAAGGCTGCGGGCGTCGCGGAGCCAGCTCCAGAGAAAACCGCGACCGTTGCCGCTGCCGCCATGCAGCGCCATCACCAGCGGCATGGCGCGCTCCGGCGAATAATATTCTGGCACATAGACCGAGAAGCCGCCGCGGCTGCCGGGCTCGTTGTGGTCGTGGAAGATGCCGGTGTGTTCGCTCGCGCCGGCTTCCAGCCGCGCCAGCAGGTCGTCATTCTCGCGATTGGCGGCGTTGAGGAAGAAGCTGCTCACCGGCGGAAACTGGGTCGACAGCGGATACAGCGCCTCCTGTGCACGAGGCAGATGGCGCAGCGCGCGGAAGACCGCGACGAGATCGCCATTGCCGCGCTCGACCTCGCGTATGCCGGCAAAGGCGGCGAGCGTCTCGTTGCAGGCGCGGTCGAGCCGCTCGCGCAGCCCGATGAACTGCTCGGGCCAGGCACCGATCGCAGCGTGCGCCGCCTGCAGCGCCTCGTCGGGCGCGCCGATCGCATTCATCACCGAGGCAAAGGCCGGCGGATGCAGATGCCGGGTGAAGAAGCCGAGTGCTTCCAGCGCGTTGAGCAGCGGCCGCAGCACGCTCACGATGTCGTCAACGACGGCCTCGCTCATCGCCGCTTTCCTTGCCTGATGTCGGTTCGATCTCGTCAGTGCAGCTTCGGCGCCTTCAAGAGCTTGAAGCGGTCGGTCGACGTCACCGTGACGTCGAAGGTGACGCCTTCATGATGCACGGTCAGCGGCACGTCGACGCCGGCGGCGCCGAGCCCCCACATCTTCTTGTAGAAGGCGGTCTGGCTCGTCACCTCCTCGCCGTCCACCGCAAGGATGACATCGCCGGTCTTCAGCTCGGCGCGTGCGGCGGGGCCATTGGCGGAGATCCCGATCACCACCAGGCGGTTGTCGATCTCGGTCGAATAGAGTCCGAGCCAGGGGCGCGACGGTTTGTTGACGCGCCCGAATTTGCGCAGATCGTCGAGCACCGGCTTCAACAGGTCGATCGGCACGATCATGTTGACGTGCTCGGCCTTGCCGTCGCGTTCGCGCTCGAGCTGCAGCGAGCCGATGCCGATCAGCTCCCCGCGCTCGTTGAGCAGCGCCGTGCCGCCCCAGTTCGGATGCGCGGGATAGGTGAAGACCGCCTCGTCCAGCAGATATTCCCAATAGCCGGCGAATTCCTGCTTGGCCACGATCTGGCTCGCGACCGAGCGCGTGCGGCCGCCGGCGCCGCCGACTACGACGCGGTCGCCGACCCTTGTTTTCGCCGAGTTGCCGAGCGGCAAGGGTTCGACGTCGAGGTGACCGAGCGCCTGCACGAGGCCGAAGCCGGTGACGGAATCGAAGCCGAGCGCATGCCCCTCGACGACGCGCCCGTCGGCGAGATGCAGCCACACCGATTCCGCCTCGGTAATGAGGTAGCCGATGGTGAGCACCAGCCCGTTGTCGATCACGACGCCGTTGCCGGCGCGTTCGGTGCCCAGCGTTTCGGCACTGAAGGCGTCGGGCGGGATGATGGCGTGCAGGCCAACGACGGACGCGAGCGCGCGGTCGAGATCGAAACCGTAATCGTTCGCGCGCGGCTGATTGGCCGGCGGCACTCTCCATTCGGTCAGGGCGGGCATGGAGTTCTCCTGGCTGAGAGCATTGCTCCGCCTTGGCCGGCGGAACGACGCGCGAAGCATTCATAATTTAAGCTGGAGGAGGCCGTCTTGAAAGCCTCGTTCCCAACTATTCCGGAGATCGCCGCGTGAAATCTTCGACAGGCACAGGACGCCCGCATAGGTGGCAAGCGGCCGCCCGATCCGGCACCGGCCGCATGGCTGCTGTCCCGCGACGTGCTAGGCGGGGTGCAATGAAGCTGCTAACCATTGCCGCTTCGTTTGACCAAGAGATCACGGACCGAAGCATGGATAACCGCAGCGACATCTGGCGTGGCGTCGACACGATCAAGGCGCGTTTCATCGACCTCAGCGACAGGGTCTGGGGCATGCCCGAGGTGTGCTACACCGAGGCGCGGTCCGCCGCCGAGCATCTCGCCGAGCTGCGCCACCAGGGTTTCCGCATCACCGAGAACGTCGCGGGCATCCCGACCGCGGTGATGGGCGAGTGGGGTGAGGGCGGTCCGGTCATTGCCTTCATGGGGGAATATGACGCGCTGCCGGGCCTCAGCCAGGAGGCCGGCGTCGCCGAGCACCGTCCGGTCGAGACCGGCGGCCATGGCCATGGTTGCGGCCACAATCTGCTTGGTTCCGCGGCGCTGCTCGCCGCGACCGCGATGAAGGACTGGCTCGCCGAGAACAAGGTGCCCGGCCGCGTGCGCTATTACGGCTGCCCGGCGGAAGAGGGCGGCGCAGCCAAGGCCTTCATGGTGCGCTCGGGCGCGTTTGAAGACGCCGACATCGCCATCACCTGGCATCCGCACAGCTTCTGGGAAGTCGCGGTGACGCCGTCGCTCGCCAATACGCGCGCGGATTTCATCTTCACCGGCCGCACCTCGCATGCGGCGGCCTCGCCGCATCTCGGCCGCTCCGCGCTCGACGCGGTAGAGCTGATGAATGTCGGCGTGAACTACATGCGCGAGCACATGCCGAGCGACGCCCGCGTGCATTACGCGCTGCTCGATACCGGCGGCATCGCCCCCAACGTGGTGCAGGCGCATGCGCGCGTGCGCTATTCGATCCGCGCCCGTGATCTTCCCGGCATGAACGAGCTGGTCGGACGCGTCAGCAAGATCGCAGAAGGCGCGGCGTTGATGACCGAGACCAAGGTCGAGATGAAGATCATCTCCGCGGTCTCCAACATCCTGCCGAATACGCCGCTGGAGCAGGCCTTGCACCGGGTGATGGAAGAGCTGGGGCCGCCGCATTTCGACGACGCGGACAAGGGCTTTGCCAGCCAGATCCGCGCCACGCTCAGCGACAAGGACATCGCGTCGGTCTATTACGCGATCGGCATGGAGCCGACCGATCGGCCGCTGGCCGACTTCCTGGTGCCGCTCGATGCCAAGCGCAACCCGCTGGTCGGCTCGACCGACGTCGGCGACGTGAGCTGGGTGGTGCCGACCGTGCAGGTTCACGCACCAACGGTTGCAATCGGCACGCCGTTCCACACCTGGCAGGTGGTGGCGCAGGGCAAGAGCGGACACGCTCACAAGGCAATGGTGCAGGCGGCCAAGGCGATGGCCGGGATCGGCATCAAGGCGTTGACGGATCCGGAGCTGATCAAGGCCGCTAAAGCGGACTTGCAGAAGCGGACCGCCAAGACGCCTTATGTCTGTCCGCTGCCGGACCACGTTTCGCCGCCGCTGAACATGTCCGTGGCGTAGAATTTCGCCTCGATACTTCGTCTGATCCGGCGAACAAATTTTCCGCAGTGCAGCGCGAAATCCAGCGAGTTTTGATGCTGGATTGCCGAGCGGATGGGCTGCCAACGTTGCTTTTGCCCAACAGACAGTCAGAAGACCGTTTGCATACACACGGTCCCAGTTGACGCGCGGCCCATTCGGTGTGCCATCTACCGCCAGCAAAACCCGGCGGCCGCGGCGCGGCTGCCTGCATCCATACGGGAACCAGACGGGGGACAACGATGCTGGATAAAGAACTGCGTTCGATGATCGGTCAGGTGAAGGACGGCCGGATGGACCGCCGCGCCTTCATCACGCGCATGGCCGCGGTCGGCCTCACGGCGCCGCTCGCCAACCAGATCCTCGCGCTTGGCGGCGTCGCCATGGCCGAGGGCGCCTCCACCTACAAGCCCACCAAGCGTGGAGGTGGTGGTGCGCTGAAGCTGTTGTGGTGGCAGGGACCGACCTTGCTCAATCCGCACTTTGCCACCGGCACCAAGGACCAGGACGGCGCGCGCCTGTTCTACGAGCCGCTCGCCTGTTGGGATCCCGACGGCAACATGAAGCTGGTTCTGGCCGCCGAAATTCCCTCGATCCAGAACGGTGGCCTCGCCGCCGACGGCAAGTCGGTGACCTGGAAGCTCAAGCCCGGCGTCAAATGGCATGACGGCACGCCCTTCACAGCCGACGACGTCGTGTTCAACTGGGAATATGCCAAGGATCCGGCGACCTCCGCACTGACGATCGCGACGCTCCGCGACATCACGGTCGAGAAGGTCGATGACCTCACGGTCCGCATCCTCTTCAACAAGCCGACGCCGTTCTGGGCCGACGCCTTTGTCGGGGCTCCCAACACCATCATCCCGAAACATCTGTTCAAGGACTATATGGGGTCCAAATCGCGGGAGGCGCCGACCAACCTCTCGCCGGTCGGTACCGGCCCCTACAAGTTCGTCGAGTTCAAGCCGGGCGATCTTGTCCGCGGCGTGATCAATCCCGATTACCACATGCCGAACCGCCCCTATTTCGATTCGATCGAGATGAAGGGCGGCGGCGATGCCGTCTCCGCCGCGCGCGCGGTGATCCAGACCGGCGAGTATGATTTCGGCTGGAACATCCAGGTCGAGGACGACGTGCTGCTGCGCCTGGAGAAGGGCGGCAAGGGCAAGACCGTCTACGCGGTCGGCGGCGACACCGAGTTCATCGCACTGAACTTCACCGACCCCAACACCGAGGTCGATGGCGAACGCTCGTCGATGAAGACCAAGCACCCGCTGTTTTCCGATCCGGCGGTGCGCAAGGCAATCTCGCTGCTGATCGATCGCGAGTCGGTCAAGAAGGCGATCTACGGCCGCGCCGGCCGCACCACCGCCAACTTCCTCAACGGTCCCGAAAAGTTCGTGTCCAAGAACACCTCGTGGGAATTCAGCGTGGAGAAGGCCTCGAAGATCCTCGACGAAGCCGGCTGGAAGCCGGGCGCCGACGGCATCCGCGAGAAGGACGGCAAGAAGCTGAAGCTCCTCTACCAGACCTCGATCAACGGCCCGCGCCAGAAGACGCAGGCGATCGTCAAGCAGGCCTGCCAGAAGGCGGGGATCGACGTCGAGCTGAAATCCGTCGTCGCCTCCGTGTTCTTTTCCTCCGACGTCGGCAATCCCGACACTTATTCCAAGTTCTACGCCGACATGGAGATGTTCCAGATCCCGCTGAGCCAGCCCGATCCGTCGCAGCACATGCGCCGCTATCTCTCGACCTTGGTCGCCACCAAGGAGAACAAGTGGCAGGGCACCAACTTCCCGCGCTGGGTCAACAAGGAGTACGACGCGACCATCCAGGCTGCGGACGGCGAGATGGATCCGGTCAAGCGTGCCGAGCTCTACATCAAGGCCAATGACCTCATGTACCAGGACACCGTGTTCATTCCGGTGCAGCACCGCCTGAAGGTCGAGGCGGCCGCCAATAATCTGCGGCCGGTCGTTTCCGGCTGGGCCAACGAGACCGACAATCTGTTCGACTGGTACCGGGAGGAATGATCACGCAGGCCTAAACCGGGATCGTCCTTTATGAGTCAGTATGTCCTGCGTCGTCTGCTGATCGCCATTCCGAGTCTGCTTGGCATCTCCCTGGTGCTGTTCGTCGTGCTTGCCCTGGCACCCGGCGATCCCTTCTCGGAACTGGCGACCAATCCGAACGTGCCGCCCGAGGTCGCTCTTGCGCTTCGGGCGAAGTTCGGCCTCGACGATCCGATCTACCTTCGTTACCTGCACTGGCTCAACGCCATGCTGCACGGTGACTGGGGTTTCTCCTTCGTCAGCCGGATGAACGTCGACACGCTGATCCTCCAGCGTCTGCCGGCGACGCTCTATGTGATCGGTTCGGCGCAGATTCTGGCGCTCCTGATCGCGATCCCGGTCGGGGTCTACGCGGCGACAAAGCCCTATTCGCTGTTCGACCAGATCGCCAACACGCTGGCCTTCATCGGCTTCTCGCTGCCGACCTTCTTCACCGGCATCCTGTTCATCCTGATCTTCTCGGTCACGCTGGACTGGCTGCCTTTCGTCTATACGACCGACATCAAGGGCACCGGCATCCATTGGGTGCTGGAGATGATCCGGCAGGCGATCATGCCGGTGGCGGTGCTCGGTCTGTTTCAGGCGGCGTCGATGACGCGTTTCGTTCGCTCGGCGATGCTCGACGTGATCCGGCTCGACTACGTCACCACTGCCCGCGCCAAGGGTCTTGGGCAGGCCAAGGTCATCGTCAAGCACGTCATGCGGAACGCCATGATCCCGGTCGTCACCCTGATTGCGTTGCAGATGCCGGCCGTGTTCGGCGGCGCCATCGTCACCGAGCAGATCTTCCGCATCCCCGGCATCGGCTCGCTGCTGATCTCCTCCATCCTTTCCAACGACACGCCGGTGGTGATGGCCGTTACCTTCGTCTTCGCGTGCCTCGTCGTGCTGTTCAATCTCATCGCGGACGTCCTTTATGGCTGGCTTGACCCTCGCATCTCCCTCCGCTGAGCGGCGCGTCTACTCGCCCTGGCGCGAGATGTGGCGGCGCTACAGCCGCCACAAGCTCGCCGTGGTCAGTGCGTTTCTGCTCCTCATTCTGATCCTGGCGGTGGTGGCCGGCCCCTTCGTCTGGCGGGTCAAGATCGACGACATCGACATCGTGGCGGGCATGCAGGGGCCGTCGTTCGCCCATCCGTTCGGCACCGACGATCTCGGGCAGGACATCCTGGCCCGCATGATCTATGGCGGCCGCATCTCGCTCGCGGTCGGCCTTGCCGCGATGTTGGTCTCGGTCTTCATCGGTGTCCTGATCGGCGCGCTCGCCGGCATGTCGCGCGGCGCGCTCGGCCACGGCCTGATGTGGCTCACCGATCTCTTCCTGTCCCTGCCGCAACTGCCGCTGCTGCTGCTGCTGATCTATCTCTTCCGCGACGGGCTGAAGCAGACGTTCGGTCCCGAAGGCGGCATCTTCATCCTGATCGTGCTCGTGATCGGCGGCTTGCGCTGGATGCCGGTCGCGCGGCTGGTGCGCGCGCAGTTCCTGTCGATCCGCGAGAAGGAGTTCGTCGAGGCCGCCCGTGCGCTCGGCGCAAGTCCGGTGCGCCAGGTGGTGCGGCACATCCTGCCCAATGCGCTCGGTCCGGTGATCATCGCCGGCACCATCGACGTCGCGGCCGCCATCATCGCGGAATCGACGCTGTCCTTCCTCGGCCTCGGCTTTCCGCCGGATACGCCGACCTGGGGCCGGCTCTTGTACGACGCCAAGGATTTCCTCGACATCGGCCCGCACTGGGCGCTGTTTCCGGGCGGCGCGATCTTCATCGCGGTGGTCGCCATCAACTTCATCGGCGACGGCCTGCGTGATGCGCTCGATGCGCGGCGGGTGATCTGATGGCGCCGCTGCTGGAAATCAAAGGGCTGAAAACCCACTTCTCGACCGACGACGGCATCCTGCAGGCCGTCGACGGTGTCGACATCTCGATCAACAAGGGCGAGACGCTCTGTGTCGTCGGCGAATCCGGCTGTGGCAAGACCGTGACCGCGATGTCGATCCTGAAGCTAATCGCCATGCCGCCCGGCCGCATCGCGGCGGGCCAGATCATCTTCGAGGGCCGCGATCTCGTGCCGCTGACGAGTCGTCAGCTCGACGAGATCAGGGCCAAGGAGATCGGCTTCATCTTCCAGGAGCCGATGACCTCGCTCAATCCGGTGCTCACCATCGGCGAGCAGATCGCAGAGAGCCTGCGCCGGCATGAAGCGGTGACGAAGAAGCAGGCGCTCGAGCGCACCATCGAGATGCTGAAGCTGGTGCAGATCCCCAACGCCGAAGGCCGCGTGCACAACTATCCGCACCAGTTCTCAGGCGGCATGCGCCAGCGCGTGATGATCGCGATGGCGCTCGCCTGCAGGCCGAAGCTGATCATCGCCGACGAGCCGACCACCGCGCTCGACGTCACCATCCAGGCGCAGATCCTCGACCTCTTGCAGGACATGAAGGAGCGCTTCGGCATGGCGGTGATGCTGATCACCCACGCCATGGGCGTCGTCGCCGAGACCGCGCAGCGCGTCGTCGTGATGTATGCCGGCAAGGTGGTGGAGGAAGCGCTCGTCGACGACCTCTTCGGCAATCCCGGCCACCCCTACACCCAGGGGCTGATCCGCTCGATCCCGCGCATCGATCTCGACAGCGAGCACAAGACAAGGCTCGAAGCGATCGGCGGCTCGGTGCCGATCCTGATCAATCCGCCGGTCGGTTGCCGCTTCGCCCCGCGCTGCAAGTTTGCCATGAACGTCTGCACCGAGAAGGAGCCGCTGCTGCGCGAGATCGCGCCCGGCCATCGCATGGCTTGTCACCTCGGAGATACGCAGTTGGGAGGCACGGCATGACCGAGCCCTTGCTCCGCGTCAGCGGCCTGAAGAAATATTTCCCCGTGCTTGGCGGCCTGCTGTCGCGCCAGGTCGGCAGCGTCTATGCGGTCGACGGGGTCTCGTTCTCGGTCAACCGCGGCGAGACGCTTGGCCTCGTTGGCGAATCCGGGTGCGGCAAATCCACCACCGGCCGCTGCGTGCTGCGCCTGATCGAGCCGACCGACGGCGAGGTCACTTTCGACGGCCAGGACGTGCGCAAGCTCGGCGGCAATGATTTGCGCGCGATGCGGCGGAATATGCAGCTGGTGTTCCAGGACCCGTTCGCCTCGCTCAATCCGCGCATGACGGTCGGCGCCATCCTCGGTGAGGCCCTGATCATCCATAAGCTCGGGTCGTCGGCCAAGGAGCGCGAGGAGCGCGTCGCCAGCCTGCTCGTGAAGGTCGGCCTCAAGGCGGAGCACATGCGCCGCTACCCGCACGAATTCTCGGGCGGCCAACGCCAGCGCATCGTGATCGCGCGGGCGCTCGCGGTCGAGCCGAAGCTGATCGTCTGCGACGAGCCGGTATCCGCGCTCGACGTGTCGATCCAGGCGCAGGTGATCAATCTGCTGGAGGATCTCCAGGCGGAGCTGAACCTCACCTATTTGTTCGTCGCGCACGACCTGTCGGTGGTCGAGCACATCTCCGACCGCGTCGCCGTGATGTATCTCGGGCGGATCGTCGAGCTGGCGAAAGCGAGCGATCTCTACCGCAATCCGCAGCATCCCTACACCAGGGCGCTGTTGTCGGCGGTACCGGTGCCCGATCCCAAGCTCAAGCGTGAACGCATTCGCCTCAAGGGCGACGTGCCGAGCCCTATGAAGCCGCCGTCCGGTTGCCACTTCCACACCCGTTGTCCGATCGCCCAGCCGCGGTGTTCGGAAAGCGCGCCGGAGCTGAAGGAAGGCGCGGGCGGGCACTTCGTGGCGTGCCACCTCGCCTGACGTCGCGCGAGGCGGTGCGCCCGTTCATCCGTCCCTGAGCAGGCCGTGCGCCGAAAGGGCCTGCCGGAAAGCCTCCACCGACGTGTGATGATGCGCGAAGAGGCCCGCTTCCCGCGCGCCGGCGACATTTGCCGCGAGGTCATCGACGAACAGAACGGTCTGCGGCGTCCTCTGTAGCTCCGACAGGCAGAGGCGATAGCAGCGCGGGTCCGGCTTCGCCGCCTTGAACCGGGCCGAAGTGTAGATGCGGGAGCCGAACAGCGGACGCAATTCCGGCAGTAGCGTGTCGATATGGTCGGCGACCAGCGTGGTATTGTTGGTCAGGACGGCAACATCGATGGTCTCATGCAGGCGGCGGGCAATCTCCAGCATCGCGCGATCGGCCTTCATCGAACGGCGGCGTGCCTCCACCCACTCATCGAGCGACAGAGGATAGCCGATGCGTTCGCCAAATCCCCGCAAATAGTCGGCGGCATCGAGCGTGCCGGAGTCGCCGAGAAGCTCGAATCCGGTCTCCCAGATCGCCGTGTAGACGAACTCACTGGTGGTCCCCGCAAGCTCCGCCAGAAACGCGACGCGCCTTCCTCTGTCGTATTCGCAGAGGACATTGTCCATGTCAAAGAGGACAAGCTTGATCTCGTCAGGCACGGGAACGCTCCCGGCCGGACCGAAACATCCGGCCGTGCTCAAAGTCATATCCCACCGGAACGCGGGCGACAAATCCGGGCGCAAAGGCCGAACGTTGCGATACGGGTGTCGAGCGTAGCAGCTTCGTGGCTACGAGGTGCGGCGGCGGGCCAGTTGATGCAGCACCGTGTCGATGGTCGGGACCGCACCGGTCTCGCGGAGCCAATGGTCGGCCAGCTCCCTCAGTTCGCCCGGCGTCAAGCCGAACTTGCGGCGGAATGCGCGAATGAAGGTGGAATCGCTGCTGAAGCGCATGCCGACGGCGAGGTCGATCAGCCGCGTGTCCTCCGCGGACGGCGATATCAGCTGGCGGAAAGCGAGATTGAGGCGCTGCTCCCTCACGTAGTGCGAGAGTCCGCCATCCGCCTCGAACAGCCGATAGAGGGTCGCGCGCGAGATCTGGAAGTGGCGGCACAACTCGTCTGCGGTGAGCGCATCGGTCTCGAGATTGTCCGCGATGCGGCGCTTGATCATCGCAAGATAAAGATGCCGCTCGGCGCGTTCGACTCCGGCCGCAATGTCGGCGGTCCCGCCGGCGGCTGCGGCAACGATGTCGGCGATCGCTTCGATCGTGGCTTCGGCGCTGCCGGCCTCGGGCTCGGGTGGCAGCGTAAGCGCAGCGTAATGGCTGGCAAGCAGGCGCGTATGAGGATGGTTTGACGGCAGCAAGGTTGCCGTGGCCGAATCCGGATGCGCGAGCCGTGGTGCCAGCATGGCGCGTTGCAGGATGATCGCCATCAGGCGGGTACGACTGCCGCCGCCGCGCAGCACGGTCCGGTTCGGCTGCGCCATGTCGATCAGGCAGATGGCGCCGGGCTCCATCGTCACCTCGCGTCGGCCCGAGCTGAACCGCATCTCGCCTTCGACACACAGGGTGATCTGAAAGTGATCCATCGCACCGCGGGCGACGTGCGCGGGTGTCCGGTCGTATTCCTGATCGGTCGCGCGCGTATCGACCAGCAACGCATTGCGGGTCATCATCGTCACGGTGGTGACATGGAAATCGTCCTCTGCGGTGAGCGGAACGACATCGCAGATGTCGGCCGTCATGGCGCGCAACTGTCTCAGCGCGTCCACCCCGCGCCCCGGGATGTCCGCCGGCATGGTCTCGTTCACGGCCGTCTCGTCTGCATTGCCCCACGATGAGGCCGTACCGCACGGACTCGATCGTCGAAGTCCGGCGGTCCCCCAACATCGCCTCGGCATGTAGCCATTCAGAAATCAGTGCGCAAGCGATGGTGGGCAGGATTTGGCGCGCGCCGATGTGCCGCATGTGCACACCGCGCTAGCCGCGCTTGCCAGCTACCCAGGAAAGGGCGGCGCCTGGCAGGCTTCGTCACGCGCTCTTCGCGGGCCAGGGCACGACCTGTCCCGACGTCACCATGCGGTCACGGCCGCTGTCCTTGGCGGCGTAGAGCGCGCGGTCGGCGCCAGCGACCAGCGTGTTGCAGTCCAGCACGGTCTGAGACGGAAGGCTCGTCGCAGCGCCGATGCTTGCCGTCACCAGCCGGGAGGGTTGATTCTGCGCATGCAGCATGGCGAGATCGTGCAGTGCCTGGCGAATCCCTTCGCCGACTTCGGCGCAACCCTCCGGGCCGGTGTTCGGCAACAGCACGGCGAATTCCTCGCCGCCGTAGCGCGCCGCGAGGTCAGCCGGGCGCCTGGCCTGAGTGGACAGGATCCGGCCGAGCGCGCGCAGGCATCCGTCGCCGGCCTGATGACCGTAATGGTCGTTGAACTTCTTGAAATGATCGACATCGATCAACAGGAGCGAGATCTGCGTGCCGTCGCGCCGGGCGCGCGCCCATTCCTCCGCGAGGCGTTCGTCGAACGCGCGGCGGTTGGCAAGGCCGGTCAGGCCATCGGTGGTCGCGAGCGAGGCGAGTTTGTCCTGCAAGTCCTTCTGCTCGGTCATGTCGCGCACGACCGCGACGACGCCGTCGATCTCTCCGCTGTCGGAGGCGCGGGTCACGTGCAACGCCGCCTCGGCCCAGATATCGCCTTTGTCGCGATGGCGCTGGCGATAGACGAACCGCGCTTCCTCGGCCTCGCCGTTCTTCAGCGCGGCGATGGCCTGCTCGACCCGCTCCATGTCGTCCGCGTGGATGCCGGCCACCGCCGAGCTGCCGAGCAGTTCGTCGGGAGACCAGCCGATGATGCGTACGCACGAGGGAGAGACGTAGAGCAGTCGGTTGTCCAGCCCGATCCGGGATACCATATCGCTGGATTGCTCGGCGAGCAGGCGGAAATGGGCTTCATTCGCGACCAGGGCCTGCGCCATTCGCTGCCGCTGCCAGAGCTGGCGGACCAGGTAGAAGCCGATCACCGCGATCAGCACGACCAGGCCGAGCACGAAGGCCGTGCGTACGGCCGCCGCGCGTCGCCAGGGCGCCAGCACGTCGTCCTGCGACTTGCTTGCCAGCACGATCAGCGGATAGCGGCTGCTGCGCTGGTAGTAGCTCAGCCGCTGCACGCCATCGAGCGGTGACTTGAAATAGTAGACCGCCGCCGCCGGACGGCTCTCCCAATCCCTGAACAGCGGCGCCTTGGACAGGTTGCGGCCGACAAAGGCGCTGTTCTCGTCGTGGCTGCGCGCCAGCATGATACCGGCGTTGTTGAGCAGCGACGCCGAGCCGTTCGGCCCGAAATCGAAGCGCTCGTAGAACTTGACGAAATAGCTGACGTCGAGCGTGAGCAGCGCGACGCCGGCAAAGCTGCCGTCGGGGTGGTTGATCCGGCGTGACGCGGTGATGATCCACTGGCCGCCGGCGCGGCTCTTGATGGGCGGTCCGATCAGCGTGCCCGTGTCCGGAGAGTCGCGATGGTGCTGGAAATATTCGCGGTCGCTGTTGTTGAGCTTGGAGAAGTCGAGGCGCTCGGTCGTGGCAAGCCAGCGACCCGTCGCGTCATAGACGAAGATGCCGCGGATGCGGTCCGATGATTTGCGGGTCGGCAGATAAGTCTGGAGCTTTGCGATCGTGTCCGGGCCGGTTCCGTCGAGTTCGAGCCGATGAACCAGTCCGACCAGGATCGTATCGGCGAGCTCGAACGTGTCGTCGGCGTGCTGGACCAGCGAATGCGCGAGGTTGGCGACGTCGACCTCGGCGTTCCTGAGATCGGCATTGTGCGTTTCCCATTCGCGCCAGACGCTCAAGCCGAGGATCGCGACGCAGATCAGCACGACGAAGCCCGCCGCCCAGAGCGGAAGGCGCGTCTTGCCGAGTTCGCGGCTCGTCACCATCGGGCTTGCTCCAAATCGGTGCAAACCTCTCACTTTGGTCTTAACGGCCTGTTGCAACTTCCGCGATGATTTTGCGCGTCCGTAGTCCGCCGGATGAGGTCGTCGATATTTTGATCGACTCTCATCGTCGGATGTTAACCACGCCGCCGCGGCATGACGGTTTCGCGCGGCGTCCGCCGCGTCAGTCCATCAGCGTGAAGCCGACGCGTAGCGTCACCTGGTAGTGGCGGACAGCGCCGTTCTCGATGTGACCGCGTGTCTGCACCACCTCGAACCATTTCATTTCGCGAATGGTCTTGGCGGCGCGGCTGATCGCGTTCTTGATCGCATCCTCGATGGAGGTTTCGGATGATCCGACCAGCTCCAGGATCTTGTAGACGTGATCCGTCTCGGCTGTGGGCATGGTACGTCTCCCTCGTTTGCGTTGCGGCACCACCGCCACCCGCTCCCATTTGAACGGGTACCGGCGTTCCGGGTTCCATCGTCCGCCATGGCCCGCATGCGCCAGCCGAGGTGGAGTGCGCCGCACCCGCCTGCTAAGCGCTGTCCATGGATTCGGCGCGGCGCGACAGGACGATCGGCTTTCTCTGCCTCGGTGTGACCGCGTTCGGCTGGGCGCTGAACTGGCCATTGATGAAGCTGCTGCTCCAGCAATGGCCGCCGCTGTTCGCGCGCGGGCTGGCCGGCGTCTGCGCCTCGCTCATTCTCGGCGCGCTGGCACTGAGCCGGAAGGAATCCTTCGCCGTTCCGCGCGAGGCGATTCCGCGGCTGTTGTTTGCGACCCTCACCAACGTCCTTGCCTGGATGGGGCTCGGCACGGTCGCGATGAAATATGTGACCGTGAGCGAGGGGGCTCTGCTCGCCTATACGATGCCGATCTGGGCCATGCTGTTCGCCTGGCCGGTGCTGGGTACGCGGCCGACCATGCGGGATATTTGGGGTCTCGTCCTCGGTGTCGCCGGCGTCGCGCTGCTCCTCGGCGGCCACGACTTTGCGTTCGGCGCCGACAAGCTGCTCGGCATCGCGCTCGCGCTGCTCTGCGCCATCCTGTTCGCGCTCGGCAATGTGCTCAACCGCAAGCCGCTGCCGATGCCGCCGCTCGTGGTCGTCGCCTGGCAGGTTGGGCTCGGCTGCGCCACGATGCTGATCCTCGGCATCCTGTTCGAGCAACCCGATATCACCGCGATCACCCCGCTGGGACTCGGCTGCTTCGTCTATATGACGCTGGTGCCGATGGGCGTCTGTTACGTCACCTGGTTCGAGACGTTGCGCCGCCTGCCGCCGACCTCGGCCTCGACCGGCATGCTGATCGTCCCCGTGATCGGCGTCGTCTCCGCCGCGATCATCCTGAGCGAGCCGCTGGGCCTGCGCGAATGGGCGGCGATGGCGCTAACGCTCGGCGGCGTGACGCTGGCGTTGCAGCGGGCCTAGAGCCGTTATTCTGCGGCCTGCGACAGGATGGGCGCCGGCTGCGTCCCGCGCCACAGCAGCCGCAGCAGCAGGATCAGGAGCGTCATCAGGGCGAAGCCGCCCAGGGCGGGCGCGAAATGTTGGTCGGGATCGGCCTTCTGCCCGAATTGCACCGCGAGCCGCCCCGACTGCAACAGACCATAGGCTCCGGCAAACAGGATCAGCCCGTATATGACGCTCCGCTCGCGCGGGCTCGCCATCCTGGCGAGATCGGGCAGCATCAGGGCCAGACCGATCCCGACCATCGGCAGATCGTAATCATAGGCATAGGGGCTGATCATCACGGATACCATCACGGCGGCACCGAGCGTGAAGGCCGGTGCAGCGCCCCGCGCCGCACCGAGAAGGACGGCGAACAAGGCCAGCCCGGCAACGGCCGTCTGTCCCCAGAAGGCGGCGCTTGCGGGAAGGCCGGCTTTGTACAGCGCCGCATAGGTCGAGATCATGCGGAAGAGTGGATAGAAGCCCTGCTCGAGATAGCCTGCCGATTCCCTGATCGCCCCGAGCCACGCGAACCAGATCTGCCACCCGAAGAGGAGCGTGCAGAGCAGTGAGCTCGCCAATACGACGGCCGCGGCCGTTCCGAGCGCAATCCAGCGCCGCGTCACCAGCAGATAGACGCCGGCGGCAATCGCCAGGTGCGGCTTGATCACCATGGCGCCGAGCGCGAGGCCGGCCAACAGCTGCCGCCGCTCCACGTTGAGACAGACCAGCCCGATCAGCGCCCCCGTCAGAAAGCCGTTCTGCCCGCAGCCGATGGTGATCGCCATCGCCGGAAACAGGATCACCAGCACCTGCGCGAAATTCCGGCCGGCGATCGCCCGGAGCGTCACGAGATAGAGCGCAAGGGTCGCGGCGGTGAACAGGAGATAGCCGACGCCGACCGGCAGGAATGCGAACGGCGCGAGCAGGAGGTCGTATTGCGGCGGATAGGTCCAGGGCATGAAGCCGGTGGCGCCGCCGGCGGCCTCCATCTGCATCTTCAGCAGGGCATCGAAATGATAGACTTGGTCGAGATCGCCGCGCCAGACGTGCTGCGCGACGATGTGGAAGGCATCGAAGTCGGCGAGCTCGCGATCCGTCCAGCCGCCGAAGCGTGCGAACCAGAAGGCCTTGAAGACCGCGATCGACGCCAGCGCCACCAGCACGAAGCGGATATATGCAGCCCGCTTCGACGGCGAGGACTGAACCGCTTCCAGCGTCTCGGCAAACATGAGCGACGACCTTGGACCTGATGGATCGGCGGTTCGACGGGCAGGGCCGCGGATCCCGGCCAAACTGCCATCGGAGGCTTAAGGGACGGTAACGAATGCGGAAGGATTTGGGACCGGCGCCTCTCTGGCGGCGCCGGGGCGCGCGGAACTGGCCCGGTTGGCGCCGATAGTGCGCCCGGGCTGACGCGATTTCCGGCCGACGCGAATGCGATGTCGAGATGACCTCTTCGAAATCGCCCGCCCGCACAGATGGCCGTGCTTGCCCGCTCGAAGACAGGCGAGCTAACCTGCTCATATCCTGCCAAGTTTTCTGCCATGTTCGATGTGCGGTGATGATCGACAGTTGGACAAAGGGCGCTCTGGTTGCGATCGGCCTGTCTGCCGTGCCCGCGCCGGGCGTCGCGCAGGACGATCTCGATGCTGCGCCCGGCACGATGACGCTGCAAGTGACCACCGATCCCTCCATGATCGAGTGCCGCAAGCTTGAAACGGCCAATCCCGCCTTGCTCGCGTTCCTGCCGCTGCGCCGGACTTTCAACGATGACTTTGACGAGCATCCGCTTGCGACAGGTCGCTGGGTGCCGCATTACGCCGGCGGTGCGGCGTGGCCGGAAGCGCGCTATTGGGGCGGCGACGGCTCCGACTTCAAGCGCAAGACCAGCGCCAATGGCGAGCAGCAGATCTACGTCGATCCGCGCTATTCGGGGCGTGCGGGGACGCCGCTTGGGCTTGATCCGTTCAAGGTGAAGGACGGTGTGCTCTCGATCGTCGCCAGCCGCACGCCGCCGGAGCTGAAGTCCGTTCTGTTCAACAACGAGTACATCTCGGGAATCCTGACGACCCAGGGCACGTTCGCGCAGAAGCACGGCTATTTCGAAATCCGCGCCAAGGTGCCGGTCGGCCATGCGGTCTGGCCGGCGTTCTGGATGCTGGCGGACGACGGCGGCTGGCCGCCGGAGGTCGACGTGCTGGAAGGCCGCGGCGAGCGGCCCGGCGATCTCGTGATGACTACGCATTGGCGGATTCCGTCGACCCAGAAGATCCAGTCCTGTGGCTTCGACTATGCGGTCGGCGACGCCTCCAGCGTGTTCCACAATTATGGTGTGCTGTGGGAGGAGGATCGCCTGGTCTATTTCATCGACCGCAAGCCGGTCTCCGACATCAAGGTGCCGATCGGCTTCGACGATCCCATGTACATGATCGTCAATCTCGCGATCGGATCGAAATTCTTTGTCGGCGTCGGCCCCGTCGATGCGGAATCGCCGCCCACCGTCGCATTCGAGATCGACCGGATTTCCGCCTATCAGATCGATATGGAGCAGGCTCGGAGATAGCGATGTCAGCTGATGTCTCGCGGCGCGATCTTGCGAAGCTCGCGGGGCTCGCCGCGCTTGGTGCAGCGGCGGGTGCCAGGGCTGCAGATAACAAGGCTGCAGACAATGAGACGCCCGCACCGGCCGATCGCCACGCGCACGCGCCCTTTCCCAAGGATTTTTTGTGGGGCACGGCGACCTCGTCCTACCAGATCGAGGGCGCCGTCGATGAGGATGGCCGCGGCAAGTCGATCTGGGACATTTTCAGTCACACGCCCGGCAAGATCGAGGACGGCTCGACCGGCGACCGCGCCAATGAGCATTATCACCGCTACAAGGATGACGTCGCGTTGATTGGGGCGCTCGGCGTCAAGGCCTACCGCTTCTCGATTGCGTGGCCGCGGGTGTTTCCGGATGGATCGGGCCAGCCCAATCCGAAAGGGCTCGATTTCTACAACCGGCTCGTCGACGAGCTGCTCGCGAACGGCATCGAGCCCTATGCGACGCTCTATCACTGGGACCTGCCGCAGGCGCTCCAGGATCGCGTCGGCGGCTGGCAGTCGAGCGACACCTCGAAGGCCTTTGCAGATTACGCCGCCTATGTCGCCGCGCGCCTGACCGATCGGGTCAAAACCATCTTCACCGTGAACGAGGTCGGGCGCTTCGTGAATTTCGGCTATGGCTGGGGCATCGACGCGCCCGGCCTCAAGCTGCCGGTGCAGCAGCTCAACCAGGCGCGCCATCACGTCGCGCTGGCGCATGGGCTCGCCGTGCAGGCGATCCGTGCGTCGGGCCGCGCCGGCACCCGTGTCGGTGCGGCCGAGAATATCGCAGCCTGCGTGCCCGCGATCGCAACGCCGGAAAATATCCGCGCTGCCGAGATCGCAACGCGTGAGCTCAACGCCGGGTTTCTTGGCGTGGTGCTGGAGGGCAAGTACACCGACGGCTTCCTCGCCTATGCCGGCGCGGATGCGCCGAAATTCACCCCTGAGGAGTTGAAGATCATCGGCACGCCGAACGATTTCGTCGGGCTCAACATCTACGCGCCGCAATACTACGTCGCGGCCTCCGATCGCGCGTCGGGCTTCCGCGTGCTGCCGTTCCCGACCTCGTTCCCGCACATGAACTCGGAATGGCTGCGGGTCGGCCCCGAGGTGATCTACTGGGCCCCGCGTCTCGCCGCAAAAATCTGGAACATCGAGACCATCTATATCAGCGAGAACGGCACCTCGTCCGAGGACAAGATCGCCAGTGACGGCCAGGTCTACGATCTCGACCGCATCATGTTCCTGCGCAATTACCTGACCCAGATGCAGCGTGCGATCGCCGAGGGCGTGCCGATTCGCGGCTATTTCCTGTGGAGCCTGATGGACAATTTCGAATGGGTCTTCGGCTACGGCAAGCGCTTCGGCCTCTACCGGGTCGACTTCGAGACCCAAGCGCGCGTGCCGAAGCTGAGCGCGGCATTCTATCGGGATGTGGTGATGCGTAACGCGATCGGAGTTTGAGCTGGAACCAAAGCACGTATCATCGGCCTGTGTAGATCGAACTCATGGCTCGATCTTGCATTCGAACCGCGGTGCCAGGGATGGTGCCGGATTGACATCGGAGCAGGCGATCCCTGGGACTGAATGGTTGCGTCGGTCGATCGGGCACCATCTGCCGGCCTGCTTGGCCCAGGCAATGCCACGATCGCGCGGCCCGAAATAGACCGGCTCGTCATATTGCGGCTCGACCATCACATGCCCGGCGGTGTCGACCAGCCCCCACTTTCCGTTTCTCAAGAACGTCAGCAATCCGAAGTCGAGGTTGATACCGACGCGTTCGGCGTCGGCGTCGATCCAGACCTCGCCGGCGGGAGACAGGATCACGCGTTTTCCGCCAGCTTGGGACATGATCGCGTTGCCGATATCGCACATGACGCCCGGGCGAGGTTGCATGACCCAGGATTGATCCTTGAGCCGCATGATGCCTGTCGCTCCGTCGGTCGAAGCAAAGACGGTGCCGTCTTGTCGGATTCGAACGGCGTCGAATTTGGGCTCGATCAGCCATGTCCCATCCGATTTCATGACGCCGCGCTTACCGTCAATGGACGCGACAAAAGGATCGGGATTGGTCGAAAGGTAGTCGAATCGGGGCTCGACGAGCCAACTCCCGTCGGACCTGATGCGTCCCCATTTGCCATCGACTTTGGCATTCCTGGCATCCCGTCCTATTCGCACGACTGCCTCGAACTGCATCGGCGCGATAGGCTGCAAGCGTGCGTCAACAAGCTGGAACGTGTCTCCGGTTTGCAGGGTGTACGGCGGTGCGGCGCCACATGTCGCATCGATCAACCGACTTCCAGGAGGTTGCAGAGGATTTCCGCCTTCCGTGAAATACAGCCATTGCTTGTTCTTGTAGGCGATCAGCCGCTTGTCTTCACAATACTGGACGGGTTGATCGAACGCTGCGTCGAGCACAGTACGGCCGTCGAGGTCCAGAAGACCCCAGTGGTCCGCCTGCTTGAAGTGCCATCCGTACGGCACCTCGGAGGAGCCTCCGTTACGCGCAATCGCCAGATAAATTTGCTGGTGATTGGTTTGGAATATCCAGGATCCAGACTTGTCAATCACGCCGAAGCTGCCGTCTCGTTTTGCCGATGTGCGCCCAAGGCCGAGCCTGAACGGCCAAGCCGTGTCGAAGACGGGCTCGATGGCGAATTTCCCTGTGCCATCAATGAAGCCAACCTTGCTGCTGAGAGTCACGCGCGCCAGGCCGTCACTTAGGGCTTCCGCCCGCTGAAACTTCGGCTCGACCAGCCAGCTTCCATCGGCTTGCAACAACCCCCACAATCCGCCTCTTTCAACCCAGCGAACTGATGGACTTGTCTTGTCGAATTCGCGCGATGGCGGCGCCGCCGGTTCTATCCATTGTCCGGAGAGATCGATCACGCCATTCGTCTTGAATTCGAGGGGGGCGGAGACACTGACGCTGTTTGAGGTGTAGGTGGTCCTTATCCCCGAGAAATCCTCGGCGCCAATGGTTCCGCCGCGTCGCGGAAAATCCGACACGCGGAAGCGGTCGGGACCGATCGCCTCGATGAAGCCGTATGTCGGCGCGAAGATCATCTTGCCGTCACGATCGATCAGGCCCGACTTGCCCCCGACCTCGACTTGCGCAAAGCCAAACTTGTAGTCGTCCACGAGGCCGTATTGCGGTGCGGCGACCTCGTGCCCTTCGTTGTCGACGAAGCCGTACAGTCCTCCGCTGCGAACTGCGGCGCGTTTGTCCGAGAAGTCGCCGACCCAATCGTATCGCGGCGGCACGGCCACCGAACCGTCAGGCCGAACCGCGCCGCACAGGCCGCCCGGGAAGGTGCACACGGCCAACGGAGAGTCCACCAGCTTGCCGGATCCCGAGCGGTCCTTGGCCGCGATCTCGGCTTGAAGGACGGCCTTGCCGACAGGCGTAAGCTCCGACGGCATGTCCTGTGCAGTCGCGCCATTCGTGAACGCGAGAACAAACAATGCGACTCTGAACCAGCTGCATGCACCCATCGCGACTTTCCCGGTATTCCGATTTTGGTCGAATACCGATGATCCGTGGCGAGAACGTGTCAAAACATGATGTTACAACCTAAGAGATTGCGCCGCATCGAGTCTGGCGAGTACCGCAGCTGAACGCGGCGTTCTGTCGTAACGCTTGGGCATCGCGGCCGCTCCGTTGCAATCGAAACAAAGATCCCGCGATTCGAAACATTCCCGTAGTGCGGTCTACGCACAGAAAGGTGGTGAATCGAACCAAAGGAATAAGTATGAGCCGTCATTTTGGGCAACGCGCGGTTGTCATCGGAGCTGGGATTGGAGGATTGTCTGCCGCCGGTGCGCTTTCTTCCTCCTTCCAGGAAGTCGTCATTCTCGAACGCGATGTCCTGCCGGCTTCGATCATGTCCCGCGCCGGCGTTCCCCAGGATCGGCATCCGCATCTTCTTCTGGCCGGTGGACTGCAGGCCCTCGACTCCCTTTTCCCGGGTTTCGCGCAGGATCTTGCCGCCGCCGGTGCAGTTCCCGTGAATGTCTTCAAGGACGTCCAGTACGAGCGGCCAGATGTTGGCGCGCTGCCAAGGCGTGACTGCGGGACGTCGCTGCTGTGTGGCTCGCGGCCGCTGATCGAGCATACGCTGCGCCGAAAGGTGACTGCGATCGCCAATGTCAAAGTGCAATCGCAGAGCCGCGTGATGGAGATTGTGCCGGCTGCAACCCGGCCGATGGTGAAATTCGAGAACGACGCAGGTGTTGGTGCGGCGATCGAGGCGGATCTCGTGGTGGACGCATCCGGCCGCGGCGCGCCGACGCTCGGCCTGCTCGATGTGCTTGGCTGGGAGCGGCCGCAGGAGACCGTCGTGGGCGTCGACATCAGCTACACCACCGCGGTTCTGCGGCCGGGGCGAACCTCGTTCGACTGGCAAAATCTGGTCACGTTGCCCGATCCCGCCACGTCGGCGACAGCCGGCTTGATCATTCCTCTCGAAGGCGGGCGCTGGTTTACATCGATCTCCCATCACGGCGCGACGAATCGCCCCGGCACGTGGGAGGACTATCTTGCGGCTGCGCGCCAATTGAAGACGCCGGCGATCTACAACGCAGTCTACAAGCTCTTGCCACCCGGAGGCCTCCGGCATTTCGTGTTTGACGCGAGCCGCTGGCGGCATTTTGAACGGCTCAAGCGGCTGCCGCGCGGGATTCTCCCCGTGGCGGACTCGCTGTGCCGGTTCAATCCGGTCTACGGGCAGGGCATGACGGTCGCCGCGCGAGAGGCAAAGTTGCTGCGCGAGATCCTGGATCGCGTCGCCGGGGAGGCGGACCCGATCGAGGCCCTCCAGGCTGGGTTCATGTCCGAAGTGGGCGCGCTGCTTCAGGCACCCTGGAACATGGGCGTGAACGCTGACTTCGCCTATCCAACCACGCACGGCGAGCGCCCGGAGCGGTACGAGGAAAGCCGGCAGTTCGAAGCCGCTCTATTCCGGGCTGTCGTGGCCGATCCGGTGGTCCAGCGCGCGTTCTCGGATGTCGTGCAACTCATAGAGCCGTTCGACCTGATCAATTCGCCCGATATCCGCCAACGAATCGAGGCTCATTCGCTGGCGCAGAATGCGTGACGTTCGATGAAACGAACCGAGGACCCGACGGGTCGTCGATCTTTCGATTTCAGCAGGTCGCACGAACGGCCGAGCGCGAACAGCGTCGCCCTACGGATCCAGCTCCGTATCCCAGTAGAGATAATCCAGCCAGCTGTCGTGCAGATAGTTCGGCGGGAACAGGCGGCCGTTGCGGTGGAGCTGGTGCACGGTCGGGGCGAAGGCGTGCTGGCGCGGAAACATCTTTGCTTGCGCCGGCGTCAGATTGCCCTTGCGCAGATTACAGGGCGAGCATGCCGCGACCACGTTCTCCCAGGTGGTCTGGCCGCCTTTGCTGCGCGGGATGATGTGATCGAAGGTGAGGTCTTCCGGCGAGCCGCAATACTGGCAATTGAAACGATCGCGCAGGAAGACGTTGAACCGGGTGAACGCGGGATGCGTGGTCGGCTTGACGAAGGATTTGAGCGAGACGACGCTCGGCAGCTGCATTTGCAGCGTGGGACTGTGAACCGCCTGATCGTAATGCGCGACGATGTTGACGCGGTCGAGGAACACCGCCTTGATCGCGTCCTGCCACGACCAGAGAGACAGCGGGTAGTAACTCAGCGGCCGGAAGTCCGCATTCAGCACCAACACCGGCCAACTACCTTGCGAGACATGTGCGTTCAAGTAACGCTCCCGGCCTCCAATATACGCTGCGAAGCAGCATGTACTGACATACTACATGCAGCGTGACGGGATTGTGAAGCCCGTTGAGCGACTTATTCAGATGCAAGCAATGCGGCGGCGGGGTGGCAAAGCGCTCAAAACCGCCGTGATTTGGGGGGGCGAGGACGCCGCCGCGGGAGGCAGGGTCGACCCGACAGCGCATCGCGGCCTCGCCCGCCCAACTATTCCCGCATCCGCTCCAGCTTCTGCAAACACCGCGTCGCGCGCACCACGGCCGGCATTTCCTGGTCTCCGAAGCTGGCCTTCCAGTTGGTGACGCCGACTTCGCCGACATAGATGTCGCCCCTGGAGTCCAGCGCGAGGCCGTGCGGCGCCAAAAACTTCCCGCTGGCTACGCCTGGCCCGTTCTCGCCGCCGAGCCGCGCGATGCGGTTGCCCTTGGCGTCCACGATCGACAGCCGCGGGCCGAGATTGGGCACGTTGCGGTTGATGTCGAGGCCGGGTCCGAGCTCGCCGATCACGAAGGTCGGGCTCTTGGCTCCGCCGCAGCAGCATAGCGCGCAGGGGCGATGCAGATTGTTCCACTGCGTCTCGTACTTGCCCTCGCCATTGAAGACCTGCACGCGGTGGTTCTCGCGGTCGGCGACATAGACCCAGCCGTCTGCATCGGTGGCGATGTTGTGCACGATGTTGAACTGGCCGGGATCGGTACCGGGCTCGCCCCAGCTCTTCATCAGTTTGCCGTCGGGCGTGAACTTGTGCACGCGCGCATTGCCGTAGCCGTCGGAGACGTAGATCTCGCCCTTCGGCGACAGCGCGGTGTGGGTGCAGCGATGGAACGGCTCGCCGCTCATGAACGGCGACGGCTTCTCGGGGATGCCGATCGTCAGCAGCACCTTGCCGTCGGTGGTGCATTTGCGCACGGTGTGGTCGCCGTCATCGGTGCAATAGAGATTGTCTTCGGCATCGATGTGCAGGCCGTGCGCGCGGGAGAACAGGCCTTCGCCCCAGCTCCGGAGGAAATTGCCCTCGCGATCCAGCACCACCATCGGATGGGCCCCGCGGTTGAAGACGTAGACGCGGTCCTTGCTGTCGACGGCGACCGAGGCGACGTCGGTCAGCGTCCAGCCGTCGGGCAGCTTCGCAAAATTGTCGACGACGCGGTAGCGGTGCTCGCCGGTGCCGAGAGTGGCAGGCATTGATCTTTCCTTCCTTTAGCTATGTCTGACCCGCTGGTCTGCGCTCGCAATGACCAGGGGCTCAAGCCGTACCCGCCTCACGCCCCAAAATCCCTTCCTCGATCGCCTTGATCTGGAGCGCGAGATATTTCGAGTTGATCCGGCACTGCGCGAGGCTGCCGGCGATGAACCAGAGGCCGGGTTGCCCGGTGCGTGCATACATGTTGCGCAGCTCGAGGCCGTCGCCAAAGCCCCAGACCGGTCCGACGCGGTCGGCGACGCCGTCGCCGAACAGTTTTCGCACCAGATATTCCTGAGGCTTGTAGCCGGTGGAGAGCACGATGAGGTCGGCCGGAATGGTCGCGCCGTCCTTCATCCGTGCGCCTTCGGCCG
The DNA here is from genome assembly GCF_052588265.1 of Bradyrhizobium sp. Pa8. Classification (NCBI taxonomy): domain Bacteria; kingdom Pseudomonadati; phylum Pseudomonadota; class Alphaproteobacteria; order Hyphomicrobiales; family Nitrobacteraceae; genus Bradyrhizobium; species Bradyrhizobium sp. Pa8. Next base: position 8,934,656 of record NZ_CP176767.1, on the reverse strand, counting down.
TGAAGCCCTCGATGTCGTCGAACTGCTTCAGCCCGATCGCGCCCCCGACTATGAGGTTGGAGCAGCCGACATTGAAGTAATAGCCACCGCCGCGGGTGAGGTATTTGAACTGCCAGCCGGTGCCGGCCTCGCCGAAGTCGAGCTTGAATCCGACTTTGCGCAGGCCGTCGAGCAGCTCCTTGTCGAGCTCCTTCGACTGCTCGGTCAGCATCACATGGGTTTTCTTCGCGAGCGGCGTCGGCATCGAGGTTGCGATCAGGTCGTTATCCTCAAGCGTGCCTTCGTTGTAGGTCGCATAGGCGAGCTGGGCCGACGGCTCGATATTGGTGACCAGCGTCGGCGACCGCTGCACCAGCGTTACTTCGGCGCCGCTGGAGCAGAGATCCTGCGCGATGTCGTGGCCGCTGTTGCCGGTGCCGATCACGATGGCGCGCTTGCCGGTCCAGTTCTCGCCGTCCTCGTAGCGGCTGGAATGCAGCAGCGTGCCCTTGAAATTGGCGAGGGTCGGAATATCAGGCACGTTGGCGATGCCGCTGACGCCGGTCGCCATCACAACATGGCGCGGCTGCATGGTGTGCTTGCTGCCATCGGCGCGTCGCAGCGTGACGGTCCAGCAGCCCTTCGCGTCGTCATAGCTGCCGCCCTCGAACTCGGTGCCGGTCCAGAAATCCAGCTCCATCGCGTCGACATAGGCTTCGAACCAGTTGGCGAGCTTGTCCTTCGGGATGTAGGTCGGCCAGTTCGGCGGGAACGGCATGTAGGGCAAATGATTGACCTGCACCTGGTTATGCAGGGTCAGCGCGTGATAGCGCTTGCGCCAATTGTCACCGATCCGCGTCTCGCGATCGACGATCAGTGTGTCGACCTTCAATTGCTTCAGCCGTGCTGCAATCGCAAGGCCGGCCTGGCCGCCGCCGACCACCAGCACGGCAGGATCGCGATCGGCGTAGTCGCGCGCTGCGTTACGCAAATCGAGCCAGTTCGGCCCGCGGAAATCGCGTGAATAGGCCTGCCCCCGCGGACGCGACGTGCCGAGCTGCTCCTCGAAGCCTTTGAGCTCATCGAGCGCGGTGAGCAGCGTCCACGCCTTCAGCCGGTCGCCATCGCCGGTATCGGGCACGAGCCGGACGATACCGCTGCCGCGGCCGATCACGGTCTCGAAATTGAAGATGATCTCGATATTGCTGGTGCCGGCGCGCGTGACCCAGCGCGGCGCCGCGCGGTTGGGCGCGATCGTGAAGCTGGTCGGCACCGCCGGTGGCGCGAGCGCCCTCAGCGCTTGGGCAATCCGGTCGTGGCCAGCGATCGTCTGCAGGTTCCAGCTCAGCGCCAGCACATCGCGCCAAAAACTGTCGGTGAGGAAGAGATGGTCGAGTGCGGCCGCATCGGGCTTGCCGAGCGTGCGCTCGAACTCGTCGAGCCAGGCTTGCGCCGAGACGGAAATATCCTTCGTCTTATCCAGCATGCGCGACCTCGTGGCCGTCTTCGCGGCGTTTCCTCTGAGGTTGACGCTATACCGGTTCGATGGGCCTCGAAAGCGGTTTACCCGAGCAACGAGAGCATGTGGCCCTGCTCCGGCGGAATACGCCCTTTCAGCGTGTCGAGAAACACCTGGCGCACCGCGTCGGGGCCGCGGCCCTCGACCACGGTCAGGCTTCTCTCCAGCAGCGGCGCAAAGCCGGACCATGCCGCGCCAAAGCGCTGCTCGATGCCGCCCGGGCCCCATTCCTTGGCGCGCTTGCGGATCTGGTCGGGCGCGAAGAACCAGCGCGGCTTTGCCCCGGGCAGCGCGCCCTCGTCCGGCTCGGTAGCGCGATGCGTCAATCCGACGCGTACGGAGCATTTCATCCGGTCGCCGAAGTGCTGATGCAATCCGGCGCGCAGCGCGCTGTTGCCGGCCATGTCGACGAAGGCGACCGGCGCATCCGATGGCAACGACGCAATGCGGTCATAGGTGATGACCTCGTCATAGCAGCCGAGCGAAGTGACGAAGCCGGCATTGCCGGCGGACGTCAGCGCGATCACCTTGCGGCCGCGGGTGTGCAGCAGATGGGCGAGGCCGAACGCAGTCTTGCTCGAGGCGCTGGAGAGCAGCACGGTGCGTGCGCCGAAGTCGTCGTTCTCGGCCAGAAAGTCGTCGACCAGGAACGACAGCATGAACAGCGGCCGCAGCAGCGCCTGGTAGTCGCCATTTCTGTTGGCGTAAGCGGGATCGCCGCTGACGCGGGCATAGGCGTTGTAGACCGGCGCCACGCCCTGCCGGTGTGCGGCACCATCGCGAAGGCCGCGCTTGCCGACATCGGTCGCCTCGATGACGAGATGCGTCGCCATCGGGAAATAGCCGAACAGGCGCTCGCCCACGGCGACGTTCGGATGCCTGGAGGCGACCACCTCGCCAAAGCCCCATACTGGAATGTTGCCAAAACCGTTCGGCGCGGGAAAGAGCTGCCAGTATTTCAACTCGTCGCCCATCACCGCGTAGGTGATGTTGTTGGCGGTGAAGGCGAAGCGGTCGATCTTCACGAGCAGGGCGTCAGGCGGCAGCTCATCCGCGCCGGGAAGCTCGGTCGTGATCACCTTGCACTGGTCGAGGTCATTTTTCGTAACGACGAAGTCGATCGATGTCATGGCTTTGATCCCGGCTCTGTCCGTGCCGGCATTTCATCGTTCACCCATGATCCTTTTGCAACAGCAACATAGTTTAAAACGCCGTTCGCAGCCGTTCGTTACGCGCCGGCGCGTGCGTGGCCCGCCCAATACGGCTCCCGCAGCTTGCGCTTGAAGATCTTTCCCGTCGCCTCGCGCGGCAGCGCGTCGCGGAATTCGACGTCCTTCGGCACCTTGAAATTGGCAAGCCGCTCGCGCAGGAACGACTGGACCGCGGCGGGCGAGAGCGCTGCGCCGGGCTCCGGCTCGACATAGGCGCAGAGCCGCTCGCCAAATTCGGCGTCGGGAATGCCGAACACGGCGCAATCGCGCACGCCGGGCATTCCGATCAGCGCGTTCTCGATCTCGGCGGGGTAGATGTTGACGCCGCCGGAGATCACCATGTCGCGCTTGCGGTCGCACAGGAACAGATAGCCATCCTCGTCGAGATAGCCCACGTCGCCGACGCTGACGAGACCGTCGCGGCCGGCCTCGGTGCGCGCCTCGGCCTTGCCGTGATAGTCGAAATCGGGCACCGAGGCCTGCCGCATGTAGATCTCGCCGGGTTCGTTGACGTCGCACGGGCTGCCGTCGGCGCGGAAGATCTTGACGACACCGCCCTCGATGGTGCGGCCGACGGTGCCGGGCTTCTTCAGCGCCTCCGCCGCGGAGTGCCACACCGGAATCCCGGTCTCGGTCGAGCCGAAATATTCGTTGATGACGCCTCCCCACCAATCGATCATCGCCTTCTTCACGTCGGGCGGGCAGGGTGCCGCGCCATGAACGACAAAGCGCAGCGAGGACAAGTCGTAACGTCGCTTCATTTCGTCGGGCAGCCGCAGCAGGCGCACGAACATCGTCGGAACCATGTGCATGTGCGTGACGCGATGGCGCTCGACCAGTTGCAGCAGGTCTTCGGGATCGAAGCGCGGCTCCAGCACGATGGTGCAGCCACTCCGATAGGCCAGCATGCCGTAGGAGTGCGGAGCGGAATGGTACATCGGGCCGTTCATCAGCACGACCTGATCCTCGTTCGGCTTCACGCCGTAGGCGATCGCCCCGACGCGCTCGGAGGCCGCGACCTGCTCGGGGCGCATCGGCATGCGCCGCACGCCCTTCGGCATGCCCGTCGTGCCCGACGTGTAGAACATCGGCGCGCCGCGACGTGGCGGCTGCGCGAGTTCCGCCTGGCTATCCCGCCATTTGTCCCAATCGGTCAATCCGTCCGGCACCCTTGTGCGCGCGGCGGGGATATCGAACGCGCCGGCGATCTCCGGCGGCGTCGGCACGACCATGAGCGCCAGGCCCTCCGGCAGGCCGTCGTGAATCTGCGGCAGCAGGTCGGCATGGCAGATCAGGATGTCGGCGCCGCTGTCGGCCAGGATATAGCGGACTTCGGCGGCCTTCAGGTGCCAGTTGATCGGCACCACCGGGCGGCCGAGCGCGGCGGAGGCCGCGACCACTTCGAACAGGGCGAAGTCATTGCGCAGCATCATGGCGACCGGCGCGCTCTCGCGTCCGCCGAGCGTGCTGATCCCGCCTGCAGCCCGTCTGATCCGCGCATGGAGTTCTGCATAGTCGATCCGGCGCTCGCCGCTGATGATCATGGGACGTCCTCTACCGGTCATCGAGAATGTCGCCGAACGGCACCCAGCTCTTGCCGTTGAAGCGGCGGAGCTGAAGCTGCTGGAACGGCAGATAGTCGTCCGGACCGGTCGACACGCTCATTCCGGGCAGCAGCAGCGGCAGCTTCACCTCTTTCAGCGACGCGGCCTGCTTCAAGATGTTGTCGCGGCTGACATCGTCCTTGCAAGCGCTCAGCACCGTCATCAGCAGCGTGGCATAGTGATAGCCCGCGGCATAGTTGGAGTTCGAGAGATCCGCGGTCGGCATGTATTGCTTCATGAACGCGAAATATGACTTCACGCCGGGATCGTCGGCCCATTGCGGGTCCATCGTGTCCTTCTGGTTGCTCGACGAGATCAGTCCGACCGCATTGTCCAGGCCCGCCGGTTCCAGGAACGAGATCGAGGAGGCCGAGGTCGGCACGAAGAACAGCTCCGGCTTCCAGCCGATCTCGGCCACGCCCTTGACCATCTGCGAGGTGAATTTTCCGAGCACGACGCCGAACAGCACGTTGGCGCCTGACGCCTTCAGGGTCGAGAGCTGCGAGCTGATCGTCGGCGCGCTGGTCTCGTAGCTCGCCTCCGCGATGATCATGCCGGCCGCCTTGGCGCCGAGCGCGCGCTTGAAGCCCGCGACATAGTCGCGGCCGAAATCGTCGTTCTGGGACAGGATCGCGATCTTCGCGTCGGGCTTGGCCTGCAGGATGTACTTGGCATAGACGACGCCCTCGGATTCGTAGGCCGCCATGCCCGGCATCGTCCAGGGATTCTTCTGCGGATCGGCCCATTTGGTGGCGCCCGAGAGCACGAACAGCTGCGGCACCTTCTTGGCGTTCAGGTAACGCTGTACGGCGCTGTTGGTGGCGGTGCCGAGCGAGCCGAAGATCATCAGCACCTCGTCCTGCTCTACGAGCTTGCGGGTCTGCTCGACCGTCTTCGGCGGCGAGTAGGCGTCGTCCAGCGTGATGAACTTGACCTTGCGGCCGTTGATGCCGCCTTCCGAGTTGACCTTCTCGAAGAACGCCTCCTGCGTCCGTCCGATCGCGCCGAAGCCGGATGCCGGACCGCTATAGGGCAGCGTCTGCCCGATCCGGATCTCGTCCGCACCGGCGCTGCCGGCGGCAAGCGTCAGCAACGACAGGCCTGTCAGCGCGGCTGTCAGCTTCATGGTGTCCTCCTCCCGTTTGTCTTGTCAGTCCAATTTTCTTGTCGGACCAAGCCGTCAGGCGCTGGCGCGCAGCATAAGGTCGTGACGCGCCTGATCGAATTCGCCCTTCATCCGGTCGACCAGCTCGGCCACCGGCGGCGCATCCAGGATCTGACCGATGCCCTGGCCCGATCCCCAGATGTCGCGCCACGCCTTGGATTTCATGTTGCCGCCGGAGCCGAAATTCATCTTCGTCTTGTCGGCAACCGGGAGATTGTCCGGATCGAGCCCCGCAGCGGCGATCGAGGGGCCGAGATAGTTGCCGTGCACGCCGGTGAACAGGTTGGTGTAGACGATGTCGTGCGCGGCGTGCTGCGTCAGCGCGGATTTGTAGGCTTCGTCGGCATTGGCTTCCTGCGTCGCGATGAAGCGCGTGCCCATATAGGCGAGGTCGGCGCCCAGCGTCAGCGCGGAGGCGATGCCAAAACCGTCGCTGATCGCGCCCGACAGCAGGATCGCGCCGTCGAACCATTGCTTGACCTCGCGTACCAGCGCGAACGGCGAGAGCGTGCCGGCATGACCGCCGGCGCCGGCGCACACCAGGATCAGTCCGTCGACGCCTTGCTCCGCGGCCTTGCGCGCATGCTTGACGTTGATGACGTCGTGGAACACCAACCCGCCATAGGAGTGCGCGGCCTCGACGATCTCGGCGGGCGGCCGAAGTGAAGTAATGATGATGGGCGCCCTGTGCTTCACACAGGTTTCCATGTCCTTCATCAGCCGGTCGTTGGAGGCGTGGCAGATCTGATTGACCGCATAGGGCGCGACCTTCTTGCCGGAATTGCGCGACTTGTATTCGCCGAGTTCGTCCTCGATGCGGCTCAGCCACTCGTCGAGCTTGTCCACCGGACGGGCGTTGAGCGCCGGAAACGAGCCGACGACACCGGCCTTGCATTGGGCGATCACCAGCTCCGGGCCGGAAACGATGAAGAGCGGCGAGCCGACGACGGGCAGCTCCAGATTGTTCTTGAGCAGAGCGGGCAGTGCCATCCGATCCTCCTGACAAAGCGCTTCGCCAGCCTTCCGGCCGGGAGTGAGCGCTTCCATGTCGATTGTCGCGTGGGCGGGCCGTCCGCCGCTTGCGTGTTTGACCCCACTATAGGGTTGGACGGCGGGCAGGGGATCGTTCAATATTGAACAAGCGGATATTCAGATTTGTACGGAGCCGGCGGTGGATTGGGATCTCTGCAAGACCTTCGTCGCGGTCGCCGACACCGGCAGCTTCACCGCTGCGGCAAAACGTCTGCATGCCAGTCATCCGACCGTCAGCCGCAAGATCGCGGCGCTGGAGGCGCAGCTCGGCACCAAGCTCTTGGCGCGTGCCGCGGATGGATTCGTGCTCACCGCCGACGGACGTACGCTGCGTGAGCATGCCGAGGCAATGGCGGCTGCCGCGCTTCGCGCCGAAGCCGCCGTTGGCGCCGGTGGGCGCAAGGCGCGCGGCACGGTCAAGCTGTCGATCGGGGCGACGCTGGCCTCGCACTGGCTGATGCCGCGGCTGCGCTCTTTTCTCGGCGCACATGACCATATCCGGCTCGAGATCATCACCCATCCGTTTCCGGCCAGCGTGCGCCGGCGGGAGGCCGACGTCGTGCTGCGACCGGTCGACAGCGGCGAGGAAAACCTGGTCGGCCGCAGGGTTGGCCGCCTCGGCACGGGTTTCTATGCCTCGCGCGACTACGCCGCCGGCCGGTCCTTGCCGGAGCGGAGTGGCGAGTGGAAGGGGCACAGCGTGATCGGCTTTGCCGATCAGGATTCGAACGCGCAGCTGGCGCGCTGGAGCGATGCGATCACGCGCCAGGGAATCATGGTGATGCGCTGCTCGTCGCAGGGCGACATGCTGGCCGCGGTGCGCGCGGGAATCGGAATCTCCGCGCTGTCCTGCTTCGTTGCGGAAAGCTATCCGGACCTCGTGCGCGTCGCGCCGCAGAAACTCGTCAGCGTCGCCGATCTCTGGCTGCTCGCCCATCCCGATCTGGTCGAGTTGTCCGCAGTGCGCGCCGTCGTCGATTTCGTGGCCGAATGCGCCCGCGCCGATCGCGAGCGGCTGCGGGGCTAGGGCTGGTTGCCGATGACACCTTCGCGCTTCTTGATCACGCGATAATAGCTCCACCACAGATGCGCGGCTGCTCCGCGCAGCGGCCGCCAGGGTTCGGCGAGCGGCGCCATCTGCTTTTCCGTCGGCCGCGCCTTGAGCCCCAGGCCAACCTTGATCCCCTCCTGCACGGCGATGTCGCCGGCCGGCCAGGCATCGCCGTGCCCGAGGCAGAACAGCAGATAGACATCGGCCGTCCACGGACCGATGCCGGGCAGCGTGATCAGCGTATGGTGCGCGGCCTCGGCGTCTTCCTCGGCGAGCACGTCGAGGTTCAGCCGCTGCGCGCTGATCTCGCGCGCGAGATGTTTCAGCGTCTTGATCTTGGCGGCGGACAGGCCGAGCCGCCCCAGCCGATCGGTGCGGGCGCGGCGCACGGCGTCATGGTCGAACGGATCGAACGCGGCGGACAGCCGTCCCCAGATCGCCGCGGCGCTTGCGGTTGAGAGCTGCTGCCCGCAAACGATATGCGCCAGCCCTGCAAATCCCGGCTCCCGCCGCCGCAAGGCCGGCATGCCGGCGATATCGAGTACGGGCTTGAGGCGCGGGTCGCGCTTGATCAGCGCGTGGACGGCTTCTTCGAGATCGGACTGGGTTTCGAGGTGGATGGTCATGGTGGCTCAACTTGTCATGCGCGGGCTTGCCGTCTCTGCTAAGGCTACGCCGGCCCAATACCGAGACGCCCGCCGAAGCCTTCGGCGTAGGCGGGACCCGCGCATTCATCTCCTATCGTAACAGAGTCCTGGAAGATGGATTGCCGGGTCAAGCCCGGCAATGACGAATACACCGAGAACTCATGCCACCCGTTTTCCGATTTGCCCCCAGCCCGAATGGCCTCTTGCATCTCGGCCACGCCTATTCGGCGTTGCTCAATTTCGACCGCGCGCGCGAGACCGGCGGGCGGCTGTTGCTGCGGATCGAGGACATCGACGCGACGCGCTGTCGGCCGGAGTTCGAGGCGGCGATCTACGACGACCTCGCCTGGCTCGGCATCGCCTGGGAAACGCCGGTGCGGCGGCAATCGGAGCATCTCGCGGCTTATCGCGCCGCGCTCGAAAAACTCTCGGCGCTTGGTCTCGTCTATCCCGCGTTCGAGAGCCGCGCGGAGATCGCCAGGCTCGTGGCCGCGCGCGAGACCGCCGGGCCATGGCCTCGCGATCCCGACGGTGCACCGCTTTATCCGGGTGACGCCAGATCGCTGTCGGCCGGCGAGCGCGGCCGGCTCATTGCATCCGGCGTGCCTTACGCGCTCCGGCTCGACATGGCGGCCGCCTGCCGACGCGTTGCCGGTCTGACTTGGAACGAGCTTGGCGAGGGGCCCGATGGCGAGCACGGCATCGTCGCGGCGCGACCGGAGGCCTGGGGCGACGTCATCCTGGCCCGCAAGGAGACGCCGACCAGCTACCATCTGTCCGTCGTCGTCGACGACGCGCTTCAGGGCATCAGCGAGGTCGTGCGGGGGCAGGACCTGTTTCACGCCACCTCGGTTCACCGCCTGCTCCAGGTCCTGCTCGATCTGCCGGAACCCGCCTATCGCCACCACGTGCTGATTCTGGACGAGGCGGGCCGGAAGTTGTCGAAATCGGGCCGCTCGACCGGCCTGCACGAGCTGCGTGCTGACGGCGCCGCGCCCGCCGGCATCCGCCGGTTGGTGGGATTAGGTTAAGTTTCTCTGGGGGTTAGCAAAACGCCGCCGTGACTCCAGGGGTTCCGCCGTGCGATGCTTGCTTGAGAGCCTGGGGATCGAAGGGGACCCTTCGAAGGGATTCATGGCGGCGAAAACGCGCTCAGCGCGCACCACGCGAACGTCCAGGCGACCGCCTCGGAAGCGGTCCGGGGCGACCGGCCGGTTGCGCAAGCGCAGCGCCAAGGCCGTGGCGCCGGACGTGGTCCAGGCCGCGCTCGCCGCGTTTGCCCATGAGGTCCGTACCCCCCTGACCGGTATTCTCGCGATCAGCGACCTGCTCGCCACATCCGATCTCGGCGAGCGCGAGCGGCGCTGGGCCGACACCATCAAGGCCGGTGCCGAGCATCTGGCAAGCCTTGCCACCCTGTTCGTCGATGCCGCCAGGACCGGCAAGGGGGCGGGCAAGGGTGGAAGTGCCCTGCGGCAGGATTTGTTCGATTTACGCGCGCTCGCCCGCAGCGCCGGCGATTCCCTCGCCGGACGCGCCGCGGCCAAGGGCCTCCAGGCCCAGGTCGATATCTCCGAGAAGCTGCCGGGGCTGGTGGTCGGCGATTCCGTCCGCCTGCGCGCCGCGCTCGAGAACCTGATCGACAATGCCGTCAAGTTCACCGAGCAGGGCGGTGTCGCGCTCGCGGTCGCGCCTTGGCGTCCCGCCAAAGGCAAGGCCGGAGACAAGGCGAAGGGCAAGGTCGGCGTCGCCTTCGCGGTGTCCGACAGCGGCATCGGCCTGACCATGGCCGAGATCAAGCGGCTGTTCCGCCCCTTCACCCAGGCCAATGTCACCATCGCCTCGCGCTTCGGCGGCGCCGGCTTGGGCCTTTCCTCGGTCAAGCAACTGGCGCGCGCGATGGGCGGCGACATCACGGTCGCTCCGCGGCGCGGCGGCGGCGCCACCTTCACATTGACCATGTCGCTCGACGCGACGGAATCGCGCAAGTCCCGCAAGTCGAAGGGCGAAGCCGAGGCTGACGCGATGGCCGCGCTGCGCGTGCTCAGCGTCGAGGACAACCCGTTCGGCCGCGTCGTGCTCAACACCATCCTGACCGAGCTCGGCCACCATGCCGAGTTCATCGGGCGCGGCGAGGATGCGGTGAACCGGCTTGCGCAAGGCGCGTTCGATGCGGTGCTGATGGACATGGTGCTGCCTGGCATCGACGGCGTTGAGGCCATCAGGCGGATCCGGACCATGCCGGCGCCGCTGGCTCAGATCCCCATCATCGGCGTGTCCGGCCGTGGCGAGGACGAGGCGGCCTCGCGCGAGGCCGGCGCCGACGCCTTCCTGGTCAAGCCTGTGTCTCCGCGCGCTTTAGCGACTGCGCTGCTTGAAGCGAAACGCCGTGAGGAAGCCGCGACTTGATGATCGCGGCGTTGAGCTCGCCGCCGTAGACGAAGATCGCGGCGATGAAATACAGGAACACCAGCGCGATGATCACCGAGGCGAGCCCCGCATACATCGTCACGTAGTTGTTGGCGAAGCGCGCCAGATATTGGCCGAACACGATGCCCGAGATCAGCGATGCCACGATGGTGAAGACGATGCCGGGCAGGATCTGGAGGAAGGTGCGCCGTCCCGCCGGCAGCCAGGCATGCAGGATGATCAGCGCGACCACCAGCGCGCCCACGGTGATGCCGTAGCGCAGCCAGGTGAGGATGCTCTCGTTGGACTCGACGAACAGCGGGATATGGCGCCGCGCCGCCTCGATGAAGAGCGGTCCGAGCACGATCAGGAACGCCATGGCAAGCGCGGTGAAGGCCGCGACCAGCGTGTAGCCGATCGATTCAAGGCGCAGCCAGTACCAGCGCCGCATCTCCACCACCGCATAGGCGCGGTTCAGTGCGACGCGGAGCGCCTCGACGCCGTTGGAGGCGAAATATACCGACAGCGCTGCGCCGATCGTCAGCACGCCGGTGCGGGTCGTGGTCAGCACGTCGTGGACTTCCCCCGAGATCGAATCGGCGACCTGCTTCGGCCAGACCTGAAGCATCAGGCTTGCGGCCTGATCGGCAAGTTCCTTGGAGCCGAAGAAGCCGGCGAGCGAGGTCAGCACGATCAGGAACGGGAATAGCGCCATCAGGGTCGACAGCGCGATATGGCTCGCGATCGCCCAGCCGTCATCGGCGAGGAAGGTGTAGAAGGCGTCTTCCACGACAACGTAGATGTAGCGGATGGCCTTCACAGCTTACTCCGGATTCGCCTCTCCCCGCATGCGGGGAGAGGCGAAGAAGACAGGCGACGAGCGCAAATCGGAATTCATCCAGCTAGCTTCTGATATTATTGGCTTAAAAGCCAGATCGGGAACGCCATGGCGGACCAGCGCACACGGTGTTATCTACCGCTGATGGCATCTCTCCTGAGTACTTTCATCCTGCCGGTGGCAGCCGGCGCCGTGGCGTTGGTGTTGCTGCTCGGTCTCGTCAACATGATGCGCGGCGGCTCGCCCAACACCTCGCAGAAGCTGATGCGCTGGCGCGTGCTGCTTCAGTTCGTGGCGATCGTCATTGCCATGCTCGCGGTCTGGGCGATGGGGCGTTAAAAATGGTCACGTTGAATCGCATCTACACGAAGACCGGTGACGACGGCACGACAGCGCTCGGAACTGGCGAACGCCGTCCGAAATACGATCTGCGCATCGAAGCCTATGGCACCGTGGACGAAACCAATGCCGTGATCGGCGTTGTCAGGCTCCACACCCATGACATGCCCGAGTTCGACGCGATGCTCGGCCGCATCCAGAACGATCTGTTCGACCTCGGCGCCGACCTCGCAGTGCCCGAGCGCGAAGGCAAGGCCGAGCGGCTGCGGGTGGTGGCAAGCCAGGTCGAGCGGCTCGAGCGCGACATCGACGCGCTCAACGACAAGCTGGCGCCGCTCACCTCCTTCGTGCTGCCGGGGGGCACGCCCGCCGCCGCCTACCTCCACGTTGCCCGTACGATTTGCCGCAGGGCGGAACGCGTGATGGTGGAACTGGCGGCCCGGCCCGGCGAGCCCGTGGGCGCTGCTGGTATCCAGTATATGAACCGCCTGTCCGACTTCCTGTTCGTCGCCAGCCGTGCCGCCAACCATAACGGTGCCGGCGACGTGCTCTGGGTTCCGGGCCAGAATCGCTGACCCCAAGATTCTGCCCATTGAGCTCGATATTTCTAAGGTCTAAAATTTGGCTCTGTCGCGCGTTGACCGGGCCGGATCAGGCCTTTAGGTTCCGCGCCAGTTGATAACCCCCCTCCCAAATTGAGTGAAAGAGGATCGATGAAGGTCTTGGTGCCGGTAAAGCGGGTGGTTGATTACAACGTCAAGGTCCGCGTCAAGGGCGATGGATCGGGCGTTGAACTCGCCAACGTGAAGATGTCGATGAACCCGTTCGACGAAATCGCGGTCGAGGAAGCGTTGCGCCTGAAGGAAGGCGGCAAGGCCACCGAGGTCGTCGTGGTTTCCATTGGACCGGCGCAGGCCTCGGAGACGATCCGCACCGGTCTCGCCATGGGTGCCGACCGCGGCATCCTGGTGAAGGTCGAGGGCACCGTCGAGCCGCTCGCGGTTGCCAAGATCCTGAAGAAGGTTGCGGAAGAAGAGCAGCCCGGCCTGATCATCCTCGGCAAGCAGGCGATCGACGACGACAGCAACCAGACCGGTCAGATGCTGGCCGCGCTGCTCGGCTGGTCGCAGGCGACGTTTGCTTCGAAGCTCGAGGTCGAAGGCTCTGACTTCAAGGTCACCCGCGAAGTCGACGGCGGTCTGCAGACCGTCAAGCTGAAGGGACCCGCGATCGTCACCACGGATCTCCGTCTCAACGAGCCGCGCTACGCCTCGCTGCCCAACATCATGAAGGCCAAGAAGAAGCCGATCGCGGAGAAGACCGTCGCCGACTACGGCGTCGATGTCGCCGCGCGTCTCGAGGTTCTCAAGACGACGGAGCCGGCGGGCCGCAAGGCGGGCGTCAAGGTCAAGGACGTCGCCGAGCTGGTGTCGAAACTCAAGAACGAAGCCGGGGTGCTCTGATGACGACGCTTCTGATTGCCGAACACGACAATGCGTCGCTGAAGGACGCGACCAACAAGGCCCTGACCGCGGCTGCCGCGCTCGGCGCGGATGTCGACGTGCTGGTGGCCGGCCAGAACGCCAAAGCTGCGGCGGATACCGCCGCCAAGCTTGCCGGCGTGAAGAAGGTGCTGCTTGCCGAGGGCGAGACTTACGCCCACGATCTCGCCGAGCCGCTGGCCGCGCTGATCGTCTCGCTGGCTTCCGGCTATGACGCGATCGTCGCGCCCGCGACCTCGCGCTTCAAGAACGTGATGCCGCGTGTCGCGGCCCTGCTCGACGTCATGCAGGTCTCCGAGATCACCAAGGTGGTCGCCCCCGACACCTATGAGCGCCCGATCTATGCCGGCAACGCCATCCAGACGGTGAAGTCGAAGGACGCGAAGAAGGTCATCACGGTGCGCACCTCGACCTTTGCGGCGGCGGGTGAAGGCGGCAGCGCCGCCGTCGAGAACATCGCTGCGGCGGCCGATCCGGGCCTGTCGTCCTTCGTCGGCGAGGAAGTCGCCAAGAGCGACCGCCCCGAGCTGACCTCGGCCAAGATCATCGTCTCCGGTGGCCGTGCCATGCAGAGCCGCGAGAACTTCGCCAAGTACATCGAGCCGCTCGCCGACAAGCTCGGTGCCGGCGTCGGTGCCTCGCGCGCGGCGGTGGATGCCGGCTATGCGCCGAACGATTGGCAGGTCGGCCAGACCGGCAAGGTGGTGGCCCCCGAGCTCTATGTCGCGGTGGGCATTTCCGGCGCGATCCAGCATCTGGCCGGCATGAAGGACTCCAAGGTGATCGTCGCGATCAACAAGGACGAGGACGCGCCGATCTTCCAGGTCGCCGATTACGGCCTGGTCGCCGACCTCTACCAGGCGGTTCCTGAGCTCACCGACGAGCTCGCCAAGCTCGGCAAGTAAAAACGCGCTAAAAACACCGGCCGGAGTGGTACACTCCGGCCGGTTTTTCTTTTTCGAGGCGTTTTCTTTGGCGTGGGGCACGCCGGGGAAGCGATCCAATCTAGGTTTCGAGCCAGGATTCTGATCTAATCGGGTTTCTGATTAAATCGGACCTCCCGGCTCGGGGGATGAGGCAGGCGCGATCTGCGCGCCGTTCCGGTGGATGACATTATGGCGGCAGTGATCAAGAAGGTCGGCGTGATCGGCGCGGGTCAGATGGGCAATGGCATCGCGCATGTCGCGGCGCTGGCCGGTTTCGACGTGGTGCTCAACGACGTCTCGGCCGACCGGCTCAAGTCGGGCATGGCCACCATCAACGGTAATCTGGCCCGCCAGGTCTCCAAGAAGGCCGTCAGCGAGGACGACAAAACCAAGGCGATGGCGCGCATCAAGCTCGCCGAGAAGCTCGACGACCTCGCCGATTGCGACCTCGTGATCGAGACCGCGGTCGAGAAGGAAGAGGTCAAGCGCAAGATCTTCCATGAGCTCTGCGCGGTGCTGAAGCCGGAGGCGATCGTCGCCTCCGATACCTCCTCGATCTCGATCACGCGGCTTGCCGCCGCCACCGACCGGCCCGAGCGCTTCATCGGCATTCACTTCATGAATCCGGTGCCGCTGATGGAGCTGGTCGAGCTGATCCGCGGCATCGCCACCGACGACCAGACCTTCGAGGCGTCCAAGGAATTCGTCGGCAAGCTCGGCAAGCAGGTCGCGGTCTCCGAGGATTTCCCGGCGTTCATCGTCAATCGCATCCTGCTGCCGATGATCAACGAGGCGATCTACACGCTGTATGAAGGCGTCGGCAATGTCGAGGCCATCGACGCGGCGATGAAGCTTGGCGCGCATCATCCGATGGGCCCGCTCGAGCTCGCCGATTTCATCGGCCTCGACACCTGCCTGTCGATCATGCAGGTGCTGCACGAGGGCCTCGCCGACTCCAAGTATCGCCCGTGCCCGCTGCTGGTGAAATACGTCGAGGCCGGCTGGCTCGGCCGCAAGACCCAGCGCGGCTTCTACGACTACCGCGGCGCCAAGCCGGTTCCGACGCGCTGATCCAATTTCCGGTGCCGTAGGGTGGGCAAAGGCGCAAAGCGCCGTGCCCACCATCTCTCCAATTATGCGGTGGAGATTGGTGGGCACGCTTCGCTTTGCCCACCCTACGGCGCTTTCGCCCTCAGGCCGCGCATCCGCACCGTGACAATTCATGTCGCGTTAACCGCTCGCCCCTAGGCTGCGCCCAGTACGAGGGTTTGCGTAATGGACATGATGGCGATGGTCAGCACCATGCTGGCCGCTCAGCAAGGCGCGCTGCAGTCGAATATCACGGCGACGCTGATGAAGCAGAACGCGGACGCGGAGAAGTCCACCGTCCTGACGCTGCTTGGCGCCGGTCAGCCCTCGCTCGCCAATGTCGGCGCCGGCGTCGGCGGCAACCTCAACGTCACCGCTTAAGACACTCCGCCTACAGCGACGCGGCGGCCTTGCCTGTCGCAGCCCGGATCAGCTTGAGCGCGTCCTCGCTCGCCCATTCCGCCGGCCCCGCGATCGTCGCGATCTCGCAGCCCTGTGGGTCGACCAGCACCGAGGTCGGCATGCCCAGGGCCCGGCCTATCGCCTTAAGATCCTGGAAAACCTTGGCTTTCTGATCGTTGAAATAGCCGAGCCGGGTCAGATTGGCCTCTTTCAGGAACGTCTTGGGCTTCTCGGCGTCGCGGGTGTCGATGTTGATCGCCACCACCTCGAAATTCGGGCCCGAAAGCTTGCCCTGGAGCTCGTCCAGCGCCGGCATTTCCTTGCGGCAGGGCACGCACCAGGTGGCCCACAGGTTGACCAGCAGCGTCTTGCCGCGGAAATCGGACAGCTTCTTCGGCTTGCCGTCGGCGTCCTCGAAGACCAGGTCGGGCAGCTTTAGCGGCGCGCTCGCCATGGTCAGGGCGGCCAATTCGCCATGGGCGAGGGGGGCGATTTTTTGCGCCGTTGCCACCGCGGCCCGGCAGGCCGGATCGCCTGAGGGCGCCCGGTTCAGGCCCAGCCCGTACAGCGCGGCGAAGCCGGCCAGCCCTCCGATCGCCACGGTGGCGATGATGAGGGGGATGCGGCGCGTGGCGGAGGGCGTCTTGTCGAGCATATCGTTTGTCATCCGGTCGCAGATATGGCTATCAGGGGCCTCTTAATACGGCTGGCTCCGGCCAGCAAACGTGCGGCAGCAGCGGCAAGCAAGGCGTGAGCAGGCGATCATGAGCAACAAGATGTGGGGCGGCCGGTTCTCGGAACGTCCCGATGAGATCATGGAAGAGATCAACGTCTCCATCGACGTCGATCGTCACCTCTTCGCCCAGGACATTGCCGCATCCAAGGCGCACGCCGCGATGCTTGCCGCGCAGGGCATCATCACGGGCTCTGATGCGAAAAATATCGGCAAGGGTCTAGACACGATTTTGTCAGAGATCGGCAAGGGCGGCTTCACGTTCAAGCGCGCGCTCGAAGATATCCATATGAACGTCGAGAGCCGCCTGTCCGAGCTGATCGGCCCCGCCGCCGGCCGGCTGCACACCGCGCGCTCGCGCAACGACCAGGTTGCGACCGATTTCCGTCTCTATGTCCGCGACGTTCTCGACGAGACTGATGCCGCGCTCGCCGCATTCCAGGCCGCGCTCGTCAATCGCGCGCTCGAACATGCCGCGACCGTCATGCCCGGCTTCACGCATCTGCAGACCGCGCAGCCCGTGACCTTCGGCCATCATCTGCTCGCCTATGTCGAGATGGCGGCGCGCGACCGCGGCCGTTTCCAGGACGCCCGCAAGCGGCTCAATGAATCGCCGCTCGGCGCCGCCGCGCTCGCCGGCACCTCGTTCCCGATCGATCGTCACGCCACCGCGAAGGCGCTCGGTTTCGACCGCCCGATGGCGAACTCGCTCGATGCGGTCTCCGATCGCGACTTCGTGTTGGAGACGCTGTCGGCGGCCTCGATCTGCGCCGTGCACATGTCGCGCTTTGCCGAGGAGATCGTGATCTGGACCTCGCCGCTGGTCGGTCTCATCCGCCTCAGCGACAAGTTCACCACGGGATCCTCGATCATGCCGCAGAAGCGCAACCCGGATGCCGCCGAACTCGTGCGCGCCAAGACCGGCCGCGTCATCGGCGCGCTCAATGGCCTCCTGATCGTGATGAAGGGCCTGCCGCTCGCCTATCAAAAGGACATGCAGGAGGACAAGCAGGGCGCGATGGAGGGCTTTGCTGCCCTGTCGCTCGCGATCCGGGCCATGACCGGCATGGTCCGCGATCTCGTGCCCGACGAAGCGAACATGAAGGCGGCGGCGGGCGAGGGCTATGCCACCGCGACCGACCTTGCCGACTGGCTGGTGCGGACGCTAAAGATGCCGTTCCGCGACGCCCACCACGTTACCGGCCGCATCGTGGCGAAGGCCGCCGAGGGCGGCGTGGCGCTGCACGAGCTGCCGCTGAAGGAGATGCAGGCGATCGAGCCCAAGATCACCAAGGAGGTGCTCGGCGTGCTCTCGGTCGAATCGTCGGTGAAGAGCCGGACCAGCTTCGGCGGCACCGCGCCGAAGAACGTGGCGTCGCAGGCCAAGGCCTGGGCGAAGCGGCTGGAAAAAGAGCGAAAATTGGGCTGAGGGCAAAATTTCGCTTATGTTTCATGGTCATCCGGCTCTCGCCAGAGCGCGCCAATCTCTGTATGGTGCGGCCCGCGTAGTGGGGATTTCGTCGTGACGTCAAAGTTTCGCCCGGCCGGCTCGGGGTGGGCCATCATTGTCTTGAGCCTGACGGCGCTCGCGCTTGCCGGCTGCGGCCGCAAGGGCCCGCTGGATCTGCCGCCGACCGCCTCCAGTGCATCCACGGCCAATGTCGCAGGTCCAACCGACACCGAGGCCGAAGCCCAGAGGACGCCGAGCGTGTTCAATCCCACCTACGGTGCGGACGCGGCGCCTGCCGCCGCCAAGGGCAAGAAGAAATCGTTTATCCTCGACCCGCTCCTGGACGAAAGACCCAGCCGATAGGCTGGGGCAACTGAGCTAGCGCCATGAACCATTTCGACTACCGCAACGGCGTGCTGCACGCCGAGGCGGTGAACCTGTCCGAGCTGGCCGCAACAATCGGCACGCCGTTCTACTGCTATTCGACCGCGACGCTGGAGCGGCACTATCGCGTCTTCGTCGACGCCTTCGCCGGCGAGAAGGTGCTGGTCTGCTACGCCATGAAGGCGAACTCCAACCAGTCGGTGCTGCGCACGCTGGCCAAGCTCGGCGCGGGCGCCGACGTGGTCTCGGGCGGCGAGTTGAAGCGCGCGCTGGCCGCCGGCATTCCGCCAAACAAGATCCTGTTCTCCGGCGTCGGCAAGACGGAAGACGAGCTGCGCGCCGCGCTGGCCGCCGACATCCTCTGCCTCAACGTCGAATCCGAGCCCGAGCTCGAGCTGTTGTCGCGGCTTGCGACCGAGATGGGGAAGACCGCGCGCATCTCCGTGCGCGTCAATCCCGATGTCGATGCCGGCACGCACGCCAAGATCTCGACCGGCAAGTCCGAGAACAAGTTCGGCATTCCGATCGCCTATGCCCGCGAGGTCTATGCGCGCGCCGCAAAGCTTCCGGGCATCGAGGTCACAGGCACCGACGTGCATATCGGCAGCCAGATTACCGATCTCTCCAAGATGGAGACCGCGTTCCGCATCCTCTCCGAATTCGTGCAGACGTTGCGCGCCGACGGCCACAACATCAGCCACGTCGATTTCGGCGGCGGCCTCGGCATTCCCTATTACATGGATCGCGAGGCGCCGCCCGCGCCCGACGCCTATGCCGCCATGGTCAAGCGCGTCAGCCACAATCTCGGCTGCACGCTGATGTTCGAGCCCGGCCGCATGATCGTCGGCAATGCCGGCATCCTGGTCGCCAGGGTGATCTACGTGAAGCACGGCGACGGCAAGAATTTCGTCATCATCGACGCCGCCATGAACGATTTGATCCGCCCGACGCTGTACGAGGCGCATCACGACATTCTGCCGGTGACGCGGCCGGCCGCGGGCGCCGCCACGATCATGGCCGACGTCGTCGGCCCGGTCTGCGAGACCGGCGACTATCTCGCATTGGATCGCACGCTGCCGACGCCGAAGCCTGGCGATCTCATTGCCATCATGACCGCCGGCGCCTATGGCGCGGTGCAGGCCGGCACCTACAACACGCGGCCGCTGGTGCCCGAGGTGCTGGTGAAGGGCGATCAATACGCCGTGGTGCGCCCGCGCATCGAGGTGGAGCAGCTGATCGCGATGGATACGCCGGCGCCGTGGTTGTGAGTTGGCGAAGCCGGCTGAACAACTGCGGTGTCGTCCCCGCGTAGGCGGGGATCCATAACCTCAGGGAGTGGTTGTACGCGAAGCTGGTAACTCCGAGTCTTCGCCACACGTTTCCCTGTGGTTATGGGTCCCGGGCTCGCGCTTCGCGCGCCCCGGGACGACGAGCTGAGTGTGTGGCGCTACTTCCCTGCCAATCCACCCTTCGCTCCACCGACCACAACTCCCGCCTTCTTCTCGATCGGCTTGATCGCCGCGGTGAAGTCGGACTCGGCGCCTTCCGCGCTGATCACGGTCTCCCACAGCCGGCCGACGGCATCGGCGACCTCCATCGAAAGGCCGAGCTGCTTCATTTCCTCCAGCGCCAGCCGCACGTCCTTCACCATCAGCCCCGTGGCAAAGCCGAAGTCGAACGTCCGCGGCAGCACCGAGCGCGGAAACTTGTCGCGGCTCGCGGTGTTCATGCCGGAGCCGGCATTGATGACGTCGATCATCACGGCGGGATCGAGCCCCGCCTTGACGCCCATCACCACCGCTTCCGAGGTCGCCACGATCGCGGTCGCCGACAGGAAATTGTTGGCGAGCTTCATGGTCTGCGCCGCGCCCGGCTTCTCGCCGATGAAGAACACTTTTCCGACCACGTCGAGAGCGGGCTTGAGCAGCTCGAACTCGGCTTTGGGCCCTGAGACCATCACCGCCAGGGTGCCCTTCTCGGCGCCGCCGACGCCGCCGGAGACGGGGCAGTCGATCTGCACGATGTCGCGTTTCGCCAGCAGGCCGTGGATCTTCGCCGCCATCGTCGAGCCGACGGTGGAGAGATCGATGAAACGCTTGGCGCGGCTACCTTCGATCACGCCGTTCGCACCCGTCGCGACCTCGAGCGACGCTTGCAGCGAGGGCAGGCTCGCCATGACCGTCTCGACCTGGTCGGCGACGTCCTTCGGCGAGGTTGCAGCGGTGGCACCGCGCGCCACGAGCTTGTCGACGGCCTCCTTGCGGGTGTCGAACACGACGAGCTTGTGCCCGGCGTCGACCAGCCGCCGCGCCATCGGGAAACCCATGTTTCCGAGGCCGATGAATCCGATGTGCATGGTGTTTCCTTTGCTTGTTGTTGTGCATGAGAGCGGAGTCACATTTTCCGCTCGTCGTCCCGGGGCATCGCGAAGCGATGAGCCCGGGACCCATATCCGCAGGGAGGAGTTGTTGCGCGAAAGCGGTCACTCCGAGTCCCGCTAACCACATCTGCCCGTGGTTATGGGTCCCGGGCTCGCGCTTCGCCCGCCCCGGGACGACGTCGGAGAGAGGTTGGCCTCAAGCCTTTCCTCACGCCTTGCCGTCGATCTCCGCGAACACCTCGCGCGCGATGCGAAAGCTGTCGACTGCGGCGGGCATGCCGCCATAGATCGCGACCTGCATCAGGATCTCGCGGATCTCGTCGCGGGTCACGCCATTGGTCAGCGCGCCCTTCAGATGCGCGCGAAACTCGTGCTGACGGTTGAGGATCGCGATCATGGCGATGTTGAGCATGCTGCGGGTCTTGCGCGGCAGTTCCTCGCGGCCCCACACGGTGCCCCAGCAATATTCGTTGAGCATCTCCTGGAACGGACGGTTGAAATCGTCGACGTTCTTCAGGGCATTGTTGACATAGGCCTCGCCCAGCACCGCTTTGCGGACTTCCAGGCCCTTGTCGTGCATCTTCTTGTCCATGGCGTTTCCTCTATGTCCCTTGCGTTTTCCTCGGGAATGGCGCGCGGAAATTACGGGGTTGCGCCCGGCCAGTCACGTCCTCGTGTTATGCGGGAAAAGGGGTCTCTCCCGTACCGGAACGGATGCCTCAGTGCTGCCGTTGTGATACGCTTCTCTACCGGGCAACCTGGAGAGTTGATTGAACGGCGTCACCCCCGACCCGTCAGACCCGATCCGCGATGGCGACGCTCTGTCGCGGCTGAAGCTGGCGCAGGCCCTTGATCGGGCCATTTATGCCATCGCGTGGGAACGTGCCTGGCCACATCTGGCGCGGGTGCTGACTGTCGTCGGCCTGTTCCTGGTGGTGTCGTGGGCCGGCCTCTGGCTGGTGCTGCCGTCCGTCATCCGTGCCATCGGTCTCGTGGCTTTTGCCGGCATCGCAATCGCTGCTCTGGTCCCGCTGATTCGCTTCCGCTGGCCGGGCCGCGACGAGGCTCTGAGCCGGCTCGACCGTGGCTCCGGTATCCGTCACCGCCCGGCGACGACGCTGACGGACACGCTGAGCTCGAAGGACCCGGTCGCGCTGGCGTTGTGGCAGGCGCAGCGCGAGCGCACGCTGGCTTCGCTCAAGCGCATCCGTGCCGGCTTGCCGCATCCGCGCCTCGCCCTGCACGATCCCTGGGCGCTGCGCGCGCTGGTCATGGTGATGCTGGTCGCGACCTTCTTCGCCGCCGGCGACGAGCGCGCGATGCGGTTAGGTGCCGCGTTCGACTGGAACGGCGTGCTGGCGCCGACCAATGTCCGCGTCGATGCCTGGATCACCCCGCCGCTCTACACCGGCAAGCCGCCGGTCATCCTGTCGGCCGCCAACAAGGAAGCCGCAGCGCTGCCTGCCAGCGGCCCGCTCGCAGTTCCGGCCGGCTCGACCCTCATCGTACGCTCCTCTGGCAGCAGCCTCGATGTCGCCACCTCCGGTGGCCTCAAGGAGGTCGCGCCCACCGAGGCCGCGCCGAAGGGCACCAACGAGAAGCATTTTACCATCACCGGCGACGGCACCGCGCATGTCCGCGCGCCTTCCGGCCAGCCGCAATGGGCCTTCGCGGCGACGCCGGACCGCCCGCCGACGATCGCGCTTGCCAAGCATCCCGAGCGTCAGGCCTACGGCGCGTTGCAGCTCTCCTACAAGATCGAGGACGATTACGGCGTCACGGGCGCCGCGGCGCAATTCGTTCCGCGCGCAACCGAAGACAAGGACGGAACCAAGGGCGCGGACGGCAAGGCCGCGCGGCCGCTGTTCCAGCCGCCGCAATTCGCGCTGACCCTGCCCAATGCGCGGACCCGCAACGGCGTCGGGCAGACCGTGAAGGACCTCAGCGAGGATCCTTATTCCGGTGCGGACGTGACGCTGACGCTCACCGCCAAGGACGAGGCCGGCAACGAGGCGAAGAGCGAGCCCTTCAACATGCGCTTGCCGGGCCGGCTGTTCACCAAGCCGCTCGCCCGCGCGCTGATCGAGCAACGGCGCATCCTCGCGCTCGACGCCAACAAGAATTCCGACGTCTACACCGCGCTCGACGCGCTGATGATCGCGCCCGAGATGTTCACGCCGGAGGCCGGGCAGTATCTCGGCCTGCACAGTGTCGCACGCCAGCTCGAGGCGGCGCGCACCGACGACTCGCTGCGAGAGGTCGTGGCGAGCCTGTGGGCGCTTGCGGTGACGATCGAGGACGGCAACATCAGCGACGTTGCCAAGGCGTTGCGCGCGGCGCAGGACGCGCTCAAGCAGGCGCTTCAGCGCGGCGCCAGCGACGAAGAGCTCAAGAAGCTCATGGACAATCTGCGGACCGCGCTCGACAATTACATGCGCCAGTACGCGCAGCAGATGCGCAGCAATCCGCTGGCGCGGCCGGCCATCGGCCTCGACGACCAGATGAAGCGCATCGAGCGGCTGATCCAGCGCGGCAACCGCGAAGCGGCGGCGCGCGAGCTGGACCGCCTGGCCCGTGCGCTGGAAAATCCTCCGGGGCCGCCCAGCGCCGAGCAAAAGGAGATGGACGAGATTGCGCGCGAGCTGAACGATCTGCTCCGGGAGCAGAATGCGCTTCGCGACGAAACCGACCGGCAGAGCAAGGACTCCAAGCGCGGCCAACGTACCAAGCCTCTGCCGCCCAAGGTCGCGGAGATCCTGCGCAAATCGAGAGAGCTGCGGCAGAAGACGCGCGGCGCGACCAGCGGTCAGCTGGAGGACCTGGCAAGGCAGCAGGACGCCTTGCGCGAAGAGCTCAGGACCTGGCGTGAATCCCAGGGAGCGAGATAGCTCATGAAACACACCTCATTCTGGCAGAACGGCAAGGTCGCGCGCGGAAGGCTCGCCACGGCTTGTCTCGTGCTTATGCTGTCCTGTTCCACGGCTTCGATTGGTCTCGCCCAGTCGTCGCGCGCCGACCAGAAGAGTCTGGATGCACTGCTCGACAGCGCCGAGCGGTCGATGAAGCAATCCGCCGACAGCCTGAAGGACAAGAATTCGGACGAGAGCATCGGCCAGCAGTCCCGGGCTATCAGGGACATGGAGAAATATCTCTACCCCGATCCGAACGATCCCTCCGCCTCGCGCGAAGGGTCGCAGGATACGCAGGGCCGGCAGGAGCAACTGAAGAAGCGGCTGGAGGCCCTCAAGAAGAAGCTCGCCGAGATGGGCTTGCAGCAGGATGGCCAGAAGGGCCAGCGCGGGCAGAAGCAGCCGGGGCAGCAGGGCCAGCAAGGTCAGCAGGGCCAAGGTCAGGGTCAGGACGGCGACCAGGATGGCGATGACGGCTTCGACGCCGCCGAGAACGCCATGGGAGATGCCGGCAATCAGATCGGCGAAGGCGATGCCGACGGTGCGACGGCATCGCAGGGCAAGGCCATCGACGCCCTGCGCAAGGGCATGCAGGATCTCGCCGACGCGCTCGGCGGACAGCAGAACGGCGAAGGCCAGGATCCGGGCGACGGTGACGGCCCCGGTCAGGCGGTGGGCCGTCAGCAGAGCGGCGGCGAACGGACCGACCCGCTGGGCCGGCCGCTGCGCGGCAAGGAATATAGCGACGACTACACGGTCAAGATTCCCGGCGAGATCGATGCCCAGCGCGCGCGCCGCATCCTCGAAGAGCTCCGCCGCCGCCTGAGCGATCCCGCGCGTCCGCAGATCGAGCTCGACTACCTCGAGCGTCTGCTGAAGGATTTTTGACGTCACCCTCGGTGTCATCGCCCGGCTTGCCGCCTTCGCTAAGGCTTCGGCGGCCGAGTGAGTTCTTGGCCCGGCGAAGCCCCTTGGCTGAGACGGGACCGGGCGATCCAGTATTCCAGAGACCGGTTGTGATTGAATCGAGAGGCCGCGGCGTACTGGATGCCCCGGTCAAGGCCGGGGCATGACAGCGGAGTGTGAGGATGGCTGACCTCAACTCACCGCGACACGTGCGCTGATACCGCGAGCCACTTCCCGTTCTTCTTCGTCCAGCAATCGGTGTACCGCCCCGTCGCCTGCTGGCCGTCGGCGGTGGTGTAGCTGGTTGCGGCGTGGATGATGGCAAAATCGCCCATGATGCGGATGATGACATCATGCGCATGCAGATTGCGGATCGCGATCGGCCGTGCCGTCTGCTCCAGGAAGGCTGCGCGATCGACCAATGTCTTGTCTGGATTGGAGCAATAGAACTCCGGTGCCAGGATTTCGTCGAAACGCTTGACGTCGCAGTTTTGTACGGAGGCGACATAGTCGCGGTTGAGCGCGGTGAGCTGGTCGAGGTCCTGGCTCATTGCATTGTCCTCCCTGTCATTCCGGGCGCGCCGAGCGTGGCCCCGGAATCCCGATATTTTTTTTACTCCGTCATTGCGAGGAGCGAAGCGACGAAGCAATCCAGAATCTCTCCGCGGTGACAGACTGGATTGCTTCGCTTCGTTCGCAATGACGCGGCGGCACTAATCATCAAACATCTTCGGCGGCACGAACCCGCCGAACTCGCGCTCGATTAGTTCGGCGAGCTTGAGCGGCGTGCGGTCCTCCAGCCACGGGCCGACGATCTGCACGCCGATGGGCAGTCCATCAGCCGCAAAGCCCGTCGGGATCGCAGTGGAGGGCAGACCAGGGAGCGTCGCGATGCCGGGCCAGGCGAGCTGGTCGGGATAGACGTGCTCCTTGCCGTCGATCTTGATGCGGCGGGTTTCCTGGTCCGGCGAATGGTCGTGCGGATAGGCTGCCGTGGGCATGACGGGGCAGATCACCGCGTCGAACGTCTTGAACAGCTCGCGCCATTGCGCGCGCAGGCGGGTGCGTCCGCCGTTAGCCGCCTGCCAATCGCGGTGGCGCAGCGCGATGCCGCGCAGCCGCTCGGCAGCGAGGCTGTTGTCGCCTTCAGGCAGCGCAGCCGCGGCTGCCTTGGCGCCGGCATAGATGTCGGGCGCGTAAGTCGAGCCGAGGAACGACATCAGCATCCGCATATAGAGCCGCGAGGAGGCCGCGAAATCCGGCAGCAGCGGGCTCTCGCGCTCGATCTTGACGCCAGCCTTGGCGAGATTGTCGGCCAGCCGGTTGATGGTGCCGCGCACCGCCGTGTCGGTCGGCATCACCGGATCGGTGTCGATCACCAGCACGCGGAAATCCCTGAACGCCGTGTGGCGCGCCGCCGGCAGCTCGAGCCGGTAGGCGAGGCCAGCGTCGATCGGATCGGGCCCGGCCATCACGTCAAGCACCAGCGAAAGGTCGGCGGCGCTGCGCGCCATCGGGCCGATCACCGAGAGGTCACGCTCGAACGGCAAGGGCGGCAACGGCGGTGGTGTGTGGCCGCGCATCGCGACGAGATTGAAGGTCGGCTTGTGCGCATAGATGCCGCAATGGAACGCCGGCACGCGCAGCGAGCCGCCGATGTCGGAGCCGATCGACAGCGGGCCATAGCCCGCAGCGAGCGCAGCCGAGGAGCCGCCGGACGAGCCGCCCGGCGTGCGGCCGAGATCGTAGGGGTTGTTGGTGGTGCCGTAGATGTCGTTGTAGCTCTGCCAGTCGCCGAGCCCCAGCGGCACGTTGGTCTTGCCGACGATGACGGTGCCGGCGTCCTTCACCCGCGTGACCGGCAGCGAATCTTCCTTGGCAATGAAGTCTTTTTGCGCAGGAATCCCCCAGGTCGTCGGCAGGCCGGCAATGTTGTAGGATTCCTTCACCGTCATGGGCAGGCCAAGCAGCGGCTTTCTTTCGCCGCGAGCCAACGCTGCATCCGCGTCACGCGCAGCGCTCAGTGCGCGGTCGAAATCCCGGACGCAGATCGCGTTGACCTTGCCGTCGTGACGTTCGATGCGGTCGATCGCATCCTGCGTGAGCTCGACCGCGGAGACCTTCTTTGCGGCCAACGCGGCCGACAGCTCGACCGCGCTCTTGAAACTCCATTCCGATTTCGCCACGACATGCTCCTGCGCTTCCCTGAAAGGATGATGCGCAGTTTGGCCGAAAGCCGCAACCGCCGTTTGATCGCGATTGATATGCCGGTGAGGCTCCCCCGGTGCAGGCCAAAAAGTCGGTGTCATCGCCCGCGAAGGCGGGCGATCCAGTATTCCAGAGACGGTTGTGATTGAATCGATAGGCTGCGGCGTACTGGATGCCCCGCCTTCGCGGGGCATGACACCGAGGCCCTATGCCGCCCCGATCAGGATCCCCACCGCCAGCACGATCGCGCCGCCGAGCACGATCTGGAACACGGCCTGGAGGAACGGAGTGTCCATGTAGCGTGCGCGGATGAAGGCGATTGCCCACAATTCGAAGAACACGACGACGCCGGCTACTCCCGTCGCGATCCAGAATGCGTTCGGCCAGCTGTCTGGGACGAGATAAGGCAGGGTGTGGCCGAGCCCGCCGAGCGTCGTCATCGCGCCGCAGGTGATGCCGCGCAGCCATGGCGAGCCGCGCCCGGTCAGCGAGCCGTCGTCGGACAGCGCTTCCGCAAAGCCCATGCTGATGCCGGCGCCGATCGAGGCGGCGAGGCCGACCAGAAACGTCTGCCAGTTCTGGTGGGTGGCGAAAGCTGCGGCGAACAGCGGCGCCAGCGTCGAGACCGATCCGTCCATCAGGCCGGCGAGGCCCGGCTGCACATATTGCAGCACGAACATGCGGCGGTTGGTCCGATCTTCCTCCGCGCGCACATCGGGGCTGAGGATTTGGTCTGCCAGCTTTGCGGCTATCTCTTCGTGGCCCTTCTCGGCTTCGGCGAGATCACCGAGCAAACGGCGCACGCCGACATCCTGCGCCTGTTCGGCGGCCTTCACGTAAAAGCGCTCGGCCTGCATTTCCATCGTCTCGACTTCCCTGCGGATGGTGTCGAGCGACAGGTTCTTGGTGAGCCAGACCGGGCGGCGACGCAGGAAGCCCTTGACGTCCTCGCGGCGGATGGGAGGCAGGTGCGGACCGAAACGCTGCTCGTACGTCTCCAGCAGCATGTGACGATGCCCGCGCTCTTCCTCGGCCATCTGCTCGAAGATCTTGGCCGAATCCGGATAACGCTCCCTCAGATCCTCGGCGAAGGTCATGTAAATGCGGCTGTCCTCCTCCTCGGAGGAGATCGCGACCGCAAGCACTTCGCGCTCGGTCAGATCGGCAAAACTCTTCACGGCGGCCCTGTTCTAGTAGTTTAGAATTATTCTAAAATATATAGGGCGCCGTGGTTCCCGGGTCAAATCAGGCCGCGCCGGCTTTCGCCAGAAAATCGAGCAGCAGGCGGCTCACCTCGGCCGGCTGTTCCTGCTGCACCCAATGGCCGGCGCCGTCGACGAGATGGCAGCCGAGCATCTTCGTGCAGCCGCGCCCCTGCATCGCTTCGAATACGCCGGGGCGCTGATAGGTGCCCCAATCCTGTTTGCCCGAGATGAAGCAGGAGGGCACGTCGATGCTGCGTCCCGCAAACAGCTGCATATCGCTGTTGAGCATGCCCGACGTGCCGTAGCGGTACCATTGCAAGCCGCCCTGGAATCCGGTGCGGCCGTATTCGGCGCTGTAATAGGCGAGGTCGCTGTCCGGCAGCCATTGGTTGGTGGCGATCGCGGCCGGCGAGGGCATCTCCTTCGCAACCGTCTCCGCCATCGTCTCGCCGGCGTCCATCACGTAGTAGGTCGGCAGCTTGGCGAGTTCGCCCGCGGACCACGACTGCAGCGGATATGGCTTGTTGTCGGTCCAGTCCGCACTCTTGTGGTGGTAGTAGGCGCGCAGCAAATCGTGCACGCCCTGCGGTGCGTGCTGCATGTCCGCGTTGGCCGACCGCGTCGCGTAATACCATTGATAATGTTTACGCGGGCGCGGCAGCGCGGCGAGGTCGCGATGCACGGGATCTTCCGCCGGCGGCTTTGCCGGACTGTCGACCGTGTTGAAGGGCATCGGTGGCGCCCCGCCAAACGGCGCGCTCATCAGTGTCACCGAGCGAAACACGTCGGGCCGGATTAGGGCGCTCCACGCCGCGACCGGGCTGCCGAAATCATGTCCGGCGAGATCGACCTGCCTGTAGCCGAACGCCGACACCAGGGCGAGCGCGTCACGTACGAGGTTGAGGAGCGAGAACGGCGTGAGATCGCCGTCGTAATCGGCGGTCCATCCCGTGGTGCGGCCATAGCCGCGTTGGTCCGGCGCGATCACGTGATAGCCGGCCGCGGCCAGCGCCGGCATCACCTTGCGCCAGGAGAAGGCGAGCTCGGGAAAGCCGTGCAGCAAGAGGATGCAGGGCCGCCCCTTGGTTTCGAAGCCGGCTTCGAGCACGTGCATGCGCAAGCCGTTGATGCCGTCGACATAACGCGAGCGGATGCCGGCGGGGAGGGGGATGTCGGGGAGTGTTGTCATTATTTCCTCCTTACCCTCCCCTGGAGGGGGAGGGTCGATCGCGCGAAGCGCGAGCGGGGCGGGGTGATCTCTCCACTCGGGCAGTGTTCAGCGAGGAGAGGCCGCCACCCCACCTCGGTTCACATTTCGCTTCGCTGCATGCGAACCGATCCACGAGCGAGCTACGCTCGTCTCGGACCCTCCAGGGGAGGATGGGAGTTCGCGGTGCAACCGCCTTACATCAAACCGCCTCACACACGAACGCGCTGCCCTTGCGCCTGATCTTCCCGACCGAGGGCGAGGGGAAATGCGCGGTGCAGCACAACGTGTCGGTGTCGCAATAGCGCTCCAGAAAGCCGCGGCGCGTTTTCGCCGCTGCGGCGGGGTCGACGTCGAACTTGATCGACAGCTCCGGATAGAGCGTTTGCAGCGGCGAATGCATGAGGTCGCCGGAGAACACGGCATCGTCCTTGCCGCGGCCCATCGCGATGGCGATATGGCCGGGCGTATGTCCCGGCGTCGGCAGGATGCGGACGTGATCGCCGATCTGGTGATCGTTGCCGACCAACTCGTGGCGCCTGGCCTCGACCACCGGCAACACGCTGTCGGCGAAAGGCGGGATCTCCGCCTTCGCGTTCTGCTCGGACCAGTGATCGAATTCCTGCTTGGCGAAGACGTAGCGCGCCTTCGGGAAGGTCGGCACCCAGCGGCCGTTCTCGAGCCGCGTGTTCCAGCCGACGTGATCGACATGCAGATGCGTGCACATCACGAAATCGATGTCGTCGACCGCGAACCCGGCGGCATTGAGTCCGCGCAAATACGTATCGTCGGTCTTCATGTTCCATTTCGGCCGCTGCGGGCGCGGCTTGTCGTTGCCGATGCAGCTGTCGATCAGGATGGTGTGATGCGGCGTCTTCACCACATAGGACTGGAAGCACAGGAGAAGCACGTCCTGCTCGTCCAGTGCCTTGGCCTGCCGCATCCATGCCCGGTTCTCGGCCAGCACCTCGGCCGTCAATCCCGGCAGCATTTCCAGCGCCGGGACGAACGAGGTCTCCTGCTCGATGACGCGATGGATGGTGAGATCGCCGACCGCGTATTTCAGGCTCATGAGAACTCCCGCTTTACAGCATGATCCGGAAAAGTGTGCAGCGGTTTTCCGAAAAGATCATGCTCAAACAACAACTCTAAAGCGCGATGATGTTCATCGCGCTTTAGGCGGCTGGAGGCACCGAGATCTTGACCGAGGGGCGCTCCAGCATCTTCTGGTGGAAGGCGTCGAGTTTCGGATAGGCCTTGCGCCAGCCGCAATCGGCGAAGCGGAAGTCGGCATAGCCGAGCACGCACACGAGGCCGATCTGCGAGATGTCGAACGGACCGTTCAGAACGTCAGGCATGTTCTCGAACCGCGCCATGCCGGTCCAGGCCCGGTTCCAATGGTCGTCCGACCACGCCTGCCACTGCAGGCCCTGCGGCCGCACCATCTTCTCGTAGCGGCACAGCAGCATGGAATCGAGCATGCCGTTGATCAGCGAGTGATTGGTCTTGGCCTTCCAGCGCCGCGGGCCGTAATCGGGGATCAGGCTGCCGCCGGCCATCTCGTTGAGATATTCGACGATCACGTAGGAATCCAAGATGACGTCGCCGTCATTGGTGATGAGCACCGGCAGCTTCTTCAGCGGCGTGATGCGCGAATAATCCTCATTGGCCGTGCCCGGCGCGACGGTCGCGGGCGTCAGCTCGATCTTGTCGATCAGCCCGAGCTCGATCGCGGCGATGCGCACCTTGCGGGCGAAGGGCGAGGCGGCGGAGAAGGAGAGTTTCATGGGGACAATTCCCTGCGGTCGGTCTTGAGCGAACGGCGTCTCCTCCGTCATGGCCGGGCTTGACCCGGCCACCCACGCGCTGCCGCGCGGCAAGACTGTGAGACGTGGATGCCCGGGACAAGCCCGGGCATGACGACGAGTGGTGCGCCGGTCGTGGCTTACGCCGCCACGATCTCCTGGCGCTGCTCGCCGAGGCCTTCGATGCCGAGCGTAACGACATCGCCGACATTGAGGAAGGTCGGCGGCTTCATGCCGAGACCGACGCCGGGCGGGGTACCGGTGGTGATGATGTCGCCCGGCAGCAGCGTCATGAACTGCGAGACGTAGGAGACGCACTTGGCCATGGAGAAGATCATGGTCTGGGTCGAGCCGGTTTGGCGGCGCTGGCCGTTGACGTCGAGCCACATCGACAGGTTCTGCACGTCCTTGATCTCGTCCTTGGTGGCGAGCCACGGGCCGACTGGGCCGAATGTGTCGTGCGACTTGCCCTTGGTCCACTGACCCAGGCGCTCGATCTGGAAGGCGCGCTCGGAGACGTCGTTGCAGACGCAATAGCCGGCGACGTAGTTCAGCGCGTCGGCTTCCGAGACATACTTCGCGCGGGTGCCGATGATGGCGGCGATCTCGACTTCCCAGTCGAGCTTGGTCGAGCCACGCGGCTTCTCGACCGCGTCGTTCGGGCCGGACAGCGAGGTGTTGGCCTTCATGAAGATGATCGGCTCGGTCGGGATCGCTGCGCCGGTTTCCTTGGCGTGGTCGCTGTAGTTGAGGCCGATGGCGACGAATTTCGAGATGCCGGTCACGGGCGCGCCGAAGCGCGGCTTGCCGGAGACGGCGGGCAGGGAGGCCGGGTCAAGGCCCGCCAGCTTCTTCAGGCTATCAGGCGAATAGGCCTCGCCGGTCAGGTCCTTCACATGCGCAGACAGGTCGCGCAATTGGCCGGATTTGTCGATCAGGCCGGGCTTTTCCGCACCCTTTTCGCCATAACGAACAAGCTTCATTCTCGTTTCTCCCTGGAGATGGACCGATCGGTTAAATAGCTTCATGGAACAGGGCGGCGGGAAATTCAACCGCTCAAAACGGGGCGCATTGCAGCCCTTCCTTTGTAGGGTGGGCAAAGGCGCGGAGCGCCGTGCCCACCAATTCTTTCTGATGGCCCGGTATGGTGGGCACGCGGAGCCTGTCATCGGGCGCGCATTTCGCGCGACCCGGTGGCTTTGCCCACCCTACGATTGCAGCGCCACAAATCTGAACGCGTCCCCGTCCCGCTTGATGTGCCCGGCCGAGAAATGGCCGCCGATCACCAGCGTCGGGGTATCGGCAAAGCGCGAGAACACCTTGTGGCGGGTTGCCGCCGATTGGGCGATATCGGTGTCGACGACCGAGCACCAGTTGAGATGCGCCATCTGGCAGGGGTGATGGGCGACGTCGCCGCTGAGCAACCCTTGTTCGCCGCCGGACTCGATCAGGACGCTCATGTGCCCGGGACTGTGGCCGGGGGTTGGGATCACGCTGATCTCCTCGCAGAGCCGGTGGTCGCTCGGGATCAACTCGGCGAGGCCAGCATCGACGACCGGCTTCACGGAATCGTTGAACACCGCGACCTTGTCCGGCTCAGCCATATAGTCGCGCCAATATTCGTACTCGGTCTTGCCGAACAGGTAGCGCGCGTTGGCGAAAGTCGGCACCCATTTGCCACCGACCAGCTTCGTGTTCCAGCCGACATGGTCGACATGAAGATGCGTGCACAGCACGGTGTCGATGCTGTCAGGCGGAAAGCCCGCTTCCGTCATGGTCTCCAGAAATGGCGTGCTGCGGTTATTCCAGACCGGGACACCGCGGCCCTGCTTGTCGTTGCCGAGCCCGGTGTCGACCACGATGCGGCGCGTCGGCGTCTCCACCACCAGCGAATGGATCGACATTTTCAGCCGGCCCTCCTCGGTGGCGAAATGCGGGATCAGCCAGGGCAGCTTCTGGATCTCGTCATTGGTCGCGGCCGGCAGGATGAAGCGGGTCGAGCCCACCGTCTCCAATTCCACGATCTTGGTGATTTTGACCTTGCCCACGGTCCACGGCATGCGGCGCGCCCCTCATTTTCTTGCTTTCGCGAAAGATGCGGTCTTCCGCAGTCGAAGGCAATGGATCATCTGTCGCGATGTTGCGTTATCGCAGGAACCCGAGCCAGTAAGAACCACGAGCAAAGGGGAAACCCATGCCAGAGCTTGCCATTTCCGCCGAGAAGGTCGCCTTCATCATCGAGAAGGCCCGCGAATTCGACGTCAAGGAAGCGGCGTCCGATCCGGACTCGGGGTCTAACGCCACCGACGATGACGAGATCGACGTGCTGGAGGACACCAATTCCGATCCGGTCGCAGCCGAACTCTCCGGCTTCATCCAGGCGATGAATGAGGACGAGCAGCTCGACCTCGTCACGCTGATGTGGCTCGGCCGCGGCGATGGCGAAGTCGAGGAGTGGGACGATCTGCGTGCCCGCGCCGCCGAGGCCCGCGCCGAATACAAGGCGCCCCGGCGCGAGGCGGTGCAATACCTGCTGGGTGAGCCGATGCTGGGCGATCTCCTGGCCGACGGCATGGACGAGCTCGGCATCGATTGGACCGACGAGCGGACCACGCCGGTATCCTAAGTCGTCACCGCGCGCAGTCGACGATCACGGTGCCGAGCTTGTCGCCCTTCTCGACGGCGAGATGGGCCTGCGCCGTGTCCGACAGCGCGAACTGCGCCGCGACGTTGTGAATGCGCGGCCCTGCCGCCAGCCATTTCGTGATATCGGCCTGCGCCGCCGCAAGCAGCGCCGGCGGTAGCGCGAACAAGACGAGCGAGCGCAGCGCGATGCACTTTTCCATCAGCTCGCGCATCGGCACAACCGGCGTGCGGTTGCCGTTGGTGGCGTAGACCGCGATCGTCGAATTGACCGCCATCAACCTCAACGTGGTCGCGATGTTGCCGCCGAAATCGACATCGACCACGCGATCGACACCACGTCCGCCGGTGAACGCCATCGCCTTGGCAACGACGTCCTCGTCCCTGTAATTGACCACGAGATCGGCGCCCGCGCGCCGGGCCTGCTCGCCCTTCATCGCCGAGCTGATTGTCGCGATCACCTGCGCGCCGCCCCATTTGGCGAGCTGCACGGCATAATGGCCAACCGCGCCGGCGCCGCCGGTGACCAGCACGGTCTTGCCGACGATCGGCCCGTCCGCAAACAGCGAGCACCATGCGATCATCGCGGGGATGCCGAGCGTTGCGCCTTCCGCGAATGAAAGATTGTCCGGCAGCGACGTCACCAGCTGCTCGGCGAGCGCGATATATTCGGCCGCCGTGCCGAAGGCGCGGCCGTTGCGTTGGCCGTTGAACAACCAGACCCGGTCGCCGTTCCTGAAGCGCGTCACGCCGTCGCCGATCTGGTCGACAAAACCCGCGCCGTCGCTGTTCGGAATGACGCGCGAAAATTCCATCGCGCGATAGCTGCCGCCGCGCCGGCCGACATCGGCCGGATTGACACCGGAGGCTTCCAGGCGAATGCGAACCTCGCCTGGACCCGCGACCGGCGTCGCCATCTCACCATAGGTGAGGACGTCGACGGCCGGTCCCGTTTGCTCGTACCAGACCGCTCTCACAGCGTTCCCGGGAAGGCGCCGCCGTCGAGCAAAATGTTCTGGCCCGTGATGAAGCCGGCCTTGGCGCCGCAGAGGAAGGCGCAGGCATAGCCGAACTCGTCGGGCTGGCCGAAGCGGCCGGCGGGGTTGAGCTTGGCACGCTCGGCCAGGATCTGCTCCGGCGTCGTGCCGCGCTTGTCGGCCTCGGCCTTGGCAGTGCCGGTCAGGCGGTCGGTCTCGAACGGGCCCGGCAACAGGCCGTTGATGGTGACGTTGTTGATCACGGTCTTGCGCGACAGGCCGGCGATGAAGCCGGTGAGGCCGGCGCGCGCGCCGTTGGAGAGACCGAGGATGTCGATCGGCGCCTTCACCGCTGCCGAGGTGATGTTGACGATGCGGCCGAACTTGCGCGCCATCATGCCGTCGACGGTCGACTTGATCAGCTCGATGGGCGTGAGCATGTTGGCGTCGATCGCCTTGATCCAGTCGTCGCGGGTCCAGTTGCGGAAATCGCCGGGCGGCGGGCCGCCGGCATTGTTGATGAGGATATCCGGCTCGGGGCAGGCCTTCAGCACGGCCTCGCGGCCGGCAGGCGTCGTGATGTCGCCGACGATCTCGGTGACCTTCACGCCCGGATAGGCTTTGCGGATGTCGTCGGCCGTCTTCTTCAGGGCTTCGGCGCCGCGCGCGGTCAGCGTGACGTCAACGCCGGCTTCAGCCAGCGAGATGGCGCAGGCGCGGCCGAGGCCCTTGCTGGATGCGCAGACGATGGCGCGGCGACCTTTGATCCCAAGATCCACTGTTTCACTCCCGTAATGTCAGGCAGGTTTTGGACGGGCCGCACCTTAGCCAATCGTGGCGCCGCTGATAAGGGAGGGGCTCGCACCTAAATGCATGCACGTCCGCGCGGCGATGCAAATGCGCCGGATCAGATGCGCCGTTCCTGCTTGAGGCGGTCGATCGCGGCCGCGGCCTCCGGCGGCAATGTCTTGAAGCCCATCTTGCCGGCCGCCGAGAACAGCGGCCGCAGATGCGAACCGGCGAGGAACGGCGGCTGGCGGTTGGCCGGCACGATCTGGTCGAACACCAGCACCAGCGTGGTGGCGACAAGGCCGACCCTGACGGCACCGAGTGCGGCGCCGGCGAGCCGGTCGCCGATCCCGGCTTCGCGTATCGTGTCGTTCAGCGCCAGGCGGCCGATATATCCAAGGAGCATGCCGACGACCACGAAGATGCCGAAGAACCAGATCCAGTTTTGCAGCAGCGGCGCGTTCGGATTGGTCGCGACCTGCGGCACGATCAGCGGCATCAGCGCGACGGCGATGGGAGCGGCCAGGAGATAGGCGAGGATGGTCATGGCGCTGCCGAGCAGGCCAGTCCTGAAACCGAAGCCGATCGCGACGACGAGTGCCGCATAGACCGCGAGATCGAAACTGTTCATGAGCGTCAGGCCTGCCTCGATGGAACGCTTGCGTCGATGGAACGAATGAACGCCGGACCGATCATTCCGGTTTCAGATCGTTAAAATCGTCTGTATTGGTGGCTCCAAAGCTCAGGGAAAACGCTCAAGGCAAGCGTCAAGGCAAGCATCATGTCAGACCTATTCGACGTCAGTAAAGAAACCATCCTTGTGACGGGCGCGAGCCAGGGGTTGGGGCGGCAATTTGCCCGGGTTCTGGCGTCCCATGGCGCGGCCGTCGCGCTCGCTGCGCGGCAAACCGACAAGCTGAAGAGCCTGGAGGAGGAGATCCGCGGCAAGGGCGGCCGCGCTGCCGCGGTCGCGCTCGACGTTACTGACATGTCATCGATCGCGAGGGCCGTGGATGCCACGGAAGCCGCGCTCGGTCCGATCACGGTGCTGATCAACAATGCCGGCATCGCCATCGAGAAGCTCGCGACCGAGCAGACCGAATCCGATTGGGACGCCGTGATCGGCGCCAATCTGAAGGGCGCTTATTTCCTCGCGACCGAAGTCGCGCGCCGCATGATCGCGCGCAAGCAGGAAGGCAACATCGTCAACATCGCTTCCGTGCTCGGCACCGGCGTGCTGAAGGCGGTGTCGCCCTACGCGATCTCCAAGGCCGGCATCCTCCAGGCGACCAGGGCGATGGCGCTGGAGCTCGCAGGCCAGAACATCCGCATCAACGCGCTGGCGCCGGGCTATATCGATACCGAAATGAATCACGCCTTCTGGTCCACCCCGCCGGGCGAACGCCTGACCAAGCGCATCCCGCAGCGCCGCGTCGGCGCCGAGTCCGATCTCGATGGCGCGATTTTGCTGCTGGCCTCGAAGGCGTCGCGATATATGACGGGGAGTGTCATCACTGTGGATGGCGGGTTTCTGCTCAATTGAGCCCCGCTGTCGTCCCGGGGCGCGCGTAGCGCGAGCCCGGGACCCATAGCCACAGGGAGATGTTTGGCGAAGACTCGGAGTTGCCATCTTGCCCCAGAACTCCACCCTGCGGTTATGGGTCCCCGCGTTCGCGGGGACGACGACGGAG
Organism: Bradyrhizobium sp. Pa8; assembly: GCF_052588265.1. Taxonomy (NCBI): domain Bacteria; kingdom Pseudomonadati; phylum Pseudomonadota; class Alphaproteobacteria; order Hyphomicrobiales; family Nitrobacteraceae; genus Bradyrhizobium; species Bradyrhizobium sp. Pa8. The sequence goes on along the minus strand of NZ_CP176767.1, from coordinate 8,897,656 downwards.
AATTGGGTGGCGGCGTCGCGCTAACTCGCACGCACCTCCGCCCTGATCATATCCGCCGCCTTCTCCCCGATCATGATGGTCGGCGCGTTGGTGTTGCCGCCGATCAGCGTCGGCATGATCGAGGCGTCAACGACGCGCAAGCCCTCGATGCCGTGCACCTTCAGCTTCGGATCGACCACCGACATCGCATCGGTGCCCATCTTGCAGGTGCCGACGGGGTGATAGACGGTGTCGACGCGATTGCGCAGGATGGCGCGGATGTCGTCGTCCGTTCTTACATCCGACGTGAACATGTCTTTCTTCTGCAAGGCGCGCAGCGCGGGCGTCTCCATCAGCCGCCGCGTGGTCTTGAAGCCCGCGACCATCGACTCGAGATCTTCCGCCTCGCCCAGAAAGTTCGGATCGATCATGGGTGCAGCGAGCGGTTCGGCGCTCTTCAGCCATACGCTGCCGCGGCTCTTCGGTCTGAGCAGGCAGACATGGCACGAGTAGCCCGCCTCCTTGTGCTTCTTGCGGCCGTGGTCGTCGAGCATCGCGATGACGAAGTGCAGCTGAATATCCGGCACATCGAGGTCGGGGCTGGTCTTCAGAAAGCCGCCACACTCCGCGAAATTGGTGGTCATGAGGCCGCGTCGCTCCCTGCGGTACCGCTGGATCGCGCGGAGCAGGGATGGCAGCCGTCCCAGTGACGAGTGAACGAAGTGCGGATAGTCGGAAGCGTAGACGAACACGAAATCCGGATGGTCCTGCAAATTGCGCCCGACGCCCGGCAGATGTTGCGTGACGCCGAGGCCGTGCGTACGAAGCGCCTCGCCATCGCCGATACCTGACAGCATCAACAGCTGCGGTGACTGGAATGCGCCGCCGGCGAGGATCACCTCGCGGCGGGCACGCAGCCGCTTTGTCTGCTTGCCCTGCACATATTCGATGCCGACCGCGCGCCCGCTATCGAACAGGATTTTCGTGGCCTGCGCCCCCGTCTCGACGCGCAGATTCGCGCGCTTGTCCATGTGAGGTTGCAGATAGGCGCGCGCCGCGCTCCAGCGCTCGCCATGGTGCTGCGTCACCTGGTAGCTGCCGAGCCCTTCATGGTCCTCACCATTGAAGTCCTCGCGGATGCGAAACTGCGCCTCGCGCGCGGCCTGGTGGAAGATGCCATGGATCGGATTCTCCGAGCGCAGTCTGTTGACATGCAGCGGGCCGCCCTTGCCATGATACTCGCCGTCGAAATCGGAATTGTTCTCCGAGCGCTTGAAGTAGGGCAGCACGTCGGCGTACGACCAGCCGGCATTGCCGAGCGAGGCCCAATGGTCGTAGTCGGCGCGATGACCGCGGATATAGACCATCGCGTTGATCGCCGAGGAGCCGCCGAGGCCTTTGCCGCGCGGTTGATAGCCGATACGGCCGTTCAATCCCTTCTGCGGCACGGTATCGAAGGCCCAATTGGCCGCGCTGTACGGCAGGGCGAGCCCGAATGGCGTGGTGATCCGCCAATTGTCGTTCCGTCCACCGGCATCGAGCAGCGCCACAGATGTCGCCGCATCCGCCGACAGCCGCCCGGCCACCGCGCAGCCGCCGGAGCCCGCGCCCACGACGACGAAATCGAATGTGTCAGTCACTGATGTTTCCCCCTCTGAGCGTCTTTTTGTTGGTCGTCATTCCGGGGCGCGACGAAGTCGCGAGCCCGGAATCCATTTCGCCACCTGTGATGCGGCCAAATGGATTCCGGGCTCGCGCTATGCGCGCCCCGGAATGACGGAAACCTACGACATGAACCGCATCAACTTCTCCAGCCGCGCGATCTTGCCGCCATAGGGCGGATAGAGGTCGGCGAGGCGGTTGAACTTGGAGCGATAAAACACCGGCTTCAGTTTGCTGAACGTGCGAAAACCCCATTCGCCGTGATAGGCGCCGGTGCCGGATGCGCCGACGCCGCCCATCGGCTGGTTGGCTTGTGCGAAGTGGAACAGGCAGTCGTTGACGGTGACGCCGCCGGAGATCGTGCGCGACAGCACCTCGTCGCGGGCGGCGCGATCCTTGCCGAACCAGTAGAGCGCGAGCGGCCGGTCGCGGGCGTTGACGAAAGCGATCGCCTCCGCCGGATCGCGATAGCCCAGCACCGGCAAAACGGGGCCGAAAATCTCCTCCTGCATCGCCGCCATCGCCTCGGTCGCGCCGACGATCAGCGTCGGCGGGAATTTGCGGTGTGCTTTCCAGTTCGGATCGTCCGCCTTCGCCGGTTGCAGGATCTTTGCGCCGCGCTGGGCGGCATCCGCGACGAGATTTTCCAGCCGCGCATAGTGCCGGTCGGAGATGACGGAGGTGTAGTCCTTGTTGGCGGGGTCGGTGCCGAACATGCGCCGCATCTGCGCGCGTACTTTTTCGGCGAAGGCCTGCAACGAGCGCTCGGGCACGAGCACATAGTCCGGTGCGATGCAGGTCTGCCCGGCATTGAGCAGCTTTCCGTAGGCGATGCGCTCGGCCGCCTCCTCGAGATCGGCGGAGGCGTCGATGATCGCCGGCGACTTGCCGCCGAGCTCGAGCGTTACGGGCGTGAGATTGCGCCCGGCGGCCTCCGCGACCAGCCGCCCGACCCGGGTCGAGCCGGTGAAGACGAGATGGTCGAAGGGGAGGTGTGCGAAGGCTTTTGCGATTTCGTGCTCGACGCCTGTCGCCAGAAGCTCGGTGGCATCGAATTTCGCGGCCACCGTCTCCTTCAGCAGCACTGAGAAGTGCGGCGAGAGTTCGCTCGGCTTGATCATGACGCGGTTGCCGGCAGCGATGGCGCCGATCGCGGGCGCAAGCGCGAGCTGGAGCGGATAATTCCAGGGCGCGATGATGCCGACGACGCCGAGCGGCTGCGGGATCAGGCGGTTGCGCGCGGGCAGGAATTGCAGCGCGGTGGCCACGCGCTGCGGCGCCATCCAGCTCTTCAAATGCTTGGTCGCATGCCGGATCTCGGAGAACACCAGCATCGTCTCGGCGATAGTGGTCTCGACGGCCGAGCGGTGGCCGAAATCGGCCGAGATCGCCTGCCGGAAACGCTCCTCGTTGTCGGCGACGACGGTGCGCAGCCGCGCCAGCCGGTCGAGCCGCTCGGCCAGGTCAGGTGCAGGCTCGGCGCGCGCCCGCGCAACCATCGCCTCGAAGGCATCCTTTAGCGCCGGGAGTGGCGCACTCACCAAGGGTTGGTCGAGGATGTGGTCCATGGGCGGTCTCCCCTGAAAATGGCGTTTGCCCCTGGTTTTATTGCCCGCAAGCTGGGCCTTTGTGGAACTTCTGGCAAGAGCGCACCAAACGGGCCGGAAATCGGCCCAACTCACTGTCATAAAGTCGAAAAAAACGTCCCCGCGGCCCTTTCCAAAGGCAGCCCGGGTTGGTACATACCCCTCGCACCCGATGGGCTTTGCCCGGGGTTGCCTTCCAAGGAAGTCTTTGGGACGTGAGAGCAAGCCACGCGAACAGCGCCGGCCCTCCAACCACGTCCCCGGCATTTTGACGAAGGCGCGCAACGATTAACGCGGGGTGGAGCAGCCCGGTAGCTCGTCAGGCTCATAACCTGAAGGTCATAGGTTCAAATCCTATCCCCGCAACCAAATTCGGACTTTTACCGGTTCCGATACGAAAATGGCCCGCATCACGCGGGCCATTTTTGTTTTGCGACCTGTGTGCCGACAGTCTTGCAAGGGCATGCGAACGCACACGGCCGTCCGCGGGCTTGTTGTCACCGTCCCTCGTAAACGGGTGGACGCTTTTGGGCCTCGGCATCACGGCCTTCCTGGAAATCCCTGGTCGCGAGCAGCGCACGATATTGGTCGCCGAGCTTGGCCAGCGCCGTCTGAGAGTCTTCAAGCGCCATATGAGAGGAGGCCAGGGACGTCTTTATTCCGAGCGGGCCGCATGCGGCGATCTTGTTGGCGATCTCGATAGCCTTTGCGAGAGCCGCATCTCGGTTTGGGGCCACTTCCTGAACCGTTCCCATTCGGAGGGCTTCCTTCGCACCCCAATGATCGCCTGTTAGAATGTAGCGCATGGCATTTCCCCATCCGGCCTCTCTGGGGAAACGAACCGTTGCGCCGCCTCCGGGAAAGCGACCGTGCGTGTTCTCATCCTGACCGAACTCCGCGTCTTCCGACGCTACGCGTATGTCCGCCACAAGGAAAAGCTCGTGCGCCATATTCCAGGTATCGCCATGCACCGCGATAACCAGAGGCTTCGTGAGTGCTGGCTTGGTTCGCCCGAGAGGGTCGATGAAGTCGGGCCCATCCATCATCGTTTTTCCCGACTGAGCGAATGCCTTGTAGGCATTGACATCGACACCCCTGGAGAAACGGTCGCCATAGCCGAACAGGACCGCCGCACGGAGCGAGGGATCTCGATCGTAGTCGTAGTATGCTCTCGCCAAGCTCTCTGTCGCGTCCGGATCCAGCCGGTTGTCGATGTAGGGCCTATTGATGCCAATCAGTACGATTTGGCCTTTGCGCTCGATGGTGATCTTCGTCTGCTGACCGTACGGAATGTCGGCCATAAGCGTGGACCGCGCGGTCTCGTCGGTTTGCGATATCATCGACCGATCCCCCGATTTCTGGGCCTGTAACGTGGCCGTCCGAAAACAACGGCCAACGTATCAGCGTGGCGTCGAGCGTATTCCGGGATGGGGCGTCCATTACGCAAACGCACGGTTGCCGGGGTACGCCCCATGCGCGCGTCCCAAGTCGTGCGGTTAGTCCGCTTTGTGTCTTGCCTCGGCCGGTACTGGCTTTCTCGGCGCAATCGGCGCGGTCCGAACCTCTCGTCGGAGCCTGGCAGACGGCTGACGCCTGCTCGCATGTCCGTTTCGAGCCATGCGGCACCGGAACCTGCGGTCGCATTTCCTGGTTGCGCGAACCGATTGATTCCGAGACCGGTGCCAGCGTGCGCGAATGCCCTCAGTCCGGAAAGCTCAGGATCATTTTCAGCAGTTTCGGAAACCGTGCGTTGATGTCCTCTTCGCGCAAAACGTTGCGGTGCTGGACGCCTTGCTTTGACGTCCGGATCAGGCCGGCCTCCCGCAGGATCCGAAAATGGTTCGACAGGGTCGACTTCGCCATGTCGGGGCAAGGCGCCGCCTCGGTGCACGACATGCAATCGTTTTGCGAGGCCAGGCTTTTGACGATGCGCAGCCGCATCGGATCCGCGAGAGCTCCAAGCACCCCGGCGAGTGTAATCTCGTCCCGCGATGGGTGAACGAACTGGACCATGCCTAAAATATAGCACGTCCCTTGAACTCATTCAATAGTTCACTAGTATTGAACTATTGAATATCGGCATCCCGCCGAACAACGGAAGACATGCGATGACCAAGAGACTCGAAGGCAAAGTTGCGCTCGTGACCGGCGCATCCAAAGGCATTGGTGCCGAAATCTCCGCCCGGCTCGCGGCCGAGGGTGCGGCGGTTGCCGTCAACTACAGCGCCAGCAAAGAGGCCGCCGACCGCGTGGTCGCCGCCATTATCGCCAAGGGTGGCAAAGCCGTCGCCGTGCGCGGCAACCTGGCCGATGCCAAGGACGTGAAGAGCGTCGTCGCGGAGACCGTGAAGGCGTTTGGTGCGATCGATATCCTCGTCAACAACGCGGGCATTTACGAGTTCGCGGCGCTCGAGGCGATCACGCCTGAGCATTTCCACAAGCATTTCGACCTCAATGTGCTCGGCCTTCTCTTGATCTCGGGGGAAGCGGTGCAGCACTTCAATCCCAACGGCGGCAGCATCATCAACATCAGCTCCGGCGTGTCGACCATCGCGCCGGCCAACACCGCCGTCTACACCGCGACGAAGGCATCGGTGGATGCGATCTCCTCCGTCCTGTCGAAGGAGCTCGCGCCGCGCAAGATCCGCGTCAACGCCGTCAATCCGGGCATGATCGCCACCGAAGGCGTCGTGTCTGCCGGCCTGCACGAGGGCGACATGCGCAACTGGATCGAATCCACCACCCCGCTTGGCCGCATCGGCAAGGTGGAGGAGATCGCTGCCGCGGTGGCCTTCTTCGCTTCGGACGAAGCGTCCTACGTCACGGGCGAGACACTTCACGTCACCGGCGGCCTTCGCTAACGCGTGACGCGCCCTGGCGGCCCGAGATCGCTGAAGGGCCAGCATGGTCGGTGGTGGTGTACCCCCGCAGCCGGGTTCGGACTTAACCGGTCCTCTCTAACCGGGGTTGAGACGTCAAGTACGAAATCTGATCCAATTACCGCATTGTGGTTGTGCCTTCCGAACCTACCGTGGTGTCAAAGCTATCCGGCGATCGCGCTTCTCTTCGAGGTCGGGATCCCCGCCTCATGATGATGTTCGTGAAGAAGTGGCGGGACCATCTCGGGGACGCAGTCGCGGAGCGATTTGCTCGCGCTGCAGACCGGTTATCACCCTCGCCATTCCTCGTCCTACCGGACTCCTTGACAGCCTTTCGGCCGTGTTCTGCTGATCAGTGCATTCGGATGTTAGGCTGCCGCTGCGACCTCCGATCTTTCCCACCGGAAGTCGCTGCCGTCGCACCACATACGGTGCAGGATGACGGATATCTTGCGAGCCACGGCTACCAGCGCATTTTTCATTGAACTACGCTTAGCGATGCGGATGCCCCACGCCTTCAACGAGCACCACCGTTTAGTGTTGACCATTAATGAGTGCGCGGCTTCAAAGAGGTGTTCTCGAGCAAAGGCATCGCCGCACCGGGTGATGCGCCCGTTGTAATCGACCTCTCCCGACGCGTATTTGCCTGGGGTCAGTCCAAGATGGACACCAACATGCCGTGATTTACGGAAGCGGCCTGGATTATCGATAGTCGTCTTGAATGCCAAAGCTGTCAGGGGACCAACGCCAGGAACCGTCATGAACCGACGGCAAGTAGCATCGCTCCGAACCAGGCGCCCAATCAGGCGCGTCAACACGCGTGCTTGTTCGCCGAGCATGCGCCGGGCTTCGAGCAATGGAACGACGAGGGCCTGTAAATCTCCATCAGCCACGATCAGCCCGCGGACACGTTCTTCAAAGCGGCTTTGGCCGATAAGCCCCACTTTGAATCCGAAGGTTCGAAGTGCCGCCCGAATATGATTGTTGAGGTCGCGTTGCTTGTCGAGCAGGCACCGGCGACTGCCCATCAACGCGCGCAGCTTTTGGCTGTCTTCAGATTTGATGTGAACCGCCTTAAACCACCCTGTTCGCATCATTTGCGCAAGCGCACGAGCATCGTTGCGGTCCGTCTTGACAGTTTGGGCTTGCATCACGCTCTTTGCGTGCCGGGTCTCAACACAAATGACGGGTAATCCGCCTTCCGAAAGCCCCTTGTGCAGCCAGGAGGAACATTGGCCGGCTTCTAGCCCAATGCGCTGCAAAGCGAAGCGGGTATTTCTCAGCCAGGAAATTAGCGCCTCGGGTTCGGTATCCGTCACTCCTTCCCGGACGATATTTCCATCTCGATCAACGATGCAGATCGCGGTGCGCTTCAGAGACACGTCGAGTCCAGCGAAGTAATTCATCAGGATCTCCAGCTCATCTTGTTGGGCGAATCGATCGACGTATTATGCGCCCGAGAGGTCGGTGCCCGGTTACTTCATCTCGATGAGAAAATGGCTCGCATCAAGCGAGCCATTTTTTTTCTGCGGGTGAGAGTCCTGATGTCACCGCGAGCCACGTAGTGAGCCAGCGGCGCCGTCAGATTCGAGCTTTACGGCTTGTCGTCGGCCTCTTCGCTTTCCGAAAGCGCGCGATAGCGCACGAGATCGGGATCACCATCCAAGTAGAGCCCAATGAAGCCCCGATAGCCGAAGTCGTCGCGGAGAAGCACGAGCAGCCGGTCCAGATCCTTGTAGGTACGATCTTCCTTGTCGCCCCAGGTTCGCAGCGGCAGGAATTCGCGTCGCCAGCTCGGCCGAACATAGGCCAAGTGCTCGGCCATACCCTCAATCGTCCTGGTGATGATGAGGACATTGCGCAGGTGCCCGCCATTTTGTAGCTCCTGCTTGATTTCCCCTTCCTGTAACCCTTTCGCCAAGGGTTGCTCCCGCAAATTGATCGCCCAAGGGCGAAGACCACAACGGGGGCAGACTTCCTTGCACCGACCAATCCGCAGTCGCTTTCCGACTTGCGGTCCGGAAGATTCGGAGCAAGTCGAACTGCTCCATGGCGAAAGCTGCCTCCGACCCTGTGTCTATCAGCGAAAGGGGATGCCTTGCGAGCCGGCAATGAGGTGACGCGCACAGCAAGTGCTTCAATCGCTGCTGGGTTCACACTTCAGCGGCATCGACGTTCTCCCGGCGATGCAAAGGAAAATCGACGTAATATCAGCTACATCGATCGAGAGAACACGGCGAGATGCTCCGGGCTCGCGGTCGATTCCGATGCGTGTTCCCCTAGGCCAATCCGCCGCCCGGCTCTTGCAGGTGGCGGAAGGCGGCGGGCATGTTGACGGAGTTGTGCGCCCAATCGAACAGGCTGCACTCACCGTAGTGCGCCATGGCGACCGCCTCGAGCGTGGCCTCGATCGATCGACCTTCTGCGATCGCCGTGCGGACGGCGCTGTCGAGCTCGCGAAGATAGCGAAGCGGGAATTCGATGTCCGCGGGACGCATCGGTCGGCCGTGGCCGGGAATGATGGTCGCCTCTTCCGGCAGGAAGTCGCGCACGCGGGCAAGGGTCGTAATCGTCTCCCTGTGCCGCCCTTCGAGGAGTCACGGAAGCGCCGGAGACGGTGCTTGAGGCATGACCGCGAAAACGCCGGGGGCCAGTTCGTTCGATGTGAGGTTCACCCGAGCCGCATCCCAGGGCGGCGTTGCTTCTTGCTCACCGTCCTGCGTCATCGGATGGGCCTCCTGTTTGAATGACGCCAAACAACCGCACTTTGCGAACGCCGTTACTTTGCTGCTGCGCGGGCGGCCTGTTTGATCACGTCGGCCACGACGTCCGGGTTGGAGACGGGGACGGCGTGCGAAGCGTTCACCTCAATGACGGTAGAGTGGGCGCGATCGGCTTCGAACTTGTATTCGTCGACTGGAATGGCGCGATCCTGCAGGGGCCTGACTTGCCAGCTCGGCTTGCTCGTCCATGCCGCGGATGTCAAAGGCTCGGTCAGGGCCGCCAGGTTCATGGGGCGTTGGCCGGCGAGCATCAAGGCGGCCACGCTCGCGGGCACGTCGGCGGCAACGTTGCTGTGGAAATTGTCGGGCTGGTAGAGGAGGTACGTGCCGCTGGTACCGTCGGGCAGCGTGTACGTGGTCGGCTCGACGGACGTGGGGAATGTGCTGCCGGGGTACCGTTCGAGCAAATGGGTTGCGGCCTCCCCGACCGCGGGCATGATGGAGGCCGCGTAGACGAGGCCCTTGACCTTGCGGTCGTCCCCGGCCTGCGTGATGACGGCCCCGCCGTAGGAATGGGCCGCCAGGATCACTGGCCCCTCGATCTTGTCCAACAGGCTGCGCAGGTACGCGGTGTCGATTGCCGGGCCCAGCAGCGGATTGCCGAAGGCGACGACCGGGTAGCCGTCGCGCTGGAGCCTCTCAATCACTCCATTCCAGATTGACGCGTCTTCGAAGGCCCCGTGCACGAGGACGACAGTGGGCTTGGGCGATTCCTGGTTCATCGTGAGTCCTTTTCAGGAGAATTGCGGAGGAGGTGGCTTCGCTGAAGTGCTCGTTAAGTCGCGCCGCCCAAGCTCATCATCTGTCTTGCAACGAAGAGCCTCGGTAAGACGCTCTATTTCTGGGCGATGACGTGAAGCCGGTGCACCTTGGGAGCTTCGGAAAACAGCTCGCCTGCCTTCGCGAACAGCGCCTTTGCAAGTTCGCCGTTCAAATGCGCATCTCGTCCGACTTCGTCATTGAACGTGTCGATGATGCCGTAACGTCCCGGCTCCTCTTCCTTGAGCCCGTACCACGCCGCTATTCCGGCCTCTGCCTTCGCCATCACGGCGCCCTGCTTCAGGAACGCCTCGACTTCCGCTTCTTTGCCACGATTGGCTTTCAACTCAACGAAGAAGGCGAACTTGGCCATGCCATTGATCCTTTCGGCTGCATCCGACTGTTGGACGCCTCTACTAAAATGCGTTTTTATAAAAATACATCAGACTAGAGCGAGATTGGTTCGCTTTGTCGTGACCGAAGTTAATAATATAAATAAGCAAATTCAGTTGCTTATACCAACTATTCCTTTGGTCGCGAGTCGTGATCGAGAATCAATTTGAAACTTCATAAGCTTCATATCTGGAGTCTTTTGATGAAATCACTTGTGGCCTCGACCATCGCAGCCCGACCGTCTTCACGGGTCGTGCGGTGAGATGAGCGGTGCCGAAACGATGAATGAGATCGTCGCGGTCACGCGTACGACGACGACTTAGGACCCGCTCGGAGCCTCACCGAGAGGTGGAAGCAACGGTTGCGCGGCGTGAGGCGATAGCTCCTCGATGGCCGCTCGAAGGTGGGCCGCAGCCTTCGAATGCTCGGGCCCATCGAGCATGCGCAATGCTTCCAGCATGAGCGACAACGCCACCGAGGCATCGGAGATCGCGTCCGTCATGATCGTTCCTTTCGATGCGTGCACTATCTTCAGAGCGCCGGCACTCGGCATCGACGTCGCGGGATGCGCTCACACCATCAGTTCGGTGTCCTTGATGTCGGCGATGGGGCCGAGGATCGCAGCGTCAAATTCATCCAGAGAGCTGCGGTCCAACAGACGCTTGGGCAGGTCGGGGTTCGCCAACGCCCCGCGGCCTATCGTGACGACATCGGCGCCATCGTCGAGCGCAGCCACCGCCTGCTCGATGTTGTGCAGGCTGCCATTGGCGAAAATCGCCGCTTTGGGCGCGTAGCGCTTGGCGAGGCGCATCAATGACGGGCCGTCCGTGGCGAAAGCGGGTTTCCACGCTTCAAACTCGGTCACATGGACGAAGTCGGCGCCGGCATCGCCGAGGCTGCCGAAGATGATTTCGGCGTCACGCTCCGCACCCGCCCATTTGTGGTAATAGTCGTTCACCTTGCCTTGCGAGATGCGGACGCCGACCGGCACCGCGCTCCCGACCTTCGCGCGCACTGCCTTGAAGGTTTCCACGATTAACCGCACGCGGTTCTTCGTGGCGCCGCCCCAGCGATCGGTTCTGCGGTTGGCGTAGTCGGTCAGGAACTGGTCGAGCAAGTAGCCGTTGGCGCCGTGAATCTCGATGGCGTCGAACCCGGCGACGTGGATCGCTCGCGCAGCCGAGCCCGCGAAGCCGGCAATGGCGTCGGCGATCTGCTCTTCGGTGATGGCTGCCGGCAGCGCGTAGCGGTCCTTTCCGTGATAGAATGTCATCTGCTCGCCCCTGGGCTGAATGGCAGACGGCCCCACGGTGCTATCGCGAAAGCGATTGCCTTGACTGATCGCACCGGCATGCATCATCTGGGCAATGGCCACCGCTCCGTGCGACTTGATGCCGTTGACGACGGGCTTCCAGGCCTTGGCCTGCACTTCGTCGGTCATGCCGGGCTGATGGACATAGCCCTGCGAGAACGCCTGGTCTGTGTAGATGCCTTCGGTGATGACCGCTCCAAACCCGCCTCGCGCGAACCGCTCGTAGTATCGCGTCATGGTTTCGGTGGCCCGGCCATCCTGGGTCGCCGTGATGCGCGTCATTGGCGCAACAGCAAGACGGTTCTTCGCGGTACGGCCGTTTATATCGATCGGCGTAAAAAGGGCCTTCGCTTCGCTGTCCATCATTCTTGAATCTCCAGGGCTTTTATCTTCGGGAGTGGCCTCCCTTGCTGGAGAGCGATTTAGAGCCTGCCGTGAGCCGACAGAAGTCCGGCTGGAAGCTAAGCACTTTATCGATTATCGTTATAAAATGGATTTCGCGGATGTGGCCCTATTTCGCAGCATCGTGACCGCCGGCAGCCTGTCCGCCGCGGCGCGAGAGATGGGCACAACGACAATGTTGGTCAGTCGACGGCTCGCAGGTCTCGAAGCTGAGCTGGGCGCGCGCCTGTTTCATCGGACGACGCGCTCACTATCGCTCACCCCTGAGGGCGAAGCCTTTTTGCCTCACGCCGCGGCCCTGATGGCCGCCCGCGATTCAGCATTCGAGTCCGTGTCGTCCGCCGGCTCGGGCCTCTCAGGTGTGCTCAAGGTCACAGCGCCGAACGTCATTGGCCATGCCGTCATCGTACCCGTCGTGGCCGGGCTGATCGCGGGCAACCCGGCGCTTCGGGTCAATCTGGTCCTGAGCGACGATCGCGTCGACATCGCTTCGATGGGTCTCGACGTTGCGATCCGCGTGGCGCCGATGAAGCCTTCCGACATGATCGCGACAAGGCTCGCCGATAATCCTTACATCCTCTGCGCATCGCCAGCCTACATCGCGCGCTTCGGCGAACCGGCAACCTTGGGCGATCTGGTGAGCCACCCCTGCATCAAGCTTCATGCGATGGAGACCTGGCCGTTCGTACGTGGAGGCGAATTGGAGCAGATCCGGATCGCCGGCCCGCTGTCGGCCAGCACAGTCGACGCTGTTCGAGCGGCCTGTCTTGCGGGCGTGGGGGTCGCCATGATGACCTATTGGGATGTGTACGAGCAGATTGAACGCGGAGAGTTGAAGCGCATCGTTCTGGCGGACGCCGCGCCGGTTGAGCTTGGGATATGGGCGGTTTTCCTGACTCGCGCGCAAATGCCCGTCCGGGTAAGAGCGTTCATTGATGCTCTGCGAAAACGGCTGCTTGCGGGCACACTGCCGTGATCGTCGCGACGTGCAATCGCCGGCGAGCGGGAAAGCTCGCCGGCGACGCGTCGCCTTGGACGGAATGCCACCGTTACCGCGTCAGGCGAACCAGATCCTGCCTTAGCAGATAGAAGGAGACTGCGAGCAGCACGACGTCCTTCATCAGGAAGGGCACGTTGCCCGTCATCGCGGGGAAGCCTCCCGCAGCGAGGTCCCAACCCTCCGGCATGAAGGGAATGATGGTGACGGTCGCGATGAAGGTGCCGGTCGAGCCGAGGGCGCCGAGCACGCCAAGCCGGTGGCTCCAGAAGCCCGCGAGCAGCAGCGCGCCGAAGGTCCATTCGGAGACGCCGAGGAAATAGCTGGCGCCGGCATGGCCGAACACGGGATAGAGCCACCAGATCAATGGGCCGTTGCTGATGAACGGGACCAGCCGTTCGAATTCGTACGGAAACCACTTCTGGTAACCGAAGAAGAAGAACATGATCACCATCGAGGCGCGGACGACATGGTAGTCGAGATCTTCCGCGAGCAGGCCGGATCCCTGCAGGGCGCGGACGAGAGGATTTTGGGCGGTGTGGGTGTTGGCAAGCATGGTCATGGTCGTGATCCCTGATGTGAGATGAGCGACGTGGCGGCCGTCGCGTTAGGCGACCGCCGGGAAGTCGATCTCGGTATCGTTGATGCGGTTGAAGACGTTGGTGAACACGGTGGTGGCAAAGGCCAGGCTGATGTCGACGAGCTGCGCGTCGCTGTAGCCGGCGGCCTTGATCGCGACGAAATCCTTGTGGCGGACGGTGCCGCTGGTGCGCGCAAGCTTGTCGACGAAAGCGACCAGCGCATCGCGCTGGGCATCACCGGTGGGCTGGCCATCGCGGATCTGCTTCAGGACCTCCGGCGCTAGGCCGACGAGCTTTGCGAGATGGCTGTGGGCGGCGACACAATAGTCACAGCCTGCGGCTTCGCTGATGACGAGCTTGATGATCTCCTTGTCGGACTTGGTCAGTCCGCCGGAGGCAAGCACAGTGTCGGCAGCGAGCACGGCCTTGAGCGCAGCGGGGCCATGGGCGGCGATGGCCGCAAAGGTGTTCGGCACGCTGCCGATGGCCTTCTTGATCTGGGCATAGACCTGGCCGGAGGGGCCGGCGTCAGCTTCGAGGTTCGGGACGGAAAGACGGGACATGATGGCACTCCGTGTTGGGGTGGTGAACGATTACGAAGTGACAGTATGGTCTCGATATGAGATGTTGAATGCTTGGTAAGCTTGTATATATGCTCAATCGTCTCAAGTGACATCGAGAGGGGAGCACGATGGATTGGCTGAGCCGGTTGTTCGAGATGATGCCGGTGCGCGGCCGTCTGGACCTGCGTTGCTCCTACGGCGCGCCGTGGCGGATCGAGCAGGGGCCCAGCGAGGCCAACGAAATCCCGTACCACGCGGTGCTCGCTGGCTCGGCGATGCTGGACGATCCGGCGGGAGGTCGGCCGCTACTACTGGAGGCCGGCGACATTCTGCTGCTGCCGCGCAACCCGCGGCACGTCATGCACGACGGCAGCGGAGCTGCGCCGCTGAAGGCCCGCAACCGCGCGTCACTCAACTTCACGATCAGCGAGAATCCCGGCTCGGACGCCCGGCTCGATCTGTTGTGCGGACATTTTTCGATCGCCCCGCCGCACGACCGGCTGCTGCGCAACTATCTCCCGCCGGTGCTGATCGTGAGGGCCGGCGCGCAGGCCGGAGAGCGGGATACGGCGGGGCAGCTCGCAGGCCTCGTTGCCTTGATGCGCGGCGAGACCGCAGACGATCAGCTGGGCGGCCGCGCGATGCTGAACGCATTGTCGACGGCGATGTTCGCGCTCGTGCTGCGCCTCGCCAGCGAGACCGGGGACGCGCCACGCGGGCTGCTTGCGCTCGCAGGTCACCCACGCCTCGCGCCGGTCGTCGCGGCCATGTTCAATGCGCCCGCGCGCGCATGGACGCTGCCCGAGCTCGCGCAGCTCGCCAACATGTCGCGTGCGACGCTCGCCCGTCAATTCCAGGAGAAGGTCGGACGTTCGCCCAGCGAGCTGCTGACCGACATCCGCATGACGCTGGCAACGAACGAACTGAGGAAATCCTCGCTCTCGACCGGAGCGGTGGCCGAAGCGGTCGGATATCTATCCGAGGCGGCGTTCCAGCGGGCGTTCAAGAGCCACATGGGCATCACTCCCGCGCAATGGCGAAAGTCTGCGCAGACGCCTGCGACGATTGGCGAGCTGGAGCTGGCGAAGGGCGCAGAGGCGACATCGGGTGGCGAGAATGCCTAGGTAGGCGCGCGTGAGGTGGCCGGGCTAGCTCAGCATCCGCGGCAGATGATGAGCTTGCGATCCAGCATCCGATCGCGCTGCTGCTGCTCACGCTCCCAGGCCGACAGAGCATCCGACTGAGGCGCATCGGCCCGGCTCGGCTGACGGTGGCCGACCGGAGCGAGCCAGGGCAGCCGCGACGTGGGCTCGGCCGAGGCGAAACGCGCGGCGGCCCGCGACGGCAGATCGGGGAGGGCGTCGAGAGAGCTGTTCCGGTCGGAGGCATGTACGGGCGACAGCAAGCCGATCAGGAGAAGGCCCGCAAAAGCGGAGCGGATCGAGCGTGTCTGGTTCGAACGATGGGACATTGTGGCGCTCCCGTAGTGGAGGCTCGGGATGAGCGGCTCCGTTGAGCGCCACAATAGTCGTGGACGCGAAAGGCTGAATGCTGCGCGATCTCGAAGATATGCTCGTTCGTCTCACGAGCGTCGATGGAGGGGACTGGTTGCAGCTTCAGCGGGCCTGGCCACCAGGCGTTGGCTCGGCGACCACCTCGGCGATGTCGAGATTACGATCGGGGCCGTGTGGAACCACCAATTGGCCGGGTTCGAGACGCAGCTGCGTGCCATCGAGATGGACCGTCACGATGTCCGGCTCGAACGATACAAAATTGGAGATGCGGCGGACTTCGGGATAGGCGTCGGGATACGACCATGCCGCCTGGCGCGCGTCTCCGATGGAGTAGTAGCTGCAGAGGCCCTTGTACGGGCAGAAGGTCTGGAGCTTGACCGGAGCGAGGGCAGACTCATCGATGTCGGAACGTGGAACATACCAACGCGGTGCAAAGCCGGACTCGTAAAGGACCAGCGGCCGCCTTGTATCGGCGATGACCCGGCCCTGGTGGTTGACCACGAGGTTACGAGAGGTCTGGCGGATGTCGATGCGGTGATAGGGATCGGCGGCATGGCCCACGATGCGTTCGTCTTCCTCGTAGAAGGCATCCATGGCCCGCCAGGCAAAAGCGATCAGACCCTGCAAATCGCCTGCATGGGCGGGCAGGTCGGTGTGCCGCCATGCTCCCCGCGCCGCGATGTGTTGCTCGTCGACCCTAACGCTGTACCAGGACGTCGGCCCAAGATCGGCGTGTTGAGTGATGTGCTCGGTAGGTTCCAGCACATGCGGGGAAACATCGGCCTCCGGGAAATAGGCCACAGGATAACGGCCCGGTTCGAAAAGCAGGAGCACGCGCTCGCTATCGGCGATCCAGCTTCCCCCAAAGCGCACGCGGATGCGGCGGCGTAACGGTTCGACGTACAGGAGTCGCTTGGGCAGCGGCTCGGGGACGAGAAAGCGGCCGATTGCTCCCGTTGAAAGCGGGCCTTGTTGCCAGGACAGTCCCAACTGATCTCTCCCTGCAGCACACCGTCGGTCGATGGCGGACCTGTTCCGGCCCGTGCTTGGCTTCGCCGGCACGATCCGATGGCTCTATTTCGTCCGCGGCCCGGCCTTGGTTACAGGTCATCCCACCAATTTTTGCGGTGATGACGCCAGCCGAGGTGATTCAACCAACCGTGAAGCCGTCATCGATCGGAACAGTGAACTGGAAGACGGCGCCGCGCGGTTCGTTTGCAGTCGCCCAGAGCCTGCCGCCATGCGCCACGATAATCGAACGGCATATCGACAGTCCGACACCGAGGCCGCCGGACTTGGTGGTGTAGAAGGGTTCGAACAGCCGCGCGAGGCCCTCCGCCGACAAGCCCGGTCCCGAATCCGTGATCGATACGCGTATGCTGTCGGCGTCTGCTCTCGCGGTCTGGATCAATAGCTCGCGCTTGCCCTCCGTTGTCTCGCTCATGGCCTCGATCGCGTTCAGGATCAGGTTGAGCGTGACCTGCTGCAGCTCGACGCGATCGCCGATGACCTTGGGCAGACGATCGGCGAATACCGTCCGGATCGCGACATCGTTCCGTGCCGCCTCAGCCTGCGTGAGCTCGATGACTTGGCCGATGACGTTGTTGATCGCCAGGGAGTCCCGTTTGGGCGGTGATTTCTTGACGAGATCCCGGATTCGCTCGATGACCTCGCTGGAGCGGATGCCGTTCTCGATGGTGCGTGTCAGCGCCCTGCGCGTCTGCTCCAGTGCCGGTGGTTGGTGATCGAGCCAGCTCAAGGCCGCTTGTGCGCTGGCGATGACGGCGGTGTTCGGCTGATTGACCTCGTGGGCAATCGACGCCGTCAGCTGCCCCATCACCGCCACGCGATTGGCGTGGGCCAGCTCCATCTGAGCCTCGCGGTAGCGCTGCTCGTTCTCGCGTGCCTCGGTTTCGGCGCGCTTGCGCTCGCTGAGATCCAGCACGAAGGCAACGCCTTGCTCTTGCTCGTCGTCGAACAACGCTCCGCCGGTCAGCACCGGCACCCGGCTGCCGTCCTTGCGGAAGAACGCCTTTTCGAATGGGTGGACAACCCGCGTCGCCTTCAATTCGGCCCGGGCGCGGTCGGTGCGCTCCTGCCATTCGGGCGGCGTCAGATCTGCCCAGCGCAATCGGCCTGCGGCGAGATCCTCGCGGTCATATCCCATGGTCTTCAGGAACGCGTCGTTGGCATCGAGAATGTCGGGGGTGTGATCGAAGATGAAGATCCCGATGATGTTGGCCTCGACCAGCCGGCGGATCCTCGACTCCCGCTCCTGAAGCTCCCGGTACAACCGGGCATTGTCGAGCGAGGTCGCAGCCTCGGATGCGAGAAATTTGAGAATCGCGATCCGGGCGGGTGTGAACACGCGCGAGGCGAGATTGTTCTCGAGATACAGAAATGCCACCGCCCTGCCTTGCTTGACGAGCGGCACGCACAAGGCTGATCGGACGTGCTTCTTCTGGATGTATTCGTCGCCGCCGAACGCGCTGCTCGTCGAGGCATCGTCGAGCACGACGCTTTCCTGGGTGCGAGCCGTGTAAAGCACGATCGACAACGGGACTTCAGCGGCGGAGATCGGTGAATCGGCGAGATCGAGAGCGATCGAACCGCCGCCCGTCACGGCGTCCGCCCGAATTCGCAGCTCGGGACCCCTCGGCAAAATCAGCACGCCACGTTCCGCACCCGCATGCTCGATGGCCGAACGAAGCAGGGTCTCCGTGAGCTTCTCCAGCACGATCTCGCCTGAAACAGCCTCCGACACCTTGAGAACTGTCGCAAGGTCCAGCTGCTCGACAAGTGCTCCGATCGTCCCTGCGGCGCCGAGCGCGGATCCTCGCTCCCGCAGGTTCGGATGGAGTCTCTCGAGCTGGCTCACCTTCGCCTCGGCGCCCCAGCGCGCGTAGCAATCGCGCGCTTTTGTCAGGTAGGACAGAACGACCGTTCGAATGCCGCGCGCCTCGTAAAACCCTGCTGCACGTTCCGCCGCGATCGCTTCGATCTGTGCGAAGCCGGATTCTTGCGCCAATCGGATCGATTCCTCGTACAGCTGTTCCGCCTCGAGCTCGCGGCCTTCGATGCGCGCAAGCTCCGCCGTGACGAGCTTCTGCCGGGCAGCGTAGTTTGCGGGGCAGCGGTTGGACCAGACTGTCAGCTTGCGGTGGTGTTCGCGGAGGTCGCTGAGGTGCCGCTCGCGATCCTCGGGGCGTGATGCGTGATAAGCCCCGGCATGAGCGAGTGCCGTGTAAAACCGGTATTCGGTGAAGTCCGAATAAGACCGGACGCACCATGAGAGCGCTTCTGCGCGTGCGGCGAGGGCAATCGCGACATCGTTACGTCCAGCAATGACTTCGATCTGAATTTGCGTCGCGTAGTAGAAGAAGACGCCTAGCGGTTCGCTCACGTCCGAGGGTTGAAGCGCCCCGGGGCTCTCGAAGTCATTCCGGCCATCGCGCCCCATAAGGCTCAGCGCCAGATCTCGTTGTCTGATGAGGCCCACCGCAGCCAATCGGACGCCTAGACCCTCGGCGAATGCCAGGGACTGTTCGGCGTTCGAGCAGACGTCCATGAGCGAATCGCCGCAGAAGAGATCCACCGATATCAGTCCGCGGTGCGAATACGCCGCGAATGCCAGATCTCCGGTCGTCAAACAGATTGCAAGAGCGCGCCGAATGAACGGCCGTCCCGATCGGATCGGGAGAATCCATGGGGTCACGTGAAGGCCGAATACCAGAAGTGCCCGGCCGCTCAGCCCTGTCTGGGGCTGCCTGTCAGCAAGGGCTGCGCCAAATTGTGATAGCCGGAATCCAAGTTCCGCATCGGTTGAATTGCTCGCGAGCACGCCGAATATGGCGGTCAGCGGGTAGCACGCTTCAGGGCTGGTCCCGTGCTGGAGCGTCAGTCGAGTGGCCTCCATGAGCATGGTGTCGGACAGGTTGCGATCGGTGAGAAACGCAGGTGTGAGGAGGTCGGCCAAAACGCCCATGGTCGCACGATGATCCGGATCGGTCATCGGCGGTAGCGCATGAAGCTGCTCGTCAGACAGCTTTTCGGTCAAGTTCCGGAGGCGTCGCCGATCCTCATCCACCTCGCTGCGGCTGGGATGAGGAGACCAGTCAATCCCGGTTCTGCGCAAGAATGCGAGGCAAACGTCGACCGCCCGCTCGAGTTGTCCCGCAGTGGTGTATAGCTGCGCCTGGAGCCTGGCGACCTCGGCGCTCGCCTGAATGTCCGAACAGCTCTCCGACAGGACCGTCAATTCCGCTTCCGCCGTATTCAGCTCGCCGAGCAGGAATTTGCATTCGGCGTGGAGCAGGCCGATCGCGAAGGCGTCCCGGCTGCACCGCGGATGCCCTTCCTCCCCGAGCAGTTCGCGGGCGATTTCAAGGTAGGTTGCTGCCGCGTGGTAGGCTGTTGCATTTCTCGCGCGCCGGCCCGCGGCGAGATTGACGGCAATGACCTGTTCGCGTTCAGCGCCGTTCGTCAAAGCGGCGATGCCGCGGTTCAGCTGGTTGGCAACGATATAGACGCGCTCGTTGGTTTCGTCGGGCGTCAGCTGCGCTGCCAGGACCAGACCGATTCGAAGGTGCAGGGCCGTTCGCCTGTCCTGGTCCGGCTGAAGCGCATAAGCGGCCTCTTGCACGCGATCGTGGACGAACGCGTAAGAGCTCTTGAGGCGTCGGACCAGTTCGAGACGCGTCGCGTCTCGCAGATCCGCGTGCAGCGCCTGCTCCGATGCTCCGTGCACGAGGCAGAGCGTTGCGATCTCGGCGCTGTTGCCCAGGCAGGCCAGCTCCAGCAGGGCCCGACGTGTCTCGTCGCGCAAACCGCTCAGCTTGCCGACCATGAGATCCGCGACGTTTTCGGCGTAGCTTTTTTCCTTGATGCGTTCGAGATCCCAGCGCCACTGTCGCTTGTCATGATCGAAGGTCAGCAGTTCTTCCTCGGCCAGCGCCCGCAGAAACTGCGTGAGAAAGAACGGATTCCCGTTCGTCTTCTCGTATATCAGCTGCGCCATGGGCATGGCGTATGCCGGCTCGCAGTGAAGTGCATCCGCGGTGAATTCCAGGACGGCATCGCGGGTGAGGGGGGCCAGGTCGATTTCCCGAACCCGTTTGCGGGACGTCCGAATTTCGACGATTCGTTGAGCCAGCAGATGCTTGACGTCGACATCGTTGCGTCGATAGGCGACGATGAGAAGCAGATTTTGCAAGTCGGATCTGTTCAGAAGAAACGCGATCAGATCCAATGTGGCCAGGTCGAGCCACTGCAGGTCGTCGAGGAACAGCACAAGGGGATGGTGAGGCTTGGCGAAGATGCCAATGAAGCGTCGCACGACGAGTTGGAAGCGTCGCTGTGCGTCTTGCGGGGGAGCCTCCGGGACAGGTGGTTGATCCCCGATCACGAGCCGCAGCTCCGGTACGAGATCCACCATCAGTTGACCGAGCTGGCCCAGCGCATCATGCAGCGCGCTACGCCAGGGTGCCAGATCGGCATCGCTCTTGGCGAGGAGGCCTCGGATAACGCCTTGAAACGCATGCGCGAGCGTCGCGTAAGGCATATCGCGCTTGTGCTGATCGAACTTGCCGGAGGCGAAGAAGCCTCCCAACGGGACCAAGGCCTTGTGCATTTCGTCGACGAAAACGGACTTGCCGATACCGGAGGGGCCGGACACCAGGATCAACTCGGGCGTGCCGCTCCGGGTGACGCGATCGAACGAGGTGAGCAACGCCTCGATCTCGTGCTCCCTGCCGTAGAGCCGTTCGGGAATCAGCAGGCGGTCCGGTATATCGGTTTGGGCCAGAACGAAATCATCGATCCGTCCCTGCGCTTCCCATTCGGCGAGTGACCGTTCGAGGTCGCTCTTGAGACCGGCGGCGGTCTGGTAGCGGTCGTCGGCCGTCTTGGCGAGGAGCTTCATGATGATCCCCGACACGGCGCGAGGCACGCCATCGACTCGTTCGGCGGGCGCAACGGCTCGTCTCGCGATGTGGCTGTGCACCCACTCCATCGGACTGGACGCGGTGAACGGCAATGCGCCCGTCAGCATCTGGTAGAACGTCACGCCGATTGCGTACAGATCGCTGCGGGAATCGACCGATCGGTTCATGCGGCCGGTCTGCTCGGGCGCCATGTAGGCCAGCGTGCCCGCCATGGTCTCCGGTGGTTCGAGCTGCTGTCGCTCGCGTGGCAGGCGAGATGCGAGGCCAAATCCGGTGATCCTGACTTCGTCTGCCCCGGTCACCAGAAGATTGGCCGGCTTCAAATCCTTGTGGACCAGGCCCTGCCGATGCAGCTGGTCGACGGCGGTGGTGATGCCGAGAGCCAATCTCAGAAAGTGGGGCAGCTTCATCGGCGCGCCGAGCAGCTGCTCGAGCGGCTCGCTGCCGGGATCTTCCAAAACAAGCAAGGTTCGACCGCCGTCGCGGATCAGCTCCAGCGGCCGTACGGCCCAGGTCCCGTCGAGCTCGTCGCGCAAGGCGTATTCATGGGCGAACCGGTCGAGGACCGCGGCCGGCGGATGTTCCGTAGCCGCCCTTACGGTCAGGACACTGTTGACGTCGCCATCGGCGCCCCGGCGCCATTCGCGGCAAAAGACGCGCTCGCCGTCGTCCCATGACGCCTTGAGACCGGCATTGCCATTCGTGGATACCCGCGAGGATACGTGCATCTGCCGGACTCCGGAACTAGCCGGCCAGTCGATTGAAAAGGAGGGAAAGGTTTTCACCTGTCCCGTTCGGGAACGTACTCCCAACGCCAATCCCCAACAATAGCCGGGATCGGCGCCATGGCATGAGCCGCATTCCGATTTCGGAGCGCGGCTCAACCAACCGCAAAGCCGTCATCGATTGGCACGGTGAACTGGAAGACGGCTCCGCGCGGTTCGTTTGCAGCCGCCCAGAGCCTGCCGCCATGCGCCACGATGATCGAGTGGCATATCGACAGTCCGACACCGAGGCCGCCCGACTTGGTGGTGTAGAAGGGCTCGAACAGCCGCGCTTGGCCCTCCGCCGACAAGCCTGGTCCCGAATCCGTGATCGATACGCGTATTCTCTCGGCATCTGCTCTCGCGGTCTGGATCAACAGCTCGCGCTTGCCCTCCGTTGTCTCGCTCATGGCCTCGATGGCGTTCAGGATCAGGTTGAGCGTGACCTGCTGCAGCTCGACGCGATCGCCGATGACCTTGGGCAGACGATCGGCGAATACCGTCTGGATCGCGACATCGTGCCGTGCCGCTTCGGCCTGCGTGAGTTCGATCACTTGGCCGATGACGCTGTTGATCGCCAGGGAATCCCGTTTGGGCGGTGATTTCTTGACGAGATCCCGGATTCGCTCGATGACCTCGCTGGAGCGGATGCCGTTCTCGATGGCCCGTGTCAGCGCCCTGCGCGTCTGCGCCAGTGCCGGCGGTTGGTGATCGAGCCAGCTCAAGGCCGCTTGCGCGCTGGCGATGACGGCGGTGTTCGGCTGATTGACCTCGTGGGCGATCGACGCTGTCAGCTGCCCCATCACCGCCACGCGGTTGGCGTGGGCCAGCTCCATCTGAGCCTCACGGTAACGCTGCTCGCGCTCCTGAAGCTCCCGGTACAGACGAGCGTTGTCGAGCGACGTCGCGGCCTCGGACGCGATAAATTTGAGAAGAGCGACCTTGGCGGGCGTAAACACACCCTTCGCAAGATTGTTCTCGAGATACAGCAGGGCGACCAGGCTCCCTTGCTTCGTGAGCGGAATGATCAGAACCGACCGGGCGCTCTCGAGCTGAATGTACGGGTCCCCTCTGAACGTTCCACTTTCCGCAGCATCGTCGAGAATAACGCTCCCTTGCGTGCGAGCCGCGTACAGGGCGAGCGACTCCGGCATTTCCGTCTGGGAGATTGGGCGATCGCACAGATCGACATTGATCGAAGCTCCCCGGGTCGTCGCCTCCGCTCGAATCCCCAGCGCCGAGTCTCGCTGCAGAATCAGCAATCCTCGTTCCGCACCGGCATGCTCGATGGTCGTGCGCATCAGAATGTCGATCAGCTTATCGAGGACGATCTCTCCGGACACGGCCTCCGAGACCTTCAGCGCTGCCACGAGGTCCAGATATTCGAGCGGCGCACCGATCGTGTCAGTTGCAGCGGCCACGGGTGCGTTCTCCGCAAGGTGCGGATACATGTCGTCGATCTGGCGTACCTTGCCATCGGCTCCCCACTGGGAATAGGCGTCGCGCGCATTCCGACGGTATATGTCGGCGAACGCGTCATACTCGCGAGCCGCATAGAAGTTCGCAGCCAGTTCGTAGGCGATACCCTCATCGGCAATGAGTCCGTTTGCGCGGGCCGAGCGAACTGCGCATTCGTAAAGGCGCATTGCATCGGAGTCGCGGCCCTCCAGCCGGGCGATTTCGGCACCCACCAGCGCCGCGCAATGCGCGAAATTGTCCGGACAATTCTCCGCCCAGGCCTGGAGTTGCCGATGATGCCCGGCAATCGTGTCAATGTGCCCCTGCTCGGCGGGGGGCGCTTCCGGAAGTGCAGCCAGAGAAAGCGCACTGTAGAAGTGATACGAAGCTGCCTCCGCCGGAGTGAGCGGCGTCCATCGCCGGCGCTGCAGCTTCGACAGGATGCCGACCGCCGTTGCGTAGTCGCCGGCAAGAAAGCGCGCCCTGAGCTTGAGGATCCAGTAGATGCACTCTGCCCGCCACAAATTCGGATTGGCGGCGAAGTGCTGTTCGATCCGAAGTTCGTTGAACTGCTCGTCGTCGAAGCAACCGAATGTCGGGGTCAACCCGCGGAGCGTCCGGAACAGCCCGCGTTGCGCGGCGATGATGTCCTCGATGAACCCGAACCTCATCTTCCGGACGAAGGCGAGGCCAGTCTCGGCCTCGCTCAGAATCTCGACGAGTGGATCGCCGGCCTGGAAGAGATTGCCATTCAGATTGCTGCAGCTGTAGGCCGCATAGGTAAGATCGCCGCTCCTGTGCGCGCTTTCGAAAGCGCGGCGAAGGAGATCGCGCGCGACCCTGAAGTGTCTGGTCCAAGGCACGACGTGTGCGCCGAATATCAGATAGGTCGCAGCCTGGAAGCGGCTTATTCCGCGCTGCTCGACCAATTCATAACCGAGCTCTCCGAAGCGAAAGCCGGATTTGTAGTCGCCGAATTGCAGGCCGGCCACCATTCCGAGCTGTACATAAGCAACGCACGACCCGTCGCTGTGGCCCCACTTGAGCCCAAGATTGACGGCCCTGCAGATCGTGAGGGAAAGCAGGTTCATATCCGTGAAGAGGGCGGGCGGCAGCAGCTTTGTCAGAACATCCATCGTTGCAAGGGAGGCTGGGTCGCTCATCAAGGGCAGCTTGACGAGGTCTTCGATGCTGCGCTCCCCAATGGCCGTCCAGATGAGATCGTACTCGCGGCGCGCCTGCGCTTCAGTCGGGTTGGGAGACCAGTGCACGCCCAGCTGCCGCAGGTATCCCAGGCCGATGTCGACGGCGCGGCTGGACTGACCGAGCGTTGTATAGACATCCATGCGCAGGCATGCGACGGCGGCCTGTTCGAGCGGATTGGTCGCGCGCGTCGCCAGTGCAGTCAGACGATCGTCCGCGACATCAGGTTTGCCGGTCAGGAACTCGCATGCGGCCCGATTGATTTCCAGTGCGAAGGCAAGCTCGTGCCGCCGCTCCCAGCAATCGGCGGTCAAGAGCTCGCTTCCGGTGGAGAGATAGGCAAGTGCCGAGCTATAGGCCGAGGATGCCTTGGCGCGCTGGCCGGCAATCAAGTTGAGCTCGGCGAGTTTCTCGCGCTCGCCCGGCGAGCCGACGAGGGACAGACCGCGGTTGAGCTGATTGACGATATCGAAGATCGCCAACTCGCGCTGCTCCGGTGGTGTGCGTGCCACCAGGAGCCGGCCGATTCGCAAGTGCGACGCAGGCCTCTCGGACTCCGGAATAAGTGCGTAGGCAGCTTCCTGGACCCGGTCGTGCACGAACCTGCAGTGCCGGTCCTGACGCTCGACCAGCTCGAGACGTTCCGCGTCGACGAGATCCAGATGGACCTGCTGTTCCGATGTGCCGAGCATCAATGACAGCGTTGCGATCTCGGCGCTGCTGCCGAGGCATGCAAGCGTCTGCAAAGCCGTCCGCGTTTCGTCCGGCAGGCGGCTCAGCTTGTGGACCATCAAGTCAACGACGTTTTCAGTATAGCCTTTGGCATGGATGCGCTCGAGGTCCCACTGCCATTGGCCTGCCGCATGATCGAAGGCCAGCAAGCCTTCTTCCGAGAGTGCGTGCAGGAACTGGATCAGGAAGAACGGATTGCCGCCGGTCTTCTCATGTATCAGTTGCGCCAATGGCGCGGCGCGGGCCGGCTCGGAGCGAAGCGCGTCCAGGATGAAATGCTCGACGTCGGCGTGAGTGAGGGGTGCCAGGCTGAGCGTCCGGACGAGCGCGCCCGAATCGTGAATTGCGGCGAGCTTGCGCCTCAGCGGGTGGTTGGCATCGATCTCGTTGCTGCGATAAGCGCCGATCAGCAGGAGTTGTTGCAGGTCCGATCGGGTCAGCAGTTCCTCGAGCAGGTCGAGCGTCGCAGCATCCAGCCACTGCAGATCGTCGAGGAAGAGCACAAGCGGCCGGTCCGGTTGCGCGAAGACGCCGATGAAGCGCTGCAGGACGAGTTGAAATCGTCGCAGGGCGTCTTGCGGTGAAGCATCCGGCACCGGCGGTTGATCGCCGATGACCAGTTTCAATTCGGGAACCAGATCGACCATGAGCTGGCCGTTGGGCGTCAATGCTTCGCAGATCGCGTCGCGCCACGATGCGAGCTCGGCGTCATTCTTGGCGAGGAGGCGACGGACGATGTTTTGAAAGGCCTGCGCGAGCGTCGCATAAGGGATGTCGCGCTTGTACTGATCGAACTTGCCCGAGGCGAAAAGGCCACCGAGCGGGACCAGGGCTCTGTGCAATTCGTGCACTACGGCGGACTTGCCGATACCGGCATAGCCCGAGATCAAGACAAGCTCTGGCTTTCCGCTCCGCGCGACGCGGTCGAACGCGGCGAGCAAGGCCTCGATCTCATGTTCCCTGCCGTAGAGCCGCTCGGGAATGAGGAGGCGGTCCGGTTGGTCCGCCTCGCCGGGCGCAAAGCCATCAATCCGGCCTTGCGCCAGCCATTCGGCAAGGCAGTGCTCGAGGTCGTTCTTGAGGCCGGCGGCGGTCTGGTAGCGATCCTCGGCCGTCTTGGCGAGAAGCTTCATGATGATCGCCGACACGGCGCGAGGCACGCCATCGACCCGTTCGGCTGGCGGAATGGCTCGTCTCGCGATGTGGCTGTGCACCCATTCCATCGGATTGGCCGCGGTGAACGGCAGCGCGCCCGTGAGCATCCGGTAGAACGTCACGCCGAGTGCGTACAGATCGCTACGGGAATCGACGGACCGGTTCATGCGGCCGGTCTGCTCCGGTGCCATATAGGCCAGCGTGCCCGCGATGGTCTCCGGTGGTTCGAGCTGCTGTCTCTCGCGCGGCAGGCGAGAGGCGAGGCCGAATCCGGTGATCCTGATCGCGCCCGTTGCGTCGACCAGGATGTTCGCCGGTTTCAGATCCTTGTGGATCAGGCTACGATTGTGGAGCTGGGCGATCGTCCCGGCAATGGCGAGGGCCAATCGCAAAAAATGGTCCAGCTTCATCGGCGAGCCGAGCAGCCGCTCGAGCGGCTCGCCGCCGGGGTCTTCCAGTATCAGCAAGGCATGGTCGCCATCGCGGATCAGCTCCAGCGGCCGTACGGCCCAGGCTCGATCGAGCTCGTCGCGCAAGGCGTATTCGTGAGCGAACCGGTCGTGGACCGCGGGCGGATGTTCCGTCGCCGCTCTTACGGTCAAGACACGGTTGACGTTGCCATCGGCGCCGCGGCGCCATTCGCGGTAAAAGACGCGTTCGCCGTCGTCCCACAGGAGCTCGAGACCGGCATCTCGGTTCGTGGGGATCGGCGAGGACACATTCATCTGCCGGACTCCGGAACTGACCAGCCGCCCCGTGGAGAAGGCGCGGCAACCGTTCAATCGCCCCCTCATCAGCCTATTCCCCGAAAAGGTCCCCCACAACAGCACTCATCAGAACGAACCCGCCGGCTTCACGCTGCTCGCTCCTCTGGCCTCCAATATTCGAAGAGGCCGCGCCAAAGGTTACAGGCAGATTTGATTTTGATCGGGAACTCCAAGTGTCGGGAACTCTCTCGTGAGCTCTTGATTTCCTTGGCTTGAGCGGGGGGACTTGCGGGAGTCTTCGAGAGGCCGTTCAGCGTGGACAGCGTCAAGGTCTATAAGCCCGTCGCCGCAAACCCACGTTCACGCAGATCATCGGCAACGACCTCGCCGATGTCGCCGAACAGCTCATCGCCCGTCACAGGGGACGACGCCGACCTTGCTCTTCCAGTGCCAACCGGCGCTATTGCATCGCTTCCTTTCGAACAATCCCGTTCTGAACCAGCGACACGTCGGCTGCTGCCCGGAGAAGGTCCCGCTTGAGCAGATAGACGGAAGCCGCAAGCAGTACGACATCCTTCATGAGGAAGAGGAATGGCAACGTGGCCGCAGGAAAGCCGCCGGCCGGCGCGGCCCAGGCATCGGGGAAGAACGGAATGATCGTCACGGTGGCGACATAGGTCGCGCATGAACCCAGCGATCCCAGGACCGCCAGTCTTCTGCTCCAGAAGCCGAGCAGAAGAAGCAATCCAAACAGCAATTCCGCCGAACCCAGGAAGTAGGCCGCGCCGCGCACGCCAAACACCGGATACAGCCAGAAGATCAGCGGACCATTGCTGATGAACGGGATCAACGCGTGCGCTTCGTAGTCGAACCATTTCTGGCAGCTGAAGACGAAGAAGACGATGATCATCGCCACCCGCGTGGCATGGTAGTCAAAATCGCCTCTGACCAGATCGAGCTCGGACAGCTTCTTTATGAGATGGTCCATCTGATGTCCTCTCATCCTCGAGGTCGCGGATTGGCGCCAAGGGCGGCGTCGACGTCTGTCGTGACTTGAACGGTAGCCAAGCTCCGAAGGACGCGCTGTGCGCGGCTTATCGTGTATTTCTCAAACTTGCGCTGTTCGGCCGCAGGCGACCGGGATCGGCGTGGCCTGACATCGCGTCGCCCTGGGTGGCTCGCCCTTCGCGCCGCAAACCCATACCAAAGTATGGGTCTGTGCATCACAATCGCGAGATTGTAGGGGGCAGCCGCCGAACGCATGCTCGAGCCCAACATGCGCAACCGATCATGGCGCAGCTACTGGATTTTCCTCAGTTGGGGAGACCGAACATGTGCCTCTCGCGAACAAGCATCGAACGTCACGACAGCAGCCACCTGGTCAACTTGGGAGCGGCTTGCGCTTCAATCGCCCCTGTTGCGATCGCGTTTCGATGATCATCGCGTCTTGCGAGGGTAAGTCAGGTGAAGGTCCCTTTCGTAGGAGTCGTCGATGACGACGAGGCCCTGTGCCTGTCTTTGGTGGATCTGATGCGATCGATCGGCTACCGCTCCGAGCCGTTTGACAGGGCCGAAGCGCTGCTGAGCTACGCCGGCCGGTTCAGCTTCGACTGCATCATTGCCGACGTTCACATGCCTGGAATGGGCGGGCTGAACCTCGTTCGCGAGCTCCAGCAGCAGAAGGTCGGAGCGCCGGTGATTCTCATTACCGCGCTTCCTCACAGGCAGTTGGACGCCGAAGCGGCCTCGATCGGCGCTTTCTGCCTTCTCAGAAAGCCGTTCGAAACGAGCGCGCTGCTTGAGTGTCTCGACAGGAGCCTTCGAAGATGAAAGCGCTCTCGGGTGACGACATCACGTCCTCTATCGCGACGCAATCGCCTGGCGGCGACGAGCCCGCCCGTGCCCGCCCCCGCGGGAATACGGATTCGTCGCGACATGATCGCCGGAAGACGGCCCGTTGGGAGAGATGGAACGATTGTTCGGAGCGATGGGGCCGGCTCTTGCTTGCGGCGCGAGCAGGGGATGGAGACGCATATGAGCGATTGCTGCGGGAGCTGGATCTGTGGCTTCGAGCCTACTACGCGCGCCGGCTTCCCTATCCCGCCGCGGACGATGCGAGGCAGGAGGTGCTGCTGGCCATTCACGCGAAACGCCACACGTTTGCGGCCTCGAAGCCCTTCGGCGCCTGGGTTACGGCGATTGCCCGCTACAAATGGGTCGATCGCGTGCGCGATGCGTCTCGCTACAGCGCGCTCGCGCTCGACGAAGACATCGCAATCGAGGATCACGAAGGTGCCGCGATCAGCGCCGCTGCGCTGGACCAGCTGCTTGGCCGGTTGAAGCCTGCCCAGGAGAGCGTGATCCGCCTCGTGAAGCTCAACGGTCTGAGCATCGCGCGAGCGGCCGGTGCGACCGGACAGTCGGCGGCTCTGGTCAAGATCAATATCCATCGCGGCCTGAAGAAATTGTCGACATTGGTCTCCTGACGTCATTGCGGCCGCCGGCCGGGCCGACCGAGACGTCGTGCGAAGGAAAGCCGAAATTGCTTCAACTCCAGAACGAAATGCGATCTACGGTGGCCGACCTGACGGCGGCGTTCCGCTATGACATCATGGAAGGGCTGAGCCTCGCGCCAAAGGCAATTCCGGCAAGATGGCTTTATGACCGCCGCGGATCGGCTCTGTTTGAAGCCATCACGCTGCTGCCCGAATACTACCCGACACGAACCGAGCGATCGATCCTTGCCTCCGCAGTATCGGAAATCGCCGCGCTCGCGGGGCCGGGCCGCGCGGTCATAGAATTCGGCTCAGGCTCGTCGGCAAAGACGCGACTGTTGCTGGCAGAGACGGAGCCTTCTGCCTATGTGCCGATCGACATCTCGGGCGAGTTCCTCCGGGAGGTTGCGGCAGGCTTGTCGCATGCATTCCCGGGACTGCCGATCTATCCAACCGAGGCCGATTTCACCTATCCCTTTGCACTTCCGGAAGAGATTGCCTCGACTGCGCGCCTTGGCTTCTTTCCGGGGTCGACGATCGGAAACCTGACCGTGCCTGCGGCGGTCGACCTGTTGCGGGCCATGGCGGCGACCCTGGGTGTGGGATCGATGCTGCTGATCGGCATCGACCGCATCAAGGATCAGGACGTTCTCCTGCCGGCTTATGACGACACGCAAGGGCTGACGGCCGCATTCAATCTCAACCTCTTGCATCGGATCAACCGCGAGCTGGGCGGCTCGATTCCGCTGGGCGCGTTTCGCCATTTGGCGCGCTGGAATGATGCGGAGGCGCGTATCGAGATGCATCTGGAAGCCACGCGCGACGTCCGCTTCGAGGTCGACGGTCGCGTCTTCTCGTTGTCGAAGGGCGAGACCATCCACACGGAGAACAGCCTCAAATACGGGCGGAGGGATGCCTTCGTCCTACTGCAGGCCGGCGGATGGAATCCCGTCGCCGACTGGACCGACGACAGGGGGCTCTTCTCGGTCATTCTCGCGGAGCAAAGGCCCGCGCCGGCGGCGCCCTAGGCTGCATCGCGGCGCAAACGGAATCATTTCAACAATATCGCCTCAATCGGCGCAATCCACGAACAGCGAGGCCCGTACATATGCTGCATGATGTTCGCGTCATCACGGCAATCAACTGCGTTGAGGCGCGACCATGCAACTCCGTTCATCCCTCATCCTGAGCTTCGCCGCCATTCCTCTAACCGCCCTGGCAGATCCACTGCCGGCGCCGTCGCCGAAAGCGCCGAGCCCGGCCGAGAGCGTCCAGGTGCAGCCGCGCGGCAATGAATTCATGCCGAATTCACTCGCCGAGGATGCGTTGCAGAAGCGCATTACCGATTTCAACCGGAAACAGGAAGGTCTGGACGCGGATCTCGACAAGAAGCTGAAAATCTGCCGCGGATGTTGATCGAAATCCGGTTCAGCAAACAGCGATAGGTCTGCACATGAGGCACACTGTCACCGGTTCGTTCCACGACGACGGGAGCGGGTGCGCGCACTTTGAGCGGATCGCCCCGATCCGGGATGACGAGCTCGAGCTCGTCGTCAGGGAATTGCAGCATCGCATGCGCAATATCCTCAGCATCGTTGTGTGCTTCGTGAACAACACCGATGCGAATACGACCGCCGATTTTCGCGAGGCGCTCTCGGCACGGATCGCGACCCTGTCCGATGCTTACAGGATGATCGAATCCGCGGGAGAGCAGCGGGTGTCTCTCGCGGCGATGCTGGAGCGAACGCTCAAGCCGCACGCGATGTTTCACAGGGGCCGCATTCTGCTCGCGGGGCCGGACCTCACGCTGGAGCCGCACATCGCCTTGGCGCTGCACGTCATCATTCACGAGCTGGCTACCAACGCGAGCAAGTACGGCGCGCTGACATCGACGGCAGGAGCCGTCGAGGTGATCTGGGAGAGTCCGTCCTGTCTCGGCGGACAAGGTCTTGCGATCCAGTGGCGCGAACGCGGCGGACCGATAGTGACCAAGCCAGAACGGAAAGGCTTTGGCACGCAACTGATCGCAAGGGCCCTGCCGGGCGCGCAGGTCGATCTCGACTTCGCACCCGACGGTCTTGTCTGCCGGCTTCTGATCGATCTCGGTCAGACGCTGACCACGCAAGGGCCTGTCAGTTAGGATCAGGAGGATCGACACCATGAGCACATTAGCGAGAGCCCCGCGCACATCGTTCGCAAGCAGGCTGCCGATATCGGGGCTGCTTGCGGGAGACCTGGATTACCACATCGTCCGGGCGTCGATGGTGATCCTGTTCTTCTTCTTCGGCTACCAGAAATGGTGGGCGTACGAGGCGGATCGCCTGGAGCCCTTCATCAGCAACGGTCCCCTGATCTGGTGGCTCTACCCCGCTTTCGGCTATCAGGGTGCCAGTTGGTTCCTCGGCGTCGCCGAATGGACCTTTGGTGCTCTGATATTCGCGGGCTTCTGGAGCAAGCGCCTCGGCGTTCTGGGCGCCCTTGGATCTACCGGTACCTTCATCGCAACAGTCACGATCATTCCATTTATGCCGGACGGTTGGGACGCTGCTGCGGGTGGCTTTCCGGCGATGACGGGCAACGTTCCGTTCCTGATGAAGGATGTCGTGCTGCTTGCGGTCTCGTTGTATCTTCTGAAGCAGGATACGGCGCGTGTCCTGCGACTTGAGGCTTGAGATACACTGCAAGGCAGATGCAGATCATGGCCAGCGCGACCATGGGATGGTGCAAAGAGACGGCCGCTGCGGCGAGGAAGCCGAGCAGGGTGGTTAGGGATCGCATGCGCATCATCATGCGCGCCTGGCCCGGGATCGCCTCGATCGCCGGCCGGTCGACGGCTTCCCAGCACAGCAAGAGATAGGTCGCGTTCACCAGCGCGAATACGCCGGCATAGACGGTGACCGGCAGCGGCGCCAGCCTTGAGCTCGCGATCCAGGCTGTCGAGAACGGCAGCAGCGATACGGAAAACAGATGAGCGAAGTTTCCCCAGATCAATCGGGGCGTCGCCGCGCTTGCGTAGTGCAGAAGATGGTGATGGTTCACCCAGACGATGGCGATGAAGAGATAGCTGACTGCGTAGCCGATGACGGTCGGCCAGAGCTCGAATAGAGCATCGAGGCTCGGAGCGTGCGGCGGGCGCAGGTCCAGGGCAAGAATTGTAATAACGACTGCAAAAACGGCATCCGAGAGGGCATTCAGGCGTTCTGTGTTCGGACAGTCCGATGTCATCATTCCTGTTTCCTTGCCGATGCAGGCCTGCGCGGCAGTGTCTCGACGCCCCGATTGGGCCTGAACAGCAAGCGGCTCATGCCGGCGACCAGCGGGGCGCAATGCCGCTGCTCCGCACTTTCGTAGACATTCGGAGCAGCCGTCGCATCGGTTACACCTGCTTCTAAAAAAAATCGCAGCGAGGTGCATGGCGTGGGCTCGCGAACCGCGGCTCTCGCAACCAAACTTGGCAACGTTCGCAAGTCCCGTTACATGTTGCGGCGTACTGAACGCGCTCTCGTCCCACCCCTCGATACGCAAGCGGCGGGGTGATGCGTCGAGACGTCTGGAAATGATTGTCACGACGAGACATCTCGGTATGAGGCTTGATAACGAGACGCACGAATTGGATCTGGTCGCAAAGGCGTTTCAGATTATCTCGAGAGAGATCAGCTATCAGGGATTGGCCAAGGCTCTCCTCATGGAGGCGCTGAGCTACTCCGGGGCCAGTCGGGGAGCGATCCTGCTCAGCGGGCAAAGAGAGTTGCTTGCCAAGGCCGATGCGAGCTTCCCGCGCGAGAGGGCGAACTTCCTTGCCTCCTTCCCGCCGCACGCCGAATTCCGCTTGCCGAGCGACCTTGCCGAACAGGTGCTCGATCGAAAGCAAACGGTCGTGAGGCAAGCTGGCGCGGAGAGCTCCGCACTGATCGATCCCGCGAACCCGCCGTCTGGAAAGATAGCCCAGCTGTGCCTGCCGTTGATCCACCAGCACTGGGCGATTGGCGTTCTCTATCTCGAAGCGGATGGAGATGCGGATATCTTCACGCCGCGATGCGTCTGGGTGACATCCATGCTGGCCAACCAGGCCGCCGTCTCATTCGAATCCGTTCGCCTGTTCGAGGCGCTGCGCGAGACCAATATGTGGATGGTCAGAGGTCAGCAGATCGGCGGGATGGGCAGCTATCGCTGGAACACGCGGACCCTGCTCTCCCGCGGATCGCGCGAATGTTACCGCATTCTGGATATCGACCTGGACGTAAACCCCGTGCCCTTCGAGGTGTTCAGGAGCCGGGTCCACCCCGAG
This sequence comes from Bradyrhizobium sp. Pa8, assembly GCF_052588265.1. Taxonomy (NCBI): domain Bacteria; kingdom Pseudomonadati; phylum Pseudomonadota; class Alphaproteobacteria; order Hyphomicrobiales; family Nitrobacteraceae; genus Bradyrhizobium; species Bradyrhizobium sp. Pa8. The sequence goes on along the minus strand of NZ_CP176767.1, from coordinate 8,863,502 downwards.
GATTACCCTGCGCTGGAGCAGGCCCTCACCGAAGCGATCAGCACGAAGTCGCCCTTCACCCACGAGTACCGCGTGGTCCATCGGGACGGCAAGATGTTGCATGTCGTGGCCGTCGGGCAGTTCGATGAGGGGCCCACGGGAGACCTCGAGCTGGAAGGCATCATCACGGACGTCTCGCAACGGAAGGCGGCGGAGCAGGCTCTCGCCGACGCACGAAACGAGCTTGCGCGGGCGACGGGGCTGACGTCCCTTGGTGAACTCGCCGGCTCGATCATTCACGAGATCGATCAGCCGCTGACGGGCATGATCATGAGCGCGGAAGCTTGCCTCCGGTGGCTCGCCCGGGATCCCGTTCATGCCGCGGAGGCCCGGAAATCGGTCGCGCGCATCATCAGGCAGGCACGTCGAGCCGCGGAGGTTGTGACCGGGGTCCGCTCTCTCGTGCGGGGCACGCAGGTCCATTTTGCCGAGTTCGATATCAACGATGCGGTTGCGGAGGTTCTGCTTCTGTCGAAAAGGGAAATCGAGCGAGCCGGGGTCGTCGTCCGTACCGACTTCGATCGATCATCGCCCCGTGTCGAAGCAGACCGTGTTCAGGTCCAGCAGGTCGCCCTCAACCTCGTGCGCAACGCGATCGAGGCCATGGCCGGGGTCGAGGAGAGGAACCGCATTTTGGCGCTCTCTTCGGGGGTCGCCGATGGTATGATTTCCGTGGCAATCGCGGATACGGGGGGCGGCATCAGCCCGGCCGATAGAGAGCGGGTCTTCGAGACGCTCTATACGACGAAGGGAGCGGGACTCGGTCTGGGACTGTCGATCTGCCGCAAGATAGTGAAACTCCACGGAGGACAGCTATGGGTGGAAGAAAACGGGAGGTGCGGAGCGAAGTTCACCTTCGCTCTCCCGCTTCGCCAGGCGGCTCAGACGTCGGAAAGCCGGTAGACATGCCTCCTTCCGGCGTTGTTCATATCGTCGACGATGACCGCGCGGTTCGCGAGTCCCTTGGCGACCTGCTCGAGTCCCTGCACTACAAAGTCGCCTTGTACGGATCTGCCTCGGATTTCCTGAAGGTCGAACTGTCGGACGCCCCTGCGTGTCTGGTGCTCGATGTCAGATTGCCCGGCACGAGCGGCTTGGAGCTGCAGGAGTACCTGACAAAAATCAATGTCGGAATCCCGGTGATCCTGATGACCGCCTTTGGCGACATTCCCATGTCGGTAAGAGGCATGAAGCTGGGGGCGGTCGATTTTCTCACCAAGCCGATACGGGATCAGGATCTTCTCGATGCGATCACTGCCGCGATCCGAAAGGACATCGATCGGCGCGACGACAGCGCGCACCTGTCGCAGTTGCAGGAGAAGTTTGCACTCCTGACCACGCGCGAGCGGCAGGTGATGACGCTGGTGGCATCCGGTCTGATGAACAAGCAGGTTGCCAGCGAGCTCTCGATCAGCGAAGCGACAGTCAAGATGCATCGTGGCAGCGTGATGCGGAAGCTGGGGGCAAAAACCGCGGCGATGCTCGTTCGAATGGCTGAAGCGCTCCAACTCCAGGGCTGAAGCTTCGCCTCCGGGACTGGCATCTCGTGCTGAATCATCTCGGCGCCGTCGCTGCACGCGACCCATACCTAAGTATGGGCCGGAACAGCACAAGCGTGAGATTGCCCGCCAGCACGATGAAAAGCATGTTGCCCCTGTGCGGTGCTGTCAGCCGGCGTTGGCAGCGCGCCTTGACCGGAGAGGTAACGCCACGTGCAGCTTGCGGCTTCAACGCCCGTATCCAGGCGATCAGGGCATCTCCTCCGTGCAGAAATTCGTTGACGATTGGACGCGGCCATCCGGAGCACAGAACAGGGCGACGACGATGGGGACGTACGTATCAAATTCGAGCGAGAGCGTGCCGCGGATGGCGGTCTCCGCTTCGCCAATCCGGCCGGTGGATGAGACGCAGTCTTCCAGGCCGTCCGACGCGGCGCTTCATCCGACGGTCAGCATCACGCCTTCCGAGCCGGTGAAGCGCCTTGGGATCGGCTGGCGTTGGTGGTTTTCGGAGAGCGTTCACCTCCCGGTCGGCAACAGGATTGAATTTCGCTTTCAGGGATCGAGACATCTCCTGGCGTTGTACAACGAGGGAGCACGGAAAAGCGGTGAGACCTCCATCGATGGCCTCTGCTCGTCGAAGCTGCGAGGTTCTGAGCACAGGCTGACCTTTGTCCCGGCGGGACGCGCTTATCGGGAATGGCATGAGGCCGCCTCGTCCGCGCAGGTGACCTTCCTCTACTTCGATCCCGCCGCGCTTCATAAGTCCGACGACGGCGCAGCCGGGCTCGCGCCAAGAATATATTTCGAGGATCCGCTGGTCTGGGAGACCGCCTCCAAATTGAAGAAGGCGATCGAGAGCGCGGAGACGAATTGCGCGCCCTACCTCGAGGCGCTTTGTGGTGTGCTCGCCCACGAGCTTTCCAGGTCCGATCACGATGTTGTTCGCGAACCGGCAGCGGTCAGTCGTGGCGGTCTCGCAGGTTGGCAGAAGCGTGTCGTGGTCGAGTACGTCGAGGGGCATCTGGGAGAACAGGTCTGCCTCCTCAAGCTCGCCGAACTCGCCAGGCTCAGCGTTCACCACTTCTGCCGTGCTTTCAAGAAGTCGTTCGGAATCCCGGCCTACCAGTATCAAGTGCAGCGACGCATGGAGTTCGCCAAGCTGCGGCTGGCGGATCGCGCGGTATCGATTACGGATATCGCACTCGGCCTGGGCTATGCGCAAACGAGCTCCTTCAGCTCCGCCTTTCGCAAAGCGACGGGTTGGACCCCTACGGACTATCGCAGGGAGTTCGAATGAGTAGATCCGAGGGGCGATAGATCGGGCAGTGGAGGCGACAGGCAGTCTCGTCCGGGCAGAAATCCCCGAAGAGTCTGTAACCGGATCGTCCCGAGCCACGAAATATCCAGGTGAGACCGCCTCGGATCGGCTGCCAACGGATCATCGATTTCACCGGGCGCAACAGGTGCCGGAGGGACCGCAGATGACGAACATTCGATACCGCAAGGCGGACGTGGACGGATTGAACGTATTTTATCGGGAGGCTGGCCGGGCTGACGCGCCCGCCTTGCTGCTGCTGCACGGATTTCCGACCGCCGGCCACATGTTCCGAGAGTTGATCCCGGCGCTCTCGGATCGCTTCCGACTGGTGGCGCCGGATTTGCCCGGGTTCGGCCAGTCCGACATGCCGGCTCGCGAGAGCTTTGCCTATACGTTCGCCGCGTTGGCGCAGGTGATCGAACGGTTCACGGAAGTCATAGGACTCGCCCGTTTCTCGCTCTACGTCTTCGACTATGGCGCGCCGACGGGCTTTCGGATGGCTCTTCGACATCCCGAACGCATCGTTTCCATCATCTCGCAGAATGGCAATGCCTATGAGGAGGGATTGAGCGAAGGCTGGAGCCCGATCCGGGCTTACTGGCAAGATGCATCGCAAGCGAATCGGGTGGTGCTGCGATCATTCCTTTCGCCGGAGACGACGGCCTGGCAATACACCCACGGGGTGCCTGACGCCTCCCTGATCTCCCCCGACGGATTCACGCTGGACAACCATTATCTCGCGCGCCCTGGGGCGGACGAGATCCAGCTCGATCTTTTCGGCGACTACAGGACCAACGTCGCCATGTATCCGGAATTCCAGGCCTACTTCCGCAAGCACAAGCCGCCCTTCCTGGCGGTCTGGGGCAAGAACGATCCCTTCTTCCTGCCGGCGGGCGCGAAGGCGTTTCAGCGCGACATGCCGGGCGCGGAAGTGCGCTTCTTCGACACGGGGCACTTTGCGCTCGAGACTCATGCGCGGGAAATCGCAGCGGCGATCGGTGATTTTCTTGCCCGGCCGAATTCAAATGGGTAACCGCCGCCTCCCTCGCCGCGAGAAACGTCAGGAGAGCCATCATGCGCGCCATCGTTCTTGAAAAATTCGGTGGGTTGGATAGCCTCGTCTATCGGGACGTTCCGGAGCCGGAGCCGCAGCTCGGTCATGCCGTCATCGAGGTCAAGGGATTCGGCATCAACCATGCGGAAATGCACATGCGCCGGGGCGAATGGGCCGAAGCGGCGCCGATCAGCGGCATCGAATGCGTCGGTCTCGTGAAGTCGTGTCCGGGCGGAGAATTTCCGGTGGGCGCCAAGGTGGCCGCATTGATGGGCGGTCTCGGCCGAACCATCAACGGCAGCTACGCCGAATACACGCGTGCGCCGGTCTCGAACGTCGCATTGATCGATGCGGACTTGCCATGGGCCGAGCTCGCCGCGATCCCCGAAACCTTCGCGACGGCATGGACCTGTCTCTTTCGAAATCTCGATCTCGAGAAAGATCAGGTTCTCGTCATTCGTGGAGCGACGTCCTCGTTCGGTCAGGCCGCACTCAAGCTCGCGGTCAATGCCGGCGCGCGGGTCATCGCGACGACGCGCAGCCGGGAACGCTTTGCCATGCTGGAGCAGCTCGGAGCCGCGCGCTGCGAGATTGAACGGCGCGATCTCTCGAAGCATCTGCCCGAGGCGAAGCAGGTCGACGCAGTCCTGGACCTCGTCGGCAACAGCGTCGTGCTCGACTCCCTTGCCATGCTTCGCCGGGGCGGCCGCTCCTGTCTCGCCGGCTGGCTCGGTGGGCTTGATCCGATTCCGGATTTCAACCCGCTGCTGCAGATGCCGAGCGGCGTCTATCTGACCTTCTTCGGCAGCTTCGTGTTCGGCACGCCCGGGTTTTCGCTCTCCGACGTGCCGCTGGGGGAAATCGCCGCCGACGCCGCGGCCGGCCGGCTGGACGTCAAGCCGGCGCGAATCTTTCGCTTCGACGAGATTCGCGAGGCGCATCGCGTCATGGAGGCGAACGAGGCCGTCGGAAAGATGGTCGTCGTTCGCGACTGATATTTACAAGCTAGGCATTCGGGAGAGTTCATATGTCGAAATCGGTCGCCATCGTGACGGGCGCGAGCCAGGGAATCGGCCGGGCGACCGCGGTGCGCCTGGCGCGCGATTTCTCGGCGCTTGCCCTGGTCGCGCGAAACCGCGCCAATCTCGAGGACACCGCAAAGGCGGTCAGGGCCGCCGGCGCCGGGGTGCTGGTGATCGATGCCGATCTGGCCGAACCTCGTGCTGCTCAATCTGTCGTCGACCAGACCTTGGCGGCGTTCGGCCGGATCGATGCCCTGCTCAATATCGCAGGCGCGGTACCTCAGGTCGATCTGTTCGAGACGACGGAGGCGCAGTGGGAAGCCGGACTGGCGTTGAAGCTGCATGGCGCCCGGCGGCTCACGATCGCCGCCTGGCCGTCGCTCATGGCCGCGATGGGGGCGGTGGTGTTGATGTCAGGAAACTCGGCCTCTTTCCCCAAGGCGCCCTATGCCGCGGTCGGCACCATCAACGCTGCAATCGTCGCCTTGGCAAAGGCGTTCTCCGACAAGGGAATCAGCGATGGCGTCCAGGTCAACAGCGTCCTGCCGGGGCCGGTGATGACGGGCCGCCGCCGCTCCTACCTCGAGCACTGGGCGCCCCTGCACAGCATGAGCGTCGAGGAAGCTATGGCGAAGTTTCCCAAGGACGCCGGGATCGCGCGTTACGGCGAGCCGGAGGAGATTGCCGAGTTGATCGCGTTCCTCGTATCCCCCGGGGCGCGCTGGATGACCGGCGCGGCGTTGCGGATGGACGGCGGCGAGGTGAAATCGATATAATCGGTTTACACCCGAAGGGCGTCCGCGGAAATGGGCCGCCTGCAACAGCGTTCGATGCGCGCAAGCTTGGGGAGGGCTCTTTCGCTCTCCGCCAGCGTTGAGGAATAGCGACAAAACCGTCATGCAATTTGATACCAAAATCGCGGTTGTGGTCCGCACCGACCTTGAGCCGTGGCAGAAACTGAACGTGGCCTCCTTCCTCGCCAGCGGGATCGCGGCGGCTTTTCCGGCTTGCATCGGCGATCCCTACGAAGACGGCTCCGGGACGAAATATCTGCCGTTGATCGGCCAGCCCATCCTGATCTATGGCGCCGACCGCGCGGCGCTATCACGCGCGCTCGAGCGCACACTGGCGCGCGGAGTGACGCCGGGGCTCTATACCGAGGACATGTTCAGGACCGCTCACGACGCCGCCAACCGCGAAGTCGTGAAGGCAGTTTCCCGCACAGACCTGAATCTGGTTGGGATTTCCATGCGCGCCGAGCGCAAGGTGATCGACAAGATCGTCGACGGGTTGAAATTTCACAGCTGACGCTACCCGATCTGCTCCGGCCGGCCTTTTCGGTCTTCGCCAGATCTGGCTCTGAGGAGCTGTTCGCGACGCGTGATCAGAATCTCGAGCCGTGCGGCCTGATCGTCAATTCGCTGGCCGACGAGCTCTTCGCTCATCGCGGCGAGATGTGAGGTCGACTGTTCAATCAGCTCGCGAAGCTTCGCCGCCGTGGCGGCAATCTGGCGCTCGATTTCAGCGAGGTGGATGTCTTCACCGTGCATGGGGGTCTTTGATTTCAGACTTTTGGCGGGCGATCGGGCGCGGCATTCAGAAGTACAGGTGCCGGGCACCGTGCATTTCAAGAACACATCCCCTCTGAGTGCGCGTCGCCCTCAGCAGATCGCTTCCGCAATCGGCGCATTTGACGACCGCCTCGAGCGGCCCGCCGTCGATGGCCAGAGAGCCAAGGCAGGACACGGTGTTGCATGCCGCGCACCGGATCTTCGTCAGGGTGATGTCAAAGGCAAAGGCTTCTTGAAGCAAATGTGTGCCGGGATCACCGCCAAGAATGAGGTCGGCGATGTTGTCTGCCATGGCGGTCATGCTCCTGTTGGCCCGAAACGCTCGGTTCTTATGGCGAGAGGGTCGAAGCCGAGCTTCACGAGCATGCTCGAGATACCTTCGACAAACCCGGTGGGACCGCAAATGAAGAACGTGGGATTCTGCTCGCGCGCAAAGCTGCTCTCTGCGAGCAGAGCCTCGTTGACCCGTCCCCGATGTCCGTTCCAGTCGCTCGGATGCTCGCGGGTGAGCGCATAGACCAGTCGCAGGTCGCGATCGCCGTGAGCCATCGCATCGAGTTCATCCCGGTACACGATTTCGGCAAGGCTGCGTGCCGAATAGATCAATGATGCCGGTATGGGTGTGAGCGACCTCCTGCGGTGGCGCAACATAGCCATCAGCGGGGTAATCCCGGTGCCGCCCGCGACCAGGCAAATCGGTCCACCGCGCCTCTGGCTCCAGATGAAATGCCGCCCAATGGGTCCACGAAATTCGAGAGCGTCACCAACCTGCAATTCGTCGAGGAGATAGGGGGACACCTCACCGTCCTCGACCCGTTCCACGGTGAGAGTGAGCAGTTCTTCTTCCGGGGGCGATGCGATCGAGTAACTTCGTTCGGCTTGATAGCCGTCATCGGCGGTGAGACGGATGTCGACGTGCTGGCCGGGCCAGTGCCCGGACCAGTTGGCCGGCTGCAGGATGATGCTCTTCACCCGGCTTGTTTCGGCCACGATGGCCTGCACGCGACCGGTCTGCCATGCGATCCTGGGCGGCTGCAGCGGCGCATCAGTCGCCGTCATAACGTTGCTCCCGCCAGGGATCGCCATAGTTGTGATAACCACGCGATTCCCAGAACCCGGGCTCGTCCTTGGGCATGAAGCGGAGCCTTCGCAGCCACTTTGCGCTCTTCCAGAAGTAAAGATGCGGCACCAGGAGTCGCGCGGGGCCGCCGTGCGCCGGGGCGAGCGGCAGACCCTCATAGCGGGTCGCGATCATCGCCTTTCCCGCGACCAGGTCGGTCACCGGAAGGTTCGTCGTGTATCCGCCGTCGCAATGCGCCATGACATAGGCGTCCGGCGGCTCGCTCACCCCGACCACCTTGAGCAGATCGTCGAAGCTGACACCCTGCCAGACCGTGCTGAGCTTCGTCCATTTGGTGACGCAGTGAATGTCGACCGTGATCGTGGTCTGGGGCAGTGCCTCGAATTCGTCCCAGGTCCATTTGCCTAGCAACGATCCGCCGAGTTGAAGCGCAATCTTCCAGTCGGCGATACGGATATCCGGCGTGGGTCCGGCGGACAACACCGGGAAGTCGGTCGTCAGATACTGGCCCGGCGGCAGCCGTGCGGCTTCGGGTGCCTGTCGCTTGGATTTGAAGCCGCGAGAAACGGGAGGTCGGTCCATGGAAGCGTGCCCTTGTGCGGTGACGCGCGGGATGTCCCAACGCGCGTCGACTTAACCTGCAGCCCACATGAACCCTGATCGATGCCTTGTCGATGGGCGTCGCGGTGAATGCATCAAGATTGCGAAAGACGAAGCAATCGCGGCTGCGCGGGCAAGAACTGTTTCAATGTCAAATGCGGCTTCGTTCTGAAGTGGTTCAGAAGGAGGAAACGATGTCGAGCGTGAGCCTGCCCTTGCATTCCGACGAACTCGCTTACCTCACCGCGCACGAGCTGGCAGCTCGCATCCGGCGGCGTGATCTGTCGCCGGTTGACGTGGTCGATGCGTTCATCCGGCGCATCGAAGCGCGCAACCCGAGCCTGAATGCGCTGGTCTATCTCGATTTCGACGGCGCTCGCGCGAGAGCGAAAGAGGCCGAGCGCGCATTGGTCGCCGGCGAGCAGTGGGGGCCACTGCACGGCATCCCGTCGGCGCTCAAGGATCTGTTCGACTTCAAGCCGGGCTGGCCTGCGAGCCTGGGCGGCATCCGGGCGCTCAAGCACCACGTCGTGGACGGTTACTGCGTGTTCTGCGAACGCATGGAGAAGCGTGGCGGCGCGGTGTTCCTCGGCAAGACCAACAGCCCCCTCATGGGATTCCGAGGCACCTGCGATAACTACCTCTTTGGTCCCACGCGCAACCCGTTCAATCTTGCCAAGAACACGGGCGGCTCATCCGGAGGAAGCGCCGCGGCGGTCGCCGATGGACTGCTACCCATTGCAGAAGGTACGGATGCCGGCGGCTCGATACGAATCCCTTCCGCCTGGTGCGGAGTCTATGGCTACAAGGCGTCGTTCGGACGCGTGCCGTTCCTCGTGCGTCCCAACGCGTTCGGCGTGGCCGATTCTCCGTTCCTGTTCGAAGGGCCCATCACGCGGACGGTCGAAGATGCCGCCATCGCGTTGAACGTACTCGCCGGCCCTGATCCGCGAGACCCCTTCAGCCTGATCGAGCCGCCCGTCGATTTCACCGCGGCGACCCGTCGTTCGATCCGTGGCCTCAAGATTGCCTATAGTCCGGATCTGGACGTCTTTCCGGTCGACGGAAAAGTCGCGGCGACGGTCCGCCGCGCGGTACAGGCGTTCGAGGAAGCCGGCGCTCACGTGGAGGAAGTGAAGCTCGGCATCGTCCGCTCGCAACGTGAGCTGAGCGACGTCTGGTCGCGTCTCTACATGCTTCTGAACCTGCAGGCGATCGAGAACATGAAGCGCGACGGCATCGATCTGTTCGGCAAGCATCGCGACGACTTTCCGCCTGAATACATGGATTGGGTCGAGAAGACCAATCGCATGTCGGGGCTCGATTTCTTCCGCGACCAGGTCGTCCGGTCGGAGGTCTACGATGCCTTCCAGAACGTCCTTGAGAGATTCGATCTGTTGGTCACGCCAACCGTCGCGTGCCCGCCGGTCGACAACGCCAGCGACGGCAACACGGTTGGGCCGAAGTCGATCAATGGTGTCGAGATAGATCCTCTGATCGGATGGGGCCTGACCTACTTCGTCAACTTCACCGGCCATCCGGCAGCCTCGATCCCGGCGGGTCTGTCCGACGGTCTTCCGGTCGGGATGCAGATCATAGGTCGGCGAAACGCCGACTTCGACGTGCTGGCCGCGAGCGCGGCTTTCGAGCGGCTTCGTCCCTGGCAGGACAATTACCGGATCTGCCGAGAGCGCCCGCTGAGAGCAACCCCGCTTTCAGACCTCACCCGCTGACCTTGCACCCTCTCGGCCGTTTCCATGGCCGTCCGCGCCGCGATCGCGGCGCCGATTGGGGCCGCGCGTCCTGCATTCGAAGCGTGAACCTCTTCACCGATCGCAAGTTCGGCACGGAATGCATCAAGATGGCCAAAGCGGAAGCAATCGCCAGCGCGCAGGATCCTCCGCGACTGGCTAAGTCATCTCTCGACAGGTCAATCGTGCCGGCGCCTCGCGCGTTCGGCCGCAGTCGCGGGAGAAGACAATGCGCGTGAGAGTCCAGGCAGCAGCGGCGGTCATCGTAGGCAGTGCGGTCGCAACGATCCTGTTCTTCGGATCGCTCAAGGATAGCAATGCCCAGAGCAATACGCGATATCTGCCGGAATACACCGCGGACGGGCAGTTGCTCTTGCCGAAGAATTTCCACGAGTGGGTCTATGTCGGCTCGCCGCTGACGCCGAATGCCCTCAACGGCGGGCAGGCGAATTTCCCGGAATTCCACAACGTCTATATCGAGCCGGGATCGTACGCGATCTACAAGAAGACCGGTGAATTCCCGGAAGGGACGATCCTGTTCAAGGAGCTGCAGCTGACGTTGCCGCAGGAGAATGCCGACGGTTCGCGAACGGAAGCGTCGGGACGTGGCTACTTCCCGGGCAGGTGGAACGGCGCTGACGTGACCGTCAAGGATTCGAAGCGCTTCGCCGACACCAACGGGTGGGGTTATTTCAACTTCAATCACCACGAACCGAAGGCGTCGATGGCCAAGGTGAAGTCGAAGGACGAGTGCGCCTACTGCCATATCGCCAACGCCAAGAAGGATGAGGTCTGGACCCAGTTCTATCCTCTGCTGGACAACAAGGACGCGCGGTGACCGCGTAATCGGCGGAAGATCGGCATGAAAATCCTCAAAGCCGCTTGTGTCGCCTTCGTCGTGATCCTCGGGATCGCGGCCGTGGTCAGGCAGTCACAGCTGCGGGCGAACGCGGCGGATGGCGTTTCGACCGGTGCGAGCGTCGCCGACCGCGACGGGCAGCTGCACGTGCCCGATGACTATCGTACGACCTATCAAATGCTCGGAAGCTGGGCGATTGCGGCAGACGACAATCACGGCTCGAAGGAGCTTCACGTCGTGTACGCCTCGCCCGGAGTGATCGACGCCTATCGGAAGGACAAGCGCTTCCCGGACGGTGCGGTGCTGGTCAAGGAGGTGTTCAAGGCGGCAACCTCTGAAATGACGACCGGTACCGTCAGCCGCGCCGATGCTTTGAAGGGGTGGTTCGTGATGGTGAAGGACTCAGCGAACCGTCACCCGGAGAGCGCGTTGTGGGGCGACGGCTGGGGATGGTCCTGGTTCGACGCGGGCGATCGCTCAAAAACGACGACGACGAATTACAGGGCCCAATGCCAGGCGTGCCACGTGCCCGTGCGGGCGTCCGACTGGGTTTACATCGATGGATACCCTCCGCTGAAGCCATAGCGATGGTGCAGGTCACCGAAAGTCATTCGATTTACCAAAGCCAATCATCAAAGGAGCGAGAGATGGCTAAAGAGGCGACGACGAGCGAGATGGGAATGTCGAAGGGGCAGACTGGCCATCTCTATATCCAGACCAACGAGATCGACAACGCCATTATTCACTACACGCGGCAGGCGGACGGCAAGCTGGCCGAGGTCGCGCGTATCAAGACGGGCGGGGCCGGCTCCGGTGAATTCAAGCCGATCAGCGGCCAGGACAGCGCGCCCAACTCCTACGAGGGTGCGGGAAGCGTCATCATTACATCCGATCGGCGTTTTTTGTTTGCGACCAATGGCGGAGACAACTCCGTTTCGAGCTTCCGCCTGGAGAGCGACGGTCGTCTCACGCTGCTCGACGTGAAGTCGACCGGAAACCCGGTCGAGGGCAGGAGCGGCACGGCCAAATCGCTGGCTTTCGCTCCGTCGACGCGCACCCTCTTCGTGCTGCACGCGTTCGGACCGGATCATCTTCGGCTGATGTCGGTCGATGCCGAAGGCATGCTCAAGACGCGGCCTGAGGGATACACGGTGAACACGTACAGCAAGCGGAACCGTGTCTCCACCATGGTCGTCGTCTCGCCCGACGAGGAGCTTGTGCTCGTCGGCACCACTTTCGACGAGCCGATCGCGCTCACCGGCTTGTATCCCGACGGCTCACCGATTCTCTGGGTCCAGCGCGCTGGCGGCGCGTTGCACTCGATCGCGTCGAATGCACCGGATCCGGACGGCCTCGCCGTGTTCGCCCTGCAAAAGGACGGCTCGCTCGGCACGGCCAGGTTCTACGATGCGAAGGGCGGTTCTCCGTTCTACATCGCGTTCCTGAATCAGCGTCCGAATACGTTCGTGATCGGCTATGCCGTCGGCGACGGATGCTCGATCTGCACCATCGAGAAGAACGGCTCGATCAAGATCGGCCCGCTCGTCAAGATCGACACCAGCGCGGGCCTGCCGTCCGAGCTGTGCTGGCTGGCCATCGCTCCCGATGATCGCACGATCTACGCGACGAACTTTGGCTACAGCAACATCAGCAGCTACCGGATCAATGGTAGCGGCCTGGAGATTGCGTGCGATCCGGCGTGTCCGAAGGTCCCCGGCGACGGCACCGCGAGGGGATTGAACGGAACCGTGACGAGCGGTCCCAGCGATAGCTGGATCTCGCCCGACGGCGCCTATCTCTATCAGATCTACGGCAACGCCTCGAAGCTGGTCAGCTACAGCACTCAGCCGGACGGTTCGCTGAAGGAGATCGGCAGCGTCAAGATCCCGTACAACGGCTCCCAGGGCCTTGCGGGTTTCTGATCCCGGGTTCGCGACACGAGGGCCGGGCGTGGTCGGCATTGCCGTTCCGCGCCCGGCCTCTCCCTCGCCGATATGCGAGACACACACGGTCAATCATGAGCCCCGAGACGGATGTTTGAAGCAATTCACGAGCGCTCTCGCGGGACATCCGCGGCTCATCCCGGCCGTCCGGGAGAAGGGCAGGGCGCCACGGAGAAATTCGATCTGCAGCGCGCTGTCGGGGAAGCTCGCATGGTGTTCTCCGGCGCCGCAAACGGCACGGAGATCATCGACGTCTATCAGAAGTTTCCGATGGCCGTTGCCTTCCCGAATGTCGACGATCGTCGGCGCAAGGAGGCGGTCCTCATCAATACATCGGGCGGCGTCGCGGGCGGCGACGAGATCAGGATCGAGGTGGTCGCTCAAGGCAATGCGTCGGTCGCGGTGACCACGCAGGCCGCGGAGAAGGTCTACCGGGCGCTGGATCGGCCTGCCCGAATCCGGACGCGGCTAAGGGCTGAGGGAAATGCCCGGCTTGCGTGGCTCCCACAGGAGACGATCGTCTTCAACCAGGCGCGCATCGCGCGGCACACCGAGATCGATGTGAGCTCGGGCACTGAATTGATTGCCCTGGAGTGGCTGGTTCTTGGCCGCATCGAGAGCGGCGAGGAGGTGGTTGCCGGACATATCCTGGACAGTTGGCGCGTCAGGGTCGATGGCCGCATGGTATGGGCAGATGGCTTCCTCGCGTCAGACCAGGCTCTCCTGCAGCTTCGGAAGACGGCCCTGCTCTCGAACTGGAAGGCGATCGCGACAATGATCTATTTCGGTCCGGGTCTCGAGGCCCGGCTCGAGAGATTGCGCGAGATCGGCGCTTCGCTGGAATGCGCGTGCGGCGTCACGATCGTGGGCGCGATCATCGTGGTCCGGGTCGCCGCGATTGCAAGCGTGGACCTCAGGCGAGGTCTGCGCCGCTTCCTCGATCAACTCGACCATGAACTCGGATCCGGTCCCTTCGGAGTGCCGAAGATGTGGTCCTGTTAGCAGCGCGGCCGAGAGGGAGGAGCATCTTGAATCTGACGCCACGGGAACGAGACAAGCTGATGATAGCCCTCGCCGCGATAGTTGCGCGCGGCCGGCTCGCGCGCGGCGTCAAGCTGAATTATCCCGAAAGCATCGCATTGATTTCGGATGCCATCATGGAAGGCGCCCGCGACGGACGATCGGTCGCGGATCTGATGTCCGAAGGCGGCCGGCTGCTGCGCCGCGACCAGGTCATGGAGGGCATCCCGGAAATGATCCGCGAGATCCAGGTGGAGGCGACGTTTCCGGACGGGACCAAACTTGTCCCGGTGCACAACCCGATTCGATAGGAGCTGATGATGCGCATCATCCCGATCTGCGTCGCCGCGCTGAGCCTGCTTGCATCGCCGGCGTTCGCTCATCCCGTTCCGGGCGCGGGTAGTTCGTTCGACGCCGGTCTCGTCCATCCCTTCAGCGACGCTGATCATCTGATTGCGATCACCTTGGTGGGAACGTGGAGCGCGCTGGTGGGCGGATCCGCGAGAGCGGTGTGGCCGCTGACCTTTCTGATCGCGATGCTGGGCGGCTTCGCCGCCGCAAGCGCGGGACTTCAGATGGGCTTTGTGGAGGCGGCGATCAGCCTCTCGGTGGTGGCGCTGGGAGCGTTCGTTGCGTTCGAGTTCAGGATGCCCGTCATGCTGGGCGCGGCGGCCGTCGGCCTGTTCGCGTTCTTCCATGGTCACGCCCACGGAACTGAAGCCGCCTCGATGCTTGTTCCCTACGTGATCGGCTTCACGACGGCGACCGCCGCTCTTCTCCTGACCGGCATGGTCATCGGGTTCTGGGGAGGACACGCGGTCAGAAGAAGCTTGCTTCGCGCGGCGGGCGTATGCGCCGGGCTTGTCGGGCTGCTGCTGCTTGGAGGCGTGGCATGATTCCCGGGGAGGTCATTCCGGCGGACGGCGACATCGTCCTGAACGGGGACAGGACCGGACCATCGATCGCCGTAGCCAACACCGGGGACCGGCCGGTCCAGGTGGGCAGCCATTATCACTTCGCCGAAGTGAACGCCGCACTCGTGTTCGATCGATCCGCCGCTCGTGGATGCCGCCTCGATATCCCGGCGGGGACGGCCGTGCGGTTCGAGCCGGGTCAGTCGCGCGAGGTCTCGTTGATTCCGTTTGCCGGAGCGCGGCGCATCTACGGCTTCAGCGGCGGCGTGATGGGACCTCTGGAATCAGGGACCGATGCGTCCAGCGCCAACGAATAAGGTGAGGAAGACATGTCTCACACGATGAGCCGCGCGGCCTATGCGCAGATGTTCGGCCCCACGGTCGGCGACAGGGTGCGCCTGGCGGACACCGACCTGTTCATCGAGCCCGAGAGGGACCTCACGATCTATGGCGAGGAGGTCAAGTTCGGCGGCGGCAAGGTCATTCGCGACGGCATGGGACAATCGCAGCTCACGCGCGCGCAGGGGGCGGTCGATACCGTCATTACCAACGCGCTGATCCTCGATCATTGGGGAATCGTCAAGGCCGACATCGCGATCAGGGACGGGCTCATTGCCGCCATCGGCAAGGCGGGCAACCCCGACATACAGCCGGGTGTCTCGATCATCATCGGGCCGGGGACGGAAATCATCGCGGGCGAGGGCAAGATCATCACGGCCGGCGGAATGGATACGCACATTCACTTCATCTGCCCTCAGCAGATCGACGAGGCGCTCTTCTCGGGCGTGACGACCATGATGGGTGGTGGCACCGGACCTGCCGCAGGGACGACGGCGACGACCTGTACGCCGGGGCCGTGGCACATCCATCGGATGCTCGAGGCGCTGGATGGGTTCCCGATGAACTTCGGCATTTTCGGCAAGGGCAATGCGAGCGTACCCGCGGGCCTGGTCGAGCAGATCGAAGCCGGCGCGTGCGGCCTGAAGCTGCACGAAGATTGGGGCGCAACGCCCGCATCGATCGACTGCTGTCTCTCCGTCGCCGACGACATGGACGTGCAGGTCATGATCCACACCGATTCCCTGAACGAAGGCGGGTTCGTCGAGCGCACGATCGCGGCATTCAAGGGCAGGACGATCCATGCGGCCCATACGGAAGGGGCCGGCGGCGGGCACGCGCCTGATATCATCAAGGTCTGCGGCGAGAGCAACGTCATTCCAGCCTCGACAAATCCGACGCGCCCCTACACCGCGAACACGCTCGACGAAGCACTCGACATGCTGATGGTGACCCACCATCTGGACCGTCGCATTCCGGAGGACGTCGCCTTCGCGGAGAGCCGCATACGAAAGGAGACGATCGCCGCGGAGGACATCCTGCACGATCTCGGCGCGTTCTCGATCGTGTCGTCGGATAGCCAGGCGATGGGGCGGGTCGGCGAGGTGATTACGCGGACGTGGCAGACCGCCGACAAGATGAAGAAGCAGTTCGGGCGGTTGCCGGAGGAGACCGGGCAGAGCGACAATTTCAGGGCGCGGCGCTACGTCGCGAAATACACGATCAATCCGGCCATCGTGCAGGGAATGTCACGCCATGTCGGTTCGGTCGAGGTCGGGAAGCTCGCGGACATCGTGGTCTGGGATCCGGCGTTCTTCGGGATCAAGCCCGACATGGTTTTGAAGTCCGGCATGATCGTCGCCGCGATCATGGGCGACCCCAATGCATCGATACCAACGCCTCAGCCGGAATATTACCGGCCGATGTTCGGCGCCTTTGGCCGCTCTCCCGGCAGAAATTCGGTGACCTTCGTCAGTCAGGCCTCGCTTGAGACGACGAGACAGCTGGGCCTGGCCAAGCAACTCCTGCCGGTCTCGAACACGCGATCGATCGGCAAGCATTCCATGATCCTCAACGACGCGCTGCCTCGCATGGAGGTCGATCCCGAAACCTACGAGGTGCGGGCCGACGGACGGCTCCTCACGTGTCCGCCGGTGAATGTGGTCCCGATGGCGCAGCGCTATTTCATGTACTGACGCGTTGCCGGCATGGTGGTGCGATGACAGACCAGACTTATGGACATACGGCGCTGACGTTCCTGAGGCTGCAGAGCTGGCTCTCGCCGTCGTTCCCGAACGGCGCCTACAGCTACTCGCACGGACTGGAGTGGGCCGTGGAGGCCGGCTATGTCTCCGATCGGCGCAGCCTGGTCGATTGGCTCGAGGCCGACCTTTGCTATGGCTCCGGCCGGAACGAAGCCATCTTCTTCAGCGAAGCCTACCGATGCGTGGCCGAGGGCGCCGAGGACCTGCTCCCGGATCTGGCCGAACTCGCAGCCGCTTCCCGCGGCACATCCGAATTCGTGCTCGAATCCGCCCAACAATCGTCCGCGTGCCTTACGACCCTTCGCAGTGTCTGGCCGGATCGAATTCTGGACATGTTCTCCGATCCGAAATGTCCGCCGGTGCTGGCTGTCCTGCTCGGAGCGCGGGCGGCGCGCGAGCGGATTGCCGTCGAGATCGCGCTGCCGGCATTCCTGCACAGCTATGTCGCCAATCTGGTGAGCGCGGGGGTGCGATTGGTGCCTCTCGGTCAGACCGATGGTCAGCTCGCCATCGCGGCGCTCGAGTTGCCGATCCTGTCGCGCAGTGAAATCGCAAGCCGTGAGACGGTCGACGATCTCGGTTCGGCGGGCCTGATGGTTGAGCTCGCGTCCATCGCGCACGAGCTCCAGTATACGAGGTTGTTTCGGTCATGAAGACGATTGAACGCGAGAGCAGGTCTCTCCGCACGCCCGGGATTGCGGCAACCAACGGGCCGCTGCGCGTCGGAATCGGCGGTCCGGTCGGTTCCGGAAAGACGGCGCTGGTCGAGGCGCTGTGCAAGCACCTGCGCGATTTCTACGAGATCTACGTCATCACCAACGACATCTACACCAAGGAGGATCAGCTCATTCTGACCCGCGCGCAGGCATTGGCGGCAGAGCGGATCATGGGGGTGGAGACGGGTGGCTGCCCGCATACGGCCATACGGGAGGACGCCTCGATGAACCTGGCGGCGATCCACGACATGAACCTGAAGTTTCCGGACGCGGAGCTTTGCTTCGTCGAGTCGGGCGGCGACAATCTCGCCGCCACCTTCAGCCCGGAGCTCGCGGACCTGACCGTCTACGTGATCGACGTCGCTGCGGGAGAGAAGATCCCGCGCAAGGGCGGGCCGGGAATCATGCGATCCGATCTTCTGGTGATCAACAAGATCGACCTGGCTCCCATGGTGGGCGCGAATCTGGAGATCATGGAAGCGGACGCGCGGCGGATGCGGGGCGCGCGACCGTTCATCTTCTCCAATCTGAAGAGTGGCCAAGGTGTCGATGAGATCGCGGGCTTCATTCTGCAGAAGGGCGGGTTGTCCGCCGCGACGCTGTCTGGAGGTGCCCATCGATGACGGATGATCACCAGGAGTTTGCCGGCGATCTGGCCAAGCTGCGTCGCAGCATCGACAATCTGGATGCGGCGATGGTGCACCTGCTCGCAGAACGCTTTCGCTGTACCGATGCGATCGGAGAGCTCAAGGCCAGACATGGACTGGAGTCCCGGGATCCCAGACGTGAAGCGGCGCAATTGAAGCGGCTTCGCATCCTCGCCGCACAGAGCGGGCTTGATCCGGACTTTACCCGGAGGCTGCATGCTCTGGTCGTTCGAGAAGTCATCACCAATCATGAGGCGGTGAAGTTCGAGTCGGGAGCCGGCTAGAGCCTCAATCCCTGGGAGCCACATTTGTCGAATCATCTGCGCAGCCGCGCCGCCGCTCTGGCGATCGTAGCGAGCTTCTGGACCCACCCCGCGATCGCGGATGAACCCGGAAACGCCGACTATGCGGCGCTGAACAAGGCGATCCTCGATGGCAGGGAATTTCGCATGCTCGTCGACCTCTCAGCCTGTCAAGTTCACGGCACGGGCGCGGCTGGGCCTCCGGTCAAGGCGAGCATGCGGTTTGACGGTTACATGATCCAGCCTGACGGGACGATCGCTTTTGCAACGACCCATTTCACGGTGAGACCGGACAAGGCGGTCAGGGAATTCCTGTCGTTCAGGGTGCACCCAAACGGCAGGATCGAAGCGCGCACGATGATCCTGGATGCCGTCAATGACGCCGTTCTCAAGGATACGGCATTCGACTGCGAGATTGGAAAAGGCGCGACCTTCCACTGGTGACGCGCGGTCGTTACGCGGACTGGTCAATCAGACTGCCGGGCTGCTGGTCCTTCTTCTCCAGCTGCTTTTCGATGGCGTCCCGGATCTTCTGCTCCACCGCCGCTCTCTGGTCCGGGGTCATGTTGGCGAGGTCGGCCTCGCTGAGATTCATGCTCTTCAGAATGGCAGCCCGCATACGGTCGAAGGGATTCATCTTCGCGTATTTCAGGAATTCCTGCACGACGCTGCTGTCGCCCGATGCGCCATCTTCGCTTGCTTGCGAGAGGCCACCATTGTCGGTCGCCGATGGCTTCGATGCACCGGTCGACGAGCCGGCTTTGGCAGGCTGGTAGCCGAAGATTGATGCTCCTGGCGTGACTTGCATGGTCGGCCCCTCAAGACGATCGCGAAGGGCAAGCAACGTGCGTGCCAGATCCTTTCGTTGGATTTCCCGATGTTTCCGGGCTCGCGCTCATCGGCGGCTTGAAAAAATTGCCGGCGCGGCGGTACCGCCGGCAAAGTTTGCCCGGTCGCCTGCGCGAATCGCGTCGTCGCGCGTGCCGTCGGCACCGATCGGGTTGCCTTCACTCCGGCGCTCTCCGAGCGTCGCAAGGCCAAGCCTGAACCATAGCAGCCTGGCAGCGGTCGATGGCCATCGCACCTCCCAGGCCGGGCGCCGCGGTTTGTCCAGGCGCTCGGCAATCAGGAATGCACTGGTCACGACCATCGCCGGCAAATGCACGCCTTGCGTCGCCAACGGAACGAGCATTAGCGCCCAACAGGCGCCGCAACACCAGATACCCTGGGTGACGCCATATCCGAGTGCAGCCAGGTCGGCCCTGATCCCATACGCCGCCAGCGGCGGCTGGTCGTGGCAGTGGTTCAGGCAGATCTGTTTCCCGGGGGAGAATTGCCAGACCAGGACGAGCGATCCTGCCAATGCGATCGTGACGATCGATGATGATTGCATCAGTTGCAGCGCCAGCACGGCCAGTACGATGGGAACGCCACAGGCAACCCAGATGGCGCAATATCCGATCATGAAGAGCGCTATCGACCGCATGCGTCGACGAGGTAGGCTCCGCGCACGCACGTGCCCGACAGCGCCCGCGAGCATCGGCGTCATCATCGCCGCGACCATCAGCATCCATTCGCCGGCGAGTCTTGCCGGCGAATAGAACGTCATGGCAAAGGCGAGCTGATCGAGCGACAGTGCCGGCCAGACATCGCTGTTGCAGAAGGCGACCAGCCTGCGCTGGTCCGACAACGCCACGACGGCCACCCACGCGGCGGCAGCCGCGACGGTGAGCGGAATACGGATTTGCAGACGCTCGTAGGCCGCGGGCGTCATGAGCGGCCGTCAATCGCCCTGTCGGACGATGCTGATGCGGCCGACACTCACGTCGGCCGACTGCTGCACCGGCGCGACGGCCTGTAGGCGAACGCCGACCTTTGCGGGATCGGCAGTGCCCGAACCGGCGAACTCCGAATAGGGCTTGGTAATGTTCAGCGCGTACGACAAGCCGTCTCCCGCGTGCCCGGTATCGCTCTCCGTCGCCTTGGTGATGCCGAAGAGCCCGATGCTCCCGACCTGCCGCTCGAATGACGGCGCGCCGTCCTTCCCCGCAAACTGCAGATAGACCTGCAGCACGGTGGCGTCGGAATATCCGCGCACATTCTCCAGATTGAGAAAGACCTGCTCCGCGCGTGCCCCGGGCGCGGGGCCGGCAGCCAGCCTGGCGGCAACTTTCGTATGCGTGCGCGCATCGAGCTGGACGGAGGTCTCGGCACCTTTCCCTGCGACGGGAAGCGATTGGGCATTGGCGCCTAGCACCTCAACTGCTGCTCCAGTCGATCTCGCCATCGCGACCGCTCCGGGTGGTGTCGCCGTCATGCCGGCAACGGCCACCAATGGCGCGCCTGCCGGCGAGAAATCGCTGTAAGTATAGCCCACCCCGGCAAAGTCCGACATCTGTTCCGGCGTGTACTCCCACGGCGAGCCGTCGGGGAGAGGAACGACAAATTTGTGCTGGCCGAGGCTGGCCGGTCCCTTCTTCCAACTGGCTTCTTCCGGATCCGTGTTTCGGGAATCGCTCTGCCTCCAGCTTTGCCACAGCCGATCGATATTCGCGTGGTGCAGCCAGAAGATGGGATCCAGACCGGCCGTCACCGGTGACGACATCAGTCCCGGCAATGGCCTCGTGCTCGCCTCCGGGAACATCTTCTCGCCGCCGACAAGGCCGTGAACCTGGTCGTGCGGTTGACTTTCGATGTCGCCATGCTTGGTGCCGCCGTGCTCGAAGCCGGTGTCGATGCCACCGAAGCCGCGGTCGCCGCCACTTGCCACACCCGTGAACTCGTGAACGTCCATCGCATCCAGGTTCACGGCATCGAGCGGGACGAAGACTTTGCCGGGCTGCGACGGATCGCCGGGTCCCCACCGCTGTTCAATGAAGAGGGGATTGTTGCCTGTGCCGTCCGGCCAGTCGGGGCTGCCGAATGCCGGCGGCAAGCCATCCTGACCGGATTTGAAGTAGTTCCAGTAGGGCAAGGTCCAGTCAGACGGCCCGCCGAGCGTCACGACGGTCGAACGAATGAGCTTCTCAAACCCGATCAGATAGCCGCGGTGCCACGGCAGAAAATACCAGCTGCCGTGCTGACATTGCTGCCAGAACTCGTCGAAGTCGGCCTGCGCAGGAACTTGCTCGGCGGGCCCCTTGTAGCCGTAGAACTCCCACAGGCCCTGATGATAGCCATGCATGCCGGCCCAGAAGCGCCAGCTGGTTCGATCGTTGAGCGGCTTCGGCCTCAATGCGCCAACCGCGCGCGCGTACCAGAGAATCGGATCCGCCCAGTCGCCGCCAAGCTCCCACACGTTCTGTCGAACCAGCATGCCGTTCTCCTTGTTGCTTGACTGCGGCGCCGGCCCGCCGAGAGAACGGGCAGGCAGCTCCGCCGGATTGATCTTGCTCTCATCCACCGGCTCGTTTTGAGAGCCGGCATCCTGGATCACTCGGACTTTGACCGAGGACGCTCTGCAATCGCCGCGACCCCGAAAATAGACGAAAAATCTATGGTTGTGTAGTAGCGAATTCTAACCGTTAGCGCGAGCGGTCTTTGATCAGCCAGGCTCGGCCGCCGGAAATGCCTGCAACGACAGGAGAATAGCGGCGCATGAAGATGCGAGCTCACGGCCGGCAACAATCTGCGACAAAACGCCGTCGATCCCGGTCGGCCGCGCGCATCTTCAGAACGTTGTGATCGGCTTGCCGTCCGCCCCGACGAGACTCGACGGCGCCTCGCCGAACACCAGCCCCTCCGGCTGAAACTTGATCGTCTTGCCGCCCTCGACGAAGTCGGCGAAATTGCGCGGCGTGGCCGAGTGCACGCCGTTGGTCAGGAAGTCGTCGATCTCGTAGCAGGTGTCGGGCTTGCCGCCGGAGCCTTCGCCCAAGAATTTCTGGAAGGTCTGGCTCGTCACCTTCGCCTTCTTGCGCGCCGACCAATTGGTGTAGCGGCGATAAAGTTTTGGCAGGATCACCGGGCCCTTATCGGTCGCGAGCACGTCGGTTTCGTTCTTCTTGGGCTCGCGCAGGTCGAAGTCGAAGGCGGGAGTCGTCTTGGCGAGATGCTTCCAGACCGGCAGCTTCTGCGCGCGCGCGGGCTTCGCGAGCGCGAGGAAGGCCTTGATCTCGTCGTCGTTCATCGAAGAGTAGAAGGTCGGATAGGCAAAGCCCTGCTCGACCAGCCAGTGGTTGATGTCGATGGTCTTGCCGGCGACCGTCACCTCGATGTCGCCGACCAGCCGTCCATAGGTGTCGAACACCTCGTTCGGCGCATCGACATGGGTGAACACGCGGCAGGCGAGCGTCGGCCCGCCGGCGCTGCCGAGGAAGTCATGCAGCGCCTTGCTCGTCGTCGCGCCAAGAAACTGCCGGTAGGGGCGTGTGACCTCGTGATAGGCCTGCCGCTTGGCGTCGCTCAGGCCTTTCTTCTCGGCGGCCGAGAGCGGCGAGGGCTGATAATGCAGCTCCGGCGCGTCGATGCCCTGAAGGCGAATGGTGAGCTTGCCGTTCTTGATCGGCGCCGTCGCGGTGCGGCCCTTGACCTTGGCGCCCTCGAAGACGTGGGTCGGCTGGAACGGCACCGAGTCGTTCTTGCGGAAGCGGATCGCGTCAGGGGCGACATTCACCACGACCTTGGTGGTGTCGGCGTCCGACCGGCCTTCCGGCCAGAACTGGCCGACATCGATGGTGCCTACGACCTCCAGCAGTCCAACGGGCATCGGGCGCTCCTGTTATCGCGCAGGACGATCGCCTCGTAGAGGCAACTCGCATGCACTCCGACGGGCAGCGAATCATTTTCGTGCGACAGGCCCATGACGAGAGATGGGACAGGCGCGACACGTTACGGCTTTGGCAACGGCTCTCGGCCGAAGCGGACCATGGCGCTCTCGCGATGGATTGCTCGAAAAGGGGGATAGGCTGACTGTGGGCCAGTGGCCAGTGGCATGAGCTGTCGGCAAAAACAATGCGCCCGCGCGCCTGGAGCGCGCGGGCGACGGCAATTTCTTGGACGAAGCAGAACGTTTCTGGAGATCAGGACCTGTGCGGGCAGACCATCGTGAGATAGAGCAGCGTGGGAGCCTTGTCCTCGCCCTTCTTGTACTCCCACTCCAGCCGGATCTCGTGCCGATGCGCGAAAGCATCGCTTGCCGCATGGGTGACGATCTTCGTCTTCATCGGAATCGGCGGCTCGGAGTTGAAGCATTTCCGGACACAGGCATCGAGCAGATCGCATCGGGTCAGGGGAATGACGCCCGGCTCATCCTTGGACAGGGGGACCGTGTTCGGCTGGGTGCTGAGGTCGACGCGGGCCCGGCCCTTCTCCTTGTGCCAATACTTGGCGCTTCCCTGCGGCCAATTCGATGCCGGGTTCAAAATCAGGTGGTACTGGCCGTATTCCAAAGTCGGCAGGTCGATGTCGTCCGATGCCTTGAGCTTCGCGACGCTCTTTTTCATATTCGCCAGAGGGTAGTAATTGCTGTTCATCAAGTCTCGAAATGCCTTGCCGCTATATACCAGTCCGGCCATCGCCTCTTTCCTCGATATGTCTGTTTGTCAAAATCGGTAACGGGACTGGCCGAAAATACGCGTCACGCTGCGGCCGATCACGCAATTTGTTGTGCGCAGTTACGCTACCACTCAGGACTGTACTTCGCCCAGGGAGCTACCATCCTGTAACATCGCGTATCCCGCAAGCCCAATTGCCATGCATTCCACTATGGGTAATGTACGTCAAACGCCTCGCGGGCGTTGGAGCGGGACTGCCGGAGGCAGTCGTTGAAGGCACTGGAATGCATTGCTTCGCGTGTCAGTCGGCGGTTGGTCCGGGCGACAGCTGGTGCTCCAAATGCGGAGCGGCGGTCCGTCAGCGCATCGACCCCGACAGCGAACGGCGGTTTGTGACGATTCTGCGTGCCGACGTCGTCGATTCCACAGGTCTTGTTGCCGAGCTGGAGCCGGAGGCGGCGGTGTTGCGCCTTGAACCGGCGCTCGCGGCAATGAGGGGCGCGGTGCGCCAGTTCGGCGGCATCGTCAGCAAGGAGTTGGGCGACGGGTTGGCCGCGGTATTCGGCGCCCCGATTGCCGACGACAACCATGCGCCGCTGGCCTGCCACGCGGCCATTGAGCTGGTCCGGCGTGTCGGCAGCCTGGGCGATCCCGGACTTCAGGTCCGGGTTGGCCTCCACTCGGGCCATGTCGTGGCCTACATGGTCGCGAGCGAATTCTCCAAGGTCTACGAGATCGGCGGAGCAGCCCAGCATCTGGCCGCGCGGCTTGAGGCCGCGGCCGAGGCGAACCAGATCTACGTCTCCGAGGCCTGCCAGAAGCTCGCCGATGGGCACGTCCGCTTTGAATTCCTTGGCCGCAAGGCGCTCCGCGGCTTTGGTGAACCCCAGCCCGTGTACCGGGTCATGGGCGCGAGCGATCTTTCGAGCTGGCGGGTCCGGCGAGCGCGCAGTATTTCCCGGTTCGTCGATCGCACGACGGAGCGGGCCTTGCTGTGGCGCGCTGCGGAAAGGGTCAGCGCCAGCCGGCAGACGGTCCTGCTGATGGGCGACGCCGGCATTGGCAAGTCGCGGCTTGCGCATGAGTTCGCGCAGGACCTCCGCGCCAGTGGCTGGCGGCTGATCGATGCCGAGTGCAGCCCGAATCTCCAGGGTGCGCCGTACAGCGCCCTCAAGCGTCTGTTGCTGTCGATCCTTGATCAGACCAAGGCGGACGATCCCAGAGACGCGTTGCCAACAGTACAGCAGCGAGCGGTCGACGCGGTCCTCGACCTGCCGATTTCCGATTCGCAATGGGACGAATTGGAGCCTCACGCGCGTGGTCGCGCGATTTCAGATGCGAGCTGTGCGATCGTCGAGAGCGTCGCCCGTCGCCAGCGCACGATTCTTCTGATCGAGGACCTGCACTGGATCGATCGCGCCAGCGATGCCGTTGTGGCCACCCTCTCCGGGCTGCAATGCCCCGATTTGCTTGTGCTACTGACGACGCGGCCCAATGGAATGCCGGTGTGGATCGCGCGCTGTCGCCCGGAAATCGTGGCGATGCGGCCTCTCGACGACGATTCGGGCCTGGCCATGCTCGCGGACATGCTTGGCCCCGCCACGACCAACGCAGACCTGAAGAATCGGATCATTTCTCATACGTCCAACGTTCCGCTGTTCATCGAGGAAGTCTGCCGCAATCTGAAGGACAGCGGCATGCTTCTTGGTCAGTGGGGTGATCTTTCCCTCGCGCGTCCTGTTGATGAGCTGGGTATCCCCAGCAGCATCCAGGGCGTCATCGCGGCGCGCCTTGATCGCGTGTCTCGACAAGAACGGTCACTCCTCCAGATAGCTGCGGCGCTTGGACATCGAGCAAACCAGGCCATGCTGCGGAAGGTAGCGGCCTTGCCGGAAGATGTCCTGCAGGATTGCCTTACCGCGCTCGATCGCGCCGAACTGCTTGTCAGGATCGACAGTGAATTGGAGGACTCGCTCGAATTTCGGCATGAGATGGTCCGGCAGGTGACCTACGATTCGATGGTCGAAAAGGTGCGGGACGGCATCCATGCCAGCATACTCGCAGCCCTTGAGGACGATGAGGCATGGGCCGATGGTCCGGACACCCTCTGCTATCACGCGACGAGGGCAAAGGATTGGCAGAAGGCGTTTCAACACGGCAGGAGCGCCGCTCGAAAATGTCTGGTTCGCTCGGCCTATGCCGACGCGGTCGACTATTTCGAGATCGCGATGGGATCTCTCGATAAGACTCCAGTGACGCACGCGCGAGAGGTGGATGCCATCGATCTCCGGATGGAGGCGCGTTTGGCCTTTGCCGGATCGGCGCGTGTCGCCGAAGCCCTGGATTTGGGAAGGGAAGCAGAACGCCGAGCCGATGCGATCAACGACATTGGGCGCAAGGTCGCGGCCATGACGATGAGAGCGGGGGCGCAGAATTTCTATGGAACGCCCGTCGAAGCTGTCGCGATCGGCGAAGACGTCGTGCATCTGGCGGAGACCTCGGGCAATCCCGCCTGGCGCAATCTCGCGCAGTATGGCCTCGGGCAGGCCTATTTTCTTGCCGGGCGCTACCATGGCGCAGAGGAAATGCTGGCCGCCGCCCGCGCCCATCTCGCCGCGCCCGCAGCGAGTGCCCCAATCGGCACGACTGCACGATCTTTGCTCCTGCTGTGCTGCATGATGAACAGCATCACCCGCACCGTCATGGGCGAGCTCGACGCCGCCGGCCAGCTCCAGCGACAGGCCGCCGCGATCGCGGAAGAGACCAACCGTCCCTACGACCGCGTTGCCGCCGCCTATAGCGGCGGCTGGCTGATGCTCGGCCGCAATGAGCCGGCCGCGGCCGCTGCCATTCTCGAAGACGGGTTCGTGCTGGCGCAGAAGCACGGCATCCGGCTGTTCGTGCCGGTGCTCGCCTGTCACCTCGGCATCGCCTATCTGGAGCAGGGGCTGTTCGACCGGGCGCGCGGCATGCTGGCCGAGGCGCGCGAGGAGGCGAAGGCGGTCGGCTATACCTCGGCGGTGCTGCGCAGCTCGATCTACCTTGCGCTCGCAACCTTCCGCTTCGGCGACGTCCAGGCCGCGCAGAACATGCTGCGCGAGGCGCGCAACACCGCCCGCCAGCAGGGGTTTTCCGGCCTCGAGGCCGAGGCCCTGTTCGGCGAGGCCGTGGTGACGCCATCCTCCGGCGAGGAGAACAAGGCAGCCATCCTCGCCGCCCTGCGCGCGACCATCGCGATCGCCTCCGAGAGCGGCGCGCTGCCGCTCCAGCACAAGGCCGAGGCGATGCTGAGCGAGATGCTCGCCCGGGGCGGCGAGCTGACCTGACCCTGCTCCCTCCCTGGTGTGCGATCGTACCGCCCGGTTGATTTTTTTGCCCGACGGGTCATTTGAGTTTCGCAGGCAAGGCAAGGACTTAAGAGACCGTCTCTACTGTGCATGGGGTTGTTTTCGACATTTTACAGGGAAGACCACCACCTCCTGCCGGCGCCGTTCACGGTCTCATGCGGTCTGCGCGCCCTGGTGATGAAGCCCCTTGCACGGACGCCAAGGTCGGCTACCGTCGGCACTAGCCGCAGGGCCAGGTGACTTTTGATCTACATTTTTTAGCATCCGATCTTTCGGCGCCGCGACGGCGCGGCGCCCACCGGACGAGGCGGGGCCATGATCACACGGGACCAGTCGGCTTTGTTGGCGCCGGTCGAGCGCGATTTGCGGCTCGATCTCTTCCGCGGCATCGGGTTGTGGATGATCTTCCTCGATCACATCCCGCACGACGTCGTGGCCTGGCTGACCTTGCGCAACTACGGCTTCAGTGACGCCGCCGAGTTCTTCGTCTTCATCTCTGGGTATCTGGTCGGCTGGATCTACGGGCCGATCGTCGCCGGCGGCTGGTTTCTCGCCGCGCTGAAGCGGCTGTGGCGGCGCGCGGCCGAGATGTATGTCGCCCACATCATGCTGTTCCTGTTGTTCACGGCGCAGATCGCCCGTACGGTCAGGAGGTTCGACAACCCGATGTATGCGGACGAGTTCAACGTTCACAATTTTCTCGACCATCCGGACATCCTGATAGGTCAGGCGCTCTCGCTGCGCTACAAGCCGGTCAATCTCGACGTGTTGCCGCTCTACATCACGCTGGTGCTCGCCGCGCCCTTCATCGTGTGGGGCCTGGTGCGCCGGCCGAACCTGACGCTGGCCGCCTCCGTCGTGCTGTATGTGTTGGCGCGCTGGTTCGACTGGAACATCGCCTCCTATCCTCCCGGCACGACCTGGTACTTCAACCCGTTCTGCTGGCAGCTGATGTTCGTGTTCGCGGCCTGGTGTGGCGTCGGCCAGATCGACAAGATCGCAACATGGGTGTGGTCGAAGGCGGTGATGGGACTGGCGGCGGCCTGGCTCGCCTTCGCGTTCCTGATCGTGATGACCTGGCACATCCCTGCGCTCGAGGCGCTGATCCCGAAATGGATGATCAAGGCGATCTATCCGATCGACAAGACCGACCTCGACATGCTGCGCTTCACGCACTTTCTGGCGCTGGCGATCTGGATGACCTATTTCATCCCACGCCACTGGAAAGCGTTGCGTTTGAAATGGCTGCATCCGGTCATCCTCTGCGGCCAGCATTCGCTGCCGATCTTTTGCCTCAGCGTGTTCCTGTCGTTCTCGGCGCACTGGATCCTGATGCAATTCACGAGGGGCGTCTGGGAGCAACTCGCCGTCTCGTTCGCCGGCTTCGTCATCATGTTCGGGGCGGCGTGGCTGCTCGACCGCGCCGAGCGGGTGCCCAGCCTCTTCGTCAAGGTGACGGATGTCGACGACGAGCGGGAGGCCGCCGCCGAAAGCGTGCCGGTAACGGTCATCGGCGCGGCTCCGGCTCGTCGTTGAGAACACGTCGCGTCGCCGGGACGATTTGTCGGGAGAGATGCATGTCGAGATTTTTGTTGACGATTGCCGGCGCCCTCCTGCTCCTCGTCTGCAACGCGTCGGCGCAAGGGCCGTCGCCCGAGGCGATGGATGCTGCGCGAAAGCTCGTCGCCACGCTGAAGATCGCTGATCAGTATCGCGCGGCGCTCCCGCAGCTCCTGCTCAAGCTGAGACCGGTGGTCGCACAGGACCGGCCTGAGATCGAGCACGATTATGATGCAATGACGGCGCCGGGCTCCGACATCTACGCGCCGTTCTTTGCCTCGATGATCGACCAGATCGCCGCGCTCTACGCCCAGAACTTCACCGTCGACGAGCTGCGTCAGATCGAGGCGTTCTATGCCCAGCCTGCTGGCCGGAAGTTTATGGAAAAGTCCGATGCGCTGGCGCAGGCGAGCGCGCAGATCGGCCAGGACGTCAGCCAGAAGGCCGCCGACGAACTGAAGCTGCGCCTCATCGAGGCGCTGCGCCAGAAAGCGCACAAGCCGTAGACCGCCATGCTCAGTGGATCGCCGCGTACATGATCCTCTCCTCCGTCGCGTCGAGCGCAGAGAATTCCTCCACGACCTTGCCCTGCCGTGAGACCAGGATCCGGTCGGAGAGCGCCATGATCTCGGGCAGGTAGGATGAGATGACCACCACCGCCTTGCCCTCGTCGGCGAGCTGGTTGATCAACTCGTGGATCTCGACGATGGCGCCGACGTCGACGCCTCGCGTGGGTTCGTCGAAGATGATCAGATCGGGCTCCTGCACCAGCGACTTGGCGATCACGACCTTCTGCTGATTGCCGCCGGAAAGCTCGACCACCTTGCCGTCGTTACCGATCGCGCGAACCTTGAGCCGTTCGATCCAGGTCCTGCCGACCGCCTCGTTTTCTCGCCGCGATAGCATCATGCGGCCCTTGGGAAATTTCGACAGAAGGCCGAGATAGATGTTGCGTGCGATCGAGGACGTCTCGAAGAAGCCTTCGACCTTGCGGTCTTCAGTCACATAGGCGATGCCCGCCTTCACCGCCGGCGCCGGCACCCGGTAGCGCACCGGCTTGTCGTGCAGCAGGATCTCGCCGCCATGGAAGAAGTCGCGCTTCAGCACGCCGGAGACGATCTTGAACGTTTCGGTGCGGCCGGCCCCGACGAGGCCGAATACGCCGGTGATCTGTCCGGCGAACACCGACAGGGAATTGTTCTTCACCATCGGCGCCATCTTCAGGTTCTGCACGGTGAGCACGCGCGCGCCGGGCGGCCGTACGCTGCTCTTTCGCGCACCGTAGAGCGTGTTGGAGAGGTCGCGCCCGACCATGGCCTGCACGATCGCCGCACGGTCGAGTTTGGTGGCATCGTCGGTGACGACGTGCTTGCCGTCGCGCAGAACCGTGATGCGGTCGGCGAGCAGCAAAGCTTCTTCCAGGGCGTGCGAGATGAAGACGATCGAGACCCCGCGCTTCTTGAGGTCGCGGACGAGGTCGAAGAAGTATTTCTTCTCTTCCGGCGTCAGCGATGCGGTCGGTTCGTCGAAAATAATGACCTTGGCGCGGTGCAGAACCGCGCGCGCGATCTCCACCATCTGCTTCTTGGCGGCGCCGAGGCCGCCGACGGTGGCGGTCGGCGTGACGTCGAAATTGAGCGATTGCAGGAACTGCTGCGCAGCGATGTAGATGCCGCGCAGGCGGTTATAGAATTTCTCCTGCCCGAGAAACAGATTCTGCGCGACAGTCATGGTCGGCACCAGGCTATTTTCCTGGAACACCATGGCGATGCCGAGATTGCGCGCCTCCAGCGGTGTCCGTGGTGCGACGTCGGCGCCGTCGATCGTCATGGTCCCTGACGTCAGTGTCACCACGCCGGCCATCACCTTGGTCAGTGTCGATTTGCCGGCGCCGTTCTCGCCGACCAGCGCGTGGATCTCGCCGCGGCGGAGGTCGAAGTCGACCCCGTCGATGGCGGGCACGCCAGCGTAAAGTTTTGTGGCCTTGCGCAGCGAGAGTACGATGTCGCTCATGAACGGAATTCCTCGGCAAGACCGGATAGCGGCAGTCGCAGCACGCGGCCAGGTCCCTTGGCGATCAGGACGAGATCGTCGCCCATCTCGATCGCCGCAACGATGCCGTGATTGGCACCGTCGACCCGGCTGTGCAGCGAATAGAGCGGTTGGCCATCTGCATCGAGGCGGATGACGAGGCCGTAGGAGCGCGGCGGCGCCCACGGCTTGATCACGCCCATGGTCTTGATGTGCGCGCCCTGCATCGGCTCTTTGAACGAGAAGCCGGAGCGCAGGCGCGGGGCAACCCAATATGCCGGATCGATCTCCGCCATCATGCGGCGCCGGTAAGCCGGCTCGCGCAACACGAACTCAATGAGCTGGGTGCGCGCCGTGAAGGCGGTGAGCCAGTAGCCGCCGTCCGCCGCTTTCGACAGCCGCGAGGGGTAGACGGGAAGGTGAGCGAGCACGGGCCGCGGCGATGCGCCCGGCGCCACGAGAACGAGGCGGTGACGCCAGCTCTCGCTGACCAGCACGCCGTTGCCATGCGCGCAGGCACCGAAGGCGTGGCCGAGCCCTTGGGCCAGCAGCGTGACGGTTTTGTTGCCGGGATCCAGCCTGAACACGCGACCGGTCCGGTTGAGCTCCATCAGGTCGCGTGCCCAGTCGTCGACGCCGCATGTCGCCGAGCCGTCCGTCGCGATCAGGGTGTTGTCGCTTGCGAGTGCCAGCGCGTTGATGGCGTTGAAGGCGGCATCGGCAAACGTCATACTTGGCTGCTCGGCCGAGGGGCTTGCGTAGAGACGCACCTCTCGTCCCCCGAGCGCGACCGCAAGGCCTCCGCCGGAAAGGGCGCATAGGGCGGAGATGGGCCGTTCGAACGTGCGGACCTCCGATGCCGTGCCGTCATTCAGAGACATCAGCCGCTGGCCGGCCGCGATGAAGAGGTTGCGGCCATCGGTGGCGAGATCCTCCGGCGCCTCGCATGTCAGCAAGGTTTCGGCGGATTCCAGCTTCTGGTTGGGCTTCAATGCGCCGTCGAAGGACGGCACGGTGATGGTGGCGTCGCCGCGCCCGAGAAAGCGGTTGGCGAACTCTCTCACGGCCGCGATCACGATTGCTTCCCCCACCGCTTGTCGTACTGGACGAAGTTCGGATCGGCGTTGTCGAGCTTGTAGCGGCCGATCCGGTTGTTGAGGATGCCGCCGAGATAGAGATAGCCGCGATGCTCGCGCATCGAGGTGATCATCGGATGGTTTTCGCCGCGCAGGTCCCAGAACGATTCGACGATCTTGCCCTGCTCGTTGAACTTGACCACGCAGCCGGTGTTGATGTTGGGGAACAGCCATTCGTCCACCGGCACGCGCTTGCCCATACGGCGGCGGAAGCCGGGCATCTTCCAGGCGAGGTCGAGCGAGGGGCTGCGCATGCCGACTAGCGCCAGCCAGTAATTGCCGTCGGAGGCGAGGTTGATATTATCGGGGTAGCCCGGCAGATTGTCCATGACGACCTCGACCTTGCCCTTCTTTGACCCTGCGAACCAATAGCGCTTGATCGAGCAGCCGAAGGTTTCGGCGAACAGAATCGACTGGCCGTCGCTGGCGACGCAGATGCCGTTGGGGAATTTGAGGCCGCGCAGTTCGGTGCGCGTCACGCCGGTCTTGGTGTCGTAAGAAATGATGCGGCCATTGCCGCGCGCCTCGAGGCCGTCGATCGGCCACTCGTCCATCTCGTAACGCACCGTTGCCTCGGAGAAGAAGATCAGCCCGTCGTCGGTGATGTCGAGATCGTCGGCGAGCCGCAGGCGGCTGTCGTCGTTGACCGAGCGCATGCTGCGATTGGTCTCGTCGGTCGCCTTTTCGACCGTGCCGTCAGGCTTGATCCGGTAGAGCCCCATGCCGCCGATGCAGACGTAGAGATTGTCCTCGCGGTCGAAGGCCATGCCGAGTGGTTGGCCGCCGATATGGGCGAACACCTCCATCTTCTGATAGTCGGGCGCGAGGAAGCGCATGATATCGCCATGGCGCGATCCCGCGTACAGATTGTCGTGGCGATCGAGGATGACGTCCTCCGGTGCCTCGATGCGGCCGAGGCCGATCGACTCGACGTTGCGCAGCTTGTCGTTCTGCTCGAATGGGCCGCCTTGCCCGATCTCGGTCGGCGGCGGTGGCGGCAGCGCGTGGTAGGTGGGGGCCACGTAGACCTTGCTGATGATGCGCGTCCGATTCTTCTGCCAGCGGATATCGACCATCGCGGCGACCAGCAGGATGCCGGCAAGCGCCATCCGATTGACGCCGCCACGTGCATTCATGGTCGTCAGGCCATTGGTGATCAGCAGCACGATCAGCACCCCGACTGCCGATTTGGCGACCGAGCCCTTGCCGCCGCCGAGCGTGATGCCGCCGAGCACCGTCGCGGTCAGCACGATTACCTCTAGTCCGACGCCGATGTCGCCACCGACGGTGCCAAGCCGCGACGCGAAGAACAGCGCGCCGATGCTGGTGAGCACACCGCTTGCGACGTAGCAGAGCGCGATGGTGCGGCGGACGGGAATGCCGGAATTGTAAGCCGAACGGCGCGAGCCGCCGATCGCGGTGATGTGCCAGCCCGGGCGCAGCCGGGTCATGAAGATATGGCCGAAGATGGCGATGACGACATAGACGAGCGCCACGGTCGGAATGCCGAAGACGCTGCCGCCGCCGATGAAATCCCAGGACGGAATGTCGGGGAAGGCCGACGCGATCGCGTTGGAGTAACGTTGGATCAGGAGATCGTAGGCCGAGCGGTAGATGATCAGGGTGATCAGCGTGGTGATGAAGGCCCGCAGTCGCAAATATCCGATCAGGATGCCGTTGACGGCGCCGAGCAGCGCGCCGCAAAGCAGGGTGGCCGCCACTACCGCCGGGACCGGCCAGCCCAGCACGTCGAGAAGATAGAGGGCACAGAAATCGGTCAGTGCGAAGATCGAACCGACGGAGAGGTCGATGCCGCCGACGATGACGACCAGCGCCAGCCCGAGCGCGATGAAGCCGATCTCTCCAGCCTGGCGCGCGGTGTCGGCAAGGCTCGCCGGCGACAGGAAATTGTCGATGGACCGGCTGAGCGCGAGGCCGACGATCAGGAGGAGGATGACCGGGATGGCTGTCTCGGTCCATCGCTTGGACAGGATTTCACCGAGGAGATGATCGGGCCAGTAGCGGTAGCGCAGGCTTGTCAGAGTGTCGCGCATCGGAATTCCGGGACCTTGCAAGTTTCGAGACCACGTCCCGGACGTGAGATCGTCCGGGACGCCAGGGTCTTGCGTCGCGACAATTATTTCTTGAGGTCGCTGAGATTCCAGCAGGCCATCTGGCTATCGGCGTTCTCCTTGGTGATCGGAATCAGCGTGGTGTATTCCGAGCCCTTGACGGAGCCGGGCTTGACACCCGACGACAGCAGCCACTTGATGGTGCCGGCCATCTGCGCGGCTTGGGTCGGCACGTCGTAGCTCATGTTGAGATCGAATGCGCCCGACTTCACCAGTTCGCAGGCGCCCTTGCGCTCGCCGCCGCCGGAAGTCGCCACGAACACCTTGCCGGTGAGGCCGGCCTCCTTGACGGCCGCTGCCGTGCCGATGTCCATGCCATCCCAGAAGCCGACGATGCCGCAGAGATCGGGATTCTGCTTCAGCACCGTTTGGGTGATCGCCTTGGCCTTGGCGGCATCCCAATCGGCGGCCTGGCTCGACACCACCTTGATTTCAGGATGCTTGGCGAGCACGTTCTCGACGCCCTTCAGCGTATAGGCGCTCGCGGCGGCCGACAGCGCACCCTGGATGATCGCGATCTTGTTGGACTTGCCCTCGCAGGCCTTGACCACGCCTTCGGTCTGGCGTTCGCCGATCTCGACCCAATTGGCACCGACGAAGGCCGAGCTGCGATAGGCCGAGCCCATGTTGATCTGGATCACGTAGATGCCTTCGTTCTCGGCGCGCTGAAGCAGCTTGGCGTAGGTCTGCACGTCCGGATTATGAACCACCATCACCGCCGGCTTCTCCGAAATCAGCGAGGTGACGGCTTGCGCGCCGGCATTGGTGTTCCAGTTGGCGTCGCGGATCACGAACTTGACGCCGAACGGCTCGAGCTCCTTCTTTAGTCCGGCATACCAGCCCTCAGTGAGGTCGAAGTTCATGGCGACCGGCACATAGGCCACGGTCTTGCCGGCCAGTGCCTCCTTGAACGGCTTCTGGAACGGCTCGTCCAGACCCTGCTGGGCGAGGGCCGGCGCGGTCATTGCCGCAAGACCCAGTGCGGCGACAATTGCTCTTGTCGGGTTGCCGAAATGCTTCATTGCTTCCTCCTTGGTTGTGGTTGTCGTTATTGTTGGATCGTTCAGATGTCGCCCTGCTGGGCCGTTTCCTCGTTGCGCGGATTCAGGAAGGAGTCCGTGATGACGGCGAACAGCAGCACCACGCCCTTGATGAGATTCTGTCCGGCGTAGGAGATGTCCATGATGGTCATGCCGTTGAGCATCGTTCCGATAACGAGCGTGCCGATGACGACGTTGAGCACGCCGCCACGGCCGCCCGATAGCCCGATGCCGCCAAGCACGACGACCAGTATGACGTCATAGATGAGCGTCGAGTTGAAGATGCGGGTCGGCATCGAGTTGACGGATGCGGCCATCACGAGGCCGGCAAAGCAGCCGATCAGGGCGGTGATCACATATTGCAGGACGATGATCGGGCGTGAGGGAATGCCGGTGACACGCGCGGCGTAGGGGTTGTCGCCGATCGCATAGATATAGGCGCCCCAGCGCGTCTGGCGCAGCAGGAACGCGACCACGATGCAGGCGATTGCGAACATCCAGATCGACGTCGGAATGCCGAGAATGGTGCCCTGTCCAAGCCGCTCGAAGCCGTCCATGCCGGGGCTCCATTGCACGACGTCGAGCTGGAACAGTGCGGTCTGCCCCAGCCCAGCCAGCAACAGGCCTGTCGCCAGCGTCGCAAACAGCGAAGGGACTTCGGCATAGGCGATCAGCCAGCCGTTGACGAGGCCAAACGCAATCGTGAGCAGGACGGCGGTCAGCAGCGAGGCCGGTAGCGAATGACCGTTCTGCACCATCTGGAGCACCAGTCCCGGCGGCACCGCGAGGGCTGCGATCAGCGAGATGTCGATGCCGCGTCCGATCACCACGATTGCCATGGCAAGGCCGAGGATGCCGAGCACTGCCACGTTCTGGAGCAGCGTCAGCATGTTGTCCGCCGTCAGAAAGCCGCGCAGGAAGATCGAAAACACAAGGAACAGCAGCGCGAAGACGGCGAAGACGATCTCTTGCTGATTGAAACGAAAGCGCTTCATCCCCGTCTTGCCTTTCTTTGACTCGGCTGTTGCGCGACCGTCAGGACGATCGGTTCTCAATGCGATAGGTTTGTGGAAGCGCTGCGAGGCTTTCGGCAAGCATCCTTGTTCGATCCTGATCACTGGAATGGACCGAGATGCTGACGAGTGTGTTGAGCTTCTCGTCTTTCTCGACGAGGATATCTGCCGCGGTGTCGGGGCCGAAGATGCGATCGATCTCGGTCCTGACTTTTTCCCGGACGGCGAGATCGCGAAGCGTGGGCTTGAAGATCTTGCCGACGGCGGTAACCGGAAGAGCTTCGAGCAGGATGACGCGCTTTGGCCTCGCAGGAGGCTCATTGACGTTGTGTTCGAGATGCTCGCGCAATTGCGCCAGATCGATTGTCTGTCCGGGGGAGGGCACCACGAAGAGAACTGGAACCTCCCCCGCGTAGGCGTCGGGCATGCCGACGGCCGAGCTCATCTGGACACCGGGGAAGGCGTTCGCGACGTCCTCGATTGCGGCAGGGTCGATGTTGTGACCGCTTCGTACGATGAGGTCCTTCTCGCGCCCCGTCAGCACGAGGCGCTGATCCGGGGTGAGATAGCCGACGTCGCCGGTGACGATCCAGTGGTCGTCGGTGAGCACGCCCTTGCTGTGCTGAGGATCGAGATATCCGGGAAAAACTTGCGGTCCGCTGGCGAGGACGAGCCCGCTGGTAAGCGGCGGGCATTCCATCTTCAGGTCGGCATCGTCAAGCGCGACGATCTTCGTCTTCGCGAACGGCGCCCTGAAGCCGACGCTGCCTTGCACGGACGTCCCGCGCCCAGGATTGAACGCGATCGCCGCTGCGGTTTCCGTCATGCCGTAGGTCTCGAACAACGTGATCCCGGTCCGCGCCTGAAATCTCTCGCTGACGGCCTTTGGAGCGACTGCGCCGCCGGTGAGCGCCATTCGAACGGTGCTGACATCGGAGGACCCGATCGGCACCTCGGCGAGAGCGGCAATCGAGGTCGGCACGCCGCTCACGATGGTCGCGCGGAAGCGCTCCACGGTGTGCCAATAGTCTCTGATGGCATCGGGGCTTCGGAGGCTGTAGGGCGAGGGAATGATCACGTGGCCGCCGGCAGCGAGAATCGACAGGCCGAGCGTCATCGTGCCGCCGACGTGAAACAGCGGAAAACCGTTCACGGCGGCATCCAGCTCATCCAGTCCGTGGACCTGCGCAAAGCTCCAGGCCGCATGGATCTGGTTGCCATGTGTCAGCCGAACCAGCTTAGGTCGCCCGGTGGTCCCGCCGGTGTGGAAGAGGGCGCAGATCGCATTGCGATCGGTCGAAGGTGCGAAGTCCAGTGTGCCGCGCGCGCTTGCGGCCGTCTCATTGAAGTCTAGAAATCCTCCAGGTAGCGGGCCGTTCGCGCCCATCACAAAAATGGTCTTCAGCGACGGGATGCGTTTCGCGATGTTGGCCGCCTTGGCCCAGATCGCGCGATCGGCCGCTTCGGCCGGGATCACCAGCACAGTCGCGTTCTGCGCCTCGAGCAGGTCGGCGATTGCGTCTTCGCTCAGGAGATAGTTGATCGAGCTGGCGACGCCCGCGACCTGGGCGCCGAGCAATGCGGGGAACAGTGGCGGCAGGATCGGACAGAGGAACGCGGCGGTCCCGCCGCTCTCGCCGATCCCGTGCGACCGGAACAGATTGGCCGCGCGGATGATCTCCGCAAGCAATTGCCGGTGCGTCAGCGTCGCGTCGCCCGGCTCGCGCGAGCCTTTGGTCAGCACCGTCAGTGCGGGCCGATCGGGATGCAGGTGCGCCGTGGCTTCGAAGAGATCGAGCAGATTGCGGGAAGGGACCAGCGAATCGTAAGGCCTCTGCTCCAACGCCTCGATATCGGCGATGGTTTTGACCGGCTGCGTGAACCGCGTTGTGATTTGCGATGACGAGGCGCTGCTCACGGGCATCGCCATTCGGGCGGCACGGCAAGCTGTGCAGCAGTTGACTGGACCTGACGCAAGCGAACGTTTCCCGCCTATTTTGTGGACTGCTTTTTGTTCTTCATAGGCCACATGCCGGAACGCGGCTTGCTCCGGAGCGCAAAGCTTTTGCTTCTCCGCGCAAACGGTCTTGCGTGCAGGCGGCGGCCCTCTAGAATCTCGATGCGTGGCCGGCTTGTGCGATGCACAAACGACGTTCATCATGGCAGCGCAACGGATGGGCGGACGATGAACCTGGTGTTTTCGACAGACGATCTGGAGCCGTCCAAACGCTACGCCGCGTGGCAAGGCGCGATCTGCGACGTCTACGTCCATGTCGACGTGACCGCCGAGGAGCGGTCCGACTATCACGGCTTCATTCGCGAGGCACGGTTCGGCGCGGTGACGATGACCGACGTCCTGCTGTCGGAGCAGCGCATCTCGCGCCGCGAACGGCATATCGCAAAGCTCGACAAGGATTGCTACTACGTCGAATTCGTCCAGCAGGGCCGGGTCAACGTGCTCCAGGCCGGCCAGACCCTGCTGTCGAATCCCGGCGTAAGCGCGATCTTCTCGGCCTCCGAGGCCTATGATCTCGAATGCGTCGGCAAGGTACGATCGCTCTACCTCGAGATTCCGCGCGCGGAATTCTCGGCGCGCTTCAGCGAGGGACGGCTGCCGGTCGTGACGACGATGGCGACGAGCCGCGGGCTTGGCCGGATCGCCGCCGAGTTCTGCGCGACGCTCGCCGCGGAAGGCGCGCCGCTCGACGAGACCGCGCGAACGCGATTGGGCGGTGAGCTGATGGACGTGCTGGCGCTCGCGCTCGACATGGGCGAGCGGGACGAATTTTCGGAGGATGCGAGCGCGCAACAGGCCCGCCTGCGCTCGGTCAAGGCCTGGATCGAGGCGCACCTCACCGATGCGGATCTGTCGCTGGAGAAGATTGCGAAGAGCAATGGCGTCTCGCTCAGGCATCTGCATTATCTCTTCCGGCTCACCGATGTCTCGGTGTCCGAATGGATTTTGGATCGCCGGCTGCAGCGCTGCTACGACGTCTTGACGCGTCCCGAGTTGCGTTCCTTGTCGATCACTGAAGTCGCTTATCAGCTGGGCTTCAGCAGCTCGTCGCACTTCAGCACGGTGTTCCGCAAGAAGTTCGGCCACAGCCCGTCGGATTTGCGACGGCGCTAGAGAACCTGCACCGCGCTTGGCGATGCAGGTCCGTCGTTCTCAGCATTACTTCACCAGCGGGCAGCCGCCGTCCTTCAGCGGCCGGAAGGCCTGGTCGGCGGGCACTTCGGCGAGCAGCTTGTAATAGTCCCACGGGCCCTTGGATTCCTCGGGCTTCTTCACCTGGAACAGGAACATGCTGTGCACCATGCGGCCGTCCTCGCGCAGGATGCCGTTGTCGGTGAAGGCATCCTTCACCGGGAGCTCGCGCATCTTGGCCATCACCGTCTTGGTGTCCTTGGTGCCGGCGGCCTGCACGGCCTTGAGGTAGTGCAGCGTGGCGCTGTAGGTCGCGGCCTGGTTCATGGTCGGCATGCGCTTGATGCGCTCCTGGAAACGCTTGCCGAAGGCGCGGGTCTTGTCGTTGAGGTCCCAGTAATAGGCCTCGGTGATGATCAGGCCTTGCGCGAGCTTCAGGCCCAGGCTGTGCACGTCGGAGATGAACATCACGATCGCGGCCAGGTTCTGGCCGCCGGCGACGATGCCGAACTCGCCGGCCTGCTTGATCGCGTTGATGGTGTCGCCGCCGCCATTGGCGAGCCCGATGATCTTGGCCTTGGAGGCCTGGGCCTGCAGCAGGAATGACGAGAAATCGGCCGTGTTGAGCGGATGCTTGACGCTGCCGAGCACCTTGCCGCCGGCTGCCTTTACCACATCGCCGGTGTCGCGCTCGATCGAATGACCGAACACGTAGTCGGCAGTGAGGAAGAACCAGCTGTCGCCACCGTTCTTGACGATGGCGCTGCCGACGGTGTGGGCGTTGGAATAGGTGTCATAGGTCCAGTGCGCGGTATAGGGTGAGCAGGATTTGCCGGTGATGTCGGAGCTTGCCGCATCCGTCACGATCATCACCTTCTCGTACTGCTTCGACAGCTCCATCACCGCGAGCGCGGTGGCCGAGGTCGGCAAGTCGATGATCATGTCGACACCCTCTGTCTCCCACCATTTGCGGGCGATGGTGGAGGCGACATCGGGCTTGTTGAGCACGTCGGCTGCGACCATCTCGATCGGCTTGCCGAACATCTGGCCGCCAAAATCCTCGATCGCCATCTTGGTGGCTTCGACATTCCCCTGGCCGCCGATGTCGGAATAGACCGAGGAGAAATCGGAGAGCACGCCGATCTTGAGCGGGGTCTGCTGGGCGGAGGCGGGGACGATCAGGGCAGCCGACAGCAAGCCGGCCGCAGACACGAGTGCTGCGATAGGTCTCATGATACGTTTCCTCTTGTACGGGACTATTCTGTCCCTTTGTCCGACAAAGCTAGAGCGAGGTTCCTCAGGAGTCAATTTGCTGCATCTGCGGCATGAATGATGCAGTTTGACGCGTCTTCGGGGCGACCCTATAGTTTGTCGGACAATCGCCATTGGGGGCTATCGTGCCGGTTTCGCCGCTCTTCCGTCCGATCGATGTCGCGCCGGCCTATCAGAAAGTCGCCGACGCAATCGAGCGCGAGATCGTCAATGGGCGCATCAAGCCCGGCGATCCCATCGGCACCGAGCATGATCTGGTGCGCCAGTTCGGTGTCAACCGCTCGACCATTCGCGAAGGCATCCGCGTGCTGGAGGAGGGCGGCTTGATCAGCCGCGATTCCTCGCGCCGTCTGCACGCCTGCCTGCCGCGCTACACCAAGCTCGCAAGCCGCCTCAGCCGCGCATTGGTGTTGCATGAGGTGACGTTCCGCGAGCTCTACGAGGCCTCGATGACGCTGGAGGTGGCGAGCATCGAAGGCGCGGTGGAGCGCGCGACCGAAGAGAACCTCGCCGAGCTCACCAACAATCTCGTGCGCAGCGAGGCCGTGGTCGGCGATCCCGCCGCGCTTGCCGAATGCGATGCCGAATTCCACGTGCTGGTCGCCAAGGCCTCGCAGAATCGCGTGCTCCAGCTCGCACGCGAGCCGGCGGCGCAGCTATTCTATCCGACCACCGAGATGATCGTGACCGGCGTTGCAGAAGGCGGCCCACGCCTCGTCGCCGCGCACCGCCATCTGATCGACGCGATCCGCCGCCGCGACCGCGAGGCGGGCGTGCTCTGGACGCGCCGGCACTTGCAGGACTGGCGGCGCGGTTTCGAGAAGATCGCCTCGCTCGATCGGTCGGTCGAGCACATGTACATGGAGCACGCCCAGGCGGCCCGGCGCAGATGACGCAAGATTTCAGATAACAAATCGAACAAATAAAAACATCACACGGAGGAACACATGACCGGCGACACCGCAGCCACCATCTCGAAAGCGCGCGAGCATTCCATCGGCGATCTCTTGCGCCGCTCGGCAGGCCGCGAGCCGAACAAGCTCGCAGTGAGCTGCGGCGATGTGGGCTGGACGTTTGCCGAGATGGACGCGATCTGCAACCGGCTCGGCCGCGGCCTGCTCGGCCTCGGCGTCAGGAAGGGCGACCGCGTCGCCGTGCTCTCGCGCAACTCGCATGCCTTTGCCGCGCTGCGTTTTGCGGTGGCCCGCATCGGCGCGGTGCTGGTGCCGATCAACTTCATGCTAAATCCGGACGAGATCAATTTCATCCTGAAGAGCTCCGGCGCCAAGCTGCTCGCGACCGGTCCCGATTTCGTCGAGCCCGCGCGCGCGGCTTCGGCCAAGGGCTGCGCGGTCGAAAAGATGATCTGGCTGCCGGGCGAGGATCCGGCCAAGGCGCCCGAGGGCCTCACCACTTTCGACGATCTCCTCAGCCCCGACGGCTCGTTCCTGGAGACCTCGGTCGACAGCCGCGATCTCGCACAGATCGTCTACACCAGCGGCACGGAGTCGCTGCCCAAGGGCGCAATGCTGACCCATGAAGCCGTGATGTGGCAGTACGTGAGCTGCATCATTGACGGCGGCATGAGCGCGGACGACAAGTTCCTGCACGCGCTGCCGCTCTATCACTGCGCCCAGCTCGACGTCTTCCTGGGGCCGCAGATCTATCTCGGCGCCTCCGGCGTGATCACGGGCAAACCGACCGCCGACAACATCCTGGCGCTGATCCAGGCGCACAAGATCACCTCCTTCTTCGCGCCGCCGACGATCTGGATTGCGATGCTGCGCTCGCCAAATTTCGACAAGACCGATCTGTCGACCTTGCAGAAGGGTTATTACGGCGCCTCGATCATGCCCGTGGAGGTGCTGCTCGAGCTGCAGCGCTGCCTGCCCAACGTCAAATTCTGGAATTTCTACGGCCAGACCGAGATCGCGCCGCTCGCGACCGTGCTGCGGCCGGAGGACCAGCTCCGCAAGGCCGGCTCGGCCGGCAAGCCCGTGCTCAATGTCGAGACGCGCGTGGTCAACACGGCGATGGAAGACGTGAAAGTGGGCGAGGTCGGGGAGATCGTGCACCGCTCGCCGCATCTGCTCTCCGGCTACTACAACGACCCCGTGAAGACCGCGGCGGCCTTCACCGGCGGTTGGTTTCACTCCGGCGATCTCGCCACCGTCGATGAAGACGGCCACATCACCGTGGTCGACCGTGTCAAGGACATGATCAAGACCGGCGGCGAGAATGTCGCGAGCCGCGAGGTCGAGGAGATGGTCTACCGCATCCCAGCGGTCTCCGAGGTTGCCGTCGTCGGCCTGCCCGATCCGCGCTGGATCGAGGCGGTGACCGCGATCGTCGTGGTCAAGACCGGCGAGAAGCTCGACGAGGACGCCGTCATCAAGCACTGCGCCGGCCAGATGGCGCATTTCAAGGTGCCTAAGCGCGTCATCTTCGTCGACAGCCTGCCGAAGAACCCGAGCGGCAAGCTGCTCAAGCGCGAGCTGCGCCAGCGCTTCGTCGGCGGCGAGACGCTCGACAAGGCGATCCAGAAGAATTTTGGAACGTAAGCACGGAGCGGTCGCCATGAAGGTCTGGCAGGTCGCGCGCGACTGGTCGATCGAGGGGATGGAGCTGGCCGA
The DNA here is from genome assembly GCF_052588265.1 of Bradyrhizobium sp. Pa8. NCBI lineage: Bacteria > Pseudomonadati > Pseudomonadota > Alphaproteobacteria > Hyphomicrobiales > Nitrobacteraceae > Bradyrhizobium > Bradyrhizobium sp. Pa8. Next base: position 8,820,254 of record NZ_CP176767.1, on the reverse strand, counting down.
TCTGCCCGAGCCCACGCCTGGTCCGGGCCAGGTCGCGGTGCGGATGAAGGCGGCATCGCTCAACTACCGTGATCTGCTCACGGTACAGGGCAAGGGCGGCGTCTCACGATTGCCGCTGATCCCGTTCTCGGACGGTGCCGGCGAGATCATCGCGGTCGGCGACAGCGTTGTCCGCGTCGCGGTTGGCGATTGCGTCTGTCCGATGTTCTTCCAGTCCTGGATCGACGGGAAGGTGTCGGCGACCAGCCGCCGCTATGCGCTTGGCGGCACGCGGCCGGGCGTGTTGCAGGAGGTGATGCTGCTCGATGCCGAGGGCGTCAGCCGCACCCCATCGCACCTTTCATTCCTGGAGGCGGCTACGCTGCCCTGCGCCGGCCTCACGGCGTGGCGCGCGCTGTTCGAGGAGGCGAGGGTGAAACCCGGTGACACCGTGCTGGTACAGGGCACCGGCGGTGTCTCGATCTTCGCGCTGCAATTCGCAAAGCTCGCCGGCGCGAGCGTGATCGTGACGTCGTCGAGCGACGAGAAGCTCGAACGTGCCAGGGCGCTCGGTGCCGACCACACCATCAACTATCGTTCGGTGCCGGAATGGGGCAAGGCCGCGGCCGATTGGACCGGTGGCGGCGTCGACCACGTCGTCGAGGTCGGCGGCAAGGATACCTTTGCGCAGTCGCTCGAGGCTATCAGGGTCGGTGGCAACATTCTGGTGATCGGCGTGCTCACCGGCTTCTCGCAGCAGATCGCGATTCCGAGCCTGTTCTCCAAGAACCTGCACGTCATCGGCCTGTCGGTCGGCAGCCGCCGCATGTTCGAGGGGCTCACGGCCGCGATAGGGCGGACCGGAATGAAGCCAGTCATCGACCGTGCGTTCGGCTTCGATGCCGTGCCGGATGCGTTGCGGCTGATGCAGCAGGGCGGTCACTTCGGCAAGATCGTGGTTGAGTTTCCCTAGTCCATCTCGCCGGAAAGCTTCCTGACGTCGTCGGGCGTCCGTCCGAAGCGCCGGCGAAACGCGCGATGGAAGTAGGAAACGTCGTGAAAGCCGGCGAGGTGCGCGATCTCGATGATCTTGCGCGTGCGCAGGTTCGGATTTCGAAGCAGCCGCTCGGCGCGCAGCAGCCGCTGCTCCAGCACGAAGCCGCTGTAGGTGATGCCGGCCTGCTCGAACATCAATTGGATCGTGCGCGGGCTGATCCGGTGCGCGGCTGAAAGGACAGTGAGCGACAGCGCAGGGCTGTCGAGCTGGGCCAGGATGTCGGATTTGAGGGTTTCGAGACGCGCCGCCGCAAGGCCGCGCATGCGAGCCTCCTCGGCGACATCGCCGCGCGCTCCGATCATCAGCACGGAGAGGTCGAACAAATGCTGCGAGACCGCATCGAGCTCCGCGGGCGCGAGCTTGTCGGCATAAGTGTGCGCGAGGTCATAATATCGCAGGAACATCGACGTGATCGGATTGGCGCCGGGGATCGACTGTGCGATCAGGTCCTCGGCATTCGGGCACGCGCGCAGCAGCGCCTTGCGCTGCAGCAGCGCGGTCTGGAAGTTGCCGTGCGTCGTCTGGGTGATATGGGCGCCCTTGATCGAGGGGTCGCCGATCGTGACGTCGCCGGCGGCGACCTCCAGCGGACGTCGTCCCATGGCCCCGCTCAGCGCCGAATTCGGCGACATCGTGATCACCAATTCGTCGTTCGTCCCCAGCGACACGAAGGACATCGGCGTGCCGAACGAGGCCGAGAGCCGTAGGCGCGGAAGAATGGCCGGCGATATGGTCCGGTGAACATGCCCTTCCCCGATCGGAACGAAATCGACATCCGCGACCTGGCGGCAAAACTGCTCGCGCCATCTCTCATAGGCCTGGCCATTCGGGTCGCCATCGAATGAGAGTTGAGGCTGGATCATCGATCGGGAAGGGCAGGTTGGTTGGCGATTTACGGCAGGTTGTATCGTCAGGCCGGTGCTCCGCAACCGCAAAAGCGCGGGATTGCGTGATAAGCCACTCGCGATGACGCGCTGTGACCGCGACCTGGTGCCGCAGCCCGGTGTGCCCGGATCGCAAGAGCCATTCGCGCCGCGATGTCCGGGCGGCCGCTTGGCTCAAAACTTCTTCACCGCGGCACCGAACGCCAGCCACAGCCCCATCGATGCGAGCCCGAAGCCGCCGAGCAGCAGGAAGGTCGGGCCGTAGCCGATCCATTGCGCGATCCAGCCGCCGAGCGCGGGGCTGAGGCTCGCGCCGATGCCCTGCACGGTGATGACGGCACCCTGGCCGAGATTGATGCGGCCGGTGCCGTTGAGTGAGCGCGCGACCATGCCGGGGACGGCAACCGTCTGCAGCCCGGTGCCGATGCCGTCGAGCACCTGCATCGGCACGACGCCCCACCATCCCGTGACGAAGAAGGCGAGCACGCCGCGGATGGGCAGGAACATGAAAGAGACCAGGATCACCGGCCAGTAGTTGCGCTTGCTCGCCGCCTTCATCGCGATCAGCGACGTCACGACCATCACGCCCTGCGCGATCACGACGGTGGTCGCGACGAAGGTCGGGCCGTTGGCCTGGCCTTCGGCCACCGCCGCAAGTCCATAGAGCGGTACGATCGCGGCGTTGCCGAGATGAAACAGCGCGAGCGCCAGCGCCAGCACGAGCAGTGCCCGGTGCTTGAGCAGCATGGTGAACGCATCCGGCGCGCTGTCGGGGTCATCCTCCTTGCTGCCGCGTGAGGCGCGATCGTCGATCGCCCTTGCGGGGATCATCAGCACGCAGGCAATCGCGATGGCGCCGAACACGGCCGCCAGCACGAACACGGCGACATAGCCGAACTTGTAGCCGAGATAGCCCGACAGCGCCGCGCCGACCATGTTGCCGGCATGGTTGAAGGCCTGGTTGCGGCCGTTCAGCGCATTGAAGCCTTTTTGTTTGGCGATGCCGAGGGTGATGCCGGTGACCGCCGGCACGATCGCGGCGCTCGCCAGCGATTGCGCGACTTGCGAAAACGTGACCGCCCAGAAATCTTGCGAGATCAGGATGATTGCGGACGCAAGCACCACGCAGATGCCGGGAATGACGACCCACAGGCGCTTGTTGCGGCTGGAATCGATGAAACCGCCGATCGGCGTAGTGGCCAGCATGCCCGCGACATTGCCGATCGTCAGCGCGGTGCCGATCAATCCGGTCGCCCAGCCGCGCTCCTGGAGGAACACGCCGACGAACGGCCCGATGCCCGACTGCATGTCGGCCATGAAGAAGTTGACTGCGTAGAGGGGCCAGAGGCGGGGAGGGGAGCGCGATGCCATCGAGATGTTGAGCGACTGCCGGCGGAAATGGTCTTGCACAAGCAGGGCTGACAAGACGGGCTCACATGACCGGGCAACTGGCGCCGGGGCGGACCGGAAAGTAACATGTGCTAGCCGGGTTGGTTCCTCCACACTTGCGATGGGAGGGCTACGGCGTCATCTCGTGGGGGTCCCCCTTCTTCTGGATCTTGGCCATGCCTCTCTGGACCTGCGAAACCTGCGGCGCGCAATTTTCAGACAGCGGACATCCGCCTGCCGCTTGCCCGATCTGTGAGGACGAGCGGCAATATGTGAACTGGAAGGGGCAGAGATTCCTCACTCGCGCGGAGCTGGCTGACGGCCACCGCCTGGTCTGGCGCGATGATCTCGGCCTCACCAGCCTCGCGCTCGAGCCGAACTTTGCCATCGGGCAGCGCGCGCTGCTGGTCCCCGACGGCGGCGGATGCGTGATGTGGGATTGCATTCCGTTGGCGACATCGGAGGCGATCGCGCATGTGCGGTCGCTCGGCGGATTGAAGGCGATCGCGATCTCGCATCCGCATTACTATGGTGCGCTTGCCGACTGGAGCGAGGCGTTCGGCGGTGTGCCGGTCTATCTGCATGCCGATGATCGCCAGTGGGTGACGCGTCCGCATCCCTCGATCGTGCACTGGACCGGCGATCAGCATCCTATCTCCGACGATGTGCTGCTGCTCCGCACCGGCGGTCATTTCGCCGGCGCCACCATGATGCATTGGTCGCGCGGTGCGGAGGGCAAGGGCGCGCTGCTCACCGGCGACATTGCGCAGGTGACGATGGACCGCCGCTTCGTCAGCTTCATGTACTCCTATCCGAACTACATGCCGCTCAACGCCGCCGCGGTGCGGCGGATCGCGGCCGCTGTGGAGCCGCTCGCCTTTGACCACATCTACGGCGCCTGGTGGGGCCGCAACATCGCCTCCGGCGCCAAGGCCGCATTCGCAGCGTCCGTGCAGCGATACATCGCGGCCATCGCCTGACGCGCGACGACCAAAACCCCCTTGTCCTGACTTAATAACTGTACTATAAGTACAGATATTAAGCGCGGCGCAACGATGCGTTGCTGGTCCGGCACGAACGATGCATCGTTGTCTCGGCGGGCCGCATGCTGCGGCCGCGTGAGCGGGAGTTGGACGCATGACCGGGCAGCGCGACTACGAGATATTTGAGGCCGGCGACGTCACGCTTCAGTCCGGCGCCGTCTTCCCCGCGATGAAGCTCGCCTACAAGACCTACGGCACCCTCAACCCCGCCAGGGACAACGTTATCCTCTACCCGACCTCGTTCAGCGCCCAACACTACGACACGGAATGGCTGATCGGGCCCGATGGCGTGCTCGACCCTACGCGCTACTTCATCGTCATCCCGAACCTGTTCGGCAACGGCCTGTCGTCGTCGCCGTCGAATTCCGGCGAGGCGCCATTCCCGCAAATCACCTATCACGACGCGATCGCGATTCAGCACCGGCTGCTGACCGAGCGCTTCGGCATCACAAAGCTTGCGCTGGTCTATGGCTGGTCGATGGGCGGCATGCAGACCTATCATTGGGCGGCGCTGCATCCCGACATGGTCGCGCGGGCCGCGGTGGTCTGCGGCAGTGCGCGATGTGCACCCTATAATTACGTCTTCCTCGAAAGCGTGAAGGCTGCGCTGACCGGTGATCCCGCCTTCCGCGACGGCCGCTTCGTCGAGAAGCCCGTTGCCGGCTATCGCGCCATGGGCCGCGTCTATGCCGGCTGGGCGATGTCGCACGGCTTTTACCGCGACGAACTCTGGCGCGAGGCGGGCTTCGCCTCGCTGGAGGATTATCTTGTCCGCAACTGGGACGCGACCTTTGCCCGGCGCGACGCCAACGATCTCCTCGCGCAAGCCGGAATCTGGCAGCGCGGTGACATCAGTCGTTGCGCTTCATTCGGCGGCGATCTCGATCGGGCGCTGGCCGCGATCAAGGCGCATGTGCTGCTGATGCCGGGTGCGACCGACCGCTATTTCGACGTCCGCGACAATGAGGACGAACTCGGCAGGCTGATCAACGCAAAATCGGCGGTGCTGCATCCGATCCCGTCGCTGCACGGCCATCGCGCCGGCAACCCCGTCAACAATCCGCGCGACCAGGCCTTTCTCAAGGCCGAGGTCGCAGAGCTTCTCAGCAAGTAGGACGAACCTTCGATGATGACTGACGCGACCGTTTCAGAGCCCGGCCATCGCCTGAAGCCGCTGAGCCCGGCCATGCTGCGCGAATTGTCGGTGCGCTCCAATCTCAGGGGGGCCGCGAAAAGTCTCAGCCATTACGGCCTGATCGTGCTGGTCGGCGCGCTGGTCTGGAAGGTCTCTTCGGCTTGGGGCGTGTTATGGGCGCTGCCGCTGATGGCGGTGCAGGGCTATTTCGTCGCCTTCCTGTTCATGGCGCTGCACGAGACCGCGCACAAGACCGCGTTCAGGAGCCGTGGCCTCAACATTGCGGTCGGCTATCCCTCGGCCTTCATCATCGGACAACCCTACGAATATTACTGCCTGTTTCACTGGGACCATCACCGCTACACCCAGGATCCGGACAAGGACCCGGAGCTGATCGTCGGCGTGAAGCCGAAATCCGACACGCAGCTCGCGCTCGCCTATAGCGGCCTGCTTCAGGTCGCCGGCCGCCTCCGGTTGATGCTCGGCCACGCCGTCACCGGCAAGGTCACCGTGCCCTGGATTCCCGAAAACAAGCGCGCCACCATCGTGCGCGAGGCGCGCGCCTATGCCGGGCTCTATGTGCTGCTGCTCGCGCTCTCGCTGTGGTTTTCCTCGGCGTTGCTGCTCTGGGTCTGGATTGTTCCGCTGATGATCGGGCAGTCCTTCCTGCGGCCCTATCTCTATGCCGAGCACACCGGCTGCGACCGCACCCGCAGCGCCTTCCAGAACACGCGCACCACCTACACCAGCGCGATTGTCAAATGGTTCGCGTGGAATATGCCCTACCACGTCGAGCATCACGCCTATCCCTCGATCCCCTTCCACGCCCTACCGAAGCTGAACGAGATCGTGGACGGCGAGATCGTCTATCGCGGCCGCGGCTACATCGCAACGACGCGCGAGACCTGGGCCTGGTTTCGCCGGCAGCGGCAGATTGGTTAATACAACGCAAAACTCCGGCCGCAGCGCGACCGGAGCTTTGTCGTGAAGGCGAGATATCAGTAGATCCCGTAGGCGCAGACATTCACGACGCGGACGCGCATGCCGTGGCGGGTGCGGACGACGCGCTCCTGGTAGCAGTTGCTGACACCGGTGTTGACGTAGACGCCGCCAAAGCCCCAGCCGGGACCCCAGTGATGATGGAAGCCGTGGGCCGAAGCCGCGGTGGGCGCGAGAGCGGCAGCACCAAGCGAACCAGCAGCGATCAGACCAAGGGCAAGCTTACGAAACATTTTCATTCTCCAGTGTGGCGCTAAGGCCGTTGTTGTGTCCCTGCTTCTCCGTCGGGCCGAGACGCGAACGCGTTCAGGGCGCGAGGCAGGAATCGTGTTTCAGGAATGTTTCGTGGGCTTCGGCGAAATGCGCCGCTGTCAGGCTTTTCGCGCCGCCGCGCGATAGCGCGCAGCCATCGCCTGCGTGATCTCCGCCATCTTCTCGCGGAGATCAGCGGGCTCCAGCACTTCGGCTTCGGACCCCAGCCGCAACAATTCGGCCGCGGCATGCCATGACGTCTTGCCGGTCGGCACGCGCGCGATGCGCCAGCCGTCCGAATCAGTGGTCTCTTCAAGCTGTGTGCGCGCCTTGACGTAAGGCTGGCTCAGCGCATCGAGCAGTTTGACGCCGAACGGCGACAGCCGCACGATCGCGACATTGGGATGCATCTCGGCTTCGAGGCGAAGTGTCGCTGCCTGCCAATAGGTGGCGAGATCGAACGCGGCGGGACGATCGAAGCGATCGTCGAGCGCGGTGCAGTCGAGCACGCGCGCGACACGATAGGTGCGCACACTGCCGTCGACCTCGCCGGCGAGATACCAGCTGCCGCCCTTCAGCACGAGCCCGAGCGGTGCGACGCGGCGCTGCTTCTCGGCGCGCCAGCTCTGGTAGCGGATCTTGATCAGCGTCCCGCGCAGAGCCGCGCCGGCAATGGTGCGCAGATGTCTGGGCTCTTCGGTCTCGCCGAACCAGCCGGGTGCGTCCAGGTGAAAACGCTCCTGCATCCGCCCGGCATCTTCGCGAAGGTTGGCGGGGAGTGCCGCCATCAGCTTGTTCTGCGCGGCGATCATCGCCGCGTCCAGCCCGAGCGCCGCGGCCGGCCCCGGCAGTCCCGCAAGGAACAGAGCCTCCGCCTCGTTCTGCGACAGGCCGTTCAAACGCACGCGATAACCATCGAGCAGGCGATAGCCGCCCTCCGCGCCCCGGTCGGCGTAGACAGGGACGCCGGACGCCGCGAGCGCGTCGATGTCGCGATAGATCGTGCGCACCGAGACCTCGCAGGCTTCCGCAAGCTCGGGCGCAGTGACCTGTCCCCTGGCCTGGAGGGTGGTGAGGATCGACAGCATTCTGCTCGCGCGCATGATCCCTTAAACCATACCTGACACAGGATGTCAGGTATGGTCCGCTACAAGCCATCGCCAGCCGGCCAGATGGAGACCTGTTATGACCGATCAAAACCGCATCACCCTGTATTATTCGCCGCAAAGCCGCGCCACCGGCACGCGGGTGCTGCTGGAGGAGCTGGGCGCGCCCTACGATCTCCACGTCCTCAACATGAAGGCCGGCGAGCAGCGCCAGGGCGCCTATCTCGCCATCAATCCGCTCGGCAAGGTGCCGGCGGTCCGCCACGGCGAGGCGCTGGTGACCGAGCAGGTCGCGATCACCATCTATCTTGCCGATCTGTTTCCGCAGGCGGGGCTGACGCCCGCGCTGAACGACCCGCTGCGCGGTCCTTACCTGCGCTGGATCGCCTATTACGGCGCATCGTTCGAGCCGGCCTTGATCGACAAGTTCATGCAGCGCGAGCCGGCGCCGATCACGCAGTCGCCCTACGCCGATTACGACACCATGCTGGGCGCGCTCGAGGCGCAGCTCTCGAAAGGTCCGTATCTGCTCGGCGAGCGGATGACGGCCGCGGATATCTTGTGGGGCGTCGCGTTCAGCTGGACGATGATGTTCGGCATCGTGCCGAAGAAAGACGCATTCGTTCGTTATGCCGAACGGATGACGTCCCGGCCCGCGTTCCAGCGGATCAATGCCGCCGACGACGAGATGGCGGCGCAGCATGCCGCGGCAGCAGGTGGTTGAATGATCCAGGGTTGCAGATGACAAAGTCGATGCACACGACCAACTGCTTCAACACCTTCATCCGGGTCGCTGAAGACTGTCCCGCGCATACCGGCGAGGAGCCGCCGCTGCGCGCGGGAAAGCCGACGGTGGCGTGCCTGCAATACGAGATGATCGCCAAGGCACCCTACAAGCATACATCCGACGACGTGATCTTCGCGACGTCTGCGCCGGGCCGCGAGCTCGATGCGAAGGCGACGAAGATGGAGAAGCGTGCGGCTCGTGAAGCGTTCTTCTCCCGGGGGCAGGCGTGCATGCGGGCGTCGAGCCTGGGCAAGCGCTTCGGCTGGGGCGTTCATGCTGACAGCGAGGGCCGGATCGCGATTTACGCCGTCGACAGCAAACGCTACCAGGCGCTGGTCCGCGATCCCAGGCTCATGCAGGTGCGCGCGATGCGGTCGCAGCGGGCGTGATCAGAATTTTGGCGGCCGTTTTTCCGCGAACGCCTTGATGCCTTCCTTGATCTCGTCGCCGCGCATGCTGTCGCGGTGGCGCTGATCGGCGGCTCGCTCGTCCAATTCGCCGCGGGCGAATTCGTTGATGGCGTGCTTCATGCCGCGCATCGCCTGCGGCGCATTGCCGGCGAGAACCGTGGCGAGCTTGTCGACCTCCTCGTCGAGGAATTCCACCGGCACCATGGCGGTGAGATAGCCGATGCGCAGCATCTCCGGCGCGCTGATCTTCTGCGCGGTGAGGAACAGCTTCTTCGCATTGTCGACGCCGAGCCGCGTCACGTAACGCTTGATGCCGCTTCTGTAGTAGTGCAGCCCGAGCCGCGCCGCCGGCATGAACATCTCGGCGGTATCGACGCCGATGCGGAAATCGCAGGCGAGCGCGAGGTCGGTCGAGCCGCCATAGACGCCGCCATTGAGCCGGCAGATCGTCGGCACGCCGAGATCCTCCAGCCGGTTGACGACGACCTCGAACGCCGAGCCCGCGCTCTGCTGCTCGTTGGCGCTGACCGCGCGCTCGGCAACCGAGTTGAGGTCATAGCCCGCCGAGAAGGCCCGCCCCGTGCCGGTCAGCACCAGCACGCGGATATCAGGATCGGCCTCGATCCGGTCGAAAAGCCTGACCAGCTCGCCGAGATCCTCGGCCTGGAGCCGGTTGAGATGTTTGGGCCGGTTGAGGCGGATGGTGGCGCGTGCGCCGTCACGTTCGAGCACGGGGCCTGAGGCCGCGTCGGCTGTGTCCGACATTCTTGTCTCCATTCATTTATTTTCGAGCGTGCGGCGCTTGGCTTCCGCATCGATGGTCTCGGCGAGATCGGGATGCCGCGCCATCAGCACGCGGAAGTCGACAAGGTCGAGCACCAGCAGCCGCGACACCTTCGTGGTCGAGACGTTGGCGCCGCGCTTGTTGTTGCCGAGCAGCGCCATCTCGCCGAAGAACGCGCCCTCGCCGAGCTGGACCTTCTTGCCGGGCAGGTCGACCTCGACCTCGCCGGCGGCGATGAAATACATGCAGTCGCCCTGCGTGCCCTTGCGGATGATCATGGTGCGCGCCGGCAGCTCCATGGTGCGCAGCATGTGGGTGACGTCGGCGATGGCCGACGGCCCGAGCGCTGCGAAGAACGGCACCTTGCTGACGGACTCCCAGGTCTTGAGGAAATTGTCGCGGCGGGTCTCGGCGGCAAAGCCGGTGGCCAGGATACCGGTCCACAGCCCGAACACGCCGAGGCCCGAGATCATCACCATCGCCGCCACCATGCGCCCGAGCGGCGTGACCGGCACGACGTCGCCATAGCCCGTCGTCGTCAGCGTGACGACGGCCCACCACAGCGCGGCGGGGACGCTGCCGAAAGTCTGCGGCTGGACGTCCCGCTCCAGGAAATATTCGGCGACGGAAGCGAGGAAAACCACCATCAGGAAGATCACGAGCACGCTGACCAGCGGTCCCGATTCCAGCACCAGCACCCGGCGCAGCTGCCGCAGGCCCGGAATGCCCGGCACCACCTTCAACACCCAGAGTACGCTGAGCAGCCACGCCGTCTTCGGCTCGATGCCGACCAGGAGCGCGACCGGCACGGCCAGCGCGCCCAGAGCATCGACCACTCCGGCAGAGGAGGTCATGTAGAGCGACAGGCGCCCCGTTTGTGCCATGTGGCGCAGCCGGACCACCCATTCGAACACGAAATAGACGAGGCAGGCCCATAGCAGGGTATCGACCCACCGATGCGCCGTTTCATAGGCCGGGTTGACCGTCAGCAGCACCATGCTGAGCACGCCGAGGCCGACCGCCGCATAGGCCGCCCTGGTCATGTTGCGGCCGGCCGTGGCGGCCACGAACTGGGCCAGTGCGGGGATCAGCGGCTTGGACATGCGGGAAGGCGGGCTCGGTCGTGTCTCTTGAGGTCCCGGCTGGGACGCCACCGCCAAAGTGCCCGCCCGGGCAGGAGCCGTCAACGACGGGCAGGGGGCTGCCCGCAGCATCGTCGGGGAGGTGTGCGGTGAGCCCCGTGCCGTGGTGGATTCGGGGCGCTACCTGAAATGCGGCGGCTCGTCGTAGCCGCGGCGGCTGCTGAAAAACAGCAACACCATTAGGCCGATGCCGACGACGAGGGAGAAGCCTGCCCCCAGCGCCAGTGCCACATAGCCCTCCGTCGGGATCGGCTCGCCCTCGATCGCCATCGCGGAATAGGCGAAATATCCAGCCGCCACCAGCATGCCCAGAAGGATTATGATGAGGAGTGTACGCATGGCGCGTGCTCCGGTTGTATTCGGGAGCAAACGGTTGCGGACGGGAGACGGTTCCCGAATTCAGCCCCGGGATCCGCGGGAAATGTCGGCAAGGCGCCGCTGTGAGACCGTCAAATCGATAGGTCAGGCACTCTGAGCTGTCTTGACCACGACGATATTGCTCTCGTCCTGCTGGGGAGGGGCCGTATCCTGGGCGACCTTGTCGGCCTCGCCGCAGTGGCGTTTGAGATAGTCGCGGCGCATGCCGATCTCGTCGCGGACGAACTCGTAGCCGAGCTTGAAGGTGTCGAGCCCGTCGGTACTGATCGTGCCGTCTCTGAGACCTATGACGGCGCCGCGCAAAATGCCCTCCAGCTCGTCCTGGAGACATTCGAGCTGGTCCAGCGAATGGGCGTGCTCGATGCGTTCGCCGATGTCGAGGACGGCGGTGGAAAGCTCGCCAGCCTTTTCAGGCGCGATGCGGGTGATCTTGGCGTAGATCGCGGCGAAGATCGAGCCGATCACGCTGAGCGCGGCGGCGCCCAGATACATCAGGTCGCTGTACTTATCCATGAACGACTTGGTGTCGTCGTTGATGTAGTCGGCCGCCCCCTGATGCGCCATCACGTAGGCGTCCTTCTCGACGGAGGCCGGCTCGATTCGGCTGGCGAAGCCGTTGTCGAGCCCGAGTGCGGATTTGTTCTCATAGACGACGCGCGCGAGCTCCCCCGCCGTGCTCGCCGACATCCTGGATTGCGTCACCAGCAGCCATTCGAGCCCGATCGTGTCGAGGTCGTCGTCGGGAATTTCCGGCGATGCGGACAGCGTGCCCGCAGTCAGCGTCTCGCTGGAAATACCGGGAATCCTGCGCGCCAGCGCTTTGGCCTCGTCGATCGCGTTCAGCGTGAAGCCGCCGCGCTTGGCGACCTGCTCATAGGCCTTGTCCCGCACCGCCCTGGAGGCATGTACGATGGCGATCACCGCACCAAAGCCGCTCGCCGGCGCAAACAGCTTGTCGAGCGTTACACCCTGCGGCGCCATCTGGATCTTCGCGGCGTCCGGGCCATCGGGGATGTCGAGGATGCTGCGCACGAACGCAAGCGAGGATTCGTTCTCGGCGACGACGGCAACCTTCTTCTTCTTCAGCTCGGCGAGCGATTTGATCTTCTTGTTGCCAGGACCGAGCAGCAGCACCAGATCGTGCTCGAGGATCGCGAGTGTGCGCGCCCGCAGCGGCACCTTGGCGTCGGTGCGAAGGACGGCGAGGTCGGCCTGCTTGCGGTCGAATTGTGCGAGCGCCTTGGCGTTGTCTGCGTTGTTGACGATCTTGATCCGGAAGCGCGAGGCGTTGTTCTTCAGCAGCGTGGCAAGCTTGGCGGCAAACAGGGCTTCGTCGCTGTTGGGGGGGCCGACGGCAAAGGTCAGCGTCTCCGAATTGTGCAGCATGGCGCGGCCGCCCCAGACGGTGGCGAGCGACAGCAGCAGGGTCAGCACGACGTAGAGAAGGACCTGCTGCTGATTGGTCTTGATCACCTTAGGGCGCCGCGGCGGCGGTTCGGTCGGTGACGAGGTCGGGCCTTCAGTACTCATGGCAGCACTCCGGCCCTATTCCTGAGTGGCGGACGGCTCGCGGATGCAATCGCGGCGGGCGCCCTGCAATTCCTAAACGTCTGAAAAAAGAACGATATTCTCTGCCGACAATGATAGCGCGCCGATACCGGAATGCAAAATTCGAGCCGGAGGTAACCTTACTCGATCTGGCCGCGGCGATTGGTCATCCTATCACTAGTTAGCCACAGTTGGCGATTTTCCAGTTCCCCCCGGCTGCATTCCGTCGCGGGAGATGTCATAAATCACACGTCCCGGCGATTTGACCGGTCCAAAAAGAAGTTGCGCTGAACGCTCCGATCTTTCTTGTCACGTCAATGAGGGCGTCAGCTTGTCGTTTCCACCCATGTCATCGGCGGTTCCGGTCGAAGCGCTCATTGGCTGGATGTTGCTGCTCACCTTCAAGCACATCATCGCCGATTTCGTGCTCCAGACCGCCTGGATGGCGCACGGCAAGGACCAGAAGCACGGCTGGGCTTTGCCGCTTCTGGTGCATTGCCTGATTCACCTCGCGGTTGCGCTGCCGCTGATCCTGTTGGTGGCGCCGCGATTCTGGTTCGTCGCGTTCATCGACTTCGCGATCCACATCACCATCGACCGCGCCAAGGGGTTTGTCTCCGCCAATTTCGGTGTCGACCTGGCGCATCCCTGGTTCTGGACCCTGATCGGCGTCGACCAGGCCCTGCATCATTTGACCGGTTTCGGCCTTTCCATCTTCATGGCGGCGAACTGAGGCCGGGGGCCTGCGGATAGTTGTCGATCGGCATTCACAAGAGGTCGTCATGCCCGGGCTTGTCCCGCCTGCGCGGCCGAAGCCGCTTCGGCGAGGCGAAGGCCCGGACATCCACGTTCTTCGTGCCGCGTGGCCAGCCGTGGATGGCCGGGACAAGCCCGGCCATGTTGCCGTGGAGGCATTGGCGTCCCGACTTATCGGCTCAGATGTGGTGGCCCGACCCCCATTCGGGCGCCTCCGATTCGCGACCAGGGCGCAAGGACACCGGGTGACTACCGGGCGGCGTGGTTAACCTTTCATTAGAGAATTGCGCTGCATCTTCGGCAACGAGGAGAACCGCAATGTTTTCAAGCCGCGACGCATATGAAAGCGATTTCTGCCCGGTCCGCGACGAGCTCCTTGGCGAGATGTATCGCGCCAGCGAGAGTGGCCTGCCGAGGCTGGTTGAGAGTGTTTCCCCTGACGCGCGCGCCAGGCTGGCGCTGTTCTGCTATCGCCGCAGCCATCTGCACTCGCTGGCGGTCGCGATCGCAGCCAGCTGCAACGAGCGTGACCTGATCGACAATGGCGGCCGCGTCGGCTCGACGCTCTACGCGCTGTCGCGCGAAAGCACGGTCAAATCGTCGCCGTCGCTGTCGGGGGGCCGCAAGCCGATCACGCTGTCGACCAAGCCGCTCTCGGTGCTTGCACCGCTTGAGGACGGGTTCGACGACGAGGTCAGCGAAGCCGTTCCAGCTGTAGCCGTTCCAGCTTAAGCGACCTCGATTACCGGCAGTCCGAATTTCCGCCGCGCCATCGCGCATTCGGCGTCTCCCGGCATGCAGGTGCGGCACACCTCCGGCCGCACCTCGTAAATGCCGCAGGCCGTCTGCTTTCCGATCTCCCCCCGCAACGCCGAACAGCGATCGCCCTCGCAGCGCATGCCGGATTGGCGCGCGTTGACGAGCGTTTCGGGGATCGCGGCAAGCTCCTCGTCGCTCTCGATTGAGAAGCGCGGCCAGTTCTCCGAATAGCCACAGCAGGCGCCGCAGCTCTGGCACCAGCTCGACAGATCGACGGGGGAGGTCTCTTCCATCGCGCTCACGTGTCCTTTGGCGGGCCCCAGACCAGGCTCTGCCGCCATCTTGCGCGCAGCACGTCGCGCCGCTCCGGATATCTATCGTCGAGATAGCTCGCATCCACGACGCGGTCGGTGCGGAAGCTGCGGAAGTCGCCGCGCAGCTCGCACCAGGCCGCAAGCAGGCGCACGGCTTCGAGATAGCCGACCGAGATCGGCCAGATCATGCGCTCGCTGGGGCGGCCCTGCTCGTCGCGATAGCGCAGCATGATCTTCTTGCCTTCGTGGATCTGGGTGCGCGTGCGCGCCATGTCGAGGCGATCCGGCTCCCTGTTCCAGCTCGGCCGCGCACGGCTTGCCGGCTCAAGCACGAAGGGACGTAAGCGCTCAGGCACGGTGTCGGCGATCTTGGCCATCAAATCTTCGGCCGCGCGTGCCAGCGCGGAATCAGCATGGCCCGCGACCCATTGCGCGCCCAGCACCGCCGCCTCGATCTCGTCGGGTGTCAGCATCAAGGGCGGCAGGTCGAAGCCCTTCTCCAGGATGTAGCCCATGCCGGCTTCGCCGCGGATCGGCACGCGCTGGCCGATCAAGGTTGCGATGTCGCGATAGATGGTGCGCTTCGAGGTCTCGAGCTCGGCCGCGATCGCGTCCGCGGTCAGCGGCTTACGCGTGCGCCTCAGCACCTGGATGATCTGAAACAGCCGGTCGGCGCGTCTCATGACAATTCTCTTATCGGGTGACGGATCAGAAAATGGCGCGCTGCTGCTGACAGGATGTTGGCAGCAGGGGGGGTCTATACCGGGACAACACATCGACTGAAGAGGATTTGTCCATGATCATTCCAACCCATTTCGGCCCGGCGATTCCGATGTTGCGGGCACAGATCTGGTCCGCCTGGGCACTCGGCCGCCTCGTTTCGTTCGATCTCATGGCCGTCGACCTCCGATTTGCACTCGCAAGCGTGATGGCACGCTCGCCGACCCGGGCTGCGGACGCGTTGGCCCGCCATGTCATGGCCCGCGCCTGGCGGGGGGCCCGTTTCGCAGAAGATATCACGGCTGCTGCCACCATGGTGGCAGCAGCCGGTCACTAGGTTCCCTCAAAGTTTCGCAAGTCCAAACTTCGCAGGTCCAAATTTCGCAGGTCCAGGAGAGAGTTCGCATGATCACGCTTTATGGCTTTGGCGCCGGCTTCGGCCTGCCGGAAATCAGCCCCTTCGTCACCAAGACCGAGGTCCAGCTCAAGATGGCAGGACTGCCCTACCGGAAGGAGCGGGCGATGCCGCCGGCCTCGCCCAAGGGGCAGCTGCCGTTCATCGACGATGGCGGCGAGGCGGTGGCCGATTCCACCTTCATCCGCGCGCATATCGAGCGCCGCTATGGCTTCGATTTTGACGCCGGGCTGTCGCTCGCCGAGCGGGCGCAGGCCTGGGCGTTCGAGCGCATGATCGAGCATCACGTCTACTGGGCGCTGGTCGGGGCGCGCTGGGTCGATCCGGTCAACTTCGCCAAGGGGCCCGCGCATTTCTTCGACGGCGCGCCGGAGCACAATCGCGAAAAGTTGCGCGAGGATGCGCAATTCCGTGTCGCCGAGAACTATCTGCTCTCCGGCCTCGGCCGCCACGCGCCCGATGACGACGTCGATCTCGCGGTGCGTTCGCTGTTCGCACTCTCGGTCCAGCTCGGCGACAAGTCCTACCTGATGGGTAACAAGCCCTGCGGTGTCGATGCCACTGCCTTCGGCGCGCTCGCCGGAATCTTGACGCCCTTCTTCGAATCCGGCCTGCGGCAGCGCGCCGAGGGATTTGCGAACCTCACCGCTTATGTCGACCGCATGATGGACGATTATTATCCGGAGTTCGCCTGGACCCCGCTGCGGCAGGCGGCCTGAGGCACTGCCATAGAGCCCGCATTTGTGGGCACTGAAGCTTCGACGTCGTCATGGCCAGGCATAGCCGTCCGAAGGACGGCGTCGCTTTCCGCTCGCCTATGTCCTGGCCATCCACGTCCTGCGACGTGGTGCAAAGAACGTGGATGGCCGGGACAAGCCCGGGCATGACGGCCTTAACTGCAATTCGAACCTGGCAGTGAAAGCAAAAGAGCCGGCCCATCAGGCCGGCTCTCGTCGTTTCAAAACTTTCGCCGCGCCTTACCTCACCAGCGTGTACTTGCCGTTCTTCACCGTGAGCAGGATGCGCGAGCGCTCGTCGAGGCCGTAGCGGTCCTTTTCGGTGAAGTTGTAGACGCCCTGGCTCGCTGCCAGCTCCTTCTCCGACAGCAGCGCCTGGCGGATCGCTTCGCGGAATTCCGGCGTGCCCGGCTTGGCCGTCTTCAGCGCCGTCGGAATGATGCGCTTGAGGATCTCGAACGCATCGTAGGAGTGGCCGGCGAACTGGCTGCGGCTGTTCGGGCCGTACTTGGCCTCATAGGCGGTGTTGAGCGCGAGGCCCGGCTTCTTGGTGGCGGCCTCGTCCGGCTGGTCCTCGGGATCCATGACGGGACCAGAGGCCATCAGCACGCCTTCCGCTGCTTTGCCGGCGATACGGATGAAGTCCATGCTGGCGGCGCCATGGGTCTGGTAGATCAGGCCCTGATAGCCGCGCTCGCGCAGCTCGGTCTGCGGCAGCGCGGCCGCGGTACCGGAGGCGCCGACCAGGATCGCGTCGGGATTGGCGGCGACGAGCTTCAGCACCTGTCCGGTCACCGACGTATCGGGGCGGGCGAAGCGCTCCTCATCGGCGATGGTGATGCCCATCGGCACCGCCTGCGCCTTCAGGTCGTTGAACCAGAGGTCGCCATAGGAGTCGGAATAGCCGATATAGCCGACGGTCTTCACGCCCTTCGCCTTCATGTGGTCGTACAGCACCTTGCCCACGATCGGGATCGGCTGCGGCATCGCCACCGACCACTTCATGCGCTCAGGCGTGATCGGGAACGGCGCCAGGCCGAAATGCGGAATGCCGGCCTCGTTGGCGACGTTGGACACCGCGATGGTCGGCGGCGTCAGCGCCGAGCCCATGATGATGTCGGCCTTGGATTCGGTCACGAAGCGGCGGGCGTTGGTGGTCGCCGTGGTGGGATCGCCGCCGTCGTCGAGCACGATCACCTTCAGCGGCACGCCGCCGATCTCCTTCGGCACGAATTCCAGCGCGTTGCGCTCGGGAATGCCGAGCGCGGCGCCCGGGCCGGTCGTGGTGGTGGTGATGCCGATGGTGATTTCATTGGTCTGGGCCAGCGCAGGCAGAGCCGGCAGGGCAAGCGTCGCCGCGGCGATGGCGGCGGTCAGGTAAAAGCGTTTCATCTATTCCTCCCTTGACGTGTTTCTTTGAAAGCAGAAATCGGGGGGTAATTCAGCCCCCTCTTTTGGTGATGCGGCGATTTAGCTCCAGACCTAGCTCCCCGTGAATTTGGCTACCATTTCCGCCGGAAAGGGTGCCGATTTCAGCTTGTCGGGGTTAACGGGATCGCGGCCGACCAGGACGCGGGTCTCAAAACCCTCGATCGCCAGCGCCTCGCCCTTGTAGACGTTGTGCTTCACCTCGAAGCTCGAGCGCTTGATGCTCTCGATCTTCGTTTCGATGGTGATCCAGTCGCCATAGGTCGAAGGGATGTAGAACTTGGACCGCGTATCGACCATGGGGATGCCCACCAGGCCGTATTTGCGGACCAAATCCTGCTTTGAGAATCCGGCGACCTCGAACAGGGTTGACGTCGAATCGTCGAACATCGCGAAATAGCGCGGGTAATAGACGATGTTGGCGGGGTCGCAGTCGCCCCACTGGATCTGGACGTCGCGCCGGTTCACGAACATGCGATGGCCCTGCTTTCGTTGCGCCTTACTTCGGCGCCATGCGCAGCGAGCCGTCGAGGCGCACCACTTCGCCGTTCAGGTACGAGTTCTCGACCATGTGCAGCGCGAGCGCGGCGAACTCGTCGGCATGGCCGAGCCGGCGCGGGAACGGGATCGCGGCGGCGAGCGAATCCTGGGCTTCCTGCGGCAGGTTGGCGAGCAGCGGCGTCAGGAACAGGCCGGGCGCGATGGTCAGCACGCGGACGCCGAACTGCGCGAGTTCGCGCGCGATCGGCAGCGTCATGCCGACGATGCCGCCCTTGGAGGCCGAATAGGCCGACTGGCCGATCTGGCCGTCATAGGCGGCAACGGAGGCCGTATTGATGATGACGCCGCGCTCGCCGGTCGCCTGCGGCTCGAGCTTGGACATCTCGGTTGCGGCGAGGCGCAGCATGTTGAAGGTGCCGATCAGATTGACCTTGATCACCTTGTCGAAATCGGCAAGCGCCATCGGCCCGTCGCGGCCGACCACGCGCTTGGCGACGCCGATGCCGGCGCAGTTCACCAGCACGCGCGCGGGTCCATGCGCCTTGGTCGCCTGCGTGATCGCGGCTTCAGCCGAGGCGGCGTCGGAGACGTCGCAGGTCATGGCCACGCCCTTGAGCTCGGCGGCGACGGTCTCCGCAAGCTTGGCATTGAGGTCGAACACCGCGACCTTGGCGCCCTGCGCCGCCAGCTTTCGCGCGGTCGCAGCGCCCAGTCCCGATGCACCGCCGGTAACGATGACTGCCTGATCCTTCAACAACATGGCGTTCTCCTTTGGCGATGGTTTCTTACCCGACCGATATCACACGGTCCGATGGATTGGCAGCGTAGAGCTCCTCGATCAGCGCGCCGCGATGCTCCAGCACCGCGCGCTGGTTG
This sequence comes from Bradyrhizobium sp. Pa8, assembly GCF_052588265.1. Classification (NCBI taxonomy): domain Bacteria; kingdom Pseudomonadati; phylum Pseudomonadota; class Alphaproteobacteria; order Hyphomicrobiales; family Nitrobacteraceae; genus Bradyrhizobium; species Bradyrhizobium sp. Pa8. The sequence continues at coordinate 8,800,855 of NZ_CP176767.1, read as the reverse complement.
ATCGAGCCCTTGTCGGTGACCTCGCCCTTGTCGATCGAGAGCGGCGTATCCAGCAGGATCGCGCGCGTGATCCGCGTCGAGGAACCGGTGGCCGAAGACAGAAAGCGCGTCAGGCGCTCGCGGAAGGCTTCACGCACCAGCCGGTCCCGGGCGGTGACGGTGAGATCGTCGGCCGGCAGGGTCGGGTTGATCAGCCGGCAGCCGTCGAGATCGAGCAGCACCAGCGCGGAGATTTCGTCGCGGTTGATGCCGGCGATGACGACGTCGCGCACCAGCGGCGCGCAGGCCGCGACGAAACGCGCGCGCAGCGGGCCGACGCTGACCCAGGTGCCGCTGCCGAGCTTGAAGTCTTCGCTGACACGGCCGTCGAAATCGAAGCCGGCGTTGAGATCATCGGGATCGACGGGCTTGAGAGCGTCGCCCATCTTGTAAAATCCTTCCTCGTCGAAGGATTTCGCGGTGATGTCGGGCTGGCGCCAATAGCCGGGCATCACGTTCGGCCCCTTGGCGCGCACTTCCATCTTGCCGTTGTTCGGCACCAGCTTGGCGTCATTGCCCGACACGGGCAGCCCGACATGGCCGGAGCGGCTGGTGCGCGGATTGACCGACATGAAGAACGGCGCGGTCTCGGTGGCGCCCAGGCCGGTCAGCATCGGCACGCGGTAGCCCTTCTCCTTCACCGCGAGCTCGTCGAGGCTGTTCCAGACGAAGGGCGAGAGCGCCGCGCCCGAGAAGAACATCGCGTGCAGCCGGTCGAAGAACTTTGCGCGCAGGCCCTGGTCGTCGCGCAGGTAAGGCAGCAGCGACTCATAGCCCTTGGGGACGTTGAAATAGACCGTCGGCGAAATCTCCTGGAGATTGCGCACGGTCTCCTCGATGCCGCCGGGCACCGGCTTGCCGGCGTCAAGATACATCGAGCCGCCATTGTACAGCGTCAGCCCGATATTGTGGTTGCCGCCAAAGGTGTGATTCCAGGGCAGCCAGTCGATGATGACCGGCGGCTCGTCCTTGAGGAAGGCGAGCGTCTCGCGCAGCATCACCTGATTGGCGCAGATCATGCGCTGGGTGTTGATGACCGCCTTGGGATTGCCGGTCGAGCCCGACGTCAGCAAAAACTTTGCGATCGTGTCGGGGCCGATCCTGTCGTGTATCGCGTCGAGATCGCCGTGGAGCGGCGTCGCCATGAGGTCGGCGAGCAGGGTGACGTCGCGGCCCGGCACGCTGCCCCAGGACGCGGCGATCTCGGTGCCATCAGAGACATTGGCGGCGAGCGCGTCCGCGAACTTGCCGGCGTCCTCGGCGAAGACGAGGCCGGGCGTCAGCAGCTTCATCAGGTAAGAGAGCTTGCCGTAATCCTTCGACACCAGCGAATAGGCCGGCGACACCGGGCAGAACGGAATTCCGGCATAGAACGCGCCGAACGCGAGCAGCGCGTGGTCGATCGAATTGCCTGAGAGGATAACGACCGGCCGCTCCGCCGACAGACCGCGCGCAATCAGGCCGGAGGCAATGTGCCGGCTCGCGGCGAGCAGCTCGGCGTAAGTGATCTTGCGCCAGCCGCGGCCGCCTTCGCGCTCGGCCATGAAGACGCGGTCCGGTGTCGTCGTCGCCCAATGATGCAGGCGGTCGGTGAGGCGGACCGGATAGCCGCCGAGCGGCTGCTTTGGACGCAGGTAAATCGTGCCGTCGTCGCGCCGCTCGATATTGACGACGGGATCGCCGAACGAAATGGGCCGCAGCGGGGAAGTGCTCGCGCCGCGCTCCATGCTGGAAGAGGACGGCTGTCCGCTCATGACTTCGGCTTCACCTTTGCGGTCTTGTGTTCGAGGAATTCGCGGATCCTGCGTTTTGCCTCTTTGTCGCTCTGCGCAACTGTTGCCATCAGCGATTCCATCAACAGGCCGGCCTGCGGATTGGCCTCCGCGATCATCGGCAGCGCCTGGAGCACGGCGAAGTTCGTCAGCGGCGCGTTGGAGGCGACCTTGGTCGCAAGCTCCAGCGCCTTGCCGAGCCCGTTGCCGGCCTCCGTCACATATTGCGTAAAGCCGTAGGAGGCGCCTTCGGTCGCGCTATAGACGCGGCCGGTCAGCATCATGTCCATCATCCTGGCAACGCCGATCAGCCGCGGCAGCCGCACCGAGCCGCCGCCGCCGACGAAGATGCCGCGCTGGCCTTCCGGCAGGGCGAAATAGGTCGAGGGCTCGGCGACGCGGATATGGGCGGCGCAGGCAAGCTCCAGCCCGCCGCCGATCACCGCGCCCCGGAGCGCCGCGATCACGGGCACGCGGCTGTACTGGATGCGGTCGAACACCCGGTGCCACATCTGGGAATGGAGCAGGCCGCCGGTCGCGTCGTGGTCCTGGAGCTCGGAGAGGTCGAGACCGCTGGAGAAATGGTCGCCGATGCCGTGGATGACGACCGCGCCGATATCCTCGGGCAGGGAGGCAAAGCACTCGCCGATTTCGAGGATAATGCCGTCATTGAGCGCATTGCGCTTGGCCGGCCGGTTCAGGCCCACGGTCAGAACCCGGTCCGCCCGCTCGATCCTCAAAAGCCCGGAGGCGCCCGCGTCAGCGGTCTCGGCGTTTCCCTGTGTCATTTGCGTCCTTGTCAGAATAGTTATGTTGTATAACGAATTCTGGGGGAGTCAAGGAGGGGAGCCCTCCCAGGCGGCGGGGCAGCTACGCTCCCCTCGGCTCCCCCAGGAACGGGTAACCGCTCGCTGTCATCAGCCCATCGCGACCTGGTCGCCCTTGACCCCGTGCTCGCGTTGGTCGAGCCACATCGTGCCGAGCGCGAACGCCAGCCACCCGAAATTGTAGGCAAAGCCCATGATCAGGATGACCCAGCCGGGAATCGGTCCGACCGCAGCGCGATCGATAAGTTCCGTCAAGGTCACCGCGGGCGTAGGATGGATTGCAATCTTGCCGTAATAGGCGGTCGCCTGGATGGCGAGAATCCAAACGTAGTTCCGACGCAACCGCCGTCCCGCAGCGCGGACAAGTGAGATGTGGTGGCGGGGTGCAGTGTAGTCGCGCGCCAGGATAGCCTTCCAGCTGTCGTCGTGCGCTTCACCGGTGAAAATTGGCGCATAGAAATTCTTCTCCAGCCAACGAGCCCGGGCACGCCAGACATTGAAATAGCGATAACGCCGCGCCTCCATCCCGAGGAACACGGCAAGGAGTAGTCCGACGAGTACGAGTGGCAGAGGCGAAGCCTCTGGGCTCGAAAAGGTCGTCGACAGCGCGATGCCCATCGTGACGATCGACCAATTGGTCGTGTTGTCGAGCCGCGTTCGCCAGATCGTCGAGCGATAGACCTCGCCGCGGTAGAGATGAGCGATGGCGCCCATTTCGGCGGAATCGAAGGTATGTTGGGGGCTTGGTTCGCTGGAAGCCATAAGGGACATGGTGGGACTCCCGTGGTCTGCACAACTTTGCGCAGATCACATCCTGAACCAGGTCCGCCCCCGGGCAAAGACAGATTCCTCACATCACCTGGTGCACGTCGATCACCACCCGGTCCGCATGGCGTGCGGCTGAGGCCACAAAGATGTGCTCCATCAGCCAGCGATATTTTTCGTGCCCCGTCTCGAACTTCGGGACCGTGCGGAAATAAATCAATTTCGGATCGACCGGCTCGCCGCGCTTGAGCTTTTGCAGCAGCTCGACCGGGCCGAAGCGCATGCCCTTGTTCTCGACGTAGACGATCGCGCCGTCATCGGTCTCGAAGGCGTATTTCGCCTCGAGATCGATCAGCTCATTGGGGCGGATGGTCTGGAAGTCGGCGCCGAACGGCAGCACCTTGCCCGTGATCGCGCCCGTCACCTCGCCGCCGATGATCGGAATGATGCGGCGGACGCCGATGCCGGTCTCGCCGGCGGTGACGACGTCGCCGATCTCAGCGGTGATGGTGAAGACGTATTTGGTCTCGAGGGTGGGATTCATCTATCACCTCCTATGTCAGCGACGTGCTGTCTTCCCTTCTCCCCTTGTGGGAGAAGGTGGCGCGAAGCGCCGGATGAGGGGTTGTCTCCGCGAATTCAACTGCGGGCTTGCGTGCGGAGAGAGACCCCTCACCCGTCTCGCCGCGATCGCGGCGAGCCACCCTCTCACAAGGGGAGAGGGGAAGACAGCTCGCCGCTCTATCACGCACATCTAATGCGCCATCATCCGTGTCGGCAGCCAGGTCGCCAGCAGCGGGAACGCGATCAAAATCACCAGCCGCACCAAATCCGTCGCCACGAACGGGATCACGCCCTTGAAGATCGTGGAGAAGGAGACGTCCTTCACCACGCTCTTGATGACGAAGACGTTCATCCCGACCGGTGGATGGATCAGGCCGAGCTCGACGGTCATCACGATGATGACGCCGAACCAGATCGGATCAAACCCGAGATGCGTGATGACGGGAAAGATGATCGGCACGGTGAGGATGATCATCGCCATGGCGTCCATCAGGCAGCCGAGCACGAGATACATCACCATGATCAGCGCCAGCACGCCGTAGGGGCCGAGGCCGAGACCGGTGAGGAATTCGGTGACCTTCTGCGGCGTCTGTGTCACCGTGAGGAAGTAGCCGAAGATCAGCGCGCCGATCAGCACCGTGAACACGGCGGCCGCGGTGCGCGTCGCCTGCAGCAGCGAGGCCAAGATCTTCTCGCGGTCGAGCCGCCCCGTGACCACGCCGATGATGAAGGCGCCCGCGGCGCCGACGCCGCCGGCCTCCGTCGGCGTGAAGCGTGGCAGGAACGGCAGGCCGTAGAGGCCGCCGATCACGAACACGAACAACAGCACCGGCGCCCAGATGTCCTTCAGGCCCGCAAAGCGCTCGCGCCACGGCAGCACCTTGCCCTTGGGCAGGAAGTCCGGGCGGAAATGACCGATCAGGAAGATCGTGATCATGTACATGGTCATCGCCAGGAGGCCCGGAATGATGCCGGCAATGAAAAGCTTTCCGATGTCCTGCTCGGTGATGATGCCGTAGACCGCGAGCACGGTGGACGGCGGCAGCATCGCGCCCAGCGTGCCGCCGGCGGCGATCACGCCGGTGGCGAACGACTGCGGATAGCCGAAGCGGCGCATCTCGGGGTAGGCGACGGCGGAGAAGGTCGCGGCGGTCGCGACGGAGGAGCCGCAGATCGCGGCAAAGCCGCCGCAGGCGCCGACGGTGGCGATGCCGAGCCCGCCGCGCAGATGCCCGACAAAGCCGTTGGCGGCGCGGAACAGCTCGCGGCTCATGCCGGAATTGCTGACGAAGGACCCCATCAGCAGGAACATCGGGATGACGCCGAACGTGTAGTCGGTGACCGTGCGCATCGAGGTCTGGCCGACCAGCTTCAGCGCCGCCGTCCCGTTGACGAGATAAGCGAAGCCGGACACGCCGACGAGGCCCATGGCCATGCCGACGGGCACGCGCAGCAGCATCAGGACGAACAGGGAAACGAAGCCGATTAAGGCGACGGCATCGGTGCTCATGATTACTCCGTCGCCTTCAATTTGGGATCGTGCATGTCTTCGGGATGGAAGATCAATCGGTAGGTGCGGATCGCGATCAGCAGCACGGCCGCGGCATCACCGATCCACGCGACCGCGAAGAACGGCCAGGTCGGCATGTGCATGTCGAAGGTCTGGACGTTGTCGTTGTAGGTGCCGCGCACCTTGTCGAACAGCGTCCAGGTCTGCACGGTGACGACGAACAGCAGCACCAGGGTTGCGAACACGTCGATCCAGCGCTGATAGCGCGGCCCGACATTGCCCCAGACGAGATCAACCGTGATGTGGGTGCCGCGATAGGACGTCGCGGCGATGCCCCAGAAGATGAGGATACCGAGCAGCATGCGGCCAATATCGAACGAATCGGGGATCGAGTAGTTCAGCGTGTTGCGCAGCAGTACCGACAGGAAGATGTCGAGCGCGACGATGCCGACGAAGCCGGCCGCGATCCATTCGATCGTGTCGATGATGCGGTCCATCCAGGAGCGCTTCATGGGGGGTGTCACGTCGTGTGCTGTCATTGTTTGATCTCGGTCTCGCCGCGCACTTCACCTCGCCCCGCTTGCGGGGAGAAGTCGAATTCGAGCGTCGCTCGAATTCAGGTGAGGGGGACTCTTCGCGAATCGAGCTGTCACCGTCTCTGCGGAAGCTGCCCCTCACCCCAACCTCTCCCCGTAAGGACGGGGAGAGGGGGAGGAGAGACCGATCGCGTCGCGGCGCTACTCCGCCAGCGCGTTGTACTTCTTCAGCGACGCCTTCAGATCCGCGAGCGCGGCGTCGGGATCGGCGCCGGCCTTCTTGGCGCCTTCGCCCCAGGTCTTGACCAGCGGATCGGCAGCCTTCTTCCAGGCGGCGGTCTGCTCCGGCGTCAGCTTGTAGACCTCGTGGCCTGCTTCCGCCTTCACCTTGTCAACGCCGGCGTCCTCGAACTTGCCCCAGTGCTCGCCGACCACGCCGGCCATCTCGGTCGAGCAGTTCTTGTCGATCGCGGCCTTCTGCTTGTCGGACATCGCGTTGTACTTGTCCTTGTTGATCACGAACACGAAGGTCGTGGTGTAGAGCGGCGCCTCCATGTCGTACTTGGTCACCTTGTCGATGCCGAACAGCACCAGGGAGCCCCAGGGGAAGGTGACGCCGTCGGCGACGCCGCGCTCGATGATGTCGCGCACTTCGGGCGCGGAGGACTGCACATTGGTGCCGCCGAGCGAGGTGACGAAATTCGCCATGGTGGCGTGCGCGGGGCGGATCTTCAGGCCCTTCACGTCCTCGGGCAGCACGATCTTCTTGGTCTTGGAATGGAAGGAGGAGGGCGAGTGGACGAAGGCGAGGCAGTATTTGACGTCCTTCATCTCCTTCTCCGCATATTTGCGGTACCAGGCGTCCAGGCCCATCGAGCCGCCCTTGGCATCCGAGATCAGGAACGGCAATTCGCCGGCGCCGACGATCGGGAAGCGGCCGGGCTGATAGCCGGGATTGACATAGGTGACGTCGGCGATGCCGTCGCGTGCCATGTCGTAATGGTCGAACGCCTTGCCGAGCTGCTGGGCGGGAAACACCTTGCCGGTGATGGTGCCGCCGGAATCCTTGTTCACTGCGGCCACCCAGTCTTCCAGCGACTTCTGCAGCGGGTGCGACGCCGGCACCCAGTGCGAGACTTTCAGGTCGAAGGTCTTGTCCTGCGCGAACGCGGGGCTCACGCTTGCTGCCAGCAGCAACGCCAGACAGGCTTTCCTCATCGGTCGTCTCTCCCTGTTTCGACGGCGGGCTTCAATGGCCCGGTCTCGTTAATTAACATGTTATCTAATTGGCCGGCGCGTTCAAGCCGGAACTGGCGCGGCGCGCCGCCGCGTCATCTACGTCAGCCATGTTGCATGGATTTGTCGCTGCTCGGGCTCACTCCCCTTTTGCCCAACGATTATATGATATAATTATCTTGCGCGGACCGACGCGACAAGCGAGCCGCGGCGAAAACCTACAGGATCGGGAGGAGCAAGTATTGCGGACAAAAGTCGCAATCATCGGGGCCGGGCCGGCCGGATTGTTGCTTGGGCAACTGCTGCACCAATACGGCATCGACAATGTGATTGTGGAGCGGCAGAGCCCGGACTACGTGCTCGGCCGCATCCGTGCCGGCCTCCTCGAGGAGGGAACCGTCGCGCTGCTCGACCAGATCGGCGCCAGCGCGCGGGCGCATGCCGAAGGCCTGGTGCATGAAGGCATCGAGCTCGCCTTTTCCGGCCGCCGTCACCGCATCGACATGAAGGCCGCGACCGGCAAGACGGTCATGATCTATGGCCAGACCGAGGTCACGCTCGACCTGATGAATGCGCGCAGGGCCGCGGGTCTCACCTCGGTCTACGAGGCCAAGGACGTGCAGCCGCATGATTTCGACGGCAGTCGGCCGCGCGTCAGCTATGTCAAGGACGGGGTCACCCACACGATCGATTGCGACTTCATCGCCGGCTGCGATGGCTTTCACGGCGTCAGCCGGGCCAGCGTCCCGGCCACGGCGATAGAGGAGTTCGAGCGGATCTACCCGTTCGGCTGGCTCGGCATCCTCTCGGAGACGCCGCCGGTCAGCCACGAACTGATCTATTCCAACCACGCCCGCGGCTTCGCGCTCTGCACCATGCGCTCGACCAAGCGCAGCCGCTACTATGTGCAGTGCGCGCTCGACGACCATGTCGACCAATGGCCGGACGACCGGTTCTGGGACGAATTGAAGCGCCGGCTCGACCAGGAGGCGGCCGACAGTCTGGTCACGGGCCCCTCGATCGAGAAGAGCATTGCGCCGCTGCGCAGCTTCGTCGCCGAGCCGATGCGGTTCGGCACGATGTTCCTGTGCGGCGACGCCGCGCACATCGTGCCGCCGACCGGCGCGAAGGGGCTGAACTTAGCTGCCAGCGATGCGCATTATCTGTCGAACGCACTCCGCGAATTCTACGACGAGAAATCGAACGCCGGCATCGACGCCTATTCCGCCACGGCGCTGGCGCGGGTCTGGAAAGCGGTGCGCTTCTCCTGGTGGATGACCTCGATGCTGCACAAATTCCCCGACACCGGTACCATCGGCGGGCGCATCCAGCTCGCCGAGCTCGACTACGTCACGCAGTCGCAGGCCGCGATGACGTCGCTGTCGGAGAACTATGTGGGGCTGCCGTTTTAGGACGGCATTGACGGTGCCGTAGGGTGGATTAGCGTAGCGTAATCCACCGCCTTGGTCTCCGTGGAAACAGAAGCGGTGGATTACGCCTACGGCTAACCCACCCTACGGCCTCGCGTGCTCTCTCCATATCGTCATTGCGAGCGAAGCGAAGCAATCCAGACTGTTTCCGCGGAGAAAGTCTGGATTGCTTCGTCGCTTCGCTCCTCGCAATGACGGGAGTGCCCATTTCAAACACCTGCGCAAATTCCGTTTAAAACTTTGTAGGCGGTGAAACTGTCATCCACATCGCGTTCAATGGCGGCGACCCCACCTCGATGTGAGATAGTTATGACCGACACCGACATCCCCGACGGCTTCGAGCCGCTTTCCCGCAAGAGTCCGCTTACCGAGCCGTGGGAGCCGCTCTACGCCAAGAAAACCGACAAGGCCGTGATCATCGGCCTGCGTCTCGCCAGGCCGCACACCAACGGCCGCGGTCTGATCCATGGCGGCCTCATCGCCGCGCTCGCGGACAACGCCATGGGCTATAGCTGCGCGCAGATGACGAACTGGACCACCTCGTTCGTCACGATCTCGCTCACGGTCGATTTCGTCGGCTCCGCCGAGATCGGCCAGTGGCTCGCGATCGAGAGCGACGTGATCAGGACCGGCAAGACGATCTGTTTCGCGCAGAGTCTCGCAAAGGCCGACGACGCCGTGATTGCGCGCGCCAGCGGGACGTTCCGCGTGGTACCGAAGAAGGGGTGAGCCTCCGCCCTTTCCGTCGTCATGCCCGGGCCTGTCCCGACCATCCACGTTCTGACTTTCCGTGTCAAAGAACGTGGATGGCCGGGACAAGCCCGGCCATGACGGAGAGAGGCGAGTTACCCAAACCTCCACTCCGCCATCTCCACCACGAGATCGATGAATGCGCGCACCTTGGCCGAGAGCAGGCGCGAGGTCGGATAGACGATGTGGATCGGCAGCGACGGCTGCTCGTATTTCGCCAGCACGATTTTCAGCCGCCCGCGCTTCAGGCCCTCCGCGGCCTGATAGGCCAGCACGCGCGTCACGCCGCCGCCGGCTTCGGCATATTGCAGGGCGGCGTCGGCGCTGTTGCTGGTGAAGCGCGGGTTGACCGTGACCTCGATGTCGCGGCCGTCCTGCACGAAGCGCCAGCTCGCGGACGGGCCGAACGCGATGGTCTGGTGTTCGAGCAGCGCCTCCGGCGTCTTCGGCTCGCCATGGCGCTTCAGATAGCCCGGCGTCGCCACCACGATCCGCCGCATCTCGCCGACCTGGCGCGCGACGAGGGAGGAGTCGGCGAGATGGCCGATGCGGACGGCGGCGTCGACGGCATCCTCGACGAGGTTGACGAGATGGTCCGATAGCCTGAGTTCGCAGGCGACCTCGGGATAGCGCTTGAGGTAATCGGTCATCACCGGCCCGACATGGAGCCGGCCGAAGCCGATCGGCGCCGACACCACGAGACGCCCGCTCGGCCGGTTGCGTTCCTCCCGCGCGGAGCCGTCGGCCTCCTCGACATCGGCGAGGATACGCCGCGCGCGCTCCAGATAGCGCGTGCCGACATCGGTCAATCTCACCTGCCGGGTGGTGCGTTGCAGCAACCGCGCGCCGAGATGCTCCTCCAGCGCCGCGATCAGCCGCGTCACGGCCGAAGGGGACAGCTGCAGCTTGCGTGCTGCCGGCGCAAAGCCGCGCAGATCGGCGACGGTGACGAAGACGTGCATGGCTTCGAGGCGGTCCATGATATTATTGCATATAATGCAATGATGAAGTGTCAAGCCGCCAGATTGTTTTGGTCGCCGGAAGGGCCAACTTAGACCCCGAAAGACGCAGGATGCGCCGGGATTTCAGGAGATGTTCCGATGACGGCAGCTCACACCTACGCCAGCGACGTGGCGTTCACGCCGGCGGTGAAATCGATCCAGACCCGAAAGGGATCACGTGAAGGCTATGCCCATGCCGAGCAGCGCGGCTGGCGCACCGAGGTCGATGAGAACCTCGCGGCGTTCCTGGCCGACGCCAACAGCTTTTATTTCGCCACCGCCTCCGGCGATGGCCAGCCCTACATCCAGCACCGCGGCGGCCCGAAGGGGTTTTTGAAGGTGCTGGACAAGCAGACGCTGGCTTTCACGGACTACGCCGGCAACCGGCAATACATCACGCAGGGAAACCTGTCCGAGAATCCCAAGGCCTATATCTTCGTGATGGACTACGCCCATCGCCGCCGCGTCAAGATCTGGGGCGAAGCGCGCGTCGTCGAGGACGATGAGGCGCTGACGACGTCGCTGATGCCCAAGGGGTACCGCGCACGCCCGGAGCAGGTGATCCTGTTCAAGATCGCAGCGTGGGACACCAACTGCCCGCAGCACATTCCGCAGAAGTTCGATGCGCCGGATGTCGCGGCAGTATTGGCGGCGAGGGACCAGCGGATCGCGGAGCTGGAAGCGGAAGTGGCGGCGTTGAAGGGGGCGGCGGCGAAGGCAACCTGATTCATGCCGGATACAGCGCAGGAAAGACGAGGCTTCACCCTCTCCCCTTGCGGGAGAGGGTGGCTCGCGGCGTAGCCGCGAGACGGGTGAGGGGTTTCTCTCCGCAGGCGATGGTCCCACGTCGTCATTCGTGGAGAGAACCCCTCATCCGGCGCGCTTACACGCGCCACCTTCTCCAACGAGGGAGAAGGAAGAGGAGCTCGCCGCGAAATCAGATCACACTCGCGCCTTCGTGCTGGAAGCCGAGATAGCTGGCCGCGACCCGCTCGTTCGCCGCGATATCGCTGGCCTTGCCGCTGAGCACGAACTCGCCGAGCTCCATCACATAGGCCTGGTCCGCGATCTTCAGCGCGGCCTGTGCGTTCTGCTCGACCAGCAGCACGGAGACGCCGCTGGCGCGGAGCTCGGTGACGATGCGGAAGATGTCGGCGACGATGATCGGGGCGAGGCCGAGGCTCGGCTCGTCCAGCATCAAGAGCTTCGGCTCGCCCATCAGCGCGCGGCCCATCGCGAGCATCTGCTGCTCGCCGCCGGAGAGGGTGCCGGCGAGCTGCTTGCGCCGCTCCTTCAGCCGGGGGAACAGCGTGTAGACGCGCTCCATCGAGGCTTTCGCCTTGCTCCGCTCGATGCGGAAGGCCCCCAGCTCGAGATTGTCCTCGACGTTCATGGTCACGAACAATTCGCGGTGCTCGGGGACGAGGCCGAGCCCCATCGCGACGCGGTCCTCGATGTCGAGCCGTGACAGATCCTGCCCAGCGAAGGCGACACGGCCTTTCAGCGGCAAAATGCCCATGATGGCGGAGAGCAGCGTGGTCTTGCCGGCGCCATTGGCGCCGACGATGGTGACGATCTGGTTGGCGCCGACCTCGAGCGAGACCGAGCGCACGGCCTCGACCTTGCCATAGGCGACATGGGCGTCGGCGACGGACAACAGCGCGCTCATGCCGCCACTCCGAGATAGGCCTTGATCACTTCGGGATTGGTCTTGATCGTGGCGGGCGTGCCTTCCGCGATCTTGGTGCCGAAATCGAGCACCACGATGCGGTCGGCGAGGTTCATCACGAAGCCCATGTCGTGCTCGACAAGAAGCACGCTCATGCCGCCGTCGCGCAGCTCGCGGAGCAGCGCGGCAAGGCGCTGCTTCTCCATGTGGCGCAGGCCGGCGGCCGGCTCGTCGAGCAGCAGCAGCATCGGATCGACGCACAGCGCACGCGCGATCTCGACGATGCGCTGCTGGCCCAGCGAGAGCGAGCCTGCGAGCTGATGCATCTGCTCGGCGAGGCCCACGCGCTCGATCTGGCGGGCGGCCTCCGCGAGCAGCCTCGCTTCATCGGCGCGGTCGAGCCGCAGCATCGAGGAGATCGGTCCCGAATGGCCGCGCAGATGCGCGCCGATCGCGACATTCTCCAGCACGGTCATATCAGGGACGAGCTTCACATGCTGAAAGGTGCGGGAGATGCCGAGCTTGACGATCTCCTGCGGAGGCGCCCTGTCGACCTTCTTGCCGAGTACCGAGATCGAGCCTGATGTCGCCGACAGCACGCCGGTGATCAGGTTGAACGTCGTGCTCTTGCCGGCGCCGTTCGGTCCGATCAGCGCGACGATCTCTTTCGCCTGCACGTCGAAGGAGACGTTGTTGACCGCGATCACACCGCCGAACTGCTTTCGCGCCTTCTCGACCTGGAGCAGGACGCCTGACTGGCCGGCCGCGCGGGTGCGCTGCTCGAGTTTCAGCGAGGTGTCCGGCTTCTTGCCGCTGGTTCGCTCGGGCAGGAACGACATCAGCCAAGGCCAGACGCCGCCGGGCGCAAGCTGGAGCAGCGCTACCAGCATGATGCCGAATACGATGGTCTCGACCTGGCCGGAGCCGGGCAGGATCAGGGGCAAATAGCTTTGCAGCACCTCCTTCAGGACCACGACGATCGCCGCGCCCAGCACGCCGCCCCAGACATAGCCGGCGCCGCCGACCACCGCGATGAAGAGATATTCGATGCCGGCCTGCGCGCCGAACGGCGTCGGGTTCACCGCGCGCTGGAGATGCGCGTAGAGCCAGCCGGAGAGGCCGGCGAGCACCGCGGCGTGGATGAACACCAGGAGCTTTGCGCGCGGCGTGTGCACGCCGAACGCTTCGGCCGCGACGTGTCCGCGGCGCAGCGCGCGGATGGCGCGGCCGGTGCGGGAATCCAGCAGGTTCATCGTGAGCAGGGCCGAGAGGATCACGGCAACCCAGATCGCGTAATAGATCGAGCCGGGCGAAAGCATCTTGAACGAGCCGATCGACAGCGGCGGGATCGCCGAGATGCCGTCGTTTCTTCCCAAAAATTCCAGCTTGCTGAAGAGATAGAACAGGCCTAGCCCCCAGGCGAGCGTGCCGAGCGGCAGATAGTGTCCGGAGAGACGGACGGTCACCAGCCCGAGCAGCACCGCCAACGATCCGCTGACCAACAGCGACAGCGGCAAGGTCAGCCATGGTGACAGGCCATAGGCCGTCGACAGCACCGCGGTGGTGTAGGCGCCGAAGCCGACGAAAGCTGCCTGGCCAAACGAGGTCAGGCCGCCGACGCCGGTGAGCAGCACGAGGCCCATCGCGACGAGGGCGGCAAGGCCGATATTGTCGAGCAGCACGATCCAGAACGGCGGCATGCCCGGGAGATGCGGGATCGCCGCCATGAGAAGCGCGAAGACGAGGATGGGAAGCCGGCTCTGCATGCGCGTCAGTCCTTCTCTTCCTCGACCGCGGGCGCGGCGAGCGAGCGCAGCAGCAGCACGGGGATCAGCAGCATGAAGACGATCACTTCCTTGTAGTTGGAGGCGTAGAAGGACGAGAACGCCTCGACGATGCCGACGACCAGCGCCGCGACGGCGGTGAGGGGATAGCTGACGAGGCCGCCGATGATCGCGGCTACGAAACCCTTCAGGCCGATCAGGAACCCGGAGTCGTAGTAGAGCGTCGTGATCGGCACGATCATGATGCCCGACAGCGCGCCGATGACGGAGGCCAGCAGGAAGGCGATCTGCCCTGACAGCGTGGTGCGGATGCCGGCAAGGCGGGCGCCGAGCCGGTTCACGGCGGTCGCGCGCAGCGCCTTGCCGTAGAGCGTCAGCCCGAAGAACAGCCAGAGCCCGATGATGAAGGCGATGGTGATGCCGTAGACGGTGATGCTCTGGCCGGTGAAGCGCAGTGCGCCGGCGGTGAAGGAGCCGGACAGCACGGCAGGTCCGCGCTGGCCTTCGGCGCCGAAGAACAGCAGGCCCAGCCCCTGAAGTGCGAGGTGGACGCCCACCGATGCGATCAGCAGCACCAGCACGGAGGTGTGCGCCAGCGGCTGGAATGCGATGCGGTAGAGATACAGGCCGATCATCGCCACGATCACCAGCGACAGCGCGATGCAGACCGCCACCGGCGGCTTCTGGGCGGCGAAGTAGATGGTCAGCGCCAGCACGATGGCCGGTAGCACGACGTTGGTGATGAGGCTGCGCACGATCAGGCGGCCGTGCAGCGCCTTGCGCGCCACGAACAGGTCGAACACGAAGGCGCCGATGCCCAGCGCCAGCGCGAGCTTTGCCGTGCCCGGCATCTGGCCCGCGGCCAGCGAGGCATAGGTCAGCGCGCCGTAGGTGACGAATTCGCCCTGGGGAATGAGGATGACGCGCGTGACGGCGAACACCAGCACCAGCGCCAGGCCGAGCAGCGCATAGATCGCGCCATTGGTGATGCCGTCCTGTACCAAGAACAGCATGATGGTGGTATTCAAGACCGGACGCTCCCCCTCAAAGATCGGGACCGGGCTCCGCAATTGCGGTGGACGGTCCGCTCACAGCCATTGAAACGCTGACGATATTTGATATGGTCCATAACAATTATCAAATATAACTTCAAGGGTGGGCGGACGACCCGCCCGAATTTAGCGGGATCACGAGCACGAGGCGATGACCGTTTCCAAGACCGCTGAAAAGTCTTCTGAAAAGCCCGGCGACGCGGCCAAGGGCCGCAAGGACGCGGCCGACGCCCAGCCTGAAGCCCTCCAGCTTGGCGAGCTCTCCGAGCAGCTCGGCTACGTGCTGAAGCGGGCGCAGCTCAAGGTGTTCGAGAACTTTTTGCGCTGCATGGCCTCGCTCCAGCTCACGCCGGCGCAGTTCTCCGTGCTGCTGCTGGTCGAGAAGAACCCGGGCCGTAACCAGACCGAGATCGCCTCGACCCTCGGCATCCTGCGCCCGAACTTCGTGGCGATGCTCGACAATCTGGAGAGCCGCGACCTTTGCGCGCGGATCCGCTCCACCAACGACCGCCGCTCGCACATCCTGGTGCTGACCGACAAGGGCAAGGCCGTGCTGACCCGGGCGAAAAAGCTCGTCGCCACCAAGCACGAGTCCCGGCTGAACGAGCTGCTCGGGCAGGCCAATCGCGAAGCCCTGATCGGGATGCTCTCGAAGATCGCGAACGAGTTTTGACTCTTACCCTCCCCTGGAGGGGGAGGGTAAGAAACCTCAATCCACCAAAATCACCCGGATATCGTTCACGTTCGTCAGCGTCGGTCCCGGCATCAGCAGATCGCCGGTCGCCTCGAAGAACGTCGTCGCGTCGTTGCTGTCCAGGTACGCCTGCGGCTGAAGCGCCAGCGCCTTCATCTTCGCGAACGTCGCAGCATCGATCAGCGCGCCGGCGGGATCGGTGGGGTGGCCGGCGCCGCCATCAGCGCCGTCGGTGTCGCCGGCGAGAGCGGAGATGTCAGGCGTGTCCTTCAACAGGCCGGCGAGCGCCAGCGCGTATTCTTGGTTGGGGCCGCCGCGCCCCTGGCCGCGCACGGTGACCGTGAGCTCGCCGCCGGAGAGGATCGCGAGGCGCTTGCCTTGCGCGCGTGCTTGAAGCGCGAGCCTGGCGTGATCGGCGGCGACCTCGCGCGCCTCGCCTTCGAGATCGGCGCCGAGATCGATGGTCTCGTAGCCCGCTTCCTTGGCAAGCCTGACCGCGGCGTCGAGCGATTGCTTGGGCCGCGCGATCAGCTCGAAATGCGCGCGCGCGAAGGCGGCATCACCCGGTTTGGCGCTTTCGTTGGCGGGATCGTCGAGCGCGCGGCGGACGGCGTCGTCGATGGCGAGCCTGTACTTCGCGACGATCGCGCGCGCATCCGCCAGCGTGGTCGGGTCGGGCACGGTCGGGCCGGAAGCAATGGCGGACGGATCGTCGTGCGGCACGTCGGAAATCGCGAGCGTCACGATCTCGGCGGCATTCTTGCCGGCGCGCGCCAGCCGGCCGCCCTTGATCCGCGACAAATGTTTCCTGACCGTGTTCATCTCGCCGATCGGCGCGCCCGAGCGGAGCAGCGCCTTGTTGACCGCCTGTTTCTGCGCGAAGCTGATGCCGTCCACCGGCGCGATCCAGTTCGCCGAGCCGCCGCCGGTGAGCAGCACCAGCAGCAGATCGTCAGGGCCAGCCTCGCCAGCGAGCGCGAGCGTATCGGCGGCGCCCTTCAAACCGGCTTCATCGGGCACGGGGTGACCGGCCTCGACCACGCGGATGCGGCGCGTCGGCACGCCGTAGCCGTGGCGTGTGGTGGCGATGCCGACGAGGCGCTCCGGCGCGAGCTTGAGCGTGTCGAGATAATGCCGCTCGGCGGCCGCGGCCATCGCACCCGCGCCCTTGCCGGCGGCGAGGCAGATCACGCGCCCTTTCGGCGTGGGCCGCAGATGCGGCGCCAGAATCGTGCTGGGATGGGCGGCGGCAACGGCGGCGTCGTAGAGCGCGCGGAGCAGGGGACGTCGGTCGGTCATGACGATGGCCTTCGGCGGACAGGGAGCAACTGGCGGGATCTCGCCGATCACTTGCCTACCGCATCACGCGGACGAGCGTAAGCGGGCTTTACCATCATTCGATTGTGCAATCGCGTGATCATAATCGGCGCGCAATAGAAAGCCCCCTGCGATGGTCTCGCAGCGGGCTTTCCGTCTTCTCGTCTTCAAGGCGGCTAGCCGCCGACGTCGGCGCTGATCACGTCTCCGAACAGCTCCCACTTCTCGCCCTTGAACTTCTCGAGTTGAAGCTGGCTGATCGGCGCGAAATCGGTCGGCGAGGTGTTGATCTTGACGCCCGGCAATAGCGCCTCGGTCCGGAAGTCCTTCAGGCTCGCGGCCTGCTTCATGACGTTCTCGCGCGTGAGATTGTCACCGCACTGCTTCAAGACCTGGACCAGTGTCTGCGCCACGGCATAACCGACGATGGTGCCCTTATCGAGCTTGTCGCCCTCGGGGAAGTATTTGGTCATGAAGGCCAGAAACTCCTTCATGCCGGGATCGTTGTTCCACGCGGGATCCGACACGTCCTTGAGATAGTCGGCCGAGATGATGTCCTGACCGTTTTCGAAGCCGGCGGGCTTCATCACGCTACCGACCGAAGCGGAGACGTTGTTGAGGAAGTGCAGCGGCTTCCAGCCGATCTCGGCATTCTTCTTGATCGCTTGCGCGGCGAATTTCGGCGTCGTGATGTTCATGAAGACGTCGGCGCCGGTCGACTTCAGCTTGACGATGTGGTTGTCGATGGTCGGCTCGGAGGTCTCGTAGCTCTCTTCGATGATGATCATCGAGGCGGCTTTCGAGCCGAGGCCATCCTTCAGGCCCTTGAGATAGTCCTTGCCGTAATCGTCGTTCTGGAACAGCACGGCGATCTTGGCGTCCGGCTTGTTCTTGAGCAGCCACTTCGCATAGATCTGCGTCTCGCTCTGGTAATTGGGCTGCCAGCCCATGGTCCAGGGGAAGTTCTGCGGATCGTTCCACTTGGTGGCGCCGGTCGCGACGAACAGCTGCGGCACCTTCTTCGAGTTCATGTATTTGTGGATCGCCGAGTTCGGCGGCGTGCCGAGCGAGTTGAAGATGAACAGCACCTCGTCGCTCTCGACCAGCTTGCGTGCCTGCTCCACCGTCTTCGGCGGAGAGTAGGCGTCGTCATAGGAGATGTAATTGATCTTGCGGCCGTTGATGCCGCCCTCGTCGTTGATCTTCTTGAAATAGGCGGCTTCGGTCCGCCCGATGATGCCGTAGGCGGAGGCCGGTCCGCTGTAGGGCATGATGTTGCCGATCTTGATTTCGGTATCGGTCGCGCCTGTATCGTATTTCTTCTGAGCCGATGCAGTGGAGGCCGAGGCCGCAACGAGCGCAAGCGCCAGTGACGCGGCCGCAAGTTTGCCGGTGACAGCAAGCATTCCTATCTCCCTATTTTCTTGGTGTGTGTGCGTCCCTTTTCTTGGCTTGATGATTTTTGGCGGCGCTGCCGCAATTCAATACGATTTACCGGGAGCCTTCAACAGAAAGCCCCCGCGGCTGCGTCGCAGGGGCTGCTCCTTTAGTAGTCAAGGACCGGCGCGCGCTCGTGTGCGACTGCGAGACGGCGCGGCTGTCTTGAGTTGATTAACCAGTCGGAGGCGATTTTGAGTTGCGTGGCTTCAGTGGCCGAGCTCGCTCGAGATAATGTCGCCGAACAGCTCCCATTTCCTGCCCTTGAACCGCATCATCTGGAGCTGCTCGATCGGGGCGAAATTATCGGGGGAGGTGTTGATCTTGATGCCGGGCAGCAGCGTGTCGGGCTCGAAATCCTTCAACGAAGCGGCCTGCTTCATGACGTTCTCATGGGTGAGTTCGTCGCCGCACATCTGCAGCACCTTCACCATGGTCTGGGCCGCGGCATAGCCGAACACCACGCCGGCATCGAGCTTGTTGGCCTTGGGGTCGTACTGCGCGAGGAAGTTATAGAACTTCTTCATGCCGTCATCGGCATTCCATTGCGGGTCAGAGCCGTCCTTGGTGTAGCTCGCCGACAGGATGCCTTGCGAGATCTCCAGGCCCGCGGGCTCGAGCACGCCGCCGACCGAAGCCGAGACGTTGGAGATGATGTGGACCGGATGCCAGTTGATCTCGGCCGCCTTCTTGATCGCCTGCGCGGCGAATTTCGGCGTGGTGATGCTGAGGAAGACGTCGGCGCCCGAGGCCTTCAGCTTCACGACGTGCTCGTCGATCGCGGGCTCCGACGTGTCGTAGCTGTCTTCGAGCACGATCATCGATGCCTTGGCGCCAAGGCCGTCCTTCAGCCCCTTCAGATAGTCCTTGCCGAAATCGTCGTTCTGGTAGAGCACGCCGATCTTCGCGTCCGGCTTCTCCTTCATGATGTATTTGGCGTAGATGCGCGCCTCGCTGGCGTAGCTCGGCTGCCAGCCCATGGTCCACGGATATTGCTTGGGATCGTTCCACTTGGAGGCGCCGCTCGCCACGAACAGCTGCGGCACCTTCTTGTCGTTCATGTATTTGCGGATGGCGCCATTGGTGGAGGTGCCGAGCGAGCCGAAGATCAGCAGCACGCCGTCGCTCTCGACCAGCTTGCGCGCCTGCTCCACCGTCTTCGGCGGCGAATAGCCGTCGTCGTAGGAGATGAACTTGATCTTGCGGCCGTTGATGCCACCCTCGGCATTGATCTTGTTGAAATAGGCTTCCTCGGCCTTGCCGATCGCGGCATAGGCGGAAGCCGGCCCGCTATAGGGCATGATGTTGCCGATCTTGATCTCGGTATCGGAAGCGCCGCTGTCGTATTTCTTTTGCGCCAGTGCCGGGCTGCTCATCGCAGTGCACAACGCGAGCGCGGCCGAAGCGGCCGCAACCTGAAATCGAACGACAGTCATCTTTCTCCACCCGGAATGGATCGGCGCCGCATTGAACAAGATTGACGCCTGACGTCAACAAAAAGCCCCCGCGGTCGCGCGCGGGGGCTTTGTCAGATTTGACTAGACTTGGACTATTGCGTCAGCGTCACTCGGAAGCGACGTCGCCGCTGATGATCTCGCCGAAGAGTTCCCACTTCTCGCCCTTGAAGCGCTGCATCTGGAGCTGCGAGATCGGGGCGAAGTCGGTGGCGCTGGTGTTGATCTTGACGCCGGGCAGCAGGGTGTCCGGTGCAAAATCCTTCAGGCTGGCGGCCTGCTTCATCAGGTTGGCGCGGGTGAGGTCGTCACCGCACATCTCCAGCGTCTTGACCAGGGTCGACGCCGCGCCGTAGCCGTAGACCATGCCGGTGTCGGTCTTGTCGGCGCCAGGCATGTACTTGTCTACGAACTCGTTCCACTTCTTCATGCCGGGATCGTTGTTCCACTGCGGGTCGGTGGAATCCTTGGCATAGGCCGCCGACAGTACGTCCTGCGAGGCCTCGAAGCCGGCCGGCTTCATCACGCTGCCGACCGAGATCGACACGTTGGTGAGGATCTGGAGCGGCTTCCAGCTGAGCTCGGCGGTCTTCTTGATGGTCTGGGCCGCGAACTTCGGCGTCGCGTAGATCAGCAGCACGTCAGGATTGGCGGCCTTGATCTTGACGATGTGGCCGTCGATCGACGGCTCGGAGATCTCGTAGCTCTCTTCCATGATGATCATGGACGCGCCCTTGGCGCCGAGACCGTCCTTGGTGCCCTTGAGGTAGTCTTTGCCGAAATCGTCGTTCTGGTAGAGGATCGCGACCTTGGCGTTCGGCTTTTCCTTCATCAGCCATTTCGCGTAGATCTGCGCTTCGCTCTGGTAGGAGGGCTGCCAGCCGATGGTCCAGGGGAAGTTCTTCGGGTCGTTCCACTTGGTGGCGCCGGTGGCGACGAAGAGCTGCGGGATCTTCTTGGCGTTCAGGTACTTCTGGATCGCGGTGTTCGAGGGCGTGCCGAGCGGATTGTACACGGCCAGCACTTCGTCGCTCTCGACCAGCTTGCGGACCTGCTCGACGGCCTTCGGCGGCGAATAGGCGTCGTCATAGGTGACGAAGTTGATCTTGCGGCCGTTGATGCCGCCCTTGTCGTTGATCATCTTGAAATAGGCTTCTTCGGTCTTGCCGATGATGCCATAGGCCGACGCCGGACCGCTGTACGGCATGATGTTGCCGATCTTGATCTCGGTGTCGGACGCGCCGGTGTCGTATTTTTTCTGGGCAAGTGCTGCGCCGGAGGTGAGGGTCGCGACCGCCGTTACGAGTGCGGTGGTTCGCAGTATTCTTCCGAAAAGCAATTGGGTCTCCTTGGTTAAAACAACAGTCTGGATGGAAGTTTCAGTTCTTCCTGAGCCGACCGGCGAGTTGCTGGCCCAGGATCGCGACTTGCCTTGCGCCATGCGGCACGAGGTAGATGACGAGGAACAGGAGCACGCCGAACACCGCGCCGGAGAGGCCCTTGGAGATGCCCTCCGCGATGTTCGGCACGAAGATGATGAAGGCGGCGCCGACGATCGAGCCGGGCAGCCAGCCGACGCCGCCGACGACCATGCCGAGGAACAGCGAGATCGCGAGCGTGATGGTGTAGCTGTCGGGCGCGACGAACTGCACGGCGATGGCGCCGAGCGAGCCGGCGATGCCAGTGATGGCGGCGGAGACGCCGAAGGCCAGCGTCTTGTACAGCGCGACGTCGACGCCCATCGCGGAGGCCGCGATCTCGTTGTCGCGGATCGCCATGAAGGCGCGGCCCGAGCGGGAACGCAGCAGGTTCACCGAGAAGATGTAGATCGCAATCACGACCACGAGCGTGAAGTAGTACAGCCACATGTCCTGCGACATCGGCAGGCCGAACGGCGCGTCCGGCTTGGTGACGACGAGGCCCTGCACGCCGCCGGTCCAGTGCTCGAGGAAATTCAGCTTGAGGAGCTGTGGCATGGCGGTGGCGAGCGCGAAGGTCGCGAGCGCGAGGTAGACGCCGGAGAGCCGCAGCGCCGGCTGCCCGAACAGGAAGCCGAAGCCGAAACAGACGACGCCGGCGATCGGCAGCGTCAGCGCGTAGTTGACGTTGAAGTGCTCCATCAGCACCGCCGTCGTATAGGCGCCGACCGCATAGAACGCGCTCTGGCCGAGCGAGAACTGGCCGCTTCCGCCGGTCAGGATGTTCAGCGCCAGCACCGCGAGCCCGTAGATCAGGAGCATCGTCATCTGGAAGATGATGAAGTTCTTGACGAAGACGGGCGCGATCAGCAGTGCCGCGAGCACCACCAGCGAGGTGCCGGTGCCCAGCGTCATGGCGCGCTTCGGAACAGCCTCGACCGCCTCGTGGCCTTCTGCAACGACTTCTTCTGCAGCGCTCATGATCAAACTCGCTTGACGATGTGCCGGCCGAACAGGCCAGCGGGTTTGACGACCAGGACGGAGATGATCAGCGCGAGCGCGATCGGGAGTTTCAGCTCATTGCCGACGCCGGGGATGTAGGTGCCGGCGAGGTTCTCGAAGATGCCGACCAGGAAGCCGCCGACCACGGCGCCGAACGGGCTGGTGAGACCGCCGAGCACCGCGGCGGCAAAGCCGTAGATCAGCACGCCGCCCATCATGTTGGGCTCGAGGAACACGACGGGGGCGATCAGCATGCCGGCGATCGCGCCGATCGCGGTCGCCATGCCCCAGCCGAGCGCGATCATCCAGGACGTGTTGATGCCGACGAGGCGGGCCGATTCAGGCACCGAGGCGGCCGCACGCATGGCCAGGCCGATGCGCGTGTACTGGAAGAAGAAGTAGAGGCCGAGCAGCAGGAGCACCGTGACGCCGATCATGCCGGCCTGGTGGGTCGAGATCAGCTGGCTGCCCAGGAACGGCGCGGAGCCGAACGGGGTCGGGTACTGCTTGATGGTGAAGTCCCAGATCAGGCCGGCCGAGGAGTTGATGATCGCAAACAGGGCGATGAAGCCGGCGACGTTGGTCAGCACGGGCGCTTTCGCCAGCGGCTTGAACAGGATGCGCTCGATCGCGATGCCGGCGACGAAGGAGAGGGCCAGCGTGAGGATGAAGGCGGCCCAGTAAGGCACGCCCCACTGCATCAGCTGCCACGAGATGAAGGTCGAGAACATCGCCATCTCGCCCTGCGCGAAGTTGAGATGGTCGATCGCCTGGTAGATCATGACCACGGCGAGCGCCATGCAGGCGTAGATCGCGCCCGTGGCGATGCCGGCCAGCACTTGGTTGGTGAACAGCTCCATCGTGCCGGCTCCTCAGTAACCCAGATAGGATTTGCGGATTTCTTCGTTGTTCGCGATGTCCTTGGCATTGCCCGACATCACGATGCGTCCGGTCTCGATCACATAGGCCTGGTCGGCGAGCTCGAGCGCGAGTTGGGCGTTCTGCTCGACCACCAGGATCGACACCCTGTCCTCGCGGTTGATCTTGCCGAGGATGCCGAACAGGTCGCGCACGACCAGCGGCGCGAGGCCGAAGGACGGTTCGTCGAGCAGCATCAGGCGCGGCCGCAGCATCAGCGCGCGGGCGACCGCGAGCATCTGCTGCTCGCCGCCCGAGAGCGTGCCGGCCTGCTGGGTATGGCGCTGCTTCAGCACCGGGAAATGCGCGTACATGCGCTCGATGTCGGAAACGATGCCGGCGCTGTCCTTGCGGGTGATGGCCCCGAGCTGCAGGTTCTCCTCGACCGTCATCGTCGTGAAGGTGCCACGCCCCTGCGGCACGTGGGCGATGCCGAACCGCACGATGCTCTCGGTGGAGCGGTTGCTGAGCGGCTTGCCTTCGAACTCGATCGCGCCGGTGGAACGCACCATGTTGCAGATCGCGCGCAAGGTGGTGGTCTTGCCGGCGCCATTGGCGCCGAGCAGCGTCGTCAACGATCCTTCGTTGAGCGAGAAGGACAGGCCATGGAGCGCCTGGACCTGGCCGTAATAGGCGCGCAGGTCCTTGACGTTGAGCAGCGTCGTCATTGGTCCTTGCTCCCGAGATAGGCCTTGATGACGTCGGGGTCCGCCTGCACCTGGGCCGGCGTGCCTTCCGCGAGCTTCTTGCCGAAATTCAACGCGACGACGTGGTCGGCGATCGACATCACGAGGCCCATGTGGTGCTCGACCAGCAGCACGGTCATGTGGCGGTCGTCGCGGATGCGGCGGATGAGGTCGCCGAGCACGTAGACTTCCTCGTGGTTGAGGCCGCCGGCGGGCTCGTCGAGCAGCAGGATCTTCGGGTCGGCCGCGAGCGCGCGCGCCAGCTCGACGCGTTTCTGCGTGCCGAAGGGCAGGCCGGACACGACGGTGTGGGCGACGTCCTCGAGCTTGAGATAGGCGAGGATCTCCTGCACCTTCTTGTTGACCTCGGTCTCGCTGCGCCGGACCCAGGCGAGCCTCAGGGAGTCGCTGATGATGTCGCTGGAGGTCTTCGAATGGGCGCCGACGCGGACGTTGTCCATCACCGAGAGGTTCGGAAACAGCGCCACGTTCTGGAAGGTGCGGCCGATGCCGATCTCGGCGATCCGGTGCGGAGGCCGCGACAGGATGCTCGCGCCTTCCATCAGGATGTCGCCCGACGACGGCTGATAGAGTCGCGAGAGGCAGTTGAAGAGCGTGGTCTTGCCGGCGCCGTTGGGGCCGATCAATCCGAGGATCTGGCCCTTGTGCATGTCAAAGGACACGCCGTTGAGCGCGATGATGCCGCCGAACACGACGCTGACGTCGCGAACCGCGAGCAGGGGCGATGTCCCCCGCGCGAGCTGTGCCTGCGTCATCTCGTCTCGCCCACACACGTCAGTGGGCGAAGGGGCGATGCGAACCGCTCCCGGTGATGACAAAGGCTATCTGAACCCCTCGGCCACACGCGCAACTTTTCCTCCTGATTTCAGCTTTTTGCTGACTTCTTTTTTGGATTGCGGCATCAGTCCACCGAGTGCCGCTTCAATGTTCCTTACCATCGCCAGCAGACGCGGTCCAATGTCGTTGATCAAACGCTCTTCCGTGAAGCGGAATGCGGGCGCGCCGCAATTGAATGCGTAAGGTCCGGTTCCGTCGTTGAGCTTGAGCGCGACGCCGGCGGCGCCGATGTCGTCGTGCCAGTCGCCGACGGACATCGCGAAACCGTATTTCGCGACCGTCTCGCCGGAACGTTCCAGTCCGTCGCGCATCTTCGGCCACCGGCTGCCGTAATGTTCGCGCAGAATGCGGGACACCTCGGCGCGGGCTTCTTCGTCGAGCGCCCAGAAATAGGCGCGGCCCATCGCGCTGGTTGCAATCGGCACGCGGGAGCCGACGTCAAGTTGAACGCCGACCGTCTCGCTGCCGCGACTTTGCCCGAAATAGATCATGCTGTGACGGTCGCGGCCGCCGATCGCGACGGCGCCGCCGGTCGCGCGCATCACTTCCTCGCGAAATGGCTCGGACAAATGCCGAACGCCGAGATTGGATAGCGCCGCATAACCGAGCGCCATCGCGGCCGGCGCGAGCTGATACTTCTCGAAACGGGGAACCGGTGTCAGATAACCGAGCTTCGTCAGCGTGTAGGTCAGGCGCGAAACGGTCGGCTTGGGCAGGTTCGTACGCGCAGCGATCTCCTGGTTGCCAAGAAGTCCGTCGCTGGGTTGGAATGCGCGCAATACATCTAGTCCGCGGGAAAGCGCGACGACGAAATTCCGATCGGTCGCAGTCTTCTTGCCTGTACGCTTCATCCCTGATCTGCTTCTTGCGCGGAGTCGTTGACAACGTCCGTGCTTCAAAATAACCCTGCCGTCAAGATGCGGAATTAAATTCCGCACCGCGAAATCGAACAAAAGTAAATCCCCACCAAGGAGGGAAGCCGTGAGCGAAGTGGTCAAGCTTGAGCGTCATGACGAAGTCGGGATCGTCACGGTCAACAGTCCTCCGGTCAATGCGCTGAGTGCCGCAGTGCGCGGCGGTATTCTGGAATGCATCAAGGCCGCGATTGCCGATCCCGCGATCAAGGGCATCGTGCTGACCTGCGCCGGCCGCACCTTTATCGCTGGTGCCGACATCACCGAGTTCGGCAAGCCGCCGAAGCCGCCCGCCCTCAACGACGTGCTCGCCGAGATCGAGAACTCGCCCAAGCCGGTCGTCGCCGCGATCCATGGCACCGCGCTCGGCGGCGGCCTCGAGGTCGCGCTGGCCTGTCATTTCCGCGTGGCCGTGAAGGAAGCCAAGCTCGGCCTGCCCGAGGTGAAGCTCGGCCTGTTGCCCGGCGCCGGCGGCACCCAGCGCCTGCCGCGCGCGGTCGGGCCGGAACTCGCGGTCAAGATGATCGTCGGCGGCGATCCGATCGGTGCTGCCGAAGCGCTCAAGAACGGCCTGATCGAGGAGATCGTCGAAGGTCCGGCCTCCGGCGGCGAAGCCTTCGTGCGCAAGCTGCTCGCCGAGAAGCGTCCGCTGCGCCGCCTGCGCGACGACGATTCCAAGCTCGCCGCGGCCAAGGCCGACCGCTCGATCTTCACCAATGCGGTCGCCGCCATGACCAAGAAGTCGCGCGGCCTGGAAGCGCCGTTCGCCGCCGCCGACGCCGTCGGCTACGCCATCGACCTGCCGTTCGACGAGGGCCTGAAGAAGGAGCGCGAGGGCTTCCTCAAGCTCGTCAGCAGCGACCAATCCAAGGCGCAGCGTTATGCCTTCTTCGCCGAGCGCGAGGCGAGCAAGATCGCCGGCGTCCCTGAGGGCACCAAGTCGCGGCCCGTGAACCGCGTCGCCATCCTCGGTGCCGGCACCATGGGCGGCGGCATCGCGATGTCCTTTGCCAATGCCGGCGTGCCCGTCACCCTGATCGAGACCGGCGAGGAGCAGCTCAAGCGCGGCATGGGCATCATGCAGAAGAACTGGGAAGCAACCGCCGCGCGCGGCGGCATCCCGGCCGACGCGCCCGCCAAGCGCATGGCGCTGATCAACGGCGTCGTCGGTATCGAGAACGTCGGTGATGCTGACCTGGTGATCGAGGCCGTGTTCGAGACCATGGCGGTGAAGAAGGAAGTGTTCGGCAAGCTCGACCAATACGTCAAGCCCGGCGCCGTGCTCGCCTCCAACACCTCCTACCTCAACATCGACGAGATCGCGAAGTCGACCAAGCGGCCGCAGGACGTGCTCGGCATGCACTTCTTCTCGCCCGCCAACGTCATGAAGCTGTGCGAGATCGTGCGCGCCGACAAGACCGCGCCGGATGCGCTGGTCACCGCTGTGACCATCGCGCGCAAGATCGCGAAGGTGCCGGCCGTGGTCGGCGTCTGCGACGGCTTCGTCGGTAACCGCATGCTGGCGCAGCGTGGCAAGCAGTCCGAGAAGCTGCTGTTCGAAGGTGCCTTGCCGCAGCAGGTCGATGCCGTGGTTACAAAATTCGGCATGCCGATGGGGCCGTTCGCGATGGGCGACCTCGCCGGCCTCGACATCGGCTGGCGCTCGCGCAAGGACCGCGGCATCAAGTCGGAGATCGCGGACGCACTCTGCGAAGCCGGCCGCTTCGGCCAGAAGACCGGTAAGGGCTACTACAAGTATGAAGCAGGAAGTCGCTCGGCGCTGCCCGATCCGGAGGTCGAAAAGCTGATCGACGAGACGCTGCTCCGTCTCGGCCGCAAGAAGCGCGTCGTCAGCGACGAGGAGATCCTCGAGCGCATGATGTACCCGATGATCAACGAGGGCGCGAAGATCCTCGAAGAGGGCATCGCGGCGCGTCCTTCCGACATCGACGTGGTCTGGCTCTACGGCTACGGCTGGCCGATCTACCGCGGCGGCCCGATGTTCTGGGCCGACACCGTCGGCCTCAAGCACATCGCCGATCGTCTCTCCTTCTACGCCAAGGAGACCAACGACCCGAGCCTCGAGCCCGCGCCGCTGCTGAAGAAGCTCGCGGCCGAAGGCAAGACGTTCGCGTCGCTGGCGGCGGCGTCGAAGGCGGCGTGATGGCCGCTTCATCTCAACCCTCGTCATTCCGGGATGCGCCGCAAGGCGCAGGCCCGGAATCCATAACCCCAGCTGGTGGTTATGGATTCCGGGCTCGCGACTTCGTCGCGCCCCGGAATGACGGCGTCTGTTAATTGCTCGCTCGATAAATCAAGAACTATGACCCATCCCGGCGAACAGTTTTATCCCGAGGGCGTGCGTTGGGACGACACCATCGTCCAGGGCTCGCTGCCTGACCTGCTGTCGAAAGCCGCCGCCGATTTCGGCCCGCGCACCGCGCTGGAATTCCGCGACCGACCGATCAGCTATACCGAGCTCGCCGCAATGGCCGAGCGCGCCGCGGCTGCCTTCCTGCGCGCCGGCTGCGGCAAGAACAGCTCCGTGGCGCTGTTCCTCGGCAACACCCCGGACCATCCGGTCAATTTCTTCGGCGCGTTGAAGGCCGGCGCCCGCGTCGCGCATCTCTCCCCGCTCGACGGCGAGATCGCGCTGACGCACAAGGTCTCGGATTCCGGCTCGCGCCTGCTCGTCACCTCCAACCTCGCGGCGCTGCTGCCGACCGCGCTGAAGTTCCTGGAGAAGGGCCTGATCGATCGCCTCGTCGTCTGCGAGGACGACAATTGGGGCAAGCTCGGCACGCCGCAGGCGCCGATCCCCGATGATCCCCGCATCGTCACCTTCAAGACCTTCGCCGAGGGCGCGACCGCGCCGGCAGAGTGGCCGTCCGTGATGGCGGACGACGTCGCGCTGCTGCAATATACCGGCGGCACCACCGGCCT
This sequence comes from Bradyrhizobium sp. Pa8, assembly GCF_052588265.1. Classification (NCBI taxonomy): domain Bacteria; kingdom Pseudomonadati; phylum Pseudomonadota; class Alphaproteobacteria; order Hyphomicrobiales; family Nitrobacteraceae; genus Bradyrhizobium; species Bradyrhizobium sp. Pa8. The sequence continues at coordinate 8,772,279 of NZ_CP176767.1, read as the reverse complement.
GCCCAAGGGCGCGATGCTCACCCACGGCAATCTCACCTCGGCGGTGTCGATCTACGATGTCTGGGGCAAGCCGTCGCGTGCGGCGCGCGGCGACGTCGTCGAGCGCGTGATCTGCGTGCTGCCGCTGTTCCACATCTATGCGCTCACCGTCGTGCTGCTGTCCTCGCTCAGCCGCGGCAATCTGATCTCGCTCCACCAGCGCTTCGATGTCGAGGCGGTGATGCGCGACATCGAAATCAAGCGCGCGACGTATTTCCCGGGCGTGCCGACGATGTGGATCGCGATCGCGGCACTGCCTGATCTCGACAAGCGCGACTTCTCCTCACTCGCCACCATCGGCTCCGGGGGCGCGCCGCTGCCGGTGGAGATCGCGAACTTCTTCGAGCGCAAGGTCGGCAAGAAGCTGCGCAGCGGCTGGGGCATGACCGAGACCTGCTCGCCCGGCACCGGCCACCCGCCGACGGGACCGGACAAGCCGGGGTCGATCGGCCTGATGCTGCCCGGTATCGAGATGGACGTGGTCTCGCTCGACAACCCGACCAAAGTTCTGCCGCCGGGCGAAGTCGGCGAAATCCGCATCAAGGGTCCGAACGTCACCAAGGGCTATTGGAACAAGCCGGAGGGATCCACGGATTCCTTCGCCGACGGCCGCTTCCTCACCGGCGACATCGGCTATGTCGACACCGACGGCTATTTCTTCCTGGTGGACCGCAAGAAGGACATGATCATCTCCGGCGGCTTCAACGTCTACCCGCAGATGATCGAGCAGGCGATCTACACGATTCCAGGCGTGCACGAGGTGATCGTGCTCGGTATTCCCGACCAGTATCGGGGCGAGGCCGCCAAGGCTTTCATCAAGCTCAAGCCGGACGCCAAGCCGTTCTCGCTCGACGAGCTGCGCGCACAGCTCGCCGGCAAGGTCGGCAAGCACGAGTTGCCGGCAGCGGTCGAGTTCGTCGACGATCTGCCGCGCACGCCGGTCGGAAAATTGTCGCGCCACGAATTGCGCCAGCAGCAGAAACCATCACAATCCACCCAACACGCACCAGGAGGTCGCTCTTGACCGACGCCGTCATCGTTTCCACCGCCCGCACCCCGATCGGCAAGGCCTATCGCGGCATGCTCAACGCCACCGAGGGCGCAACGCTGCTCGGCCACGCCATCGGCGAGGCCGTCGCCCGCGCAAAAGTCGATCCGAAGGAGGTCGAGGACGTCGTGATGGGCGCGGCGCTGCAGCAGGGCGCGACCGGCGGCAACATCGCGCGCAAGGCGCTGCTCCGCGCAGGTCTCCCCGTGACCGTCGCCGGCACCACCATCGACCGGCAATGCGCCTCGGGCCTGCAGGCGATCGCGCTCGCTGCGCGCTCGGTGATCTTCGACGGCGTCGAGATCGCGGTCGGCGGCGGTGGCGAGTCGATCAGCCTCGTGCAGAACGACAAGATGAACGGCTTCCACGCCCAGGACCCCGCGCTGCTCAAGATCAAGGGCGAGGTCTACATGCCCATGATCGACACCGCCGAAGTCGTCGCCAAGCGCTACGGCATCTCGCGCGAGAAGCAGGATGAATATTCGCTGGAGAGCCAGCGCCGCACCGCCGCGGCCCAGCAGGGCGGCAAGTTCAAGGACGAGCTGGCGCCGATCACGACGCAGATGGCGGTCACCGACAAGGCGACCGGCGCCGTCTCGTTCAAGGAGGTGACCTTGTCGCAGGACGAAGGCCCGCGCCCCGAGACCACGGCTGAAGGCCTTGCCGGTCTCAAGCCCGTGCGCGGCGAAGGCTTTTCGATCACCGCCGGCAATGCCAGCCAGCTCTCCGACGGCGCCAGCGCCTCGGTCATCATGAGCGACAAGGAAGCCTCGAAGCGCGGCCTTAAGCCGCTCGGCATCTTCCGCGGCTTCGTCTCCGCCGGCTGCGAGCCGGACGAGATGGGCATCGGCCCGGTCTTCGCCGTGCCGCGCCTGCTCAAGCGCCACGGCCTCACCGTCGACGACATCGGCCTCTGGGAGCTGAACGAAGCCTTCGCGGTGCAGGTGCTGTATTGCCGCGACAAGCTCGGCATCGACCCCGAGAAGATCAACGTCGACGGCGGCGCGATCTCGGTCGGCCACCCCTACGGCATGTCGGGCGCGCGCCTGACCGGCCACGCCCTGATCGAAGGCCGCCGCCGCAAGGCGAAGTATGCGGTCGTCACCATGTGCGTCGGCGGCGGCATGGGCGCGGCCGGGTTGTTCGAGGTGTTGCAGTAATTGTTTCTGTCATTCCGGGGCGCCGCGAAGCGGCGAGCCCGGAATCCATAACCACCAGTCGGGGATATGGATTCCGGGCCTGCCCCTTACGGCGCATCCCGGAATGACGGCGGGTTTGGTAAGAATAGAACTGTCCACAGGAGGATCCGATGGATCTCGCATTCACTAGGGAAGAGCAGGCGTTTCGCGAGGAAGTGCGATCATTCTTCCGCGACAACGTACCGCCGGATACGCGGCGCAAGCTGGTCGAGGGCCGTCACCTCTCGAAGGACGAGATGGTGACGTGGTGGCGCATCCTCAACAAGAAGGGCTGGGGCGTCAGCCACTGGCCGAAGCAGTATGGCGGGACGGGGTGGACATCCGTGCAGCACTACATCTTCAACGAGGAGCTGCAGTCCTATCCGGCGCCGCAGCCGCTCGCCTTCGGCGTCAGCATGGTGGGCCCTGTCATCTACACCTTCGGCAACGAAGAGCAGAAGAAGCAGTATCTGCCGCGCATCGCCAATGTCGACGACTGGTGGTGCCAGGGCTTCTCCGAGCCCGGCTCCGGCTCCGACCTCGCTTCGCTCAAGACCAAGGCCGAGCGCAAGGGCGACAAGTGGATCATCAACGGCCAGAAGACCTGGACCACGCTCGCCCAGCACGCCGACATGATCTTCTGCCTCTGCCGCACCGACCCCTCCGCCAAGAAGCAGATGGGCATCTCCTTCATCGTCTTCAGCATGAAGTCGAAGGGCGTCACCGTGCGACCGATCCAGACCATCGACGGCGGCGTCGAGGTCAACGAAGTGTTCTTCGACGACGTCGAGGTGCCCATCGAGAACCTGATCGGCGAGGAGAACAAGGGCTGGGATTACGCCAAATTCCTGCTCGGCAATGAGCGCACCGGCATTGCCCGGGTCGGCGTGTCCAAGGAGCGGCTGCGCCGCATCCGCGATCTGGCCTCCAAGGTCGAATCCGGCGGCAAGCCGATCATCCAGGACGCCGCGTTCCGCGAGAAGCTGGCGGCCTGCGAGATCGAGCTGAAGGCGCTCGAGCTCACGCAGCTCCGTGTCGTCGCCGACGAGGGCAAGCACGGCAAGGGCAAGCCCAATCCGGCGTCCTCGGTGCTGAAGATCAAGGGCTCCGAGATCCAGCAGACCACGACCGAGCTCTTGATGGAAGTGATCGGTCCGTTCGCGGCACCCTACGACGTGCACGGCGACGACGGCTCGAACGAAGCCATGGAGTGGACCGCCCAGATCGCGCCGAGCTACTTCAACAACCGCAAGGTCTCGATCTACGGCGGCTCCAACGAGATCCAACGCAACATCATCGCCAAGGCAGTGCTGGGGCTCTAGGCGTCATTCCGGGGCGCGACGAAGTCGCGAGCCCGGAATCCATAACCACGATCGAGCGTATGGATCCCGGGCTCGCGCTGCGCGCGCCCCGGGATGACGAAATCAGATAATCCGGGTACGAGGAACCAAAGAAATGGATTTTGATCTGAACGAGGAGCAACGGCTTCTCAAGGACAGCATCGACGGCCTGCTGACCGATTCCTATGATTTCGAGAGCCGCAAGAAGTACATGAAGGAGAAGGGCGGCTGGAGCCAGGCCGTCTGGGGCAAGCTCGCCGAGCAGGGCCTGCTTGGCCTGCCGTTCGCGGAGGCCGATGGCGGCTTCGGCGGCGGCGGTGTCGAGACCATGATCGTGATGGAAGCGCTCGGCAAGGCGCTGGTGCTCGAGCCTTATCTGGCCACGGTCGTGATCGGCGGCGGCTTCCTGCGCCACGCCGGCTCCGATGCGCAGAAGGCCGCGCATGTGCCCGGGATCATCGACGGCAGCAAGACGCTCGCCTTTGCCCAGCTCGAGAAGAACTCGCGCTACGATCTCTTCGACGTCTCGACGACGGCGAAGAAGAAGGGCGACGGCTGGGTGGTCGACGGCGAAAAGTTCGTCGTGCTCAACGGCGAGAACGCCGAGACCCTGATCGTCACCGCCCGCACCAAGGGCGACCGCCGCGACAAGACCGGCATCGGCGTGTTCCTGGTGCCGGCGAATGCCAAGGGCGTGACGAAGAAGTCGTACCCGACACAGGACGGCCTGCACGCCGCCGACATCACCTTCACCGGCGTCGAGGTCGGCGCCGATGCGGCGCTCGGCAATCCCGACGACTCGCTCGCGCTGATCGAGCGCGTGGTGGATGAAGCCCGCGTCGCGCTTTGCGCCGAAGCGGTGGGTCTGATGGACGAATCGCTCAAGACCACCGTCGAGTACATCAAGACGCGAAAACAGTTCGGTGTCGCGATCGGCTCGTTCCAGTCGCTCCAGCACCGCGCCTCCGACATGTTCGTCGCCGCCGAGCAGGCGCGATCGATGTCGATGTTCGCGACCATGGCCGGCGATTTCGAGGACGCCAAGGAGCGCTCCAATGCGATCGCCGCGGCCAAGGTGCAGATCGGCAAGTCGCTGAAGTTCGTGGGACAGCAGGCGATCCAGCTCCACGGCGGCATCGGCATGACCATGGAGGCGAAGATCGGCCACTACTTCAAGCGGCTGACGATGATCGAGAACTCGTTCGGCGACACCGACTACCACCAGCGCCGCGTCGCGGATGGTGGCGGGTTGATCTGAGTCTCTCCACCACCACCACCGTCATTGCGAGCGAAGCGAAGCAATCCAGACTGTCTCCGCGGCGACATCTCTGGATTGCTTCGTCGCTTCGCTCCTCGCAATGACGGAGTCCGTTGAAGCATCGAGGCAACAACAATGAAAAACACCCCGTTCGATCTCACTGGCAAGGTCGCAATCGTCACCGGCTCCAGCCGCGGCATCGGCCGCTCCTCGGCGGAACTGCTGGCAAAGCTCGGCGCCAAGGTCGTGGTGTCATCGCGGAAAGCGGAAGCCTGCAAGGAAGTCGCCGACGGCATCGTTGCTGCTGGCGGCGATGCTATCGTCATTCCCTGCAACATCGCGCGCAAGGCCGAGGTCGAGGCGCTGATCTCGGGCACGACGAGACATTACGGCAAGATCGACATCCTGGTCTGCAACGCCGCGGTGAATCCGTATTACGGCCCGCTGCTCGACATCACCGACGAGGCCTTCGACAAGATCATGGGCAGCAACGTCAAGAGCAACATCTGGCTCTCCGCGCTGGCGATCCCGCAAATGGCCGAGCGTGGCAGCGGCTCCGTCGTCATCATCTCCTCGATCGGGGGCCTGCGCGGCTCGACCGTGATCGGCGCCTACGGCATCTCCAAGGCCGCCGACTTCGCGCTGTGCCGCTCGCTCGCCGGCGAATGGGGCCCGAAAGGCGTCCGCGTCAACTGCATCGCGCCCGGCCTCGTCAAGACCGATTTCGCCCGCGCGCTGTGGGAAGACGAAGCCAACCTCAAGCGCCGCACCGCCACCACGCCCCTTCGCCGCATCGGCGAACCCGACGAAATCGCCGGCGCGGTCGCCTACCTCGCCTCGGATGCATCGAGCTTCATGACCGGCCAGACCATCGTAATCGACGGCGGTGTGACGACGGCGGCGGTGTAGGCTTTCGTCACTACTTGCAATTGTATCGCGATCGCGCTTCACTTCAACCTCCCCTGGAGGGGGAGGGTCGCTTCGTGTTGCGCAGAGCGCAACGCCAAGCGGGGTGGGGTGAAGCCACAGAGATGGTCTCAACATCGATCTGACGCGCCGCCGCTAAAAGGCTTCGGGCCAACACGACGCCTCACGAGCGCATCCTTTGGCGCGCACTCAAGGAACTTCCGATGGAAGGCTCGCACTTCCGACGCCAGGCGCCGATCGGGCCCTATGTCGTGGACTTCTTCTGCCCAGCCAAACGTCTCATCATCGAGCTCGACGGCGGACACCACAACGAAGGCGAGACGGCCGCGCGAGATCACGCGCGGCAAAGCTGGCTCGAGAACGAAGGCTATTGCGTCATCCGATTCTGGAATTCGGAGATCTCGAGCGATCTGACCGCGGTGCTCGAACGGATCTATGTGGAGCTGTACGGATCGCGCGAGGCAGAAACGATCCGATTTAAACATCGACGCAAGTAGAAGTTCGCTATCTTACCCTCCCCTGGAGGGGGAGGGTCGATCGCGCGTAGCGCGAGCGGGGTGGGGTGATCTCTCCGCACGGGCACCGCGCGATGCGGAAAGACTGTCACCCCACCCCGTCTCACATTCCGCTGCGCTTCATGTGAGCCGACCCTCCCCCTCCAGGGGAGGGTAAGCGAGACCAATCTTGACCTTCCCGCCCTAATCCGCTCCCTTTGGCGCGACACAATGACCCCTCTCAGGGAAACGCCAAGGTAAGCCACCATGTCTTTCGTCCTCGCCATCGACCAGGGCACCACCTCCTCGCGCGCCATCGTCTTTCGCGGCGACATCTCGATCGCCGCCCGCGCGCAGCAGGAGTTTCCGCAGCATTTTCCGGCCTCGGGCTGGGTCGAGCACGAGCCGGAGGACATCTGGACCTCGACCGTGATGGTCTGCCGCGACGCGATCGAGCAGGCCGGCATCGGGCCTAAGGACATCGCCGCGATCGGCATCACCAACCAGCGCGAGACCACCGTGGTGTGGGACCGCGCCACCGGCCAGGCCGTGCACCGCGCCATCGTCTGGCAGGACCGCCGCACCGCCGACATCTGCGCGAAACTCAAGGCGGACGGCCGCGAGCCCGTGATCTCGCAAAAGACCGGCCTGATCATCGATCCCTATTTCTCCGGCACCAAGGTCGCCTGGATCCTCGATCACGTTCCCGGCGCGCGGGCGCGTGCCGCGCGCGGCGAATTGATGTTCGGCACCATCGACTGCTATCTGCTCTGGCGCCTCACCGGCGGCAAGGTGCACGCCACCGACGCCACCAACGCCTCGCGCACGCTGCTGTTCAACATCCACACCGGCCAATGGGACGACGAGCTGCTGGAGATCATCGGCGTGCCGCGCTCGATGCTGCCCGAGGTGAAGGATTCCTCCGCCCGCTTCGGCGAGAGCACGCCAGACCTGTTCGGCGGCGCGATCGCCATATCAGGCATCGCGGGGGACCAGCAGGCCGCGACCATCGGTCAGGCCTGCTTCCGCCCGGGCATGATGAAGTCCACCTACGGCACCGGCTGCTTTGCCCTGCTCAACACCGGGACTACGCCGGTGGTGTCGAAGAACAAGCTGCTCACCACGGTCGCCTACCAGCTTGACGGAAAGCGCACCTACGCGCTCGAAGGCTCGATCTTCGTCGCAGGCTCGGCGGTGCAGTGGCTGCGCGACGGCCTCGGCATCATCAAGCACGCCGCCGAGACCGGCCCGCTCGCCGATCAGTCCGACTCCATGCAGAGCGTCTATCTGGTCCCCGCCTTCGTGGGCATGGGGGCGCCCTACTGGAATCCGCGCGTGCGCGGCGCGCTGTTCGGCCTCACCCGCAACACCGGCCCGGCCGAGCTCGCGCACGCCGCGCTGGAGAGCGTGTGTTACCAGACCTTCGACCTCTGGGCCGCGATGCGCGCGGACTGGCCGAGCTCGGAAGTCGCGAGCGTCGTGCTGCGCGTCGACGGCGGCATGACGGCGTCGGACTGGACCATGCAGCGCCTCGCCGATCTGCTCGACGCACCGGTCGATCGCCCCGTGATCCAGGAGACCACGGCGTTGGGCGCGGCCTATCTCGCCGGCCTCCAGGCGGGCGTCTATCCGGAGCCGACGAAGTTTGCCGACAATTGGCGGCTCGAGCACCGCTTCAAGCCGAACATGAGCCAGGCGACGCGGGAGCGGAAGCTTGCCGGCTGGGCGCGCGCGGTGAAGGGCGTGCTCGCGAGTGACGAAGGGGAGTGACGGCCGGATGATCATGCCGGATGGCTACTCCGACGTTCCCTCAGGCAAGATCGCCGCGGTCGTCACCCATCTGGAGATGACCGCACCTCCCACGCGCCGCGACGATCCTCCAGGCCGCTGGTCCTTGCGCAAGGTCGACGCGCCCGCGCTCGACTGGTATCGCGATCTCCATCGCCGGGTCGGCGAGGAGTGGTTGTGGTTTTCGCGCGCGCGCTTGAATGACACGGAGCTCGCCGCTGTCATCCACGCACTGGGGGTAGAAGTCTACGCATTGGTCGTGGACGGCCGCGACGAAGGCCTCCTGGAGCTGGATTTCCGCGAGGCCGGGCAGTGCGAGCTGGTCTATTTCGGCGTCACCGATGGCCTGATCGGGACGGGCGCTGCTCGCTTCCTGATGAACCGCGCGCTGGAGATTGCGTGGTCACGCGACCTGCGCCGCGTCTGGGTGCACACCTGCACCTTCGACCATCCCTCGGCCGTCGCGTTCTACCAGCGCTCCGGCTTCCGTCCCTTCCGCCGCCAAGTCGAGGTTGCGGACGACCCGCGTCTCGATGGCACGGCGCCGCGGACGGCGGCGAAACATGTGCCGATTATCGAGTAGTGCGCGGCTGCCTCCCCATCGTCATTGCGAGGAGCCCTTGCGACGAAGCAATCCAGTCTGTCTCTGCGGAAAGATCCTGGATTGCTTCGCTGCGCTCGCAATGACGGAATGTGGCGCTGCCGTCGCTCTTCGAATCGGCACATCAATGCGCGACGGTGTCGTAGCGCGGATGAGCGAAGCGATATCCGGGGAAGCGCTCAGAAGAAGTCCCCGCATTTCCGCTTCATTACGTCGCTATCTACTTCACTCATCCAACAGACGAGCGAGCGCAACCCATGTTCCTGATCGGCCAATACGACTCCCCCTTCGTCCGCCGCGTTGCGATTGCGCTCCGACTTTACGGCCTCGCCTTCGAGCACCGGCCGTGGTCGACCTTCGGCGACGCCGACAAGATCGCGCCGTACAATCCGCTGCGGCGCGTGCCGACGCTGGTGCTCGACGATGGTGAGGCGCTGATCGAGAGCACGATCATTCTGGACTATCTCGACGAACTCGTCGGGCCGGAGAAGGCGATGCTGCCGCGCGGCGGCGCCGAGCGGCGAAAGCATTTGCGCATCTGCGCGCTCGCCTCCGGTCTCGGCGACAAGGCGGTGAGCCTGCTCTATGAGCGCGTGCTGCGGAAGGAGCAGCTTGCGCTGTGGGTTGAGCGCTGCCAGGCGCAGATCGGCGACGTGCTCGGCGTGTTGGAGGCCGAACGCGCGGGGGTGACGACGCCGTATTGGCTAGGGGATCGCATCGGCCACGCCGACATTGCGGTGGCCTGCGTCGTCCGCTTCACCCGCGAGGCGCACCCGCTTCTGTTCGAGCCGTCGCGCTATCCGGCGCTGTCAGCACATGCCGAACGCTGCGAGGCGCTCGCGCCGTTCAGGGAGATCGTGCAGCCGCTGGCCCCGCCGAAGGGGTGAAAGCGCGCCGTCCTATCTCCTGCTACAGGGCTTGATCTCACCCGCCGCGGTCTTCAGGACGATCGGATTCGGCGACAGCCTTATGCCGAAGAACAATTGGGAGCCGGACACCTTGTCGTCCGATCCCTCGTGTGCCTCCAGCTCGAGCTTCGCCGCGATCTCGGATGTCAGCTTGGCCCGCTCCTCCATCGAAATCTTGTTGTGGTATTTGATCTCGTAGACAACATCGGCCTCCAGCACGGATCGCGTCTGGCACACGAGGCTGCCGCTCGAAATGTTCTGGGTGACCGCGTCCTCGCAGTCGGCTTTCAGCAATGCATTCCGGGTCGAGATCAGCGACTCGTCGGAAATCAGCAGAATGTTGGCGTTCTCGAGCTTGAGGTGAATTGAATCGACCTGCTCCATCCCGGCGACGGCGGAGAGCTTGTCCCTGACCTGGGCGGATACGTCGAGATTCTTCTCGAGCGACTGCTTCAAGTCGCGGTCCATGGTCCGGGATTTCTGAATCTTGCCGGTCAGGAGCGCGGGGTCGACTTCGCAGGTCGGATGCAGCTCCAGCCGGCCATTGCTGAGGTACTCGATCGTGTTGATCGTGCCGGGACCGCCGAACGTGCTCGGCGGCACCACCTCGAAATATCCGGTCTCGGAGAGGATGGCCGTGATCGTCTGCTTCTTTCGCGGAAACCCGACCCAGGCCGCAACCATCACCAGGCCGATCGCGACAAAGACGCCGCTACCAAGCCAAAGCCATTTGCGGCTCGCTACTTTCGCGGGCAGCACAACTGATTTCGTTCGCCGCATGGCACGTAGCCTTTCGGGCAGTCAGCCGCGGCAATCGTAGGCAGCACGACAAGGGCGATCGCGGCGACGAACAGTGCAATGAACTGCGTCATATGTTCGATCCCAAGCAAACCATCGGTTTGAAGGTAGTAGGCCGATAGATTAGCGAATCAAGGTTGAGCGGACAAGTGAACGAGTTCACACCGCCCGGTTCCTGCGCGAAATTGCCGGTGAGCCGAATTCGGGGCCGCGACTCGTCCTGGTTGTGTGTCAGAAAGGAGCAGCTCGCTCTTTGCGTCGTGCACTGCCGTTGTTGCGAGGCGAAGGCGCCGTCCAAGTAGATCGTGCACCCGCCGGCGTCGCCGAAGGAGCGAGGTCTCTACCCTCCCCTGGAGGGGGAGGGTCGATCGCGCGAAGCGCGAGCGGGGTGGGGTGACCTCTCAACACGGGTCGTGTTCAACGCGGAGAGACCGTCACGCCACCTCGGTCCGCATTCCGCTTCGCTGCATGCGAAGCGATCCTCCCCCACCAGGGGAGGATGGGGACGCGCGTGTGGCATCCATCGGCATGGCAGGGATGATGGAATATTACCGGTGTTTTGCCCGACGGAGCAAGTCATTTCGGTAAGGCCGAAATTCCTCAAGCCTTTCAACCCCACCTCTACTGTGCATGGGGTTGTTTTTCACTTTTTAGTCTTGGGAAGCGAAGGCGGGCTGGGAAGCGAAGGCGGGCCTACCCCGCCCCCGCGCGCTTCTTCTGCCAGACGAGATGCACCGCGCAGGTGCAGCCGGGCGGGTGCGAGGCGAGGTCCTTCGACGTCTCGTCGTTCGCAGGTGTCGCCGCGAAAGCCTTGTCGGTCTGCCGCGACGGGATGTAGTTCAGCACCGGCGCGAGCCAGCGCTCGGTTTCCGCCACACTCATTCCCTTGCGTGCGGCATAGTCCTCGACCTGGTCACGCTCGATCTTGCCGACGCCGAAATAATAGCTCTCGGGGTTCGCGAAATAGAGCCCGGACACGGAGGAGCCCGGCCACATCGCGAAGCTCTCGGTCAGCTTCACGCCGGCAGTCGCTTCCGCGTCGAGCAGCTCGAACAGCGTCGCCTTCTCGGTGTGATCGGGCTGCGCGGGATAGCCCGGCGCGGGGCGGATGCCCTGGTACTTCTCGAGGATCAGGTCCTCGCTGGAGAGCGCCTCGTCCGGCGCGTAGGCCCAGAACTCGCGGCGCACGCGGGCGTGCATGCGTTCGGCGAAGGCCTCCGCAAGGCGATCGGCCAAGGCCTTGCACAGGATTGAGGAGTAATCGTCATTGGCCATCTTGAAGCGGTCGGCGACCACATCCTCGCCGATGCCGGCCGTGACGACGAAGCCGCCGACATAGTCGGGCACGCCGGCACCAACGGGCGCGACGAAGTCGGCGAGCGCGGCGTTGAACCGGCCCTCGCGCTTCTCGAGTTGCTGGCGCAGCGTGTGCAGCGTCGCGATTCTCTTGGTCCGGCTTTCGTCGGCATAGAGCACGATGTCGTCACCTTCAGCGTTCGCCGGCCAGAAGCCGACCGTCGCGCGCGCCCGGAACCATTTTTCCCTGACAATCAGGTCGAGCATTTTCCGCGCATCGTCATAGAGCGAGCGCGCGACCTCGCCGACCTTGGAATCGTCGAGAATGGCGGGGAAGCGGCCGGCGAGCTCCCAGGTCTGGAAGAACGGCGTCCAGTCGATATAGGGCACGAGCTCAGCGAGATCGTAATCGTCGAAGCTGCGGGTGCCGAGGAAGGTCGGCTTCACCGGCTTGTTCGCGGCGAAGTCGACCGGCACGCGGTTGGCGCGCGCGGCCGCGAGCTTCAGGCGCTTCTTGTCGGCCTGCGCGCGCAGATGCGCATCCGAGATTTTTGCGTATTCGGCGCGCACCTCGGCGGCATAGGCCTCGCGCTTCTCAGGCGAGAGCAGCGAGGAGGCAACGCCGACGGCGCGGCTGGCGTCATTCACATGCACGACGGGACCGGCGCGATAGCTCGGGTCGATCTTGACCGCCGTGTGCACGCGGCTCGTGGTGGCGCCGCCGATCAGCAGCGGCAGCTTCAAACCTTCGCGCTGCAATTCGCCGGCGAAGAACGCCATCTCGTCGAGCGAGGGCGTGATCAGGCCTGATAGCCCGACGATGTCGGCCTTCTCCGCCTTCACGGTCTCGACGATCTTTGCAGCCGGCACCATCACGCCGAGGTCGATGACCTCGAAGTTGTTGCACTGGAGCACGATGCCGACGATGTTCTTGCCGATGTCGTGGACGTCGCCCTTGACGGTCGCGAGCACGATCTTGCCGGCGGAAGAGGAGCCTTCGGTGCCGATGCCGTTGGCGAGGTTGCGTGCCTTCTCTTCCTCCATGAACGGCATCAGCCACGCCACCGCCTGCTTCATCACGCGCGCGGATTTCACCACCTGCGGCAGGAACATCTTGCCGTCGCCGAAGAGGTCGCCGACCACGTTCATGCCGGCCATCAGCGGTCCCTCGATCACGTCGAGCGGACGCTTGGATGCCTTGCGGGCCTCCTCGGTGTCCACTTCGATGAACTCGGTGATGCCGTGCACCAGCGAATGCGACAGCCGCTTCTCCACCGGCCATTCGCGCCAGGCGAGGTCGGCTTCCTTGGTCTGGGTCTTGTTGCCGCGGAATTTCTCCGCAAGTGCCAGCAGGCGCTCGGAAGCGCCGGGGTCGCGATTGAGGATGACGTCCTCGCACACCTGGCGCAGCTCGGCATCGATGTCGTCATAGACGATCATCTGTCCGGCATTGACGATGCCCATGTCCATGCCCGCCTTGATGGCGTGATACAGGAACACCGAGTGCATGGCCTCGCGCACCGGCTCGTTGCCGCGGAACGAGAACGACAGATTGGAGACGCCGCCCGAGATGTGCGCGCCCGGCAGGTTCTGGCGGATCCAGCGCGTCGCCTCGATGAAGTCGACGCCGTAATTGTTGTGCTCCTCGATGCCGGTCGCGATCGCGAAGATGTTCGGATCGAAGATGATGTCTTCCGGCGGGAAGCCGACGCGGTCCACCAGGATGTCGTAGGCGCGCTTGCAGATATCGGTCTTGCGCGCGAACGTGTCGGCCTGGCCGACCTCGTCGAACGCCATCACCACCACGGCTGCGCCGTGGCGCCGGGCGATCTTCGCCTCGTGAATGAACTTCTCCTCGCCTTCCTTCATCGAGATCGAGTTGACGACCGGCTTGCCCTGCACGCATTTCAGGCCGGCCTCGATCACCGAGAATTTCGACGAGTCGACCATCACCGGGACGCGAGCGATGTCGGGCTCGGCGGCGACGAGATTGAGGAAGGTCACCATCGCGGCTTCCGAATCCAGAAGCCCTTCGTCCATGTTGACGTCGATGATCTGCGCGCCGTTCTCGACCTGGTCGCGGGCGACCTGCAGCGCGGCGGTGTAGTCGCCGGCGGTGATCAGCTTGCGGAAGCGAGCGGAGCCGGTGACGTTGGTGCGCTCGCCGACGTTCACGAACGGGATAGCGTCGGTCAGAATGAAAGGCTCGAGGCCGGAGAGGCGCAGGCGCGGCTCGATCTCCGGCACGACGCGCGGCTTGTGTGGGGCGACGGCCGCCGCAATCGCCGCGATATGGTCCGGCGTGGTGCCGCAGCAGCCGCCGACGATGTTGACGAGGCCGTCGCGTGCGAACTCGCCGATCAGCCGCGCCATGTATTCCGGGGTCTCGTCGTACTGGCCGAATTCGTTGGGCAGGCCGGCGTTCGGATAGGCACACACCAGCGTGTCAGCGACGCGGCCGATATCGGCGATGTGGGCGCGCAGATCTTCCGCGCCGAGCGCGCAGTTGAAGCCGATGGTCACGGGTTTTGCGTGTCGCACCGAATTCCAGAACGCTTCCGGCATCTGGCCCGAGAGCAGGCGGCCGGATTTGTCGGTGATGGTGCCCGACACCATCACGGGCACGTCGATGCCGCGTTCTTCGGTGATTTCGGCAATCGCATAGAGCGCCGCCTTGGCGTTCAGCGTGTCGAAGATGGTCTCGACCAGCAGCAGATCGACGCCGCCGTCGAGCATGCCGTTGATCTGCTCGCCATAGGATTTGCGCAAATCGTCGAACGTGACGGCCCGGTAGCCGGGATTGGACACGTCGGGCGAGATCGAGGCGGTGCGGTTGGTCGGGCCGATGGCCCCCGCAACGAAGCGCGGCTTGCCGTCCTCGGCCTCGACGCGCCGTGCGGCGTTGCCGGCGAGGCGGGCGCCTTCGCGCGCCATCTCGTAGACGATGTCGGTGAGGTCGTAATCGGCCTGCGCGATCGAGGTCGTCGAGAAGGTGTTGGTCGCGACGATGTCGGCGCCGGCGCGCAAATAGGCGGCGTGGATATCCTCGATCGCCTGCGGCTGGGTCAGGATCAACAGGTCGTTGTTGCCGCGCAGATCGCGATGGAAATCCTTGAAGCGCTCGCCGCGGAAGGCGGCCTCGTCGAACTGGAGGTTCTGGATCATCGTGCCCATGGCGCCGTCGAGCACGAGGATGCGCTCGCGTGCGGCATTGAGCAGGGCAGTTCGCTTGGGAGAGGTGGATACGGTCATTGTCTTCTTACGCCGCCTTCTGCGCGCTCTTGGCGCGGATGCCGAGCAAATGGCTGATCGCGAACACGAGATCGGCGCGGTTCATGGTGTAGAAATGGAAGGTGTCGACGCCGCGCTTCGCCAGCTTCTGCACCTGGCCGGCCGCAACCGTCGCGGCCACCAGCTTGCGGGTCTCGGCGTCGTCGTCGAGGCCGTCGAATTTCTCCGCAAGCCAATCCGGCACGCTGGTGCCAGCGCGGGTGACGAAATTGCGGGCCTGCTTGAAGTTGTGCATGGGCATGATGCCGGGCACGATCGGGATGTCGATGCCTCGGGCACGGACGCGGTCGAGGTAGCGGAAGTAGAGGTCGTTATCGAAGAACACCTGGGTGATCGCGCGCGTCGCACCCGCATCGACCTTGGCCTTCAGCGTGTCGATGTCGGCGTCGAAGTCGCGCGCTTCAGGGTGCTTCTCGGGATAGGCGGACACGGACACTTCGATGTCGCCGTGCCGCTTCTTGATGCCCGCAACGAGGTCGGCAGAACTCTGGTAGCCGTCGGGGTGGCTGGAATAGGGCGTGCCGATGCCGCCGGCGGGATCGCCGCGCAGGCCGACGATGTGGCGGACGCCGACCTCGTGATAGCGGTCGACGATCTCGTCGATCTCCCCGCGCGAGGCGCCGACGCAGGTCAAATGCGCGGCCGGCAGCAGCGCGGTCTCCTTGAGGATGCGGGTTATGGTCGAATGGGTGCGCTCGCGGGTCGAGCCGCCGGCCCCATAGGTCACGGAGACGAATTTCGGGTCGAGCGGGGCGAGCCGGTTGATGGTCTCCCAGAGATTGCGCTCCATCTCTTCCGTCTTGGGCGGAAAGAACTCGAAGGAGATCGCAGGCCGCTTCGAGGAGAGGTGCCCGTTTTGCCCTTCGGCTCGGGCAGGCGTCGTCAGATCGGTCATGGCACCACTCACTCCAGGGGCTCGTCCGGCTTTCGGCGGCCGGCAGTCAGGTCTCGATTGGACGCGGCTAAGATAAGCCAAAGCGGTTGCAGTCGACAGCCCATCGGAGATGGGAAATGGCCCACTTTCATCGATAGCAGTGGAAATATCGTGCGGATGAGGCAGCGGTTGGGAAGTGCGCAGAGTTGACAAAAATATAAATAAATCAGAGCGTTAATATGATTCTAGCGATAAGCGGAAGCGAATAAGTGGTGTGGGCAGTGTGAAGATCGTGCTGCTAGGACAAGTGTTGTCCCATCGCCTCAACCGGTCTTGCCGCGCGGGCTCGCGGGCTCGCGGCCCGCACACGCCAGACCTGCGCAGTCTGCCCATTGCCGCCGCGCCGGCCTTCATTACCTTAGCGCGCCATGATCCCGCTCTCAGTCCTCGACCTCTCCGTCGTCACCACAGGTACAAGACCCGCCGCGGCGCTGCGTAATAGCATCGATCTGGCGCGCCATGTCGATGGGCTTGGCTATGTCCGCTACTGGCTCGCCGAGCATCACAACCTCGCCTCGGTGGCGAGCCCGGCTCCCGATGTGATGATCGGGCAGATCGCGGCGGTGACGAAGCACATCCGCGTCGGCTCCGGCGGGGTGATGCTGCCCAACCACGCCCCGCTCGTGGTGGCCGAGCGCTTCAAGATGCTGGAGGCGCTGTTTCCCGGCCGCATCGATCTCGGTCTTGGCCGCGCCCCCGGCACCGACGGGGCCACCGCCTACGCACTGCGCAGCCGTCTCGACCGCCGCGAGGGCGACGACTTCCTGGAGCGGCTGCACGAACTGATTCTGTGGGAGACCCGCGAATTTCCCGCGGGCCATCCCTACAACAACGTCGTCGCGATGCCCGACGACACCAAGCTGCCGCCGATCTGGCTGCTCGGCTCCAGCGATTATTCCTCGGAGCTCGCCGCGCAGGTCGGCATGGGCTTCGCCTTCGCCCATCATTTCGCATCCCATGACGCGATCGATGCGATGGTGCATTACCGCAACCGTTTCCAGCCCTCGGCCTGGAGCGCGAGCCCGCACGCGATCCTCGCCGTCGCCGTCATCACGGCCGACACGGATGAGGAGGCCGAAAAGCTCGCCGCCTCGTTCGATCTCAACCGCCTGCGCCGCGACCGCGGGCAATATCTGCCGCTGCCGAGTGTCGAGGAGGCGCTGGCCTATCCCTATACGGACGCCGAGCGCATTTCGATCTCGCGCAACCGCTCGCGCCTCTTCGTCGGCAATCCGGCGACGGTGCAGAAGAAACTGCAGCCGTTGATCGACGCGAGCAAACCGGACGAGTTGATGGTGATCACGGCCGTGTACGATCACGACGCGCGAAAGAAGTCGTATTCGCTGCTGGCGGAGGCGTTCGGGCTGAAAGCGGCCGCGGCGTAGCTTACCCTCCCCTGGAGGGGGAGGGTCGCTAGGCATTGAGCGAAGCGAAATGCGTAGCGGGGTGGGGTGACGGTCTCTCGGCGACGAATACTGCCCGAATGGAGAGATCACCCCACCCCACCCCGCTCGCGCGGCGCGCGATCGACCCTCCCCTCCAGGGGAGGGTGGCCAATCAATCCTGCTGCGTCTCGCTGAACGTCGCGCGGAACGGGTGCCCCGGATACACGCCGACGATGCGGAATTCGCGCGAGAAGAACTTCAGCTCCTCGATCGCGAAGGCGAGCCCCTTGTCGTCAGGGTGGCCGTCGACGTCGGCATAAAACTGGGTGGCGAAGAAATTGCCGTCGACCATGTAGCTTTCGAGCTTGGTCATGTTGACGCCGTTGGTGGCGAAGCCGCCGAGCGCCTTGTAGAGCGCGGCGGGCAAGTTGCGCACGCGAAATACAAAAGTCGTGACCAGCGGGCCGGAGCCTTGCGCGGCCCATTTCGGCTCGCGCGCCAGCACCACGAAGCGCGTGGTGTTGTGCGCTTCGTCCTCGATGTCCTCGGCCAGGATGTCGAGGCCGTAGATCTTTGCCGCAAGCCGCGAGGCGATCGCCGCGACGGCCTTGTCGTTGCGCTCGGAGATGTCGCGGGCGCTGCCGGCGGTGTCGGCGTGCACGATCGGCTTGATGCCGAGCTTGCGGATGATGCGCCGGCACTGGCCGAGCGCATGCACGTGGCTCTCGACGCTTTTGATGTCCTCGAGCTTCGTCCCCTTCACCGCCATCAACTGATGGCGGACCGGCAGAAACCATTCGCCGATGATGAAGAGGCCGGAGGCCGGCAGCAGATGATGGATATCGGCGACGCGACCCGCGACCGAATTCTCGATCGGGATCATGCCGAGATCGGCCTCGCCCGACGAGATCGCCGACAGCGCGTCCTCGAAGGTGGCGCAGGGCATCGGCTCGGCGTCGGGATAGGCCTCGACGATGGCGATGTGGGAATTTGCCCCAGGCTCGCCCTGGAATGCGATTTTCAGCTTGCTCATGATCGGCCTTGTAACAGCGGCTCAGGATTTGGAAAGGATACTGCGGGCGGTCTCCAGGTCCGCCGGCGTGTCGACCCCGCGGGGCACGGTGTCGACGATGGTGAAGTCGATCCGCATCCCGGCCTCCAGCGCCCGGAGCTGCTCGAGCTTCTCCTGCAATTCCAGCGGGGACGGCGGCAGCGAGACGTAGCGCTCCAACGCGGCGCGGCGATAGGCGTAGAGGCCGATATGGTGGTAGCGCGGTCCGTCGCCGGTCGGAGCGGTCGCGCGAGTGAAATAAAGTGCGCGCATGCGTTTCCCGCCCAGCGAGGTCCCGATCGCCTTTACGACGCTCGGCGCGAGGTCTTCCTCCTCGGTATGGATCTGCGAGGCCAGCGTCGCGATGTCCACCGCCGGATCTTGCAGCGGCGGCAGCACCTCGCGGATGTTGTCGATCGTGATGGTCGGGAAATCGCCCTGGAGATTGACCACGATCTCGGCCTTGCCTGAGGGATCGAGCTTCTGCATCGCCTCGTGGATGCGGTCGGAGCCCGAGGGGTGCTCCGGGCGGGTCATTACGGCTTCGCCGCCATGGGCGGTGACCACGGAGGCGATCTCGTCCGTATCGGTCGCGACCGCGACCCGGCCGATGCCGGCGGCCTCTGCCCGCCGCATCACATGCACGATCATCGGCAGGCCCGCGATGTCGGCGAGCGGCTTGCCGGGCAGGCGGGTGGCGGCCATGCGGGCCGGGATCAGCACCAGGATGCGGGGATCGATCATCGGGTCAAGGGCCTGGAAACGAGAGGTTTTCCGCGTCGAGAAATGGGGTGGGGACGGGCTGAAAGCCGGGTCGCTTATACGGGTTGCCAGACCCCGGGCAAACCGATATCTCAATGGCAAAACTCGGGGAAACAACAAGGAACGTTTGATTCTCCCGAGGCTCGTCCTGGCGGCCGCGCGGCCGCTATTTCCTTACTGTGGTGTGGGGCCTGGCCGGAAATGGACTCTTTCGAACTCAATAAGATTCTCGGTGCCGTGTTGGGCACCTGTCTCATCCTGCTGGTGACGAGCTTCACCGCCCAGGCGCTGTTCACGCCGAAGCCGCTCGAGAAGCCGGGTTTCGAGATTGCCGTCAAGGAAGACGCCGGCCACGGCAAGGAAGGCGGCGCCGCTGCCGCTGCCTCCGAGCCCATCGAAAAGCTGCTCCAGACCGCGTCCGTCGAGAAGGGCGCGGCGGCCGCCAAGAAGTGTGGTGCCTGCCACACCTTCGAGAAGGGCGGCCCGAATCGCGTCGGTCCGAACCTCTATGGCGTCGTCGGCGAAGCGAGGGGTGAGGGCCGTGGCGGCTTCAACTTCTCGGCCGCCATGAAGGCCAAGGGTGGCACCTGGTCGTTCGACGACCTCAACAAGTTCATTGCCAACCCGAAGGGTTTCATCCCGGGCACCGCGATGGGCTTTGCTGGCATCCCGAAGGACTCCGAGCGCGCCGACGTCATCGCCTATCTGAATTCGCTGTCAGAGCACCCTCAACCGATCCCAACGGCGTCGAAGTAAGGCCGTCAAAAACCGATCTTGGAAAGTGCGGCCAGGCTGAAAAGCCTGGCCGTTTGCTTATCCGGGCCTCGCGGTGAGTTTATCGGGGCGTTTGGCCGCATCCGACAGGCCGCCCGGGCTTCCAACATGAGGAAAAAGCAACATATTCCGTCGAAACCTCGCCTATATTGAGCACTTAAAGGGGTAACCTCCTTCAAGACCAGGAATGTTGATTTGGCCATTACCCGACGCGATCTCCTGCTCACCGGCACTGCCGCCGTAGCGCTCCCCGCCCTCGGTTCCGTAGGGGGCCTTCCCGTCATCGGCACGGCCGTGGCGCAATCCGCCAGCGAGCTGCCTTGGCGGCATGCTCTGTCGCTGTTCGGGCAGGTCAAGTATCCCGCCGACTTCAAGCGCTTCGATTACGTCAATCCGGAAGCGCCCAAAGGCGGTGTCGCACGCCAGATCGCCGTTGGCACCTTCGATAATTTCAATATCGTGGTGGCGGGGGTGAAGGGGCAGGTCGCCGGTGCCGTCGCGTTCATCTACGAATCCCTCACGACGCCCTCGCTCGACGAAGTCTCGACCGAATACGGCGCGCTGGCCGAGGCCGTCAGCCACCCGGCCGACTTTTCCTTCGTCACCTATCGTTTGCGGCCGCAGGCCAAATGGCATGATGGCAAGCCGGTCACTGCGGACGACGTGATCTTCTCGCTGGATGCCTTCAAGAAGCATCACCCGATGTACTCGGCCTATTACAGCCATGTGGTGAAGGCCGAGAAGGTCGGCGAGCGCGAGGTGAAGTTTGTGTTCGACGCACCGGGCAACCGCGAGTTGCCGCAGATCGTCGGGCAGCTCACGGTTTTGCCGAAGCATTGGTGGGAGGGGACCGACGCGCAGGGCCGCAAGCGCGATGTCTCCGCGACCACGCTCGAAATACCGCTCGGTTCCGGCCCCTACAAGGTCAAGGAATTCGTTGCGGGACGGTCGATCGCGCTGGAGCGCGTCAAGGATTATTGGGGGCGCGATTTCGCCGCCAATGTGGGCCGCAACAATTTCGACGAGATGCGCTACGAGTATTTCCGCGATGCCACCGTGGCGATCGAGGCTTTCAAGGCCGATCAGGTGGACTGGCGCACCGAGAACAGTGCGAAGAACTGGGCGACAGCCTACGACTTCCCGGCCGTGACCGAAAAGCGGGTGATCCTCGAGGAGTTCGCCAATCGTAGCTCGGGTGTGATGCAGGCTTTCGTGCCGAACCTGCGCCGCGCCAAATTCAAAGATCCTCGCGTGCGTCGTGCGCTCAACTATGCGTTCGACTTCGAGGAGATGAACAAGCAGATCTTCTACGGTCAGTACAAGCGCGTCAGCAGCTATTTCGATGGCATCGACGAGCTCATGGCGACCGGGTTGCCGCAGGGGAAAGAGCTCGAGATCCTCGAGACCGTCCGCGCCGAGGTCCCGCCGGAAGTGTTCACGACGGCCTACACCAATCCGGTCGGCGGCAGTCCGGAAGCCGTGCGCGACAATCTTCGCGAGGCGCTGCGCCTGTTCAAGGAGGCCGGCTACGAGGTGCGCGACCGCAAGTTGGTCGACGTCAAGACCGGTGCGCAGTTCACCCTGGAGCTGCTGAACCAGGATCCGAGCTTCGAGCGGGTCACGCTGTTCTACAAGCCGTCGCTGGAACGACTCGGCATCGCGGTCAGCGTGCGCACGGTCGACCCGACTCAATACGAGAACAGGACTCGGGACTGGGATTTCGACGTCGTCACCAACTCATGGGGCGAGTCGCAGTCGCCCGGCAACGAGCAGCGCGAGTTCTGGTCGTCCAAGTCGGCCGACATCGCTGGTTCGCGCAATATTACCGGCATCAAGAATCCGGCGATCGACAAGCTGATCGAGAGGCTGATCTACGCCACGGGTCGCGACGATCTCGTCGCGGCAACCAAAGCGCTCGACCGCGTGCTGCTATGGAATCACTACGTCGTTCCGCAATGGACCTATTCGAAGATCCGCACCGCGCGCTGGGATCGCTTCGGCCGACCGGCGGAATTGCCCAAATACGGTCAGTCCGGCTTCCCGTTCATCTGGTGGTACGACGCAGACAAGGCGGCACGGATCGCAAAGAAGTCGTGAAGGACATCCCCCGCATGACGCAGATGTCACGCCGCCATGTTCTGGCTTTGGGTGTCGGCGGCGCTCTCGGTGCGTCCCTCGGCGCGCTGATGTTGCCCGGCGCACGCGCATCGGAAGCGGGGACCGAGGCGCACGGCATCTCGGCGTTCGGCGATCTCAAATACCCCGCCGACTTCCACCATTTCGACTACGTCAATCTCGATGCGCCGAAGGGCGGCACGTTCTCGCTCATTCCGTCGGTGCGCGCCTACAACCAGTCCTATCAGACCTTCAACTCGCTCAACGCCTTCATCCTGAAGGGTGACGGCGCGCAAGGCATGGACATGACGTTTGTGCCGCTGATGGCGCGTGCAAATGACGAGCCTGATGGAATGTACGGCCTTGCCGCCAAATCCGTGCGGATATCGCCGGACAGGCTTGTCTATCGCTTCACCATGCGGCCCGAGGCGAAATTCCACGACGGCAGCAAGCTCACCGCCCACGACGCCGCGTTTTCGCTGACATCACTGAAGGCCAAGGGACATCCGCTGATCATCCTGCAGATGCGCGACATGGTGAGTGCGGAAGCGATCGACGACGCGACGCTCGTCGTGACCTTCGCCAAGGGGCGCGCCCGCGACGTGCCGCTTTATGTCGCGAGCCTGCCGATCTTCTCGAAAACGTATTATGCGTCGCGCGCCTTCGACGAAACGTCACTCGATACCCCGCTCGGCTCTGGCCCGTACAAGGTCGGCAAGTTCGAGGTCAACCGCTATATCGAATATGAGCGCGTCAAGGACTGGTGGGCTGCCGACCTGCCGGTTTGCCGCGGCAGCTACAATTTCGACGTCGTGCGCTATGAATTCTATCGGGATCGCGATGTCGCGTTCGAGGGGTTCACCGGCAAGAACTATCTCTATCGGGAGGAATTCACCTCGCGCATCTGGGCGACGCGCTACGACTTTCCGGCGGTGAAGGACGGGCGCGTCAAGATGGAGGTGGTCCCTGACGACACGCCGTCCGGTGCGCAGGGCTGGTTCATCAACACGCGGCGCGACAAGTTCAAAGACCCGCGTGTGCGCGAGGCCTTGATCAATGCCTTCGACTTCGAATGGACCAACAAGACCATCATGTACGGCGCCTATGCCCGCACGGTGTCGCCGTTCCAGAACTCGGACCTCATGGCAAGCGATGGGCCTCCGTCGCCGGAAGAGCTGAAGCTGCTGGAGCCGTTTCGCGGCCAGGTGCCCGACGAAGTGTTCGCCGCACCGTTCACGCCTCCGATCTCGGACGGCTCCGGCCAGGATCGCGGCTTGTTGCGCAGGGCCCAGCAACTGCTGGCCGAGGCTGGCATGCCGATCAAGGATGGCAAGCGGGTGCTGCCGAATGGTGAGGTATTCAGGATCGAGTTCCTGCTGGACGAGCCTTCGTTCCAGCCGCACCACGCGCCCTACATCAAGAACCTGGGCACGCTCGGTATCGAAGCGAGCGTGCGTCTCGTCGACGCTGTGCAACACAAGGCGCGCCAGGAAGATTTCGACTTTGACATGACAATCCAGCGTTTCAGCATGTCGGCGACGCCGGGCGACGCGATGCGATCGTTCTTCTCTTCGCAGGTCGCGGCAACCAAGGGCTCGTACAATCTTGCGGGCGTCGCCAGCCCGGCGATCGATGCCATGATCGAGAAGATCATGGCGGCCGACAACCGCGAGGATTTGACCGTCGCCTGCCGCGCCTTCGACCGCCTGTTCCGCGCCGGCCGTTACTGGGTGCCGCAATGGTATAACAAGACGCACCGGCTCGCTTATTGGGACCAATTCGCTCATCCGCAGAAGCTGCCGCGTTACGCCAACGGCGTCGGCGCTCCCGAAATCTGGTGGCACGATGCCGCCAAGACGGCCAAGCTCGAGCAGGCGAAATAATCATGAGCGCCTATATCGCCCGCCGCATCCTCCTGATGATCCCGACGCTGCTCGGGATCCTCTTCGTCTCCTTCGTCGTCGTGCAATTCGCGCCGGGCGGTCCGGTCGAGCGCGTCATCGCGCAGCTCTCGGGCGCCGACACCGGCGGCAGCTCGCGCATCTCGGGCGGCGGTGATTTCGCTCAGCGCGCGCCCGGTCAGCTGGGCGCTGGTGGCGATGCCATCAACTCGAAATATCGCGGCGCGCAGGGCCTGGACCCTGACTTCATCAAGAAGCTGGAGAAGCAATTCGGCTTCGACAAGCCGGCCCCCGAACGCTTCGCGCTGATGGTGTGGAATTTCGCCCGCTTCGATTTCGGCAACAGCTATTTTCGCGATGTCAGCGTGCTCCAGCTGGTCAAGGAAAAGCTGCCGGTCTCGATATCGCTCGGCATCTGGCTGACGCTCTTGACCTACCTGATCTCGATTCCGCTCGGCATCCGCAAGGCGGTCAAGGACGGAACGCGCTTCGATACCTGGACGTCGAGCGTACTCGTGCTCGGCTACGCGATTCCCGGCTTCCTGTTCGCGATCCTCCTGATCATCCTGTTCGCCGGGGGCTCGTTTTTCAACTGGTTCCCGCTGCGCGGGCTGACGTCGGACGGCTGGTCGCAATTTCCCTGGTACTGGAAGATCATCGATTACTTCTGGCATTTGACGCTGCCGCTGATCGCCATGGGGCTCGGCGCGTTCACCACCATGACGTTCCTGACCAAGAACTCGTTTCTGGACGAGATCCGCAAGCAATACGTGATGACTGCGCGCGCGAAGGGCTGCAGCGAGAATCGAGTGCTCTATGGCCACGTCTTCCGCAACGCGATGCTGATCGTGATCGCGGGCTTTCCCAGCACCTTCATTCACGCTTTCTTCTCGGGCTCGCTTCTGATCGAGACCATCTTCTCACTGGATGGGCTCGGACTGCTCAGTTTCGAGAGCGTTCTCAACCGCGACTATCCCGTGGTGTTCGGCACGCTCTTCATCTTTTCGCTCGTCGGCCTCGTGATCAACCTCATCTCTGACCTGACCTACATGTGGATCGATCCGCGGATCGATTTCGAGGCGCGGGAGGTCTGATGACACTGATCGCCCCGACCCCGATCGAAACCACCGCAAAGTCGCCGCTCGGCGATGCCGTGCCGATCACGCGCAAGCCGTTCGTGCCATCGCCGCTCAACCGCCGGCGCTGGCAGAATTTCAGGGCGAACCGGCGCGGTTACTGGTCGTTCTGGATCTTCATGATCCTGTTCGTGGTGTCGCTGTTTGCCGAGCTGATCGCCAATGACCGGCCGTTCCTGATCAAGTACGACGGTCATCTCTACTGGCCGGCTTTCGTCACCTATTCCGAGACGACCTTCGGCGGCGACTTCGAAACGGCGGCCGACTACCGCGATCCCTATTTGCAGAAGCTGATCAAGGACAAGGGCGGCAGCATCGTCTGGCCGCTGATCCGCTATTCCTACGACACCCATAATCTCGACCTGCCGACGCCGGCGCCGTCGCCGCCGACCTGGATGTTGACGGAGGCGCAGTGCAAGCCTGTCGTCGAGAAGAAGGGCCTCAAGAGCTGCCGCGACCTCGAATACAACTGGCTCGGCACCGACGATCAGGGCCGCGATGTGGTTGCGCGCCTGATCTACGGTTTCCGCATCTCGGTGCTGTTCGGTCTGTGCCTGACCATCGTCTCCTCGGTTGTCGGCATCGCAGCCGGCGCGGTGCAGGGCTATTTCGGCGGCTGGGTCGACCTGTTGTTCCAGCGTTTCATCGAGATATGGACTGCGATCCCTTCGCTCTACCTCTTGCTGATCCTCTCGTCGGTGCTCGTGCCCGGCTTCTTCGTGCTGCTCGGCATCCTGCTCCTGTTTTCCTGGGTGTCGCTGGTCGGGCTCGTGCGCGCGGAATTTCTACGCGGGCGCAATTTTGAGTACATCCAGGCCGCGCGTGCGCTCGGCGTGTCGAACGCCGTGATCATGTTCAAGCATTTGCTGCCGAACGCGATGGTCGCGACGATGACCTTCCTGCCGTTCATCGTGTCGTCCTCGGTGATGACGCTGACGGCGCTGGACTTCCTCGGCTTCGGGCTGCCGCCCGGCTCGCCGTCGCTAGGCGAACTGCTGTCGCAGGGCAAGTCCAACGTGCAGGCGCCCTGGCTCGGTTTCTCCGGCTTCTTCTCGGTCGCGATAATGCTGTCGCTCTTGATCTTCATCGGCGAAGCCGTGCGCGACGCCTTCGATCCGCGCAAGACGTTCAAGTGAGGGCGTGATGGACGCGATCAACCAGCCCCTGCTTGCTGTCCGCGACCTCTCGGTGGCCTTCCACCAGGGCGGCGCGACGACGCTTGCGGTCGACAAGGTCTCGTTCCAGATCAAGCGCGGCGAATGCGTCGCGCTGGTCGGCGAATCCGGCTCCGGCAAGTCGGTCAGCGCGCTCTCGATCCTGAAGCTCCTGCCCTATCCGAACGCCTCGCATCCCTCGGGCAGCATCCGCTTCAAGGGGCGCGAGCTGATCGACCAGTCCGAGCAGCAGATGCGGGAGATTCGCGGCAGCGATATCTCCATCATCTTCCAGGAGCCGATGACCTCGCTCAATCCGTTGCACACGATCGAGGCGCAGATCGGCGAGATCATCCAGCTCCACAATCCGACCAGCAATGCCGAGGCGCGCAAGCGGACGCTGGAACTGCTGACGCAGGTCGGCATTCCCGAGCCCGAAACGCGGCTCAACAGCTATCCGCACCAACTCTCCGGCGGCCAGCGTCAGCGCGTCATGATCGCGATGGCGCTTGCCAACGAGCCGGACCTCTTGATTGCGGACGAGCCGACCACGGCGCTCGACGTCACCGTGCAGGCGCAGATCCTGGCGCTGCTCGCCGAGATCCGCTCCCGGCTCGGCATGAGCCTGCTGTTCATCACCCACGATCTCGGCATCGTGCGCCGCATCGCCGACCATGTCTGTGTCATGAAGGGCGGCGAGATCGTCGAGCAGGGGCCGGTCGAGCAGGTCTTCAGGACCCCGAACCATCCCTATACGCGCGACCTGCTCGCGGCGGAGCCGAAGCCCGATCCGGCACCGCCGCAGCCGAGTGCACCGGTGGTGATGTCCGCCGATGATTTGAAGGTCTGGTTCCCGATCAAGCGCGGCTTGATGCGCAAGACGGTCGGCCACATCAAGGCGGTCGACGGCGTCAGCATTGCCGTACGCAAGGGCGAGACGCTCGGTGTTGTCGGTGAATCCGGCTCGGGCAAGACCACGCTCGGGCTGGCGCTGATGCGGCTAATCTCCTCGAACGGCCGCATTGTTTTCCTCGGCAGGGACATCCAGGGCCTGCGCTTCAAGGAGATGCGACCGTTCCGGCGCGACATGCAGATCGTGTTCCAGGATCCGTTCGGCTCGCTCAGCCCGCGCATGTCCGTTGCCGACATCGTCGCCGAGGGCCTCACCGTGCATCAGCCCAAGCTGTCGCGCGAGGAGCGCGAGGCGCGCGTCGTCAAGGCGCTCGAGGACGTCGGGCTGAAGGCGGACACCCGCCACCGCTATCCGCATGAATTCTCCGGCGGCCAGCGCCAGCGCATCAGCATCGCGCGCGCGGTGGTGCTGGAGCCGGATTTCGTCGTGCTGGACGAGCCGACCAGCGCCCTCGACATGCTGATCCAGGCGCAGATGGTTGACCTCTTGCGGGAACTCCAGCGCAGGCGCGATCTCACCTACATGTTCATCTCGCACGATTTGCGCGTCGTCGCCTCGCTCGCCAGCCATCTCATCGTGATGCGCGGCGGCAAGGTGGTCGAGGAGGGGCAGGCCGCCGAACTGTTCAAGAGCCCGAAGACGGATTACACGCGCGCGCTGTTCGCGGCGGCGTTCCGGCTGGAGACGGCGGGGAACGGGGCGGTGGCGACCTGATCCCGTTATTCCGGGGCGCGCGATAGTGCGAACCCGGGGGACGCTTCTGCTTGTGGCCAAAGCAGCGGGCTTGCACCTGCCAGTCGCGTTGATCTACGCGGCGCGTTCCTTGTCTGACTGTTCCTCGATCGTGGTCGCTGTTTCTTCCAACTTCTTTTCGTAACTGCCCGCGAGCCTCTCAATACTATCGGCCCACATCCTCAGCATTGAGACCTGAAAGTGGATCATCGGCTTCAAGGCATTCATGCCGATTGCTGTCGCTGCGGCGATGCGCCGTTGTGGGTCGTGTGCGAGATGGTTTGCAGTACCGGTCTTGTCTGCCATGGTGCTCGCTCCTTCGCTCTGGTGTTATGGTCTAAAGTCACCTCTCGGGTTGAGAATCGCGTTCTTCTAAACGCTCGGCCAAAATTTGATCTGCCGCGAGTCGCGCACATTGGTCGTCATGCAATTCATCCATTTTTCTCAAGTAGGCGACTGCGGCTATTTGCAAGAGATCGAAATCATCTTCGCCGGTATTGCGAAGATTGGCGATGTAGCGGTAGAGGGCGGCACGCCTGTTGTCATTCTCGCCGACGCCACTGTGGAGCAGCAAGTAGTTCCGCCAAGCGAACGCACACGCGCCTTCTCTGGCCTGAGAATTCATGGGCACCTCCCAAAGGCAGAGAAAGACTGACGACGCCTTTCGTTCCGCGAATCTCTCAGTTGTAACGTTGTTCCGTAGCTGCGCCGCGAAGTGCCTATGAGCCGGCCGCGGGTTGCCCTTCGAATGACGGGTTGCAGGAATGATCGTGCGTGTGTTCCCTGCAAAATGAGCTTGGGGAACGTACGAGACTTCCGGGTCTATCTGCGCTGGAGTGTCGCAGTCGGCTTCGCTCAAATATATCGGTACCTACGATAATATCCGACCCAAGAGCTTACCGCGGAGGCGGTGATGGCTTCAAAGCTGTCTTCGGGCGTTGTTGCCTTGCTACTGGCTGGAACAACGGCGCTTTTGATCGCACTTCGGCCACCCGCGTGGCTACTGCTGGTGCTTGGTTCCTTTGCATTGGCGGTGCTGTATATCGTCGCTAGAGCGTTTCACATTTTGACTGAAGCATAACCGGCGTTGGCGAAGTAGTTGGCGCATTCGCGAGGCTGGATGTCGTGGACGAGGTGACCGATGTGGCGCCAAGTGTCCTCGATGGTGCGCTTCTGAGCTTGCCGCATCCAGTGTTTGATCTTGGAGAAGGCCTGTTCGATCGGGTTGAGGTCGGGCGAGTATGGCGGCAGGTACCAGAGCCTGGCGCCAGCAGCCTGGATCATCTGCCTGACAGCTTTCGACTTGTGGCTTCCGAGATTGTCGAGAATGACGATGTCGCCTTCGCGCAGGGTTGGCAGGAGAAGGTGCTTCACATAAGCGCGGAAGCATTCGCCGTTGATCGGGCCGTCGAAGACGCAGGGTGCCGTGAGTTGGTCATGACGGAGCGCGCCGAGGAATGTGAGGGTACGCCAGTGACCGTGTGGGGCGAAGCCGCGCAGGCGTGCCCCTTTGGGGCCCCAGCCCCGCAAAGGGGCCATGTTGGTCTTGATCCAGGTCTCATCGATGAAGACGAGCCGGCCCGGATCAAGTCCGGCCTGCCAGGATCGCCAACGCTGGCGCCTACGAGAGACGTCGGCGCGAGCCTGTTCGAGGGCGAACAGTGTTTTTTTTGAACCGCAGCCCTTCCCGACGCAGGAACAGCCAGACCGCGTTGTGTGAGACCTTGACCCCACGGGTTGCCAGTTCCGCCTTCAGACCATGCAGCGTCAGGTGCGGCGTCTGAGTGATCCGCTCGACGATGAAGGCGCGGTGCGGATCAAGCACAGGCTTGCGGTGACCGCCCATCTTGCCAGGCACAACCGAGCCGGTCGCCCGCTGCCGCTGTGACCACTTCACAACCGACGAGACCGCAACACCAAACCGTTCCGCCACAGACCGGCAGCTCTCGCCCGCCAAAACCGACGCCACCACACGCTCGCGAAGATCCAGGGAAAGAGGTCGGGTCATGCGATGCTGGCCTCCAATCCAGTCAGCATCTTGAATCACAATCCGCCAAAAACCGGAATCCCCTCCGATTCAATTAAGCAATGAAAGGCTCTAGAACAAGGTCGCGTTACGATCCGCTCGATCCGCGCTTCGGCAGCTGCATCCCTCCGATTTCCAAGCCGAAGACCAGCGCCGACAATGTACCCAGGCAACATGGCGACGTCTGACATACATCAGATGCGGATCCGCTTCTGGCCCACGATCGACATGCGGCCATATCGGCTTCGACGCCGCTTTCCGAAAGTAGAGCGGACGCGACGAATTCATCAGTGCCCGCCCTAGAGCCGCTTGATCGCGACGATTTCGCTGCCAGCCGCCTTGATCCGCGCGATCGCCGGCTCGGTCGCCTCAATCACGGTTGCCATGTGATGCGCGTTGGCGTGAACCATGGTGCCGCCATCGCGGACGATGGCGACATGGCCCTTCCAGAAGATGAGAGCGCCGCGTTGCAGCTTGCTCCGCTCATGAGGCTCCAGCGCGCGGCCGAGCCCTGCCTGCTGCATGTCGCTGTCGCGCGGGCAGCCGATGCCCGCTGCTGTCAGCGAGACCTGCACGAGGCCGGAGCAATCGATGCCGAGGCTGCTCTTGCCGCCCCAGAGATAGGGCGTGCCGACGAAGCGTTCGGCGACCGCGACGAAGTCCGGCTCGCGATGATCGAGCGGGGCGAGATGGGCATTAGGCAGATATTGTCCGTCGCGCGTCACGGCGAAGCTGCCGTCCTCGCGCACCACCACAATCTTCGAGCCCAGCGCGAGCGTGGCGGCCGGCGGCAGTTTGATCGAGGGACCAGGGAAGGCGAACGTTCGGAGCGCGCTTACCTTGTGGGTCGGCGCAGCGGCCGGCTTCATCAGGGCTGCGTCGGGGAGCCAGCCGACATAACCATCGCCGCCAAGCTGGCCCCAGGCCCAGCCCTCGCCGTTGCGATCGTAGACCGTGACGCGCTCGCCGCGCAGCGCCTCCGTCATCAGCATCGCGTTCGACGACGGCTGCTCGCGCACCGGCGCGATCGCCTCGAAGACCTCGAATTCCTCGCCCGTGACGAAGCGGTCGGCTTGCACCTTGCCTTCGAGATATTTCGCGGCGAGGTCGCCGCGCGCCGGTGTCAGCCGCGGATCATCCATAGCGCTCGCTCAGCAATGTGTAGATGGCGCGCGCGGCCTGGCATTCGCCGCCTTCGGGCCGCGCCGGCTTTGCCGACGGGGTCCAGCCGTAAATATCGACATGCAGCCAGTTCTTCGCCTGTTCGACGAACCGTTGCAGGAACAGCGCGCAGGTGATCGAGCCGGCAAAGCCGCCGGACGGCGCGTTGGTGATGGTGGCGGTCTTGGAGTCCAGCCACGCATCGTAAGGCGGCCACAGCGGCATGCGCCACAACGGATCGTTCTCCTTCGCCGCGCACCGCGCGACGTCGGCGGCCAGCGTCTCATCATTGGTGTAAAAGGGCGGTAAATCCGGCCCCAGCGCGACGCGCGCCGCGCCGGTCAGCGTGCCCAAATCGATCAGAAGATCCGGCTTTTCCTCGTCGGCCAGCGCCAGCGCGTCGGCGAGCACGAGCCGGCCCTCCGCGTCGGTGTTGCCGATCTCGACCGTGATGCCCTTGCGCGAGGTGAAGATGTCGAGCGGCCGGAAGGCATTGCCGGAGACGGCGTTCTCCACGGCCGGAATCAGCACGCGCAGGCGGACCTTGAGCTTCGCATCCATCACCATGCGCGCGAGCGCCAGCACGTTGGCGGCGCCGCCCATGTCCTTCTTCATGATCAGCATGCCGCTCGACGGCTTGAGGTCGAGCCCGCCGGTGTCGAAGCAGACGCCCTTGCCGACCAGCGTCACCTTGGGATGATCGGGATCGCCCCAGCCGATGTCGACCAGCCGTGGCGCGCGGTCCGAGGCCATGCCGACGGCGTGGATCAGTGGAAAATTCGTCTTCAGATCCTCGCCGATGGTGCAGGCAAAGCTGGCACCGAATTCCGTGGCGAGCGCTTGCGCGACCGCAGCGAGCTCTTCCGGGCCCATGTCGTTGGACGGCGTGTTGATGAGATCGCGCGCCAGCATCGCGGCGTCCGCCACGCGATTGATCTCGGCCGCGTCGACGCCATCGGGCGGTACCAGCCGGACGGCGGGGCGGTCAGCCTTGCGGTAGCGGGCGAAGCGGTAGCTGCCGAGTGCAAAGGCAAGCGACGCCAGCCGCGCATCGTGCGGCGCATTGGCAAAGCGATAGATGCCCGGCGGCAGCAGGCCGGGCAGGGCGCCCGGCCGGAACAGGTCGCGTGATCTCGCGCCCTCGTCCTCGAGTCCGAACAGCACTTGCGCGATCGCGCCGTCCGGCGCAGGCAGCGCGAGATAGCCGCCCGGCTTGGCGGCAAAGGCGCTCGCGGTGGCGAACTGGCGCTGCACCGGCGGCAATTTCTCGGCGACCTGATCCCAGCTCGATTTGGTGACGAAGGTGATCGGGATGGCAGTGGGCGATGTCTCGAAGACAGAAGGCATTGGCGGGTCCGGATCGTCAGATCAAGCAGGTCATGCGAACGGACGAGACTTCGCAGAGTTTCGCCGCGGCTGCAATCGGCTTTGACGTCACCGTTCAGCGACCCGCTACTCGCCGCAAGGGGCCCATGCTAGGTTCCGGCAACGGCCGCCGGATCGACTGGGAAAACTGTGCAGGAGATGACCGGCGGCCGAAGACGAGGCCTGCCGGGAGGAAACTGCAATGGAATTTGTGTGGAGCGTGGTCACATTCATCGGCCAGGCCGTCGAGGCGATTTTTGGTTATGTCGAGCATCATCACTGGATCTTCGCATTCCTTGCCGGCGGTTACGTCTTCTATCTCCACGACCGCTCCGTCCACGCGCGGTTCGATGCGCTCGACAAGCGCATCGACGAAATCCGCAAGCGGCTTGCCATCGAATATTGATCGGGTGAGCGAAACCATCGCCGGGCGGATCTCGTATCCATGCTGAGAACTGCCGTTCACGAGAGCGCGGCCGCGGGGCTTTACTAGCGCCGCGGTTGTGGCATTATTGACGAATATTTTAGATTGTGCCGTGCGGTTCTGCTGGCATCGAGCGCAACAACGCGGCGGGCCGGCTTGATATCCGGCCAAACCTGTTCGTCGAAAGCATTCTTCTCATCGTTTGGGCGGCGCAGCATTCGCAAATGAGCGGCGCAAAATGGATAGAGCGTTCGTTATTGCGCAGATTTCCGACCTGCATCTGGATGGGTCAGGCCGGCTGCTGGCGACGACCGAGGCGCTCAGTGCCGCAATCCGTGAGGCGATGGCGGACTTCGCGAACGTTCCCGATCGCATTCTGCTGATCACGGGTGATCTCGTGGACGACCCGACGCCGCGCGCGCTGGACGAAGCGCTCGCCGTCATCGCGTCCTTCCGGCAGGCCGGGCTGTTCACCGACATCCAGGCGGTCGCGGGCAATCACGACGTCAAGCGCCTGAGCCAGCGCGCGGGCCGCCACGACGTCTATGATTATTTGCATCTGCCGCGGAGCTCGAAGAGCGTCTATTACCGCCAGGCTGGCCTCGATCTGGTGCTGCTGGACTCCAACCGCGCGAGCCTCTCAACGCTGGCAAGCGGCAGTATCGACGAAAGCGGCTACAGCGCGCTTGTCGCGGATTCAGCCCGGCTGAGCGTCGAGCTCGCGGGCAGCATGGGATCCGTGGGGCGTGCCGACTATGCCGAGCCGGCGGAAAACCTGGTGCGCGTGCTGGCGTTGCATCATCATCCGCTGCCGCAGGCGACCGGCGAAGGAAAGCGGTTTCTCGGCGTCCCCGACGAACCGCTGATGTATCTCGCGGCGCCCGCAACATTCCTCGAAGCGGCGACGTCGCTTAACGTCAATCTGGTCCTGCACGGACACCGGCACGTCGAAGGGCTGACCCGTTATTCGATCCCGGATCCGCGGGCCACGCGCAGCGAAAGCGGCGAAGCCTTCTGGCGTACGATCTACGTGCTCTCGTGTCCGTCCTCGACCGGGCAGGCCGGTGACGATGCCGGCTTCAACATCATTCATTTTGGCGCATCGTCCCAGGCGGGCCGCGCGGAGCACCAGTTCGCGATCTCGCGCTATTCGCGGCCGCGCAACGACGGCACCTTCGGGCTGCTCGACTCGAACCTGCCGGACGGCGTCATCAGGTTGCCGGCAGGACGGGATTTTTCTCGCGATCCCGCCGTCCAGTCGGCCATCGAGATCGCCTCATGTGCGATGCTGAGGCGTGATCAAGTTGCCGCACAGGCCCGCAGGCTCCTGATGCGCCGCGCTTTCTATGCCGACGGCGAGGTGGACTGGGTGAGCGCGCTCCACGCCTATCTCGTCACCTCATGGGCCTGGGCCGATATCGCGGGCAAGTTCGCGAGATCGGAGCGCAGGGATGACGCCGAGGCGCTGGCCGCGGTGAAGTTGCTGCTGCGCCGCTTGATCGAGCACTGCGCCGACGTGCTCGGCATTGACGACGTGCAGCTCGACGAGCTCCTTGCGAAGCGGCTGGTCAACCGCGACGACTTCCGGCGCGAATGGCCGGGGATGCCGAGCGCGGGCGTCGATGTTGCCCAGGCGCGGCGCCGGCTGCAATTGCTGCTGCACGACCTGAACGAGCCGGTGAAGGTGCTCGGTCTCGATCTGGCCCTTGGTGGCGAGCCGCCGCCGCAGACACCGCCATGATGGGCAGCCAGGCTGACGTTAACCGGCCGTTAGGGTTAACAGTCTATTGCTGGCGCGTTCGGCTCGATCAATCGGCTCGTGAGTCAAAAGCGTCATGCGTCAACGGTTCAGTCTTGCCCGGCTTCTCGCGTCCACTTCGCTGGTGGCGGCAGTGGCCATGGGCCTCGGCGGCTGCACGGCCATGTCGAAACTCTCCGACGTCACGGGCTCTGTCGGGCCGCGGACGGAAGCCGCCCCCGCCGATCCCGCGCGCGCCGTCGATGTCTATGGCGAGCGCTACCGTGCCAATCCCAAGGACGCCGACGCGGCGCTCGGCTACGGCCAGGCCTTGCGCGCCAACGGCCAGCGCGCCCAGGCCGCCGCCGTGCTCGAGCAGGCGACCATCGCCAATCCCGGCAACAAGGCGCTGCTCGCGCAGTATGGCCGCGCACTCGCCGACAACGGCAATTTTCAGCAGGCCTTCGACGTGCTGTCGAAGGCGCACTCGCCCGACAATCCGGACTGGCGCCTGCTCTCGGTGCAGGGCACCGCGCTCGATCAGATGGGCCGCCACGACGAGGCGCGTTCCTATTATGCGAGCGCGCTGAGGATCGCACCGGGCGATCCCGGCGTGCTCTCCAATCTCGGCCTGTCCTACATGTTGTCGAAGGACCTGCCGAAGGCCGAAGAGGCGTTACGGCAGGCCTACGCCTCGCCGCGTGCCAGTACCCGGGTGCGGCAGAATCTTGGCCTCGTCGTCGGTCTCCAGGGCCGCTTCGCCGAAGCCGAGACGATCGTGAAGGCCGACCTGCCGCCGGACCAGGCCGCGGCCAATGTTGCTTACCTGAAGGAAATGCTGAGCCGCAGCGACGCTCCGCGCGGCGCACCGAAGCGGACGCCAGTCGCCTCGCTCAGCCAGCCCGACTGATCAGAACTTGATCTTGCAATCCTGAAGCTGCCGGCGGACCGCGCGCGGTCCGCGTCTTGACCGTCAGTGCAGCTCGCTGATCTTGATGCCGGTCGGTCCGAGAATGACGACGAACAGCACCGGCAGGAAGAACAGGATCATCGGCACCGTCAACTTCGGCGGCAGCGCGGCGGCCTTCTTCTCGGCCTCGTTCATGCGCATGTCGCGGTTTTCCTGCGCCATGACGCGCAAGGAATGCCCGAGCGGGGTGCCGTAGCGCTCCGCCTGCTGAAGTGCGAGACACACGGACTTGACGCCCTCGAGCCCGGTGCGCCGCGCCAGGTTCTCATAGGCGACCTTGCGATCCTGCAAATAGGACAGCTCGGCCGTGGTCAGGGTGAACTCCTCGGACAGCGCGATCGACTGGCCCACGATTTCGGTGGCGACCTTCCGGAACGCCATTTCGACCGACATGCCGGATTCGATGCAGATCAGGAGCAGGTCGAGCGCATCGGGGAAGGCGCGCTTGATCGATAGCTGGCGCTTGGAAATCGCATTCTTGAGGAACAGCATGGGCGCCTGAAGGCCGAGATAGGCCGCGCCGATGCAGATGCCGATCTTGATCGGCATCGACTGCTGCATATGTGCGATCAGGAACACGTAGATGATCGAGCCGACGAACAGCACGAGCGGAGCCACCATGCGGGCGAAGAGGAAGGTGATGTAGGGCGCCTGGCCGCGATAGCCCGCCATGATGAGCTTGTCGCGCGCGGCTTCCTGCGCGAGCCATTTGGTGAGGTTGAAGTCCTCGACGACCCGGGAGACGACCTGCTTCGGCGTTTGGCGCAGCGAGACCTTCTCGCTCTTGTTGAGGCGCTCGCGCTCGCGCTGGCGGATACGCTCGCGCTCGCTCGCCACCGCCTTCATGCGCTTGGCGAGGCCTTCGCCGGCGAAAAGCGGCATCACCAGCGTATAGACGGTGGCGCTGGCGGCGATGGCCGCCAGCAGCATGGTCATGAAGCGGACATCATGCAGTTTCGAAACGAGGAATTCGACCATACGGCACCGTCAGAAATCGAAATTGATCATCTTCTTCATCACCATGATGCCGATCGACATCCAGACGACGCAGCCGACCAGCATGAGCTGGCCGGTCGGATGGGTCCAAAGCAGCGAGATGTAGTGCGGAGTCGTGAGATAGACGAGGAACATCACGATCGGCGGCAGCGAACCGATGATGCCGGCCGAGGCCTTGGCCTCCATCGACATCGCCTGGATCTTTTCCTTCATCTTCTTGCGGTCGCGCAGCACCTTGGAGAGGTTGCCGAGCGCTTCGGAGAGGTTGCCGCCGGATTTTTGCTGGATCGAGATGACGATGCCGAAGAAGTTGGCTTCCGGCAGCGGCATGCGCTCGTAGAGACGCGAGCAGGCCTCGCCGAGCGGCATGCCGATCGCCTGGGTCTCGATGATGGCCAGGAACTCGCTGCGCAGCGGCTCAGGCGAGTCGGCGGCGACGACCTTGATCGATTCGAACAATGGCAGGCCCGCCTTGATGCCGCGAACGATCACGTCGACCGCATCGGGCAGCGCCGCCAGGAATTTGTTTTCGCGTCGCTTCTTCAGGAAGCCCAGCGCCCAGCGTGGCAGTCCGAAGCCGCCGGCGAACGCAAGACCGGCGGCGCCAAGCAGGCCGCCGCCGACGAACAGGGCGATCGCGAACAGCACTCCCGCCACGACGGCGGACACGATCCAGAATTTCTGTGGCGTCCAGTCGAGCCCTGCCTGCGACAGGCGAACACCGAGCGGAACGCTCTTCTCCTGCTGGCGCCGCGCCTCGAGATCCTTGAGCGACGTCTCGACCTGCTCGCGGCGCGACCGCTGGCTCTTTTCGGTCTGCTTGGCAGCGGGCGCATCGGCGCGCGCGATCGAGGCGCGGCGGTTTTCCGCCTTCCGTTCTCCGGACAGGAGCGGATAAAGGAACACCCAGGCGATACCGCCGACGGCGGCGGTGGCGAGGAAGGCGAGGGCAAGGACCTGCATGTTCATGGCTACGCCGATCTGCTCATGTCTTCGGCGCGACTTCCGCCGCATCGAGCGCAGCGGCAAGGCGCTTCTCGTCGCCGTAATAGCGCGCACGCTCCCAGAATTTCGGGCGGCCGATGCCGGTCGAGCGGTGCCGGCCGATGATCTTGCCGTTGGCGTCCTCGCCGACCATGTCG
The DNA here is from genome assembly GCF_052588265.1 of Bradyrhizobium sp. Pa8. Lineage (NCBI taxonomy): Bacteria > Pseudomonadati > Pseudomonadota > Alphaproteobacteria > Hyphomicrobiales > Nitrobacteraceae > Bradyrhizobium > Bradyrhizobium sp. Pa8. Next base: position 8,734,634 of record NZ_CP176767.1, on the reverse strand, counting down.
TAGAGGAAGATGTCCTGGGTGATGATGGTGTCGCCTTCCATGCCCATCACCTCGGTGATGTGCGTGATGCGACGCGAGCCGTCGCGCAGGCGCGCGGCCTGGACGATGACGTCGATCGAAGCGCAGATCATCTCGCGGATGGTGCGCGAGGGCAGTGAGAAGCCGCCCATCGTGATCATGGATTCGCAGCGCGACAGCGCTTCGCGCGGATTGTTGGCGTGGAGCGTGCCCATCGAGCCGTCATGGCCGGTGTTCATGGCCTGGAGCAGGTCGAACGCCTCGGGTCCGCGGACTTCGCCGACAATGATGCGTTCGGGGCGCATACGCAGGCAGTTGCGCACCAATTCGCGCATGGTGACCTGGCCTTCGCCCTCGATGTTGGGCGGACGGGTTTCGAGTCGCACCACGTGCGGCTGCTGGAGCTGGAGCTCGGCCGCGTCCTCGCAGGTGATGATGCGCTCGTCGTGCTCGATGTAGTTGGTCAGGCAGTTGAGCAGCGTGGTCTTGCCGGAGCCGGTGCCGCCGGAGATCAGCACGTTGCAGCGGACGCGGCCGATGATCTGGAGGATTTCCGCGCCCTCCGGCGAGATCGCGCCGAACCTGACCAGCTGATCCAGCGTCAGCTTGTCCTTCTTGAATTTTCGGATGGTGAGCGTGGGCCCGTCGATCGACAGCGGCGGCACGATAGCGTTGACGCGGGATCCGTCGGCGAGGCGCGCGTCGCAGATCGGCGAGGATTCGTCGACGCGCCGGCCGACCTGGCTGACGATGCGCTGGCAGATGTTGAGGAGCTGCTGGTTGTCGCGGAAGCGGATGCCGGTGCGCTGGATCTTGCCGGCGACTTCGATGTAGACGGTGTCGGCGCCGTTGACCATGATGTCGGCGATGTCGTCGCGCGACAGCAGAGGCTCCAGCGGGCCGTAGCCGAGAACGTCGTTGCAGATATCGTCGAGCAGCTCTTCCTGCTCGGCGATCGACATCACGATGTTCTTGATCGCGATGATCTCGTTGACGATGTCGCGGATTTCCTCGCGCGCGGACTCGGAGTCGAGCTTGGCGAGCTGGGCGAGGTCGATGGCCTCGATCAGCGCACCGAAGATCGTCGCCTTGACCTCGTAGTAATTGTCCGAGCGGCGGGATTCCATGGCCGGCGCCGGCCGGGCGGGGGCAAGCGGCGGCGAGGCGACGGCCGGCGGGGGCGGCGCGCGCGACACCGCGGGCGCCGGAGCCTGGGCAGGCTCTGGCGACACGGCGCCGGGCTTGGGAGCCCGAGTATCGGTGTCTGTTCCGCTACGCTTACCGAACACTTAACAACTCCATGCGGCGGCTTATTTTCCCCGCAACTTGTCAATCAGGGGTGAAAGCAAGGACGACTTTTGCTTCTTCGTCTCGCTGCGGCCGGTCAGGCGCTGGGCGATCTGAAGGAACATCTCGATCGACTTGTGGTTGGCGGATATCTCCGCGATCATCTGGCCGTTGTTGGCGGCCGAGCCGAAGATCTGCGGTTCGAACGGGATCGAGACGACCGGCTGGCTCTCGATCGCCTTGGCGAACTCGGCGGCGGCGATTTCGGGCCGTTTCGGGACGCCGACCTGGTTCAGGCAGTAGAGCGGAGGCCGGTCGTTGGGCCGCGAGGCCTTCAGCAGATCGAACAGGTTCTTGGTGTTGCGCAGATTGGCGAGATCAGGCGCCGCCACGATCAGGATGTCGTCCGCCCCGATCAGGGCGCGCTTGGTCCAGCCCGACCATTGATGCGGAACGTCGAGCACGATGCAGGGCATGGTGGAGCGCAGCGTGTCGAACACGGCATCGAAGGCGTCGGTGCCGAAATCATAGACCCGGTCGAGCGTCGCCGGCGCCGCCAGCAGGCTGAGATGGTCGGTGCATTTCGACAGCAGGCGGTCGATGAAGGCGGTGTCGACGCGATCCGGCGAGAACACGGCATCCGCAATACCTTGCGGCGGATCCTGGTTGTAGTCGAGCCCGGCGGTGCCGAAGGCGAGGTCGAGATCGGCGACGACCGAGTCCATTGCGAGGTCGCGCGCGATTGCCCAGGCGACGTTGTGGGAGATGGTGGACGCGCCGACGCCGCCCTTGGCGCCGACCACGGCAATGATGCGGCCAACCGCCTTGGCTTCGGGCGCCGAGAACAGGTTGCAGATCGAGCGCACGACGTCGATCGCGCCGACCGGCGCGAGCACGTAGTCGCTGACGCCGCGGCGCACCAGCTCGCGGTAGAGCGTGACGTCGTTGATGCGGCCGATCACGACCACGCGGGTGCCGGCGTCGCAGACCGTGGCGAGATGGTCGAGGCCGGTCAGAAGATCGTTGCGGCCGTCGCTCTCGAGCACGATCACGTTCGGCGTCGGCGCCGAGCGGTAGGCTTCGATCGCGGCCGCCATGCCGCCCATCTGGATCTTCAGATGGGCCTTGCCGAGACGACGGTCTTCGCCGGCCGACTGCACCGCGGCAGCGGTCTCGACGGTCTCGCAGAAAGCCTGGACCGACACGCGCGGCGAGGGAGCAATATGCTCCTCGACCGGCGTCGGCGCCTCGGGCTGCTCTTCTTGAGTCTGGCGAGCGTAGCTGATCATTTGCCGGTGTCGCTGAGTTTGGCCTTGTCGGCCTCAGGATAGATGGTCGCCGTCGTCGTTCCCTTGCGATACTTCTCGAAGGCCGTGATGCGACGCGCCGTATAGGACGGCGTTTCAGGCCGCGGCTGCTCGAGGTCCGACGGATTGTCGATCATCGCCGCCATGTTGCGCTGATAGGCGCAGCCGTAGTTGTAATAGTCCTTGTTCTCGAACCAGCTCTTGTTTTTCATCGAGGGGCCGATGTCGTCCGGCCACAGGCCACAGGGACCCGCGATCGCGGCGATCTTGGAATAGGTGAGCCGGATCGGCGGCAGGAAGCGCCTGTCTTCCGGCTGGTAGGGGCGAATGTTGACGCCGCGCGGCGGAACGCCCGCGCCTGCCAGCATCGCCTGGATCTCGCGCATCGTGTCCGCGACCGGACGTGCATTGGGCGTGCCGGACGGCACGTCGATGCGGATGGCGCCGGTACCTTCGTGCAGCCAAGCCGAGGCGACGCCCATCACGTCGGCGCGCTGGGCGGCGGTCAATCCGCCGCGGGCATGGCCGACGAAGACGACGATCGAGCGGTTCTGCTCTTCGATCGCGATCGGGTGGCGCTGCTTGTAATCGTCGGGGATGGAGGCCGTGACCGCTTCGTTATGCTGGCAGCCGCCGAGGGCGAGCGCCATGCCGACGAGCGTGCCACCGAAACGGATGGCGCGTTTGCGAATCTGGGGTGGTGCTGTGATCATCGTGAAATCCCCGTTCCGCCTCAGTCGGTAATGAAGCCGTAGGTGCCGCGGTAGTTCTTGGCCGGTTCGGTCCGGCCGGGCACGCCGTAGATGCGGTTGATATTGCCGATCAGCTCGGCCTGCGGATCCGCAGGCGCGGCGAACCCGTCATCCGGCCGCGACAGGTCCTTTGGCGACGTCGCGCGAACGACATAAGGTGTCACGATCACCACCAGCTCGGTCGAGTTGTTGACGAAGTCACGGCTGCGGAACAGCGTACCGAGGATCGGGAGCTGCATCAGTCCCGGCAACCCGCTGACCGCCTGCTTGGTCTGCTGCTGGATCAGGCCGGCCATGGCCATCGCGCCGCCGGAGGGAATTTCCAGCGAGGTTTCGGCGCGGCGGGTCTTGATCGAGGGCACCGTCAGCGAGTTCACCGAGTTCGAGGTCACGGCCTGCGACAGCGTGATCGAATTTTCGTTCGACAGTTCCGAGACCTCGGTCATCACTCGCAGGCTGATCTTGCCCTCGCTCAGCACAATCGGGGTGAAGTTGAGCGAGATACCGAACTTCTTGAAGCTGATCTGGGTGGTACAGACATGCGTGGTGGGATCGCACGCATAGCCCGCCGGTACCGGGAATTCGCCGCCGGCGATGAAGGTCGCGGACTCACCGGAGATCGCGGTCAGGTTCGGCTCGGCCAGCGTCCGGATCACGCCGGCACTCTCCATCGCGCGCAGGGTCGCCTGCACCGACGGCGTCGCGCCGAACTTCGTGGTCAGGGCATTGCCGTCCACCAGATTCTTGCCGAGAGCCGTGAAGGGGTTGGAGTTGGTGAAGCTCACCACCGAGGTGCCGTAGTTCAGGTTCGCGGTGAGATCGATGCCAAGCTGCTTGATGATGGTGCGCGCGACTTCGGCGACGGTCACCTTCAGCATGACCTGGTCGCGGCCGCGGACCACGATCGAGTTCACCACCTTGTCGGCGCCGCCGGCGAGGCGCGCGGCGAGATCATTGGCCTGCTGCGCTTCCAGCGGGTTCGCCGCCGAGCCGGTCAGGACGACACCGTCGCCGAGGCCGTCGATCTGGATGTCGGAATTGGGAAGGATCTGCTTGAGCGCTGCGCGCAGGCCGTTGAGATCGCGCTTGACCGCGATGTCGTAGGCCGCGATCTGCTGGCCGGCGGAATCGAAGAACACGATGTTGGTCTGGCCGACCGAGGCGCCGATGATGTAGGCGCGCTGCGACGAGCGGACCACCGCATTGGCGATCTTGGGATCGGCGACGAGCACATCCTTGATGTCGCGCGGCAGGTCGATCACGATCGACTTGCCGACGCCGAGCGAGAGGAAGCGCGCGTTCATCTGGCCGTCGGCCGCGACCTGGGTCACGGGGCGGTAGTCGGCGGCGACCGCGGGGGTGAGCACCGGGTTGAGCGTCAGCGCGAAGGCGGCCGAAAACGACAGGGCGCGGACCATTGAGGTTCGCATCGTCGCCAAATCTGCCCTGCATTTCATATCGACAGTCCTCATCGTGCCTTCGCCGTCGCGCTTGGGATGCCGTAGCGAATGATCGAAACGCCATCGCGCTTCGCGGAATCATCGAGCGTGATCTCGCTCATCTTGACGTCGGCGATGCTGCGCAGCGCCAGCGACAGCGTGCCGCTCTGCCGGGCCGCGGAGAGCGTCGCCGTCTGCGCGGGATTGAGCTCGAGCGTGACGGTCTTGCCCACCACGGTGTTCTGGCCGTCCTTTTCCTTCGGCGCCTGGTCGATGGCCAGCACGCGGACATTGGCCAGGATGATCTCGGACGTGACGATGTCCTGGGCGCCGGCGCCCTGGTCGGCGTTCTTGAGGCGGCGCGTCAGAAGCACGTCGACGCGGTCGTTGGGCAGGATGAAGCCGCCCGCGCCGGTCTCCGGCGAGATCTCGGTCGAGATCGCGCGCATGCCGGTCGGCAGGATCGCCGCCATGAAGCCGGAGCCCTCGGCCCTGACCAGCTTCTGGTCGCGGATCGGCTCACCCTGGATGAAGGGCGCGCGGGCGATCGAGCCGATGACCTGGGTTGCGCCCTCGGGGCGCTCGTTGCGGCGGATGAAGGTGGAGCTCGCGGTCGCAGCCGGCCAGGTCTGCCATTGCACGTCTTCCGGCTTCACGGTCTGGCCGAGGCCGATGTCGTTCTTGGCGACCAGGACGTCGACGGTCGGAAGCTGTGCGACCGGAGCCGCCGGTGGCGGCGCAGAGTCCGAGCCGCTCGCCAGGTACGCGGCGACACCGCCGGCGCAGATGGCGACCGTCAGGACGACAATGCGTGCCCTATTCATACGCTTCACTTTCCACAAAACGCCGCGACGCAGCCGCCGCCGTAATCGGCAGTTGACCAGCTATTCGTCAAAGCATGGTTAATGAGGCGTATCTAAATCGGCTTAACGCCGGCTTACCCGGTGCGTTCAGCGCAGTGCGAGGTGAGCGAGGTCGATCGCCTTCACCCATTCGGTCTCCGGATAGACCATCAGCGCACCGAGCGTGAGCGCGATGCCGTAGGGAATGCCGCTCTCCTTGTCGTGCAGCCGTGCCAGCCAGGCCTGGCCCGCCAGCCCGTAAGGCAATGGCCATTGCCGGAACTGGAGCAGGAGCAGCGTCAGGGCTCCGCCGAACAGCGAGGCGTAGAGCAGGAAATCCATCAATTGCGCGAAGCCGAACCAGAGCGCGACCGAAGCCGCGACCTTGGCGTCGCCGCCGCCCATCCAGCCCATCGCAAAGCAGCCGAAGGCCACGACAAGGAGCAGTGCGCCGGCGCCGACATGGCTCAGCATCTCGTAAGGTGCCATGCCACCGGCGAACGCGAGCACGAAGAAGCCCGCGATCAGCGCCAGCGACACGCGGTTCGAGATGGTCATCGTGAAGAGATCGCTCGCGGCGGCGAAGGCCATCAGGGCGGGGAAGAGCAGAAGGCGCGCAAGGTCGAGGATCATGGGCGGCGTCTTGAGCTTGGGTTCATCGCGGGATCGGGGTGTCGCCGCATGCTAGCCGGCAGTGCTAAACAAACCGACAACGGCGGCAGCGGCGCTGCGAGCAGGGATCTGCCGGAGGCGCACTCACCAGATGCTGGCAATGCGCGCGGCGAGGACGGCCGTCGCGAGCAGCAGGGCAAGGCAAACCCAGTACGCCGGCGAAGAGGTCTCGGCCGCCTCCGCCTCGCTCGCCGCAACCGCGGCTTCGGTTCTGTACTCGCGCAACGCCACTGGAACTCGCCGCATTCAGAAAAACAAAGGCCCCGGAGGTCCGGGGCTTTTGCCGTCGTTGGTCGGTTGCTTACTTCAGCGAGGAGCTGATCGAGCCGAACTTGGTGTTCAGCGAGCTGCCGAGGTTGTTGACGACGGTGATGATGGCCAGCGCGATGCCGGCGGCAATCAGGCCGTATTCGATGGCGGTGGCGCCGGATTCATCCTTCGCGAAACGCGCAATCAGGTTCTTCATGAACTAAACTCCGTCTGGGGTGTGATCGCCTCGTTCGGCGCTGTGCTTGACGCGATAAACATGAGATCCGAGCTCTTTCGGTAGAGTTAATTCGATCGGGCAAACCTGCTTTCGGCCCGATGCTTTTGGCCAGAGTGAATTTGGCCTTAAGGACGCAATCGAAATTCTTCCTGTTCCAAATGCGCCCCAAGCGCGACGTGGACTTCACCCTCCCTTAAATTTCGCGGAGTAGGCATAAGCGGGATCAGAAGTCCGGAAGAGAGGCGACGATGTCGAGCCTGCCCATGCAAGTTGCCTTGATGCTCGGCGAGACCATTCAGAAGATGGTCCCCGTCACCTTCGTGCTCGCGGCGGTCTTCACCGTGCTCGAGCATTTCTGGGCCTGCAATCCCGGCGCGCCGTGGTGGCGCAAGCGCGAGATCCTCACCGACATCTGCTACTGGTTCTTCGTTCCGGTGTTCGCCCGCACCATGCGGATCGGACTCCTGATCGTCGGTGCCGGTGCCGTCTTCAACATCCACGACGCCGACGACCTGATCGCCTTCTACGACAATGGCCATGGCCCGCTGGCGCAGTTGCCGCTGTGGGTACAGGCCATACTGTTCCTGGTGCTGTCTGACTTCATGCTGTACTGGCTGCACCGGCTGTTCCACGACGGCGGATTCTGGAAGTACCACGCGATCCATCATTCGTCGGAGGAGATCGGGTGGATTTCCGCGGCCCGCTTCCATCCCGTCAATCTCATGCTCGGGACGATCGGCGTCGACGTCGTGCTGCTGATGGCCGGCATCTCCCCGAACGTCATGATCTGGCTCGGTCCGTTCACCACCTTCCATTCGGCCTTCGTGCACGCCAATCTGAACTGGACCTTCGGGCCGTTCAAATATGTGCTGGCGACGCCGGTGTTCCACCGCTGGCACCACACCGCGCTCGAAGAGGGCGGTGACACCAATTTTGCCGGGACGTTTCCGATCTGGGACGTGCTGTTCGGCACCTTCCGCATGCCGGAAGGGAAACTGCCGCAGGACTACGGCAAGGACGAAGCGACCATGCCGAAGGAGATCGGGGGCCAGCTCGCTTATCCGTTCCGCCAGTAAGGGATCTTCTGAGCCAGCAAAACGCCCAGTCCGTTCAAACAATAGTCGGCGAGTTTGCGGAACGTTCACGAATTAAGGGCAGGTTAGCCGGGTCGGGCACCGGCTCCGCTGTGTATCGAATCGCTTCTGCCGGTTTGTGACGTCCCGGGGGTAAGAGTATGCGTAAAGAGTTGCTGCGCCGTCATGCGCGCGTTTGTCTTCTGGTTGCGGCTGCGGTGCTGGCATCGCCGGCCGCCAGCCTTGCCGAGGCGACCGCCGACACCATCGCCGTCAATGTCGACCAGGCCAAGCTGGTCCGGCTGCCCGGCAAGGTGGCGACCATCGTGGTCGGCAATCCCCTGATCGCCGACGTCACGCTCCAGCCCGGCGGCATGATCGTCGTGACCGGGAAAGGCTACGGTGCCACCAATTTCATCGCGCTCGACCGGGGCGGTGAGATCCTGGTCGACCGTCAGATCCAGGTCGAAGGTCCGAGCGACCGGCTCGTCACCGTCTATCGCGGGGTCGAGCGCGAGTCCTACAGCTGCATGCCGCTGTGCCAGCGTCGCGTGACGCTCGGCGACAGCGACAACTATTTCAACAACACGATGAGCCAGGCCGGTTCGTTGAGCAACAACGCCAGCGGCAATGCCGGCGCGGCCGCCAAAACGAACTAGCAAGACGAGCTCGCAAGACGAATTAGCAAGACCGACGCGTTGTCCAGTTGCGTCTACGACAGCGCGGATACTTGCTGAGTCCATCCGCTCTTTCGGACATGAAAAAAGGCCGTGCGTTGCGCACGGCCTTTTCCTTTTGCTCGCTAGAGCGGTCCGGACCGAAGGCCCGTGGGCTCAACCGGCGGCGCGGAGGTTGTCCGCTGCCGACTTGCCGGAACGACGGTCGGCCACGATCTCGTAAGAGACCTTCTGACCTTCACGCAGCGTGCCGAGACCGGCGCGCTCGACGGCGCTGATGTGTACGAAGACGTCCTGGCCGCCATCGTCGGGCTGGATGAAGCCAAAGCCCTTGGTCGCGTTAAACCACTTCACGGTTCCCATGCTCACGGGGTAGTTCCTTCTCAGATGTGCAGTGTCGAAGCCTACTTTCGCAGGCGGGTTAGATCGAGTTTCTGGAAGGGTCGTCAGCGTGTCTGAACCGGCTGTACCGGTGGATGCCAATGTCGTCCGGCCGAAAATCGATGAGTGATTTTATTGGAATTAAGGCACCAAAACAATCCTGACGTGCACGATTTTTTGATCCGCCGCGATCGACACGGCGGATCAGCATACAGGTCAGAATTTTGCTTTCGCAGCCGAGATGCTTGAAGCCGATCAGCGACGGCGGAACTGGCCACCGCGCTGTCCGGGACGGGGAGGCCCGCCCACGCCACTCGGACGTTCGTCCTTGTGGCGGAAAATCAGCCGGCCCTTCTCGAGGTCGTAGGGCGACATTTCCACAGTCACGCGGTCACCCGCCAGCGTCTTGATGCGGTTCTTCTTCATCTTGCCGGCGGTGTAGGCGACGATCTCGTGCCCGGCGTCGAGTTGCACGCGGTAGCGCGCGTCGGGGAGGATTTCGGTGACCAGTCCTTCGAACTGGATCAGCTCTTCCTTAGCCATGAATTTCTCCAGGTCGTGGACGGCTAGTGCGAATAGGGTTTGCGGGTCGGTTGGCCCATCGGCCGACTCTCGCGGCGTAAAAAGGCCACGCCTTGTATCCCATCGGGCTTGCCGGCGCTATGCGCGGAACGCTGTTCCGGGCGGTCGGTTGGGGAAGAATGCGTCTTACCACCGGACCGGTGGCGGCGAGACCCCTTCGAGACCTTCTGGCTACCACCGGGACGTCCGTCAACATGCCTTCCGTCACCGTGCCGGCCTTCACCAGGCCGTCCATCGCCCTGCTTGGCGGCGCTATGGTGGCGTCCGTCGGCATGCCTTTCGTCGGTGCGCCGTCCGTCAGTGTGACGTCCCTCACCATGCCTTGCGCCTTGCGGACGCTGCCCCGGGCGGCCCGACCGGCCCTGTCGTTGCTGCGGCGGGGGAGGACCCGCATCGCGGCGCCCGGCGTCGGTGCGGAGATCCTCGCGTGGCAGCGCCACCTTGATCAGTCGCTCGATGTCGCGGAGATAGCTGAGTTCCTCGCCGCCGGCGACCAGCGAGATCGCGGTGCCGTCGGCACCGGCACGCGCGGTGCGGCCGATACGGTGCACATAGGTCTCGGGTACGTTCGGCAGGTCGAAATTGATGACGTGGCTGATGCCGTCGACATCGATACCGCGGGCGGCGATGTCGGTGGCGACCAGGGTGCGGATCTCGCCGGAACGGAACTGGGCGAGCGTCCGCTCGCGATGGTTCTGCGACTTGTTGCCATGGATGGCGCTGGCGGCGATGCCGGCCTTCTCAAGTGTCTTCACGACCTTGTCTGCACCATGCTTGGTGCGGGTGAAGACCAGCGCGCGATTGACCGGCTCGGCCTTCAGGAGCTTGGTCAGGAAGGCGGGCTTGGCGGAGAAATCGACCTGGATGATGCGCTGGTTGATCCGCTCGGCGGTCGAGGACACCGGGGTGACCGCAACACGGGCGGGGTCCCGCAGCATCGCGTCGGCGAGCTCTGCGATGTCCTTCGGCATGGTGGCCGAGAAGAACAGCGTCTGCCGCTTGATCGGCAGCTTGGCGACGATTTTGCGGATGTCGTTGATGAAGCCCATGTCGAGCATGCGGTCGGCCTCGTCGAGCACGAGGAATTCGACGCTTCCAAGCTTCAGCCCGTTGCTCTGCACAAGGTCGAGCAGTCGGCCGGGGGTCGCCACCAAGACCTCGAGGCCAGGCATCAGCGCGCGAACCTGGCGGCCCATTGGCACGCCGCCGATGGCGAGCGTCGAGGACAGGCGGATGTGGCGGCCGTAGGCGTTGAAACTGTCGAGGATCTGGCCGGACAGCTCGCGGGTGGGCGAGAGCACCAGCACGCGGCAGGTCTTGGGCTGCGGCTTGATGCGGTTCTCGAGCAGGCGGTGCAGGATCGGCAGCGCGAAGGACGCGGTCTTGCCGGTGCCGGTCTGGGCGATGCCGACAACGTCGCGGCCGGTCAGCGCCGTGGGAATCGTCTGGGCCTGGATGGGGGTGGGAGTGACGTAATTCTCTTCGGCGAGAGCACGCGCGATGGGTTCGGCAAGGCCGAAGTCCTGAAAGGAAGTCAAAAGATGGGTTCTTTCCATGTCGAAAGCGGGCGCCCGGCGCAATCAGCGGGGCACGCGCAATAAGGGTGTCGAATAGACACCTGCGTGTTTGGGGTGTCGGATGGCTTGATGGGATGGGGCAAGCCAGAGGCCCGGAAAGGGCTTAAGAACACGCGGCTCGCTACGACCCCCTGATTCGCAAGAGGTCTCGAACCTCCATATGGAACATTCAGGGGGCGGTTTCAAGGCAACACGGCCTCAAACCGCGATTGCAGTGCAAAAATAGTTATGCCGGAAATTTAGACAGAGTTGCTGCTTTGCTTAAAAAATAATCTGCGTGCCGCATTAGCATACATTTTATTCGCCCAAGATTTGAGCAATCGGACTGCGGCGCAAGTTGGATTGCGGCAAAATTATCTAGCCTGACCAATAGGTTGGCATGTGCTCAGCCCATGGCATGGTTCTTGCGATTCCGTTAATCGCAGGCGGCCGTGGGGCCGTTTCGCAGCGTCTTTTTCACGTCTGCGTCAGGGAGATGATACACTCATGCTTACCAAATCCACTCACGATATAGCGGCGTCATTTAGCCGCCGCGGCGTGCTCGCCGCGACCGCCGGACTGATGCTCGGTCTGGCTTCATTGACCGGCGCAAAGGCCGCGGACGACACCATCAAGGTCGGCGTCCTTCATTCTCTCTCCGGCACCATGGCCATCAGCGAAACCACGCTGAAGGACACCATCCTCTTCCTGATCGACGAGCAGAACAAGAAGGGCGGCGTGCTCGGCAAGAAGCTTGAAGCCGTCGTCGTCGATCCCGCTTCGAACTGGCCGCTGTTCGCCGAAAAGGCGCGCGAGCTGATCACCAAGGATAAGGTTGCGGTCGTGTTCGGCTGCTGGACCTCGGTGTCGCGCAAGTCGGTGCTCCCGGTGTTCAAGGAGCTGAACAACATCCTGTTCTACCCCGTGCAGTACGAGGGCGAGGAGAGCGAGCGCAACGTGTTCTACACGGGTGCTGCGCCGAACCAGCAGGCGATCCCCGCCGTCGACTATCTGATGAAGGACGAGAAGGTGAAGCGCTGGGTGCTCGCGGGCACCGACTACGTCTATCCGCGCACCACCAACAAGATCCTGGAAGCCTACCTGAAGTCGAAGGGTGTCGCCCAGGAAGACATCATGATCAACTACACGCCGTTCGGTCATTCCGACTGGCAGACGATCGTGGCCGACATCAAGAAGTTCGGCTCGGCCGGCAAGAAGACCGCGGTGGTCTCGACCATCAACGGCGACGCCAACGTTCCCTTCTACAAGGAGCTCGGCAACCAGGGCATCAAGGCGAAGGACATCCCGGTCGTCGCGTTCTCGGTCGGTGAAGAAGAGCTCGCCGGCATCGACACCAAGCCGCTGCTCGGCCATCTCGCCGCCTGGAACTACTTCCAGTCGATCAAGTCGCCCGAGAACGAGAAGTTCATCAAGGCCTGGCAGACCTACACCAAGAACCCGAAGCGCGTGACCAACGATCCGATGGAAGCTCACGTCATCGGTTTCGACATGTGGGTCAAGGCGGTCGAGAAGGTGAAGTCGACCGATCCGGACAAGGTGATCGACGCTCTCCCGGGCATCGAAGCCAAGAACCTGACCGGCGGCACCTCCAAGATGCTTCCGAACCATCACATCACCAAGCCGGTGTTCATTGGCGAAATCAAAGCCAACGGCCAGTTCGACGTGGTGTGGAAGACCCCGGGTCTTGTCGCGGGCGACGCCTGGTCGAAGGAGCTCGACGGCTCCAAGGACCTGGTCGGCGACTGGGTCGGCAAGAAGTGCGGCAACTTCAACACCAAGACCAACAAGTGCCTCGGCTCCGGCTCCTGATCCGGATCTGACGTTTGATTGCACGACGGGAGAAGACGGCTATTCCGCCGCCTTCTCCCCACTTCTGCCGGGGTGATCCACAGTGCCAACCAATCTATCCGCTCGTTTCTGCACCTTTGTCCTCTCGTTATTCCTGATCGCGTTCGCACTGCCGGCCTTTGCCGGTCCGTTCGAGGACGCGGTCGCCAAATTCGCCAACGACGATTACTCCGACACGGAAGAGGCGATCAGCGTGGTCGCGAGCAGCGGCAACAAGCTGGCTTTCCCCATCATCAGCGCGCTCCAGGACGGCCGTCTCATGGCCGATCCTGACAGCAAGAAGGTTTACGTCACCGGCGCCGACGGCAAATCGATCGATGCCGCGACTGGCGAGCCCGTGGCCAGCGTTCCCGACAGCGCGAGCGCGGTGCGTCTCAACAATCGTCTGCGCCGCAGCGTCGATGCCGCGATCGGCAGCCTGACGCTCCAGTCTCCGGACGTCGGAACGCGGCTCCAGGCCGCCCAATCCGTCTTCAAGTCGCACGAGGAGACCGCGCTCGAGGCGGTCGATGGCGCGCTCGCCAAGGAAACCAACAAATCGGTCAAGGCTGCACTCGGCGAAGCCCGCGCCGCGATCCTGCTGTTCAAGTCCGATGCCACCGAGGTCGAGAAGCTCGAGGCGGTCGCTACCCTCAAGGCGCGCGGCGACCAGGAGGCGATGGCGCTGCTCACCGGCATGGGCGACCAGCCGGCCTCGGTGACCAAGGCCGCCGCGAGCGCGATCGGCTCGATCCAGTCTTCGCTCGCGGTCTGGTCCACCGTGCAGAATGCCTGGTACGGCCTCTCGCTCGGCTCGGTGCTGCTGCTCGCCGCGATCGGGCTTGCGGTCACCTTCGGCGTCATGGGCGTCATTAACATGGCCCATGGCGAGATGGTGATGATCGGCGCCTACACCACCTTCGTGGTGCAGGAGGTAATCCGCACCCGCTATCCCGCACTCTTCGATTATTCGCTCTTGATCGCTGTGCCGCTCGCCTTCCTCGTCGCCGGCGGCATCGGCGTGCTGATCGAGCGCAGCATCATCCGTTTCCTCTACGGCCGTCCGCTGGAGACGCTGCTGGCGACCTGGGGCCTGTCGCTGGTGCTGCAGCAGGCGGTGCGCACTATGTTCGGCCCAACCAACCGCGAGGTCGGCAATCCCTCCTGGATGAGCGGCGCGTTCGAGCTCGGCCAGATCACCATCACCTATAATCGGCTCTGGATCCTCGTCTTCACGCTCGCGGTGTTCGCGATCCTGCTGGCGATGCTGCGCTACACCGCGCTCGGGCTCGAGATGCGGGCGGTGACGCAGAACCGCCGCATGGCGGCTTCGATGGGCATCGCGACATCGCGCGTCGACGCGCTGACCTTCGGCCTCGGTTCGGGCATCGCTGGCATCGCCGGCGTGGCGCTGTCGCAGATCGACAATGTCAGCCCCAATCTCGGCCAGAGCTACATCATCGACAGTTTCATGGTCGTGGTGTTCGGCGGCGTCGGCAATCTCTGGGGCACGCTGGTCGGCGCCTTCACGCTCGGCATCGCCAACAAGTTCCTGGAGCCGGTCGCGGGCGCCGTGCTCGGCAAGATCGCGATCCTCGTTCTCATCATCCTGTTCATTCAAAAGCGGCCGCGCGGCCTGTTCGCGCTCAAGGGCCGTGCGGTGGAAGCATGACCCCCCACATGCTGACCAGGTCGCTGGACCGCGGCGCGACGATCTTCCTCGCCATCGTCGCGGCCTGCGGCATCCTCATCCCGCTCTCCAACCTGCTGCTGCCCGCGGGCTCGTTCCTGCAGGTGCCGACCTATCTGGTCGCGCTCTGGGGCAAATATGTCTGCTACGCGATCCTCGCGCTCTCGATCGACCTGATCTGGGGCTATTGCGGCATCCTCTCGCTCGGCCACGGCGCCTTCTTCGCGCTCGGCGGCTACGCGATGGGCATGTACCTGATGCGGCAGATCGGCACCCGCGGCGTCTACGGCAACCCGATCCTGCCCGACTTCATGGTCTTCCTGAATTACTCGAAGCTGCCCTGGTACTGGTACGGCTTTGACATGTTCTGGTTCGCGGCGCTGATGGTGCTGTTCGTGCCGGGCCTGCTCGCCTTCTGCTTCGGCTGGCTCGCCTTCCGCTCCCGCGTGACCGGCGTGTACCTGTCGATCATCACTCAGGCGATGACCTATGCGCTGCTGCTGGCCTTCTTCCGCAATGATTTCGGCTTCGGCGGCAACAACGGTCTGACCGACTTCAAGGACATCCTCGGCTTCAACGTGCAGGCCGAGGGCACCCGTGCCGCGCTGTTTGCGCTGAGCTGCCTGGCGCTGATCGTGGCCTTCCTGATCTGCCGCTCCGTCGTGTCCTCCAAGCTCGGCAAGGTTCTGATCGCAATCCGCGACGCGGAATCGCGCAGCCGGTTCCTCGGGTACCGCGTCGAATCCTACAAGCTGTTCGTGTTCACGTTGTCGGCCTGCATGGCCGGCGTTGCCGGTGCGCTCTACGTGCCCCAGGTCGGCATCATCAACCCGAGCGAATTCGCACCCGGCAATTCGATCGAGGCGGTGATCTGGGTCGCGGTCGGCGGCCGCGGTACGCTGATCGGCGCGGCACTCGGCGCCGTCGTCGTCAACTACGCAAAAACGTTCTTCACCTCGGGCATGCTCGCGCCCTACTGGCTGTTCATGCTGGGCGCGCTGTTCATCCTGGTGACGCTGCTGCTGCCGAAGGGCATCGTCGGCACCTTCAATGCATGGTGGGAGTCGTCCAAAGAAAGACGCACTGCGGCGACCAGCGCGAGCGCCGCGGCCGAAGTCGGCGTCACCGAACCCAAGATGGCGGAGTAGGCGCAATGAACGTGATGGATACACGCGCGACCTCCGCGATACTCTATCTCGACGGCGTGCACGTCTCGTTCGACGGCTTCCACGCCATCAACAATTTGTCGCTGACGCTCGAGCCCGGCGAGATGCGCGCCATCATCGGCCCGAACGGCGCCGGCAAGACCACGATGATGGACATCATTACCGGCAAGACCAAGCCCGACGAGGGCACGGTGCTGTTCGACGGCGTCACCGATTTGACGCGTCTGGACGAGACCCGCATCGCCGAGCTCGGCATCGGCCGCAAATTCCAGAAGCCGACCGTGTTCGAGAGCCAGACCGTGCAGGACAACCTCCTGCTCGCGCTCAATGTCGACCACAGCGTCAAGGGCACGCTGTTCTGGCGCGGCAGCAGGGCGGAATCGGAGCGCATCGACAAGGTGCTGGAAACGATCCGCCTCACCGACGCGCGCAACCGGCTCGCCGGCAGCCTCAGCCACGGTCAGAAGCAGTGGCTCGAGATCGGCATGCTACTGGCGCAGGATCCAAAACTGCTCCTCGTCGACGAGCCCGTCGCGGGCATGACCGACGTCGAGACGCATCTCACCGCCGAGCTGCTGAAAGAGATCAACAAGACCCACACCGTGATGGTCGTCGAGCACGACATGACGTTCGTGCGCGAGCTCGGCGTCAAGGTCACCTGCCTGCATGAAGGCACCGTGCTCGCGGAAGGAACCATCGACCAGGTCTCGTCCAACGAGCGGGTCATCGAAGTCTATCTGGGGCGCTGAACGATGCTTGAGGTCAAGGACATCAACCTGTTCTACGGCGCGGCGCAGGCGCTGCGCGGCGTCTCCATCGCCGCAGAGCCCGGCAAGGTGACGTGCGTGCTCGGGCGCAACGGCGTCGGCAAGACCTCGCTCCTGCGCGCCATGGTCGGCCAGTATCCGATCTCCTCCGGCGCGATCATGCTCGACGGCAGCGACATCACGGGCCTGAAGCCCTACGAGCGGGCGCGCAAGGGCATCGGCTTCGTGCCGCAGGGCCGCGAGATCTTTCCGCTGTTGACGGTCGAGGAGAACCTCAAGACCGGCTTCGGTCCGCTCAAGCGCGAGGACAGGCACATTCCGGACGACGTGTTCTCGCTATTCCCGGTGCTGCAATCCATGCTCGGCCGGCGCGGCGGCGACCTCTCCGGCGGCCAGCAGCAGCAGCTCGCGATCGGGCGTGCGCTGGTGATGCGGCCAAAGCTGCTCCTGCTCGACGAACCGACCGAGGGCATCCAGCCGTCGATCATCAAGGACATCGGTCGCGCCATCTCGTATCTGCGTAACCTCGGCAACATCGCCATCGTGCTGGTCGAACAATATCTCGACTTTGCCTGCGAACTCGGCGACAGTTTCGCCGTGATGGATCGCGGCGCGGTGAAGTTCTCCTGCGACCGATCCAATCTCGATCCGGCCGAAATCAGCCGCCAGATGGCGCTGTAATCCGAAAATTTCTGCCGCGGCCGGCTGGGGAGGCGGATGCGCAGCGACGCTTTGACGACATCTTCGGTATTCGAGGCGAACCGTGCCCGCGGCGCGGTGCGCTTCGACGTCCATGCGCGCGATGGCGTGACGCGGCGGGGCGTCTTGCATGAGTCCGGCTCCCTGCGCGTGCGCTTTCCCTCGCCGGAGGGCGAGGGACTCTCCGGCGTGTTCGTCAACACGGCCGGCGGCGTTGCCGGCGGAGACAGTTTTGATATCGAGATCGCGGCAGGCCAGGGTTCACGCCTGACATTGACCACGGCGGCGGCCGAGAAGGTCTATCGCGCGCCCAGGGCGGCGGCGCAGCTCAATATCGCCTTGAAGGTCGCCGCCGGCGCGCACCTCGGCTGGTTGCCCCAGGAGACGATCCTGTTCGATCGCGCCCGGGTCCATCGTCGCTTCGACATCGAACTCGACGAGGCCGCCTCGCTTCTGCTTTGCGAGATCGTCGTGTTCGGCCGCACCGCCATGGGCGAGCGGATGGAGCAGGGCGAGTTCATTGATCGCTGGCGGCTGCGTCGTGGTGGCAAGCTGGTGTTCGCCGAAACCGTCAGGCTCGACGGCAATATCGGTGCAAAACTTGGGCGATCGGCGGTGGCCAACGGCGGTGCCGCGATCGGTACGGCGCTGATCGCTCCCGGCGACGAGCCGTTGATCGAGCGTATCCGCGAGGCCTCGGAGTCATTCGCCGGCGAGGTCGGAATCTCCGCCTGGAATGGCTTTGCAATGGCTCGGTTCTGTGCCCAAGATGCGGCGCGCTTGCGCGCCGACATGATGGCGGTGCTGGCGCGGACCGGCGCGGCGCTGCCGCGGCTGTGGCTGAATTGATAGCTGCTGAATTGATGCATTGAACGGAAGAGATGCTGCATGAACCTGTCTCCCCGCGAAAAGGACAAGCTCCTGATCTCGATGGCGGCGATCGTCGCCCGCCGCCGGCTGGATCGCGGCGTCAAGCTCAACCATCCCGAGGCGATCGCCATCATCTCCGACTTCATCCTCGAAGGCGCGCGCGATGGCCGCACCGTCGCCGAGCTGATGCAATCCGGCGCGCAGGTCCTCACCCGCGACCAGGTGATGCCGGGCATCCCCGAGATGATCCACGACATCCAGGTCGAGGCGACCTTTCCGGACGGTACCAAGCTCGTCACCGTGCACGAGCCGATCAGGTAGGAGTAAGACGCATGATCCCCGGCGAACTCTTCATCCAGGACGGCGAAATCGAGCTCAATGCCGGCCGCAAGACCGTGACGCTGACGGTCGCCAACACAGGCGACCGCCCGATCCAGGTCGGCTCGCACTACCATTTCTTCGAGACCAATCCGGCGCTGAAGTTCGATCGCAAGAAAGCCCGCGGCATGCGCCTCGACATCGCCGCCGGCACCGCCGTCCGCTTCGAACCCGGCCAGACCCGCGACGTCCAGCTCGTCGCCGTGGCGGGGAAGAAAACGATCTACGGTTTTCGCGGCGACGTGATGGGGAAGCTGTGAGTCATGCTCTCCGCTATCCGCCTCATCTCCGAAGCTGCTGAGCTGGCCGCGCGGCGGCACAATGGCATGGCGCGCAAGGGGCGGGGGAACGAGCCTTACATCAATCACCTTGCCGAGGTCGCAAACCTACTTGCGGTAGCGACAGATGGTGCCGATGCCGAGCTGGTCGCGGCCGGGTGGTTGCATGATGCGATCGAGGACACCGAGACGATGCGCGAGGAACTTGCGGAGAGGTTTTCTGACCGCGTCGCCTCCCTCGTCGTTGAATGCACCGACGACATGAGCCTGTCCAAACCAGAGCGGCGACGCCGGCAGATCGTCGATGCGCCGAAGAAATCGGCCGGCGCCAAGCTGATCAAGATCGCAGACAAGATCAGCAATATCGGCGCGCGCATTCATTCCGACCCGTCCGCCGAAGAGCGCGACGATCTCGCCGACTACACGGGCTGGGCTGAGCAGGTCGTCGCCGGATGCCGTGGCGGCAATTCGTGGCTCGATGCAAAATTCGACGATGCCGTAAGAGCAGCGAGAGCTTCGCTGTGAACAACGAAGAATTCAAACGCAAACGGGGCTTGTGATGTCCGTCAAAATGAAGCGTTCCGTCTATGCCGACATGTTCGGCCCGACCACCGGCGACAAGGTCAGGCTCGCCGATACCGATCTCATCATCGAGGTCGAGAAGGATTTCACCACTTACGGCGAGGAGGTGAAGTTCGGCGGTGGCAAGGTGATCCGCGACGGCATGGGCCAGTCGCAGGTGACCAACAAGCAAGGTGCGGCCGACACCGTCATCACCAATGCGCTGATCGTCGATCACTGGGGCATCGTGAAGGCCGACGTCGCGATCAAGGATGGCATGATCTCCGCGATCGGCAAGGCCGGCAATCCCGACATTCAGCCGGGCGTCACCATCATCATCGGCCCCGGCACCGACGTGATCGCGGGCGAAGGGAAAATCCTCACGGCCGGCGGCTTCGACAGCCACATCCATTTCATCTGTCCGCAGCAGATCGAGCACGCGCTGATGTCTGGCGTCACCTCGATGCTCGGCGGCGGCACCGGTCCCTCGCACGGCACGTTCGCCACCACCTGCACGCCGGGGCCGTGGCACATGGGGCGGATGATCCAGTCGTTCGATGCGTTCCCAGTCAATCTCGGCATCTCCGGCAAGGGCAACGCGTCGCGTCCCGCCGCGCTGGTCGAGATGATCAAGGCCGGCGCCTGTGCGCTGAAGCTGCACGAGGACTGGGGCACGACGCCGGCGGCGATCGATACCTGCCTGTCGGTGGCTGACGACTACGACATTCAGGTGATGATCCACACCGACACGCTGAACGAATCCGGCTTCGTCGAGGACACGATCAAGGCATTCAAGGGCCGCACCATCCACGCCTTCCACACCGAGGGCGCCGGCGGCGGGCATGCGCCTGATATCATCAAGGTCGCGGGGCTGAAGAACGTGCTGCCGTCCTCGACCAATCCGACGCGGCCCTTCACCCGCAACACTCTCGACGAGCATCTGGACATGCTGATGGTGTGTCATCACCTCGATCCCTCGATCGCCGAGGACCTCGCCTTCGCCGAGAGCCGCATCCGCAAGGAGACCATCGCGGCCGAGGATATCCTGCACGATCTCGGCGCGCTCTCGATGATCTCCTCGGACTCCCAGGCCATGGGCCGCCTTGGTGAAGTCATCATCCGGACATGGCAGACCGCGGACAAGATGAAGAAGCAGCGCGGGTCGCTCGACCAGGACAAAGGCAAGGACAACGACAATTTCCGCGTCAAGCGCTACATCGCCAAGTACACGATCAATCCCGCCATCGCGCACGGCGTGTCGAAACTGATCGGCTCGGTCGAGAAGGGCAAGCTCGCCGATCTCGTGCTGTGGTCGCCGGCCTTCTTCGGCGTCAAGCCGGACTGTATCATCAAGGGCGGCTCGATCGTCGCCGCCCCCATGGGCGATCCCAATGCCTCGATCCCGACGCCGCAGCCGGTGCACTATCAGCCGATGTTCGGTGCCTTCGGCAAGGCGCGCACCGCGTCGTCCGTGGTGTTCACCTCGAAGGCGGCGGTCACCGGGGGCCTCGCGCGAAAACTCGGCATCGACAAGAAGCTCTATGCGGTGCAGAACACCCGCGGAAAGATCTCGAAGAAGAGCATGATCCACAACGACGCCACGCCCAATATCGAGGTCGATCCCGAGACCTACGAGGTGCGCGCCGACGGCGAACTGCTGACCTGCGCGCCCGCCGAGGTGCTGCCGATGGCGCAGCGATATTTCATGTACTGAAATAGCGTCTCAACGCATGTCCCCGGCGCATGTCCCGATTGCATGTCTTGTTGCATGTCCTGGGGCGGCTTTTCCGGTTTTGCGTTCGACCCCGCCTGGTCTAAGGTCCCGCCCGGTATCGTAACCCAGAAGAAAAGCCGGGAGGATTTCTCGTGATTTACGTCGTTGCCACCTTGACCATCAAGCCCGAAACGCGCGCCGAATTCATTGCGGCCGCCACCGCCTGCATCAAGGAGACGCGGAAGGAGCCCGGCAATATCGCCTATGATTTGCACGAGAGCGTCACCGATCCCGCCAAGATGGTGTTCGTCGAGCAGTGGGAGAACGCCGAGGCGCTGGTGCCGCATCGCGCCATGGAGCACATGAAGACGTTCGGCCGCGTCGCGGTGAAGTGCTTTACGGCGCCGCCGAAGATTGAAGTGATCACGCCCGAGAAGGTCGAGACACGGTAACGGGGTAAAAGCATGATCCGGGCGACGCAGGTTAAGGGACAGCACGGCTTCACGGAGACGCCGGCGGATACGGTGGTGCTCGATTTCGACGACCGGCACCGCCGCCGCATGGCGATGACGGGGACGCGGGGCCTCGAATTCCTGCTCGACCTGGAGAATGCCGTCGCGCTGCGCGGCGGTGATGCGTTGGTCCTGGAGGACGGCCGGCTGGTCGAAGTGGTCGCGGCGCCCGAGCCGTTGCTGGAGATCCGCGGCCGCGATCCGCACCACCTCATTCGTGTTGGCTGGCACCTCGGCAATCGTCATTTGCCGACGCAGATCATGGCCAAGAGCCTGCGCATCCGCCGCGACCATGTCATCGAGGCCATGGTGAAGGGCCTCGGTGCGCGCGTGATCGAGATCGAGGCGCCGTTCGATCCCGAAGGCGGCGCTTACGCCGACGGCGGCCATGCGCATGGTCACGATGATCACGGGCATCACGATCACGACCATCATCACCATGATCATGGTCACGATCACCACGACCACCATGATCATGCCGCGTATGACCATGGCCACGACCATCACCACGACGAGCATTGCGACCACCCCGACCACCACCACGGCCACAAGCATGCTCATGACCACAAATGAGCCGGTGAGTGCCGGTGACCTCGCCGAGCGCGAGGCGGCGGCGCTGTACCGGCTGATGACGTGGCTGTCGCCGTCCTTTCCGGTCGGCGGCTTCTCCTATTCCAGCGGGATCGAATGGGCGGTCGAGGCGGGCGACATCACCGACACCGCGACGCTGGCCGACTGGCTCGACGCCACGCTGGGCGATGGTTCCGGCTTTTGCGACGCGACGTTCCTGGTCCATGCCTATCGCGCCACTGAATTGGGCGAGGACACCACCTTGAGCGATATCGCGGAGCTCGCCGCCGCCTTCGTGCCGTCGCGCGAGCGGCAGCTCGAGACGAGCTCGCAGGGCCGCGCCTTCATCGACATCTCCCGCGCCGCGTGGGATGCCGACGGGCTGGATGCCATGGTTGCGGCATGTCGCACGGCACTGGTCTACCCTGTCGCCGTCGGCGTGGTTGCCGCGGTGCACGGCGTGCCGCTGGCGCCGACGCTGCACGCCTTCCTGCATGCGCTGGTCTCGAACTGGATTTCGGCGGCGAGCCGCCTCATTCCGCTCGGCCAGACCGACAGCCAGCGGGTGCTGGTGAAGCTGGAAGCCGCCGTTGCCGCGACCGCCAATCGTGCGTTGAATGCGACATTGGACGACCTCGGCAGCGCGACCTTCCGCGCCGATCTCGCCAGCCTGCGGCATGAGACGCAATATACGCGGCTGTTTCGCTCGTGAGCGGTGCGGCCTTTAACCCATCAAGAGAGAGCGAGTGACATGTCGAAATCTCACGGTCCCTTGCGTGTCGGAATAGGCGGCCCGGTCGGATCGGGCAAGACCGCGCTGATGGACCTGCTCTGCAGGACCATGCGCGAACGCTATGACATCGCGGCGATCACCAACGACATCTACACCAAATGGGATGCGGAATTCCTGGTGCGCTCGGGCTCGCTGACGCCGGACCGCATCGCCGGCGTCGAGACCGGCGGTTGCCCGCACACCGCGATCCGCGAGGACGCTTCGATGAACGTGGCCGCGGTCGCGGACATGCGCGCAAAATTTCCCGGGCTCGACCTCGTGCTGATCGAGTCCGGCGGTGACAATCTCGCTGCCACTTTTTCCCCGGAGCTAGCCGACCTCACCATCTACGTCATCGACGTGGCGGCCGGCGACAAGATCCCGTCCAAGGGCGGCCCCGGCATCACCCGCTCCGACCTCCTGGTCATCAACAAGATCGACCTCGCGCCCCATGTCGGCGCCTCCCTGGAGAAGATGGAGACGGACGCCAGGCGCATGCGCGGCGCGCGCCCCTTCGTCATGACCAACCTGAAAAAGAGCGAGGGGCTCGACCACATCGTCGGCTTCATCGAGGCCAAAGGCGGCCTGAAACGGGCGAGCTGACAGCGCGACGACGTGGCGCAGGCGTTTTCCGCCGTTAACGTTTGGGGCAAAAGCCGCATCCGCGGAACAAATTTCGGACACGGCGATTAACTACCTCCGGTGCCCGGAGCAAAGCCTTCATGGCCAGACCATCGGCCGGGCGAATTAAGCTTTTCAGGCGACCGAAGTTGCGTACTGATGCCTCCTCCTTCATTATCTCCGTTACTGGGGTCCACTCTGTTTCGGCACATGGCCGTTCGAGCGGCGTTGATATGCTCCGTGTTTATTGCCGACCTGCTGTTTTCGCCTGAGTAGTCGAAGTGGTCCGGCTGGGTTTTATCATCGGTTTCATCGCCCTGCTCGGAGCTCTGCTCTCCGGGCTCGCGGCCTATCGCGTCCACGACCAGGAGCTGGCACTGGACCGGATCGCGCTGGCGCGCGCGATCGACGTCCACGCGAGCCTGGTCCAGGACCGGCTGACCGAGCGCGAGCTGCTCGCGCGTGTCGCCTCAGGCTTGTTCCGTGCCCCGTCGGTCATCAAGCCGAACATGCTGGAGCCGCTGCGCTCGGCCATCTACGCCTTCAAGACCGATTTCGTGGTCGCCGGGTGGGTCGCCCGGCTGAAGCCGAACGAGCTTCTGCCGGCGCAGGCCGCGATCGCGAGCGCCGGCTTCCCCAATCCGCAGATCCGCTCGTATGACGACAAGCCGATCGATCTTGCGAAGGTCACCCAGCCGATCGACGTGCTGATGGACCTCGAACCGCGCAGCAACGAGACCAAGGCGCTGCCCGGCCGCAGCTACGAGCAGGATCAGGTGCGCAGCGCCATGCTGACGCGTGCGCGTGTCGAGAAGAGGTCGGTCGCCTCAGACCCGGTTCAGTTGCTGCGGGGCGGCGGGCCCATCGGCATCATCGTGGCCGCGCCCGTCATTCCCGAGGGCGCGACCGAGCCGGCGGGCTTCGTCACATTTTCCTACGAGCTAGCCTCCCTGATGCTGACCAATGACGACATGTCGTTGTTCTCGGTCGCGCTGAAGGATCCGCGCAGGGAAGGTGGTGAGCTCGTTGCCAACGACCAGGGCGTGGTCTCGTCACGCATGGCGGCAGCGGACGGGCCGGCGCCGTCGGCGACGCGCACGGTGAGCTTTGGCGGGCGCGACTGGCATCTCGGTTACTACGCCAAGACCAATTCGGCGCGGCGCGCCGAGCAGACGGCGATCATCGTGGCGGCGATCGGTTTTGCCATCACCGCGATGGTGTGCGGCCTGTTCGGCTATGTCGCCTACAACAATCTGCGGCTCAGCCGGGAAATCCAGGTGCGGATCGGCTTCGAGCGCCGGCTGACCGCCGTCATCGACGAGCTCAACCACCGGGTCAAGAACATCCTGGCGGTGATCCAGTCGATCGTGACGCGCACGCTGCGTCACGGCTCGGACATCGACGTTGCGCGTGAACTGCTGATCGGCCGCATCCACGCCATGTCCAACGTGGTCTCGCTGCTCAGCGAGAGCCAGTGGCAGGGCGTCAAGCTGAAGGGCCTGTTCGAGGCGCGCGCCATCCCGCATGCCGACCGCATCGCCGTCACCGGCCCCGACATCGCGGTCAGCGCGCGCGCCGCGCAGAGCCTGTCGCTCCTGTTCTTCGAGCTCGCCTCGCACTCCGACGAAGGTCTGTCGCTGGTCGGAAAGCATCCGCACATCACCGCGAATTGGACGGTGACGGGCGAGGGGACCGACGAGGTCTTCCATTTCCGCTGGGAGGAGTTCAACACCAGCGAGGCGACGCGCCGCCCGGATTCCGATTTCGGTCTGATCCTGCTCGACCGTGTCGCGCCCGAAGCGCTCGGCGGCACCGCCAAGCGCTACTTCACCGACGCCTCCTACGTCTATGAATTGACGGCGCCGATGGAGACGGTGGTCGACATGTCCGAGCGCGACCGCACGGACAAGATCTCGGCTCCGGTCAGGCCCGCGCGATAGAGATCGCGCTTTGGATTGTTGTTTGAGCATGATCTTTTCGGAGAACCGCTTCGCAGTTTTCCGGATCATGCTCTAACCCCTTGGCCGCAGCACCAGGTCGACCAGATTGCGCGCGTAGGCCGGCGTGATCGGTGCAATGCCGAAGACGTAACGGTAGAACAGGCTGCCATAGATGGCGTCGTAGAGATCCTCGGGCGCTCCCTCCGCCAGGATGCTGCCATCCGTCTGGCCCGCGGCGATCATCTCGACCAGCGCGTCGCGGCGGAATTGCAGGTAGCGGCCGTAGAACAGCTCCGCCGAGCCGGTCTTGGAAATGCATTCGGAGACGACGGCGAGCTGCACCTTGCCGAACTCGCCCTGGAGCGCCTCGGCATAGGCCGCGGCATGGCGGCGTGCGCGCGCCGCGGGGCTGCCGGAGCTCGCAGGCGGCAGCGGCAGCATCTGCGCGGCATGATGAAGGAAGGCGTCGATCAGCAGCGCTTCCCGCGACGGCCACCATTTGTAGATCGTCATCTTGGAGACGCTGGAGTGGCGTGCGACGGCGTCGATGGTGGTGGCGGCAAGGCCGGTGGCGGCCATCAGCGCATAGGCGCTTTCGAGAATGGCGTTGGTGGTCTCGATCGACCGCGGTCGGCCGCGCCGGGGCGCGCTGTCAGCCTCATCACCCCCGCCCTTTGCCATCGCCACGCCCGGTCCCCTCACGCAGAGGCTCCCCGCATAGCGCAGCCACAGGTCTCGGCCTAGCAGAATCGCACGATTATTTGGCTGGAGCGTTTTCGAGCGAAGTGGATACCGGTTCGCGTGAAGAAAACGCGTCAAAGCAGGAATCTAGAGCTCCGTTCCGATTAAATCGGAACGGTGCTCTAGGCCTGCTGCCGCAGGGCGGCCGGCAGGTCCTGCCGCTTCGACCAGGAGATGTAATAGGCCACAGCCGTCATCGCCGCGAAGCCAACGAGGCTTACCGCGATCTGCATCACCACGAGGTTTGGTCCGGTGATCAGGATGAGATGGCCGGCGAAGGACAGGAACACGGCAATGCAGAACACCGCGAGCCATTCCTCGCCGCATGTGATCACCGCCTGAAGCGGCCGCAACTTCAGGCCGGGGTGGTCGGCCGGAATGAGATGGGTCGCGAGGAAGGCGAGCGCGAGGAAATGGACCACGCGATAGGGCGCGAGGTTTTCCTTGTCCGTCGGCGCGATGCTGTTGACGACGAATTCCGGCAAATAGACGGACAGCGCGGGCGAATGCCGCATCAAGGTGACGGCCATCGCGAAGATGAGATAGGCACCCGCGAGGATCCGCAGCCAGGACATGCCGTGCAACGCGCGTCCGGAGGCGCCTGTCACGGCGAACCAGCCGCCGAGGACCATCAGCATCTGCCAGCACAGCGGATTGAAGGTCCAGTCCTGGTCCGGATAGACCCGGAAATTCCAGTCGAACCAGCGCGCCGCAACGTACAGCGCGACCGATGCCGCCAGCGTCAGGTTCGGCCGCCGCAACAAACCCCACAGCGCAAACGGAAAGAACGCCATCAGCGGGATCATCAGTTGCAGGAGGTCGAGGTTCAGCGGCTCTTCCTGGAGCACGAGGCCGCGGACCAGGATGCGCAGCGGATGCTCGAGAATGCCCGAGATGTTGTATTCGTGGATGATCTCCGGCGCCATCGATTGCGAGGCGACATAGGCGATGGTGTCGATATAGATCACGAAGAGCACGACATAGGCGGCGTAGAGCCGCCAGACGCGGCGAAAGATGCGCGTCGCCGCGACGACGTAGCCGCGCTCCAGCGCCATCCTGCCGTGAATGATGGCGACGCCATAACCCACCACGAACACGAACAGGTCCGCGGCGCCGCTGAAGCCGAAATTTCGCAGTGTCAGGAGATTGACGACGTTGTTCGGGATGTGGTCGACGAACACCGACCAGTTGGCAATGCCGAGCGTCAAATACAATCTGGCATCGTGATGGAATGCGGCGAGGTTCGCCTTGACGGACGGTTTCATCGCGGAAAATGACTTTTGGAATCAGGGGCGCTGCTTTTAGCGGCAACCGCCCGCCTATCCGAGTAGCGTTTGCGTGAGGGGGCCGGAATTGCCCGATCTGGCGCAAAATTGCGCATATTCGCCGGATGGAATTCGCGCAAGCTCGCCCGTTCAGCCGCCGACGAAATTATCTTAGCGCTTTGACTATTATTCGGCCGGTTCAGCCGAGGCTTCGTCGGATGCGCCGGCGCGACTCGCCATGATTCCGAGGGCGACGCCGCCGATCGCCAGGATCGGCAGCAGCCGCTTGATTCCGATGGCGCGAACGATCTGGAGGCCCGTCGCGAGCAGCATGGGGTCGGCGAGCATGCTCGAAGCA
This sequence comes from Bradyrhizobium sp. Pa8, assembly GCF_052588265.1. Classification (NCBI taxonomy): domain Bacteria; kingdom Pseudomonadati; phylum Pseudomonadota; class Alphaproteobacteria; order Hyphomicrobiales; family Nitrobacteraceae; genus Bradyrhizobium; species Bradyrhizobium sp. Pa8. Next base: position 8,706,811 of record NZ_CP176767.1, on the reverse strand, counting down.
GCCGACTTTGCGGCGCGCTCGGCGGCGATCCGGGCGCGCTTCTGAATCTCCCGCTTGTAGCCCCAATAGCTCCCCGCCGCGGTGAGCGTCAGCAGGAAGAAGATGCCGGCGCCCGCGAGGCAGGCCTGCACGGGACCATATTTCTCGAGGACCGTGATGAAGGCGGCCGCGCAGAGAAAGCCCGTGGTGATGAAGAGCGCGAGTGCGGCGCCCGCGGCGAGCGATGTCAGGCGGACGGTCGTGCCCGTCGATGCGCTGATGCCGTCGATGATGCGCTGTAACATGGCCTTGCTCCTCAGATCCCCGCAAGCCGGCAGCGACGGCGCGACAGCGCCGCCGTAACGTCAAGGTCTTGCGTCCACGCTACCGGCGCCAGGCGACGCCGATCAGGAAGCCGATCCCGAGCGCGAGCCCGACGGTCGCGAGCGGCCGCTGCGTGATGGCGTCTTCCAGCGTTTCCTCGATCGAGCCGTAGGCGTCTTGCGCAGCTTCCATCATGGCGCTGCCGCGGTCCGACATGTCGTCGACCGCGGAATCCACGCTCTCGCGGGCCTGACGATAGCCGCGGCGGGCCTGCTTGCTGGTGGAATTGGCAAAGGTGTTGAGCGCGTCGGTGATCTGATCGGTGAGGGCGGCGATATCGCTTTTCACGGCTGCTACATCCTTCTCGAGGCGTTCTCTGGTGGCTTTGTCGGTCCAGTCTCTCATCCCGGTTTCGCCATTGGTCATTGACATCAGGAGCTCCAAAACTGTTGGCGGCTGAGATAGCCGGAAAACGTTTCTTGCCCGGGTAAGTTCCGTTCGGGGAAACCCGTCATGCCTGCGGGAGCTGCGGCGAATTCTCCGGCAGCAGATGCTCCTTCAGGATCAGCCCGACGATCAGGAGCGGCGACGACAGGAATGCGCCCATCGGTCCCCACAGCCAGGTCCAGAAGGCCAGCGCGATGAAGACGGCAAGCGCGTTCAGGGAAAGCCTGCGCCCGATGATGGTCGGCGTGACGAAGTGTCCTTCCAGGAAGGTGATGCCGCCGAAGGCGAGCCCCGCCATCAGTCCGCCGCCGATGGTCGGGAAGGCGACGAGCCCCACCACGACCAGAATGACGAACATCGCGACCGGTCCGATGATCGGGATGAAGTTGAGCGCCGCCGCAAGCGCGCCGAGCCCGGCCGGATTGGGCATGCCGGTGACGGCGCAGATGAGACCGGTTGCGATGCCCACGCCGACATTGATCAGCGTCACCGTCAAAAGATAGTTGCCGAGATGGACCTCGATCTCGTTGAGGATCCGCAGCGTTCGCAGCCGCGCATCGCGGTCGGCGAAATTCATGATCAGCGCCCGCCGCAGGTCGCGCCAGCTTGCGATGAACAGGATCAGCGTGGCGAAGAACAGCAGGAATTCGGCGAAGGTCGGCGACAGGAATTCCAGCGTTGGCTGCACCCATTCGAATTTCGGCAGCTGGAGGCTTGGCAGCCCCTCGGAGCCGCCGACCATGGTTTGCAGCTCGCTCCACAGTGCCAGCGGCCGGTCGAACACGTGCAGCTTGTCCTTCAACTGCGCGCCGAGCTCCGGCAGGCGCGAGCTCCACTCCATCGCGGGCGCGGCAATCAGCGCGACGACGAAGGCGACGACCATGGTCACCGCGGCCACGATCAGGACGGCACCGACCGCCCGCGGCACGCGCTGTCGCTCCAGAAAGGAGGCGGCCGGCGACAGCATGGTGCCGGCGACGACAGCCATTACGACCGGGAGGAAGAACGCCCTGGCGACGTAGAGCACCGCGACCACGGCAATCAGGAATAGACCGGCGAGCGCAAAGGCGACGAACTCGGTGCGGCGGATCACCGGCGGCAGCTCGACACGGCTGTCGGGAAGCGGGTCGCCCTCGTTGTTGCCGGACATCAGACGTTCAGTGGGAAGGACGCGCACAATCTCTCTCCCGCACGGAAGCCTCCGCGCGCCCAGTGTTGACATTGAAACGTCCGGGAGCACGTTCTGGTTCCATCGCGGTTTCGTGAAGTTCTGCTCGCTTGACTGTGACGTCGCCGCCGCAGCGAGCGGTGGAACTTGAGTCGGTCCAGCTGCGTTTGTTGGAAAGCCGCATCACCCTGATGCACATCCAACGGGGCAGCACATGACAAGGTCGTCTTCAGTCCGTCGCCGCTTCTCGCCGCGCGCCGTTACCGCCATTGCCTTCGCGACAGCATTGCTGACCGTGCCGTTCGCGGCACAGGCCCAGATGCTCGGCTACGCGCCGATGCAGCCGCAGGGATATCCGCTGGACCCGAGCTATTCGCGGGGTTACGTCAACGCAGCGCCGCAGGCCGCCGACGAGGATGCCGCGCTGCCCGACCGGCTGCGCAAGCAGATCGTCAGTTTCGACCGGAACGAACCGGCCGGCACCATCGTGATCGATACCGGCAACACCTATCTCTATTACGTGCTCGGCAATGGCCGCGCGATCCGCTACGGCGTCGGCGTCGGCCGCGAAGGCTTTACCTGGGCGGGCGTGCAGACTGTCAGCCGCAAGGCCGAGTGGCCGGACTGGCATCCGCCGGCAGAGATGATTGCGCGCCAGCCCTATCTGCCGCGCTTCGTCGCCGGCGGTCCCGGCAACCCGCTTGGCGCGCGCGCGATGTATCTCGGATCCAGCGAATATCGCATCCACGGCACCAACGATCCCACCACGATCGGTAAGTTCGTGTCGTCCGGTTGCATCCGTCTGACCAACGAGGACGTCAGCGATCTCTTCAGCCGCGTCAATGTCGGCACCAAGGTCGTGGTGCTGCCGAAGAATGCGCCGCTGATGGCCAAGGGGTACGACAAGGGCGGCGACCCCGTACGCAAGCGCCCGCCGGTGACGACGCCGCCTTCGGGACGGCAGGCGCTGAACATCACGACGTCGGCCGTGAACTAAAAGTTTTGAGCGAGGTGACATGAAGAGACGCTCGATCGGCAAACTGGCTGGCGGCGCGGCGGCGTGCTTCGCCGTCGCCTCCTTCGGCCTCGCGTTGACGCCGTCGGCGCATGCGGAAGACTTCTTCTCGGCGCTGTTCGGCGGCTTCCGCGTGCGCTCGGCGCCGGAGATCCGCATGCCCTTCCCGACCGATGACATGCCGCGCTACGACACGCCGCGCCAGCGGGCCTCGTATGGCGGCGGCACTGCCTATTGCGTGCGCGGTTGCGATGGCCGCTACTTCCCGGCGCAAGGAAACGACGCCGAAAGCAAGGCGCAATCCTGCAAGAGCTTCTGCCCGACGTCCGAAACTTCGCTGGTCTATGGCAGCAATATCGACGACGCCACGACGGACAAGGGAAAATCCTATTCCGACCTGCCCAATGCGTTCCGCTTCCGCAACGAGATCGTCGCGGGCTGCACGTGCAACGGCAAGGATCCGGTCGGACTCGCCCAGGTCAAGGTCGAGGACGATCCCACCTTGCGCAAGGGGGACATCGTCGCAGGCAGCGATGGCCTGGTGGTCGCCAACCGCAACGCCAACGACCGCCGCGGCGTCGCGATGAATTTTTCGCCGCTGCCGGAGTCGGTGCGCGCCAGGTTCCGCCAGGTGCCGGTGGTCGCGAAGGAGTAGGGGACGCCGGCGCGCCGTTCTCCACTGTCGTCCCGGACAAGCGGAGCGCAGATCCGCAGCAGCAGCTTTAAGCCGCGCGGATCTTCCCCAGGAAGTCGCTGACCTGCTGGCCGAGCTGGCGGCTCTGCGTCTCCAGCGTTTCCGAGGCTTGCTTGACGTTGTCCGCCGCACCGGCGGCAGCGTCCGCGTCGGCCTTCACGCCGGTAATGTTGTCCGAGACGTTCCTGGTGCCCTGCGCCGCGTACTGCGTGCTGCGGGTGATCTCCTGGGTCGCGGCGCCCTGCTCCTGCACGGCGGCGGCGATCGCGGTGGCGACCTCGTTCACCTCGCCGATGATGCCGCCGATGGTCTGGATCGCGTTGATGGCGTCGCTCGCCACCCTCTGGATGTCGGCGATCTGCCCGGAGATTTCCTCGGTGGCTTTTGCGGTCTGGCTGGCCAGCGATTTCACCTCGGAGGCGACGACCGCGAAACCGCGCCCGGCTTCGCCCGCACGTGCGGCCTCGATCGTGGCGTTAAGCGCGAGCAGATTGGTCTGCGCCGCGATGGTGTTGATCAGGCCGACGACCTCGCCGATGCGTCCTGCGGACTGCGCCAGCCCTTGCACCGTGCCGTCGGTCTCGCGGGCTTGGTTGACGGCGCGGCTGGCAATGCCCGCGGCGTGCGCCGCCTGCTGGCTGATGTCGTTGATCGAGGCAGAGAGCTCCTCGGCCGCGGCGGCGACGCTGTCGACGCTCATGGAGGCGTCGTTGGAGGCCTTGCCGGCGATCTGAACGCGGTCGTTGGTCTGGCGCGACACGGCGGAGAGATCGCCCGAGGTCTTGCGCATCTCGCCGGAGGCCTCGCTGAGCTCGCCCAGCGTCTTGCGCACCGCGCCTTCGAACTCGCCGACATAGGCCTCGACCGCGCGCTGGCGCGCGGCCGCGCCGACATTGCGCTCGCGCTCGTGCGCCTCGATCTTGAGCTTCTCGGTCGCCTGTTGCTTGAAGGTCTCCAGCGCGCCGGCAAGCGCGCCGATCTCGTCCTGGCGGTCGAGATAGCCGCTGTCGACCGCAAGGTCGCCGCCGGCGACCTTGAGCATGGCGTCGCGGATGGTGTTGAGGGGATGGATGACGCGGCGGCTGACCAGCATGACCGCGCCGACGGCGAGGCCGATGGCGAGCGCCAGGAGTCCCAGCTGCACGATCAGCGCGCGCTGCGCGGCGCCGCGTTGCTCCAGCGTATGGACCTTTGCGCCGTCGAGAGCAGCTTCCGCCACCGCGACGGCGCTCGCCAGACGGCCGACCGTGAGCGGACTCCACTGATTGGCGGTCATCTCGGCCTTCTCGCCCTTGACCAGAGTGTCCGCGAGGCGGTCGCGCAGGGTGAGATATTGCGGCTCGAAATAAGCGGTCTTGGCCGCGGTCATGGCGGATGCGAGCGCGGTCGGCAACTGCATGCCCGAGGTCGCCAATTCCAAGGCCTTCCACATCGCAGCGGTGCCGCCGACATGTTGGGTGTAGTTATAGCGGGCCTCGGGCGTGATCTTGCCGGCGGCGAGGCCGGTCGAGACGACCAGCGAGGCTTCGCCCGCGGTGTTGCGGAGCAGCCAGGCATTCTGCTTGATCGACAGCAGCTGGTCGATCACGGCATCCTGGTGGTTGACGGTGGCGGCGAGGACGCCCGAGAGCTTGTCGAGCGTCTCGAGCAGGCCCTGCGTCGTCTCCATGTATTCCTTCGGCAGGCCGGCGCGGCGCTGGTCCTTCGGTTTGGCAACATCCTCCCAGAACTGCTTCTGCTCCTCGCCGAGCAGCTTGTAGAGCCGTGCGAGCTCCGGCACCAGCGTGCCCGATTGCGGGAAGTCGATGCTCGGCAGCAGTTCGAGCGCGCGGGCCATCGCCGGCATCTGCGCATCGCGCAGGCTTCGCAGATATTTCTCGATTTCGGAGTCCATCGGCTCGGTCGCGTTCAGCAGCCGTGACGTGGTCGAGCGGTCGGTGCGCAGATTGTGCATCGCCTTGAACAGATCGGCGGAGGCGTCGGCGATCTGCGAGATGCGGTTGGCGGTCTTGAGGCGGTCCCAGGACGCGTAGGCGGTCAGTGAAAGCGCGATCACCACACAGACCGAGGTGATGGCGATCACCGCCTTCAGCAGCGCGGACACGGTCATACGATTCAGCATCGAAGCCCCCCTAAATTCCCATTGCAAAGTTCGTCGAGACGCCCCGGCAACATCGAAAACGGAGGGGCGTGCAGATCGGCAATCGCATGCCGTTTGCGGCGCATCACCCAAACGGTTTCTGCATCTGAAACGAAAAGGGTAAAGTTTTAGGCAGGCCGGCTGATCGTAGAAGTACGTATTTACTAGAAGTTGCAGTGGGTTGCCGTGATGGAACCTGCGCGCGAGATAGGCGTTAGATCACCGTCAGACAATTTGCCTGAAGGGGGGTCCTTGCGATGCTGGTCGGTGTACTCGTCACCTTTCTCGTCGTCATTCTCGTGCTCTATCTCATCAACATGCTGCCCATGGACGGTCGCGCCAAACAGATCGCGCGCGTGGTCGTCATCATCATCGGCGTGGTGTCGCTGCTGAAATATCTGACGGTGTTTTAGCGGGGCTGGGCGCGTAGCCCGGATGGAGCGTAGCGAAATCCGGGGGGCCTGCCCCAAGCAACGCCGGTCCCGGATTGCGCTTCGCTCCATCCGGGCTACGGCCCGAAAACAAAAAAGCCCCGGCGCGAGCCGGGGCTTTGGTGCTTGAATGATCGGGCCTCAGCCCGCAGCCTTGGCCTCGCGGCGGCGCGCGGTGAGGATGTACTCGGTATAGCCGTTCGGCTGCTCGCGGCCCTTGAAGATCAGGTCGCAGGCCGCCTTGAACGCGACACCGTCGAAGGCGGGCGCCATCGGCTTGTAGATGGCGTCGCCCGCGTTCTGCTTGTCGACCACGACGGCCATGCGCTTGAGCGATTCCATCACCTGCGCCTCGGTGATCACGCCCTGGTGCAGCCAGTTGGCGAGATGCTGGCTGGAGATGCGCAAGGTCGCGCGGTCTTCCATCAGGCCGACATCGTGGATATCGGGCACCTTGGAGCAGCCGACGCCCTGGTCGATCCAGCGCACGACATAGCCGAGGATGCCCTGGCAGTTGTTGTCGATCTCCTGCTTGACGTCGTCGGGCGCCCAGTTCGACTTCGACACCGGGATGGTGAGGATGTCGGAGAGTTTTGCGCGCGGACCGCCTTTGGTCAGCTCCTGCTGGCGCGCGGTGACGTTGACCTGGTGATAGTGGAGGGCGTGCAGCGTCGCTGCGGTCGGCGAGGGGACCCAGGCGGTGGTGGCACCGGCCTGCGGATGCGCCAGCTTCTGTTGCAGCATGTCCGCCATCTTGTCGGGCGCCGCCCACATGCCCTTGCCGATCTGGGCATGGCCGGGCAGGCCGTCGATCAGGCCCATGTCGACGTTCCAGTCCTCATAGGCCTTGATCCAGGCTTGCGCCTTCATCTCGTTCTTGCGGATCATCGGGCCCGCTTCCATCGAGGTGTGGATCTCGTCGCCGGTGCGGTCGAGGAAGCCGGTGTTGATGAACATGATGCGCTTGGAGGCGCGCTGGATGCAGGCCTTGAGGTTGACGGTGGTGCGCCGCTCCTCGTCCATGATGCCGACCTTGAGCGTGTTCTCGGGCAGGCCCAGCATCTTCTCGACGCGGTCAAAAATCTCGCAGGTCAGCGAGACCTCGTCCGGGCCGTGCATCTTCGGCTTGACGATATAGGCAGATCCGGTGCGGCTGTTCTTGACCTTCGAGTTGCCCTTGATGTCGTGGATCGCGAGCAGGCCGGAGACGGCCGCGTCGAGCAGGCCTTCCGGAATCTCCTCGCCCTTGTCGTCCAGCACTGCGTCGGTGAACATGTGATGACCGCAATTGCGCATCAGCAGCAGGCTGCGGCCGTGCAGCTTGACCTCGCCCTTGCCGTCAGCCGTCTTGTAGCTGCGGTCGGCATTGAGCGAACGCGTCAGCGTCTTGCCGCCCTTCTCGAAATCGGCCGAGAGCGTGCCGTTCATCAGGCCGAGCGTGTTGCGATAGACCAGCACCTTGTCCTCGGCGTCGACCGCGGCGACCGAATCCTCCATGTCGAGGATGGTCGACACGGCGGACTCCATGATCATGTCGGCGACACCAGCGGGATCGTCCTTGCCGATCGTGCTGCTGCGGTCGATCTTGACCTCGACGTGCAAGCCGTTGTTGGCGAGCAGCACGGCGCTCGGCGCGGCCGCATCACCCTGGAAGCCCGCGAATTGATCCGCGTTCTTCAATGCGGTGGCGTTGCCGCTCTTCAGCTTCACCGCGAGCTGGCCCGCCACGACGCTGTAGGCGGTGACGTCGGTGTGGCTGCCGGTCGCGAGCGGCACGGCGGCATCGAGGAACGCCTTGGCCTTGGCGATCACCTTGTCGCCGCGCGCCTTGTTGTAACCCTTGCCGCTCTCGGCCGCGTCGTGAGGGATCGCATCGGTGCCGTAGAAGGCGTCGTAGAGCGAGCCCCAGCGCGCGTTCGCCGCGTTCAGCGCATAGCGCGCATTGGTCAGGGGCACGACGAGCTGCGGGCCGCAGATCTTGCCGATTTCCTCATCGACATTGGCGGTCTCGACCTTCTGCGTCGCCGGCTCGGGGACGAGATAGCCGATCTCCTTGAGGAACGCGGTATAGGCATTGAGGTCGAACGCCTTACCCTTGTTGGCGCGGTGCCAGTCGTCGATCTTGGCCTGCAGCGTATCGCGCACCGCCAGCAGCGCGCGGTTCTTCGGCCCCAGCTCCTTGATGATGGCGGCGACCCCGGCCCAGAACGCGTCCGGCGCGATCCCCGTTTTCGGGGCCGCTTCCTTGGCGATGAAATCGAAAAGGACGGGAGCGATCTTCAATCCGTGGGCGTCGACGCGTTTCATGATGGGCTTTCTTGTTGGAAATGGCTGTTTTTGGCTGCTTTTGACCCGACAGCAGCAAAATGCGCCCATAGGGGGCGGCTTTCAGGGCCTATTAGCCTCAAAAAGGAGGCCGTGAGAAGACCCCCAAAGGTCTGTCAAAATGTCAAGACGAGGTGTGGGAGGCAGCTCGTTTTACAAATGCTTGAGCCTGGCTTGGCGCCACGCGCACAACTGCGCTCCCTCCCCCCTTGCGGGGGAGGGCAGGGGAGAGGGGTAGCCCAGGAAAAGGTGTGTCGGAATTCGACGGAGCGGAGTGCTCGCGCTGATCGAGAGAGTCCTCGTGTGGACCCCTCTCCCTAACCCTCCCCCACAAGGGGGGAGGGAACGCACTGCATGCGTCGTTACAGCGAGTGAACCAGCGCAGAGCGCGCTCAAATATTCGCGGCGAGATCCACCATCTCGTCGAACAGCACGCCGGTGGTCTTCAGCATCCGTTCGATCTCGTCCGCGGCATCCGCAACCGAGCGAGCCGACGTGTCGATCACGAGCTCGGCAGCCTGCGGTGCTTCGTAGTCGTTGCCGACGCCGGTGAACGACGCGAGCGCGCCGGCGCGGGCCTTCTTGTAATGGCCCTTGGGATCGCGATCCTCGCAGACCTCTGCCGGCGTCGCGACATGGATCTCGCGGAACGCGGTGTCGGCGATGCGGCGCGCGGTGGCGCGGTCCTCGCGGGCCGGCGAGACGGCGGCGACGATCGCGATATGGCCGTTGCGGGCGAGATGGGTCGCGACCTCGGCGAGGCGGCGGATGTTCTCGCTGCGGTCGGCGGCGGAGAAGCCGAGATCGTTGTTGAGCCCGGCGCGCAACGTGTCGCCGTCGAGCAGGATCGGCGAGCCGCCATTGGTGAACAGCCGACGTTCCAGCGCCTTCGCCAGCGTCGACTTGCCGGACGCCGGCAGGCCGGTGAGCCAGACCACGGCGCCGTTGTGGCGGTAGCGCGCGGAGCGTTCGTCGGGCCGCAGCGCCGATTCCACCGGCACGATGTCGACCGGCACGGCGCGCTGGCCGGCATCGACCGACAACACGAGACCACCGCCGGCGATGCGCCCCGAGACTTCGATCACGAGACGGCCGGTGCGCGGATTCTCGGTGTAGGGATCAGCGGCAATCGGGCTCGAAAGGGAAATGTCGATCTCGCCGACATGGTTGCGGCCGATCGCCTTGTTCTCGACGCTCGACAGCTCGCCGGGATCGACCGCCTTCTCGATGGCGACGACGGTGGCGCGGCTTTCCTTCGGGCCGCAGCGGACCAGGAGCTGGTCGCCCTTGGCCAGCGGCTTGTCGTGCAGCCAGAAGATCCGCGCCCGCAGACGGCGCGTCTCGCGCGGTGCGGAGCCGACATGCGCGACGATGTCGCCGCGCTCGATGAACAATTCGCGGTCGAGCGTGATGCCGACCGAGCGGCCCGCGCCCTGCCGTCCCGCGACCGGCGTGACCGGCCAGCTTTCGACGGTCTTGATCTTCGCGATCTTGCCGGCCGGCATGATCACGATCTCGTCGCCGGCAATGAGGCTGCCGGATTCGATGCGGCCGGCGACGATGCGGCGGTCGTCGAACTTGTAGATCGCCTGCACTGGCAGGCGCAGGGCGAGGGCTTCCAGCGGACGCGCCGGCTCGAGCTGGTCCAGCGCCTCGACCACGGTCGGACCCTTGTACCAGCCGATCCGGTCGGTGCGCTCCGCGACGCCGTCGCCGTCGCGGGCCGAGATCGGGATCACGGCCGTCGGCGTCACGCCGAGGCCGTTGAGATGCGCCGAGATCTCGTCACTGATTTCTTTGAAGCGCTCGGCGCTGAAATCGACGCGGTCCATCTTGTTGACGACGATCGCGACCTGCTTCACGCCAAGCAGGTGCAGGAGATAACCGTGCCGACGGGTCTGGTCACGCACGCCTTCGAGCGCGTCGATGATCAGCACCGCGCCGTCCGCCTGCGACGCACCGGTGATCATGTTGCGCAGGAATTCGGCATGGCCGGGCGCGTCGATCAGCACGATGTCGCGCGAATTTGTGCGGAAGCGGATCTGCGTGGTGTCGATGGTGATGCCCTGATCGCGCTCGGTCTGGAGCGCGTCGAGCAGGAATGACCATTCGAACGGCATGCCGCGCCGCGCGCTGACGGCTTTCAACATCTCGAGCTTGCCGTCGGGCAGGCTGCCGGTCTCGTGCAGCAGGCGGCCGACCAGCGTCGACTTGCCGTGGTCGACATGACCGACGATGACGATGCGGACCTGCGGACGCGTGGTACCGTTCGGAGTGGCGGGCGAAGCGGGGGTGACGATCATGTTCATAGCCGCGTTGCGTCCTTGAATCAGAGATAGCCGGCGACGCGCAGACGCTCGAAAGCATCTTCGGTCTCGTGGTCGAGGGCACGGCCGGCGCGCTCCGGCACCTTGGTCTGCTCGAGCTCGGCCAGGATCTCGTCGATGGTCGACGCGGTTGACGCGACCGGATTGGTGATGTCCTGATCGCCCAGCGAGCGATAGCGCTTGCCGTTCTGCGAGAGATAGAGCGGGATGATCGGGATGTTCTCGCGCTTGGTGTAGGCCCAGATGTCGGCCTCGGTCCAATGCAGGATCGGATGGATGCGCAAATGCGCGCCTTGCGGCGGCGACGCATTGAAATGATCCCAGAACTCCGGCGGCTGGTCGCGGACGTCCCAATTGCCTTCGAGCCCGCGCGGCGAGAACACGCGCTCCTTGGCGCGGGTTGCCTCCTCGTCGCGGCGGATGCCGGCGATCAGGCCGTCAAAACCGTATTTGCCGAGTGCCATCTTGAGGCCTTCGGTCTTGCGCGCGGCGGAACGGGCGGCCGGCGGCAGCGTTGGATCGACGGCATCGATCGGCGGGCAGGGCTCGACGCGCAGGTCGAGATCCCATTCCTTGCCGTAATGATCGCGGAAGCGATACATCTCCGGAAACTTCTTGCCGGTATCGACATGGAGGGCGGGGAACGGCAGCCGGCCGAAGAACGCCTTGCGCGCCAGCCAGATCATGACGTTTGAGTCCTTGCCGAGCGACCACAGCAGGGCGATCTTCTTCAGGCGGCCGAAGGCCTCGCGAAAAATGTAGATGCTCTGCGCCTCGAGCTGGTCGAGATGGTCCATGCTGGGGGTCAGCCCGACTGGAATTTGCTCGGAAACGGGAGCCCGGGAGTCCCGTCCATCTGCACCGGAATCGGTCCTGAGAAGATGCATCTCTGCCACTTTGCGTTTGGAGGCGAATTTTCTATAGTTGCGGTGCAGAAGAGAAGAAAAAATTTTCTCTTTGCGCGCTCGAAACGACACATATATAGAAAATAATTCCAGTCAACCCCGGATGTGGGGGAAGCGAGTATCGCATGCGGTTCTTGCCGGTGTTCCTCGATCTCAAGGCCGGTCCGGTGGTCCTCATCGGCGCGGGTGAGCTTTTGCGCGCCAAGCTGCGCGTGCTCGCCGCTGCCGGTGCGCGCATCCGCGTGCATGCGATCGACGGCAATCAGGACCTGAGCCTCAGCTCCGACGACGCTGCGCGGATTGAAATCGCCACTGGCGATCCGCTCACCGCCGATCTCTCGGGCGTCGTTGCAATCGTTTGCGCAGGCGCGGGCGATGTCGGCGTGGCGATGTCGGTCCGCGCCAAGGCGCTCGGCCTGCCCGTCAACGTCATGGACGATCTCGAACATTCCAGCTTCATCTTCCCGGCGATCGTCGATCGCGGCGATGTCGTGGTCGCGGTCGGCACCGGCGGCACCTCGCCGGTGGTGGCGCGGCGCGTGCGCGAGAAGATCGAGGCGCTGCTGCCGGCCCGCATCGGCGAGCTCGCCGAGTTCATCGGCGGCTTTCGCAAATCCATCAACGAGCGCATCGCCGCGTTTCCGCTGCGCCGCCGCTTCTGGGAGCGCGTCATCGACGGTCCGATCGGCGCATCCGTGCTCGCGGGCCGCAACGGCGAGGCCGACGCCGCGATCAAGGCGATCTCCGATCCGTCCGCGTTCGCGCGTGCCGACAAGCCGGAAGGCTCGGTCGCGCTGGTCGGCGCCGGGCCCGGCGATCCCGACCTTCTCACCATCAAGGCGCTGCGCGCGCTCCAGGATGCCGACATCGTCTTCCATGACGAACTCGTCTCGGGCGAAATTCTCGACCGCATTCGCCGCGACACCACGCGCGTTCCGGTCGGCCGCCGCGTCGGCAAGCCCGGCATCGACCAGGACGCCATCAACAAGCGCATGATCGAGGCCGCGCAATCCGGCCAGCGCGTGGTGCGGCTGAAGGGCGGCGACCCCTTCGTGTTCGGCCGCGGCGGCGAAGAGGTCGAAGCGCTGCGCGCGGCTGGCGTCGCCTATTCGATCATTCCCGGCATCACCGCCGGGCTCGGGGGCGCCGCCGATTTCGAGGTGCCGCTCACCTATCGTCATGAAGCGACCCGCATCACCTTCCTCACCGCGCACAAGGCGCGCGATGCCGAGAACGTGGACTGGTCGACGCTGACCGACACTAAAATGACCGTCGTGGTCTACATGGGCATGACCGCGGCCCCCGCGATACGCGAAGGCTTGTTCGCGGCCGGCCGTTCGCCGGAGACGCCGGTCGGCGTGTTCGCCCGCGTCACGCGGCCGGATGCGCAAGGCGCGATCGGCACGCTGCGGGACCTGCCCGAGCTCGTGCGGCGGACCCATGGCGGTCCCGCCATCCTCATCATCGGCGACGTGGTCCGGCATGCCGGCTCACTTCGCCGCCAGACACCTCAACACATCATCTCTGACCTATTGGATGCAGCCGAATGACCTCCCCGCTTGAACAGAAGAAGATCAAAATCGCCGGCCCGTCGGTCGTGACCGCCAACCGCACCTGGGACGGCATCGTGGTTTACCGCACCGCCGCCAAGAGCTGGTCCGCGGACCTGTCGGAAGCCGCGATCGTGCGCAACTCGGACGAGGCCAAAGCGTTGCTTGCGGAGTCCGTTGCCGATGACGTCGGCGCGATCGGTCCCTATATCGCACCGGTGCAGGTTGGCGCGGACGGCAAGATCGAACCCGGCAATCTGCGCGAACAGATCCGCCGCACCGGCGTGACTATCGGGTCGTCGGTCCAGGTTTAAGGCACTCTCTTATGTATGCTTACGATGAAATCGACCGCACGCTCGTCAACGAGCGCGTCTCGGAGTTCCGCGACCAGGTGAAGCGGCGCCTTTCCGGCGAGCTCACCGAGGACGAGTTCAAGATCCTGCGGCTTCAGAACGGCGTCTACCTGCAACTGCACGCCTACATGTTCCGCGTCGCGATTCCCTATGGGACGCTGGCGTCGAACCAGTTGCGGGCGCTCGCCCATGTCGCGCGCAAATACGACCGCGGCTACGGCCACTTCACCACGCGGCAGAACATCCAGTTCAACTGGATCAAGCTCGCCGAATTGCCGGATGCACTCGCCGATCTCGCCGAGGTCGGCATCCATGCGATGCAGACTTCCGGCAACAACATGCGCAACGTTACTTCGGACCAGTGGGCCGGCGTTGCGCCCGGCGAGATCGAGGATCCTCGGATCTGGTCGGAGCTGATCCGCCAGCACACCACGCTGCATCCGGAGTTCTCGTTCCTGCCGCGCAAGTTCAAGATCGCGATCACCGCGTCGGACCACGATCGCGCCGCGATCAAGATCCACGATATCGGCCTGAAGCTGATCAAGAACGAGAAGGGCGAGACCGGCTTCGAGGTGCTGGTCGGCGGCGGTCTCGGCCGCACGCCGTTCATCGGCAAGACCATCAAGCACTTCGTCCATGGCCGCGATATCCTCAGCTACATCGAGGCGATCCTGCGCGTCTACAACCAGTACGGCCGCCGCGACAACATCTACAAGGCGCGCATCAAGATCCTGGTGCACGAGCTCGGCATCGAAAAATTCTCGCGCGAGGTCGAGGAGGAGTGGCAGCACATCCGCAACTCCTCGCTCCAGATCGACGACGAGGTGATCGAGGACATCCGCTCGCGCTTCACCTATCCGTCCTACGAGAAGCTGCCGCACAATCCGGACGAGCTGCGCCAGGCCGCGGCCGATCCTGATTTCGAGGCGTGGCGCAAGAACTCGGTGGCCCCGCACAAGGTGCAGGGCTATTCCATCGTCACGATCTCGCTGAAGCCGATCGGCGCGCCTCCGGGCGATGCCACCGCCGAGCAGATGGACGCGCTCGCCGATCTCGCCGACCGATACTCCTTCGGTGAGATCCGCGTCGGCCACGAGCAGAACCTCGCGCTGCCGCACGTCGCCAAGCGCGACCTGCCGGCCTTGTGGAAGGCGCTCGACAAGCTCGGGCTGGCGACGCCGAACGTCAATTTGATCACCGACATCATCGCCTGCCCCGGTCTCGACTATTGCTCGCTGGCGAACGCGCGCTCGATCCCGATCTCGCAGGAGCTGACGCGGCGCTTCGCCAATCACGAGCTCGCCAATCTGATCGGCCGTCTGCACATCAACATCTCGGGCTGCATCAACGCCTGCGGCCATCACCACGTCGGCCATATCGGCATTCTCGGCGTCGAGAAGAACGGCGAGGAGGTCTATCAGATCACCATCGGCGGCCGCGCCGACGAGGGCGCAGCACTCGGGACCCTGATCGGTCCCGGCGTCAAGTTCGACGAGGTCGCCGACGTCGTCGAGGACATCGTGGAAGCCTATCTGGCGCTGCGCGAGCGGCCGGAAGAGCTGTTCATGGACACGGTGAAGCGCCTTGGCGTCGAACCCTTCAAGGAGCGCGTCTATGCCACTCGTTAACGGCGGAAAAATCGCCGACGACAGCTTCGCCAAGCTGGCCGTCGACACGCCGCTGCCCGAGGGCGGCGACATCTTGGTGCCGGCCGAGCGCTTCCTGAGCGATGCGGAATTGCTGCTCGCGCGCGCCGGTAAGGTCGGGGTGATCTGGCCGAACAACCGCGACATCGCCGAGCTGGTGCCCTATCTCGGCAGGATCGCGGTGGTGGCGCTGGTGTTCCCGACCTTCCGCGACGGACGTGCCTACAGCCAGGCGCGGCTGCTGCGTGAGCGATACAATTACCGCGGCGAATTGCGTGCGACGGGTCAGATCCTGCGCGACCAGTTCGTGTTCATGCTGCGCGCCGGCTTCGATTCCTTCGAGGTCAAGAAGCAGGCCGACGCGGAAGCCTTCATGCAGACCGCGAAGCGTTATTCGGTGTTCTATCAGCCGACCGGCGACGGCCGCATCACCGCGCTGCACCGGCGGATGCAGCTGCGTCACTCCGAAGGTGTCGGCACGTGAACGCAATCGCGCCCCAGGTTTCTTCGGTGTCCACATCCGCGCTGCCCTCGGCGGCGGAGCTCGATCGTGCGCTGCGCGATGCTTCGCCTGCGGAGGTCATCGCCGCGGCGTTGAAGGCGATTGGGCGCGAGAAGCTTGCGCTGGTGTCGTCCTTCGGCACAGAATCGGCGACGCTGCTGAAGGTCATGGCCGACGTCGATCCGGCGATCCCGGTGATCTTCCTCGACACCGGCTGGCTGTTCGAGGAGACGCTGGCCTATCGCGACACGCTGATCGCGGAACTCGGCTTGAAGGACGTCCGCTCGATCAGGCCTGCCGAGGAGACGCTGTCGCGCGAAGATCCCGACCGCGACCTCTGGTTCTCCGATCCAGACGCCTGCTGCCGCATCCGCAAGGTCGAGCCGCTGGCGCGTGCGCTGAAGCCGTTCGATGCGTGGCTCAATGGCCGCAAGCGCTTTCAAGGCAATGCGCGCACCGACATTCCGGTGGTCGAGGACGATGGCGCGCGGTTGAAGTTCAACCCCTTCGCCAATGTCTCGCGCGAGGAACTCGAAGCCATCTTCGTCCGCGCCAAATTGCCGCGTCATCCGCTGGTGGAGTCCGGTTTCCTGTCGGTTGGGTGTATGCCTTGCACCAGCAGAACGGCCGAGGGCGAGGATGCGCGCGCCGGTCGCTGGCGCGGTCGAGCCAAGACAGAATGCGGCATCCACACGATGAAGACTTCGTAGCACAGTCGAGCTGTCCGGCTACGAACAAGAAAATCCGGTTCCGTTGACTTGAGAGCGTTTCGCCCCGAGTTATGCCCGCGTGCCATCGATGACGATGACGTCGTCGAGGTGAATGGAGATGGACATGATGCGCCGTATCGTTCCGCTCGCGGCAGGGCTGCTCTTGACTGGATTGTTGGCAAGCTCGGCTCTCGCCGCTGACATCAATCTCTTGAACGTGTCGTACGATCCGACGCGTGAGCTCTATGCCGAGTTCAACAAGGCGTTCGCGAATGCCTATCAGAAGGAAACCGGCAAGAGCGTCGAGATCAAGCAGTCGCATGGCGGCAGCGGCTCGCAGGCGCGTGCCGTGATCGACGGATTGCAGGCCGATGTGGTGACGCTCGCGCTTGCCTATGACATCGACGCCGTCGCGAACAAGGGCCTCACCGCGACCGACTGGCAGAAGCGCCTGCCGCAGAATTCATCGCCCTATACCTCGACCATCGTGTTTCTGGTGCGCAAGGGCAATCCGAAGGGCATCAAGGACTGGGACGATCTGCTCAAGACCGGTGTCGCGGTGATCACGCCGAACCCGAAGACCTCCGGCGGGGCGCGCTGGAATTATCTCGCTGCCTGGGGCTTTGCCCAAAAGAAATACGGCTCGGCCGACAAGGCCAAGGACTTCATCGGAAAGCTCTACCAGCAGGTGCCAGTGCTCGACACCGGTGCGCGCGGCGCCACCGTGACCTTCGTCGAGCGCGGCGTCGGCGACGTGCTGCTGGCCTGGGAGAACGAGGCCTACCTCGCGCTGAAGGAATTCGGTCCGGAGAAGTTCGAGATCGTGGCGCCGCCGCAATCGATCCTCGCCGAGCCGCCGGTCGCGATCGTCGACAAGGTTGCCGATAAAAAAGGCACCCGCAACGCGGCCGATGCCTACCTCCAGTATTGGTATACCAAGGAAGGCCAAGAAATCGCCGCGCGCAATTTCTATCGTCCGCGCGACGCAGAGATCGCCAAGAAGTACGCAAACTCCTTCGCCAAGGTCGAACTGTTCACGATCGACGACGTTTTCGGCGGCTGGACCAAGGCGCAGAAGGAACATTTTGCCGACGGCGGCGTCTTTGATCAGATCTACAAGAACTGATCGGGCGCCGTCTTAGGAGGCTATAGCAGGGGGCCTGGTGAGCGCAGTTGCAGCACGACGACGGACACTACCGGGCTTCGGTCTCACGATGGGACTGACGCTTTCCTGGCTGTCCATCATCATTCTGATTCCGCTTGCCGGGCTGTTCCTGAAATCGCTGGAGCTGAGCCCCGAGCAATTCTGGAACATCCTGTCCAGCCGCCGCACCCTCAACGCCTTGCGCGTCTCCTTCGGCCTCGCCTTTGCGGCGGCCTGCGTCAATCTCGTCATGGGCAGCATCATCGTCTGGGCGTTGGTGCGTTACCGCTTCCCCGGACGCCGGTTGTTCGACGCCATCGTCGACGTGCCGTTCGCGCTGCCGACGGCGGTCGCCGGCGTCGCGCTGACCGCGCTGTTTGCCGAGAAGGGCTGGCTGGGTGCGCCGCTCGCCGCGCTCGGCATCAAGGTGGCGTTCACGCCGATCGGCATCTTCGTCGCCATGATCTTCATCGGTATCCCATTCGTGGTGCGCACCGTGCAGCCGGTGCTCCAGGACCTCGACCCCGAGATCGAGGAGGCCGCGGGCAGCCTCGGCGCCAGCCGCTGGCAGACCATCATCCGCGTGATCCTGCCCTCGCTCGGACCGGCGCTGCTCACCGGCCTCGCGCTCGCCTTCGCCCGCGCGGTCGGCGAATACGGCTCGGTGATCTTCATCGCCGGCAATCTGCCGAACGTGTCCGAAATCGCGCCGCTCCTGATCGTGATCCGGCTGTCCGAATTCCGCTATGCCGACGCGACCGCCATCGCCGTGGTCATGCTCGTCGTCTCCTTCGTCATCATCTTCGCCGTCAACCGGCTCCAGCGCTGGGCGCAGAGCCGGATCCCGGCGCGCTGAGGGCAGATCATGACGATGCAGATCGCAGATTCCGTCTCGCTGCCTTCGACAGATGCGCGCGCACGTGCGCACGCCGCTGCGGCACGCGACAGCCTCCGCACCGAGCCGCCCGCAATACGTATCGCCATCATCGCGCTGGCGGTGATCTTCCTCAGCGTCTTCGTCGTGCTGCCGCTGGTTCTGGTGTTCGCGCAGGCCTTTTCGAGAGGCGTTCTCGCCTATTTCTCTGCGCTTGCCGAGCCGGAAGCGCTGGCTGCAATCAAGCTGACGTTGATCGTGGCGGCGATCTCGGTCGGCCTCAATCTCGTATTCGGCCTCGTCGCGGCATGGGCCATCGCCAAGTTCGAGTTTAGCGGCAAGACCTTCCTGATCACGCTGATCGACCTGCCGTTCTCGGTGAGCCCGGTGATCTCGGGCCTCGTCTTCGTGCTGCTGTTCGGCGCACAGGGCTATTTCGGCAGCTGGCTTAGGGATCACGATATCCAGATCCTGTTCGCGGTGCCCGGCATCGCGCTCGCCACCACCTTCGTGACCTTCCCGTTCGTGGCGCGCGCGCTGATCCCCCTGATGCAGGAGCAGGGCACGCAGGAAGAGGAGGCCGCGATCTCGCTCGGCGCCTCGGGCCTGCAGACTTTCTTCCGCGTCACCCTGCCCAACATCAAATGGGGCGTGCTCTACGGCGTCCTGCTCTGCAACGCGCGCGCGATGGGCGAATTCGGCGCCGTGTCGGTGGTATCAGGACACATCCGCGGCGAGACCAACACCATGCCGCTGCTGGTCGAGATTCTCTACAACGAGTACCAGTTCGTCGCTGCGTTTGCGATCGCCTCGCTGCTGGCGATGCTGGCCCTGATCACGCTGATTGCCAAGACCATTCTCGAACGTCACCTCGACGAAGGACACGACGCAAGTGACCATTGAAGTCAGGAATCTCGTCAAGCAGTTCGGCAGCTTCAAAGCCCTCGATGGCGTCGATCTCAAGGTCGACAATGGCGAGCTGCTGGCGCTGCTCGGTCCGTCCGGCTCCGGCAAGACCACGCTGCTGCGCATCATCGCCGGCCTCGACTGGCCCGATTCCGGCGAGGTCTCCTTCAATGGCGAGGATGCGCTGACGCAGGGCGCGCGCGAACGGAACGTCGGCTTCGTGTTCCAGCACTACGCGCTGTTCCGCCACATGACGGTGTTCGAGAACGTCGCCTTCGGCCTGCGCGTGCAGCCGCGCGCCAGCCGAAAGGAGGAGTCCACCATTCGTGCGCGCGTCAAGGAGCTGCTCGATCTCGTGCAGCTCGACTGGCTCGCCGACCGCTATCCGAGCCAGCTCTCCGGCGGCCAGCGCCAGCGCATCGCACTCGCCCGCGCGCTCGCGATCGAGCCGCGCATCCTCCTGCTCGACGAGCCCTTCGGCGCGCTCGATGCCAAGGTCCGCAAGGAGCTGCGCCGATGGCTGCGCTCACTGCACCATGAGATCAACGTCACCTCGATCTTCGTCACCCACGACCAGGAGGAGGCGCTCGAGGTCGCCAACCGCGTCGTGGTGATGGACAAGGGCAGGATCGAGCAGATCGGCTCGCCCGACGACGTCTATGAAAGCCCGGCGACCGCCTTCGTCCACGGCTTCATCGGCGAATCCATCGAGCTGCCGGTCCAGGTCGAAGGCGGCGTCATCAGGCTCGGCGACCGCCCACTCAATCTTGCAGCAGATGGCTTGGTGTCTGGCGCGTCAAAACTGTTCGTGCGGCGACATGACATGCTGGTCGGCCCGCCCGGAAGCGGTGCCTTCGAAGGCGCCGTGCAGCACGTCCGGAATTTCGGCCCGGTGCAGCGGGCCGAGGTGGCGCTATCCGGCGGCGAGACCATCGAGATCGACGCCCCCCGCGACAGGGAACTGCGCGCCGGCGACACGATCGGCCTCGAGCCGCGCCGCTACCGGATATTTGCCGGCTAAGCGCCTTGGCCAAAAGCTCAAATCTTCCTCAATATTCACCTTTCAGCCACGGTTGGTATGCAACAACGGCCCGTCATTTGGGGGCCCCTGAACATGCGCGCTGCGGCCGCGATATCAATTGCTTTGCTTCTCGCCGGCTGCGCCGGCAGTGAAGCACCGGTCCAGCAGCCGTCCATGTATACCGACATGTCGGTCCCGGGCTCCAAGCTCGACGCGCCGGCGGCAGCGATCATGATCTCGCAATACCGCCAGAACAACGGGCTCGGCACCGTCTTGGTCGACCCCGAACTGATGCGGCTCGCCGAATCCCAGTCCCAGGCCATGGCCGCGGCCAACAAGATGGACCATGACGTCCGCGCCCCGCTGGCCAAGCGCCTCAGCGCGGGCGGCTATCCGGCGACGGTGGCGGTCGAGAACGTCTCGGCCGGCTATCATACGCTGGCGGAAGCGTTTTCCGGCTGGCGCGACTCGCCTCCGCACCGCGCCAACATGCTCAAGAGCGGTGTCACAAAACTGGGCATCGCGGCGGGCTATGCTCCCGGCACCAAATACAAGGTGTTCTGGACCATGATCCTGGCCTCGACGGACCCCCGATAAGCCAGACTTGATCCCGGGATGCATTGACGCCGCGGTGGACTGTCGCCACGGTGGCTTGCCTTTTGCTATTGTTCCCAGATGACCGATCATAGCCCGGAAGTCGCAACAGTCCCCGCGAAGGCGCAACGCGTCCTGGTCCTCCAGGGCGGCGGCGCGCTCGGCTCCTATCAGGCCGGCGCCTACCAGGCGCTGTGCCATTTCGACTTCGAGCCGGAATGGGTCGCCGGCATCTCGATCGGCGCGGTCAACGCCGCCATCATCGCCGGCAATGAGGGACACACCCGCATCACGCGGCTCAAGGAATTCTGGGAGATGGTGTCGGCGCCGGTGCCGTGGAAGCCGATCGGCAAGAGCGATCACAGCCGCGAGCTGTTCAATTCGACCAGTGCCGCATTGATCGCGACCTTCGGCGTACCCGGTTTCTTCACGCCGCGCATTCCGCCCGCGCCGCTCTGGCCGCCCGGCAGCAAGCAGGCCGAGAGCTATTACGACACCGCGCCGCTGAAGAAGACGCTGGAGCGCCTGGTCGATTTCGACCGCATCAACGATCTGAAGACGCGCCTGTCGGTCGGCGCCGTCGGCGTCACCTCGGGCAACTTCAAATATTTCGACAATTACGAGTTCAAGAAGCTCGGCAAGACCATCGGCCCCGAGCACATCATGGCCTCCGGTGCGCTGCCGCCGGGCTTTCCGTCCGTCGTGATCGAAGGCGAGCACTACTGGGACGGCGGCATCGCCTCCAACACGCCGCTCGACTACGTGCTCGATGCCGAGCTCGCTCGCGACATGCTGATTTTCCAGGTCGATCTGTTCAGCGCCCGCGGCGATCTGCCGAATTCGCTGCTCGAGGCGACCGAGCGCGAGAAGGACATCCGCTTCTCCAGCCGTACGCGGATGAACACCGACAAGAACAAGCAGATCCACAACGCCCGCAGGGCCGTACGCGACCTGATCGGCAAACTGCCGGACTATCTGAAGAACGACCCGTCCGTCGAATTCCTCGCGAAGGTGTCGCGCGAAAGCACCGTCACCGTGGTGCACCTGATCTATCGCAGCAAGAACTACGAATCCTCGTCGAAGGATTACGACTTCTCGCATGTCGCCATGGTCGAGCATTGGGAAGCCGGCGTGCGCGACGTGCATCTGTCGATGCGCCATAAGGACTGGCTCGAGCGGCCGCAGTCCGGCGAGACCATGGTGACCTACGATCTCACCGGGGACGTCACCGCGCCCCCGCCAAAAAGGAGCGAATAATATGGGTAGTCTGTCAGGCAAGAACGCCGTCGTGACCGGTTCGACCAGCGGCATCGGGCTCGCCTATGCGCGCGCCTTCGCCGCCGCCGGCGCCAATGTCGTCATCAACGGCTTCGGCTCGCCGGAAGACATCGAGAAGGAGCGCGCCAAGATCGAGTCCGACTTCGGCGTGAAGGCGGTGTATTCGTCGGCCGACATGACCAAGCCCGCCGAGATCGCCGGGATGATCGAACTCGGCGAGAAGTCGTTCGGCTCCGTCGACATCCTCGTCAACAATGCCGGCATCCAGTTCGTCTCGCCGATCGAGGAATTCCCGGTCGAGAAGTGGGACCAGATCATCGCGATCAACCTGTCCTCGGCCTTCCATGCCATCCGCGCGGCGGTGCCCGGCATGAAGAAGAAGGGCTGGGGCCGTATCATCAACACGGCGTCGGCGCACTCGCTGGTCGCCTCGCCCTTCAAGTCCGCCTATGTGTCGGCCAAGCACGGCATCGCCGGACTGACCAAGACCGTGGCGCTCGAGGTCGCGACCCACAAGATCACCTGCAACTGCATCAGCCCCGGTTATGTCTGGACGCCGCTGGTGGAGAAGCAGATCCCCGACACGATGAAGGCCCGCAGCCTCACGCGCGAGCAGGTCATCAACGACGTGCTGCTCGACGCGCAGCCGACCAAGGAGTTCGTCACCTCCGAGCAGGTCGCAGCGCTCGCGCTGTTCCTGTGCGGCGACGATGCCGCGCAGATCACCGGCACCAACCTGTCGATCGACGGCGGCTGGACGGCGGAATAACGACTGGTGTCATGCCCCGCGAAAGCGGGGCATCCAGTACGCCGCGGCGTCTCGGCTCAATCACAGCTGTCTCTGGAATACTGGATCGCCCGGTCAAGCCCGGCGATGACAGTGAGAGTGGGACCCGGTCCTTGGGCCTAATGCGTCCAGGCCAGCGCCGTCACGATCGCGGATGACAGGTTCAGCTCCGCGAACATGATCTTGCCGGCGACCACGAACAGCACGCAGGCAAGCGTCAGGCGCAGCACCGTCTCGGGGACGCGCGTCGCACTGAGGCTGCCGACGATGATGCCGGGCAACGAGCCCAACAGCAGCACGCCCATCAGGGCCCAATCCACATCGCCAAGCGCCCAATGTCCGATGCCCGCGACCAGCGTCAGCGGCACCGCATGCGCGATGTCCGAGCCGACGATGGTCGCCATCGGCAGGCGCGGGTAGAGCAGCAGCAGCACGGTGACACCGACCGCGCCGGCACCGACCGACGAGATCGACACCAGCACGCCGAGCACGATGCCGGTGACGACGGTCGCGATCGCGGTGGTGCGCTCATTGACCTGCTCGAGGCGCTTCCGATAGCGCTCCATGAGGGCCTTGCGGAAGATCAGCGAGGTCGCGGTCAGCAGCAGTGCAAAGCACAGCACCAGATTGACCAGGCTGCGCTCGGAATCGCTCTTGAGGTCGAGCTTCCACAGCACGAGCAACGTCAGCGCGCTCGCCGGGATGCTGCCGCAGGCGAGCCGCAGCACGGCGGGCCAGTGCACGCTCCGCGACCAGCCATGCACCACGCTGCCGCCGGTCTTGGTGGCAGCGGCATAGAGCAGGTCGGTGCCGACGGCGGTGGAGGGGTGGATGCCGAACAGCAGGATCAGCAGCGGCGTCATCAGCGAGCCGCCACCTACGCCGGTCATCCCGACCAGCAGGCCGACGCCAAATCCGGAGGCGACATAGAGCGGATCAATCATGTCTGGGGAATCTTAGGTTTATCTCGTCGGTTGAGCAATACGACGTAGAATAAAATTTCCCTGAAGCGCAACCGCTTGGG
The DNA here is from genome assembly GCF_052588265.1 of Bradyrhizobium sp. Pa8. NCBI lineage: Bacteria > Pseudomonadati > Pseudomonadota > Alphaproteobacteria > Hyphomicrobiales > Nitrobacteraceae > Bradyrhizobium > Bradyrhizobium sp. Pa8. Next base: position 8,682,667 of record NZ_CP176767.1, on the reverse strand, counting down.
CTGAATAAGAAAAATCTTGCTGCGGACGGCGGACGGGTAGGGGGTTTCACTCGCCGCCGCGCAAGGCGCGAAACAGCCATTCTCCAGGCCGGCAACCGGGGTGGCAGCGCCTATTTGCCAAACGCCAGCACGTGCAGGCCGAGCCGCTGGCGCACGATCCAAAACAGCAGCACTGTCTCGAATGTCAGCGAGATCGAGGTCGCGGCCGCGGCGCCGTGACCGCCGAAGCGTGGCACCAGCGCGATGCAGAGCACGAGGTTCATCACGAAGGCCAGCGCGTAGGCCAGCGCGCAGATCTTCTGCTGGCCGAGCATGTTGAGCAGGCGCTCGACCGGTCCAATCGCGGCGCGCACCACGAGGCCGATCGCGGCGACGAACATGATGTCGTAGCCGACCGTGAATTGCGGGCCGAACAGCCAGAGCAGCGGCTTGCCAAGCGCAAGCAGCACGATGGTCGCTGCCAGCGACGGCCAGAACGTCCAGTTGATGGCATGCGCGACATAGGCCGACAGGCGCGCCTTGTCGCCGAGCGCGTTGTACTCGGCGAAGCGATGCGCCGTGGTCGCCGACATCGCGTAGTGGATGAACGAGACCAGGGCGAGCGTCTTCACCACCGCGAAATAGACACCGACCTCGTCCGACGGGCGGAACTGCTGAAGCACCAGCACGTCGGTATAGGACAGCAGCAGGTAAAAGCTCTCGACCAGCAGGATCGGCAGCGAGACGGCGAGCCAGCCGCTGATGTCGTAGGTCTTGGGGCCGGGCTCGATGTGATCGGCGAGCTTGCGGTTCAGCACCACCATCTGCCCGGTCATCGCGATCCACACCGCGCCGGCGCTCGCGACCATCGCGGCGACCGCGCCGAGGTGATAGCCGAGCAGGAAGGCAGCGGCCGTGATGCCGATGATCAGCGCCTGGCGGATGATGAACTGCGGCATCAGGCCGAGCTGCATCCAGTCATGCGAGCGCGCGATGCCGTCCTGGGTGTTGGCGACGACGAAGGCGGGCAGCGTCATGCAGCCGATATAGAGCGGCAGCACCTCGGCCGGATCGATCCAGGGCGAGAGCAGCTTGACGATACCGGCGAGCCCCAGCGACACGAGCGTGGACGCGGCAAAGGTCAGCCAGCGGCTGCCGGAGAGAAAGCCGCGCAGCAGCGCATGTTCGCCGCTGGTGCGATATTCGGGAATGATCTTTTGCGCGGAGGCCGAGATGCCGAAGTCCATCATGCTGCCGAGCAGCAGCACCCAGGTCCAGACATAGACATAGATGCCGTAGTCGGACGTCCCCATCCAGCGCGCGAGCAGAACCTGCGAGAAATAGGCGAGGCCCGCGCTGATCACCCGGATGATGAAGATGGTGCCGGCCAACCGCCGCGTCAGCGACGCTTCGTTCGACCCGCCCGTCAGCTTCGCGCGCAGCCGCGCGATGAGGCCGGCAGGTCCGGTCGTTGCGGGTTCTGCATCCATCACGGCCAATTCGAGATCCCCAGGGCGTCCGTATCAGGCGCCCCGCATGCTGCGGCAGGCCTGATGCGGTAGCCCTCGGGGATTAGCAACCATTCGTTAAGATTCGGTTGGGTGAGGCATGCTGCCGCTCCACCCTCGCTGTCGACCCCGCGAAAGCGGGGACTCATAACCCCAGGGAGAAGTTGCGGGGCGAGCTGGTAACTCCGAGTCTTCGCCAAACCCTTCCCTGTGGTTATGGGGTGCGGATCTGCGCTGCGCTTTTCCGGGACGATAACTGAAGGTTAGGCGCCAGCAGCGCAACTCAGTCAATGTCGCCGGAGCCACAGCTAGTCCAGACTCGTATTGAACTCGTACGATTTCTCAGGCGCGACGAGCGTGAACTTCAGCGCCGCTCCGTCGGGCTTGGCGCCCGGCGGCAGTCCGTCGAGCTCGAAGGAAAATCGTTGTACGCCGGGTGGGCTGCGTTCGACCGGCGCCGGGATCGGCAACGCCCAATCGGGCGTCGGCCCTTCCACGAACAAATTGACACCGCGGCTATCGGGCACGACCACGTCGACCACGACATTCTTGGGCCCGTCACGTTTCACGTCGCGGATGGTCAGCGGATTGGGATCACCGATCGTGGCAGGCTTCGGCACGGTGTCGAGCGCGGCACGCAGATTGGCGTCCTCGGTCGAGGCGACGTTGTTGAAGCCGAGCTCGACATTGGCCTCGACGGGAATGCAGAGCTTCTCGCACACGGCGTAGTTGATCTCGGCGCGCAGCGTCACCGGCTTGTCGGGCGCCTTGGGCACGATGCGCAGAGGCAGCACGATCTGGCCGTGATAGCCGATCGAATGCCCGCCCGCGCCGTCATCGAATTTCAGCGGCGCCGGCCACATCACCGTCACCGCTTCGACATTGTCCGATTTCGAGAAATCGAACCGCGGCGGAACGCCGGAATCGCCGGGGATGCGCCAGTAGGTCTTCCATCCCTGCTGGAGCTGGAAGGCGATACCGCCGAGCAGGACGGCGCCGCTGCGCGATCCCGCCAGCAATCGCACTGCGGAATGGCCGTCGCGCTGCCAGGGCGAAGCGTCGTCGGCGCGGGCTGCAAGCGTCACCAACGACGCAAGCAGGGTTGTTGCGACGCCAATCGCCGCATGCAGGGGAACTCTTGTCAGCATGGCACGTCTTTACAGGGTCGCCCCTGGGCAAACCATTGAATTGCTTGTGATGGATGCACCTGAATCAAGTCCAGGCAAGCCTTGATTTGACAGCGGCCCGGCCCGACATCAGGATAGGAATTGAAACCGGAGTGCTTCACCGATGGCTCCCACAGGCAAAAGGACGGGCGAAAGCACCCGCAGCGCGGCTCCCGCGCTCCCCAGCTCGGCCGGTTATCTCGACGGCCGGCTCCTGATCGCGATGCCCGTGATGGGTGATGAGCGCTTCGAGCGCTCGGTGATTTATCTTTGTGCGCATTCCGCCGAGGGCGCGATGGGCATCATCGTCAATCATCCCGCCGGCAGCATCGACTTCCCCGAGCTGTTGCAGCAGCTCGGCATCATCAAGAAGGGCGAGCACATCAAGCTGCCGGAGAACGCCGAAAGCATGAAGGTGCTGCGCGGCGGCCCGGTCGATACCGGCCGCGGCTTCGTGCTGCATTCCAGCGATTTCTACATCGAGAACGCGACGCTCCGGATCGACGACGGCGTCTGCCTCACCGCGACCGTCGACATCCTGCGGGCGATCGCCAACGGCTCCGGCCCGAAGCACGCCATCCTCGCGCTCGGCTATGCCGGCTGGGCACCGGGCCAGCTCGAGACCGAGATCCAGAGCAATGGCTGGCTGCATTGCGATGCGGATTCGGATTTGATCTTCGGCGACGACGTCGACGAGAAATACGGCCGGGCGCTGCGCAAGATCGGCATCGATCCCGGCATGCTCTCCAACGAGGCGGGACACGCGTAGCTGTGTAGCAGCTTGCGACGGTGTGCGGTGTCCTGCGCCACCCTCCGCTGTCGTGCCCCGGCTTGACCGGGGCATCCAGTACGCCGCGGCCTATCGATTCCATCACAACCGTCTCGGAGTACTGGATCGCCCGGTCAAGCCGGGCGATGACCACGTCCAGCGGGCGTGCCGCCTATTCCGCCGCCTGCTGCTGTACCGTCGGCTCTGTCCCCGCCACCGTCGCGCGACGCATGTCGCGGGGCTGGGACTGGTCGTAGCGGCGGACGCGATGCATGGTCTGGCGGTTGTCCCACATCACGAGATCATGCAGCGTCCATTTGTGGACGTAGACGAACTCGCCTTGCGTCGCATGCTCGTTCAGATCGCGCAGCAGCAGCCGGCCCTCGGGGACGCTCATGCTGACGATCTTGCCGGCATGCGATGAGAGATAGAGCGACTTGCGGCGATGCACCGGATGGGTGCGCACCAGGCGTTGCAGCACCGGCTTGAACATCTGCTTTTCGTCGTCGGTGTACTCGGTGAAGCCGAGCGATCCGCGCGAATACATCAGCGAGTGCTCGCAGACGAGATCCTCGATCTCCGCCTTGGTGTCGTCATCGAGCGCGTCATAGGCCGCGCGCATGTCGGCGAATTCGGTATTGCCGCCCTTCGGGTTCACCACGCGCGCCGACAGCAGCGAGAATTTTGCGGGGATCGGGCGAAACGAGCTGTCGGAATGCCACAGGCAGTTGCCGAGATTGAACAGATGCGCGCGGCTGTCCTTTGCCAGCGGCTTGCCATCCTTGCCGAGATTGGAGACGTCGTTGAGGCCCGATTGGAGCCGGTAGTCCTTCTCCTTGGTCACGGTGCCGCCGCGCGCGTCCTCGCGCTGGCCGAAATTCAGCGCGAAGGCCATCTGCTGCTCGTCGGTGATGTCCTGGTCGTGGAAGACCAGCACCGCATATTTGTCCATGGCAGCCTCGACCTCGCGCGCTTCGGCCTCGGTCAGAGGCTTTCGCAGGTCCAGGCCGGAAACCTCGCCGACAAAATGTTTTTGAAGCTGCCGGATGGCGATCGTCATGGTGTTTCTCCCGCGAACAGCGAGCGGTTGGTCCCGCTCTGCCGGTGAAAAAGCTACTCCCGCGACCGGCGTTGTCAACGCTCGGCGTGCATATCTCTCAAGCGTTATGGCTCTCACGCGTTGCGCGCCATCAGGCCGCCGTCGACAGGGATCACCGCGCCGGTGAGGAAAGACGCCGCCGGCAGGCACAGGCTCAGCGTCATATGCGCGACCTCCTCGGGGTCGCCGTAACGGCCGAGCGCAGTGCGGCGCTTGGCGTAGATGGTCTTGTGCTCTTCGGAGATGCGGTCGGTGATGGCGGTGCGGATCGGGCCCGGGCAGATGCAGTTGACGGTGATGCCCTCGCGCCCCAGCTCGACGGCGAGCGAGCGTGTGAGGCTCGCCACGCCGCCCTTCGCCGCCGAATAGGGGCTGTGCAATGCGGTGGCGCCGAGCGCCTCGGTCGAGGCGATGTTGACGATGCGCGGGCTCTTCGACCTGCGCAGGTGCGGCAGCGCGGCACGGATGATGCGCGGATGCGCCGTCAGCATCACCGCGATGCCCTTGGCCCAGGCGTCTTCGTAAGCCTCATCATCGATCGCGACGCGCACGGAGATGCCGGCATTGTTGACGATGATGTCGAGCCCGCCGAAATGCGCCGCGACATCGCCAACCACGCGCTTGATCTCGCCGCCATCGGCGACATCGAGCTTCCACGCCTGCGCGGATCCGGCGTTCGCGGCAATCTCCTTGGCAACGGACAGCGCGCCCTGCTCGTCGAAGTCGGTGACGGCGACGTTTGCGCCTTCAGCGGCGAACACGCGCGCTGTCGCGCGCCCCATGCCGCTCGCAGCACCCGTGACGAGAACGGTCAGGCCCTTCACCGACCGGCTGAGCTCCTTGAATTCGGACATGCCGTTTCCTCGCGTCTCTTGTTTCTTGTTATGAGATCGACAAGGCTGGCATCGATCAGCAGACAGGTCAAACAAGCAAAATAAAGGGGAGGCCGCGATGGCGAACGAGCTGGATTTCTCAGGCAAGCAGGTGCTGGTGGTCGGCGGTTCCAGCGGCATCGGCAACGGCATCGCGCAAGCCTTTCGCGCCAGGGGCGCGCAAGTTGCAGTCTGCGGCACGCGTGCTCATCCTGCGGAATATTCGGCACAAGAAGGCTCCGATCTCACGGGTCTTTCCTATGCGCAGCTCGACGTCGGCAACACCGGCGCGGTGGAGGCGTTCAAGCCGTCCTTCGATCGTCTCGATGTGCTCGTGCTCGCGCAGGGCGCGGTGCTCTATCGCCGCGGCGAGTTCGAGATGGCCGGCTTCCGCAAGGTCGTCGAGGTCAATCTGATGAGCCTGATGGCCTGCGCCACGCGGTTTCACTCCATGCTGCGCGATAGCAAGGGCGCGCTGATCATGGTGTCCTCGACCGCAGCCTATCATTCCACCATGGGCAATCCCGCCTACAACGCCTCGAAGACCGGCGCAGTCGGATTGACGCGGACGCTGGGCGAGGCCTGGGCCGAGGATGGCATCCGCGTCAACGGCATCGCGCCCGGCCTCGTCGACACCAAGATGACGAAGGTGACCACGGACAATCCCAAGCGGCTCGAAGGCGCGTTGTCGCGCATTCCGCTGCGGCGATTGGGCACGCCGGCTGACATGGCGGGCGCGGCGCTGTTCCTGGCCTCGCCGCTGTCGTCCTACATCATTGGCCAGACGCTGGTCGTCGATGGCGGCCTCATCCTGTAGCCCGGATGGAGCGACTGGCCCGCCGTAGCTCGAAGAGTGCAGGCGGGAGCGTAATCCGGCCTACACACTTTCGCAGAAGCTTGGAACTGCGCTGCTCCTGATCGGTTACTTGGGCTGACCCCCGAGGAGGAGCAACATGGACAAGGATCGGATCGTCGGATCGGCCAAGGAATTCGCTGGGCGCGCAGAAGGCGCCGTCGGTGATCTCGCTGGCGACGCACAGACACAGGCGTCAGGCAAGGCGCGGGAAGCCGCCGGCACCGTGCAGAATCTCTACGGCCAGGCCAAGGACGCCGTGCGCGACGCCGGCGAGACTGCGGCCGGCTACGCCAAGGATGCCTACGACAAGCCGGCCGAGACCTTGCGCGACGGTTCGCAGGCGATTGCCAAGAAGGTGCAGGACAATCCGCTCGGTGCGCTGCTGATCGCCGGCGGGATCGGCTTCGCGCTCGCGCTTCTGATGTCGCGTCCCGCGCGTCGCCCGCCGCCGCGCTGGCGCTATTACGGCTAAAGCAACGCTCTATCCATGGTGCCCCGGACGCAATGCGGCCTGGGCGATGCGTAGCGTCGTCCGGCAACGCCGCTTTGCAGAGCCGGGGCCCATTCTTTTGTGAAATTCGTGAGTGGCTAGGTCCCGGTTCTGCGTCGCATCACCAGGAGGTGCTGCGACGCGTCCGGGACACGAGACCTTCGCTTACCGGAACATCTCCGCCGATCGCCCGACGTTACCAGGCGGGCGCGGGATCGCGGGATTCGGATTACGCGGCGCCGGCGCGAATTGACGCGGCGGTGGCTGCGGAGAGCCGAAGCCGAAGAAATCGCGGAATGACGGCGATGCCTGGGCCGGCTGCTGCGGCTGCTGCACCGGCGGCTTCTTCGGCGCGAGTCTGGGCGGCGCGATCGCGGCGGCAGCGCTTGGCGTACCGGGCGCTGCAGCACCACCATCCGGCGTCGTCGCAGCCATCGGCGTATCGCCCTTGGCCTGCTCGCGGCCGACTTCGCGGCGCGGCCAGGCATAATCATCGGCACGGCCGGCGGGCGCGGCCAGTGGCTCACCCTTCACCATCGTCTTCGCGGCAAGCGCATCGACGGCGGCGGGACGCGAACCCGGTCCGCCCAGCAATTGATCGGTCGAGATCGAGGCCGCTACCAGCGGCACGATCGGTCCCGCCAGCGGCCGCGGCGCGGGCTTGCCGGGCTCGGCACTGGTGTCGGGGGTCGCAGGCTCGCTCGGCAGCGCAATCGGGCCGGAGCGTCCGGCGAGCAGGCGCGTGATCTCGCGCTCGACATAGTGGGCGAGCTTGCGTGCGCCGGGTTTCGTGAAATAGACGCCGTCGTAGCTGCGGAGCTGGCGGATCTGGCCCTCGAAGTCCGGGCCCTTCTGGAGGAAGCGGCCGGCCTCGTCGACAAAGCCATCCCAGACATCGACATAGGTGATGCCGGCCTTGGCCGCGCCTTCGCGATAGAGCGAATCCAGGAACAGCATGTCCGCCGTGCCCTTGGGGCCGCGGATCGCGGGCAGGCCGACCCAGAGCACCGGCACGCCCTTGGACTTGAGGACGTTGGCCAGCTCCTCGATCTTCTTGCCGTAGAGCTCGACCCAGCGCTCGTCGCGGAATTCGTAGAGGCCATTCGGGTTGCGCGCGGTCTTCTCCGGCGCTGCGACCGCCGGCGTGTCGGCGTTGTCGGCGTCGTCCTGCGGCAGGTCGGCGTCGGCGGGCTTGTCGTCCGGCTTGGCGGCGGAATCAGGTTTGGCGTCGCCGGACTTGTCGCCTGGCTTTCCTTGCGACTTGGCGCGCGCGCCCTTGTCGTTCTTCTTGTCCTTTTCCGTCGCCTTGTCGGGCGCGGCCTCGCGGATCGAGATGCGGTCGTTGAGGCCGAGCATGACGACGATCACATCAGGCTTCTCGGTCTCGAGGATGCCCTTCGCTGCCGCCGCCCAGTCCGCGGGCTCACCCTTCGGCTGGTACTTGATCAGCCCGGACGTGGTCTTGTGCTTGCGGATCACGCCCATGTCGGGCTGCTCGGTGTAGGCGTCTTCGAGGCCGTAGGCGAGCCAGTCGGCCATGGCGTCGCCGATCACCAGCACGTTCTTGTCGGGCGTCGTGTCGCGCTTGCTAGGTGCCGGCGCGCGCGAAAAATCCTGGCGCGGCGCCTGGGGTTGTTGCTGCTGGAACGGCGTAAAGAAATCGCCGCCGAACCAGCCGCCGCCTCCACCGTTCCGCGGTGGCGGGGCCTGCCGCTGCGGCGGGCCGCCGAAGCCGGGGAAGTTGAAGAACTGCGCCGAGGCGGGTCCTGCGACGGAGACCAGGATCGCAAGCGCCGTCCCCAGCGCGATCAACGGGCCGGTCTCGGTCAGCGCCTTGAACAGGGACTTCGGCTTCGACATGCGATCTCGCGCCAGCGCAACGGGGTCTGGAACAGGCCCATATAATACCGGAATCAGGCCGCAAACGGGCAAATTCCATCGCCATAAATCGCGCGATGGGGCCGGCGGTCAAGGCCCGATCCGTGCGAAGTCGATGGGAACGGTTACCGGCCACCGGCCGGAAGCCCCGGGGCGGCGCGGTGTGATCCACCCCAACTGTGATCCATCCGACAACCTGAGTGATATTTTTGATATAAAATCCTCCTGTAATTGCAAATATTCCATCTCAGCAACGTCAATTGGTGGAGTCTCAGCCATGCAGGACATTACAAAGTCGCGTGCGCAAGCGGAGAAGTTGCTCGACAAGCAAGCGGAGCGGGCCAAAGCGAAGCGGCCGCAAGGCCATGGACGAGCCGAGCGCGGTCTGGATGCGGTGGCCTACCATCCGGAAGGTTTTGGTCGGTTCGGCCGCATGTTCCCCGAACTCGCCCGTGCCCGTTTCGGCGATACTCTGCCTCAGGAGCAGGAGGTCATGAAGGCGATCGCCGCCACCATGATCAAGACCGGCGATCTCGGCGCTCCGATCGACGAGGCCGAGCCGGTGGACGAGAATCCGGCGATCAAGGCAGGCTATACCTATTTCGGCCAGTTCATCGACCACGACATCACGTTCGATCCCGCCTCCGATCTCGATCGTGACAATGATCCCAACGCAACCGAGGATTTCCGTACGGCACGGCTCGATCTCGATTCCATTTACGGCCGCGGACCGGCGGATCAGCCTTATCTCTACAATCCGGACCTCACCATCAAGCTGGGCTTCGACAAGACGCCGGCCTACCTGAAGGGCAAGAAGCGTTTCGATGTGCAGCGCGCGCCGCGCGACGAGAGCGGCGAAGTCGACGATGCGCATCAGGATTGTCCCCGAGCCATCATCGGCGACAAGCGCAACGACGAGAACAACATCGTCGTACAGATCCATGCGCTATGGCAGCGATTTCACAACAAGATCATGCTCGATCTTGCCAAGCCCTCGACTGCGAAGGGAAATGAGCGCCCGGGGATCACCGGCCTTGCGGCTTTCAACACGGCGCAGCGCATTGTGCGTTGGCATTATCAGTGGGTCGTGTTGCACGACTTCGTGCGGCGCATCGTCGGGGACAAGATGTTCGACGCCGTCTACCATGGCGGCAAGCCGGACATCCGGTTCTACAAGCCGGAAACCGCGCGCTATCCGTTCATGCCCGTCGAATTCTCGGTCGCGGCCTATCGGTTCGGTCACTCGATGGTCCGGCCGAGCTATTCGCTGAGCGCGGCGATACCGCATCAGAAAACGAATTCGCTGGATCGGCTGCCGATCTTCAAGCCGGACTTCAGCTGTGACGATGTTCAGAGCCTGAACGGCTTCCGTCCGTTGCCGCCGGAATGGGGCATCGACTGGAGCTTCTTCCTGCCCGACGTGAAAAGCGATCTGCCGAAACCAACGAAGGAGCTCCCGTTCGGAGCTTTCATCCGGCCGCAGCCGGCCTATCGGATCGACTCGATGCTTGTCGACCCGCTGGCTAGTTTGCCTGATCTGCGCAATGAAAGGCCCGATCGCAGGTCTCTGCCAAGCTTGAATCTCCAGCGCGGTATAGCGCTGGGCTTGCCCAGCGGGCAGGCGGTGGCGCGGCGCATGGGTTTGACGCCGCTGACCGACGAACAGCTCTGGATCGACGAGGGAAACCTGACGGACGAGGCCGCCGTGAAGGCACGCCGCGAGATGTTCAAGGCAAATTTCGCGCAGCTGCATGAGAATGCGCCGCTCTGGTACTACATCTTGCGCGAGGCCGAGCTGACCGATCAGGTCAAGACCCTGTTCGAGGATGACGACAAGAAGAAGCGTACGGCGAAGCTCGGCGGCAGCCGGTTGGGCGACGTCGGCGGCCGCATCGTCGCCGAGGTCCTGATCGGTCTCGTGGTCGCGGACAGCCAGTCCTATCTCGTCCAGGTCCCGAACTGGCGGCCCGCGGTGAAGGACATGTCGGCCCCGGGGGCCAGGTTCGAACTCTCCGACGTCGTGAACTACGTCGACACCTGAGCATCCTGAGCGGCGGCGATTTTACCGCCCGCGCAGCCGGTCCAGCACGTCGGAGGAGGCAAACCCGTCGGCGGGCACCCCGATCGAGGCCTGGAAGTTGCGTAAGGCCTCCCGGGTCTGGCCGCCGAACTGGCCGTCCGGAGTGCCCTTGTAGAAGCCGCGCTGGGCCAGGAGCTGCTGGAGTTCCAGCCGCTCGGTGCGGGACAGCTCGCGCTCCTGCCGTGGCCAGGGCTGCACGAAGGGCTGGCCGCCGCGCAGGCGGTCGGCGAAATGCCCGATCGCCAGCGCATAAGCCTCGGCCGGGTTGTACTTCATGATGACGCGGTAATTCTGCAGCATCAGGAAGCCCGGGCCCTGCGCCCCGGCGGGCGCCAGCAGATAGGCTTTCTCGGCCGGATGCGGGAAGGGCTGGTTGGCCGGGCGCTTGAGCCCGAGCTTCTCCCACTGCGGGATCGTCATCGCCTTGGCACGATCGGCCAGCATGTAGTTGAAGCCCTGGGGCACCACGACCTCGTAGCCCCAGGTCTGGCCGGCCTGCCAGCCGTCCTTCTTCAGATTGTTGGCGGTCGAGGCGATCAGATCGGTGGGATTGTCGACGACGTCGCGCCGTCCGTCGCCATCGCCATCCACGGCAAAGCGCTTGAACGCGGTCGGCATGAACTGGGTCGGGCCGAAGGCACCGGCCCAGGAGCCGCGCATCTGCTCAGGCCTGAGATCGCCGCGGTTGAGGATCTCCAGCGCGGAGAGAAACTCGTCCTTGAAATAGGCCTGGCGGCGGCCGATGCAGGCGAGTGTCGCGGTCGACTGCAGCACGCTGCGGTCGCCCATCTGCGTCGAGTAATTGGACTCGATGCCCCAGATCGAGGCGATGATGTAGCGGTCGACGCCGGTGGCCTTTTCGGTGGCGTCGAACTGCGCCTTGTATTTGGCGAGCACCTCGCGGCCCTTGGCGAGGCGGTTGTCGTTCACGAGGATGTCGAGATAATCCCAGATCGACTTTGTGAACTCCGGCTGCGAATCCATCAGATCCATGATGCGCAGATCGGGCGACAGTCCGGCCGTGAAGCGCTGGAAATTCTCCTGCGTGATGTTGCGCCGTGCGGCATCGGGCCACATCCCCGCCACGCAATTGTTGAAGTTGGAGGCGGCTTCGCGGATCGCGGCGGCCGTCATCAGCGGGTGGCCGGAGGCGCCGTCCTCGCCGGTCCAGGGCAAGGCGCCGCCGGGGCCGGGCGCGGCTTGCGAGGGCGCCGGATTCGGGCCGGAGAAAATACCGCCGAACAGGTTCGACAAGCCGTTCTGCGCCTGGGCGTGCGCGCTGACAGGCAGCAGCACAGCGGTCGCAAGCATCATTGCGCCGGTCACAAATCCAGCACGTTTTGCCAGCCCTGCCACTGATTGCATCATACCCTACCTGTCCGGCCGAAAATCCGCCTTCAGGAGGCCCGGTACCGGTTGCCAATAGCTTAACAAAGGTGAAATTTTGGTGTCGGCCTTTTTCTCAACTCTGTGAGCGCGAGGCCCCACATCCGCCTTTGTTAGCGGCTGCAAACAAGCTAGCAAGATACCATTGCTCCCTTCACGTCCTCAGGTATTCGATCTGTCCCATGAAAATTCGCAAAGCCGTATTCCCCGTCGCCGGCCTCGGCACCCGCGTCCTGCCCGCCACCAAGGCGATGCCGAAGGAAATGCTGACCATCGTCGACAAGCCGCTGATCCAGTACGTCTATGACGAGGCGAGGGAAGCCGGCATCGAGCATTTCATCTTCGTCACCGGCCGCAACAAAAACGTCATCGAAGATCATTTCGACAAGATGTTCGAGCTCGACGCGACGCTCGCCGCGCGCGGCAAGAAGGCCGAGCAGGACATCCTGGCGCAGAACCAGCCGGAGGCCGGCGCCGTCAGCTTCACCCGCCAGCAGGCGCCGCTCGGCCTCGGCCACGCGGTCTGGTGCGCGCGCGACATCGTCGGCAACGAGCCGTTCGCGGTCGTGCTGCCCGATGAGCTCGTGCTCAACACGACCGGCTGCCTGAAGCAGATGATCGAGACGGCTTCGACGCTCGGCGAAAAATCCAACGTCATCGCGGTCGAGGCTGTGCCCGACCATCTCACCCATCAATACGGCATCTGCGGCGTCGGCAAGCGCACCGGCAAGATGTTCGAGGTCGACGGCATGGTCGAGAAGCCGGCCAAGGGCACCGCGCCCTCCAACCTCTCCATCACCGGCCGCTATATCCTCCAGCCGGAGATCTTCAAGATCCTGGAGACCCAGGAGCGCGGCGCCGGCGGCGAGATCCAGCTCACCGACGCCATGATCGGCCTCGCCAAGTCGCAGAAATTCTACGGCGTCGAGTTCGAGGGCGAGCGCCATGATTGCGGCTCCAAGCCCGGCTTCCTCCGCGCCAACATCGCCTACGGCCTGAAGCGGCCGGAACTGCGTGATGGGCTGATTGCGGAGATGAAGAAGTATCTGGGGCAGTAGCGCTCCACTCGTCATTGCGAGGAGCGAAGCGACGAAGCCATCCAGGCTGCCTCCGCGGAGACAGTCTGGATTGCTTCGCCTCGCTCGCAATGACGGAGGGGCCCCCTCAAGCCACCAGCGACAGCTTCGGAAGGCTCGCGACCACGGACTGGTTGCGGCCGCCGGCTTTCGCCGCATAGAGCGCCTTGTCGGCGGCGGCGACCAGGATCGGCCAGTCCATGCCGGTGGTAGGAACCAAGCCCGCAATGCCGCAGGAGACCGTCGACGTCGCCTGGTCGTCGGACCAGCCCTGCACCTTGCCGCGGATCGTCTCGGCGACATTGAAGGCCTCGGCGGCCGAGGTGTTCGGCAGCAGCACCGCGAATTCCTCGCCGCCATAGCGCGCGGCGCAGTCGCCGGACCGCCGCACCGAATCGGAAATGCAGATGGCGATGCCGACCAGCACCTGGTCGCCGGCCTGATGGCCGAACGTGTCGTTGTAGGCCTTGAAGTGATCGGCATCGATCATCAGCAGCGCGACCGGCGTCTTCTGGCGCATCGCGCGGCGCCATTCGACGTCGATGACCTGGTCGAACTTGCGGCGGTTCTTCAGGCCGGTAAGCGCATCCGTCGTCGCCATCTCCTCGAGCTTGCGCTCGGCTTCGGCGCGCCGGCTGATCTCGCGGGCGAGCACCAGCGTCGAGGCCAGCATGAACAGGATGAGCGCCAGGACCACGGCGCCGATGCGGTAGGCTTCCTTCTGCCAGAGCTCGAACACGGCGGCGAGCGGCTTGCCTGCCACCACGAAGAGCGGACCCGGGCCGGTGCTGCGGACGTAGAGGCGCGGCGTCGCGTCCACCGGGCCCTGGCCCGCATAGGACCCGCCGGCCTTGAGATTGTCGGCCTTCCAGCGCTGCTGCGTCCCGAGATTCTTGCCGATGACGTCGAGATCGAACGGCCGCCGCATCATGATGGTGCGATCGCGCGTCAGCACGGTGATGGTGTCATCGGGATCGAGGTTCAAGCGCTCGAACAATTCGTGGAAATAGCTGAAACGGATCGAGCCGGTGACGACCCCCAAGAAGCCGCCGTCGGTATCGCTGATGCGCCGGCTCAGCACGATGGAATAGGCGCCGCGGAACAGCATCGGACGGCTGATGAAGAGGCCGGCGTTGGGATCGTCGCGATGAACCCTGAAGTAGTCCTCCTCGCTCCGGTTCTCCGGCAAGGGATCGAGCGTGGAGGCGTCGATGGTCAGCCTGCCCTCGGCATCGAACACCTGGATGGCGCCGAAGTGCCTCGCCGTGGTGGCGTGATCGAACAGGATCAGGTGACGGATCGGCTTCGAGACCGCGTTGATCTCCGGCAGCAGCATGTTGCTGGCCACCGCCTTCAGGGAAAGATCGTAGATCTCGATGTTGCGGCTGATATCTGCTTCGATGGAGCCAGATTGTCCAGCGTCTGGCGCGCGAGGGCCTCCTCGCCGCGGCGCATGTCCAGCATGACGTTGACGCAAATGGCGGAAAAGCCGATCACCGTCACGACGGACGATATGATCAGCAGCTTCGCCGAAATCCGCCACGGCCGGCGGGTCGTGACGTCGCGCCATCCAGACTGCATCGATTGCTCCCGACACTAGTGGATGCGCCCGAAATCTTGCGTAGTGTTTAAGCCGGGACGGCGCTGCCGCAATGAGTTAAGAATTGGTTTCCGCAGGGATCGCTTTTGGGCAGCGGAGCTAGGACGAGAGGACGATTGTGAACGATTACGACGCGCTGCGGGATTACCTGACGCGGCAGAAGCAAATGGAATTCGTGCTGAGCTTCGAGCAGATCGAGGAGATCATCGGCGCGGCCCTGCCGCGCGCGGCGAACCGTGCCTCATGGTGGGACAGCCTGCGCAGCCCCGATATCCAGATGCCGCAGCGCGAAGCGTGCCTCGCCGCGGGTTTCGTGGCGACCCGGATGCCCGATGGCCAGAGCGTGCGGTTCACCAAGAAGAAGCAGCGCAGGTGAGCTGACGCTGCATGATTCTGCGCTGGCTAAGGGGGATTTTTGGCGCAGCCCTGATTGCAACAGGCGTGCTGTTCGCGCTCGCCTTCGAGGCCCGCTACTGGCGCTGGCGCGACTGCTTCAACGGGCTCGGCCGCTGTTACGACCCGGTCTCGCAGGATGTTTATCTCGAACAGGCGGGAATGGTCTGGGGCGGTCTTGCCGCGATCTCGCTGGTCGTGAGGCTTTGTTTGGTCGCGGGGCTACGACGCAAGCCAGGGTAGGTCAGCTGGACGCGGTGCGCCGCAAGCGCGAGACAGGCGGCGTTAGCCCAAGTGTTTAGCCAAGTGTTTAGCCCAAGTGCAGAACCACGGGCTTCATTGGCGATTACGGGGCCAGCGTTCGTCAGCGGCATGGGCTCGTATCAGGCAGCTGGTCGTCTGCCAGTCGCAGGTGCGCACGCATGTATTCTGGCGCCCTCGAACGTCGCCGGCCCCGCCGGTGTAGTTGGCACATGTGCCGAGGCAATTTGCGCCTCGATCCTCGCATCGTGCGGCTGTCACTGCTTCGGCCGATGAGGCGAGGAACACTCCGGTGCCGATGAGGGTGATCGCGTAGAAAAGGTGCCGAGTCATCCGTGACTCCTGAGAAAGACGCGTGGTCTGGTCATTCCGAGAACAACAGCTACGAGCCCAGTGACCTCGATGAGGAAGCCGTTCTGGATCGAATGCTGCGTGCCATCTTTCATGGTGGTCGAGCAGGGCCCATTGATCTGGATCAAGCCCGGCATCAGCGCGCCAGTGCGGCACCCCGCTCGCTTTGCGAGAGACCCTTTCCGGGAGGAGAGCGGGACAAGATAAGCGCTAGCTCGCCGCTTCCAGCCGCACTTCCGTCAGCAACCGCATCGCGGCATCCGCGTCCATCGGCTCGCCGAACGCAAAACCCTGCGCGTATTCGCAGCCCATCTGGTAGAGTTCGACCGCGTCGGAATCGGTCTCGGCGCCTTCCGCGACCACGTCCATGCCGAGATCATGCGCGAGCGCGATGATCGACTTCAGGATCACCGGACGGGTGCCGCGGTTGGTGGTGCGAACGAAGGACTGGTCGATCTTGATGGTGTCGAACGGGAAGCGCTGGAGATAGGCCAGCGAGGAATGGCCGGTGCCGAAATCGTCGAGCGACAGTCCGGTGCCGAGCTCGCGGATGCGCGTCAGCATCTGGGCTGCGTGCTCCGGGTTCTCCATCACCAGCGATTCCGTCAATTCCAGCTTCAGCGTGCCGCGCGCCACCGAGGAGCGCGACAGCACGGTGCGGATGTCGTGGATCAGGTCGTGGCGCAGCAATTGCCGCGAGGAGACATTGACGGAGGCGAAGATCGGCTCGCGCGAGCGCATCGCGCGCTGCCACACCGAAAGCTGCTTTGCGGTCTGGTCGAGCACGAACATGCCGAGGTCGACGATCAGGCCGGTCTCTTCCGCGATGCTGATGAATTCCGACGGAGCCATGCGTCCGAGCTTCGGATGATCCCAGCGCACCAGCGCCTCGAAGCCGGCGATCGAACGATCCTCCAGCCGCACGATCGGCTGGTACAGGATCGTGAGCTCCTGCCGCTCGATGGCGCGGCGCAGCTCGCTCTCCAGCGTCAGGCGGTCGGTCTTTCGCGCGCGCATCGCAGGCTTGTA
Source organism: Bradyrhizobium sp. Pa8 (assembly GCF_052588265.1). Classification (NCBI taxonomy): domain Bacteria; kingdom Pseudomonadati; phylum Pseudomonadota; class Alphaproteobacteria; order Hyphomicrobiales; family Nitrobacteraceae; genus Bradyrhizobium; species Bradyrhizobium sp. Pa8. The sequence goes on along the minus strand of NZ_CP176767.1, from coordinate 8,665,874 downwards.
GACGTCGATGCGGTCGCCGCCGATCCGCTTGGAATGATACATCGCAAGCTCGGCGTCCTTGATGATCTCGTCCGTCAATTGGGTCTGCGGATCGGAGAGCGCGAGCCCGATCGAGGCCGTGAGAAAAATCTCGCGGTCGTTGAAGGCGATCGGTGCGCGGATGGTCTTGCGGATGGTCTCGGCGAAGGCGGTGATGCGGGCGGGGTCCTGCTCCGAGAGCAGGATCAGGCCGAACTGGTCGCCGGCAAGCCGCGCCAGCGTGTCCTGCGGCTTCAGGATGCGGGTGAGGCGGCGGGCCAGCGTCAGCAGGATCGAGTCGCCGACCGCGATGCCGACGGAATCGTTGACCTGCTTGAAGCGGTCGAGGTCGATCACCATCAGCGTCGGCCGCAGCGTCGGCATGGTCTTGGCGAAATGCGCGACCGCACCCAGCCGGTCCATGAACAGTTTCCGGTTGGGCAGGCCGGTGAGGTTGTCATGCACGGAATCGTGCAGCAGGCGCTCCTCGGCGTTGCGCAGCTCGGTGACGTCGGTGAGCGTGCCGACGACGCGCGAGACCTCGCCGTCCGAGCCGACCACCGGGCGCGCCTTCAGCGCGAACCACATGAAATGACCGTCCGGCGTGCGCAGCCGGAAATCCTGCACCAGGCGGCCGCGGCGCTGGTCGAGCACGCTGTCGAGCGCGGCGCGGAACCGGTCCTGGTCGAGCGGATGCAGCACCTCGAGCCACGACGCCGCCGGGCCTTCCAGCGTGCCGCGCTTGAGGCCGAGCAGGGCTTCGGTCTCGGGGCTGGTGAAGACCTTATCGGCGGAGACGTCCCAGTCCCAGATCAGGTCGCCGGAACCGGCCAGCGCCAGCGCCCGTCGCTCGATGTCGGAGACGACGCCGGTGCTGGCGCCGCCGCCGGCAAAGGCGTGCTGCATCACCGTGAAGCCGATCAGCATCACGATCAGCACGAGGCCGCCGAGCAGCGCCGGGCCGACGATGTCGTTGGTGACGGAGCCCGCGACCGTCATGCCGGCCGCGACCACCCAGACCACCAGCAGGAACCAGGTCGGGATCAGCAGCACGGCGCGGTCGAAGCCGTGGGTCGAGAGATAGACGATCAGCGCGAAGCCCGCGAAGGCGATCAGCACCAGCGAGATGCGCGCGATGCCGGACGCCACGGCCGGGTCGAACAAGGCGAGCGCGACCAGCGAGCCGAGGAACGCGAGCCAGCCCACCGTGATGTGCGAATAGCGCACGTGCCATCGACTGAGGTTGAGATAGGCGAACAGGAACACCAGCAGCGTCGCCGCCAAAATCGCTTCGCCCGCCGCGCGCCAGATGCGCTCGGCGTTGTTCGACATGTCGAGCACCTTGCCCCAGAAGCCGAAATCGACGCCGATATAGACCAGCACCGCCCAGGCCAGCGCCGCGGCGGCCGGGAACATGATGCTGCCCTTCACCACGAACAGGATGGTGAGCACCAGCGCGAGCAGGCCGGAGATGCCGATCACAATGCCCTGGTAGAGCGTGAAGGAGTTGACCTTGTCCTTGTAGGACTCGGGCTCCCAAAGATAGAGCTGCGGCAGCTTGTCGGTGCGCAACTCCGCGACAAAGGTGACGACGGCGCCGGGATCGAGCGTGATGCGGAACACGTCGGCCGTCGCGCTCTCCTGGCGCTCCGGGCGGTCGCCGATCGACGGCGTGATGGTCGCGATGCGCGACAGCCCGAGGTCGGGCCACAGCAGGCCCGAAGAGACGATGCGGTAATGCGGGGCGACGATCAGGCGGTCGAGCTGGTCATCGGTGTTGTTGGCGAGCGCGAACACGACCCAGTTCTGGCCGCCCTCGCGGGCGCGCACCTCGATGCGGCGGACGATGCCGTCGGTACCGGGCGCAGTGGAGACCTGGATGCGATCGGCGTCGCTGCGCTGATGCTCGAGCACGCCGGTGAGGTCGATCGCGGGCGCATCGCCGCGGACGCTGACGGCATCCAGCGCGCGCGCCGGGGACGCGGCGACGAGAATCATGAGGCCCAGCGCTATGGGCGCGAGGCACCTGATCAGACGCAAGGTCGGTTCTCCGCGTTCGACGCAAACTCTTCAGTGCAAGGTGGTCAGTGCAAGGCGTTTTCCGAACGGAACAAGATGGTTCGGCGCGTCGCGATAGATGCCACGAAAGCGAGGAAAATCAAAGGGTTTCCGCCTTGCCCCATGGGCCGTTGGCCTAGACCTCCAACACAATTTTGCCAATATGTGCCGAGGTCTCCATGCGCCGGTGCGCGTCGGATGCCTTTTCCAGCGGGAAACTGCTGTCCATCAGCGGCTTGACGCGGCCTTCGCGCAACAGCGGCATCACTTTCGCCTCGATTGCGGCCACCATGGCCGCCTTGTCCGCATTACTACGGGGGCGCAGCGTCGAGCCGGTATGGGTCAGGCGCTTCACCATCACCTTGGCGATGTTGGCGCTGACCTTGGGGCCGTTGAGGGTTGCGATCTGCACGATGCGGCCGTCGACCGCCGCGGCATCATAGTTGCGGTCGACATACTCGCCGGCGACCATGTCGAGGATCAGGTTGGCGCCGGTATTGTTGGTCTCCGCCTTGACCACGGCGACGAAGTCCTCGGTCTTGTAGTTGATGGCGCGGTCGGCCCCGAGCTTGAGGCAGGCATCGATCTTGTCCTGCGAGCCCACGGTGACGAACACTTTCGCGCCGAACGCTTTCGCAAGCTGGATCGCCATGGTGCCGATGCCGGAGGAGCCGCCATGGATCAGCAGCGTCTCGCCGGCCTTCAGGCCGCCGCGCTCGAACACGTTGTGCCAGACCGTCATCAGGGTTTCCGGCAGCGCGCCGGCTTCCTTGATCGACAGCGCCGGCGGCACGCTCATCGCCTGGGCGTCCTGCGCGATGCAGTACTGCGCATAGCCGCCGCCGGCGACCAGCGACATCACCTTGTCGCCGATCTTGTGCCGTTTGGCGTTGCTGCCGACCGCCACCACTTCGCCGGCGATCTCGAGCCCCGGCAGGTCGCTGGCGCCGGGCGGCGGCGGATAGGCGCCGGAGCGCTGCGCCACGTCGGGCCGGTTGACGCCCGCGGCCTGCACCTTGACCAGGATCTCGTCGGGACCGGGCTGCGGAACGGCACGTTGTTCCGGCACCAGCACCTCCGGTCCGCCGGGCTTGGAGATGGCGACCACGGTCATTTGCGCGGGCAGCTTGTCCATGATGTGTCCTTGAGCAAAGGTGCGGGATGAAACGAGGCCCTTGCTTAGCCAGCGTGGTCCACGCTGGCAACCGCTTCAGCCATGTGCCCGCGCGAACGCAGGAGGAACGACGATGGCGACGGAAGACGACGACCGCCCGCGCAAGAAGATCAGCCATGAAATCGGACAGGATCTCTCACTGTTGTCGGTGGAGGAACTGACCGAGCGCGTGGCGCTGCTCAACACCGAGATCGCAAGACTGGAGGAAGCCGCCACCAAGAAGCGCGCCTCGCGCAATGCGGCGGATAGTTTTTTCAAGAAGTAGGACTCCAAACTCTCCTCTCGTGTCCCGGGCGCGCTGCGGCGCATAAGCGCTGCTGCGCAGAACCGGGACCCATGCTTCGCGCAAAACTATCTCGCGTCGTCATTCCGGGGCGGCGCGCAGCGAGCCCGGAATCCATAATCACAGGCAGTTGAAACGGGCAGGCTGAGCCGGGCCACCGCATCTGACTGTGGCTATGGATTCTCAGATGCGCAATCGGGCAAGCTCGCGACTTCGTCGCGCCCCGGAATGACGAGTGGAGAGTTTGTTCCGCCGCGCACTCGGCCAGTGACCGAGATGGCTAACGAACTCTCAAAAAATTAGCTCGTTTACTTCCGATTAAGCTTTCGGGTTTATGACTGGAACTGTCCTCGTTTGGACACCGAGTGGCTCCTGTCCACTCTGTTTGACGCCTCCCTGTTATCAACTTTCAAAGCCGCCGGTCTCCGGCGGCTCTTTTTTTGCGCCTGCTTCCTCTTTTGCGTCTCGTTCCGGTTGAATTCCGAGGAAAGACCCGCGGAAACCATATCCGCGCTTGTCGCTGGACTCCGCGCTCCCAGCGCGCAATGATTTGTTCATCATAAGCCGGCGCCAAAGCCGGACAGTCAGACAGTTGCGTAAGGGGCGTTAACCATGGAACGTTTGCAAGCCGAAGGTGCTCTCGTTCAACTCAGCGAGCGGTTCACCAATTCTGCGGCGTTCGGCGTCCTGTTCCGTGAGGGCATGGACCTGGTGGAAGAGACCGCCGCCTATCTCGATGGCGCCGGCCGCACCGAGGCCAAGGCGCTCGATCGCGCCGTCAGCCTCACCTATGCGACCGAGAGCATGCGTCTGACCACCCGCCTGATGCAGCTTGCCTCATGGCTGCTGCTGCACCGCGCGGTGAAGGAAGGCGAGATGACGCTGAGTCAGGCCAATCGCGAGAAGACCAAGGTCAAGCTCACCGCCGCCGATCCCGGCCCGTCCGACACCGTCGAGAAGCTGCCCTCGCAGCTCCAGGACCTGATCCATCGCTCGATGAGCCTTCAGACCCGCGTGCGCCGCCTCGACACCACTATCCACACCCCGCCGGTCGAATACGTGGCGATCGGCAACCCGCTGGTGCCGCAGCTCAACGCGCTGAAGGCCGCGTTCGAGCGGTAATCGATTTCGAACCGTCTCCCTGAGGTGGCCGCTTCTTCAGCGGCCCTCGAAGGGCGACGGCCCGACTGTGGCCGCTCATCCTTCGAGGCTCCCCTTGCGATGCTTCGCATCGCAAGCCTCGCACCTCAGGATGACGGGTTTGGCCCCCAAAACAAAAACGCCCCCGGTCTCACCGGGGGCGTTTTTCGTCTCCAGCCTTGAGGGCCAGATCAATCCTTTTTGAGAAAGCCCGAAAACTTCTTCTGGAAGCGCGAGACGCGGCCGCCGCGATCCATCAGCTGGGCGTTGCCGCCGGTCCAGGCCGGATGCGACTTCGGGTCGATGTCGAGGTTCAGCGTGTCGCCTTCCTTGCCCCAGGTGGAGCGGGTCAGGTACTCGGTTCCGTCGGTCATCACGACCTTAATCGTATGATAATTCGGATGAATTTCGGCTTTCATGGCAATTCCTCGGCGCCCGGCGCCTGTCTTGAGTGGCTATCGAATGACGGATTTGGCGGGGTCTATACCCCACAGGCCCCTTTAAAACAAGCCATTGTGGGCAAAGGAGAACCGGGCCATCCCCTAAGGGGCATCCCGGATTTGCCACTCCCCCCGCAGCGGCCTATGTGGAGCTAATCTGTCTCCTTGGGTCCGATCTCATGAGCGCTGTGGAACGGCTTGACGACCAGTACCGCGACGAGCGCGCCGCGCCTGAGGCTCCGTCGATCGAGGTCGAGTTGATCGAGCAGCCCGCCAAGGGCCGCGCGAAGCTGCGGCCGCTGCTGGCGCTCGCGCCCTATGTGGCCCGCTATCGCGGCCGCGCGGCGCTCGCCTTCGTCGCGCTCACGGTCGCGGCGCTGACGACGCTGCTGGTGCCCATCGCCGTGAGGCGGATGATCGATTTCGGCCTGACGCCGGAAGGCATCGCGCTGATCAACAGCTACTTCTCGGTGATGATCGCGGTGGTCGCGGTGCTCGCGCTTGCCAGCGCCTCGCGATATTACCTCGTCATGACCATCGGCGAGCGCATCGTCGCCGACCTCCGGCGCGACGTCTTCGCCCATCTGCTCTCGCTCTCGCCGGCCTTCTTCGATTCCGCGCGCAGCGGTGAGCTGGTGTCGCGGCTCACGGCCGACACCACCCAGATCAAGTCCGCGGTCGGCGCCTCCGTCTCGATCGCGCTGCGCAATCTCATGATGTTCTTCGGCGCGGCTGCGATGATGGTGATCACCAGCCCGCGCCTCTCCGGCTTCGTGCTGCTCGCCATTCCTCTGATCGTGCTGCCGCTGGTCGCGTTCGGGCGCTGGGTGCGGCGTCTGTCGCGCAATGCGCAGGACACGCTGGCCGATGCCTCCGCCTATGCGGGCGAGCTGGTCGGCGCCATCCGCACCGTGCAGGCCTATACCAGCGAAGGGCTCGCCGAGAAGCGTTTTGGCGGCGAGGTCGAGCAGGCCTATGAGGCCGCGCGCACCTCGACGCAGGCCCGCGCCGTGCTCACCGCCATCATCATCTTCATCGTGTTCGCAAGCGTGGTCGCGATCCTCTGGATCGGCTCGCATGACGTACTGATCGGCACGATCTCGCCGGGCCGGCTCGGCCAGTTCGTGCTCTACGCGGCCTTTGCCGCGGCCGGCCTTGGCCAGCTCAGCGAGGTCTGGGGCGAGGTCTCGGCCGCCTCCGGCGCCGCCGAGCGCCTGTTCGAGATTCTGCATGTGCAGCCCGAGATCACCGCGCCGGCGTCACCGCGCGCGCTGCCGGTGCCGGCGCGCGGCGAGGTCGGCTTCGACCAGGTCAGCTTTGCTTATCCGGCGCGGCCCCACGTCAATGTGCTCGATGCCGTGTCGTTCACCGTGCGCCCCGGCGAGAAGGTTGCGATCGTCGGCCCCTCAGGCGCCGGCAAGAGCACCATCTTTCATCTCCTGCTGCGCTTCTACGATCCGCGGAGCGGCGCGATCTCCCTCGACGGCGTGCCGGTCAAATCCGCGGACCCGCGCGATTTCCGCTTGCGCATCGCGCTGGTGCCGCAGGAATCCAACGTGTTCGCCGCGAGCGCCCGCGAGAACATCCGCTTCGGCCGGCCCGATGCGACCGATGCCGAGGTCGAGCGTGCCGCCGAGCTCGCGCATGCCGCCGAGTTCATCCGCCGCCTGCCCGAAGGTTTCGAGACCCCGCTCGGCGAGCGCGGCGTCACGCTCTCCGGCGGCCAGCGCCAGCGCATTGCCATCGCCCGCGCGATCCTGCGCGATGCGCCGCTCTTGCTGCTCGATGAAGCCACCTCCGCGCTCGATGCCGAAAGCGAGACGCTGGTGCAGACCGCGCTGGAAGAGCTGATGCGCCACCGCACCACGCTGGTGATCGCACATCGTCTCGCCACCGTGCTGTCATGCGACCGCATCCTGGTGATGGACCAAGGCAAGATCGTCGAGCAGGGCACGCACGCGGAGCTCGTCGCCAAGAACGGGCTCTATGCGAGGCTCGCGAGGCTGCAGTTCGAGGGCGCATGAGGCGTCCCGCCTGCTGCCTCATTCACGGTGTCATCGCCCGCGAAAGCGGGCGATCCAGTATTCCAGAGACAGCAGTGAGAGTCGGAAAAGTCGCGGCGTACTGGATGCCCCGGTCCCGGCGCCGCCAAGGCTGCGCCGGGCCACACGCTCGCTCGGCCGCCGAAGCTTCAGCGAAGGCGGCAAGCCGGGGCATGACAGCGGAGGGGGCGGCAGCAAACCTCGTCACGCCCGCCAAGTCATCTTCAGCACCGGCCGTCCCGAGGTCGGGTTCGAATCGTCGCCGGCGTGGGCAAAGCCGTTGCGCTCGTAGAATCGGATGGCGCGGGCATTGTCCTTGTTGACGAGCAGCGTGACGCCCGACGGTGACAGCCGCTTGGCCTCATCCACCAGCAGCCTCGCCGCATCCGAGCCCCAGTGCGCGGGATCGACCACGAGCTGGTCGAGATAGCCTTCGCCGTCGATGGTGACGAAGCCGGTGAGGGCGCCATCCTGCTCGGCGACGACGATGGAGGCTTTCGGCACCAGATCCTTGCGCCAGCGCTCGCGCCACCAGTCCAGCCGCGCGGCGAAATCGATTTGCGGATAGGCCTGCTGCCAGGTGCGATGCCAGAGGTCGATCGAGGCGGCTTCGTCCTCGGCGCGGTAGGGGCGGAGGTGGAGGGCGCTCACTACCGCTCCGTCAGCTTCAGCTCGATGCGGCGGTTGCGCTTGTAGGCCTCTTCCGTGTTGGCGGTGTCGAGCGGCTGGAATTCGCCGAAGCCGGCGGCGACCAGGCGCTGGGCCGGCACGCCGAGCGAGATCAGATATTGCACCACCGAGATCGAGCGCGCCGCGGACAGGTCCCAGTTCGACTTGAAGTTCGGGCCGCTGACCGGGCGCAAATCGGTGTGGCCGTCGACGCGCAGCACCCAGGGGATTTCGTTCGGGATCTTCTTGTCGAGATCGATCAGCGCGGTCGCCAATGTGTCGAGCTCGGCGCGGCCTTCCGGCAGCAAGGTCGCCTGTCCGGTGTCGAAGAACACTTCGGACTGGAACACGAAGCGGTCGCCGACGATGCGGATGTCAGGGCGGTTGCCGAGAATGGCGCGCAGGCGGCCGAAAAACTCCGAGCGATAACGCGACAATTCCTGCACGCGCTGCGCCAAGGCAACATTCAGGCGAGACCCCAGATCGGCGATGCGGTTCTGCGATTCCTTGTCGCGCTTCTCGCTGGCGTCGAGCGCCTCTTCCAGCGCCGCCAGCTGTCGCCGCAGCGCACTGATCTGCTGGTTCAGCACCTCGATCTGCGCCAGCGCCCGCGCCGAGACCGCCTTCTCCGAGTCCAGCGCCTTGCCGAGCTCGGTGGTCTTGCCTTGGGCGTCGTTACCGGCGGCGGCGAGGCCGTCATAGAGCCCCTTGATGCGATCGCGCTCGGTCTCGGCCGAGGCGAGGCCCGCTTTCAATTGCGAGACCTGGTCGTCCAGCGTGAGCTTGCCGAGCTTCTCCAGCGACAAGAGCTCGTTGAGCTGGGCGATCTTGGCGTTGAGCTGCTCCAGCGCCTTGTCCTTGCCGGTGACCTCCTGCGACAGGAAGAACTGCACGACCAAAAATACCGACAGCAGGAACACGATCGACAGCACCAGCGTCGACAGCGCGTCGACGAATCCGGGCCAGTAGTTGAAGCCGGCTTCGCTGCGGCGGCCGCGGGCTAGAGCCATGTCGTCGATCTCCACTCTCGTGTCCCGGACGCGCTGCAGCGTGCAACGCTGCTGCGCAGAGCCGGGACCTATTGCTTCGTTTCTCTGGGCCCCGGCTCTGCGACGCACCACTTCGTGCTGCGTCGCGTCCGGGGCACGAGACCTTCGTCCTCAGCCCTTCTCCGGCTGGCGCGCGATGCGCTCCAGCAGGCGGCGGATCTCGCGGTTCTGCTCGCCCTGGCCGTCGGCCCATTCGCGGATCATCTGCTGCTCGGTCCGCATGTGCGAGACCAGCGCCTGGATGGCTTCGGCAAGGCTCGCCATTGCCGCCGTGGTGCCGCGGCTGGCGCTGCCTTCCTCGAGCACGGAGCGTAAGCGCTCGACGGCGGCCTGGAGCTCGCCGCTGGCAACGCCGCCGCCGCCACCACCGCCGGCTGCGACCGCGACCTCGCCGTGGCCATATTCGCGCACGGTGGTGGCGAGCCAGTCTTCGAGGTCGGTGTAGAAGCGGTTCTGGGCCTGGCTCGATTGCAGATCGAGGAAGCCGAGGATCAGCGAGCCGGCGAGGCCGAACAGCGAGCTCGAGAACGAGATGCCCATGCCGCCGAGCGGGGCGGCGAGGCCCTCCTTCAGCGTGTCGAACAAGGCGCCGGAATCGCCCCCGACCTTGAGCCCGTCGATCACCTTGCCGACCGAGCCGACCGTCTCGATCAGGCCCCAGAAGGTGCCGAGCAGGCCGAGGAAGACCAGCAAGCCGGTCATGTAGCGGGAGATGTCCCGGGCCTCGTCCAGGCGGGTCGCGATCGAATCGAGCAGGTGCCGCATGGTGGTCTGGGTGATCGACATCCGCCCGGTGCGCTCGCCGCCGAGGATCATGGCCATCGGCGCCAGCAGTTTCGGGTGCCGGGACGGCGCCAGGCCGGGATCGGCGATGCGGAAATTGTTGACCCAGGAGACTTCGGGGTAGAGCCGGATCACCTGGCGGAAGGCCAGGATGATGCCGATGAACAGCACGCCGCCGATCAGGGCATTGAGGCCGGGATTGGCGAAGAAGGCCAGGATGATCTGCTTGTAGAGCACCACGCCGACCAGGGTGCACAGCACCAGAAAGACCAGCATCCGCACCAGGAAAACGCTGGGCGAGGATAGCTTGGTATATTCGATATCGATGGGGGAGCGGGGCGAGGCGCCTGGCGGCATGGCCGGTATCATCCGTTAGGAACTTGCTTGCGGACGCACTATGGCACAGCGGCAGCCCAAAAAAAGCGCCGGATGCGCCGATTTCGTGGACAGCTCTCGGAACCCAAAGCTGAAACCGTGCTTTGATAGAGACGCAATTTGCAAAACTTCGGCATTCCGCAGGCTTAGGTCGGATTTTTTGCATGATGACGAATCCTTGGGGGCTGGCCGTCATCGCGCTCTTGCTCGCGGTCCGGATGGCGCTCGCCCGGGTGGCGCTGCAGCAGCAGCCGCGCGGTCGAACCCGTTTGGACCTCAGAGCCCGCCGGGCGGGTGGCAACGCCCGAACCCGTCCGTTCCTTTCGCCGCCGCCACAACGAGACCTGATCAACGGAGTGGTCGCATGAGCGTCGTTTCCGCGATCTTCGGGACTGCCGAACGCGTGCCGCTGCCGGACGTCGTGATCCGGGCCGCGATCCAGCGCCTGTGCTCGCGCACGGCGACGCGCATGTCCGCGCTGGGCGCGGCCGACGATGCCGCCTTCGCCGGGCGGATGATCCTGCGGCCGATCGCCGGGGACGCGGATGCCGTCAATGCCGGGCATGACGACGTGGCCGCGGCGTTCTTTGCGGAGGTGCTCGGCCCCAACCGCAAATATTCGTCCTGCTTCTACAAGTCCGATGCGAGCACGCTGCAGGAGGCGGAGGAGGAGGCGCTGCGCCAGACCGTCGAGCACGCCGGTCTCGCCGATGGCCAGACCATCCTCGAGCTCGGCTGCGGCTGGGGCTCGCTGTCGCTGTGGATGGCGCGGCGGTTCCCGCACGCGAAGGTGACGGCGGTGTCGAACTCGCAGGTCCAGCGCGCCTATGTGGAGGAGCAGGCGCGGCTGCGCGGACTGTTGAACCTGCGCGTGGTCGCCGCGGACATGAACGTGTTCGCGCCCGATGGGCAATTCAACCGCGTCGTCTCGGTCGAGATGTTCGAGCAGATGATGAACTGGCGCAAGCTGATGACGCGCGTGCGGTCATGGCTCGCGCCTGACGGGCGCTTCTTCATGCACATCGTCACCCATCGCTCCGGCTCTCATCTGTTCGACCGCACCAATCGCGAGGACTGGATCGCGCAGCATGTCTTCATGGATGGATTGATGCCGAGCCATCACCTCGTCAGGCAATTCGGCGACGTCTTCAGGATCGAGAAGGAATGGTGCTGGAGCGGAACGCACTATCAGCGCACGGCGAACGACTGGCTCGCCAATTTCGATGCGCGTCGCGACACGATCGAAGCGTCCCTGCGCAGCGTCTATGGCGAGGAGACTGCCTTGTGGATGCGACGCTGGCGCTGGTTCTTTCTCGCGACATCAGGGCTGTTCGGTTACGCCGATGGGACCGAATGGGGCGTGAGCCAGTACAGGATGAAGGCGGCGGGGTAATTGCGTTCTTCTGTCGCAGCACGCCGCGATGGAACCCGACTCACAATCCGGTGAGTCCAGAAAAGTGCTCTGAATTCAGCATGATAGGTCATGTGGCAATGAGCCGCCCGCGCAATGCGTTGCGTCGCAGCAAGTACCTTCTATCTTGACGGCATCAGCCGCATGGAATCGCCCAGAACGGGCTCGTGCGGAGCGTGATTTCAGTTTCAACAACATCGGGGCGTTTAACTTCATGTCAGGACTTCGCGCGCGATCGGCATGCGTTGCATTGATGCTCGCGGCCCTTACGCCGCTGCTCGCGGGCTGCGACGAATCCGTCTCTGCGGTGTCCGCTGCCCAGCCCGCCGTCCCTGACGTCAGCATCGTCATCGTCAAGCCGCAGCCGCGCGCCGTGGTGCGCGAGCTGCCGGGCCGCATCGCGCCGACGCGCGTCTCCGACGTGCGGCCGCGCATCTCCGGCATCGTGGTCGAGCGCCTGTTCCGTCAGGGCAGCGAGGTGAAGGCCGGCGATGCGCTCTATCGCATCGATCCGCGTCCGTTCGAGGTCGAGGTGATGGCCAACGAGGCGGCCGTCGCCAAGGCCGAGGCCGGGTTGATGCAGGCCAGGCAGCAGGCGCACCGCATCGCCACCCTCACCAAGGATCGCGCTGCCCCGGAAGCCGAGAACGAGAAGGCGATCGCGGCCGAGCGTCAGGCCCATGCCGAGGTCGAAGGCCGCAAGGCGGAACTCGCGCGCGCCAAACTCAATCTCGACTATGCCACCGTGCGCGCGCCGATCGACGGCGTCGTCGGTGCGGCGCTGGTCAGCGAGGGTGCGCTCGCGGTGCAGAACGAGACCAACCTCGCCAGCATCCAGCAGCTCGATCCGATCTACGCCGACTTCACCCAGTCGGTGACCGAGCTCAACCAGCTCCGCCGCGCCTTCGAGAGCGGCGACCTCGAGCGCATCGCGGCCGATGCCGCCAAGGTGCGCCTCGTGCTCGACGACAACACCCTTTATGGGCTCGACGGCAAGCTGTTGTTCTCCGACGCCAAGGTCGATGCCCATACCGGCCAGGTGACCCTGCGCGGCGAGTTCCGCAACCCCAAGCGCGAGCTGCTGCCGGGCATGTATGTCCGCGTCCGGATCGACCAGGGTCTCGACAGCGATGCGATCGCGGTGCCGCAGCAGGCGATCCAGCGTAACGGCGGCGGCGGCAGCGAGGTGTTCGTCGTCAAGGACGACAACCACATCGCCGTGCAGCCGGTGCGCACGGGGTCGGTGCAGGACGGACTCTGGTTCGTGACCGAAGGCCTGAAGGCCGGCGACAAGGTCGTGGTCGAAGGCTTCCAGAAGTTCGCCGCCGGCGACAAGGTGAAGCCGCAATCCTGGTCGGAAGCGGACGCCACGGCGGACAATCGGCACGCCCAGAAGCTGACGCGGTAACGCGCCATGGCGAGTTTCTTCATCGACAGGCCGATCTTCGCCTGGGTGGTCGCGCTGTTCATCTGCTTGATCGGCGCGATCGCGGTTCCGCTGCTGCCGATCGCGCAATATCCGATCATCGCGCCGCCCTCGATCTCGATCTCGACCAGCTATCCCGGCGCCTCGCCCGAGAACCTCTACAACAGCGTCACCCGGCTGATCGAAGAGGAGCTCAACGGCGCCTCCGGCATCCTCAATTTCGAATCGACCAGCGACTCGCTCGGCCAAGTCGAGATCATCGCCAATTTCCAGCCGGGCACCGATACCAGCGCCGCCTCCGTCGAGGTGCAGAACCGCATCAAGCGCGTCGAGGCACGGCTGCCGCGCGCGGTGATCCAGCAGGGCATCCTGATCGAGGAAGCCTCGAGCGCCGTGCTCCAGATCATCACGCTGAACTCGACCGACGGCAGCCTCGACGAAGTCGGCCTCGGCGACTTCATGATCCGCAACGTGCTGGGCGAGATCCGCCGCATCCCCGGCGTCGGCCGCGCCACGCTCTATTCGACCGAACGCAGCTTGCGCGTCTGGGTCGATCCGGCAAAGCTCGTCGGCTATGGGCTGACCGCGGACGACGTCAACAAGGCGATCGCCGCGCAGAACGCACAGGTCGCTTCGGGCAGCATCGGCGCCGAGCCGTCGACCGCGAGCCAGCGCACCTCCTCGCTGGTGCTGGTCAAGGGCCAGCTCTCGTCCCCGGACGAATTCGGTTCCATCATCCTGCGCGCCAATGCCGACGGTTCGACCGTGCGGTTGCGCGACGTCGCGCGCATCGAGGTCGGCGGCCTCAGCTACCAGTTCAACACGCGCCTGAACGGCAAGCCGACCGCGGGCCTCTCCGTGCTGATGTCGCCGACCGGCAACGCGCTGGCGACCGCGAGCGCGGTCGAGGAGAAGATGAAGGAGCTGTCGCGCTTCTTCCCGGCCAACATCTCCTACGAAATCCCCTACAACATCACGCCCGTGGTCGAGGCCTCGATCAAGAAGGTGCTGACGACGCTGGTCGAAGCCGTGGTGCTGGTGTTCGTGGTGATGTTCCTGTTCCTGCAGAACATCCGCTACACCATCATCCCGACCATCGTGGTGCCCGTGGCGCTGCTGGGCGCGTGCACCACGCTGCTGCTCGCCGGCTATTCCATCAACATGCTCTCGATGTTCGGCATGGTGCTCGCGGTCGGCATCCTCGTCGACGACGCCATCGTCGTGGTCGAGAACGTCGAGCGCATCATGTCCGAGGAAGGTCTGCCGCCGAAGGAAGCGACGCGGAAGGCGATGGCGCAGATATCGGGCGCCATCATCGGCATCACGCTGGTGCTGATGGCGGTGTTCGTGCCGATGGCGTTCTTCCCCGGCTCGGTCGGCATCATCTACCGCCAGTTCTCGGTGACCATGGTCGCCGCGATCGGCTTCTCCGCCTTCCTCGCGCTGTCGCTGACGCCGGCGCTGTGCGCGACCTTGCTCAAGCCCGTCGCGGCCGGCCACGGCCACGCGAAGCGGGGCGTGTTCGGCTGGTTCAACCGCATGCTCGAAGGCGGCAAGGAGGGCTATTCCAGCACCGTCGGCTTCTCGCTGAAGCGGACCGGCCGCCTGATGCTGGTCTATGTCGCGCTGCTGGTTGGTCTCTCCTGGGCCTTCGTCAGCCTGCCCGGCGGCTTCCTGCCGATCGATGACCAGGGCTTCGTCACCACCGACGTGCAGACGCCGTCGGATTCGTCCTATCCCCGCACCGAAGCCGTCATCGAGAAGGTCGAGAAATATCTCGCCGAGCGGCCGGGTGTGAAGGATGTCACCTTCCTCACCGGCTTCAGCTTCTCCGGCCAGGGCATGAACACCGCGCAGGCCTTCATCACGCTGAAGGACTGGTCGGAGCGCGGGCCGAAGGACTCCGCCGCCGCGATCGTCAACGACATCAACCGCGATCTGTCGTCTTCGATCCGCGATGCAAAGATCTCTGCGCTCCAGCCGCCGCCGATCGACAATCTCGGCAATTCCTCGGGCTTCTCGTTCCGCCTCCAGGACCGCGGCCAGAAAGGCTATCCGGCATTGATGCGCGCCGCCGACCAGCTGATCGCGGAGGCCAATGCCAGCCCGGTGCTGCAGAAGGTCTATATCGAGGGCCTGCCCGAGGCCGGCGTGGTCAATCTCGTGATCGACCGCGAGAAGGCCGGCGCCTTCGGCGTCACCTTCGAGGACATCAACAACACGATCTCGACCAATCTCGGCTCGAACTACATCAACGACTTCCCGAACCGCGGCCGCATGCAGCGCGTCGTGGTGCAGGCGGATGCCCGCGATCGCATGCGGACCGAGGACATCCTCAACTACAACGTCAAGAACAGCCGTGGCCAGCTCGTGCCGTTCTCCTCCTTCGCCACCGTCGAATGGGCGCGCGGCCCGACGCAGATCGCGGGCTTCAACTATTATCCCGCAGTGCGCATCTCCGGCGAGGCGAAACCCGGCTTCACCTCGGGCGACGCGATCGCCGAGATGGAGCGGCTTGCCGGCAAATTGCCGCGCGGCTTCGGTTATGAATGGACCGGACAGTCGCTCCAGGAAAAACTGTCGGGCTCGCAGGCGCCGTTCCTGCTGGCGCTGTCGGTGTTCGTGGTGTTCCTGTGTCTTGCCGCGCTCTACGAGAGCTGGACCATTCCGCTCGCGGTGCTGCTCACGGTGCCGCTCGGCATCGTCGGCGCGGTGGCCGCAGCGATGCTGCGCGGCCTGCCCAACGACGTCTATTTCACCGTCGGCCTGATCACCATCATCGGCCTCGCCGCAAAGGATGCGATCCTGATCATCGAGTTCGCCAAGGATCTGCGGAAAGAAGGCAAGCCGCTGGTGGACGCCACCATCGAGGCCTGCCGCCTGCGCTTCCGCCCGATCCTGATGACCGGCCTTGCCTTCATCTGCGGCGTGCTGCCGATGGCGATTGCGCACGGCGCCGGCGGCGCCAGCCAGCAGGCGCTCGGCAGCATCGTGATGGGCGGCATGATCGCGGTGGTGATCCTGGCGCTACTGATGGTGCCGGTGTTCTTCGTCTCGGTGCAGCGCGTGCTGGCGGGGGACAGGGAGCCGAAGGCCGCGAAGGAAAGCGAAGCGTACGGCCCGCCGGCGCGGGTGAAGCCATAGGCGAAGGCGCACTCCGATCCTTACGAAAGCTTCACGTTCTCCGCCGGAACCAGGTCCCCGCAAAAATGTTTGCCCGCGGGGTTAGGGGTTCCACGGAGAAATCGTCCAAATGTTGAAGAAGATCCTTTCCGCTGCCGCTGTCGGCACCGGCGTGCTGATGATGTCGACCTTCACCGCATCGGCGGCGATCGTGTGCAAAGGCCACACCTGCTGGCACACGCATGAGGCCTACGACTTTCCTCACGAGGCGGGGGTCGTCGTTCACGAAGACAATTGGCACTGGGGTCCGCGCGAAAAGTTTGCGTTCCGCGAGCACGAGGGGCGCGGCTATTGGCACGGCCGCAAATGGGTGGCGTGGTAATCGCCTAGTATGACGCGAGACCGGAGGCCGCTGTTGAGTGGCCTCCACGTCGCGCGACGTCAAGAAGGCGTTCGGCTTGCTTTCGCGGAAGCGTCGATCCAGACTGCATCCCTGGATTGAAAGCAGGTGTATTCGCGCTGCGCCGCCAATGCACACCTGCCGATTGAGAGCATGTGATGCGTCCGACCGAAATTGCGATCTCGAACTATCGCTCCATTCGGCGGCTCTCCATACCAATCCACCCTCTGTCCGTGTTTGTAGGTGAGAATGGTGTCGGTAAATCCAATCTCTACAAGTCCTTGTCGCTGTTGCGCGACGCGGCGACAGGTCGAATCACGCGCACGATCGCCGAGGAAGGCGGATTAAATTCCGTCTGCTGGTCCGGCCTTCGCAAGCGAGGCGAAGATGGGCGACTGCGTTTGTCGGTCAAATTCGACAGTCTCAGATATTCTATTGAGCTCGGATTTCCTGGCCCGGTCGAGGCGGCATTTTCCGGCGAGCCGATGATCAAGGCTGAAAGTATCGAGACGACACAGGGCAAACGTAAGGTTCAGCTGATGGCGCGAACGAATTCGCTCGTCAGCGTCCGCGGCGAGAGCGGTACCTGGAACAGTCATAAGGATGCGGTGCTGCCGTCAGAGACGGCGCTTGCGGGTTTTTCCGATGGCAGGGAATGTCCTGAAATCGATCTGATCAGAAGCGCGATGCTGGGCTGGCGATTCTATCATGACTTTCGCACCGACCCGGCGTCGCCGATACGAAAGCCGTGTCTGGCGATCACAACGCCCTCGCTCAGTGCCGATGGAACCGATTTGGCCGCCGCCCTGGCGACGCTCTATTCCATTCGGGAAGATGCCACCGACTTGCAGGACGCGATTCAGGATGCATTCCCGGGCGCTGAGCTCCGTGCGTGGGAAGAAAATGGTTGGTGTGAATTTGATCTGCAACTGGCGGATATGCCGCGGCCGTTCAAGGCCCACGAATTGTCCGATGGGACGCTGAAATACATCTGCCTGCTCGCGGTGTTCATGGGCTATCGGCTGCCGCCCTTCATCGCGCTGAACGAACCGGAGACCAGCCTGCATCCGTCGCTGCTGGCGCCATTGGCGCGGCTAGTCGCCAAGGCATCACGCCGCGCGGACATCTGGATTGTCACGCATTCGGAACAACTGATGGAGGCACTGCGAAGCGAGAGTTCGGTCCCGCTTCGCCGGGTGATCAAGCCGAAAGGCGCCACGACCATCGAAGGCCTGACCATTGGCGGTGAATATCGGGACGAGGAATCCGACGAAGACGACTCTTAGTCGTTGCAGGTGGAGCTGTCGTAAGACTGCCCCTACTTCCGCAAAATCTTCACCAGCTCCCCGTGCACGAACTCGTTCCCGCACACGACGTCGCCCGTGACCAGCGCATCGCCCGGCGTTGCGATGTCGCTCACCGTGCCGCCTGCCTCGCGCACCATGATCATGCCGGCGGCGATGTCCCAGGATTGCAGGTTGCGCTCCCAGTAGCCGTCGAGGCGCCCGGCGGCGACGAAGGCCAGGTCGAGGGAGGCGGCGCCGAAACGGCGCAGACCCGCGACGCGGTCCTGAATCGCGGTCATCTCGCGGCGGAATTCCTCGTGGTCGCCGCGGCCGATATGCGGCAGGCCGCAGGCCACCACGCATTCGTTGAGCTGGCGGCGGCCGGCGACGCGCAGGCGCTGGTCGTTGAGGAAGGCGCCCTTGCCGCGCTCGGCGATGTAGAGCTCGTCATTGGCGGGGTTGTAAATCACGCCCGCAATGATCGTGCCCTCGCGCACGAGGCCGATCGAGATCGCGAATTGCGGGATGCCGTGCAGGAAGTTGGTGGTGCCGTCGAGCGGGTCGACGATCCAGGTGTGGCTCTTGTCGCTGCCTTCGCGGGTGCCGCCTTCCTCGCCGATGAAGCCGTAGCCGGGGCGGGCCTTGGCGAGGTCCTGATAGAGGATCTCCTCGGCGCGCTTGTCGGCGAGCGAGACGAAATTGGCCGGCCCCTTCAGCGAGACCTGCAAATGCTCGATCTCGCCGAGATCGCGCTTGAGGCTGCGGCCGGCGCGGCGCGCGGCCTTGACCATGACGTTGATAGTGGCGGAATACAGCATGTGCTCTGGTCTTGATCGGGGGAAATGGCGCGAAATCGCGCCTGTTTGAAGGATGGGGTGCCCTGCGAGGGCCTTTGCGTCAAGTCATTTGGTCCCGAGCCATTTTCTGGCGGCGGCCTCGGCCTTGCCCCGGTCCTCGGCCGGCAGGTCGGACAATTGCTTGTCGAGCTCCGGATCGCCCTTGCCGGCGGTTTTCGCCACCAGGTGCCATTTGAAGCCCTCGACCTTGTCCACGGACGTGCCCATGCCGTTGATCAGCACCCAGGCGAGGCGGTTCTGCGCGATCGCGCTGCCCTGGCGGGAGGCCTTGCGGAGCAACGCGACGGCGGCCGGCTGGTTCTTCGGCGTGCCGGTGCCGTTGAACATGGCGATGGCATATTCGACCTCGGCATCGACATTGTCCGCCAGGGTAGCCGCCTGGAGCAGCCGCACCGCGCGTTCCGGGTCCTTCGGCACGCCGGTGCCTTCCTTGTAGAAGGTCGCCAGCGCGTATTGTGCCTCGGGCAGGCCGGCATCGGCGGCCTGACGCAGCAGCTCGGCGGACCGCTTGACGTCCTGCGGCAGGGTCTGGCCGTCGAGATAGAGCAAAGCGAGGTTATAGGCCGCCTTGGGCTCGCCGAGCTTGGCGGCGGAAGCCATCAGCTTCACCGCCTCGCCTTTGTCGACTGAGCCGCCGCGGCCGGAAATTCGCAGCATGGCGAGCGCGAACATCGCCTCGCGGTCGCCGGCATCGGAGGCGCGCTTGTACCATTCCAGCGCCTTGGCGTAGTCGCGGCGGATGCCCATGGCGTTGGAATAGAGCTCGCCGAGCATGGTCATCGCCTTGGGATCGCCCGCTTGTGCGCGGGCGGTGGCAAGATCGAACGCCGTCTTGTACTGGCCGCGCTGATAGGCGCCGAACACCAGATCGACATTGGGATTGTCGGCGGCCGGTGCGGGGATCACGGTTGCGGGCAGCGCCGGCTTGGGCGAGGCGGCCGGCTTGGGCGAGGCCGAAGGTTTTGGCGCCGGCGCGGCCTCTTTCTTCTTGGCGGCCGGAGGCGGCTTGGGCTTCTGTTTCTCAGGCACCGCGCCCGGCGTTGCCACCGGCGGCGTGATCTGGAGCTGCGCGGCCGCGGGCGCCGTCAGCAGCAGCGTGGCCAGGATGGTGATGCGCGGGAGCTTCATGTCGGGCGCTAGCCGTGCTCCTGATCCGCAAGCGCAGCCGCATGGGCCTTCTTGATCGCAGCGTCGACCTCGATCAGCGCGGCCTTGGGACCGCGCGGATCGGACCAGACGAAATCGCCGACCAGCACGAAATCGGCACCGCTGGCGGCGAAGTCGTGCGCCTCTTCGAGCGAGATGGCAAAGCCGACGCAGGGCGGCTCGAACAGCTCGGCCCACCAGTCCAGGCGCTCGGCGATCGCCTGGGACGACGGCCGCTGTCCCTTCGCGTCAGGCTCGCCGAACAGCACGTAGTCGGCACCCATCTCGCCCGCATCCATGGAATGGTGCCGCGTCGTCAGCCCGCCGACGCCGGCGATGCGATCCGGCTTGAGCGATGGCAGCGCCTCTTTCAGCGCGGCGATGCCGGGTAGGTGCGCGCCGTCGGCGCCGCCGCGTGCGACGAGCTCAGCATGGCCGTCGACGAGCAGCGCAGCGCCCGCCTTCTGGACCGGCGGCGCCAGCGCCTTGATGCGCGTGATCATGGTGCGCTGGTCGGTCTCCTTCAGCCGCACCAGCACGGCCGCGACATCGGCAGACGCGAGCAGGTCCGGCAACCCGGCGAGAAGCGTCGCGGGATCGTCGACAACAGGCGTCGCAAGATAAAGGCGCGGCGCCGGGCGCGGCGGAGGCGATTTGCTCGACAAGATCTAGGCTGCTTTCTTTTCCAGGCTGCTTTGCCATTCGCCCTTGGACGCCAGACCATTCATCCGGGCGCGATGGCTGAATGCATTTTGGCCGGCTGCGACATTCTCGGCCTTGCCGGACCAGGCCTTCTGCGGCGCGGCCTGCAGCGCGCGGCCGTAGGAGAAGGTCAGGCCCCAGGGCAGCGGCCCGAGCTTGTGCATGGCGTTGAGATGCGCCGTCGCCTCTTCGTCCGACTGGCCGCCGGAGAGGAAGGCGATACCCGGCACGGCCGCGGGCACGCAGGCCTTCAGCAGCCGAATCGTCTTCTCGGCGACTTCCTCGACGGGAGCCTGCTTCGCGCATTTCTTGCCGGAGATCGCCATGTTCGGCTTCAGCACCATGCCTTCGAGCGCAACGCGCTGCACGCGCAATTCCTGGAAGGTCTTGTTGAGCACGCGGGTCGTCACTTCATAGCAGCGGTCGATGTCGTGATCGCCGTCCATCAGCACCTCAGGCTCGACGATCGGCACGATCTGCGCGGCCTGGCACAGCGCTGCGTAGCGAGCCAGCGCATGGGCGTTGACGCCGATCGCGGTCATCGAGGGAATGCCGCTGCCGATATCGATCACCGCGCGCCATTTGGCGAAGCGCGCGCCGCGCTCGTAATATTTCTTCAGGCGCTCGGCGAGCTTGTCGAGCCCGACGGTGACGAGCTCGCCCGGGCACATCGGCAGGGCTTGCGTGCCCTCGTCGACCTTGATGCCGGGGATGGCGCCGCTACTCTCGATCAGCTTGACCAGCGGCGTGCCGTCCTTCGCATCCTGCCAGATCGTTTCGTCATAGAGGATCACGCCGGAGATGAACTGGCTCATGGCCTCCCTGGAGCGGAACAGCATCTCGCGATAGTCACGGCGGTTGCCTTCCGTCGATTCCACCCCGATCGCGTCAAAGCGCTTCTTGATGGTGCCGGAGGATTCGTCGGCGGCAAGGATGCCCTTGCCGGGCGCGACCATGGCGGTCGCGATCCTGTTGAGCTCAGTCAGATTCATCGAGAGGTCCTCCCAAAACGATTCTGCCCTTGCCTGTGAAAATAGACCGTTATCGGGCAATTGCCGAGTTAACGTTCGTCGCAGGGTAAAAGGGGGCTCTCTGTCATTCCGGGATGCGCCGAAAGGCGCAGGCCCGGAATCCATAACCCCAGGCTGTGGTTATGGATTCCGGGCCCACGCTTCGCGTGTCCCGGAATGACGGGGGGATGTGGCTGAAGGCCTTACGCCACCTTCGGATCCAGCTCGCCCTTGGCGTAGCGCTTGGCCATCTCGGCGGGGGTCAGGACCTTCTTGAACTTGGCGGCCTGGCCTGCGGTATTGAACTCCTGGAGCCGCTGCTTGCACAGCTTGGTCATGGCTTCCATCGCGGGCTTCAGGTACTTGCGCGGGTCGAACTCTTCCGGGTGCTCCTTGAACACCTTGCGGATCTGTCCGGTCATGGCCATGCGGTTGTCGGTGTCAATGTTGATCTTGCGCACGCCGTTCTTGATGCCGCGCTGGATCTCGGCGACCGGCACGCCCCAGGTCGGCTTCATCTTGCCGCCGAACTCGTTGATGATGTCCTGGAGGTCCTGCGGCACCGAGGAGGAGCCGTGCATCACCAGATGCGTGTTCGGCAGCTTGCGGTGGATCTCCTCGATCACGTTCATGGCGAGGATGTCGCCGTCCGGCTTGCGGGTGAACTTGTAGGCGCCGTGCGAGGTGCCCATGGCGATCGCGAGCGCGTCGACCTTGGTCTCCTGGACGAACTTCACGGCCTCGTCCGGATTGGTCAGGAGCTGGTCGTGGCTCAGCTTGCCTTCGGCGCCGTGGCCGTCTTCCTTGTCGCCCATGCCGGTTTCGAGCGAGCCGAGCACGCCGAGCTCACCCTCGACCGAGATGCCGCCGAGATGGGCCATGTCGGTCACGGTCTTGGTGACGCCGACATTGTAGTTCCAGTCGCCGGGGGTCTTGCCGTCGGCCTTGAGCGAGCCGTCCATCATCACCGAGGTGAAGCCGGCCTGGATCGCCGTCATGCAGGTCGCGGCCTCGTTGCCGTGGTCGAGATGCACGCAGACCGGAATGTGCGGATAGATCTCGGTCACCGCGTCCATCATGTGCTTGAGCATGATGTCGTTGGCGTAGGAGCGCGCACCGCGCGAGGCCTGGATGATGACGGGGGCGTCGACCGTATTGGCCGCGTCCATGATCGCCAGCGCCTGCTCCATGTTGTTGATGTTGAAGGCCGGTACGCCGTAATCGTTCTCCGCTGCATGGTCGAGCAATTGACGTAACGTGATCCGAGCCATCTGTCTTTTTCTCCGGTTTGGGCCTGCAAGGCCGACTTAAAAGGCCGACTGATTACTTGGTGCGCAGAACTTCGACGCCGGGAAGGGGCTTGCCTTCCATCCATTCAAGAAACGCGCCACCGGCAGTCGAGACATAGGTGAATTGACCGGCCACATGGGCCTGGTTGAGGGCCGCGACGGTGTCGCCGCCGCCCGCGATCGAGATCAGCTTCTTCGCCTTGGTGCGCTCGGCGGCATGCTTGGCGGCCGACACGGTTCCGCGGTCGAACGGCTGCATCTCGAAGGCGCCGAGCGGTCCGTTCCAGACCAACGTGGCGGCGTCGTCGATGGCGGCGTGGACGCGCGCGATCGATTGCGGGCCGACGTCGAGGATCATGCCGTCGGCCGGGATCGCATCGAGCCCGTAGGCATGCGAGGGCGCGTTCGCCGCGAAATGATAGGCGACGGTGGCGTCCACCGGCAGGATGATCGCGCAATTGGCGGCTTCCGCCTTCTCCATGATGCGGATCGCGGTCGCGGCGAGATCCTTCTCGGCCAGCGACTTGCCGACCGCGACGCCCTGGGCGTGCAGGAAGGTGTTGGCCATGCCGCCGCCGATCACGAGCGCGTCGACCTTGGTGACGAGGTTTTCGAGCAGATCGATCTTGGTCGAGACCTTGGCGCCGCCGATGATCGCGATGACGGGCTTGGTCGGCGAGCCCAGCGCCTTTTCCAGCGCGACGAGCTCGGCCTGCATGGTGCGGCCGGCATAGGCCGGCAGCTGGTGGCCGAGGCCTTCGGTCGTGGCATGGGCGCGGTGCGCGGCCGAGAAGGCGTCATTGACCCAGATGTCGCCGAGTTTCGCCAATTCCGCGACGAAGGCGGGATCGTTCTTTTCCTCTTCCTTGTGGAAGCGGGTATTTTCCAGGCACAGGATGTCGCCATCCTTCAACGCCGCTACGGCCGTGGCCGCGGGCTCGCCGACGCAGTCGTCGGCGAAGGCGACGGGCCTGTTCACGACCTTCGACAGCGCTTCGGCAACCGGCTTGAGCGACTCCTTGGGGTCGCGTCCCTTCGGCCGACCGAAATGCGCGAGCAGGATGACCTTGCCGCCCTTGTCCGAGATTTCCGTGATGGTCGGCGCAACGCGCTCGAGCCGGGTCGCGTCGCTGACGCGCCCGTTGTCCATGGGCACGTTGAGATCGACGCGCAGCAGCACGCGCTTGCCCTTCACGTCGACGTCGTCGAGGGTGCGGAATTTGTTGGTCATCGGACACTCTCTTGTCCCGGGCGCATAGCGGCGCGGAGTGCCGCTGTGCAGAACCGGGACCTACGCTGGAGGGACATGGGTCCCGGATCTGCGACGCAGCGTTTCACGCCGCATCGCGTCCGGGACACGAGAGCGGCGTTAGATCACCTTCGCGAACGCGACGGCGGTGTCCGCCATGCGGTTCGAGAAGCCCCACTCGTTGTCGTACCAGGACATCACGCGCACCAGCGTGCCGTTCTGCACCTTGGTCTGGTCCTCGTGGAAGGTCGAGGAGTGCGGATCGTGGTTGAAGTCGATCGAGACGTTCGGCGCGGTGGTGTAACCGAGGATGCCCTTGAGCTGCTGCTCGGAGGCGCGCTTCATCGCCGCGTTGATTTCCTTGGCGTCGGTGGCGCGCTTGGCAATGATCTTGAGGTCGACGACCGAGACGTTCGGGGTCGGCACGCGGATCGCGACGCCGTCGAGCTTGCCCTTCAGTTCGGGCAGCACGAGGCCGATCGCCTTGGCGGCGCCGGTCGAGGTCGGGATCATCGACATCGCAGCCGCACGGCCGCGGTACAGATCCTTGTGCATGGTGTCGAGCGTCGGTTGGTCGCCGGTGTAGGCGTGGATCGTGGTCATGAAGCCGGTCTCGATGCCGACGAGGTCGTTCAGCACCTTGGCGACCGGCGCAAGGCAGTTGGTGGTGCAGGAACCGTTGGAGACGACCAGATGATCCTTGGTCAAGGTGTCGTGGTTGACGCCGTAGACGATGGTGGCGTCGGCGCCGTCGGCGGGCGCGGAGACCAGCACGCGCTTGGCGCCGGCGGTGAGGTGCGCGGAGGCCTTGTCCTTCGAGGTGAAGATGCCGGTGCATTCCATCGCGATGTCGACGCCGAGATCCTTCCAGGGCAGCTTCGAGGGATCGCGCTCGGCGGTCACCTTGATCTTGTTGCCGCCGAGGCTGATCGAGTCGCCATCGACGGTCACGGTGCCGGGGAAGCGGCCATGGACGCTGTCGAAGCGGAGGAGATGCGCGTTGGTCTCGACCGGGCCGAGGTCGTTGATGCCGACGACCTCGATGTCCTTGCGGCCGGACTCGGCAATAGCCCGCAGGATGTTGCGGCCGATGCGGCCAAAACCGTTAATTCCAACGCGGACTGCCATGTTTCATCTCCTTATGACCGTTCAATGACGGGTTCGATAAGCCTAATCATCCCGCACAACGCGCTCTACGCGCCTGCGAAGGTTTTTTAGGGGCGGACGCCCGGTTCGGCCGGGCGGTGCTTGATCATATGAGAGATTACGTAGTCCTTTTTTTTGGCAAGCTCAACTCTCAGCTAACGCGCTTCAGCACAGCGTTAACCGCAGCCTCGGCGGTAATGCCGAAATGCTTGTAAAGATCCTTCGCCGGCGCGCTCGCGCCGAACGAATGCATGCCGATAAAATCGCCATCCTGGCCGATCACGGCATCCCAGCCCCAGCGCACAGCGGCCTCGATCGCGACCTTCACCGGCGCGTTGCCGATGATCTCGGCACGCTTGGCTTCTGGTTGCGCTAACAAAAGCTCAAGCGAGGGCACCGAGACCACCCGTGACGCGATGCCGCGCTCGGCGAGCTGCTTCTGGGCGGCGACCGCGATCTCGACCTCGGAGCCGGAAGCGAACAGCGTTGCCTTGGCTTCGCCCTGGGCGGCGACCAGCTCGTAGGCGCCGGCCGCGCAGGGATTGTCGTTCGGCGCATTGGTGCGGAGCTGCGGCAGGTTCTGCCGCGTCAGCGCCAGCACGGTCGGGCCGTCGATACGATTGAGCGCAAGCTCCCAGCACTCGGCGACCTCGATGGAGTCGGCGGGGCGGAACACGCGCATGTTCGGAATGGCGCGAAGTGCGGCGAGATGCTCGACCGGCTGGTGGGTCGGGCCGTCTTCGCCGAGGCCGATGGAATCGTGCGTCATCACGTAGACGACGCCGGCGCCCATCAACGCGGCGAGGCGCATCGCGGGACGCGCATAGTCGGTGAACACCAGGAAGGTCGCACCGTTCGGCGCGAAGCCGCCATGCAGGAAGATGCCGTTCATCGCAGCCGCCATGCCGTGCTCGCGGATGCCGTAATGGATGAAGCGGCCTTTTGGCGTCTTGGCCGAGAAAGCTGTGGCCGACTTCGCCTTGTTGTTGTTGGAGCCGGTGAGATCGGCCGAGCCGGCGAGGAATTCCATCGGCATCGCGCCGGCAATGACTTCGATCACCGCTTCCGAGGATTTGCGGGTCGCCGCGGTCATCGGCTTTTCCAGCAGCTCCTTCTTGTACGCGCGCACGGCCTTCGCGAGCGAGGCCGGACGTTCGTGACGCAAACGGCGCTCGAACTCGGCGCGCTTGCGGCTGCCGAGCTCACCGAGCCGCCCTTCCCATTCCTGCCGTGCCACCGCGCCGCGGCTGCCGGCCGCGCGCCAGGCCTTCAGCACGTCATCCGGCACCGAGAACGGCTCGAGCGAGATGCCGAGATTTTCCTTGGCGGCCTTGAGCTCGTCGGCGCCGAGCGCCTCGCCATGCGCCTTCGCGGTGCCGGCCTTGTGCGGCGCGCCGAAGCCGATGGTGGTGCGGCAGGCGATCAGCGTCGGCTTGTTGGATTTTTGCGCGCGGGTGATCGCAGCAGTGATGGCGGCCTGGTCATGGCCGTCGATCTTTTCGGCGGCCCAGCCGCACGCCTTGAAGCGCTTCACCTGGTCGACGGAATCGGAGATCGAGGTCGGCCCGTCGATCGAGATGCCGTTGTCGTCGTAGAGCACGATCAGCTTGTTGAGCTTCCAGTGCCCGGCCATCGCGATCGCTTCCTGCGACACGCCTTCCATCAGGTCGCCGTCGGAGGCGAGCACGTAGGTGTGGTGGTCGACGATCTTCTTGCCGAATTCGGCGGCCAGCATCTTCTCGGCGAGCGCCATGCCGACCGCGGTCGAGATGCCCTGGCCGAGCGGACCGGTGGTGGTCTCGATGCCCTTGGTGTGGAAGTTCTCGGGATGCCCCGGGGTCAAGCCGCCGAGCTGGCGGAACTGCTTGAGCTGATCCAGCGTCATGTCGGCATTGCCGGTCAGATACAGCAGCGAATAGAGCAGCATCGAACCGTGGCCGGCCGAGAGCACGAAGCGATCGCGGTCGGGCCAGTCGGTGGCAGTGGCGTCGAATTTCAGGAACTGCGTGAACAGCACCGTGGCGACGTCGGCGGCGCCCATCGGCAGGCCGGGATGGCCCGATTTCGCCTTCTCGACAGCGTCCATCGAGAGGCCACGGATCGCGTTGGCCATGCGGGTGTGGTCGACTTGCGTCATGTCTGAAATCCGTCTGAAATGAGGCGCTTGGCGGTGGTGCGGGCCGCGTGGGGGGAGCCTGGCGGCCACGGAAGGTTGGGCTGGGATAGCACCTCGGTTCCGGGAGTCCAAGGCAATCAAACGCCGGTTTGGCCGTAAAAGTTGCTTAGCAGTGCATAGTTTCGCGGCGACGTTGCGCTCCGCTAGCTTGCCACGTAAATTTCTGCTTCTAACCGCTTGCCGAACCGAGTCTTTTGCCGGACGGCAAGCCCCATGGGCAAGGCCACAGGTTCCGCCGCTGACTGCATGAACGATCGCGTTTCCAACAGCTCTGCCATGACGGAGTCCTCGGCCGTCGAGATCGAGATCGCGACCCGCAGACTCATGGCGGCGCTCGACGCGCTCGAAAGCGCGGTGGAGCGGCGGCGTGATGCCGATCGCGACGAGAACGAGCTCGCGGCGCGAATCCAGGCACTCGGCGCGGATCGCTCGCGGCTTGCCGATGAGCTCGACGGCGCGCTGGTGAAGGCGCGCAAGCTCGAGCGCACCAATCGCGAAATCTCCGATCGGCTGGATTCCGCAATCGTCACGATACGCTCGGTGCTCGATACCGGAGAGGACGGATGAGCCACATCAACGTCACCATCAACGGCCGGCAATACCGCATGGCTTGCGAGGAGGGCCAGGAGGTGCGGCTGCTCAAGCTCGCCGAAAGCCTGGAGGCGCGGATTCAGTCGCTGCGCGGAAAATTCGGCGAGATCGGTGATGCCAGGCTCACCGTGATGGCGGCGCTGACCGTCTGCGACGAGCTGGTCGACGTCGGCAACCGCGTCCGCACCATGGAGCAGGAGCTGACTGAGCTCAGGGATTTCCGCAATGCCGCCGTCGAGCGCGCCCGGATGACCCAGACCGCCGTGGTGAATGCGCTGAACGCCGCCGCCGAGCGCATCGAGAAGTCGACCCAGGTCCTGAACCGGACGGTGGGCAACGGCATCGCGATCGGCTGATTGGGGGCAGCGCGCTCAGCGGGCTGGCGGTTCGTCAGTATCGTTGTTAGATTGCGCAGGCGAGGCTGCGACGTGCGTCAGGAGCCATATATCCCCGGGGCCTTATCGATCCTTTAGGGAACTGTCCCTGGCCGGGCCCGTGGGCTCGGACATATGGTGCCCACCTACTTTCGTAGGGAACTCCGGGATCGAGCGCTTCAACGGCGTCCGCGGCTTCGCACTTTTGTTTGCTTGGTTTGTGCTTGTCGAAACGACTGCGGCCAGTTCGGTAGATGTCATGCTCCGGCTTGTCCGGCGCATTCAGTACGCCGCGGCCTTTGTGTGAATCACCACCGCCTCTGGAATTCTGGATCACCCGCCCCAGTGCACAAGGGCGCACAAGGCGGGTGATGACGTGGGGGACCCAAGCGCATGCCCAATTCGAAAGCCGAACTCCGTGCCAAAGCCCTCGCGGCGCGCGATGCGCTGAGCGAGAAGAAGCGCGCCGCCGCCGCCGCAAAGCTCGCCAAGCGCGGGCTGCCGTTCCCGCTCCTGCCCGGCAGCATCGTCTCCGGCTATTCCGCGATCCGCAGCGAGATCGATCCGCTGCCGCTGATGAAGGCACTCGCCGAGGCGGGCGCAAAGCTCGCGCTGCCCTGCGTCACCGCCCGCGGCCAGTCGCTGATCTTCCGCATCTTCCATCCGAACGACCGCCTGATGCTCGGCCCGCTCGGCATTCCCGAGCCGTCGCCGGCAGCAAGCGAAGTCATTCCCGACATCATGCTGACGCCGCTCGCGGCCTTCGACCGTCTCGGCCATCGCATCGGCTATGGCGCGGGGCACTACGACCACACCTTCGCGCATCTGCGCAAGGCCAAGCAGATCGTCGGCATCGGGCTCGCTTTTGCAGCCCAGGAGATCAAGGCGGTTCCGGCACTATCGCACGACGTCGCGCTGGATTATGTGCTAACGGAATCGGACGTGTTCGATTTCCGGAGTTCTGAAGTTGCGCATTCTCTTCGTGGGTGATGTCGTCGGCCGTAGCGGCCGCAACGCCATCGCCGAATATCTGCCCGGCATGGTCAAGGACTGGTCGCTCGATTTCGTCGTCGTCAACGGTGAGAATTCCGCCGGCGGCTTCGGCATCACGGAAGCGATCTATCAGGAGTTTCTCGATGCCGGGGCCGACGCGGTGACGCTCGGCAATCACTCCTGGGACCAGCGTGAAGCCCTGGTGTTCATCGAGCGCGCCGAGCGTCTGGTACGGCCGGCGAACTACCCGCGCGGCACGCCCGGCCGCGGCGCCGCGCTGGTGGAGACCAAGAACGGCAAGCATGCGCTCGTCGTCAACGCGCTCGGCCGCGTCTTCATGACCCCGTTCGACGATCCCTTTGCCGCGCTCGAGCGCGAGCTTGGTGCCTGTCCGCTCGGCGTTGCAGCCGACGCCATCGTCGTCGACTTCCATTGCGAGGCGACCAGCGAGAAGCAGGGCATCGGCTTCTTTTGCGACGGCCGCGCCAGCCTCGTCGTCGGCACCCACACCCATGTGCCGACCGCCGACCACCAGATCCTGTCGGGCGGCACCGCCTACATGACCGACGCCGGCATGACCGGTGACTACGATTCCATCATCGGCATGCAGAAGGAAGAACCGCTGCGGCGCTTCACGTCGGGCATTCCCTCCGGCCGGTTCGAGCCGGCCGCGGGCGTGGCGACGCTCAGCGGCGTGGCGGTCGAGACGGACGATGCGACGGGACTCGCGCTAAAGATTGCGCCGGTGCGCGTCGGCGGCCGGCTGGAGCCGGCGACGCCGAAATTCTGGTTGAGCTGAAGTCTTCGCGGTATTGGCCACCCTCCCCTGGAGGGGGAGGGTCGCTTCGCATGAAGCGAAGCGGAATGCGTAGCGGGGTGGGGTGACGGTCCCTCCGCGACGAACAGTGCCTGCGTGGAGAGATCACCCCACCCCGCTCGCGCTGCGCGCGATCGACCCTCCCCCTCCAGGGGAGGGTAAGAGCAGCGTCGCTCATTTCAAACGAGTCTCACGCTGTCGCGCGAACCGCCTGCCAGAGGTCCAACACGTCCGCGCGCGCGATCCCGCGCGTGATGAAGACGATGCGCGAGCGGCGATCGCTGTCGGGCCAGCGGCTAAGGGCGACCGGCGGATGGAAGACGTGATGCACACCATGGATCACGATCGGCGCCGGTTCGTCACGGAGATTGAGGATCCCCTTCACCCGCAGCAGATCCTGGCCGCGCGCGTTGCGTAAATGCGCAAGCCAGCGCGTCACGGCCATCCAGTCGAGCGGCTCGTCGAACGCCAGCATGAAGCTCGCGATCGACGCATCGTGATCATGATGGCCATGATCATGGTGCGCGTGATGATCGTGATGCGCATGGCCGGCGTGCGCATGTGGTTCCGCGAAGGCCCGCTCGTTGAGCCAGCGCTCAACGTCTATCCTTTTCAGCTCGGGATCGATCAGGCCGGCGCCGAATAGCTGCGCGGGATCGATCTCGCCGTGACTGACGCTTTCGATTCTGGCGCCGGGATTGAGCCGCCGCAGGCGCAGCTCAAGCGCCGCGATGTCCGCGATCAGGTCGCTCTTGGTGATCAACAGCCGGTCGGCCAGCGCCACCTGTTTCACCGCCTCATACTGCCGATCCAGCTGATGCGGCGCGTTGACCGCATCGACCGTGGTCACGACCGTGTCGAGCCGCAGGAAGTGTGAGACGAGAGGATTGTTGAGCAGGAGCTGCACGATCGGTGCGGGATCAGCGAGCCCGGTGGTCTCGACAAGGACACGGCGGAACGGCGGAATCTCGCCACGGTCCCGCTTCACCAGAAGGTCTCGCAGCGTCTGCTCCAGGTCGCTGCGGATGGTGCAGCAGATGCATCCGCTCGCAAGCACGGCGACTTCGCCATCGACGCGCTCGACCAGGAGATGGTCGAGGCTGACTTCGCCATACTCGTTGATGATGACGGCGCTGTCCTTCATGCCGTCGTGGCGCAGCAGGCGATTGAGCAGCGTGGTCTTGCCGCTGCCGAGAAAGCCGGTGATCAGCGAGACCGGAAGTCGCTGCGCGGATTTATCGCTTTCGAACAGGCCCATGGGAAGCTCTCGCGTCGACCGTCTTATTTTTGTCGCTGGACAACAGCGTAGCGGAGGAGGAGGTTAGCGGAAACAATTTTAGAGTCCGGACTTATCCGGACCACAACCTGGGAGGGTGCAATGTCTAATGAGATCAATGACGTAGATCAAGACGGCGGCGGCGCCACGACGGATCGCCGGACCTTGCTCCGCACCGCGGGCATCGCCGGAGTTGCTGGAGCCGCACTCGCCGGCTCGATGCATGGCAAGTTCTCGCTTGCACCGATCAGCGAGGCCCAGGCGCAGACTGCAACCTCCATGCCCAAGGGCACCGACAAGCCCTGGTGGCCATCGAAATGGGGCAAGGACGACGAGTCCGGCGCATCCAACCACATGACCCCGGCGAAGGTCCTCGACGCGGCGAAATGGATCAAGGACGGCAAGATCTACAAGATCGGCCGCGTGTACGAAGCCGCCATGCCGCTGTTTGGTGCGCGTGTATTCGCACTGCGCATTCCCGGCAGCCCGACCGGCGGGCCGTTCGGTGACAACAAGATGGTCTATCACGACGAGTTTCTCGCCACCGAGATCGGCCAGACCGGCACGCAGTTCGACGGCCTCGGCCACATCGGCATCCAGATGGGCAAGGAGGGCGACAAGAGCGAGATGCGATTCTACAACGGCTTCACCGCCGCCGAGATCAGCGACGCCTACGGCCTGAAGAAGCTCGGCATCGAGAAGCTCAAGCCGATCTTCACCCGCGCGCATCTGATCGACATGGTCGCTCTCAAGGGTGGCATGATGGATGCGGGGCAGGAGATCACTTCGGCTGACATCAAGGCGGCGCTGGCGAAGCAGAACATCCCCGAGAGCGACATCAAGCCCGGCGACGCGATCATGTTCCACACCGGCTGGGGCTCGTTGTGGATGAAGAACAACGATCGCTTCAACAGCGGCGAGCCGGGCATCGGCCTCGACGCTGCGAAGTGGGTGGTCGAAAAGGATCTTGCGCTGACCGGCGCAGACACCTGGGCGGTCGAGGTGGTGCCCAATCCCGACAAGACGCTCGCCTTCGTGGTCCATGCCGAGCTGCAGACCAAGAATGGCATCCACAACCACGAGAACCTGATCTTCGACGAGCTGATCGCCGAGAAGAAGTATCAGTTCGTCTATTCCTTCACCCCAGCGCCCATCAAGGGCGCCACGGGAAGTAACGGCTGCCCGATTGCGATTACTTGACAGACCTGTAGGGCATTCACGCTGCCACCCTCCCCTGGAGGGGGAGGGTCGATCGTGCGCAGCGCGAGCGGGGTGGGGTGACGGTCCCTCCATTGAAGCGGTGCCCGTGTGGAGAGATCACCCCACCCCGCTGTGCATTCCGCTTCGCTGCATGCACAGCGACCCTCCCCCTCCAGGGGAGGGTAAGAGGACCGCGTTACTCCGCCGTCTGCTCCCGCAGCTCCGCGACGTCCTTCGCCGTCAGCTTCGAGCCCTTGGTGCCGAACCGCGCCGTGACGTAGTTCGCCACCGCCGCGATCTCGTCGTCGCTATACGCATCGCCGAACGCCGGCATCGAGAGCGCGCCGTCGGGCGTATGCCGCTTGGTGCCCGACAGCACGATCTGCGCGACGTTGGTGGCGGCGGGGTCGTTTACGGCCCAGGTACCGGTCAGCGTCGCCATCGGCGAGACAGGGCTCTCGCCGCTCCAGCCGTGGCAGCTGGCGCAGGCGCTGGCGAACACCATCTTGCCGCGTGCGTCTGCCGTGACGCCGTCCTTGTGCGAGGCGGGCGCGACCGGCGCCGTGGTCGCAGGCAGGTCGGGCGAGGCCACCGGCGGCACGCTGCGCAGATAGGTGACGACCGCGCGGATGTCTTCGGGAGCGAACTGGCTGAAGCTGTGATCGACCGCTTCGCCCATCGGACCCGAGGCCGAGCCGTGGCCCGGTGCGTGGCCGAGCGAGAGATACGAGATCAGGTCCTCGTCGCGCCAATTGCCGAGGCCGGTGGCCTTGTCGGAGGAGATGTTGAAAGCGCGCCAGCCCGCCGTGATTGCGCCGCCGAACTTCTTGCGGTTGTCGAGCGCAAAGCCGAGATTGCGCGGCGTGTGGCACTCGCCGCAATGCGCCAGCGCTTCGGCGAGATACGCGCCTCTGTTCCACTCCGGGCTCTTCGAGGTATCCGGCGTGAAGCGCGTGTCCGGATTGAATACGGCCGACCAGAAGATCATCGCCCAGCGCTGGTTGAACGGGAACGACAGCGTGTTGTCGGGCGCTTTCGCGCGCACTGCCGGCAGGCTGAACAGATACGCCTTCACCGCCAGCACGTCCTCGTCGGTCATGTAGGTGTAGGACGTGTAGGGCATGGCCGGATACAGCCGCGCTCCGTCATGACGCGTGCCGCGCTGGACCGCGTTGAGGAAATCCTGGTCGCTGTAATTGCCGATGCCGGTGTCCTTGTCCGGCGTGATGTTGGTCGAATAGAGCGTGCCGAACGGCAGCTTGAAGCCGAGCCCGCCGGAATATTCCTTCTCGCCGGGCTTGGTGTGGCAGACCATGCAGTCGGCCGCCTTTGCGAGATACTCGCCGCGCTCGACCAGACTCGCTTTCTCCAGCTTGGCCGGTACGCCGGTCGGCTTGCCTGCGCGATAATCCGCCAGCGCCACTTTGGTGCCGCCGGCGAAGTCGAGCGGGCCGGGCCCGCGGATGATCCAGACGCCGAGCGCCGCCACCACGATGGCGATCACGACCAGGCTTGTGAGGATACGCATCTTGCCGCTCATGCCTTCTTCCCCGCAGCCAGAAGTTTCCGGTCGATCGGCAGGCGCCGCAGCGCCACGCCGGTTGCGGCGTAGATCGCGTTGCGCAGCGCAGGTGGTCCGGCATTGACGCCGGCTTCGCCGATGCCGCCCGGCGCCTCGCCGCTCTTGACCACGATGACCTCGATCTTCGGCGTCTCGTTGATGCGCATCATGCGGTAGTCGTGGAAGTTCGACTGCTGCACGCGGCCCTTGTCGATGGTGATCTCGCCATAGAGCGCGGCGGTCAGGCCGAAGATCAGCCCGCCCTCGATCTGCGCCTTCACCGTGTCGGGGTTGACCGCAATGCCGGTGTCGACCACCGAGGTGATGCGGCGCAGCGTGATCTCGCCGATGTCGTCGATCTCGGCTTCCACCACGGTTGCGATGAAGCTTGCGAAGGACGGCTGCACGCAGATGCCGCGGCCGACGCGCGGCGGCAGCTTCTGGCCCCAGCCGGACTTTTCGGCGACCTGGCTGAGCACCGCGAGCATGCGCGGGTTCTTGGTCAGCATGGACTTCCGGAATTCGATCGGATCCTTGCCGGCCTTGCGCGCGAGCTCGTCCATCGCGCATTCGACCGCGAATACGTTGTTGTTCGGGCCGACGCCGCGCCAGAAGCCGGTCGGCACCGCCGGCGGCTCGGCACGGACATATTCGACATGGAAGTTGGAGAAGTCGTAGGGCGCATCCACCGCGGCGTCGATCGCGTCGATGTCGATCCCCTTCTGGAATGCCGGCGGCAGCCAGCGCGCCAGCACGGCGGAGCCTGCGACCTTGTACTTCCAGCCCGCGATCTTGCCGTCGACCAGCGATGCCGTGATCTGGTCGCGATAGACCGGACGGTAGACGTCGTGCTGAATGTCCTCCTCGCGGGTCCACACCACCTTCACGGGGTAATCGACCTGCTTGGCGATCTTGACCGCCGCGACCACCATGTCCGGCTCGAGCTTGCGGCCGAAGCCGCCGCCGAGCAAATGCTGGTTGACGATCACCTTGTCGACGGGAAGGCCGGCGGCTTTCGCGGCCTCCGACTGCACGCGGGTCATGATCTGTGTGCCGGTCCAGATCTCGCAAGCATCCGGCCTGACATGGACGGTGGCGTTGATCGGCTCCATCGAGGCGTGCGCGAGGAACGGCAGCTCGTAGGCCGCCTCGAACCTGTCGCCGCTGGCGAGAGCCTTGGCGATGTCGCCGTCGGATTTTGCGACCGCGCCGTCCTTCTCGCTGGCCTTGCGCAGGTCGTCCCAGATGTCCTTGGTGGAGATTTTGGCGTTCGGCCCCTCGTTCCACTCGATCTTGAGCGCTTCGAGACCCTTCTTGGCCGCCCACATGTGATCGCCGATCACGGCGACGGCGTCGTCGAGCACGACGACCTTGCGCACGCCGGCGACTTTCGTCGCGGCGCTGTCGTCGACCTTGCCGACCTTGCCGCCGAACACCGGGCAATTGGCGATCGCGGCGATCTTCATGCCGGGCAGGATGGCGTCGATGCCGTAGAGCGCCTTGCCGTTGACCTTGTCCGGCGTGTCGAGCCGCTTCAAGGGCTGGCCGATGAGAACGAAATCCTTGGGATCCTTGATGGCAACGTCCTTCGGCGGCGTCTGGCCTTGGGCTGCAAGCGCCAGCGCGCCATAGCCGAGCTTGCGGCCGCTCGCGGCATGCGCGACCTCGCCCTTCGACGCCGTGCAGCTTGCGGGATCGACGCCCCACTGGCTGGCTGCGGCCTGCACCAGCATCGCGCGTGCGGTGGCGCCGGCCTTGCGCAGCGGCAGCCACCAGGCGCGGATCGAGTTGGAATTGCCGGTGACCTGGAGACCGAAGGTCGGATTGCCGTAGAGCTTGTCGTTGGGCGGGGCGTGCTGAACCTCGACCTTGCTCCAGTCGGCATCCAACTCTTCAGCGAGCACGGCCGAGATCGAGGTGTAGGTGCCCTGGCCCATCTCGACCTGCGGCATCATCAGGATCGTGCGGCCGGTCTCGTCGATCCGGATGAAGGCGTTCGGTGCGAACTTGCCCTCGGTCACATCGCGCTGCACCGGCTCGTTGGCGGCGGCGCGCAGCGGCAGGTGGAAGGCGAGCACGAAGCCGGTGGCGAGACCGCCGGTCAGCAGCGTGCGGCGGGAGAGGCTGTTGTGTGCATTCATGGCGGACCTCAGGACTGACGGCCGTTGGCGGCCTGCTTGATGGCCTCGCGGATGCGCACATAGGTGCCGCAGCGGCAGATGTTGCCGGCCATCGCGGCGTCGATGTCGGAATCATCCGGATGCGAGGTGGTTGCCAGCAACGCGGCGGCCGCCATGATCTGGCCGGACTGGCAATAGCCGCACTGGATCACCTCGAGATCGAGCCAAGCCTTCTGTACCTTCGCGCCTGCGGGAGTGTTGCCGACATGTTCGATGGTGGTGATGGCGCGGTTCGCGACCGCGCTGACCGGCAGCACGCAGGACCGCACCGCCTTGCCGTCGACATGCACCGTGCAGGCACCGCATTGCGCGATGCCGCAGCCGAATTTGGTGCCGGTCATGCCGAGGATGTCGCGCAGCACCCACAGCAGCGGCATTTCCGGCGGCGCGTCGAACGATTTGGCTTCGCCGTTGATGGTGAGAGTTGTTGCCATAAGCATCCCCTTGCTCGCTTGATCGCTTGCGGCGATCTAGTCGGCGAATTCGTGCGCGACAATAATCATACTGATGCGAAGCGATGAAGCGCCAGAATTTCCGGCGATGCATATTTGCGCTGCCGACGCGTCAGGCCATGACGTTCACGAATTTGTGCGGCGACCGCTGCAACGAAATTGGGCTAAGTGATATGATAATCGTCATGTTTTAACGCATTTTCGTCGCACGCATCGTTGATCGCCGCAGATGATCGTGCGAATGCGGAAATTCATGCGATGACGAAATTCGTGCGATTGGGAAAGTCGGAGCCTGCGCGCGGCGCTCAACCTCGCCGCTGAGCACGACAAGCGTATCCAGAACGCCGATGCTTGGACGACCGGACTGGAGTCGTTGCTCGACGCGACGGTCGCCAGAGACGTCATCCTTGACGACCGCACGGTCAGCCGGTTCGTCGCCGCGAGCTATGGTCACGACGCTGCGCTCGGCCTGTACGTCGATGTGTTGGGGACAGGAAGCCGGCCGAGTCAGGTTTCACGGCTTTTGATCGAGGACCTGCACGGCGGTGCGATGCCGAGGCTGTCAATGCCGCGCAGCGGCAAAGGTCGCAGCGCAAACAGAGCAACTCGCGTGAACGAGCGCATCGGCGTGCCGATCACGTTAGCGTTGGCCGAGAAACTGAAGCGTGTCGCCAAGGGCCGCCCCGCCGATGCGCCGCTGCTGCTGCAGGGCAATGGTAAGACGTGGGGCGACGCCGATGGCAAGGGCTCGTCGGACGGCGCGACGGCCGAGATCGCGTGCAGCTACTTCGCGGTCGAGCTGTTGAGGTAACGGATCGAGGAGGAAAGGCGCGGACGGTGAGAACTTTGACAACACTTCCGATGATGTCAAAACCTACCCGTGGTGCCACCGCAGACGCGCACGCGGCGCTCGCGCCAGCCATACCCGTCCCAGAAGCGCTGGGTTATCCAGTTGCAGGGCGGGATCGGCTCTCCAACCGGGGCATCGACATAGCCCGACCAGTACGGATAGCCGCCGGGTCCGGGATAAGTGCGCGGATACGGATTGCCGCCGGGGCCGTAATCATAGCGCGGACCAGCATAAACGGGCGAGGCTGCTGAAACGACCAAAGTAGCGACGAAAGCGAGAGCCATCTTGCTCATGGTGATACCCTTCCAACGCAGCGAAAGCTGCAGCAAAAGTTACCTTGGACACCGGGCAAGCGAAACTCCGATCAGCGGTCCGCTGCGGCCACTGGTAGCCCCAACCATGGTCAAAGCGCCTGAAATCGTCGTTTTTCGGTTTGCAACCATCCCAGAACCGCCCTCGGAGCTGGCTTCTGCCGTTTCGCGGCTCTGGTGCACCGTCATGGCCCGCTAGCTTGTGGCCGCCACACAGGCGTGAGCGACGACGCCCTTCGTCCGGCCATCCTGCTATTTGATCAAAGCATTTAGCGCCCTGAAGGCTGCTTCAAACCGATCCTTTGCCTCTTTCGGCACCTTCGATCCCAACTTCTTTGAGTTCTCGCTGAAATAGCGAGCTGGGCGATAGTGACTAAAACTGCCTTCCTTCATGGGCGTCTCGGCAAAATGTTTCTCTAATCGCTGCAGGACACGTGGCTCCTTCGACTTGAGAGCTTTGACCTCAATCTCAGCCTGAAGATGAGAACCAAATTCGGCGTTGACCAATCCGACGTAGAACTCTGCCCCAAACATATCCTCAATGTCAGCTTCCGACGTCTTTGTGAAATCTGCGAACGTCAGGACGTTCGCCTTCTTCAGCAGCTTCTCGCGGTACAGACCTTCGATCTTTTGTTGATCGGTCGATTGGCTGTCGATCAACGTAGCAATGGTCATGCTCTTCTGAGCGCCAAGCAGTGCGACGAATGTTGGGACCTTGGCGGCCCCTCCTACCGGCGTGATGGTCCATCGTGAGTCGAGGCCCGTCCTCTTGTCTTCTTGTAAAATAGCGGACATCGCTTGCAAGAAAAGTAAGTCAGCCGCGCCCTCGACGACTAGAGTGTACGGACCCACGAACAGCGTCTGATGCAACTCGTACCCGAGAGCACCCTGAAGTGGGAAAAGGCTATCAGCACTTGCAGCGAAAATATCCTCAAGAACCTGCGTACCTTCCGTGATGCCGTCCGCATCCAATTCTGGATCGATGCTCTTGTCTTGGACGATGCGAACTCGGTCAAAATGCTCCGGATCAATCATGAAAGGGGAGTGCGTCGTATAGATGAGCTGATGCGCGCCCTTTAACTCAGTTTCAAAATAGCGAAGCAGATCATGCTGCGCCTTTGCGTGCAGAGTAAGGCCCGGCTCATCAAGGAGCAGAATCATTGGCTCGTCACCACGCTTTACGTCCGAATACCAAGCCAAGAAAGAGAAGAACCAAACGAAACCGCGCGACCGACTCCCCAGTTCGGTGGTCACTTGATGACGGGTGTCGTAAACACCGCCCCAGATATTCGTGCCCTGTCGCATGTTAGCAGGGTCGCCCGGCCGCCCGGGCCGAACGTCAAACGTCATCCGCAGATGTCTGTTCTGAGACCAATATTTCAGCACCTGCCGTGTGAGATGGTTGCTTGCGCCCTCCAGCTTGCTCTTCAGTTCGATAGTGCTCGCTGGATTGATGAGTTCTGGAAGTTTGAGCCGCGCCAATCTGATCAGGCCGAGTAGCGGATGGTCGGAGGGCTTAAGCTGGCTTGGGTTGGCAGCTTCGCGCTGCATCAGGGCTTCAATGTTCTCGTGCCCTGTCATCTGGTAGTATTCGTCGAAGTAAAGGAATTGCGGCCTGCGTGGCTTGAGAATCTTACTGTAGATATAGCCGCTCAAGTTGAGTTTTTTCACTTCAGCGAGCAGGTTGAGCAGTCTGGTGACTTCTGCGGTTTGCTCTTGCGCTTGTAGGATCGCCGTCAATCCGTCCGCCGTCATCGCGGCACCCTTTAGCGCCTCCTTGATTTGATCCGACAGGTCGGCTTCGCGAATGAGATGTTCTAAGCCTTTCGCCGAGTCCGCAGCGAACGAGTAGGTCCTGTTGTTGTCGTAGTCCTTCGAAAACGAGATTTCGAGATTCGTGACGCATTCATCGCCGAACATTTCGCTGATGGCAGCGATCTCCTCCGCATCGAGCGAATAGCACGCCTGAATTGGCACAGCCGTCTTTCGCTTTCCTGCTTCGACTGCATGCCGATAGTCCTCGACATCCATTCGCGGATAGTCGGTTGTGACGTCGAAGTTTGCATCAGCAGGAACTACGGGGTTCAGCTTGTAGAGCGCCTTCAGCAGCGTGCTCTTGCCGGCTTCGTTCTTGCCGACCAAGGCAGTGATCTCAGAGACCGTAACGCGGCCTGAATCACGAACGCTTTGGAAATCCCGAACATGAAACCACTTAAGCTGCATGACTCCCCCAACCCCGCAAAAACCGCACTAAGCCGCGAGCCGGCGGGAGGTGTCAATTAACGCGAGCAGATGGCTATTCGCTACCCACAGAATACCTTGGTCCTCGCCAACGCGATCTGAAATGCCGTAACGAAAACCGGATCGAAACGCACATCTTCCGCCAGTGTCAGCGGAATTCGATTTTTTACACCCGCTAGACATTGGTCGTCTTGCGCGTTGATAGTATTGCGCTATTTCCGCTATGGACTTTCCCGCAAGGGAAGAAGGAATGCTTGCACAACTTCGGAATAATAGAATTATACGCCTGTTTTGCCCGACGGGTCAAACTGCGTCGTGGCCTGCCGACGTAAGCCGTTGATTCCCCACGCCCCGGCTACTGTGCATGGGGTTGTTTTTCAGGTTTTCATTCAAGGGCCGCAGGAGCGGTCGTCAGCTCTGCCGAAAACCCATCCGGAAGGCGCCCCAGTGCTTGCCGCGGATCACGATCGGCGAGGATAGGTCCTTCATCAGCACGAACTGTCCGCCGCCCATGTCGCGGCGATAGGTCTGGAGCAGGAACGGTTTTGTGTTGGCCGCGACCTTCTTCACCGCGCGGTCGCTGAACAGGCGGCGGTTGCGGCAATTGGCGTTGTTCCAGACCGGGTCCTTGCCCTGCGGCAGGCGGTAGTTCGGGTTGTGGGTCGGCAGATAGCCGCCCTTGGCCCAGGCGACGCAGAACACGATGCGGGGGTCTGACTTCTGGATCGGGTCCTGGATGGCGGGCAGCACGCGGTCGGTGAGGTCGACGTAGTTGGTCTTGTATTGCTTGGGATCGGTGCCGGGGATTTCCCGGTAATTCTCGTCCATGAGCTGGTCGAGCGTGATCTCGCCGCGGTCGATTGCGGCCTCGAACTCGTCCGAGATCCGCTTTGCGGTCTCGACGACGATTCGGATCAGCGGCGCATCCGATGTCTCCACGCCGCTGTCGGCGATCATTGCGATCAGCG
Source organism: Bradyrhizobium sp. Pa8 (assembly GCF_052588265.1). Classification (NCBI taxonomy): domain Bacteria; kingdom Pseudomonadati; phylum Pseudomonadota; class Alphaproteobacteria; order Hyphomicrobiales; family Nitrobacteraceae; genus Bradyrhizobium; species Bradyrhizobium sp. Pa8. Next base: position 8,624,808 of record NZ_CP176767.1, on the reverse strand, counting down.
CTTCGGACGTGTCGAGCAGCTTTGTCACGCGCTGATCGGCGTTCCTGAGATCGCGCGAGGACAGGTCGACGCCCTTGGCGAGCTCGTTGAGCTCGCTGATGACCGTGTCGCAATGGCCGAGATTGGAGGTCGCGGCGCGCGTGACGCTGTCGATCTCCGCTTCCACCGAGGCAAAACCCTGCTGGACCCGCGAGATGATGCCGGAGATCTGCTGGGCGCCTTCGCCGGCGGTCTTGGCGCGTTGCGAGGCGTCGCTGCTCTCGCCGATCAGGCCTTCGATCTGGCCGTCGAGATCGCGCACGGTGTCGGAGATCTGATGCGTGGCCGCACGGGTGGCCTCCGCAAGGTTCTTCACCTCGCTTGCGACCACGGCAAAACCGCGGCCGGCGTTGCCGGCGCGGGCCGCTTCGATGGTGGCATTGAGCGCGAGCAAATTGGTCTGCTTGGCGATCGCCTCGATCGAACCGGACACTTTTGCCACCTGCGCCAGCGCCGAGCCGACGGCGCTCAAGCGGGCCTCGATCCGCTCAACGGCTGCGACGAGCTCGGAGATGTGGCTGACCGCGGTGTCGACCGCGCCGCGCGACTGCGCGATCTCGCCGACCGCCGCCGATGCGGTCGATTGCACCGCTTGTGAGGCATTGGCGATATCGTGATTGGCCGAGACCATCGTCTCGGCCGTCTCCTGGAGGTGATGGAACCGTTCGGACTGGTTCGCGACGCGGTTTGCGACTTCCTGGACGTTGCCGGCGATGTCGGCGAGCTCCACGCCGAGACCGCCGATGCGGTCGGCGAGCTGGTCGATCAGGCGTTCGGCAAGTGTCCGGTTGGAGCCGGTGTCCAGGACTGCAAGTTGTGCGACGGACATGTTTTGAGAGTCCTCCAGTCAGAGCCGTTCGCCGGCTCTCCGCGGCATTCCCATTCCAATTCCAGCCTTAAAGGATGATTCGCGGCCGGCGTCTTGCCTGAGCGTGCACTACAGCTTGTAAGCCGTGCGGAATCCGCCCCAGTGCCGGCCCTGCACGCGGATCGGAACGTCGATCTCGCGCATCATCACGGTGTTGCCGTTGCCCATGTCGCGGGCATAGCTCTGGACCAGGTACGAGCGCAGGTTGCGTGCGGCGGCCAGCCCCGCCGGATCGTTGAAGATCCGCCGGTTGCGGCTGTTGGCCGTGTTCCAGGCGACATCGCCCGGCCGCTGCGGATGCGAATAGATCTTGTTGTGCACCGGCAGGAAGCCGTTGCGGTCGACCATGGCGCAGAACGCCATGCGCGGTTCCTTGGCGAGAAAGGCCTCCTGGAACGGCGGCAGCGCGCGGTCGGCCCAGTCCAGATATTTCGTGCGGTATTGCTGCGGATTGGTGCCGGCGATCTCCGCATATTCGGTGTCGAAGAGGTCGTCGATCTTGACCTCGCCGCGCGCGACCGCCTGCTCGAAAATCCGGGTCAGCGCCGTGCCGGCTTCCATGGCGCGGGTGACGAACTCGGTGTTCTCCTCGTGGATCGACCAGAGCCTGTCTTCGATCTTCTCGCTGAGATCGGCGTTGGGGCTGACGAATTGCGCGCGGGCGCCGGCCTTGGTCTGCTCGATGACGCGCAGGCGGCAGGCGCCGACGCCTTCGAGCGTGCCATCGACGACGGCCTGCGTGGCAAGCTTCGCCGCCTCCGCGCCGCCGATCAGCACGCCGTCCATCGCGATCTCGTAGACCTGCAACACGCCCCGCGCGGTTTCGAACTTGAGATGGCAGGGCAGCCGCTCGGTCTTGCGACGGTCGTCGTGCTCGCTCTGGCGCAGCAGCACCGCACAGCGCGATTTCAGCTTCCGCGCGAAGGTGGTGACGGCCTTGCCGGCGCTGGCGACGTTCTCGCCGTGGGTCTCGGCCGCCTTGGTCGCGGCATCGATCTCGGCGGCGCTCTCGCCGACCGAGATGATGAACTGCGACGCGCTTGCCGCGTTGCCGGAGACCTCGCTGGTGGTGGCATTCTGTTCGGCGACCGCGCCGTTGACGGTGTCGAACACCGGGCGGATCGCCTCGATCGCCTGCGCGATGCGATGCACGGCGTCGGCCGAGCCGGCGGCGTCGCGCTGGAGCGCGTCGATCTTCCTGGTGATCTCCTCCGTCGCACCCTGGGTCTGCACCGCGAGCGCCTTCACTTCGGTGGCGACGACCGCAAAGCCCTTGCCGGCCGCACCCGCACGCGCGGCCTCGATGGTCGAGTTGAGTGCGAGCAGCGTCGTCTGCCGGGCGATCTGCGCGATCAGATTGACGACATTGCCGATGGCGGCAGAGGATTCGCGCAGGCGGTCGACATTGGCGCGGGCTTCCTGCGCCGCGGCGCTGGCTTCGTCGGCGAGCTTGCCGGCCTCGCGCACCTGCGCGCCGATGCCTTGCGCGGACTGGGTGAACTTGTCGGCGGCATGGGCAAAGGTGGAGGCGGTCGATTGCGCTGCATTGGTGCGGCCGGTGAGGGCGTCGGTGCGCTCGCGAATATCCGCGAGCGTTGCCGCGGTCGCCTCCGCGCCGCCGGCCACCGAATTGGCGGCCCGCTCGAGCTGGCGGATCATGGCGCCGAGCTCGAGTTCCAGCAGCTCCAGGATTTCCCTGGCGGAATCGCCCTCGGCCGACGGGGCTGGCGCGGGATCGACCGGCGACGGCGCGGCCTGTGGGGCTGCCACGGGCGCGGACAAGTCGGGCAGACGCTTCCGAAATAATGCGAAGGCCATCAGGTCACTCTTGTCGGGGAACGGGCGGTTGCTATTTTCGCAGGCCGGAATGAAATCATGGTTAACGGTGCCTGACTCCTAGGCACGGGGCACTACGGTATTACCTTAAAGTCGTAGAGCCTCTTTCATTCCGGTGGGTTGGCGGCCTATAAGGCCGCGCTTCCCACGCTCACCTTTGGCGCACGATTCCTGACGAGACACGCATGGCCGGACATTCCCAATTCAAGAACATCATGCACCGCAAGGGGCGGCAGGATGCCCAGAAGTCGAAGCTGTTCGGCAAGCTGGCGCGGGAAATCACCGTCGCGGCCAAGCTGGGCACGCCCGACCCCAACATGAACCCGCGCCTGCGCGCCGCCATCATCGCGGCGCGCCAGGAGAACATGCCGAAGGACAATATCGAGCGCGCCGTCAAGAAGGCGCTCGGCAACGAGGGCGAGAACTATGACGAGATCCGCTACGAGGGTTACGGCCCCGGCGGCGTCGCCGTCATCGTCGAGGCGCTGACCGACAACCGCAACCGCGCCGCTTCCGACATCCGCTCCTTCTTCACCAAGTCGGGCGGCAATCTCGGCGAAACCGGCTCGGTCTCCTTCATGTTCGACCGCACCGGCATCATCGAATACGACCGCAGCGTCGCCTCCGACGACGCGGTGCTGGATGCCGCGATCGAGGCCGGCGCCGATGACGTGGTCTCGGGCGAAGGCGGACACGAGATCTACGCCTCGACCGAAAGCTATCGCGACGTCGCCAAGGCGCTGGAAGCCAAGTTCGGCGAGCCGCGCAAGGCCGCCCTGATCTGGAAGCCGCAGAATACGGTCGCGGTCGACGACGAGACCGGCGAGAAGCTTTTGAAGCTGATGGACCTGCTCAACGAGCACGACGACGTCCAGCACGTCTACGCCAATTTCGAGGTGTCGGACGCACTGATGGCGAAGATGGGCGGGTAGGGGCTGCTCTCGTGTCCCGGACGCGCCGCAGCGTGAAACGCTGCTGCGCAGAGCCGGGACCCACGGTGCATCAAGCGCTGGCGGCGACATGGGCCCCGGTTCAGCAGCGCACTGCTTCCCAATGCGCTGCGCCCGGGGCACAACGCCCCACTTCCCCTGTTACTTCCGTTCTGTTTCTGTTTCCCCCACCGCAGCCAGCCGCTATCACTGGCCCATGACTGCGCTCCCGATTCGTGGCCCCGTTCGCATCATCGGCATCGACCCCGGCCTGCGCCGCACCGGCTGGGGCGTGATCGAGGCCGAGGGCAATCGTTTGATCTACGTCGCCTGCGGCTCGGTGGAACCGCCGGACGATTTGCCGCTGGCGAGCCGGCTGCTCGCGATCCATGAGGGGCTTGCCGCCGTCCTGTCCGGTCACAAGCCGATGGAAGCCGCGGTCGAGCAGACCTTTGTGAACAAGGACGGCGTCGCGACGCTGAAGCTCGGCCAGGCCCGCGGCGTCGCCATGCTGGCGCCCGCGATGTTCGGCATTACTGTCGCCGAATACGCGCCGAACCAGGTCAAGAAGACGGTGGTCGGCGCTGGCCACGCCGACAAGCACCAGATCGCGATGATGCTGAAGATTTTGCTGCCGAAAGCCGAGCCGCCGTCAGCGGACGCCGCCGACGCGCTCGCCATCGCCATCACCCACGCCCATTACCGCCAGAGCACGGCACTCAGGCTGAAGGTGGCGGGACTCTAATGCGTGAGCCAAATATGAGCCGCACATGCGGTGCGCTCCCTCCCCCCTTGCGGGGGAGGGTGGGGGAGAGGGGTAGCCGCGGCGACGGTGTTACCGTCGTCAGCAAGTTCGGCACGCCATCCTCGCGCCTTCGAGAAAGTCCCCGTGTGGCACCCCTCTCCCTGCCCCTCCCCCGCAAGGGGGGAGGGAACGGACAGACATTGCCGCGTGTCCTTCAAGTCGTGGGTGCCGGACTATGATCGGCAAGCTCAAGGGTCTGATCGATACCTACGGTGAGGATTTCGTGATCCTCGACGTCGGCGGCGTCGGCTATCAGGTGCACTGCTCGACGCGCACGTTGCAGCATCTGCCGTCGCCGGGCGAGGCCGCCGTGCTGTCGATCGAGACTTACGTCCGTGAGGACCAGATCAAACTGTTCGGCTTCCGCACCGATCAGGAGCGCGAATGGTTTCGCCTGCTCCAGACCGTGCAGGGCGTCGGCGCCAAGGTCGCGCTCGCCGTGCTCGGCACGCTGGCGCCTTCCGACCTCGCCAACGCGATTGCGCTGCGCGACAAGGCCGCGGTGGTACGCACGCCCGGCGTCGGCCCCAAGGTCGCCGAGCGCATCGTCACCGAATTGAAGGACAAGGCGCCGGCCTTCGCCAATGTCGATCCCGCCGTCGTGCATCTCGCTGGCGCCGTCGACGACCAGCGCGCGCCGCGCCCGGTGGCAGATGCGATCTCGGCGCTCGTCAATCTCGGTTACGGCCAGCCGCAGGCCGCCGCGGCCATCGCCTCGGCCTCGCGCAGCGCGGGTGAGGGCGCCGAAACGGCGCAGCTCATTCGCCTCGGCCTCAAGGAGCTCGCGAAGTGAGCGATCCCAAGGCCAATCGCATGGTCTCGCCCGAGCGCCGCAGCGACGATGTCGGCGATACTGCGCTACGTCCGCAATCGCTGTCCGACTTCGTCGGCCAGCAGCAGGCGCGCAAGAACCTCTCGATCTTCATCGAGGCGGCACGCAAGCGCGGCGAGGCGCTCGATCACGTGCTGTTCGTAGGTCCCCCCGGCCTCGGCAAGACCACGCTGGCGCAGATCGTCGCCAAGGAGCTCGGCGTCGGCTTTCGCGCCACCTCGGGTCCCGTGATCGCCAAGGCCGGCGATCTCGCCGCACTCCTCACCAACCTCGAAGAGCGCGACGTGCTCTTCATCGATGAAATCCATCGGCTCAGCCCGGCGGTAGAAGAGGTGCTCTATCCCGCGATGGAGGACTTTCAGCTCGACTTGATCATCGGCGAGGGGCCGGCGGCGCGGTCGGTGAAGATCGAGCTGTCGAAATTCACGCTCGTCGGCGCCACCACGCGCGCCGGCCTCCTCACCAATCCCTTGCGCGACCGCTTCGGCATTCCGGTCCGGCTCAACTTCTATACGATCGAGGAGCTGGAAAGCATCGTCACCCGCGGCGCGCGCGTGCTCAATGTCGGCATGAGCGCCGACGGCGCCAACGAGATCGCGCGCCGCGCCCGCGGCACGCCGCGCATCGCCGGCCGCCTGCTGCGGCGCGTGCGCGATTTCGCCTCCGCCGCCGATGCCGCCTCGATCGATCGCAAGATCGCCGACCACGCGCTGAGCGCGCTCGAGGTCGACGCCGCCGGCCTCGATGCCATGGACCGCCGCTACCTCACGACCATCGCGCAGAACTATGGTGGCGGCCCGGTCGGCGTCGAGACGATGGCTGCCGCGCTGTCCGAGCCGCGCGATGCGATCGAGGACATCATCGAGCCTTATCTCATTCAGTGCGGCTATCTCCAGCGCACTCCGCGCGGCCGCCTGCTCACGTCGCACGCCTTCCGCCATCTCGGCATCGCCGAGCCCTCGCGCGATGCCGCGGCACAGTTCGGCCTGTTCGGCTCGGACGAGAGCGACGACTGATCTCGCGCCGGGCGCAGCTATTGTCATGAACTCCCGGTAACCTTTGTGCAGACAGTCTGCACGCAAATGCAGGCCGTCTGCACGAGCGGACCCCAATTCCGCTCCAATCGGACCGCATCACAAAGCTGCATCACCATCGGGCTTCCATGATCACGCGTCGTCATCTCATCCGTTCCATCGGCGGCCTGTCCGCGCTCGGCGTCTCGACCGCGGCCTATGGCGTCGGCATCGAGCCGCTGCGGCTCCGCATCACCCGCTATCACCCGACCCCGCGGCAATGGCCGGCGGATTTTCCGCTCAAGATCGCCATCGTCACCGACATTCATGCCTGCGATCCCTGGATGTCGCTGGAGCGGATCGAGGGCATCGTCGATCGCACCAATGCGCTCAACGCCGATGTCATCGTGCTGCTCGGCGACTATGTCGCGGGTGTTCACCAGGTCACGCGCATCATTCCGTCAAGCGAATGGGCCAAGGTGCTCGCGGGCCTCAAGGCGCCGCTCGGCGTGCATGCCGTCATGGGCAATCACGACTATTGGGTGGACAGGGCCGTGCAGCAGGCCGGTCACGGGCCGACAGCCGCCCATCGCGCGCTGGAGGCGGCCGGCATTCCCGTCTACGAGAACGACGTCGTGCGTCTCACCAAGGACGGACGCTCCTTCTGGCTCGCGGGCCTCGGCGATCAGCTCGCCTACTATCCCGCGAAGCGCTATGGCCGCGTGCATCGGCTTGGCGCCGACGATCTCGCGGGCACGCTGGCGAAGGTCACCGACGATGCGCCGGTCATCCTGCTTGCGCATGAGCCCAATATCGCGCCGCTCGTACCCGCGCGCGTCGCGTTGCAACTGTCCGGCCATACCCATGGCGGCCAGGTCCGCCTGTTCGGCTGGTCGCCGGCTGTTTCGCCTCAGCACGGCGTGCGGCTCGCCTATGGTCACTTCCGGCTGAAATGCGACGTCATCGTCTCCGGCGGCCTCGGTTGCAGCATCATGCCGGTCCGCGTCGGCGTGCCGCCGGAAATCGTCGAGGTGACGCTGGGAAGGACGCCGGCCGTGGCATAACCTGCGCTTGCGCGGCCGGCTGTTTTTGCGCAAAACGGGCCGGTTGCAAAAAGCGAAGAGGCTCGCGACGTGACAGCCCATCTCGACGGCGAGATCCGCGACGGCCGCCATCACATGCAGGTCCGCGTCTACTACGAGGATACGGACTTTTCCGGCATCGTCTATCACGCCAATTATCTCCGCTACATGGAGCGCGGGCGCACCAATCATCTGCGGCTGATGGGGGCCGAGCAGCAGGCGCTGTTCGACCAGGTCGAAACGGAGGGCGCGGGCTTTGCCTTCGTCGTGCGCTCGATGCATCTGGACTTTCTGAAGCCCGCGCGGATGGACGACGTCCTCGACGTCGTGACGTGGCCGGTTGCGGTGAAGGGCGCCTCCATTATGCTGGCGCAGGAGGTGCGGCGGGCTGAGGACGTGCTGGTGAAAGCCGAGGTGCGCGTCGCCTTCATCAGCGGCGGCCGCGCCCAGCCGATCCCGAAATCGATCCGCGCCCTGATGAAGGCCGATCTGATTTCCTGATCGCCCGATAAGTGATCGGCCGATAGGTGATGGCCTATCGACTCCGCCAATTGCAGCGATAAATTGCGGCCCGGACCAACCGATGAGGCCACCATGTCGCGCCCGCCGCTTCCACCCTTCACCCGTGAGACCGCCGCGCAAAAGGCCCGCATGGCCGAGGACGCGTGGAATTCGCGCGATCCGGTAAAAGTCTCGCTTGCCTATACCGAGGACAGCCGCTGGCGCAACCGCTCGGAGGTGTTCCAGGGCCGGGAGGCCATCGTCGCGTTCCTCACCCGCAAATGGGAGAAGGAGCACGAGTATCGCCTGATCAAGGATCTCTGGGCCTTCGACGGCAACCACATCGCGGTGCGCTTCCAATACGAATGGCACGATGCGGGCGGCCAGTGGTATCGCTCCTACGGCAACGAGCAGTGGGAGTTCGACGAGCACGGGCTGATGCGGCGCCGCGAGGCGTCGATCAACGATATCGCGATTGCGGAGAAAGACCGCCGGTTTCACTGGCCGGCGCCGGGACCGCGGCCGGCGGATGTGCCGGGGCTGGGGACGGATCCGTTCTGAGACGCGTAAACAACTCTCGCCCCTCATGGTGAGGAGCCGCGAAGCGGCGTCTCGAACCATGCAGGCCCCGCCGTTGTTGCATCCGGGCCTCTATCCTTCGAGACGCGCGCGAGAGCGCGCTCCTCAGGATGACGAGATAGATTTGCGAGCGAGAAACCGCGTGATCGCCCCACCCAGCTTCGCGTTGTCCATCGGCTCCGCTAGCGACTCCCGCGCCGTCGCAACGACATCGCCCGGCGCCTTGCCGTCGCGGAGCTCGCAGCACACTTGCGCGAACTCCGCGTCGAATTCCGGATGCGGCTGCACGGTCAGCGTGGTGCCGTTGGCGTAGAGCAGGCCGGCATGCGGGGTGAATTCGGACGAGAGGATCGTCAGCGCATCGATGGGCGGCTCGACCACCTGGTCCTGATGCGAGGCGGCGATCGCAACCGCTTCGCCGTCGACGACACCGTTCTCCGGCAGCACCTGATAGACGTGGCGGCCGATGCCCCAGCCCTTCTCCGACTTCTGCACGGTGCCGCCGAGTGCCTGCGCGATCAGCTGATGGCCGAAGCAGACACCGACCATCGGCGTCTTGTTGGCGTAAGCCGTGCGCACGAAATCTTCCAGCGGCACGATCCAGTCGGGCCCGTCATAGACGCCGGCGGCAGCGCCGGTGATCAGCACGGCTTCGAGCTTGCTCGGGTCGGGGAGTGCGTCGCCATTGGGGATGCTGACGACGTCCACCGTGGCGGTCGGGTCCTCGGCGCGGACCATGCGTTCGAACATGTCGGGAAACGAGCCGTGCTGCTCGCGATATTTTTGCGGGACTTGTCCGGTCTCGATGATGGTGATGCGTGCCATGTGCCCCCCAGGTCAAAAGATTGCGAAGCTCAGTCGCTTTCTGCCCCATGTTGCTGGTGTGGCGCTGGGCGCTCCAGCAGTGCGCTCTCTTTCCGGACCTCGTTGAGAAACGCCTTGGCCAGGCGCGACAGCGGCTCGGCTTCCGACCATAGCATATAGGCGACGGCGTGCGTCGTGGGCGTGAACGGCCGCACGACGAGGCCGCTGCCGCCGTTCTGTCGCGGCGAGAACGGATCGACCACGGCGGCGCCGACGCCGGCTGCGGCGAGCACGCAGGCCGTGTTGCAGTAGCGCACCTCGACGGTCGGCTGGAACGGCGCGCCGGCGCGGGCAAAGCTGTCGCGCACGGCTTCACCGAGGCGCGTGCCGCGCTCGAGCCCGATGAAGGGCATGCCGGACAGATCCGCGGCCGAGATCACGGGCCTGTCGGCGAGAGGATGCTGCGGCGGCAGCACGCAGACCATCTCGCCGGTATGCACCACCTCATGCGCGATACCAGGGTGATGCGTCAGCCCCAGCGCGAAGCCGAGCTCGGCAACGCGACTGAGCACCCCCTCGATGATGCCCTCATAGCGCCGCACGTCGAAGAACACGCGCGTCTCCGGGCGACGGCGAAGGAAGCTCGATAGCGCCGACGGGATGATGCTATAGGCCAGCGGCGGCGTCGCGACGAGCGCGAGATGCCCGGAGCGGTTCTCGCGTAGATCGCGGACGCGGTTCTCGAGCTTGGCGTGCAGTGCAAAGATCGCTTCGCTCTCCTTGTAGAGCGCCATCGCCTCCGCGGTCGGAAACAGCCGGTTGTTGACGCGCTCGAACAGCGCAAAGCCCGCCTGCGCCTCCATCGTCTTCAACGCGTTGCTGACCGCGGGCTGCGACAGCGCCAGTTCGTCCGCCGCCGCCACCGTGGTGCGATGGCGGATGACGGCACGCAGGATCTCGAGCTGACGCAGGTTCATATCACTGCCGATTATACTCTGGGCCAAAACATCATAGCAGAACGAATTGATTTTGCAGCCCCGCTTCCGCGTAATGGTCGCGGATTTGCACGTCGCATCAAAGGGTTCATTCGCCCATTGAGGCAGCACTGCGCACATATTGGAGGCAATCTTGGTTCGTGTCCTTCGCGCCGCCGCCGCACAGATGGGGCCGACGCAAAAAGCCGATACGCGCGAGCATACGCTGGCGCGAATGCTCGACATGCTGGAGGAGGCCGCCGGCCGCGGCGCCAGCCTCGTGGTGTTTCCCGAGCTTGCCTTCACCACTTTCTTCCCGCGCTGGCTGCTCGAAGGCGCCGCGCTCGACCATTACTTCGAGCGCGGCATGCCGAACCCGGCGGTGGCAAAGCTGTTCGACCGTGCGCGCGCGCTGCGCGTCGGCTTCTATGTCGGCTATGCCGAGCTGACGCCGGACGGTCGACGCTATAATTGCGCCATCCTGGTCGACCGCGACGGCGAGATCCTCGGCCGCTATCGCAAGGTGCATCTGCCGGGCTCGGTCGAGCCGCGCGAAGGCGCACGCTACCAGCAGCTCGAGAAGCGCTATTTCGAATACGGCGACCTCGGCTTTCCCGCTTTCCGCGCCGGATCGGCCTGGGCCCACGCCATCATGGGCATGATGATCTGCAACGACCGCCGCTGGCCGGAATCCTGGCGCGTGCTCGGCCTGCAAGGCGTTGAACTCGTCTGCATTGGCTACAATTCGGCGGCCTACGATCCCAATGGCGGCATGACGGAAGACGGAGCGCTCCGCACCTTCCACTCGACGCTGGTGACGCAGGCCAATGCCTACATGAACGCGACCTGGGCGATCTCGGTGGCGAAGGCGGGCGAGGAGGACGGCTCCGGGTTGATCGGCGGCTCCTGCATCGTCGATCCCAATGGCCGCATCGTCGCGCAAGCCCAGACTCTCGCGGACGAAGTCATTGTCGCCGACATCGATCTCGATCTCTGCCGCCAGGGCAAGGACAAGATGTTCAACTTCGCCGCCCATCGGCGGCCGGAGCAATACAGGGTGATCACCGAACGTGCCGGCGTCATCGAGCCGGCCGTTCTCGACGCGGACTGACTGGCACGGCGCTGGCAAAGGAGCTGACATGACACGCCTCTCGCATTTCCTCAGCCTAGCAGCGTTGGCTGCCGTGATGTCCGCACAGGCGGCCGAGCTTCCGGCGGAGATCAAGCAGGCGGGCACGTTGAAGCTCACGGTCAACTCCACCTACGCGCCGATGGAGTACCGCGATCCGGCCACCAACGAACTCGTCGGGCTCGACGTCGATCTGGCAAACGAACTTGCGAAGCGGCTTGGCGTAAAGATCGTCTGGAGCGAGACGCCGTTCGCCGAGCTGATCCCGTCGCTCCAGACCAGGCGCGCGGACTTCATCATCTCCGGCATCTCGGATCGCGCCTCGCGGCGCGAGACCGCCGATTTCGTCGACTACCTCGCGACTGGCCCGCAGTTCTTCGTGATGGCGGACAATGCGGCCAAGGACGCGACGGATCTCTGCGGCAAGAAGGTCGGCACCACCCGCAGCACCAGCTTCCCGGTCGAGATCGAGAAGTGGAGCAAGCAGAACTGCGAGCCGGCCGGCAAGCCGGCGATTCAGTACGTCCCCGGCGAAAACTCGATCGACGTCCGCAACCAGCTCAAGCAGGGCCGTATCGACGCCGCCGTGCAGGGCAGCGAGACGCTGCCCTACGCGCAGACGCAGGAACCCGGCAAATATCGCGTCGTCGGCGAGCCCTTCGCCAAAGGCTATCAGGGCATCATGTTCCGCAAGGACGATGCGGCCTTGCGCGAGGTGGTGACGGAGAAGCTCACGGCGATGATCGCCGACGGCGCCTACAAGGCCGTTCTCGACAAATGGGGCTTGGGGGCCAACGCGGTGGCCCAGCCCATGTTGAATGCGGCATCACAATGAAGCCGGTGCCGGCACTCGCGGAGGGTTTCCCTGACTTCTCGGGGATGCGGATCGCGCGCGAGCCGCACTGGTTTCGCTGGCTCAGCGCGGCCGTGATCGTCCTCGTGCTGGCGGCGATCGTGCGCGCCTTCGCCGGCGGTCAGATCGAATGGTCCTATGTCAGCCGCTTCCTGACCGGAAAAGTCATTCTCGAAGGCATCGTCAACACGATGGTGATGGCGGTGCTGGCGATGGCGCTCGGCATTGTCCTCGGCGTCGTCGTCGCGGTTATGCGGCTGTCGCCCAATCCGGTGCTGAAGACGGTTGCGGCCGGCTACACCTGGCTGTTCCGTGGCACGCCGCTGATCCTGCAGCTGCTGTTGTGGTTCAACCTCGCGCTGGTGTTCCCGACCATCGGCATTCCCGGCCTGTGGTCTGCGCGCGCGGTCGACGTCATGACGCCGTTCCTCGCCGCGCTGCTCGGGCTCGGCATCAACCAGGGCGCCTATACGTCCGAGGTGATGCGCGCCGGCATGCTGTCGGTCGACATCGGGCAATACGAGGCGGCGCAGGCGATCGGCATGGGGCGGCTGCGCGCGCTGCGCCGGATCATCCTGCCGCAGGCGATGCGCGTCGTGATCCCGCCGCTCGGCAACGAGTTCATCGGCATGGTGAAGGCGACCTCGCTCGCGAGCGTCATCCAGTATCCGGAACTGCTGCACAACGCCGAAAACATCTACTACGCCAATTCCCGCGTGATCGAGCTGCTGATCGTCGCCGGGCTCTGGTACCTGCTCGTGGTCTCGATCCTGACGCCGCTTCAGATGCTGCTCGAACGCCGTTTTGCCCGCGGCACATTGCGGCTGGCGCGATGACAAAACCCCTCGTCGCGATCCGCTCCGTCAGCAAGAGCTTTGGCGAGTTCCAGGCTCTCAGAAGCGTCTCGCTCGACGTCTGGCCCGGCGAGGTGATGTGTTTGATCGGCGCCTCCGGCTCCGGCAAGACCACGCTGCTCCGCTGCATCAATCAGCTTGCCGCGATCGATGCCGGCGGCATCTGGCTCGACGGCGAGCTGCTTGGCGTGCGCGAGCAAAGCGGGCGACTCTATCGCCTCAGCGAGCGGGAGATCGGGCGGCAGCGGCTGAAGACCGGCATGGTGTTCCAGCGCTTCAACCTGTTTCCGCACAAGACCGCGCTGGAGAATATCACCGAAGGTCCACTTCAGGTGCAGGGGCGAAAATCCGACGAGGTGCGCGCGGAGGCGCTCGAACTGCTCCGGCGCGTCGGATTGTCCGCCAAGGCGGACTGGTATCCCGCGCAGCTCTCCGGCGGTCAGCAGCAGCGCGTGGCGATTGCGCGTGCGCTCGCCATGAAGCCGATGCTGATGCTGTTCGACGAGCCGACCAGCGCGCTCGATCCGGAACTCGTCGGCGAGGTGCTCGCGGTCATGAAGGAGCTGGCGCGGAGCGGCATGACCATGATGGTGGTGACGCACGAGCTCGGCTTCGCGCGCGAGGTCGCCGACCGCGTCGTCTACATGGATCAGGGTGCGATCGTCGAGCAGGGGCGCGCCTCGGACGTATTGGGTGCGCCGCGCGAGGAGCGCACCAAGGCATTTCTTTCGGCAGTGATCTGAAATGGGGGCGTGTTGATGAAGAGACTTTGGGTTGCGGCGGCGCTTTTCGGCGCCATGACCGTTTCGGCCTTGTCCATCGAGCTGCCGGCGGAGATCGCCAAGCGCGGCAGCCTCAAGGTGGCGCTGGTGCCGAACTATCCGCCGATGGAATTCCGCGATCCCGCCACCAACGCGCTGTCCGGATTCGACATCGATCTCGGCGAAGCCATCGGCCGTAAGCTTGGCGTCAAAATCGAATGGCAGGAGACGAGCTTTGCCGAGTTCATGCCGTCGATCTCGACCGGGCGCGTGGACGCCATCCTGTCCGGTTTCACGGACTACGCGAGCCGTCACGACATCGCGTCCTTCATCGATTATCTCAGGAGTGGCCCGCAGTTCTTCGTGCAGAAGTCGCGCAAGGCGGAGTTCAAGGACGCGGCATCGCTCTGCGGCAAGAAGGTCGGCGCCAGCCGCCGCACCATGTTCCCGGCGCAGATCGCGGCGTGGAGCGAGAAGAATTGCGGCGGCAATGCGATCCAGTTCGTCGGCACCGACGGCTCGGCCGACGCGCGCACCCAGCTCAGGCAGGGCCGCATCGATGCCGCCGCCCAGGGCAACGAGACGCTGCCCTACATCATGGACCTCGAGCCCGGCGCCTATGCGCCCGTGGGCGAGCCCATCGCGCAGCAATTCACCGGCATTGCCCTGCCGGTCAAGGAAAAGGCACTTCAGCAGGCCATTCTCGAAGCGGTCGATGCGCTGATCGCCGACGGCACCTACAAGACCCTGCTTGCCAAGTGGAAACTGAACGACAACGGATTAGAGAAGGCGACCATCAATGCTGGACAGTAAGGCACTCAAGAGCATCCCGCTCGTTCCGGCCAACACCGCCGATCCCGCGCCGGAATATCCCTGGCCGAAGCCGTACACTTCGGCGATGTTCCTCTCCTTCGACGTGGACGCGGAGAGTGCGTGGACCAGCAAGGACGCGGTGCACGCGCAGCGGCTCATCACCATGAGCTATGGCGGCTATGAGGCGCGCGTCGGCACGCCCAAACTCTTGGAGCTGCTCGACCAGCTCGATCTCAAGGCGACCTTCTTCGTCACGGGATGGTCGGTCGATGCACATCCGGTGATGGCGGAATCCATCCTCAAGGCCGGCCACGAGATCGGGCATCACGGTTATCACCACCTGTTGCCAGATCCCGGCGACCCCTGGATCGAGGAGGAGCTGGAGCGCGGCTTCGAGGCGCTGAAGCGCCGGCTCGGGGTCAGGCCGACCGGCTACCGCGCGCCCTATGGCGAGTTCACCGAGGAGCTGCGCGCAGCACTCGTACGCCACGGCATCGTCTACACGTCCTCGTTCCGCGACGACGTGCGGCCCTACCGCCATCGTCTCGCCGACGGCAAGCCCGGCACGATCGAGCTACCGGTGACCGCCAGCTATGACGACTGGATGCACGGCCTCTCCGCCCGCTTCAGCCCGCGCTCGATCTTCCCCAAGGAGCATGTGCTCTCGATCTGGAAGGACGAGCTCGACGAAACCAGGGATTGGGGCGCGATGGTGACGACCGTGCTGCATCCCCAGTGCAGCGGCCGTCCGATGCGGCTGCGCCTGCTGCGCGAGTTCCTGACCTACGCAAAGTCATGCCCGGACGTCTGGATCGCGACCGGCGAGAAGATCGCGGAGAACTTCCTGCGCCACGAAGCCGGTAACCGCTGAGCAGTCCCATGACCCGTCGTCGCATCCTCGTCATCAACCCCAACTCCTCGGCGTCGGTGACGGCGGCGATCGACGAGGCGGTCGCGCCGCTGCGCATTGCCGGCGGGCCTGACATCGAGGTGGTCGGCCTTGCCGAGGGACCGCCGGGCATCAGCTCGCAGCGCGATGCCGACAGCGTGGTCATGCCACTGGTCAACCGTGTGTCGCGCGATGATGCGGATGCCTTCGTGCTCGCCTGCTTCAGCGATCCCGGCCTGCATGCGGTGCGTGAGGCGGCGGGCCGCCGTCCGGTGCTTGGCATCGCCGAATGCGGCATCTTTCGCGCGCTGATGCTGGGCGAACGCTTCGGCATCATCGCGCTGTCGCCGTCGAGCATCCGCCGCCAGCAGCGCATGGCGCGGGTGATGGGCGTCGATAGCCGTTACGCCGGAAGCTGGTCGGTCGGCGCGAGTGCGGCGGAAACGGCAGGCGCCGATATCCGCGGCCGCTTGGTCGATGCCGGCCGCGCGCTGGTCACCCAATGCCGCGCCGATGTCGTGGTGATGGGGTGCGCCGGCATGGCCTCGCACCGCGCGGCGATCGCGGATGCGATCGGCGTGCCCGTGATCGAGCCGGCGCAGCAGGCGGTCGCCGCTGCAATCGGCGCGGTCTTGTTGAACACGTAAGATCCGTCAGGAGCCTTTTGTCATGCCGATCTCCCGCCGCTCGCTCCTCAAGGCTGCTGCAACAGTGCCGGCGCTGTCGCTGCCGGGCATCGTCCGCGCCGAAGCGCAGAGCACCTTGCGTTTCATTCCCGTCATCGACCTCGCCTTCGTCGATCCCATCTATTCGACCGCGCAGGTGTCGCGAAACCACGGCTTCATGGTCTACGACACGCTCTATGGCATGAGCTCCTCGCTCCAGGTCTCGCCGCAGATGTTGTCGGGCCACGCCATCTCCGCTGACTTGCTGCAATGGGACCTCAGCTTGCGTGACGGCCTGTTCTGGCACGATGGCGAACGTGTGCTGGCCCGCGACTGCGTCGCCAGCATCCGCCGCTGGGCGGCGCGCGACGGCTTTGGCGGCGAGCTGCTGGAGGCGACCGCCGAGCTCTCGGCTGCCGACGACCGCACCATCCGCTTCAGCCTCAAGCGTCCGTTCCCGCTGCTGCCGCAGGCGCTCGGCAAGGCCGCGATCAATCCCTGCTTCATGATGCCGGAGCGGCTGGCGAGCCAGGACCCGTTCAAGCCGCTGACCGAAGTCATCGGCAGCGGCCCGTTCCGCTACCTTGCCGACGAGCGCGTGCAGGGCGCGCGCAACGCCTATGCCAAGTTCGAGCGCTACCAGCCGCGCACCGACGGCAAGCCGGATTGGACCGCGGGACCGAAGATCGTGCACTACGATCGCGTGGTCTGGACCACAACGCCCGATGCCGGCACCGGCGTCGCCGCGCTCCAGACCGGCGAGCAGGACTGGCAGGAGACCACGCCGCACGATCTGCTGCCGATCATCAAGGCGGCCGGCGATATCGAGACGCGCATCCTTGACCCCAGAGGCTACGCCTGCATGCTGCGCCTCAATCATCTGCAGCCGCCGTTCGACAATCCTGCCGTGCGCCGCGCGCTGCTGGGCGCGATCGATCAATCCGCGTTCATGACGGCCGTGGCCGGTACCGATCCGGCTTTCCAGGTCTCGCCGATCGGATACTTCGCCCCGGGTACGCCGATGGCGAGCGACGTCGGCCTCGATGTGTTCCGCGGGCCGCGCGACTACGCCAAGGTCAAGGCCGAGCTGAAGGCCGCCGGCTACAACGGCGAGAAGATCGTGGTGCTGGTCCCCACCAACTCGCTGGCGCAAAAACCGCTCGGCGAGATCGCGGTCGACAGCCTGCGCAAAGTCGGCATGAACGTCGAATATGCCGGGCTCGATTTCGCCGTGGTGTTGCAGCGCCAGCTCAAGAAGGACCCGATCGGGCAGGGCGGCTGGAGCGCGGCGGTCGGCAACTGGCAGGGCATCGACTGGCTCAATCCGGCTGGCAACACCAACATCCGCGGCGAGGGCAAGGTCGCCGGCTGGTACGCGAGCGAGAAGATGGGGCCCTTGCGCAGCCAGTGGCTGGCGGCCTCCGAGCTCGCCGAGCAGCAGCGCATCTGCCGCGAAATCCAGGCGGTCGCCTTCGACGAAATCCCCTATATTCCGATCGGCCTGTACAAGCAGCCGACCGCCTATCGCAAAACCATCACCGGCATTCTCGACGGTACCGCCGTCTTCTGGAACGTACGCCCCGCATGAGCACCACAGCAATTTTCGGCAGCTATGTGCTGTCACGCAAGGACGGCGCGCAGGACGTGCTGCGCGACCATTGGGTCCTGGTCGAAGGCAAGAAGATTGCGGCAATCACGCGCAGCAAGCCGAGTGCGGATCAAACTTACGACCGCCCCGGCCGCTTCGTGCTGCCCGGTCTCTTGAACCTGCACAATCACTGCTTCTCCGAAGCGGTGGCGCGCAGCCACACCGAGGATGGCAACGGCCGCAAGAACAACCAGAGCATCGTCTATACGGTGCTCTTGCCGCTGACCAAGCGCGGCGCCGATATCCTGTCGGTGCAAGAGCGCCTTGCGGTCGCGCGGCTCGGCATCCTCCAGCTCCTCAAGGGCGGCGCCACCACCGTGATGGAGCCGTTCCGCAATTCAATTCCGGAGATGTTCGATGCGGCCGAGGAGATGGGCATCCGCTTCTACGGCGCGCCCTATCTGTTCTCGACGTCCGACGCCAAGGCGGGTCCTGACGGCGTCGTGCGCTATTCCGGCGACGACGGCACCGCCGACATGGCAACGTGGGACGCGCTCTATCAGCGCTGGAACAATCGCGGCGACGGGCGCATCGGTCTTGCGATGAGCCCGCACGCCACGGACACCTGCGGCCCCGATCTGCTGAAAGCCTGCGCGGCGTGGGCGCGCGAGCTTGGCGTGCCCATCACGACGCACATGGCGCAGAGCCGTGCCGAGGTCGAGACCATCGGCAAGCGCTATGGCGGCCGAACGCCGGCGCAATATCTGGACTGGCTCGGCCTGCTGGCGCCGGACCTGATGGCCGCGCACTGCATGTTCAGCACCGACGACGATCTCAAGCTGATGGCCGCGCGCGGCATGACCGTACTGAATTGCCCGCGCGTATTCGCGCGCGCCGGCGTCACCGCGGCGTTCAGCCGCTTCGCCGAGCACGGCGTCCGCACCGTGGTCGGCACCGACGGCTACAACATGGACCTGCTGGGCGAGCTCAATGCGGCGTCGCTGATCTCCAAGGTCACCTCGGCGCGCGCCGATGTCGCCAATTCGCCGGAGCTGATCGAGGCGAACACGGCCGTGGCCGCCGACGTCATCAAGCGGCCTGATCTCGGCCGGATCGAGCCGGGCGCGACGGCCGATCTCACCGTCGTCGATCTCACCCATCCGCATCTTCAGCCGCTGTTCGATCCGCGCCGCGCGCTGATCGCGCTCGCCAACCGCGCCAACATCGATCAGGTCATGGTCGACGGCCGCATGCTGGTCGATGAGGGATGCTATCTCGGCGCGGACGAAGCGGCGATCACGGCAGCGGGTGCGGCCGCGATCGGCAAGATATGGGACCTGCCGGAGGCGCAGGCCGCGTTCAACGGCTGAGCGTTGCGTCGTCCTCGAATTCAACCAGCGCCTTGCGCATGGTCTCGACCAGATCGAGCGCAACCGGCGAAGGGCTGCGCTGCGCCGGAAAGACCGCGGAGAATTCGAAGTCGATGCGCGGAACGAAGCGGCGCACGACGACGCCGCGGGTGGAAAATTCCTGCGCGGTGAAGGGATCGCAGATTGCGACGCCCAGCCCGGATGACACCATGCCGCACATGATCTCCGACAGCGTGGTCTCGACCCTGAGCACGCGGCGGACATCGTGGCGATGGAAGACCTGGTCGACGAGGTGCCGGCTCGATGATCCCGCCGACAGCGAGACGAATGTCTCGCCCTCGAAATCGCGCGGCTCCAGCACTTGCTTCTCCGCGAGGCGATGACCGGTCGGCAGCACCGCGACGCGCGCCAGCGCGGGCAGCCGCTGGCTCGGCAGGCCGGAATGGGCGATCGGCACCTCGGCAAAGCCGATGTCGCATTGATTGTTGAGCACCCAATCGACCACGATCGGCGAGATCACGCCGAAGAAGGCGAGGTTGAGGTTGGGCCGTTCTTTCAGGAAATGTCCGGCGAGCCGTGGCAGATAACCGTTCGACAGCGCCGGCAGTGCCGCGATCCGCAGCGAGCCGGTGCGGCGGCCACGGATTTCCTCGGCGGCCGCTGTGATGCGTTCGAGGCCGACGAAGGAGCGCTCCACTTCGGTATAAAGCGCCATCGCGGCGGCGGTTGGCACCAGCCCGGTACCGCGCCGCTCGAACAGCTCCATTTTCAGCAGCGCCTGGAGGTCGCGCAGCAGCCGGCTCACGGCCGGCTGCGTCACGGTCATCAGCGCTGCCGCCTCAGTCACGCTGCCGGTCAGCATCGTCGCGCGGAAGGCCTCCACCTGGCGCGAATTGATCCGGGCCATCCTCAATTCCATTCATAACATCTAGGCATGCAGAGGGTGCCATTATTCATTGGACGATGGAAGCCAGGGTTTGCGATCTTTTTCATCAGGACTGGAGACAGCCCGCTTTTTCGGCAGATTGGAGGTGTTCAAACCTCCGAATCGCGCCAAAACCTGGCGAACAGGGGCCGGAGCCCTGTCCGGAGAGGGTTGGCGCGGAAGGAAATGCGGAAGGCGCCTCAGTCAGAGATTTTTCGGCACGTCACCTCATCCCGGTATTGGAGATCGGTCCATATGAAGACTCTCAGCCTTCTCACCGCGGTCAGCATCGCAGCGCTCATCGCCGTCCCGTCGGCCGCCTCGGCCCAGCAGAAAACGCTCTATGTCGCCGGTTACGGCGGCTCGTTCGAGAAGACCATCCGTGATGAGGTGATCCCGGCCTTCGAGAAGGAGAACGGCGTCAAGGTCGAATACGTCGCCGGCAACTCCACCGACACGCTGGCCAAGCTCCAGGCGCAGAAGGGCAACCAGCAGATCGACGTCGCCATCGTCGACGACGGCCCGATGTACCAGGCGATTCAGCTCGGCTTCTGCGGCAAGCTCGACGGCCTGCCGGCCGCTGATCTCTACGACACCGCGCGCTTCAAGGACGATCGCGCTGTTGCGATCGGAATCGTCGCGACCGGCCTGATGTACAACACCAAGGTGTTCGCCGAGAAAGGCTGGGCGCCGCCGACCTCCTGGAACGATTTGAAGGATACGAAATACGCCAAGCAGCTCGTGATCCCGCCGATCAACAACACCTACGGTCTCGAAGCGCTGGTGATGCTGTCGAAGATGAACGGCGGCGGCGAGACCAACGTCGATTCCGGCTTCAAGATCTTCAAGGAGCAGATCAATCCGAACGTGCTCGCCTACGAGCCGTCGCCGGGCAAGATGACCGAGCTGTTCCAATCCGGTCAGGCCGTGATCGCGGTGTGGGGCACCGGCCGCGTGCAGAGCTTCGCCAACACCGGCTTCCCCGTCGACTTCGTCTATCCGAAGGAAGGCGCGGCCACGCTGCTGACGACCGCGTGTCCGATCACCAAGCCGAACGCCTCGCCTCTTGCCTCCAACTTCGTCAAGATGCTGCTCGATCCAAAAATCCAGCTCGTGATGCTGAAGGACTACGGCTACGGCCCGGTGCTGAAATCGCTGGTGGTCCCGCCGGAGCTCGGCAAGATGGCGCCGATCGGTGAGCGCGCGGCAAAGCTCTATAATCCGGACTGGACTGTGATCAACGAGAAGCGCGAGGAGTGGACCAAGCGCTGGAATCGCGAGGTCGAGCGTTGATCTGATCGTTGCGGAGACAGCGCATGGCCTATCTCGAGCTCGATCGGGTCGCAAAGCAGTTCGGCGTGCAGACTGTGGTCGATGACTTCAGTCTGTCGGTGGGCAAGGGGGAGTTCATCTCCTTCCTCGGCCCGTCCGGCTGCGGCAAAACCACGACCCTGCAGATGATCGCGGGCTTCCTCGATCCCACACGCGGCGCGATCCGCCTGGAGGGCAAGGACCTGACCGCGATCCATCCCGCGAAGCGTGGGCTCGGCATCGTGTTCCAGAGCTACGCGCTGTTTCCGCACATGACGGCGGCGGAGAACGTCGCGTTCGGCCTCGAGATGCGCAACGTGCCGCGCGCCGAAAGAACCGAGCGCGTCCGCACCGCGCTCGCGATGGTCGGGCTCGCCGGCTACGAGGACCGCCATCCGCGCCGCATGTCCGGCGGTCAGCAGCAGCGCGTGGCCCTGGCGCGCGCGCTGGTGATCAAGCCGAGCGTGCTCTTGCTCGACGAGCCGCTGTCGAACCTCGACGCCAAACTGCGCGAGGAGATGCAGATCGAGCTGCGCCAGATCCAGCGCACCATCGGCACCACGACGATCCTGGTCACCCACGACCAGAACGAGGCGATGTCGCTGTCCGACCGCATCGTGGTGATGAGCCAGGGCCGCATCGAGCAGATCGGCTCGCCGCAGGAGACCTATGAGAAGCCGGCCTCGGCCTTCGTCTCGCAGTTCCTCGGCAAGACCAACGATTTTGCGGCGACGATTGATCGGACCGCGACGCCGGTGCGGCTGGTTGCCGGCTCCTGGAACGCGCCGGCGCCGGCCGGGCTCAGTGGCCCCGTCACTGTCAGCATTCGCCCTGAACGGATCGGCTTTGGCGATACGGGGCTCAGCGCAAAGATCGTCACGCGTATCTTCCAGGGCAATCACTGGCTGTTCCAGTGCGACAGCGAATGCGGGCCGGCGATCGTGATCCGCCAGAATGACGGGACGGCGCCGCCGGCAGAGGGCGAGGCGGTTCGCCTCGTCTGGCGGCCCGAGGACATGAGCGTGCGCGCGAGGGCAGGCGCATGAGCACGGCCGCCGAGGAGCGCAGCGCGCGTGCGCCGTGGGCGCTGACCGCGCCCGCCTTGATGCTGTTCGTGGGCGTGCTGCTGATTCCGCTGGCGATGACGGTGATGCTGTCGTTCCACGACTGGGGCCAGTACAAGGGCATCGAGCCGGTCTTCATCCTCAAAAACTGGCACGAGATCGCGACCGATCCCTATTACGCAGAAATGTTCTGGCGGACGTTTCGCATTGCGATCCTGACCACGGTGCTCACCGCCGTGCTTGGTGCGCCGGAAGCCTATATCCTCAACCGCATGAGCGGCCGCTGGAAGAGCTTTTTCCTGCTGATCATCCTCGGGCCGCTCTTGATCTCCGTGGTGGCGCGGACGCTTGGCTGGGCGCTGCTGTTCGGCGGCAACAACGGCCTCGTCAACAAGCTCCTGATGTCGCTCGGGGTGATCCGCTCGCCCATTCCCTTCATGTTCACCGAGACAGGGATGGTGGTTGCGCTCGCCCATGTGATGATGCCGTTCATGGTGCTGTCGGTGTGGGCCGCGCTCCAGCGGCTCAACCCGCAGATCGAGAACGCCGCGATGTCGCTCGGCGCGGGGCCCGTGACCATCATCCGCCGCATCATCATGCCGCAGATCATGCCGGGCGTGCTGTCGGGGGCGATCATCGTGTTCTCGCTCTCCGCCAGTGCCTTCGCGACGCCCGCGATCATCGGCGGCCGTCGGCTCAAGGTCGCGGCGACGCTGGCCTATGACGAGTTCCTCAACACGCTGAACTGGCCGCTCGGTGCAGCGGTCGCAACGCTGCTGCTGGTCGCGCTGGTGCTGATCGTCGTCGGCAGCAACGCGCTGATCGAGCGCCGCTACGCGGAGGTGTTCCGATGAGCCGGAACGGCACGCTGGCGCTGATCTTCCACACCATCTTCGTCGTCGTCATGGTCGCGCCGATCCTGGTGGTCTGCCTCGTTGCCTTCACGCCCGAGGGCTTTCTGTCGCTGCCGACCAACGGATTCTCGCTGCGCTGGTTCAGGGCGATCGCCAACTATCCCGAGTTCATCCATGCCTTCTGGGTCAGCCTGGGGCTCGGTGCGCTGTCGTCCCTCGTGGCGCTGCTGTTCGCGGTGCCGGCGGCGCTGGCAATCGCGCGCTATCGCTTCCGCGGCCGCGATGCGCTGGCGGCGCTGTTCCTGTCGCCGCTGATGATCCCGCATGTCGTGCTCGGCATCGCGTTCCTGCGCTTCTTCACCTCGGCCGGCCTCGGCGGCAGCTTTGCCGCGCTGATCATCGCCCATGTCATCATCGTGTTTCCGTTCGCGCTGCGGCTGACGCTGGCGGCGGCGACCGGCATGGACCTCTCGGTGGAGATGGCGGCAGTCTCGCTCGGCGCCAACGGCTGGACACTGTTTCGCCGCGTGACGCTGCCGCTGATCCTGCCCGGCGTCATCAGCGGCTGGGCGCTCGCCTTCATCCAGTCGTTCGACGATCTCACCATGACCGTCTTCCTCGCGGCACCCGGCACCGAGACGTTGCCGGTGCGCATGTTCCTTTATATCCAGGACAACATCGATCCGCTGGTGACGTCGGTCTCGGCCTGCGTGATCGCGATCACCATGACCGCCCTCATTCTGCTCGACCGCTTCTACGGGCTCGACCGTGTGCTCGCCGGCAAGGGCGATACGGGACGATAGGAGAACCCATGTCCAGGGATTACGACGTCGCCGTCGTCGGCGGCGGATTGCTCGGCTCCGCGATTGCTTGGGGTCTAGGCCGGCTCGGCAAGAGCGTGGCCGTTCTCGACGAAGGTGACATCACCAAGCGCGCCTCGCGCGCGAACTTTGCCCTGGTCTGGGTTCAGAGCAAAGGGCTCGGCATGCCCGCTTACACGGTCTGGACCGTGCAGGCGTCGCAAGCGTGGGGCCGGCTTGCTTCAGAGCTGAAGCAACAGACCGGCCTCGACGTCTCGCTTCAGCAGAACGGCGGCTTCCATCTGACGCTCGGCGAGGACGAATTCGGCCAGCGCACCGATCTCGTCAAGCGCATGCACAATCAGACTGGTGCTGCCGACTACAAGATGGAGATGCTCTCGGCGTCCGAGGTGAAGAAGTCGCTGCCGCTGATTGGCCCCGAAGTCTCCGGCGGCAGCTATTGCCCGCTCGACGGCCACGTCAATTCGCTGCGGACGTTCCGCGCCTTCCACACCGGCTTCAGGGCGTTCGGCATCGATTATTTTCCGGAGCGTCCGGTCTCGGCGATCAGCAAGAGCGGTGGCGAATTCCGCCTGGCCACGCCGAAGGGCGAACTGCGCGCCGCCAAGATCGTGCTCGCCGCCGGCAATGCCAACCAGACGCTGGCGCCGATGGTCGGTCTCCACGCGCCGATGGGCCCGACCCGCGGCCAGATCGTGGTGACCGAGCGCACCATGCCGTTCCTGCCGCATCCGCTGACCACGATCCGCCAGACCGACGAGGGCACGGTGATGATCGGCGACAGCAAGGAGGACGAGCTCGACGATCGCGCGCTGAAGCATTCCGTCAGCGCCGTGATGGCCGATCGCGCCCAGCGGATGTTCCCGCATCTGTCGCGGCTCAACGTGGTCAGGAGCTGGGCCGGCATCCGCGTCATGCCGCAGGACGGCTTTCCGATCTACGACCGGTCGGAGACGCATCCCGGTGCCTTCGTCGCCTGCTGCCATTCCGGCGTGACGCTCGCCTCCAACCACGCTTTCGAGATCGCGCGCATGGTCGCAGCTGGCGCGCTCGAGCCGGAGCTGGTCGGCGCGTTCTCGGCCAGCCGTTTCGGCGCCGCCGGTGCTGCGAACAACAGCGGCTATTAGAGATATCTAAAGGAGCCAAGAGGCATCCCATGTTTAGACGATCCGAACAGGACAAGCGACCGCCGGTCCAGATCTTCGTGGATGGCACGGCCATCGCGGCGCGCCAGGGCGACACCGTCTCCGCCGCGCTGCTGGCCTCCGGCTGTGATGCGCGCCGTTCCACCGCCGTGAGCGGCGCGCCGCGTCTGCCCTATTGCATGATGGGCGTGTGCTTCGACTGCCTCGTCACCATCGACGGCGTCGGCAACCGCCAGGGCTGCCTCGTGCCCGTCGCCGAGGGCATGCAGATCGAGATCCAGAAGGGCAAGCGGGAGATCGGAAAATGACTGTGGCTCCCAAGCGCGAAGCCTATGACGTCGTGGTGATCGGGGCCGGGCCCGCCGGCCTCGCGGCCGCCGCGACATCCGCCGAAGCCGGCCTGTCGACGCTGCTGCTCGACGAGAACATCGGCCCCGGCGGCCAGGTGTTTCGCGCCATCTCGTCCACGCCCGTGACCGACCGCAACCAGCTTGGCGCCGACTATTGGGTCGGTGCCGATCTCGTTCAGTCGCTCCGCGCGAGCCGCGCCGAGATTATCCATCGCGCCACCGTCTGGAGCCTCGACCGCAATCTCGAGATCGCCGTCTCGATCGGCGGTGCGTCCGCTTTCCTCAAGGCGCAGCGCGTGATTCTTGCGACCGGCGCGCTGGAGCGGCCGTTCCCGATTCCCGGCTGGACCTTGCCGGGCGTGATGACCGCGGGCGCGGCGCAGACGATGCTGAAATCATCGGCCCTGGTGCCTGACGGACGCACGGTGATCGCGGGGCAGGGGCCTCTGCTCTGGCTGCTCGCCGCGCAGATCTTGCGGCTCGGCGGCCGCATCGACCGCATCCTCGACACCACCGAGCGCGGCAACTACTTCGCGGCCCTGCCGCATGCCTTCGCCTTCCTGACCTCGCCCTATTTCACCAAGGGCCTGTCGATGGTGCGCGAGGTGAAGGCGAAGGTGCAGGTCGCCTCCGGCGTCACCGAGCTCTCAGCATCCGGTGAGGGCCAGCTCGCGAATGTGAGCTATGTCGCCGGCGGCAAGCGCGAGACTATCCCTGCGGATCTGTTGCTGCTGCATCAGGGCGTCGTGCCCAACGTCAATCTGGCGATGGCGGCGGGAATCGAACATCGCTGGGATGATCTGCAATTGTGCTGGTCGCCGGTGCTCGACGCGAGCGGCAATTCGTCGGTCGCTGGCATCGCGATCGCTGGTGACGGGGCCGGCATCGGTGGTGCCAACGCGGCCGTGTTCCGTGGCCGCATCGCGGCGCGCGCGGCGGTGGAGGCATTGGCGCCTGCGGTTGCGACAAAACTTGTGCCGATGGCGGCGCTCCGCGCCGATCTCGCCAAGGCCGAGCGCGGCCGCGTCTTCCTCGACACGCTGTTCCGCCCCGCGCCGCAGTTCCGCATTCCCACGGGCGACACCATCGTCTGCCGCTGCGAGGAAGTCACCGCGAAGGACGTTCTCGATGCCGTCGCCATCGGCGCGACCGGCCCGAACCAGCTCAAGGCCTATCGCCGCACCGGCATGGGCCCGTGCCAGGGCCGGCTCTGCGGCCTCACCGTGACCGAGCTGATGGCGCAGGCGCGGGGCAAGACGGCACAGGAGATCGGCTATTACCGGCTGCGCGCGCCGGTCAAGCCGATCACGCTCGCCGAGCTCGCCGCCGTTCCGAAGAGCGAGGCCGACGTCAAGGCGGTGGTGCGCGGATGACCCAAAACGTGGATGCGATCGTCGTCGGCGGCGGCATCCACGGATGCTCGACCGCGCTGCATCTGTGCCTCGCCGGCATGAAGCCGGTGCTGATCGAGAAAGACTACGCCGGTCGCCATGCTTCCGGCGTCAATGCCGGCGGCGTCCGCCAGCTCGCGCGGCACGTGCCCGAAATCCCGCTCTCGATCCGCTCGATGGGGATCTGGGAGAAGATCACCGATCTCCTCGACGACGATTGCAGCTTTGAGAGTTACGGCCAGGTGCTCGTCGCGGAGAACGAGGAGGAGCTCGCGGTCTGCCGCGCGCGTGTGTCCGAACTGAACGCGCTCGGCTTCACCCATGAAGAGCTGATCGATGCGACCGAGCTGCGGCGCCTGGTGCCGGCGGTGGCTGAAACCTGCCCCGGCGGGGTCGTCTCGCGCCGTGACGGCGCCGCCAATCCGGCGCAGACAACGACGGCGTTCCGGCGCAAGGCCGCGCAGCTCGGCGCAACCGTGCGCGAGGGCGTGGCGGCCAGCAACATCCGGCAGAGCGACGGCCTCTGGCATGTCGATGTCGGCACCGAAACCTTTGCCGCGCCGGTGCTCGTCAACGCCGCCGGCGCCTGGGCCGGGAAGATTGCCGCCGCGCTCGGCGAGCCCGTTCCGGTCGAGACCGTGGCGCCGATGTTGATGATCACCTCACGCGTGCCGCATTTCATCGACCCCGTCGTGATCCTGCGCGGTCGCAAGCTGTCGTTCAAGCAATTCAAGAACGGCACCGTGCTGATCGGCGGCGGCCATCTGGCAACGCCCTATCAGGATCGCAACGAGACGGTGCTGGACTGGAAGAGCCTTGCGATCAGCGCCCGCACCGTGTTCGAGCTGTTCCCGGTGATGCGCAGCGCCACGATCGTCCGCGCCTGGGCCGGCATCGAGGCGAAGATGAAGGACGACATCCCCGTGTTCGGACCGAGCAGCCGCCACAAGGGCCTCTATCACCAGTTCGGCTTCTCGCTGCACGGCTTCCAGCTCGGCCCCGGCGCCGGCGCCGTGATGGCCGAGCTGATCGTCAACGGTGGCACCCAGACCCGAATCGGCGATCTCGGCATCGACCGTTTCCATCCTTCCACGCTCTAAGAAGAGGACATCATGAGCATCTCCCGCAGCATCCGCACGCCCATCATGCACCGCGCCGTCGAGGCCAACGGCTTCGTCTTCATCGGCGGCACCATCGCCGACGACACCTCGGTCTCGATGGGCGATCAGACCCGGAACATCCTCGGCAAGATCGCCGGCTATCTGAAGGAAGCCGGCACCGACAAGTCGCGCGTCGTCAGCACCTCGATCTTCGTCACGGACCTCTCCAAGAAGAAGGAGATGGACGCGGCCTGGACCGAGTTCTTCGGCGACAATTTGCCGACCCGTGCCACCGTCGGCGTCGCCGATCTCGGCGGCGGCGCGCTGATCGAGGTGGTCGTCACTGCGCTCAAGGGCTGATTGCGCTCTTCTCACGGGCCCGTGAAGAGAGCCGTCGATCCGAACATGACGAAGATGTAATGATCTGGACTAGCTGCGGCGCTTTGACGCGCCGCAGTTTCCGTTTATCAGTAGAGGACTCGGCTGGAATGCCCAATGTCCTCGCAGAATAATAACAATAAGCTCGCGATCAAATTTCGCTGTCCCGGAGAACTCGAAGGCTTGCTGCCGCAGCCGGTGCCGGCGAATCTCGGCGTTCCCGACTGGCTCAGGGCGATGCCGACCACGGCCTTCAGCGCCCTCAATCAGCAGGATGATGAAACGGTCAAGCGCTGCCCGCCCTTCATCGACGCGATGACATGCGGATTCCTGATCCCGCTGATCTGTGATCTCCGGATAGAAGATGGCGAGATCAGCTGGGACAACGATATTCCGCCCGGTGGCGAGATCGATTTTCCGCGCTCGCCGATCAGCTTCCACGATCAGGGCCAGCTCACCGGCTCGCCGCTGTTCGAGGCCGACCGTTTCGTCATCAAGTTTCACAATCTCTGGACCATCGAAGCCCCGGAAGGCTATTCGCTGTTCTTCACCCATCCGATCAATCGCTTTGATCTGCCGTTCACCACGCTGAGCGGCCTCGTCGATTGCGATCGCTATCGCGACAGCTGGATCCACTTTCCGGCGCATTGGCACAATACGGGCTTTCGCGGCGTGCTGCCCAGGGGCACGCCGATCGCGCAATGCATTCCGGTCAAGCGCGAGGATTGGACGCGGCAGACCTCGGCCTTCACCGAGGACGAAGCGCAGAAGGTCCACGCCTTGCGCGCCGCGCTGAAGCGCGAGCCGGGCCTGTATCGGCGGAAATTCAGGGCGTAGCCGCCCGCTCGGGCTCGCCCCCCAGAAACTTCGCCGCCGCGCTCGGGCGGAAGAAGAAGCGGCCGTGCGACGAGGCGGCGAGTGTGAGGGCGGCGCGGCTGAGCATCTGCGGCCGTCCGCCATACACGGACCGCAGCGCGGCCTCGCCGCCATCGCGCTCGCCCATCTCCATGAGGCAGATCGCAAGATTGGCGCGGGAGAGCGCGTCGTGCGGGCGAAGCCCGAGCGCGTGACGGTAGGTGTCGGCGGCTTTTGCATAGGCGCCGTCGAGAAGCTCTGCCCAGGCAAGTTCGGTCAGGATGTCGGTGCGTCCCGGCGCGGCCGCGCGCGCGAATGTCAGGATGGTACGCGCTTTGGCGCGATTGTTATTCCGGACATGCATGCGGCCAAGGTCGAGTTGCAGGTCGACGCTGGCGGGGGCGAGCGCGAGGGCCTGCTCGATGATCCCGATCGCCTCGCCGACCTCTCCGGCGTTCGCGAGCTGGCCCGCCAGCTCCTGGAACGCGGGCAGATAGGGCGGACGGCGTGCTGCGGTCTGCCGCAGTTGCGCTATTCCATTGCTTTTGCGCCGCGCGGCGCACAGCGCATGGCCGAGCAGCGTCTCGATCTCCGGATCGTCATTGCGCTTCGCGGCTTTCTCCAGCGGCGCGATCGCCTCCTCCGCACGCTCCTGGCCAAGCAGGGCATGGGCCAGGATCAGCACGGCATTCCGGTCGGTGCGATTTGATTTCAGGGCTTCGGTCGCAAGCTGCCTTGCGATGTCAAACTGCCTTGCCCGTAGCGCCAGAAAGGCTTGCTGAAGCAGTTGGGCGAGGGCGCTGTTCGGCTTGCCGCTCACGAGATGGCCTCTTGGTTGAGACACGTTCGTTTTTTTTCCCCTACCGCACGGCCTGTGCAGCGTCCATCAACAGCTTCGTGATGCGTCGGTGATCGGCCCGGTGGCGTCGCACGCAATGCACGTTGATCTCGTCGCCCGGCGGGACTATGAGCTAGGTCTCAATCAGGAGTTTCGCATCCATGGATTTCATCCCGACCGCAACGCCGATCCGCCTTGCTCACGGGGAAATCCATGCCTGCCTCAATCATCCTGTCGAACCTCTCGCTGTCCACGCCTGACGCTCGTCCTCTCCTTTCCGACCTCAACCTGACATTCGGCACTGAGCGAGCCGCCCTCGTCGGCCGCAACGGCGTTGGCAAGACAACGCTGCTTGCTGCGATCGCGGGCGAGCATGTCCCTCAAGCGGGACGCGTGCTCGTCGGCGGAACCGTGGGGATGCTCCGCCAGGATGTTCGGCTCCCTGCGAACGCCACCGTGATCGACCTGTTGGGCGCGCGTGCTGCGCTGGAGCTGCTTCGCCGTGCCGAGCGCGGCGATGCGTCCGCCGACGAGGTCGCCGAAATCGACTGGACGCTTGAAGCGCGGCTCGCGTCCGCGCTTGCGCGTGTCGGGTTCGATCCCGGGCCCGACACGGAGCTGGATCGTTTGTCGGGCGGGCAGGTCACGCGGATCCGTCTGGCCGCTCTGGTTTTCGCCGAGCCGGATTTTCTGCTGCTCGACGAGCCCACCAACAATCTCGATCGGGATGGACGAAAGGCCGTGGTCGACCTGTTGGCGAACTGGCGGGGCGGCGCGATCGTCGTCAGCCACGACCGTAACCTGCTCGAGACCATGGATGCGATCGTCGAGCTGACATCGCTCGGGGCAAGACGCTATGGCGGCAATTGGAGCCGGTATCGCGAGCAGAAAGCTGTCGAGCTCGCTGCCGTCAGGCACGACCTCGCGCATGCCGAGAAGCATCTCGCCGAGATCGACGGCAAGGCGCAGGAGGCCGCGGAGCGAAAGGCGCGCAAGGACAGCGGCGGCAGGAAGAAGCGCGCCAAGGGCGACATGCCGCGCATCCTCGCCGGCGCGCGCAGGGATCGCAGCGAGGACACCGGCGGAAAGGCCGCGCAGATCGCCGAGCGGCGGCGCGCGGAAGCACTGGAGGCTGTCGACATTGCGCGCCGTCGGATCGAGATCCTTCAGCCGCTGTCCGCGGCATTGCCATCGACAAACCTGCCGGCGGGGCGGGAGGTGGTCTGGCTCGACGGGGTCAGTGCCGGCTATCGTCCGGAGCGCGCCATCATGCGCGATCTATCTTTCACAATCGTCGGGCCGGAGCGCGTTGCAATCGTCGGGCCGAACGGCTCGGGCAAGACGACCTTGCTGAAGCTCATTGCCGGCGAGATGCGCCCTCTTGCGGGCACCGTGCGGGTCAGGCCGGACTTCGCATTGTTCGACCAGAAAGTCAGCCTGCTCGATCCCGCGGTCTCCATCCTGGATAATTTCAGGCGTCTCCATCCACATGCGGGCACGAATGAGTGCCATGCCGCGCTGGCGCGCTTCATGTTTCGCGCCGATGCTGCGTTGCAGATCGTCGGGAGCCTGAGTGGCGGGCAGCGGCTTCGTGCCGGCCTTGCCTGCGTGTTTGGCGGGAGGACACCGCCTTCATTGCTGATTCTGGACGAGCCGACCAATCATCTCGACATCGACGCGATCGAAGCCGTCGAGGCGGGCCTGCGGGCCTATGACGGCGCGCTGCTCGTCGTCAGCCATGATGAAGCGTTCTTGCAGGCGATCGGCGTCACGCGACGGCTGGATCTCGCCGCCGGTGCGCTGCACGCCAACGGCGGGATCGTCTGATCCCGCCCTGCGGTTCGATATGGCAGATTTTCAAAAACCCGACGCCCTGCCCCCAGCGCGTCGGGTAGAAAAAATGAGTATCAATCCGTGATCCCAACGCAGCTGTTGTGACGCGTGCTTCATCAATTTACCACTCCGGAAAACTACCGCGTCGGAACCGGGTCGCGCCAGACTTGCGCGCGACCTACGAGGTCGCGCTGCCGCCCGGTTCCAGCGCCTCGCCCATCTCCAGCGGATGA
Source organism: Bradyrhizobium sp. Pa8 (assembly GCF_052588265.1). Lineage (NCBI taxonomy): Bacteria > Pseudomonadati > Pseudomonadota > Alphaproteobacteria > Hyphomicrobiales > Nitrobacteraceae > Bradyrhizobium > Bradyrhizobium sp. Pa8. The sequence goes on along the minus strand of NZ_CP176767.1, from coordinate 8,592,526 downwards.
GCCATGGTCTCGTGCAGCGCCTCGCGATCGAGCTCGCCTTCTGAGATGCTGATGACCACGCAGGCGACGCCGTTGCCGATCAGGTTGGTGAGCGCGCGGCATTCGCTCATGAACTTGTCGATCCCGACCAGGATCGCGATCGACTGGATCGGGATGTCGGGAACGATCGAGAGCGTCGCGGCGAGCGTGATGAAGCCGGCGCCGGTCACGCCCGAGGCGCCCTTCGAGGTGATCATGGCGATGCCGAGAATGCCGAGCTCCTGCCAGATTGTCAGATGGGTGTTGGTCGCCTGCGCCAGGAACAGCGTCGCCAGCGTCATGTAGATGTTGGTGCCGTCGAGGTTGAAGCTGTAGCCGGTCGGAATGACGAGGCCGACCACCGAGCGCGAGGCTCCGAGATGCTCCATCTTCTGGATCATCTGCGGCAGCACCGTCTCCGATGACGAGGTGCCGAGCACGATCAGAAGCTCGTCCTTGATGTAGGCGATGAAACGCAGGATCGAGAAGCCGGCGAGCCGGGCGATCGAGCCCAGCACGATCAGCACGAACAGGATGCTGGTGAGGTAGAAAGTGCCGATCAGGGCTGCGAGGTTGAGCAGCGAGCCGAGGCCGTAAGCGCCGACGGTGAACGCCATCGCGCCGAACGCGCCGATCGGCGCCACGCGCACGATGATGCGGATGATGCCGAAGAACATTTTTGCGGCCTTGTCGATCGCCTCCGCGATCGGCTCGCCGGCCTTGCCGAGGAAGGCGATGGCGAAGCCCGAGAGGATCGAGATCAGCAGCACCTGAAGCAGGTCGCCACGCGCGATCGCACCCACATAGCTGTCGGGAATGATCGCCATCAGATGGGCGACGATGCCTTGCTCCTTGGCCTGGGTGACGTAGGTCGCCACCGACTTCGGATCGATCGTCGCGGGATCGATGTTGAAGCCGTGCCCGGGCTGGAGCACCTCGCCGACGAGCAGGCCCATCGCGAGGGCGACGGTGGAGACCGTCTCGAAATAGATCAGCGACTTCAGCCCGACGCGGCCGACGCGCTTGAGGTCGCCCATCGAGGAGATGCCGTGCACCACGGTGCAGAAGATCACCGGCGCGATCATCATCTTGATCAGCGCGATGAAGCCGTCGCCGAGCGGCTTCAGCTCCTTGCCGAGATCGGGATAGAAATAGCCGATGAGCACCCCGAGCCCGATCGCGATCAGCACCTGGATGTAGAGGATCTTGTACCAGGGTTGATGCCGGCGATGGATGGCTGGCTGGATCGCGACTTGTGTCATAGTGTGTGCCCCGGAACGCATTGATTTTTGATTCTGCAAGATCTGGATTTTTGCAAGCTTTGAATCTTGCATGACTCGCATCATGTGATGGTCGCCGCAGAAGCGACAATCACATTTTTGTCGGATCGCACGAAGATCGGTCGCTGCACCGCAACGGGGGGAATATGACAACCACGGTGGGCTCGGACGAGCAGCCGCAGAGCTATTTTCCGCGCTGGAAATTCAAGGCCTCGGGCGTGATCATGCCCGAGGAACGGCTGTCATGGGGCCAGACCGTCGTCTCCGGTCTCCAGCATTGCGTCGCGATGTCGGGCTCGACGATCATCGCGCCGCTGCTGATGGGGTTCGATCCCAACGTTGCGGTCCTGTTCTCCGGCATCGGCACGCTGATCTTCTTCGTCATCGTCGCCGGGCGCGTGCCGAGCTATCTCGGCTCGAGCTTCGCGTTCATCGCCGTCGTCATCGCCGCCACCGGCTATGCCGGGCAGGGGCCGAATCCAAATCTCTCCGTCGCGCTCGGCGGCATCGTTGGCGCCGGCGTGCTCTACGGCGTGATCGCGCTGATCGTGATGTGGTCGGGCGTTGGCTGGGTCGAGCGCCTGATGCCGCCGGCCGTCACCGGCGCCGTGGTCGCTGCGATCGGCCTCAATCTCGCGCCCGTGGCCGTCAAGGCGGTGAGCGCCAACGCGTTCGACACCTGGATCGGGCTCGCGACGGTTCTGATCATCGGCGTGGTGGCCGTTGCCGCTCCAGGCCTGTGGCGCCGCCTGCCGATCATCCTCGGCGCGGTGGGTGGATATCTTCTGTACTTGCTGTTCGCCAACGGCCTTGGCTTCGGCAAGCCGATCGACTTCGCGCAGCTCGCGGCCGCGCCGTGGCTCGGCATGCCGAGCTTCACCACGCCGACCTTCCACGCCGACGCAATCTTTCTGATTGCGCCGGTTGCGGTCATTCTCGTCGCCGAGAACCTCGGCCACATCAAGGCCGTCGGCGCCATGACGGGCCGGAGCCTTGATGCCTATCTCGGCCGCGCGCTGTTCGCCGACAGCCTCGCGACCATCGTGGCGGCCTGCGGCGGCGGCACCGGCGTCACCACCTATGCCGAGAATATCGGCGTCATGGCGGCGACGAAGGTCTATTCGACACTGCTGTTTGCATTCGCGGCCACGGTCTCGATCCTGCTCGGCTTCTCGCCGAAATTCGGCGCACTGATCCTGTCGATTCCCGGTCCCGTCATCGGCGGCCTCTCGATCGTGCTGTTCGGATTGATCGCCGCGATGGCCGGACGGATCTGGGTCGAGAACAAGGTCGATTTCGCCAATCCTGCCAACCTGATCACCGTCGCCGTGGCGCTGACCGCGGGCGCGGGTGATCTCACGCTCAAATTCGGCGCGTTCACGATCGGCGGGATCGGCACGGCGACCTTCGGCGCCATCATTCTCTACCAGATCCTGACCTCGCCGCTCGCGCGCCGCGCCGAGTGAATCGCTGCGATGCGCCAGCGGGATGGAACAAAACGCCGGTTCCGTCCATGATGAGGCATCCCCGGAGAAAGCTCATGCCGCAGACCGATCGCTCGACCCCGTTTTCCTCCCGCCTCGTCGGCCAATACGCGCTGGTGACCGGTGCCTCGCAAGGCATCGGCCGCGCGGTCGCCATCCGGCTCGCGCAGGAGGGCGCGACCGTCGCCATCAATTATGTCGATCACCCCGAGAGGGCCGAGGAGACGCTGGCGCTTGCAAGGACGGGTTCGGCTGACCGCGGCCACGGCAAGGTCGATCATGTCGTCGTCAAGACCGACGTCAGCAATGAGCAGGAGGTCGCCGCGATGTTCGAGACGGTGCTTTCGCGCTGGAAGCGGCTCGACTGCCTTGTCAACAATGCCGGTTTCCAGCGGGAGTCGCCGAGCGAGGCGCTCGACATCGACACCTACCGCCGCATCATCGACGTCAATCTCAACGGCGCCGTGCTCTGCGCGCAGAAGGCGCTCGCCCATTTCGTCGCGCGCGGCGGAGGCGGCAGCATCATCAACTGCTCCAGCGTCCACCAGATCATTCCGAAGCCCGGCTATCTCGCTTATTCGATCAGCAAGGGTGGCATCGCCAATCTGACGCGCACGCTGGCGCTTGAATTCGCCAGCCGCGGCATTCGCGTCAATGCGGTCGGCCCCGGCGCAATCGACACGCCGATCAACGCGGCGTGGACTGGTGATCCAGCCAAGCGCGGCGTCGTCACCAGCCACATTCCGCTCGGCCGCGTCGGCACGCCGGAAGAGATCGCCGCCGTGTTCGCCTTCCTCGCCTCGGATGACGCCAGCTACATCACGGGCCAGACCATCTATGCCTGCGGGGGCCTGACGCTGTTCCCCGAGTTTCGCGAGAACTGGGCGAGCTAGTTGATCAGCTTCGACTGCGAGCGGCTGGTCACGTTGCGGCGGCGGACATCTGGCAAAACGACGCGGCGCAGACTACATCTGCGCCATGGCAAACCCTCCACAGGCAAACCGTTCGCTCGAACATTTCGTCGGCCGGCACGAACGTCTGTTCGTGCTGACCGGCGCCGGCTGCAGCACCAATTCGGGCATTCCCGATTACCGCGACAGCCATGGCAATTGGAAGCGGACCCAGCCGGTCAATTTCCAGGCCTTCATGTCGGAAGAGCATACGCGCCAGCGCTATTGGGCGCGCAGCCTGATCGGCTGGCGGCGGTTCGGCCAGGCGAGGCCGAACGATGCTCATCATGCGCTCGCCCGGCTCGAGGCGGGCGGACGCTGCGAGATGCTGCTGACCCAGAACGTCGACCGGCTGCATCAGTCCGCGGGCCACCGGCAGGTGATCGATTTGCATGGCCGGCTCGATCTGGTCCGCTGCATGGGCTGCGGGGCGAAGACCCCGCGCAACGAATTCCAGGACAGGCTCGGCCGTGCCAATGCGGAATGGCTGACGCTCGACGCCGCGGATGCGCCTGATGGTGACGCCGATCTCGAGCATGCGGATTTCTCGTCGTTCAAGGTGCCCGCCTGCGAAGCCTGCGGCGGCATCCTCAAGCCCGACGTGGTGTTCTTCGGCGAGAACGTTCCGCGCGACGTGGTCGCCACCGCGCAGGATCATCTGGCGCAGGCCGACGCCATGCTGATCGTCGGCTCCTCGCTGATGGTCTATTCCGGATTCCGCTTCGTGCAGGCGGCCGCGAACCGGCAGATCCCGATCGCCGCGGTCAATCTCGGACGCACCCGCGCCGACGATCTCCTCACGCTCAAGGTCGAGGAGCGCTGCGAGGCGGCGCTTGCATTCCTGCTCTGATCAGGCGCGAGACGAACACGTCTTGCCTATTGCATATGTGCCAAGCAGAATAGCCGAGCGCAGCGCTTTCGGCGTGCTCCATGGCATGGAAATTGCTGCGCTTTCATCCTGGGTTTTGACGATCAGCTTCGCCCTGAGTTTTGAGGGTCAGCACGGAGAATTTGGAATGCTTGAGGGAGCCGAGGTGCGGCTTGCCGTTGATATCGGTGGCACGTTTACCGACATCGTGCTGGACGTGGGCGAGGTGCGCAAGACGCGCAAGGTGCTGACGACGCCGCAGCGGCCCGAGCAGGCGGTGCTGGACGGCATGCGTCTCATTCTCACCGACGCGCGCGCGCATATGAGCGACATCGACGTCTTCATTCATGGCACGACGCTCGCGACCAATGCGATCATCGAGCGCCGCGGCGCCAAGACCGCGCTGATTGCGACCGACGGCTTTCGCGACGTGCTCGATATCGGCACCGAGAGCCGCTATGACCAGTACGATCTCAGCATCGACAAGCCGAGGCCGCTGGCGCCGCGGTCGCTCCGCTTCACCGTGCCGGAGCGCATCGACGCACACGGCGCCGTTCGCCTCCCGCTGGACGAGGCGGCAGTGCGTGCACTCGCGCCAAAATTGCGCGCGCTGAACGTCGAGAGCGTCGCAATCGCCTTCCTGCACTCCTACGCCAATCCCGAGCACGAGCGCCGCACGGCCGCGATCCTCAGCGAGGAGATGCCCGGCATCTCCGTGACCGTGTCCTCTGCGGTGTGTCCGGAAATCCGCGAATACGAGCGCACGTCCACTGCGGTCGCCAACGCCTATGTGCAACCCCTGATCGACGGCTATCTCGCCCGCATGGCGGATGCCTTGCAGGTCGAGCAGTTCCGCGGCGCGATCTATCTCGTCACCTCCGGCGGCGGCGTCACCTCGATCGAGACGGCGCGGCGCTTTCCGGTGCGCCTCGTCGAATCCGGTCCCGCCGGCGGCGCGATCTTCGCGGCGCAGATCGCAGCGCGGCTCGGCGAGAGCAAGGTGCTGTCCTTCGACATGGGCGGCACGACCGCAAAAATCTGCCTGATCGAAAAATACCAGCCCGAGACCTCGCGCGTGTTCGAGGTCGATCGCGCGGCGCGCTTCCTGAAGGGTTCCGGCCTGCCGGTGCGCATCCCCGTGATCGAGATGGTCGAGATCGGCGCCGGCGGCGGCTCGATCGCGCATATCGATGCGATGAAGCGTGTCACTGTCGGCCCCGAGAGCGCCTCGTCGGAGCCGGGACCTGCCTGCTACGGCCGCGGCGGCCAGCGTCCGGCCGTGACGGATGCGGACGTTGCGCTCGGTATGATCGATCCTGATGCCTTTGCGGGCGGCACGATCAAGCTCAACCCGGAGCTTTCAAAGGAGGCGCTGTTGCGTGCCGTCGGCGAGCCGCTGGGCCTGTCGGCGGAAACCGCGGCCTATGCCGTGCACGAGGTCGTCTGCGAGAACATGGCGAGCGCGGCGCGCGTGCATGCGGTCGAGCGCGGCGAGATCGTCGGCCAGCACACGCTGATCGCCTTCGGTGGTGCCGCGCCGCTGCATGCCGCGCGTGTCGCCGAGAAGATCGGCGTCTCGCGGGTGATCGTGCCCTCGAATGCCGGCGTCGGCTCGGCCGTCGGCTTCCTGGCTGCTCCCATTGCCTATGAGCTGGTGCGCAGCCGCCATGTCCGCCTCGATGATTTCGACACGGAGGGAGTCTCGGAGCTGCTCCAGGAGATGGTGACCGAAGCGCGCGCGCTGGTGGAGCCGGGCGCGGCCGGTGCGCCAGTGCGCGAACGCCGTGCAGCCTTCATGCGCTATGTCGGCCAGGGCCACGAGATCTCAGTCGAGCTGCCGAACCGGCGGCTGACATCGGCCGATCTCGCCGGCCTGCGCCAGAAGTTCGAGGCCGACTATTCGGCGATGTTCGAGCGGCCGATCCCGGGCGCCGCGATCGAGGTTCTGAGCTGGTCGGTGCTCGCGACCACCGATGCGCACAATCCTTCCGTCGTCGCTTCCGTTGCGCGCAAGCCCGCTGGTAAGGCTTCGGGCAGCCGCAAATTCTTCGACGGCCGCGCGGGGGAAGTGATCGAGATCCCGCTCTATCGCCGCGAGGACATGGCACCGGGCGCGACCATCGCGGGTCCCGCCGTGATCGCCGAGGACGAGACGTCCACCTTCGTCTCCAACAGTTTTGACGCCCATATCGACGGTGCCGGCAGCATCGTCATGGAACGAAAGGCAGCCTGATCATGAGCAAGGCAAATGGCGCGAGCCTGATCGACCTTCAGATCATGTGGCATCGGCTGATCGCGGTGGTCGAGGAGCAGGCGCAGGTGCTGCTCCGCACCGCCTTCAGCCCGATCGTGCGCGAATGCGGCGATCTCTCGGCCGGCGTGTTCGACCTCAGGGGGCGGATGCTGGCGCAGGCGGTGACCGGCACGCCCGGCCACGTCAACTCGATGGCGGAATCGGTCAAGCACTTCATCGCGCATTTCCCGATCGAGACGATGAAGGAAGGCGACGCCTACATCACCAACGATCCCTGGATGGGCACCGGCCATCTCAACGACTTCGTCGTCACCACGCCCTGCTTCAAGGACGGCAAGCCGGTCGCGCTGTTCTCCTGCACCAGCCATCTCATGGACATCGGCGGCATCGGCTTCGGCCCTGACGCCACCGACGTGTTCATGGAGGGGCTCTACATCCCCATGCTCAAGCTGATCGACCAGGGCGTCGTCAACGAGACGCTGATGGCGATGATCCGCACCAACACGCGACTGCCGATCGACACCGAGGGCGACACCTATTCGCTCGCCGGCTGCAACGATGTCGGCTGCGAACGCCTGGTCGAGATGATGACCGAGTTCGGCATCGACACGCTCGACGAGCTCGGCGACTACATCTGCGACCGCTCGCGCGAGGCGGTGCTGGCCGAGATCGCAAAGCTGCCGAAGGGCAGCTGGCACAACACCATGGTCGTCGATGGCTATGATGCGCCGGTCACGCTCGCCGCGACGCTGACGATCTCGGACGAGGGCATCCACGTCGATTTCGACGGCACCTCGGCCGCTTCGAAATTCGGCATCAACGTGCCCTTGTCCTACACCACGGCCTACACCGTGTTCGGCCTCGGCTGCGTCGTCGCCTCGCAGATCCCGAACAATGCCGGCTCGCTCTCGCCGCTGACGGTGTCGGCTCCCCCTGGCGCGATCCTCAATGCGCCGAAGCCCGCGCCGGTCGCCTCGCGCCACATCGTCGGCCAGATGCTGCCCGACGTCGTGTTCGGCTGCCTGCGCCAGATCATCCCCGAGCGCGTGCCTGCGGAAGGCACCTCGTGCCTGTGGAATCTCAACGTGCGCGGACAGACCCGTTCCGGCGCCGGCGGCAATTACGGCTTCTCGATGGCGGTGACCTCCAACGGCGGTACCGGTGCGCGCTTTGCAAAGGACGGGCTGTCGGCGACCGCCTATCCCAGCGGCGTGCGCGGTACGCCGGTCGAGATCGCGGAGACGCAGACGCCGCTGATCTTCTGGCGCAAGGAGCTGCGTCCGGATTCTGGCGGGGCAGGGCGCACCCGCGGCGGTCTCGGCCAGATCATCGAGGTCGGCAGCGGCATCGACGCACCCTTCGACATCCTGGCCGCGTTCGATCGCATCGAGCATCCGCCGCGCGGCCGCGATGGGGGCCAGAATGGCGAGGCCGGCTATGTCGGGCTGAAGTCCGGCCAGAAGATGCGCGGCAAGGGTTTTCAGACCGTGCCGCCGGATGACCGGCTGGTCGTGATGACGCCGGGCGGTGCCGGCATCGGCGATCCCCGCGAGCGCGATCGCGTGGCCGTCAACGACGATGTCGCGAGCGGCCTCGTGTCTGCCGACAATGCCGTCGAGATTTATGGCTACGCGCGCTGACGCGCTGGCAAAGCGTCGTTCTCAGCAATATCGATCTGTCAATGCTAAGGCTTGACTGGAGGATGGAGCGCTTGTGCCTGCTTGAGAGCGGTGTCAAGATCATCGCCCCGGAGCTGGTGCAGGATCAAAAGCTGCACGCAATCGACCGGACCGAAGCCCTTGACGTCGGACGTCTGCGCGAAATTGTCGTTCGGCGCGCAATGTCCGACACGTCCGGTCAGGAAAAATATCTCGGTTGCCGACATCTTTGACAAGCGCCAGCCGAGTGGCAGGGGTATCACGTACTCGCCGAAATCGGCCTTTTGCACCCGGCTGATCCGTCCGCGCACGTTCTTGGCGCCACGCTCTATGACGCCGAGATCGCGAGTTGCCAGATCGACCGTCGAATAGGTTCGCGCCGTTCGGCTGTTGAACAGCGCGATCACAGGCGATACAGCCTCGCTGAACGCGTCGGAGCTGCCTTTGCTGTATTCGCCCGATGTCAGCACGATGAGATAGAAACGGGCCTTGTTGCAGCACGTGTCTGCCCGGCGCTGCAGACGATTGATGATTTCCACGGCGGTGGTGACGCCGGAGTTCTCGAAATATCCGCCGTCGACGACGTGGAATCTGGTGATAGCACTCTTGGCTGGCGGGATTGCCTTCGAGCCGGTGTCCCAGAACCAGGCCGCTGGCGTCAGCCAGGGAAAGCGCGCGCTGGCAACTGCCGCAACGCTTAGCGGGATGTCATAGTTTTCGGTCAGCGGCAGGAACTGCGCGTCGGTGGGAAAGTCGTTACCGAAGCTGAACGGTGCGATGACGCGGCGTCGCCCGGATGCGACCTCGGTCGTATTGAAGAACAGCGCCGGCTTGAGGCCCGCGGGTTTCCAGGATGCCAGGACACCGGTCTTGAGAGCATCGCGGCCGACGCCGCTGAAGTTCCTGGTTGCGACGTCCGCCCACGCTGCCTCGATTGATTGCTCGAGCGCGCGGGCTCTCGACAATGCGGGGTTCGCGGGCCAGAAGAAGCGTTGCGCGAAATCGGGAAACAAGGCTGAAGCGACCAGCGGCGAGAGGAAGTCGTAGTCATTGCGCACGAGCTCGAATGCGGATTGCTGCGCATCGCGCATGTCCTGAGTCCGTGGGCCGCTGCTCCCGACCTCCGCAACGCTGCGGCACTGTTCCGTCGTTGGCTTGAACTCGTCGGTCATGGCGGCATAGAGCGCTGCCCCGACGCTGCCCCCGGACACGCCGCTGATGGCGAACAAATGCTGGGCGAACCGTTCACAGGTCGTGTGCAGCTTAGTCAGGAACTGTACGGCTTGCGCCGCCGCGTAGATGCCGCCGCCCTGCGCGGCGACGATGTAGACCGGATAGCCTTGATCTCCGTTGAATTCAGCATTGTCTTTGTCGGGCCTCGCACCGTACCATTTCTCGAACTCGCCTTCGACGTCGCCCGAAGGACGTGCCGTGGGCGTCGCCGACGAGGTGACCTCGCTGCCGCTCTTGTCGATGCGGCGCAGCTCGTGATCGTCGTTGATGTCGGTCCAAGCCAGAAAGGCGGCTAGCGCTAGCAGCGTCGGAATGATGGGAAAGTCGAGCCGGCGGGACCAGATGCTCAGCGCGGTGGCATTCATCGTAAGGCAGCCGATGAAGATGGCGAATACGGAGATCGACCCCAGGCCCTGACCGATTGGCACGGGATACGCGGCGATCAGGACGATCGCGGCCAGAGACAGGACGATTGAGGCGACGAAGACCCAGCGTGCGATCCGCCGGAGCCTGCTTTTTTGAGGTACGGCAAGCCGGCGGCTGAGGTGCACGATGTGCAGGCTTTTCAGGAAAAATACGGCGGTGATTACGCCGAGAACCCACAGTCCGAGTTTGAAATACCAGTCGCCCCGCTTGGCCCAGTCGAAGAGTGTCTGCAATTGCAGAGCGAACGTGGGATCTCCGAATTTCCGGATGCCGGCGATCGAGTCCTGCTCAGTTTGGACATTGATAGCGATCAGGCTTGCGGCGAAGCCTGCGATGGCGGCGAGGAGCGGAAGCGTCCCGAACACGACCGGTAGAAATGGCACTGCCTGGCGAGCGCAGGCCGTGCGGTACAGGCTTGGCCGGTTCCGATCGACGAGGAGCACTATGGTGCTGAACGACAGGCACGCGGCCATGCCGAGCAGAAACAGGATCGGCAGGACCGCGGCGACGATTGCGGAGCAACGCGTGAGGTTGATCGGGTCGGCAAGGTTCTCGACAATCAAGCGGTAGTAGTCGCGCGTCTGATCGGGCAAGAACAGAACGAGAGATGCGAAGGCGCTGAGGCAGGCCGGGATCAGTAGGACTCTGAGACAGACGAACGCATCCCGCAGGCCATAGGGGATGTACCGCAGCGGAGCCAAGGCACAGACGATAGTTCTCAGCGTGCTTGCTGACTGGGTGGGAGTCGGCACCGTGCATCTCCGCTCGCGGACGAGAGGCTAGCGAGAGGCCACGGGCGATGCGAGCAGCGACCGGCCGTCCTGAAACCGGACCAGGAACGGGCCGGACTTCTTGGCAACCCAGGCTTTCGTCAGATCTCCCGATGACACCGAGGTGCATGCGCTCTGGTTCAGCGGGTGGCATCCGTTGCTTGTCGGCGCGGCAGAAGGCGCTCGCAGCAGGTCGAACTGAGTCAGCGCAAGTTTGCTCGCGGTGCCCGGATAGGTCACGACGAACGGCGGCTCCGGCAGCGCAGGACTTTCCTGCGCGAATATTTCCTTCGGCACGCGGGCGCAGTCTCTGACGTCCCTCGGAGGATCGCAGAGCGCGCGCGCCTCATGGGCGAACGAACAACACAGCGCAGCACCAACAGCCGCGCAAGACCAGATACGAAGGATGCCTTGTGTCATGGCGAAAATCTCCAGTCTGGCAACGATATGAATTGTGCAGCGAAGCCTCAAAAAGTCCGCCGCAGTAATGTCGCCGGCCCCCCGGGCCGGAACATTCTATCGCGCGACTGGCGCCAGACGCAACTATTGCGTGCGGTGCCGCCCGCCGGCCGCGCTCCGACATGGAAACGTCGTCGTCTCGGCTCTCTCGGCAGGGACGACGTCCTCGTTGACGAAAGAAGTTGGTCGTTCAGATCGGCCTACACCGCGGCCTTCTTCCGCGCCTGCCCGACCTTGTGCAGCTCAAACTCGCCGGCGATCGCCTTCGCGACCGATGGCCGTTGGCGCAGGCGCTTGTGATAAGCCTTCACTTTCGGCAATTTGGCGAGGTCGGCAGAGGCGTCGAAGCGCCGTCGATATCCTGGCTGCGTTCGACCGCATCGATCATCCGCCGCGCGGGGCGACGGCGGCTAGCGATCTATGGACGCGCGAGGTGAGGTGACGGGTTCGGCTGCATCGCGCGCGTCACGGTGCCCTACCTGGTGATCATGACCGGCCTCGTACTGCTGCTGACGCTCCGGCCCGATATCGTCACGATGATGCAGCGCGAGCCGTACAAATAACCTGTTTCAGTTCGACGTTTTGTCGATGGGGACGAAACGGTCAGCGCAGCTGACGTTTCGAATTCGTGCTGCGCGTCAAATTCGCGCCGCTCGCGCATTCCATCTTTGCGCCCTGCCTCATCCGGCGTACTCTGTGAGAGCGAGCGGGAGTGCAACAGCAACCAGTCCAGGGAACGTAGCTCCTTTTGGCGATGTCCGCCGAGAGAGATCGAGAGCTGTTGGCAGCTCATATGCGATGGAGAAGAACCGACACATAGCGAGCTGCAAACATCCCTCGCCGCGTCTGCGAGACGCAAGTTCAACAAACACAAAAGCGGGAGGAACGGATGAAGAAGCGTTGGTGTAATTCTGGTCTACCTCTTGTTGCCGGCGCAACGCTGATCGTGTCGTCGGCGTTGGCCCAAACCGTGGATACGGCCCGGATCGAGAACGCCGGTCAGAACGATTGGCTCACCTATCACGGTTCGTACAAATCCCATCACTACAGCCCGCTCGCGCAGATCAATGCCAGCACCATCGGCAATCTGGGCGTAGCCTGGACGCATATTCCCGGACGATCGACGCGCGGCCTGCAGTCAATGCCGCTCGTGGCCGATGGCGTGCTTTATTATTCGGGTTCGTACAGCCGGGTCTTTGCGCTGAACGGCGCGACCGGCGAGGTCATCTGGTCGTTCTTTCCGGAACTCGACGAGGCGCTCATCAGCCGACAGACCCACTCGCCGTACAATCGCGGCGTAGCCCTTGGTGAAGGCAAGGTCTTCGTCGGTACGATGGATGGTCGTCTGTTCGGGCTCGATGCGAAGTCGGGAAAGGTGCTCTGGGAAACCAGGCTGATCGACTCGCAGAAGCTCACGGTCGGCTTCACCGGCGCGCCGCTTTACGCGAAGGGGAGCGTCATCATCGGCTCGCAGGGGGGTGAATGGCCGGGGCGCGGCCCGATCTTCGCTGTCGACGCCACCACCGGCAAGAAGAAGTGGGAGTTCCTGACGGTCGCGGGCACCGACGAGGCCATGAAGACCTGGGGCAACGATTCATGGCGCACGGGCGGTGGCGGCGGCTGGATGCCGGGCACCTACGACTCCGAGACCAACTCCATCTTGTGGGGCACCGCGAACCCGGCGCCGCTCTACGATTGGTCGGGCGCCGACTACAAGACGCAAGGTGCGCGTCCCGGCGACAATCTCTATACGAGTTCGGTCATCGCGCTCGATATCGATACTGGAAAGCTGAAATCCTACCATCAGGAACTGCCTCACGACGCCTGGGACTTCGACAGCGCCGTCGGCGAGTTCGTGATGCTTGAGCGCGATGGCCAGAAATACGTGGTTCATCCGAACAAGGGCGGCTTCGTCTTCGTCTACGACCGTAATCTTGGCGTGAAGAACGTCTGGCGGCTGGTTGAGAACATCAACTTCGTCAAGGATATCGATCCCAAGACAGGCGCGCTGATCGGTCGTCGCGATTTCCCCGTCGGGAAGGTCACTGAGCTACCGCTGTGTCCGTTTATTGGCGGCGGCATCAGCTGGAACGCCGGCTCGTACAACCCGAAGACCGGTCTTTACTACAAGATCGGCCAGGAATGGTGCATGACGCTGGATATTCAGAAGACGACGCCGGTCACCACGCCCCAGGTCCAGCTCAACATCGGCGCCGACTTCAAGATGGTGCCGCCTCCGGGTGGCGAGATCTACGGACATCTCGACGCGCGCGATCCGATCACGGGCGCGAAGAAATGGGAGGTTCGCTTTCCCGAGCCGCCGCTTGGGAGCGTCTTGTCGACCGCGGGTAATCTCGTGTTCGTACCCGACTCCCGCGGCATCCTTCACGCCTACGATGCCGAAACCGGGGCCGAGTTGTGGAAGCACAACAACGGCACTGGCCACCAGGGCGGTATCGTCAGCTACTCCGTCGGCGGCAAGCAATATATCGCCGTGACAGCCGGCTTCGGCGGGATGCTGGCGGACGAATATGCGCCAAACTTCGGCGGCGTCTACAAGAGCATGCCGCGTGACGACGGCGCCCTCGTCGTCTTCAGCTTGAAATAGTCTGTCTCAAACGATCTGCCGAGGAGCGGGTGCAAACCCGCTCCTCGGTCGATTGCAGCGGCTGTGCGTGATTCAGGAATGGAGCGGACGTGTTGAAACTGCATTTGAAGTCGCTTCCGGCGGTGCTGGGCGCTTCGTTGCTGTGCGTTGTGGTGGCTCAAGCTCAATCTGCTACGCCGGCGCCGGACAACGGGTCGTTGGACGTCGAGCAGTTGTTCGCGGGGACCTGCGGCTTTTGCCACTCCGACGGCGGCCGGGCTGCTGGCAGGGGACCGCAACTGATGAATTCGCAACGAGACGACGAATTTCTGCACAACCGTATCAAGACCGGCAAGCAAGGTGCGATGCCGGCATTCGGCGAGAGCTTCAGTGACGCGCAGATCGACCAGATCGTCAAATATATCCGCGCCTTGAAGCCGCGCGAGGGCTGATCCGCCGGGACCCGATCCATCCAGATGAGGACGCGGAATGAAGGCAATTGTCCTGGTTATCGTCGGTGCCGCCATCGGGCTGTCGGGACCGGCGCAGGCGCGAACCCTGGACGCGATCCGCGCGAGTGGCGCGCTCGGGCTATGCGCGCATCCCAACTCGCTTCCTTTTGCGCGCAAGGGCGGCGATCCGCCCGGCTTTCAGGTCGAGTTGGGACAGGTGCTGGCACGCGAACTCGGTGTCTCGCTGCGGCTCGACTGGATCATCACGCAGTACCAAATGCGCAGCGCCGGTTGTGACATTCTGTTGGACGTCATCGCCGACCGGGAAGCGCAAGGCGAAACCCGCTTGAGGATCTCGAAACCGTACTATCGCACGGGCGTCGCGCTCGCCGTGCCGTCATCCAGCGCGCTCACGTCGTTCAAGAGCCTCAGCGAGCATACCAAGGTGGGCGTGCAGGTCGGCTCTGTCGCCGCCATGATTATCGGTCAACGGCACGTGCCCACATCGACCTTCGGCTTCGAGACCGACAGCCTCGACGCCGTGTCAAACCATGAGATCGATGCGGCTGCGGTCACGCCCACCGCGGCGAGCTATTTCAATCTGACGCATCCGGACAAGGCACTTCGGATCCTGGATCGCGACGAGGGCGTGGCCGACCTCAACTGGAATGTCGCCGTCGGCATGGTCCGCCCGGATGATGCGTTGCGCGAGGCGATCGACGGAGCGCTGGAACGGCTGCGCAAGGACGGTACGATCGATCGGATATACGGTCGCTATGGGATCGTGCTGCAAGCGCCGAGGTAGCTGAATTGCCGAAAGAACGACGCCGTCCCGGTTTGGCCGGGACGACGTCGCTATGAAGATCTCGCTTTGGCCTTACGCCGCGGCTTTCTTGCGCGCCTGCTCGGCCTTGTACAGTTCGAACTCTTCGGCGATCGCCTTCGCGACCGACGGCCGCTGGCGCTGGCGGTCGTGGTACGCCTTCACGTTCGGCCATTTGGCGAGCTCGATCGGCGGGGTCGCCATGGTCCAGTTGATGACCGTGACGAGATAGGCGTCGGCCACGCTGAAATGGTCGAGCAGGAAGTCGCGTCCCTTCAGGTAGTTGTCGACATAGTCGAGCCGCGACAGGTTCTTCTCCAGCGCATAGGCCTTGGTTTCCTGCGGCGCCTTGCGGTCGAGCAGGGGAATGAAGAGGCCCTTGTGCAGCTCGGTGCCGATGAAGCAAAGCCATTGATGCAGCCGGGTGCGATCGATGCCCTGGGCCGCACCGAGGCCGGATTGCGGGAACCGATCCGCGACATATTGCAGGATCGCGGCGTTCTCGGTCAGCACAACGCCCTCGTCGGTGCGCAGCGTCGGCACGAGGCCGATCGGGTTGATTGTGCGGAAGTCGGTGCCGTCGTTCAGCACTTTCTTGGTCGGCGGATCGACTTCGAGATAATTCGCTTCGGCGCCGGCTTCATACAGCGCGACGCGAGTCGCCATCGAACAGGCGAGCGGCGAGAAATAAAGATCCATCTTGGGCCTCCTTGGGCAATTCCTCTTTGGGTGTCGCTCAACCTGGCCAGATTGATTTTTGTACCATCTTGTATAATATGGCCGCGGTCAAGGATTAATTTGCGAAATGGTACAAAAATCGAAGCCGCCAGCTGCTGCCAACGAACCGAAGCGGCGTGGCCGTCCGCGCGCCTACGAGCCCGACGTCGCCCTCGGCAAGGCGCTCGACCTGTTCCGCCGACAGGGTTTTGCGGCGACGTCGCTGGACGATCTCAGCGAAGCGACCGGCATGAACCGGCCGAGCCTCTACGGCGCCTTCGGCGACAAGCGCGAGCTCTACATCAAGAGCTACCAGCGCTACCGCGAGGACGCGCGCGCCTCGATGGTGGAGATCTTTCGCCAGGAGATGCCGGTGCGCCAGCGGCTCGAGCGCATCTTCGCGTCCGCGCTGAACATCTATCTCTCCGGCGAAACCGGTCCGCGCGGCTGCTTCACGGTGGTGACCGCGGCGTCCGAAGCCGTCGGCGATCCCGAGATCCGTGCCATGGTGCTGGATGGACTGACCGAGCTCGACAAGGCCTTTGCCAGTTGCTTCCGCCGCGCCAAGGAGAAGGGCGAGTTGCCCGCGAGCGCCGACCCGGCCGCGCTGGCGCAACTCGCCTCCGCAACCGTGCATTCGATCGCTATCCGCTCCCGCGCCCGCGTGTCGCGCAAGGAGTTGGAAGCGATCGTGAAAGGCGCGATCGATGTGATGGTGGGGGCCAAAAGTTAGGCCGTCGTCCCGGGGCGCGCGCAGCGCGAGCCCGGGACCCATAACCACAGGGAGTGGTTTGGCGAAGACTGGTCGTTCGGTACTGCAACCATCCGCAACGATAAATCACGCGGTATGGGTCCTCCGCGTACGCGGGGACGACAGCGAGGGTGGGGCGCGTGCGTGCCTCTCTCAGCCTGCCGAAGCGTCTAATATCCCCGTGCCCGGTCCACCACGTTCTCCAGCGCGCCGCCGGCCTCGAACTTTGCGATTTGCTCGGCGACATAGGCCGAGATTGCATCGGCGTCGGTGTCGGCCGCGTTGTGCGGGGTCAGCAGCACCTTGGGGTGGGTCCAGAACCGGCTGTCCGCAGGCTGCGGCTCCTGCACGAAAACGTCGAGCGAGGCCGCGCCAAGCGTGCCGTCGTCGAGGCAGGCCAGGATATCGGCTTCGTTCTGCAAGCCGCCGCGACCCGCATTGATCAGAACGGGCGCGCCGAGCGGGCTGCTGCGGTTGAGCTTAGTGAAGACGTCGCGGTTGAGGATGCCGTGCGTGTCAGGCGTCAGCGGCAACAGTGAGACCAGGATGTCGGTCTTGCGCAGGAATGCATCGATCTGCGCGGCGCCATGGAAGCATTCGACGCCCTCGATCGTGCGAGGGCTGCGGCTCCAGCCGGCAACGCGGAAGCCGAGCCGGCGCAGCACCTCGGCGGCATCGGAACCCAGCGTGCCAAGCCCCATCACGCCGACGGTGACGGCGCTCGCCGGCCACTGATATTGCGGCTCCCAGCGCTTTGCGCGCTGCGAGTCCCGCAAGTACAGCTCCTGGCGGTGGTGCATCAGCACGTGCAGCACGACATACTCGGTCATGCGATTGGTGAGATCAGGCACGGCGACGCGCACCAGCGGCACGTCGGGCAGGCTCCTGTCGGCCATCAGCGCGTCGACGCCAGCGCCCAGATTGAAGATCGCACGCAGGTTCTGAAAAGAGCCGAGATCGCCCGGCACCGGCTTCCACACCGCGGCATAGTGCACCTCGGCCGGATCGAGCCCGGCGTCGGGCAGCAGAACCACGCGGCGGCCGCCGCAGACCGCGTCGAGCCGGGCCTTCCAGCGCTCCGGCAGCCAGTTCTGCTGCGTGCTGTTGATCAGGACGGCCAGTGTGCCCATGCTCATTCGAAGTGCCTCGTCGGTTCCGCTTTGAAAACCCTCCTTGGCACGATCCGACGGATTTTTCTCGCAAATTTTTTCCGCAGCCCTGTCGGGGCGGGGCATATTGGATCGTCTTTGAAACAAGCGTTCAGGAAGGTGCTGCCCATGCTTTATGCGATCCTCTGCTATCACGACGAGGACTTCGTCGGCTCCTGGAGCAAGGACCAGGACGAGGCCGTGATGAAGAAGCTCGCAGTGGTGCAGGACAAGCTCACACAGCAAGGCCGGCTCGGTCCGGTGGCGCGGCTGCTTCCGACCACGGCGGCGGCGACGCTACGCAAGGAAGACCCGCCGCTGGTGCTCGACGGACCCTACGCCGAGACCAAGGAGCAATTGCTCGGCTTCTATATCGTCGATTGCAGGAACCTCGACGAAGCCCTCGACGTTGCGCGCGACCTCGGCGCGGCCAATCCCGGCGGCGCCTATGAGGTGCGCCCCGTCGGCGTATTCCGGCCCGGAGGAATTTCGACGTGAGCGAGGCCGACACCGCCTGGATCGAGACCGCGCTGACCTCGGCGCGCCCCCAGGCGGTCGGCGCGCTACTGCGCTATTTCCGCGATCTCGACACCGCCGAAGAGGCCTTCCAGAACGCCTGCCTGCGCGCGCTCAAGACCTGGCCGCAGAACGGGCCGCCGCGCGATCCAGCAGCCTGGCTGATCATGGTCGGCCGCAACGTCGCCATCGACGAGGTCCGCCGCGCCCGCAAGCAGCAGCCGCTGCCCGAGGACGACCAGGCCATCTCCGATCTCGACGACGCCGAGGGCGTGCTCGCCGAGCGGCTCGACGGCTCGCACTACCGCGACGACATCCTGCGGCTGATGTTCATCTGCTGCCATCCGCAGCTGCCGGCGACCCAGCAGATCGCGCTGGCGCTGCGCATCGTCTCCGGCCTTACCGTGAAGCAGATCGCGCGCGCCTTCCTGGTCTCGGAAGCGGCGATGGAGCAGCGCATCACCCGTGCCAAGGCGAAGGTCGCTGAGGCCGGGGCGCCGTTCGAAACGCCCGGCGCGGTCGAGCGCTCCGAGCGGCTCGCCGGCGTTGCCGCAATGATCTACCTGATCTTCAACGAAGGCTATTCGGCCAGCGGCGACACTGCGGAGATCCGAAAGCCGCTGTGCGAGGAAGCGATCCGGCTGGCGCGATTGCTGCTGCGGCTGTTCCAGAGCGAGCCGGAGATCATGGGGCTCGCGGCGCTGCTGCTGTTGCAGCACGCGCGCAGCGCCGCGCGCTTTGCCGCGGACGGCGCGGTGATCCTGCTCGACGACCAGGATCGTACGCTGTGGAACGGCACCATGATCGCGGAAGGCCTGGCGCTGATCGACAAGGCGATGCGCCATCGCCGCAGCGGCCCCTATCAGGTCCAGGCCGCGATCGCCGCGCTGCATGCGCGCGCGTCGACGCCCGAGGAAACCGACTGGACGCAGATCGACCTGCTTTACGGAGCGCTCGAAGTGATGCAGCCTTCGCCGGTGGTGACGCTCAACCGCGCGGTTGCGGTCTCCAAGGTGCGCGGGCCGCAAGCGGCGCTCGAGCTGATCGAGCCGCTGGCGCCGAAACTCGCCAACTACTTCCATTTCCACGGCGTGCGTGGTGCCTTCCTGATGCAGCTCGGCCGCAACGACGAAGCCCGCATCGCCTTCGACCGCGCCATCGCACTCGCCAATACTTCGGCGGAAGCCGCCCATATCCGGATGCACATTGATCGCCTGATCCGGGACAGCCAGCCGAAGGGGGCCAATGGCGCCCGGCAGGGCGCGAAGGCGACGTGACGGCCAAAAATTTCGTTCCGCCAATTGTCGGCTCCCGCCGTTCTCCTTCGTCTTAATTCCATATCCAGGGAGCCCACTCATGCTGAAAGCCATTGCCATCATCGCCGTCGTGCTCGCCGTCGGCGTAGCCGCGGTCCTCGTCTTCGCATTGACAAAACCCGATACGTTCCGTGTCGAGCGCTCGCTTGCCGTGAAGGCGCCGGCCGATGCGATTTATCCGCACGTTGCCGATTTCCATTTCTGGATGAGCTGGTCGCCCTATGAGGATCGCGACCCCGCCATGAAGCGGACCTTCGGCGGAACCACGTCAGGCAAGGGCGCGACCTATGCCTGGGACGGCAACAACAATGTCGGCGCCGGGCATATGGAGATCCTCGAGGCGAGCACGCCGTCGAAGCTTCGCATCAAGCTCGATTTCGAGCGCCCGTTCGAAGGCCACAACACGGCCGAGTTCACCTTTGTGCCGCAAGGCGATGCCACACTGGTCACATGGGCGATGTACGGTCCGGCGCCGTTCATGTCCAAGGTGATGCAGGTGTTCATCAACATGGACAACATGATCGGCAAGGACTTCGAGGTCGGCCTCGCCAGCCTGAAGAAGCTCACCGAGAAGTAGCAAGGCTTGCTGCCCCAAGGAGCAGCCAAGGAGCAGCCAGGAAACCGCCAAGAAACTGCAAGGAACTGCCAAGAAATTGGCAAGAAAACGAAGAGGAGAGAAACGATGATCAATGCCTATCTGTTCTATCAGGACACCTGCGAAGCGGCGTTCAACTTCTACGCCAAGGTTCTGGGCGGCAAGATCGACGCCATGATGCGCTCATCGGAAGCGCCGCCGGACATGCCCGCCGCGCCCGGCCGCGAGAAGATGATCATGCATGCGCGGATGTCGCTGCCCGACGGCAGCGTGCTGATGGCCTCCGACGCGCCACCCGAGCATTTTCAGAAAGCCCAGGGCTTTTCGGTCTCGCTCACGGTCACGGACCCCGCGGATGGCGAGCGCAAGTTCAACGCGCTCGCCGACGGCGGCGCCGTCACCATGCCCTTCAGCAAGACGTTCTGGGCCAAGGGCTTTGGCATGTGCGTCGACAAGTTCGGCATTCCCTGGATGGTGAACTGCCCGGCCGAGGGAATGTGACAGGCGTGACCGCCTGATGCGCCAGGCCGTGATCCCTCTCCGGTAGTTGCGGGGGAGGGGCACTTATGATGTCGTCATGTCACACGGCCGGTCGGCTGGATGCTCGCTCACCGGATCGATTCGGTCACGTCATCGCTCGGCGGGGGCGGTTCGACGCAGCGAGGGCAGATCACGAGTTTCGAGCCAAGCTGCCTGTCGTTCTCCGCCTCGATTTCGTCATGGACCACCCACCACGCCTCGGAGAACGGGCGCAAGGTGCTGAGCACTCTTTCCCGCTCCTGATTGGGGTTGTCCTGTGCGGGCGCCGGGTTCGCTGCGCGCCGCTTCGTGACAGAGGGACGGTGAGCGGCCTGGTTCGGATCCCGGCCGAGGCCGTCCCATGCGATCGGTCGGCGCTCCTGCGCTGGCGCCGCCGCGCATCCGAGGAGCGCTGCGCAAAAAGTAATCAAGACGAAGCCGTGACGCAGCATGCCGGACCCTTGGTGCGGTACGCGACACGCAAACTCCGCATGCGGAGCCTTGCATCGCGCCGGTTAAATGGAACCTAAGGGAAACGACGTGGCCGCCAAGGCCCAATATGGAATCGTGCTCTCGCATCACATTGCGAGAGCAGTGAGGCCGCTTCGTGAAATCATGCGGATCGCATCGCACAACAACTGGCGAAATATTAGGCTGTAAACTCCACGACAGAATCGCTAATAATTTCTTCATAAATTCTACAAACTGGGGTGGGCGTAACTTGGAAGGGGAGCGACCGATGGCAGCGGCGCTACAAATCAATTTTGCACTTTGGGGCATGCTCATCTGCGCGACCTTGGAATTGGCGCAGACCATCCAGAGGCTCTACTAGGCCTGACGAAATGCGTGACCTGCGCAATTTCGCCGTCGCGCTTGCCTGCTAGCCCACCAGCAACGCGATGAGCGTGAAGCTGACGCTCGCGATCACGATCATCGAGAGGATGTAGTTGCGCGGCCGCGCCGTTCGCGCGCGCGGCGGTCTCCGCCGCTGCAGTGGCTCGCTCGCCTGCCATACGGGCTCAGACGGCGCGAACGCAGCCTCTGCGCCCGAGCCGATATATTTCACATAGAGCTCGAGCAGCCGCAGCTCGGACGGCAGGTCCATCAGGCCCTCGCGGTGGCGCCGTGACAGCAATTCGAATTCGACGGTTTCCTGGGAGCTCAACTGGCCAAGGACAATGCGTCCCTGGTCCGACAGGCGGTAGTGAAAATCGATGGGCTGCACGGGCTGCGATCGGATTGAAAATGAGTAATCTTGAAAAAGCGGAACCATCCTAGTCTGTGACCACTGCTGAGATTATGACGGCCCTGCAGCCATCGTGACCCGAGCGGCCTCAATCTGGACGGGACCATCATAGACGGTCGGGAAAAGCCGCAAACTGCGTAAATTGGGCAGGCATTGCCAAGCGGTTGAGCGGATTTCGTGTCCGGATCGTCGAAATTTTGCAAAACTGCCTAATCGCCGGACAGCGGCGGATGCAACCCGGTCACATCGCTGGCGGCCGCCTGTTGCTCAGCGGCAGCGTGGATAGATCGCCGCAAGGTCGCGGCCCTTCAGCAAAAGCAATCTGGACGAGAGCCCGCCGTGTCGGCTGATCCAGTCGCGCACCGGGCCGGGATAGGCCTGCAGCACCGCGTCGGAGGCTTCGGGCTCGGCAAAAAAACGCCCGCGCCGGTCGACCGAACGCGCCGCGTGGAAGCCGAGTATCGCGCGTTTGGTGACGCAGATGCGCTCGCCCGGCACGATGCTCAGCACCAGCGTGCAGGCGGACAGGCACGGACCATCGATCACCACGCGCTCGCCGCTCTCGCGCACTTTCTCGAACAGGTCGAGGAACGGCCCGACCTGTCCGCCCGGCGACTGGATGATGCGGATTTCGGCCATCGCGGGGGTGGCGGCGAGCAGCGCGGATGCGAGCATCAGGGCACCAACAAAGAACATGCGTCGCATGGAGCACTCCACAAGCTCGATCCCGCAGGGTGGGCAAAGCGTAGCCCACCAATGGCATCGCAAATCTGGAGGGAAGGTGTGCGCACGGCGCTTACGCGCCTTTGCCCACCCTACAAATCCTGTGCCTACCCGTTCCGCCGTTTGCCGCGCAGCGTCGGCAGGCCGATGCCAGCCGCATCGAAGCCGCCATCGACGGCCAAAATTTGGCCGGTGATGTAGCTCGATCGTTCCGAGCACAGGAAATAGATCGCTTCGGCGAGTTCCTCCTCCAGGCCGTAGCGGTTGAGCGGAATCGCGTCGTGATAGTCGGCGCGGATCTCCCTGCTGTGCACCTGCTTCGCCATCGCGGTGTCGACCGGCCCCGGCGCGACCGCGTTGACACGGATGTTGAGCGAGGCGAGCTCGACCGCGAGCTGCTTGGTCAGGTGCGCAAGGCCAGCCTTGCTGGTGCCATAGGCCGAACGCAGCGTCGAGGCGCGCACCGCCGAGATCGAGGTGACGTTGACGATGGCGCCGCCGCCTTGCTCGCGCATCAGCGGCGCGGCCGCCTTGGTGCACAGGAACGGACCGGTGAGATTGACCGCCATGATCCTGTTCCAGTCGGCGTCGCTGGTCTCCAGCACTGGCGCGAACACGGCGACGCCGGCGTTGTTGACGAGAGCATCGAGCCGACCGAAGCGGCTCATGACCGCCGCCATTGCAGCTCCCACGGCGGCTGCGTCGGACACGTCGCAGGTGATTGCCAGCGTGTTATCGGGATTCTTCAGGGCCGCCGCCGCGCCCGCCTGCAGCTCTCCCTCGATATCGAGCAGCGCGACGCGCCACCCTTCGGCCAGGAATTTCTTGGCCGTCGCGAGCCCGATGCCTCGCGCGGCTCCGGTGACAAGGGCGACGTTTTGTGGGGCCTGCGGCATTTGCTAATCTGTCCTGTGTTCGAAAGGGGCGCGCACGAGCGCCGGCTCCTTTTACTTCGCTTTCGTCCCGGCAAGAAGGGCTCCAGCCCATGCTCATCGATTCCAGCACGATCCCGCTCGAGGAATGGCGGCCAGGTGTGAAGACCCGCATGGTCACATCCGCGCGCAACGGCGCGACCGCGCTCTGCATCTTCGAGCAATGGGTCGATCCCGGCGCCGGCGCGCCGACACACAGCCACACAGTCGAGGAGGTGCTCACCGTGCGGGCGGGCGAGGCGGAGATGTGGGTCGAAGCCGAGCGTATCACGGTGACGGCCGGACAGGCGCTGCTGGTTCCCGCCGGCCGCAAGCACGGGTTTCGCAATTCGGGAGCGACCATGCTGCATGTCCATGCGGTGTTGGCCTCGCCGGTCTTCGAGATGCTGCCGGAAGGGGCGAGTGAAGCGACGCGACGCTGGGAGCGGTAGGATAATTGCATCGGTCTCTCCCACCGTCACCCCAGGGCGGTCGCTTCTTCAGCGGCCCTCGAAGGGTGACGGGGATAGTGATAAAGCGAGAGCTTACGCCAGCTCTGCCGATGCGCGCTGCATGTTCGACGACATATCGGAGGTCACGATGCTCTGCTCCTCGACCGCGGCTGCGGTGGAGGCGATGAACTCGTTGACGCCGGCGATCGCGGCCTTGATCGCGGTGAGCGAGCTCGCAACGTCGCCCGAGATGGTGTTCAACGCGTCGATTTCGGAGGTAATCGTATCGGTGGCCTGCTTGGCCTGGCTGGCGAGGTTCTTCACCTCGGAGGCGACCACTGCAAAGCCGCGGCCCGCTTCGCCCGCCCGCGCCGATTCGATCGTGGCGTTGAGCGCAAGCAGGTTGATCTGACTGGTGATGCCCGAAATCATCTCGACGATGCCGCTCATGGCCTGGGCCGCCGCAGTCAACTTCTGAGCCTGGCCGTCTGCGGACTCGACCCTGGTGGTCGCGACCTTGGAGGTCTCGCGCGATTTCGCCATGGTCGCGGAGATCTCGCGGATCGAGGCGCTCATCTGCTCGCTGCCGGCCGCGACCGCCTCGATCAGCCCGCGCGCATTGTCGGCCTTCTTGCGGCCGATCGCCTGCGCGGTGATGTCGGCGGCGTATTTCACCACCTTGTAGGGTTTGCCGTTGAGGTCCAGAATCGGATTGTAGGACGCTTGGATCCAGATCTCGCGGCCGCCCTTGGCGATCCGCTTGTATTCGGCTGCCTGGTATTCGCCGCGATTGAGCGTCTCCCAGAACTGGCGGTAGGCCGCCGAATTCTTCTCGTTCGGCTCGACGAACATGGAATGGTGCTGGCCCTTGATCTCGGCCAGCGAATAGCCCACCGCCTTGAGAAAATTCTCGTTGGCGGTGCGGATCGTGCCGTCCATGTTGAACTCGATCACGGCCTGCGACTTCTGGATCGCGGCAAGCTGGCCGTCATTGTCGGCGGCCTTCATCTTCCGCGCGGTGATGTCGGTTGCGAACTTCACCACCTTGAACGGCTTGCCGGTCTCGTCGAGGATCGGGTTGTAGGTCGCGAGAATCCAGATCTCCTTGCCGCCCTTGCCGAGCCGCTTGTACTCGGCAGCCTCGAACTTGCCGCGGTTCAGCCTGGCCCAGAACGCGGCATAGGCCGAGCTCGCGCGGTCCTCGGGCGTCACGAACATGCTGTGATGCTTGCCCTTGATCTCGTCGAGCGAATAGCCCATCGCGCCCAGGAAGTTCTCGTTGGCGGTGACGATGGTGCCGTCCATGTTGAATTCGATCACGGCCTGTGCGCGGTTGATCGCGGCGATCTTGCCGGAGTCTTCCATGGTCTTGATCTTGTACGCCGTGATGTCGGTGGCGAACTTGATGAAGCTGACCACCTTGCCGTTCTTGTCCAGCAGCGGGGCGTAGGAGGCATGAACCCAGACTTCCTTGCCGTTCTTGCCGAAGCGCTTGTATTGCGTGGTCTGGAATTCGCCGCGGTTCAGGCTGGCCCAGAAGTCGCGGTAACGGGCGCTCTCGCGCTCAGTCGGGGTGACGAAGATGCTGTGATGCTTGCCCTTGATCTCGGCGAGCGAATAGCCGCTCATTTTCAGAAGGTTCTCGTTGGCATCGAGGATGGTGCCATCGAGATCGAATTCAATGACGGCCTGCGAGCGATCGAGGGCGTCGACTTCCGCGAGCGCGTGCTGGATCCTGGCCTTGCTGTTGAAATTGAACACTTGAAGTTCCCCGGAATGGTTCAACTATGCGTCGGCCGAGCTGCAATTGGCCTTCCCGAAAAAGTTGCATGCACGCGTTGATCAACTGTAAACCCTTGCAGCAAGCTGCGCGGTCTCCGGCGCTGGCCATGTTGTTCTGCGCGCGAAGATTCTCGTCCTATATGCACGGCGGTGGACATAGTCGGACCGTAATCGTACGGAGGCGCCTCGCGATATTTTCGCATCGTCTCTGTTGAAATTCGGCAAGCAATGTCGGGGCACGCGTTCGTGCATCGTCTTCAAGAGGATCTTCTCTGCGGAGACCATCGATGCCTGACGACCGCGAGCACCTGATTCGAGACCTCTTCGCCGCCTATCTCGGCAACGACCGGCAACGGGTCGCCGACGCATTGGCGGACGATTTCCGCTTCACCAGCCCCTTCGACGACGACCTCGACAAGGCGGCCTATTTCGAGCGCTGCTGGAGGGACACCGGCTGGATCGCGCGACACGACATCGAGCGGATTTTCGTCCGGGGCGACGAGGCCTTCGTCACCTATCTCTGTCTGGGGACAGATGGCAGGAGCTTTCGCAACACGGAGTTCTTCACCTTTGCCGGTGGCAAGGTCCACCGCATCGACGTCTATTTCGGCGCTGCCCGGAAGGATGGGCGTTTCCTGCCGCAGCCGCGCTAGCGGCCGGCGCAATAACCTCCGGAATAATTTTCATCATCCTGTCGGTTCCGTAAAGGTTGGTTCGTCTTAGAGGTAAGGGTGGGCGGCCCGGGCCGCCGCTCCCGTCCTTCCGGGGGTGGCGCCGCGCCGCGCAAACCCGGAACGACAACGCAAGCAAGGACTGCTCATGCGATTCATGATGCTGATGATCCCGCTCGGTTACGAGACCGCGCCGCCGGATGTGCAACTCGATCCCGAACGCGTCGCCGCGATGATGCGCTACAACGAGGCTCTGAAGGATGCCGGCGTGCTGATCACGCTCGACGGTCTGCACCCGCCGTCGATGGGCGCGCGCGTCTCGTTCGCGACCGGGGAGCCCATCGTGACCGACGGCCCCTTCGCCGAAGCCAAGGAAGTTCTGGGCGGCTACTGGATGATCGAGGTTGCCTCGCGCGAGGAGGCGATCGCCTGGGCGAAGAAGTGCCCGGCCGCCGCCAATGAAGTCATCGAGATCCGGCAGGTGCAGGAGATGGCCGACTTTCCGCCGGAGGTGCAGGCGGCCGCCGCCGGCTTCGACGATCTGAAGACGTAGCCGAGACGGCCGCGGATCAATTCGCGGCTTCGTCAATCCATCATCCATCAACAAAGGAGAGAACCGATGAGCACCGATACCTATCTCGCCGTTTTCCTCGGCAGCAAGACCAGCCCGCAATGGGCCGCATGGAACGCGATGTCCGAGACCGAGCGGAAGGCGAAGGAGCAGGAGGGCATGGCGGCCTGGAAAGGCTGGGTCGAGAAGCATCAAGGCGCGATCCAGGCCATGGGCGGCCCTCTCGGCAAGACCAAGAAGGTCGACGGCAAGGGCGTCGCCGACATCGCCAACGAGATGGGCGCCTTCACCGTGGTCCGCGCCGCGTCCCATGAGGCCGCAGCCAAGATGTTCGAGAACCACCCGCACTTCGCGATCTTCCCCGGCGAACGCGTCGAGATCATGCCGGTGCTGCCGATTCCCGGTGGCTAGGCCGTGTCAGTCCGGGGCGCGCATGCGCGAGCCCGAAATCTCGAGATTCCGGGTTCGGCTCGTCGCGCCGTCCCGGAATAACGAGGTGGCCGGTTAATCAAATCCGGCCTGCGCTAGTGACTTCACGCCCGGCTCATGTAAAAGCTGTTCACATGAGCTGGCGTAAGGACCAGGGCCGCACCGAGCGCGGCTATCACCACGGCAATCTGAAAGAAGCCCTGTTGCAGGCTGCCCTCGGGCTGATCGCCGAGAAGGGCGCGGCCGGCTTCACCTTTGCCGATGCCGCGCGCATGGCCGGCGTCAGCGCGGCGGCGCCTTACCGGCATTTCCGCGACCGCGAGGAACTGCTGTCCTCGATCGCGCAGCGCGGCTTCGAGCAGTTCGAGCAGCGCCTGACCGCGGCCTGGGACGACGGGCGCCCGGATACGGTCACCGCGTTCGAGCGCGTCGGCAAGGCCTATCTCGCCTTTGCCCGCGAGGAGCCCGCCTTCTACAACGCGATGTTCGAATCAGGCGTGCCGGTCGATTCAAATCCGGCCCTGCAGGCCGCCAGTGAACGCGCCTTCAACATCATTCGCGCCGCGGCAGAACGGCTTGCGGCGCTGGCGCCGCCCGGCACGCCGCGGCCACCGGCCATGATGATGGCGCTGCACATCTGGTCGATGGCGCACGGCGTGGCCTCGCTGTTCTCACGCGGCGACGCCGCACGGCGAAAACTGCCGATGTCGCCGGATGACCTGCTCGAAGCCGAGGTGCTGATCTATCTGCGCGGCCTGGGCTTCCCGACCGACCGCCGTCCGCCGGCAAGAAGCGCCGAGCCGCCGCCGGTGCCACCGGAGGCATCCTCCGGTTCTGGCCTGCCGCCCGGCGGACCTTGGGGCAAGCCGAAATAAAATTGCGCAAATAATTCGGCGACCGTGTCAGGCGGCCGGCTTGACAAAATCGCGGGATGGTCTAGCTATGTAAATGTTATTTACATTCACAACGGCGCTGGTGCCGTGATGGAGATGGAAATGGCCTACACCGCTGATGTCAATCGATGGCGCGGTTCCTCTGACGAACGCTATGAGCGCCCCCACATGCTCGATACGCCCTGGCATCCCGGCTGGATCGCCGTGACCATCCTCGGCTTCATCATCTGGTGGCCGATCGGACTTGCCCTTCTCTTTTTCACACTCGGGAGCAGAAAAATGGGTTGCTGGAGCCACCAGGATCGCTGGCAGAACAAGATGGAGCGGATGCAGTACAAGATGGACCGCATGCGCGGCCGCATGGAGCGCCGTGGTTTCGGCTTCGGCTTCGGTCCGCCCTCGAGCGGCAACCGTGCCTTCGACGAATACCGCACCGAGACGCTGCAGCGGCTTGAGGAAGAGCAGGTCGAGTTCAGGAACTTCCTCGACCGTCTGCGTCACGCCAAGGACAAGGAAGAGTTCGACCAGTTCATGGCGCAGCACAAGACGCGCCCGACCCCGCCGCCGACCGACCAGCCGCAAGGCTGATCTAAAACGGCCGATCCAGGGTCTGCCTCTCAAAGCCTTCAGGCGCATGCCCCCAAAGTCCTGATGGCCCCGAGCCGCCCGCCTGCGCAACCCGCAGGCGGGCGGTTTGGTTTTTTGGGGGACCAGAACCAACTGCCGACGATCCGACACCAAGACTTGCGCGTGCCACCTCGATCCAACGCGCTGCTGGACGA
This sequence comes from Bradyrhizobium sp. Pa8, assembly GCF_052588265.1. NCBI lineage: Bacteria > Pseudomonadati > Pseudomonadota > Alphaproteobacteria > Hyphomicrobiales > Nitrobacteraceae > Bradyrhizobium > Bradyrhizobium sp. Pa8. The sequence goes on along the minus strand of NZ_CP176767.1, from coordinate 8,563,242 downwards.
CGCACATCATGGACCTCTACACCCGCCTGCTGCTTGGCGTGACCGCCTTGGCGGTGCTGGGCTACATCGGCTTGGTCTATGGCAGCTGCGCGTCCGATCCCGATTGCCATTTTCGCCTCTGCGCCGGCGGGCGTGCGTTCTGCGGCTTTGATCACGTACATGTGCAGGACCGGTAGAACCCGATCCGCGCCGGGCTCGACCAAGCCCTGACGGCGCATCTCCCGCGCGCTGACGGGTACGACCATGATCAACGCCGAACGCAAAGAGACCAGCCATAGTATCGCGCTTCTCGAGGGCGCCTCGGCGCTGTTCGACCGGTTCGGAAACACCGTGCCGGTGGCGATCGCGTTCCTCAATGGATGGCCGACGGAAGTCCAGCTCTATCCGCAGTGGCAGCTCGGCGAATCCTGGCGGTTCTTTCTCAGCCTTTATCTCTATTGGTTCGCCTCGTTCGCACTCGGCCGCGCGGTCTCTTTTGCAAAGGGGAGTATCGCCCCATGATCCTGCTCCGCGATTTCGCGCTCTTCGTCCTGCCCATCCTGATCGCGGCAGGCGGCTGGCTCTATGCGCTCAGCCTGCGCAAGCGGGCCCCGCCCGGTCTTGAGGGCGAAAGCAAGCGCGTCCCGGCGGCGTGACTGGCGCCCCGACCCGGACCGCCTATATTCGCCTTCACAAGAGTGGGCGGACCGGAGGCGACAATGGCGGAAGCTGCGATCACGGCGAGCGACGGCCTCTGGCAACAGGTCCGCAGCGAGGCGCAGCGCGCGGCTGACGCCGACCCCGTGTTCGGCATGGCCCTTGCGCGTGCCATTCTCGCTCATGATGATTTTGCCGCCGCCTTGGCCGATTTGATCGGGCAGCGGCTCGGCAGCGGCCCCACCGGGCGCGCGCGCTTCACGTCCTATTCCCGCGACGCTTTTCAAGGCGAGCCAGACCTGATCGAAACCGCCAGCCGAGATTTGCAGGCCATCGCACGGCGCGATCCCGCCATCGCCGACCTGCTGCCGCCGCTGCTGCACTACAAGGGCTATGTCGCGCTGCAAGCCTGGCGCGTCTCGAACTGGCTCTGGCGTCATGACCATCGCGACGCGGCGCTGCTGTTTCAGAACGAGGCGTCCAACCTGCTGCAGATCAGCATTCATCCGGCCGCATCCATTGGATCGTACGTCTATCTCGACCACGCCACCGGCATCGTGATTGGTGCGAATGTGGTGATCGGCGACGAGGTCACCATCCTCCAGAACGTCAGCATCGGCCGTCGCGGTGAATTGCCGACGCGCTCGCCGCGCATCGGCCGCGGCGTCTACATCGGCGGCGGCGCGACCATTCTCGGTGACATCAATATCGGCGATTTCGCAAAGATCGGCGCCGGCGCTGTTGTGACCGGTGACGTGCCCGCTGGCTGCACCGCGATCGGCAATCCCGCGCGATTGACCAATTGCCCCGAGCCCGCCTCGGCGGCCTGACCCTATCAACCTTCGGAGAGTTGCAATGAAGACGGCAATCGTGATCGGCGTTGGACCGGAGCGCGGGCTCGGGGCCCGGCTTTGCAAGCGTTTTGCGGCCGATGGGCTCAGGGTGATCGTCGCGGGCCGGACACTGTCTGCCTTGCAGGCCGTTGTCGACGACATCACGAAGGCGGGCGGCGCAGCCGTGCCCTTCGTTGCTGATGCGACCAAGGAGGAGGACATCGTCGCGCTGTTCGATGCCGCCGGCGAAAACCTCGACCTCGCCATCTACAACGCCGGCAACAACACGCCCGGCAAGATCATCGAGATGGAGGCCGACTATTTCGAGAATGCCTGGCGCGTGGTCTGCTTCGGCGGCTTCCTGTTCGGCCGCGAGGCGGTGCGGCGCATGGTGCCGAAGAAAACCGGCACGCTGCTGTTCACCGGCGCCAGTGCCTCGCTGCGCGGACGCTCCGGCTACGGCGCCTTCAACTCATCCAAGGCCGGGCTGCGCACGCTGGCGCAGGCGATGGCCAAGGAATACGCGAGCGATGGCATCCATGTCGGCCATGTCGTGGTCGACGGTGCGATCGCCGGCGACAAGATATTTTCGAGGTTCCCGGATGCGGCCGGCCGCGAGGACAGCCTGATCGACATCGATGGCATCGTCGATGCCTTCGCCTTCCTCTATCGCCAGCCCGAACGCGCCTGGTCGTTCGAGCTCGATGTGCGGACCTCGAAGGAGAAGTGGTGAGGGGCGCGACTGCCGAGCAGAGCTGCCGTAGGGTGGGCAAAGCGAAGCGTGCCCACCTCGACCAGTTCTACAGAAGCGGTGGGCACGGCGCTTCGCGCCTTTGCCCACCCTACGCGTTCTCTCAATACCCCGCCGCCAGCCCACTGTTGCGGCGTGGATCGTTCGCACCGTAGTAGCGGTTATTGCCGACTTGCTCGCCGTTCAGTGACGGCGCGCCGACGATGATGACCGCGAGATGGTTCGCCGGTTGCGGCGGCCCGAATTTGTGCCCCATCCCTTCGAGAATCTTCTGCGTGTCCGGTGACAGCGCATAGTTCTCGACGTTGGTCAGGTCGGGCAGCCATTGCTGGTGGATGCGCGGCATGTCGACGGCCTCCTGCGCGTTCATGCCGTAGTCGATCGCATTGATCATGGTCTGCAGGACCGCCGTGATGATGCGGCTGCCGCCGGGCGTGCCCACCACCATGACCGTCTTGCCGTCCTTGGTGACGATGGTCGGGCTCATCGAGGACAGTGGACGCTTGCCGGGAGCAATAGCGTTGGCCTCACCCTGCACCAGGCCATACAGGTTCGGCACCCCGACCTTGGCCGTGAAGTCGTCCATTTCGTCGTTCAGCAGCACGCCGGTCTTGGCCGCCGTTACCTTGGCGCCGAACCAATCGTTCAGCGTGTACGTCACCGATACCGCGTTGCCGTCCTTGTCCGCGATTGAATAGTGCGTGGTGTTGCTGCCCTCGTGCGGCGCGACGCCCGGCTTGATGTCCTTGGAGATCCCGGCCTTGTTCGGATCGATCACGGCGCGGATCTTGGTCGCGTAATTCTTGTCGAGGAGGCGGTCGAGCGGATTCTTCACGAAATCCGGATCGCCGAGATAGCTGTTGCGGTCCACGTAAGCATGCCGCATGGCCTCGATCTGCACGTGCACGGCCTGCGCGGAGTGGTAGCCCAGCTCCTTCAGAGGATAGCCCTCCAGGATATTCAGGATCTCGCAGATGACGACGCCGCCCGAACTCGGTGGCGGCGCGGAAATCACGTGATAGCCGCGATAGTCGCATTCGACAGGTGCGAGCTCGCGCGTCTTGTAGCCGTCGAGGTCGTCCTGCGTCAGCAGGCCCTTGCCGGCCTGGCTCGATGCCACGATGGCGCTGCCGACCCAGCCTTTATAGAAGCCGTCGGTGCCCTTGCTGCTGATCTCGCGCAGGGTTTTCGCCAGTTCGGATTGCTGCAGTCGATCGCCGACGCCGAACGGCTGGCCGTTGTTGAGGAAGATGGCGCTCGATGCCGGATCGTCCTTGAAATCGTCGGTTGCCGTTCGCAGCAGGTCGATGTCGCCCTGGTCGAGCACAAATCCCTGTTCGGCGAGCTGGATCGCGGGAGCGAGCAGGTCGGCGCGCTTCATGGTGCCGTATTTTTCGCGCGCATATTCCATGCCCGAGACGGAGCCTGGCACACCTACAGCCAGATGCCCCTTGGTCGAGATGCCCTTGATGACGTTGCCATCCTTGTCGAGATACATATTGGCCGTCGCTGCCTTGGGCGCGGTCTCGCGGAAATCGAGGAAGGTCTTGCGGCCGTCGGCGAGCTGGATCGTCATGAAGCCGCCACCACCGAGATTGCCGGCGGCCGGATAGACGACGGCCAAGGCATAACCGACGGCCACGGCGGCATCGACGGCATTGCCGCCGCGCTTCAGCACATCGACACCCACCTGGGTCGCCAGATGCTGCGCGGACACCACCATGCCGTTTTGCGCGGCGACCGGCGCGACCGACGCCGCGCGCGCGGCGCCGAACGTGACGAGGCTGACCGATACGATCGCGGCGGCGATCCATCGCAGGTGTGTTCCCGCATTTTGCACGGCTTGCTCCCTTGTCGAGGCCGGCTGTCCCGGCCCTTGTTGGTTGATGCGAGCAGCCTATCAGGCGGAATCTGGCGGGCAAATCGACCAGTGATCGAATGAACGATGTAAGACGTCGGATGCCCGCCAAGATGCACTCTGCGCTCCCTCCCCCCCTGCGGGGGAGGGCGGGGGAGAGGGGTGCCCAGGAAACGGTCTTCGTTGAGGGCGTCCGATTTCTTGGTCGAGGAGGGAATCCTCGTGTGGACCCCTCTCCCTAGCCCTCCCCCGCAAGGGGGAGGGAACCGACCTCGCCGGTGGCACCCGGCTCCGATCCGTCGCCGCCATGTCCCGCGGCAAAGCGGGCAACCGCCTGCGCTGCCTACCTTTCCGGCAGCCAAATTCGGCCGTGGTAACCGCACGTTAACCATCGGCGGGCTCTGGTAATTGCGGACAGTCGTGCCCGGAGCCGTGCTCAAGGCCCATAGTTTTGACATCTTGGCAGGGAATGCAGACGGCCGGCTTTGGACGAGCCCCTGCACCCCAGAAAGACAAGGCTTTGAGCGGGCTTGCCGGCCGCGCCGGTGCTAGCGCGGCTGTTGGGGAACCGGCAGCCATTTGCTGGCCGGAGAGGTCAGGTCATGATCGCCTTGAGAGGATACTGCTTATGAATCCGGCCGACGTGGCTCAGTCAGCCCTTCCGGTTGCCGCTTCCGCGGACGTGTCGCTGATTGCGCTGTTCTGGCAGGCTCACTGGATCGTGAAAGCGGTGATGCTGGGGCTTCTCGCCTGCTCGGTCTGGGTCTGGGCCATCGCGATCGACAAGATCTTTCTTTACGCGCGCACGCGGCGCTCGATGGACCGGTTCGAGCAGGCCTTCTGGTCCGGCGAGTCGATCGAGGAGCTCTATCGCCAGCTCTCGGCCAAGCCGACGCATTCCATGGCGGCCTGCTTCGTCGCCGCCATGCGCGAGTGGAAGCGCTCGTTCGAGAGCCACGCCCGCTCGGTCGCGGGCCTTCAGATGCGCATCGACAAGGTGATGAACGTCTCGATCGCGCGTGAGGTCGAGCGGCTGGAACGCCGGCTGCTGGTGCTCGCCACCGTCGGCTCCGCCGGCCCCTTCGTCGGCCTGTTCGGCACGGTCTGGGGCATCATGTCGAGCTTCCAGTCGATCGCGGCGTCGAAAAATACCTCCCTGGCGGTGGTGGCGCCCGGCATCGCCGAAGCGTTGTTTGCGACCGCCGTCGGCCTTATCGCCGCCATTCCTGCCACTATTTTCTACAATAAGTTCACTTCCGAGGTGAACCGGCAGGCCCAGCGGCTCGAAGGTTTCGCCGATGAATTTTCAGCCATCCTGTCGCGTCAGATCGACGAGCGGGGCTGACGGACGGCATGTATAGTGTGAGGGGCAATTTGGGCACTCGATCATGGCGATGAACGTAGCGAGCTCGTCCGGAGGCGGCGGACGCCGCGGCCGGCGCAAGCCGGTCGTGGCGGAGATCAACGTTACGCCGATGGTCGACGTGATGCTGGTGCTGCTCATCATCTTCATGGTGTCGGCGCCGATGTTGACGGTCGGTGTGCCGCTCGACCTGCCGCAGACCCAGGCCAAGAGCCTCGAAAACAACGATCAGAAGCCGATCCAGATGTCGGTCGACATCAAGGGCAAGGTGTTCATCAACGACGCCGAGATCGCGATCAACGAGTTGATCCCGAAGCTGAAGGCGATCACGGATGCGCGCGGCGGGCTCGAGGAGCGCATCTATCTGCGCGCCGACAAGAAGGCGGATTACGGAACGGTGGCCAAGGTCATGGGCCTGTTGTCCGGCGCGGGCTTCAAGAAGCTGGCGCTCGTGACCGAGGCGGATCAGGGGTAAACCGGTGAAGGTGAACGTCGACAAGACACTCGTTGCGTCGATTGCCCTCCACGTCCTCGTGCTTGGATGGGGACTGGTCACCTTTAGCAGCAAGGCCTTTGTCGCGGAAGAGTCGCTTCCGATCGACATCATCTCCACCGATCAGCTTGCGCAGATGATGTCGGGGCAGAAGACCGGCAAGAAGGAAGAGCCGAAGCCCAAGGTCGAGAAGATCGCCGAGGCCAAGCCCGAGGAAGATGCGGTCGGCAAGGTCACCGAGAAGAAAGAGCTGATCAAGACCAACTCGACGCCCGAGCCGCCGCCGAAACCCGTCGAGAAGCCGGTCGAGAAGAAGCCCGAGCCGCCCAAGCCCGTTGCCGAGGCCAAGCCCAAAGAAGAGCCGAAGCCGCAGGAAAAGAAGCCTGATCCGGCCAAAGAAGATCCGATCGCCGAGCTCCAGAAGAAGCTGGAGACCAAGAAGCCTCCGCCGAAGCCAGTCGAGCAGAAGGTCGCGGCGGTGCAGCCGCAGCAGCAACCGAAGCCCAAGGAGCGCAGCTTCGATCCCGCGCAGATCCAGCGCGACCTCGACAAGCGCGCCGCGACCCGGCACGAGCTCACTGGAACGGCGCTGAATGCGTCGGCTTCGCTGGGATCGACGACCGGCACGGCCGTTGCCAATGTCGCGACCTGGCGCGGCGCTTTCCAGGGCGCGGTCAAGCGCTGCTTCACGCCGACCTATAACGGGCAGGATGCCGACCAGTACGAGGCCGACATCGACATTCCCATGAAGATCGACGGATCGCTCGCGTCCGAGCCCATCGTCGTCGCGGTGCGCGGACCGTCGCGGTCGATTGCCCAGGCGGTGGCGGAGAGCGCCAAGCGCGCCATCGTGCAGTGTCAGGTCTACTCGTTCATGCCGAAGCAGCAGTACGAGAGCTGGAAGCTCATCCCGATGACTTTCGGCCTGAAAGATATGTTGTGACATCAGAACAAAAGATTTTTGCGATGAATGACGTGAGCTCGATGAACCGCCGCCGTTTTATGACCCTGACCGGATCGGGGCTCGCGATGCTCGGGGGCGGACGCGCCTTCGCCCAGGATCGGCTCCGCATCGACCCTAACGCATTCCAGCCGGTCCCGATCGCGATCACGAACTTCGTGCCGGGCTCGCCGTCCGACAGCGACGTCGGCAACGGCGTCACGCAGGTCATCACCAACAATCTGAAGCGCTCGGGCCTGTTCGCGCCGATCGACCAGGCCGCCTTCATCGAGCGCATCAGCAACATCGACGTCGCGCCGCAATTCCAGAACTGGAAGACCATCAACGCGCAGGCCCTCGTCACCGGCCGCATGACGCGACAGCAGGACGGAAGGCTCAAGGCGGAATTCCGCCTGTGGGACGTGGTCTCCGGCCAGCAGCTTGCGGGACAGCAATATTTCACCTCGCCGGAATATTGGCGCCGCATCGCCCACATCATCTCCGACCAGATCTACGAGCGGATGACCGGCGAAAAAGGCTATTTCGACAGCCGCGTCGTGTTCGTGGACGAGACCGGCGCGAAGGAGCGCCGCGTCAAGCGGCTCGCGATGATGGACCAGGACGGCGCCAATGTGCGCTATCTGACCCGCGGCTCCGATCTCGTGCTGACGCCGCGCTTCTCGCCGAACTCGCAAGAGATCACCTATATGGAGTTCGGCCAGGGCGATCCGAAGGTCTATCTCTTCAACATCGAGACCGGCCAGCGCGAGATCGTCGGCAATTTCCCCGGCATGACCTTCGCGCCGCGCTTCTCGCCCGACGGCCAGCGCGTCATCATGAGCCTGCAGCAGGGCGGCAATTCGAACTTGTTCGTGATGGATCTGCGCTCGCGCTCGACCACGCGCCTCACCGATACGCCGGCGATCGACACCTCTCCGTCTTACTCACCGGACGGCACCCGCATCTGCTTCGAATCCGATCGCGGCGGCAGGTCGCAGATCTATGTGATGGCCGCGGGCGGCGGACAGGCGCAGCGCATCTCCTTCTCCAAGGACGACACCAACGCCACCTATTCGACCCCGGTGTGGTCGCCGCGCGGCGATTACATCGCCTTCACCAGGCAAGGCGGCGGGCAGTTCTCGATCGGCGTCATGAAGCCGGACGGCTCCGGCGAGCGGCTGCTCACCTCGGGCTATCACAACGAAGGCCCGACCTTCTCGCCGAACGGCCGCGTGCTGATGTTCTTCCGCGATCCCGGCGGCAGCGGCGGCCCGTCGCTGTTCTCCGTCGACATCTCCGGCCGCAACGAGCTCAAGGTGCCGACGCCGGGCTTCGCCTCCGACCCGGCATGGTCGCCGCTGCTGTCCTCGACACCCGGCTAGAGCGCTTGCGAGCGAAGTGGATACAGGTTCGCGATGAAACATCGGGGCTAAGACATTGCGCGTTCAGACGCGCGATGTTTCCGAAAAAGCATGCCGATTTTTTCGGGGTTTGGTGCAGGACGCAAGCTTTCCTTCACCTTGTGCCCGGCAACGCTTGCCTAGTTGCTTGATATTTCAGCGGAAACATGTTCGCTATTGCCGAAAAACAACTCGACTTTAACGATGTTCCCTCAGAAAGGCTTCATCAGGTCTGGGTAAAAGTACGCGCCAAACAGGACGCGTAACAAGCCTATGCAACTGGCCGACCAGAAGCAGAGCGATCGAGACGAGCTGGAGCCGATACTCTACGCCGCTCTCATCAACTCTATGGTGCAGAATTTCTGGGCGATATTCCTGGGCTCGGCCTCCGCGGCCGTGGCCGCGGTCATGACTGCGCTGAAGACCGGCGATGTCTGGCTGTGGCCGCTCGCATTTCTGCTGATCGCCATCGGCACCGCGCGCGCGTTCCAGATGCGCGGATACGAAAACCGTACGCACCCGCTGTCATTCGAGGAAGCCAAGCACCTGGAGCCGCGCTACTGGCTCGGCGCGCTCAGCTATGCGGCGGTGCTCGGCCTGTGGTCCTTTGTCGTCATCTATAACAACGACGATCCGATTGCCGACATGCTCTGTGTCGCCATCGGCATCGGCTACACCGCGGGCGGCGCCGCCCGCAATTACGGCCAGCCCCGGGTGATCCAGTGGCACGTCGCGCTCGCCTGCGCACCGATGTCGCTCGCGCTGCTGCTGCATGGCGGCTTCTACCACATCGGGCTCGCCGTCCTGCTCGTGTTCTTCTTCGTCGGGCTGAAGAACATCAATCTCAGCCTGCATGCGATCTTCGTCAAGGCACTGACCTCGAGCTTTCGTGAGTCCGCGCTGGCAAGCCAGTTCGACACCGCGCTCAACAACATGCCGCATGGCCTGTGCATGTTTCGCGCCGACGGCCGCCTTGCGGTGATGAACCATCGCTTCGGCGAGCTGATGGCGTTGCCCGAAGATCTGGTCAAGCGTGGCGCCACCGCTGCCGACATCGTGTCGGCCTGCGTCGCCGCCGGCTCCATCTCGGTCGAGAGCGGCAAGCAGATCCTGGCCGAGATCGAGCATGCGCGGATCTGCGAGATCGCCACCGCCGATCCGGATTCCTCGCGCGGCCGCGCGCTCGCCTGGACGTTCCAGCCGATGACCGGCGGCGGCACGGTGCTGCTGCTGGAAGACATCACCGAGCGTACCAACGCGGAAGCCCGGATCACCCATCTCGCCCGCTATGACGAGCTCACGGCGCTGCCCAACCGGGTCTCGTTCCGCGACGAGATCGAACGGTTGCTGGCGATCTCGCACGACGCCGAGCGCCTCTCGGCGCTGCTGTTCGTCGATCTCGACCAGTTCAAGCAGGTCAACGACACGCTCGGCCATCCCTGCGGTGACCAGCTCCTGTGCGCGGTCGCCAACCGCCTGCGCGAGATGCTGCGGCCTGAGGATTTCGTCGCCCGCTTCGGCGGCGACGAGTTCGTGGTGTTCCAGCAGAACATCAGCTCGCCCGAGGATGCCGCGAGCCTCGCCCGCCGCATCGTCGAACGCCTGAGCGAGCGCTACCGCATCGACAATCATCTGGTCGAGATCGGCGCCAGCGTCGGCATCGCGCTGACCTCGCCGGACGGCGACGTCAGGGCCGACACGCTGCTCAAGAACGCCGACATGGCGCTTTACCGCGCCAAGGCCGACGGCCGCGGCACCTTCTGCTTCTTCCGCGACGAGATGGCGGCCACCGTCGAGGCCCGCCGCATCCTCGAGCTCGACCTGCGCAAGGCGCTGGCCAACGAGGAGTTCGAGCTGTTCTACCAGCCGCTGGTCAATCTGAAGTCCGGCAAGATCACCACCTGCGAGGCGCTGCTGCGCTGGAATCATCCGGTGCGCGGCACGGTCTCGCCGGTCGACATCATCCCGGTCGCCGAAGACATGGGGCTGATCGTCGATCTCGGCCGCTGGATCCTGCGCCGCGCCTGCATGGAATGCATGAAGTGGCCCGACGGCGTCAGCGTCGCCGTCAACTTCTCGCCGCAGCAATTCCACCAGCGCGACGTGCTCAGCGAAATCCGCTACGCCCTCGAGGTCTCGGGGCTGCCGGCCCACCGGCTGGAGATCGAGATCACGGAATCCTCGCTGCTTCGTAACACCCAGCTCACCCACGACACGCTGTCGCAACTGCATGCGCTCGGCGTGCGCATCTCGCTCGACGATTTCGGCACCGGCTATTCCAGCCTCAGCTATCTGCACAATTTCCCGATGCAGAAGGTGAAGATCGACCGCTCCTTCCTCGAGGGCATCGACACCGACCGGCCGCTGACGTTGCTGCGCGGCGTGGCGCGGCTGTCGGCCGACCTCGGCATGGCGGTCGTGGTCGAGGGCATCGAGACCAACGAGCAGCTCGAGCTGATCAGCGCCGACGGCACCGTCTCCGAGGCGCAAGGCTATCTGTTCAGCCGTCCGGTGCCCGCCGTGCGGATGCGCCAGCTCCTCAACGCCTCGCATGGGCGGCGCGGCGAGAGCCTGCTCCAGGTCGTCGGCTCACGCTCCTTCGCCTGAGTCCACATCCAGAAATTGCAAGTCGTTTCAGGCCGTTGCTGAACCTACCGTAGTGCTACGGAGGTTAACCCTATCGCGTCGATTGCTTTGCATCGTCGTTAAGGAGGTGTTAATAAATCGTCACGCGCGCGTAAGTTGTTCAGCGGCAAATGCCCCGGGCTCGCGTGTTGTAGTTGGTGGGTAAGGAGTTCGAATGCAGTCCTCAGCCAGATCTGTCATTTCGGCTGTTGGACGGGGAGCGGAGCTTCTGACCGACGTCGACTATCATCTCGCGGAGACGGACGCGGAGAAGGAGCAAATCTACAACCTCCGCTACCGCGCCTATTTGCGCGAGGGTGCCGTCAGGGAATCCGCGGAAGCCCGGGTCACCGACCGCTACGACGAGCTGCCGAACGCGTGGACCTTCGGCGTCTATCTTCGCGGCCAGCTCTGCAGCTCCGTGCGCATCAGCGTGCTGACCTCGGAATGGCGCGAGTCCACCTCGGCCGACGTCTTCCCCGACATCCTGCTGCCGCGGCTCGATCGCGGCGAGGTCATGATCGACCCGACCCGCTTTGTCGCCGATCCCGATCAGGTGAAGCGGGTCCCGGAATTGCCCTATCTGACGACCCGGCTCGCCTACATGGCGTGCGAGCACTTCAATGCCGATCTCGGCCTCGCCATCGTGCGTCCCGAGCATCAGGCCTTCTACCGGCGGGTGTTCCTGCACGAGACGATCGCCGAGCCCCGCCTGGTTCCGGGTCTCACCAAGCCGTTCGGGCTGATGGCGGCGGATTTCCCGACCTTCCGCAAGAAGGTGTTCGAGCGCTATCCGATCATGCGCTCCACCGCCTTCGAGCGGCGAATGCTGTTCGGGCGCGGCGGGCAGCGCGAGATCCCGCAGCGGTCGTCACTGGTGCCGGAAGCCGTTCACGTCTGATTGCCGGCCGTCACCGCCTCGAGCCGCCGCGCTTTCGGCCTAGGCTCCGTTCACCCTCATCATCGTTCGAGCCCAAAATTCCAGCAAAGACCGGCGTTTTTGCCGTCGCCGCAGCTTGCCTTCACCCTCGCGCCACATTTAGAACCCATTAACCATGACGGTTGCTTTTCGCGGTTTGGGGGCATTTGACCGGCTGAAGCAAGGTTCCATCAAGGTTGACGGAACGTTCGCTTAACCAACCCCCTGTAGACCGGACAGCAGTGGACGAACGTGAGCGTGGAGGCTCCGGAATGAAATACCCTATGCGTATCCTCCAGGGATTGAAGCTGGCTGCGGTGGTTGCAATCGCGCTGTCGATGGGCGCGTGCGCGAACAAGAACGCAGCGACGGATGCGATGGCCAATGCTGCGACGCCTGGCAGCCAGCAGGATTTCGTCGTTAACGTGGGCGACCGCGTGTTCTTCGAGAGCGACCAGACCGATCTGACGCCGCAGGCGATCGTGACCCTGGAGAAGCAGGCGCAGTGGCTCCAGAACTATCGGCAGTACAGCTTCACCATCGAGGGGCATGCCGACGAGCGCGGCACCCGCGAGTACAACATCGCACTCGGCGCCCGCCGCGCCCAGTCGGTGCGTTCGTTCCTCGCCTCGCGCGGCATCGATCCGAACCGCATGCGCACGATCTCCTACGGCAAGGAGCGGCCGGTCGCCGTCTGTAACGATATCTCCTGCTGGTCGCAGAACCGTCGCGCCGTCACCGTGCTGAACGCGAGCTCCTGACGATCAGTCAGGCGCCGTTCATCTTCAGGAACCGAATATGCCGGCGCCCTCTCGGGCGCCGGTTTTGTTTCAGCCATCTGTGACCGAAACCCCGTGGTGCCAGTCACATTTTTGGCGTACTGCCTTTCAATGTGTGGCGCGTCGCATGTTCCGTCGCAGATTTCGTTTTCGTCGTCAGGGCAAGATGTCATCCAGATCCAAGGTCTTTACCGGCACCGTGGCGATCGCCGCGCTGTTCTCTTTGTGCTCGCCCGCACTGGCGCAGTCGGACGACGACCCCGAGATGCGGATCGAGCGGCTGGAGAACCAGCTGCGCCAGCTCACCGGCCAGAACGAGGAGCTGCAATATCGCAACCGCCAGCTCGAGGAGCGGCTGCGGGCGCTTGAAGGTGGCGCGCAAGCCGCGCCCGGACAGGTGCCGGTCCAGCCCTCTGTCGCAGCCGTCCCGCCTGCGCAGTCCGCGCCGGCCTATCGCCAGCAGCAACAGGCTCAGCCGAATTACGAGCAGCCGCAGATCGCTGCTCCCGCGCCGATCGTTCAGGAGCAGCCGGCGCCCGGGGCGCCCGGCGTGCGCCGCCGCGGTGATTCCTTCGATCCGAACCAGAACCCGAATGCGCCCGGCGCGCCGCGCGCGCTCGGTGGCGGGCAGCAGCCGATGGCGGCAGGCGCGCCCGGCGGGCGCGCTGCCGGCGAGCCGCTCGATCTCGCCAACACCAGCCCGCGCTACCAGCAAGGCGTGCCGCCGGCAGCCCAGCCTGGCTATCCGCCGGCCCAGCAGGGGCCGGCCGGGGGCGCCGGCCTGACGACCCTGCCGCCTTCGGCAACGCCGCGCGACGAGTTCGACCTCGGCATCGGCTACATGCAGCGCAAGGACTATGCGCTTGCCGAGCAGACCATGAAGAATTTTGCGCAAAAATATCCGAGCGATCCGCTGCTTGGCGATGCGCAATACTGGCTCGGCGAAAGCTATTTCCAGCGCCAGCAATATCGCGACTCCGCGGAAGCCTTCCTCGCCGTCACCACCAAATACGACAAATCCGCCAAGGCGCCGGATGCCCTGCTGCGGCTCGGCCAGTCGCTGGCTGCGCTGAAGGAGAAAGAGGCCGCCTGCGCCGCCTTTGGCGAGGTCGGCCGCAAATATCCGCGCGCCTCCGCCGGCGTCAAATCCGCCGTCGATCGCGAGCAGAAGCGGGTGAAGTGCTGACGCGCGGCATTTGCGCCCTGACAATGCGGATGGCGCCGCGCTAAATAGTCTGGTGATTGCCTGGGCAGCGTCATGTCAGACGACGACAACTCACCGATCTCGGCGCGCGCGGCGAAGCAGCTCTTCGCCGAGTTCAGAAGCGCGCCGGCGCTGGTGCTCGCGGTCTCCGGCGGACCTGACTCGGTCGCGCTGATGTGGCTCGCCGCGCGCTGGAAGCGCGGCCTGGCACGCGGTCCGCAGCTGACCGTCGTCACCGTCGATCACGGACTGCGCCCGGAGGCGGCGCGCGAGGCGCGCGAGGTCAAGCGGCTGGCGGCTGAACTCGGGCTGGCACACCGGACCCTGCGCTGGCGCGGCGCGAAGCCGAACACGGGACTGCCTGCCGCTGCACGCGAAGCCCGCTACCGCCTGCTTGCGCAAGCCGCGCGCAACGCCGGCGCGAGCCATGTGCTGACCGCCCACACCCGCGACGACCAGGCTGAGACCCTGTTGATGCGCCTTGTCCGCGGCAGCGGGCTTGCCGGGCTGGCGGCGATGGCGCGCCTCACGGAGCGCGACGGCGTGGTGCTGGTGCGCCCGCTGCTCGATGTCCCGAAGTCGCAGCTGATCGCGACCTTGAGGCGGGCGAAGATCGGCTTTGCCGATGATCCCACTAATCGCGACACCGCCTTCACCCGGCCGCGGCTGCGCGCGCTGCTGCCGCAACTCGCGGCCGAGGGGGGCGACAGCAGGAGCCTGGCGCGGCTCGCGGGCAGGCTGGCGCGCGCCAATGCGGCGGTCGACGTGCTGGTCGATGGCGCCGAACGCTTCCTTCAGCTTCGGGCGCGCGGCGATGCGCCGCAGGCGGGCGGTCGCAGCTTCGAGGCCGCGGCATTCGCCAATCTGCCGGAGGAGGTCCGGCTGCGGCTCCTGCTGCGGGCCGTCAATGCCCTTGGCCATGAGGGGCCGGCGGAACTCGGCAAGGTCGAGACCCTCCTGGCGGTGCTCGATCAGGCCGTAGCCGCAAGCCCCCGCGCAGCCGCAAATGGCCGGCCGGTCCTGAAGCAGACCCTTGCGGGAGCCTTGATCAGCCTTGCCGGGGGGCGTATCCACATCGCACCGGCGCCGGCCCGGCGGTCCAAGGGGCGGTGAGGGCGGATGAGGGCGGATCATGACACCGGCCGTTTCCGCCGCGCGCCGTCAGGACACCTTAACCAGGCAGGAAAAACCCCGGGCGGATCGCCATTATTTCAGCGGGAATCGCTCTAAGATGGGATAAATAGTCCCATCTCGTTCCCTTGGCAGCGACCAGGGCGGCACCTAAATTGTATCCGTCTAACCAAGAGGATTCCTTGGGGATTTCCTCGCACTGACAAAATAACTGCTACCGCCCAAGGATCAGGCCGCGATCCGCGCGACCACGAAGGAAGATCGATGAACGCCAATCTGCGCAATTTCGCCCTCTGGGTCATCATTGTCTTGCTGCTGTTGGCGTTGTTCACGCTCTTCCAGAATCCGGGTCAGCGCGCCTCCTCGCAGGACATCGCCTTCTCCCAGCTCTTGAGCGAAGTTGACCGCGGCAATGTGCGCGACGTCGTGATCCAGGGGCCGGACATCCACGGCACCTTCACCAACGGCTCGAGCTTCCAGACCTATGCGCCGAACGATCCGACGCTGGTGAAGCGCCTCTATGACAGCAAGGTCCAGATCACCGCGAAGCCGCCCGGCGACAACGTGCCGTGGTTCGTCTCGCTGCTGGTCTCCTGGCTGCCCTTCATCGCGCTGATCGGCGTCTGGATCTTCCTGTCGCGGCAGATGCAGGGCGGCGCCGGCAAGGCGATGGGCTTCGGCAAGTCGCGCGCCAAGATGCTGACCGAGGCCCATGGCCGCGTCACCTTCGAGGATGTCGCCGGCGTCGACGAAGCCAAGCAGGACCTGCAGGAGATCGTCGAATTCCTCCGCGACCCCGGCAAGTTCCAGCGCCTCGGCGGCCGGATCCCGCGCGGCGTGCTGCTGGTCGGCCCTCCCGGTACCGGTAAGACCCTGATCGCGCGTGCGGTCGCGGGCGAAGCCAACGTGCCGTTCTTCACCATCTCGGGTTCTGACTTCGTCGAAATGTTCGTCGGCGTCGGTGCTTCCCGCGTCCGTGACATGTTCGAGCAGGCCAAGAAGAACGCGCCCTGCATCATCTTCATCGACGAAATCGACGCGGTCGGCCGTCACCGTGGCGCCGGTCTCGGCGGCGGCAATGACGAGCGCGAGCAGACGCTGAACCAGTTGCTGGTCGAGATGGACGGCTTCGAAGCCAACGAGGGCGTGATCCTGATCGCCGCGACCAACCGTCCCGACGTGCTCGATCCCGCGCTGCTGCGTCCGGGCCGCTTCGACCGTCAGGTCGTGGTGCCCAATCCGGACGTCGTCGGCCGCGAGCAGATCCTCAAGGTTCACGTCCGCAAGGTGCCGCTGGCGCCGGATATCAACCTCAAGACCATCGCGCGCGGCACTCCCGGTTTTTCGGGTGCCGACCTGATGAACCTCGTCAACGAAGCCGCCCTGACCGCCGCCCGCCGCAACAAGCGGATGGTGACGCAGGCCGAGTTCGAAGAGGCCAAGGACAAGGTGATGATGGGCGCCGAGCGCAAGTCGCTCGTCATGACCGAGGAAGAGAAGCTGCTGACGGCCTATCACGAGGGCGGCCACGCCATCGTCGGCCTCAACGTCGTCGCGACTGATCCGATCCACAAGGCGACCATCATTCCGCGTGGCCGCGCGCTCGGCATGGTCATGCAGTTGCCCGAGCGCGACAAGCTGTCGATGTCGCTGGAGCAGATGACCTCGCGCCTCGCCATCATGATGGGTGGCCGCGTCGCCGAGGAGCTGATCTTCGGCCGTGAGAAGGTGACCTCGGGTGCATCCTCCGACATCGAGCAGGCAACGCGTCTGGCCCGCATGATGGTGACGCGCTGGGGCCTCTCGGAGGCGCTTGGCACTGTCTCCTACGGCGAGAACCAGGACGAGGTGTTCTTGGGTATGTCGGTGTCGCGCACCCAGAATGCGTCGGAAGCCACGGTCCAGAAGATCGACACCGAGATCCGGCGTTTCGTGGAAGAAGGTTACAACGAAGCGACCCGCATTCTCACCGAGAAGCGTGCCGACCTCGAAGCCCTCGCCAAGGGCCTGCTCGAGTTCGAGACGCTGTCCGGTGACGAGATCGTCGACCTGCTCAAGGGCAAGAAGCCGAACCGCGAGTCGGTGCTCGAGCCGACCACGCCGCGTGCCTCCGCCGTGCCCCCGGCCGGCAAGTCGCGTCCGCGCCCCGATCCGGATCCCGGCTTGGAGCCCCAGCCGCAGGCGTAATCGAGAGGCGGCCAATCGAATTGAAAAACGCGGCGGAAACGCCGCGTTTTTTGTTGGTCGATGTGATTTTGCGGGTGGAGGCAAGTGTTGCCTCGTCATTGCGAGCGCAGCGAAGCAATCCAGAATCTCACCGCGGAAAGACTCTGGATTGCTTCGCTACGCTCGCAATGACGATGTTGATGCAGCTGCGTTCGCAATGACTTGGCGCCGCTCCCGTAGGATGGGCGAAGGCGCTCTTGCGCCGTGCCCACCGTCACTCGGCCGTCGCCACTGAAGTGGTGGGCACGCTGTCGCTTTGCCCACCCTACGATCTTCTCACTTCGCCGCTGCTCCCGGCCTCTCACCGCCACGCTCCAGAAAATGCAGCAGGTCGTCGCTGAACTGCTCAGGATCCTGCAGGAACGAGAAGTGGCTGACCTCCGGCTGGATCAGCAAGCCGGCGCCCGGAATGTTCGCCGCCATGAACTCGGTATTCTCGCGCTTGATCGCCTCGTCGTGGTCGCCGTCCACGATCCAGGTCGGGACCTTGATGGAAGCGAGATCCGACGCCGTCCATTTCGGCTGGCTCTCCCACATTTTGGTAATCTCCGCGACGAAGCTCTTGTACTCGGTCGGGGTCGGCGAGAGGCGCTTGTACTCCTCGCCGGCTCTCGCGATGTAGGCGTTGAAGACGTCGCTCGACGCAATATCCGCAACGCCTGACGGATCCGAGTTCGCCGCGAACGCAAATAGCCTGCTCACGCGCTCGGGGTGCTTCATCGCAATGTCGAGGCCGATGATCGCGCCGTCGCTCCAGCCGACGATCGCGGCCTTCTTGATCTTGAGGTGATCGAGCAGGGCGACCACGTCCGAGGCCATCAGATCGTAGCCATAGGGCTCCTGATTGCGGCTGCTGCGTCCATGCCCGCGGCTGTCCATGACGATGACCTGATAGTGCCGTTGCAGCGCGCGGACCTGGCGGCCCCAATAATCGGCGTTGGCGAGGCCGCCATGCAGCAACAGGACGGGCTCGCCGCGGCCGAACGTTGCGTACCAGACCTTGATGCCGTTCACGGGCGCGAAGCCGCTCTGCGTCGCCTTGGGCAGTGGCGGCGTCGGCGGCAGGTTCAGCCATTGCGGCGCCGCATGTGCCGCGCTGATCGCGACCGTGACGAGAAGCGCGGCGAGAAGATTGCGAAACATCATGATACGCTCTCCTGTTCGACCGTCGGATATTAGCGCACGGCAAGTTGGGGGCGTCACGTCGCAACACGGTCCACCACCGAGACGTGAAGCCTCGTGATCTCCATTGCCGGGCAGACGACATCGATGCCACAACGCAACGTCCGGGCTCAAATGGGTCGCGCGCTCGGTCTGACTTGTGTCATCGCCACGCCTGATATCGCGAGCAGCCCGCCGGCGATCAACTTCGGGGTCATGCGCTCGCCAAGGAACAGCACGCTCGACGTCAAGGCAAACACCGGAAGCAGCAGGCCGAACGGCGCGACGCGGCCCATGGAGCAGCGCCCGATCAGCCAGAACCAGAGGCCGAACCCGACAATTCCGCCGATGAAAATCGTGTAGGCGAGCGCCAGCCAGCCGCGTCCATCCGCCGTGACGAGGCTCGCCAATTGTCCGTATTCGAGCAGCAGCGACATCAACATGACCTGCGGCACCGTGAACAGCGACGACCATCCCATCAGCATCAGGGGATCGAAAGGGCCGTAGCGTTTCGTCAGGACGTTGGATACCGCGAATGCGAAGGCTGCCCCGACCACCAGCAGCAGCGGAAACCCGTTGGCCGACAGGCCGGGCTCCGCTGCCAGCACGACGACGCCGGCGAATGCAAGCAGCACGCCGGCGGACGTGATGAGAGATGGCCGCTCGGCAAGCAACGGCCAGGCCAACAGGACGGTGAAGGGCGTGGCGAGTTGATACGCGACGGCCGACATGCTTCCGGAGCCGAGCCCAAGACCGACATAGAACAGCCCGAAGTTCAGACCGCCCAGGAAAATCGAAATGGCTGCGACGGGGCCGAGCTGCGCGCGCGTGGGCCTTTTCACGAACGGAACGAGCAGCAGCGCGATGGCCAGGAAGCGCAGCGCGAGGAAGAAGAGCGGCGGAAACTCCGCAACGCCCACCTTGATGGCCACGAACTGATAACCCCAGAGCAGGGGAACGGCTACCGCGCAGACGATCTGGATGGCAGACATGGCATCTTTCCTTTCAAGACCGATCGGTCCATATATTGACGCGCCAAGTGCGGAGGCGTCCCGGGTTTGCTGATTGGCTTGCTACCTGACGAACCGATCGAGCAGAGCGTCAGCGGTGGCCTGCGATGTGGCCCGCGCCGGCGCCGTCTTGCCGACCACGCGCAGGCCCTCGACGAAACAGACGAGAATTTTGGCAGCACTCGCGGGATCGACACCGTCGGCCAGCTTGCCCGCCACCTTCGCACGGGACAGGGCATCGGCTAGGCGGGCCTCCATGTCCCTGAAGAAGCTCGCGATGCGACGACCAATCTCGGCATCCTGGCCGGCCAGCTCCATGGCCGTGGCCACCAGCAGGCAGCCGCGCCGGCCAGCGGCGCCGCTGGTGCGGTCGACATAGCCGGCAAGATAGGCCCGCAAGGCGTCGACCGGCTCCCTGCGGGGGGCGAGCTCGACATCCATCCGTGTCACGGCATCGGCAATGTAGCGGTCGAGCGCGCGCAGGAAGAGCGAGTGCTTGTCGCCGAACGCGGCGTAAAGGCTGCCACGCGAGAGTTTTGTGGCCCAAAGCAGGTCCGGTAGCGCCGTGCCGTGATAGCCGCGCGACCAGAACACCCCCATCGCGCGTTCGACGGCGGCATCCAAATCGAAGCTTCGGGGGCGGCCACGGGGCGACTGCACTGGGGTTTGGCGGCTCATGACCCATATATAGACCGATCGGTCTTTAAATCGCAAGTGCCCGCTTCGGGGCGAAAGCCACTGTGCTTCATGTCAGTTCATCGAGAATTGCATTGCCCTCAAGACGTAGTGCCTCGTCGAGCTGTTCCTCCGCCTCCGCCTCCGACCCGCCCGCAGACAGGTTTCGGCCAGGATTGATCTCTTGTAAGGATGCTCGACCTTCTGCGCCGTTGCGACGAGCTTTGCCAGTGCATCACGCATCAAGTCGATGCCATCTTCCGGCGCGCCGCGACTGGCCCGCGTCCAGCCTTCGAAAAGACGAGCGGTCGCGTGGAGGACGACGATCCCTCTCTTCGCTGCAACATCCACCAGAGTAGCAATATTCTCCTCCACCGCCGCGCATGTGATGTAGATAGCAATCGTTGCTGAGGGCCATCGCGTAGTAGAACTCCGACCCGATGCGCAGATGCTCTACCAACAGTGGCCATTCGACGTCACAGCGATCCATCGGCCGGTTCATCTGTGGCAAGGCAGCGCCGATACGTTTGTGCCTTACGCAGTAAACAAACCGCTGGGTGAGCGGATGCCTGGAGCGGTATGGCACGAAGTCGCTGATGGCGGGCACTTTATCGCGAGTTCACACGCCGCCGAAATATTGGCGGTCGTTGCTAGCGATCTGGCAGCAACGGCGTGATTTCGGTCTCCCATCGTCCCGATGGGAATGTCCGCTACGGGTCAAAATGCGAAGAACGCAGAGTGAGCAAAGTCAGTCCGCTCTACCCCCCCAAGCGGACCTCAATGAATGGTGTCGCCACTTCGCTGATGGGCCATCTGCGGACTCATACACCGCCGCAACTGTGGCGCTATTCGATCACTTCGTCGGCGCGGACGAGCAACGAGGGGGACACAGTGAGACCGAGTGCTTTGGCGGTCTTCATGTTGATGACCAACTCGAATTTGGTTGGCCTCTCTACCGGCAACTCGGAAGGCTTGGTGCCTTTGAGTATCTTGTCCACGTAGCCGCCCGCACGGCGCATCAGATCGCCCGCGTCGGCTCCGTATACCGACAATCCGCCATTGGCGTAATGTCGGAACAAGTAGATTGCCGGCAGATGATATTTCGCCGCCAGCGCGATGATTCGCGGAGCCTCGACATAGGTGAGAGGATCACCAAAATCGATTATCGCATCGGCGTGCTGAGCGGCGGTCGAGGCAAAGGCGGCGTCGAGTTCTTCGGCCCTGGTCGCCTCAACTATCAGCAGAACTATACCGAGCCTACGAGCCAGGCCGGGTATCTCTTCCGCCAAGTAATGCCTTTGCATTGGGTTGTCGGGATTGACCAAGAGCGCGATCTTAGAGGCGCCGGGTACGAGTTCCCGAAGGATTTCGAGACGTTTAGCGAGGAAGTCATCTGGTACCATGGTCGAAAGACCCGTTATGTTGCCACCGGGGCGTGACAGGCCCTGGACGAGGCCGAGCTGCACGGGATCGGCTACCCCCACGAATACAATCGGAATGGTGGCAGTCGCCGATTTCAGGGCCATGGCTGCTTGTGGTCCCGGAGCAACGAGGACATCCGGACTGAGTGCAACCAGGTCGGCGACGGAAGCTGGCAGTCGATCCGGGGGTTGGGAAAAGCGATACTCGATCACCAGATTTTTCCCCTCCACCCAGCCGAGACTTCGCAGCGTATCAACGAACACACGCTCGGCTTGGTTTAGGGCCCGCCCGCTCCCATCACCTATGGCAAGAAAGCCAAGTCGACGGCGAGCTCCCTGCGCATACGAGCGCCTTCGCGAAACGAGCAGTGCCGCAGTAGCCGCTATGAACTCCCGCCGCTTCATCGGATCCTCATCGCAGCTTGAGGACGATGGGAGACAAAGTATCACGTTCGATGGTCGCGCGGACTGCGATGCTGCGTCGCAAGTACGGCGTGTGGCGCAGGACGGCCTTGGGTCAAAATGCGAAGAACTCGGAGTGAGCAAAGCCAGTCCGCTCTGGCCCACCACGCGAACCTCAATAAAAGGTGTCGCCACTTCGCTGATGGGCCACAAGCGGACTCCCCCGACTAAGCTGTCGTTGTTGAACCTTCGCCCGAGTTGAAGGACTCACGTCCATAAACGCCAGGGACGAAGGTTTCCCATGACGAAGCCTCGAACGATTGTGGCTGTTGCGCTCATCACCGAGACGCAGCTGTAAGCGCCATCTTGTTTTCCGGGTTGCCAGCCTTGTCCGCATCAAGCCAGCGGATCGGCCGGTGAAGATCGCGGAGGCAAAGAGATGTTTCCAGCAAAATCTGCGACACTGTTGCTGGGCTTGGCGGTGCTAGTGACGCAAGCACTCGCACACGACGATGGCCGATACGACAACTCTCCGCTGAAGTCATGGTTTGAAAGCTTGCAGAGCGAATTTGGAAAGTGCTGCACCGATGTTGACGGGTACATCGTTTCTGATGCGGATTGGGAGTCCAATAGCGGGCGTTACCGCGTCCGCATCGACAACGAGTGGGTCGACGTGCCTGACGACGCCGTTGTCAAGCAACCAAACCGTTTCGGCCGTACAATGGTCTGGAGGCATTACATCGACGGCCATCCGCGCGTCAGGTGCTTCATGCCTGGCAGCATGACTTGATGCAGTTTTAAGGCTAGCCCGCTTAGGGTCACGAGCAGCAATACTTGCAGCGAAGATTGGGCTTCATTGCTCCCGAAAGAAATGAGATGGCCTCATGGACGCGAAATCAGCCGCAAGATTTAAACAGCACGCAGAGCGGATCATTGAGGAGTTGTCCTTGGCGCTCACGCTCGCCAAAGAAGCCTCTCCAACAGATGAGTTTCTGAAATTGAGGGCCTCGGTGGGCGATATCATCGCTCGGGTAGACACTATGCTTCTGGACAATATCTATAAAGATCATCCCGATCTGGATGGCATGAAACGCTGACTTGTTGGCGTTTGCTTTGGGTCAATAGCTGCCGTCGCACACCATGCCGCGATTGGTCCGCTAAGGGCCAACAACAGACATAGTGCGAACAGTAGGAAGACGCGAGGCGAGCCGGTAACGCCCCCGGAGCGTCCCGATCAAGCAGGACGGATGCCGCCTGTTCGTGCAGTGCGTGGGTTCACATGCCACTCCCTCCGCTACCGCCGCCGCCGCCAGCTTGTCTGGACGCTTCGAGATTTCTGTCTAAACGGCTAGGTTGATTAGCCGCGTAACCGAAAGCTCCCGAATAGCCCTTCTTCGATCCCATTGTTTGGATCTCACGCAGCGGAGCGTAGCCGGAGACGCCCCGGTGGTGTTTCTTAGAGATCTTATACTGCAGACCAAGTACTTTCTCTGGCACATCCTGCGCAAGCGCGGCTGGTGCGGCGGCGATGAGAGCGGCGGCAGAAAGTGCGATGATCGTTGTCTTCACCTTTCGGTCCTCCCTCCTTGGAACAAAAGAGCCCGCGTAGCGGATTCAACGCCGTCGCGACGGCAAAGTCGAGCGTAGAAAAGTCTAACCGCAATCCACCTTTGAGCCCGGCTAATCGCGCGATGTTTGGGATATTGGCCGATGGCGCATATGGGTCAATCGCGTCGGGGGCGCGCTGGACGAGCCGCTTCCGCTCTGCCCCACAAATCGGACCACGCGTGGGCCGGTCTGGACTTCACCTACGGGCCAATTGCTGACATTCAAACTGAAATCAGTCCTACGGAATTCTCACGATTTTCGGCTGCGCGGCACTGCCGCTTTGGAATAGATCGTGATGCGGTCGAGCAAGGCCCCGGCTTTTATCAGATCCGAGCGCTCGCTGGCTGTGAGGCATGCATCCATGGCTTCGGTGAGCCAGCGCTCGCCACGGGCGCGGCTGTCATCGAGAAATCGCTGGCCGGCTGAACTAAGCCGGAGCCTAACCTTGCGCCGGTCCTTGGTGTCCGGCGTCCGCACGATCAGCTTGCGCGCTTCGAGGGAGCGCAGCGCTGCAGCAAGATTTGAAGAGCGCATGCCTTCGTCGGCCGCGAGCACCGAGGGTGTGGCCGATTCGCCGTGGCGGTCGATCGCACCCAGCACCAGCAACCGCGCCCAGGATCGATCGTCCGCGGTGGCTTCATGGCGCAGCCGGCGGGAAGCGTCCATCAGCTGCTTTCGCAATTGCGTGATGTCGCGGTTCCGGCGTTGAATTCTCATATTGCTACTATCAAATAGCTATTGACGGATAGCAATAGAGGCCATGAGCAATCTGTTGAATGCTTCCGTGCAGAAGGACTGCTGCGCTGGCCACCTCCGGGCAATCGTGACGATCGCAGCCACCTCATCATCCAAAATCAGTTGAGGAGATCACGATGACGTCCAAAACCTTGAGAAAGTTGATCGAGGAAAAGCCGTTTGTAACCTGTCCCGGTGTCTTCGACCTGGTCTCCGCTAAGCTCGCCGATCGCACCAAGGCCGACGCGCTTTACATGACAGGCTATGGGGTCGCGGCGTCTTACCTCGGACTGCCTGATGCCGGTCTAGCAACCTATTCACAGATGCTAAATCGCGTGCAAATTATCGCCCAAACCGTGCGGAAGCCGCTGATCGCCGATGGCGATACCGGTTACGGTGGTCTGCTGAATGTTCATCATACGGTCCGCGGCTACGAGAAGGCCGGAGCCGCAGCGATCCAGCTTGAAGATCAGCAGAGCCCCAAGAAATGCGGGCACACGCCGAACCGGCACGTGATCTCTGCCAAGGAGATGGTCAACAAGTTGACCGTCGCGAACGATGCGCGCTCGTCGAAAGATTTCCTAATCATCGCGCGCACGGACGCTCGCACGCAACTTGGTCTCGATGAAGCGATCCGCCGTGGCGAAGCCTATGCTAAAGCCGGGGCCGACATTATTTTCATCGAAAGCCCGGAATCGGAAGCGGAGATGCGAAAGATCGGATTGGCTTTGGACGTGCCGCTGGTCTCGAACCAACTACACGGGGGTCGGACCCCCATTCTCAGTCAGGATAAACTTAGGGAAATCGGCTACCGGATGGCTATTTATCCGACGGCGGGTCTGCTCGCTACCGCTTATGCTCTGAACAAAGTCTATAGTGCGCTGGCCGAAGACAAGCCGGTGCAGGAGCCGCTCTATGACTTCAACGTGTTTAGCTCGTTGATTGGTTTTCAGGAGGTGTGGGCTTTCGAGAAGAAATACGCCTCGCTGGAAGCGGATTGAGCCGCGGGACTTGACCGACACATCTGGAAGTCAGCCGGAAGTCTATGACCGCACGACGATCACGCTGCACTGGGCCACCGCAATTCTCGTTGGGATCCAGTTTCTGATCGGTAGGACAACCAACCTTTTGCAGCGTGGCCCGCTTCGGGTCGACATCTGGTCCGTGCATGTCCTGTTTGGTTTTGCGTTCACGTGCGTAGTGATCTTGGGACTGGTTTGGCGCACCACACGCGGCCGTAGATTGCCGCCGATTGACCGCGGCGTCCTCCACGTGGCGGCAGTGACAATGCACCGACTACTCGATCTACTGCTCGTGATCATGGTCGCACTGGGCATCACCGATGTTTTTGCGCATGGTTTCCCACTGTTCAACATTCTGCACTTTCCGAAATTCGGCAGTGACGAATTCATGCGTAGCGTCAATGCGTGGCACGGATTGATCGCAAATATCGTCGTCGCTGTGGCACTCCTTCATTCCGCGGCCGCGCTTTTCCACCGCTATGTGATCAAGGACGGGGTTTTGCGCAGGATGTGGCCAACCCTGACTGAGCGGTGAGCGGCGCTGTGCGAATGACAACCAAGCATCGAAGGTGAAAAGCGGTGAGCCCGATGACGGCGATTTGGCCGTCTCGGACCGCTACGCCGCGCGCCCGGGGCGGCGGGGCCGGACAAGGAGTGACTTTCAGTGCGGCAATGGGTCAATCGCGTCGGTTCGCCCCTCAGTTGTTGGCTTCCGGTCTGTCCCCGGCTCCGGACATGCCGTTGCGCTGCGCCAACTGACGCTATGTGCCAGCAGCCTTCGCGGGCCATTTGGTGTAAACGGATACCCAAAGGGCGCAGGTCGTCTGTCCGTTTGGAACGGGTAATTGGCCAGCGGTAGAGCCAACAGCATGGTGGACTATGTTGAAGCACTGGCTCATTGACCTCATTGGTCACGTTTCCGGTCTCAGCGATGCACAGCTTAGGCAAATTGAGAGATCGTTGCCGGCGAGCAAGGCGCTGATCGATCTTCTCAATAGGGCACAGCCGATCATCGAACAGGCGCACAAGCTGTACACAGAAGCTGAGCCGCTGATCGATGAGGCAATGAAAGAGTGGCAGACTGTCGGCCCTGCGGCGCAAATTTTGATCGATGTTATCGGGCATCATGTCAACAAGGGTAGTTCGCCGGCAGAGGCCGCTGAGGCAGTCCGCACTGCGCTTAACGGCTCAATCAAGAGCGTCGCCCAGGATCATTGGATCGATCAGCAAATGAGCTGCGTAACTGTGTTTGGGGGAACTGGCTTTGTCGGCCGTCGCGTCGTGCGCTATTTGTGCGAGTCCGGCGCCACGGTGCGCGTCGCCTCGCGGCATCCTAGGGGGGGTGAGGGCGACGACGTCAAACAGATCGCCGCCGACGCACACGACGAGCGCTCCGTAGAGGCCGCCGTTGCGGGCGCCGATGGCGTGGTCAACGCCATTAGCCTGTACGTCGAGCACGGAAGCGATACGTTCCATTCGGCGCACGTCGAAGCGGCCGCTAGGATCGCAAGCGTAGCGCGGCGGGTCGGGGCCAAACGGCTAGTTCACCTATCAGGAATCGGCGCCGACGCGGCCTCGCCTTCGCCCTATATTCGCAGTCGCGGCGAAGGCGAGGCGGCCGTGCAGGCCGCATTTCCTGGTGCGGTTATCATACGCCCCGCGGTGATGTTTGCATCGGACGACGGCTTTCTCACGACAATTCTCAGGCTGCTTCGGGTCCTGCCGGCTTATCCGATATTCGGCGACGGCAGGACGAGGCTTCAACCGGCGTACGCGGATGATGTTGCTGCGGCGATTACACAAGTTCTGCGGCAGAGCAAAAAGCCGTATCCGGTCTACGAACTGGCCGGCCCACGCGTCTATTCATACGAGGAGTTGTTGCGGACCATTGCTCGTACCGCAGGTTTGCGGCCAGTGCTCATGCGGATGCCGTTTGCCATGTGGGATGCACTGGCCAGCGTCGCTGAAATCTTGCCGCACCCGCCTCTCACCCGCAATCAGGTCGAGCTTATGCAGATCGACACCACAGCCTCGGACAATTTGCCGGGGTTCCGTATGCTCGGCATTTCGCCGCGATCGCTCGAAGAAGAACTCGAAGCGATACTTAAGCAAAGCAAATGAGGAACCTCAGCAAAATTGCGGCCGGACAGCGAGGAGGAAATGGTGCCGACCGACATCAGATGCGACGGGGCAATGTACCGATGTTCGGCTATGGGTCAAAATGCGAAGGACTCAGAGTGAGCAAAGTCAGTCCGCTCCACCCCACCAAGCGGACCTCAATGAAAGTTGTCGCCACTTCGCTGATGGGCCAGAACCCGACATCCTGGTCGGTGCGGTGCCTTCGGTTCAGCTCTCGCGGGCAATCTATCAGCTACCGCGAAAGCGAGTAGGATGTTAAGGTTTGATCTTAATCACCGATCAACTTAAGAGGGAGGGCACTCATGGTTCAGCAGAGCGCAATTTCTCGTCGTCGATTTGTCCAAACGACTGCCGCGAGTTCATTGGCACTCGCGGGGATGGGCCATCGTAGCCCGGTTTGGGCTCAGTCGACAAAGCCAAACATCATCTTCATCCTGGCGGATGACCTCGGCTACGCGGATTTGAGCTGCTACGGTCAGCGGGACTATACGACACCGAACATAGACCGGCTGGCTGCCGAGGGGTTGAAATTCACGCAGGCGTACTCCAATTCGCCTGACTGCTCTGCGACGCGCACGGCGTTGATCACGGGGCGCTATCAGGCTCGGCTGCCGGTTGGGCTCGAAGAGCCGCTTATTTCTTTAGGTCCCAAAGGGATTGGCTTGGCGCCAAGTCACCCCACCTTGCCGTCGCTGCTGAAGACTGTGGGGTATGGCACGACGCTAGTCGGAAAGTGGCATCTTGGTGATCTGCCGGATTTCAGTCCGTTGAAGAGCGGCTATGACCAGTTTTTCGGGATACTCGGCTGCTGCGCCGACTATTTCAATCATGGAGCGGAGGCTTCCCGGACGTATGTCTTACCGTTCCCCGGACTTGCGCATCAACTTTACGAGCAGGAGGTACCGGTTGAGCGTCACGGTTACATGACAAACTTGCTCGGCGATCGAGCGGTGCAAACTATTGAAGGCTACGCCAAGTCAAAAGAGCCGTTTCTGCTGAGTCTGCATTTCACCGCGCCACATTGGCCATGGGAAGGGCCGGATGACGAGGCAGAGTCGAAGAGGATCAGCAACATTTTTGACCGCGACGGCGGCTCGCAGAAAACTTATGCGGCGATGGTGCAAAGCCTGGACGCCAATATCGGTCGCGTGCTGCAAGCGCTCGATGCTAGCGGTCTCGCCAGCAACACCGTTGTCATTCTCACCAGCGACAATGGCGGCGAACGATTCTCTAACGTATGGCCGTTTACCGGCATGAAGCATGAGCTGCTCGAAGGTGGTATTCGCATTCCCGCGATTGTGCGCTGGCCTGGACGGATCGCGCCTGGGGCGGTGTCCGACCAGGTCATGATCACGATGGACTGGATGCCGACCTTGCTGGCTGCCGCCGGCACATCGCCGGACGCGGCGTATCCATCCGATGGTGAGGACCTCGGACAAGTTTTGAGGGGCAGCGCGGGGCCACATCCACGGAAGTTGTGCTGGCGCTATAAGGCGGGATCGCAGCGTGCCATCCGCGACGGCGATCGGAAATATCTACGGATAGCGGGAAACGAATTTCTCTTCGATGTGGTGAGAGACCCGCGCGAGCGGGCCAATCTCAAGGACCGGGAGAAAGACGTATTCGAACGGTTGAAAAGTGACTGGGAGGCCTGGGACGCTACGATGCTGCCAGAGCGGTCGCGGCCGGCGCCTTTTACCCACACTGGCAACTTCGTTGCCGACCACTATGGAGTCGCTAGAGCGTTTCACATTTTGACTGAAGCATAACCGGCGTTGGCGAAGTAGTTGGCGCATTCGCGAGGCTGGATGTCGTGGACGAGGTGACCGATGTGGCGCCAAGTGTCCTCGATGGTGCGCTTCTGAGCTTGCCGCATCCAGTGTTTGATCTTGGAGAAGGCCTGTTCGATCGGGTTGAGGTCGGGCGAGTATGGCGGCAGGTACCAGAGCCTGGCGCCAGCAGCCTGGATCATCTGCCTGACAGCTTTCGACTTGTGGCTTCCGAGATTGTCGAGAATGACGATGTCGCCTTCGCGCAGGGTTGGCAGGAGAAGGTGCTTCACATAAGCGCGGAAGCATTCGCCGTTGATCGGGCCGTCGAAGACGCAGGGTGCCGTGAGTTGGTCATGACGGAGCGCGCCGAGGAATGTGAGGGTACGCCAGTGACCGTGTGGGGCGAAGCCGCGCAGGCGTGCCCCTTTGGGGCCCCAGCCCCGCAAAGGGGCCATGTTGGTCTTGATCCAGGTCTCATCGATGAAGACGAGCCGGCCCGGATCAAGTCCGGCCTGCCAGGATCGCCAACGCTGGCGCCTACGAGAGACGTCGGCGCGAGCCTGTTCGAGGGCGAACAGTGTTTTTTTTGAACCGCAGCCCTTCCCGACGCAGGAACAGCCAGACCGCGTTGTGTGAGACCTTGACCCCACGGGTTGCCAGTTCCGCCTTCAGACCATGCAGCGTCAGGTGCGGCGTCTGAGTGATCCGCTCGACGATGAAGGCGCGGTGCGGATCAAGCACAGGCTTGCGGTGACCGCCCATCTTGCCAGGCACAACCGAGCCGGTCGCCCGCTGCCGCTGTGACCACTTCACAACCGACGAGACCGCAACACCAAACCGTTCCGCCACAGACCGGCAGCTCTCGCCCGCCAAAACCGACGCCACCACACGCTCGCGAAGATCCAGGGAAAGAGGTCGGGTCATGCGATGCTGGCCTCCAATCCAGTCAGCATCTTGAATCACAATCCGCCAAAAACCGGAATCCCCTCCGATTCAATTAAGCAA
This sequence comes from Bradyrhizobium sp. Pa8, assembly GCF_052588265.1. Taxonomy (NCBI): domain Bacteria; kingdom Pseudomonadati; phylum Pseudomonadota; class Alphaproteobacteria; order Hyphomicrobiales; family Nitrobacteraceae; genus Bradyrhizobium; species Bradyrhizobium sp. Pa8. Next base: position 8,533,134 of record NZ_CP176767.1, on the reverse strand, counting down.
TGAAAGGCTCTAACCCGACGCCAGCGCCCCCATCGACAAGTGCCCCCACGAAGTGATCAATGATGGAAGGTTTGAGTGCGCGGCCATTATCCGTCGCGGCGCTTCCGCACGATGGTTGGTCTCGTCCTGGAAAATCGAAGTCCGCTATGGGCCAAAATGCGAAGAACTCAGAGTGAGCAAAGTCAGTCCGCTCCACCCCACCAAGCGGACCTAAATGAAAGGTGTCGCCACTTCGCTGATGGGCCACTAGGAGACATCGGCGGATGTTCGCTTCACGTCTTCACGGTGACGAACCCTTCGCTCCACGCATCCTTGTCGACTTCCATCTCGCTAACTTGGGAACAGTCAGGATAGTCGCGAAAGCCCTCAAATTGAAGCTTGCGCATTTTTGCTGCTTCCGCTTCGGCAGCGCTGCTGTAGACCCCGACGAGTTTATCTTCGGTATCATTCTCATCTAGACCGTCTTCGCGCGGATAGCTGTGCCAGAGCAGAAAGACCGTACGCATTTTGGTGTGCCCTTCTTGTAGAGGCCGACGAAGTCAGCTTATGCTTCCATTCGATCCAACAGAATGACCAGCTTGAAATGACCAACCTTGGCGTGCCTGTCGAGAGCTTTATCATAGAGCGCTTAAACGCGGGCGGCTGGCAAGAAGCCAGGAGATCGCCTATTCACCAGCCGCAGAGGGCCAGACCCTAGCCTAACGACACGGCAGTATGCGCGCCTGCTATCGAACTGGCTGGCAGGCATAGGATTGGACCCTCACCTGTTCGGAACGCATTCACTTCGTCGAACAAAGGCCACGCTCATCTATCGTCGCACCGGCAATTTGCGAGCAGTCCAGCTCCTGCCAGGGCATACAAAAATCGAGAGCACGGTCCGCTATCTCGGAATAGAAGTCGATGACGCACTTGCAATAGCAGAACAAGTGGACGTCTGAAATGACTGGGCAGAGCGCACATGCTCTGCCCCTTTGTTATAAGCGCCTTTGGGCCATTTGTGGATCTTCGTAGTTGAGAAAGCGAGGAAAACGAATAATCGACGGCCCAGCGCGAGTCCGCCTTCTCGTCCCTTTTGACCGCCATATGCGATCGGACTCAAGGCTGATGCCCCAACCTCACAATCATCTTCGGGTGACGTTCACTCAAGGCCTTCAGTTGGATCAAACTCTTTCGTTCGCTTTCCCGTTCGAACGTGAAGCTTCCGGGCTCGACACCATGCTCCCAACCCCAGCGCGTGTGGCAAGCGTCGCCGGTAAAGAGCACCGGCCCTGTCGGTGTGCGGGCGAGATAGGAGAGATGGCCGGCCGTATGCCCCGGGGTCAGGATGGCAAACAATGAGGCATCGCCAAAGACATCGATCACTCCTTCCAGTTTCCCATCCGGGTCTTTCGTGAACTGAAGCTCCTGGATTGCGGGCCTGCCATCAAAGAAGCGATTCTCCATCCCCTGAACGACAACGTTCTCGAACTTCTCCTCCCCAGCCTCGCCGGGACCTGTGTAAAACGGAACATCTTTTGGAACGTCTGGCATTCCGGAGATATGATCGAAATGGAGATGGGTCATGAATACGCCTTTGAGCGGAACGCCTTCCGATTTGATGGCCGACAAAGCATCTTCTCTGACCTGAAGTTTGTCCATTTTTGCAAATTTTCTCAGCACCCACGGGACACCGACGCTCTCGGGATCCTCGGCAAACTGCTTTGAAACACCCGTATCGATCATGAAAAATCCCTGCGTGGGGTGCCGCACGAGATGCGTATAGATCTGGATAGGCTCCTCGTGATCCACGAGCCCCGCCTGAACAGCTTTCGGATCGTTCAGATTGATCAGTCCCGATAGATCAGCTTTCCAATCCGAGCTCGCGACCGTCCTGACCGCGATCGGTCCCGGTTTATCGATCAAGGCCTCCATGGCCGACGAACTGGTCGGCTTGCCAAGGCTGGCTGTCACAGTTTGATGGGTTGTCTGCGACCAGCCGGAAAAGGTGATGGAAGCAGCAACAGAAAGCGCGATGATGATGAATGCAGCAACAGCAAGAAGTCGTGATCGACGGAGCATGATCGGTTTTCCTCATTTTCTGATCCCGCTTTTGCCTTTGACGGCGAGAATAGCAATCGTCTAAATGCCTATATCTCCATACATAAATGAATGGCACTTGGACAAAGCTGAGGAACGAACGTGAACCTCCAATGGGATGATCTCCGGATTTTTCTCGCCGTTGCTGATGCCGGCAGCCTCAGCGGCGCCGCGCGACGCCTCAAGGTGAGCCAGCCCACTTTGAGCCGGCGGATTGCAGAGATGGAGTACGGGCTGGGCGAGGCGCTCTTCGTCCGGAAGAACCAAGGCATCTCCCTGACCAAGACCGGAAAGAGACTGCTTCCCGCCGCCCAAGGCATGGCGCAATGGGCGTCGGAAGCCAATCGCTCACTCGATGCGAAGGACTCGCCCGTGAGCGGTCGCGTGCGCATCACGGCGGCACCATCGTTTGCCTTCGATTTTTTGGCCCCGATCTCGGAAAAGCTCAAGAAGAAGCATCCACAGATCACCCTCGAGGTTTTGGCCAGCACCGAACGCTTGAATCTCTCGCGCGGCGAGGCGGACATCGCGCTCAGGCGATATCCGTCCGACGATTCTGATCTGATCACAGTCGATGAAGTTGTCGTTCCGATCGGCGTCTACGCGAGCAGGGACTACGCACGGAGACTACCCGCGAAGTACGATTTCCGGGACCTCGACTGGATCGCGTGGGCGGGAGAACGCGAGATGTTGAGCCCAAATCCGGAGCTCGCGGCCAGGATCCCCGACTTTCGCCCCGCTTTCACATCCGACGACTACAGTGTGCAGGTCGCGGCCTGCCATTCCGGTGTCGGCGCGATGATCCTTCTGAAGACCTCCCATCGGCTCAAGCGACCGGGCGAGCTCGTGGAGCTCAAGCTCGAACTTCCAACTTCGCTCCGCGCAGAACTCACAATCATCTGCCACAAGCGCATGGCGGATCTCCCCAAGGTCAGAACCGTCCTGGACCTGCTCAGGCAAGAGTTTGCGGAACTGAGGAAGAACCAGGTCACGAAAAATTCTCGAATCCAGTCCGCCGCAATCCCAAAGCAGGCCAAGGATAAAAAGGAAGGCTCGCCCAAACGTTCCGGACGGGAGAAAGGAGCGACGAAGCCTCCGCCAGCCTGACCGCAAACTGTCCGGTCTGGGTCATGAGCAGCCGATGGTGGGCAATCCTGGCGACGTCCTATCTACACCCAACAACAGACGCGCCGGCGGCCGCCGAGGACTTCGGCTCAGGGCCAATAGGCGACATAGCAAGGCTTGGCTTGGTAAAAAAGGCTGTCGGATGAGGCGGCCTTAGCAACCTTGTTCCGGCAGGGAGCACAAAGTCGCCCAAGAGAGCAGCCCCCCACCGGGCCAGCCCATGGTGTCACCACGCGGGGATAAATGACATGCGAGCGGGGATGCGCTGGCGGACGATCGAGCACGGTGCCTCAGTGCCGTGGCATCTCGGTAGCCCTCGCCATGGTGCGGCCAGCACAAGGCCGGCAGCGCGGCCGGCACGCCCTTGGCCGCAAGAGAGACACAACGCCACGGGCGCGTCGTACCTAAATTGTCTCGAATTTGATCTGCCGCAAATGCTGACACTGGACCAAAGACTACATTGAGACCGGTTTATGGAGCGCTGCCATGATCATAGAGCGCTTATCCCAAGAGCATCGCAACATTGAGAAGCTGCTGGCCATCCTCGAGCGGGAACTCGAGGTATTCGACCGCGGAGACCGTGCTGACTACGAGGTCATCCACGCGGTGATCAGTTATTTCGAAGTCTACCCAGAAATTTATCATCATCCCCAGGAAGACTTGGTCTTTGCCAAGTTGAAGGCGCGAGATCCAGCTGCTGCTGCGAAGGTCGGCGATCTAACTCGCGAACACCAGAAAGGGGCCCAACTTTTACGCCGCGTCGCTCAGGCGGTCGACAGCGTTCTCGCGGATCGTGAGATTCTGCGCGAAGATGTGGATCTCATCGTTCGCGATTTTATCGCGCACGAGCGCCGTCACATGATGATGGAAGATCGCGATTTCTTTCCCGCGGCACTTAAGGTTCTCAAGCCTCAAGATTGGACTGAGATCGCTTCAGCCGCAACGAGTCACAATGACCCGCTGTTCAGCGATACTGCCGAGGAGCGGTTTGACGCGCTGCGCGCACATATTCTGCTGCTTGAGCAGGAGGCTGACACGGAGCGTAAGTAATCGCCATGTTGTGGCGCAGTGCATGTGTACCGAGCGACGCTGAGGTCAGGCGCGCAAGGGAGAGTTAGAATTGGGCTGCGCCTTTGCTCCCGCGCTCACATACGCTTGCGGCCCGAGGCAGGAGGCTCCGATGCCGGTCGACACCGACGATCTCGAATCGGCCATGCGCTATGCATTGCTGACAACGCGCGCTACAGTTATCTGTCCTTTCCATCCAGAGGTGATGATCCGCGTCGGAGACGACGCCGCCGAAACCCATGCTTATTGCCGCGCCAGAAGCATCATCAAGAGTGATGGCACGCGCTGGGAGCGTGAAGATCTCATGGAGGAGATTGTGCGCCAACTCACGGATGCGGCCGACGGCGTGTGTCCTCGATGTGCGCAGCTGGTGGCCTCCCATAACTGACGGGCCGCGCCATCAGCACACCGCATCCAGCGTCATTGATCAGACTAGCAGGCTCGCGAAGAATCGTTCGGTAATTCTCTCAGTTACTGACGGCTCTTTCTCGTCAGACGTGACGACGGTGACAAATTCTTTTTTGCAGTTCCAGCAGCGCCAAAGATTCTGGACTTCGAGCGCATTGACGCGTTCATGCCACTCGAGGTGGACTGCCCCGGAACCACACCGCGGGCATTTTTCGTGAGGTGGCATTGAGGCCGACGCCATTTAGAACCTCCGTCGTTTCCGCGTGCAGAATGCGCTCCCTGGCGGTCTCGAAAATGATCTACATCAACAATTTGCTCTTTTGGCGGATGAGCAGCGCGGATTCCCGGGCGTTCGCTGCGGGGGCGAATTTCGTACTCAACTCGTTCCCGATGTCGCAGAAGGGTCAAACAGCGAAATGGCCGGAGTACGCGCGCAAGTCCGCTTCACATCTCTAAGCGAACGTCGCATCTGAGCGGACGCCTGAAGCTCCGTCCTCACTTCGACGGCAGCGCCGCGCCGTCCGCATTGTCCCGCACATGAATGACCGCGATGTCATCCGCATAGATTCGCTTCCAGCCCTTGAGCTGGTCGAGGATTTGCGGGCCCGGTGCATCGGCGACCAGGAGCGTCGCGTCGATCTTGTACTGGTCGAGCAGGCGCGGCAGCAGCTCGGGCTTCTTGCCTTCCGTCGCCTTGAAGAAGTCCATGACGAATTTTTCGCCATAGAGCTCGGCGCGGCCGTCGACGTAAACAGGGATGTCGCGCGAGATCAGATAGCCGCCGAACTGATAGGCGTTGAAGATGCGCTGCGCCCCGAGTTTTTCGAGCAGGTCGACGGCCGCAACGGGCGTCTGCGTCATCGTGAACGTGAAGCGATGGTGTCCCATGTAGAGCGAGGTCGAGGTCCAGCTCGCGGCCACGATCATGAGCGCGCCGAGCGCGGTGACATAGCGGGCCGGCCAGCGGTCGGCGCCGGCAGGGTCCGCTGGCGGACGCGGGAACATCTCGCCGAGCGGCTTTGCCAGCACCAGCGGCACCAGGAAGGCGAAGGCCTCGATATTCCTGACATGGGTCAGCGCGCTCCAGGTCAGGAACAGGATCAGGAAGATCCGCGGCGCCGACAGCACGAGGCCGCGATAATAGCCGAGCGCGATCAGGCCGAGCAGTGCGCCTTCGAATCCGGTGAAGGTGGCAAAGTTCGCCGGCATCCATTCGAAGATCAGTGACAGCAATTCGCCGAGGCTGAGGATGTTGGTCGCGCCCATCAGCGTCCGCCAGCCGTAAGGCGTGCAGCAGGCAGCGATCAGCGCGCCGACGCCGAACAGCACCCAGCGCATGAACAGCTTCAGCCGCTGTCCCTTCTCGGCATGCTCGACCGCTTCGAGCGAGATCGGGCCGATCAGCGCGAGGCCCAGCACGAAGCCGCCATGCAAATTCGCCCAGAGCGCCATCAGTGGCAGCCAGGTCCAGGATGGCGCGCTTCTGCGGTCGGCAGCCGCCATCAGCAGGCCGACCCACGCCACCATGACGGGCAGCGCCAGGATATGCGGACGCGCCAGCACGTGATGCAGTGCCAGCAGCAGCGCCAGCATAGCGAACAGCACCGCGCGCGGCGCCTCGATCTGCGCGTCGAGCAGATAGACGAAGACCGCAGCGGTGAGCGCCATCCCGGTCGCGGTGAGGATCACGGGTCCAGCCCAGCCCCATTGCGCGTAGGAGAAGGCGAACAGCACCTGCGACAGCCACGACGTCGAGATCCAGGATTCCCCTGGGCGCGTGAAGGAATAGAAGTCGGTGTAGGGCAGGGCGCCGTGATCGAGGATCCATTGCCCGATCTTGATCTGCCAGAACGAGTCGGAGTCCTGAAGCAGCGTGTCGCCGACGAAGAGGAAGAACAGATAGGTGCCGGCACCGACGGAGAGCGGCAGCAGTGCGCGCGCGCGGCTCTGCACCGCAATGCTGTTGGCAAAGGAAAGGGACATGCCGCCTCGTCGTCCTGTTTGTTCTTGTCGGCCGCAGCATGATCCGGAAAGTGTGTAGCGGTTTTCCGAGAAGATCATGCTCAAACAATAACCTGAAGCGCGATGAACGATTCATCTCGTCGTGCTTCAGGCCGAGCGGGCGGTATTGGACCATGCGCGGTCATAACTTCGGGTAAATCGCGCCCCGCGGCATTGCCGCGGATCGCTACGAATTAACGGATTGTTTTCAATTCTCCTTTACCAACGTCGAATACGTGCAATCCGCTCCGTGTTTCCGCAGTCGAATTAACTGCGGCGCAATTCTTTGCCTCTAGGTTCGGTTCCATGGTTGGGCGGCGCTGGGAAGCCGAAGACCAAACCATTTGTAAGCCTCGTGTACTCTTTGGGAGCAGTCTATGAAGAACCTCGTTTCGCGTTTCGTGAAGGACGAATCCGGCGCCACCGCCATTGAATACGGCCTGATCGCTGCCGGCATCGCGCTGGCGATCATCACCGTCGTCAACAACCTTGGCAGCTCGCTGAACACCAAGTTCGGCTCGATCTCGTCCAGCCTCAAGTAAGACCGGACGATCTGAGAGTTTCGAGAGCCCCGTCCCGGACGGGGCTCTTTTCTTTTGTGGGGTGGAGCGAGCCGGAGGCTGCTCGGCCTGCATGGTTCGCCCGGCGATGCAGAGCATCGTCCGGAGATGCCCGCTTTGGCGGGCTCCTCACCATGAGGGTCTGATATCTTGCCGCGAAACGCGACCTCATCCTGGGGGCCCGCCGTAGGCGGGCGTCTCGAAGGATGGGCCCGCAGGCAAGCTTCCCGGCGCGTTCTTCTTCAAAGCCCTCCAGCCGGAGTCACCGGGCATGGCGCTCCCGTCCGTCCGGCGTGACGCTGTACGCATTTGCATCTTGTCATTCACTTTGAATAGTTGTTCAGTCCTTGCGGGACGATTTGCATCTATTGCAGGGAACGACGCGTTCGGCCGCGCGGGGCGTGCGGCTGACGTGTGGGACAGGAAGCGCGCCATGGTTTATCGGCGAACGCATCAAGTGGTGAAGCGCCTTGCGGCCAGGCGCAGTGCAATCCTTGCTGCGGCGCGGGAAGCTGCGGCGGAAGGCGGGATGGCGGCGGTGCAGATCGCACCGGTTGCGGTCCGGGCCAGTGTCGCGGCCGGAACGGTTTACCGCTACTTCCCGTCCAAGTCCGAGCTGATCTCCGAATTGATTGCCGAGGTGTCGCGCGACGAGCTCGCGGCGATCCGCCGGGCGGCCGATGCCGCGCCCGGCCCATCCTCGGCGCTGGCGGCGGCCGTCACCACCGTGGCGGTCCATACGCTGTCGCAGCGCAGGCTGGCCTGGGGCATCCTGGCCGAGCCGGTCGACGTCGATGTCAGCGCGTCCCGCCTGGCCAGCCGCCGCGAGATCGCCGGTGAGATCGCCGCGCGGATCGACGCCGCCGTGCGTGCCGGCCATTTGCCGGCTCAGGATACCGCGCTCGCCGCCACCGCACTGTTAGGGGCGCTGCATGAGGCTCTGGTCGGGCCGCTGGCGCCCGACAATCTCGACGATCCCGCCAGGATGCGCGACGCGGTGCAGACCGTGACGCTGCTGGCCCTGCGCGCCGTGGGCGTGATGGACGCCCGTGCCCGCGGTCTGGTGGTGCAGCAGACGTTGCTGCCGGCGGCGAAAGCGCTGGTCGGGGCTTAAAAAGCCGGGCGCGACCGGGGCGGAGACCTGATTCCGCTCAGGTCTTTGCCTGAGCGCGACTTTTCACGAAACCCGAGCACCTTCGCCGGCAACGCCGGCTACTGTGCATGGGGTTGTTTTCGACATTCTTGTTTTGGCCCGCATCTGCGGCCTACAAATTCGCGTCGCCCTCGGGGCCGACCGAGGCGATGCGGACCATGTTGGTGGTGCCGGGGATGCCGAGCGGCACGCCGGCGACGATGATCACGCGCTGGCCGGCGCGGACAAAACCGTCGCGGAAGGCGATCTGGCCGGCGCGGCTCACCATGTCGTCCTGGTCGCGGGCGTCGTCCGCCACCACGCAATGCACGCCCCAGACGACGGCGAGCCGGCGCCCGGCGGCCATGTTCGGGGTGATCGCCACGATCGGCGGCTTCGGCCGCTCGCGGGCCACGCGCACGGCGGTCGAGCCCGAGCTGGTCCAGCAGATCAGCGCCGGCAGGTCGAGCGTCTCGGCGATCTGCCGCGCGGCGTCTGCGATGGCGTCGCCGGCGGTTGATTCCGGCGCGGGGCGCTGGGCGGCGACCACGGAGCGATAGGTCGGGTCGCGCTCGACCTCCTCGCCGATGCGGTTCATGGTCGAGACCGCCTCGACCGGGAATTTGCCGGCCGCCGATTCCGCCGACAGCATGATGGCGTCGGCGCCCTCATAGACGGCGGTGGCGACGTCGGAGACCTCGGCGCGGGTCGGCACCGGCGACTGGATCATCGATTCCAGCATCTGGGTTGCGATCACCACCGGCTTGCCGGCGCGGCGCGCCATGCGCGTCATCTGCTTCTGCAGGCTCGGCACGCGTTCCAGCGGCAGCTCGACGCCGAGGTCGCCGCGCGCCACCATCAGCGCGTCGGAGGCGTCGATGATGTCGGCGAGGCGGTCGATCGCCTGCGGCTTCTCGATCTTGGCCATCACCGCGGCGCGGCCGCGGATCATCTTCTTGGCCTCGATCACGTCGTCGGCGCGCTGCACGAAGGACAGCGCGATCCAGTCGACGCCGGTCACCAGCGCGGCCTCGAGGTCGGCACGGTCCTTCGGCGTCATCGCCGAGACCGGCAGGTCGGTGTCGGGCAGGCTGACGCCCTTGCGGTCGGACATCCGGCCGCCGACCACGACACGCGTCACCGCGTGCTCTTTTGAGGTCTCCTCCGCGATCAGGCGCACCTTGCCGTCGTCCAGCAGCAGCGAATGGCCGGGCCTGAGCGCAGCCAGGATCTCCGGATGCGGGAGATTGACGCGCGTGGCATCGCCCGGCGCCTTGTCGGAATCGAGCGTGAAGATCTGGCCGTTCTGGAGCTGGACCGCGCCTTCCGCGAAGGCGCCGAGCCTGAGCTTCGGCCCCTGGAGATCGACCAGGATGCCGATCGGCCGGCCATAACTGCTCTCGACGTTGCGGATCGTCGCGACCAGCTCCCGCATCTTGTCATGCGGGGTGTGGCTCATGTTGATGCGGAACAGATCGGCGCCGGCCTCGAACAGGCGGCGGATCATCGCGAGGTCCGAAGAGGCAGGTCCCAGGGTCGCGAGAATCTTGATACGGCGAAGACGCCTCATGGCTTATTTCCAGACGGTGGCGAGGGAGCTGGCGGAAGGCCAGGCGCGGCGGGGGGCGTACCACCGGGCGGACTATTGGGCAAACCCGGAACGCCACCACCCGGGCCGACCGGGCCCGGCAGGCCGGGCACGCGCTGCTGCTGTGACGGCTGCTCGTTGGCGTCGGTGAGCTGAACCGTCCAAGCCCGCTGCTCGCCGGTATCGACCTCGAAATAGCCGGTCCGGTCGTAGCCGCGCGCGAGGCAATCCTCGGTGCCGCGGATGGTGAATTCCTTGTCGCGCGAGCACATGAAGGCCTGGCCCGACCATTCGCCGCCGCGGTCATAGTCGATCGCGTAGATGTAATAGTAGCGAGCGACCAGCGTTCCCCGCAGCAGGGTCTCGCAGGAGCGGGACGAGATGTTCCACCAGCCCTCGGTGGTCCAGCCCTCGGCGTCCTTGTAGCCGAGCGCAATGCCGACCCGGCTCGAGGTGTTGTTGCAAAGCCGGAAGTCGGCGGAGGCCGGGCTGGCCCAGAGGCACAGCAGGCCAACCACCAGCACCGGGACCAACCGGGCGAGCAGGCGAAGGGGGGCGCGGGGAGATTCGGCGATCATTGTCGCGGAACGTATACCAGATGATTGACGATTTGGCGTAGGGCCGGGGAAGCGGCCTTCGGCTTGGCTCTGGCGCCCTTTGCGCCGTGATATGGCAAAATCTGTGACAGGCCCCTACCTGATCCCGTAAGGGTGACCCCCATCGGGGGCAGAACCAATTCAGGCCGAAGGGATCCAGCCATGGCAATCGACGACAAAACCAGAACGGAGCTCGAGGCGGCCGCTTTTCGGCGCCTGGTCGATCATCTGAAGACACGGACCGACGTCCAGAACATCGATCTGATGAATCTGGCCGGCTTCTGCCGCAACTGCCTGTCGAACTGGCTCAAGGACGCCGCCGACGCACAGGGCGTGAGCTTGAGCAAGGACGAGAGCCGCGAGGCCGTCTACGGCATGCCCTACGAGACCTGGAAGTCGAAATACCAGGGCACGGCCACGCCCGAGCAGGTCGAGGCGATGAAGAAGGTTCACCCCGGGCACTGAACGGCCTCGCCGGTGGTCCGGCGGTGAGTCGCACCACACAACAGCTTTCTTCGCTCCGCCGCAGGAAGGTGTGGGCGCGCTGTGGACGAGCGCGATGCTGCCTTGAACGCGAGAGCGGCGAACCCTAAGGGTCAACCAGCACGCGCGGTGAGGATGCCGGCGTCACCTCGTTTTGCCAGTTCCATTGGGAGTACCAAGATGGCCACCTCCGCCGCCGTCCGCGACGACGAGCCCGCGACGAAATTTGCCAAGGACCAGCTCAAATCCATCATCGAGCGCATCGAGCGGCTGGAGGAAGAGAAGAAGGCGATCTCCGACGACATCCGCGACGTCTATGCCGAAAGCAAGGGCAATGGCTACGACGTCAAGGCGCTGCGCACCATCGTGCGCATGCGCAAGCAGGACCCGAACGAGCGCGCCGAGGCCGAGACGATCCTCGAGACCTATATGCAGGCGCTGGGAATGCTCTGAGGCGATTACTCTCGTCCTGGCGAAAGCCAGGACGAGCAAGAGTCGAGCCTGGGTCTCGAATTGGGAGAGACGTCGTGACGCCGCCGCTGCCGCGCGAGGTCGACCGTGCCTTCCGCGCCCTTCCGGCGCCGATCGGCAAGCGGCTACTCCAGGTGCGTGCGCTGATCTTCGCGACCGCTGCGGCACATGAAGAGGTTGGCAAGCTCACCGAGACCCTGAAATGGGGCGAGCCGGCTTACCTGACCGATGAGACCGGCAGCGGCAGCACGATCCGGCTCGGCCGCCTCAAGGACTCCGAGCACGCCGCCATTTTGTTCAACTGCAAGACGACGCTGGTCGATACGTTCCGCGAGCGCTTTCCCGATGCGTTCGAATATCGGCAGACCAGGGCTTTGCTGTTGCCCCTATCCGGCGCGCTGCCGAAGCAGGAGCTCACCGTCTGCCTCTCGCTGGCGTTGACGTATCATCTGGATCGGCGGGTCAGGAAAGCGAGATAGAAGCTGCAGGCTTCGACACTGTAGTCTTGGAAGTGGCGAGCACGCCATTGCGCCGGTCCGGCACGCAGCCTCGATCCGCAAGACTGTCGGTCTCGGTCTCAATTGCCGCGTCCGCGTTTGGTGTCTCGTCGGGCCTGCGCCCGCTTGTTGGCCTGCGAGACTCTTCCGATTTTTTCCGGCGGGAGTTTCTTGATCCGGCGACGGCTTGGGATGGACCGCATGCCGTCATGCGAAGTTGGAGTCGTCTGCGGGATAGAAAACTGACGCGCCCGACGGAGTGCTAACGCCCGTCGCGCCGCTTCCCCGAGCTCCCGTCGTGCTTCAAACTTTCGGATGCGCCTCAGCTCGTTCTTGACGCGCTTGATGGCGGCAGCGAAAACCGATTGGCGCCGGTTTGCATGCTCTGCCGTGCCGGAGAAACTCTTGCCGCGCGGGTCGGCTGTTCCCTTTGTTTCGCGGCGTCGATGCCGCGACAATGTACGCTCCCTGTCGCGCAGATCCCGAAGCCGGGCGCGAAGGCTCTCAAGTCCATCGCGCTCCATCTCTCCAACCACGGGATGGTGCGTACTCAATATGACTTCGCGCTCGTCGTGGTTCAGAAGGCTGAGCTCAGACTTGCATGGAACTGACATCGCATGCTCCTACTTCGCTGTGGCGACTTCCCTTTAGATACGGCGCCGCTGCGGAAACGCGGAACACCAAGGCAAACGCAGTCGCGTCCTCGGACTTTGTCATCGCGTCCGTTCTGGGCGCATTGCCACGATGCGCGTTTGGAATGCGTAGCGATACCGGGTGGATTACCCGTTGGAAGTGGGGGAATCTCCCTTAGTGCAGATGCGCACCAAGCCGGGACGACACTTGAGCGTGTGGCGCTGTCGTGCCCCAGGATTGCGCTGCGCTTCATCCCGGCTTGCGGGACTACCGAACGGCGTGAGGGGAAAGATCTTAGCGCAGCGCCGCGGTGCGCATGACGAACGACGTCGTCTCAAGCTTCGCGGTCGCGCTGCCCGTAAAGCTGTCGCAGGACAGGCCCTGCATCGGATCGTCGGCAAAGCCCATCGCGATCACGGCCTGCGGCTTGACGAAATAGCTGCGCAGGGCAACGGTATCGAGCTCGCCCATCAGCGTCACCGACATCGCGCGGCTGGCGCTCGGCGACAGCAGCACGATCTTGAGCCAGATGCTCTCGCCCCTGGCGGCGGAGAGGCGGGTCGCGGTTGCGATCCTGCCGTCGATGCTCTTGCCGACCACCGTGTTGATCTCGGTCGCGGGCGCAAGGCCGCGCGTCGCGGCAACGGGGCGGGTAGTGCGCGGGACCGGCGCGGAGGCGGCGACGACGTTGGCGCGGTCGACCGGGGAGGCGGACGCCGGCGCGTAGGCCAGCGCCTGATAGGCCGCGCTGGAGACGCTCGCGGTCGCTTGCGGCTCGGTGGCGGCGGCGAGCGCCTGGCGGGCCTTCAGCGCCGCCACTTGAGCTGGCGTCGCCTGCTGCGGGGTCGCAGGGGTATCCCAGAAGCCGCGGGCATTGATGATGTCGGCCGGGGTCTCGGGCTTGCCCTCAACAGATTTGCCGGCTGTCGGCTTGTCAGCCACGGGTGCGGGCTTCGGCTTGGGCGGTGCAACGAGCTGCGCATCGGCCGAAGCGAGCTGGATCGCAGCGGCGATCTGCGGCTTGGCGCGCGGTGTCGGCACCGGATCGGCGGGCTTGACCGCGGCGGCAACCACGGTCGGCGCAACAGGCTTCGCGGCCGGGGCGGGCGCGCCCTCGTCATCCTCGTCGCTGCTCGTGGCGGCCGGAGCCGACTTGCTCTTGAACAGGGCGGCAAAGAAACTCGGCTTGCTGCCGGAATCGTCGCCAGTGCCGCGGCGCTCGATGTCGGCCTTGGCCAGCTCATAGCCCTTCAGCGGCGTGCCGTCGGTCGGGACGTGGACCGTGCGGCCATCGGGGAAGACGCGGGCAAGCTGGTCATGCGTCATGCGCGGCCAGTGCCGGATGCTGCCGGTGTCCAGATGCACGAAGGGCGAGCCGGAGGTCGGATAGAAGCCGACGCCACCGCGCTGCAGGCGCAGGCCGGCGAAGCGGACCTGCTCCAGCGGCACGCCCGGAATGTAGAAGTCCATCGCATGCCCCAGCATGTGCTGGCTGAAGCGCGCCACGCCCGAGGAGCGGCGGCGAAGCATCGCGTTGGTGGCGGGGGAGCGGTAGGAGGAGATGATCTGGATCGGCTGCTTGCCGTCGACGTCGCGGTAGACTTCCCAGAGGATGTCGAACAGGCGACGGTCCATGACCGTCTCGTCCTGGGTGCGCCAGTCGCGCAGGAAGTGGTTGAGCTGCTTCAGCGCGGCCTCGTCGAAGCGGCCATCGCGCTTGAAGGTGACGGTGAGGTCTTCGCCGGAATGGGTGTGGTGGAACGAGAGCGTCTTGGTCTCGTTCAGCGCGGCGGCGTCATGGACCGAGCCCGCGGCAGCAAGCAGCAGTGCGGAAGCGAGGCCGATCCGGGATCCGGCCTTCACTCCCGCATGGGACAACGACAGCACTGCGAATTTGCGTGCGAGACCAGTCAGCACGAATGAGCCCACCCAGTCGACGAGCGTTCAAAATGGACTCTCCCGGCAACCCCGTTAGCGCGCGAAAGAGGATGAACGCTTTCTTAAAGCGAGAAGGTTAATTCGAGGTTGACCTTCCCGACCCCAAACCAAGTCAGAATACGAACCTAAGCGGCTCAGTGTGGCAAAAAAACGCCCGCTGCCGGAGTTCGGGTGGACAATGGTTAACATTAAGCGACCCCATCCAGGGGATGAGGTCGCTGATCTTACTAGAGAATTTCCGACAAAGACCGGTCGGGGAGGCCTCAGCGGGTAAACACCCGCTGCTGCTGCGGCCGGCGGCCGACCGGAGCCGGCGGCGGGGTCGGGGCCCCGAACAGCCGCTCGAAGAAGTTCGGACCCGACGAGCCGAAGCTGCTGCCGCCGTTGTTGGCGATCGCCACGCCCGAGGGCAGCGTCGTCGCCGGGCGCGAATAGCTCGGCTGGGAGTGTGCGACGACGTTCTCGAGGTCCTTGCCGCGGCCGTTCTTCAGGATGTTGATCATGGTCGCGTCACGGCCATAGACGTCCTTGCGGATTTGCAGCTTGCCGCCATCGTCCACGAACGCGGTCTGGTAGGTGATGTTGACCGGGATCGGCGTCGGGAATTTCAGGTCGATCTCGCTCTTGCCGTACATGCTGCGCACGCGCTCCGGCGTGTACTTCTCGTTCGGCATGGCGATGTTGAGCAGCACGGAAGCGTATTGATCCGGATTCTGCACGCGCATGCAGCCATGGCTGAAGGCGCGATCTTCCCTGGCGAACAGGTTCTTGTCCGGCGTGTCGTGCTGATAGACCAGGAACTTGTTCGGGAAGTTGAAGCGGATGCGGCCGAGCGCGTTGGCTTCACCGGGCGGCTGCGAGATGTGCACCGAGCCGTCGCGGTTCTGCTC
The DNA here is from genome assembly GCF_052588265.1 of Bradyrhizobium sp. Pa8. Lineage (NCBI taxonomy): Bacteria > Pseudomonadati > Pseudomonadota > Alphaproteobacteria > Hyphomicrobiales > Nitrobacteraceae > Bradyrhizobium > Bradyrhizobium sp. Pa8. Next base: position 8,517,668 of record NZ_CP176767.1, on the reverse strand, counting down.
GAGCTTGAGGCCCATGCGCTGGAGCACGGTCGGGTCCTGCTGAAGCGCCGGCAGGTATTCGTTGTAGACGATCGACGGCGGCACGTTCCAGGTCGGATTGACCGTGATGTACTTCATCGTCTCGGTGAGCAGCGGAGTCGCATGGGTGCCCGGCTTGCCGGTGACGACGCGGGTGGTCCAGACCTGCTGGCCGCGCTGCATCACCTTCAGCGTGTAGTCGGGAATGTTGAGGATGACATAGGCATCGCCCAGCGAGGGGACGCCGAGGTCGCGCGGCAGCCAGCGCCAGCGCTCCATGTTCACCAGCACCGTGTCGATCAGCTTGTCGCGCTTCGGGGTGTTGATCGCCTTGACGGTCTTGTCGTCGAGGATGCCTGTTACCTTCATCTCGGCGCCGCTCTGGAATTTGCGCACGGCTTCGGCGACGGTGGCGTCGTAGCGGGTGCCGCTGGCGTTCTCGGCGAGGCCGAGCTTGGCGCGGAGCTGCGGCACGCGCGGATCTTCGACGACGATTTCAGCCTGCTTCTTGCCGGCCGGGGTGTATTTCAGCGCCGGACCGTCGGCGATCTCGATCACAGGGCCGCTGCCCAGGCCGCGCAGCTCGGCGAGCTTGGCCTTCAGCTCCTTGTAGAGCTTCTGCGGCGGGTTGTAGCTGTCGAGCGCTGCGGAGGCCTCGGCTGCGGTCGTGACCTTGGCGAGCACCTCGCCCGGATCGACCGGATGCTCGGGATAGAGGATGTCGCCGCTGACCTGCGACCAGTGCATGCGGCCGCTCTGGGCCTGGCGCGCATAGTCGAACATGCTGGCGGTGAGCTTCAGCTCGGCATCGGCGAGCGCATCGGGCGTCGTGGCGGCGGCGAAATCCGGCACCGGGTAGTCGGCGGGATTGAGGCCATCGGAGGCCGCATCCTTCAACCGCGCGATCACGCCCTTGGCCGCAGCGGTCAGGCTGCCGGCCTGGGTCCAGACCGGCGCGAAGTCGCGTGCACCGTAAAACTTCTCGATCGCGGCGCGCTCGTTCTTGCGGTCGAAATGGCGCGAGGTCTTGGCGCCGATGATGTCCTTGAGCTTGTCGGCGACCGGCTGGTCGGCGGCGGGAACGTTGCTCGCGGCCTTCACGGGCTCGGCGGCCGGAGCCGCAGCGGGGGCCGCAGGCGCGGCCGGCGTTGCCGTCGCGGTGTCGGCCTTTGCTGGTTCGGATTTGGCAGGCTCGGTCTTCGCGGCGTCGGACTTGGCGGGCTCGGTCTTGGCAGGCTCGATCTTGGCGGTTTCGCTCTTCGGCGCCTCAGCTGCAGGCGTGGTGGCGACGTCGGAAGGCTTGGTCTCGACCTTGTCGGGGGCCGGTACGGCTTCGGCCTTCACCGGTTCCTTCGCAGTTTCCTTGGTCGGCTCCTTTGTGGAGTCCTGAACCGTCGCGGTGGTGTCGAGCTTGATGTCGGATGCGGTCGGGGGCGGGACGTTTGCGGGCTCGGGGCGCGGGATCGCGGCTTCGATCGCGAGTTCGGCGGCGCTGCTGCGCGCCTGATCCTGCGCCAGGGCCGAGCTGGCCGATACCGTGAGGAAGGTCGCCGCGACCGTCATCAAGACGCGGTCAAAGCCCGCACGGTGGTTCAAACAGTCACGCATTGTGTCGCACCCCTCGGGTGAACTGTCCCTCGTGGAACAGCTTCATTATCGCCTAATGAGCTTCGGCTAAACTGCGCCGGCCGCTCGAAAGTTGCACGCCTGCACGCAACGATTCATACGCGGACGAACGAATCCTACGCAGACGATATACAGGCCCCGTTTTGGCGGCCAGCGCTACCCGGGACAACTCACGACAAACTGACTTCAAGAAAGCCCCTTTGCAACGGATTGTGCGCCTTTGCCAGGCGCTTTTCCATGTGTCTGTCACTTCCAAGTCACGGTTCAAACCGCAGCCGAATTTTCCCGTAATGCGAAGGGCTTGCGGCCTTACCGCAACGCCGCGCGAACCTCCGTTCGCATGAGGCTTAGCGCGTCTCCTCACCGCTTTTGCCGCCATGTCCGGGAACCCCGGCTTCGTCGAGCTTCCGGTAGAGGGTGGACCGGCCGATCTTGAGGCGGCGGGCGACCTCGGACATCTGCCCCCGATAATGCGAGATCGCGAAGCGGATGATCTCGTTCTCCATGTCGTCCAGCGGGCGGACGTCGCCGGTGGGGGTCAGCATGGAAAGTGTCCCCGCAAGCGGCAGCGGCGCGATCGGTATTTCACCACCCGACACCACCGAGGGCGCCGCGATCGGCTCGAGCATCAGCGGCGCGGTCGGGATGTCGGTCTCGAGATGCGGCTGCGAGGTGGGCAGGGGGAAGTCGGCAAGGTCAAGCTGATCGCCCTCGCTCATCACCACCGCGCGGTAGACCGCGTTTTCGAGCTGGCGGATGTTGCCGGGCCAGTCGAGCTGGGCGAGGTGCGCGACGGCCTCGCCGCTGATGCCGGTGATGAGGCGGTTCTCCTCGGCGGCAAAGCGCGCCAGGAAATGCCGGAGCAGATGCGGGATGTCCTCACGCCGCGCCCGCAGCGAGGGGATCGTCAGCGGCAGCACGTGGAGGCGATAGAACAGATCCTCGCGGAAATGGCCCTGCTTCACCCGCTCCAGCAGCCTGCGGTTGGTCGCGGAGATGATCCGGACGTCGACCTTCAACGGCTTGCGCCCGCCGACCGCTTCGACCGCGCCTTCCTGAAGTGCGCGCAGCAGCTTGACCTGCGCGGTGAGCGGCAGCTCGCTGACCTCGTCCAGGAACAGCGTGCCGCCATGAGCCTCGACGAACTTGCCGGTGTGCCGTTCGGTGGCGCCGGTGAAGGCGCCCTTCTCGTGGCCGAACAGGATCGACTCGACCAAATTGTCGGGGATCGCACCGCAATTGACCGCGACGAACGGCTTTGCCTTGCGCTCGCCGCTGCCATGGATGGCGCGTGCGAACATCTCCTTGCCGACGCCGGACTCGCCCTCGATCAGCACGGGGATCGACGAGCCCGCGGCCTTCTGCGCGGCGCGCATCACGGCCGCCATCGCCTCGGCGCGGGTGATGATGTCGGAGAAAGTCAGCCGGCCCTCGCGGCTGTGACGGATGCGCTGCAACTCGCCCTTGAGCGCGGACGCATTGAGTGCGTTGCGCAGAGAGACCTGGAGCCGCTCCAAACCAACCGGCTTGACGACGAAATCGGCCGCGCCCGCGCGCATCGCCGAGATCACGTTGTCGATGCCGCCATGGGCGGTCTGCACGATGACGGGGACGCCGAGGCCGGCCTCGCGGATTTTCGCCAGCACGCCCATGCCGTCGAGGCCGGGCATCACGAGATCGAGGATGACGGCGTCGATCGCCGGTGCATCGGGGGCGGTGAGGGCGGCGATCGCGGCGTCGCCGGAGTCCACGACGACCGTCTCATAGCCGCATTTCTGCACCATGTTCTCGACCAACCGGCGGGCTACTGCGTCGTCGTCGGCGATCAAAATACAGGCAGCCATGGTGTTCCCCGCACGCTACTACTATCTGTCTCGAATCGGGTCACTCTGGCCGAAGCCGATTAACGCACTCTTAAACCTTGATGCCCCCGCCCGCCGTCGCGCTTGTTGAACACAGGTTTCCCACACAATGAATTCGCGCTCCAAATCTGCTCTCAAGAAGTCTGCCTCCAGCAAGCCCGCTCTCCGCAAGCCAAACACCAGGAAATCCGCCGCCAAGGCAAAGTCCTCCAAATCTTCGCCCGCAAAGCCTGCGGGCAAGACCGGCAGGCTTCCGGAGTGGAACCTCGCCGACCTCTATTCCGGGATCGATGCGCCGGAAGTGGCGCGCGATCTCGAAAGGATGGACGCCGATTGCGTCGCGTTCGAGACCGACTACAAGGGCAAGCTCGCCACAGGGACAGCAAACGAAGATGGCGGAAAATGGCTCGCCGAGGCGGTGCGACGCTATGAGGCGATCGACGATCTCGCCGGCCGTCTCGGCTCCTATGCCGGTCTCGTCCATGCCGGCGACAGCGTTGATCCCAAGATTTCAAAGTTTTACGGCGATGTCTCGGAGCGGCTGACGGCGGCGTCCACGCATCTCTTGTTCTTCGCGCTCGAGCTCAATCGCGTCGATGACGATATTTTGAACCGCGCGATGCAGGCCGCCGAGCTCGCGCATTACCGTCCCTGGATCGAGGATCTGCGCAAGGAGAAGCCGTACCAGCTCGACGACAAGCTCGAGCAGCTCTTCCTGGAGAAGTCGCAGACCGGCTATTCCGCCTTCAACCGGCTGTTCGATCAGACCATCTCGGGCCTGCGCTTCAAGGTCGGCGCCAAAGAGCTCGCGATCGAGCCGACGCTCAATTTTTTGCAGGACCGCGACGGCGCCAAGCGCAAGGCCGCGGCCGAAGCGCTGGCCAAAACCTTCAAGGCCAATGAACGCACCTTTGCGCTGATCACCAACACGCTCGCCAAGGACAAGGACATCTCCGACCGCTGGCGCGGCTTTCAGGATGTCGCGGATTCCCGCCACCTGAACAACCGCGTCGAGCGCGAGGTGGTGGATGCGCTGGTCGCCTCGGTGCGCGCGGCCTATCCAAAGCTGTCGCATCGCTATTACGCGTTGAAGGCGAAGTGGTTCGGCAAGAAGCGGCTGGCTTATTGGGACCGCAATGCGCCGCTGCCGTTCGCCGCGACCGACGTCATCGGCTGGCCCGATGCGCGCAGCATGGTGCTGACGGCCTATCGCGGCTTCTCGCCCAAAATGGCCGAGATCGCCGAGCGCTTCTTCACGGATCGCTGGATCGACGCGCCGGTTCGTCCGGGCAAGGCGCCTGGCGCGTTCTCGCATCCGACCACGCCGTCGGCGCATCCCTACGTGCTGATGAACTACCAGGGCAAGCCGCGTGACGTGATGACGCTCGCGCATGAGCTCGGCCATGGCGTGCACCAGGTGCTGGCTGCGAAGAACGGCGCGCTGATGGCGCCGACGCCGCTGACGCTGGCCGAGACCGCGAGCGTGTTCGGCGAGATGCTGACCTTCCGGCGGCTGCTGGCGCAGACCAAGAGCGCCAGGCAGCGCCAGGCGCTGCTCGCCGGCAAGGTCGAGGACATGATCAACACCGTGGTGCGGCAGATCGCGTTCTATTCGTTCGAGCGCGCGGTCCACACCGAGCGCAAGAACGGCGAGCTCACCGCGACGCGGCTCGGTGAGATCTGGCTGTCGGTGCAGGGCGAGAGCCTCGGGCCGGCCATCGAGATCAAGGCGGGCTACGAGAACTACTGGATGTACATCCCGCACTTCATCCACTCGCCGTTCTACGTCTACGCCTATGCCTTCGGCGATTGTCTCGTGAACTCGCTCTACGCCGTCTACGAGAATGCGGCCGAGGGCTTTGCCGAGCGCTATCTCGACATGCTCGCCGCCGGCGGCACCAAGCATTATTCCGAGCTGCTGCGGCCGTTCGGACTCGACGCCAAGGATCCCAAATTCTGGGACGGCGGTCTCTCGGTCATCGCCGGGATGATCGACGAGCTCGAGGCGATGGGCTGAGGCGAAGCGCGAGTTCCTTCCCGGCGTGTGGAATGCGGTGCCGCAAGTTTTTTGCGGCCGCGAGTTCCATCCGCGCGCGGGCGACCTTCGCGGCGGAGGCCGGCAATTTGCTACGTGGGATTGAACGTTCGCGCGGCCCGCAAGACTAACTCAACAGATACTCGGAAGATGATTTTCTACTATTGATTGTGGATTGATCGGTTTCTCCCTGGGGAGGCACCCATGCTCCATCAAGGGCCCGCCACGCCGGTTCCGATGGCGAGAAATGCTGCCGCCGTCGATCAGGAAACGCCCTGGTGCGAGAAGCACCATCAGATCGTCTGCGATGAGATCGAGGCGATCAACAGCCGACGCGAGCCGGAACGGCGCCTCGATGCCGACGGCCTGCAACCCTGCCAGTTGCTCGACGTCGTCGGGCTTGCGTTGTCCGGCGGTGGCATTCGCTCGTCGGCCGTTTGCCTCGGCGTGCTCCAGGCACTGAACCACCACAATCTGATCGGCCGGATCGACTATCTCTCCACGGTGTCGGGCGGCGGCTATATCGGCACCTCGCTCAGCGCCACCATGACGACGGCGCGGCGCTTTGTGTTCGGCGAAAGACCCGCCGGCGGAACCGTCACGTCCGCCGAGATCAGCGATACGCCGTCGGTCGGACACCTGCGCAACTATTCCAACTATCTGATCCCTGCCGGTGCCCGCGATCTCCTGACCGGAGTTGCGATCGTCGTGCGGGGACTGGTCGCCAATATCGGGTTGACGTTGCCCATCGTGCTGCTGCTCGCCGCCGTCACCATCTGGTCGACGCCGCTGCGAAGCTGCCTGACGGATGCGAACATCTTCGGCGTCAGTCTCAACAACAGGACGTTGTGCGAGCTGCACGATTTCAGCGACATCGATCGTTACGGTTTCAGCACATTCGGCCTGGTCGTCGCGCTGGTGATGTTCGCTTGCAGCGGGCTCGCTTATTTCACCTCCCGCTCCGTCCGCGGCAGCGGTCCCAGCGTCGTGTTCGCCTACATTGGCGGGATCGCGCTGTTGCTGGGCGTCGCGTGCGACTTCGCGCGGTTTCTCAAGGTCCAGCATTTTGCGTTGAGCCTGTCGATCGCAATCATCGGCGGCGTCCTGTTCTTCGGATGGGCGCTCAAGCAGTCGCTCGCGAGCCCCGGCAAGCGGCAGGAGTTCCGTTCGCACTGGCCGAGCATGGGCGCGACCTTCCTGGTGCTGCTGGCGGTGATCGCCTTCTTCGAGTTTCAACCCTTCATGCTGGAGCAGATGTTCGATGTCGCCGAGAGCAGCGCAATCGGTGGACCGGCTGCCGCGGTTGCGATCACCTGGATCAAGTCGCTCGCGGCGGTGGCTGCGCCAATCGGCGTCTTCGTCACCGCGTTCAGGCAGCAATTCGTGGAATTGCTGAAGGGCAACAGCGCATCCTCGCAATGGGGTTCGCTTGTGCTCGCGGTCGTGGCCAAGGTCGCGCTATGGATCGCGGGCCTTGCGCTTCCGCTCGTCATCTGGGTCGCATACCTCTATCTGTCCTATTGGGGCATCGCCAACGACCTGTTCGAGAGGTGCCCTTCCGTCATGGGCGCAACCTCCCAGCGAGAGTGCCTGGTCAATGCCAAGTCGAACGCGCCGTCCGGCAGCCTCGCAGGCAGGATTCAGTTCGACGCCAGCAAGGGGACCTTGTCGGCGGAAATCACGCCGAAAGCCGCGCCGCAGGTCGTGGCGGATGCCGAGCAGTTGACGCCGACCTGGCACACGCCCGCCTGGCTCCTGTTCCTGGCTCAGAAAGCGGGGCAGGTGGTTCAGGTGCGTTTTCCCAGCCTGTTCCAGGGCAACGCTTCGGAGCTCGCCTACTCCTACAGCCTGCACATGGTGATCCTCTACACGTTCGCCGGCGTCCTGCTGTTCGCCATCTCGTTTTGCCTGACGCCGAATGCGAACTCGTTGCATCGGCTCTATCGCGATCGCCTGAGCAAGGCCTTCCTGTTCGATCCGACGCGTTCGGCCGACGGGCGCGTCGCGCCCGCCGAAGCCAGTCTCGACCAGGGGCGCGATTTCAAGGCACTCGATCGCATGAAGCTGACGGATCTCTACGCCGCGCCGGCCGCGACGGCCCGGATTCCAGGGCAGCAGGCTGCGCCGAAGCTGCACGCGCCCTATCAGCTCATCAATACGGCGCTGAATATTCAAGGCTCCGACTTTGCCAACCGGCGCGGACGTAACGCGGACTTCTTCGTGTTCTCCGCCTTGAACGTCGGCAGCGAGGCGACAGGCTATGCGCCCACCGCTCTGGTGCAGGACGACGAGCAAAGTCTCGATCTCGCCACCGCAATGGCGATTTCCGGAGCTGCGGCCTCCTCGAACATGGGGTCGAGCTCGATCAAGGCGCTGACGCCCACGCTTGCGCTGCTCAACGTCCGGCTCGGCTATTGGCTGAAGAACCCGCGTTATGTCGATGAGCGGGTCCGGCCGCAGCGCCGCTCCACGCCGATCTATTTCTGGTCGGAGATCTCGGGGCGCCTGTACGAGAACAGCGACAGCGTCTATCTGACCGACGGCGGCCATATCGAGAATCTCGGCGTCTACGAGCTGTTGCGCCGCCGCTGCAAGGTGATCATCGCGGTCGATGCGGAAGCCGATGCGCCGATGAATTTCGGTTCCCTGATGACGTTGCAGCGTTACGCCCGCATCGATCTCGGCGTCCGCATCGACCTGCCATGGACGCCGATTCGCGAGCGCACGCGTGCGCTGATGGCGCGCAATGCCGACAAGGCCGGTGATCCCGGCGCAGCCGACGAGCGCGACGACATTGCGCGAGACCACGTCCACGTGGCGATCGGCACCATCGACTATGGCGGCGACGAGCGGGGCTATCTCGTTTATGTCAAATCGTCGCTCAATGGCGACGAGAACGACTATATCCGGGACTACGCGCGGCGAAATGACCGCTTCCCTCACGAGACCACGGGTGACCAGTTCTTCTCGGAAGAGCAGTTCGAGGTCTACCGCGCGCTGGGCTTCCACATGGCGCACGGTTTCCTGTCCGGTGACAATCCGGTCGCGGTCGGGTGCGGCGTCGATCCGCACATGGCCCGATTCACTGAAGCGGGCGAGCCGGCGATCGACGCGGTCCGCGAGGCGCTCGGTCTTCCGGTGCCCCGGCGGCAAACCGCGAGCGTCACCGCCACGATGATCGATCAAGGCTGAGCAGCGCGACAGCCGGATTCCCGGCAATCGGAATTCCAAATCACCTGATTTGCCCGAAAACCGGCCATCGGTGCCGTTGCCCTGCCCGAAGGTTTGCGGTATCCCAGCCCAAGAATTCGACTTTCGACTGGGGACAATACATGGCTGACCATAGCGAAGTGGCGTACACCACCGCCGACGGCAACGACTACGTTGCCCACGAGCAGACCTATGAGGGCTTCATCAAGCTGGTGAAGTACGGCACGGCCTCGGTCGCGCTCATCGTGATCCTGATGGCGATCTTCCTGACCTGACCTATCGGCAGCTGCACACGCCAGCAGCAGCTGCCGCCTACAAAATTTGCATCCAAGCCGGTCCCAAAACCGGTATCGAACGCTGCGGGAGTAACGCTTAAGTTTGCGCGCGCGCTGTCCCGCGTCGCCGGAGGGCCTATGAAGATCGCCGTTGCCAAGGAAATCGATCCGTCGGAGCCGCGTGTTGCCGCTTCGCCTGATACGGTGAAGAAGTTCAAGGCGTTGGGCGCCGAGATCGCCGTCGAGCCGGGCGCCGGCCTCAAATCGGGCCTGCCGGATTCCGAATTCACCGCCGTGGGCGCCACCGTCAGCGCCGATGCGCTGAAGGACGCCGACATCATCATCAAGGTGAAGCGCCCTGAAGCCTCCGAGCTCGCACAGTACAAGCGCGGTGCGCTCGTTATCGCCATCATGGACCCCTACGGCAACGAGGCCGCACTGAAGACGATCGCCGACGCCGGCGTCTCCGCCTTCGCGATGGAACTGATGCCGCGCATCACCCGTGCGCAGGTGATGGACGTGCTGTCGTCGCAGGCGAACCTTGCCGGCTACCGCGCGGTGATCGAGGGCGCCGAGGCCTTCGGCCGCGCCTTCCCGATGATGATGACCGCGGCCGGCACCGTGCCCGCCGCAAAGGTGTTCGTGATGGGCGTCGGCGTTGCCGGCCTCCAGGCGATCGCGACCGCGCGCCGTCTCGGCGCCGTCGTGACTGCTACCGACGTGCGGCCCGCGACGAAGGAGCAGGTGGAATCGCTCGGTGCGAAGTTCCTCGCCGTCGAAGACGAGGAGTTCAAGAACGCGCAGACCGCCGGCGGCTACGCCAAGGAAATGTCCAAGGAATACCAGGCCAAGCAGGCCGCGCTCACCGCCGAGCACATCAAGAAGCAGGACATCGTGATCACGACCGCGCTGATTCCGGGCCGGCCGGCGCCGAAGCTCATCTCGGCCGACATGGTCAAGTCGATGAAGCCGGGGTCGGTGCTGGTCGATCTCGCGGTCGAGCGCGGCGGCAATGTCGAGGGTGCAAGGCCGGGCGAGGTCGCCGACGTCGATGGCATCAAGATCGTCGGCTACACCAACGTCGCCGGTCGTGTCGCGGCCTCGGCCTCCAGCCTCTACGCGCGCAACCTGTTCAACTTCATTGAAACGATGGTCGACAAGGCCAACAAATCGCTGGCCGTGAACTGGGACGACGAGCTCGTCAAGGCCACCGCCCTGACCAAGGACGGCGCCGTGATCCACCCGAACTTCCAGCCGAAGGTTTAAGGAGAGCCGCCATGGAGCATGCTGCACAGGTCGTCGACCCCTTCATCTTCCGGCTGTCGATCTTCGTCCTCGCCGTCTTCGTCGGCTATTTCGTGGTGTGGTCGGTGACGCCCGCGCTGCATACGCCGCTGATGAGCGTGACCAACGCGATCTCCTCGGTGATCGTGGTCGGCGCGCTGCTTGCCGGCGGCGTCGCGAATGTCTCGAGCGGCTCTGGCTGGGCACGCGCCTTCGGCTTCGTCGCGCTGATCTTCGCCTGCGTGAACATCTTTGGCGGCTTCCTTGTCACCCAGCGCATGCTGGCGATGTACAAGAAGAAGTCGAAGTAAGCGGCCACCTCGGGCTGATGGGATAATGGGGACCTGAGATGAGCGCCAACCTCTCTGCATTTTTGTATCTCGTGGCGGGAGTGCTGTTCATCCTGTCGCTGCGCGGATTGTCGAGCCCGGCTTCGTCGCGCCAGGGCAATCTGTTCGGCATGATCGGCATGGCGATCGCGGTCGCCACCACGCTCGCCAACCACCCGCCGGCAGACGGTCTCGCCTGGGTGCTCGTCATCGTCGGCATCGCCATCGGTGGCGGCATCGGCGCGGTGATCGCGCGGCGCGTTCCGATGACGTCGATGCCGGAACTGGTCGCCGCTTTCCACTCGCTGGTCGGCATGGCCGCGGTGCTGGTCGCCGCCGGCGCGTTCTACGCGCCGGAAGCCTTCGACATCGGCACCCCCGGCAACATCCATCCGCAGAGCCTGGTCGAGATGTCGCTCGGCGTCGCCATCGGCGCGCTGACCTTCACCGGCTCGGTGATCGCGTTCCTGAAGCTGTCCGCGCGCATGAGCGGCGCGCCAATCATCCTGCCGTTCCGCCACGGCATCAACATCGCTCTGGCGCTCGCACTGGTGTTCTTCATCGTCCGCCTCGTGCTCACCGGCGGCGCGCTCGACTTCTGGCTGATCGTCATCATCGCGCTGGCGCTCGGCGTGCTCATGATCATCCCGATCGGCGGCGCCGACATGCCGGTCGTGATCTCGATGCTGAACTCCTATTCCGGCTGGGCCGCGGCCGGCATCGGCTTCACGCTCGGCAATTCCGCGCTGATCATCACCGGCGCGCTGGTCGGCTCGTCGGGTGCGATCCTGTCCTACATCATGTGCCACGCGATGAACCGGTCCTTCATCTCGGTCATCCTCGGCGGCTTCGGCGGCGAGACCGCCGCGGCCGGTGGTGGCGGCGGTGAGCAGAAGCCCGCCAAGCTCGGCTCGGCCGACGACGCCGCCTTCATCATGAAGAACGCGCAGAAGGTCATCATCGTGCCCGGCTACGGCATGGCGGTGGCGCAGGCCCAGCACGCGCTGCGCGAAATGGGCGACATCCTGAAGAAGGAAGGCGTCGAGGTGAAGTACGCCATTCATCCGGTCGCGGGCCGCATGCCCGGCCACATGAACGTGCTGCTCGCCGAAGCCAACGTCCCCTACGACGAGGTGTTCGAGCTCGAGGACATCAACTCCGAATTCGCGCAGGCCGACATCGCCTTCGTGATCGGCGCCAACGACGTCACCAATCCGGCGGCCGAGGAGGACAAGACCTCGCCGATCTACGGCATGCCCGTCCTGCAGGTCTGGAAGGCCGGCACCGTGATGTTCATCAAGCGCTCGCTCGCCTCGGGCTATGCCGGTATCGACAATCCGCTGTTCTATCGCGACAACACCATGATGCTGCTCGGTGACGCCAAGAAGGTCACCGAGAACATCGTCAAGGCGATGTAGGGCGGGAAGGCGAGCGGACCGTGGCCCTGAACAAGGAGTGGCACCGGTCCCATCGCATGCCACCGAAGGCGACACGCGAGCAGCGTCTCGCGTGGCACGCCGCCCATGCGGCGGCGTGCGGCTGCCGCGAGATTCCCTTGAGCATCCGCACCGACGTCCTCAAATTGCTCAAGAGCCGTCGCAAGCCCTGAACTCCGGAAATGGTGGGGGCTGCGATGACATTCCTGAAATGGACCGCCACCATCCTCGCGGCCGGCTACCTCGCCGGTCTCGTCCTGTTGTTTGCCAAACAGCGCGCCATGCTGTTTCCGATACCGACGGCCGAGCGCACGGCGCCCGCTGCCGCAGGACTTCCAGACGCCGAAGAGCATGTCCTGACGACGTCTGACGGCGAGAAGGTCATCGTCTGGCACGTGCCGCCAAGGCCTGGCCGTGCCGTGGTGCTGTTCTTCCACGGCAACGGCGATTCTCTCGCCGGCCTTGCCGGGCGCTTCAAGGCGATCACGGCTGACGGCACCGGTCTCGTCGCGCTGTCCTATCGCGGCTACGCAGGCTCCAGCGGCGCACCGGGCGAAGATGGCCTGCTGCGCGATGGCGCGGCGGCGTACGCGTTCGCGACGGCGCGCTATGACGCCCGGCGCCTCGTCGCCTGGGGCTTCTCGCTCGGGACCGGCGTTGCGGTCGCCGTCGCCTCCGAACATCCGGTCGGGAAGCTGATCCTCGAGGCGCCCTATACGTCGATCGCCGCCGTCGCCGCCGCGCATTTCTGGTTCGCTCCGGTTCGGCTCCTGATCCGCGACCCCTTCCACTCGGACGAGCGCATCGCACGCGTCACGGCTCCGCTTCTGTTCATGCATGGCGCGCAGGACCAGACCATCCCGATCGCATTCGGCGAGAGGTTGTTTGCGCTGGCCCGCGAGCCGAAGCAGTTCGTCCGCATTCCCGGCGGCGGGCACGACGATCTCGGCAGCTTTGGCGCCATCGAGATCGCACGAAACTTCATCAATGGGTCCTGAGGGCTGACGGACGCGATCTTCTCGCGCATAATCGGTCTCCCATTTGAAGGAATCGCCAGCATGAGCGCACACGGACCGATGCCGCGGTCGTCCTGGATCTTCCCCGCTCTGGCAGTGCTGCTGTTCCTGATCGTGACCGCGACCGGCTACAGCTTTACGCTAACGGCGGGCGGAGCAATGTTCGCGATCGTGCTCCTGGTGATCCTGTTCGGCACCGTGTTCGCGGCCGTTCATCATTCCGAGGTGATCGCGGAGCGCATCGGCGAGCCCTACGGCACGCTGCTGCTCACGCTGGCGGTGACCATCATCGAGGTAGCGCTGATCACCACGATCATGCTGGGCGACAAGCCGGCCCCGGAGCTCGCCCGCGATACCGTGTTCGCCGTCGTGATGATCGTCTGCAATGGCCTCGTCGGCCTCTGCGTCTTCATCGGCGGCATGCGCTATCGCGAGCAGGGCTTTCAGGTCTCGGGCGCCAACGTCTATCTCAGCGTGCTGATTGCGATGGCAACCATCACCCTGATCATGCCCAACTACACGCTGACGGCGCCGGGCCCGATCTATTCGACGCTCCAGCTCGGCTTCGTCGATCTCGCAACGATCGTGCTCTATGGCGTGTTCCTCTACACCCAGACCGTCCTGCACAAGGACTACTTCGTCCACGAGAGGGCGGACGGCGAGGGTCGAGAGGCTCATTTGTCGAGCAGGATGCTGGTCCTCAGCATCGTGCTGCTGCTGATCTCGCTGCTGGCGGTCGTCCTCCTCGCCAAGAAGTTCTCGCTGGTGGTGGACGCTGTCGCCGTTCAGATCGGCGCCCCGCCGGCGTTCGCGGGCCTCCTCGTCGCCCTCCTGATCCTGATGCCGGAGGGCGTCTCGGCGATTGCGGCGGCGCGCAAGAACGACCTCCAGAAGAGCATCAACCTGGCGCTCGGGTCCTCGCTCGCAACCATTGGCCTGACCATTCCGGCGGTCGGGGTCGCCACCTATTTGCTCGACCAGCCGCTCGTGCTGGGCCTCAATCCCCAGAACACGGCCTTGCTGTTCCTGACATTCTTGTTGAGCATGCTGACTTTCGGCACCGGCAGGACCAATGTCCTGTTCGGGCTGGTCCATATGGTGGTATTTGCCGTCTACGTGTTCATGGTTTTCGTGCCGTAGAAGGAAATTCCCGATGCTTGCCGCCAAATCCGAGGTTCAGGTCGACAATGAGCAGGTCCGGGTGACCGAATGGCGGCTCGCCCCGGGCAGCGCGACCGGGCATCACACCCACGGCATGGACTATGTCATTGTTCCCGTCGTCGCCGGCGAGATGACCATCGTGGCGCCCGGCGGCGAGCGTTCCAAGGCGCAGCTCGCGGCCGGAAAATCCTACTTTCGCAAGGCCGGGGTCCAACATGACGTACTTAACGAAACCTCAACCGAGATCGTGTTCCTTGAGATCGAGCTGAAGCCGTAAGTCTGCCGTTACCTTTGCCATCGATCCGTCGCAGTTGATCCCTTACAATGCCCCAAAGTTCCCGCATCTGATCGCGCGGGGAGTGGCCGAGAAATGTTGAAATACCTCGCTAAAATCTCGATGGATATTTTACCCTCGGTGCTCGCGACGATCATCGGGGCGTACATCGTTAATCACTACATCAACGCCAAGCCGGCGACTGACACCCCCGCGGCCGTGGTAGCGCCTGCCCAGGCTGGCAGTGACGGCAAGCCGACCGACACCGCCAACCTTCCCGCGCCCGGCGTGAAGGCCAAGGGCGTTGCTGAGAAGAACGTTTCCGAAAAGGGCGTGGACAAGGTGGCGGCCGAAAAGCCGGCCGATCATCAGCCAGCCGCCGAGACCAAGGCCGCAGACGTCGCTCCCGCCGAGACTGGCCCGCGCGGCCGTAATTCCGCGCGTGAGAAGGCGGCCGCCAAGTCCAATCCGGCTGTCACGGCTCCCGCCGCCGCTCCGGTGGTGGAGGCCAATTCGGCGCCGGCCGCGACCCCCGACGCCAACGATCTCGCGCGGGCGGCCATCGAGCGCCTGCGCAAGTCGCCTGAGGGCAAGGCTGCTGAGAAGGCCGCTGAGGCCAGATCTCCCGAAACCAAGTCGGTTGAGACCAAGCCGGTCGAGCGGACTCCGGAGCCTGCGGTGCGGGAAGCCGCCCGCACCCCGGAGGCCCCGCGTATCATCTCCACGGAGCCGTCCTCAGTGCGTCCGCTGCCGCCGCCGATCACGGTGTCGACGCCTTCGCCCGAGGCCTATGGCAATAGCGGTTCGTCGCCGTCTTACACTTCCTCGGTCGGCAATGACGATCCGAACCGGATGACGCCGCCGGCCGATATCCCGGTCCCGATGATCGCGCCCCCGCTTGATCTGCGTGCCGATGCTGGCGGGGCCATGCCGCGGCCGAAGAAGACCAATGTGGCCGACGAGATGCTGTCCGGCATGAAGTCGATGTTCCACTCGGTCCTGCCGAAGAGCTCCACCCCCGATTAGACGGCGGCCTAGCTGCCCTGTCAGTGTCAGCCGCCGACGCGGGCGAGGCCGCTGCGGGCGGTATCGTCGCGTGGACGTAGCGCGACCGCCTTGTTGTAGGATGTGGCCGCCTTGGCCTTGTCACCCAGCCGCTCATAGGCCTGTCCGCGCGCGGTCCACACCTGCGCGTTGTGCGGATCGACCTCGGAGGCCTCATCAAGATCGGCCGCCGCTTCCTTGACCTTGCCGATGGCGAGGTAGCTGATGGCGCGGCCGAGCAACGGCTCGACCTTTTGCGGATTGAGCCCGTTGGCGGCGCTGAAATCGGCGATGGCCAAATTATGCTCGTTGTTGCCCTGATAGATCAGGGCGCGACCATAAAGCGCCTGTGCGTTGTAGGGATCGAGCGCGACAGCCCGGTTGAACTCGTCCAGCGCGCCAGCCGTCTCCCCCGCCTTTGCCAGGGTCTGGCCTTTTGCGGTGTGAGCCTGGGCCTCGCTGACATTGCCGGCGCTGACCGCGCTGTCGGCGGCAGTCCCAGCCGCCTTGGGCACCTCCTGCGGTTTCTCCTTCTCGGGCATCATGGAGCCGAGGTCGAAGGAGCAGCCGCACAGCACGATCCCCATCAAGCCGAGCGCGAACGGCTGTCGCCAGATCTGGCGTAGCCGCGCCAAGCGGCGTTCGGGGAAAGGGGAGGCCATCTACGGTTCGCTCGCGCTGGTGCCGCATCGGTAGTGCCCCCGTCCCAGAGAAGGCACCGCTCACAAAACAATAACGCGGGCCAAGGGCCCGCGTCATCGAAAACTGAAGTCTTGGAAAACTGAAGTCCTGCAAGTCAGGCAGAATCAGCGCGGTCCGCGCGGACCTGCACCAGGGCCGCTGCGGCCGCCACGATCACCGCCGGGACCGGCGCCGAACACCGGCTTCGGCTTCATCGGCAACAGGCCTTCACGCTGGAGCTTCTTGCGGGCCAGCTTGCGCGCGCGGCGCACGGCCTCGGCCTTTTCGCGGGCCTTCTTCTCGGAGGGCTTCTCATAATGACCGCGGAGCTTCATCTCGCGGAAAATTCCCTCGCGCTGCATCTTCTTCTTCAGCGCCTTGAGGGCTTGATCGACATTGTTATCGCGAACGAGAACCTGCACGCGGCATCCTCTTCAGTGGATCGGATTTGAATTCTGGTAAGTCAAAGGGGATGGCGAAACGCACAAGCCCTTAACCTTGAGGGCGCGGATGTATCAGACAAAACCCGCGATGTCCACCTGCCAAGCAGGTTTTCGGGCCAAGTTCAGCCATTAAATAAGGCGAAAATACCTCCGTACGGCCCCGATTTGGGTGATTCGGCGCCAAGGATGGGGCAGTTCCCGGAGCTTTGCTCCGGAAATTCCTGGAATTAGGGGAGACGTCACATGGATATGAAGAAATACGCTGCCGAGGCGATCGGCACATTCTGGCTCACATTCGCAGGCTGCGGCAGCGCGGTGATCGCCGCCGGCTTTCCGCAGGTCGGGATCGGCCTCGTCGGCGTGTCCCTGGCCTTCGGGTTGAGCGTCGTCACCATGGCCTATGCGATCGGGCACATCTCGGGCTGCCACCTCAACCCGGCTGTCACCGTCGGGCTTGCCGCCGGCGGACGCTTCCCGGCGGGACAGATCCTGCCTTACGTGATCGCGCAGGTCTGCGGTGCGATCGTGGCCGCCCAGCTGCTCTACATCATCGCCAGCGGCGCCCCCGGATTCGACGTCAGCAAGGGTTTTGCGTCGAACGGCTATGACGCGCATTCGCCCGGCCAGTATAGCTTGATCGCCTGCTTCGTCACCGAGGTGGTGATGACCATGATGTTCCTGTTCGTCATCATGGGCGCCACCCATGGCCGCGCGCCCGCGGGCTTCGCTCCGCTCGCGATCGGGCTCGCGCTGGTGATGATCCATCTCGTCAGCATCCCCGTCACCAACACGTCGGTGAACCCGGCGCGCAGCACGGGGCCCGCACTGTTCGTCGGCGGCTGGGCGCTGTCGCAGCTCTGGCTGTTCTGGGTCGCACCGCTGATCGGCGGCGCGCTGGGCGGGGTGCTCTATCGCTGGCTCAGCGAGGAGCCCTCTGGCGTCGTCGCGGGCGTGAAGACGGCCTGATCGAAAGGCGGGATCGCGGCATGCGCCGCGGTCCCGCTACTTGCCCTTCGTCGGCCTGACTTCGGTGACGTGGCCCATCTTGCGGCCGGGGCGCGGCGCGCCCTTGCCGTAGACATGCACGGTCGCGCCCGGGACGCTCAGCCACTTCTCGTAATCGTTGATCTCGTCGCCGATCAGATTGGTCATCGTGACGATTTCGCCGTGGCGCACGGCCTTGCCGAGCGGCCAGCCGGCAATGGCGCGGATGTGCTGCTCGAACTGCGAGACCGAGGCGCCGTCGAGCGTCCAGTGTCCGGAATTGTGCACGCGCGGGGCGATCTCGTTGACCAGCACCTTCGGCCCGGTGCCGTTGGCGAGCACGAACATCTCGACCGCGAGCACGCCGACATAATCGAGCGCGCCGGCGATCTTGCCTGCGATGCTGCGCGCTTCTTCCGCGAGCGCATCCGGAATCTGTGCGGGGGCGCGGGACATCTTCAGAATGTGGTCGCGGTGCTCGTTCTCGGTGACGTCGAAGCACTCGACCTGGCCGGTCGCCGAGCGGGCCGCAATCACGGAAATCTCGCGCTCATACGGGATGAAGGCTTCCAGGATCGCCGATTTGGTGGCGAGGCTGGTCCAGACCTTGGCGATGTCGTCGGCCTCGCGGATGATGGCCTGGCCCTTGCCGTCATAGCCGAAGCGGCGGGTCTTCAGCACGGCCGGAAGGCCGATCCTTGCGATCGCCTCGCGCAGCGAGGAGACCGAAGTGACGTCGGCATAGGCTGCGGTGCCGATGCCGAGCCGCGTCACGAAATCCTTCTCGGCGAGCCGGTCCTGGGTGGTCTCGAGGATCTTGCGGTTGGGCAGCACCGGGCGGCGCGCGTCCAGCACCATCGCGGCGGCAGACGGCACGTTCTCGAATTCGTAGGTGATGACGTCGACGTCGTTGGCGAACAGCTCGAGCGCTTCGACGTCGGCATATTCGGCGCAGGTCGCGTTCAGCACGACGTCGAAGGCGGGCGAGTCCGGATCGGGCGAGAATACCTGGCAGCGCAGGCCGAGCCGCGCCGCAGCCATGGCCAGCATCCGCCCCAATTGTCCGCCGCCGAGGATTCCGATGGTGTCGCCGGGCTTCAGCTTCACCTGCTTTGCGTCAGTCACGCCTTGTCCTCCGGGCGCTCCGCAACCGCCTCGGTCTGTGCCTTGCGCCAGGTGGCGAGGCGGTCGGACAGGGCCGGGTCGGACAATGCGAGCACCGAGGCTGCAAGCAGCGCCGCGTTGATCGCGCCGGCCTTGCCGATGGCGAGGGTGCCGACCGGGATGCCCGCGGGCATCTGCACGATCGAATAGAGCGAATCGATGCCCTTGAGCGTCCTGGATTCGACGGGAACGCCGAACACGGGCAGTTCCGTCAGCGCCGCCGCCATGCCGGGCAGATGCGCAGCGCCACCCGCGCCGGCGATGATGACCTTGTAGCCTGCCGCCTTGGCGCCCTTGGCGAATGCAAACAGCCGGTCGGGGGTGCGGTGTGCCGAAACGATGCGGGTCTCGGCGGCAACGCCGAGCGCTGCGAGCGTGTCGGCGGCATGCCGCATCGTCTCCCAGTCCGACTGGCTTCCCATGATGATGGCGATCGGCGCGGTCATGACGTCAATTGTGCTCGGAAAACAGAAAGATAGGCCAGATTAACGGTTCCGGCCGGTGGCTCGCAAGGCGGTGGCAAGGAGAAGGGAATGCACTATCCTGTCTTGGTGAATCCCCGCAAGCCTTCATTGAGCAGGATGCCCATGAAGAAACCAAAAAGGGCAAGCGCTGCGAAGGCCAAAAAGGGCCGGAAGACCAGCGCCAGCCGCTCCAAAGCCGCCCCCAGGCGGCTGGCGAAGCGCCCGGCCAAGCCGGCGCGGGGCGGAGCGCCGGCCGCCGACGACACCAGGGCGACCATCCGCGGCTTGCGGAGCAAGCTCAAGGAGGCGGAACGGCGGGTCGCGGAACTGGAAGCTGCAGCCGACACCGATTTCCTGCTCGAGATTCCGAACCGGCGCGGCTTCGAGCGCGAGCTCGCGCGCGCCATCGCCTACATGAAGCGTTACCGCGCCAGCGGCGCGCTGATCGTCCTCGACGTCGATCGCCTGAAGCCCATCAACGATTCCTTCGGCCATGCCGCCGGAGACGAGGTGCTCAAGGCGATTGCGGCCACCCTGACGCGGCAGGTCCGCGCCTCGGACGTGGTCGGCCGGCTTGGCGGCGACGAGTTTGCGCTGCTGCTCTGGAATCTCAGCGAGACCGACGCCAAGGCGAAGGCCGCGACCTTCGAGCAGGCGATCGACGAATTGTCGTTTGCCTTTCGCGGTCAGCTCGTGACCGCGGGCGCCTCCGCAGGTGTCGCGCTGCTGGGGGCGCAGTCCGATGCAGGTCGCGCGCTGGAGGAGGCTGATGCGGCCATGTATGTGCGCAAGGCGCACCGGCGGCACGAGCCGCGCATCAGGCTGGTCAGCAACTAGAGCACGATCCTCGCGACAAACGCGGACCGCGTTGCGCGGAGGTCATGCTAGAGCAACAACCCTTACAGCGTGGCCAGATCTTCCGGCACGTTGCCGAATTTGCGCAGCAGCGTGGCGTCGCCGAATTCGCCGGTCATGGGATCGCCGCTGCGGCTGAACGCAACCGCGCCGATATGGCCGGCACCGTGCGCCAGGATCTCGGCGCGCCGCAACGCGGCCGCCGAGCTCTGGCATTCCTCCGCGGCGCCCGCGACAGGCGATCCGTCGGCATCGATCAGGAAGGGCATTGCAACGTAGTAGGTCACATCCGACATGGCGTTGCTCCGATGTTGAACTCAGGCGGCGCTGCTGTTGCTCCGCACTTTGCTGCGCGCGGTCTCGGGAATGCAGCCGGCTGTAATCGCCGCCTGTAATTCTTCCAGCTCTGCTTCCAGATATTCGTTGGCCATGATCAGCGCCTTGATGGTGCTGCGCAGATTGCCGTCGCACATCGCGATCGCCTGGTCGCAGGCCTGTTCATAATGGCTGTTGTCGAGAAGGGCGGTTGCCGACATCTGCGTTGTCCTCGGGGGTTTCCTGGGCGTTTCCTGGGGCGGTGGGATACCCAAATGTTCCTATTTTGTTCTTTTCGAGTCAAGCGGATTCGGATGCGGCGAGCTGCCACAAAAAGGTCTTCGCGGATCAGGCGATGATGTCCGGCGTGATCTGGTCTTCGATGAACGCGATACGGTCGCGCAACAACAGCTTGCGCTTCTTCAACCGTTGTAACCGCAACAGGTCGGGGGCAGGCGATTGATGCATCGCATCGATCGCGGCATCGAGATCTCGGTGTTCTTGCTGCAACCGGGTGAGCTCGGCTTCGAGCTCACGCTCGTCTTCATTGGTCATGTTCGCGGTGGCCGAAACCCGATGGGCGTGAGATTCAAGGCTGTGGATGCCCTGTGGAAATTATCGTCCTTGCGCGCCGTGATCGCAAGCGATCTCGGGCCGCCGCTCACCGAACTCTTGCAAGATATTTAGACGATTCGTTTCAGCGTTGCGCAAGCACGTTGATATCATGGATTTTTCCAGCGTGGTTCCTTACTCACGCTTCGTTACATATGAATTTTCAAAAATGACGCTGCGACGACGGATATCCATCGACAGAACGAATCGGTGATGTACACTTGCTCGTCCGGATCGAATCCAAGGTTTCCCCCTACCGAGGAGGTTTCGAATGACAATTCAGGCACATCTGGTTGAATTGGAACGGAAGCACAAAACGCTCGAAAACGAATTGCACGAAGCTCTCGTGCACCTTTCAACAGACGACCTGCAAATTGTTGAGTTGAAGCGACGGAAGTTGATGGTCAAGGACCAGATCGAGCGCTTGAAGCACACCGGCGACACGCTCCACTAGTAACCCCCGTAACAGCGTAGAATTGAACCTACCCTTCACGCAGGGGTGAGAGCTATTGCTCATCCCTGCGTGAAGGTTAGCTCTGTGCAAAGCTATTTGCGCGGCGCCTGGAGTCGTTTCCGTTCCGACGGCATCGGAATGGGGCTCTGGATTCTTTGGACGCGTTTTCTTTGCGCGAACCGGTATCCACTTCGCGCGAAAACGCTCTAGATGCTTGCGAGCTCGGCGACGTGATCCGCGATCGCGAGCGATGACGTCAGTCCCGGCGATTCGATGCCGAACAGGTTGATCAGGCCTTCGACGCCGTGATCGCGCGGGCCCTGCATCAGAAAATCCTGCGTGGCCACCGCCGGCGGCACGATCTTCGGGCGAATGCCTGAATAGCTCGGCATCAGCGCGCCGTCGGGCAGCGTCGGCCAGTATTTCCGGATCGCCGGATAGAAGCGTTCGGCGCGTGATGGATCGACCTCGTAATTGATGGTCTCGATCCACTCGACGTCGGGGCCGAAGCGCGCCTGTCCGGCCATGTCCAGTGTCAGATGCACGCCGAGCCCGCCTGGCTCGGGCACCGGATAGATCAGGTGCGAGAACGGTGCCCTGGCGTTGCAGCTGAAATAATTTCCCTTGGCGAGATAGGCCGGCGGAATCCGGTCGATCGGCATGCCGTCGATGTGGCGTGCGACCGTTGTCGCCGAGAGCCCGGCGGCGTTGACGAGCAGGCCGCATTGCAGCGTCATCGGCGCTTCGCCGCCGGCCTCGATCTCGATCACATCGCCGGCTGCCTTGGCGCGGATCAGCGGGGTGTGAAACGCAAAGGCCGCGCCGGCTGCCTCGGCCTCGCCGCGCAGCGAGAGCATGTAGGCGTGGCTGTCGATGATGCCGGTCGATGGCGAGAGCAGCGCGGCATCGCAGGCGAGCGCCGGCTCGAGCGCGCGCGCGGCCTCGCCCGTGAGCAGCTGCATGTCGAGCACGCCATTGGCCTCGGCATGCGCCTTGATCGATTGAAGCTTCTCGGTCTCCTTGGCGCTGGTCGCGACGATTAGCTTGCCGCAATTCTTGTGCGGGATGCCGCGCTCGTCGCAGTAGCGATACAGCGCATGCTTGCCGCTGACGCACATGCGCGCCATCCAGCTCCCGGCGCGGTAATAGATGCCGGCATGGATCACCTCGCTGTTGCGCGAGGAGGTGATGGTGCCGATGGCCTCGGCTTCCTCGAGCACGATCACCTCGCGCCCGGCCTGGGCAAGCTTTCGAGCCACCGCGAGCCCGACCACGCCGGCTCCGATGACGACGCAGTCGACCCTATCCATGGTTGTGCAGTGTGTCCGTTGAAAGCATCGGTGGCATCAGGCCCGAGAACCACGGCGCCGGGCCGTTTTCCATTAAGGAAGCATTTATCATGTCAGGGCAATTGCCGTATTTGGCGTCACATTTTTCTGTTGCGCGTACAGGCGTTTACCCGATCCAAACCCGTGAAGCCAGACAATCCGACGTTGAAATCGCGGGTGGCTGATGGCTGAGAAGAACTGGCACGTGGGCAGCACGCTTCCGATTGCTGTGCAGGCCGTTGTGTGCCTGGGCAGCGCGGTCGCGCCCGCGCGCGCCTTCGCGCTCTCGGACAGCTTCGCGCCGCCGAGCTATCTCGGCAAGCTCGATCCTAATTTGGTCTGGGAAGCGCTGATCGGCGGCATCGTCGTCTGTGCGTTCCTGGCCGCCATCGCGCTGTGGATCCATTCCTCGCTGCGCCGCACCAAGCGCTTGCAGCTGCGGCGCAACGCCTTCGTCTCCTCCGCCATGAACAATCTCAACCAGGGCGTGGTGATGACTGATGCGCAACGACGCATCATGTTCTGCAACGACCGCTATCTCGAGATCTACGGCCTGGCGCGCTCGGATCTGTGGACCGGCATGACCGGCTACGACATCCTCGAACTCAGGCGCAAGCGCGACGTCCTCGGCGGTGTCTCCGACGATGAGTTCTACGAGAAGGCGGCGAGCCCCAACGGCCTGATCACCGAACTGCCCGATAGCCGCGCCATCCTGGTGAAATATTTCGTGTTGCCGAACGGCGGCTCGGTCGCGACGCATCTGGACGTCAGCGATCAGCGCAAGCTGTCACGGCAGCTCGCCTCCACCAAGCAATTCCTGGAAACCGTGCTGGACCACGTGCCGGCCTGCGTCGCCGCGAAGAACATCGAGGACGGTCGTTACATCTTCGCCAACAGCGCCTATGAACGGTTCTGGGGGTTCTCGCGCGACCACGCCGTCGGCAAGAATGCGCGGGAGCTGTTCGCGCCCATCTCGGCGGCCGGCATCGAGGCGGCCGACAAGGCGGCACTGAATTCGCCGGACGGCCAGTTCCGCAATGAATTCGAGGTCGACCGCGCTGGTGAACGGCGCATGGTTGCCTCGATCCGGATCGTGGTCCGCAACGAGAGCAACAAGCCCGAATTCCTGATGCTCGTGTTCGAGGATATCACCGACCGCCGCTCGCTGTCGCAGGAGCTGGAGAGCACGAAGAAGTTCCTGGAGCTCGTGGTCGACAACATTCCGGTGGCGCTGATCGTGGAGCAGGTCAAGGACGGCCGCTATCTGCTCGCCAACCGCAGCGCGGAGACGATCCTCAACCGCCGGCGTGAGGAGGCCACGGGCCTGACCGCCTCCGACATCTTCAATCCCAAGGAAGCCAAGCTGATCATCGCGCGCGACGAGGCCGCGATCAAGAAGCGCGGGATGATCACCGAGGAGCACCCGATCTCCACCAAGGACGGCCTGCGGCTGTTCCTGACCCGGCGGGCGACCGTGCTCAGCGATGCCGGCGAGCCGCAATATCTGATCAAGACCCACGAAGACGTCACCGATCGCCGGCAGACCGAGTCGCGCATGGCGCACATGGCCTATCACGACGGCCTCACCGATCTGCCGAACCGCGCCGCCTTCCTTCAGGCGCTGACCCAGATGATCGAGGCCTGCGAAGGCACCAGCGAGGAGTTCGCCGTGCTCTGCCTCGACCTCGACGGCCTCAAGGAGGTCAACGACGTCTTCGGTCATGCGCTCGGCGACAAGCTCTTGATCGAGGTGGCCCACCGGCTTCAGGATTCCGCGCGCGGCGGCGTGGTCGCGCGCCTGTCCGGCGACGAGTTCGGCCTCATCATCGACGGCAAGCAGCCGGAGGCGGGCCTTGCGCTGGCGCAGCAGCTTGGCGAGGCCGTTGCCCGGGAATTTCAGATCGACGGCCGGGCGGTCCGCGCCGGCGTCACCACCGGCATGTCGATCTTCCCGCATAATGGTGCCGACGGCGCGTCGTTGCTGGCCAATGCCGGCGCGGCGCTGTTCCGCGCCAAGCAGAAGTCGCGCGGCACGATCAGCCTTTACCAGCCGGAGATGGACCAGCAGATCCGCGACCGCCGCGTGTTGCATCAGGACCTGTCGAACGCGATCAAGAACGGCGAGCTCGCGCTCGCCTTCCAGCCGCAGGGCGTCGCGGGCCACAGCGTCGCCGAGAGCGACATCATCGGTTTCGAGGCCTTGGCGCGCTGGCAGCATCCGGTGCGCGGCCAGGTCTCCCCGGCCGAATTCATCCCGATCGCCGAAGAGAGCGGCCTGATCGTCGAGATGGGCGAGTGGATCCTGCGCGAGGCCTGCCGCGAGGCGGCGTCCTGGCCGAAGCCGCTCCAGGTCGCGGTCAACCTGTCGCCGGCGCAATTCATGCACGGCGACGTGGTCGGGCTGGTCCATTCGATCCTGATCGAGACGGGCCTGGCACCCGGCCGGCTCGAGCTGGAAATCACCGAGGGCGTGCTGATCGAGGACTTTGATCGGGGTCTTGCCCTGCTGCGCCGGTTGAAGGCGCTCGGCGTGCGCATCTCCATGGACGATTTCGGCAGCGGCTATTCCTCGCTGAGCTATCTCCAGGCGTTCCCGTTCGACAAGATCAAGATCGACCGCGCCTTCATCATCAATCTCGGCCGCAATCCGCAATCGGCGGCCATCGTGCGCGCCGTGATCGATCTCGGCCACGGCCTCGAAATGTCGATCATTGCCGAGGGCGTCGAGACCCTCGATCAGCTCGCTTTCCTTGCCAAGGAGGGCTGCGACGGCGTGCAGGGCTACCTGCTCGGCAAGCCGCTGCCGATCGGCAAATATGCCGGCCTCGTCGGCCGCGCCGAGACCATGGAGCTTGCGCTCAAGACCGGCTAGAGCGTTATCGAGCCAAGTGGATACCGGTTCGCGCAAAGAAAACCCGTCAAAACAAGAATCCAAGGCCCCGTTCCGATTTCATCGGAATGGAAATGGCTCTAGTGATGGCGGGCGCTAGCTCCCATTCGACGGCTTCATGGCGGATTACGACCTTGCGATCATCGGCGGCGGCCTGAACGGTGTCAGCCTCGCCCGCGATGCGGCCGGCCGCGGCCTGCGGGTCATTCTGCTGGAGCAGGGCGATCTCGGCGGCGCGGCGTCATCCGCGACGCCGCGGCTGATCCATGGCGATCTGTCGGTGCTGGAACGCCGCGGTTTCTGGCGGGTGCGCCGGGCTTTGGCCGAGCGCCGGACCTGGCTTGCGATCGCGCCGCATTTGGTCCGGCCGATGCGTTTCGTGATCCCGGCCCATTCCGAGGAGCGTCCACCCTGGCTGCTGCGCGCCGGCTTGTACCTCTATGACAGCCTTACCGGTCGGAGCGACCTGCCTGCCGCGACGACCCTCGACATCACGCATCATCCGGTCGGCAACGCGCTGAAGCGCCCGTTCGGCACGGCTTTCGAATATTCGGACTGCGTCGTCGATGATTCCCGCCTGGTGGTGCTGACGGCGCTGGATGCCGCCGAACGCGGCGCTGCGATCCGGACCGGGGCGCGCTGCGTCCGCGCCGATCGAACCGATACATGGCGCCTCGCGGTGGTCGATCGTGGCCATCGCCGCGTGATCACGGCCCGGGCACTGGCCAATGCCACCGGCGGCTGGACGTCGATCGTCGCAGAGACCGTGCTGCGCCAACCGCAGCCCACCATGGCGGCCATGCAGATGAGCCAGATCATCGTGCCGCAGCTGTTCGAGTCCGATAACGTCTACGTCTTCCAGAACAGCGATGGGCGGCTGATCTTCGCGACCCCCCTTGAGCGCGATTTCACGCTGATCGGCACGGTCACTCGTGATTTCACCGGTGATCCCGCGATCGTGGCGATGCCTGGGGCCGACGTCAGCTATCTCTGCGAGGCGGCCAGCCGCTATTTCCGCGAGCGCGTCGCGCCCACCGACGTGGTGCGCGCGGTCTCCGGCGTCAACCTGACGCTGGCGTCCGTGCGGCGGCGCGACGGGACGACGCTGTTCCACGCGCGCCGGCGCAAGGCGCCGCTGATCACGATGTTCGGCGGCGACGTCACCACCGCGCGCCTGCGCGCCGAGCGGGCCGTGACGAAGCTGACGCCGTTCTATCCGATGTCGCCGCCCTGGACGGCTGGCGCAGCGTTGCCCGGCGGAGATTTTGCCTGGGATCGTTTCGACACCGAAGTCGACCTCGCCCGCGACCGCTGGCGCTTTCTGTCGGAGCCGCAGGCCCACCGCCTGGTTGCGGCCTATGGCTCGCGCTTGCCGGCCGTGCTCGGCGAGGCGAAGACCCGCGACGAGCTCGGCCCCGCCTTCGGCCCCGAACTGACCGGCGCCGAAGTGCGCTATCTGATGAGCCGGGAATGGGCCCGTTTTCCCGAGGATATTCTGTGGCGGCGCTCGAAGCTGGGTCTGGCGATGCCCGCGGCGGACCGTGACGCGCTGGCCGCGTTCATGGCGAATGCGATGTGAACGACGCGCCCCGAAGAGGTTGAGCTGGCGACGATCGGCCGCTAGCGTGCGACGGAATCGGGGTTGGCAGGGACGATGACGGACGAATTGCCTAAGATAGACGCCGGCGGAGGTGCGCTTCCTGCGGCGGGGCAGCCGTTGCTGCGCATCGAGGGCGTCGCCAAGACGTTCGGGACGTTCCGGGCCGTCGACGGCGTGTCGCTCGACATCAAGGCCGGCGAGTTCTTCGCGCTGCTCGGGCCCAGCGGCTGCGGCAAGACCACGCTCCTGCGCATGCTCGCCGGGTTCGAGGCGCCGGACGAGGGGCGCATCCTGCTCGGCGGCCGGGACATCGCGCAGGCGCTGCCGCATGAACGCCCGATCAACATGATGTTCCAGAACTATGCGCTGTTTCCGCATCTCTCCGCGCGCGACAACATCGCGTTCGGCCTGAAGCGGGCCGGCATGGCGCGCGGCGACATCGCCACGCGCGTGGCGGAAATGGTTGGGCTGGTGAAGCTCCAGGGGCTGGAGAAGCGTAAGCCCGACCAGCTCTCCGGCGGTCAGCGTCAGCGTGTGGCGCTGGCGCGTGCATTGGCGCGCCGGCCGCAGCTTCTCCTGCTCGACGAGCCGCTCGCGGCGCTCGACAAGAAGCTGCGTGAGAGCACGCAGGGCGAGCTGATGGAGCTGCAGCGCCGGCTCGGCATGACCTTCATCATCGTCACCCACGACCAGGAGGAAGCCATGACCATGGCGAGCCGGATCGGCGTGATGAAGGCCGGCAAGCTCGCCCAGGTCGCGAGCCCCCGCGAACTCTATGAAGCGCCGCGCTCGCGCTGGATCGCGGAGTTCGTCGGCGACATCAATCTGTTCGACGGCGAGTCCAAATTGCGCGACGGCCATCGTCTGATCATCGGCACGCGTGATGCGGGTGCGCTGTTGGTGGCCGAGCCGCGCGAAGGCGTCGGCGCGGGAAAACTGTCGGTCGCGATCCGTCCCGAAAAGGTCAAGCTGTCGCGTCGCGGCCCGGTGAGCGAGGCCGGTCGTGAGACGGCGATCAACAGCCTGGACGGCGTGGTCGCCGACATCTGCTATCTCGGCGGCACCACCACCTACAAGGTGAAGCTCGATGCCGGCGGAATCGTGCAGGCGTCGGTCCCCAACAGCGCGCGCCTCGACGTCGACGCCTACAGCCTCAACCAGCATGTCGTCGCCTGGTTCACGCCCGACGACTGCATGGTGCTGCAATCATGAGCTCGCGCCGCATCTTCGCGCGGCCCGCGCGCTTTGCCGCGATCGCGCCCTATGTCTGGATGCTGCTGTTCTTCCTGGTGCCGTTCGGCTTCGTGCTCAAGATCAGCCTGTCGCAGACGGCGATCGCGCAGCCGCCTTACGAGCCATTGTTCGACCTGATGGCGGGACGGGAGGCGCTCAAGGCGGCCTTCGCGGCGCTGTCGATCGACAATTTCAAGCTGATCGCCTCCGACGACATCTACGTATTCGCCTATGTGCGCAGCCTCACCGTCGCCGTCACCGCGACTGCGCTGTTGCTCGTGATCGGCTATCCCATCGCCTATGGCATGGCGCGGTTGCCGAAGCGCTGGCAGGCGGTGGCGATGGTGTTGGTGATCGTGCCGTTCTGGACCTCGTTCCTGATCCGCATCTATGCCTGGATCAACATCCTCCAGCATGACGGCCTGCTGAACCAGATCCTGCTGGCGCTGCATCTGGTCAGCCAGCCGGTGGTGTGGCTCTCGACCGACACTGCGATGTATATCGGCATCGTCTATTCCTATCTGCCGTTCATGATCCTGCCGCTCTACGCCACGCTCGCCAAGATGGAGCCGGTGCTGGAGGAGGCGGCTTCTGATCTCGGCGCACCGCCCTGGCAGGTGTTCTGGCTCGTCACCTTCCCGCTGTCGCTGCCCGGTGTCGCCGCCGGCGTCCTGCTGTGCTTCATCCCCATCGTCGGCGAGTTCGTGATCCCTGACCTCCTAGCCGGCTCCAATTCGCTGATGATCGGCCAGACCCTGTGGCTCGAATTCTTCACCAACAAGGACTGGCCGGTCGCCTCCGCCGCGGCCATCGTGCTGCTGGCGGTGCTGCTGGTGCCGCTGCTGCTCTACGAGCGGCTCCAGAAGCGGCAACTGGAACAGGGGCGCTGAGGCGATGCGCAAGCTCTCCCGCCTGTCCCGCTTCAACATCGCCTCGCTCGCGCTGGGGCTGGCATTCCTTTATCTGCCGATCCTCATTCTCGTCATCTATTCCTTCAATGCATCGCGGCTGGTGACGGTGTGGGGCGGCTGGTCGCTGCGCTGGTACCATGAGTTCTTCAACGACCGCGCCATGATCGAGGCGGCCTGGATGAGCCTGCGGGTCGCGGTCTCCTCCGCGACCATTGCTACGCTGCTCGGCACACTTGCCGCCGTGGCGCTGTCGCGTGGTGAGCGGTTCCGCGGCCGCACGCTGTTCTCCGGCATGCTCTATGCGCCGCTGGTCATGCCCGAGGTGATCACCGGTCTGTCGCTGCTGCTGCTGTTCGTCGCGCTCAACGCCGAGCGCGGCTTCTGGACGGTGACGATCGCGCATACCACGCTGACGATGTGCTTCGTCGCGGTGGTCGTGCAGTCCCGCCTCGGCTCGCTCGACCGTTCGCTGGAGGAGGCAGCGATGGACCTCGGCTGCAACCCGGTTCGCGCGTTCGTCGCCGTGACGCTGCCGCTGATCGCGCCCGCGATCGTGGCGGGCTGGATGCTGGCCTTCACGCTGTCGCTCGACGATCTCGTGATCGCGAGTTTCACCACCGGCCCCGGCTCGGCGACGCTGCCGATCCGGATCTACTCGGAGGTGCGGCTCGGCGTGAAGCCCGAGATCAACGCGATCTGCACGCTGGTGATCGCCCTGATTGCAGTGGTCATCATCATCGCCTCGCTTGCCTCGAAACTCTCGAGCTCGCAGGGCGAGAGCGCGGCGCCGCTGTAGGCTCGGAGCAATCATGACATTCGCCTACCAGATCCTGATCCACACGCCGGTCTGGGTCTGGATGCTGCTCGCCTTTCTGTTGTGGCAGGGCGTTCAAGCGATGCGTCCGCGCAGGACGCCGATCTGGCGCGCGCTGATCGTGCCGGTCGTATTCATCGTCTGGGGGGTGTCGCGGATCGGCTTCGGCCACCAAGACAGCGTCTGGCCGCTGGTCGCATGGATCGCAGCCGCGCTGGTGCTGCTGCCTCTTGGCGTGCTGACGCCTCGCCCGTTCGACGTCGATCACATGACCGGGCAGATCATCCGCCCGGGCAGTCCATTTGGTCTTGTCCGCAACCTGATTGTCTTCGCCTCGCAATATGCGGTCGGCGTGATCTCGGCGATCGATGCGGGCGACCGCGCGCTGGCGATCGTCGTCGGCCGCGCCATCTCGGGGGCGATCGCCGGCTACTTCATCGGCTCGACGATCGCACTGTTGCTGGCCTACCGCAGGAAGCGCGCGAAGGACGCTTAGGACTTCACCGCGCCTGCCGTGAGCCCGCCCACCATGTAGCGGCGGAAGGCGTAATAGACCGCGGCCGGCGGCAGCGCGTAAATGAAGCCGGTGGTCATCAACAGCTCCCAGGGCGAATCGTCGGCAGCGAGGAAGTTGCCGAGCGCGACGGGGAGGGTGATCTCGCGGTCGTTGGACAGAAGCAGGAACGCGTAGAGATATTCGTTCCAGGCGAGCAGCACCGCATAGGTGCCGATCGCGACCAGCGAGGGCATCATCAGCGGCAGGTAGACCAGGCGGAAGATCTGGAGCGTCGTGGCGCCGTCCATCACCGCGGCTTCATCCAGCTCGACCGGCAGCTTGTCGGAGGCCTGCTTGAGCACCCAGATCGCGTAGGGGCTCGCGATCGTCACCATGGCCAGGATCAGCGACCAGTGATTGTTGAGCAGGCCGTAATTGCCCATGGTGCGGTACATCGGCACGGCCAGGAACGCGGCGGGGATGAAATAGGTGAAGAGCGCGAGGTTCAACACGGTGCGGCCGCCCGGCACCTTCAGCCGCGAGATAGAGAATGCCGCGGCGGTGGCGATGAACAGCGTCAGCGCGCCGACGGCGGCCGCGATCACCAGCGAATTCCAGAACTGCACATAGAAGTCGCGCAGGAAGTAGTGCTGCTGCTTGAACACGATCTCGAAGTTGTGGAGCGTCGGATGATCCGGCCACAGCTTGCCCGAGAACGCGTCCTCCTTGGGGGAGATCGCGAACAGGAACATGTGGTAGATCGGAATCATCGTCCACAGGAAGACGGGAATTCCGATCAGCAGCAGCCGCGCTTCGGTCGCGACGTCGCGCCAGGAAAATTCGCTTACGCCGGGAAGCTTCATCGCGACAACCGTTTCATCATAAAGTACACGAGCGGCAGGACGAACGGCATCGCGCAGACGATGGAGGCCATCGCGAGCGAGAGCTGGTCGAGCCGGAGATAGCGGATACCCAGCGTCGCCAGCACGTGCGTGAGGTCAGCCGGGCCACCGCCGGTGAGCAGATAGACGCTGTTGAAATCGCCGAGCGTCCAGATCATCGAGAGCAGCGTGCAAGTGACGTAGAGCGTCTGCATCGACGGCCAGGTGATGTAGCGGAATTTCTGCCACCAGCTCGCGCCATCGACCTCGGCGGCCTCGAACAGATCGTGCGCGATCGCAAGGCGTCCCGTGATCAGGATCAGCGTCCAGAACGGCAGTGACTTCCAGATGTGCACGCCGATCGCCATGCTCAGCGCCACCGTCGGGTCGTTCAGCCAGTTCGGGCCGTCATCGCCGGTGAAGGAGAAGATGAGGTGGTTGATCACGCCCCATTCGGGATTGAGCATGAAGCGCACCGACAGGATGGTCGGGATCGACGGCACCGCCCAGGGCAGGATGAAGATCACCGAGAGCCATTTGATCCAGGTGCGTTGTTGCGCGAAGAAGCCGGACAGGAACAGCGCGATCAGCATCTTGATGTTGATGCCGATGACCAGGAAGATCAACGTGTTGACCGCGGCGCGCGCGAAGATCGGATCGTGATACAGCGCGACATAATTCGACGGGGCCCGCGCCAGCCACAGCCCGTAGCAGACGGGATAGACGACGAAGGCGAGGAAGACGAGCAGATAGGGCGCGAGCAGCACGATGCCCCAGACCTGCGCCGGCGTCAGCCGCGACGACAAGGGTGGGGCGGGCATCGACTGATCGCCAGAGAGCGTAATCGCCATTCTTCAGGACTCTTTGAAAGGACTTCCGGCCGCACGAGGCGGCCGGTATTAGCGTTTCGCCTCTCCCCGCGCCAGCGAGGAGAGGAAGAAAGAAAACTTAGCCTGCAACCTGCTTGATGCGGGCGATCAGCTCGTCGACGGCCTTGTCGACCGGGACCTTTTCGCTGACGACCCGGTTCATCGCCTTGGCCCAGACGTTCTCGTTGTTGAGGATCGTGAACTTCCAGTTCTTGGTGAAGTCGAACGCGGCGGTGCCGCCGGTGAACTGGGCGTAGACCGCCTTGCGGTGCTTGTCGGCCTGCCAGAACGGGCTGGCCTGGCTTTCCTTCGTCACCGGGAACCAGCGGCCGAGAGCGCCCTCGATATAGGGACGAACGTTCTCTTCCTGGAGCAGGAAGCTGATGAACTGCTTGGCCTCGGCCTTGTTCTTGGCCGCGGTGAACACCAGCCCGGTCTTGACATCGGAGCGGTAGCGGATGGTCGAACCGTCGGGCGCCTTCGGGAAGGACGCCGTGACGATGTCCTGCTCATAGGCCTTCTTGCCGGCGTCGCGCTGCTCCTGGGTCAGAGCCTGGTTCTGCGAGTCCTCGAACCACTTCGCCGCGATCGAGATCGTGAAGTTGTGGGTCATCACGATGGTCTTGTTGTGGAAGGCGACGTTGTTGTCGGGGTCCTTCCAGGTTGTGGAGGAGGGCGGCGTGCAGCCCTTGATATAGGTGTCGGTGTAATCCTTCAGCGCGCTGATCAGGTTCTCGCGCACCTTGGGATCGTCGACCAGGAGCTTGCCATCGTCGTCGACCAGCTTGACGTGGTAGGCGTCCATGAAGGTGTAGAACGACTGGAAGGCGTCGGTGGATTCCACGCCCATCGGCTGGCCGACGCCGTAGATGCGCTGGCCGGTGGCCTTACGGATACCCGGCTGAACCTTGTCGCACCAGAACGTCCAGTAGCCCGCCCAGTCGGTCGGGATGTCGCTCAGCTTGAAGCCGGCCTTCTCCAGCATGTCGTTCCAGATCTCGACATGCATGCTCTGCTGCTTCAGCGGGAAGCCGTAATAGGCCTTCTTCTTGGTGACGTCGTTATAGAGGATCGACGCGTCCAGCGTGTTCTGCACGAACCGGCCCTTGATCGGCTCCATGACGTCCGTGAGGTCCTCGAGCTTGCCCTCATAGGCCCACTTGCCCTGCGCCTGCACGTCGTAGGAATCGGAATAGGCGACATCGGGCACGGTGCCGGCATCGAGCGCGGCCACCGTCTTCGGAATCATGTCCTGGATCGCGTACTGCGACAATTCGACCTTGATGCCGGTCTTGGCTTCGAACTTCTTGATCGTCTCGATCAGCGCGTCGTCTTCGGACCGATAGAAGCCCTTGCCCCACCAGACCGTGATCGTTTTCTGTTGCGCAAAGGCGGGTGCAGTGGCCGCAAAAAGCCCAACCGCAGCGACCGCCAATGAAACTGCGCCAATAACCTTGGATCTCACGTTTTTCTCCCTCAAACGGCCGGTGTTTTTAACCGGTCGTATAAAACACTAGCGCATGGCCGTCAGCCGATCTAGCGGCATCTTGTCAGACATAGGTCGTGGGGTGTCGGGCCAGCGGAGATGCTTAATCCGCGCATCGATCCAATCGCCGCATCAATTCGGCCGGATCAATTCGCGATGGTCCGGCAGCGCCGGACGATCGCCGTCCTCAATTGGACTTCGCGTTTTCCTTGGTGTTCTCGGCCGTCGGCGAATCTGCCGGCGCAGGGTGCTTCTCGCCGGTGATCCGCCGCTTCAGGAGGTCCAGGAAGGGGGACGCCGCAGGCGACTGGCGGATCAGGCTTTCGGGGTCGGGGAAGATCAGGGGATCGTCCCAGGGACCCTGCACCATGAAGGGCAATTGAAAGCCGGACGTCGTATTGAGGCTCGCCACGCCCTTCATGTCGTATTCGCGCGTCGGCACCGAGGCGGTGCCCGTCAGCGTGATCTTCGCAGCCGGCCCTTCGATGCGGATGTCCTCGGCGGTGGCGATCCCATCGGAGAATTTCACCGCGATGGTGAGATTGTCATAAGGGGTCGAGCCGTTGCGGAAATTGCCGCCACCCGACAGCGGCCGCCGCTCCAGCCGCTTCAGGAGCTGCTCGGCGTTGAAGCCCGAGATCGCACCGTCGTGCCCGGTCACGGTGGCAGTGCCGTCGAGCGACTGCACGAGGCCGAACGGGCTGGAGCCGGAGGCCAGCAGCGAGACGTTGATGTTGCCGCGGCCGGACAGCTTGTTGAGGCCGAACAATTCGGAGGCGCAGGCCTGAAGATCGACATCGGTGAACTGGAATTGCGCCTTGACGTCGGCGACGGTGTCGGAGCGCGCGATCCCGAACGAACCCTTGGCGATGCCGCCATAGACCTGAGCTTCGCCGACCGAGAGCGCCAGCGTGCCGTTGCGCAAGTTGGCGCCGATCGCGGTGCGGCCGAGCTTCGACGACCCGACTGTCAGCCTGGCTGCCGACAGGCGCATGTCGAGGTCGGTGGTCGAAAGCCCGTTGAGATCGAACAGCTGCCTGTTCCAGTCGCGGGCACCGCTGGCGAGCAGGCGGAACGTCGAAATATAAGGTGTGAAGTCCAGCGCGTCGGCGGCAAGCGTCGCTTGCAGCGTCTGCCGGCCGTTATTGGCGTAGGTCATCACGCCCTCGGCGGTGTTGCCGTCGAGCTCGACATTGACGTTGGTGAGCGCGATCGAGGCGCCGACGACATTGGCGCGCGCCTTCAGCGCGAAGCGGCCGAAGCCGCCGCTGCCGGGCTGCGGCTGACCGGTCCAGCGCAGCGCGTTGCGCAAGGACGGGCTGTCGATGGTGAGCGTGCCTTCCATCATCGGGCTGGTGCGGTTGGCGACGCTGCCGTCGAAGGCGAGCTTGAGCGGGGCGCTGGCGATCCGCGCTTTCAGCCCGGAGCGGTCGCCGGAGAGGGCGGCGACGAAATCGGCGAAGCTGATCGAGCCGTCGACGCGCTCGCCGCGCCAGTCGAATTGTCCGGTCGCGGCGAAGGACCGCGAGATCGAGGGCCAGGCCAGCGACAGGTCGATGTCCTCGAACTTCTCGGCGGCGTGGGTGGTGGCGTCCTCGTAATTGAGCAAACCGTCCTGGATCCTGATCTCGGAGAACGACACCTGGTTCTCGGCGCCCGGCTTCATGGTGCGCGCAATGGTCTGGATGAAGGGCGTCCAGTTGCTTTCGCCGTCCTGCTTCAGGCTGACATGGATGCGCGGCCGCAGCAGGGTCAGGTCGGCGATCTCGAACCGCTGCAGCAGCAGCGGCAGCAGCCGGAGATTGGCGGTGAGCACGTCGACATGGAGCGCGGGATCGCTGGTGCCGCCGCCCTTCAGGCCGACGTCATGGAAGGAAATGTAGCTCGCCGGCAGCACCGAAATGTCGATGCTGCCTGCCACGCTGAGCTCGAGCCCGGTGACGTCGCGGATCTGCGTTTCCACCGCCTTGCGCAGCTCGTCGCGGTTGATGAGCCAGGAGGTCGCGATCAGGGCGATCAGCGCGAGGCCGAGCAGCGCCGCGATCGGCGTCCCGAGGCGCTTCATTCCTTGGGCCATGGTCAATGGCGTGTCCTGATCGGGTTGGTCGCTGGAGCCAGAAGGGCGGACCGGGAAACCTCCGTGCCCACGCCCAACCCCCGCAACTTGATGGGTTTTCTTGTCGCTTTCAAGGCCGCGGACGGTTCTGCCCACGGCGCGGGCAGCTTCTATCACCGGAGGGCGGAACGGAGAACCCCGTATCATTGACGGCTTTGGAGGATTTCGCCTAATAATCGCCGCCAATGAGGCGCGACGCCTGCCAGCCGAAGGTTCACCCGAAGGTTATTTGCATGAACAAGGTCTATCCCGACGCCAAGTCGGCTCTCGAAGGCGTTCTGAAAGACAACATGATGATCATGTCGGGCGGCTTCGGCCTCTGCGGCATCGCCGAGGAGCTGTCGGACGCGATCCGCGAATCCGGCGTCAAGGGCCTGACGGTCGTCTCCAACAATGCCGGCGTCGACGGCATCGGCCTCAGCCGCCTGCTCGAAACCCGCCAGATCAAGAAGATGATCTCGTCCTATGTCGGCGAGAACAAGCTGTTCGCCCAGCAATTCCTGGCCGGCGAGCTGGAACTCGAATTCAATCCGCAGGGCACGCTGGCCGAGCGTATCCGCGCCGGCGGCGCCGGTATCCCGGCCTTCTACACCAAGACCGGCGTCGGCACGCTGATCGCCGAAGGCAAGGAAGTGAAGGAGTTCGACGGCGAGAAGTACCTGATGGAGCGCGGCCTGTTCGCCGACCTCGCCATCGTCCACGCCTGGAAGGGCGACACCGCCGGCAACCTCATCTACCGCAAGACCGCGCGCAACTTTAATCCGATGATGGCGACCGCCGCCAAGATCACGGTCGCCGAGGTCGAGCATCTGGTTCCGGCCGGTGAACTCAATCCCGACCACATCCACACGCCCGGCATCTTCGTGAAGCGCATCGTCGAGGTCGGTACGGCCAAGAAGCGCATCGAATTCCGTAACACCCGCCCGCGCACGGCAGCTTGAGATCAGGAGACTAAGATGGCCTGGACCCGTGAACAGATGGCTGCGCGCGCCGCGAAGGAACTGCGTGACGGCTACTACGTCAATCTCGGCATCGGCATCCCGACGCTGGTCTCGAACTTCATCCCCGATGGCGTCGATGTCAGCCTCCAGAGCGAGAACGGCATGCTCGGCATGGGCCCGTTCCCCTATGAGGACGAGGTGGATGCCGACCTCATCAACGCCGGCAAGCAGACCGTGAGCGAGCTGCCCTCGACCTCGTATTTCTCGAGCGCGGATTCCTTCGGAATGATCCGCGGCGGCCACATGGACCTGTCGATCCTCGGCGCCATGCAAGTGGCCCAGAACGGCGATCTCGCCAACTGGATGATCCCCGGCAAGATGGTCAAGGGCATGGGCGGCGCGATGGATCTCGTCGCCGGCGTCAAGCGCGTCGTCGTCGTGATGGAGCATTCGGCCAAGGACGGCTCGAAGCTGCTGAAGAAGTGCAATCTTCCGCTGACCGGCGAGCGCGTGGTCGACATGGTCGTCACCGATCTCGCCGTCTTCACCATCGACAAGCATGGCGACGGCGGCATGGCCCTGATCGAGCTCGCCGACGGCGTCTCGCTCGACGAGGTCAAGGCCAAGACCGAAGCCGAATTCCGCGTCGCGCTGACGAACACGTAAGGTCGTCGCTAAAGGGGGCGCGCATGACGATACGGTCTGCGCGTCCCGAAGACGCTGATTTCATCGCACAAACCATCCTGTCGTCGCAGCGCGGCTACCGGCCGCGCGGCTGGTTCGACGTCGCGCTCGGCTGGCCCCAGGCACAATGCCGCGATTTCATCGCGCGCATCACGACCGCACACGCGGTGTCGATGTGGCACGTCTCGCAATTCCTGATCGCCGAGATCGATGGCAAGCCTGCTGCCGCGTTGTGCGCACTGCCGGCGGCCGGCACGGGACCTGCGGCCTGGCGTGCCATCGAGGAGGTCGGTGCCGCG
Organism: Bradyrhizobium sp. Pa8; assembly: GCF_052588265.1. Taxonomy (NCBI): domain Bacteria; kingdom Pseudomonadati; phylum Pseudomonadota; class Alphaproteobacteria; order Hyphomicrobiales; family Nitrobacteraceae; genus Bradyrhizobium; species Bradyrhizobium sp. Pa8. The sequence goes on along the minus strand of NZ_CP176767.1, from coordinate 8,479,578 downwards.
ACCGGGCTCGCCGCGTCGGAGCTGGAAGCCATCCGGCGCCGCGGCACCTACACGCGCGCCTGCTGGGTTCAGGGCGGCGAGGGCGACTGGATGATCGAGCACGTCGCGACCGATCCCGCCTATGGCGGTCGCGGCCTCGTGCAGGCGTTGCTTGCGCACGCACTGGATAAGGGACGAGCGGCCGGATTTACCCGCGCGACGATATCGTTCCTGATCGGCAATCAGCCGGCCGAACGCGCCTACGCCAAGGCAGGATTTGTCTTCGCCGAAGAGAAGCGCGATCCCGCGTTCGAGGCGATCATCGGCGCGCCCGGATTTCGCATGTTTGCGCGAACGATGTGAGCACACTTGGTCTCCGCATTTGACACTGTCATGCCCCGCGATGGCGGGGCATCCAGCTGCGGCTTCTTGGTTCTATCGCTGCCGTCTCGGAATACTGGATCGCCCGATCAAGTCGGGCGATGACACTGAGGGTGTGGCAAGTGCGTGCGGGCCACGCGATCACGACCTCGCCGCCCACACCTTGCCCCACCGCGCCGACACGCTTGCGACCCATGACGGCTCCTCGCGCACCAGGCGGAAGCCGAGATTGGCGGGCGGCACGCCTTGTGCGCAGCCACCGGCGCGGGCGTCGCGGATGAAGTCGGTGACGTAGGCGCGGTGCGCACCCTCGGCGACGCGCACGCCGCAATTCACGGTGGGGCGGCCGGCATTGCCGGCTGTGTCGATCCGCGAGCGCACGAAGCAGGTCGAGGTCCATTCCCAGACATTGCCGGCGAGATCTTCGATTCCATGCTCGTTGCGGCCGAACTTGCCGAACGGATAGGCCATCGTGTCGGAGAGGTCGCGCTCGGATTCACGCTCGTAACGGCTGATCCAGCGCTTTGAAGGATCGTCTGCGTCTACAGGCGCGCCGTCGTCCCTGAACCGGGAGCCGGCCGCAAAAGCCCATTCCGCGTCGCTCGGCAGGCGATAGGTGCGGCCGGTCTTGCGCGACAGCCAGCCCGCATAGGCCTGCGCATCGTGCCAGCTCACCTGGACCGCGGGACGATCAGACGCAATCGCGACGCCGCGATCGAGTGCGCGGCACGCGCTATCCTGCACGCAAAGCTGATAGTCGGATGACGAGACCTGGTGCCGCATGATGTGCAGCGGCCGGTTGAAGCGCATCGCGCGCAGCGGCACTTCGGCCTGCAGCCCCGCGCGGGTGAAATCGCCAGCCTCGCGATAGGAGAGACCGCCCGGCGCGACCCTGACGATGGCAGGCTCCGTCGCCGTGCCATGGACCGCCATGTCCGAGACCAGCGGTGCCACCGCGATCGGCCCTGCGAGCCCGGCGGCGCAGGCGAGCAGCAGTTTCAGCTTGAATGCGATCAGCATGGTCGTCCCCCGAAAGGAAGAAGGGGCCGGTGATGACCGGCCCCCTGTCGCGTCTAGTTGGTGTTGGGAGCCGGTATCTCCGCGGGCGCCTTCACTTGAGTCATCAGATCGTCGTTCCACTTGCCTTCGACCTTGAAGTGCGCGGTGGCGCCGAGGTCGGCAGCCTCGATCAGATTATGCGTGACATAGGCGTAGATGCCGGGCTGCAGGAATTTGTAGAGCGCAGCTCCCGCGGAGCCGCCGCGGATGAACCAGGTCTCGAGCCCCGTCTCCGGCGCGTTGGAGAATTTGCCGGTCTCCCAGACATAATCGCCATGGCCGCCGATCAGATGCGGACGGCTGTCGCGATTGGCCTGCGAATGCACGATCAGCACGTTCTCGCCGACCTTGGCCGTCAGCGCGTTCTTGCCGGTGAGCGCACCAACCTTGCCGTTGAACACTACGTGCGTGGGGATCAGCTTCTTCATCACCTCCTCGGTCTCGGTGAAGGCTTCGCCCGGCGAATCATAGGACTTGAAGTTGCCCTTCTCGTCGCGCGGCACATACATGTCCTGTTCGCCGACATAGTAGACCTTGTCGTATTTCAGCGCGTGGCCCTTGCCGTCGTTCAGTCCGTCGCGCGGCAGCACCATCACCGCGCCGTTCATGCCGGAGACGACATGCCAGGGGATCATCGGGCCGCCCGGGGCGCAGTGATAAACAAACACGCCGGTCCGCGTTGCCTTCCAGCGCAGCACGACCTGCTCGCCGGGATTGACCAGCGTGAGTTCGGCGCCGCCGAGCGCGCCGGTCGCGGAGTGGAAGTCGATGTTGTGCGGCATGGTGTTGGTCGCGGGATTGACCAGCGTCACCTCGACATAGTCGCCTTCATGCACGACCATCAGCGGGCCCGGCATCGAGCCGTTGAAGGTCATGGCCTGGAACGTGGTGCCCTTGTCGTCGATGACGACTTTCTTCTCCTCGATGTTGAGCTTGAACTCGACGATCTTGGGCGACTGCGTCGTGGCCTGCTCGTGCGCGTGCACGAAGGGCGGGGCGACCAGGTCGACCTTCTGCCGCGGCAGCTTGAGATCGCCGGCGGCGAACGTGGGTGTCGCGAGCATCAGGGCGGTCGCGGCGGCGCTGATCAATGCGGCTCTGCGGGTGAACATCGGAAGCATCCTTCATCTGAAAGGGTTTTGATGGCGGATGCAGTCTGCGCCTGTTACGGCAAGAGTGTTTGCGCTGCGACAAGCTTTTGCCGAATTCGCCTCCGGTAAAATCCTTAGGAGGTTTGCCGAAGCTCGCATCGACGATGCGAATGGCGCGACGTCGCGCCGCGTCGGTTGCGCCAGCGGCAAGTCGTTCGCATGTTCAGATGCGCTCGATTGCAAATATTTGGTGGTCGATCAGAGAAGCTGGATTGCAATCCAGACGGTGCCCCAGATCGCGAGCGACAGCGCGGCAAAGATGGCGGCGGTGATCGCCAGCACCCGCACGAGATGACCTGCGCCGGCAGAAGGTACCGCGGGAACGGGACGAAAATCGTCGAAGCGCGGGATATGACCGCGAACGCCGGTGAGCCAGAGAACGAGATCGAGCGCGAGCGACGCCATGGCCTATCTCCAGTGAGTCATGATTGAACGTCATCATGGCTTCGATCCGGCGCTCGGACTTTGAGCGAGCGCAAGGTGGTCCGCCCGAAAACGGGTCATCCAATGCCATCCGGGATTTTGCCGCGCCACCGCGCGGCATCGATTTACGAATGGGTAAGATATGAGGACCGATCTCGCAGCGAGCTACGGCGAAGAGAGATTGCCGCGTTACACGAGCTATCCCACCGCGCCGCATTTCTCGCCGGCGGTCGGCCCGGATATTTATGCCGAATGGCTCGCCAGACTCCCGGCAGGCGCCAGCGCGTCACTCTATCTGCACGTGCCGTTCTGTCGCGAGATGTGCTGGTATTGCGGCTGCCATACCCAGATCGTCCGCCGCGACGGGCTCATCGCATCCTATCAGCGGACCCTGCGCAGCGAGATCGCGCAGGTGTCTGAAACCATCGGCCGCCGGATCAAGGTCGAGCACATCCATTTCGGCGGCGGCACGCCGACCATCATGGCGCCGGAGGCTTTTGCCGAGTTGATGGCGGCGATGCGCCATTCGTTCTTCGTGCTGCCCTCGGCCGAGATCGCGGTCGAGATCGACCCGCGCACGCTGACATCAGAGATGGTAGAGGCGATGCGGCTCTCGGGCGTCAACCGAGCCAGCCTGGGCGTGCAGAGCTTCGATCCGGTCGTGCAGCGCGCGATCAATCGCGTGCAGAGCTATGAGCAGACGGCTTCCGTCGTCGATAGGCTGCATCGCGCCGGCATCAACGGGATCAACTTCGACCTCATCTATGGGCTGCCGCACCAGACCGTCGCCTCCTGCCTGGACACCGTTCGGCGCAGCCTCGAGCTCGGGCCCGATCGTTTCTCGGTATTCGGCTATGCGCACGTGCCTGATTTCAAGAAGCACCAGCGCTTGATCAACGAGGCCGTGCTGCCCGACGGCCTTGCGCGTCATGACCAGGCCTGCGCGATCGCCAATGCGCTGAAGGAGGCCGGCTACGTGCAGATCGGGCTCGATCATTTCGCGCGCCCCGACGATGCGATGGCCGTGGCCTTCGAGGAACGGACGCTGCGGCGCAATTTTCAGGGCTACACCACCGACCAGGGCGAGGTCCTGCTCGGTTTCGGCGCGAGCGCGATCGGGCATCTGCCGCAGGGCTATGTGCAGAACCAGGTGCAGATCGGCGCCTACGCGCAGAGCATCGCCGCCGGCCGCCTCGCCACCGCGAAGGGCTACGGGCTCACCGACGACGACCGGCTCCGCGCCGACATCATCGAGCGCATCATGTGCGAGTTCAGCGCCGATCTCGGCGACATCTGTGCGCGCCATGGCGCGGAACCCGAAGCGATGCTGCAATCGGCCGCGCGCCTGAAGCCGTTGATCTCGGACGGCATCGTCCGGCTCGACGGCGACCGTCTCGCGGTCGCAAGCGACTCGCGCTTCCTGGTCCGCAGCGTCGCCGCGGCGTTCGACGCGCATCTGGATCCGGCGAAGCAGTTGCACAGCAGGGCGGTGTAGCCCGTCATTCCGGGCTCGCGCCAAGAGGCGCGCCTCGGAATGACAGCCCAGCTTGCGCTTCAACAAAGAAGCTCGGACCCACCCCGCTATCGTCACTTCGGAACGGAGTTGTCCATGCCCTTCCGATCCGACGATCTGGTCGATGACATCATGCGTGCGGCACCGCACACGATCCGCGTGTTCCTCGCCTTCAGGATGGCTTGCGTCGGCTGTCCGATCGCGACCTTCCATACCGTGGAAGACGCCTGCCGCGAGCATGGCATCGATCGCGACAAATTCCTCGCTGCGCTGTGCGAATGCGTGCCAGCGTGAGGCGGGTTGGGGTTCGCGCGGGTCGCGTGCGGATTCCCGGGTGAGGGCGGGCTTGCGCCGTAAGCGGAAGCGCCCTTACCCCTATCTTACGCAGAATTGCCGTCCGCCGTACGTTCCGCCAGCACGACGATCTTGTGCGGATCGCGCAGGATGATGCGCTGGCGGCCGCTCTCGACGAGGCCCTGGCTCTCCCAGCCGCTGAGGATGCGGCTGACGGTATGCAGCGTGGTGCCGGTCATCTGCGCGATGTCCTGGCGGCTGATCGGGAAGTCGATCTCGATGCCGTGGTCGAGCTTCTTGCCGGATTGTTTTGCGAGCCGCAGCAGCGCATGCGCGACGCGCTGCTCGACCTGCTGGGTCGACATTTCCAGGATGCGGGTGTGGCTCTCCTGCAGCCGCGCGCCGACGGTTTGCAGCGTGTTGGCGGCAATCGCCGGAAACCGCTCGATCAGCCGCGGCCAGGCCGAATTCGGCCAGATCAGCACCACGCTGTCGTCGACCGCCATCGCAGTCGCCGGATAGTGCGCGGCTCCAATCGCCATCGCGAGCCCGAATGTCTCGCCGGGGGCGACGTAGCGCACCACGATCTGCTCGCCGGTCGGGGTGGTCTTGGCCGCGCGGACGTGGCCGTGCAGCAGCAGGAAGAACGATTGCGCGTCGGCGCCCTGTTCGAAAATGGCGGTGTTCCTGGGGTACCGCGCCGAGCGGGCCTCGCGCAGGATTTCCTCGAGGTCCTCCGGCCTGACGCCGGAAAACAGCGGCAAATGCGCAACCAGCGATGTGTCGACCTTGGCCATTCTGCCTCCTTGGCATCAGGGAGTGTGATGGCACCTGTATTCGTCAGGCAGTTTGCGATAGCGCAAAACGGGCCGGCCGGACGGCAGTATTTTTCCAAATGACGATCCAAGTGACCGTCCGAATTCACAGGAGTTGCCCCCATGGCTGGCGCCCGATCCCGTAACTTTGAGGGCTGGCCGCTGTTTGCGAACAGCTTCCGGCCGTTTTTCCTGCTCGCCGCGATCCAGGCGGGGCTGTCGATCCTGGCGTGGCTGCCGATGTTCTACGGCGAATTGTCGGTCAGTTCGGCCTTCGCGCCGCGCGACTGGCACGTCCACGAAATGCTCTATGGCTTCCTGCCGGCGGTGATCACGGGATTCCTGTTCACGGCGATCCCGAACTGGACCGGACGGCTGCCGATCCAGGGGACGTCGCTGGGCGCGCTGCTGGTCGTCTGGCTGGCCGGACGTTTTGCCGTGACCCTGTCCGCCGATATCGGTTGGGCGTTCGCACTCGTTGTCGATGCCGCCTTCCTGGCATTGGTCGTTGCTGCGGCCACGCGCGAAATCATCGCGGGCGGCAATTGGCGCAATCTGCCGGTGGTGGTGCTCGTGCTGGTGCTGCTCGCCGGCAACGTCGCCTTCCATCTCGAAGCGCACTTCGAGGGCGCGGCCGATGTCAGCATCCGCGTCGGCATCGGCGTGGTCGTGCTGCTGATCTCGCTGATCGGCGGCCGCATCATCCCGAGCTTCACCCGCAACTGGCTGGTCAAGTTCAATCCCGGCCGCCTGCCGGTGCCGTTCGGACGCTTCGACGGCGCGATCATCGGATTGAGCGCGCTCGCGCTCGTTGCATGGATCGTGGCGCCTCTGAACACGGTCACCGGCGCGGTGATGGCGCTGGTCGGCATGCTGCACCTGGTTCGGCTTGCACGCTGGGCCGGCGATCGCACCACGCGCGAGCAGCTGCTGCTGATCCTGCATGTCGGGTACGTCTTCGTGCCGCTTGGCTTCCTGCTGCATGCCCTGGCTGTCTTCGGCGCGCTGCCGCCGAGCGCGGGCATTCATGCCTGGATGGCTGGTGCGGCCGGAACCATGACGCTCGCGGTGATGACGCGTGCGAGCCTCGGCCATACCGGACAGGCGTTGACGGCCTCGCCCGCGACGCAAGGCATCTACGTCGCGATCATCGTCGCTGCGCTGGCGCGGGTCGCTGCCGTGGTGTTGCCTGCGCATGGCGATGTCCTGCTGCACATCGCCGCCTGCGGCTGGGTCGTCGCGTTCCTCGGCTTTGCGATTGCCTTCGGCCCGCTGCTCGCCGGCAGCCCCCGGCGCGCGCTTGCCATCATGGGCGTGCCCGCTCCGGCACGCTAAATCTTTTTCGGCGTAACAAACGCCGTCATCGATCCGAAACTATCATTCGAGGCGCGCCTGCTGTTAGCTTGGCGTGGAAACGCGATTGAGAATTGGATCGAAAATGATCGGCGAAGTCGTTGTAATTGGCGGCCTGAATCTACGAGATGGTGTCGCACTCGAGGAGTATGATCGACTGGGCGAGCGCATGTACAACATTGTCAGCGGCCTTCCAGGTTTTCTGTCGGTCAAGTCGTTCAAGGCGGACGACGGCGAGGAGCTGAACGTGTTTCGCTTTGCTTCGGAGGAGGCACTCGAGGCTTGGCGTACTCATCCGGAACATGTCGAGGCCATGAAGCGCGGGCATGCCGAATTCTATGCCAGCGGCCTTTTGCAGATCTGCAAGGTCATCCGCGAAGTTGGCTCCTTCGAGCACGCCTGATTTGAGTGCGAGCTAGGCCGCGGTGGTCGACGGTACGCCGACGGGCTTGGCCAGCGGCCGGACGCCCTTGCGCCATGCGGTGATGGTGCAGCCGAAGCGGCCGCGGAACCAGCGCGCCATCGCGCTCTGTGCGGAGAAGCCGAGCTGGGTGGCGATATCGGCCAGCGGCCGGCCGGGGTCGTCGATCAGCTGGATCACGAGATCGGCGCGCTGCGCGTCGAGGATCGCCGAGAAGCTGGTGCCTGATGCGGCAAGGTGCCGATGGATGGTGCGGCGGGTGCAGGCGAGGTGCTCGGCCACGCGCTCGACCGTGCAGTCGCCGCTTGCGAGCAGGATGCGTACCACCTCGTCGACCTTCCCCTCCCAGCTTGCCGGCCGCGTCTCGATCGCCTCGATCCGCTTGCGCAGATAGCTCGCGATCAGCGGATGCGCGCTCGGGATCCGCCGCTCCATGTCATGCGCCGACAACAGGATCGCATCGTCATCGGCATTGAAGGTGACGCGACAACCGAAGAAGTCGCGGTAGCGCTTGCGGTCGGGTGGCGGCGGATAGTGCAGATGCACCTCGAGCGGCCGCCAGTCGCTGCTGAACAGCGACTGGATGATGCGGTGGATGCTGCCGAGCGCCATGTCGATCGACTGGCGCGGCGCGGTCGGCTGCCGGCCGCGCAGATGCAGCGTGACGGTCACGGTCTGCTTGTTGCGGGTGACGTCCAGCTTCATGCCGTCGTGATGGACATGGATGAAGCGCGAGAACGCCTCGATCGCTTCGCCGACGGTTGCCTGTTCACGTACGATCAGGCCGACCGCGCCGAAATTGGTGAGACCGCCGCGCTCGGCGAGCCGCAAGCCGAAATCTTCGGCACCTGACGCTTCTGCCGACAATTCGAGCAGGCGGCGCAGGCTGGTCACGGCAATGGGCGTATCGGGCTTGTCGAGTACGGCCAGCGGCAGCCTGACCTTGCGCATCATTTGCTTTGGGTCGAGTCCCACCGACCGGGCAACATCCGGATAGTAGCTCAAGCCTGCGCTGCGAATGAGGTCGGTCATGCGACCCGTTCCTGCCAGCCATTCCCGCAGATGTCCCGAAATGTAAAGTTTCTGTCCCGATCCGTCAAATCCGGGAACAGGATGGAACATACATAAGGGAAACCGGAGCACGGGCGTAAATGCCGTGCGTATGACGACGCGGCGCGACGACGCCCCGCCGCCGTCTCGGGCCATTTGACCAAGACATTGCTGGATCGGGATGATGCCGGGGAACATGCTTTCCAAGGGTGAGGTATTCGTCATTGAAACTGACGCGGCCTCCCGCGAACAACTTTCAATGGCGCTTCAACAGAGCGCCTATGACGTGATCTGCTTTGCCGACGGCGCGTCGCTGCTCTCGGAAGCCAAGGCGCGGATGCCGGCCTGCGTGTTGCTGGAGATGCCGCCGGATCGTTCCGCCCTCGATGTGCTCAAGCGCCTGCGCGAGGAGAACTGCATGGCGCCGGTCCTGGTGACGTCGGCGAACGGCAGCATCGCCATGGCGGTCGACGCGATCAAGAGCGGCGCGGCCGACTTCATCGAGAAGCCGTTCCGCACCCACGACGTCGTCGGCCGGATCGATGCCGCCATCGACGAGTTCGCGCAGCCCGGTTCGAACCGGCAACGCTGGTTGCCCGGTTGTGAGCCCTTGACGGAACGCGAAGGCGACGTGCTCGAGCATCTCGCAGCCGGCCTGACCAACAAGGAGATCGCCCGTCGCATGCATCTGAGCGCGCGGACGGTCGAAGGCTATCGTGCCGGCATTTTGAAGAAGGCCGGCGCGCGGAATGTGACCGATCTGCTCCGCCGCATCTTCGGCCAGGGGTCGCCCACTTAAGCTTAACGGCCTGCGCCGCGGGACCACGACACGTTCCGCGGCCTTGGCGTCGCCTTGGCGGCGCCCCACGGAAACCCCAATCGAACCAGTTCCTTCGCCGCCGCGTCCAACCATGTTGGCGAGGCATTTGATCGCACGCGTCCGGCTGGCGGCGCGGCGAAACGGCAGGAGGGACTTTATGCGCATCACCGCAAGATGTTTGGCAACGACGAGCCTGGTTCTGGTGACCATGGCGGCCGCGTCGCCGTCATGGGCCGCCGATGTGGACGCCGCATCGGCCATCGACACCGTCACCGTCTATCCCGACGGCGCCACCGTCACCCGTGTCATCGCGCTGGACCTTGCCTCCGGCGACAGCACACTGGTTGCCAAGGACTTTCCGCTCTCGCTCGATCCATCCTCCCTCCGGGTCGAGGGCGAGGCCGGCGCAAAACTCACCATCGGGACCATCGACGCCCGGCCTCCGCGCGCGGCACAACCCGCGAATCTGCCCGAGCTCGACAAGCGCATCGAAGCGTTGAAGGATCAGCGGGCCGATCTGCAAGGCGATATCGACGCGGCCAACGCCCGGCGCAAATTCGCGCAGCACTTTGCGGAGGCTTCTCCCGCCGGCCTTGGCGAGAAGGGCGAGGCTCGGCCGATCACCGAATGGCGCGCGGCCTTTACGGCGGTCGCCGAGGAGATCGCGACCGCCGACACCGCGATCCGCGACGCGACGCGAAAGCAGCGCGAGATCGATCGGCAGCTCGCGCAACTTGAAGCGGAGCGTTCGGCCAAGCCGCCGAGCAAGCTCGAGGTTCGCATCGATGTTGCCGCCGCCGCCGCGACGAAGGCGACGTTGCGGGTGACTTATGCAGTCCGCAATGCGCGCTGGTTGCCGCTGTATGACGCCCGGCTCGACACCGGTGCCAGGGACCGCAAGCCGCAGCTCGAGCTGGTTCGCCGCGCCGAGGTGACGCAGTCGACCGGCGAAGACTGGTCGAATGTCAGCCTCGGTGTTTCCACCGTTCGCGTCAGCCGCGGCGGCAGCGCGCCGGAGCTGAATTCGCTGGTTGTGAGGTATCCGCAACTGCCGAAGCCGCTGGCAATGGGCACGGCGTCGGACATGGCGATGCCCGCGCAGCCGATGACGCGGCAGGCGCAATCTCCGGCGATGGCGAAAGCGGCGGAGCCCGAGCTGCGTGAGCGCGCGGACGAGCAGCAGGCCAGCGCCGAGATCGGCGATTTCCAGGCCGTGTATCAGATCAGCGGCCGCGTCAGTCTCGGCGCCAATGAGGGCGCCAAGAGCCTGCTCATCTCCTCCATGACGGTGACGCCCGACCTCGCCATCCGCGCCGCCCCGGTCGTGGATCCCACCGCTTACCTCGAGGCGTCATTCAAGCTTGCCGAGGATACCAATCTGCTGCCCGGCAAGGTCGCGATCTTCCGCGACGGCACGTTCGTCGGTCGCAGCAAATTCTCGACCGCCGCGCGGAACGACGCGATCCGGCTCGGCTTCGGCGCCGACGACAAGATCAAGATCGAGCGCACCGTCATCAGGCAGAACGAAGGCACGGCCGGCGTGATCGCGTCCTCCAAGACCGACACGCGTTCGTTCCGCACCGTCGTTCGCAACGGGCACGACTTCCCGATCCGCATCGCGATCGAGGATCAACTTCCGGTCAGCGAGAACGAGGATATTGGCGTCGAGATGCTGTCCTCGACCACGCCGCCCACGACCACCAATCTGCGCGACAAGCGCGGCGTGCTGGAATGGGCGTTCGACGCAAAACCCGGCGAGATCAAGGAGATCAAGTTCGCCTGGCGCGTCCGCTGGCCGAAGGACAAGGGCATGGTGATCGTGCCGGCGGGTTGATGTGCGCGGTTTGAACCGAGGCGCGGCGCCGTCTTTCTTACCTCGCCCCGCCTGCGGGGAGAGGTCGGATTGCATCGAAGATGCAATCCGGGTGAATGGGTACAGGTCTCTCGACGATCTCGTGTGTGGAGAGAGGCCCCTCACCCCGACCCACCCAGCGCGAGCGAAGCTCGCTGCGGCCCCGTAAGAACGGGGCGAGGGAGTACATCTTCACCGCGGCGGCTGCTCTGCTCGCATCGCCGCGGGCGTCGCCGCCCGCATCGATTGCGGCAGCACGTAGGGCACGCCGTCGTCGGCCTGATGGACGACGGCGTCGATCTCGAAGATGTCGCGGATGGTCTCGCGCGTGACGATTTTGCTGCGCGGGCCGTCGGCGGCGAGCCTGCCGCCGTTCAGGACGATCAGCCGGTCGGCGAAGCGGATCGCGAGGTTGAGATCGTGCAGGATCGCGATGACAGCCGTGCCGCCGGCGGCGCGGCGGCGCGCGGCTTCGACGAGGTCGATCTGGTGACGCAGATCGAGGCTCGATGTCGGCTCGTCCAGCAGCAGGAGCCCTGGCCCATGCTCGGCCTCGCCACAGGCAAGCTGCACCAGCACGCGGGCGAAATGGGCGCGCTGCTGCTCGCCGCCCGATAGCGTCGGCAATTGCCGTTCGCGGAAATGCGCGAGGCCGACCTCGTTGAGCGCGGCGTCGACGAGTGGCACGGCATCGCGCAGGCTGCGCTCGCCCGCGCCCATCAGCACGATCTCCTCGACCGTGAAGGGGAAGGTCACGTTGATGTGCTGGGACAGCATCGCGCGGCGCGCGGCAAGCTCGCGCGGCGCATAGCTGCTTATGTCGCGCTGCTTCAGCCGCACCTCGCCCTCGCTCGGGCGGAGATCGCCGGAGAGCATCCGCAGCAGCGTCGACTTGCCGGCGCCGTTCGGGCCGATGATGGCGACCATCTCGCCGGCGTCGACCGTCAGGCCGACGCCGTCGAGCAGCCTCGCGCGGCCGGCGCGCTTGCTCAAGGCTCGCGCTTCGATCACTGCGGTCATAGCGAAGCGAGCCCGCGCTGCCGCAGCAGGATGCCAAGAAAGAACGGTGCGCCGATCGCTGCGGTCAGAATGCCGATCGGCATTTCCGCCGGCGCCACGATGGTACGGGCGAGGGTGTCGGCGCCGACCATGAGGATCGCGCCGAGCAGGACAGAGGCCGGCAACAGCATCCGGTGCGCGGGCCCGATCACGAGCCGCAGCAGATGCGGCACGACGATGCCGACGAAACCGATCACGCCACAGACCGAGACGGCAACGCCGGTCATGGCGGCGACCAGCACGATCGATATCCGTTTCAGCCGCTCGACATCGACCCCGCCGTGGAACGCGTCGGCCTCGCCAAGCACGAGCAGGTCGAGGCCGCGTGCGATGAAGGGGCAAGCCGCGAGACCGGCGAGGAGGACTGGTGCGAGCACGACATCCTTGGCCCAGCTCGCCCCGCTCATCGATCCCAGCATCCAGAAGGTGATGTCGCGGAGCTGGCGGTCGTCGGCGATGAAGATGAGCAGGCCGATGCCGGCATTGGCGATTGCGGTGAAGGCAATACCGGCAAGCAGGAAGATCGTGATCGAGGTGCGGCCGGAACGGCTGGAGATGCTGTAGAGGATCATGGTGGTCGCCAGCGAGCCGGCGAACGCCGCCAGCGGCAGCAGCTCGGTCTGGAGAAACCGCAAGGAATCGCCGAGAACCGAATCGGTAAAGACGATGGCGGACACGGCGGCGAGCGCGCCGCCGCTGGAGACGCCGACCAGCGCGGGATCGGCGAGCGGATTACGGAATAGCCCCTGCATGATGGCGCCGGTGGCCGCGAGCAGGCCGCCCACCATCGCGGCCGCTGCGATACGCGGGATACGGATCGACCACAGCACGAGCTGGTCGCGGGCCGTCATGGCATCGGCGGGCGTGTTGCCGGCAAATCCCAGCGCCGCAGGCAGGCGAGAGAAGGGAATGCCGGCTGCGCCGACGGTCAGCGCGATAATCGTCGTGACTACGAGCGCCGCGAGCAGCAGGGGAATCGCAATCGGCGCGAACCTGCGTCCCGCGCCGGAATATCGTCGCGGGCTCCGTGCCTCCGTCCCGACCGCCACGCTCATTGCCGGCAATTCGTCGCCGACAGCGCCGACGTGAATGCGCCGCCATCGGCCAGTGCCGGATAGAGCCTGACCGACAGATCGCGCGCCGCCGCGGCCGTACGCGGCCCGAAGCCGAGCAGATAAAGCCCGTCCATCGCGATGAAGCTCTTGTTGGTCGCGACCGGTGTCAGGGCAAAGCCGGGATGGGAATAGACCGCGTCGGCCCGGAGCGAATCCTTGTCGCGGTCGATCGAGAGCACGACATCAGGCTTGGCCGCCACGATCGCCTCGTCGCCGATGATCTTGTAGCCGTCGTAATCCTCGACGGCGTTGGCAGCGCCCGCGAGCTGGATGATCTCGTCGGCCGCAGTCTTGTGGCCGGCGACCATGGCGCGCCCGTTCTGGAGGGACATCACGAACATCACGCGCACGGGCTTTGTCACCCTGGCACGCAGGGCACGGAGCTGCTTGAGATCGGCGCTGACCGCGGTCGCCAGGCATTCGGCGCGGGCATCGACGCCCATGGCATGGCCGACCAGCTTGATCTTCTCGATCAGGCCCTCCTCGGAATAGGTCTCGGGCACCAGCACCAGCGGCACCTTCGCCGTCTCCAGGAGGTCCATGGCCTCGCGCGGGCCCGATCCCTGGATCGCCAGGATCAGGGTCGGGTTGAGGCCCAGCACGCCCTCGGCCGAAATCTGGCGCATGTAGCCGACATTGGGTTTGTCGTGCAGCGCCGCCGCCGGATACAGGCTCGTGGTGTCGACGCCGACCAGGCGGCTCTCCAGCCCAAGCGCATAGAGGATCTCGGTGATGGCGCCGCCAATCGAGACCGTGCGGGCGAAGTCGGCAACGGCGACATCGCGATTGCGCGCATCATGCACCGTGATACCGGCCGCGTGCGCGGTCGAGGCGAGCGCAATCGTGCCGGTGAGCAGGAGGTTTGTGAGGGTGCGACAAAATGTCATTGCAGGTTACTTCGTCAGGATCAGCTTGTTCTGCGAGGTCAGGCGAAGGCGATAGGCGTCCTCGCCATGCGCGATGATGATCTCGCGCTCCGCCGCAAACAGCTCGCGGCTGTCGATCCGGCTCCCGCGCATGGTCAAAATTCTCGTTGTTGCAGAAGGGCTTTCTGCCGGCCCTGCCGTGCCGCCGAATTTGTCTCCGGACTCTGCTGACATTGTTGCTGTGATGCGCTTTCGAAATTTCAGATGTCGCCTGCTTGTATAAGCCGCGCGATGCGCATTCCAACGGCAGCAATTTACAATCGATATAAACTGCAACCTGTTGTCATTGACCGTCGAAGTGTTGCCACGTAACCAATTGTGTCAGCGGGCAACTTGCCCGCGTTTTGAGAAAATTAGCCAGCCAGTCGTTCGTTTTGCGAACGCACGCCAGCCAACCAACGAGTATGAAGTGCAGGCTGGGGTGATATGGCTGACGGGGCTAGGTATTCGCGCGCCCTGATTTTGGGCGCGTCTGTGGTTTCAATCGCGGCGTTGGCGACGGAGAGCGGTCTCGCGCAGACCTCTCAGCCGCAGGCCGAGCGTACGTCGCCGGAGCGGCCGAAGCAGGCCAAGCGCAAGCAAGCGAAGCCGCAAGTCGCCCAGCAGGCGACGCCCGAAGTGATGAACGCCCGCGCACAGGCTGGCGGTGCAGCGCCCGTTCAGACGCTCGACGCGATTACGGTTGCGGCCTCAAAGACCGAGGAGCGTGCCGTCGATGCACTTGCGCCGGTCAGTGTCGTGACGTCGGCGCAGATCCAGGCGCGCCAAGCGAGCACAGTCGGCGGTCTCATCTATGATGTACCGGGCGTGTGGGTTCAGAACCGCGGCGACGAGCCCTCAACTTCGATCAACATCCGCGGTCTGCAGGATTTCGGCCGCGTAGCCGTCATTGTCGACGGAGCGCGGCAGAACTATCAGCGCACGGGTCACTTCGCCAATGGCTCGTTCTTTCTCAATCCTGAACTGATCAGCGGTATCGAAATCGTCCGTGGTCCGACCGCGAATATCTATGGCTCCGGTGCGATCGGCGGCGTGGCGTCGTTCCGCACCAAGGATATCGAGGACGTCGTCCGCGCGGGCGAGCGCTGGGGTGTTGACGTCAAGACCATCCTTGGCAGCAACTATGGACGTGCGCTCGGCTCGGCCTTCGGTGGTGTTCGCGTCAACCCGAATGTGGATGTGTTCGCGGGTGGCACCTACTCGACGCAGGAAAACTACAAGGACGGGACCGGCTTCGAGGTCGCCAATACCGGCAACCGGCTCACCAGCGGCATCGCCAAGTTGACCGTGCGGCCGGCGGACGGTCATGAGGTCAAGCTCGGCACCATCTTCCAGGAAGACATCTACAGCGTCGGCCAGCCGCCGCGGCGCGCCGGTGACCCCAACTCGACCAACGCGAACGGCACCAACAATCTGGGCGGCACATCGATCTACGCGTCCAACGTCAAGAACTACACCACGACGCTCGGCTGGAAATACTCGCAGCCGGATGACCAGTGGTTCGATTGGGACGCGAAGGTCTACTGGAACCGCACCGAGAACGATCAGATCAAGACTGCGCATACCAGCACGACACCGTCGGTCTATTGCGGCGGCGTGCCCGGCAATGCCGTATCCGGCTGTATCGGCAGCAATCGCGGATACCTGCTCGATACGATCGGTGTCGACGTGTACAATACGACGCGGTTCGAGACCGGAAGCTGGCGTCACGCCGTGACTTACGGACTGGACGCCTTCCAGGACAAGGTGTCGTCGGGGGACAGGACCGGCACGTCGGAAGTGACGACGCCCGGCGGCCAGCGCACGGTGTCTGGTGGCTTCGTGCAGTGGAAGGCGAACTACACGTCGATGCTCGAGGTGATCGGCGCGCTCCGCTACGACAACTATCAGCTTTCCTCAGTCTCTTCGTCGACGGGCGGCGATCGTCTGTCGCCCAAGATCACGGTTGGCCTCGTTCCCACGGCGGTGGTGACCCCCTATGCCAGCTACGCCGAAGGCTATCGGGCTCCGTCGATAACGGAGACGCTGGTCAGCGGGCCGCATTCCGGCGCTACGGTGAACGACTCGTTTTTCCGTTGCCCGTCGGGCACGCCTGGACCGGGCGCGGATTCGACCTTCTGCTTCGTTCCTAATCCCAATTTGCGGCCCGAGGTCGGCAAGAACAAGGAAATCGGCTTCAACATCAAGAAGAACGATTTGTTCACGGCAGGCGATACGCTGCGCGGCAAGATCAACGTATTCCGCAACGACATTACCGACTTCATCGACCAGGTCGCCTATGGAAACCCGCTGGTGGTTCCCACCGGTCCGCCGCCGGCGCCCAGCATCACGGTGCTGCCGTTCCTGCAATATCAGAACGTCGCGGCAGCTCGCATCCAGGGCGTCGAGGCCGAGGCAATGTACGATGCGAACCTCTGGTTCTTCGGCCTGTCCGGGACCTACCAGAACGGCAAGAACCTGCAGACCGGATTTGGCCTGTACAGCGTGCCGCCGCAGAAGATCACCACGACGGCTGGTGTGCGCCTGCTCGACAGGACGCTGATCCTTTCGGTGATGTGGACGTCGGCGATTGCGAACTACGACATCCCGCCGACCTATACGCCGGCGACGTCGTTCGATCTCGTGAACCTCTACGCTCAGTATCAGCCGACGAAGGATCTCACGCTCAACCTCTCGGTCGAAAATCTTCTCAACCAGTACTATCGGCCCTACGCCATTCCGGTCGGCAGCACGGGCGATACGCAAAATGACGTGAAGTGGGCGAGCGCCGGCCCGGGGCTCGTGATCAAGGGAGGCCTCAAGTACCACTTTGGCGGCACGTAAGGAGTAGACCGGCGGTCCCGCGCAGTGACGCCGAATTGACCTCCAGAGCCACGCTGATGTCCCAGCGTGGCTTCGGTGCGTTCTGAATCATCCGATTGGCATTCGCCGATCCACACGACTGACAGGAGAAAAGTCGAATGTTTATCGCTATGAATCGCTTCCAGGTGAAGAAGGGCGCGGAGACCGCGTTCGAAACCGTCTGGGCCACCCGCGAATCCTATCTCGGCTCCATGGCGGGCTTCGTCGAGTTTCATCTGTTGAAGGGCCCGGAGGCCGAGGACCACACGCTCTATTCCTCGCATACCACCTGGGTCGACAAGGCGGCGTTCGAGGCCTGGACGCGCTCGGACCAATTTCGCCGCGCCCATGCCCGCGCCGACAATCCGACCGGCGAGAGCCTCTATCTCGGCCATCCCAAGTTCGAGGGCTTTGAGGTGATCCAGAGCGAGCGCAAGGCTGCGGCTGCTTAAGGTCGCGCCGGAGCGCGAAAGGAGTCGAACATGCTGAGCACCGATCTCGCCGATCTCAGGGCGTATATGGCCGATAATCCCGGCGCGGTGATCGAGGACGTTGCGCGCGAGCGCAAGGTCTCGCCACGCGCCGTGATCGAGGCGCTGCCGCCGTCCATGGTGCGCATCGGCACCGGCGAGCATTTCGCCGCCGCCATGCAGGATATCGCAGAGTGGGGCGAGGTCACGCTGATCGTGCACACCGATGATGCGATTTTCGAGTTCACGGGCACGATTCCCGCGGGCGAGGTCGGCCGCGGCTATTTCAACCTGATGCAGCCGAAGGGCCTGCACGGCCATCTCCGGCACGAGCGCTGCGCGGCCACGGCTTTCGTCGAGCGGCCCTTCATGGGCAAGACCTCGGCCTTCGTCGCATTCGTCAACACAGACGGCGGCATCATGTTCAAGGTCTTCGTCGGTCGCGACGAGACCCGGGCGTTGCGTGCGGATCAGCTCGCGCGATTCCGGCAGCTTGCCGACCGGATCGCGGCACAGCCGGCGGCGTAGCTTCTTTCCATCGGTCGGGAGATCAGGATGCAGAGCAATTTTGGGCTTCGGCACATGATCGGATCCATCCTGGTGGTGGCGCTCGCGCCAACACCGGCCTTCGCGATTGACGAGGCGTTGCTGCCGCGCAATTTGTCGCCCTGGGGCATGTTCGTCAGCGCCGACATCGTCGTGAAGGTGGTGATGATCGGGCTTGCCATCGCCTCGCTGGTGACGTGGACGGTCTGGCTTGCCAAGACCATCGAGCTGCGCCGCAAGAGCGCGCTCGCCGTGCAGCGAACGCGCGCGCTCGAGGGCAACGTGAAGCTGGCCGAGGCGGCGGAGCGGGCCGGCGATGCGCATGATGCGGTGGCCCAGCTCATCCAGTCCTGCGCCAGGGAGGCGGAGCTCTCTGGCGGCGTCGTCGACGACGGACTCCAGGAACGCGTGGCGCTGCGGCTGGAGCGGGTCGAGGCTGCGATGTCGCGCCAGATCGCGCGCGGCACCGGGGTGCTCGCCACCATCGGCGCCACCGCGCCGTTCGTCGGCCTGTTCGGCACGGTCTGGGGCATCATGAATTCCTTCATCGGTATCTCCGAGAGCCACACCACGAGCCTCGCGGTGGTCGCGCCGGGCATCGCGGAGGCGCTGCTCGCCACCGCGCTTGGTCTCGTCGCTGCTATTCCGGCGGTCGTGATCTACAATCATCTGGTCCGCGGTATCACCGGTTACCGCGCACTGCTCGGCGACGCCTCGGCGCAGCTCATGCTTCTGGTCAGCCGCCAGCGCGACCATCGCGATTTCCGCCTGGCGCGGGCGGCGGAGTAGGCCGTGGCCGCGAAGCTCGGCGCCCGCTCGTCATCGCCGCTCAGGTCGCGCGGCGACCCTGGCGACCTCGACGTCACCCATGAGATCAACGTCACGCCGTTCATCGACGTGATGCTGGTGCTGCTGATCATCTTCATGGTGGCAGCCCCGCTTGCTACCGTCGACATCGGCGTCGAGCTGCCGGCCACCGCGGCCGAGCCGGCGCCGCGGCCGGACAAGCCCACCTTCGTGACGGTGAAGCCGGATCTCACCGTCGCCGTCGGCGAGGACACGATGGCACGCGACGGCCTCGCCGCTGCGCTCGCTGCGGCCACCAATGGCCGCAAGGACGAGCGCATTTATCTGCGCGCCGACAAGGCCGTGAGCTACGGCGACCTGATGGAGGTCATGAACACCTTGCGCAATGCCGGCTACCTCAAGGTCGCTCTGGTCGGCCTCGACGGGCGCAGCTGATGACCGCGAACGCCTTTGCCCTGCATGAGCCGCTTGGCGAACGCGAGGCCGCGCGCTGGGGGGTATCGGCGGCGGTGATCGTGGCGCTGCATATCACCGCCGCACTGTTTGCGATGAATTGGCTGAAACAGGTGCCGGACGAGGGCGTCAACATGCCGGCCATCCTCGTCGACATGACGCCCGAGACATCGGCGCCGCAAGCGACGCCGCTCGATATTGCGCCAGGACCTGTGATGCAGCAGGCGGACGCGTCGCCGCCTGAACCCGTACAGCAGCAGGCCGTCGAGGAGATGCTTCCGCCGACACCGCCGCAGGAAAAGCCGGATGTCGTCGCCCCGCCGGAGCAGAAGCTCGAGCCAAGCCCTCCGAAGCCGGAGCCTGCCAAAGTCGTTCCGGTGGAAAAGCCCGTCCCGGCCAAACCCAAAGTGGTTCGCCCCGATGCCCGGAAGCCGTCGGATGCGCTGCCCGCACCACGCACCAGCGCGCCTCCGCGTGCAGAGCGCGAAGCTCCGCTGGCATCCGCGGTGAATGCGGGCTCGGTGGCTTCGGCGATGGCGACCTATTATCAGCGTGTCCGCGCGCATCTCATGCGCTTCCACCAGTACCCGACCGCCGCCAATGGCCAGAAGGGCGTGGTTCGGCTAAGCTTTACGCTCGGCCGCGGCGGCCAGGTCTTGTCCAGCCGCATCGGTGGATCTTCGGGCGTGGCGGCCCTCGACGCCCAGGCCATGGCGATGATACGGCAGGCCCAGCCATTTCCACCGGTGCCACCCGAAATCAGCTATGCAACAGTCCCCATCAACGTCCCGGTGATCTTCGGGAACCGGTGAGGCGGCGACGAACTCCTCTCCCGCACAAGACGGGAGAGGAGGAGCAAGCGTGACGTTACTTTGCTTTCAGGAAGTCGGCGACTTCGAGCAGCATGAACTCGTCGTCGTCGGCCTTGTTGGGATCGCGGCTGGACGAGAACGGCAGATTGTTGTCGTTGCCGACGATGATGTGGGTCTCGTCGACGCGATCGACGTTCTCGATGGTGAAGAACGGGAAGGTATAGACGCCGTCATTGAGGGCTTTGCGGGCCTTCTTGTCGGGGTCCTGGATCTTCATCAGGTCGATATAGCCGATCTTGCGCACCGGCTTGCCGACATTGGCGTCGGTCAGCTCGATCTTGTAGACGCGCTTGAACTTGGCGATGTCAGGGAAGCAGTTCTCGCCGCGGGTGCCTTGCGGGCAGGCCTTGTCGGCGGTGCCTTCGCCGTTGTCGCGCTCGATGATGAGGCCGCCGGTCGGGTCGATCATGTTGAAGTCGCCGATGGCGTTGCCGTTCTGCTCGAACACATACTGCCAGTAGCGGCCGGTGAATTTTTCGGCGGCGACGTCGAACTCGAGGATGCGGGAGGCTTCCTTGCCGTCGACCTTTTCCCAGTCCTTCTTGTCGGCGTCCCACAGCGGGCCCTCGAGCAGGCCGTAGAGGAACTTGCCGTCCTTGGACGACGCAAAGCCCTCATAGCCCTTGGAGCGGCGGAGGTTGACGTTGGTGTAGGTCGCGCCCGGCGCGCCCGGCGTCGCCACGGCCCAGTTGTCCGGCGAGCGCACCGGCTTGCCGTCGGCAACCGTCTCGAACACGCCGAGGATCTTGCCGGTCTTGTCGGCCTTCAGGATATAGGGGCCGAACTCGTCGCCGATCCAGAAGGTGTCGCCGATGATCTGGAAGCCCTCGGTGTCGAAGTCGGAGCCGGTGAGATAACGCTTCTGGGTGTCCTCATGCACGATGCGGAACGGCACCTTCTTGTCGGGATCGTGCAGGAAGATGGTTTCCTGGCGCTCGATCTTGCCGCTGGCCCAATCCATCTTGTAGCGGTTCAGATACAGCATCGAGTCCGGCGAGTTGGCGCGCGCGCCCATGCCGTTGTCGGTGATGACCCAGTAGCTGCCGTCGGGCATGTGCTTGATGCCGGAATGGCCCTGCAGCGGCTGGCCCTTGAACGGCAGCGACACGCCGGTCGCACGCTCATAGGACTTGCCCATCACGGTGCCGAGCGCGTCGACGCGCTTGCCGGTGGTGTATTTGCCCGAGGTCTTGAGATCGGCAGGCGCGTCGGCCGGCGCGTCGATGAAGGTCGCGGCCGGCATCACCACGTGGCCGGCGAGCTTGGCCGGGAATTCACCCTCGTTCTGTGCAAGCGCGGTGCTCGCGGTGAGAATGATCGTTGCGACGGAGGCAAGAAAAGTCGCGCGCATGTGCGTCTCCTGTTAGTGGACGACGCCTTATGCGGATCGCATGTTGCAGTTTTGTGAAACCGGGCGAAAGGCCGCAGCCGCCGGTTACTCCTTTACCTCGGTCGCCGCATCGCTGCGTGTCACACGCCTTCATAGACCAGCCTGGTGAAAAAGCCGGGGTCGATGACGAACTGACCAAATTTCGCATCGAACGCGGCCGTCGGCTTGGCGGCAACGGCCTCGTCGCGCGTCTTTCCCTGCTTCTTGAGATTGCCGACATTATCCCGGATTGCGACCAGCATGTCGCGGAATTCCTGGAGCTCCGCCTTGTTGCTGACGGGCTTGCCATGACCGGGAATGATGATGGTGTCGCTTTTGGCCGCGGCGAGATTGGCGTCGGACGCCGCAATCATGCCGTCGATGCTGCCGCCGGTCGAATAGTCGATGAATGGATAGATGCCGTTCCAGAACGTATCTCCGACATGCAGAACGTTGGCTTCGGCGAACATCACCGAAATATCGCTGTCGGTATGCGCGGGCCCGTAATATTTCAGGGTGATCGATGCGCCGTTGAGCTTCAAGTTGTGGTCCCTGGCGAACACTTCCGCAGGCAAGGCGCCGGCGGAAAGGGGGAGGAAATTGTAATCCCAATCCTCGACCCGCTGAACGACGGAAAGGTGCTTGCGGGTATTTTCGTGCGCGAGAATCTTCGCGCCTGCCGAATGCAGCCATTCGTTACCGTCGGCGTGATCGAAGTGCCAGTGCGTATTGATCAGATGCGCGATTGGTTCGCTGCCGAGTTCGGTCAGCGCCTTGCTGAGCTGAGGGCGTGAGACGCCGATGCCGGCATCGACCAGAAGCTTGCCGTCAGGTCCCGTGAGGACCGCGATGTTGCCGCCGGATCCTTCGAGCACGCTGACATTGTTGCGCAGCTTGTAGGTCGTGATGGGAGACGTTGCCGCGCTGTCCTTGATCAGACTGACGAGGCCGCGGGCTTCTGCGTAGGCCTGTCGAGGGCTGAGCCATCCCGCCGTGGCGGCGAACGTAGCGCCGACGCAGCACAGGCAAAAGCCGCGTCGAGACATTGAATGGAGCTTTGGCGATCCCATGCGATGCTCGCTTTCTGGAGCGACTCTCGACTGCGCCCGCGGTCGCCCCGCCGCTCGCGCGGCAGGATGCGACCAAGGACGAAAGCAGTCTATCAGGATTGCACGATCCGCGACGATTGCGCGCCGTAGCTCGTTACTCCTTCACCGCGCCGGTCAGCGAGGACACGTAGTAATCGACGAACAGCGAATAGAAGATCGCAACCGGCAGCGAGCCGAGCAGCGATCCCGCCATCAG
This sequence comes from Bradyrhizobium sp. Pa8, assembly GCF_052588265.1. NCBI lineage: Bacteria > Pseudomonadati > Pseudomonadota > Alphaproteobacteria > Hyphomicrobiales > Nitrobacteraceae > Bradyrhizobium > Bradyrhizobium sp. Pa8. Next base: position 8,456,704 of record NZ_CP176767.1, on the reverse strand, counting down.
CGCGCCCCACTGGTAGACGTCGCCGGTGACGAGCTCGGTCAGGATTGCAACCGGCACGGTCTTGTTGGCGCCGCTCTGGATGAAGGCGAGCGCGTAGATGAACTCGTTCCAGGACAGCGTGAAGGAGAAGATACCGGCCGAGATCAGCCCGGGCACCGCCAGCGGCAGCGTGATCCGCCGCAGGATCTGCAGGCGCGTGGCGCCGTCGACCAGCGCGCATTCCTCGAGCTCATAGGGGATCGACTTGAAATAGCCGATCAGGAGCCAGGTGCAGAACGGCACCAGGAAGGTCGGATAGACCAGGATCAGCGCCATCGGTGAGTCGAACAGGCCGAACTGAACCACCACGGTGGCGAGCGGGATGAACAGAATCGACGGCGGCACGAGATAGGCGAGATAGATGCCGAGGCCGACATAAGGACTGCCGCGGAAGCGCAGCCGCTCGATGGCGTAGGCGGCGAGCGTGCTTGCGATCAGCGACAGCGTGGTCGACCCGATCGCCACCAGCATCGTCGTCCATAGCCAGCGCGGATAGGCGGTGTCGAACAGGAGGTGCTTGATATGCGCCAGCGTCGGCGAGGTGATCCAGAACGGGTTGTGATCCTTGAAATTCAACAGCTCCGCATTCGGCTTGAACGACGTGATCGCCATCCAGTAGAACGGAAACAGCAGGATCAGCACGAAGCAGCCGAGTGGTAGATAGATCATCATCAGCCGCCGCAGCCCGGAATCCCAGGCCATGGTATCGGGCGCCGCCTTCGCGTCGGCCACGGCAGGTTGCGCGACGGTATCAGTCATTGCTCTCTCCCTGCTGCCATTTGCGGCGCGCCAGGCCGAAATATGAGAACAGCGTCGCGAACACCAGGAACGGAATCATCGACACCGCGATCGCGGCACCTTCGCCGAGCTCGCCGCCGGCAATGCCGCGCTGGAAGGCGAGCGTCGCCAGCAGGTGGGTCGAGTTTACCGGACCGCCGCGGGTGATGGCATAGACGAGCTGGAAGTCGGTGAAGGTGAAGATGATCGAGAAGGTCATGACGATGGCGAGGATCGGCATCATCATCGGGAAGGTGATGTAGCGGAAGCGCTGCCAGGCGCTGGCACCGTCGAGCATCGCGGCCTCGTAGAGCGAGGGCGAGATGGTCTGCAGACCCGCCAGCAGCGAGATCGCGACGAAGGGAATGCCGCGCCAGATGTTGGCGGCGATCAGCGAAAAACGTGCCGGCCAGGGCGAGCCGAGGAAGTCGATATTGGTGGTGCGCCAATGCAGCACGTCGACCAGCAAATAGGAGATGATCGAGAATTGCGGATCGTAGATCCACCAGAACGCGAGCGCCGAGAGCACGGTCGGCACGATCCAGGGCAGCAGCACGATGGCGCGGAGCAGGCTCTTGAACGGAAAATGGTTGTTGAGCAGCAGCGCGAGCCAGAAGCCGAGCGCGAACTTCCCGAAGGTCGCGACCGCCGTATAGAACACGCTGTAGAACACCGCGCCCCACCAGAGGGGATCGGTGAGCAGATACTGGAAATTCTCAAGGCCCACGAAGACGCCACGTCGGCCGATCGTGGTGTCGGTGAAGGCGAGCCAGATGCCGAGACCGAGCGGGTAGGTGAGGAAGACGGCGAGCAGCCCGATCGCGGGCGCGAGGCACATCACGATCAGGAACGGCTTGTAGTCGAACAGCCGCACCAACCAGGATTGCTGCCGGTGCGCCAGTACGGGGGAGGAGAGGGTGGTCACGGACATCAGTTTGTTGTCCCGTCTGTGAAAGTCACGACGCCGTCATTGCGAGGAGCGAAGCGACGAAGCAATCGAGGCTGTAGCCGCAAAGTCAGACTGGATTGCTTCGCTTCGCTCGCAATGACGATTTCTTCTGGCGGTCCTTACCGGTTCTGACGCCGGAAGTACCGCTTGCAGCGCTGTTCCGCTTCCGCAGCCGCCGCTTCTGGCGTCGCCGCACCGGTCGCGACCGAGGCGAACATCTGCACCGTCACATAGTCCGCACGAACAGCACCGGTGGCGGTCGAAATCGGACCCTTGTAGCCGGCGTAGTACTTGCTGTTCATGGTGTCCTTGAAGATCGCCACTTTGGGATCGCCCTTCCACACCGCCGCATCGGCATAGGCGGCAAGCGGTTGCGACCAGTAGCCGCTGTTGGCGTTGAGCCACGGCTCGTACTGGTCCTTTTCCAGCATGTATTGCAGGAAGGCCTTCGCGGCGTTGGGATACTGGCTGTGCTTGAACAGCATGGCGTTCAGCGTCAGTCCAGACATCGGCGAGGCCGGCGCAAGACCCTTCGGCAGCAACTGATGTTCGGAGTCTTCGGCGATGGCCGCGGTTGCCGGATCGTTCTTGAGCGAGAAGTAGAGTGAGACGCCGTTCGCCGTCAGCCCGATTTCCTGCGAGGAATAGGCGCGATTGTTGCTGACGTCGTTCCAGGACGGCGTACCGGCGATGAAGGTCGGATAAATCTCCTTCACGTAGTTCAGCGCCGCGATGGTCTCCTTGCTGTTGATGGTGACATTGCCTTCCTCATCCAGCAGCGAGGCGTTGTGCGACCACATCATCCAGTCCGCAAAGCCATTGCCGTCGCCGACGGCATTGCCCAGCGCAAAGCCCGCGGGCTTGCCGGCTTTCTGCAGCTTCTTGCAGAGGTCGAGGAGCCCGGCGTGGTCTTCCGGCGCCTTGTCGAACCCGACAGATTTGAGAATGGACTTGCGATAGATCAGGGGACCGGCCGTGGCCCCGAACGGGAGGCCGATCCAGGTATCGCTCTTGGCCTTCTTGCCGTAGGCCTTCGCAAGGTTCTGCCAGCCGCCATACTTCTTGCCCAGGTAGTCGGCGACGTCGGTCAACTCGACCAGCTTGTCGACATAGATGTGAGGCGCGTCGGAGAAGCCGATGATGATGTCGGGGCCGGCGCCGGAATTCGAGGTCACCGCGGTCTGCTGGTTGATGTCTTCCCAGCCGACGAAGTCGACCTTGACCTCGACCCCGGTCTCCTTGGTGAATTTGGCTGCGTTGGCGCGGAATACGTCTTCGTCGGCCTGGACGAAGCGCACCGGCCGCAGCATGCGCAGGGTTGCGCCTTTTTCGATCGGCAGTTTCGGTGCGGGGACGTCCGCGGCCTTGATTGCGGATTGAGCGTGCGCTGCAATACCGGTTGCCGCGAGCGCCGTAGCGGATAGGCCCAGCACCAAGGCATCACGACGCGTGATGTCGTTCCTCATCAGTTCCTCCCTATGATGTCTCCCTTCCCGGCGTTGATCGCCGGTGAAGGGCCGTTCCGGTTTCCGGCGCGTCTTGCGGCCGGCCGCCTAGCTGTTCGGGCCGCGATCCATGCTGACGGGCTGCCAGCGGCGGAGCGCGGTGTCTTGCAGCACCGACGGATTGACGCAGCTTACCGGCCACATGCCCTGAAGCACCAGTGACAATTCGTAGCCTACGCGGCGCTTGCGTGCCTCGTCGAACCGTGCCGAGGCCGAGGCGACATGGGCGGTCAGCGTCACGTTCTCCATGCTGAGGATGGGATTGTTGTGCGAGGGCGGCTCCTTCTCCAGCACGTCGAGGGCGGCGTGCGCAATCCAGCCCTCCTGGAGCGCCTTGATCAGGCTTTCCTCGTCCACGGTGGCGCCGCGGCCGGTATTGATGAAGACCGATCCTTTCTTCATCTGCCGGAAGTGCTTCTCGGTGAGCATGTGATGCACCTCGGGCCTGGCCGGGGCGTGCATCGAGACGAAGTCGGATTGCGACAGCACCTCGTTCAGCGTCGCCGGGATCACGCCATGGTCGTACATCAGCGTTTCCTGGATGAAGGGATCGTAGGCCATCATGCGCAGCCCGAACGGGGCGGCGCGCTTCGCAACGGCACGCGCGACGCGGCCGAACGAGATGAAGCCGAGCGTCTGGCCCATCAGCCGCGGGATCTTCAACAGCGCAGGCCGGCCTTCGGCCCAGCGCCCGTCGCGCGCCATCCTGTCCTGCTCGACCAGGCGGCGGAAGCCGGCGAGGAGCAGCATCATGGCGTGGTCGGCGACCTCTTCGATGAAGGTGTCGGGAATGTTGGTGACGGGAATGCTGCGGGCGGTCGCGGCCTTCACGTCGACGCTGTCGACGCCGACCGAGCCGAGCGTGATCACCTTGCAGCTCTCGAGCGCGTCGATGATCGACTTGGTGATGGGGATGCCCTTGGCGTAGATGGCATCGGCGTTTTTCGCGGCGGCGATGAACTCGGCCTCGTTGGCGGGGGCTTCGACGATCTCGGCATCGATCGGATCAAGCGCCTCGCGCTCGAAGGAATAGTCGCTGCCTGCGACCGTGAAGCTCGCGCCCTTCGGCGTCACCACCCTGTATTTCGGCATTTCCTGCTCCCGATTTGGTCTGTCGGTTCTTGTTGTGGCCCGGCCTTCGTGGTGGGCCTTTGCGTCTTTTACGCGAAATCGGAGCGGTCGCGTACAATCGTCGGTTGCCGTTGCGGCGATTTATTCGACTGTTTCGGCCTTCCGTCCGGGCTTCTACGGAGCCGCCCGTAACAGGTTGATAAGAGGTCACGCACTAAAAGTTGAATCAAATTTATCGATTCCCTTGCGTGCCCGTATCCCATTATTGCCGGAGCTGTCCCGTGAAGTTGAGCAATCTGAAGATCGCCCCGAAGCTCGGTATCCTCGTCGGCGTCACCCTGTTCGGCCTTTGCGTCTCCGGTGTTCTCGCCGGCTATCTGATGAAGCGTGAGATGGTGAATGCGCGCATCGACCAGGCCAAATCGATCGTCGACCTCGGTCGCAACTACGCCGCGGCGCTGAAGAAGCGCGTCGATGCCGGCGAGCTGACGAAGGATGCGGCGATGGCCGACCTTCGCCGCTACGGCAACGCGATGACCTACGACAACGGCTCGGGTTATCTGTTCGGCACGTCCTATGACGGCATCACCCAGCTCGCGCCAGATCCGAAGCAGATCGGCACCAACCGCATGGACGTCGTGACCAACGGCCGCAAGCTGTCCATCGAGCTGATGAGCGGTGTCAAGGCCAACGGCTCGATCCTGCTCTATTATGAATATGTGAAGCCCGGCCAGGAAACGCCGATCCGCAAGATCGGCTATGCGGTCGCGGTCCCCGGCTTCGACATGTATCTCGGCACCGGCGCCTATCTCGACGACATCGACGCCAAGATGGGCCCGGTCTACTGGCTGCTCGGCCTCGCCATGCTCGGCATCGTCATTGTCGCCGGCAGCGTCGCTTGGCTGCTCGGCCGCAGCATCAGCCGCCCGCTGGCGCTGCTCGGCACCCGCATGAAGGATCTCGCCGACGGCAAGCTCGAGGGCGACATCCCCGGCGTCGGCCGCGGCGACGAGGTCGGCGCGATGGCCTCGACCGTCCAGATCTTCAAGGACAACGCGGTCCGCATCCGCGACCTCGAGAAGACCGAGGCCGATGCCAAGGAGCGTGCCGCGGCGGAACGTCGCAGCGCGATGGAGGGCATCGCCAGCGATTTCGAACGCAGCGTCAACGGCATCGTCCGCTCGGTCTCCTCGGCCGCCGCCGGCATGCAGAGCACGGCGCAGTCGATGACCGCGACGGCCAGCGACGCCTCGTCGCGTGCGGCGACGGTCGGCGCCGCCTCGCAAAAAGCCTCCGGCAATGTCGGCACGGTTGCCGCAGCCGCCGAAGAATTGTCGAGCTCGGTTGCGGAAATCTCCCGCCAGGTCACGCGTTCGACCGAAGTCGCGAGCCGGGCCGTCAGCGATGCCGAGCGCACCAACGCCACCGTGCAGGTGCTCTCGACCGGCGCCGAGAAGATCGGCGAGGTCGTCAAGCTGATCCACTCGATTGCGGCGCAGACCAACCTGCTCGCGCTCAACGCCACCATCGAAGCGGCGCGCGCCGGCGAGTCCGGCCGCGGCTTCGCGGTCGTGGCCTCCGAGGTCAAGGCGCTGGCGAACCAGACCGCGAAGGCGACGGAGGAAATCTCCGCGCAAGTGGCGGCGATGCAGACCTCGACCAGCGACGCGGTCACGGCGATCTCCGGCATCACCCAGACCATCGCCGAGATGAGCGAGATCACCGCCGGCATTTCCGCCTCGATCGAGCAGCAGGGCGAAGCGACCCGCGAGATCGCCCGCAACATCCAGTCGGTCGCGGCCGGCTCGAACGAGATCAACGCCAATATCGGCAGCGTCACCTCGGCCGCGGAAGCGACCGGCACTGCTGCCACCGACGTGCTCACCAACGCCCGCGAGCTGGACAGCCAGTCCGGCGCGCTGCGCAGCGCGGTCGACGGCTTCCTCGCCAAGGTCCGCGCGGCGTAAGCTTCGCGCTGAATTCGTAGGGTGGGCAAAGGCGCGAAAGCGTCGTGCCCACCTTTTTCTTTCTGATTATGTGATGACTGATGGTGGGCACGCTTCGCTTTGCCCACCCTACGAGACCGTCCTACTGCTTCTCGATCTTCGCGTTCGTGATCAGCTTCTCCCACAGCACCAGCTGCTCGTTCACGAACGTGCCGAGCTGTTCCGGCGTGCCGGAGAAGGCGTCCATGCCGAGCGTGGCGAGCTGGGCCTTGATCTCCGGCTTCTCGACGATCTTCCTGATCTCGGCGTTAAGTCTGGTCACGATCTCCCTGGGCATGCCGGCGGGGCCGAAATAGCCCTGCCACGACGAGATGTCGAAATCCGGTACGCCGGCCTCCTGCATCGAGGGCAGGTTCGGCACCAGCGGCGAGCGGTCCTTGGTGGTGACGGCGAGCGCGCGCAGCGCGTTGCCGTTGACGTGGGGCAGGCCGGTCAGGATGTCCACGAACATCATCGAGACGCGACCGCCCATGACGTCGTTGAGCGCCGGCGGCGAGCTCTTGTAGGGCACGTGCAGGAGATCGAGCCCGGCATTGTGCGCAAAGGTCGCACCCGACACGATCGCCGAGGACGAGCCCGACGCGTAGCTCAGCTTGCCCGGATTGGCCTTGCCGTAGGCGACGAGCTCGCCGACGGTCTTGGCCGGCACCTCCGGATGAATCACCAGCATGAAGGGCAGGTCGCCGGTGCGCGCGATCGGGGTGAAGTCCTTGACGGGGTCGTAGGTCAGGCTCTTGAGCAGGTAGGGATTGGCCGAATGCGTGGTGTTGGTCGTCACCAGCAGCGTGTAGCCGTCGGGGGCGGCGCGCGCGACATAGGTTGCGGCGATCATCCCGTTGGCGCCGGCCTTGTTCTCGATCACGATGCCGACGCCGAGCGCCTGCGACAAATGCTGCGAGATCAGCCGCGTCGTGGTGTCGGTGCCGCTGCCGGCCGCGAACGGCAGCACCAGCGTGATGTTGCGGCTCGGATAATTGTCGGCCTGCGCGGCGGATGCGGCGGCGAGACAAAGTGCGGCTGCGCCGGCGGTGCGCAGTGCGCGGATCAGTGATGACAGCATGTCTGGACGTTCCCTCTTTTTTCGTTGGCGGGGAACCTAGCTTCTCTTCGCAAAAATCGGAAGACGGGAGTTTGCCGCCCACCTTGCGGAATTATTTCACCGCAGAACCCTGGCGCGACGCGAACACAACGCCGGCGAGCACGAGCGCATAGCCGATCAAATGAAACGGCTGGAGCTTTTCGCCGAGCAGCAGGATCGCCATCGCGGAGCCGAATACCGGGACCAGATGGAAGAACGGCGCGGCGCGGTTCGGGCCGATCAGCGCCACGCCGCGGTTGAAGAAGAGATAGGCCAGCGTCGAGGGAAAGATCAGGATGTAACCCAGCGTCGCCAGCGTCACCCCGTCGAGTTGCAGGACGCGGCCGCTCCAGGCTTCCCAGATCGCGGCGGGCAGCAGCATGGTCGCGCCGCAGCAGGTGGTGAAGGAGAGAAAGGAGATCTGGTGGATCTTCGGCCGTCGCGGGATGAAGGCGGAGTAGAGCCCGAACGCGACCAGCGAGGAGGCGAACATGATGTCGCCCCTGTTGAAGCTGATACTCGCGAGCGCGGCGAGATCGCCGCGCAGGATGATGATCAGCACGCCGAGAAGCGAGATCGCGATGCCGGCGAGCTGCGCACCCGTCAGCCGCACGCCGAACAGCACCAGCGACCACAGCGCCACGAACAGCGGTCCGGCCGACTGGATCAGCAGCGCGTTCAGCGCCTCCGTGTATTGCATCGCCCAGTACGAGATCGCGTTGTTGAAGGCGAAGCCGACCAGCGACAGGAACAGCATCAGCGGCAGGCTCTTGCGCAAATTCGGCCAGTCGCGCTTCAGATGCGGCCAGGCGAACGGCAACAGGATCAGGAACACGCCGAACCAGCGGATCGTGGTCACCGTCAAGGGCGGCACATGCGCGCCGACATGGCGTGCGAGCACGATGTTGCCGGCCCAGAACAGCGAGCTCAGGCTGAGCAGCAGGTAAGGCTGGTTGTTGAGCCAACTGGCCGGATTCGAGGCCTTTGGCGCGGGCGAAGCAATCGTCATTGGCGTTGGATGCGACCTTGCGCCGGATTCTTGTTGTGACACAAGTCTAGCGGCCGCAAGGCTACAATGCAGGCATGGCTTGAGGAGGTGTCATTGGCGGTTAATATGTTGAACATCGAGGGCCTGGAGCGGCTCGATGCAAATGCGCCGGTGGTGATGCTGAACCTGATGCGTTTTCACCAGCGCTCGCGCGACGGCGACGGTTCGGGCTGGGACGCGTACTTGCGCTACAGCGCGATCACGGTGCCCATGATCAAGGCGCGCGGCGGCACGCTGCTCTGGACCGGCGAAGCGAAGGCGGTTGCGCTCGGCCCGCACGACGGCAACGACTGGGATTTCGTCGCGCTGGTTTATTACCCAAGGGTTGCGGCTTTCATCGACATGATGACGTCGGAGGCCTACGAGACGCAGGCCGACCCGCATCGCGTCAACGGCTGCGCCGAGCACGTGATCATCGCGACCAACGAAGCGTACAGCAAGTTCAGGACGAAGTAGTTGCCGTCTGTCGAGCGCACGGCTCTTACCCTCCCCTGGAGGGGGAGGGTCGCTGCGCATGCAGCGAAGCGAAATGCGTAGCGGGGTGGGGTGATCTCTCCACACGGGCACTGTTCATCGCGGAGAGACCGTCACCCCGCTCCGCTCGCACTTCGTGCGATCGACCCTCCCCCTCCAGGGGAGGGTGAACAGGCAGCGGTGTACCGGGGTCGAAGCGGTGACTACGTCGCCTGCTTCCTTGACGCTACGAACACGCCGGCCAGCACCAGCGCAAATCCGATGAAGTGGAAGGCCTGCGGGTGTTCGCCGAGGAACGCCATCGCCATGATCGAGCCGAACACCGGCACGACATGAAAGAACGGCGCGGCGCGGTTGGCGCCGATCAGGCGCACGCCGCGATTGAAGCAGAGATAGGCGAGCGTCGACGGGAACACCGCCACATAGAACAGCGTCAGCAGGTTCGGCCCGTCGAGCTTCATCACGGGACGCGCGGACAGCTCCCAGATCTCGAGCGGAATGAGGCAGGCGGCGCCGGCGCCGAAGGTGAAGGCGAGGAACGACAGGCCGTGCATCGGCGGCCGCTTCAGGGTCAGCACCGAATACAGCGCGAAGATGATCAGCGCGACGATGAAGATGAGGTCGCCCTTGTTGAACGCGATGTTCGACAGCGTTGTGAAATCGCCATGCAGCAGGATCGTCAGCACGCCGCACATCGACAGGAGCACGCCGAACGCCTGCGCCGCGGTGAGGCGGACGCCGAGGATGGCCAGCGACCACAGCGCCACGACCAGCGGCGCGGCCGACTGGAGCAGCAGCGTGTTGAGCGCCTGGGTATGTTCCAGCGCCCAATATTGCAGCGTGTTGAAGGCGCCGATGCCGGTGATCGACAGCACGATCATCAGGCCGAGCCTGCTGCGGATCGCGGGCCAGTCCTGGGCGAGATGTTTCCAGGCGAACGGCAGCACCAGCAGGAAGGCGAAGGTCCAGCGCAGGAACGACAGCGTCACCGGCGGGATGTGGCCGGCGGCCAGCCGCCCGACAATGGCGTTGCCGGCCCAGCACAGCGCGGTGATGCTGAGGAGCAAATAAGGCTGGTTGGCGATCCAACTGTGACTGGATGATTCTGAGCCCGTGGTCTGGCCGGTGGCGGACATTGTGATTGTTATGGCCCCGTCATGCGCCGGGGTCGCGGCCCGGCGAGGTCGGGCCGGCGGATAGCCCGGTGGCTCCCCAAAGACACGGAAATCGAGCCTGCATCAACGGGGGGCGGACGCATCGCGACCATGCAGCGACAGGCAAGCGCCTCAGTCTTTGGTGGAAGGCTGCCGAGCCGCCCGGAACGTTTCTGGATTTTCCGGGGATATCAAAGGCTTAAAGTGCCTCTTGAGCCCCGAAAAAGCCCCGTTCTTGCTTGCCTAGAGAGGCTGCTTCCTTTATCCGGTTGGCTGCCTCGCGTGCGAACGGCTCCGGCCGTCAGCTGGGCTGGCGCATCTAAAATCTTCAGAGGATTACCCGCGAATGGCCAACGTTGTCGTCGTCGGAGCCCAGTGGGGCGACGAAGGAAAGGGCAAGATCGTCGACTGGTTGTCGGAGCAGGCCGACATCGTCGCGCGCTTCCAGGGCGGCCACAACGCCGGCCATACGCTGGTCATCAATGGCGAGACCTACAAGCTCGCGCTGTTGCCCTCAGGCGTGCTGCGCCCGTCGAAACTGGCGGTGATCGGCAATGGCGTCGTGTTCGATGCGCAGGCCTTCCTCGACGAGGTCGCCAAGCTGCGCGGACAGGGCGTGGCGGTCGGCCCGGAGAACCTGCGCGTCGCAGAGAATGTCACGCTGATCCTGCCGTTGCACCGCGAGCTCGACGCTCTGCGCGAGTCCTCCGACTCGGCGACTGCGATCGGCACCACACGTCGCGGCATCGGGCCGGCTTATGAGGACAAGGTCGGCCGTCGTGCCATCCGCCTGATGGACCTCGCCGACCTCGACACCCTGCCGCACAAGATCGACCGGCTGCTTGCTCACCACAATGCATTGCGCCGCGGCCTGAACCTGCCCGAGTTCGACGGCAAGGACATCCTGAAGGAGCTGAGCGCGCTGGCGCCGCAGCTGCTGCCCTATGCCGAGACCGTGTGGCGGTTGCTCGACACCGAGCGGCGCGCGGGCAAGCGGATCCTGTTCGAGGGCGCGCAGGGTGCGCTGCTCGATGTCGACCACGGCACCTACCCTTACGTCACCTCGTCGAACACGGTGGCGGCGCAGGCCGCGACCGGCACGGGCATCGGTCCGGGTGGGGTCGGCTATGTGCTCGGTATCTGCAAGGCCTATACGACCCGGGTCGGCCAGGGCCCGTTTCCGACTGAGCTTCTGAACGAGATCGGCGAGGAGATCGGCCGCCGGGGCCGCGAGTTCGGGGTCAATACCGGACGCAAGCGCCGCTGTGGCTGGTTCGACGCCGTGCTGGTCCGCCAGACCGTGCGGACCTGCGGCATCAACGGCCTGGCACTGACCAAGCTCGACATCCTCGACGGCTTCGACACGATCGAGGTCTGCACCGGCTACAGGCTGGACGGCAAGGAGATCGACCACTTCCCGGCCGGCGAGGGCGCCCAGGCCCGGGTCGAACCGATCTACGAGACCATCGAGGGCTGGAAGGAGCCGACCGCCAATGCCCGCTCCTGGGCGGACCTGCCGGCCCAGGCCATCAAATATGTCCGCCGGATCGAGGAATTGGTGGGGTGCCCGGTCGCCCTGCTTTCCACCAGCCCGGAACGCGAGGATACTATCCTGGTACAAAATCCGTTTGAGGCTTAACGATCTCTTACCGGGACGTGCGTATAGTTGAGTTGAAATGGCTGATTACTATCCGCTGATCGCCCGCGCTATTGCCGCCCTGGACCCCAACGCTCCCGGCGAAAGCCGTCGCGCGCTCTATGAGCGCGCGCGCACGGCCCTGATCGCGCAGCTCCGCAGCGTACAACCGCCCCTCTCCGAATCCGAGATCACCCGCGAACGGCTGTCGCTCGAAGAGGCCGTCCGCAAGGTCGAGTCGGAGGCCGCCCAGCGCGCCCGGGAGGCCTCGCGCCCCGGTGGCGGCGCCCGCAGCGGCGGCAGCGGCAGCGGTGACGCCTTCCGCCGGGCCAGCACCCGCGCCGCCGAGGGCAACCCGCCGCCGTCTCAGCCGACCGCTCCGCGCACCCGTCCGGCTCCACCGCCGCCGCGTGCCGACCGCCCGTCCTTCAATGTCGATGACCAGGACGACGCCCCGCGTGCGCCGCGGGCCCCGCGTTTCGACGCGCCGCGCCAGCCGGGTCCCCCGGCAGCGCCGCCGATGCCGGAGCCGCCGGCGGCTCCGCCGGCCGGACGTGATCGCCCGCCCGGACGCCGTCCGCCCGACATCGGGCCGCCACCGCCTCAGCCGCCGGCTCCGGGCGTACGCGGTTTTCGCGACATCACCGCCGACGTGAACGATCTCGGCGGCGCTGCCGCGCAGGCCAACCGCGCCGCGCGTCGCACCTACGCCAATGTGCCCTCGCCCTCGCCGGAGTTCGACCGGCTGGAGCCGAGCCTGGAAAATCGCGCCGGCGAGCAGGACGCGCCCTATTCCTACGATGAGTCGATCGAGGAGGCCGAGCGCTACACGCCGCAGCCGCCATCGTCGTCGCGTCCGCGCGTCGCGCCCGACGCCAAGAAGCGCGCCCGCACCGGCTCCGCCTTCCCGTTCAAGAGCGCGATCGCCGTCGGCATCGTGCTGATCCTGGTCGGCGCCGGCATCCTCTGGGGCAAGCCGCTGATCCAGACGGTGAGCGGCCTGTTCAAGTCCTCGCCGACCCAGGTGGTGGAGGCGCCGAAGGATCCGGCCCAGCCGCAGAGCAAGCCCAAGATTCCGGATCGCGTCGGCCAGCCTTCGGCCAGCGACCAGCCGGTCGCGCCGGTGGCGCAGAAGGTCGTGCTCTATGACGAGGATCCGTCCGACCCGAAGGGCAAGCAATATGTCGGCTCGGTCGTGTGGCGGCTCGAGCCGATCAAGGCCTCGGGCAACCAGAAGGCCGACGTCGCCGTGCGCGCCGACATCGAGATCCCCGACCGCAAGTTCAAGATGACGATGTCGTTCCGCCGCAACACCGACTCGTCGCTGCCGGCGAGCCACACCGCGGAATTGACCTTCATCCTGCCGCCGGATTTTCCGGGCGGCGGCGTCGCCAACGTGCCGGGCATCCTGATGAAGTCGAACGAGCAGGCGCGCGGCACGCCGCTCGCGGGTCTCGCGGTCAAGGTCACCGACGGCTTCTTCCTGGTCGGCCTCTCCAATGTCGACGCCGACCGCGCCCGCAACATCCAGCTCCTGAAGGAGCGCTCATGGTTCGACGTGCCGCTGGTCTACGCCAACCAGCGCCGCGCCATCATCGCCATCGAGAAGGGCGCCCCCGGCGAACGCGCCTTCAACGATGCGTTCGCGCAGTGGGGCGACTAGGGCTCCTCTCTTCCTGTCGAAAGAGATCATCATGCCCGGGCTTGTCCCGGGCATCCACGGTCTTCGTGCCGCGATCTAAGGCGTCATGGCCGGGACAAGCCCGGCCATGACGCTAAGGGTGGCCGGCGCTACTGCGCCGCGGCCTCCCGCTTGCGCGCGGCCGCGTGCTCGCGGTCCATCACGGCGCGGCAGGCGGGGCTGACCTGCGCCTTGTTCCGCACCATGCAGGCCCTGATCCTGGAGATGTCGGGAATCTCGCTGGAGCACAGCCGCATCGCATCGCCCGTGCACATCTGCTGTGCTTCGGACGAGAAGGCGAGGCCGGGCGATGTCTGGAGTACGATGGCGGTGGCGGCGAAGGCCAGCAGCGAAGCGGTGGTCTTAAACAGCGAAACGATGGTCGTGTAACGTGTCATGACGAATGCGTCCCCGAGTTCCGTGGTTTGAACCACTTGGTTTTGGGGCGCCGCACGCGGCTTGATCTGCCGCATGTCACAGCCTTCACGCCGGGAACTTTGGTCCCGCATGTGGTCGCTCGATCTCTCGTGGTGTTCGAATCGAAAAGTGCTGCGCCGCCCGATTCGAGTATGCGCGATTGTCACGCGGCTGCAATGGTCCGCTCGAATGAATTCGCAGTTGTTGCGTGTCCGTCACGCAGCACGCGGCGCGAGATCAGATCAACCGATCGGACGACGCGCTCGCTTCTTCCGCATCGCTCGCGCCTGATGCTGCGGGGTGTTCCTCGACGGCACTGACGCCTTTCGCAGTGAGCTCGAACAGATCGCCGTCCTTCATCACGTAGCCGTCGGCGATCAGTTCGCCGATCTTGCCGTGCCGGTCGTCGGCAAAGGCGACCGACTGGCTGATGTCCCGCAGGATCGAGAGCTGTTCGTCGCGCAACATGGCTTCATTCTCCGTGCGCCGGGGATCGTTCCCGGCCTTACATGCCGTGGCTCTGAAACACCTTGCTGCAGGACTTCGACAGCCTGGCCCGGTTGGCCTGCAGGCACGCCTGCACAGCGCCGTCATTGCCGAGGTCCTTGCGGCAGAACCGCGAGGCGTCACGCGAGCAGGCGTTCTGCTCCTGCGGCGTACCCATGTGGCCTTGCGCGAGAGCAGGCGTGAGCGACATGCCGCTCAGGGCTGTCAGGGCGAGCGTCGCCATAAGGACGGATTTCCGGGACATCGACAAACTCCAATCTGACTGCAGGTATGAATTTCAGTCCTGTCTGAACTCGTCGCCTTGCCGCTTGTTCCCGTCAGGACGGGCCGGCGCCCCGCTATTCAAGGTTCCCGCGTCGCTGCTATAACAGCGGCGAAGGATGAGGATGCTTGATGAAACGCTATCTGGTGTTTGCGCTGGTCGGTCCGTTCGTCGGCGGGTTCCTGCTGCTGCTGACGACGACCTATCAGTCCGGTTATTGGGCCCAGACCAGTCTCGGCGAGGTCGGCAAGCTGTTCGCGGTGTTCTTCAAATCGCTGCAGTACAGCTATTTGTTCGGCTTCCTGCCCTCGCTGATGATCGGTGCGGTCGACGACATCCTGATCCATGTCCGTCGGATCGGCCCGGCGCTGCGGATGCTCCTGGTCGGCCTGTTCGCCTTCGTGCTGGCGTCGCTGACCTACAGCTCGCGCGGGCCGGATTCGGGCGCGTTGCAATTCATCCTGTACGGCCTCGTCGGATTCGTGCCGGCGGTGCTTTCATCCTGGCTCGTGCATAGATATGTCGAGGAGCCGCAGCCGGCTTCGGCACAGACCTGAACGCACGACGTTCGGGCGCGGCGCGGCAACTTCCGCCACACCGGCGCGTTCTCCAAAGGCCATGGCCATGCCCGATGACGACATTCTTGCTCCGCGCCGACCCCGTTCCGGGACCCGCTCGCGCGGGAGTTTTTCGGACACCGAAGCGCGCGGGCCGATTATCGACCAGGACGGCCACGAGATCCGTCCCGAAACACTGGAGCAGGGGTTTCGCGAGTTCCGCTTCGAGTTCGGCGAGGGAAACCCGTTCGGCAATCTGACGCGGGAGCAGCGGGTGGCGCGGATCGAGGCCATCGCAAAGCTGCTCGATGTCGCCTTCATCCTGCCCGGCACGAAGATCCGCTATGGCATCGACGGGCTGATCGGGCTGATCCCGGTCGTCGGCGACATCATCACCACCGCGATCTCGCTGTGGCTGGTGCGCGAGGCCCGCGCGCTGGGCGCGCCGTGGTATCTCACCGCGCGCATGCTCGGCAATGTCGCGGTCGACGGCGTGGTCGGCATGGTGCCGTTCGCGGGCGATGCCTTCGACGTCATGTTCCGCGCCAACATGCGCAACGTCCGCCTGCTCCGCCGCTGGCTCGACAAGCAGCCGCGCATTTAGCGGGGCGTTTCTTCCTTCGCCTTTCCCCGCAAGCGGGGAGAGGGAGAAGACAGAGCTTCCAAAAGCAAAAAGCGCGACGGCCTCTCGGCCATCGCGCTTTCAGCGCAAATCGGGGCTTAGCGAAAACTTACGCCGCGTCGGCGTCGGTCTCGGCGGCCGGCGCCGGCCTGGGGCGGCGGGGCAGCGGGAAGGCTTCGCTCTCATAGAGCGAGCGGATGCCGTTCTGGTCGAAGCGCGCTTCCTCGACCTGGAGATAGGCGCCGTTCAGTGAATCCGTCGGCAACTGCTCCATCGCGAACTGCACGGCTTCAGCCGCGGTGCCGAACCGGCGATAGGTAAAGCCCGCACGCTTCTTCTTGCGGATCGCGGCGGGGAAGAGCTCGGCGGAGGTGTTGAAGTTGAACGGACGCAGTGGACGCATGGTCAAAGACCTCGTGATCTTGTCTGGGGCTTTAAGCGCGTGGGGTTTTGAAAGGCAGGGGCCACCATCGAGTGGGCCCGCCGCACATGTCATTTTCGCCCTCTAATATAGGCTGTTTTGACAGAAATGCGACCCCCGCGATGGGAGATGATGAATCCGCGCATGGCAGCTCCGCGAGCGCCGTAAACCAAGTAATTTCAATATGTTAGATGGTTTACAGTTTGCCAAGCAGCAGCAGCACGACCAGGACCACCAGCACGACGCCGCCGATCCCCATGCCGGAATGGCCCATGCCATAGCCGTAACCACCGAACCGGCCGGACATGCCGCCCAGCAGATAGATGATCACCAGGATGATCAGGATGGTCCCAAGCGTCATGGCATCCTCCCTGGCGGCTGCCGGATCGCGCGCATCGGCCGCACCGCCAGAAGAGAAAAGCACATCGCGCCGCCGGGTTCCATGATGGAACCGGGCGGCGCGCAATGTTATTTGGGCTCGAGCTTCAGCGCGGCCGAGTTGATGCAGTAGCGCAGGCCGGTCGGGCCGGGGCCGTCGGGGAAGACGTGGCCGAGATGGCCGCTGCACTTGGAGCACAGCACCTCGGTGCGGACCATGCCGTGGCTGGCATCGTGCTCCTCGTCGATATGGCTCTCGACCGCGGGCTGGGTGAAGCTCGGCCAGCCGCAGCCGGAATCGAACTTGGCATCGGACTCGAACAGCACATTGCCGCAGCCGGCGCAGACATAGGTGCCGGCGCGGTGGTCGTGCTCATATTCGCCGGAGAAGGGACGCTCGGTCGCCTTCTCGCGCAGCACCGCGTACTGCATCGGCGACAATTCGCGCCGCCACTGCTCTTCGCTCTTGGTGACCTTGTCGTCGGTGGTTTTCGTCTTGGTGTCGGGCATGGGTCTCCCGTTTGTTTGGTGAACTTGTTTTCGGTGATCTCGCGATCAGTTGGTGGCCTTGCTGGCGCTCACCAGCGTCGGCTTTTCAAGGTAGTTATCCGCGAACAGCTTTTTCAGGTTCTCGACCTTCGGAATGTCGTTGTAGGCGATGTAGGGCTGGTTCGGGTGCAGCGTCAGATAGTCCTGATGATAGGCCTCCGCCGGGTAGAAGGCTTCCAGCGCGCCGACCTTGGTCACGATCGGCTTGCTGAACACCTTGGCGGAGTTGAGCTGGGCGATATAGGCATCCGCCACCTTCTTCTGCTCGTCGGAGGTGGTGAAGATCGCCGAGCGATATTGCGTGCCGGTGTCGGGGCCCTGCCGGTTGAGCTGGGTCGGGTCGTGCGCCACCGAGAAGTAGATCTGGAGAATCTTGCCGTAGGAGATCTTCTTCGGGTCGAACTTGATCTCGACCGACTCGGCATGGCCGGTCCGGCCGCTCGAGACCGTCTGGTAATCGGCCGTCGCCTTGGTGCCGCCGGCATAGCCGGAGACTGCGTTGACGACGCCGGCGGTGTGCTGGAAGACGCCCTGGACGCCCCAGAAGCAGCCGCCGGCGATGACGGCGGTCTGGATCCCGGTTCCGGGCGCCGCATCCACGGTGGGTGCGGGGATCACGACCGCATCCTCCGCGGCCCTGGACGGCACGGCGAAGGCCAGCGTCAGTGCGGTGGTGGCGGCGAGCAGCGAGGCGAGGGCGGTGCGGCGCATGGCGATCCTCTTCGGAAGGTCTGACAGTGTAGGGCGGCCGGGGACGGGCGAACAGCCTGTTTGGCCGCGTTTTCGGACATCTGAGATACGGGCGCAGACGGCGATTGTTACGGGGAAACGGACACGAGTCTGTGAAAAATAGCCTCAGATAGTGCGGCTTGGCGAGGCCGGGAACTCCGGGCTAGATGAACGCGCGCGATCGGCGCTCGATTCAAATATGTGGTGGCTGGAGCTGACCTGACAACATGCTGCGTGTCATTCCCCTGGCCCTCGCCATCCTGATCTCAAATGCCGCGATCGCCGGGGCCGAGCCGCAAGCCGGCGACGACCTCGCCGCCTGTCGCGACCGCCAGGCGGAGGCCCAGGCCCGCGCGACGGCCTGCGACAATCTGTTGAAGGCCGATAAGCTCGGCGGCAAGGACAAGTCGCTCGCGCTCGTCGTGCGTGGCAATGCGCTGATCAACAAGCGCGACTATGACCGCGCCATCGAGGCGCTGTCGTCCGCCATCGATCTCGATCCGGACAATGTCGGCGCCATCAACCTGCGCGGGCTCTCCCATGAGCGCAAGGGCGAGGACGATCTCGCCATGGCCGACTACAATCTCGCCATCCAGAAGCGCGCGAATTTCGGCTATGCCTACAACAATCGCGGCACCATCCATCTGCGCCGGGGCGCGCTGCAAAGCGCGCTCGACGACTTCAACCTGTCGATCAAATACACGCCGACGTTCCTGCTCGGCTGGACCAATCGTGCCCGCATGCGCACGCTGAACAAGGAATTCGACGGCGCGATTGCCGACTTCGCGGCAGCCGAGAAGATCGACCCGGCCGCGCCGCAGATCGCCGGCAACCGCTGCATCACCTACGGCATGATGGGCAAGTACGACCAGGCTTTCGCCGACTGCGACGGCCTGATCCAGAAGCAGCCCAGGAATACCTTCGCGATCAACAATCGCGCCGAGGTCAACGTGATGAAGGGCGACCTCGACGCCGCGCTGAAGGACTACAACACGGTCATCCAGCTCAATCCGAACAGTGTGCGCGCCCATTCCGGCCGCGGCCAGATCTACGAGCGCAGGAAAGATCTCGCCCAGGCCCGCGCCGACTACCGCGCGGCGGCCTATTCGCTGACGAGGTTCGACGAGCCCGACGTTGCGCGCGCCCGCGCCATCGCGCAGGAGCGCTTGGCCGCACTGACGCCGCAGGCGCCGGCCGGGTCCACCGGGCGCCGCGTGGCGCTCGTGATCGGCAACGGCGCCTACAAGAACGTCCACGCTTTGCCCAATCCGCCGCGCGACGCGAAAATGATTGCAAACGTGTTGCGCGATGTCGGCTTCCAGACCGTGATCTCCGTCAGCGACCTCTCCCGCGACAAGTTCTTCGAGGCGCTGCAGACGTTTGCCGCCGAAGCGGAGAATGCGGATTGGGCGGTGGTCTATTACGCCGGCCACGGTTTCGAGATCGGCGGCGTCAACTATCTCGTCCCTGTCGACGCCAAGCTCGCCGCCGACAGGGACGCCGAGACCCAGGCGGTCGCGCTGGAGCAGGTGATCGCCGCGGTGGGCGCTGCGAGAAAAGTGCGTCTGGTGATGCTGGATGCCTGCCGCGACAATCCCTTTGCGCCGGCCATGCAGCGCACGCTGTCGCTCAAGCTGGTGGACAAGGGCTTTTCCAACATCGAGCCCGGCGCCGGCTTCATGGTGGTCTACGCCGCCAAGCACGGCGAGACCGCGCTGGACGGCGATGGCGGCGCCGACAGCCCCTTCGCCACCGCGCTCGCCCGCGAGATCAAGGTGCCGAAGGTCGAGATCCGGAAACTGTTCGACATAGTCCGCGACGACGTCTGGTCCGCCACCAAGCACGAGCAGCAGCCGTTTTCATACGGCTCGCCGCCGGGACGCGAGGATTTTTATTTCGTGGCGGGGAAGTGAGGGTTGCGTATGGGGCGCGATATCCGCGCCTCGCTCGCGGTGCCGTAGGGTGGGCAAAGCGAAGCGTGCCCACCATTTTTATTGAATGTGTGGAGAGATGGTGGGCACGGCGCGTTGCGCCTTTGCCCACCCTACGGCGTCGTCACACAACGATACTCAACCGCTTCGCCGCCCGCGTAATCCCCGTGTACAGCCACCGCGCCCGGCTATCCTGGAACGCAAAGCTCTCGTCGAACAGCACGACGTCGTCCCATTGCGAGCCCTGCGATTTGTGCACGGTCAGCACATAGCCGTAGTCGAACTCGTCATACGGCTTGCGCTGCTCCCAGGCGATCTGCTCGACGCCGCCCTCGAAGCAATCGGCGCGCACCGAGACTTTTGTCACCTTGTGACCGAAGTCTTCATCCGGCGACAGCCGCATGCTGAGGATACGCGATTTCGAGCGCGAGGTGTTGCGCGACTTCACGCGCCACAGGCCGCCGTTGAACAGGCCCTTCTTGCGGTTGTTGCGCAGGCACACCAGCTTGTCGCCGGCGACCGGGAAGACATCCTCGATGTTCTGGCGCTGGCGCACCCGCATATTGTACGCGCGTCGCGTGTTGTTACGGCCGACCAGCACCTGGTCGGCGCCCATGACGCGGTCCGGGTCGAGCTCCTTGCGGGATACGACTTCGCTCTCGCCGTAACGGCCGATGTCGAGCTCGCGGCCCTCGCGGACGTCCATCGACATCCGCACGATCGGATCGTCCTGGGCCTGGCGATGCACTTCGGTCAGCATCGCGTCGGGCTCGGTGTTGGTGAAGAAGCCGCCGCCCTGGATCGGCGGCAGCTGCGCGGGGTCGCCGAGCACCAGCAGCGGGCAATCGAACGACATCAGATCGCGGCCCAATTCGGCATCGACCATCGAGCACTCGTCGATCACGATCAGCTTGGCCTTGGAGGCCGGCGCGTCGTCCCACAGCTCAAAGCTCGGCTGCTCCTCGCCGGATTCGCGGGCGCGGTAGATCAGCGAGTGGATGGTGGAGGCCTCGTCGCAACCCTTGTTGCGCATGACCAGCGCGGCCTTGCCGGTGAAGGCGGCGAACTTCACCTCGCCGTCGACGCCTTCGGCAATGTGCCGCGCCAGCGTGGTCTTGCCGGTGCCGGCAAAGCCGAACAGGCGGAACACCGGCGGCGTGCCGTTGCGGCCGGGTTTTGCCTTGAGCCAGTCGCCAACGGCTTTTAGCGCGGCGTCCTGATGCGGGGTGAAAGTGGCCATGTCTGTCTTGAGAGGTGCGAAATCGACCGATTCGCGATTCCCCAAAACTAACCATTCGCCCCGCCGGTTCAAGCGCGCTCGCCCGCTATTGCCGGCGGGGCACGCGTGTGAGCCTCGCAAGAGGTCGTCATGCCCGGGCTTGTCCCGGGCATCCACGTTCTTCTGCCGTATGGCTAGGCGTGGATGGCCGGGTCAAGCCCGGCCATGACGCCGTGGGAGCGTTGGCTACTGCCACCCCGGAACGCCGCGCATGTCGGGCAGGTGGTGGGCGATGCCCTTGTGGCAGTCGATGCAGGTCTTTTCCTTGGTGAACAGGAAGCGCTGGTGCGCCACCGAGGCCCGCGGCGACTGTTTGGTGATGTCCATGGAATCGGCGCTGTGGCAGTTGCGGCATTCCAGGGAATCGTTGGCTTTGAACCGCGCCCATTCATGTGCGGCGAGCTCGAGCCGGTGGTCGAGGAATTTCTCGCGGGTGTCGATGGTGCCGAAGATCTTGCCCCAGACCTCCTTGGACGCCTGCATCTTGCGCGCGATCTTGTCGGTCCAGTTGTGCGGGACGTGGCAGTCCGGGCAGGTCGCGCGCACGCCGGAGCGATTGGTGAAGTGGATGGTCGACTTCAGCTCGGCGTAGACGTTGTCCTTCATCTCGTGGCAGCTGGTGCAGAATTTTTCGGTGTTGGTCAGTTCCAGCGCGGTGTTGAAGCCGCCCCAGAAGATCACGCCGGCCGCAAAGCCCGCGAGCACCAGCACGCCGAGCCCGAACACCGAGCTCGGCCGGATCAACACCTGCCAGAGCTCGCGCGCGAAGTCCCAGCAGCGCAGCATAAAGCTGCGCTTGGCTTCCACCTTTCCCTTGGGCTCGTCAGCAGCCGTCGTCATCGCCGGCCACCGGGGCTGGCGCGCGACAGCAGCGTGTCGATGTCGATGAAATCGTTGCTCACCGGCGGCGTGGCGGTGTTCTGCGGCACGTGGCATTCCGTGCAGAAGAAGCGCCGCGGCGAGATCGAGGCCAGGAACTGGCCGTCGCGGTCCATGAAATGCGTGATCGAGACCATCGGCGCCTGCGATTCCGCGATGCGTGCCCGCGCATGACAGGACAGGCATTTGTTGCCGTTGAGGTCGATCTGATAACCGTCGATCATGTGCGGGATCACCGGCGGCTGCTCCGGGTAGTTGCGCACCTCTCTCTCGGACGTGTTGCGGTTCGGCAGCATCGGTGGCGCCGGGCCCTCGTCATTGAGCGGGGCCGGGCCGCGCAGGCCTGACGTCACCGTCTGCGCGGTCAGCGAGCTCGCGCCCGCGGCGATCGCGACCGCGAGCAGGGCTATGCCAAATCGTTTCATCATGACAGGTTCACCCGCTCGACGCGCACGGCGCATTTCTTGTAATCGGTCTGCAGCGAGATCGGATCGGTGGCGTCCAGCGTCACCTTGTTGATCAGCTTGGATTCGTCGAACCACGGCACGAACACGAGGCCACGCGGTGGCCGGTCGCGGCCGCGCGTCTCGACGCGGGCGCGAATGAAACCGCGACGCGAGACCACTTTCACCTCGTCGCCGCGCCGGAGCTTGGCTTCCGACGCATCGTCTGGATGCATGAAGCAGACGGCTTCGGGAAACGCCTTGTAGAGCTCGGGCACGCGGCGCGTCATGGTGCCGGAATGCCAGTGCTCCAGCACGCGGCCGGTCGAGAGCCAGAGCGGATAGTCGCTGTCGGGTGATTCCGCCGGCGGCTCGTAGGGCAGGGCGAAGATGCGCGCTCTGCCGTCGGGATAGCCGTAGAACTGCACGTCGGTGCCCTGCTTGACATAGGGGTCGCTGCCCTCGCGGAAACGCCATTTGGTTTCCTGGCCGTTGACGACGGGCCAGCGCAGCCCGCGCTCGCGGTGATAGGCCTCGAACGGCGCGAGGTCGTGACCGTGGCCGCGGCCGAACGAGGCGTACTCTTCAAAAAGTCCCTTCTGCACGTAGAAGCCGAACGCCCTGGATTCCGCGTTGGCGTAACCTTCCTCGATCTCCGAGGTCGGAAACTTGTCGACCTGGCCGTTCTTGTAGAGCACGTCGAACAGCGTCTT
This sequence comes from Bradyrhizobium sp. Pa8, assembly GCF_052588265.1. Classification (NCBI taxonomy): domain Bacteria; kingdom Pseudomonadati; phylum Pseudomonadota; class Alphaproteobacteria; order Hyphomicrobiales; family Nitrobacteraceae; genus Bradyrhizobium; species Bradyrhizobium sp. Pa8. The sequence continues at coordinate 8,433,599 of NZ_CP176767.1, read as the reverse complement.
GCCGCGAACCTCCGGCTTCTTGGCGATCAGCTCCTCCGGCCAGACTTCCTCGATCTTGAAGCGCTTCGAGAACTCCATGAGCTGCCAGAGATCGGACTTGGCCTCGCCGGGCGCGTTGACGAGCTGGTGCCAGAACTGCGTGCGTCGCTCGGCATTGCCGTAGGCGCCTTCCTTCTCCACCCACATCGCGGTCGGCAGGATCAGGTCGGCGGCCAGCGCCGTCACCGACGGATAGGCGTCCGAGACTACGATGAAATTGTCGGGATTGCGGAAGCCGGGATAGGTCTCCTCGTTGACGTTGGGACCGGCCTGAAGGTTGTTGTTGACCTGCACCCAATAGGCGTTGATCAGGCCGTCCTTCAGCATCCGGCTTTGCAGCACGGCGTGGGCGCCGTTCTTGTCGGGAATGGTGCCTTCGGGCAGCAGCCAGAGATGCTCGGCGTGATCGCGGTGCGCCTTGTTGGTCACGACCATGTCGGCCGGCAGGCGGTGCGAGAAGGTGCCGACCTCGCGCGCGGTGCCGCAGGCCGAGGGCTGGCCGGTCAGCGAGAACGGGCTATTGCCGGGCGAGGAGATCTTTCCGGTCAGCAGATGGATGTTGTAGACGAGGTTGTTGCACCAGACACCGCGGGTGTGCTGGTTGAAGCCCATGGTCCAGAACGAGACCACTTTTGTCTTCGGATCCGCATAGAGTTCGGCAAGCGCTTCCAGCCGGTTCAGCGGCACGCCGGACATTTTTGCCGCCTTCTCCAGCGTGTAGTCCGAGACGAATTTTACGTATTCGTCGTAGCTCATATCGGTGGAGTCGTTGGCTTTCGCCGCGCCCGTCGCCTTCTTCTGGAGTGGATGCTCTGGCCGCAGCCCATAGCCGATGTCGGTCTCCCCGCGCCTGAAGATGGTATGCGCGGCGACGAAGTCCTTGTTGACCCGCCCGGTCGTGATGATGTGGTTGGCGATGGCGTTGAGGATGTAGAGGTCGGTCTGCGGCACGAACACCATGCCGATGTCGGCGAGGTCGAACGAGCGGTGCTCGAAGGTGGAGAGCACGGCGACGCGGACATGCGGCGCGGACAGCCGGCGGTCGGCGAGGCGCGTCCACAAAATCGGATGCATCTCCGCCATGTTGGAACCCCACAGCACGAAGGCGTCGGTGGCCTCGATGTCGTCATAGCAGCCGGCCGGCTCGTCGATGCCGAAGGTGCGCATCATGCCGGCGACGGCGGAGGCCATGCAGTGCCGCGCATTGGGGTCGATGTTGTTGGTGCGGAAGCCGGCCTTGAACAGTTTCGAAGCCGCATAGCCTTCCCAGATCGTCCACTGGCCGGAGCCGAACATGGCAACGCCGTTCGGCCCACGCTTCTTGAAGGCTTCCTTCCACTTCAGCTCCATGATGTCGAAGGCTTCGGTCCAGGACACCGGCGTGAACTCGCCGTTCTTGTCGTATTTGCCGCCTGTCTTGCGCAGCATCGGCTGCGTCAGGCGGTCGTGGCCGTACATGATCTTGGAAAGGAAGTAGCCCTTGACGCAATTGAGGCCGCGATTGACCTCGGCCTTGATGTCGCCGTGGGTGGCGACGACGCGGTTGTCCTTGGTCGCGACCATCACGGAGCAGCCGGTGCCGCAGAAGCGGCAGGCGGCCTTGTCCCATTTCAATTCGCTGTTGTCGCGCTCGGCGACGAGATTGGCGGCGAGCGCCGGTGCCGGCATGCCCGCTGCGGCAGCCGCAATCGCGGCGGCCTCGAGCTTCAGCATCTGGCGGCGGTCGAGCTTTGGCGATGTCATGATGGCTCTCCCGGCCGTTAGGCGGTTTCGATGGCGTGGAAGACCAGCGCCGCGGAATAGACGTTGGGCAGCGACTGGATGGTGTTGAGCAGGGTGCCGAGGCTGCCGGCATCCGGCGCTTCGGTCACCACGACGAGCTTGCCGCGCGGGTCTCGTCCGTGAATTTCGCAGCCGGGAAGTGCTGCGATCTCCGCTTCCAGCTGATCCAGGCGCTCGGGGCGCGCCTGCACGATGATGCTGGCGATCTCGCAACCTGGCGGCGCGACGACGCGGTCGGCGGTGAGCACCCGGCCGGTGATCAATGCGCGGCGGTTCAGTGTGGCTTTGTTGAGTAAGCCTTTGTTCAGTGAGGCTCGGGCCATGATGCCTGTCTTTCGCTGTTCGGGGATCAATGCGGGGAGGGTGGCGGGCCGGGAGGGCCGGCGAACATCTGGTAGATCCAGACGCCGAGCCCGTATGAACCGACCGTTCCGACCGCGAGGACGGGCATCACGACCGCGGTCAGGAACAGGAAAGCGAAAATCTCCATGCGCTTACGGCGCACGCGCGAAGTCGTGTCGTCAGGGGCCGACATATTCGGTCTCTCTGAATGGTCTAGGAATCGGGACGGCATCCGGGCCGTTGCCTTGCTGCAATTTAAATGCAGCAGGGCCGCTAACGCGTTGATCTGGATCAACTGCTCAAGTTGAGATGCTGGCTGCCGCCGCGGCCAAACGCGCAAGTTTAGATTGTGCACGCGCGAAGGCGATGCGAGAGTTGAGCTCCCCAATGGAGACGGCAGGGTGTGATGGGGCTCACGGCCATCGATCTCGGTCTTCGCGGCGCAACGGGCGGCGTGTTCCTGTTGATCATTCTCGTGGCGCTGCTGCGTCGAACTGGCAGTCAGCAGGCTTTGCTGGGCATGGCCATGTGCGCCGGTGGCGTGTTTTACGCCATCGCGACCGCCCCGTTCTTTCCCAAATCGTCATGGTGGTGGGTGTTGCCGATCCTGTCCGCGCAACCCGTCGTGTTCTGGCTGTGGGCGCGCGCGGCGTTCGACGACGATTTCGTGCTCCGGCGATGGCACGGCAGCCTCTGGCTTGGCATCGTGGCCTTCGGCTTTGCGCTCACGCTGGGCTGGGCCTACTCGCCCGCTTTGGCCGGGGCCGGCGGGCGAGGTCTGGCGTTGGTCAATCTGGCGCTGGCTCTCGCGGCCGCGGTCCAGACGGTCAAGACCTGGCGTGCCGATCTGGTCGCGCGCCGCCGTCGGCTGCGGCTGGCGATGCTGGCAATCAATGTCGGGCTCATCGCGGTCGTGGCCGGTGCCGGCTTCGCCGCAATTCCCGTCGCGGTCCCTGGCGCGCCCGGCAGTCTGCCGACCGCGCTCGCTCTGTTCGTGGTGGCCATGATCGCCGGACTGGGGACTTTCGCCACGCAGCCGGTCGTGCCTGTCAACGACGCCACCGCGGCGATTGCATCCGGCGGCGGGCGCGGGGCCGATCGTGCTTCGACGGGCCGGGTCGTCGTTGACCCGATCCTGCTGCGGCGTCTCGACCATCTGATGACCGTGGAACGAAGCTACCGGCAGGAAGGCCTTGCGATCGGGGCGCTCGCCGCGCGGCTTGACGTTCCCGAGCACCGGCTGCGCCAGGCCATCAACGAAGGGCTGGGCTATCGGAACTTCAATGCGTTCCTGAACCACCATCGCATCGAGGATGCCAGGCTGGCGCTCTCAGACGCGACGCAGCGGGAGGTCCCGGTGCTGACCATCGCCATGGATGCGGGTTTCCAGTCGATCGGACCTTTCAACCGCGCCTTCAAGGCCGAGACCGGCGTAACCCCGACCGAATTCCGGCGCGAGGCGCTGAGCCGGCCGGATAGGGCTGACATCAGCGAACCGCGTCGAGAAATCGGCTAGCCGATTTTTGGATCGGGCGAGAGGGCCGCGCCCCGATTGGGCAGATTGTCCGGCGCAAACCATTCGCCAACCGGAATGAGCGCATCCATGTCTCCTTCGACCACCGCCCCCGCATCGGAACGGCTCCACGCTCTCGATGCGCTCAGGGGCGGCGCCCTGTTGCTTGGCATCGTCCTGCACGCCGCAATGTCGTTCGTGCCTGCCACGCCCCGGTTCTGGTTCATCCAGGACACCCATCCAAGCCTGCTCCTGGGCCTGCTGACCTTCACTATCCACGTCTTCCGGATGACGACCTTCTTCCTGATGGCGGGCTTCTTCGCTCGCATGAGCTTTCACCGCCGGGGCACCCAGGGCTTCGTCCGGGACAGGCTTCAGAGGATTGGGCTGCCGCTCGTGATCGGTTGGCCGATCCTGTTCACGCCGATGAGCCTCATCGCGATCTGGGCGTCGCATTTCCCAAATGGCGGCTGGTCCCGCAGCTGGCCGCCGGTGCTGCCGAATTTCCCCCTGACCCATCTCTGGTTTCTCTATGTGCTGCTGGAACTCTATGTCGCCACGCTGCTGCTGCGCGGCGCATTTGTTTGGCTCGATGCATCAGGCACGTGGCGAGCGGTGATTGACCGCGTCTTCGCAGGGATCATGAGAAGTCCGCTGGCTCCCCTTGTTCTGGCGATCCCGATCGGCATCGCATTCTGTCTCGACCAACGCTGGATCAACGTGATGGGTGTGAGGACGCCGGATCAGTCGCTCATCACCAACGCGCAGGCCTGGATCGGCTTTGGCTCCGCATTCGCCGTCGGCTGGCTGCTGCATCGGCAGCTCGATCTGCTGCGCCTCATCGAGCGACGCTGGTTGCCGCACCTCCTGCTCGCGGTCGTCCTGATCCTGATCAGCTTCGTGCTCGCGGGTGTGATGTTGTCTGCGCCGGGCGCGCCGAAATTGCCGGTCAGTTTCGCGACGCTCAGGCTTGTCTCCGCCATCCTCTACGCACCCGCGATATGGATTGCGACCTTCGCGGCCATCGGCCTTGCGCTCCGCTTCATGTCGGGCTTCAGCCCGACCCGGCGTTACCTCGCCGATGCGTCCTACTGGCTCTATCTGATCCACATGCCGATCGTGATGGCGCTACAGGTCGCGCTGTCGCAACTCGACTGGCCCGGGCCGGTCAAGTTCGCGATCATTCTCGTCATTGCGATTCCGCCGATGCTGGCGAGCTATCATCTGTTGGTACGCTTCACTTTTATCGGCGCGGTCCTGAATGGCCGACGCGCACGGCGCGAAGCGGCGCCTGGCGCCGCGGTCACAGGCCCCGCCGTGCCATAACGCGAAGTGTCGGGTCATTCTCCCGCACGGCGGAATTGCGGCTCCATAGACAGCGCCTCCCCGCTCACTAAGATGAGCGCAACAAAAATGAGCGGGAGAGGCATCATGAAGTTCGGCATCTTCTATGAGCTGCAGCTGCCACGGCCCTGGGTGGCCGGCGACGAGCTGAAGCTCTACCAGAACGCGCTCTCGCAGATGGAACTTGCCGATAGGCTCGGTTACGACCACGCCTGGGTCGTCGAGCATCACTTCCTCGAAGAGTACTCGCACTCGCCCTCGCCGGAATCGTTCCTCGCCGCCGCGAGCCAGCGCACGAAAAACATCCGGCTCGGCCACGGCATCCTCCAGCTCACCACCAATCATCCGGCCCGCGTCGCCGAGCGCGTCGCGGTGCTCGATCTGCTCTCCAACGGCCGCTGCGAATTCGGCATGGGGGAGAGCGCTTCCATCACCGAGCTCACGCCGTTCGGCCGCGACATGGAGACCAAGAAGGAGGTCTTTGAGGAGGCCGTAGCCGCGATCTTCCCGATGTTTAGGGATGCAGGGAGCGAGCACCACGGCAAGTATTTCGACATTCCCTTGCGCAATGTCGTGCCGAAGCCGTTGCAGAAGCCGCATCCGCCGCTGTGGATGGCGTGCTCGCAGCTGCCGACCATCGAACGCGCCGGCCGTCACGGCTTTGGCGCGCTGGGCTTCCAGTTCGTCAGCGCGGATGCCGCGCATGCCTGGGTGCACGCCTATTACAATACGATGACCAAGCGATTGCACAAGCTCGCCGACTACGAGATCAACCCGAACATGGCGCTGGTCTCGTTCTTCATGTGCGCCAAGACCGACGAGGAGGCGCGTGCGCGCGCCGACGGCGCCACCTTCTTCCAGTTCGCGCTGCGCTTCTACGGCGCCTCGCAGAACCGCCAGCGTCCCGCGCCCTACACCGTCAATATGTGGGACGAGTACAACAAGTGGAAGCGCGACAATCCCGAGGCGCAGGAAGCGGCGCTGCGCGGTGGCCTGATCGGCTCGCCCGAGACGATCCGCAAGAAGCTGAAGCGCTTCCAGTCGTCGCATATCGACCAGGTCATCCTGCTCAACCAGGCCGGCAAGAACAGCCACGAGCACATCTGCGAATCGCTGGAGCTGTTCGGCCGCGAGGTGATGCCGGAGTTCCAGAACGATCCCGCCCAGGCGGCGTGGAAGCAGGGCGTCATGAGCGGCGAGATCAAGCTGGAGGAGATCGACACCGAGGCGTTTACGGATCGCTACGGCAAGCTCGCGATCAACGTCGCGCCGGCCAGGGCCGCGGCGGAGTAGGGGAGCGCTCGTGGCAAAACACCGGATCTATACGATGAGCTTCGCAAGCGTGTACCCGCTTTACCTTGCGAAGGCGGAGAAGAAGGGACGGACGAAAGCAGAAGTCGATCAGATCATCTCCTGGCTGACAGGCTATGGTCAGAGGGAGCTGGAAGCTCAACTGAAAAGGCAGACGGACTTTGAAACCTTCTTTGCGAACGCCCCTCGAATCAATCCCCTGCGGGCCATGATCAAAGGCGTCGTTTGCGGCGTGCGGGTCGAGGAAATCGAAGAACCAACGATGCGAGAAATCCGCTATCTGGACAAGCTCATCGATGAGTTGGCCAAGGGAAGGACAATGGACAAGATCTTGCGAAAAACGGATTCCTGAGCGAAGCCCTCTGCCCACTCGGCTCGGCGGCGTTGCGCGGCCCATGCCGACGGCCTCCGTCTTCCGCCCCGCCGCCATTGCTGATAACTTTCAGCAAAAGGGATCGGGAGAAAACGATGCGGTTCCACGAGATGGCTCCTAAGCGGGCGGCCGGCGATGTGACATCCGCTGTGCTGGCCATCGGCCGACCTGACTTCCCGAACATCCTCATCGACACGCTGCGCCGGCAAGCCGGCGTCGGCCATTGCATGGTATTTGCGTTGACGCGTGCGGGCGCGGCGAGCTGCCTGCTCGATGCCGGCAACATCCCGATCGGCAGCGATCTTGGCGCCGCCTATGCTGGCCAGTTCCACGAATCCGATCCCAATCGCGATGCGCTGTTCGAGGCCGAGACCAGCACGCCGATCATGCTGCCGTCGTTCGCGCCGCGCATGTATGGCGCGCGCTACCGGAAAATCTTCTTCAACGACTCTGATATCGTCGACAAATATGCGACAGCGATCTGGGTCGGCGACACCTGCTTCTATGTCAATTTCTACCGCATCACGGCCCAGGGCCGCTTTGGCGACGCCGAGCGTGCGCGGCTTCAGGCCATTGCGCCCGCGATCGGCGCCAGCGTCGCACGTCATTTCCAGCAGGCCGCGACCGCAACGCCCGACCAGAACCTTGCCGCGCTGTTCGCAACGCGCGCGCCACTCTCCGCGCTGACGCCGCGTGAGCAGGAGGTCTGCCGCCGCATCCTGCTCGGCTTCAGCTCCGAAGCAATCTCGCAGATGCTCGGCATCAGCCTGCATTCGACCCTGACCTACCGCAAGCGCGCCTATGAGCGGCTCGGCATCTCCTCGCAGAACGAATTGTTTTCGATCGTGCTGGGCCTGCTCTCGGGGCCGGGCCACCTGAACTAAAGGGGACTCTAGATCCGCGATATCTGCTTCCGAGAGCAAAGCCGACACGCAGCCGGCCCTCCGGGATCGTCGCCTTTTGACCCAAGGCCGACATCCGCGGCGCGAATCCTCTTCAAGGATACTTACGCTTTCCCAAGTCGGATATGGTGTTGACCAGAATCAAGGGGGCAAAGGTGCAATTTCCAATGAGGCAAATCATACTCTCAATAGTCGCTGTTTTGTCGTTCTCATCTGCGCGTGCTGAGATGGTCAAGATACCTTGGCATACTTCAGCGCAGTCCTTGCCTTGGATTCCCGGCAACGAATACATCGACGGCAGGTCGAAAAACTTCATGGACGGCACCGTCGAGGAAAAGGGCAAGGTAAAGGCCGAGGGCGAACTGTCGGCGGACATTATGCGGCCGCAGGGCGCCAAGGGACCAATCCCCTTCGTGATCATGCTGCACGGCTGCGACGGGTTCGGCCGGGTCGAGAGGAAATGGGGGCGTGACTACGGCGGCAGATTGGTCGCAGCAGGCTATGGTGTTCTCCTGCTCGACAGCTTCGGCAGCCGGGGATTGGGACCCGACGGCGTCTGCTCGGATCCCAGCCAGTTGACTTGGGCGCGGCGCCGGGCTGACGATGCGTATGCGGCGCTGGACTGGCTCATCGGACAGAAGATCGCCGATCCCAAGCGGGTCTACGTCCTTGGCCGCAGCAACGGTGCGACCACGACCTTGATCATCATGAACCGGGCGATCGGCGACCTGCACGAGCACATGTTCGCGGGCGGCTTCGCGATGCAGCCGTCCTGTTATTTGATGAAGAACGTCGAGTTCTACGCCCCGGTCCATCTCTTCCTAGCAGAGAAGGACGAGGCGACCAGCCCCATCCTCTGCGGCCAGATGGCCGAGAGCAAGCGGTCGATTCCCGTGAAGACGGTGCTGTGGAAGGAGGCGAACCACAGCTTCGAAGACCGCGAGCCAATCCACGTTTTCCATGGCTACCATGTCGGATACAATGCCGCGGCTGCGGAAGGCACCATCAAGGCAATCATTAGTGCGTTGAACGAGGCCAAGAAAGCGGAAAACTGACCGCGCGGAGTCGCACAGCCTATAGGTCTGCGACGACGGCCGAATGGCGGCGGATAGATGCGGGAAGTCAGTCTGAACGACTTCCGCTCGTGGCCCGAAGCCGCCGTCAATGAAGGAGCGGAGCGTGTCCGCTCCGCCGGGCGATTCAGACCTCGACCCGTTTCGCGATGAGAAGCGCGTCGTCATCGTCGCGACCTGAATGTCGAGCGGTACGCCCAATTTTTATGTTGCCGAACAAGAGTTCGGCGTTAACCACGACTAACGGTTCCAGTCCGTGTGACGTCGCTTCGAAGTTTCTTAAATTTTGCCGGGTACGTCTTCCGGGCATGGTGACCTGGGGGAAGAGTATGGGTAAGCGGGCAAAACGTGGAAAGGCAGAGACGCTCGCAATACCCATGGCCGCGAGAGTTGCGATTGGCGCCGTGGCAGTCGCCGTCGTGGGGTACGGTTTGCTGTCTCGCCCGGCGAGCGTGCAACCGACACGGAAGCCGTCCGCACACGAAGCCCAGGCATCGTCAACTCCGGTTTACGTGGCAACTCCAGCTCGTGTATCAGCGTCAGCTCCGGCTGCGATTCCGGTCTCGGCTCCGATCCCGGCCCCGGCGGCTCTGATCGAACCACCAAAAGCCGACGCTGGCGTTCCCGGAGCGCTTGTCCGGCAGGTGGTCGACTACGCCAGCCGCCAGACGCCGGGCACCGTGATCATCGATACCGGAAACACATTCCTGTATTTCGTTCTGAACGACAGGCAGGCGATGCGCTACGGCATCGGTGTCGGCCGCGAAGGTTTCACATGGTCCGGTGAACAGACTGTGGCCCGTAAGGCGGAATGGCCGGATTGGCATCCGCCTGTGGAGATGGTCTCTCGTCAGCCCTATCTGCCGCGGTTCATGGCGGGCGGTCCCGGCAACCCGCTCGGCGCCCGGGCGATGTATCTCGGCGAGACCGAATATCGAATTCACGGCACCAACAACCCCGATACGATCGGGAAGAAGGTTTCGTCCGGCTGTATCCGGCTGACCAATGACGACGTCACGGACCTCTATGAGCGGGTGAAAGTCGGAGCGAAAGTGATCGTGCTTCCGGCAAACGCCGCGCGTCGACCGTCCCAGGGAGCGCCGGCCGACGCCGCTTTCCGGTTGCCGGATTCGGCATCGCCGTCGAAGCGGCCCCTGGCGGCCAACGCGCAGATGTTGTCATCCGGACCGAAGATCGCCGAAGCTCGGTAACTCAGTCCTCGGTCCTCGGTCTGCAACCGAGGACAAGGAGGCAATTCAAGTCGTCGCTTCTAAGTCAGCTTCCGGCCCTAGCGAACGTTCGCTCATGCGTTTGTCGATATCCACTGTCGTGGGCCATGCGGACCCGCTGGAATAGATCGACACCGAGGCTTTTGCGGACCGTTACGGCAAGCTCGCCATCAATGGCCACTCTGGAAGCTAATCCACTTCACGCAGCCAACGTCTGGCGAACCCGAGCTAACCCGACGAATGCTTCTCCAGAGCCAGCGCGATCTTCTCCAGGGCAGCGTTCTTTTGCTGAATGTCGACGAGCTCTTGTTCGCACATCTCGATCATCTTCTGCCCGGACCATCGCCCGCGCGCATGCATGCCTGCTCGGCAACAAAGCCAGGCCGCCACGCCAAAGACAATGGCGGCGAGCCATGATAGCGCCTGCCCCTGACCGAAGCCCGAAATGGAGCGGCGGAAATCGCCCTTGGAGAGGTACGCATTGGCGCGACTGCTACGGGCGTCGCTATCGTTCGGATCGAGCGCGATCATCTGATTGTAGTCGGCGATAGCACGATCAAGATCGCCCTTGGCTCGATAGGCGTACCCGCGGTAATAGTAGGCGTCCCTGTATTGCGGATAGAGCGCGATCGCCTGACTGCAGTCGGCGATGACGCGATCGAGGTCGCCCTTTTCCCTGTATGCGAGGCAGCGGTTGTAGTAGGCGAGCGCATATTTCGGATAAAGTGCGATCACGTGGTCGTAATCGGCAATGGCGCGATCAAGATCGCCTTTGGCGAAGTAGGCGTTGCCCCGGGCGGTGAGGGTGACATTGTCGTCCGCACCGAGCTGGATGCTGTCGGTATAGTCCGCGATGGCACGGTCGTTGTTGCCCTTGGCTTGATAGGCGTAGCCGCGCTCGCCGTATCCGACCTTCTTTCCATAGTCCGACAGATCGCCTTCGAGCGCCCGGCTCGCGTCCGCTATCGCCCGGTCGTAGTCACGCCGTTGGTTGTAGAGACGCGACCTGTTCAGCAGTGAGCCAACAGCTTTCGGCTCAAGCCGGATCGCCTCGTTGTAGTCCTTGAGGGCGCGGTCGAGGCGATCGGCGAAGCTTGTCCATGACCAGGCGTACCCGCGATGGTGATACAGGTTGGACAGAACGCCGTCATCGTAGTCTCCGCTTTCGATCGCGCGTGTACAGGCGGCGATGGTCGCGGCAGCGGTTTGCTTCGACCCATTCAAACAGTCCTGTCGATCGTCGGCTGCCGCCGGCTGGCTGACGGCTGTGGCCGCCGTGAATGCCAAAGCCACCAGCCAGACATGCGCGAAAATCCCTGAGCGCATATCCTTCCTCCCCGCGGTGCACCAGTGTTCGAGCTAACCGGCAGACGGCTTTTCAAGAGCCGCCGCGATCCTCTCCAACAATGCATTCGTGCGTTGGGATTCGGCGACCTGCTGCTCGTAGAGATCAACCCAACTCGTCCCGGATGTTGCGCGTCCATGCTTGCGCGAATACCACAGCCAGACGCTCATCAGCACAATGAACGGCAGCCAGGAGACGACAAGACTTACCAACCAGTACGGCAAACTACTGCCTGACGTGAACGCAAACAAAGCGACGAGAGCTCCGACAAGAGCGATCCACACAGCAACGGGCAGAAACCAAGAGCGAAGCTTGGTCATTCCAGGCACGATAGTCCCCTTGGTTGGTCTCAGGAAGAACATGCTATCATTGGTTGTTTGACCTTTCCATGCCCGCCCCTCTGCAGCCGTCGCAACGTGGTTAGCTGTTCCTTGCGAGATGCCTCAGCCACCATGAAAGAGCTCGCCGTCATGATGAAAGTGACAGCGCCGTATAGCTCGCTGCAATTGTCTGGATTTGCGTCGAAGCCGACCTGACTTCGCTCTGGAACGTTCGCGCGTGACCCCTTAGCAGAAATTAACGTTGTGCGACCAACATGCTCAACATGCATTCCGAACGGCTCCGTCAACTACCCTATTTGGTTCATACCAATAGAGAACTTGGCTTAATGCTGAGGGGGACCAAGCCCCTCGCATATTTCATGGATATCATTGGCCGCGAGCCGGACATCTGCATTCGGTATTGGCGCATGTTCGACAGGCATGTTTCTGAAGGCCGCTTCATAAGACGCGAGTTGATCGAAGCCTGTCCTGGCGCGCCGCAGCTAGAATATCGGATGCTGTTTTACACATTGCCCGGCAGCGAGTGGCGGGTTGACGCCATGCTTGCGCTGCTGAACGAACCCGGAGCTTGGTCCGATGATCGCGAACGGCGCTTTGGCGAACTGTTTGGTTACGAGAGCTGGCAGATCGACTATTGGCTGACGCATGGTCGCTCGCTCGCGGACGCTTAGTTCGCTCGCATCAAACCTGCAAATGCGCGCCTCAATACCGTCCGTCCCTATCGCTAGGGACAGACGCCGGCCCCGGATTTCGCTAGTCTGGCCTGGAAAACACGAGAATCCAGGGGAGACCGCCTTGAGCACCGCGCCGCGCATCGACATCGACCCTGCTTCGTTCTGGGCCGATCCCTATCCGATGCTCGCGAAGATGCGCGAGGAAGCGCCGATCGCCTTCGTGCCGCAGCTCGGCTCGACGCTGCTGACGAGCCGCGACGACATCTCGATCTCGGAGAAGCAGATCGACGTGTTCTCCTCGCATCAGCCCTCAGGACTGATGAACCGGCTGATGGGCCACAACATGATGCGCAAGGACGGCGAGGCGCATCAGATCGAGCGGCGCGCGATGTTTCCGACGGTGTCGCCGAAGACGGTGAAGGCGCATTGGACCGCGCTGTTCCAAGCCCATGCCGACCGCATCATTGACGCAATCGAGCCGGGGCGGATCGATTTCATGCGCGACTTCGCGCTGCCGTTTTCCGGCGAATGCCTGAAATCGATTACGGGCCTCACCAACATCGGCTACCAGGACATGGATGCGTGGTCGCAAGGCATGATCGAGGGCATCGCGAACTACACCGGCGATCCCGCTGTCGAGGCGCGCTGTCATGCCGCGACATCAGGCATCGATGCCGCGATCGACGACATCCTGCCGGTGATGCGCAAGCATCCCGATCAAAGTATCCTCGGCGTGCTCCTCGCTGCGGGCATGCCGATGGAGAGCGTGCGCGCAAATGTAAAACTCGCGATATCAGGCGGCCAGAACGAGCCGCGCAAGGCGATCGCGGGCACGGTGTGGGCGTTGCTCTCCCATCCCGATCAGCTCGATCTCGTGCGCAAGGGCGAGGTGACCTGGCTCGAGGCGTTCGAGGAATACGCCCGCTGGATCTCGCCGATCGGCATGTCGCCACGGCGCATCGCAAAACCGTGGAGCATCCGCGACGTCTCGTTCGAGCTAGATGAGCGCGTGTTCCTGATGTTCGGCTCCGCCAATCGCGACGAGAAGCATTTTGAGCGCGCCGACCAGTTCGACGTGCGGCGTGATACCACCAAGAGCGTCGCCTTCGGCGCCGGCCCGCATTTCTGCGCCGGCGCCTGGGCCTCGCGCGCGATGATCGCGGACGTCGCGCTGCCGACGGTGTTCGCCCGTGCCAAACAGCTCGAGATCGCCGATGACGAGCCGGTGCGGATCGGCGGTTGGGCGTTCCGCGGCCTTCAGAACCTGCCGGTGAGATGGTTGCATTAGCTTACAGGGCGCGCCGTCGCCACAAAGGCCTTGTCATCGCCCGCCTTGTGCGCAATTGCGCACTGGAGCGGGCGATCCAGTACGCCGCGGCAGTCGTGTGAAGCATTGACGTCTCCGGGATGCTGGATTCCCAGCTTGGCGCCTACGCTGAAGCTTCGGCGCCCCTGGACTGAAGCCCCGGCGAAGCCTTGGCGTAGCCGGGTCGCGGGGAATGACAGCGAGGTGGTGGATGGCGCTCACATTCACCACAGATCCCGTTCGCCATGATGCCATCATGCTCCTGTTTTGCCCGACGTGTCAAACGAACTTCGGATAATACGTAAGTCATTGATCGAACTATTGTCGGCTACTGTGCATGGGGTTGTTTTCGACAATTTAAGTTCCGGCGCTGGGAGCGTCGACCAGATCCGGGCGGTTCTCACATTCGCGTGCGGAAAAAAATCCCTCTGCATGAGCGCGGCCGCTTGAAAGATTAATCATGCGCTTCGCCACACCCGCAGTGCTCGCATCGCTATTTTCCTTGGCGTCTCGACACTCTTCCCGCTCCGCACCATCATTCCCGGACATGAATGACGGCCGTGCGCGGCCGGGAGCTTGGAATGCAGCGTCGTGACTTCCTGAAATTGTCCGTTGGAACCGCAGCCGCCGCTGCATTCCCCTCGCGCGCGAACGCGCAGGGCGCGGTGAAGGAAATTCGTATCGGTTACCAGAAGACAGGCGTGCTGGTTATCACGCGCCAGCAGGCTTCCTTGGAAAAGCATTTCAATCTGCAAGGCATCGACGTGAAATGGGTCGAGTTCTCCTCGGGCCCGCCGATGATGGAGGCGATGAACGTCGGCAGCGTCGACTTCGGTTCGGTCGGCGATTCCCCGCCGGTGTTCGCCCAGGCGGCCGGAGCGGCGATCGTCTATGCCGCCGGCCAGCCCATCACCAACGGCCAGGGCATCCTGGTGCCGAAGGATTCGCCGATCCGTTCCATCGCCGATCTGAAGGGCAAGCGTATCGGTTTCACCAAGGGGTCCAGCGCCCACAATGTCGTGGTGCAGACGCTGGAAAAGGCCGGGCTCACATATGCCGACATCACCCCGGTCTATCTGACGCCGCCCGATGCCGGTCCCGCCTTCGCCAATGGCAGCATCGAGGCCTGGGCGATCTGGGATCCGTATTTCGCGATCGGCGAGACCAAGCAGGGCGGCCGCATCCTGATCAATTCGCGCGAAGTCACCAAGACCAATTCCTTCTATATCGCCAACCGCGACTTCGCGAAGACCCACGGCTCCATCCTGCAGCAGATCGTCGACGTGACGACCGCGACCGGCAAATGGGCCGAACAGAACCGCGGCGAGGTCGCCAAATGGCTCGCCGCTGTCACCGGCGTGCCGCTCGACATCCAGGCCGTCGCGGCCGAGCGCGCGAACTTCGTGGTCGGACCCGTCACCGACGACATCGTCGTGACCCAGCAGGGCGTCGCCGACCGCTTCTACAAGCTCGGCCTGATCCCGAAGCCGATCGTCGTTCGCGACATCGTCTGGCGCAACCCGGCAGCCTGATCGTGCCGACCACTCTTCCCACGCACAAGGGTTTGAACATGAGGCGTATCATTCAGCGTCTGATCGCGGCCATCGTGCTGTCGATCGGCATCGTCGCCGCCGCGGTCGGCACGTCCTACGGCCAGGACAAGGTTGTCCGCATCGGCTACCAGAAATACGGCAAGCTGGTGCTGCTCAAGAGCAAGGGCACGCTGGAGCCGAAGCTCGCCGCCGACGGCTACAAGGTGGTGTGGACCGAATTCCCCTCCGGCCCGCCGCTGCTCGAGGCGCTCAATGTCGGCGCGATCGATTTCGGCAACACCGGTGAAGCCCCGCCGATCTTCGCGCAGGCCGCCGGCGCGCCCATTCAATATGTCGCTTACGAGCCGCCGGCGCCGAAGGGCGAGGCGATCCTGGTGCCGAAGGATAGCCCGCTGAAATCGGTCGCCGATCTCAAGGGCAAGAAGGTCGCGCTCAACAAGGGCTCCAACGTCCACTACCTCCTGCTCAAGGCGCTGGAGAAGGCCGGCGTCAAATATTCCGAGATCGAGCCGGTGTTCCTCGCGCCCGCCGATGCGCGCGCCGCCTTCGAGCGCGGCGCGGTCGATGCCTGGGTGATCTGGGATCCGTTTCAGGCCGCGGCGGAAGCGGCCACCGGCGCGCGCACGCTCACCGACGGCACCGGCATCGTCGCCAACTACCAGTTCTATTTCTCCTCGAAGAAATTCCTCGAAGCCAACCCAGAGATCGTCGACGCCGTGCTGACTGAGCTGAGCTCGGTCGACGATTGGGCCAAGGGCGACATCCATGCCGTTGCCGAGCAGCTTGCGCCGGCGATCGGCCTGTCTGTCCCCGTTGTCGAGGTGGCGCTGAAGCGGCAGTCCTACGGCATCAAGCCGATCACGGATGCCGTCATCGCCGACCAGCAGCAGGTTGCCGACGCGTTCTTCGCGCTCAACCTGATCCCCAAATCCATCAAGATTTCCGACGTGGCGCGCAAGCCAAGATCATGAGCAAGCACATGAGTAAGCAGTCCAACGCCAATATCCTCTGGTTCCTGCCGACCCACGGCGACGGCCGCTATCTCGGCACCGGCATCGGCGGCCGTGAGGTCAACTTCAACTATCTGCGCCAGATCGCGCAGGCCGCCGACCAGCTCGGTTATTACGGCGTGCTGTTGCCGACCGGGCGATCTTGCGAGGATTCCTGGATCGTTGCCTCCTCGGTCGCGCCGTTCACCGAGCGGCTGCGCTATCTCGTGGCTGTCCGCCCCGGCCTGCAATCGCCTAGCGTGGCTGCGCGGATGACCGCGACCCTCGACCGCGTCACCAACGGCCGGCTCCTCGTCAATGTCGTGACCGGCGGCGATCCCGTCGAGAACAAGGGCGACGGCATTTTCCTCGGCCATGACGAGCGCTACGAGGTCACCCGAGAGTTCCTCAGCGTCTATAGCGACCTGCTCGCCGGCAGGACCGTCAATGTCGAGGGCAAGCACATCCATGTCGAGGGTGGCAAGCTGCTGTTTCCGCCGGTGCAGTCGCCACGGCCGCCGCTCTACTTCGGCGGTTCGTCCGATGCCGGCATCGACGTCGCCGTCGACGCCGTCGACAAATATCTCACCTGGGGTGAGCCGCCGGCTCTGGTTGCCGAGAAGATCGCGAAGGTGAGGGAGGTCGCAGCTGCGCGCGGCCGCAGGCTTTCCTTCGGCATTCGTCTTCATGTGATCGTCCGCGAGACCAATGAAGAGGCCTGGGGCGCCGCGAACGAGTTGATCAAGCATGTCAGCGACGACACCATTGCGCTGGCGCAGAAGAACTTTGCCCGCATGGACTCCGTCGGCCAGCAGCGCATGGCGCAGCTCCATGGCGGCAAGCGCGACAAGCTCGAGATCGCCCCGAACCTGTGGGCCGGTGTCGGCCTCGTGCGCGGCGGCGCCGGCACGGCGCTGGTCGGCGACGCCCAGACGGTAGCGGCCCGCATCAGGGAGTATCAGGACATCGGCATCGATACCTTCATCATGTCGGGCTACCCGCATCTGGAGGAGGCGTATCGCTTTGCTGAGCTGGTCTTCCCGCTTCTCTCGCTGGAGCAGCCGAGCAACGTGACCAAGTTGCACTTCAACGGCGGTCCTTTTGGTGAAACGGTCGGCAGCGATTTCCGTCCGCAGCAGCGGGTGTCCGAGTCATGAGCCTGATTGACAGCGTTTCACTTCCGCGCAGCTTCCGCCTGCCGCGGGTTGACGGCCTGATCCAGTGGATCGTGCCGCTCGCGATCATCGCAATCTGGCAGGTCGCGAGCGTCACCGGCTTCGTGCCGACGCGGGTGCTGCCGGCGCCGAGTGACGTCGTGCTCGCGGGCTGGAAGCTGCTGCTCTCCGGCGAGCTCGTCCGCAACATCTGGGTGTCGTTCTGGCGTGCCTCGATCGGCTTCCTGATCGGCGGCGGCATCGGCTTCGCGTTCGGTCTCGCCAACGGCCTGTCGCAGCTCTCGGCCAAGCTCACCGACACCACGCTGCAGATGGTGCGCAACGTGCCGCATCTGGCGCTGATCCCGCTGGTCATTCTGTGGTTCGGCATCGACGAGAGCGCAAAGCTGTTCCTGGTGGCGCTCGGCGTGTTCTTCCCGATCTACCTCAACACGCTGCACGGCATCCGCACCGTCGATCCGCAGCTGATCGAGATGGGCCGCATCTACGGCATGACCGACAGCGAGCTGTTCCGCCGGGTGATCTTCCCCGGCGCGCTGCCTTCGATCTTCGTCGGCATCCGCTTCGCGCTCGGCATCATGTGGCTCACCCTGATCGTCGCCGAGACCATCGCGGCCTCCTCGGGTCTCGGTTACATGGCGATGCAGGCGCGCGAGTTCATGCTGATCGACGTCGTCGTGCTCTCGATCCTGATCTACGCCCTGCTCGGCAAGCTCGCCGACAGCGCCTCCCGCGTGCTGGAGCGCCTGACGCTCTCCTGGCACCCCGCCTTCCAGAAACGCTGAGCAGAAATACTGGGAATCACATGCAGACAGCTCTTCGTACGACCCTTCCCGAAACCGAGCTCGCCAGCCGCGCCAACTTCGTACCGCAGGCACGCGTCGTGCGCGAGGAGCGTCCGACGCAGGCCACAGGCCTGCCACTCAGCATTCGCGGCTTGCGCAAGTCCTTCGGCGACAACGAGGTGCTGCGCGGCATCGACCTGCACATCCCCGCCGGCCAGTTCGTCGCCATCGTCGGCAAGAGCGGCTGCGGCAAGAGCACGCTCTTGCGTCTGATCGCGGGTCTGGAAAAGATCGACGCCGGCAGCATCAGCTTCGGCGATGCGGCGGTCCAGCCCGAGGATATCCGCGTGATGTTCCAGGAGCCGCGGCTGCTGCCCTGGGCGCGGGTGCTCTCCAATGTCGAGGTCGGCCTCGGCCGCGATCGTGCTTCAAAAGATGCGCATGTGCGCGCCGAGAAGGCGCTTGCCGAGGTTGGACTGACCGACAAGCGCGACCAGTGGCCCTCGGTGCTGTCGGGCGGCCAGAAGCAGCGCGTCGCGCTCGGCCGCGCGCTGGTCTCCCGTCCCCGCGTGCTCGCTTTCGACGAGCCGCTCGGTGCGCTGGACGCCCTGACCCGCATCTCGATGCAGCGGCTGCTGGAGCGGGTCTGGCGCGACCAGGGCTTTACCGCGATCCTGGTGACCCACGACGTCTCCGAGGCCGTTGCCTTGGCCGACCGGGTGCTGGTGATCGACGAGGGCCGGATTGCCCACGACGTTACGGTTAACGCCGCCCGGCCGCGCGAACGCAGCTCCGCCGAGCTCGCGGGCCTCGAAGGCTCGATCCTGAGCCATCTTTTGTCGGCGGACGATCGTACCTAAATACAGGGGAACCCCGCTTCGGGGACCATGCCATGAATGTAGTGCCTCGCGATCTCATGACTGAAACTGCCGTCTCGTCTGCCGATTTCCGCGGCGCCATGCGCCATCTCACGGGGGGCGTCAGCGTCATCACCGCCGGGCGGGGCAAGGACATCACTGGCATGACGGTGACCTCGGTGACCTCGCTGTCGGTCGAACCGCCGACGCTGCTGGTCAGCATCAACCGCGATGCCTCGTCCTTCCCGCTGGTCAAGCGTTACGGTGCCTTCGGGGTGAATATGCTCGCGGCCGATCAGCTCGATGTCGCCGAGCGCTTTGCCGGCAAGGGCGGCCTGAAGGGCGCCGATCGCTTCGCAGGCAGCCAGTGGGTGACGGCGGTCTCAGGCGTTCCGCTGCTCGTCGGTGCATTGTCCGCGGTCGATTGCGAGGTCGAGGAGATCGTCGAGCGGCATTCGCACGGCATCGTCATCGGGCGCGTCAGGAGCGTCAGGAATTCGATCCGCAATGCCGCATTGGCCTATTGGCACGGCCAGTATGTGGCGGTCGATCAGGACGAAGACGCGGCGAGGCTCGCAGACGTCAGCGTTCCCGCCCGCGGCCTCCGCGGCGTTTGATCGCCGCCCTTGGGCGGCCCGCAGGCTGGCCTTTTCTCCATCATCGCTCTAGAAGCGCTTTGGGCCGCCCCGTCCGGGACGGCAATGGAGCGGAACGATGAAGCGCGTCGCGACCTGGGCCTTCTACGCCATCGGCGCGTTGGCGATGGTCTATCTCGCGCTCTACGCCTATGCGATGTTCTCAGGCCAACCGATCGTGCCGGGCGACCCCATCCATATTTTCCGCAAGCCGGATGCACCGAGTTATTCGTAACGGCTCTATCAAATCGTCATGGCCGGGCTTGACCCGGCCATCCACGTCTAGCCGCGATTGACGAGTCTCGTAGGGTGGGCAAAGGCGCTCTTGCGCCGTGCCCACCATCTATCCGCGACGACCGAATTGGTGGGCACGCTTCGCATTGCCCACCCTACAGCGCCTGTGTTCATCCCTTCAAAATCGCCAGCGCCAACGCCTGGGCGCGCGGCACGATGCTGTCGAGCTCGAGATATTCCTCCGGCGTGTGCGCGAGCCCGCCGACCGGCCCGAGGCCGCAGATGGTCGGCGTGCCGACCGCGGCGGTGAAGCCGGAATCGGCGCAGCCGCCGGAAAACTCGCCCTGGAGCGTAGTGAGGCCGACCTGCTTTGCGGCGGCCTGATAGCCTTCGAACAGCGCCTTCGACTCCGCGCTCTGCACCACCGGCACGAACTCGCCCTTGACCGTCAGCGTCGCACTCGTGCCCGGCACGTAAGACGTCGCGATGATGGTCTCGATCGCCGCCATGATCCTCGCGCGATCCGCCGGATCGACGTAACGCAGGTCGATCTGGCCCTCGGCTGAGGGCGCCGTGGTGTTCACGGACTGCCCGCCCGAGACGAGACCGACATTCAGCGTGATGCCCTTGTCGAGATCGGTCAGCGCGTGGATCTGGACGATCTTGTGCGCGAGCTCGCCGATCGCGCTGACGCCCGCGGCGAAATTGGCGCCGGAATGCGCGGCTTTGCCGGTGATGGCAAAGTGCATGAAGATGCCGCCCTTGCGGCCGGTGACGATGTTGCCGGTCGGCCGACCCGGCTCGGAATTGAACACGGCGCGTGCGGCGCGTCCCTCGCGCTCGATCACCGGGCGGGAGGAGGGCGAGCCGATCTCCTCGTCCGAGGTGATCAGCACCTTGATCGGATGCGGGCTGCCGCCGAACTTGTGGAAGGCGGTCGCCACGAAGATGTTCATCACGACGCCGGACTTCATGTCGGCAACACCGGGTCCATAGGCGCGCTTGCCCTCGATCGTGAACGGACGCCGTCCGGCCTCGCCCTTGCCGAACACGGTGTCGCGATGGCCCATCAACAGCACCGGCTTCTCGTTGCTGCCGGGTTTGGCGACCTCGGCATGGATCGCATCGCCGAAGGTGGCGTTGCTTTCGCGCCGGAATGGAATGCCGTGCTCGGCAAAATGCCGCTCGAACCGCGCACCGACCGCATCGACGCCTTCCTTGTCATAGGATCCGGAATCGATGTTCACGACATCGCGCAGCAGATCGATCATCGCCTGCCGCTGCGACGCCAGCCAGTCCGTGATTTGAGCTTCAGACATGTGTATCCTCGTGTTGATCCCAGCACGCTTATAGAGCCGGTGTCGACGATGAGGTAGGCGCGCGAACGCGGGTACCGTGCGCAGAATCGCACGTCGGGTGATACAGAGGTGAAGTTGTGTGGGTTAACGGCTTGGTTCCGCCGTCGCCTCCACACCGCGAAGCTGCGTCGCGACCGTCAATGCGCCGATCTTTCGACCCATGTCCTTGCCGACTTCGGTCGAGAACCGGTAGTGAAAGCCGGCCCAGATGCGGGCGTTGGAGACTTCGTCGCTATAGTCCTGGAGCCGCGACCATTTGCGTGTGACACCAGGTGCAGTAGGGCTGGTCAGCGAGAACTCGCCGAAATCTCCAACGACAGTTTGGAGCACGGTAGAAATCGCTGCCGACGTGATGCAGTGCGCGCAAGGGTACTCCGGATGCATCGGCGTTTCCCCGAGCGGCAGCCAGGACGGATCGCGAGGCGTCGCGGCATTCGACGCCAGATCGGCGTTGCGTATGGCCGTGATAGGTCGCCAGAAATTGTAATGGTACTTCGCGTCAAACACGGCGACGATGGCGTCGTTGCCGGCAATTGACGTCAAGGCGAACAGCCGGGCACAGTCGACGAGATCCATTCCCTTCGCCGTTGCAGCCTGCTTCACAATAGGATTGTAGGTGCGGGCGCCGACAAAGAACCAGAATCGACCGATCGTCGTTTGCTCGGGCGTCCGGGTCGGGCTGCTTCGGCTGCCGACCTCGCGGATCTCGTTGACGTCCCGGGTCCAGACTTCTGAATTGAGCGCCGGCGGCGGCCCGGGGCGAAACTGCGATCCGGAGGCCATGACCCAGGGCGTTGTCGCGCCTGTGGTCGAGAAAAGCGGGACGGTTGTCGGAACGTAGGCGCCCGCTGTCGTCAGGGGCCGGTAACTTTCCGCGGCAGTGCTGCCGTCATTCGCACGAAACTCGATGATCTTTGTCGCGGCCTCTTTCCCAAGGTTGATACCGGCAACCTTGGACACACCGTCGGCAATCGGCGCCAGAGAGTTCGTCAGCGTCGAATCCAGGTCCGCCTTGAGGTCTGGATAGATCGCCAGCAGCACGTCGTGAGCCGCAACTGCCGCCGCAGCTTCCCGCGACGTCGAACGGTCTGCGGGCAGGGAGAATTTGTACGGCGCGTACCGGCGATCAATCGCGTTGACCGCCTCGAACATTGCCACGTGCATCATGGATAGAGTGCGGCTGTGGGCTGCTGGAAGAATTTGCTTCTCGGCAGCGATCGCGTCGGCCTTTGCGTTCCAATCCATGATCACGTCAGCGCGTGCAAGCGTCGCCGAGGCTGCGAGAAGCAGAACGATCATCGATAAGCGGGAGATCGTCCACGAGGAGTATTTCATGGCTTGCCCTTTCGAGTTGAAGGACGTGTGCGAAGGGGATGCGGACTATCTCCGATGTCACCTCACTCGAAAATTCTACCGATCCCGGTGCGTATCGATGGTGAACTGCTTCACTCGTAGCGCGCCTTGATCCCGAAAATCGAACTTATCCTTCCTGCACAATGGTAGCGCTACAAATGGGTAGGCTTGGCTTACCGTTCGCGCAGCATTGCGGAGTCCGTTATAGTCGGGACAAGCTGCCAGTTGGACGTGCCGAAGTCCCTAACTCAATTTTCAAGGCAGCTCGCGTGCCGTCGGCAGGCCGTGCCTTGCTCTCGCTCAGAGAGCCCTTTCCAAAACTCAATTGTTGCCGCTCTAACTTCGACGGAGAGAAAACATGCCGCTGTTCATCTCGTACGTCTCGTACTCAAATTCCGGCATCAAGGGATTGGTCGACAAGCCGTCCGATCGCACCGCGGTCATCGGAGCGATGATCGAGAAGGCCGGCGGGAAGCTCCAGGGAGCGTTCATGACAACAGGCGCACATGATGCGCTCATCGTTGCGGAGTACCCCGACGGAGCCGATGCTGTCGCCATCGGAATGGCGGCCGCGGCGAGCGGCGCCATCGCCAAGATCGAAACCGTGCGCGCTTGGAAGATGGGTGACTTCAAGAGCATCGCGGAAAAGGCCGCGAAGCTTGCAAGCGTCTACGTTCCGCCTGGCAAGTAGCCTGGTGTGAGCTTGGCGCCGCCATGAGGCAAGACACTCAGTCGCCGTAGCCGGCCTCTTCCCGGCCATTCGCACGCTTCGTGTGAATGTCCCGGGTGGGCATGATGAGATCGAAGAGCTATTTGCTCACCCCATGGCCGGCATCCGCGGATATTCGCCCGGCGTTCCCGCCGGTGTAATCGGGATGCCGCCGTCGGAATATTCGTTGAGCTTGTTGCGCAGCGTGCGGATCGAGATGCCCAGGATATTCGCGGCATGGGTCCGGTTGCCGAGGCAGTGCTTCAGCGTCTCCAGGATCAGGTCGCGTTCGACGTCGGCGACGGTTCGGCCCACCAGCGCCCGCGTTACCTGCTCGGCGGCCATGGTCGCATGCGCCACGGCCGGGGCGGTCTTGGCGAGGTCGAGGCGGTCGCCGTCGGGTGTGAGGATCGCGTCGGGGCCGATCTCGTCGCCCTGGGCCATCAGCACCGAGCGGTGCATGGTGTTCTCGAGCTCGCGGACGTTGCCCTGCCAGCGGTTGGTGGAGAGCACGCGGCGTGCTTCCGCCGAGATTGGGCGCACGGGTACGCCGTTGGCTTCGGCATATTTCTTCACGAAATGCTGGGCGAGCTCGAGGATGTCGAGGGGACGCTCGCGCAGCGGCGGGATCTTCAGGTTCACGACGTTGAGGCGGAACAGCAGGTCCTCGCGGAACGTGCCTTCGCGCACGGCTTCCGCCAGGTTGCGGTTCGAGGTCGCGATGATGCGGATGTCCACCGGCACCGGCTTGGTGCCGCCGACGCGGTCGATCACGCGCTCCTGGATCGCGCGCAGCAGTTTTGATTGCAGGCGGACGTCCATCTCCGAGATTTCGTCGAGCAGCAGCGTGCCGCCGGTCGCTTCCTCGAACTTGCCGATGCGGCGGGCGATCGCGCCGGTGAAGGCGCCCTTCTCGTGGCCGAACAGTTCGGATTCCAGCAGATGCTCGGGGATCGCGGCGCAGTTGATCGAGATGAACGGCCTCTTGGCGCGGGCCGAGCGGGTGTGGACGTAGCGGGCCAGCACTTCCTTGCCGGTGCCGGATTCGCCGGTGACCATCACCGAGGCGTCGGAGCCCGCGATCTGCTGGGCGAGCTTGATCACCTTGGCCATGGCCTCGTCGCGATAGACCAGCTCGCGGGAATCGTTGGCGACGGCGGCCAGCACCGCGGCGATCAGCTCCGGATCCGGCGGCAGCGGGATGTATTCCTTGGCGCCGGCGTGAATCGCCGCGACCGCGGCGCGGGCGTCGTTGGTGATGCCACAGGCGACGATCGGAGCGTGGATGTGCTCGGCCTCGAGCCGCATCACGAGGTCGCGGATGTCGAGGGCGACGTCGACCAGCAGGAGGTCGGCGCCCTTGCCGCCGCGCAGCACGCGCATCGCCTGCTCGTGATCCTCGGCGTGGGTCACGGTGGCGCCGTTCTCCATCGCGATCTTGGTGGCGGTGGTGAGCTGGCCCTTCAATGTGCCAACGATGAGAAGCCGCATGTCAGTCTCCTGTCCGTCTGGTCGCGCTGTCGCGCGTCATTCCTTGCGCTACTAGCTGCGTTCGGTCTTGATGATTTCGGTCATGGTCACGCCGAGCTTGTCCTCGACCAGGACGACTTCGCCGCGGGCGACCAGCTTGTTGTTGACGTAGATGTCGATGGCCTCGCCGACGCGGCGGTCGAGCTCGAGCACGGTGCCGGGCCCGAGCTTCAACAGCTCGCTGACGTCCATCTTGGAGCGGCCGAGCACGGCCGAGACCTGCACCGGCACGTCGAACACGGCCTCGAGGTCGGCGGCGGCGCGCGCCGCATATTCGTCCTCGTTGTAGCCGATGTCGGTGCCGGCAGGCGGCATCGGGCCGTTGAGATCGGGCAGCGGGACCTGTCCGTCGGTGTCGCTCATGGCTTAGCTCCCCCTGCGGGACGCGATATAGCGTCCGACCATTTCGTCGATCTTGGCCGCGATGGCGCCGCGTTCCAGCACGACGCCGCCGTCCGCCCATTCGATCCGGCAGTCGCCGGTGACGATATCGGGCTCTGCCAGGATCACCAGCCGGCCCTCGAAGCCGCTCTGCTTGGCGAGCCGCTCGATCTTCTCGCGCGCGCTGTCGTAGAGCGCGTCGTTGATACGGACGACGAGATGCGGCGTCGCGACCAGGTGCGAGAAGCAGTCCTTGACCAGCGCCATGATCTCGCCGAGCGGTTCGGCGGCGACCAGATCGGCGCACAGCTTGCGCGCCACCGCCACCGCGACGTCGACCGCCTCGGTCTCCATCTTGGTCTCGATGTTGCCGATGCCGGCGGCGACGCCGCGGATACCGATGTTGATCTCCTCCATGGCGAGCGCGACGCGGCGGTCGCTCTCGGCCTTGGCTTCGCGCTGGCCGGCTGTAAAGCCGTCCTGATAGGCGCGCGCCTCGGCTTCCGCGACCTTCTGGGCGATCTCGGCGGCGGTCGCAGCCTTCTCGCGCGGCGACCGCTCGGGCGCTGCGAAGTCGGTGTCGAACAGGAATTTTGCGGGGGCACCCATCAGTACACCAGTTCGTCGTCGGCGCGGTTCTTGGTCAGCATGATCTCACCCTTGGCGGCGAGGTCCTTGGCGAGGTTGACCAGCAGCGCCTGGGCCTCGTCGACGTCGCGCAGGCGGACCGGGCCCATTGCCGCCATGTCGTCCTGGAGCATCTTGGCCGCGCGCGAGGACATGTTGCCGAAGAAGAAGTTGCGGACGTCCTCGTTGGCGCTCTTGAGCGCGACGCCGAGCTTGTCCTTGTCGACATTGCGCATCAGGGTCTGGGCCGAGCCGGAATCCAGCTTCACGAGGTCGTCGAAGGTGAACATCAGCGCCTTGATGCGCTCTGCCGATTCGCGGTTGTCCTCTTCCAGCGAGGTGATGAAGCGGGTTTCGGTCTGGCGGTCGAAATTGTTGAAGATTTCCGCCATCACCTCGTGGGCGTCGCGGCGGCGGGTCTGCGACAAATTGGACATGAATTCGGTGCGCAGCGTCTTCTCCACGCTCTCGATCACCTCCTTCTGCACCGCTTCCATCTTCAGCATGCGGTTGACGACGTCGAGCGCGAGTTCTTCCGGGAAGATGCCGAGCACGCGCGCGGCGTGTTCCGGCTTCAGCTTCGACAGCACGACCGCGATGGTCTGCGGATATTCGTTCTTGAGGTAGTTTGCGAGGACCTCTTCCTGCACGTTGGAAAGCTTTTCCCACATGTTGCGGCCGGCGGGGCCGCGGATCT
This sequence comes from Bradyrhizobium sp. Pa8, assembly GCF_052588265.1. Classification (NCBI taxonomy): domain Bacteria; kingdom Pseudomonadati; phylum Pseudomonadota; class Alphaproteobacteria; order Hyphomicrobiales; family Nitrobacteraceae; genus Bradyrhizobium; species Bradyrhizobium sp. Pa8. The sequence continues at coordinate 8,407,142 of NZ_CP176767.1, read as the reverse complement.
CGTCCATGATGCCGTTGACACGCTCCGGCGGCAGGTACTGCTGCAGCAACCGCTCGGTGGCGTCGAAATTGCCCATCAGTGCGCCGGAAGCCGACATGCGGGAGACGAATTCGAGCAGCATGTCCTCGACCGTGTCGACCTCGACGGTGCCGAGCGTCGACATTTCCAGCGAGAGCTGGCGCACCTCGTCGTCGTCGAGCATCGACCAGATCTTGCCGCCATATTGCTCGCCCAACGCCAGCATCAGGATCGCGGCGCGCTTGGGTCCCGTCACCGCCTCGATCTTGCTGCCCGCGCGGCTGCCCTGGCGGGCACCGAGCGTCGAGATCACGCTGGTGATGTCGTTGGAGTTGGCGTTTTGCAGGTTGCCGGCCATGTCAGTTCACTTCTCGATTATTTCGCGGGTTCGGTCAGCCATTGGCGGATGATGGCGACGGTTTCGTTGGGGTTGCGCTCGGCGAGCTCGCCGACGCGATGAACGGACTGGGCATGGACCTGGCCCTGAATGGTGGCGACGTCGATCGCGCTCGCGGCGCCGCCCGGCAGCAGCGCCTGCCCGGCAGGCGCGGCCTCCTCCGAAGCGGCGGGGCCGGCGAGGGCGCCCGAGATGGCGGCGGCGACCTCCTCGGAGGCGAGGATGCGCTTGACCAGCGGGCGGATCACCAGGAACAGCACGACCAGGCCGAGCAGCATCATCACGCCGAGCTCGACGAAGTACATGACGTCGTCCTTGGTGAACTGGAGCATGCCAAGGAAACCGGAGGGCTCGGCGATCGGGGCGGTGGAGGGGGCGTCGGCAAAGCGCAGGTTGACGACCTCGACCTGGTCGCCGCGCTTCTGGTCGAAGCCGATCGCCGAGCGCACCAGGGTGGCGATGCGGTCGAGCTGTTCCTTGGTGCGGTCCGTGTAGGCGAGCTCGCCCTTGTCGTTCTTGGAATAGATGCCGTCGACCAGCACCGCAACCGAGATGCGGTTGACCCGGCCGGCCTCGGTCACCTCGGTCTTGGTGGTGCGGGAGATCTCGTAATTGTTGGTCTCTTCGGTCTTCTTGCTCTGGTCCTTCGCCGTCGGACCGCTGTTCTGCTGGTTGCCGGGCAGCTCGTTGTTGACGGTGACCTGGCCATTGTTGTCGGCGGTGAGGCTGCTCTCTTCCCGGGTCTGGCTCGAGCGCAGCACGCGGCCCTCGGGATCGAACTTGTCCGAGGTCTGGGTGACCTTGTTGAAGTCGAAATCGGCGGAGAGCTGGACGCGGGCGCGGCCGGAGCCGACCACGGAGGAGACGATGTCCTCGACCTGCTTGCGCATCCGCTTCTCGAAGGCGGTGCGGCGCTCGTCGCCGACCGCCTGCTCCGGATCGGTCGCGGCGCCGTCGGCGAGCAACTGGCCGGCCTCGTCGACGATCGAGACCCGCTGCGGCTTCAGCCCGTTGACGGCGGAGGCGACGAGGTGGCGGATGGCGCGGATCTGCTGGGCCTCGAGCGAGCCGCGGACCCGAACCACGATCGAGGCCGACGGCTCCGGCGCCTCGCGCGAGAACAGCGGGCGCTCGGGCAGCACGAGATGGACGCGGGCGGCCTGGATGCGGTCGATGGCGCGGATGGTGCGGGCGAGCTCGCCTTCGAGCGCGCGGAGATGATTGATGTTCTGGACGAAAGAGGTGGTGCCGAGCGCATCCGACTTGTCGAACACTTCGTAGCCGACGCCGCCGCCCTTGGGCAGGCCGCCCTCGGCGAGCTTCATCCGCAGGCGCGTGACCTTGTCCTTGGGCACCATGATGATGCTGCCTTCATTGCGCAGCTCGAACTGGATGCCCTGTCGTTCCAAATCCTTGATAATGCCGGAAGAATCCTCGACCGAGAGGTCGGTGAACAGCGTCGTCATCTGCGGCGTGGTCACGCGCATGATGACGAACGCGAAAAAGCCGATGAGCGCGGCGGTGACCGCGATCATCGCCCCGAACCGGGCGGCGCCGATACCCTTCAAAAAGTCCGCAAGACCTTGCAAGCAACCGCCCCGACAGCTTCGGCTGCTTTCACTGGAAAGGCCGACTGGGCAATTATTGCCTAGGTGATGGTTTCGATATGGTTAACGAAGGTTAAGAGCTGGGACAAAAGTCGCGCCAAAAGGAAACATGAAAAAAATCGGCCTCGCGGAGCGAGGCCGATTTTCGTCAAAAGCTGCAGATTTCCGGATCGCTTACTGGCGATATTGCTGGATGCGGGTGGTGCGAAGACCCGCCAGACCGTGCTGGTCGATGGAAAACTGCCAGGAGAGGAATTCGTCGACCGTCAGGGTATAACGGCTGCAGGCCTCCTCGAGGGAGAGAAGTCCGCCACGCACAGCGGCGACGACTTCGGCCTTGCGGCGGATGACCCAGCGTTTGGTGCCGGGGGCGGGCAGATCTGCGATCGTCAGCGGACTGCCGTCCGGCCCGATGACGTATTTTACCCTCGGGCGATGGGGTTCTGTCATGGCGTACTCACAAACTCTCAACCACTGAACTCACGCCGTAACCCTACGCGTGCGGGCTTAAAAATCCGCTAAGCCTAAGGCTTCAATACAATTCTCGTTGAAAATGGCTGGAACACAGCCGGCCCGGAGGGCTGGACACCATGATCCGAGCCGTCCGAGCGGGGTCTTCGTTAATACTTTACTAACGAATGGAGCCGGCGAAGCCCCAACTGTCGTCCCGGGGCGCGCGTAGCGCGAGCCCGGGACCCCTAACCCCATGGAGTAGTTTGACGACGACTCGGGGTTACGGTCTCACGCGAAAACGACGTCCTGTGGTTATGGATCCCCGCGTTCGCGGGGATCACATCTCGTGTGTGGCGAGGCGCGCGCCTTTAGTTGCTGCTGGTGGCGATGATGCTCTTCACCTGGCTCAGGGTGTAGCTGGCACCGTCGATGGTGAGCAGCGGCGGCGACTGGGTCAGGTCGACGGACGACACCACGCCCTGCACCTGCGCGGCGATGCCGACAGTGTTGTTCGCGACATCCTTGCCGGTGGCCGAGATCGTGTACTTGCCGTCGGGCCATTGCGTGCCGTCATTGCCCATTCCGCTCCAGGTGAAGGGAATGTCGGTGCCGGCCGAGGCGGTATATTTGCCGGTGAACACGGTCTGGCCGGTGGAATTGGCAACCGTGATGTCGACGGTCGAGTCGCTGGGCACGTTGAGATGCCAGGTCGCCGACGAGTTCGTCATGGTCGCGGTCGAGCCGTCGACCAGAGCGGTCTTGCCGACGAAGCCCAGCGCTTGGGTCGCCTGCGTGGTCTGTTGCAGGGTAACGAGCTGGGACAGTGAATCGTTGGTCTTGAGCTGCTGCTCGACGCCGGCGAACTGCACCAGCTGCTGGGTGAACTGGTTGGTGTCGAGCGGATCGAGCGGGTTCTGGTTCTGCAGCTGCGTCGTCAGCAGCGTCAGGAAGGTCTGGAAGTTGCCGGCCAGCGTCGATCCCGTGCTCGAGCTCAGCGAGTTCGACGAGGACGATGACGATGAGGTCTGCGTCGTCCCGGAGACGACGGCGGGCGCGGTGGCGGCATTCGTGGTGGTCATGTTCGAATACTCCTCACACTCTGATGTCGACGCCGCTGCTCGATCCGAGCATGCGGCCGTAACCGCGCCCGACGGGCGCGGCAGCAACGGTGTCGTCTTCGCTGATGATCAGCCGGCGGGCATTGCCGCCATTGTCGTTGTTCTGGCCGGAATTCTGGCCCGATGAATTTTGGTCGCGCAGGCTGAAGGACAGCCCGTTGCTGCCGGTCTTGAGGCCGGCATCGTCGAGCGCGCGCTGCAATTGCGGCGCGTCCTGCCGCAGCATCTGCAGCGTCTCCGGCTTCTCGACGGTGAGATGCGAGGTGACCTGGCCGTTGCGATCGACATTGATGCGGACGTCGATGCGGCCGAGGTCGATCGGATCGAGGCTGATGTCGAACCGCGTCTTGCCGGCGCGCGCAGCCGCGGCGATCTCGACCGGCACGCTGCTGATAGGCACGGGCGTGGAATTTGCAGCGGTCGCGGTGAGCGTCGCGGTCGATGCGGTGGCGGCCGACGTCGTATTGGTCAGCGGCGCCTGGATGGTGGAGGCGGCCTGCGCGCTGGTGTCGGTCGTGGGCACTGCGGCCTGTGTGGCCCCATGCGCGTGCGTGGTTGCCGTTGCCGGCGTCGCGTCGGAGCGGTCGGAGGCGCCGGTCTTCGCGTCGGTCGGGTTCGTCTCGGCCTGCGGCTTGGCGGCTTGCGCATGCGCGGTCGCCGGGGTTTGCGTGGCGTTCGCCTTGCCCGCGTCCTGGCCGATATTGGAGACGTCGCTCTCGCCTTGCACTGTCGCGACGGCCTTGAACGAAGGCTTCGGCGTGCCCTGGTCCACTGCGGCGACCAAGCCGCCATTGGTCTTGGCATCGGTCGCGGTGCCGTCGGTCGTCGTGCCGGTGGCGGCATCGCCCAGCGTTGTCGTCGTGTCGGTATCGACCTTGGCACCCGCGGTCTTGGCGCTCTTGTCGCTCGCCGTGGCGGTGTCGGTCTTGCCGCCTGCGATCTGCGCCGCGGTGGAAGCGCTGGCGGCGATGCCGGCGGCCGCAATCGTCAGCGGCGAGGCGGCGGCATCGCTGACCTGGCTCGCGGCTGCGTTCGGATCGACCGGCACCACGGGCGGGGCCACCACGATCGCGTTCGGATCCGGCACGGCGACCTGCGCCGCGTCGGGCTGCACGGCGGCATCGACGGTGGCGGCAGCGGTGCCGTCGGTCTTGTCGCCCTTGGTGTCGTCGGCTTTATCCGCCGATTTGGCGTCGGAGGTCTCGGACTTGTCCTTGGTCGGCTTGGCCGGATCGGCCGTCGCGTCGCTCGCGGTGGGGGCCGATGTGTCGGTGTCGTCGTTCGCCTTGCTCTGCGAGGGCTGGTCGGTCGCGGCGGTATCGCGCGGGCCCTTGTCCGGGGCGGATGACGGCTCGGTCCGGCGCGGCGCGGTGTCCTGCGACGGCGCGTTGTTGCTGATCGCCTGGGTGTTGCTGTCGACCAGCGAGCCAAAGGAGTCGTTGGTGGACGTGTCTTTGGCGCTCTGCGACCGGGCAGGCTTTTGCGGCGTGCTCTGGACTTGCACGCTGGCTGCTACGTCTGACGTCCGACCGACCACGGAAAACCTCTTGGCAACATCTTCGGCATAGGGGGTAGCAAGGAGCGGGCCAGCTCCTTTCCGATCTTTTTTACCAAGTAAAATCAATTAGTTGATTGATTTGTGTCCTCGCCGCGAAGGGCGCGAAAGCCCCGCCATTTCTGCCTCCCCGGCAAGAATTGCCCTAAGCGGCCGCCCGCGTGATTGCTTCACCGGAATGGCGCCTATATTAAAGAGCTGCTCTCAGCCGCTTTCGACCGGGCAGTCGTGCCTCCGGGGGAACCAAAGTTCCCGGGGAGCGTCGATGTCCCGCCGGAAGCCGACATGTCCAAGTCATCGCGGATCGCGAACGCCGCCGTCACAACGCTTTAAGGCCCATGCTGAACAGTCTGGATCTCGAAGGCCGTCCTGAGGAAACCAGGGTCGTCGTTGCCATGTCGGGCGGCGTCGATTCCTCGACGACGGCTGCGCTGCTCAAGGCCGAGGGCTATGACGTCGTCGGCATCACGCTGCAGCTTTACGACCATGGCGCGGCGACCCACCGCAAGGGCGCCTGCTGCGCCGGCCAGGACATCCACGACGCCCGCGACGTCGCCGCCAAGCTCGGCATTCCCCATTACGTGCTCGATTACGAGGATCGCTTTCGCGCGTCCGTCATCGACAATTTCGCCGACTCTTACGCGCTCGGCGAGACGCCGGTGCCGTGCATCGAGTGCAATCGCTCCGTCAAGTTCCGCGACCTCCTGAAGACCGCGCGCGAGCTCGGCGCCCAGGCGCTCGCCACCGGTCATTACGTCGCCTCGCGCCGCCGCGACGACGGCTCGCGCGCGCTGGTCTGTGCCGCCGACAGCGATCGCGACCAGAGCTACTTCCTGTTCGCGACCACGCAGGAGCAGCTCGACTTCCTGCGCTTTCCGCTCGGCGACATGACCAAGCCCGAGACGCGCGAGCTCGCGCGCCGTTTTGGTCTCGCGGTCGCCGACAAGCACGACAGCCAGGACATCTGCTTCGTGCCGACCGGCCGCTACACCGACATCATCACCCGTCTGCGTCCGAACGCGATGGACCCCGGCGACATCGTCGATCTCGACGGCCGCGTGCTCGGCCGGCACAACGGCATCGCCAATTTCACCGTCGGCCAGCGCCGCGGCCTCGGCATCGCCGCTCACGCGCCGCTGTTCGTGGTGAGGCTGGATGCCCCGGGCCGCCGCGTCGTCGTCGGCCCGCGCGATGCGCTGAAGATGCACCGCATCGTGCTGCGCGACGTCAACTGGATCGGCGACGGCGACATCGACCGCGCCATCGGCGCCGGCCTCGAGATGTTCGTGCGCGTCCGCTCGACCCGCAGTCCTCAGCCGGCCTGGCTGCGCGGCGGCAACGGCCATTACGAAGTCGAGCTCGTCGCCGGCGAGGAGGGCGTCTCGCCCGGCCAGGCCTGCGTGTTCTACGACGCGCCTTCGGGCCAGGCGCGCGTGCTCGGCGGCGGCTTCATCCAGAGCGCCGCGGCGAAGGTCGCAACGAGCACTGCGAGGCCGCTGGTGGAAGCGGTGCGCGGCTAGCGCATGATCCGGAAAAGTGTGAAGCGGTTTTCCGACCAGATCATGCGCAAGATAAAAAGCTAAGCTGGGGCAGGGGGCATGGCAGCAGACATCTCGCGGGCCGGGGTCGAGAAGGCCTATGGCCGCTGGGCGCCAGTCTATGATCTCGTGTTCGGCAAGGTCTTCGACGCCGGACGGCAGTCGACCATCGCGGAGGCCGACCGCATCGGCGGCCGCATCCTCGACGTCGGCGTCGGCACCGGGCTGTCGCTCTCGGACTATTCGCGCACGACAAGGATCTGCGGCGTCGACATCTCCGAGCCGATGCTGCGCAAGGCGCAGGCGCGCGTGCGCGCACTGCGGCTGTCCAATGTCGAGGTGCTCTCGGTGATGGATGCGAAGAATCTCGCCTTCCCCGAAAACTTCTTCGACGCGGTGGTCGCGCAATATGTCATCACCGCCGTGCCCGATCCCGAAGGCACGCTCGACGAGTTCGTGCGCGTGCTCAAGCCCGGCGGCGAACTGATCCTCGTCAACCACATTGGCGCGGAAAGCGGCCCGCGAAAGCTGTTCGAGCTCGCCTTCGCCCCCATTGCCCGCCGCCTCGGCTGGCGCCCGGAATTCCCGTGGGACCGCCTCGTCAACTGGGCCGCCAGGCACGGCGGCGTCACGCTCGCCGAGCGTCGTCCGATGCCGCCGATGGGTCACTTTTCGCTGATCCGCTACGTCAAAGCGTAGTTGCGAGCAGCACGGGCGGTGCGCCGCAAGTCGGCGCCTGTCGCCGCGAATCGAGACCTCTTCCTGAGGAGCCCGCGTCAGCGGGCGTCTCGAAGGATGCGCCGCGACGAAACCCGCGACATTCCAGCGCTTCAATTCGCCGTGCGTCGGCCGGAACCTCCGCATGGCCGCAGACGTTTCCCTCCCATGCGCACGACATCAAACATCATTTTGGCCAGCCTCCTGATCGCCGCCTCAGGCGCCGCGGTCGCGCAGGCCCCGCCCGCCCCGGCGACGCCGCCGCAAGCGACCGCGCCGCCATCCTCGCAACACGCCGCCAACTGCATGCCGCAGGACCGCCCGAACCGCGCCACCGCGCCCGACGGCACTACCACCGGCCAGTCCCGGGAACCGCTCGGCGACAAGCTGGCCAAGTCCGACGGCGTGCTCTGCCCGCCCTCCGGCGTCGACCCCGACATGCACGCCCCCGCGCCCTCTACGGACGGCGCCATGCCGGTCATCCCACCCCCCGGCAGCCCCGGCGGCGACCCGACCATGCGGCCGAAATAGGCCCGATCCGCATCCCCAATCTCGTCGTCATGCCCAGGCTCGTCCCCGGGCATCCACGTTCTTGGGCAGGCGAATGAAGGCGTGGATGGCCGGGACGAGCCCGGCCATGACGGATTCAGCTACAAAACAGGCTCTATTCACGCGGCGGGTTGTCCCGCACGGGCTTCAGCGAAGGCGGAAAAGGCGAACCACTTTGCTTGACTTCCCGCCGCCCCCTTCCTTATATGCCGCGCGTTCGCGAGATCGGCTGTTTCGGCCTTCGCGATCCCTGTGGCGGGGTAGCTCAGCTGGTTAGAGCACGGGAATCATAATCCTGGGGTCGGGGGTTCGAGTCCCTCTCCCGCTACCACGTATGACCCACTATTATGGTGGGCCTCCGGAAAGACCCCTCCGCCTACCAGTGCGGCCAGCTTTCCCTTCACCTCGACCTCGAAGCCTTCCCAAGGGCCTTTCGGGTGGACAATGACGCTATGCACAAGTGACCTGAAGTCAGCGACCAACGGACCGCGGTCGTCCTCCGCGCTTGCGTGGTTTGCTATCGTGTCGGCAAGCGCATTGACGGTCTCGACGTAGCGGTCCAGCGTTGCCGGATGCAGTGAGATAGGGGTAGGGGACTCCTCAAGTGCAGCCAGTTCCGCCTCCACGAGCAACCGCTCCTGCTTCAACTCGGCGATCCTTTGCTTGGCATCCTCCTCGGAAATCACGTACTTGATCACGAGATCAATATTGCGCTGACGCTCGCCTTCGATCCGGTCACGTTTGGCCTCTAGCCGCAGGCGCTCCGCGGAAGCGTTCCCCGCAAGCCGCTCTCGCTCACTGTTGTAGTTGCGGACGTAAGTCTCGATCAGTCCTGTATCCTTCAACTCCTCGACCATCCCGCTGAGCACAAGTCTTTCGACGTCACGCAGGTAGATGATCCTGCGATTCGAACAACTGCCACTCTCGCGCACAGCTGAGCAACGAATCCTGGTCTTTCCAGTCTTGTCGCGGTCGTGAACTGACATGCCAGATCCGCAACAACCGCACCGAAGGAGACCAGACAGGAGATGCGGCGCCCGTCGCTTCATATGGCTGGCCAAATGACCCTTCTCAGTCTTCAAAGCGTGCGCCTGCTCCCAAACGGACTGTTCGACGATCCGCAGTTGGGGCACATCAATGCTCTGCCACTCCTCACGAGGGTTTGGGCGAGACAATCGTTTGCCTGTATCGGGATCCTTCACCATCCGGACCTTGTTCCAGACAATATGGCCAGCATAGAGCTCGTTAAAGATGAGCCCCGTCCCGCGCTTGGCGTTGCCGTTGATCGTCGACGCATTCCACCGCCGACCTCGCGGCGGACTGATATTTTCCCGATTGAGTTCCTGTGCGATCTCTCGGGGTGCCCGTCCCGCTGTGTACGCAGCAAAAATCCGTCGGACGACCGTGGCTTCATCTTCGACGATTTCGAGTTCGCCGGGTTTACCGAGTATCGCTCTATATCCGTAAGCACGCCCTCCCGCATGTCGGCCATCGCGTATTACGCCGGCCATGCCGCGGCGGACCTTCTTCGCGCCGTCCTCACGCTGCATCTGTCCGACGAGGCCGCGGATCCCAATCAAGATTGAGTCCGCAGTGCCATCGTGAACGGCCTGGATCTCGATCCCTTGGAAAGACAACCTTTTGTGGATGCCGGCCAGATCCTCCATGTCGCGTGAGAGCCGGTCCAATGCCTCTACGATCACAACCGTAAAACGGTGCTGACGCGCAGCATCCATAAGCTGCATCAAACCATCGCGGCCGAATACCGAGGCTCCAGAACGCGCCTTGTCTGCAAAGGTAGCAACGACATCGAGTTGATGACGAGCCGCATGAGCGCGGCATAGGGCAATCTGATCTTCAGTCGATTTTTCGTTTTGAAGCTCGGTCGAGAACCGAGCATAGATCGCTGCGGGTTTCATCTCGAATGCCACTGCTGATGCGTTTGTCGCCAGCGGCATCAAGATGATTCTTCATCAGACGCTCGCTATCAAAAAGATGATCGCGTCTAGCGTCGGCAATTGCAAGTGCTTCAACAAACTTAATTAGAGCAGGATCGATTTGCGCTGAGACTGCGGACGGAGGTCCGCGATTGGGCATTTCTCCTGTCCTCGCGCGGTTCATCCTGTCAGGATGCTGCGTGATGCTGAGAAATGGCAGGCCGTCTACACGCCGATCGTAAAATTGGATACGATGGGAGAAGCAAAGGAAAGAGACTCAGAGGGTGACTCACGGAGCGAAAAATTCTTCGCCGGTGATCGGGCCAAGAAGATATTGCTCCGTCGCTTGCGGGGACCTCCACACAGATCGTCTCCGGTGCAGCGTTAGACCTGCTAACTTTGGAGGATCCCAGGTCCGAGCCGTGGTGTGCCCAACCTATAAATCAAGATCTTAGCGAGCGAACCGTTCGAGAGCGCCGAACTTAAACGGTTTTTCAAACGGCGTTTTGGCGGCCGGCCCGCGAAACCACGCACCCTCTCTCGGCATTGTGATCTATTCTACTCGTCTCGGCGATGCCAATGCGATTCGAAGGCGGCCCGACACAGCCGCTTCCTCGATGTTTCTAAGTCAGGGCCGCGCGACATAACTGGCATTTCCCACTTCTGTTCTACGTCATCGGTGACGCATTGGGGCAGCTGCGCCCCACCTCCACCGAAATAGCGCCTGAAGGCGATGCGGTCCTTCACGTTGTTCCCATGTCCGTTGATCGGGATCGGCGGCTGAATTGGTCCTCAGAATCCTAGGCCGCGTCCCTCGTTGGATACTTGGGAGTGCCGAGGCAGGGACTTGCCGTCGAAGATCGAAAAAAGTTTGTGCCGAAACCGAAAGCCGAATCTATTCTAACCATCGCTGCTTTTCGCCATAGTTCGCGGCGACGCTCATATGTTCGCATTGACGTTTTCTGGCTGCTCAAGCAACTCTCGTCAGTCGAGTTCCAGAGGCGGAGCCTATGCATCGAAATTCGGGAGAGCAAGTCGAGCAAGATCGTCCCGCTTCGAAGTCTTCAGACCAAAGAAAAATACCATTCGCCGAGCGGTTGACCTGTACGATTGACGAAGCGTGCGAAGCCACCGGTTTAGGTCGTACCAAGCTCTACGAGCTGATAGGCGCGGGACAACTGGACACAAGGACTGTCGGACGAAGGCGGTTGGTGCTTGTATCTTCAATCCGAACACTGCTCGATGTGAGTTGTTCAATGGCTAGCGACATCGAGAAGCTTCGGTAGTAGCCTTTCGGTCCATCGGGGCTGTTGCCGACTTGGCGGTCTGCCCGTTCCCCGTGGCTCACGTTGACTGCGACAAATGTGGTGCATCGCGCGACGTTGTTGGCTGTGCTTTCTTCCGTTTTGACCTGTGATTCGGAACAGCTTTGTGAGGCCATTCCAGCCCGAGCGGCGGGCTTGCTACAGTTCCAAACCTAACACGAGCAGCCGCCAGGACGCATAAAGGTGGGGCGGATGGTGGGGCGGAGGAGGAATATGGAAGAACTCCCGCGAAAAAAAGTAAGGCGCGACTGGCATCACCACAGTCGCGCCCTACGTCGCCGGCTTATGGGGCAGGGGGGAATAGCCGGCTGTTGAGACGACTCTCGGGCTTGAGAGTCGTTCCAGGCGGTCGAAAATTTTTTTGTGCGGCCTTTTTATGCGCCCTGCGGTGAATTTCGCACACGGTTAAGTGATCTTAACGGCTGAGAACTGCCAGTCCTCCCATCGCGTTGTTCCCGTGATCGCCATGGGGCGAGGGATTGTCAGCCATGTTACAGATTCAAAAGGTATTTTTGGGTGCCGTCGCGATTGCCGCGACGCTTGGTGCCGTACAGGTCGGTGCCGTCCAGCTGGCTTCCGGCCACGATCTGGCCGCCCGCTGGCAGACGGTCGCCGACAGGCCCACGCAAGATGTGGGTCACAACGTCAACCGTTCCGGCAAGGCCGACCGGTTCGCCGACATCAGGCAGGCCCCGGTTCCCACCCGCACCGTGTCAATGCGGCTGAACGATCTGGCCGAGACCTCGGTGCTGCTGCGGGTCCCCGCGGTCATCGAGACCGGCACCGCCAAGCCGCCGGTGCTGCTCCAGAACCGGAAGCAGGGCCCCAAGCGGCCGACGATTGCCTGCGAGCCGATGGTCAGCTCCCTGACCGAGGTCGCAAAACTGCTCCAGCCCGGCCGCTGTGTGACCTGATCCTTCTTCGCCGCGCCCCTGGCCACCATGGACAGATCGCCTTCCCGCCGGGAGGGCGATATTTCACGTCCACTTGATCCCCTATCCCCTCGCGTTATATGCCGGGTTTCTTCCCCTTTTGATTGACCAGGTAAACGCATGACGACGTCAGATACGGCCGCGCACACGCAGCCTTTCCAGGCCGAGGTTTCCGAGCTTCTGCACCTGATGGTGCACTCCGTCTATTCCGAGACCGACATCTTCCTGCGCGAGCTCGTCTCCAACGCATCGGACGCCTGCGACAAGCTGCGCTATGAAGCCATCGCGAGCCCGGCGCTGCTGGGCGAGGGCGACGCGCTCAAGATCCGGATCATCCCGAACAAGACGGCCGGAACGCTCACGATCGCCGACAACGGCATCGGCATGGAGCGCCAGGAGCTGATCGACCATCTCGGCACCATTGCCCGTTCCGGCACCAAGGCATTCGTCTCGAAGCTGAAGGAGGCCAAGGACGGCCTCGGCCTGATCGGCCAGTTCGGCGTCGGCTTCTATTCCGCCTTCATGGTCGCCGAGAAGATCGTCGTCGTCAGCCGCCGTGCCGGCGAGAGCGACGTGTGGACCTGGGCGTCCTCCGGCGGCTCCGGCTTCGAGATTGCGCGCGCAAGCGATGAGGAAGCGGCGCGCGTGGCACGCGGCACCGAGATCGTCCTGCACCTGAAGGATGACGCGAAGAAATATCTCGAGACCTACGAGATCGAGCGCGTCGTCAGTGCCTATTCCGACAACATCCTGTTCCCCATCGAGCTGGTGCCGGAAGAGGGCGAGCCGCGCCAGATCAACTCGGCGAGCGCGCTGTGGCAGCGCTCCAAGTCCGAGCTGACGGCCGAGGACTACAAGAAGGCCTATCAGCAGATTGCATCGGCCTTCGACGATCCCGCGATGACGCTGCACTACCGCGCCGAGGGCCGCTATTCCTACGCCGTGCTGCTGTTCGCGCCGTCGACGAAGCCGTTCGACCTGTTCGAGCCGAACCGCAAGGGCCGCGTGAAGCTTTACGTCCGCCGCGTCTTCATTACCGACGATGCCGATCTGTTGCCGGGCTATCTCCGCTTCATCCGCGGCGTGGTCGACAGCGAAGATCTCCCGCTCAACATCTCGCGCGAGATGCTCCAGAACAATCCGCAGCTCGCGCAGATCCGGAAAGCCGTGGCGACCCGGGTCGTGTCCGAGCTCGAAAGCCTTGCCGACAAGGACCCGGAGAATTTTACCAGGATCTGGGACGCCTTCGGCGCCGTGCTGAAGGAAGGCATCTACGAGGATTTCGAGCGGCGCGAAAAGCTGCTGTCCCTGTCCCGCTTCACCACCACCTCGGGCGAGAAGCGTTCGCTGAAGGACGTCATCGCCGATTTCAAGCCGAACCAGACCGAGATCTACTATCTCGTCGGCGACAGCATCGAGCGGCTGAAGTCCAATCCGAGGCTGGAAGCTGCGACCGCGCGCGGCATCGAGGTGCTCCTGCTGTCAGATCCGGTCGACGCCTTCTGGACCTCGATGCCATCGGAGTTCGACGGCAAGCCGCTGAAATCGCTGAGCCAGGGCGATCTCGATCTCGACCTGATCCCGCGCACCGACGAGGCCGACGAGGCGAAGAAGGAGGAGCCGCAAGCCGACGAGGCCGCTACCATCGCGGTGATCAAGGCCGCGCTCGGCGAGCGCGTCAGCGACGTCAAGGTCTCGACGCGCCTCACCAGCTCCGCCTCCTGCCTCGTCGCCGACAGCCAGGGCCCGAGCCGCGAGCTCGAGCGCATCCTGTCGCAGCAGAACCGCGGCATGCGCACCAAGCCGATCCTCGAGATCAATCTGCGCCATCCGCTGGTGACGGCGATCACCACGGCGCAGGCCGGCTCCGAGGCGGTGGACGATCTCAGCCTGCTGCTGCTCGAACAGGCGCAGATCCTGGACGGCGAATTGCCCGAAGACCCCGCCGCGTTTGCGGCAAGGCTGAACCGACTGGTCCTGCAGGGGCTGGGCGGGTAGGCGGAACGCTTGCTCGTCATTGCGAGGAGCCAAACGACGAAGCAATCCAGACTGTTCCCGCGGCGGCAGTCCTGGATTGCTTCGCTTCCGCCGTCGCTCTTCGAGCTATGGCGGACAAGTCGCTCGCAATGACGGAGGCCGCAGAATCGTCCCGGCTCACTCCGCCGCATCCTTCTGCTTGTCGCTGGCCGCCTCCGGCTCCGGCTTCTCCTCCATCCAGTGCGAAAGCCGGTTGGAGAAGCGGTCGAGGTAGAGATAGACGATGGGGGTCGTGAACAGCGTCAGCGCCTGGCTCACCAGGAGGCCGCCGACCATGGCATAGCCGAGCGGCTGGCGGATCTCGGCGCCGGTGCCGGTTCCGAGCATCAGCGGAACGCCGCCCAGCAGCGCCGCCATCGTCGTCATCATGATCGGACGGAAGCGCAGCAGCGCAGCCTGGCGGATCGACTGCTCCGGCGTCAGATGCTGCTCGCGCTCGGCGGCGATGGCGAAGTCCACCATCATGATGCCGTTCTTCTTGACGATGCCGATCAGCAGAATGACCCCGATCAGGGCGATGAGGCTGAAGTCGAAGCCGAAGATCATCAGGATCGCGATCGCGCCGACGCCTGCCGACGGCAGCGTGGACAGGATGGTCAGCGGGTGGATATAGCTCTCGTAGAGCACACCCAGCACGAGGTACACGACGACGAGCGCGGCAAGGATCAGCATCGGCACGGTGCCGAGCGATTGCTGGAACGCCTGCGCGGTGCCCTGGAAGCTCGTCGATAGCGTCGGCGGCGCGCCCATTGTGCCGACCGCGCGCAGCACGGCATCGGTGGCCTGTCCCAGCGCCACACCCTCGGCAAGGTTGAAGCTGATCGTCACCGCCGGAAACTGACCCTGATGTGCGATCGCGAGTGGCCGAACCGGCACGTTGGTCCAGTTGCAGATCACCGAGAGCGGCACCTGGTCTCCGGTCAGCGGCGATTTGATATGGAGCTTCTCGAGCGTCTCGAGTTGGCCCTGCAGCGCCGGCGTGATCTCGAGCACCACGTGGTAGCTGTTGGTCTGGGTGAAATACTGCGCGACCTGACGCTGGCCGAAGGCGTCGTAGAGCGTGTCGTCGATCAACTGAGGCTGGATGCCGTAGCGTGCGGCAGTGTCGCGGTTGATCGTGAGCTGCAGCGTCGTGCCCTCGGTCTGCTGGTCGGTGGCGACGTCGCGCAGTTGCGGCAGGGCTTTCATGCCCGCCAGGATCTTCGGGGCCCACTCGTTCAGCTCGGTGAGATTGGCGTCCTGCAGCGTGAACTCGAACTGTGTGCGGGTGGCGCGCCCGCCGAGGCGCACGTCCTGCGAGGCCTGCATATAGAGGCGTGCGCCCTCGACCTCGGCGAGTTTTGGCCGTAGCCGCGCGATGATCGCTTGCGCGCTGGCGTCGCGCTCTCCGATCGGCTTCAGCGTGATATACATGCGTCCCGAATTCAGCGCGGTGCCGCCGCCGCCGATGAACATCGCGATGGAATCGACGGCGGGATCGGCCTGCACGATGGCGTTGAGTTCCTCCTGCCGGCGCTTCATCTCGGTGAAGGAGATGTCCTGGGGCATCTCGGACACCGCGCTGAGGAAGCCGTTGTCCTGCTGCGGGAAGAAGCCCTTCGGGATCAGGATGAACAGCAACGCCGACAGCGCGACGGTGCCGAAGAAGACGCACAGCGTGACGAAGCTGTGTTTCAGCGCGAGGTCCAGCCCGCGCTCGTAGGCGCCGAGCAGGCGCTCGAACATCCGCTCGCTCCACTGGTAGAAGCGGCCGTGCCGCGCCTCGTGGTCGGCGCGCAGGAAGCGCGAGGCCATCATCGGCGTCAGGGTCAGCGACACCACGAGCGAGACGAAGATCGCCATCGACAGCGTCACCGCGAACTCGCGGAACAGTCGGCCGATGATGCCGCCCATCAGCAGCAGCGGGATCAGCACGGCGACCAGCGAGATGCTGATCGAGACGATGGTGAAGCCGATCTCGGCCGCCCCCTTGTACGCGGCGGTGACCGGGTCTTCGCCCTGCTCGACATAGCGCGTGATGTTCTCCAGCATCACGATGGCGTCGTCGACCACGAAGCCAACCGCGATGGTCAGAGCCATCAGCGAGAGATTGTCCAGCGAATAGCCAAACACCCACATCAGCGAGCAGGCCCCCAACAGCGCCAGCGGAACCGTGATGCTCGGGATGATCGTGGCCCAGAAGCTGCGCAGGAAGATGAAGATCACCATCACCACGAGCGCGATGGTGATCATGAGCGTGATCTGCACGTCGTCGACCGCGGCGCGGATGGTGATGGTGCGGTCGCTGATGATCTTGATCTTGATCGCGGGCGGGATTGCCGCGATCAGCCGGGGCAGCTTCGCCTTGATGCGGTCGACTGTCTCGATGACGTTGGCGCCGGGTTGCTTGAAGATGACCAGGAACACGCCGCGCTTGCCGTCGGCCCAGGCCGCGGTCTTCATGTCCTCCGGTCCGGACACGGCCTCGCCGATGTCGCGGATACGTAAAGGGGCGCCGTTGCGATAGGCGACGATGACGTCCCTCCAGTACGGGGCCTCGAGCAGCTGGTCGTTGGCGTAGATGGTGTAGGAGCGGCGCGGGCCGTCGATGTTGCCCTTCGGGCTGTCCGCGGTCGCGATCGCGATCTGGCTGCGCACGTCCTCCAGCGACAATCCCTTGGCGACGAGCTTGGCCGGATCGATCTGAATGCGCACCGAAGGTTTCTGCTGCCCGCCGACGAACACCTGCGCAACGCCTGGGATCTGGCTGATCTGCTGGGCGAGCTGGGCATCCGTGCGGTCGCTGACGGTGGTCAACGGCAGCGTATCGGAGGTCGCCGACAGGATCATGATCGGCGAGTCCGCCGGGTTGACCTTGCGATAAGTCGGCGGCGAGGGCAGGTTCTTCGGCAACTGTCCGCTCGCCGCGTTGATCGCGGCCTGCACGTCGTTGGCGGCGGCATCGATCAGGCGGTTGAGATCGAACTGGATGGTGATCGACGCCGAGCCCAGTGAACTCGTCGAGGTCATCTGCGTGATGCCGGGGATCTGCGCGAGCTGGCGCTCGAGCGGCTGCGCCACGGAAGAGGCCATGGTCTCGGGACTGCCGCCCGGAAGCGATGCGGAGACCTGGATGGTCGGAAAGTCGACCTGGGGCAGCGGTGCAACCGGCAGCAGCGGATAGGCCACGAGGCCTACGAACAGGATGCCCGCCATCAGCAGGGAGGTGCCGATCGGATAGCGGATGAACGGAGACGAGAAGCTCTCTTGCATGCCCTGAGACCACAGACTGGCCAGCGCATCTTCTCCCCGCTCACGGCGGAGCCGCGCCCGAGAGCCCGAGCGCGAATGTGCGTTTCCTTCAGCCCATTTGCTTGTTGATTGCCCTGGAACGTCGTCGGTCCGGGGCCGGCGTTGTGATCGAAAGACTAGTCCGTTCGCTCCGGCCTGCGAACGGATTCCTGCGCCGGATGCTTGCGACCTTTGTCGAAGGAGAGCTGCAGCGAGTTATGCGTTCTGCGCAGGCTGAATACGGAGTGCTTTCCCGCGTTCGCATCGTTGCGGCGCTGTGTCTCATCCGTTTCGCCGTGTTTCACAAGCGGGAGAGGTATGAACAGGAACAATCGCTTCTTCCGCGCCGTTGTGCCATATCGAAATGGCATAACGCGTGCCGTTGCCACCGATTCGAGGAAATGTCCGATGCGCCTGCCTCTCCTGACCCTCACCGCGATTGCCACGCTGTTCGTGGCGGCAGATGCCGACGCCCAGACCTATGATCCGCGCTATCCGGTGTGCATGCACGTCTACACGCCCGGCGGCCGGGGCGGTGGCGACTATTACGATTGCTCGTTCACCTCGATCCCGCAGTGCCGGGCCACGGCGTCGGGCCGCGCCGCAAGCTGCGACGTCAACCCCTATTACGCCTTTGACGAACCGCCGCCGCCCCCGCGCAAGCGTCACAAGAAGGTGCAGTAGTTGTTCGCGATGTGGATGGAACGTTTTTTGATGCACCGCTCATTCGCTCTGATCGCATTCGCCGGTGCATTGCTCACGGCCGCGCCCTCGCATGCGCAGACCTTCGATCCCAGCTTTCCCGTCTGCATGCACGTCTACTCAGGCGCGAACGGTGGCGGCGGGGAGTGGTACGATTGCTCCTTCACGTCGCTGCCGCAGTGCCGCGCCACGGCGTCAGGCCGCTCGGCGAGCTGTGACGTCAATCCGTATTATCCTGTCAACGTTGCGCCGCCGCGCCCACGTTACAGGCGAGGCGGCTAGCGCCTATCGCTCGTTCGGAGTCCGGTCCGACGGAGCATGCAGGACTAGGTGCCGTGGGGCGCCGCCGCGGCGAAGATCGCGTCGGTCAATTGCCAGGTCATCTTGTCCGTGGTCCAGTCGCTGGCGTGCAGCCTCGTGTCATCGCCCGGGTCGACCAGACGGTCGAACGAGATCCTTGCGACCTCGTGCCAGCCCTTCATCAGCGCGAAGCGGCGGAAGACGTTGACCTGTTTCTCGTGCGCGATCTGGCTGATCGCCTCGACCATGGCGTCCGCTTTGTTGCGCTTGGCCGGTGTCAGCACCGCAGGCACATATTGAAGGTCCATCAGGATCACGTCGATCCGCTTCGCGCCGAGCAGTTGGTCGACACCCTCACGGATGGCCTTCGTGGTGTCCGCGAACGAGGGACCGTCGGCTTGCCACACCGAATTGGTGCCGACCTGCCAGATGACGAGATCGGGATTGAGATCGAAGACGTCGTGCTCGAACCGCTTCAGCTCCAAAGGAGCGTCTTCGCCGCCGACGCCCCGGTTGATCACCTCGATTCCGACATTTGGAAATTTGATCCGAAGATCCGCCAGCAGCCGCTGCGGATATGGCGCGATGCCTCCTTCGCCCGCCGTGGTGGACGAGCCGATCGCAACCACCCTGGCCTGCCCACCCTTCACGCGTTTGGCGAAATTCTCCAGGCGCTGCTCGAACGGCGTGGCCTGGACCGGAAACTCTGACGGATCTAGAGCCACGGGACGCCTCCCTTTCGTAGCCCTGACAACGCAGGGTAGAAAAGCATAGCCCGTTTACCAGGGAGCGCCTAGCCTCGCCGGATCGCTACCCTTTCCTGGTCCCCGACAACTCGATCACCTTGCGCCAGCGGTCGGTCTCCGCCGTCAACATGCTGCCGAACTCGCCCGCGTCGGATGGCCAGAGTTAATCACGTACTAACCTGGCTTTACCTTGTCTCTTAACACCTGGGCAGGGCGTGCGAGCTAAGCTTGGGGAAACAGCAGATACGTTCGGAAAGAATGAACGGCATGACCACCGGCGTCATCGAGCAACCAAAAGTCGCGCGCGCACCTTCGGCTTCAAAGATCTGGCTGAAGGCGATCGAGCTCACCGCGCGCATCGAGACGCTGCCGGGCCGGCTGTTCGCCGACGTCGTCGACGATTGGGCGCAGCGTCAGCCCGCTCGCACCGCGCTGGTCGCGGATGAGACAACCATCGACTACGCAGGCCTCTCGACGCGCATCAACCGCTATGCGCGCTGGGCGCGCTCGGTCGGCGTGGCCAGGGGGGACACCGTTGCGCTGATCATGCCGAACGGCATCGACTATGTTGCCGCGTGGCTCGGCATCAGCCGGGTCGGCGGCGTGGTCGCGCTGATCAACACCAGGCTCGTCGGCCAGTCGCTCGCGCATTGCGTCGATGTCGCCAGGCCGTCGCATGTCATCGTCGCGCACGAGGTCATGGAAGCGTTGGACGGCGCGTCGCCGCACCTGAAGACAGAAGCAAAAGTCTGGACCCATGGCGATGCTCGCAGCGAGCGCGCGATCGACGTCGCACTTGCCGCGCACGAGGACGGGCCGCTTTCCCCGGACGAGCATGGCGACGTCACGATCAACGACCGCGCCCTGCTGATCTACACTTCCGGGACCACCGGCCTGCCGAAGGCGGCGAGCATCAGCCACCGCCGCATCCTCAACTGGGGCTTCTGGTTCGCCGGCCTCACCGGCGCCACCCCGCAGGACCGGCTCTATGATTGCCTGCCGCTGTTCCACTCGGTCGGCGGCATTGTCGCCCCGTGCAGCATGCTCGCCGCCGGTGGTTCGGTGGTGATCGCGGACAAATTCTCGGCCTCGAACTTCTGGCCCGACATCGTGCGACACGATTGCACGCTGTTCCAGTACATCGGCGAGCTCTGCCGCTATCTGCTCAAGGCACCACCGTCCGAATACGAGAACCGTCACCGCCTGCGGCTCGTCTGCGGCAACGGCCTGCGCGGCGACATCTGGGAGGATTTCCAGAACCGCTTCGCCATTCCGCGCATCCTCGAATTCTATGCGGCGACGGAAGGCAATTTCTCACTGTTCAACGTCGAGGGGCAGCCGGGGGCGATTGGCCGCGTTCCGCCGCTGCTCGCGCATCGCTTTCCGGCGGGGCTCGTCAAGCTCGATCCTGACAGCGGTGCACCCTTTCGCAACGAAGAGGGCTTTTGCATTGCCTGCGCCAGGGGCGAGGCCGGCGAAGCCATCGGCCGCATCGGCACCGCAGACGAAGGCGGCGGCCGCTTCGAGGGCTATACCGAGGCCGGCGAGACCGAGAAGAAAATCCTGCGCGACGTCTTCGCCAAGGGCGATGCCTGGTTCCGCACCGGCGATCTGATGCGGCTCGACGACAAGGGCTTCTTCCATTTCGTCGACCGCATCGGCGACACCTTTCGCTGGAAGGGTGAGAACGTCGCGACATCGGAGGTCAACGACGCCGTGCGCGATTTCACCGGCGTGATCGATGCCACCACCTATGGCGTCAGCATCCCCGGCACCGATGGCCGCGCCGGCATGAGCGCCATCGTCGTCAACGAGGGGTTTGATATCGAAGCGCTGCCCGTCCATCTGGCGCAGCGCTTGCCGGTTTACGCCCGCCCAGTCTTCATCCGTATCTCGCGCGAGCTCGATGCGACCGAGACGTTCAAGCAGAAGAAGGGCGAACTGGCCCGGGAGGGATTTGACCCGGCCGCGATCAACGATCCGCTGTTCATGCTCGACCCGAAATCCGGCGGCTACATCGCCTTGGACGCGGACGTGTACGCAGGGATCATCGATGGCGCGATCAGGCTCTAGCCGCACGAAAATCCGCCAGATAGGTCCAGTTTTATCTGAATTGTCCAAGAAGCCATTTACTTCTGTCGGGTAAACAACACGGGCCTTGGGGAGGCGGTCATCAAGAGCCGCCGCAACACGAACCATCAATAACAAGAGCGAGCCAGCCATGTCGGTAAGGTCTAAGGTCATCGAAGCGATCCAGCAGATCGCCAAGGAGCAGCACGTCACGCTTCCCGCACTCTCGGACGATCTGTCCCTGCACGAGACGGGTTTCGATTCCCTCGCCTTCGCGATTCTGGTGGCGCGCCTCGAGGACGAGACCGGCGTCGATCCCTTCACCATTTCCGAGGACGCAGCGTTCCCCGCCACCGTGGGCGATTTCGTGCGGGCCTACGAAAATGTCCCCGCGTGAGATCTTCGCGCTTCGCGACTATCTGAGCCCGGAGCTCAAGGGCCGCACGATCTCCGATGCTCGTCATGTGGTGTCGCTGACGGACGTGCTGGGGCATACGGTTCTGGGCGGCCGCCTGCGTGAGCTGGCGGGCCGCTCTGTCCTGCTGAAGCTATCGGACCAACTCAGATCGGGCCTCGCCATGATCGAGCTCGACGGTGTCGCCCGGCGCATGCTGCTGTGCCCGCCTGATCTCAACCCTGACCATCTCGACGCGCTGATCGCGGATGCCCAGATCGATGCTGTTGTCACTGACGAGCCTGCGCTGTGGGCGGACAAGGCCATCGCGCTGGTTGTCACAGCACAGTTTCCACTCGCCGCAACGGCGCCCGCCAAGACCGAACGCGCCACGGAATGGCTGATGCTCACGTCCGGCACGTCGGGCGTACCAAAAATCGCCGGCCATACGCTGGAAGCACTGACGGGCGCCATCGTCGCCGACGGCCCTGCGCGCGGGCCTGCGCCGGTCTGGGCGACATTCTACGACATTCGCCGCTATGGCGGCCTGCAGATCTTCCTGCGCGCGGTTCTCTCCGGCGGCTCGATGGTGCTGTCCGATCCGCATGAAGCACTCGGCGACCACGTCGCGCGGCTGAACGCGCGGGGCGTCTCCCATATCTCCGGCACGCCATCGCACTGGCGCAAGCTCTTGATGAGCGGCTCGGCTGCACAGTTCGCGCCGGGATACGTCCGTCTGTCCGGCGAGATCGCCGACCAGGCGGTGCTCGACGGCCTGAAGGCCGCGTTCCCCAATTCCTCCGTCGGTCACGCCTATGCCTCGACCGAGGCAGGTGTCGGCTTCGCCGTCAATGACGGGCTGGAGGGCTTCCCGGCCGATTATCTCGGCAACCGCAACGGCGTCGAGATGAAGGTCGTGGATGGCTCGCTGCGCATCCGCTCGACGCGCACGGCGCATGCCTACATCGGCCGCAATGCGGCGGCGCTGACCGATGACGACGGGTTCGTCGACAGCGGCGACATCGTCGAGTTGCGCGGCGACCGCTATTATTTCGTCGGCCGCCGCGGCGGCATCATCAATATCGGCGGGCTGAAGGTTCATCCCGAGGAGATCGAGGCGGTCATCAATCGCCATGCCGACGTGCGGATGTCGCGGGCGAAATCGCGCCGCAGCCCGATCACCGGCGGCATCGTCGTCGCCGACGTGATCCTCGCCGACGGCACCGACCAGGCGCGGGTGAAGGAGATCCGCGACCAGATCCTGGATCAGTGCCGCGCGCAGCTCGCTTCTCACAAGGTGCCGGCGGTGATCCGTTTCGTCGAGGCACTCGACGTCACCCCGGCCGGCAAACTGGCGCGCACCGATGCATAACGTCCTCGTCACCGGCGGCAGCCGCGGCATCGGCCTTGCGATCGGCAAGCGGCTGGCTGATGCCGGCTATAACGTGATTGCGGCGGCACGGCGCGAGAGCGACGAGCTCAGGGCGGCGATCGGCCTCTCCGAAGGGCGCCTGCATTTCCGCGCCTGCGACCTCGCCGTGATCGACGCGATCCCGGCGTTCGCGAAGCTTATCCGCGACGAGTTCGGCCCGATCTACGGCCTCGTCAACAATGCCGGCCTCGGCACCGAAGGCCTGCTCGCCACCATGCACAATTCCGAGATCGAGGCGCTGGTGCAGCTCAACGTGCTGTCGCCAATCATCCTCACCAAATATGTCGCGCGCCAGATGATGGCGGACGGCGCCGGCCGCATCATCAACATCTCCTCGATCATCGCGACCACGGGCTATAACGGCCTCTCCGTCTACGGCGCGACCAAGGCCGCCGCAACCGGCTTCACCCGCTCGCTCGCGCGCGAAGTCGGCAAGCTCGGCATCACCGTGAACGCGATCGCGCCGGGTTTCATCGACACCGAGCTGACCCACAATCTCTCCGACGAAGGACGCAAGCGCATCGCCGGCCGCAGCGCGCTGCGTCGCCTGCCGGAGACCGACGATGTCGCGCGAATGGTGGAGTACCTGCTGGACGAGGGCGGCCGCAACGTCACCGGCACCGTGTTCACGATCGATGCGGGGAATACGGCGTAAGCGGAACTCCGCCGCCACAATTGAGTTGATCCGGCGCAATGACATCGAGCCGGATTTGGTCGTAAGATGCCCCGCAATCGATTGGGTTACGTCAATCGATCTGCCCCAATCGACAGGGAGCAGCCCATGGCCACGTCAAGCGCGACCGCTTCAAATCACGCCCGGACCGAGGAGCCTCACGCGACGCCGGACGATGTCCATTGCCCCCCGATGACGCATCAGAATTCCGGCGGACACGGCCATGAAATGCATCCGCAGCAATTCGTGCGCCTGGTCGGCTGCCACGATGTGTCTCTCGATGCCCTGCGCAAGCGCGAGGACGAAAAGCTGCATTAGGCGTTCACGTCCGTTGCTTCGGCAGGTCAATCCGTTCGTGTGAAAATTCCGGCGGCCCTTCGGTCAGGCGGCGGATGCGGCGTTCGCGCTCGTCCGTGGGCAATGTGGGGTCGAGCAGCCGCTCGATCTCGTGCACGGCCAGCGCCTCGATCCTGGTGGCGTCGGATGCGACCAGCTGGGCCGACGTGAATGCCGGGGCGCGACCTTCAGGCCCAGTTCGCACAGCCTGCAGATCGCAGCCGAACGCGACAGGTGATGAGCTTCAGCCCAGGCGTCGACGGCCGCGGTCAGTGCTTCCGGCATCCTCTCCGCGCTGAGCGGATCGACCCCCATGCGCCGGTGCACCGGAACGGTCGAGTCCTTGTTGCCGAAGTCGGGCACTTCGATCATCCCATGTAATCTCTGGAGATGCCCGACCATAGCCGCTCTTCCGGCCGGCTGTTTGACGTCGATCAATGACGGACTGCGGCATTTGCAGTGCGGCGCGATCTTGTTGTCCGGGTGCATTTCGGCCAATGATCGGGAATCGAAAGAGGGGCGCCGGCCGGCGAACCCGGATCGATCCCGCTTCGTATCTTCCTCGGACGCGCTTCCCAACCATCCGGCATCACCCGATGACATCAGGCGAATCCTTCTACGGCGGCATTCCCGTCTTCCGCGGCTTCACCAGCCTGATGGAGCCCGCGCTCTATGCGCCGCTGCCGGATGATTGGAGCATCGGCGTCGCCGATATCGTCGATTCCACCAAGGCGATCGCGGCACAGCGCTACAAGGCGGTCAACATGGCCGGCGCCGCCGTGATCGCGGCGGTGACGAACGCATTGGAGGGGCGCGAATTCCCCTTCGTGTTCGGCGGCGACGGCGCGAGCTTTGCGGTCGCGCCGTCCGATCTGGAGGCCGCCCGCGAGGCGCTGGCTGCGACGGCGACCTGGGTGCGGGAAGATCTCGATCTGAAGATGCGTGTCGCGCTGGTGCCGGCGAGTGCGATCCGCGCGCAAGGGCTCGACGTACGCGTCGCGCGCTTCGGTCCGTCGGCCAATTTGTCCTATGCGATGTTTTCCGGCGGCGGGCTCGCCTGGGCCGACGCCGCCATGAAGCGCGGCGAGTTCGCGGTCGCCGAGGCGCCGGCGGGCACGCAGCCCGATCTTTCCGGCCTGTCCTGCCGCTTCGAGGTGATGCCGACCGCGCGCGGCCTGATCCTGTCGGTGCTGGTGATGCCGGCGCGCGGTGCCGATCCGCATGCCTTCCGCAAGGTGATCGAGGACATCATCCATCTCGTGGAGCGCAGCCCTGATGGCGGCCGCCCGGTGCCGCCGCAGGGGCCGCCGCTGAAATGGCCGCCGCAGGGGCTGGAATTCGAAGCCCGCACCAAACGCGGCGGTCCGCTGGTCGCGCGCCGCGCCCGCGTGCTGGCCTACACGCTGTTCGTCTATCTGATCATGCGTTTCGACCTCAACGTCGGCGGCTTCGTGCCAAACATCTATAAGCGCCAGGTGGTTGAGAATTCAGACTTCCGCAAATATGACGACGGCCTGCGTATGATCCTCGACTGCACCCCGCAGCTCGAGCGCGCGCTGAGCGACCGTCTCGCGGCTGCGGCGCGCGACGGCATCGTGCGCTACGGCCTCTACCAGCAGGACGCCGCGATGATGACCTGTTTCACGCCGTCGGCCCTGCGCAGCGACCACGTCCATTTCATCGACGGCGCGCGCGGCGGCTACGCGTCGGCGGCAACGGCATTGAAGGCGATGATGGCCTAACGCCGCTCTCGTGCCCCGGACGCAGCGCAGCACTCCCGGCGATGCGAAGCATCGTCCGGTGTGATGCGCTGCAGAGCCGGGACCCAGGAAAGTGTGGGTCCTGGCTCTGCGAAGCAGCGCTTTGCGCTGCAGCGCGTCCGGGACACGAGAGAGGGTTACCGTCCCGCGCGCATCCAGGTCTCGCCGCCGCAGAGCGCGCCGACGCAACCTTCGACCCGCAGCGAATCCGCACCAGTCACGGAGACGTTGCTCGCATAGGTGCTGCCGTCATCGGCATTGTAGATCTGGCCCGACCATTTGTTCGGCCCTGAGGGCTCCATGCCGCTGAACAGCGGCAGGCCGATCATCGCGCGTTTGGCGAGCGCGGGATTGGGATTCTTGCTGTCGGTCGCAGGCTGGCCGGTCGCGGTGTCATAGGGCTCGCGCAGCCAGACGATATGGCCGCAGATGCCGCCGCCGCATTTGCTGATCTTGACGCGCGCATCGCCGGCCTGCGTCAGCCAGGTCCCATCGGCGCTCTGCGCGTGGGCGGCAGTCGCACCAAACACTGCGGTCAGGATGACGGAAAGGATGGCGAATCTGCCGAACATGGAAAGTGCCCCCGAAAATGGAGGCGCCTCCATAGCAGTCCGGCAGGATAGTGCAACGCTGGATGGAATCACATTCCTGCGTTTATCCGCCCGCGTTCATTTGTCTGCGCTCATTTGCCCCAGCGGGCGAAGGCGACCGAGGCTGCGGTCGAAAGCCCGAACACGACCATGGCGCCGCCGACCAGTGCGAACAACGTCCAGGCCGGCGCCTGCGCCGTCATCAGGCCGACGCCGCCGATCGCGACGATCAGCAGTCGCGCCGTGGAGGCCAGCACCGGACCGCCGACGCGCGCCGCGCCCTGCGAGGAGAAGTACAGCGACACGCCCATGCCGAAGAACGCGAAGGCCGGCCCCGCCCAGTGGAAATAGCTGTGCGCTGCCGCGCTGACGCCGGGATCCCCGGTGAAGAGCGATACCCACAACGCCGGATCAAGCGCGATGACGAGGCCGATCAGGCCGACGGTCAATCCCGAAGCCGCGGCCGCGGTCCAGGCGACACGTCGGGCGCGTTTCAAATGTCCGGCGCCCATCGCCATGCCGACCATCGGCACCGAGGCGATGCCGAAGGCGAAGGTGATGGGGATCAGCAGGATTCGAGCCGCGAGCCGATGCCGTAGCCGGCCAGCATCTCGGTGCCGAAGGTCGCGAGGATTTTTGTGAAGATCAGAATCGTGAGCACGGTCTGGAGCGGCGACAGGCAGGCGACCGCGCCGACCTTGAGGATGTCCAGGAACATCGCGCGTTCGAAATGGAAGGCGCGGACCTTCAGCGGCAGCCGGCTGCGGCCGGACAGGAGATACCAGAGGAAGAAGATCGCCGCGCAGGTGAAGGCGATCAGCTGGCCGGCGGCGACACCGGGCATGCCGAATTGCTTCACGCCGAACAGGCCGAGCCCCAGCGTGCCGCCGAGCACGATCTGGAGCGCGCTCGCTCCGATCAGAATCATCGAAGGCAGGCGCATGTCGCCGGTGCCGCGGATCACCGAGGCCAGCGTGTTGACGAGCCAGATCGCGACCGCGCCGGAGAACAGCATTTGCGAATAGCCGCTGGCTTCCTCGAGCACGCGCTCGCGTCCGCCGAGCAGCGTGAAGAAGCTGCGGCCGAAAGCGAGCATCATCACCGTGAAGAACAGTCCGCCGCAGAGGCCGATGATGGCGGCATGCAGCGCCAGCGTCGCGGCGCGGTCACGATCGCCGGCGCCGAGCGCGCGGCTGATCGCGGACGAAACGCCGCCGCCCATCGCGCCCGCGCTCATCATCTGCGTCAGCATCGCGAACGGAAACACCAGCGCGATCGCCGCCAGCGGAATGGTGCCGAGCCGGCCGATATAGGAGGTCTCGGCAATCGCAACCAGCGTGCTGCCGACCATCGCGATCATGTTGGGGATCGCAAGCCGCAGCAGTGTCGGCAGGATCGGCGCCGTCAGCAGGCTCGCAATGGGGGAAGCGACCGGTGCACGTGGCGGCGCGGCGTCTGCGGAGGCGTCGATCGTCATGTTCACCGGGCGGAATATTGGATGACGATCGACATATTACAGGGCGTGGCTCTCCGGCGCCAGTCCTCCCCTC
Organism: Bradyrhizobium sp. Pa8; assembly: GCF_052588265.1. Classification (NCBI taxonomy): domain Bacteria; kingdom Pseudomonadati; phylum Pseudomonadota; class Alphaproteobacteria; order Hyphomicrobiales; family Nitrobacteraceae; genus Bradyrhizobium; species Bradyrhizobium sp. Pa8. The sequence continues at coordinate 8,379,136 of NZ_CP176767.1, read as the reverse complement.
ACGCAGGGCTCACCAGGGCAGGCCGCATAGGTCGATGGTGCCCAGCGTCGGCGCGCGGACGATGTTGAAGACGTACGGCGCCAAGTAGTCGAAGCGGATCCGACCCTCCGGTTGCTCGCAATAGACCTCGCCCTTGAACGGGAGCCAGCTGCGGGCTTCGTAGAACGCAAAATTGTTCGGTTCGGAGAACAGCAGCCCGAAACGGACCGCCTCGTTGGCGCGCATGGTGTGGATGGCTGCGTCGATCGCCATGGTCGCGTAGCCGCGACCGCGCCGGTCCTCGCGCGTGCAGACCCCGCCGATGCCGCCGACATGGACCTTCTGCCCGTTCCAGGTGACGGTGCGGAAATAGATGCCGACATGGCAGACGAGGCCGTCCTCGGGCGTCTCGATCAGCACGCGAAGGTCGGCATTGGCCCATTTGACATGGGCCCAGGACGGTTTCTCGGCGGCGTCACGTCCCCAGACCGCGCTGAGCAGGGGCTGTGCGATCCGCCACGAGGCGTCGCCGTTCAAAATGTCGATCTCGATGCTCATTGCTTTCTCTTTCGCATCTCCGCGCCGTGGTGCGTTCGTTCTGCCATAAGCGCCTCAAAGGCAATGATATTTTACGGCCTGTCGAAGCCCGCCCCACGATGCGTCGATTTTATGCAATCCGGCCAATCGGCCGCATCACGCAATTTCGCAAATTGGCGGTATTTAACGACGGTGGAACCTTCTATAAGACTCCCCGTTAAGCCAGTTCCCCATCAGTCGCGGACAACAACCCATGACCTTTACGCTGCCCCCACTCCCTTACGCCTATGACGCCCTCGGCCAGTTCATGTCGAAGGAGACGCTGGAATTCCACCACGACAAGCATCATCAGGCCTACGTCACCAACGGCAACAACGCGCTTAAGGGCACCGAATGGGAAGGCAAGTCCCTTGAGGAGATCGTCAAGGGCTCGTTCGGCAAGAACCCGGCCGTGTTCAACAACGCCGGCCAGCACTACAATCACATCCACTTCTGGAGCTGGATGAAGCCCAATGGCGGCGGCACCAAGCTGCCGGGCAAGCTCGAGAAGAAGATCAACGAGGACCTCGGCGGCTTCGAGAAGTTCAAGACCGACTTCCAGGCGGCCGGCGTCGGCCAGTTCGGCTCCGGCTGGGCCTGGCTCCAGGTCAAGAACGGCAAGCTCGAGATCTCCAAGACCCCCAACGGCGAGAATCCGCTGGTGCACGGCGCCACTCCGATCCTCGGCGTGGACGTCTGGGAGCACTCCTACTACATCGACTATCGCAACCGCCGTCCGGACTATCTGAAGGCGTTCGTCGAGAACCTTGTGAACTGGGAATACGTCGAGTCCCTGTACGACAAGGCGTAAGCCTTCTTGGTCATTCCGGGGCGGCGCGTCAGCGCCGAGCCCGGAATCCATCGGGCGTCAGTCCGTGTGGACAAATGGATTCCGGGCTCGCGCTCCGCGCGCCCCGGAATGACAGATCGGAAAAAGGCGGTCGCATGCGCGGCCGCCTTTTTGCTGTGCGGAATTCAGCTGCTTCGCATGGGCCTGCGCGAGGTGCGCATCGCTTCCCGTCATCGTACTGTTTGCATCGCATGGGCGGCGCCCTTAATCAGGATGGGCATCACCCTCGAGCCCACCGAGCCCGTTGTCAGAGCCTTCCCCGAACAATCCTGCGCCTGCCGAGGACGCGGAGTCCGAGCCGCGGCCGGGGCGCGTGCGCAAGCCGATCGGCTGGTCGACCGTCATCATCGCGGCGCTGGTGGCGGTGAGCGCGGGCCTGGTCTGGCGGCGTGATGGCACAGATGGTGTCCTGGAGATTCTCACGCACGACCTCTCGCTGTTCGGCGGCATCCTGCCGCGCGTGCTGGCGGGCTGCCTGCTCGGGGCCTTCATCTCCGAGATCCTGCCGCACGAAAAAGTCTCGCGCTCGCTCGGGCCGAAATCCGGCCTGATGGGCCTTTTGATCGGCACCGCCTTCGGCGCGATCCTGCCGGGCGGACCCTTCACCGCCTATCCCGTGGCGAGCGCGCTGCTCGCTGTCGGCGCCGATTTCGGCGCCACCATCGCCATGGTCGTGAGCTGGACCCTGATCGGCTACGGCCGCGCGGTGGCCTGGGAGATCCCGATCATGGGCACCGACTTCACGCTGTGGCGGATCCTGATCTCGCTGCCGCTGCCGGTGCTCGCCGGCGCGCTCGGCCGCTTCGTCTATGTCCGGATCTATCCGCAGCCGGCCGCGAAGGACGACGAGAATTGAGCGCCGCGCTTCTGATCGACATCCTGTTGTGGGGCTCGGTGTTCGGCGTCGGCCTGATCGCCTTCCGCCGCGGCCCACCGGTGTTCAAGGCCTCGCTCCGCGAAGGCTCGATGGACTTCGTCAACATCGTGCCGCGCATCGCGCTCGGGGTGATCGGCTCCGGCTACATCGCCGCCATCATCCCGCAGGAGGTGATCACCGGCTGGCTCGGGCCGGACAGCGGCTGGCTCGGGGTTGCGACCGCCGTGGTCGCCGGTGCCGCCACGCCCGGCGGACCGGTGATCGGCTTCTCCATCGGCACGGTGGCGCTGAAGTCGGGCGGTGGGGTGCCGCAGGTGGTCGCCTATGTCGTCGCCTGGGCCCTGTTCGCCTTCCAGCGGGTGATTTTGTGGGAAATACCGTTCATGCCGGCCCGGTTCGTCTGGTTCCGCTGCGCCGTCTCGGTGCCGTTCCCGTTCGTCGCCGCCGCCATCGCGATGGTGATCGGCAAGCCCTGAGCCGGCCGTGGACAGAGGTAATGTTATAATATAACGTCCCCGACATGGTTCCCGCCGCGTCCCACGCCCATCACCACGACCACGTTCATGACCATTCTCATGACCACGCGCATTCGCATGGGCACGACCACACCCATGCCCACGTCCATGATGCGGCCTCGCCCCATCCGGCCCAGGACGCGCCCTGGTCGATCCTGCGCATGACCTTGGCTGGCCGCCTCGCGGCCGCGCTTGCCGTCTGCGCCGTGCTCTGGGGCGTGGTCTTCCTGGCGATGAGGTGACCATGGCGGCGGCACTGCACTTTCACAACGTCACACTCGGCTATGACCGCCACCCGGCCGTGCATCATCTCAACGGCGAGGTCGCAGCTGGCGCGCTGGTCGCTGTGATCGGCCCGAACGGCGCCGGCAAGTCGACGCTGTTGCGCGGCATCGTCGGCATCCTCCGGCCGCTCGACGGCAGCATCCATCTCGGCGGGCTCGACTCCCGCGATATCGCCTATCTGCCGCAGAGCGCGGAGATCGACCGCAGCTTCCCGATCTCGGTGTTCGACTTCGTCGGCACCGGGCTGTGGCGCGACGCGGGCTTGTTCGGCGGCATCGGCAAGGCTGCGCGCGAGAAGATCCTGCGCGCGATCGCCTCCGTCGGCCTCAACGGCTTCGAGAACCGCCCTATCGGCACGCTCTCCGGCGGCCAGATGCAGCGCATCTTGTTCGCGCGCGTGCTGCTCCAGGACGCACGCCTGATCGTGCTCGACGAGCCCTTCAACGCCATCGACAGCAAGACCACGGCCGATCTGCTTGCGCTGGTAAAGCACTGGCACGGCGAAGGCCGCACCGTGCTCGCCGCGCTGCACGACATGGAAATGGTGCGCAACCATTTCACCGAAACGCTGGTGCTGGCGCGCGGCCCCGTGGCCTGGGGACCGACGGCGGAGGTGCTGACGCCGGAAAACCTGCTGGTCGCGATGCGGATGTGCGAGGCTTTTGACGATAGTGCCACGGCTTGCGCCGAGGACGGACACTCGCGGGCGGCGTGATCGCAGATGGTCTATGACGCGCTGATCGGCCCGTTCACCGAATTCGAGTTCATGCGGCGCGCGCTCGCCGCCGTGATCGCGCTGTCGCTGGCTGGCGCGCCGATCGGCGTGTTCCTGATGCTGCGGCGGATGAGCCTCGTCGGCGATGCCATGGCGCATGCGATCCTGCCCGGCGCGGCCGTCGGCTTCCTGCTGTCGGGCCTCAATCTGTTCGCGATGACCGCCGGTGGCCTGGTCGCCGGCTTTGCAGTGGCGATTCTCGCCGGCGTTGTCGCGCGCTCGACCGGGCTCAAGGAGGACGCCTCGCTTGCGACCTTCTATCTGGCCTCGCTGGCGCTGGGCGTCACCATCGTCTCGATCAAGGGCACCAATATCGACCTCTTGCACGTGCTGTTCGGCAACATTCTCGCGATGGACGACCAGACCCTGCTGGTGGTCGCCTTCAACGCCACGGTGACGCTGCTGGTGCTCGCGGTGATCTATCGCCCGCTGGTGATCGAGAGCGTCGATCCCCTGTTCCTGCGCACCGTCAGCCGTGCCGGCGGCCCCGCGCATCTCGCCTTCCTCGCGCTGGTCGTGATCAATCTCGTCAACGGCTTTCAGGCGCTCGGCACGCTGCTCGCGGTGGGCCTGATGATCCTGCCGGCGGGCATTGCCCGGTTCTGGTCGCGCGATCTCACGGTGATGATCTGCATCGCCGTCGTCGCTGCCGCCGTCTCGGGCTATGCCGGCCTCGTGCTGTCGTTTCAGACCCGCGTGCCGTCGGGCCCTGCAATCATCCTCGTGGCGACCGTGCTGTATATTGTCTCCGTCCTGTTCGGCCGCGTCGGTGGCGTCGTCCGGCAGATGTTTCCCGGCCGGCATCTGGAAGCGTGACGATGCGGCGCCTCCTGCTTTGTGTTCTCCTGCTGATCGCCTCGCCGCTGCATGCGGCCGAGCGGCTCAACGTCGTCGCGAGCTTCTCGATCCTCGGCGATTTCGTCCGGAACGTTGGGGGTGATCGAGTCAACGTCACGACGCTGGTCGGCCCCGACAGCGACGTCCACGTCTACACGCCCGCGCCAAGCGATGCGAAGCGGATTGCGGATGCAAAGCTCGTCATCGTCAACGGGCTCGGCCTCGAAGGCTGGCTGCCGCGTCTGGTGCAGTCCGCAGGAAGCAAGGCGCAGGTGGTCACCGTGAGTGCCGGCATCGCACCGCTGAAGCTCGGCTCGGCCGCGGATCCGCATGCCTGGCAGTCCGTCCCGAACGCCAAGATCTACGTGAGCGACATCGCCAATGCGCTGGCCGCGGCCGACCCTGACGACGCCGAGTTCTTCCGCGCCCGGGCAAAGGCCTATCTGGACAAGCTCGAAGCGCTCGACCGCGAGGTGCGGGAGGCCGTGGCGAAAATCCCGCTGGGCCGGCGCAAGGTGATCTCCACCCACGACGCCTTCGGCTATTTCGCCGCCGAATATGGTGTCCAGTTCGTGGCCCCCTTGGGGGTCTCCACGGAGACCGAGCCCAGCGCGCGGGACATCGCCGCCATCATCGGCCAGATCAAGGCCCAAAAAATCCCGGCCGTGTTCCTGGAAAACATCAGTGATGACCGCCTGATCCGGCGGATCGCGGCCGAGACCGGGGCCAAGGTCGGCGGGACCCTGATTTCGGACGGTTTGACCGGCGAAAAGGGGCCTGCACCCACTTACATTGATATGGTCAGGCACAATATAAAGGCCCTGACCAGCGCGCTTGACCACTAGGGCAGGGGGCCACCCCGCCGTGCGTCGCGCGGAAAAGCCCGACCCGGAGTTGTTATGTCTGAAGCGTCCCCAAAAATTCCCGTGACCGTGCTGACCGGCTATCTCGGCGCCGGCAAGACCACGCTGTTGAACCGCATCCTGTCGGAAAACCACGGCAAGAAATACGCCGTCATCGTCAACGAATTCGGCGAGATCGGCATCGACAACGACCTCATCATCGGCGCCGATGAGGAAGTGTTCGAGATGAACAACGGCTGCATCTGCTGCACCGTGCGCGGCGACCTCGTGCGCATCATGGACGGCCTGATGAAGCGCAAGGGCAAGTTCGACGCCATCATCGTCGAGACCACCGGCCTTGCCGATCCGGCGCCGGTCGCCCAGACCTTCTTCGTCGACGAGGACGTGCAGAAGAACGCGCGGCTCGATGCCGTCGTCACGGTCGCCGACGCCAAATGGCTGTCCGACCGGCTCAAGGACGCGCCCGAGGCCAAGAACCAGATCGCGTTCGCCGACGTCATCGTGCTGAACAAGACGGATCTCGTCACCAAGCCGGAACTTGCCGAGGTCGAGGCCCGCATCCGCGCCATCAACCCCTATGCCAAGCTGCATCGCACCGAGCGCTGCTCGGTCGCCCTGGCGGACGTGCTCGACCGCGGCGCCTTCGACCTCGACCGCATCCTCGACATCGAGCCGGATTTCCTGGAGGCCGATGATCATGACCACGACCATGATCACCACCATCACGGCCACGACCATCACCACCATGATCACGGCCACGGTCTGAAGCACTATCACGACGAGGACATGCAATCGCTGTCGCTAAAGACCGACAAGCCGCTCGATCCGAACGTGTTCATGCCCTGGCTCCAGAACCTGGTGCAGGTGGAGGGCGGCAAGATCCTGCGCTCCAAGGGCATCCTCGCCTTCCACGACGACGATGACCGCTATGTCTTCCAGGGCGTCCACATGATGCTGGAGGGCAACCACCAGCGGAAGTGGAAGGACGGCGAGCCGCGCGAGAGCCGACTCGTCTTCATCGGCCGCGAATTGCCGGAAAAGGCCATTCGCGAGGGTTTTGAGAGCTGCATCGTCTCGTGATGAAAGAGTTTACGCCGGCCCCCGATTCCGCCTCGATCGTCTCCGTCACCGATCGCGTCAAGCCTGTTGCGCTCGGCATGGGCGTGACCTCGGTGTATTTCCTCGGGCCCCGCGCCGCCTTCGTCGGTGGCGAGGAGAATGTCGCGTTCGTCGACGCCAAGGGCGAGATCACGACGGTCGCCGTGCATAGCGGCGGCATTCTGTCGACCGCCTCCGACGGCAAGCGCCTCATCATGGGCGGCGACGACGGCAAGGTCGTGTCGCTCGACACCAAGGGTGAGGTGACGCTGCTCGCCACCGACCCCAAGCGGCGCTGGATCGACGCGGTGGCGCTGCATCCCGACGGTGCCTATGCCTGGTCGGCCGGCAAGACGGCCACCGTCAAGAGCGGCAAGGCCGAGGAGAAGTCGCTCGAGGTGCCCTCGACCGTCGGCGGCCTCGCCTTCGCGCCGAAGGGCTTGCGGCTCGCGATCGCGCACTACAACGGCGCGACGCTGTGGTTTCCGAACATGGAAGGATCGGCCGAATTCCTGCCATGGGCCGGCTCCCATCTCGGCGTCACCTTCAGCCCGGACAACAAGTTCCTGGTCACCACGATGCACGAGGCTGCGCTGCACGGCTGGCGGCTTGCCGACAACAGGCACATGCGCATGACCGGCTATCCCGGCCGCGTCCGTTCGATGTCCTGGAGCGCGGGCGGCAAAGGGTTGGCGACTTCGGGTGCCGACACAGTCATCGTCTGGCCGTTCGGCAGCAAGGACGGCCCGATGGGCAAGGAGCCCGCGATGCTCGCGCCGCTGCAGGCGCGCGTGTCGGTGGTCGCGTGTCATCCCAAGAACGACATCCTCGCCGCCGGCTACAGCGACGGCACCGTGCTGATGGTGCGTCTGGAAGACGGTGCGGAGATCCTGGTCCGTCGCAATGGCACGCCCCCGGTCGCCGCGATTGCCTGGAACGCCAAGGGTACGCTGCTGGCCTTTGCCGACGAGAACGGCGACGGCGGATTGCTGGAGCTATGAGGCCGACCATCCACAGCCTCTCCCCGTTATGTTATTTTTGTTATCGTGTAACATAACCGACAAGCAGCCTCTGTAGGGTCGCAGATGTAGAGCGCACGGCGTGCAATTTCGAATTGCCGCCGCGTGATCGATTGCGCCTAGCGGCCGGCCTGTCCGGCGCTGGTGTGCAATTCGATTCCTCGCATCAACACGCGCCATCGCAGGGAATTCAGATGCCCGTCATCTCCGATCTTCCGACCATCACCAGCATCACAGCGACCGATCCGACCCAGACCGACGCCGGAACGGTGCACTATACCGTCACCTTCTCGAAGCCTGTTCTTGGCGTCACGATCGACCAGTTCAGTCTTGCAACGAGTGGCGGCATCGGTGGCGCAGGCATCACCGATGTGACGCCGGTCGCCGGCAGCAACCTTTCGAGCTATACTGTCACGGTGAATACCGGATCCGGATCCGGCTCGGTGGCGCTCCAGTTCACGGGAAGCAACGTCCACGATACCAATGGTTACTATGTCGGACCGTACCAATCCGAATCGAAGTTGAACGTAAGCAGCCCGGCGTCCTTCGCGATCGGCGACGTCAACGGAGACGGGAAGCTGGACGTTGTGATGGGGACATCCTTTTTCGTCAGCATGAACTACGTCAGCGTGGCGCTGAACGACGGGACCGGTCACTTTTCCTCAGCCTCGAGCACCTCGAGCCCGGGCATATTGCCCTTGCTGGCGCTTGCCGATCTGAATGGCGACGGCAAGTTGGACATCGCACAGGTCAGCGCCGACGGTGCCGTGAATGTTCGTTTCGGCAACGGTAACGGCACGTTCGGGGCCGACACGAGCTATTCCACTGGCCGCGCCTATCAAGCACCAAAAGTGATCGACGTGACCGGCGATGGCGTGCTCGACATCGTCATCGGCAGCACGGTCCTGCCAGGAAATGGCAACGGTACGTTTGGGACTGCCATCAGCACGAATCTCGGCGTGAACTCCATCGCCTATGGTGACTTCAATGGAGACGGCAAGCTCGACCTCGTGACGAGGAATTCGTCCAATTTGGCAATAGCGCTGAGCTTCGGCAATGGTGACGGCACGTTCCAAGCTCCGTCGTCCCCGGTCGGGACGGCGACATCTGTCCTCACGGGCGATTTCAACGGTGACGGCAAGCTCGACATGGCGGCCGTCAGCAGCGCCACAATCTCGATCCTGCTTGGCAACGGCGACGGCACTTTCACCTCGTCCGGGACGACTCTTCAGGCGGCGGGTACGATCGGCTCCGGCGCGGTCGCCGACATCAACGGCGATGGCAAGGCGGATCTCGTTGTCGTCGCTTCCAACAACACGCTCTCGACCTTCTACGGTCACGGCGACGGCACGTTCGGGCAAGTGAGGGTCTCGCCGCTCGACAAGACCGCCGGGCAGATCGGCGTCGGTGACCTGAATGGCGACGGCAAGGCCGACGTTCTGGTCGGATATCAATTCGGCACCAATCCTTTCACTCAAAGTTCGGGCGCCGATATCCTCCTGACCGGTTCATCGAATGAGACCGGACCGGCGTACACGATCGTGCGGACGTCACCGGCGCTGACCATCACCGACGGGGACGTCACCCTCGGCGCCGACGGCAACAACTACATCAACGCGGCGCATTTCCACGGCGGGGCGACGACGCTGGCCGGCACCGGCAATGCAGGCGACACCATCGCGGTCACCGATGCCCAGACTCACGCGGTCGTCGGCACGACCACGGTTGGCCAGGACGGCACGTGGAGCCTCGGCGTGTCCGGCCTACAGGACGGCACCACTTACAGCTATGTCGCGGCTGCGACCGACTCCCAGGGCAACAGCACCGTCGGCCCGGCGTTCACCTTCACAGTCGATGCGACTGCATCGCTCGGGATCACGGGCATCAATTTGTCTGCAGACTCGTCACTGTCAGACCCGAAGATCACCCTGCAGGGAACGACCGACGCGGCGGCGCAGGTGACCGTCTCGGTCGGAGGGACCGACGTGATCGTCTCCAGCGCGACCGGATCGTGGCAGTTCAACAGCCAGGTCGTGCCGTACGGATTGACGACGATCGCGGCTAAATTCTCGGATGCCGCAGGCAATGTCGGCGCCTCGCCGACCTATACGCTCATCAGGGGCGGCTATACGCTTGTCTCCAGCACGCAGATCGCCAACGCGGTGGTTGTGAACAGTTTCTTCACCGTGGATTTCAACGCCGCGGAAACCGGCGCGATCGTGCTCTCCGGCGCGGGCGAAATCGTCCGCGGAACCTCGACCGGGGCAACGATATACAATGGTGGGAGCCAAGGGCTCGAATACGGCACGGCGTCCGGGACCCTGGTGCAGGCTGGCGGTACTCAACTCGTGAGCTTCCAGGGGACCGCCAAGGACACGGTGCTTTATGGCACGCAAACGGTCGGCAACACGGCGATCCACACGACGATCAAGGCGGGCGGACTTCAGAACGTCTACGTCAACGGCAGCGCCTACGGCACCGTCATCGAGGCTCTTGGCACCCAAAGCACGGCCGGCGCTGACCACGATGCGATCGTCTTCGGCACGCAATATGTGACGGGCAGCAGCGCGAATGCCACGATCGGCTCGGGTGGCAATCAATACGACTACGGCACGGCAACCGGTGCGCTGGTCCAGAGCGGCGGCGCCCAGCACGTCTATCAGGGCGGCAGCGCCAGCGGCACCACCGTTGCTGCGGGCGGCTATCAGGACGTCTACCAGGCGACGGTCACCAACACCGTGCTCGACGGCAATCAGCAGGTGCTCGGCAACGGCCACGCTGCCGGCACCGTCATCAATGCCGGCGGGCGGCAATATGTCGGCTCCGGTGGCGCGACCACGGGCACGACGATCGCAGCCGGCGGCTTCCAGTACGTGGACGCCGGTGCCACCGACGGCAGCGCGACGATCAATGGCGGCTATCAGTTCGTCGCAGGTGCTGCGACCGCAACGACCGTCAGCGGCGGCGGCGAGCAGGATGTGGGAGCGGGCGGCAACGTCTCGAACGCGCATCTGGATGGCGGCAGCGAGCATGTCTACGCCGGCGGCCTGCTCCAGAATGTCGATTTCGGCGGCTCCGACGGCGCAGCGCTGGTGCTGGACACGCCGGCGGGCCTGGCCGGCTCGATCGCCAATTTCGGCGCCGATGATCACATCGACTTCCGCAACACCGTGATCAGCAGCGTCGATGTCGACGGCGCGAACAATCTGACGGTCACGACCGACGGCGGCCAGAGCTACTCCTGGGCTCTGCTGGCGCAATACTCGGCCTCGTCCTTCGTGCTCTCGGCCGACGGCAATGGCGGCACCATGCTGAGCTATACGCCACCCCAGCAGACGTTGCTCGCGGCCGCTCACTAAGGCGGAGAAAACAAGACGATCGGGCATCGGCTTCCACAGCCGGTGCCCGTTCAAATTGACCTCGTCGGCACTCTCGCATAGATCGTTTGCCAACCCGTGCGAGGGACCATGCGGTTTTTGACGACATTCCAGATTGCTGATTTCGCCGACACGCTGGTCAGCCTGTTCACGGCCTTCGTGCTGGGCACGCTGATCGGCGCCGAGCGGCAGTACCGCCAGCGCACCGCCGGCCTGCGCACCAACGTGCTGGTCGCGGTCGGCGCTGCCGCCTTCGTCGATCTCGCGATGCACCTGACCGGCGCCGACGGCGCGGTGCGGGTGATCTCCTATGTCGTATCCGGCATCGGCTTCCTCGGCGCCGGCGTCATCATGAAGCAGGGCATGGACGTGCGCGGGCTCAACACCGCGGCGACGCTGTGGGCCTCCGCCGCCGTGGGCTCCTGTGCCGGCGCCGACATGGTCGCACAGGCGGCCGCGCTGACCGTGTTCGTCATCGCCGGCAACACCATGCTGCGCCCGCTGGTCAACGCCATCAACCGCATTCCGCTGAACGAGAAGACCTCGGAGGCGACCTACTATTTCAAGCTCGCCGTCGCGGCCGACGCCCTGCCCGACATGCGCGACCGGCTCGTCGACAAGCTGGAGGCCGCGAAATATCCGGTGGCCGATATCGACGTGGTTGAGACCGGGGATGACCTGATCGAGATTGTCGCAAAGCTGGTCGCGACCGCGGTCGATCCGAACGAGCTGAACGCGGTGGCGACCGATCTCCAGCACCTGCCGGGCGTGCGCCACGCGACGTGGGAGGTTAACACCTCAGACTGAGCGCGGCGTTTTGGCGTGCGAAGGCACGGTTCCCGCCTCGTCCGGCACGGAACCGCAGTCGGGCAAGTTCGTTGATCCCGCGGATAAAGGCGGTGATCGACATGCCCGGCCCAAATGACAAGCGCAGACTGAAGCTCGACCTGGTGATCGCCTGCTCGCTGTTCGCGGCAGGTGTCGTGGTCGCAGGCCTTTCCCTGGCGGAAATCCGCGCCGAGAACCGGATGCAGACGGCACAGGCGACACAACCGCTTCAGGGCACACCGTCCGACGATCAGGGCAAGACACCTGCGGAATCCAAGCCCGGCGGCGACCGGCCGACTACGCCGGCCCCCGAGCCCGCGCGCCCCGATGCGCAGACGCAGGGTGCGGCGACCAAGCCGGCATTGCCGGCGGCGCCCGCGGAGAAGATCGCGCCGCCGATCAAGGAGAAGTAGCCCGACGGCCGGCGTATGGTGACGCGCATTTGATCTCGCCTCGGCAGCCGGCCCGTTCCATAATCTGTCGCGCCAACGACAGATGGGGCCTCCCATGAAGATCGAAGACGTCCGCCGCACCGCTTATTCGATGCCGCTCACCAACCCGTCATTCCCGCCGGGGCCGTATCGCTTCTTCGACCGCGAATATTTCGTCATCACCTACAGGACCGATCCCGAAGCCCTCGCCGCCATCGTGCCCGAGCCGCTTGAGGTGGCGGAGCCGGTGGTGAAATACGAATTCATTCGCATGCCCGACTCGACCGGATTCGGCGACTACACCGAAACCGGGCAAGTGATCCCGGTCCGCCTCAAGGGCGAGGAGGGGGCCTACACCCACGCGATGTATCTGGACGACGAGGGACCGATCGCCGGCGGTCGCGAATTGTGGGGCTTTCCGAAGAAGCTGGCGCGGCCGAAGATCGAGGTCGAAAGCGACGTGCTGGTCGGCTCGCTGCATTACGGCTCGGTGCTCTGCGCCTCCGCGACGATGGGCTACAAGCACCGCAAGGTCGACCATGACGTCGTGCTGAAGTCGATGGCGTCGCCGAACTTCATCCTGAAGATCATCCCCCATGTCGACGGCAGCCCGCGGATCTGCGAGCTGGTGCGCTTCCATCTCGAGGACATCACGCTGAAGGAAGCATGGACCGGCCCTGCCGCACTCGGCCTGTTTCCCCATGCACTCTGCGACGTCGCCCGTCTGCCGGTGCGCGAGGTGGTCTCGGCGCTGCATTTCAAGGCGGATTTGACGCTGGGGCTCGGCAGCGTCGCGTTCGACTACATGGCGAAATAGGTCGGCAAAAAGAAATGCCCGGCACAAGGCCGGGCATCGCGATCAACCGGAAGCGCTGAGAGGTCAGCGCACCAGAACATTCCGGAACTGCCAGGGATCGCTCGTGTCGATGTCTTCCGGAAACAGTCCCGGACGATCCGTCAGCGGCGTCCAGTCGGTATAGAAACCCTTCACCGGGCCGAGATACGGCAGCTGGATTTCCAGCAGACGGTCGAAATCCATCTCGTCGGCTTCGACGATGCCTTCGTTCGGGTTTTCCAGCGCCCACACCATGCCGCCGAGCACGGCGGAGGTCACCTGCAGGCCGGTGGCGTTTTGATACGGCGCGAGCTTGCGGGTCTCTTCGATGGAGAGCTGCGAACCGTACCAATAGGCATTGTTGTCATGGCCGAACAGCAGCACGCCGAGCTCGTCGATGCCGTCGACGATCTCGTTCTCATCGAGGATGTGGTGCTTTTCCTGCATCTTCGCGGCACGGCCGAACATTTCATGCAGCGACAGCACGGCATCGTCGGCCGGATGGTAGGCATAGTGGCAGGTCGGCCGGTAGACCGCCGTGCCCGATGCGTCACGCACCGTGAAGTAATCGGAGATCGAGATCGACTCGTTGTGGGTGACGAGGAAGCCGTACTGCGCGCCGCGGGTCGGGCACCAGGTGCGCACGCGCGTGTTGGCGCCGGGCTGCATCAGATAGATGGCGGCGCCGCAGCCGGCTTCGTGGGTATGCGCATTCTCGGGCATCCAGTTTTCATGGGTGCCCCAACCGAGTTCGGACGGCTGCACACCTTCCGACAGGAAGCCTTCCACCGACCAGGTGTTGACGAAGACGTCGGGCTCTTTCGGCGTCTTGGAGCGCTGGGTGTCGCGTTCGGCGATGTGGATGCCCTTGATACCGGCCTGCCGCATCAAGTCGGCCCATTCGGCCTTGGTCTTCGGCTTGGGGGCATTGAGCTTCAGATCGGCGGCGACATTGAGCAGCGCCTGCTTGACGAAAAAGGAGACCATGCCGGGATTGGCGCCACAGCAGGAGACGGCCGTCGTCGAGCCCGCCGGGCGCGCCTTCTTGGCGGCCAGCGTCACTTCGCGAAGCGCGTAGTTGGAGCGCGCTTCCGGGCCCTTCGACGCGTCGAAATAGAAGCCGAGCCAGGGCTCGTTGACGGTGTCGATATAGAGAGCGCCGAGCTCGTTGCAGAGCTCCATGATGTCGGTGGAGCCGGTATCGACCGAGAGATTGACGCAAAAGCCTTGGCCGCCGCCTTCGGTGAGCAGCGGGGTCAGCAACTCCCGGTAATTGTCCCTGGTCACGGCCTTCTGGATGAAGCGGACGTTCTGCTTCTCGCAATGCGCCTTGCGGCCCTCGTCCTTGGGATCGATCACGGTGACGCGCGACTTGTCGTAATCGAGATGCCGCTCGATCATCGGCAGCGTGCCTTTGCCGATGGAGCCGAAGCCGACCATGACGATGGGACCAGTGATCTTCGCGTAGATCTGCGAGGGGTGGCTCATGGGATGGTTTCTCCGGAACGTGCTGGCAGACAAAGGGTGGGGGTGGATCAGGCGCTGCGGCGCTTGGCGGTGACTTCGATCTCGACCTTCATCTCGGGCTTGGCGAGGGCGCTGACGACAAGCAGTGTCGCAGCCGGCCTGATGTCACCGAGAACCTCGCCGCAGACGGCGAAGTGGGCGTCGATGTAGCTGGCGTCGGTGACGTAGTAGGTCGCACGGACGATATCGGCCATCTCGAATCCGCCCTCCTTCAGGGCGGCTTCGATGGTCTTGAAGCAGTTGCGTGACTGGCTCGTGACATCGGCCGGCATCGTCATCGTCGTGTAGTCATAGCCGGTGGTTCCGGCGACAAAGGCGAACTCGCCGTCGATCACGGCGCGGCTGTAGCCGACGGTCTTCTCGAGGGGAGAGCCGGTGGAGATCAGGCGACGGGACATGGTCGTAGGCCTCGACTGAAGGGGTGTTTGGCGGGTTAAAGGGCGTTTCTCAGGCCCGCGCAACCCTAAAGGAACGGGCACGCGCGGGCATCGCCGCGGAGCGCGGCTTAAGTCGTCGCCATCATGGCAATCCCTTAGGCCGCGTGCGCCTGGAGGGCGCGAACTACCCTCCGTTTGGGCAGGGCCGCGCCGGTCGGGACGATCATCCCGTCAACGCCATCCAGCGCACCGGCCTGGAATTCGATCGCCAGCAGGCGATCGCGCTCGAACGGGCCGGGCAGCATCAATGCGCCGGTCTTCTCGGGCGAGAAGCCGAAGCGGGCGTAATAGGGGGCATCGCCGAGCAGGATCACGGCGGCATGCCCGCGTGCCCGGGCGGCGGCCAGCGCTTGATGCATCAGCGCGGCGCCGATCCCGAGCTCGCGGAAGGCAGGCTCCACCGCCAGCGGTCCGAGGACCAGAGCGGGCCTGCCTCCGGCGCTGACGTGCCACAGCCGCACGGTTCCCACGAGTGTCCCCTCGCGCACAGCCGACAGGGCAAGGCCTGCGGCAGGTGCACGTCCGTCGCGCAGTCGCTGGCAGGTGCGGTCATGGCGGTTCTCGCCAAAGCAGGCATCCAGCAGCGCTTCACGGGCGGCGACGTCGGCAGCACGTTCCGCACGGATCGCGAACGGAGCGGCTTTCGAAGTGAGGGCGACTTGTGGCTTCCGAAAAGCAGTCATGGCGCGTCAGTCCCCGCTTGAACCCGCGTGCGAGAAGCACGCCGGCTCAAGACGTCGTCAGAATGGTAATGTCAGGAAGGGAGCCGGCGGACCGGCTCCCGGGTTCGTCAGGCCTCAGACCGAGAGGCGGATCAGATGTGGCAAATCAGATGTGGTACGTCTTCAGCGGCGGGATGCCGTTGAACGCCACCGCCGAGTAGGTCGACGTATAGGCCCCGGTGCCTTCGATCAGCAGCTTGTCGCCGATCTCGAGCGTGACGGGGAGCGGATACGGGGTCTTCTCGTACAGCACGTCGGCGCTGTCGCAGGTCGGGCCCGCGAGCACGCACGGCGTCATGTCCGCGCCGTCATGCGGGGTGCGGATGGCGTAGCGGATGGACTCGTCCATCGTCTCGGCGAGACCGCCGAACTTGCCGATGTCGAGATAGACCCAGCGCACCTCGTCCTCGTCGCTCTTCTTCGAGATGAGCACGACCTCGGATTCGATGATGCCGGCGTTGCCCACCATGCCGCGGCCCGGCTCGATGATGGTCTCCGGAATCTGGTTGCCGAAGTGCTTGCGCAGCGCGCGGAAGATCGAGCGGCCGTAGGTCACGACCGGCGGCACGTCCTTCAGGTACTTGGTTGGGAAGCCGCCGCCCATGTTGACCATGGTCAGGTTGATGCCGCGCTCGGCGCAGTCGCGGAATACCTGCGAGGCCATCGCCAGCGCACGGTCCCACGCCTTCACCTTGCGCTGCTGCGAGCCAACATGGAAGGAGATGCCGCACGGCTCCAGGCCCAGGCGCTTGGCGACGTCGAGCACCTCGACGGCCATCTCCGGGTCGCAGCCGAACTTGCGTGACAGCGGCCACTCGGCGCCGGCGCAGTCGTAGAGGATGCGGCAGAACACCTTCGCGCCGGGAGCGGCACGGGCGACCTTCTCGACCTCGGCGGCGCAATCCACGGCGAAAAGCCGGATGCCGAGCGCGAAGGCGCGCGCGATGTCGCGCTCCTTCTTGATCGTGTTGCCGAAGGAGATGCGGTCGGGCGTCGCACCCGCGGCCAGCGCCATCTCGATCTCGGCGACCGTCGCGGTGTCGAAGCAGGAGCCCATGGAAGCGAGCAGCGCCAGCACTTCCGGCGCCGGGTTCGCCTTGACGGCGTAGAACACGCGGCTGTCGGGCAGCGCCTTGGCGAAGGTCTGGTAATTGTCGCGCACGACCTCTAGGTCGACGACGAGGCACGGCTCGGTGTCGAGGCCATCCTTGCGGCGGTTGCGCAGGAATTCCTGGATACGATCGGTCATAGCACTCTCCCAAACGGCCCAGCGACGGGGATCCGTTCAAAAAATGACGTCGGATAAGAGCACTCCGGCCAGATCGCGCGATGGAGGCGCGACGAGCCAAAGACTCAAACCAGACTGTGCTGCCGTGGATTGGTTGGGATTGTTCCCGCCCGCACACCTGGCAATGAAGGACAAGCCTTTTCAGTAGCCCGAGCCGGCGTTGGACCGCCGGTAGAGACCAAAAAAGCCCGATCCGTCGTTGCTTTAAGTCGCGTCCCCCGTTGAGAGCGGGGTGCGCCGGTTCGCCTCCGGCTGCCAGTCACGGTTGCAAAAAGTGAAGTCACCTTCGACATGGCATCTCTTTGAGAGAGATGCTGGACGCTCCGGGTTTGCTTCCTCGTCCGACCTTTCGGTCTTTCGACTTCCGCACTTCCGAAGAGCCCCTCGGCTTCTTCACCCCTTGGCGGCTGTCCGGCCTCTTGTCCGGATACCTACCGACTGACACACGACCACAGGCACGTGCGAAATTGGGCAAGAGCGCACATAAGCGTTTTGACTCAGCTTCGCAAGAATTTTTTTAGGCTGAGGACAGAATTGCCTAACATCTGCTTGCGCAGTGTTGCGCGAGCGACGCGGAAGATGAACGCGCGTTAAGTTTTCTCAGTCGTGCGCGCGTCTTGCGCGCGCGAGGAAGCGTCAGCGGCGCTTCGTGAACGGCTCGACGCGCTGAGCCGCGCGGATGAACGCGGTCATCACGAGCACGCCGAGCGCGAACAGTACGGCCTGCAGGATGTGCGTGCCCTGATCGCCAAGTCCGAACAGGATCGCGAGCGCCCAGCCGCCGGCGAACGCGGCGCCGAACACCTCGGCGCCGATCAGGATGGCCGCGCTGACGACAGTGATGACGCTCGGCCAGACGATCTGACGGGAAGAGGAGGCAGGCGCGTTCATGAGCTCTGGGGTCCGTGGTTTCGAGGGCCGCAATCTCCCCGAAAAGGCGGCCGGGAGCAAGGGCAAATGGCCCAAAAAAGCCCCATCGCGTGCTATAGCTGACCCCAACAATCGAGCCACAAAAACCGGGACTTGCGATGTCAGACCCCCGCCAAACCACGGACCCCGAGACCAACCCGCTGCTGAAGGCCTGGGTGACGCCGTTTGCGACCCCGCCCTTCGACGAGCTCAAGCCCGAGCACTTTCTCCCGGCCTTCGAGCAGGCCTTCGCCGATCACTCCGCCGAGATCGCGGCGATCACCAACGATCCCGCGGCCGCCGACTTCGCCAACACCATCACGGCGCTGGAGCGCTCCGGCAAGCTCCTCACCAAGGTCGCGGCGGTCTTCTACGACCTCGTCTCGGCGCATTCCAACCCGGCCATCCTGGAGATCGACAAGGAGGTCTCCTTGCGGATGGCGCGGCACTGGAATCCGATCATGATGAACGCCGTGCTGTTTGGTCGCATCGCCCATCTGCACGAGAACCGCGCGGGTCTCGGTCTTTCGCCCGAGCAGCTCCGGCTGCTGGAGCGCACCTACACCCGCTTCCACCGTTCCGGCGCCGGCCTCTCCGAAGAGGCCAAGGCGCGGATGGCGGAGATCAACGAGAAGCTCGCCCAACTCGGCACCAGCTTCAGCCATCATCTGCTCGGCGACGAGCAGGAGTGGTTCATGGAGTTGGGGGAGGCCGACCGCCAGGGCCTGCCGGAGAGCTTCGTCGCCGCTGCCAAGGCTGCGGCGGAAGAGCGCGGCATGGAAGGCAAGGCCATCGTCACGCTCTCGCGCTCCTCGACCGAGCCGTTCCTGAAGAGCTCGGTCCGCCGTGACCTGCGCGAGAAGGTCTACAAGGCCTTCACGGCGCGTGGCGACAACGGCAATACCAACGACAACAACGGCACCATCGTCGAGATCCTGAAGCTGCGCGAGGAGAGCGCCAAGCTTCTGGGCTATCCGACCTTCGCCGCCTACCGGCTCGAGGATTCCATGGCCAAGACACCGGATGCGGTGCGCGGCCTGCTGGAGCGGGTCTGGAAGCCGGCGCGGGCGCGCGCGCTCGCCGACCGCGACGAGATGCAGGCGTTGATCACGGAAGAGGGCGGCAATTTCAAGCTCGCGCCCTGGGATTGGCGCTTCTATGCCGAAAAACTCCGCCTCCAGCGCGCCAATTTCGACGACGCCGCGATCAAGCCGTATCTCACGCTCGATCACATGATCGCCGCCGCCTTCGACTGCGCCACCCGCCTGTTCGGCATCACCTTCGAGGAGCGCAAGGACGTGCCGACCTGGCACCCGGATGTCCGGGTCTGGGAGGTGAAGGGGCCGGACGGCAAGCACAAGGCGCTGTTCTACGGCGACTACTACGCCCGGCCGTCGAAGCGCTCCGGCGCCTGGATGACCTCGCTGCGCGACCAGCAGAAGCTCGACGGCGAGATCGCGCCGCTCGTCATCAATGTCTGCAACTTCGCCAAGGGCGCGAACGGCGGGCCCTCGCTGCTCTCGCCCGACGATGCCCGTACCTTGTTCCACGAGTTCGGCCACGGCCTGCACGGCATGCTCTCCAATGTGACCTATCCGTCACTCTCGGGCACCGCGGTGTTCACCGACTTCGTCGAGCTGCCCTCCCAGCTCTACGAGCACTGGCAGGAGCGGCCGGAGGTGCTGCAGCAGTTCGCCCGCCACTACCAGACCGGCGAGCCGCTGCCGGACGATCTTCTCCAGCGCTTCCTTGCCGCGCGAAAGTTCAACCAGGGTTTTTCCACGGTCGAGTTCGTCTCCTCGGCGCTGGTCGATCTCGAATTCCACACCCAGCCGGCTTCAGCCGCGCAGGATGTCCGCGCCTTCGAGAAGAAGGAGCTGGAGAAGATCGGCATGCCCGAGGAGATCTCGCTCCGCCACCGGCCCACGCAGTTCGGCCACATCTTCTCCGGCGACCATTATGCCGCCGGTTATTACAGCTACATGTGGTCGGAGGTGATGGACGCCGACGCCTTCGGCGCGTTCGAGGAGGCCGGCAACATCTTTGATCCTGCGGTGGCAAAACGCCTGCACGACGACATCTACTCCTCGGGCGGATCGGTCGATCCCGAAACCGCTTATGAAGCCTTCCGCGGCCGTCCGCCGGAGCCCGACGCGCTGCTGCGCCGGCGCGGCCTGCTCGATGGCGCGAAGGCGGCCTGATGGGCATGCGTGCCCTGTTCGGCCTGTTGCTCGCCGCTGCGATGACGTTCGCAGCGGGCGCGGCGAGGGCGCATCCGCATGTCTGGATCACCGCGACCAGCGAGCTGCTCTACGCCGCCGACGGCAGCATTACCGGTGTCCGCCACGCCTGGACCTTCGATGACATGTTCTCGGCCTATGCGCTGCAGGGGCTCGAGAGCAAGACCAAGGGCGCATACACCCGTGAGGAGCTGGGGCCGCTGGCGCAGACCAATGTCGAGTCGCTGAAGGAATACGCCTACTTCACCTTCGCGCGAGCCGACGGCAAGAAGGAGCGTTTTAACGAGCCGGTCGACTACTTCCTCGACTACAAGGATACCGTGCTGACCCTGCACTTCACGCTGCCGCTGAAGAACCCGGTCAAGCCCAAGCAGCTGGTGCTCGAAGTGTTCGACCGCTCCTACTTCATCGACTTCCAGATGGCCAAGGACAATCCGGTCAAGCTGGTCGGCGCGCCCGCCGGTTGCCAGATGAAGCTTGATCGGCCCAGCGACGGCTCCGCCACCGCGCAGAAGCTCAACGAGCAGACCTTCCTGAACGGTGAGAACTCGAATTTCGGCATGATGTTCGCCAACAAGATCACGGTGGATTGCCCTTGATCGGTCGTCTTCGTTCCCCGCTTGTGCGCGGGCTTCTGGCCTGTGCGGCCGTGCTTCTTGTTGTGAGCGTGGCGGACGCCGCGCTTCACGATCTCCTCGCGCAAAATCCGTTCGGCGCGCCGCGCCCGGCGCAGGCGGCCGAGCCCGAGGCCAGCGGCATCATCGGCTGGCTGTTGGCGAAGCAGTCGGAGTTCTATCGCCAGATGTCGGCGACCATCCGCGCCGCCAAGTCCGACGGCTCGGCGGTGTGGACGCTGCTCTTCATCTCCTTTGCTTATGGCATCTTCCACGCCGCCGGCCCCGGTCACGGCAAGGCGGTGATCGCCTCCTATCTCGTCGCCAACCGCGAGACCGCGCGGCGCGGCATCGCGCTGTCGTTTGCCTCGGCGCTGATGCAGTCGCTGGTGGCGATCCTGATCGTCGGCATCTCGGCCTGGGTGCTGAATGCCACCGCCAAGACCATGTGCAAGGCGGAGGGCGCGATCGAGATCGCGAGCTACGGCCTGATCGCGCTGTTCGGCCTGCGGCTGGTCTGGGTCAAGGGTCGCACGTTCATCCGCGCGCTCCAGGCGGCCCAGCCGATGCCGGCGATCGCCGGCGTGCCGCATGACCATCATGATCACGGCCATCACCATCACCATGATGCCCATGATCATCACGACCACGATCACGGTCATGATCACCATCATCACGACCATGGTCACGCCCACGCCCATCACCACCACGGGCACGACCACGTCCATGACGAGCATTGCGGCCATTCCCACGGCCCCACGCCGAGCGAGCTCGCCGGTCCCGGCGGCTGGCGGCGCGGGTTTGCTGCGATCCTGACCGTCGGCATCCGTCCGTGCTCGGGTGCGATCCTGGTGCTGGTGTTCGCGCTCGCGCAGGGCCTGTTCTGGGCCGGCATCGCCGCGACCCTCCTGATGGGGCTCGGCACCGCCATTACGGTCGCGGCCATCGCCGTCGTCGCCGTCTCCGCCAAGGACATCGCCGCCCGTCTCAGCGCCGGGCGCGACGGTGGCGGCGCTCTCTTCATGCGCGGCATCGAATTCGGCGCCGCCGCTCTCGTGCTGCTGTTCGGCGCGGGCCTGTTGTTCGGCTACATCGCCGCCGAACGGACGACGTGTTTTTAAGCTTCCTTCACCCTCCCCTGGAGGGGGAGGGTCGCTACGCATGAAGCGAAGCGCAATGCGTAGCGGGGTGGGGTGACGGTCTCTCCACATCCGACACTGCCCCTGCGGAGAGATCACCCACCCCGCTCGCGCTTCGCCCGATCGACCCTCCCCCTCCAGGCGAGGGTAAGAAGCGCATCGGCTGCAGCCACGTAGTCCGGCGCCTTTGCGAACTCCCTCCCGTCGGCTATTCAGTCTGCCAACAAGAACGGTCGGGGGATTCAATGTCGCGCGAAAATTTCTGGTTCTTTCATCCGTTTCGGGTGCGCTATTCCGAGATCGACGGCCAGGGCGTCGTCTTCAACGCGCATTATCTTACCTATTTCGACACCGCTATCACCGAGTATTTCCGCGCGCTGGGCTTTGACCAATATGCAGACGCGCAGGCGAGCGGCATCGACTTCCACGTCGTCAAATCGGTGATCGAATACAAGGCGCCTGTCAGGTTCGACTGGGAGCTCGATGTCGGTGCGCGCGTGGCGCGGATCGGCAATTCGAGCCTCAGCTTCGAGCTCGCCATCTTTCTGAAAGACGGCGCGGATACGCTGGTGACCGGCGAGATCGTGTGGGTCTACACCAACCAGGAGACCCATCGTCCGGTCACGATCCCGGCGTCGATGCGGGCGTTGATCGCGACGCGGGAACGTCATCTCTCGGCGTGAGGCCGCCTCACACGGGCAAAAACCGCTTCAGCGTCGGCATGAAGAAGATTCCGAGATTGATCGCAAAACCGATGCTCCAGAGGATCGAGCGCAGCGTCGGGCGGTTGCCGAGATAGGTCAGCACGTAGGCGATCCGCACGATCAGGAACAGCACGGCGAGCTCGTCGATCAGCCGCTGCGGCGAATCCCGGAATTCCGCAAGCAGCACCGCGAAGGCGAAGAACGGAAAGGTCTCGATGCCGTTCTGGTGGGCACCGAGCGCGCGCTGCGCCAGCGCATCCTCGAAGAAGGCGGGGTCGCGCGGCCGCGAATTGTCGAACGCGCGAAACCGCGTCCATTTGATCGAGACGATCGTCGACAGATAAAGCAGCAGCGCTCCAAATACGCACCATTCCGCGAGTGTCATCTTTCCTCCCCCGCTTGGGCGCGACCCTAGCGAAACCGGCCTCATCTTGACAAGATCGGTGCAACGCGCGACGCAACGGGCCATGACGATCGCAGCCCCCATCGAGACCGCGAAGCCGACCGTTCAGTCCAGCCGGGTCGGCGTGCTTCTGGTCAATCTCGGCACGCCCGATACGGCCGATGCGCCCGGCGTGCGGGTCTATCTCAAGGAGTTCCTCTCGGACGCCCGCGTCATCGAGGACCAGGGGCTGGTCTGGCAGTTCGTGCTCAACGGCATCATCCTGCGCAGCCGTCCCCGCACCAAGGCGCTGGACTATCAGAAGATCTGGAACAATGAGCGGAACGAGTCGCCGCTGAAGACCATCACGCGGTCGCAAGCCGACAAGCTTGCTGCTGCACTGTCTGACAGCGACCACGTCGTGGTGGACTGGGCGATGCGCTACGGCAATCCCTCGATCAAGTCGGGCATCGACGCGCTGATCGCGAAGGGGTGCGACCGCATCCTCGCGGTGCCGCTCTACCCGCAATATTCCGCCTCGACCTCGGCGACCGTCTGCGACGAAGTGTTCCGCGTGCTCGCCCGCTTGCGGAACCAGCCGACGCTGCGGGTGACGCCGCCTTATTACGAGGACGAGGCCTATATCGAGGCGCTCGCGATCTCGATCGAGACGCATCTGGCGACGCTGTCCTTCAAGCCGGAGCTGATCGTGGCGTCCTTCCACGGCATGCCGAAATCCTATGTCGACAAGGGCGATCCCTATCAGTCCCACTGCGTCGCCACGACCGAGGCGCTGCGCCGCCGGCTCGGCATGGACGAGACGAAACTGCTACTGACCTTCCAGTCGCGCTTCGGCAATGACGAGTGGCTCCAGCCCTACACCGACAAGACCATGGAGCGCCTGGCCAAGGAAGGCGTGCGCCGCATCGCGGTGGTGACACCGGGCTTTGCCGCCGACTGCCTGGAGACGCTGGAGGAGATCGCGCAGGAGAATGCCGAGATCTTCAAGCATAATGGCGGCGAGCAGTTTTCCGCGATCCCTTGTCTCAACGACAGCGATCCCGGCATGGACGTGATCTGCACCCTGGTGCTGCGCGAGCTTCAGGGCTGGATCTGATGGCGTATCCCATGAACCGCCGCGAGACTTTGGCGCTTCTTGGGACGATCGCCGCGCTGCCGGCCTCGGTGCTGGCGCAGCAGCCGAACGCGACGCGGCGGCTCGGCGTGCTCTCGGTCACGGCCGCGGATGACGCGATCGGGCAGGCCCGCAGTACGATCCTGGTCGAGACGCTCGCCGCCCATGGCTGGAAGGAGCACGACAATCTCAGGATCGATTGGCGCAGCGGCGCCGGCGACCGGGCACGCATCGCGCGTCTCGCCGACGAACTCGTGGCGCTCAAGCCGGACATCCTGCTCGCGGTCGGCACGCCCTCGGTCGAGGAGCTGCGCCAGCGCACCACGACGATCCCGATCGTGTTCGCCGTCGTCACCGATCCCGTCAGCCAGGGCTTTGTCAAAAACCTCGCTCATCCCGGTGGCAACATCACCGGCTTCACCGATTACGACGGCCCGCTCGCCGGCAAATGGCTGGAGATGCTGATGCAGGTCACGCCAAAAGTGTCCCGCGTCTTCGTCGTCTACAATCCAGCCACCGCGCCGTTCGCGCCCCTGATGCTGCGCACGATCGAGGACGCCGCACGGACGCTTCACGTGACGGTCGAGGCAACGCCAGTTCATGACTCTGGCTCGATCGCCGCGCTGGCTTCGCGGAAAGACGGCGGCCTGCTGGTGCTGCCTGACTTCTTCACCATGGCCAATCGTGCCCAGCTCCTGGCTGCAATCGGTGAAGCCCGCGTGCCGGCGGTGTTCTGGAGCCGCACCTTCGTCGACGAGGGCGGGCTGATGTCCTACAGCACCGACAGCGCCGAGCAGCTTCGCCGCGCCGCCAACTACATCGATCGCATCCTGAAGGGCGCGCAGGCAGCCGACCTGCCGGTCCAGAATCCCACCAAGTTCGAGCTTGCGATCAACCTGAAGACGGTGAGGGCGCTGGGGTTGACGATGTCGCCCTCGCTGCTTGCGATTGCCAACACCGTGGTCGAATAGGGGCGCCGATGCTGCCTTCGACTGGTGATTCCATAATTCCTGGGGCAGAATGACGGTGGGGATGTTGCCGCGAGCGATGCGGCTCGAACGGGGCGGGCGCGATTACATGCGGGGATTGTTGCTTGTAGCTGTCGTGGCCTGCGGACTCGCTGGCTGCAACACGACGGGGGACGTTGCGTCGACCATGTATCCAGAAGCGGTGCGGGCCGGCGGTGCCGTCAAGAGTGATACGGCCATTGTCCTGGTCGCAAACGGCGGCAGCGAGACGATCAACTATCTTCAATTCGTTCACAATGGTTTTCCCGCGATCAATGCGCGAGGGATCAGCCTTGCTCCGGACGGGTTTGTTGCGATTCCGGTCGCTGTCGGAACGACTGGGCTTGAGCTGCAAAACTATACGACGACGGGTCGCCCGGGCACCTATCTTCCGAATGGCGTGTCGATGGGATTCGTGCCGGTGCATACACCCAAGATCGATCTTCCCTCCCCCGGACTGTATTACGTTGCGACCGTCTTTCCGGGGCAGCAACGCAGTTTCGAGACGAGGCCGACGGCCGTCCAGCTGGCGAAGCTGCGCAAGGAGCGGCCCGAGCTCGCCACGCTGAAGCCGGTGAATTTTACATGGTCCAACTAGGACACCGGCCGTTGCTAGGTTGCCCCCGTGCCGTTTCAAGGGTTGTCTCACAATACTTATCGGCGATCGTTCCGCCTCCGTACTTCTTGTGGAAATGTTGCTCCGCGCCGACGTGAATGGTGACCGCTGAACCGGTAAGGTCACGTTCCCGACCAATGACAGCGCGGGAAAGGGCTTTCCCGCCTTGGAGGAAATATGAGCGGTTTCGATGTTTTCGCGATTGTTCTGGTTTTGCTCGTCATCGTCACGCTGGTCGCCGGCGTGAAGACGGTGCCGCAGGGCTATGACTGGACCATCGAGCGGTTCGGCAAATACACCCAGACTCTGAGCCCCGGGCTCAATCTGATCGTGCCCTATTTCGATCGCGTCGGCCGCAAGATCAACATGATGGAGCAGGTGATCGACATTCCCGAGCAGGAGGTCATCACCAAGGACAACGCGACCGTGACGGTGGACGGCGTCGCCTTCTATCAGGTGTTCGACGCCGCGAAGGCGAGCTACGAGGTCGCCAACCTCAACCAGGCGATCACGGTCCTGACCATGACCAACATCCGCTCGGTGATGGGTTCGATGGACCTCGACCAGGTGCTGTCGCACCGCGACGAGATCAACGAGCGCCTGCTGCGCGTCGTCGACGCCGCGGTCTCGCCCTGGGGCGTCAAGGTCAACCGCATCGAGATCAAGGACATCGTGCCGCCCGCCGACCTCGTCGAAGCCATGGGCCGGCAGATGAAGGCCGAGCGCGTCAAGCGCGCCGACATCCTCGCCGCCGAAGGCCAGCGCCAGTCCGAGATCCTGCGCGCCGAGGGCGCCAAGCAGGGGCAGATCCTCCAGGCCGAGGGCCGCAAGGAAGCCGCGTTTCGCGACGCCGAGGCCCGCGAACGTTCCGCCGAGGCCGAGGCCAAGGCGACGCAGATGGTCAGTGAGGCCATCTCCAAGGGGGATGTCGCCGCGCTGAACTATTTCATCGCCGACAAGTATATCAAGGCGTTCGGGCAACTGGCCGACTCGCCGAACCAGAAGGTCATCATGCTTCCGGTCGAGGCGATGAGCATGCTGGGCTCGCTCGCCGGCATCGGCGAGATCGCCAAGGCAACGTTCGGCGAAAGCGCGGCGTCCGCGGCTGCTGCCGCCCGCCGCGGCGGCTCGGTGCCGACGACCGGCCCCACGCCGCCGGCGGTGCCGCCGCGACAGGGGTAATCAAAGCGCATGCGCTTGCGATGAGGGCATGCGTCAATTCAAGGCGCATGCCCCGGAAAAGTGGAGACCGGTTTTCCGATCAGGGCATGCGCTAATAGAAGGAGGTCGTGTCATGACCGACATGTTCGTATCGCTCGGCACCTGGAATTGGCTGATCTTCGGCTTCGTCCTGATGGCGCTGGAGGTGCTGGCGCCGGGCGTATTCCTGCTCTGGCTCGGGCTCGCCGCGTTGCTGGTCGGCCTGATCTCCTTTGCTGTCGCCGTGTCGTGGCAGATCCAGCTCGTGATGTTCGCGATCTTCGCAGCCGCCGCTGTGCCGGTGTGGCGCCGGCTGGCGCGGCCGAAGCTGGACGCAAGCACCAGCCCCTTCCTGAACAAGCGCAGCGAGGCATTGCTCGGCCGCGAGTTCACGCTGGAGAAGCCGATCATCGACGGCAGCGGCACCGTGCGCCTCGGCGACACGGTCTGGCGCGTGGCCGGGCCCGATACGCCGGCCGGGACGCGGGTGAAGGTGGTGCAGGTGGATGGTGCGAATCTCACTGTGGCGGCGGCGTAGCCGCTCTTACCCTCCCCTGGAGGGGGAGGGTCGATCGCGCGAAGCGCGAGCGGGGTGGGGTGATCTCTCCACTCGGGCACTGCTTCCGTGGAGAGACCGTCACCCCACCCCGTCTCACATTTCGCTGCGCTCCATGTGAGCCGACCCTCCCCCTCTAGGGGAGGGTAAGCGAGAAGACCTCACCTCTTCCACCTCTCCGCAAACCGGTGCAGGGGCATGAACGTCTCGCACAGCTCGCGCCCAAGCGCCGTCAGCCCGTAGCCTCCACCGTCGCCCAGCTCCACGAACCCCGCTTCGCGCAGCTCCGTCAGCCGCGCCTGCAGCACCGTCGGCGAGGCCTCGTCGCAGGCGGTGCGCAAGGCGCGGGAGGTGAGGGCTTGGTCGCGCAATTCCCACAGGATCCTCAGGCTCCAGCGTCGGCCGAGGAGGTCGAGCAGCGCCATGATCGGCCGGCCGGTGCGGGAGCCGCGCACGGTCCGGCTCCCTGATGCTGCCTGTTTCGCCATCCCGGCCCCCTCTTGCGTCGTGCTACAAATAATGTAGCGTTTTGCTACGATAATTGTAGCAACGGAGACAGCTGATGTCCCAGGCCACGCCGCGCATCGCGGCGCTCGTCCCGCCTTATCCCCCGGAGATCCAGGCGCAATTCGACCGCATCATGCGCGGCGCCCCGCCACTGGCGCTGTTCCGGGTGATGGCGGGCCATACGCGCGCCTGGGACAAGTTCCGCGCCGGCGGGCTTCTTGATCCGGGTCCACTCTCCCTGCGCCAGCGCGAGATCGTGATCGACCGCACCTGCGCGCTGACCGGATGCGAATATGAATGGGGCGTGCATGTCGCGATCTTCGCCGGGCCTGCGCGGCTCAGCGAGGCGGAGGTGCGCGCGACCGTGCGGGGCGATGGGACGTCACCGTGCTGGTCGCCGGCGGAGCAGGCGCTGATCGCGGCCGTCGACGCGCTGCATCACCGCGCGACGTTGGACGACGCCGAATTCGCCGCGCTGTCGGCGCATTACGACGAGGCCCAGATCTTGGAGATCATGCTGCTGTGCGGCTTCTACCGCACGGTGTCGTATCTGGCGAACGGGCTGAAGCTGCCGCTGGAGGAGAAGGCTGCGCAGTTTCCGGCGGTCTAACCGCCGTCATTGCGAGGAGCCCTTGCGACGAAGCAATGACGATGGGGAGGCAGGTGTCGCCACACCCTCACTGTCATTCCGGGGCGCGCCACTTGGCGCGAGCCCGGAATCCATGGCGAGACAAACTCTGCGGCACGATGGATCCCGGGCTCATCGCTTCGCGATACCCCCGGGATGACGGGTAAACCCTACGCCACGCCCGCCCGCAGCAGATCGTGCAGGTGCACGATGCCCACCACCTTGTCCGCCTCGGTCACCACCAGCGTGGTGATCTTGCTTGTATTCAGCACCTCGATCATCTCGGTGGCGAGCATCGACGGCGGCACGGTCTTCGGCTGCCTGGTCATGATGTCGTCGGCGGACGCCGTCAAGAGATCCGGCCGCATGTGGCGGCGCAGATCGCCGTCGGTGATGATGCCCGCGATCCCGCCGGCATCGTCGACGATGCAGACGCACCCCAGGCCCTTGGCGGACATCTCCATCACCGCGTCCGACATCATGGTGCCGAGCGGCTTGAGCGGGATCTCCGCGCCAGTGCGCATGTAGTCGCGAACGAATTTCAGCATCGCGCCGAGCTTGCCGCCGGGGTGGAAATGCGCGAACTCCAGCGCGGTGAAGCCGCGGCCTTCGAGCAGCGCGATCGCGATGGCATCGCCGATCGCGACCTGCATCATCGTCGACGTCGTCGGCGCCAGATTGTGCGGGCAGGCCTCGCGCGCCTTCGGCAACTCGATCACGATGTCGGCGGCTTGTCCAAGCGAAGACGCCGCGTTCGACGTCACCGCGATCATCGGGATCGCAAACCGCGCCGAATAATTCACGAGGGTCTTCATCTCCGGCTGCTCGCCGGACCAGGACAGCGCCATGATGACGTCGTCGGCGGTGATCATGCCGAGGTCGCCATGGGCGGCTTCCGCGGTGTGGACGAAGAACGCCGGCGTGCCGGTCGAGGCCAGCGTCGCCGCGATCTTGCGCGCCATGTGGCCGGACTTGCCGAGCCCGGTGACGATGACGCGGCCCTTGGCGTTGCGGATCAAATCGACCGCCTTGGCGAAGGTCGCGCCCAGCGGGCCGCGCAACGCGGCCGCGAGCGCGTTGATGCCGCCGCTCTCCGTCTCCAGCGTGCGGAGCGCGGATTCGATGCTGTCGGGGATGGGGCCGGATGATTGGGTCATCAGCGGTTTCGAACTCGGCATGTCCAGGTCCAGGGAAGGGTGGGGCGTTCGCCAGTTGCCGCCTGCTTAGCATGCCCGGGCGGGCGAGGCGACGAGGGCCCAAATGCCCTCAACCGGTCATTAACCATAATTGTTTTAACTCCATTAACGATGGTTCCCGCCTGCCGGCGGATGTCATCGTGGAAGTCTCTGATTTCGTTGGAGTTCTTACATCGTGGGGGCGCCTCCAGGCACAAGCCGGAGCAAACGCGGGCATTTCCTGCGCGCGGCTTTGCCGTGCCTTGCGCTGACCGCCCTGCAAAGCGCGCCGGCGGCCGCCCAGAGCCTCACGCCCGACCTGTTCAATCCAAACCGCGGCGGCTTCGCCGCGCCCGACACGCTGCCGACGCGGCGCACCGCGGGCGTGCCGCAGGCGCCGTCGGATGCGCTCCCGGCGCTGCCCGATCCCAACGCCGATCCGCGCAAGCGCCAGCAGGCACCGGCGACCTCGCGCGTCGGCCAGGTGCCGACCTACGGCCTGCCGGCCGCCAACGGCGCCAACGGCGCCAGCGGCTCCGGCTACGACTCGCTCAATCGCAAGCGGCAGCAGCCAAAGCTCTATCCCGGGCAGCCGAAACCGAAGCGCCCGGTCGGACCCGGCTCGCCGGTGCCGCCGGCAACGCCGGACCGGACGCTCGGGCCGCCGCGTATCGCCCCACCGCCGTCGGAAACCGCAAACAAGGCGCCGGTGCCACGGGCGATGGCGGGCACCGTGCCCGGCCAGCCGCTGCGCCGTCGCCTCAAGGTCGATGACGACGCGTTCGGCGCGGTCGGCGACTATGCCGGCAGCTTCCTGATCAAGGGCGGGCTCGAGCTCTCCGCCGGCTATGACACCAACCCTGCGCGCCTCAACAAGCCGGTCGGCTCGCCGGCCTATGTGGTCGCGCCCGATCTTCTCGTGATGTCCGACTGGGAGCGCCACGCGCTGGTCGCGGATCTGCGCGGCTCGTTCTCCGGTTACACCAACAACATGCCGGCGACGATCGACGGCTTCGCCTCGCCGTCGCCGGTCGAGATCGACCGCCCAGACTTTACCGGCCATGTCGACGGCCGCCTCGACGTCGACCGCGACCTCAAGCTGACCTCGCAGCTCCGCTTGCGGCTCGCCACCGACAATCCCGGCAGCCCGAACGTGCAGGCCGGCCTGCAGAAATATCCTATCTACGCCACCTACGGCACGACCATCGGCTTCGACCAGACCTTCAACCGCTTCCAGGTCGCAGCCGGCGCGACCGTGGATCGCACCGCCTATACGAACTCCAAGCTCACTGACGGTACGATTTCGAGCAACGACGATCGCGACTTCAACCAGTACGGCGGTATCGGACGGTTCTCCTACGACCTCAAGCCGGGGCTGAAGCCGTTCGTCGAGATCGAAGGCGACAGCCGCGTGCACGACCAGCCCGCGGACCGCAACGGCTATTTCCGCGATTCATCGGGTGGCTACGCCAAGGTCGGTTCGACGTTCGAGTTCTCGCGCATTCTCACCGGCGAGATCTCGGTCGGCTATACCGCACGCAACTACGTCGACCCGCGCCTCAGCCAGCTCGCGGGCTTCCTGACCTCGGGCTCTCTGATCTGGAATGCGAGTGGCCTGACCACCGTGAAATTCTTCACCGACACGCAGATCGCCGAGTCCACGGTCCCCGGCTCCTCCGGCGTGCTGGTGCATACCTACGCCGCCGAGGTCGACCACGACTTCCGCCGCTGGCTGACCGCTGTCGGCAAGTTCACCTACGGCACGTACGACTACCAGAACCAGAATCGCAACGACAGGACCTACTCGCTCGAAGGCAATCTGATCTACAAGCTCAACCGCAACATCTGGATCAAGGGCACGCTGCGCCGCGACATCCTGAACTCGAACCAGCCGGGCTCGAGCTCGCAAGGGACGGTGATGATGGTGGGGGTGAGGTTGCAGAATTAGCGGGCATGACGGAGCGCGTTTGAGCGTATACGCATGCGGCTTAGTTGGCTCCGCTCTCGCCACCTACTCCGCTGTCATGCCCCGGCTTGACCGGGGCATCCAGTACGCCGCGGCCTATCGTTTCAATTACAACTGTCTCTGGAATGCTGGATCGCCCGGTCAAGCCGGGCGATGACAACGTTTGTTGAACTGGCGGCAGAAACTAGCCGCGGTTACCGCGGCAGATCCGTCTTCCCCATCAGGAACGTATCGATCGACCGTGCACACAGCCGGCCCTCGCGGATCGCCCACACCACCAGCGACTGGCCGCGGCGCATGTCGCCGGCGGTGAACACGTTCGGACGCGAGGTCTGGTAGTCCAGGGTGTTGGCCTTGACGTTGCCGCGCGGGTCGAGGTCGACCGAGAGCAGCTTCAAGAGGCCCTCGTGCACTGGATGCACGAAGCCCATCGCGAGCAGGACCAGCTCGGCATCGAGCTCGAACTCGGTGCCGGCGATCGGCTTGAACTTGTCGTCGACGCGCACGCAGTGCAGCTTCTTGACCTCGCCGTTCTCGCCGGAAAACTTCTGCGTCAGCACGGCATATTCGCGGATCGCGCCTTCGGCCTGGCTGGAAGAGGTGCGCATCTTCAGCGGCCAGTTCGGCCAAGTCAGGCCCTTGTTCTCGCGCTCGGGCGGGGCGGGCATGATCTCGAGCTGGGTCACGGAGAGCGCGCCCTGGCGCAGCGAGGTGCCGATGCAGTCAGATCCGGTGTCGCCGCCGCCGATGACGACGACATGCTTGCCGCCGGCCAGGATCTCGGCGACGCCGCCGAGCGGCTCCTCGGAGACGCGGCGGTTCTGCTGCGGCAGGAAGTCCATGGCGTAGTGGATGCCTTGAAGATCGCGGCCGGGGATCGGCAGGTCGCGCGGGGCTTCCGCGCCGCCGGTCAGCGCCACGGCGTCATAGTCGTTGAGCATCTCGCGCGGGTCGACATTGCCGTCAGCGCCGACATGGCTGTTGTAGTGGAAGGTGACGCCTTCGCCTTCCATCTGCTTGACGCGGCGGTCGATGATGCCCTTCTCCATCTTGAAGTCGGGGATGCCGTAGCGCAGCAGGCCGCCGGCCTTGGCGAACTTCTCGAACAGGTGCACGTCGTGGCCGGCGCGCGCGAGCTGCTGCGCGCAGGCCATCCCGGCCGGACCCGAGCCGATCACCGCGACCTTCCTGCCGGTCTTGACGGCCGCCACTTCCGGCCTCAGCCAGCCATTGTCCCAGGCGCGGTCGACGATCGCGCATTCGATGGTCTTGATGGTGACGGGGTTGTCGTCGATGTTGAGCGTGCAGGACGCCTCGCACGGAGCCGGGCAGATGCGGCCGGTGAACTCCGGAAAATTGTTGGTCGAGTGCAGGTTGCGCGAGGCCTCTTCCCAATTGCCCTGATAGACGAGGTCGTTGAAGTCGGGGATCTGGTTGTTGACCGGGCAGCCGGGCGTGCCGGGCGCCACCGAGCCGGTGCCGTGGCAATAGGGGATGCCGCAATTCATGCATCGCGCGGCCTGATCGCGCGTTTCCTTCTCGGTCAAGGGAACGACGAACTCGTTGTAATGCTTCACGCGCTCGGCGACCGGGGTGTACTTGCGGTCATGCCGTTCGATTTCGAGAAAACCCGTGATCTTGCCCATTAAACCCGAAGTCCCTGCCGCTTAATTCGTTTGTTGCTTCTTCAACCGTCATTGCGAGGAGCGAGGAAGCAATCCAGTCTGTTACTGAGGAGAAAGTCTGGATTGCTTCGCTACACTCGCAATGACGGGCGCTGATATTGTTACGCCCCGATCGCGATTTTCGGCTCGGCGTCCGCGTTGGCGGCCATTTCGCGCAGTGCGCGCCGGTACTCCACCGGCATCACCTTGCGGAATTTGGGCAGCCAGTCCTTCCAATTGGCAAGGATCTCGGCGGCGCGCCTGGAGCCGGTCGCTTTCGCATGGCGCGTGATCAGGACGTGCAGGCGCTCGACGTCGGAGGCGAGCAGGTTCTGGAACACGTCGACCCGGCCATGCGCCTCGAGGTCACCGGCGTGATTGTAGGTGCCGGCGTTGATCAGCTCTTCCGACAGGACCGGCTCGAGCTCAACCATGCTGAGATTGCACAGCTTGTCGAAGTCGCCGGTCTCGTCGAGCACGTACGCGATGCCGCCGGACATGCCGGCCGCAAAATTGCGCCCGGTCTTGCCGAGCACGACCACGATGCCGCCGGTCATGTATTCACAGCAGTGATCGCCGGCGCCTTCCACGACCGCCACCGCACCCGAGTTGCGCACGGCGAAACGCTCGCCGGCGACGCCGCGGAAGTAGCACTCGCCCTGGATAGCGCCATACATCACCGTGTTGCCAACGATGATGCTCTCTTCCGGCACGATGCCGCTGTTGGCGGGGGGCTTGACGATGATCTTGCCGCCCGAGAGGCCCTTGCCGACATAGTCGTTGGCTTCGCCTTCGAGCTCGAAGGTGACGCCTTGCGCCAGCCACGCGCCGAACGCCTGGCCGGCGGTGCCCTTGAGGCCGACATGGATCGTGTCGTGCGGCAGACCGGCATGGCCATAGATCTTGGCGACCGCGCCCGACAGCATCGCACCCGCGGAGCGGTTGGTGCTGTTGATCCTGGCCTCGATCTTCACCGGCGCGCCGCGGTCGAGCGCAGGCGTCGCCTTCTCGATCAGCGTGCGGTCGAGCACCGCTTCCAGATGATGGTTCTGGCGCTCGGAGTGATAGATCTTCTGGCCCTTCTCTTCCTTCTGCTTGACGAACAGCTTCGAGAAATCGAGGCCCTTGGCCTTCCAGTGCGCGACCAGCCTGGTCTGATCGAGCAGCTGAACCTGTCCGATCATCTCGTTGAAGGTGCGGAAGCCGAGCGATGCCATGATCTCGCGGACTTCCTCGGCGACGAAGAAGAAGTAGTTGATCACGTGCTCGGGCTGGCCGGTGAAGCGCTTGCGCAGGACGGGATCCTGGGTCGCGACGCCGACCGGGCAGGTGTTGAGATGGCACTTGCGCATCATGATGCAGCCGGCCGCGATCAGCGGCGCGGTGGCGAAGCCGAACTCGTCGGCCCCCAGCAGCGCGCCGATCACGACGTCACGGCCGGTGCGGAACCCGCCGTCGACCTGGACCACGATGCGGCTGCGCAGCCGCTCGCGCACCAAGGTCTGGTGGGTTTCGGCGAGGCCGATCTCCCAGGGCGAACCGGCATGCTTGATCGAGGTCAGCGGCGAAGCGCCGGTGCCGCCCTCGAAGCCTGCGATGGTGACATGGTCGGCGCGCGCCTTGGCAACGCCGGCGGCGACCGTGCCGACGCCGATCTCGGAGACGAGCTTGACCGAGACGTCGCCCGTCGGGTTGACGTTCTTGAGGTCGTAGATGAGCTGCGCCAGATCCTCGATCGAGTAGATGTCGTGGTGCGGCGGCGGCGAGATCAGACCGACGCCCGGCGTCGAGTGGCGGACCTTGGCGATGGTCGCGTCGACCTTGTGGCCGGGCAGCTGGCCGCCTTCGCCGGGCTTGGCACCCTGCGCCATCTTGATCTGCATCATGTCGGAGTTGACGAGATACTCCGTGGTGACGCCGAAGCGGCCCGAGGCGACCTGCTTGATCGCCGAACGCATGGAATCGCCGTTCGGCATCGGCTTGAAGCGGTCGGCTTCCTCGCCGCCTTCGCCGGTGTTCGACTTGCCGCCGATCCGGTTCATGGCGATCGCGAGCGTGGTGTGCGCCTCGCGCGAGATCGAGCCGAAGCTCATCGCGCCGGTGGCGAAACGCCTGACGATGTCCTTGGCCGGCTCGACCTGGTCGAGCGGGATAGGCTTGCGCTTCTCCTCGTCCGCGTTCTTGATCCGGAACAAGCCGCGCAGCGTCAGCAGACGCTCGGACTGCTCATTGAGGATCTTCGCGAAAGCGCGATAGCGCTCCAGCGAATTGCCGCGGGCGGCGTGCTGCAGCAGCCCGACCGACTCGGCGGTCCAGGCATGGTCCTCGCCGCGGCTGCGATAGGCATATTCGCCGCCGACATCGAGCGCGGTCTTGTAGACCTGCGCCTCGCCGAACGCGTCGGCATGACGGCGCACCGCTTCTTCCGCGATCTCGGCAAGGCCGACGCCCTCGACGCGGGTATGCGTGCCGGCGAAGAACTTGGAGACGAAGTCGGCCTTGAGGCCGACCGCGTCGAAGATCTGCGCGCCGCAATAGGACTGGTAGGTCGAGATGCCCATCTTGGACATCACCTTCAGAAGGCCCTTGCCGATCGACTTGATGTAGCGCTTCACGATCTCGTAGTCGTCGAGCGAGCCGGGCAGGCGGTCCTTCATCGCGATGATGGTCTCGAACGCGAGATAGGGGTTGATCGCTTCGGCGCCGTAGCCGGCGAGGCAGGCGAAGTGATGCACTTCGCGCGGCTCGCCGGATTCGACGACGAGACCGACCGAGGTGCGCAGTCCGACGCGGATCAGATGATGATGCACGGCGGCGCAGGCGAGCAGTGCCGGGATCGGGACCCGGTCGGTGCCGACCATGCGGTCGGACAGGATGATGATGTTGACGCCCTCGCGCACGGCGCTCTCGGCGCGCGCGCAGAGCTCGTCGAGCACCTGGTCCATGCCGGCAGCACCAAGACCGGCGTGGAAGGTGGTGTCGAGCGTGCGCGACTTGAAGTGGGATTCGGCGACGTCGGAGATCGAGCGGATCTTCTCGAGGTCCGCATCGGTCAGGATCGGCTGGCGCGCTTCGAGACGCTTTGTGGTGGCGAGCCCTTGCAGGTCGAACAGGTTCGGCCGCGGTCCGATGATGGAGACGAGGCTCATCACCAGCTCCTCGCGGATCGGGTCGATCGGCGGGTTGGTGACCTGCGCGAAGTTCTGCTTGAAGTAGGTGAACAGCGGCTTGGCCTTGTCCGACAGCGCCGAGATCGGCGTGTCGTTGCCCATCGATCCCGCGGCTTCCTCGCCGGTGGAGGCCATCGGCGTCATCAGGATGGAGATGTCTTCCTGGCTGTAGCCGAACGCTTGCTGGCGATCGAGCAGCGACAGGTTGGAGCGCACGCCGGTGGTCGGCACCTTCGGCAGCTCTTCCAGCACGATCTGGGTCCGCTCCAGCCACTCCTTATAGGGATGGCTTCGGGCGAGCTCGGCCTTGATCTCGTCGTCCGGAATCAGGCGGCCCTGCTCGAGGTCGACCAGCAGCATCTTGCCGGGCTGCAGCCGCCACTTGGTGATGATCTGGTCCTCGGGGATCGTCAGCACGCCCATCTCGGACGCCATCACGATGCGGTCGTCTTTGGTCACGAGATAGCGCGCCGGCCGCAATCCGTTGCGGTCGAGCGTGGCGCCGATCTGGCGGCCGTCGGTGAAGGCGATCGCGGCGGGGCCGTCCCACGGCTCCATCAGCGCGGCATGATATTCGTAGAAGGCGCGGCGCTTCTCATCCATCAGGGGATTGCCGGCCCACGCCTCCGGAATCATCATCATCACGGCGTGCGGCAGCGAGTAGCCGCCCTGCACCAGGAATTCGAGCGCGTTGTCGAAGCAGGCGGTGTCCGACTGTCCTTCGTAGGAGATCGGCCAGAGCCGGTTGATGTCCTTGCCGTAGAGCTCGGAGCTCACGGAGGCCTGGCGCGCCGCCATCCAGTTGGTGTTGCCGCGCAGCGTGTTGATCTCGCCGTTATGCGCGATCATGCGATAGGGATGCGCCAGCGACCACGCCGGGAAGGTGTTGGTCGAGAAGCGCTGATGCACCAGCGCCAGCGCGCTCTCGAAGTCCGCCTCGTGCAAATCGGGATAGTACTTGCCGAGCTGGTCGGCGAGGAACATGCCCTTGTAGATCACGGTGCGGCACGACATCGAGCAGGGGTAATAGCCCGCAAGGCCGCGATCGCGGCGCTGGTAGATCGCCTGCGAGATCGACTTGCGCAGGATGTAGAGCCGGCGCTCGAAATCGTCCTCGGTCTTGGCGGTGCCGTTGCGGCCGATGAACACCTGCACGCAGGCGGGCTCGGTCGGCTTCACGGTGACGCCGAGCGAGGAATTGTCGGTCGGCACGTCGCGCCAGCCGAGCAGGGTCAGGCCCTCCTCCTTGATCTGGTCGGCGATGATGCTCTTGATGACGTTGCGCCAGGCGGTGTCGCGCGGCATGAACAGCGCGCCGATGGCGTATTCGCCCGGAGCCGGCAACGTGAAGCCGAGCTCCTTGGCCTTGCGGCTGAAGAAGGCATGCGGGATCTGCACCAGGATGCCGGCGCCGTCACCGGCGCGCGGGTCGGCGCCGACGGCGCCGCGATGCTCGAGGTTGCAGAGGATGCTGAGTGCGTCCGCGACGATCTCGCGCGACTTCTTGCCCTTGATGTTGGCGATGAAGCCGACGCCGCAGGAATCCTTCTCCAGGCTCGGATCGTAGAGGCCTTCGGCCGGCGGGCGCGAATTGTGTTCCTGAATCGGATCAGTCGTTTTCGAGGCGACCGTCGCCGACAGCTCTTCTGCCACGATGTTTGCGCGCTCGAATTGCGACCCGTTCATTGTTCCAATCCTCTCCATGCGGCAAGCTGCCTCACCGCTATCTTCGGCGCACCTTGGGCGTTCCGCGGCACCCGCCTCTGGGTCACCGCTCGTCCGCTGCGAGCCGCATTTTCTTAAATTCAGGCCAAGGCGTTCTTCGTCCCCGAGAACGGCTTTGCCTGTTGCCTTCCTGGCGCTCGAAAGCACCGACTTTCGTTGCAATCCGTATGCCGGAACTGCAAGCAAAATTGAGACAGTCTTCCTGTCCTAACCATCACCTTGCCAAATTTTGGTCTATCACACAAGCGCGCGGAAGTCCCGATTCCCAAAGTGTCAATCAGCGCTTTCCGCATGGCACGCGGCCCCGGTTTTGAAGCAAACGCGCCCTGATCCGGCCCTGCCGACGCCGAAATCCCGAATGAAGCTTCGGATCAGCCCTTCGAAAGGCGCGCCACGCCGCAAGAAGCGAAAGAGCGCGAGACATTCGGGGGCCTGACAGGAGCGTGTCGACCATGAAGTTTTTCACAGGATGTGTGGCCGCTGCCACGCTGGCGCTGGTGGCGACGGCCGCCGAGGCACAAGTTCCGGCAAACGGCGCTGCGCGGGGCGCCTATATCGCGGTCTCGGATTTCGACGGACCCTATGGGCCGCCGGAAGCCGGGCCGCCACCGCCGCCGCGTTACGGTTACGGCTATGGCTACGACGAGCGCGGCCCGGCACCGGCGCTGCTGCCGCCGACCGAGGTCTACGCCGTGCTGCGCGACAACGGCTTCTCGCCGCTCGGCATCCCGCGCCTGCGCGGCAGCGTCTACACCATCGCGGTGATCGACCGCCGCGGCGACGACGGCCGGCTGGTGATCGATGCCCGCGACGGCAGAATTCTGCGCTTCATGCCGGCCGCCGACGCCTTCGGCATGGCGCCCAGCGATGAGGTGCCGATGGTTGCACCTTACCGTCCGCAAAGCGCGCTGCCGCCGCCGACCATGGTCCGCAGCGGCCCGCCGCGTCCGCCGGCCTCGATCCCGCATGTCGCCAGCCGCACCGTGCCGCTGCCCAAGGCCGCCCCGCACCGCGGCGAGGCGCCTGTCGCCGCCGCCAAGCCGGCCGCGCCTGCTCCGCAGCAGACACAAGCCCCGCAGGCACAGCCCGCCCAGCAGACCGCTGCGGTGCAGGCAAAGCCCGCTGAAGCCGCACCGCAAACCGCCGCGCCGACCGTCGGTCAGGCCAAGCCGGCCCCGACGATCATGCCGACGCAGGAGATGCCGGCGGCGCAGGGGCTGGACTAGCGCGCTCGTTTGACGCTGTGCGCCACGCGTTGGACGGAGACCTGAGCAAAACAAAGCGCCCGAGAATCTCGGGCGCTTTTTCATTGAGGCGATCGCGCGCTCAGCTGCGCGCATACCCCGCGGCTTCCAGGATCAGATTCGCCACGTCCTTCGGATGCGACACCAGCGAGAGGTGGCCGGCATCGAGCTCGATCGTGGTTGCGTTCATGCGCTTGGCGAGGAAGCGTTCGAAATCGGGATTGATGGTGTAGTCGTTCTTCGACACCGCGTACCAGCTCGGCTTCGTGTGCCATGCAGCTTCCGTGGTGCGGCCAGCGAAGATCGAGGCGGCCGTCGGCCATTGCACGGCGTAGAGCTCCCTGGCCTGCTCCGGCTTCACGCCATTGGCAAAATACTTCAGGAAGGCGTCTTCCGAGAGCTTTGTGTAGCCGTCGCGCTCGACGATGCCGGCGCGGGCCGGGCCTGCCGGAAACTGCTTCGACAACGCGACGAAGTCTTCATTCGCATCGGGCGCACGTGCGGCGACGTAGACGAGGCCGGTGACCTTCGGATCGTTGCCGATCTGGCTGATCACGGTACCGCCCCAGGAATGCGCGACCAGCACGGTCGGACCATCCTGTTCGGCCAGCGCGCGCTTGGTCGCCTCGACGGAGTCCGCAAGCGACGACAGCGGATTTTGCACGGCAGTCACGTGCAGGCCCGCGGCCTGGAGGATCGGGATCACCTCCGACCAGCTCGAGCCGTCGGCCCAGGCGCCGTGCACCAGCACGACGTTCTTCGCTTTCACCGTCTGCGCTGTCTGCGCGTGAGCAAGGCTGATGGGGGCCGCCAGCAGGCTCGCGGCGACGAAAAGGCTGCGCCAAAGTGTCATGATCGTGCTCCGTATTGTTTTTGCTGCGATGCCCAAAGGACGGAGCGCGTGGTCGCGGCGTTACGTGTCCTCACCGTTCTGTGATGCGATGCAAAACAAAAAAACGCCCCGGGGCACCGGGGCGTTTTCGCAGCTTGGCGGCTGTCGACGTGCTTAGGCGGCGACCGAGCTCTCGATCACCTGCGCCTTCGGCGCGCTGGAGTTGATGGCGATCTGGCGCGGCTTCTTGGCTTCGGGAATCTCGCGCACGAGGTCGACGTGAAGCAGCCCGTTCTCGAGCGAGGCGTCCTTCACCTGCACGAAGTCGGCAAGCTGGAAGGCGCGCTCGAAGGCACGCGCGGCGATGCCGCGGTAGAGCACTTCGGACTTCGAATTCTCGTTGGCGACTTTCTCGCCCTTGATCGTCAGCGTGTTTTCCTTCGCGACGATGGAGAGCTCGTCCTTGGCAAAGCCCGAGACCGCAACCGTGATGCGGTACGCGTTCTCGCCGGTACGCTCGATATTGTAGGGGGGATATCCGGGGCTGCCGTCCGAACCGGCCTGGTCGAGCAGGCTGAAGAGGCGGTCGAAGCCGACGGTGGAACGGTAAAACGGAGTCAGGTCGTAGCTACGCATGGTCTAGTCCTCCATTGAGCGACTGTTGGTAACCCGCCCGCCAATCGGGCCGGGCTTTAGTCTGTGTGCAGCCTGATGTTCCGGTTCCGAAACACTGGTAGCGGCCTGCACCATGGTGATATGGGTTCAGGGGAACGGCGTTCAAGAGGGCGGCAAGTTGCGCCTTTTCGGCGCTCCAGCCCCTTGATTTGCAGCATTTCTCGCCCAATGACGCTGATCTCGATTCCGTCCAATCCCGTTCCCGAAGACGTCGTCAGCGGCACCATCAAGACACCCGATGGCGCCGAGCTGCGCTTTGCGCGCTGGGCGCCGCCGGCGAACCGCAAGGGCACGGTCTGCGTCTTCACCGGACGCAGCGAGCAGATCGAGAAATATTTCGAGACCGTGCGCGACCTGCGCGACCGCGGCTTTGCGGTGGCGATGATCGACTGGCGCGGGCAGGGCCACTCCTCGCGCCGTCTGCGCGATCCGCGCAAGGGCTATGTGCGCGACTTCTCCGATTTCGAGATCGACGTCGAGACCTTCGTGCAGCAGGTGGTGCTGCCGGATTGCCCGCCGCCCTTCTTCGCGCTCGCCCATTCCATGGGCGGCACCGTGATGCTGCGGGTGGCGCATGCCGGCAAGCGCTGGTTCGACCGCATGGTGCTGTCGGCGCCGATGATCGACCTGCCCGGCCGCGCCACCTCGTTTCCGGCGCGGGCGCTGCTGAAGACGATGCGCCTGATGGGGATGGGCGGTCGCTATGTCCCCGGCGGCAGCGACCACATCACCGGGCTCAATCCCTTCATCAACAATCCGCTGACCAGCGATCCCGTGCGCTATGCGCGCAATGCCGCGATCCTGGAGGAGGATCCGACGCTCGGGCTCGCGTCACCGACGGTCGCCTGGGCCGATACCGCCTTCCACGCCATGAACACCTTCAAGGGCAAGAACTACCCCTCCGAGATCCGCCAGCCGATCCTGATGCTGGCGGCTTCCAGCGACACGGTGGTCTCGACCGCGGCGATCGAGGAGTTCGCCTATCACCTGCGCGCCGGCTCCCATCTCGTGATCGCCGGTGCCAAGCACGAGATCCTGCAGGAGCAGGACCGCTACCGCTCCCAGTTCTGGGCCGCCTTCGACGCCTTCGTGCCGGGCACGCCGCTGTTCAAGTGAAGTGACGGAAACTTCCTGAGGACGGCTGATCGTTCCACAATCTCCGTCATGCCCGGGCTTGTCCCGGGCATCCACGCCTTGCTTGCGATCAAAGAACGTGGATGGCCGGGACAAGCCCGGCCATGACGATGAACCTTCTCAGCCTCACAGCGTCTTCAGATACTCGATCAGGTCGTAGCGCTCTTGCTCTTTGAGCACGCGGCCGATGGTGCCGTCCTTGCCGGGGCCCGGCGTGCCATCGAACGAATGGCCGGCATTGCTGTTGCCGAAGGTCTCGGTGCCATCAAACGCTCGCGTCGAGAAGCGCGACTGCCCGGTCTTGCAGCTCTCGCCGTCGACGACCGCGAAGCCGACCTGCTTCGGATCGTAGTCGCGCCCACCACCCATGCAGAACGATTTGGGGCGCTCGGCCGCGGGGCTCAGCATCCAGTAGAGCGAGGGTACCGATCCGTTGTGCAGGTAAGGCGCGGTGGCCCAGACACCGTTGAGCGGTCGCGCGCGATACCAGGGTCGCGGCTCCTTCGCCTCGGGCGGCTGCGGACCGGGATTCGGGCAGTTCTTGCGCTCACCCCACCAAGCCTGCTGGACCTTCGGGTCGATCTTCGCATCGTCCATCGCCTTGCGGCTGACGATGTCGACGAGCACCATCAGCCCGAGCGAGTACGGCATGTCGGTCGAAGAGACATCCGGCAGGTTGCAGCTCCACCAGGCATTGAGATTCTGCGTGGGATCGAGCTTGAGAAAGCCCGGGACCTGAACCGTCCGCGTCTCCAGCACGCTGGCCTGAGCGGGATCGGTGCCCATGCCCTTGACGCTTTTCTGGACCTCGTTCAGGAATTTGTCTTTGCCGATGGTCTCCCAGCGCGACGAGGACCAGATGCTTTGGTCCGGAAACTCGGTGTCGAACACGGGATCGTTGACCGGCCCGAGATGGCATTCGACGCAGATCTGCGCGTAGAGCTTGCGGCCGTTCTTGACGCGCTCGCCATCGATCTTCCAGGCATTGTCGCCGAAGATGTCCGACGGCCATTTCGGCGATGTCAGTCCGGAGAGCTGTTTTTTCGGATAGGGCGCCGACCCCTTCAGCAGATCCTCGATCCAGTTCAGATTCTTGATATCCATCGACGAGCGGAACAGCGTGTCCTTGGGGGTATTGTCGGACAGATTGAGCAGCGCCGTCACGCCCAGCGCTTCGCCGGCGTTGCGGATCAGCGGTTGTTCGATGGAAGCGTCATATTGCGCGAATTTGAGCCAGGGCACGGTCCAGATCGGCGGGAAGCTGACCGGCGCATCCTTGGCATGCAGATTCTTTTCGAAGCCGCTGAGGCCGCTGAGCGTCATGTCCTGGGCGAAGACCTGATTGCCGATGCGGTTGAGCGCGTCGAGACGGCCGTATCCTTCCTCCGTGTCCTGCTGCTTCTCTTCCCGCTTCGTCTTCTCGTTGAACCTCGTCTTGCCGTCGATGGTTTTCGCGTAGGTCTTCTCCCAGTCGATCAGGAACGTGCTGATCGCGCGCAGCTTCTGCTTCAGCGCATCGCGATCCGCATCGCTGGCGGAGGGGCCGAGCACACGGTCGGCGAAGCGCGTAAAGCGACCCGGCACGAGGAGCGTGTAGGCGATCGACAGACCCGTCGTGACCTCGAGCTTCCTCAGGTCGGTCATCGCCGGGCCGCCGTCGAAACGGATGTCGATGCCTTTGTAGCGGATCTGGCCGGTGTGGCAGGCGGCGCAGGTCAGGCCGATCCGGTCCTCGCCGACCTGGCCGGTCGCAGGATCGGGTACGCCGGTCATGCGCGCAAAGCCGACGGGCAGGCCGTCGACGTTTTCAGCCTGGGTG
Source organism: Bradyrhizobium sp. Pa8 (assembly GCF_052588265.1). Classification (NCBI taxonomy): domain Bacteria; kingdom Pseudomonadati; phylum Pseudomonadota; class Alphaproteobacteria; order Hyphomicrobiales; family Nitrobacteraceae; genus Bradyrhizobium; species Bradyrhizobium sp. Pa8. Next base: position 8,334,976 of record NZ_CP176767.1, on the reverse strand, counting down.
CCCCAGTTAACCGGCGGATCCCAAAGTCGCGCCGGCACCGGCTTCGTCTTGTCGTAGACATTGGCATAGCCGAACCGGCGCAGTGTGGCGTCGTCGGTGTTGATCGTCTGCGGACTGGGAATGAAGCCGAAGCGCTGCAGATGGTCGCTGTCGTGCAACATCCCGGGCTTCGCGAAGAAATGAAGCCGCGGCTGCTCGAGCGCCATGAACCAGCTGTAGGGCACCGGGAAGGTCGCGGTGCCCTGGCTGGCGTGATGAAACCAGTGCCGGTCCTCCAGCGCCCAGTTTTGTTCAAGCCAGTACGCGGCCCGCGGTTCGACGTGCGCCGGCAATGGCGGCGCCACCAGGTCGCCGAGGATGCCGGGCAGCATCGGCTGGAATTGATCGGGAAAGCGCAGCGCCACGACGCCAAAGACGAGGAGCGCGGCGACGAGTCCGCCGGCAGCGCGCAAGATGAGCGAGGGAGGGGTGACCGGCTGGCTGACAACCCGCTGGGTGACCCTGTCAGGGAATTTGCGTTCGTTAAACAATGTCCTCACCTCGGCCACGCTGAGATAGCGGTCGTCACCCTGACCCTTGCCCATGATCCTGAGCAGGATCGGCCATTCGAACTTCATCAGGATGGGGTAGTACCAGCGCGCTTGATTGCCGGCGCGCTTGAGATTGTCGCTCATGAAGGTCTGGATTTGCGAGGCGTTGAGCCCGGTCTCGGCGCCGCCATCGGGATCGGCATAAGTGCCGCCGAAACTGGCGAGCCGCGCGATCTCTTCCTCGTTGACGCTCCCGTCGACGCCGAGGATGCGCGAGCCGGCACCGAGCTTGTCGAGCGGGCCGCCGCGCAGCCTGTTGAGCTGCGCGCCCCAGAAGATGCTTTGCAGGATGTGACAGGCGCCGTTGGCGATCAGTGCGACGCCACGCACCTGGATGCGGGCCGAGGTCTTCTTCAGCCCGGTCTCGCCGCTGGCGTTTGCGATCGTCTGTGACAGGGTCCGGAGCGGTACGGTCCCGCCGTCGACGAAACCTTCGCCGACGAGGCCGCGCAGGAAGGGACAGGGATTGTTGGGGGAAACCTGGATTGAGGGATCGAAGGGAGGCTTCGAGACGGGGTCGTTCATGGCCCAAAATCCTGCAAACGGCGAAACGTGAAATGAAGACGCGCCGATAGAGCGCGGAAAGTCCTAACAAACCGACAGCAACTTGTACTACTTCAGCGTGTAAAGAAGTGTGGCTGAATTCACTGTCCTGTCAATAAAAGCCGGCCCGCGGTTTTGCGAAGGGGCCGGGTCGGGACCGAGAAGGCCCGCCTGTCAGGACTCGGCCGCGCGTTTGACGTCGCTTTGCACCAGGGTCAGCTTGCTGAGCGGCACGCCCGCGTTCAGAAGCCCCTCGCGGTAATGGGCAAGGTCCTCGGGCCGCTTCCAGTGGAAATTGCGCAAGTGACGATCGACATTCAGTGTCGGGTAGTTGCGCATCAGCACGCCGACGGCCTCGCCCGCCTCATCGTCCCGGCCCAACTGTGCCAACGCCGCGGCACGGATCGCCAGCGCCTGCATGTGGTTCGGGTTGATGTAGAGCTGCTCGCGGGCCCAGGACAGGGTCGCGTCGTATTGCCCCAGCAGATAATGGCTGAAGGCGTTCAGCGCGGCCCATTGGTAGCGCGGGTCGCTGTTGTCGCGCTGGGCGGCCATCGAGAACAGCTCGATCGCCTCGCGGTGCTCGCCGATGACGAAATGGCAGATGCCGAGCACGCCGCGCGCGCCCATGTCGTAGGGGTTCAGCGCGACCGCGCGCTTGGCGGCGTCCATCGCGGCCTCGTAATGGCCCTCCATGGCATGCGCCCAGGACAGGATCGAGAAGGCGAAGGAGGAGCGCGGGTCGAGCCGGACGCTGGTCTCGGCGAGGGCCATCGCCTCGGCCCACATCTCGCGCGTGCCCTTGACCCACCCGAACTGGATGCTCTGGATCTGGATCGTGGCGAGATAGGCGTGCGCGATCGACAGTTTGGGGTCGAGGCTGATGGCTTCGCGGAACAGGCCGACGGCGGTGGCCAGGTCTTCCTTGGTCTGCCGGTAGTAGTGCGACAGCCCCTTGAGGAAGCGGTCCCAGGCGGTCACGTCGGTGGAGAGCCGCGCCGGCGCCGAGGCCTCGGCACGGACGATCTCGGTGGCGATGGCGGCGGACAGATTGGTGGTGATCTCGTCCTGCATCGCGAACAGGTCGCCGATGTCACGGTCGTAGCGGCCGGTCCAGAGCTGCTCGCCGGTCTCCGGCGCGACCAGCTCGGCGGTGACGCGGATCTTGGCTCCGGCGCGCCGCACCGAGCCCTGGATCAGATAGGTGGCATCGATCTCGCGCGCGATCAGGCGGGTGCTGGTGTTCTTGCCCTTGAACGCGAAGGTCGAGTTGCGACTCAGCACGCGATAGAAGGATTGCAGCGACAGCGCGTGGATCAGATCCTCGGTGAGGCCGTCGGAGAAATATTCGTCCTGGGCGTCGCTGAGATTGGCGAAGGGCAGCACGCCGACGATCGCTGTGCGGTACTGCTGCGACAGCGCCGACGCCTCCCGGAGCTCGGGCGCGAGCGCCGGAGCTCCGTCGGGCATCCAGGTCCAGACCCCGATCGGGTCCTTGATGTTCTTGAAGCGATGGTTGCCGGCATCGACCAGCAGCGCGGTCAGGTGCTTGCTCGCCTCCCGGTAGGCTTTGGCCGAGATGGCGAAGCCGCCGGGGCTCGCCACCGATTCGAGGCGGACGGCAATGTTGACGTCGTCACCGAAGACCTCGTCCTCGTCGGCGATGACGTCGCCCATGTGGATGCCGAGGCGAAACTGCATGGCGCGCTCGGCAGGCAGGTGATGGTTGCGCTCCGCCATCAGCATCTGCATCGCGATTGCGGCCTCGACGGCGCCGACGATGCTCGGGAACTCCAGCAGGAAGCCGTCGCCGGTGTTTTTGACGACGCGGCCGCCATGGTTGAGGATGATGGGATGGATCGCGCTGCGATGGGCCTTGAAGGCGGCATGGGTGCCGGCCTCGTCGCTGCCCATCATGCGCGAATAGCCGGCGACATCGGCGCAGACGATGGCGGCCAGACGTCTTTCCATAATCCGGAGCTCCAAGGGATCGATGACCGGCCCCCGCGTGGCAGTCGCCTCGAATCCCGCATTTCCAAGAACCCTGCCTTTATAGAGCAGATAAGGCCGAGCGGAAGCATCATCCGCATTGCAAATTTGAGGTAAATTCTCCGCAATCCTGGCGGTGGACGGCGGCGGCCGAACCGAATAAGCCCGCCTTTCAAGGCTGACGGGGGCACCTCACATGCTGGGCATTCACGAGATCTGGCTCTTCATCCTGTCGGGCATATTGCTCAACATCACGCCTGGCCCGGACTCGGTCTACGTGATCGGCCGCAGCATGCAGATGGGCTGGCGGGGCGGCGCCGCGGCCGCGCTCGGCATCAGTTTCGGCTGCTTTTTCCACGTCGCGGGCGCGGCAATCGGCCTTTCGGCCCTGCTGATGGCCTCATCGACCGCCTTCTCGATCCTGAAGCTGGTCGGCGCGGCCTATCTCGTCGTGACAGGACTTCAGATGCTGTGGTCGCGCCCGGCGCTAGCCGCAGTCATCGACGAGCCGGTGCGCAGCCCGCTGCGGCGGGTCTTCCTCCAGGGCGTCTTCACCAACGCGCTCAATCCCAAGGTCGCGCTGTTCTTCCTGGCCTTCCTGCCGCAATTCGTCGCAGCCGATTCCCCGCACAAGCCGCTCGCCTTCCTGACGCTCGGCCTGATCTTCATCTTTACGGGAACGTTGTGGTGCCTGGTGCTGGCGGCGTTCGCGGCAAGGGCCGCCCATCGCTTGCGGAGCTCCGAGGGCGCGATCGCCTGGGTCAACCGCGCGCTCGGCGGCCTCTTCATCTATCTCGGCATCCGCGTCGCCATGCTGGAGACGCGATAACTCATTCGAACGAATGACTGGTCCGGCATGCAGTCGGCCCGATAGAGGCCGCGTGGGGAGGTTTCGATGGTTGGTGGAAGCTGCCTATGCGGCGCCGTGCGTTTCGAGATCGATCAGGTGCGTGCGCTGACGCATTGTCATTGCGCCAATTGCCGCAAGCTGACCGGTGCGGCCTTCGCCACCTATGCCCATGTCGATGCCGACAAGTTTCGCTTTGTTGCCGGCGAGGACATGACGGTGGCTTACGAATCCGCACCGGGGAGCTTCCGCCATCGCTGCAAGACCTGCGGCTGCCTGACGCCGGGCAAGGCGAGTTATCTGCCGACCGTCAGCATTCCCGCCGGCCTGCTCGATGACGACCCCGATGTCAGGCCCCGCCTCCACGTCTTCACCTCGTCGCGCGCACCGTGGTGGACGATCCAGGACGATCTGCCCCAGCACGAAAAATGGGTGCCTGGCTACGAACCCAAATCGTAGGCCTCAGGCGAACTCCTTCAGCAGTGCGCTGCCGGCGAGATAGAGGCCGAGCAGGATCATCGCGATCAGGAACCAGCGGCGAAACGCTTCCGCCGGCATCCGCGCCCGCACCGACTGGCCGACGAACATGCCGGCAAAGGCCATGGCCATGCCCACGGCGCCCGGCACGGCGTTCGCCGGCGTCAGCAATCCGCCGGCGGTGAGATTGAAGGCGAGCGCCAGCGTCGCGGTCGTGAAGAACACGCCGAGCGCCTGCACCAGTTCGTCCTTCTCCATGCCGATCGCCTGCATGAACGGCATCGAGGGGATCACCTGCACGCCGGTCGAGGCCGAGATCACGCCGGTGATCACGCCGACCACGCCGCCGACCCATTTCTCGTTCTGCGGCGCGACGTGGAACTTGAATTTGCTGAGCCCGATGATCGCGTAGATCACGAGCAGGATTCCGAGCACGATCGTGCCGTAACGGGCATGGGGACCGGTCAGCGCGCCGGCATTGAGCCAGCATCCGATCACGGTGCCGATCATCAGCGGCCACAGCCGCCTCAGGATGTCGCGCAAGTGCGGGCCGGCGAAGGTCTGCCAGATATTGGTGACGATGGCGGGCACGATCACGATGGCGATCGCGCGGCTTGGCGCCATGCTCACCGCGAGCAGGCCCATGGACACGGTCGGCAGGCCGAGCCCGACCACGCCCTTGACGAATCCGGCGATCAGGAAGACGGCGGCGATGAGGATGAGGAGCGGGTCGATCATATCTTGCACATTGACCGAAGCCGCGCGCCGGCACAATCTGGAGGTTACGGAGACAGCCTTCGTTCCTGGCGGAGGCTGAGGAGAATCCCGCCATGCGCTTCGACCTCGTCGACCTCCAGCTCTTCATCGCGGTCGCCGACCAGCGCAGCATCACCCGCGGCGCCGAGCGATCGCATTTGGCACTGGCTTCGGCCAGCGCGCGGATCAAGGGATTGGAGGATGCACTCCGCGTTGCCCTGCTCAAGCGCGGGCGCCGCGGCGTCGAGCTGACGGCCGCTGGTGAAAGCCTGCTCGATCACGCCCGCATCGTCATCCATAATGTCGAGGCCTTGCAAGGCGATCTCGCCGCCTATGCCAGCGGTGTGCGGGCGAGCGTGCTGCTGCTTGCCAACACGTCGGGGCTCTCGGAGCACCTGCCGCGGGCGCTCGCGGCATTCCTGCGCGAGCATCCCGATATCAATGTCGACGTCGAGGAGCGCGAGAGCGCTGACATCGCCGCCGCGATTGTCAGCGGCGCTGCGGATATCGGCTTCGCGGCGGAGCACGCGCTGCCCGACAGCGTCGAACGATTTCTGTTCAGCGAGGACCGGCTGATGCTGGTGGCCGCGCGCCGAAGCGACCTCGGCAGTCGTCGCCAGATCGACTTCCAGGAGGTGACCGAACGCGATTTCGTCGGGCTTACGGCGTCGACTGCGTTGCAGGTCCACATCTCCCGGCATGCGGCGAAGCTCGGTGCCCGCCTTCGCGTTCGCGCCCGCCTGCGCGATTTCGACGCGATCTGCCAGATGGTCGCCGCCGATGTCGGGATTGCCGTTGTTCCGGAAACCGCGGCAAGGCGCTGCGCGAGATCGATGCCGATCGTGGCCATCAGGATCCGCGATGGCTGGGCCAATCGAAGATTGACGATCTGCGCCCGCAGCTTCAAATCATTGCCGCGCCCCGCCAAGCAATTGGTGGACTATTTGCGTGCCGAAGTTCAGAGGTGAGACACGATCTTGAAGGTCTGGAGACGACGCAGCTCGCCAAGCTCGAAAAGGCCACCCAAAAGGTGGCCCTTTCTGTCTACTTTTTGAGGTCGGCGGCGAAAAACTTGGTCGCCTCGGCCTTGGCTTCCTGATCCGCCTTGGCGTCGTATCTGAGTGGCAGGTTGAACTTCGTGCCGAGCTCGGTCGCTTCGGGGTTCGTGAAGGCGTGCACGGCGCCCGGATATTCGACGATCCGATAATCGGCCTTGGCGGCGTCGAAATCCTTCTTGAGCGCATCGTACTGCTCGCGCTTCACGAAGGGGTCGTCCGCGCCGTTCAGGATCAGGATCTTTGCCTTGACGGTTCCCGGCCCTGGCGCAGGCGTGTTGAGACCAAGCGATGCATGAAAGCCCGCAACGGCGGCGAGGTCGGCGCCGGCACGCGCCATGTTCAAAACCACCGCGCCGCCGAAGCAGTAACCAACGGCGCCGATCTGCTGGGGATTGACCGAAGCCTGTTTGGCAAGCTGGTCCCGCGCGGCCTTGAAGCGCGACTCCATGACTGCCGGGTTCTTCATCACCGCGCCCGAGAGCGCGCCGGCGTCCTTTGGGTTGTCGGCGGTCTTGGCGTCGCCATACATGTCGGCAATGAAGGCCGTGTAGCCCTGCTGCGCGAACTTCCGTGCCTCGTTATGGATGTGATTGGTGATGCCCCACCATTCATGCACCATCACGATTCCGGGGCGCTTGGCTTGGCTGGCGTCGTCGTACACGACGAAGCCCTTCATTGTGGTCTCGCCGTCGGTATAGGTGACCGGCTCCTCCTTGATCGCGGCGTTTGCGCTGGTGACCATTGCGATGGCGCAAAATGCTCCCAGTATCATTGTCCGCATGCTGACCTCCCGCGGGTTTGGCGCAATTACATTGGCATGCCAGACATTGCGGCGCCAGACTGCGAAAGCGGCGGTGTGCGACACAGGGCCGTGATTGCGTGGTTACGCCGACCCTCGGCAATTCCTTGTGTTACCCCCTCGGGCAAAACAGGCGAGATCCACGTCAATTCACTTCGGTAACAAGTCGGCCGCTACTTCGCCGTTTCGACGCCGGCATCCTTGATCACCTTGGCCCATTTCGCGGTCTCATCCGCGATGAACTGCCGAAAATGTTCCGGCTCATCGCCGATCAACGTTGCGCCCTGGGCGGCGAGCTTTTCCTTCACCGCGGGATCCGCCATGGCTTTCGTCGCCAGGCCATGCAGCGCGGTGACGATCTCCTTCGGCGTGCCCTTCGGCGCCACCATGCCGTACCAGTTCTCGATGCGAAGATCAGCAAAGCCCGCTTCCGCGGTGGTCGGCACGTCGGGCGCGGTCGCGGAGCGCTCGGCCGAGCCGACCGCGATCGGCTTCAACGCGCCCGCCTTGACCTGCGGCAGCAGCACCGGAAGATCCAGGAAGGTCATCTGCACCTGCTGGCCCAGGAGATCGTTCACCGCGGGAGCAGCGCCGCGATAGGGCACGTGGACGATGTCGATCCTGGCCGTCAGCTTGAACAGTTCGCCGGCGAGGTGCGGCAGGCTGCCGGGGCCGGAGGAGGCGAAATTGAGCTTTCCGGGCTGCGCCTTGGTGAGCGCGATCAGCTCGCCGATGTCCTTTGCGGGCACGTTGGTGGCGACGACAAGCATTTCCGGCACGGTCGCAACCAGCGTCACCGGCGTGAGGTCGCTCGAGGTGTCGTAGGCGACCCGCTCCATGCTCGGGCTGATCGCGAGCGCGCCGGCCGAGGAGATGGCGATGGTGTAGCCGTCGGGCGGGGCCTTCGAGACCGCGTCGGTGCCGAGCACGCCGCCCTGGCCGCCGCGGTTGTCGATCAGCACCGGCTGGCCTGATAGCTCCGACATGCGCTGGCCGATCACCCGCGCGATGATGTCGTTGGGACCGCCAGCCGGGAACGGCACGATCAGCTTGATCGGTTTTGCGGGAAAATTCTGAGCGGACGCCAGTGACGGCAGCAACAGGAACAATCCCAAGAACAATTCAACGAGCAGCCTGCGTGAGATGGTCATGCAAGCCTCCCGCTCGCGATTGTTATTGGTTGAGCAGTTTCAGTGCTTCTTCGTGAACTCTGGCGTCGCCGGCCGCGATGATGCGGCCGCCGCCCTGGGCCGGCTTGCCTTCCCAGGTGGTGACGACGCCGCCGGCACCGGTCACGATCGGGATCAGGGCCGCGATGTCGTAAGGCTTCAGCTCGGTCTCGACCACGAGATCGACGTGACCGGCCGCCAGCATGCAATAGGAGTAGCAGTCGCCGCCATAGCGCGACAGCCGCGCGCCCTGTTCAATGCGGCTGAAAATGGCGCGGTCGCGCTCGTTCATCAGCAGCGGGCTGGTGGTGTAGCTCGTTGCTTCCGACAGCGCGGCGCAGCGGCGGACCTGGAGCCGGCGCTCGCCCGACGGGCCTTTATAGGTGGCCGAGCCGTTGTCGCCGGAGAAGCGCTCGCCGATGAAGGGCTGGTGCATCATGCCGTACACCGGCGCGCCCTTGTGCAGCAGCGCGATCAGCGTGCCCCAGATCGGAAAGCCGCCGATGAAGGATTTCGTGCCGTCGATGGGGTCGAGCACCCAGACATAATCGGCGTCCTCGCGCTCATTGCCGAATTCCTCGCCGACGATGCCGTGCTGGGGGAAGCTCGCCTTGATCAGACGGCGCATCACCGCCTCCGCGGCGCGGTCGGCCTCCGTCACGGGGTCGAAATCCTTGGTCTTGCTCTTGTCGTCGATCGACAGCGAGGTGCGGAAGAACGGCAGGATGGTTTCGCCGGAGGCGGTGGCGAGCCGTCCGATGAAGGCTGAGAAGTCGATCACCGTCACGGCGCATCCTCAAAACGAAAGTCGGGTCAAGCTCGCTCCTGCCTAGCTCAATTCGCTTCCCGCGTGCAGCGCTGAGTTGGTTTGCTCCCTGGTATTTTGGATGCCGCAACCGGCTGCCCCATCTCAGTCATATGCTGGCCAAATACCGATCACAGAGTTGAAAACTTAGTTCCGAGTATGCCTTGTTCGTATGCAAACGGTTATCAACCTATTGAATTTCCTTATCAAAGAAACTGAATCTGGGTTTCGCTATAAGCAAATGAGCCATGTGCATATTGCATGGGAAACGGCTCAAAAGGCCTTGCACTTTGTGCGCCGCGGCCGCATATTGTTGCGGTGCGGTAGCGCTCTGCGTTACCGCTGCCCTCCTTGGGCGTTTCCTCCCTAGACTTGGGCCGCTTCTTCATCAGAAGCGGCCCTTTTTTCTTTGAGCCTTGATCTTCACTTCGAGCGCGCGAAAACGCGAAGCGAAGATTCGGCGCACGATACGCCGGCAGCTTGATCTGATGTTTGATCGGCGACGCGATCGCCGGGCGACGGCTCGCGTCTATTCGGCCGCGGCCTGGAACGGGCCGAGATCGCCGAACGGGATCGTCGTCGCCAGCACGTCGGCGAGCACGCCGAAGTCGCTTGCCACTTGCGCAAAGCGCGGACTGCGCTCGCGTCGCCGCTCGTCCATGTAGATCGCGCGGTTGAGCTCGAGCTGCACCGCGTGCAGGCCGCTTGCGGGATTGCCGTAATGCTCGGTGATGAAGCCACCGGCGTAGGGCTTGTTGCGGCCGATCGAATAGCCGAGCCCACCCATGGTCTCCTCGACCCTGTCCGGAAGCAGCGGCGTGCAGCTCGTGCCGTAGCGGTCGCCGATCACGATGTCGGGCCGCCGCGGCTCGTCCCTGCTGACGCCGACCGAGGGCATCGAGTGGCAATCGACCAGCACCACGGTACCGAACATCTGGTGCACCTTGTTGATCAGCCGGCGCAGCGCGCGATGATAGGGCTTGTACAGCGTCTCGATCCGCGCCAGCGCATCGTCGACCAGGATGCGTTCGCGGTAGATCTCCTGGCCGTCGCCGACCACGCGCGGGATGGTGCCCAACCCGCCGGCGACCCGCATCGAGCGGGTATTGGCAAAGCTCGGCAGCCGGCCGGTGAACATGCGGGGATCGAGCTCATAGGGCTCGCGGTTGACGTCGACATAGGAGCGGGGAAAGTTGACCCGCACGGTCGGAAAGCCGCGCTCGCTCAAATGGCCGATCAGCTCGTCCATGAAGGAATCTTCGGACCGCCGCAGCGTCGTCAGGTCGATCCTGGAGGCGCTGAGGAATTCGTCCGGATAGGTCGAGCCGGAATGGGGCGAGTTGAAGATGACAGGCGCGCGCCATTGCGCGGGCTCCACGATCTCGAAGGCGGGCGACACGTCGCCGTCAAACCGGGTCATCTTCTCAGGCTTCGTCCCTTCGCGCCGCAGGATCCGGGTCTCGGATCGAATTGATTCGGCCGGTGGAGCGGCTCTTATGTGTCGTCATTGTCTGGAATCGCAACCATTCTGCCAAGCGAAAAGATGTGATCGGCGCTGGAACATGTCTTAACCGTGCGGGCAGGGAAGCGGGGATGCGCCAGCGCGGCTCGATTGATTCGCGCCGCATTCCGGTTCACAAGGGACCGGCAGCGCAGTCCAGGGTAAAGATTTTCACCCCAAATTTACCCTCTGTCGGGCTTAGTGATCTCTGCTGATATCCTCTGGGGATTTGACGTTTCCTGCCATGCCCAAAATCCTGCTCGCCGAAGACGACAACGACATGCGCCGTTTCCTGGTCAAGGCGCTGGAAAACGCTGGTTTTCAGGTCTCGTCCCATGACAACGGCATGGCCGCCTATCAGCGGCTCCGGGAGGAGCCGTTCGAGATGCTGCTGACCGACATCGTGATGCCGGAGATGGACGGCATCGAACTCGCCCGCCGGGCCTCGGAACTCGACCCTGACATCAAGATCATGTTCATCACCGGCTTCGCCGCGGTCGCCCTGAACTCGGATTCGGACGCCCCCAAGAACGCCAAGGTGCTGTCCAAGCCCGTGCACCTGCGCGAATTGGTCAGCGAAGTGAACAAGATGCTGGCGGCCTAAATCGGCCCCCTTCCGTCCTTGCACCGGCTCCCCTGAGCCGTTATAGGGACCCGACCCGATCTAGACGACATCTAGGGCGCGTAGCTCAGCGGGAGAGCACTACCTTGACATGGTAGGGGTCACAGGTTCGATCCCTGTCGCGCCCACCATCCTTCGCTCGTGATAGCCGAGAGAAGGATGCCACGCCGAAGCCCAAAGGGCGCAGGCGGGCTGCCGCCGCAAGCTTTGGCCAGGCAAGCCCAAACAATCTGCCATTGCGAAGCGTGCGTATAGCCCGCATGGAGCGAAGCGCAATCCGGGATTTGCCCGGTGCTGCAGCGAGCCACGCCCTGACCATACTCGATCGCGGCTATTTCAGTTCCGTGTTCGCGACCGGCAGGACGGAGGCGACGGACCAGCCGTTCGCATCCCGCACGTAGGTCTGGCTGATCAGAAACGTATTCTGTTGGGGCGGCTTGCCGGGAAGGCCACGCGTGAAGACGATCGGAACGAGGACCTGCATGACCTCGTTCGAGATCACGGCGACGTGGAATTTCGACATGTCGGGTTCGAGGTGCCAGGTGCCCTCGTAATAGCCCTTGAAACGGTCCGCGACCGCATCTCGTCCTCGCGTCTCGATGCCCCTCGCAAACAACAGCGTGCCGGGCGAATTCCACAGCATCGCCTTCACGTCGTCCGCGTTGTGCGCATTCTGCGCGGCAATGAATTTTTCGAAGATGGCTCGTGCCGCCGCATCATCTGCCGCGGCCAGCGCCGGCACGGTCGACCAGGCGGTCGCCGCGAGAAACAGCGCTGCAGCAATTGCCGCAACATGACGGCGCCGTGCAAACGGTCGCAGCCTGATCGAGCCTCGAGACATCTTGGAAGGGGGCATGTTCATCTCTCTTTTGGATGACAATGATCATACCATTGATCGCCGCGCCGGCTTTTCAGGATCGCGCGAGCGGCGGTCACCGTTGCATCACGGATGCGTTGGTTCAGGCCACGTCCGATGCCGCGGACGTGGCGCATCGTCGTCACACCGCCATCCGCCTCACGTCAGCGGCAACAGATGATCCGGGATCGGCACGGGTGCTGCCGGCACCAGCGATGCGACGGAGACGTGCGGCCAGGTCAGGCCGGCGAAATCCAGCATGACCTTCTGTGAGTACTGGATCTGCGTCGTCGCCACCCTGACGTGGCCTCCCTTGAAGCCCTTGTTGGGCACGAACGGGATTGCGGCGACGAAGCTCGGAACCAGCGGCACGTTGCTCCTCTGGCGCGGTTGCAGGATCACCGGCGGCGTTCCCGGCGGCAGGGCCGGCACGTCGATGTCGTAAACCACCGTCTCGATCCAGAACACCGCGTCCATCTGGAAGGCGTTGGCGTTCGCGCCATTGCCGCCCGGTGGCGGAACGGGCAAGCCCTGAAGGAACGCGATGTTCGCGGTGCCGCCGGCGAAGCTCGGCGCCTGCGGATGCGGGCCGGGCGAGGGGATGGCCGGCAAGGGGCCGCCGGACAGCGGCGTGCCGGGCTTCGTGGATGTCTCGATGGCGATGGTCTGGGTGATGGTCTGATGCGCGATCTGATTGCGCAGCACCGTGTTCGGGTCGGTGATCATGGCCTGGGTGAGCTTGCCGGAGGCCATCAGTGCGGTCAGATCCTGAGGTAGCCTGCGGGTCGTCTTGTTGGCCGCGGTCTGATTTTGGAAGGGGATCTTGTTGCCCGGATTGCCGCCGATGAACGGGGTGATGTCGATCGCCGCGATGGTCGGTTTGCCGGCGACCGGAGGCAGCGCGGTGCCTTGCGCAGTGATCGTCGTGCCGTGCGGGATCGACGCCATGCGCGCAACGGTGAACGGCTCGTGTGGATTGGTGGTGGCCGGCACCGCCAGCCAGATGCCGGGTTCGAAGTGAATGCCCACGGGCGTTCCCGTGGTGATGTCGTTGATGGTCTGGAGATACGGCACGCCGTTGAGGAATGCGTCCGCCTGCTGCAGCGAGCCACGATTGGGGATCGAGCCGAGATTGTTCGAGAACGACATCGTCTCGTCGGTGAGATTCAGCTCCAGCACGTTGTCGTCGGGGTCTGTGGTGTTGATCGGCCCCGGCATCGGCGTCGGCGTGATCTTGCTGTCGGGCCGGAAGATCGTATTGAACCCCTGACCTGTGAAGGTGCCCGTGAAGGCAGACAGCGGACCGAGGATGGGCGGCAAGGTGACCGGCGGACGCGCAGCTCGGGCGGCGGCCCCCGCGGCGGGCTGCGCGGCGTCCCTGAACACCTCGTCGACCTCGTGGATGGAGAAATTCGCGGTCTTGGTGAATGCACTGGTGAGTGGTTTGGGCTCGTCCATGGTGATCCCTCGCGATGCTGCAACTGTCGATGCCGGCATTTCCCCCGGGCCGGCTGTCCGGGCAGGTGAGTCCTGCGCTATTGCGCCTCGTGATCCCGATCGCGTCTCGTGATCCGCCCGATGCCGGGCATGACAACATCGTTCACGCGCGCTCATGCGCGCGTGCCGACTACGAACATCGATCGGCCTTACGTTGTCGGCCGGGCCGGATACTGAACGGATCTGCGTGAATCGATCGTGATTTTCAACTTGCGGTTCGGACAAATGTGCGGTCGGGAAATAGCCGAGCCCTGCGAACTGAGCGAAGCATTGCTTCCTTCTCCGTGCTCGACAATGAGATCATCAAAATGGATGTCGGGCGACTGGCCAGCTTCGGTTATGCTGGGCTATCATACAACCTTAAGATGGTCGCAAATGTGTGCCAGGTCACAGGGCCAAAGAGTCGCAGCAACGAGAGACGAGTGAAGCTGCCCATGAGCGTTTCCGTCATCGAGCAGGCAAAAATCCAGGCGCAGGTGCTGGTGCCGCTGGTCAAGGCATTGCAGGCCGAGCTCGGCGAGGCGCGCGCCAACACACTGGTGCGCAAGGCGCTCGGCGATCTCTATCGCGGTTTTGGCGAGGAGTTCTGGAAAACGAAGAATGAGACCGAGAACAAGACCGATCTTGGCAAGGCCGTCTCGTCGGCGTTCAAGACCTACGCCCGCGACGATGCCCTCGCCTATGACGTGATCGCGCAGACCGAAGACGCCTTCGCGTTCGACGTGACGCGATGCGCCTATGCCGATTTCTACAAGGCGCTGGGCGAACCGGAGCTCGGCTTCCTCCTGGTCTGCACCGCCGATTTCGCGACCGCGGAAGGGTTTGGTCCCGACGTCAAGCTTACGCGCACGCAGACCATCATGCAGGGCGCCAGCCATTGCGATTTTCGCTACCGGCGCGTTTCGGGGGGATCACGGTGAAGGGAATGCAAATGATGCGGACAAGCTGCCTTGCCATGGCGATGCTGGCGCTGATGGCGTCATGCGCGGATGCGGCGATCATCGATTGGCAGGCCGAACTCCAGCGCTGCCGCGCGCTGCGGCAGAACGTGGCGCCGCTGCTTCAGGCCGGCGAGGGGATATCCGCCGTCGGCCGCTCCAACAGATCCGTCCGTCGCTGCATCTGGATCCAGCGCATGGCGGTGCGCAAGAAAATCCCCGGCGCGGAGGTTTGGTAGCGCAGCCCGGTGCCCCGCGAAGATCATGGCCCCGGTGTAACGAAGGCTGAGATGATCGTGCCATCGCTGCCAAGCGAAATATGCCAGTGCGATGCGGCACCACCCTGGTGCCAGACGGAATAGACGTCCTGTCCTTGCGCGCCGACCCCGAGAAATTCGATCGACGTGATCGGACCCATGTCGGCGAGGCCGCCTTGCAGGCGCGGCAATTGTTTGCGGGTAGCTTCAGCCAGACCCGCACTCATCTCGCCATAGTTGGGCTGGCCCGCTGCGATGCTCTCGACCAGACGACGAAGCGCGGCCGCGCTGCCGGGATTGGCGGACCGGCTGCTCATGCGCGTCTCGATCGCGCGCTGGAGCTCTTGTGCTGCGGCTGCGTCGATCCGTTGCATGGTGTGGTCGTTGCCATGCTGGCGCAGGATCACGGCCGTCGGAATCCCGTCCGGTCTGAGGGTCAAACGAAACGCGACCTCGATATCCCTTGCGACGAATTCCGTTTCGCTCGCCGCGTAATAGGCAACCGAGCCTTGGCCGGTCAGCCGTGCGGAGAGATGGTCGTTGTCACGCGTGACGGTGAAGACGACATCATGGAATTGATAGGTTCCGGCATAGCGATCCAGTGTAGCTTGCGGCAACTGAATCTCCTTGGCTTTCGAGCCGGATTGATCCGAGGCATCGGCTGTTCTGCCCGCCTCGTTATTGCGGTCCGTGCCGACTTGCTCCGCCGAGCGGATTCGGGCGGCCAGGACATTCCAATCGGCCAAACCCAACATCTTCGCGACGAGCTCCAGGCTCTCGCTGACGGTGAGGGAGATCGATCGGGTGCTGAGGGCTTCGCGGAGGGTTTGCGCCATGGCTTTGGCGTCGCGGAAATCGCGCATACTCTGTTCCTTTGCGATATGAACGGAGAATGTCAGAGCTTGCGTTACTGACCCGTTCGCTCGAGCAAAGGAAGCGTGCGGCGGTCTGATACACTTCACCATACCCAGAGGGCGCAAGCGGCAGGCGGTATCTACCTGCCAAAATTTTGCTTGAGAGCCTCGCGCTTGTCAACCGAGCCATCGACGTCTCGACCAGCCTTCGTCAGTGATTGCTCCGCAATTGGTGCAGGCTCGCGCAGAAGCGCTCCCAATCCTGGTTAGCTCTTCACCGTCCGGAGCAAGACATCCTTTAGTCCTGTCGGATAGAGGCTCGGTCCGCCCTGCACGTCGAGATCGGCGAGGTCGAACCAGCGGGCGATGATCTGCTCGCCGTTATCCTCGCGAAAATCGATGCGGTCCTGGCCGCTGAACGCGCCGTCCGGAAGCGCGACCTCCGCGATGAACATCACCTCGTGCCCGGTCGATCCCTCGTGCACAAAAATGTTCTCCATCACCAGCGGCTCGCCGGTGATGGTGATGTCCACGCCGAGCTCTTCGCAAAATTCCCGCACGAGCGCCGCCCGCCAGCTCTCGCCGAATTCGATCTCCCCGCCGAGCGGGCGCACGCCCTTGATCCGCCCCGCATCGTCGCGCACCTCGGCCGCGAGCAGCCGCTCGCCCCGCCAGTGCAGGCCGAGCGCGACGACGCGGATGTGAGGGTGGGGCCGCCATGTGGACATGGGGGGATCGTTATCGTGCCCGGCGCCGCTGCGCAATGCGCGGTGGCGAGACCTTGTCGGGCTGGATGCGCACCGCCTCCGGCATGCAGATGCTTCGCAGCCTTGATCCGTGACTCTCCGCCTGCCATTGTCCGGTCATCCACTACGGCGACGAGCCTGGTGAGATACAATTTGCGGCGTTCGGCGAAACGTGTCGCTTCGCCGGACGTGACGAGAAGGCAGGTTTCCGAGATGAGCAGCGTGAACAAGCCCGGCGGCAACTATTTGCCGGTGATCATCCATGATGGAATTGCGTATGTCAGTGGTCAGCTGCCGCGTCGCGGTGAGGAGCTGCTGTATGCGGGCAAGGTCGGCGCAAATGTCGATATCGCGGCCGCGCAGGAGGCCGCTGCTCTCTGCGCCGATCTCTGCATTTCGACCATCAACCACGCAACAGGCGGAGAGGACAGGATCGTCCAGGTCCTGCAGCTCGTTGGCTACATTGCTTCAGCACCTGGATTTACCCAGCAGTCGCAAGTCATGAATGGGGCCTCCGACCGGCTGATCGAGCGCCTGGGCGATCGCGGTCGTCACACGCGCACGTCTGTCGGCGTCGCCGAGTTGCCGCGGGGCGCTCCCGTCGAGCTGAGTATGATTGCCGCTGTTCGGTCGTAGCCGGCAGCCTTACGTGACGAGATATTTGGCGACTGCCGCCTCGTCCCACGCAATCCCGTTGCCCGGCTCCTCGCCCGGCAGGGCAAAGCCGTCCTTGATCTGCAATCGTGTCGCCAGCACCGCGTCGGCCCAGTCGACATATTCCAGCCAGTGCGCGGTCGGCGTCACGCACAGCAGGTGCGCGCTGACCTCCGAGAACAGATGCGTCGACATCTCGATGCCGGCGGCCTGCGCGAGCGAGGCGGCGCGGAGCCAGCCGGTGACGCCGCCGATGCGCTGGACGTCCGGCATTACGTAGTCGCAGGCTTCCGCGGACAGCGCTGATTGCATCGAGAAGGCGCTGTCAAAATTCTCGCCGATCTGGACCGGCGTGCGGAGCGCATCCGCAATGCGCGCGTTGCCAGCGTAATCGTCGTGGCGGATCGGCTCCTCGATCCAGGTCAGCCCCTCGTCGTCGAGCATCTCGCCGCGGCGGATGGCCTCGGTCACCGTCAGGGCCTGATTGTAGTCGCACATCAGTGTCACGTCGTCGCCGACGGCCTTGCGCACCGCGCGCACCACGGCGAGATCCTCCCGTGCATCGGGCCGGCCGACGCGGATCTTTGCCGCGTGAAAACCTTCGGCCAGCAGCTTGTGGGCCTCGTCCACCGCAGCGCCCGCCGGCATGATGCCGAGCCCCTTCGAATTGTAGGCCCTGACCGGCTTCGGCGCGCCGCCGAGCAGGCGCGCGAGCGGCAGGCCTTTGCTGCGCGCCAGCGCGTCCCATGCCGCCATGTCGATGCCGGATTGCGCCAGCCGCTGCAGGCCGGCGAGGCCGAGCAGGGTGAAGCGCTGGGTCAGCTTGCGCTCGATCTCGAATGGCAGCAGCTCGTCGCCGGCGACGAGCTCTGACATTTCCGTGACCATCGCCGTCAGCGGCTTCAAGGCCGACGGCGTGATCGAGAACAGATAGGCATGCCCCACCGCGCCCTGGTCGGTCTCGCAGTCGATCAGCACCAGCGGCGCCTTTGCGACCGCGCCGGTCGAGGTCTTGAGCGGCAAATTCATCGGCACGATCACGGGGCGCGCATTGAAGCGCCTGATGCGGACGGTCTCGGTCATATGGAGGATCTCCCGGCGGAGTGAATGCAGGTTAATGCCGATCTTAAACAATCGCCATGAAACGAAAAGCCATTTGCTGCGACCACCATGAAATGGGGTTGCGCGGCCTCGCATCTGCGGGCTCTGTGCCGCCGCAAGCTCTTGCCGCGAATTCCAGTGATTTGGACAAGATCGCACACGACGGAGCCACAGGGTGAAACAAGAGATCTCCGAAGAACAGCGCAAGAGCGGCATCCTCACGGGGGCCGTGATCGCCTTGCTCCTGCTCGCTTTGCCGGTCGCGGTGTGGCTGGACCTGACCGACCTCAGCAAGACCGCGCTGCGCCGGCAGGCCGCCGACCTCAACTCGGTGATCACCAGCGTGCGCAGCTACTATGCGTCCAACGTCGTCGGCCGCATCCTGGCCAACCCGAACGGCACCACCAGGGTCGTGCACAATTACGAATCCGTCCCCGGTGCGATCCCGATTCCGGCGACGCTGTCGCTGGAGCTCGGACGGGTGATCGGCGCGCAGCAGGAGAACATCACCTACCGCTTCGTCTCGGATTTCCCGTTCCAGAACCGCGCCGCGCACCAGCTCGACAAGTTCGAGAAGGACGCGCTCGATGCGCTTCGGAAGGATCCCGAGCAGAAGATCGTCGAGACCGAGACCTCGCTGTTCTCCGACAAGGTTCGGCTGGTCGCGCCCGTCACGATGGGCCCGGCCTGCGTCAGCTGCCACAACAGCCACCCCGAAAGCCCGAAGAAGGACTGGAAGGTGGGCGACGTCCGCGGCATCCAGGAGGTGATCATCGCGCAGCCGATCGCCGCCAACATCTTCTCGTTCAAGTTCCTGCTGGCCTATTTCCTGATCGCCGCGGGCTGCGGCCTGTCGTTCCTCTCGCTCCAGCGCCGCCAGGCCGGCCGTATCAAGGGCATGAACAAGGAGCTCGAATCCGCCAACGACTTCCTGGCTTCGCTGTCGATGAAGATCTCGCGCTACATCCCGCCGCAAGTCTACAAGAGCATTTTCTCGGGCCAGAAGGACGTCACCATCCACACCGAGCGCAAGAAGCTCACCATCTTCTTCTCCGACATCCAGAATTTTACGGCGACCGCCGAGCGGCTCCAGCCGGAGCAGTTGACCCAGCTGCTCAACGAGTACTTCACCGAGATGTCGGCGATCGCCCATGAATATGGCGGCACCATCGACAAGTTCATCGGCGACGCCATGCTGATCTTCTTCGGCGACCCCGAGAGCAGGGGCGACCGTGCCGACGCGCAGGCCTGCCTCCAAATGGCCTGGCGCATGCAGCAGCGCCTTGCCGAGCTCAATGCGAAGTGGCGCGCGTCCGGCATCGAGCAGCCGTTCCGCTCGCGCATGGGCATCAACTCCGGCTATTGCAATGTCGGCAATTTCGGCAGCAGCGACCGCATGGACTACACCATCATCGGTGCGGAAGCGAACCTTGCCGCGCGCCTGCAATCGATCGCCGAGCCCGGCGGCATCGTGCTGAGCTACGAGACCTTCGCGCTGGTCAGCGACATCGTCCGCGCGCACGCGCTGCCCGCGATCACGATGAAGGGCATCAGCCGCGAAATCATTCCCTATTCGGTCGACGCGCTCAACGATGCGGCGGCGGAAAGAAGCGGGGTCATCACCGAGCGCGCGCCCGGCTTGGAGCTCTATCTCGACCCTGCGGTCGTGAAATCCGGCGACGCTGAACGGGTGCGCGCGCTCTTGGAAAGCGCGCTAGCCTCGCTCAAGCCGGCGTGAAAGATGCGCGGACTTGCACAGTCGCTTATCGAGAGAGTCCCCGTGTGGTACCCCTCTCCCTAACCCTCCCCCGCAAGGGGGGAGGGAACGCAGCTGCGTATGTGGTTGAGTCAGGCGACGACCATTCGCGTTGAGTTTTGCTTTGAGCCCAACTCTCACTGCGCGGCACACTGCGCCCCCTCCCCCCTTGCGGGGGAGGGTGGGGAGAGGGGTAGCCCAGCAAACGGTGCGCGTATGATCGCCGTGCGTCCGCACCGTGAGTCAGCTCACCGCGCCGCACCCTCCGTGAAAGCCGTCTCGATCACCTCACCAAAAGGCTGCCAGGAACGACCGTCGAACTGGACAAGCCGCATCTGCTTGATCGGCAGGTAGCTGTTCGGCGAGGTGTTCATCCTGATGTTGGGCAAGGCAACGGAGGGCTGCTGATCCCTCAGCGAAGCCGCCTGACGCATGATGTTCTCGCGCGACAGGTCGTCGCCGCATTGCTTCAGCACCTGCGTCAGCGCCTCGGCTGCGGCGTAGCCATAGACCGCGGCGCTGTTGTTGGTGCTTTCGGCGTGGTGGTACTTGTCCATGAAGGCGAACCAGTCCTTCATGGCGGGGTCGTTCTTCCATGCGGGGTCGCTCGGATCCTTCAGGAAGGCCGCCGAGATCACGCCGGCCGAATTCTCCAGGCCCGCGGGCGCCATCGCGTTGGCGATCGAGGCGGAGGCGTCGTTGACGATGATGACCGGGCGCCATTTGAGTGACGCCGCCAGCTTGATCACCTTGGACGCCGTCGACGGCACGCCGAGGAAGACGAAGATGTCGGCGCCGGCGCGCTTGAGGATCGACACGTGCCCTTCGAGATGCTCATCGGCAATGTCGAAGGCGATGTCGACGAGCACGAGACGGTTCAGGTCGCCAAGACCTTCCTGGATGCCCCTGTAGAGCATGCGTCCGAACTGGTCGTTCTGCCAGAGCACTACGATCTTCTTCTTGGGGTAATAGGCCTGGATGTAGTTGGCATAGATGCGCCCCTCCGACCGGAACGACGGCTGCCAGCCCATCGTCCAGGGAAACGCCTTGGCCTGGCTCAGCTCCTCGTCGCCGGAGGCGACGAACAGCTGCGGGATTCTCTTCTCGTTCAGGTACCAGCGCGTGGCGATATTGCCGGGCGTGCCGAACGAGCCGAACATCAAATGCACGTCGTCCTTCTCGACCAGATTGCGGGTCAGCTCCAGCGCGGTGGCCGGATCGGAATTGTCGTCGCGCGTGATGAAGCGGATCTTGCGGCCGTTGATGCCGCCGCGCGCGTTGACCATGTCGAAATAGGCGGCTTCCGCCTGGCCGATGGCGCCGAATTCCGAGAGCGGTCCCGAATACGGCATCACATTGCCGATGCGGATTTCGTCGCCGCTCGCGGGTTGTTCAGCGTGTTGCTGGGACATCGCGCCAAGCGACGCGATAGCGATCATCGAAACGAACAGCATCCTGCCGATGACGCGCATGCTCGATACCTTGATATTGGCCGCTCCAAGAGGTCGGCTCAATCCGCACCAAGTCCGCTTGATCTACGTCAAGCGTTTGTCAAAGCTGTGGCTTGATCGCCCTTCAAGACGACGCATTGCAGTCGAACGAAACGACAGTCGTGTTGACGGGCTCCTGCGGCAATCTGCGTGCGTAGCGCGTCCCCGATTGAGAGAGTCCCCGTGTGGCACCCCTCGCCCTGGCCCTCCCCCGCAAGGGGGGAGGGAACGCACCTGTGCGTGCGGTTGGGTCAAGGTGACGACAATGCACTTTGAACTTTTGAACTCAGCTCTCACCGCGCAGCACACTGCGCTCCCTCCCCCCTTGCGGGGGAGGGCGGGGGGAGAGGGGTAGCCCAGCAAAAGGTCGGAGTAATAAGCGAGCCGCTCGCCGCTACGGCAGCCCGCGCGCCTCGAGCTGATGCACCAGCAGCAGGGTCGGTTCGGCGAGGCTGTCGCCGGAGCCGTCGAGGCCGAAGGCGGCAGCGATGCCGTCGCGGCTGCGCAGCAGCGTGCTGCGCGGGCAGTGGCCGGCGCCGCAGAGCGTCTTCTTCAAGGTCTCGCCCTGCGCCACGAGGTTCGCGGGATCGTTCGCGGCCCAGGCCAGCACGATCGGCGCGTCGATGTTGAGGATGCCGGGGAAGACCGACCGCTTGTCATATTGGGTGGGGTCAGTTCCGAGATAGGCCTTCTCGCTGTCGCTCGCGTCCTTGCCCGCGCGATAGATCCCGGACACCAGCACGACGGCGGCGACATCGGCGCGGTCGGTCTGGAATTCGGGATGTGCCAGCAAGGTGGCGACATGGAAGGCGCCGGCGCCGTAGCCGACCGCGACGATCTCGCGGGCATCGCCATTGAACAGGTCGATATTGCCGTGGACCCAGGACAGCGCCGCCGCGACGTCGGTCGCACCCATCGGCCAAGCCGCCGCGGGCGCAAGGCGATAGCTGACGCGCACGCCGATCATGCCGTTGCGCGCGGCAAAGCACATCGCCTGGTCCTGGATCTCGCGGGACAGGTCCGGCGCGCCGCGATCGCCGGTAAAGGTGTCGCCGCCCACGAACAGCAGCACGGGCCGGGGCGTATCCGCCTTGGTCTCGCTGCTGGTGGCGACGTCGAGCACATTGGCCTCGCTTTCGCCGTAGCGCAGCCCGCGCGAGAACGAGACCTGCTCGCACAGCCGTGCGGTGCCGCCGGCGGTGGTGTCGTTGTCAGTGAGGCCCACCCGGGCGAGATCGGACGGCCCCGTGAGCCGCACCGGCAACGGACCGTGTGCGGAGGCTGTCGTCATGCCCAGGATTAGAAAAAAAGCGAGATAATTCTTCATGTTGGTGCCGGCCCTGCGTGCCCGATATGGGCTCGCGCGTTTGGCCTGTCTTTTCAATTCGCCTTATTAGTTAGTTGGTCTTGAGGCGATTTCACGGCACCCGGTTTCTTCCCCCATGCGCGGTTCAATTCCCCGGCTGGAACGTGCAGTCCGCCCCGCTGCCGTCCTTCCGCCTGATCGCATTGGGGTCGATCGTGCAGCTCAGCTTGCTCAGGCTCTCGAAGTTCGATCCCGCCGCACCATCGGGCGGAATGCCGGCGAGCGCTTCTGTCGCGAAAATTTCATTGGCCGTCGAACCGTTCACGGTCCTGCTCTTCTTGCCGAAGGTCAGCTCGCAATTGCGTAGCGTGATGTCGACATTGCCGGTGCGGCAGACGATTCTGTCCACGGTCACCACGATCGGCTTCTTGTAGGGAATCTCGGCATTGGCGGCGAACAGCATCGCCACCGCCTTCTTCTCGGCGCCGGTCAGGTCGGGCGACAGCGGCGCGATCACGCCGGCGAGCGCCAGCGCCGTCGAGCCCGAGACTTTTGCAGGCGTTGCCGCCGAGGCTCCGGCGGCGTTGAAGGCGCCGGCAAGAACGAGCGCGGAGACGATGCGGGCCCAACTCCTGGATCGGGCCCCTGTCGTGAATGTCATTCGCGCCGCTCCTTTCCGGTCACGGCTTCGCCGCCGCAAGGCGCCCCGAGCCTATGACAGAATTGCTAGTCCTGGCAGAGCCATGGGCTTCAGGCTGCTTGTCGATGGCCTTGATGATCGCGGCCGCCGCCTTCTGGCCGGACTGGAGAGCGCCCTCCATGTAACCGAAATAGGCAAAGCAGGTGTGCTCGCCGGCAAAGAACAGGCGGTCCTCGAAACCCCTCGCCAGCAGCGGCCCGGCGCGGCAGACCTCGCCGGGGGCGGGACAGGAGTAGCCGGCGGCGGTCCATTCGTCGCGTGGCCAGGCCATGAACTCCGGCTGATCGGCCAGATGCGCGACATAGCCCTTGTAGACGCTGCCGATCTGCTGCGCGTAGAACGCATCGACCTGCGTCTGGTCATTGGGCTGGTAGTGCTTGAGAGCTTCCGCCGCGACGTCGGCGCCGGCGAACAGGCTGAGCTCGACCGGGTGCTCCGGCGGGGCGATCTGGTTGTCCGTCCCTTCCCAGGTGACACCAAACTGGTTCGAGATGGCCGTCGGGGCGAGGCCCTCGCCGATCCAGAAGCGCTTCTTGAGCGGGCTGAGATATTTCACCGCCGTCCCCATCGTGACGTAGTAGTCGTGCGGCAGGTGGGGCGTGATCGTGATCTTGGCGTTGGGTGAGTCCGGCCACAGGCTCGGGGGTATCGCGAGCACGGCATAATCGGCGGTGAAGGACGCACGTGCCGTTCCGTTGCCGGAGGGGCTGAATTCCAGGGTCACGCCTTCGCTCTCGATGCTGATGGCCCGCACCGGCGTCGACAGGTGGGTGCTGGCGCCGTTGTCCTTGATGTCCTGCGCGAGACGAATGGCGAGCTCCTGATTGCCTTCCGAGCAGCGCAAAGTCTCGGTTTGGGTGAAGAAGGCGTCGATCTGGTTCTTCATCCGTCCGCCCGCGACGACGGCCAGATTGGCGAGAAGGCTCTGCCTGGTGGTCGGCTGGCCGGCGTCGTTGGAGAACTGCTCGTCCATGGCGTGCTTGGTGAGCTTCGAGCAGTCGAGGCTGGCGATCCACTCCGCAATCGTCCTGGCGTCGAGTTTCCTTGCACCCTTGGCGTGCCAGGGCTTGTCGGGCTTGACCCTGCCGGCCCACCGGCTGAGCTTGCCGAAAGCGTCGTCCATCTCGTGATAGACCAGCTTCATCTGGCCGTCGGAGAGCTTGTGGCCGTCGAGAAACAGCGGCATGTCGAGCTCGAGCGCGTCGAAATTGGTGTCCGAGGTGATGACGGACAGGCCGAGCTCGAACCGCTTGGCATATTTCAGCCAGAGCGGATGGTTGTAGCCGATCAGCTCGCCGCCGGCCTCGACGATTCCGCTCGGTTTCTTCTTGCTGAGAACCCGGCCGCCGAAGCGGTCGCGGGCCTCGAACAGCGTCACCTCGCAATGCGCGACGAGCTCGGAGGCCGCCATCAGGCCGGCGAAGCCGCCGCCGATGATCGCGACTTTCGGGCGTCGCACCGCCAGCGCGCGGAGCGCGGTGGGTGAGCGGATCGCGGGCGGGGTGGGTTGAAGGGCGAGCTTGTCCTTGACCCGCCGCTGGCGCTCTGCCCCCGAAATCCTGGGCCCGTAACGCCGGTGCAGCCGCGCAAACAGCGAACGCATCGCGAGCTTCCCTTGAAAATGTCTTCTGCCGGGACGGCGCCGTGCCGCGCCCTGAAATGCTGCAACATCGGCTAAAAATGGACCAGCCGATAGAAGCGAGATTAACTTACAATCTTGCGGAGAGTCGAGTGGCGGCTTCTCTTCCGCCCGACGTCTTGCCCCTGGCCCGCAATTGAAAGGAGAATCCGCGAACCGCGCGGCGATTGCGCGGCGCGGCTGTTTTGGTCCGACGTGTCAAGCATTTGGCGCGCGCGACCGCGGCTGCATGCCGGCCGCGCGTTCTACTGTGCATGGGGTTGTTTTCGCAGTTTTAGTTTCGGACCGGCCGTTACGCCCGCTGCATCGTCCGGAAGGTGATGGAATAGCGGCGTGCCTCGACCGGCGGGATGCTGTGCTCCCATTGCGACCGCGCCTCGCCGTCCATCAGGTAGAGCGAGCGCGGCAGGGCTTCGAGCGCGTGGCGCTCCCATTTGTCGCCGCTGCGGCGGCGGAAGCGGAATTTGCACGGCGAGCCCAACGACAGGCCGAGGATCTCCCTGAAATGCGGCTTGTCGCGGTGCCAGCCGATGCCGACGCCGGTGTCATATTCGGTGCAGAGCACCTGCCGGACGCTGCCGGCGGCGAGGCCCGCCCAGGCCTCGGCCTGCCGCGCGACGGGCAGGACCCAGTCCGGGATCGGCTCGGCCTCGGCCAGCCGTTGCAGCGAATAGTCATAGCGATAGCCGAACGACGCCACCCGGCGGTTGCCCTCGAACGCACCGAACTGGAAGCGCTGGAGCGGCAATGCTGCGATGCGGCCGATCAAGTCCTGCTCGACGGCGGCCTCGACGAAGTCATCGGTATAGCGAAGCCCCGCAGGGCCGGCTTGCGGGTCGGCGAAAAGTCCTAGCTGCGTCATTGCTCGCATTTCCGTGATGGAACCTAATGGCGGCTGATGCGACTTACATAGGACACGGAAAAAAACGTGCGAGGCTGTCATGGCAGAGAAGCATACCGCCGATCCGGCAGAGATCATGCGGGCGACCGGTCATCCTGAGCTGGAATATGCCGCCGGCTGGACCATCGCCGGTCTGGTCACCATCGGCACAATCGTCGCCGCTTGGGTGTTCGCGATCTAGGCTATCGGAAATTGAAGCTCGAAGGCCGCGCCCTCGTCGGTCGGCTTGAGCCTGATCGAGCCGCCATGGCTCGCCATCACCGCGCGCGCGATCGCCAGCCCCATCCCGGTGCCGCCCTGGTCGCGGCGGGTGGTGAAGAACGCATCAAAGATCCTGTCGCGGTTCGGCGCCGAAATCGGCTCGCCGTCATTGCTGACCGTCACAAGCAGGGTCGTCCGCTCGTCCACCGCCTCCAGCCTGATCGTCCTCGCCTTGTGCCGCATCGCGTTGTCGGCAAGATGCGACAGCACGATCAGCGCCTTCTCGCCGGACATGCCGATCGCCCGGTCGAGGCGGCCGCTGGCCTCGATTGAGCTGGCCGGAAACCGGCTCCGGAGATCGGCGATGACGGGCGCAAGCTCGGTCCGTTCGTTCTGCGGCAGGCTCTCCGCGCGGGCAAGCTCGCGCAGCCGCTGCGCCATCGCCTCAAGCCGCTGCGTGTCCGACAGGATGTTGGCGATGAATGTCTTCTGCTCGGCCGGCGTCAGGCCTTCCGGCTTTCCTTGAAACGAATCCTGCAGCAGCTCGGCCGCGCCCTTGATCGAGGTCAGCGGCGATTTCAGCTCGTGGGTGAGGTGGGCCGAGAACGTCGCGATATAGTCCGAGCGCCGTGCCAGCTGTTCCGCCATGCCGAGAAAACTGTGCGAGAGCTGGGCGAACTCGCGGGTGCCGTAATGCCGGAGCGGCCGAAACGCCTCGCGATCGCCGCGGCCGATCCGCGCGGCGCGGTCGATCAGTTCGCGCATCGGCAGCGTGATGGTGCGCGAGAACACCAGCCCGATCGCGATCGTGCCGAGGATCACGGCAAGCCCCGCCAGCACGAACTTGGCCCGCTCCTGGTAGAGATGATCAAAAATGTTGCTCGGCGTCCGCGTGGTGTAGATCACCCCCGCGACGCGGTTGTTGACGATGACGGGCATCGCCGAGAACACATGCACGCCGAGGCCGCGGCTGAAGGAATAGATCGGCGGCGGCGGCCGATCCGGGACGCGGTTGCGCAGCGTGGCGCGGTATTGTCCGTGCAGCGCGTCCGCGACCTCCTCGATATGGGCGAGCGACTGCCCGACCTCGTAGCGCCCGGCGATCACCACGCCCCGCGGATCGAGGATGCGAAAGCCTGCCAGCGTCACCTTCTGGGTCTCGCGGATGATCGGCGTCAGCCTTGTGCCGATCTCGACATAGGCTGGCTGCGCCGGCTGCGGAGCGGCTTGCGCATCGGGCCGGCGCCGCAGCAGATCGTTGGCGGTGAGGTCGAGCGCGGGACGGATCGGGGTGACCTGGTCGCCGGGGTCGGGCAGCACGTTGGGCGGCACCTCGGCGCCGAGCGTCAGGCCACTGTCGAGCCGCGCCGTGACCTCCTGCGCATAGATCGTCGCAAGCACGCGGCTCTGCGCAATCAGCTCGGCCTGGGTCTGGCGGATCAGCTGGTTGTCGTAGAGGCGGAAGAAGAACAGGCCGACCAGCGGCAGCACGCCGACGGTCGCCAGCACCGTGAAAATCACGAGGGTGAGCGACGGCCGCCATTTGTCGGGCGCCGCGCTCATGCCTCTTTCTCGCAGCGGCCGAGTTTGAAGCCGACGCCATGGATGGTCTCGATCACGTTCTCGCAATTCAGCACCGCAAGTTTTGCGCGGATGTTGCGGATATGGCTGTCGATGGTGCGGTCGGAGACCTGGATGTTGAGCTGATAGGCCGCCCGCATCAGCTGCTCGCGGTTGAACACCGAGGTCGGCCGGGTCAGGAACGCGCGCAAAATGCCGAACTCGATCGCGGTCAGTTTCAGCGGCGTGCCGGCAAAGGATGCGACATGTTGCTCGGGATCGATCAGGAGGCCGCCTTGCGACAGCGCGGCCGGCCCGGCCTTGGCCTCGCCATTGCGCGGGCTGAGGCGGCGCAGGATGACGTTGACCCGCGCCACCAGCTCGCGCGGGCTGAACGGCTTCGTCACGTAATCGTCGCCGCCGATCTCGAGGCCGAGGATGCGGTCGATCTCCTCGTCGCGCGCCGAGAGGAACAGGATCGGAGCGTCGGAGGTCTTGCGGACCTCGCGGCAGACGTCGAGGCCGTCGAACTCGGGCATGCCGATGTCGAGCACGATCAGGTCGGGCTTGTCGGCGGCAAAGCGGGCGAGTGCCTCCTTGCCGTCGCGCGCCTCGATCACGTCCATGCCGGCCTTCTTCAAGGCGACGCGGATGACTTCGCGGATGTGGCCCTCGTCGTCGACGATGAGAATGCGATGCGCCAAGAACCTCTCCGCTTCCTCAGCCCGCCTGCTGATCCTTCGCCTGTGCGTCCAGCCTGCGCTGGAGCCGCCAGCTCCGAAAGCCCCAGCTCCGCCAGGCCAGATCCTGGCGCTGCTGTTCTACAAGGCGGTCGCGGCGCGACACAAGGCAGCTCTCGGGGACGCCGGGCCGGAGCAAGATGGCCTTGTCGATGGCAGGCAGCGCCTGCGGCCCGAGCGTCAGGAGATAGTTGATGTCGATCTGCACGCCCTTGCCCGATGCCTCCCGGCTGTGGGCGACATTGTAGTCGGCAATGAACGCATCGAAGTTCACGAACGAGCAGCTATAAAGCACTATCGTCAGCGCGATCAGATTGGCACCGACGAGCCACTGGTTGGACCGGCTGAGCGCGATGCGCGTCACGATCAGGATCAGCCCGAGCGCCACCAGCCCCATCCAGATGAAGGCCGCGATGCGCCAGTAGGTCAGCATGTAGATGTCGACGTAGAGATCGAGGCGGAGGATGGAGGAGGCGACGAGCAGAACGTTCTGCCCGACCCAGAGATAGACCAGCGGCCGGATCACCTTCGATTTTTCGGCCGCCCCGCCCGGGCGCATCGCGACCAGCACGAAGGCGGCGGCGAGCAACGCGGTCGCTATCAGCGGATAGGCGCCGCGATGGGCGTAGGCCGCATAGGTCAAATTGTCGGGCAGCGCCACATGGCCCCAGAGATAGATGCCGTCGAGGATGGACTGCGCCGCGAACAGCAGGTTGAACAGGATCAGCGAGCGCAGAATGGTGGAGGGATTCAGAAATTCGGCCGAGACCAAGGGCGGGAGCGGGGGCGGCACGGGGCCGTCGGCAACGGCGGTGGTGACAATCGTCCTGCGCCGCCAGCGCACATGGATGAACGGCCAAACCAGCGCCAGCATCATGGCCCAGAACAGCACGCGCGGGATGCTGATGTATTCGAGGATGAGCTTTGGATTGAGCAGGGACACCCACTGCTCGATCACCGGATTGGCCGCAGCGAACAGCGCGATGAAGACGGTGCTCAGCACGGCAGGCAGCAGCCAGAGCGCGAGGCCGCGGGTGAACGCCGACATGTTGAAGATCTGGAGCGCCTCGAGGAAGAACCTGAAGGGCCCGAACAGGACAAAGTTGCGCAGCGCGCGGGCACGCTCAGCGAACCCGGTCGTCTCCGGATTGGTCGTGAGCAGCAGCGCGATCGTCAGCGATGCGACGAGGATCAGGAAGGACAGCAGGTTGAGCTCCTCGACGGCCGGAACGAGGCCGGCGACGAGAATGGCCGTGCCGATCATGGCGCGCCGCAGATCCAGGGCCGCATGATTGAAGAGCACCGACACGCAGGCCATCGCGATCGCAAAGAGCGTCAGCGACAGCCCGATCCGCGGGCCGTAGAACAGCCAGTCGGCGAGCGCCGCCAGCACCAGCGCGAGGCCGACCTTGGCCGGGATCGAGGAATGCCTGATCGGCTGGATTTCCGCTGCTATCGTCGAAGCCAGGCTCGTCATGTCCAAATGACCTTTCGTGATGGGTGGCACCACGAAGTCTGAACACCTCTTGTGCAGAAGGCGGGACCATCGTCTGCACGGTTTCAGGAGTCTTTTGCAGTTTTCGTGCAGGCGCGCGTTTGCCTCTCCCACAGCGTGATTCGCTTTGATAGGTGCGAAGCATTCGCCACTCATAGCGTGTGACGCATCATGCAATTCCTCGGTCGTATCAGTCTCATCCTGCTCTGGCTGGCCGCGCCTCTCGTCGCATTCGCGGCCGTCAACAAGAACGATCCCTATCTGGTCCCGTTGCGCGGCGCGGGAAACCTCGCGCTTATCGTCGCAAGCCTCGCGATCGTCATCCTCCTGCTGCGCAGAGGGCGTTGGCGTACCGTCGCGGACAAGTTGCTCGTCGCGCTCTGGTGCCTGCCGCCGGTCCTGATGTCGGCGGCGCATCTGAAGTTCGAGCTGCGCAAGCACGAGGTGCTTGCCGCGAGCGCCACCGAGGCGCGTCAGCTCGGACCTCACTTCATGGTGGGCTATTCCTCCTTTCCCGAGGTTGCGCGCCTCGCCGAGCAGGGCTTGATCGGCGGCGTCTACGTGACCCGGCGCAACATCCGCGGCCGGACCGTCGAGACGTTGCGCACCGAGATTGCGGCGCTCCAGGACAAGCGGCGCGCCGCCGGCCTGCCGCCGCTGGTGGTTGCGGCAGACCAGGAGGGCGGCATCGTCGGACATCTCGCGCCGCCGCTGACGAAGGTGCCGGCGCTGGCGACGCTCAGCGGGCTCGCTCCCGACGAACAGCAGGCCAAGGCCGAAGAGTTCGGCCGGATCCATGGCCGCGAGCTCGCCGGGCTCGGCGTCAACCTCAACCTCGCGCCGGTGCTCGACCTCAAGCCGCCGGTCCGGCGCAATCGCCTCGACTTCCATACGCTGATCGGCCAGCGCGCGATTGCGACCGACCCTGCCGTCGTCAGCACGATCGCGAGCGCCTATGTTCGCGGGCTGGAAGAGTCAGGCGTGGGCGCCACGCTGAAGCATTTTCCCGGCATCGGCCGCGTCCGCACCGACACGCATCATTTCAGCGCCAAGCTCGATACGCCGGTTAGGGAATTGGAGGCAACCGACTGGCTGCCGTTCCGCGAAGTGCTGTCGCATTCGCACAGCGCGCTCATGGTTGGGCACGTGACGCTCACGACCGTCGATCCCGATCGCGCCGCCTCGCATTCGAAACGCGTTATTGATGGCATCATCCGCGACAAGTGGAATTACCAGGGCATGGTGATGACCGACGACCTCGTAATGGGGGCGATCTACCAGCACGACGTCTGCAAAGCCGTGGTCGAGGCGATCAACGCTGGCGTCGATCTGCTGCTGGTTGCTTATGACGGCGCGCAATTCTACCGGGTTTTCGCCTGCGCGCTGGATGGGGCGCGGAAGGGCAAGCTCGACGCGGCGATGCTGCGCACGAGCGCGGCACGGTTGGCGCGGGGCGTCCCGACCGAGCAGGCGCGGGCCGCCTCGGACGTCGTCCGCGTTGTCGACCGGCATTAGCCCTTCGCGAACTGACGATAGTCCGGCTCGCGATGAAACCAGAATTCGTAGCCGGTGATGGCCTTCTGCATGGCGACGTCGTGGATCGGCTGGTTGAGCGGAACGACGGGAACGTCGCGCATGCAGAGCGCGATGAAATCCTTCACGCACCGGTCGTATTCCGCCGCATCCGCCGTGAAGCGCGCTTTGTCGATCAGCGCGTCCATCGCCTTGTTCTGGTATGAGGAGATGTTGAAGATCGAATTGTTACCGTGGAAATTCCAGTAGAAATAGTACTCGGGATAATCGAGCCAGCCGCTGAAACGATTGAGCGCGAGCGGAAGCTCCTTCTTGTTCAGCGTCGTGCGCCAGTTCGCGCCGGCGATTTTTTCGATCGCCGCCTTGATGCCGATCTTGGCGAGACTTTCCTGGATCAGGATGGCGGTCGGCTCGCCGACTGTCGCAGTACCTGTGTCGAGCGACAAGGTCGTCTCCAGGCCGGACTCAAGGCCTGCTTCCTTCATCAGCGCCCTGGCCTTGTCGAGATCGGTGACATAGGGAGAGGGCTGCGGCCAGACCGGCTTTGAGACATCGGCGGCGCCGCCGTACATGGGAACGGCGCGGCCGAAGAACGCGCTGCTCTGTATCTGCTCATAAGGCATCGCCCAGGCGATGGCCTGCCGTAGCTTCACATTGTCGAACGGCGGCTTGGCCGTGTTCAGCGCGACGTACCAGAGCGCGTTCGGGATCGGCACCCCTGATACCTTGACCTTGCCTTCCCGAATGATCTGCTCGAAATCGCGCGGCGCAAAGCCGCTGGAAATATCCGCATCGCCCCGCTCCAGCATCGCGCGGCGCGTGCCGGCCGAGGGGACGTCGCGCGCGATCACACGCTTCACCTTCGGCATCGGCCCGCTCTTCCAGTCGTCGAAGCGCGCCAGCACGGTCTCGCTTCCTGGCTTCCAGCTTTCGATCCTGTAGGCGCCGCGACCGGCCTCGTTGGTCCTGAGCCACGCAAGCGCCCAGGGATCTTCCGCCGTCGCGTTCTTCTTGGCGAGTTCGGAATTGATGATGAAGGGCACGACGACGGCGACGTTGAACAGCAGCATCTTGTCCTTGCGGACATAGTCGATGCGGAAGGTGTGATCGTCGACCACCACGAACTGCTCGGGCTTCTCCAGCGATCCCGCCGACATCTGGAACGTCGGGAAGCCGCCGACCTTCACCGCGCGGTCGAACGACCATTTGACGTCCTTGGCGGTAACAGGCGTGCCGTCGTGGAATTTCGCGTCCTTGCGAAGCTTGAAGGTGCAGGACATGCCGTCGGCGGCGACCTCCCAGCTCTCGGCGAGCTCGGGCGCCAGCTTCTCGCGATCATAGGACACGGTCCCATCGGGCAGCGTCCTGGAGGCGTAGGTCAGCAGGCGGTCGTAGCAATTCCACGACAGGCCGTTCACGGTCTGGTTGGAGCCGACGCCCTGCATGTCGAGCGAGTTCGGCCCGAGCTCCTGCACCACCAGCAGCGTCTCGGCACGCCCCTGCGCCCGGGCGAAGGAGGGTGTGATCACCGTCAGTCCGGCAACGCCAAGGCCGCCGAGCACCAAATCGCGGCGGCTGATGTCGAAGGTGGATGTGCTCATCGGTGCCTCTTTTGCGGGAGATCTGCAATGTAAGGAGGCAAGGCGCATGCCATCAGGCGCGCTTCATGGCGTCGCATCCGCGCCTATCTCAACTCCTCCGCCAGGAAGTCGACCAGTGCGCGCACCTTGGTCGAGGGCCGCGGGCCCGCCGGGAACACGGCGTACACGTCCACCGGCGCGAGCTTGTAGCTCTTCAGCACCGGCACCAGCGCGCCCGTCTCGATCTCGGGGCCGGCCATCACCGGCGACGTCATCGCGATGCCGAGCCCCGCCAGCACGCTCGCGAACACGCCGGAGCCGGAATCGGTGGTGATGCGGCCGCGGACATCGACCGAGGTCTCCGCGCCGTTGCGGGTGAACGACCAGGTGGTACGGCCGAACAGGCCGGGGCCGAAGATGCAGTCGTGCGAGGCGAGATCGGCCGGCGTCTTCGGGGTGCCGCGCTCGGCAAGATAGGATGGCGCCGCGACGAGAAAGCGCGACACGGTCGCAAGCCTGCGTGCGCCGAAGCCGGAATCGTTGAGGGGGCCGAGGCGAATGGCGACGTCGGTGCCTTCCACGACGAGGTTTTGCCGTTCGTCAGCGACGGACAGTTCGACGCGGAGCAAGGGATGCGCCCTGAGGAATTTCGGCAGGCGCGGAATGATGTTTCGCGTGCCGTAGACGATCGGCATCGTGATGCGCAGCGTTCCTCGCAAGGAATCGACGCCGCGCGCGGCGTCCTCGGCATCCTCGATATCGGCCAGCACTTCGCGCGCACGCGTCAAGAACAGCGCGCCGGCGTCCGTGACCGTGATGCTGCGCGTGGTCCGCAGCAGCAGCTTGACGCCGAGCCGTGTCTCCAATTCGCCGATGATGCGCGACACCGACGGCTGCGACAGGCCGAGTTCGCGCGCGGCCTTGGAAAAGCTTCCGCTCTCGGCTGCCCGGACAAAGACGGCCAACTCCTGCAATCGGTCACTCATTTGAATTCCAAATAAATGTTGTCTCTGTTCGTCATATACCCCTTCGTTTCCAAATGATCCAGATAAAGCGGGCAAGGCGGCCTGATCCGGACCGGCGCGATCCGCGCGCGGATCTGCCTCTCTCAAACTCCCATCAACGGCATGCAGCGGTGAACGAGCGCGCTTGCCAAAACCAAAAGGACTGCGTCATGTCGAAACTTGAAGGAAAGATTGCCGTCATCACCGGCGGCTCCAGTGGTATCGGCCTCGCGGCGGCCAAGAGGTTCGTGGCTGAAGGTGCCTACGTCTTCATCGTCGGACGACGCCAAAGCGAACTCGACAAGGCCAAGGCCGAGATCGGTCGCAATGTCTCCGCGATCCAGGCCGACGTTGCCAATCTCGACGATCTCGACGGGCTCTATGGCCGGGTGAAGGACGAAAAAGGCGCTCTCGACATCGTCGTTGCCAGCGCCGGCTTCGTCGAGCGCGTGCTCACCCAGAACGTCACGCCGGCGCACTTCGACAAGACCTTTGGCATCAACGCACGGGGCGCCTTTTTCACGGTACAGAAGGCCTTGCCGCTGATGCGCAAGGGCGGCTCGATCGTGCTGGTATCATCTCTTTTACATCTGAAGGGGCTGCCGGAGCATGGTACCTACGCGGCCACGAAGGCCGCGCTGCGCTCGTTTGCGCGGACTTGGGCGATGGAATTGAAAGATCGCGGCATCCGTGTGAATACCCTGTCACCGGGCGCCATCGACACGCCGATCATCGACGGTCAATTCAAGACGCGTGAGGAGGCCGACGGCGCACGCGCGTTCTTCTCCTCGATCACGCCACTCGGCCGCATCGGGCATCCGGAGGAAATGGCATCGGCCATTCTATTCCTGGCATCCAACGATAGCAGCTACAGCACTGGCATCGATCTCGTGGCTGATGGCGGCATCTCGCAAGTCTGAAGCAGCTGATGCGATAGAGCGCTATGGCGTCACCGCACCGCGTGCGACCGCGCGCGGTGTGGTTAATTCCTTCCACGTGGAATTCGCCACATGCACTGGCGAGAACGCGGGCCGCTCGACGTAGTGCCCATCGCCTGCTTTAGCGCGCAAATCGCCAGCCTGCCAGACGACGCGGCCACGCGACAGCGTCGCGGCCGGTCCGCCGGTGCAGGCAAAGCCTTCGAACACGTTGTAATCGATCCGGCTCATCTGCCGCTTTGCGCTGATGGTCTTGCTCGCCTTGGGGTCCCACACCACGATATCGGCATCCGAACCGACGCCGACGGCGCCCTTGCGCGGGTAGATGTTGAGGATGCGCGCGATGTTCGCCGACGTCACCGCGACGAATTCTTCCTTCGTGAGCCGTCCCGTGGCGACGCCCGCGGTCCACAACAGTGCGAGCCGATCTTCGAGGCCGCCGGTGCCGTTCGGGATCTTCCTGAAATCGCCGAGCCCGAACCGCTTCTGCTCGGTGGTGAAGGCGCAATGGTCGGTGGCGACCACCTGGAGCGAGCCGGCTTGCAGGCCGGCCCAAAGACTGTCCTGGTGCGATCTGTCGCGGAACGGCGGCGACATCACGCGCTGCGCGGAATGATCCCAGTCCCTGTTCTGGTACTCGCCGGCATCCAGCAGCAGATGCTGGATCAGCGGCTCGCCATAGACACGTTTCCCAGCGGCCCGCGCCCGGGCAATCGCTTCATGCGCCTCGCGGCAGCTCGTGTGTACGATATAGACCGGCGTGCCCGTCATATCAGCGATCATGATGGCGCGGTTGGTGGCTTCGCCCTCGACCTCCGGCGGCCGTGAGTAGGCGTGGCCTTCGGGGCCGGTGACGCCGCGCGCGATCAGCGCTTCCTGCATCAGGGCGACGACGTCGCCGTTTTCCGCATGGACCACAGGCATGGCGCCGAGATGGGCGCAACGCGCGAACGAGTTGTAGAGCTCGTCATCGTTCACCATCAGCGCGCCCTTGTAGGCCATGAAGTGCTTGAAGGTGTTGATGCCGTAGGTTTTGACCACGGTTTCCATCTCGTCATAGATCTGCTTCGACCACGACGTCACCGCCATGTGGAAGCCGTAATCGGTCGCCGCCTTCTCGGATTTGTGCCGCCATTCCTGATAGGCCGCGAGCATCGACTGGCCGGGATCGGGCAGGCAGAAATCCACCACCATGGTGGTGCCGCCGGTCAGTGCCGCCTTCGTTCCGGATTCGAAATCGTCGGCGGTCACCGTGCCCATGAACGGCATGTCGAGATGGGTGTGCGGATCGATCCCGCCCGGGATGACATAGGCGCCGCCGGCATCGACGATCTCCGCGCCCGTCGGTGCATCGAGCGATGTTCCGATCGCGACGATGGTCTCGCCGTCGATCAGCACGTCCGCACGGCGCGAATGATCATGATTGACGACGGTGCCGCCGCGGATGAGGAGGGGCATGGGAGACTCCGGAGAGAGGACGAGACGCGGCGAAAGCTAAGCGCGCTGCCAGCGATGCGACAGGCGAAATTTTAGTCAGGCGTCGCCGCCGGTTTCGCTGCGCTCTCTCGGCTTCTACGCCGCCCGCGCGATCAAGCCGTCGATCATCGCCCGCACCAGGCCCGCGATTTCCTTCCGCAGCGCCGGCAGCGGCACGGCGACCAGCCGCTGCTCGAGCCCCAGCGCCACCATGCCGTGCACGGCCGAGAACAGGCTGCGTGCGGTGATGCCGAGCTCCTCGGTCCCTCTGTTTGGAAACAACCCTGCCAGTGGCGCGTAGATGTGGCGGAACAGCTGCAACTGGTCGTCGACGGACCAGTTGGGGACTTCCTTGCCGGGCTCCATGCGATGCTCGAACATTGCGCGCCAGAGTTCGAGATTATCCGCGGCGAAATCGCAATAGGCGATCGCGATGCGGACCAGCGTATCCTGCGGCGATGGATTGCCCGCGCTCACCGCCGCGCTGAGCACCTTGTCGAGCCGGAGTAGCGTGCGCGAGCCGACGCGCAAGACCAACTCGTCCACGTCGGCGACGAGATTGTAGACGGCGCCATTGGCGCAGCCGATCTCGCGGGCGAGATCGCGGGTTTTTAGACCCGCCAACCCGCGCTCAGCGATCATCCGCTCGGCCGCCTGAATCAACTCGGCCCGCAGTTTCTCTCGACGTTCCAAGGCTTTAGTCATTTATTAATCAAATTCTTGAGCGGCGCTCAAAAATTTATTGAACGATGTTCAAGATCTCTGCTACAAACCATCCGTGAGCAACGCTCATAACAGGGAGCAGCAAATGTTCAAGACCGTAGTGACACTTTTCCGTGGCAGCGTGGCCGCCGCGGGCGAGGAACTGGAAGACCGGACGGCCCTTCTGATCCTCGACCAGCAGATGCGCGACGCGGCCGCCGCCGTCGAGCGCAGCAAGCGGACGCTGGCGCTGGCGATCGCCCAGGACCAGCAGGAAGGCCGCAAGCTCGAGGCGACCGTCGCCCGCATCGCCGATCTCGAGACCCGCGCGGTTGCGGCGCTCGACGGTGGTCGCGAGGACCTCGCTAAGGATGCCGCCGAAGCCATCGCAGGCTTGGAGGCCGATCGCGATGCGGCGATGACCGCACGTGCACTGTTCGCGACCGAGATCATCAGGCTGAAGCGCCACGTCGCAAGCGCGCAGGCCCGCATCACTGAGCTCGATCGCGGCCGTCGTGTCGCCCGCGCCTCGGAAGCGGTCCGCTCGCTTCGCCGCAGCGGCATCGAGGCGGCACGTCCTTATGAATCAACGCTGCCGGAGGCGGAGAGCACCTTGAGGCGCCTGCGTGATCGACAGATGGAAGCCCAGGCCGCTGACGACGCACTGGTCGAGCTCGATGCGGCCTCCGGCCCGCTCGCCACTGCGGAACGGCTCGCCGAGCAGGGCTTTGGCCC
The DNA here is from genome assembly GCF_052588265.1 of Bradyrhizobium sp. Pa8. Classification (NCBI taxonomy): domain Bacteria; kingdom Pseudomonadati; phylum Pseudomonadota; class Alphaproteobacteria; order Hyphomicrobiales; family Nitrobacteraceae; genus Bradyrhizobium; species Bradyrhizobium sp. Pa8. The sequence goes on along the minus strand of NZ_CP176767.1, from coordinate 8,297,161 downwards.
TCGGCTCAAGACGACCGCGGACGACGTGCTGGCGCGGTTGAAGTCCAAGCGCATGCCGACTGCCTGATCCCAACCCCGATCATCATTCGAACCGACAGGAGACCATCATGAACCAGAACGGCCAGCCCCACAGCAGCGCCTGGGTGACCTTTACTTACGCGTCCTTCGCAGCCTCCGCGTTCCTCGTCGCCATCGGCATCTTCTTCCTGCCGATCGATCTCTGGATGAAGGGCTATCTCACGATGGGCATCGTGATGCTGATCCAGACCTGCATCACCCTGACCAAGACGGTGCGCGACAATCACGAGAGCAGCCGGCTGGTGAACCGGATCGAGGATGCCAAGGCCGAGCGCCTGCTGATGGAGGTCTCCAAGGCGGCCTGAGGCGAGAGCGCATACAAGCGCGAAGCTAGCTGCAATATGGAGCGGCGGATGCCCTGGCATCCACCGCTCGCGCCGTGAGACCATCCACCATCGAGCGGTCGCCGCGTGCGACGATTGCGGAGCTTCATATCGCGCCTGCGAAATGCAACCGAGCCATGACGGATCGCGCGGGCGGGCGACCTTGCGCGCCAGCGCGGGCAGGGGCACTCTGCACAAGCGGCGCACAAGAACGCCGCCAATAAGATGTGCTTACAAGATCTCGGCGAGGAAGCTTCATGGCGGTGACGCGGATCGATTGCGATATCCACCCGGCCGTTGGTGGCACGCGCACGACACTGCTTCCCTATCTCAGCGATCACTGGAAAGAGCAGGTCGTGAGCCGCGCCATCGACGGGCTCGATCTCACCTCCTATCCGCCAAGCATGCCGCTGACCGGCCGTGCCGACTGGCGACCGGCCAATGGCGCCAAGCCCGGCTCCGATCTCGCCATGGTGCAGAAGGGCGCCTTTGATCAATTGGGCGCGAGCCACGCCATCCTCAACGTGCTCTATGGCGCGCAGGCCGTATTCGACGCCTACATGGCCGCCGATTTCTGCAAGGCCATCAACGACTGGATCGCGGCCGAATGGCTGTCGCGCGATCCCCGCCTGCAGGCCTCCATCGTGGTGCCGATGCAGGACCCGGATCTCGCGATCGAGGAGATCGAGCGCCGCGCCGGCGACAATCGTTTCGTCTCCATCCTGGTGTTGGCGCAGGGCGAGACGCTGCTGGGACGGCGGCATTACTGGCCGGTGTACCGGCTTGCCGAGAAGTACAAGCTGCCGCTCGCGATCCACGCCGGCACACAATATCGCCAGGCGCCGAGCTCGGCCGGCTGGCCGTCGCACCGCTACGAATATTACTTCGTTGAGGCGCAGGCGTTTCAGGCGCAGATCCTGAGCCTCATTTATGAAGGCGTTTTCGGCAAGTTTCCGAACCTGAAGGTCGTGCTGATGGAGTCGGGCGTGAGCTGGCTGCCGGCCTTCATGTGGCGCGCCAACAAGACCTGGCGCGGCGTCCGCGTCGAGGTTCCCTGGGTCGAACGCGAGCCGGCCGCGATCATCCGCGACAATTTCCGCGTCACCATGCAGCCGTTCGATGCGCCGACTGATGCCAAGAGTGTCGAGGAGATCATCGACCAGATCGGCTCGGAAAAGATGTTTTTGTTCGCGTCCGACTATCCGCACTGGCAGTTCGACGGCGACGATCCGATCCCTCCGAACCTGCCGAAGAGCATCATCGCAAAGATGTGCGTCGACAATCCGCTGGAAACGTTTCCGAGGTTATCGCTGAACTAGCGCATGATCCGGAAAAGTGGGAACCGGTTTTCCGATAAGATCATGCCCAAATAAAAAATTTGGAGGGATCGCATGAGTGACGTCATCGACCGCCCGCTGCTCGACGAAGAAAAGCCCGCCACCTCGCGGTTGCGCATCGTCGATTGCGACGTGCATCCGAGCCTGCGCTCGACCGACGACCTCAACGAGTTCCTGCCAAGACGCTGGCAGCAGCATCTGAAGGAATATGGCAGCCATCTGCGCACGCCTTATCTCTTCACCACGCCCTATCCGCGCTCGTCGCCGCTGATCGCGCGTCGCGATGCCTGGCCACCGACCGGTGGGCCGCCGGGCTCCGATCTCGCCTTCATGCAGAAGCAGCATCTCGATCCGCTCGACGTCGAGTTCGGGATTCTGCAGGTGCTCGATCTCTTCATCTTCTCGCAGCAGAATCTGGAATTCGGCGCCGCGATCCAGCGGGCCATCAACGACTGGCAGCTGGCGTTCTGGTCGCATCGCGATCCGCGCCTGAAGGCGTCGATCCTGGTCGGGCAGGACGGCGTGGATCTCGCCATCGCCGAGATCGAGCGCTGCGCCAAGGTCGGTGAATACATCCAGATCAATGTCTCGCCGCGCGCCAACGAGCCGCTCGGCCGCCGTCGTTACTGGCCGATTTACGAGCGTGCCGAGGCGCTGGACCTGCCGCTCGGCATCCATGTCGGCGGCTATGGCGGGCATCCGCCGACCGGCGGCGGCTGGCCGTCTTATTATGTCGAGGAGCACCAGTCCAACGCGCACACCATCGCGGCGCAACTTGCGAGCCTCGTCATCGAGGGCGTGCCGGAGCGCTTTCCGAAGCTGAAGATGGTCTTCATCGAGGGCGGCTTCGGCTGGATCCCGTCGGCGGTGTGGCGGATGGACCAGCACTTTGAACGTTTCCGCAGCGAAGTGCCGCATCTCAAGCGCAAACCGTCCGAATATGTGCGTGAAAACTTCTGGTTCACGACGCAGCCGATCGACGAGCCCGACGAGGCGCGGCATCTTCGCTCGCTGATCGAATGGGTCGGGATCGACCGCCTGCTGTTCTCGTCGGACTATCCGCACTGGGATTTCGACGATCCGCGCTTCGCCTTCAAGACGCCGCTGACTGAGGCCGAGCGGAAGAAGATCTTCAGCACCAATGCCCGCGCGGTCTACAAGTTCTGAGCAAAGAGGTTCTGAAGGGATATGGCCCGTCACATCGTCGCGCGCACCTCGGAGATCCCGCCCGGCGGCAACAAGGTCGTCGATATCGCCGGCCGCGACATCGTCGTGTTCCACGTCAATGGCGAGTTCTTCGCGCTGTTGAACCGCTGCCCGCATGAGGGCGCGCCGCTGGAGAACGCCGCTTGCGTGGCGCGGCTGACTTCGCCCGAGCCCGGCGTCTATGAGCGCTCGCGCGTCGGCGAGATGCTGCGCTGTCCCTGGCACGGTTGGGAATTCGACATGCGCAACGGCCAGTCCTGGTTCGATCCAAAACGGGTCAAGATCCGGTCCTATCCGGTCGCGGTGGAACGTGGCGAAGAGTTGCAGAAGGGCCCGTATGTCGCCGAGACGTTTCCGGTCCATGTCGAGGACAGCTATGTGATTGTCGAGGTCTGAGCCGGCATTGCCGATTGAGATTCCAACGCAGGTGCGTTATGGCTCTCGCGCTTTCCAGAGGCGGAGATGAGCTTTGTCGAAACAATCCCTGCGTGAGGAGGCCGAGCGCCTGATCCGCGAATCGATGGAAAAGAAGGCCATCGTCGTCAAGCAGGGCTCGACCCGCATCGAGGCCGTCTGCGGCAAGTGCGGCGCGCCGAACCGGGTGCAGGCGGAAAAAGGCCAGAGCCGGGTCAAATTCGCGTGCAAGAACTGCGGGCACCAGCAGGAAACGCTGTAGCTCCATTCGTGACTGCACCCTCTCCCCTTATGGGAGAGGGTGGCTTCGCGCAGCGAAGCCGGGTGAGGGGTCTCTCTCCGCGAGTCCTCTCTCATTTGGTATTCGTGGACGCAACCCCTCATCCGGCGCTTCGCGCCACCTTCTCCCACAAGGGGAGAAGGGAAGGCAGTCACTCCCCCTTCACATACCGCGCGAACGCATCCGCATAATCCGGGTGCCAACGTGACAGCGGCGGGCGGTTCTCGACGATGTCGCCGGCGGCCCACAGCATCCGCTTCTCGTCGAGCGCGCGCGGCACGTCGTTGTCCGGGCAGAGGATGTAGAAGTCGCCGGCCTCCAGCCGCGCCAGCATGAAATCCACGGTCTGCTCAGCCGTCCAAGCTCCAGCCGGCTTCTCGGTGCGGCCCTTTGCGGTCAGGCCGGTGAAGACGAAGCCGGGAATGAGCAGATGTGCAGTGATGCGGCAGTCCTTCGTGTTGCGCAGCTCGTGCTGGAGCGCTTCCGTAAAAGCCTTCACGCCGGCCTTGGAGACGTTGTAGGCGGGATCGCCGGGCGGCGTGGTGATGCCCTGCTTCGAGCCGGTGTTGATGATGAGGCCGGGCCTGCCGCGCGCGATCATGCCGGGTGCGAAGATGCGCGAGCCGTTGATGATGCCCCACATGTTGACGCCGATGATCCGCTGCCAGTTGTCGGGCTCGCCGAACAGCGTGCTGCCCGGCTGGATGCCTGCATTGTTCATGAGGATGTCGGTGCCGCCGAAGCGCTCGCGCACGCCGCGTTCCAGTTCCGTCACGCTCTCCGCCTTGCTGACATCGACCGTGAACGTCATCACATGTGTGGCAGAGGCGACGGATGACAGTTTTGTTGCAGCTTCCGCCAGCCGCGCCTGATCCACATCTGCGATGCACACCTTCATGCCGGCGCGCGCGAAGGCCAGTGCGGCAGCCAATCCGATACCGGATGCGCCGCCGGTGATCACGGCGACATTGTCTTTGACGATGGCGGAATGTGGCATGGTTGGTCTCCGGGGAAGGGCTCGATCGAGCTATAACATGGCGCTCGCGCGACCCTGCACAAGTCGGCATGGGAGGTCTTCGTTCCACGCCGCCTTTACGCCTCTCCGCCACCGCTGTATTCTCGTCGACTTAACGATCCCGCCCAGATCGAACCAAACAATCACCTGACAGGGAGTGCAGCCATGGCTGTGTCGCAGGCTATTCCGATCACGCGCCATCCGTTCGCCAACGGGTCCTACAAGCAGATGCTGATCGACGGGAAGTGGGTCGATGCTGCCTCAGGCAAGCGCTTCGAGACCCACAACCCCGCCACCGGCGAATTGCTGGCGACGGTAGCCGAGGGCGACAAGGAAGACATCGACCGTGCCGTTGCCGCCGCCCGCCGTGCCTTCGAAGGCCCCTGGAGCAAAGTAAAACCGTTCGAGCGGCAGAACCTGCTGCTCAAGCTCGCCGACCTCGTCGAGAAGAATTTCGACGAATTGTCGCAGCTCGACACGCTCGACATGGGCGCGCCGCTCAGCCGCACCCGCGCCTATCGCCTGCGCGCCGTCGGCATGCTGCGCTATTACGCCGGCCAGACCACCGCGATCCATGGCGAGACGATTGAGAACTCGCTGCCCGGCGAAATCTTCTCCTACACGCTGAAGGAGCCGATCGGCGTCGTCGGCGCCATCATTCCCTGGAACGGCCCGCTCACCGCGACGATCTGGAAGATCGGTCCGGCGATCGCGACCGGCTGCACCGTGGTACTGAAGCCCGCCGAAGAGGCGCCGCTCACCTCGCTGCGCATCGCAGAGCTGGCGATGGAAGCCGGCATTCCGCCCGGCGTCATCAACGTCGTGCCCGGTTATGGCGAGACCGCGGGCGCCGCGCTCGCCTCGCATCACGACGTCGACAAGGTCGCCTTCACCGGCTCGCACGTCACGGGTCAGTCGATCATCCGCGCCTCCGCCGGCAACCTCAAGCGTGTCTCGCTCGAGCTCGGCGGCAAGTCGCCGGACATCGTGTTCGCCGATGCCGATCTCGATGCCGCAGTCCCCGGCGCCGCGATGGCGGTGTTCGCCAACTCAGGGCAGATCTGCAGCGCCGGCACGCGCCTGTTCGTCGAGCAGTCGGTCTACGAAGAGTTCGTCGGCCGCGTTGCTGAGTTCGGCAAGAAGCTGCAGGTCGGCAACGGCCTCGACCCCAATGTGCAGATCGGCCCGCTCGTGTCCGAGGAGCAACTCAAGCGCGTCACCGGCTATCTCGACATCGGCCAGAAGGAAGGCGCGCGGGCGCTCGCCGGCGGTGGCCGCGTCACCGAAGGCGCACTGTCGAAGGGCTTCTTCGTCTCGCCGACGGTGTTTGCGGGTGTCCAGGACAACATGCGCATCGCGCAGGAGGAGATTTTTGGTCCCGTCATCTCCGCGATCGCGTTCAAAGACATGGACGAGCTGGTCAAGCGCGCCAACAACACTACCTTCGGCCTCGGCTCCGGCCTGTGGACGCGCGACGTCAGCAAGGCGCATGCGGTCGCGAAGAGCCTGCGCGCCGGTTCGGTGTGGGTGAATTGCTACCAGGCGATGGACCCGGCCGTGCCGTTCGGCGGCTACAAGATGAGCGGCTATGGCCGCGAATCCGGCAAGCAGCACGTCGAGGAATATCTCAACGTGAAGGCCGTCTGGATCAAGACGGCGTAGGGCCTTCTCTCTCCGGCGTTCCGCGAGAGGGAATATCTGCTTTTAATGGGGCGGCGCCTTTTCCAGGGGCCGCCCCTCGCTATATGATCCGCATCCTTTCCTAGCCGTCTGAGGCCCACATGAAATTCGAGGCGTTGTTCAAACCGTTGCAGGTCGGTCCGTACAAGCTCGCGCATCGCGTCGCGTTGGCGCCGCTGACGCGCATGCGCGCCGAGCGCGAGAGTTTTTCGCCGCGGCCGCTCAACGCCGAATATTACGGCCAGCGCGCCACGCAAGGCGGCTTGATCATCGCTGAAGCGTCCCCCGTGCTCTCGCATGGCCGCGGCAACCCCGCGACGCCCGGCATCTATTCGGAGGCGCAGATCTCCGGCTGGCGCGAGGTGACGGATGCCGTGCACGCCAAGGGCGGCATCATTTTCCTCCAGCTCTGGCATGTCGGCCGTGTCTCGCATTCCTCCTTCCACGGCGGTGAGCTGCCGGTCTCGGCTTCGGCGATTGCGATCAAGGCCGAAGGCATGAAGGCGATGACCGCCGACGGCAAGATTTCTGATTACGAGACCCCGCGCGCGCTGGAGACCGACGAGGTCAAGGGCATCGTCGAGGCCTTCCGGCAGGGTGCCAAGAACGCGCTCGCCGCCGGCTTCGACGGTGTCGAGATCCATGGCGCCAACGGCTATCTTCTCGAGCAGTTTTTGCAGTCGCGCAGCAACCAGCGCACCGATCAATATGGCGGCGGAATCGAGAACCGCGCGCGGTGCTGCTGGAGGTCACGCAGGCGGCCATCGACGTCTGGGGCGCGAACCGCGTCGGCGTGCGGCTGTCGCCCCACGGCATCGCCAATGATTCCGGCGAGCCCGATCCGATGCCGCTTTACACGCACGTCGTGAAGGCGATCGACAAGCTCGGCCTTGCCTATCTTCACTTTATCGAGCCTCGCTCCAGCGGCGCCGGCCGTGCCGACGTCCACTGGGAGAACGTGCCCTCCGCAATGGTGCTGTTCCGCCCGCTCTACAGCGGCGTGCTGATGACCGCCGGCGGGTTCACCGGCGAGACCGCGAATGCGGCGATCGTCGACGGCCACGCCGACATCATCGCCTTCGGCCGCATCTTCATCTCCAACCCCGATTTGCCGCGCCGCCTTCGGCACGACTATCCGATCACGCCGTACAACCGTGCGACGTTCTACGGCGGCGAGGAGAAGGGGTATACGGATTACCCGGTGTATGACGAGCTCGCGACGGCGTAGCCGTCTTCGCAGCCCGGATTGCGCTTCGCTCCATCCGGGCTGCGGCTCTACGATTGTCGCCCCGACGGACCCGCAAGCTCCGTCATTGCGAGCGCAGCGAAGCAATCCGGAGTCTTTCCGCAGGGGCAGTCTGGATTGCTTCGCTGCGTTCGCAATGACGACGGAGAGAGACCATGGCCAAAGCCGCAGTCGCCGCAGGAACCGCCACCGGCCGATGCCTCTGCGGCAAGGTCACCTTCGAGATCGACGTCCCCGCGCGTTGGGCCTGGCATGATCATTCGGCCAGTAGCCGCCGTGCCCACGGCGCGGCCTATGCGACCTATGTCGGAAGCTGGAAGAAGCGCTTTCGCATCACCTCGGGGAAAACCGCGCTCGCCCGCTACGAGGACAAAGCGACCAAGACCGCGCGCAGCTTCTGCGCCCATTGCGGCACGCCGATCGCGTACGAGCGGCCGCGCGGACCGCATATGGTCAACATCCCTCGCGCACTGTTCAACGAGCGCACCGGCCGCCAGCCGCTCTATCACATCGCGATCGAAGAGCTTCAGGAATGGGCCTATACCGGCGAGCCGCTGGTGCCGCTGAAGGGCTTCCCCGGTGTGGTCTGGCGGCGCTCGAAAAAGAAGAAGCGCGCTAGCGGCGAAGACCCTTTCGAGCTCGGCCGCGAGGAGGTGCTTTAGCCTTGGCGGCGACCCTGGTCTTCGCCGCAACAGCCTTCCGCGGCGCCGCTTTGCGTCCCGCGGCATTCGCCGCCACGAAGTCGAGCCCGCGCTTGACCCATTTTTTCAGATCGGCGTCGCCCTGATAGCCGTCCGGCGCGACGCGCACAAAGCCGGTCATGATGCGCCCGCGCATTTCCATCGGGCTGGTGTGCGGCTCCTGCAGCATGCGTGCATGCGCTTCCGGGCCGACGCGGATCAGCATGCCGCCGCGCCCGCTTACGGTGCAGCACATGGTGTTGTTCACCATGAAGCAGAGGCCGCCCATCATCTTCTTTTCCGCGACGTCTCGCTGACCCGCCAGTAATTTGCGCACCCGCGCCGCGGTGTTCTCGTCATAGGCCATCGCGTCTCCCCGTGCAGACTTACGCCCGAGCATGTTCCCAGCTTGCCCGCGCCGACGCAAGTCTGCCATGACGGCGCTTCCTTGCTTGTCTCCGCCAAGTTCGGCCATCATGCCTCACCTTGCGGCAACACCCGCGGGGCCTGGAGGAAACATGAAGAACAAGATCACCGGCCGCTCCGCTTTTCTCGCGCTGCTCAAGGACGAGGGCATCACCCATCTGTTCGGCAATCCCGGCACCACCGAGCTGCCGATCATGCATGCGCTGAAGGACCATCCTGATCTCACCTATGTGATGGCAATGCAGGAGAGCCTGGTGGTCGCGATCGCGGATGGCTACAGCCGCGCCTCCGGCAAGCTCGTCGCCTGCAACGTCCATGTCGCGCCGGGGCTCGGCAACGCGATGGGCTCGCTCTACAACGCCCAGTTCACGGGCACGCCGATGATCCTGACCGCCGGCCAGCAGGAGCAGGGTCACGGCCTGATGGAGCCGGTGCTTTATGGTCCGCTGGTGCGGATGGCCGAGCCGCTGGTGAAATGGGCGGTCGAGGTGACGCGGCTGGAAGATCTGCCGCGCATCGTCCGCCGCGCCGCCAAGGTCGCGATGACGCCGCCGACCGGGCCGGTGTTCATCTCGCTGCCGGGCGACATCCTCAACAGCGAGGCCGGCATCGATCTCGGCCGCTCCACTCGGATCGACGCCCGCGTAAAGCCGTCGGACGAGGCGCTGAAGGCGTTTGCCGCGCGGCTGCTCAAGGCTGAACGTCCCGTCATCGTCACCATGGACGAGGTGGTCAAGAGCGATGCACTGAAGGAGGCTGCCGAACTCGCCGAGCTTTTGGGCGCTGCCGCCTATCAGTCCTCGACGCCCTATGGCTCGCATTTCCTCTCGGAAAGCCCGAGCTTCGTCGGCACGCTGGCGCGCGTGCAGAAGGTCGCGCGCGACACGCTTGCGCCGTATGATCTCCTGATCGCGCTCGGCGGCGATCCCCTGCGGATGTCGGTCTATAGCGAGGTCGACGCGCTGCCTGACGGACTCGGCATCGTGCAGATCGGCCTCGTCGATTGGGAGATCGCCAAGAACTACGGGGCTGAAATCGCGCTCAAGGCGGATCTGAAGGAAACGCTGCGGGCGCTGATCCCGGTGCTGAAGGAGATGGGCGGCGCCGCACTGGCAAGCCGTGCAAAGCAGCGCCTCGCCGAGCTCGCGCCGAAGAGCTGGAGCGCGCGGCGTGCCGCGCTGGTCGAGCAGATCGGCAGGACCGCCGACCGCAGCCCGATCGATCCGGATTTCCTGGTGCTGCAAATAGTCGAGGCCATGCCCGATCATGCGATCCTCGTCGACGAAGGGCTCACCTCGAGCCGCCAGATCACGGCGCTGCGTCCGCACCGCGACCGCTTCGGCTATCATGGGCTTGCCTCCGGTGGCATCGGCTGGGGCCTGCCGGCCTCCGTCGGCGCCAGCATCGCCAATCCGGATCGCCCGGTGGTGTGCTTCTCCGGCGACGGCAGCGCGATGTATTCGATCCAGTCGTTGTGGACGGCGGCACATCACAAGCTGCCGCTCAACGTCGTCATCGCCAACAATGGCGGCTATCGCATCATCAAGCAGCGCCTGCTCGCCTTCCACGGCGACGACAATTACGTCGGCATGGATTTTGTCGATCCGCCGGTGGATTTCGCAGGGATCGCGAAGGCGCTCGGCTGCGAGGCGATCAAGGTGAGTGATCCCCGTGAGCTGAAGGCGACGTTGTCGTCGGCGTTCGGCCGGCCGGGGACGAAGCTGATCGAGGTGATGGTGGACGGGAAGGTGTAGGGGGCGCTATCGCACTGGCACTCGCCGCGCGCTCGTCATCACCCGCGGAAGCGGGTGATCCAGTATTCCAGAGAAGGTAGAGATAAATCGAGAGGCTGCGGCGTACTGGACGCCCCGGTCAAGCCGGGGCATGACAGCGTACCTAGCGGCTTCTACCCCTTCGTCCCCACCCGATACCCCGCCGCCGGATGCGGCGCACCGAGCCTTGCACGGCCATCGCCGAACAGCTTCTCCCGCAATGTGCCCTTCGCATATTCCGGCTTGTACCGTCCACGCTTGGTCAGCTCCGGCACCAGCATGTCGGCGATATCCTCGAAATCGCCGGGTGAGATCGCAAAGGCGACGTTGAGGCCGTCGACGTCAGTCTTCTCGAACCAATCCTCGATCTTGTCAGCGACGCTCTCGGGCGTGCCGACCACGACCGGGCCGGCGCCACCGATGCCGACATGCTCGATGACGTCACGCACGGTCCAGACGCGGTCGGGGTCGCCGCGGGTGACGTTGTCGAGTGCGCTGCGGCCGGCATCGTTCTGGACGTGACGCACCTGCTGGTCGAGCTCGTAGCCGGAGAAGTCGATGCCGGTCCATCCCGACATCAGGGCCAGCGCGCCTTCCGGACTGATATGCGACCGGTAGTCGGCATACTTGGCCGCCGCTTCGGCTTCCGTATTGCCGAGGATGATCGTCATCATGTTGAACATCAGAATCTCCGCCGGGTTGCGGCCCAGCGCGGCGGCTTCCTGGCGGATCGCGGAGACGCGCGGCCCGATGATCTTGGCCGACGGTCCCGACATGAACACGCATTCGGCGTGTTTCGCCGCGAACTGCCGGCCGCGCGGCGAGGTGCCGGCCTGGTACAGCACGGGCGTCCGCTGCGGCGACGGCTCGCTGAGGTGGATGGTGTTGTTGATGCGGTAATTCGCGCCCTCATGATTGACGCGATGGACCTTTGTGGGATCGGTGAAGATGCCGCGCTTGCGGTCGCGCAGCACGGCGTCGTCCTCCCAGCTGCCTTCCCAGAGCTTGTAGACCACCTCCATATATTCGTCGGCGATGTCGTAGCGGTCGTCATGTCCGGTCTGCTTGTCCTTGCCGGCGCCGCGCGCGGCGCTGTCGAGATAGCCGGTGACGACATTCCAGCCGATCCGTCCCTCGGTGAGATGGTCGAGCGTCGACATCCGCCGCGCGAACGGGTAGGGCGGCTCGAAGGACAGATTGCTGGTGACGCCGAAGCCGAGATTTTTCGTCACCGCCGCCATCGCCGAGAGCAGCAGCAGCGGCTCGTTCGACGGCGTCTGCGCTGCATTGCGCAAAGCCGCGTCAGGGCTGTTGCCATAGACGTCATAGACCCCGAGCACGTCGGCCAGGAACAACCCGTCGAAACGGCCGCGTTCCAGCGTCCTGGCGAGATCGATCCAGTAGGGCAGGCGGTTATATTCGGCGGTGCGATCGCGCGGATGGGTCCACAGCCCGGGTGATTGATGCGCGACGCAATTCATCGCAAAGGCGTTGAGCCTGATCTGCTTGGCCATGATGATCCCCCGGCGCCCTGTACCGAGCGCTCTTCGAATGATAAACGTGCGCCTCAACTTGGCGAAGTTCTTGCATATTCTTGGCCCTTGGCAAGGGCCAAGAATAGAAAGGCTTGCGCTTGGCAAGACCAAGATCAGCGGCGCTCCCGCTCTTGGCAAGCTAATCTCAAGAGAGCAAGAACGAAATCGCAAGAGAACTACAAGAGAACTCCAAGAACTGTCCAAGTCCCCGCCACTTTCGAAGGGCTACCTGTCTCGGGTATGGTCCTTCGTCCCAACGCTCGAAAAACCAGCCATGACCAGAGCCGACGCCATCGCCCGCGCCCGCGACGATTTCAAATCCGGTGCGTTCCTCACCGAGCTCGACCGCCGCGTGACCTTCAAGACCGAAAGCCAGAACCCATCGCGCGGCGCCGAGCTGCGCGGCTACCTGGAACAGGAGATGATGCCCTCCTTTGCCGCGCTCGACTTTACCAGCCGCATCGTCGAATCCCCGAGCGGCAAGGCGCCGTTCCTGTTCGCCGAGCATCATGAGAGCGCGTCAGCGCCGACGGTGCTGATCTACGGCCATGGTGACGTCGTCGACGGCATGGAGGGGGAGTGGCGCGACGGCAGCGATCCCTGGCGCACGACGGTTGCCGGCACGCGGCTCTATGGCCGTGGCACCGCCGACAACAAGGGCCAGCACAGCATCAACATGGCGGCACTCCGCGCGGTGCGCGAGGCGCGCGGCGGCAAGCTCGGCTTCAACGCAAAATTCATCGTCGAAATGGGCGAGGAAATCGGCTCGCCCGATCTCGGCAAGGTCTGCGACCTTAACCGCGATGCGCTCAAGGCCGATCTGTTCATGGCCTCAGACGGACCGCGCCTGTCGGCCGACCGCCCGACCTTGTTCCTGGGCTGCCGTGGCGGCATCCGCATTCATCTCGACGTCAATCTGCGCGATGGCGGCCATCATTCCGGCAATTGGGGCGGCGTGCTCGCCAACCCCGCGACCATTCTCGTCAACGCAATTTCGACGCTGGTCGACGGCCATGGCCGGCTTCAGCTCGACGCGCTGAAGCCGCCGCGGCTCACCAACCAGATCCGCAGCTATCTCGCCGACGTGCAGGTGGTGCCGACCGAGGACGAGCCGGCGCTCGCGGAGAACTGGGGCGAGGAAGGGCTGTCCGCCGCCGAGCGGCTCTATGCCTGGAACACGCTCGAAGTGCTGGCGATGTCGTCCGGCAATATCGAGAAGCCCGCGAATGCCATCCCCGGCCACGCCAATGCCGTGCTGCAACTGCGTTTCGTGGTCGGCACCAAGGTCGACGGCCTGATCGATGCCGTCCGCGCGCATCTGGTGCAAAAGGGCTTTCCGATGGTCGAGGTGCGGGCCGCCCAGAGCTTTGCGGCGTCGCGCACCGATTTCGACAGCCCCTGGATCACATGGGCGGCGGATTCGGTGAAAGAGACCACCGGCAAGGCGCCGGCCGTTTTGCCGAATTTCGGCGGCTCGCTGCCCAACGACGTGTTTTCCGAGATCCTGGGCCTGCCGACGATCTGGGTCCCGCACTCCTATCCCGGCTGCTCCCAGCATGCGCCCAATGAGCACATCCTGCTGCCATTGACCGAAGAGGCCTTGACGGTGATGGCCGGGCTGTTCTGGGATCTCGGGGAATTGCCCAAGCCATTAAGCTGAGCCATTAACCTGAGCCGCAATCCAGCCGAAAGTCACATTCTAATCCGGCCTGATTTGTGCTTGCATCCGGCCGCATCATCCTGAAAGGGGAACAAAAAAGTGAGACATTTCCGTAGCATCGGCCTCGCGCTCGCCGCGACCTTCGCCGTCAGCCAGGCCGGGGCCCAGGAGCTGACCGGCACGCTGAAGAACATCAAGGACACCGGCGCCATCACGCTCGGCTTCCGCGATTCCTCGATCCCGTTCTCCTATCTCGACGACAACCAGAAGCCCGTTGGGTTCGCGATGGACATCTGCTACAAGATCGTCGACGCCGTGAAGAAGGAGCTCAAGCTCGACAAGCTCGAGGTCAAGCTCAATCCGGTGACTTCGGCGACCCGTATTCCGCTGATGGCCAACGGCACGATCGACCTCGAATGCGGCTCGACCACCAACAATGTCGAGCGCCAGAAGCAGGTCGCCTTCACCAACACCCACTTCCTGACGGCCAGCCGCTACGTCTTCAAGAAGTCGAGCGGCCTGAAGTCGATCGACGACCTCAAGGGCAAGACGGTGGTCTCGACCGCCGGCACCACCAACATCAAGCAGCTCACCGAGGCCAACGTCGAGAAGAAGCTCGGCGCCAACATCATCCCGGCCAAGGACCACGCCGAAGCCTTCCTGATGGTCGAGACCGATCGCGCGGTCGCCTTCGTCATGGACGACATCCTGCTCGCGAGCCTGGTTGCCGGCTCGAAGGCGCCGGACGACTACGTCATCTCCAAGGACGCGTTCTCGAAGCCCGAGCCCTACGGCATCATGCTGCGCAAGGATGACGCCGCCTTCAAGAAGGTGGTCGATGCCGCGACCGCCGCGCTCTACACCTCCGGCGAGGGCCAGAAGATCTACGAGAAGTGGTTTACGCAGAAGATCCCGCCGAAGGGTCTGAACCTCAACACCCCGATCTCGGCCGAGCTGAAGAACGAGTTCGCCAAGCCGAGCGACTCGCCGAATCCGGACGACTACAAGTAAGCTCCGATCCGTCCTGGAATCAGGACTTCGGGATCAAAATGATGTCCGGCCACTCTTGACACCAGGGTGGCCGGACATTTGCATAGACGCCCAAGACCTCTTTCGAGGCATCTGTGATTGGCGCGTTCGCGCGGGGGACACGTGAACTACCACTGGAACTGGGGAATTTTCTTCGAGCCGAACCCGATGGGGACCGGCACCTATCTCGACATGCTGTTGTCGGGCCTGGTGCTGACCCTGAAGACGGGCGTGCTCGCCTGGATCATCGCGCTGATCGCCGGATCGATCGTCGGCGTGATGCGCACGCTGCCGTCGAAGGGAGCGTACTGGTTCGGCTTCTGCTGGGTCGAGTTCTTCCGCAACATGCCGCTGCTGGTGCAGCTCTTCCTGTGGTTCTTCGTGCTGCCGGAATTGCTGCCGAAGGCCGCCGGCCTGTGGCTGAAGCAACTGCCGAATGCGCCGTTCTGGACGGCTGCGATCGGCATCGGCTTCTTCATGTCGGCGCGCGTCGCCGTGCAATTGCAGGCCGGTATCGGCTCGCTGCCGCGCGGGCAGAAGATGGCGGCGACTGCGCTCGGGCTGACCACCGTGCAGGGCTATCGCTACGTGCTGCTGCCGATGGCGTTCCGCATCATCCTGCCGCCGCTGACCTCCGAGTTCCTCAACACCATCAAGAACACGGCCGTGGCCATCACCATCGGTTTGCTCGAACTCACCGGACAGGCACGCTCGATGCAGGAATTCTCCTTCCAGGTGTTCGAGGCCTTCACC
Organism: Bradyrhizobium sp. Pa8; assembly: GCF_052588265.1. Classification (NCBI taxonomy): domain Bacteria; kingdom Pseudomonadati; phylum Pseudomonadota; class Alphaproteobacteria; order Hyphomicrobiales; family Nitrobacteraceae; genus Bradyrhizobium; species Bradyrhizobium sp. Pa8. The sequence continues at coordinate 8,281,727 of NZ_CP176767.1, read as the reverse complement.
GCCGCGACCCTCCTCTATCTCCTCGTCAACGCCGTCGTGGTGACTGCGATGCGCTTCCTCGAGCGCTGGGTCGCGATCCCCGGCTACATCACGGGGAAATAGCGCCATGTTCAGCAATTTCGATTTCGGCGTCATCATCCGCGCGTTGCCCTATCTGTTCTACGAGGGCATGACGTTTACGGTGACGCTGACGGCACTCGCCGCGCTTGGCGGCCTGATCTTCGGCACGGCACTCGCGCTGATGCGGCTCTCGGGCTTCAAGATCCTGGGCCGCATTGCCGGCATCTATGTCGACTTCATGCGCTCGCTGCCGCTGGTGCTGGTCATCTTCTGGTTCTACTTCCTGGTACCCTATATCGGGCAGTGGCTGACCGGCGCCGCGCGCCCGATCAGCGTCGGCGCGTTCGCGTCCTCGCTCATCACGTTCATCATGTTCGAGGCCGCGTATTTCTCCGAGATCATGCGTGCCGGCATCCAGTCGATCTCGCGCGGACAGCCGGCCGCGGCCAGCGCGCTTGGGCTCAACTATGCGCAGACGATGCGCTACGTCGTGCTGCCGCAGGCGTTCCGCAACATGCTGCCGGTCCTGATCACGCAGACCATCGTGCTGTTCCAGGACACCTCGCTGGTCTACGTGCTGTCGATCACGGACTTCCTCGGCGCGGCCAGCAAGGTCGCGCAGCGCGACGGGCGGCTGGTCGAAATGTATCTGTTTGCGGCCGTCGTCTACTTCACCATTTCCTGCATCGCGTCCTTCGGCGTTCGTCGCCTCCAGGCGCGCATCGCCATCCTTCGATAGAGCGCATCGGTCATGATCGAAATCAGCCACGTCAACAAATGGTACACCCCGACCTTCCAGGTGCTGACCGACTGCACCACCAGCGTGACCAAGGGCGAGGTCGTCGTGGTCTGCGGCCCCTCGGGCTCGGGCAAGTCGACGCTGATCAAATGCGTCAATGCGCTGGAGCCGTTCCAGGAGGGCGACATCAGCGTCGACGGCACCAAGGTCAATGACCCCAAGACCAATCTGCCGAAACTGCGTTCGCGCGTCGGCATGGTGTTCCAGCATTTCGAGCTGTTTCCGCATCTGAAGATCATCGACAATCTCTGCCTCGCGCAGCAGAAGGTGCTGGGACGGTCGTCCGACGCGGCTGTGGCAAAGGGTATGCAGCTCCTGGACCGCGTCGGCTTGAAGGAGCAGGCGCAGAAATTTCCGGCGCAGCTCTCCGGCGGCCAGCAGCAGCGCGTCGCGATCGCCCGCGCGCTCGCCATGGACCCGATCGTCATGCTGTTCGACGAGCCGACCTCGGCGCTCGACCCTGAGATGGTGAGCGAGGTACTCGACGTCATGGTCGATCTCGCCCGCGAAGGCATGACCATGATGGTCGTCACCCACGAGATGGGCTTTGCCCGCAAGGTCGCCAACCGCGTCATCTTCATGGACCGCGGCGAGATCGTCGAGGACGCGGCGAAGGAGGACTTCTTCGGCAAGCCGCGCAGCGACCGCGCGCAGAAGTTCCTGTCGAAGATTTTGTCGCACTGACCCCCCTGTCATTCCGGGATGCGCCTCTTGGCGCGGGCCCGGAATCCATAACCCCGGCTGGTGGCTATGGATTCCGGGCTCGTCGCTTCGCGCCGCCCCGGAATGACGAATAGAGGGGTGATCGCCGCCCCCATTTCGCGTATAAGCGCGCCAAATTCCCCACTCCCGCCAGGAGACCTGCCTTGGACTCGATCGCCTACGTCAACGGCTCATTCGTCCCGCTCTCGGACGCCAAAATCTCGGTGCTCGATCGCGGCTTCCTGTTCGCCGACGGCATCTACGAGGTCTCGGCGGTGCTCGACGGCAAGCTGGTCGACAACGCGTCGCACCTGACGCGCCTGGAGCGCTCGGTCGGCGAGATCAAGCTGAAGCTGCCGGAGACGGTCGAGCGCATCACAGAGCTCCAGAAGGAGCTGATCGCGCGCAACAAGGTCGAGAACGGCCTCGTCTATCTCCAGGTCACGCGTGGCGCCGACAAGGGCCGCGACTTCGCCTTTCCCAAGGGCGACGTCAAGTCGAGCCTGGTGATGTTCACCTCCGAGAAGGACATCATCAACGCCGCCTCGGCCAAGACCGGCATCAACGTGATCACCGTGCCCGACATCCGCTGGGAGCGACGTGACATCAAGAGCGTGGCACTGCTCGCGCAGGTTCTGGCGAAGCAGGCCGCGGCCGAAGCCGGTGCCGGCGAGGCCTGGATGCTGGAAGACGGCTACGTCACCGAGGGCGGTTCGTCCTCGGCGTTCATCCTGACCAAGGACGACGTCATCGTGACCCGCAAGAACTCCAACGCGATCCTGCCGGGCTGCACCCGCAAGGCCGTGGTGACGCTCGCCGAAGAGCGTCAGCTCCGCGTCGAGGAACGCTCCTTCACGGTCGCCGAGGCGCTCGCCGCCAAGGAAGCCTTTGCCACCTCGGCGTCGCTGTTCGTCCAGCCGGTGGTTGCGATCGACGGCAAGAAGGTCGGCGACGGCAAGCCCGGCCCGATGGCCACGCGGCTGCGGGAGATTTATATCGAGTTCGCCAAGACGACGGCGGTTTAAGCCACTCCCACCGCCGTCATCGCCCGCGCAGGCGGGCGATCCAGTACTCCGAGACAGTCGTGGTTGAATCGAGAAGCCGCGGCGTACTGGATGCCCCGCCTTCGCGGGGCATGACAGCGGAGCGCGGCGCGTCAACAACTCACGCCACCGACGCCTTCACCTTCACCGGATGGACCGCGCGGAACGCGATCGCGATTCGGTTCCAGGCATTGATGGCCCCGATCAGCATCGTCAGGTTCACCGTCTCCGCGTCGGAGAATTGCGCGCGGACCTGCTCGTAGACGTCGTCCGGCGCGTGGGTCTCGGAGATCAGCGTCACTGATTCCGTCCAGGCCAGCGCGGCACGCTCGCGATCGGTATAGAGCGGGGATTCGCGCCAGGCGTTGAGCAGATAGATGCGCTGTTCGGTCTCGCCGCGCTTGCGGGCGTCCTCGGTGTGCATGTTGATGCAGAAGGCGCAGCCGTTGATCTGCGACGCCCGGATCTTGACGAGCTCGATCAGCGATTTCTCGAGTCCCGTCGACTGGATCTGCTCCTCCAGCGCCATCAGCGCCTTCATCGTGTCGGGGGCGGCCTGGTAGAAGTTCATGCGGGGCTTCATGGTATTCTCCTTGCTTGCTGGGTTGACGTCAGTGGGCACCACCGGCCGAGGTCTGGCCGGGCTTCTTCAGGAAGAGAACGGCGGCCAGCGCCACGATCAGCGCCATGCCGAGCAGATAGAAAGTGTCGCTGAAGGCGAGGATGTAGGCCTGCTTCTGCACGATATGGCCGATCGCGACATAGGCACGATGCGCGGCGTCGGCGCGGTCGAGCACGCCGTGATTGACGAAATACTGGGTGAGCTGCTCCAGCCGGGTCCGCGTCGCCTGCTCGAACACCGAGACCGACTGCATCAGCACGTTGGAGTGATATTGCTCGCGCTTGGTCAGTACGGTCTGGAGCAGCGCGATGCCGACGGCGCCGCCGAGATTGCGCATCATGTTGAACAGTCCGGAGGCCGAGCCCGCATTCTCCGCTTCGATGCCTGATGTCGCGACCGCCGACAGCGGCGCCATGACCAGCGCCTGGCCGATCGCACGAACCACGTTGGGCCAGAGCAACTGATCGGCGGCATAGTTGCTGGTCATGTAGATGTTCATGAAGTTCGAGCCCGCGAACAGCACGAAGCCCACGCCGATGATGATCCGCGCGTCGAACTTCTGCATCAGGCGCGGCACCAGCGGGATCAGCATGAGTTGCGGCAGTCCGGTCCAGGCCAGCACCATGCCGATCTGCTCGGCATTGTAGCCCTGAATGCGCGCCAGATATTGCGGCAGGATGAACACCGAGCCGTAGAGCGCGATACCGAGCAGGAAGTTCGCGAGCATGCCGAAGCCGAAATTGCGGCGCACCAGCAGGCGCAAATTGAGCAGCGGCTTCTTCGCCGTGAGCTCGATGATCAGGAAGGCGGTCAGCGCGGTGGCCGCGATGACCGACAGCTTGACGATGAAAGGCGAGCCGAACCAATCGTCCTTGTTGCCCTCTTCCAGCACGGTCTGAAGCGCCGACAGGCCGATCGCCATGGTGATGATGCCGGCCCAATCGCCCTCGCGCAGCAGCTCAAGCTTCATGGGCTTGGCGTCGAGCGCGTACCAGAGCATGCCGACCATGATCGCGCCGGGCACGAGGTTGACGTAGAAGATGTACTGCCAGCCGAAATTCTCGGTGAGATAGCCTCCGATGGTCGGGCCGATGGCCGGTGCGAACGTCGCCGACAGCGCGAACAGCGCAAGGCCGACGGGCTGCTTCGCGCGAGGCAACAGCGTGATGATGAGCGTGAAGGCCATCGGGATCAGCACGCCGCCGGTGAAACCTTGCACCGCGCGCAGCACGATCATTTGCGGCAGGTCCTGCGCCAGCGCGCAGGCCGCCGACAGAACCAGGAACAGGACCGCATTGGTGAGCAGATAGATGCGGATCGAGAACACCTGCGCAAGCCAGCCGGAGAGCGGGATCACCACGATCTCAGCGATCAGATAGGAGGTCGAGATCCAGCCGCCATCGTCGATGCCGGCGCCGATCGCGCCCTGGATGTCGGCGAGCGAAGCGTTGACGATCTGGATATTCAGCACTGCCATGAAGGCGCCGAGGGTCGCGCCGATCACCGCAATCCAGGTTTTTGCGGAAACCGCCGGCGTGGCGGGCGCAGCAGGGGCGGGAATGCTGGCAGCGGAGGTGGCGTCGGCGGAGGGTTGGAGCGTGCTCATGGAAGCCTCGTCTCGGTCACGGAGACAGGATGCATTGGGCGGTTGGATTCGATAATCGAGGAAGTGTGGGAAGCATCGTCCGGCAGGACTTGATAATCCTGCCGGCCTTCCCGGCTTCAGCCGCCGTTCGGGCGGGCTGCGTTGTCGGCGAGGCGCTTGGCCGTCTCGCGCTCGGCCAGCACAGTCGCCTTGGTGTCGATGGTCGGCACTGCCGACATGCCGGGCCTGAGCAGGCCGGTCAGGCTGTGGTCGTCGAGCACGATCTTCACCGGCACGCGTTGCACGATCTTGGTGAAATTTCCGGTGGCGTTGTCGGGCGGCAGCAGTGCGAACTCAAGTCCGCTGGCCGGCGAAAGGCTGTCGACGTGACCGCGGAGCGTGCGATTGCGAAAACTGTCGACGTGCAGCTCGACGGGCTGGCCCGCACGCACATGCGTGAGCTGCGTCTCCTTGAAGTTCGCGACGACATAGACCGCATCGAGCGGCACCACCGCCATCAATTGCGTGCCGGCCTGCACATACTGGCCGACGCGTAATGAGCGGGCGCCGACCGTGCCGTCCACAGGCGCGGTGATCTCGGTATAGGACAGGTTCAGTTTTGCCTGCTGTGCGACCGCGTGGGCGCGGTCGAGCTGCGCCGTGGCCTGGGCGCGCTGGGTGGTGAGCACGTCGACCTTGCGCTGCGCGGCCACGAGGCCTGACTTGGCGTGCTGCAATTGGGCGTTGCTGGCGCGCAGTGCCGCATCGGTCTGCTGCGCACGCTGGATCGTGCCGGAGCCCGACTTCATCAGGTCGTCGTAGCGGGCGCGTTCTTCCTGCGCGAATTTCAGATTGGCGTCGGCCGCGGTCACGTCGGCCGTGCTTTGCTCGATGATCGGCTGCTGCAGCTCGAGCTGGGCGTCGATGTTGCGCACCGAGGCTTCGCCGGCGGCGACGTCGGCGCGGGCCTGGGCGAGCGCCGCGTTGAAGTCGCGGTCGTCGATCTTCGCGAGGAGCTGGCCGGCCCGGACCTTCTCGTTGTCGCCAACCAGCACCTTCGCGATGTAGCCGGAAACCTTGGGGGCGATGATGGTGGAATCCGCCTTCACATAGGCATCGTCGGTGGATTCGAGGTAGCGGCCGGTGCTCAGGTAGTCGTAGCCGAAGTCGCCCGCCGCGGCGATTCCGAGGGCCAGTGCCAATCCGATGGCCACCCGCTTGATCGCCTGCCGGGACGGGCGAAAGCTGATTTTCTGATTGGTTTCAGTAACATAAGAAGCGTTCGACATGGCATCCTCGGAATTCCCAACCACCCCGGTCCGAACGGTGCGGCGTTGATGCCAGCAAGATGCGCTGTCTTCCCGCTTGTGATAATCCCGGAAGAAATGGAAGCATTATCCAGCCATAGCGGATAATCCGGAGCCAGACCGATGGACCGCTTCACCAGTCTCACCGCCTTCGTCCGGGTGGTCGAAAATGGCGGCTTCTCCGCCGCCGCCCGCCGGCTCAACATGTCCACGACCATGGTGAGCAACCACGTCCAGGCGCTGGAGGACCGGCTCGGGGTTCGGCTCCTGAACCGCACCACGCGAAAAGTGAGCCTCACCGAAATCGGCAAGGCCTATTACGACCGCTCGACGCAGATCCTCGCCGATCTCGAACAGGCCGATGACATCGCGGGCGCGCTGCAATCGACGCCGCGCGGCACGCTGCGCATTCACACCGCCACCCATATGGTGCCGTTCGTCGCGCCCGTGATGGCCGAATTCCTCGCGACCTATCCGGAGGTCAAGGTCGATCTGCGCATGGGCGAGACCAATGTCGACCTGATCGAGGAGGGCTTTGACCTCGCGCTGCGCATGGTCGCGCCGCCGGACTCCAGCTTGATCGTGCGGAGCCTGGCGACCTGGCGGCACGTGCTGTGCTGCTCGCACGCCTATATCGAGGCGCATGGACGTGTGCAGACGCTCGAGGAGCTCGCGGGGCACAATTGCGTGCGCCACATCAACTATCCCTTCGACGAGTGGCGCTTCTTCGATCGCAAGGGCACGCCGGCCTCTGTGCGCGTATCAGGCAACCTGATCACCAACAGCGGCGAAGCCCTGCGCGAGGCCGCGTTGCAGGGCGCCGGCATCAGTCTTGCGGCCGGCTTTCTGGTGGGGGATGACCTCGATGCGGGCCGGCTGGTGCGCCTCCTGCCGGAATACCGGCCGGTCGAGATGTCGATGAACGCAGTCTATCCGCATCGGCATCATCTGTCGGCGAAGGTCAGGACCTTCATCGACATGCTGGTGCACCACAGCGCCGAGCAGCAGAAGCTGATCAATCCGTATTCGTGACAGATGCAGCGGGGCAGACCGTAGGGTGGGCAGAGGCGCGCTTGCGCCGTGCCCACCATCTCACCGTCATTGCGAGCGTAGCGAAGCAATCCAGTCTGTTTCCGCACAAGCAGTCTGGATTGCTTCGTCGCAAGGGCTCCTCGCAATGACGAGGGTTTGGAGCGTTGGCAAGCGGCTACGATCGCGTCACCGCGGCGGTGGCAATCGTCCAAACACGCTGTCGAGCGCCATGCCGATTGCAAGCAGCCGACGATCGCTTCCCGCAGGGCCGTCCAGTTCGAGGCCGACGGGCAATTTGCTTGTCGCGCCAAGCGCGATCGGAATCTGGACGCCGGGAATGCCGGCATTGCTGCCGGGATCGGTGTTCTGGATGATCAGGCCGAAATTCTCGAGACTGCTGGCGTCCGGGTTGGAGGCAATTGCAACGCGCGGCGTGGTCGGGAAGGCGACGGCGTCGAGCTTGTTGGTGGCAAACGTATTGCTGTAGAGCGCCTGAAGCGCGGGGCGTGCGGTCTTGATTGCGGCGTCATAGATCGGCCTCGCGTCGAACAGCGCGTTGTCGGGGCCGGGCAGTTTTCGCGGGATCACCATGCCATCATAGATGCCTTTCACGTCGGCGCTGGAGATCTTCTCTGCCAGCGCCTCGATGTTGAGGCCGGTCCCGGTGTGCTTGAGATAGGCGACCATGTCGTCATAGGCCTCATACAGCGCGACGGGAAAGCTGACCTGGCCGTTGAGCTCGGCGAGCTCAGGCATCTCGATCTCGATGACCGTGACGCCCTGCGTCTTCATTTTTGCGATGGCCGCGTGGAATGCGGCTTCCGTATCGGCGTCGAAATTGGCCAGCATCGATCTCGCGATGCCGATCCGCACCTGCTTCAGATCGACCGGTGCAACCTCGTCGCCGCCTGCGATCACGCGATCGAGCAGCGCGACATCCGCCATCGTCGCGGCCATGGGCCCCGCGGTGTCGCGGGTGTGCGAGATCGGCGCAATACCCTCTTGTGGATAGCGCCCGACCGTCGGGCGCAACGCGGCGCATCCGTTCAGCGCGGCGGGGACACGGACCGATCCGCCGGTGTCTGTGCCGAGCCCGCCCGCGACGATCCGCGCGCCGAGCGCGGCGCCCGTCCCGGACGAGGAGCCGCCAGCGATCAGCGTGCGGTCATAAGCGTTGCGCACGCCGAACTCCGCGCCGGTCTTGAACGCCGTGTTGTAGCCGGAGATGCCGAAGGCGAGCTCATGCATGCTGGTCTTGCCGATGATGACGGCGCCTGCAGCCCGCAGCTTCGCGACTACGGGCGCGTCGGCCTTCGGAACATAGTCCTTCAGTGCCGGTGTGCCGGCGCTACAGGGCAGTCCCACGACTTCGATGTTGTCCTTGATCACGATGGGCGCGCCGCCGAGCGGCTTTGTCCTGTCGCCCGTCGCGTCGAATGCGGCAGCGGCTTTCAGGGCGCCCGCTTCGTCCAGGGTGACGAAGGCATTGAGCTCGGCATGGGCTCTGGCGCGGCTCAGTGCTTCCGTCGTGAGTGCGGTGCTCGTGACTTTCCCGGCGCGCAGGTCGGCGACGGCCTGACTCAGGGTCAACTGCTCGAAATCCATGATGCGTCATCCGATTGCAGGGGCGCCAACAGGGCGCCACCTAAAGTCCGGAGGCTGAGGCCTCACTGGTGCCGCGTCAACCGTGGGCGTGCATCTTTTGCGTTACCGACGTCGTCAAATTCGTGAGCAGCCGCTCGACCTCCGGCTTCACCTTGGCGATCGCGGTGTCCTTCACTGGTCCGTAGCCGCGGATCTCCATCGGCGCTTTTGCGACGGCAACGAGGTCGGGTAGATGCGCGGCGTCGAGCTGGCCGAGCACGCGTTCGATCAGGCCTTCATACCAGGCGATCAATTCCCGTTCAGTGCGCCGCTCTTTCGTGTAGCCGAACGGATCGAACGGCGTTCCGCGCAATCCCTTCAACCGTGCCAGCATGGCGAGCGGCATCTGGATCCACTGGCCGAAAGCGCGCTTGCGCGGACGGCCGCGTGCGTCAGGTTTTGACGCCAGGAACGGTGGCGCGAGATGATATTGCATGCGAAAACCGTCCTCGAACTCGCGCTTCAGCTCGCCGAGGAAACCGCTCTGCATGTGCAGACGCGCCACCTCGTATTCGTCCTTGTAGGCCATCAGCTTGAACAGGGTGCGCGCGGTCGCCTCGGTCAGCGCCTCGCTGTTCAAGTTGGCTTCGGCGCGGCGGACCCTCGCGACGGTCGTCCGGTAACGCGCCGCATAGGCGGCGTCCTGATAGGCGGCGAGGAAATCGGCGCGGCGATCGATGATCTGATCGAGCGTCTCGGCTTCGGGCGCTTCGTCGCTCCCCGGCAAAGACTCCGGATCGGCCGCGGCGATCCGGCCCCAGGCGAAGGCCTGCTTGTTGCGCTCGACCGCGACGCCGTTGAGCTCGATCGCGCGCAGCAGCGCCGGCAGCGCGACCGGAATCAGCCCGCGCTGCCAGGCGAAGCCGAGCATGATGATGTTGGCATAGACGGCATCGCCGAGCAGCCGCTCGGCGAGCGCGTTCGCATTGATGGTGTCGAGCTTGTCGTTGCCAATGACTTGCCGGATCGCGCGCAGGCGGGCAGGCGCGGCGAGATCGGCGTCGCGGAAGCGGACGACGTCGCCGGTCGGCATCTCCGCGGTGTTGACCGCGGCGCGCATGCCGCGGCGATAGGTGCCCGACGCCTTTGGTGAGGAGCTGACGACGAGGTCGCAGCCGATCAGCGCGTCGGCCGCGCCCTGGTCGATGCGGACCTGGTGCAACGCCTCGGGGCTCGCCGCAAGCCGGATATAGCTCAGCACAGGTCCGAACTTCTGCGCAAAGCCCGTGAAATCGAGCACCGAGACGCCGCTTCGTTCCAAATGCGCGGCCATGCCGATCAGCGCGCCGACCGTGATCACGCCGGTGCCGCCGACGCCCGTCACCAGCAGGTCATAGGGACGATCGAGCGTTACAGGAGCGGGCAGGGGAAGCGTAGCCGCGCGGCCGAGCGCGTCGATTTGGCTCGCGCTCTTCTTCCGGCGGACCGCGTCTTCGACGGTCACGAAACTGGGACAGAAGCCGTTGAGGCAGGAAAAATCCTTGTTGCAGGTCGAGAGATTGATCTGGCGCTTGCGACCGAACGGCGTCTCCTTCGGCTCGACACTGAGGCAGTTGGACTCGACCGAGCAGTCGCCGCAGCCTTCGCAGACGAGATCGTTGATATAGGCAAAGCGCCTTGGGTCGGCCATCTGTCCGCGTTTGCGCCGGCGACGCTTCTCGGTGGCGCAGGTCTGCTGATAGATCAGCACCGAGACGCCTGATATCTCGCGCAGCTCGCGCTGCACGGCGTCCATCTCCTCGCGCGGATGGATGGTCACGCCGATCGGCAGGTCTGCCGGCGAGAACTGCGCGGGATCGTCCGACACCAGCGCGATGCGCCCAACGCCTTCGGCGCGAACGCTGTGGGCGATGGCATGCACGCTGACGGGACCGTCGACCGGCTGGCCGCCGGTCATCGCCACCGCATCGTTGAACAGGATCTTGTAGGTGATGTTGGCCCCGGCGGCGATCGCCTGCCGGATCGCCATCGAGCCGGAGTGGTAGTAGGTGCCTTCGCCGAGATTCTGGAACACGTGCTTGTGGCCGGTGAAGCGTGACGACGCCGCCCAGTTGACGCCTTCGCCGCCCATCTGGATCAGCGAGGAGGTCTCGCGGTCCATCCAGCTCGCCATGAAATGGCAACCGATGCCGGCCAGCGCCTTGGAGCCTTCCGGCACCTTCGTCGACGTGTTGTGCGGACATCCGGAGCAGAAATACGGCGTGCGCGTCGCACCGCTGACGTTGATCGTGCGCGCGGCCTCGGGCATCAGGTCGGCCGCGCGTGCGGCGAGATTGAGGCCTGGGAACATCGGATCGAGCCGGCGCGCGAGCACGCCAGCGAGCGCACGCGGCGACAATTCGCCGATCCAGGAGATCAGCCGCGCTCCTCGCTCGTCGTGCTTGCCGACCATGCGCTCGGGCTTCGAGCCCGGATAGTCGTAAAAATATTCCTTGAACTGGCTCTCGATGATGCCGCGCTTTTCCTCGACGACGAGGATCTCGCGCTTGCCCTTCACGAAGTCCATGGCGTCATGCAGCGCCAGCGGCCAGACCATGCCGACCTTGTAGACGTCGATCCCGATGTTGCGGCAGGCCGCTTCATCGAGGCCCATCAACCGCAGGGCCTCCATCAGGTCGAGATGCGCCTTGCCCGTCGTGACGATGCCGTAAGTGGCGTTGGGAATATCGTAGATGTGGCGATCGATCGCATTGGCTTTTGCAAAGGCGTAGACCGCGTGCTTCTTCGCCTCCAGCCGCTCCTCGATCTGGGGGCCCGGCAGGTCGGGCCAGCGATAGTGCAGTCCGCCCGGCGGCGGCGTGAAATCGGGCGTGTTGAAGACGCGTGGCGGGCGCAGCGAGACGGATGCGCCTGACTCGACAATTTCCGAGATCGCCTTGAAGCCGACCCACATGCCGGAGAAGCGGCTGAGCGCGTAGCCGTATTCGCCGAACTCGAGATATTCGCTGACGCTTGCGGGGTGCAGCGTCGGCATGAACCAGCTCATGAAGGCGACATCGGACTGGTGTGGCATCGAGGAGGAGACGCAGCCATGATCGTCGCCGGCAACGACCAGCACGCCGCCACGCGGCGAGGAGCCGTAGGCGTTGCCGTGCTTGAGGGCATCGCCGGAGCGATCGACACCGGGGCCCTTACCGTACCAGAGCCCGAACACGCCATCGACGTCGCGATCTGCCTGCGTCTCGACCTGCTGCGAGCCGAGCACCGCGGTTGCCGCGAGGTCCTCGTTCACCGCAGGGAGAAATTCGATGCGATCCTGCTTGAGCCGGTCCTGGATGCGCCAGAGCTCGAGATCGACGCCGCCGAGCGGCGAGCCGCGATAGCCGGAGATGAAGCCGGCGGTGTTCAGCCCGGCGGCGCGGTCGCGCCGCGCCTGGTCGAGCGCGATACGGACGATGGCCTGCGTGCCCGTGAGGAAGACACGGCCCTCCTCGCGGTCGTAGCGGTCTGAGAGCTCGTAGCTGTCGAGTGATGGAACGGCGTCCATGGCGGACCTCGTGCGGCATCCTGCCGAATGACGGAAGGGTATGCCGGGGAGGCTGGTAGGTCTTGCCTATTCACCCTGTCTTGATCGATAATCCGGTAAAATTTTGCGGAAGATGGCGTAATTCGGTAGAAGTTACCGAGTCGGGGGCTTCCATGATTGAAGAGCAGGACGCGCGGATTCTCGCCCATCTCCAGAAGGACGGCCGCGCCACCAACCAGCAGCTCGCCGACGAGGTCGGCATGTCCACCTCGGCGTGCTGGCGCCGGGTGCGTGCGCTGGAGGAGGCCGGTGTCATCCAGGGCTATGCCGCGCTGGTCGCGCGCGAGCAGGCGGGCTTTGCGATGTCGGCCATCCTGCATGTCTCGCTGGAGCGGCACGATGCCAAATTCGTCGACGAGTTCGTCGCGCGGGTGACCACGCGGCGCGAAGTGCTGGAGTGTTTCGCGACCACGGGCGACGCCGACTATCATTTGCGCGTCGTCGTGCAGGACATGGCGGCCTACAACAGATTCCTCGACGAGTTCATGTTCCGCATTCCCGGCATCCGCTACGTCCGCAGCAACGTGGTGCTGAAGGAGATCAAGACGAGTGTGGCGCTGCCGTTTTGATTGCGCGGGAAGTGGCGTGGTGCCGTAGGGTGGGCAAAGGCGCGCTTGCGCCGTGCCCACCATCTCGCCTCCATTACGAATACGGTGGGCACGCTTCGCTTTGCCCACCCTACGGCACCTCTACTACCGCTGTTCCCGCACAAACCTGTTCCGCAACGTCCCCACGCCGGTGATGTCGATCTCCACCACGTCGCCGTGCCCGATGTCAGGCGAGGCGCCGTCCGTGCCCATCCAGATCACATCGCCGGGCCACAGCGTGAAGTACTTGGTCAGCTCGACCAGGAACGGCACCACGCCGAAGATCATGTCGTTGGTGTAGAAGCGGTTGGTCTCCTTGCCGTTGACCCGAACGACGGTTTCCATTTTCGCCAGATTGGCCTCAGTTTCGATCCACGGGCCCATCGGCTTGAACGTGTCGGCGTTCTTCGAGCGCCACAGGCTGCGGTCGGCCTTCTGCCAGCTGCGTTCGCTCACGTCGTTGCCGATGGTATAGCCGAACACGCAATCCATCGCATTTTGCTTGGTGAGATGCTTCACCTTCTTGCCGATCACGACGACGAGCTCGCCTTCATAATGGATCTTGTCCGTCGCAAAGGACGGGATCACGACGTCCTCGTCATGCGCGATCAGCGCGTTCTGGGCGCGGTAGCCGATCTCGGGTCTGTCAGGGACGGCCGGCACCTCGCCGCGCTTGTCGGCGGCTTCCTTCAGGTGCTTCAGATAGTTCAAGCCGACGCAATAGAAGGTGCGCGGGATCAGCGGCAGCTCGATCCGAACCTGCGCCAGCGGATGCGTGCGCGAGGTGCGCTGCCATTCGCCAAAGGGATCGCCGTCGACCGCGATCACCTGGTCGCCCTCGACAATTCCCCAGGAGGTCTTGTCCGAGGCAGTGAATTTCAGCCAGCGCATGCTCTGTCCTCGTTGTTATTCCGCGGCATCGCGCGGCTGCACTTTCCAGGCGCCGGCCGCGGGCCGCTTCAGCCCGAGATTTTCGCGGAGTGTCTTGCCCCGATACTCCTTCTGGAACAAGCCGCGCCGTTGTAGCTCCGGCACGACGTGTTGCACGAAGTCCGCATAGGAGCCGGGCACATAGGTCGCGGCGATGACAAAGCCGTCGCAGCCACGCTCGACGAACATCTCTTCCAGCCTGTCCGCGATCTCCTTGGGGCCGCCGACCATGGCGTCATGGACCTGGCCGCGGCCGGAGAAGGTGACGAAGTCGCGCGCGCTCGGATTGCTCTTGCCGGAATTCTTCAGCACGCCGTCGCGGAGGCCCAGAATGCCCTGCATGCTCTTCAGATCGTCCGTCGTCAACGGCTCGTCGAGGTCCTTGGAGGCGAAATCGTAGTTGAGCGCTTCGGCCAGCAGCGACAGCGCATCGATCTCGAGCGGCAGCTTGTTGATCAGCGCCATCTTGTCCTCGGCCTCGGCCTTGGTGGCAGCGCAGACCGGCGTCGTCAAATTGCAAAGGCGCATCTGGTCGGGATCGCGGCCAGCCTTGGCTGCCTCGTTTCGGACGGCGGCATAACCGTCTTTGGCACCAGCGAGATTGCGCGCAGCCGTGAAGATCACCTCGCCCCAATGGCCGGCAAAGCGCTGGCCGCGGCCGGATGCGCCGGCCTGGATGATGACGGGATGGCCCTGATCCGAGCGCGGCACGGTGAAGGGACCACGGGACTTGAAGGCCGCCCCCTTGTGATCGAGCCGCTTCACCTTGGCCGGATCGGCAAAGCGGCCGCTTGTCTTGTCCATGATGAGCGCGCCGTCTTCCCAGGTGTCCCAATGCCCGAGCACGACCTCCATGAATTCGTCGGCGCGGTCGTAGCGCGAATCATGTTCGGGATGGGAATCGCGGCCCATGTTGAGCGCCTCGCCGTCATTGAGCGAGGTCACGACGTTCCAGCCCGCGCGCCCGCCGGACATCAAATCGAGGGTTGCGAAGCGGCGCGCAACGTCGAACGGCTCGTAATAGGTGGTCGAGCAAGTGGCGCCGAGGCCGAGCTTGTCGGTGACCATGCCCATCGTGGTCAGCACGATCAGCGGATCCATCTTCACGCAGCGGATGCCGTATTCGACGGTGTGGGCATGATCGTTGCCGTAGCGGTCCGGCATCGCCAGCCGATCGTCGAAGAACGCCATGTGGAACTTGCCGGCTTCGAGGATCTTGGCGATCTCTTGATAATAGTCCGCCGACATCGAATCGTCGCGCGAGTCCGGATGCCGCCACGAGCTCGGCAAATTCGTGCAGTTCTGCGCCTGGAGGAAGCCGACCAGTATCATCTGCCGCGTCATGCTGTTCTCCCAAATTCCGTCAGGCCAGATCGAGGACCGTGTCGAGCCGGTACTCGCCCGCCAGCGCGCGCAGCTTTTCCCAGGTCGCATCCTCGATCTCGATGCCGTCGCGCAGGCGTTGCTGTTCGCGCAACCCCTCGATTTCGCCGGGATAGTACACGCCCTTGCTGCCTTCGGAGGACGGCGTCGATTTCAGGTAGCGCGCGAATTCGGCGACCTCGCGCTTGAAATCCTTCAGCGGACGGAACGCGGCGACGTTGAACACCGCCATGAAGCATCCGTCATTGTGACGTCCCGTCGGTTCGACGCCGAAGCCGAGGCCGGTGAGCAGGCCGCACAGCACCTCGACCATGGCGGCGAGGCCGCTGCCCTTGTAGCCCTCGGTGCCGCCGAGCGGCAGCAGCGCGCCGCCCTTGCGATATTGCGTGGGGTCGGTGGTGTGCCGTCCTTCGGCATCGATGATCCACCCGGTCGGAATCTCCTCGCCGCGGGCGACCGCAAGCTGGATCTTGCCGGCCGCAACCGCCGAGGTCGCCATGTCCAGATAGAACGGCGCATCGAGATCGGACGGCACCGCGATCGAGATCGGGTTGGTGCCGAGCCTTGCCTCCTTGCCCCCGAACGGCGCTACATGCTTCGGCGAGCGGCCGGAATCCGCCGTCGCAATCCCGATCATGCCTTCGCGCATCGCCATCAACGGATAGGCGGCGAGGCGGCCGACATGACTTTGGCGGAACACGGTGCAGGCGGCGACGTTCGCCGTCTTCGCCTTCTCGATCGTCAGCGCCATCGCCTTGGCGTTGACGTGGAAGCCGAACCCCCACTGGCCGTCGATCACCGTCGTGGTCGGCGATTCCTGGACGATGGTCCATTTGGCGCCGGGCACGATGTGGCCGGCCTTGATGCGGTCGATGTAGGTCGGAACCGCGATCACGCCATGGGAGTCGTGGCCGGCGAGGTTGGCGTTGACGCAGCCTGTGGCCACCGCATCGGCCTCGTCGTCGGAAGCTCCGGCGGCCCGGAGCAGCGCGGCGCTGATGAGCGTGAGGCGGTCAGTCTTGACGACGGGCATGGCGTTCCCTCGGCATTGTGCCCTTAACGGGCTGCTTGTTGGGACCATCGTCTCAAAGCGTGGGAGCGATATCAATCTCCCGTAAACCAATACAGGGCTGCAAATTCGCAACGAGAGCGCGCCTTTGGTCGAAGAATCCTCCCGTGCGGCGGCATTCCCGACAGTTTGGCGCCGGCCGTTCGCAGCTCATTCACTTTGATCGCGGGTTTGCAGCGCGCAATAACGACCACTTAGGCCGTCGCCGTTCATAAAGCACCCGGGAGAATTAGGCAGAAATGCCCGGGAGCTGAGACCGTGCAGACGACCCTCGCGCGCACCTTTGCAGCGTTGAGCGCCATCAACGAAGCGATCCTTTACGCGAAATCGCCGGACGAGCTGTACCAGAAGGTCTGCGACGCCGGGTTTTCGAGCGGAGACTTTTTGGCCGTTGCCGTGTTTCTGGTGGAGCCGGATGGCCGGCGACTGTGCTTTGCGGCCGGTTGCGGCGATGACGTTGCGCGGCTGCGTTCGCTCGAGATCACGACTGACTCCGGCACGCCCGAGGGAGCGGGTGTTGGCGGCGAAGCCTTTCGCAATCAGAAGCTGAGTATCAGCAACGATTACCTGAATGATCCTCGCTCGCTGGCGTGGCGCGAGGGCGCAGCCAAGGCCCACATCGGCGCGGCGGCTGCGCTGCCGCTGCTCTGCAACGGCAAGAGCGTCGGAGTGCTGTATGTGACCCGCAGGGAAGCCGGCTCGCTGAACGAGCAGATGGTGTCGCTGTTCGAGCGCATGTCGGCCAACATCTCCTATGCGCTGGACAATTTCGCGCGCGAGACCGCGCGGCAGACCAGCGAGCGGGCGACGCGACGGCTCAACCGCATGTTTGGCGCGCTCAGCGCGACCAACGAAGCCATCCTGCGTGCGAAGACCGAGCGGGAATTGTATCAGCTCGTGTGCGACGCCTCGGTGCACGGCGGCAAGTCGCTGGCGACCTTCGTTCTGCTGAAGGAGCAGGACTCGCATTGGCTGAAGCCTGTCGCCGGCACCGGCGAGAATCTGGAGATCGTGGCCCGGACCCACTACTCCGTCGATCCCGAGAATCCCTATGGTCGCGGCATTTCCGGCGAGGTGTTTCGCACCCAGAAGCCGTTTGTCGAACGCGATCTCGCGCGTCGCACCAAGGGGACGCCGTGGGAGCAGGCCAATGTCAATACGGGCGTTGCCGCCTGTATCGCGGCTCCCCTGATCCAGCATGGCCAAAGCATCGGCGTCATCCTGTCCTTCCTCAGCCAGTCCTGGGCGAAGGACGAGGAAGTTGTCGCGCTGATGCTGCGCATCGCCGAGAACGTCTGTTTTGCCCTCGACAATTTCGACCGTGAGGCCGAGAAGGCGCAGATCGCCGCCGAGGAAGAGCGTCTGGCGCGCATGTATGCGGCGCTGAGCGCGACCAATGAGGCGATCTTGCGCGCTCGCTCGCGGGCCGAGCTCTTCGACCTCGTCTGCGAAGCGACGGCGAAAGGCGCCAAGTTCACCTCGGCCACCATCGCACTCGTCGATCACCACGCCGAGCTGCTTCGCGTCGTCGCCTGCTACGGGCCGAACGCGGAGATGGTCCGCACCTTCAAGTTCTCCACCTCCGACCAGATGCCCGAGGGGCGCGGGCTGACCGGGACTGCGTTCCGGACGCGCCAGCCCTGCCTCAGCAACGACGTGCTGTCCGACGACCGGATCAAGCCCTGGCAGGCCAACGCCCGCCGCAACGGGATCGGATCCTCCGCGGCGCTGCCGCTGTTCAATGGCGACAGGGTCGAAGGCGTCTTCCTCTTCAACTCACCGGAACGCGGCACGTTCACGCCCGAGTTCGTCGAGCTGCTGCAACGGCTCCAGGCCAATGTCGCCTTCGCGCTCGAGAACTTCGATCGCGCCGACGAGAAGGCGAAAGCCGAGATGCAGCGCAATCGCCTTCGGGGCATGTTGGAGGCGCTGAGCGCGACCAACGAAGCGATCATGCGCGTGAAGTCCCGCGCCGAGTTGTTCGAAGCCGTGTGCGAGGCCGCCGTGCTCGGCGGCACGTTCACGTCTGCCACCATCGCCTTGGTCGATCCGACGGGGCGCTATCTCGAAATCGCCGTCACCAAGGGCGAGTGCCGCAGTCACGTCGAGAACTGGCGTTTCGGAACGTCCGCCGACGAGCCCGAAGGACGGGGGCTCGCCGGCACCGCATTTCGCACCAAGGCACCTTGCGTCGCGAACGAGCTCCTCACGGACGTTCGTGCGACGCACTGGCGTCGAATCGCGCGGGATCACGGGACGAAATCCGGCGGCTGCTTCCCGCTGCTGAAGAACGGCACCGATGCCGTCGGCATCCTTCTGTTCCTTTCGCCGGACGAAGGCACCTTCACGCCCGACCTCATCCAGTTGCTGGGGCGCCTTGCCGAGAACGTCTCTTTTGCGCTCGACAATTTCGACCGGGCCGAGGAGCGGTCACGGGCCGAGGCGCAGAAGGAGCGCCTGACGCGCATGTTCGCCGCGCTGAGCGCCACCAATGAAGCGATCGTGCGGGCCAAGTCGCGCACCGAGCTGTTCGAGCTGGTGTGTCAGGCCGCGTCCACCGGCGGCAAATTCACCTCGACGACCATTGCGCTCGCCAAGGTAGACAGCGACCAGCTCGCGATTGTCGCGGCCGCAGGGCCATCCGCCGAAACCACGAGGAACGTTCGTCTCTCCATCGACGCCGACCGGCCCGAAGGGCGTGGCATGAGCGGCACCGCGTTCCGTACCCGGCAGCCCTGTGTCAGCAACGACTATGTCAACGACAGCCGTGTGAGCGCCTTCCATGCCGTCCTGCAAGGTGACGGCGCACGCTCCGGCGCGGCGTTCCCGCTCATCACGCACGACCAGCCCGTCGGCGTCATGATCTACATGTCGACCGAGCAGGAGACCTTCACGGCCGAGTTCGTCGAGCTGTTGCAGCGCCTCGCCGACAACGTCTCCTTCGCGATGGAGAATTTCGATCGCGCCGACGAGAAGAACGAGGCCGACGAGCGGATCGAATACCTCGCCTCGCATGACAGCCTGACCGACCTGCCGAATCGCGAGACCTTCAACGGGCTGTTGCGGGAGGCGATCGACGAAGCTCAGCGCCACGATCACCGTTTCGCGGTGTTGTTCATCGATCTCGATCGCTTCAAGGTCATCAACGATTCGCTCGGCCATGAGGCCGGCGATCTGCTCCTGCTCGAAGTGGGAAGCCGGCTGCGCGGTGCGCTGCGGGCGACCGACGTGGTCGCACGCCTCGGCGGCGATGAGTTCGTGGTGATCCTCGACCAGTGCGGTGAGATCGACGACGTCCAGCGCATCGCGACCGGGCTGCTCGCGGCGCTCGCCGAGCCCATGGAGCTGGCCGGCCACGAGTGCCACACCACGGCCTCGATCGGCATCGCGATGTATCCGGCCAACGGCTCCGACGTTCAGACGCTGACCAAGAACGCCGACATGGCGATGTATCTCGCCAAGGAAGACGGCAAGAACGGCTATCGCTTCTTCTCCAAGGAGGTGAAGACGCAGTCGATCGAGCGGTTGTCGCTCGAGAGCGCGCTGCGCCGGGCGCTGGAGCGGGAGCAGTTCTCGCTGAACTACCAGCCCAAGGTGGACATGGAGACCGGCCAGATCACCGGCGTGGAAGCGCTGCTGCGCTGGACGCACCCGGATCTCGGCAGCATCTCGCCGGCGCAGTTCATTCCGCTTGCGGAAGAGACCGGGTTGATCGTGCCGATCGGCCGCTGGGTGGTGAGAGAAGCCTGCGCGCAGGCCATGGCCTGGCAGCGCCGCGGCCTGTTGCCGGTGTCGATGGCGGTCAACCTGTCGCCGCGGCAGTTTGTCGACGAACATCTGTTGCAGGACGTCGACGAGGCGCTGGCCGCCTCCGGCATGTCGCCGGTGCTGCTCCAGCTCGAGGTCACCGAGAGCATGATGATGCGCAATGTCGGTCGCGCGCTGAAGGTGCTCGACGCCATCCAGAGCCGCGGCATCCGCCTCGCCATCGACGATTTCGGCACCGGCTATTCGTCGATGTCGCTGATGAAGCATTTTCCGATCGACACCATCAAGATCGACCGCTCCTTCGTGCGCGACCTGCCGCAGGATTCGGAGGACCAGGCGATCGCGCAGGCGATCATCAGCATGGGCAAGGCACTCGGCATGACCGTGGTTGCCGAAGGCGTCGAGAACGCCGAGCAGGAGGCGTTCCTGCGCACCCATGGCTGCGACGAGATGCAGGGCTTCCTCATCTCCAGGCCGGTGCCGGCGCGGCAGATGGCCGAGCTGCTGCGGCCGATGGAGCTGCCTGTCGCACCGCCGCTCCAGCCGGAGCCGGACCTCGCTGCGACCGAGGCCGCGGCGTTACGGCTGAAACGCGCTGTCATCTGACGGCTGCGGGTGCAGCTCGCGGACGTTGTCTTGCTTGGTTTCCGCCTTGCGCGGAAAATCATCCGGCCAGGGCTGCGAGGTTTGCTCGGCGAACAGCTCCAGGAGGGCATGCGCACCTTCGGCAAAGCTTGAGCCGTCGCCGAGGCTCAGCTCACAACACCACACCTGTCGCATCGGCTCGTGGGCGTCGACCACCGCCATCGCCGGTCCCCACCACCAGGCCGGTGCCGGCGAGCGTTCGTCCTCCGGCACGGCGTGCCATAGGACGAGCTCGTCCATCACGCGCTCGAATTGAAGGCTTGCGGCCTGATGCATTCGCTCCGTGCTCCCTGGGCCGCGCCTGAAAGCAGGCCGATGCCCGGACTCGATCGTGGCCTTCGCTGTGAAGAACAGGCTCGCGCTATTGGCGGAGCCTCACATGCCGCTTCCATTGGCGGCCATAAGAGCAACATGCGGCGGTCGGGACATGCGCCGCCGCCGGCTGTGATCATCTCTTTAGCCGCTCAGGGGCCCGACCGGCAAGTCGCAATACGGGCGTCTAGCGCGTCCTGAGTGGATGCGCTGTCTGGTGCCAGGCCCAGGCAGTCCGGATCACCGTCTTTAGATCGGAATGGCGCGGCACGAAGTTCAGCACGTTTCGCGCGGCGGAGGCATCGGCGACCAGATAGGTGGGATCGCCGGCGCGACGCGGCTTCATGGTGTGCGGCACCTCGCGGCCGGTCTCCTGCCTGATGGCGTTCAGGATCTCGCGGACCGAAAAGCCGGAGCCGGTGCCCAGATTGAAGCTGCCGCCGGCATGTCCCGTTTCCAGGAGCTTCAGTGCAGCGACATGCGCCGCAGCAAGGTCGGTGACGTGGATGTAGTCGCGGATCGCGGTGCCGTCGGGCGTATCGTAATCGTCGCCGAACACGGCGAAGTCGACATGGCCCTGGAGCGCCATCATGGCGCGCGGAATGAGATGCGTTTCGTTGTCACGCAACTCGCCGATGCCGCCGGCCGGGTCGGCGCCGCTGGCGTTGAAGTAGCGCAGGCAGAACGCGCCGAAGCCATAGGCTGCGCGATAATCGGCGAGCATGCGCTCGATCATCCATTTCGACGCGCCGTAGGGATTGATCGGTGCGCAGGGGAAGTCCTCGGGCAGCTCCTTGGAATCGGCGTTGCCGTAGACGGCGCCTGTCGAGGAGAACACGATGCGCTGGCAGCCTGCGTTGCGCATCGCCTGCAGCAGCGACAGCGTGCCCTGGACGTTGTTGATGTAGTATTTCTGCGGGTCGGTCATGGACTCGCCGACCAGGCTTGCCGCCGCGAAATGCATCACGGCCGTGACCTTGTGGTCGGCGAAGGCGCGCGCCAGCGCGGCGCCGTCGAGCAGGTCGCCCGTCACTAGCGGACCCGCGACGAAGCTGCGATGACCTGTCGAGAGATTGTCATAAACGACGGGCTGATAGCCGGCGGCAGACAGTGCGCGGCAGGCATGCGAGCCAATATAGCCCGCGCCCCCTGTGACGAGGACGGTCGGTCGGTCGGTCATGTCGTCTTCTACTCTTCTCTCAGCGATTGGAAGGCCGTTTGCGGCTGAAGAGAAGATAGAGCGCGCGAGGGTTGGTGGTCAAATAGCGCCAGAGCAGGCGGCGCGGCTCGAGCCATGTGCGCCAAGCCCATTCGAGGCCGATCTTCTGCATCCATTGCGGCGCGCGGGACCGGCTGCCCGATAAAAAGTTGAACAAGCCGCCGGATGTCTTGATAACGCCAACATTGGTCAGCAACGGCGTGTATTCCTCGACGAATGCCTGCTCATTGGGCACGCCGAGCGCGACCCAGAGGTAATCCGGGGCGAGCGCGTTGATCTCCTCGACTTTCGCGCGCAGGGCGTCGCCGCGGAAATATCCGTGGCTGTGCCCCACGATCTTGAGGTTCGGATACAGCCGCTGGACATTCGCGACCGCCGCGGCGTTCTCTTCCTCGCTGGCGCCGAACATGTAGAAGGTGCGGCCGACGGCTTCGGCCTTGCGCGCGACCACGTGGAACAAATCGGTGGTCGCGACGCGCTCCGGCAACGGAAACCAGGATTGCAGCTTTGACGCCGCGACCAGCGGCTGGCCGTCGGCATTGATCAAATCGGCGGCGCGGAACAGGCGCTCGGTCTGCGGCTCGGTCGAGCAGCGCGCCAGCACCTCGCCATTGGCCGAAGTCAGGTACAGCGGACGGCCGATGCGATGTCGGGGATCGGTGGCCTCGATCATGAAATCGGCGGTCGCTTCCAGGTCGAGCGCGGCCATGCGAAGGCCGCCGACGGTGATCCGCGGCACGTCGGCGGTTGCGGCCCGGCCGTCCAGATTGACGCGGCGCTCAAGCATATTGTCTGCCTCGCTGGCGCGCTTGAGTTGCGGGGGTGAGCTCGTCGAGCACGACGCCGACGAGCTTGCGCTCGGCGCGGCCGAGCGTGTTCAGGATTTCTTCCAGGCCGTCGTTGATGTCGAGGCTGGTCGGCAGCACCGCCACCAGCGCGTCGGCGTCGTCGAGCAGCTTGCGGCTAGCTGCACCAAGCGGCGTCACGGGGCCGTCGAGAATTACGAGATCGTAGCCGCCGGCGGCGCGCGCCTGCTCGATGGCCTTGCGCATGGCCTCAGTCGCCTTGCCTGCATCGCCGTCGGCGGCCGGCAGCACCGAGATGCCGTTGGCCGTCTTGATCTCGCGCGCGGCCTTGCTGCCGATCGAGAGCCAGCCGAGCCGGCTCGGCTCGCTCTTGCCGGGGCGGCTCACCTTGTTCGAGAGCGAATGTGCCTGATGATCGGCATCGATCATCAGCACGCGGGCGCCGTCGCGCGCGGCCGCGAGCGCGAAATTCAGCGCGGTCACGCTGCGCCCGGTGGTCTCGCCCGCGCCGACGAGTGCGATGACCGGCATGGCCTTGCCGCCGGCATGCCGGGCAACAGCACTGCGCATGTCGCGCCAGGCGTTGAGCAGCGTCGTCAGCGGAAAGCCGGGGCGGAGCGTCGGCCAGCCCAGCCGGGTCAGATCGACGCCGCCGCCGGTGGCGAGGATGGCGCCGAGCGTGTGAATGACGTCGGCCTCCTGCAGGCGCGCGATCAGCGGCTTTCCGATCAGCGTGCTTTCGTCCATCTCAGGCTGCAGCGATGGCGCAGCCAGCTCCGGTAGAGACTGCGCAACCTCCGGAGCTCGCGGAGCCGGCTGCGGCTGGGCTACCTCCGGTGTCCGCGAAACCTCCGGCGCTCGCGGAGTTCGCGGTGCCGGCGTGCGCTCACGACGGGCCGGTGTGGGCGCTGCCGGCGCAGTCGCACCGGCGGACAGCAGCTCGGCCGCGACGAACCAGCTTGCAGCAGCGAGCGCGCCGAAGATGAAGCCGATCATGGCGAACATGCTCATCGCCGGCGGGAACGAGCGCCGCTGCGGCACGGTGGCTTCGCCGATGACGCGGGCCGCCGAGGTGTTCAGGGTCTCTTGCTCCTCGGTCTCGCGCGAGCGCTTGAGGAAGGACTGGTAGACGTCGCGGCTGGCATCGGCCTCGCGTTCGAGCTCGCGCAGGCGCACGGCAGCCTGGCTGAGCTGGACGCTCTGCCGCTTCTGCGCTTCCAGCGCCCGGTTGAGCGAGGCTTCAAAGTCCCGGGCGCGCGTCAGATCGTTCTTGGCGGACTGGGCGAAGCGGTCGATCTCTTCGTTGATGGTGCGCTTGAGATCCTCGACCTGCTTCTCGGTCTGGCGCAGCGCCGGATGCCGCGGGCCGAGCTCGCCGGCCTGCTCCGCATATTTCTTGCGGGCGTCGGCATATTGCGCGCGCAGGTTTGCGATGGTCGGCGATTGCAGCGCTTCCGAATTCGCGCCGGCATCGGCAGCGGTGCGCCGGCTCGCCTCGATCTGGTCGAGCCGCGCCTGGGCGTCCATCGTCGCCGCGCGGGCCGCGGAAAGCCGCTGGTTGCTGGCGGAGAGCTGCTGGTCGCTGATCAGCGCGTCCTGGGTGCCGACGAAATTGTTCTGGGCCTTGTAGGTGGCGAGCGCGGTCTCGGCGCTGCGCAGCCGCTCGCGCAGCTCCTTGAGGCGGCCGGAGAGATCGTTGGTGGCGCGTCGCGCGGCCGAAGCCTGCGAGTTGCGGGATTCGGCGAGGTAGGCGCTGGTCAGCGTGTTGGCGAGCATCGCCGCCTTCGCCGGGTCGGTCGACCAGACCTCGATGTCGACGATGAAGCTCTTCTCGGTCTTGCGAACCGTGATGTGCCTGTTCAGCGCGTCGAGCGCTGCGAGCTGCACTTCCTTCGTCTCCGCGGCGGAGGGCGCGCGGGGCTGAAGGCCGATCAGGCCGAGCAGCGACGACATCAGGCTCCTGGCATCACCGCCGCCGCCGAATTCGGGATCCTTGTCCAGATTAGCCTGCTGGATCACCTGGAGCAGCACGCTGTTCGAGGTAATCAGGCGCGCCTGGCTCTCCACCACCATGGCCATGCCCGAGACGTCCTGGGCACGCGGCGTGAGCTCGCGATCGACGAGCTGAAGCTCGCGCGGGTCGACATAGAGCTGGGCGGTGGCGGTGTAGCGGGGCGTCACGCTCTTGCCCGCGGTGACGGCAAGCGTCGCACCGAGGAGTGCGGCAGCGGCAATCGCGATCTTCCGCCGCCAGAGCAGATTGACGAGCTGCAGCGCGTTGAAACCGGTCTGAGGCCTCTGTTGCTGCGGGGCCTCCGATCCGGCCCGATCTATCGGCTGGTTGTAGTCAAGCATAGTCCCCAGCTTTCATTCCAACGACCGCGGGCTGAGGGGTTACTCTTCGCTTTACGCCACGCACCCGGGATATAGGTGCCCAATCAACGCAACAGGGAAAATTAACCATACTCATTGAGGGACTATTCACCGAAATGGCAAACAAAGCGTTTAAGCGCATCTCGCTCTTCGACGCGTCGCGATGACGCTGAGGTCCCCAAGGGATTAACGGTTCGTTACCGCGCGCAGCGAGGCCGCCAGGCCTCGCTCGTCCTGCGATGGACCGCGCGCGTGCCATGATCGTCAGCTCTTCCGCAGAATGACGTGGTAATCACCGCGGCGAACGTCGATCCCGCCCCGCAGCACGGCGTTCATCACGGCAGCGGCGGCATCGACCAGAGCGGCGAACAGCGGCTTGCGCCGTCGCATCTCGGGATAGCGCGGACTCTCGACCTCGCGGCGGTAGATCATCTCGAGGCCGTTGGCCGCGGCGAATGCTTCGAGCCGCGGCAGCGTCACCAGCGGATGGAAGAAGGTCGGGAACGGCGGCTCGCCGGGCAGGCCGGCATCCTTGATGCCGCGGATATTCCGGTAGAACCAGACGTGAAACCAGTGCGGCGAGTATTTGGTGACGACGCCCGACAGCGAGCGCGGATTGGGTGCGCCGATCAGGATCATTCCGCCGGGCTTGAGCGCGTCGCGGAAATTCAGGAGCGCGGCATCGACATGGGGCAGATGTTCGATCACGTTGTAGCAGATCACCAGATCGAAGGTTTCGCGTCCAAAGCTGTAAGTCTGCACGTCGCCGAGGATCGCCTCGTCCGCGTAAGTGTTGTTGCGGACCTGGTCTTCGTCGATGTCGACGACGGTGACCTTGCTGCGGTTGAGCAACTCCGGTGGCAGGACACTGCACGAGCCGCCGCCGGCTTCGTAGATGGCGAGCTGGCCCTGCGGCAATTCGCGGCGCAGCACGTCGTGGACGGCGAGCAGGCTGTCGCGGGCTTCGCCGGGGACCAGATCGTGCAGCGCCTGGGTGCGTGCACTGGCCGCTGGGATTTGGATCGCCGTGGCTGTCGCGAAATCGATCGAGGCTGGCTTGTTCATTTTTTCTGACCGCGCTTGTTCGACTCAAATTTACAGGAAAAATCTCGCATGCCCGAAGAGCAAATTCGGTGCCGCGCCGCTTCACCGGTCGCGGTGCTTACGGTCGGGTTAATGCGGGCAGGCGTTAACTACGGCATTGTCCATGTTGCGCTGTTGTGCGCGTGATGGACTGCGAATTGCACTATCACTTATGCAGGAATTTGGAGGAGAAACGCGCAAAAGCGGTTAAGCGTATGGAGGGCGGGAGATCGGCGGCGTTGCGCCGTCGCGAGCCTCGGGCCCGCCGTTCATTTTGGGACTGATCTGTCCCGCGGCGACGTGCCGTCGCAGGACAGCGCCGATTCCTGCGTGATTGACGCAGGGCTTTTTCAATACATCTCGGACATCTAGGATGCCATGACGCTGATCCCGACAGACCTTTCCGCCAGCCGGATCTCGGATGCCGTGCGTGATCCCAACCGGGAGATCGCGGCGAGCTCCCGCGTCATCGACCTGTCGGTCGGCATCGTCGTCTGCATTCCCTGCTTCCGCCGCCCGCACCATCTGCGGCTGACGCTGGACTCGCTCGCGAGCCAGCGCACTCCGCGCTCCTTCGCGGTGGTCATGGTCGAGAACGACGCGGTGGGGCGCGAAAGCACGCCGGTTGCCGCGGAGTATCTGGCCGACGGCCGGCTCCAGGGCGTTTGCCTGGTCGAGAAGCGGCAGGGCAATTGCCAGGCGATCAACGCCGCATTCGAGACGGCCCAGGCGCTGTTTCCCGCCGCGACCCGCTTCCTGATGATCGACGACGACGAGATCGCTTCGCCCGACTGGCTCGAGCTGATGGTTCGCACCGCGGAGGCGACCGGCGCCGACGTGGTCGGCGGGCCGGTGCTGCCGGTCTTCGACGACGACAGCAAGCCCTGGCTCGCGCGTCATCCCGCCTTCTGCCCCGCCTATGATTACAGCGGCGCGGTGCCGCTGATTTATGGCTGTGGCAACTGCCTGATCACGCGTGCGGCGTTCGAGCGGTTCGATCGTCCCGCTTTCGACCTGCGCTTCAATTTCCTCGGCGGCGGCGACTGCGATTTCTTCGTGCGGTGCCGCGATGCCGGCATGATCTTCCACTGGACGGCGGAGGCGGTCATCACGGAGACCGTGCCGCAAAACCGCACCAGCCTCGGCTGGATCGCCAAGCGCGGCCTGCGCATTGGCGCTATTAATTATCGCGTGCAGTACAAGGCCGCACAAAGCGCGGGCGCGCGGGCGCGGGTGTTCGCGCAGATGCTCGGACGGTTGCCCCTGTCGTTGCTGCGTTCCGCTCGTCTGCTCGCGACATCGAAGGCCGTCGTTGCCATGCATCCGGCGCTGGTCGCGCTCGGCTCCGTGCTGGCGGCGTTCGGCATCGAGCCGAAGCCGTACGAGGCCTCGAAGATCGTGTCCTGACGTTACAGTGTCGGGTTAGATGCCGAAGCGGGCGAGGGCCACCCTGAGCGTCGCGCGCGGCAGCGCCTTGAGAGAGCGTCGTCCGACCATCCCGAGATAGCCGAATGCCTGGCGATATCTGCCGAAGCGGACCGCTTGCATCGCAGAATAGGTGACGAGATGGATCTCGGCAGCCAGCCGCAGCCCGGCTGCCGTACCCACGGGCAGTCTCGCCAGGATCAGGCCATCGTCGAACACCCGCGCAATTGCCGGGAAGAAATCCTTCGGCGTCCGCACGGCCGCATTCATGGTGTTGGCGGTGTGCAGGCGATAGTCGAGAAGAAGCTTTGGTGCGAACTCGAACTCGCCGATAGCGGCGAGGCGGCACCAGCAATGCCAGTCCTCGCAATATCTGAGGGAAGTGTCGAAGCCGCCGATGGCGCGGAAGGCCTCCGCACGTGCGAGCGCGATGCCGCCATTGACGATGAAATTGCCGGCCGCGAGCCGTGCCAGCACGTCGCCGGACGGCTTGCGGCGTCCCTTCAGCAGGCCCCGCCGGCCGATCTGCCGTCCCTCGCTGTCGATCGTGTTGTAGTCGCCGTAGACGAGAACCGCGCGCGGAGCACCGCGGGCCGCCGCCAGCAGGGCCGGCACCGCGCCGGGGCGCAGGCGGTCGTCGGCATCGAGGAAGAGCAGCCATTCGCCGCTCGCATATCGTGCGCCGAGATTGCGCGCGGCGGATACGCCGGCGGAGTCGTTGGTCATCAGGCGCAGCCGCGGGTCACGAATGGCGCGGACAATAGCCGTGGTGGTGTCGCTCGAGCCGTCATCGACGACGATCACTTCGGTGATCTCGCCTTGCGCCAGTGCGCTGGCTAGGGTTTCGCCGATATAGGCTGCAACGTTCTTGGCGGGAATGACGACGGACACCGATGTGGTTGAGCCGGCCGGCAGCGGGAGACGCGGCGCCGGAACGACGCGCGAGGTAGCCGGTAAATCGAGAACATCTTCGGCGGTGATCAGAGCCACGGCTCGCCTTTAAGGGTCTGTTAACCAGGGCGCATCTGCCGACTGGCATTGCGATCAATCGCAACATTGGCCCGCCGCGAATGATACTCGCATTACGACCAAATCGTTGTCGCGAAGGCCTGCGTGCCGCTGGTTTCGTCAATTAGCGTTAAGCCGCGGGCATTAAGCCTGTCGCAAATTTGGAAGAGTGCGACAGCCGGTCCCATGCGAGAATGCGGACCTGATTGCCGCGGATGGATCTAGTGCCCGCAAAGACGTTCGAACACGACCCCGATGCCATCGTCCTCAACCTCTTCTACGAGGACAAGGACGATCGCTGGTTTCCCGGCGACCGGCATCTGCGGCGCATGGCGCGCCGGATGCTGCTCGGCGAACCGCGCATGAGCGGGCAGCTTCGCGTGTTCCTCAATCTCTGCGCAGGGCTCGACCGGCTCGGCATCCGTTACCGCGTCAATGACTACGGCTACATCGCGCAGCATCCCGACGAGCTTGCCTGCATCATCGGTCGCACCTTCCTGCTCGACAAGTTCGCGTGGAAGAATCCGATCCTGCTCGGCGTCGCCGCCCACAATCATCCGCTCGACGACCCCGATCTGTTCAAGCGGCTGCCGGTGAAGAAGGTCGTGGTGCCCGGCCCTTGGTACGTCGACATGTACCGGCCGTACTGGCCCGACACGGAGGCCTGGCCGATCGGCATCGACACGGATCTCTGGGCGCCGTCGGCGCCGACGCAAAAGACCGTCGACGTCCTGATCTACGACAAGGTCCATTGGGACCGCGAGCGCTATGCGCCGGAGCTGATCGAGCCCGTCCGCGCCCGGCTCCTCAAGGAGGGCCGCTCGTTCACGAAATTGCGCTACGGCAGTTACAAGGAAGAAGACTATCAGGCCGCGCTGGCGCGCTCGCGCGCGATGATCTTCCTGTGCCAGAACGAGAGCCAGGGCATCGCCTATCAGCAGGCTCTGTCCTGCGGCGTGCCGGTGTTCGCCTGGGATCCCGGCGGCCCGTGGCGCGACCCGGATTATTATCCGCACCGCGTCCAGTTCGCACCGGTGTCGTCGGTGCCGTATTGGGACGACCGCTGCGGTGCCAAGTTCATCGACATCGCGGGGTTCGAGGCGGGCTGGGACAGTTTCTGGGCCGGGTGCACCGCTGATGCGTTCGATCCGCGCGGCTTCGTGCTCGCCAATCTCACGCTGGAGCAACGGGCGCTGCAATATTACGAGATCGCGCGCAGCATCGTGCGCCCGCAGGCGGCAACGCAGGCCGCGGGCCTATTGGTTGACGGATGCTTAACAAGGATAGGCTAAAACCCAAAGCTTCCCCGGCTTCATCACCTGCCTTGGGCCATGGATCGAAGCATGGATCGCAGCGCCGCTGACATGACCGACGTCGAGACCCGAACGCTGGGCCACGTCCTGCACGATGGGCTCGCGGGGCTGAATGCCGCACAGGCGGCGCGCTGCCTCGTCGCGGTTGCGGCGCTGCTGCTGGTGCTGGTCACGCTCGATCCGTTTCCTGACCTTCGCAACGAGGATGTGACCACGGTCGTCGGCGGGCGCATGGCGCTCACCTATATCTCCTGGGGTCTACTGGCTGCGGTCGCGATGTTGTTCGTCGCCGCCACCGATGCGCCAGCGCTGAAGAGCCTGGTGACGCCGCTGCATCTTTGCCTCGTCGGCTGGCTGTTGATCAACATCGTCTTCTCCGAGAGCCGCGGCGTTTCGATCCAGCGCTTCGCGCTGGCGGTCAGCGTGACGTCGCTCGCCGTGCTGTTGCCATTGCTGCCGCCGACACAGCGGGCTTTCAACTTGTGCCTTGGCGGCGCCGCGCTCGTGCTGCTGGTGCTGTGCTATCTCGGCGTCTTCCTCGCGCCGCAATATTCGATGCACACCGCGCTCGACCTCACTGAGCCGCAGCTTGCCGGCGACTGGCGCGGCAGCTTCGGCCACAAGAACATCGCTTCGCCGGTGATGACCATCCTGGTCTATGTCGGGATTTATCTCTGCGGCGTCGGGTCGTTCGTGATGGGACCGGCGATCGCCGCGCTGGCCGGCATCTTCCTGATCTTCACCGGCGGCAAGACGTCGACGGTGCTGTGCCTTGCGATCTACGGGCTCGCCTCGCTGGTCTATGTCACGCCAAGCCTGTGGCTGAAGCGGCTCATCTGCTTCGTGCCGCTGATCGTGATGAACCTGCTGACGGTCGGCAGCGTCTTGAGCCCGGCGCTCGGGGCGCTGACGCGGCTGCTTCCGCTCGATCCCACCTTCACCGGCCGTTCCGCCATCTGGGAATTCGCGCTCGCGGCCGTCGCCGAGAAACCGATCATCGGTCACGGCTATGCGGCCTTCTGGGACGACGTGACCGCGCGGCAGACCGCTCAGGGGTCCGAATGGGCGACGTCCGCGGCGCATAGCCACAACAGCTATCTCGATCTCACGGTCACCATCGGCTTGCCGGGGCTGTTGCTCGTGATCCTCGTCTTCGTGCTCGCACCGCTCGGCAATTTCCAGTCGGCCCAGGCTCACAACCGTAGCCGCGCGCTGGCAAAACTGTTCCTCACCGTATGGCTGTTCGGCTTGTATTACGGGGCCACCGAGACCTTCCTGCTCGAACGGCAGAACCCGATCTGGTTCATGTTCGCGCTTGCAGTGGCTGGCCTGCATTTCCTCGCCAGGTTCCAATGCGTCAAACAGACGGAACCGGAGCGCTGACAGCTTGTCGCAGCCGGAGCGATAGTGATGTTGGCTTAACGATAAGCCGTTACGTCACTTGTGGTCTGCGACAAACATAATCTATCTGGAAACATTCAGTAATCGCATGTCCCGCGGATGACGTTTCTCAGCGTCGAGCAACCAGATGGTCTTGTGTCCAGCACGTCGGGAATCGCTGTCGATTTCGTGCGTGACTGGCGGCAGGCCGCATCGCGCCTGAGCGCGGGGCATCGCACCGCGTTCCAGCACGGTTACTGGCTCGGCGCATGGTACGAGGCGTTTCACGACTCTGCACCGCTGATCGCGTTGATCTCCGATGCCGCGACCGGCAAGGACATCGCGGTGGTGCCGATGATCAGCCACATCAGGCGCGGCATCCGCATCGTCGAATTCGCCGACCTCGGCGTCTCCGACAACAACGCGCCGATCCTGGCGCTCGATGCCGCGTTGGACGCTGCGGCGACGGATGCGATCGGCAAGGCGCTGGTCGACGCGGTGCGCGCATTGCCCGACCGCTTCGATCTGCTACGGCTGAAGAAGATGCCGGCCCATGTCGGTGCCAAGCCGAACCCGCTGGTGTCGCTCGGACGGATCGGATCCTGCTCGCTCAACGGCAATCTCGTGCTGACGGGCGACGACTATGAAGCCTATCGGGCCTCGATCAAGCGCATGCAGATGCCGCGCTGCTGGCGGGTCTTCAGCCGTCATGCCGGCGCGCGGTTCGAGATCGCCGCGGATGTCGCGCGGGCGCGCGAGCTGCTGGACGTGATGGATGTCCAGCAGCAGGCGCGCATGCGAAAGCTCGGTTCGCGCTTCGTGCTCAACGACGACGCTCATGCCCGATTCTATCGCGAGGTCGCCCGCCAGGGTGTCGCGGAGGGCTATGCCGTCATCACGGCGCTGGTCTGCGACGAGGCCGTCGTCGCCACCACGTTTGGCGTCAGGTTTGGCGCGAGCTATTTCCTCCTGCGCATCAGCCACGCCGGCGATTCATGGTCGAACTGCTCGCCGGGGCTGCTCGTCACCGAGCGTACCATGGCGGCGCTGCATGCAGAGGGCGTGCGCCGTTTCGATCTCAGCATCGGCAACCAGGACTACAAGCGCCGCTTCGGCGCCGAGAAGCTCGCATTGACCGATGTCAGCATCGCGCTGTCATGGCGCGGCGCTCCCTATGCATGGCGCGACCATGCCGCGCAGAACCTGCGTCGCTATCCCAGGCTCGCCGCCGTCGCCAGCCGGGCGATACGCAAGATGCGGTGACGGAGGCCGTCCGTACCCGCGTCATCTCGAAAGGCCGGCACTGAAGGCGTCCAGCAGCGCGCGACCCTGCGGCCAGTCGCCGAGCCCGCTCGACCCATTGATGTGGCCAAGGGCGCCCAGCACGATCAGCCCGGACTTCCAGGCACGCGCCCGCTGCTGCGTCTTATCAAGCCTGCCATAGGGATCGTCGGTGCTGGCGATGATGAGCGCGGGGAAGCGCAGCGTGCGGTTCGGCACCGGCTTGAACGCAGCTGCCTCCGCGGGAAAATTGGCGCCATCGGGATCGGGCACCGCGACCAGAAAAGCACCCGCGATCGTGGATGGGAAGCGCGTGGCCCAGTGCGCCACCAGCAGGCAAGCGAGGCTGTGTGCGACCAGCACCGGCGGCTTCGCGCAGCGCCTGACCGCCTGCTCCAGGGATTGCTCCCAATCGGCGAGCTCCGGCCGGTCCCAGCTCGCCGGCTGAAACCGCGTGAAACGTGTATCGTTGCGCTCCCAGAATGTCTGCCAATGAGTCTCTGCGGAGCTGCCGAGGCCGGGCAAGGTGATGATGTCGTGCATGATCGTCCCGTGATATCTGAGATGCACGTGCAGTGTGGCTGGTCTTGGTGCTGCGTCACATGGCAAGTCATCGGCGAAAGAGATCATCTGCCGATGATCTCAAGGTGGAATGGAGAATTGTCTTGGATCGCTTCGGAAGCATTGACACCAAGGATCTGAAGATCCTGGAGGCATTGCAGGCCAATGCGCGGGTGCCGCTGTCCGAACTCGGCCGTTCCGTCGGGCTGTCTCAGCCGGCCATCTCCGAGCGCGTGAAGCGACTCGAGGAAGCCGGGATTATCGAAGGCTACGGCGCCCGCATCAATCCGCGCGCGCTAGGGCTCGGCCTGATGGCGCTGGTCCGCCTGCGCACCTCGCATGAGCACATCAAGACCTGCCTCAAACGGTTCAGCGAGATTCCGCACATCGTCGAAGTCCATCGCGTAACCGGCGATGATTGCTTCGTGCTCAAGGTGCTGGTTCCGGCACCGGAAGATCTGGAGACGATCGTGGATCGTATCGCCGGCTTCGGCGCTGTGACGACCTCGCTCGTGCTGCGGAGCGAGCCGGCGCGACCGATCGGTAAAGACCTCATCAGGAAGAAGACCGAACGCGGTTGAGGCGTGGCCCGCGCGATCGACACGTCACCGGGCTGTCACAAAGCCTTCGATTGCGCCGAGCTTCGATGATCGCGCGCGTTGTGCTATCGTCACCTCTGTTTCCCGGAGGCGACATGGAAGATCGTTCGACAAAATATCGCGCATTCTATGCGCAGTTGATCTGCGCTGCGGCCAAGACGACGGATCCCCGTATCGAGCAGGCCTTTCGCACGGTCAGGCGCGAACCCTTCGCCGGACCCGGACCGTGGTCGATCTCCGTCGGCGGCCATCCCTATGTCGTGACGCCCGACGATGACCCCGCCTTCCTCTATCAAAACACGCTTCTGGCGCTGGACCCGGCGCGCGGCCTCAATATCGGGATGCCCGGCGCGCACGCCTATTGGCTCAGCGGCTGCGGCGTGCGGGAAGGCGAGACGGTGATCCAGATCGGTGCCGGCAGCGGCTACTACACGGCCATTCTCGCCGCGCTCACGGGAGCTTCGGGCCGTGTCCATGCCTATGAGATCGACGAACGCCTGGCGGCACTCGCGCGCGAAAATCTGAAGGACATCCCGCATATCGAGCTGGAAGATCGCTCGGGTATCGCGTGCGACTTACCGGGCGCGGATGTGATCTATGTCTGTGCGGGCGCGGCGCAGCCGGCCACGGAATGGCTCGATGCGCTGCGGCCCGGCGGCCGGCTGGTGTTTCCGTTGGCGCCGGAGGGGATGCTCGGCGGCATGTTGATGATCACGCGCCCGGACGCGGGCGCGGTCTGGCCGGCGAAATTCCTGAGTCGAGCCCAGTTCATCGGCTGCGCGGGACTGCAGGACGCGGATGCCGGCCGGCGATTGGCCGAGGCGTTCGCGAAAGGATGGGAGAGCGTGCAGTCGCTGTGCAGAGAGGGTGCTCCGGACGAGACGTGCTGGTTTGCCGGTGAGGGCTGGTGGCTTTCGACGGTTGCGGCACCCGTCCCGACGGTTTCAATCAAGCCCCACGCCGACCTCACGCAGGCGTGACGGATCGCTCACGCCTTACGATTTCGTGCACCCGGCGCATTGCAGCCGGCCGCGTGAGGCGCGGAACAGGCTCCGGCAATACCAGCGCCGCGCCAATGCCTGCGCAGGCCTGCGGATCATCTGCGCGATCAACAACAGTTCGAAAGCCATTCGTATCGCTTTTGGTCAAATATCCCGACGACGTAGATGGGGCGGCATTCCCGAATGAGAACGCCGCCCCCGTCGCATCAGCCATGCAGTCGTTCGTGCGTAAAGCCTAACTGCGCTCAGCCATGAAGTTCAGCCATGCAGTTTCCTGGCGGTCTCCGCGATCTGGCGGCCCTGGTAGCGCGCGCCGGCGAGCTCGTTGCCGCTGGGCTGGCGGCTGCCGTCGCCGCCGGTGATCGTGGTGGCGCCGTAGGGGGCGCCGCCGGTGACCTCGTCGAGCTTCATCTGGCCGGCGAAGCCGTAGTTCAGACCGACAACGACCATGCCGAAATGCAGCAAATTGGTGATGATCGAGAACAGCGTCGTCTCCTGGCCGCCATGCTGGGTCGCGCTTGCGGTGAAGGCGCCGCCGACCTTGCCGTGCAGCGCGCCCTTGGCCCAGAGCCCGCCGGCCTGGTCCAAAAAGTTCGCCATCTGCGAGGCCATGCGGCCGAAACGGGTGCCGGTGCCGACGATGATCGCGTCGTAGTTGGCGAGGTCCTCGATCTTGGCGACGGGGGCTGCCTGATCGACCTTGTAATAGGACGCCTTGGCGACCTCGGCCGGCACCAGCTCGGGTACGCGCTTGATGTCGACGGTGGCGCCGGCCTCGCGCGCGCCTTCGGCGACGGCGTTGGCCATCGCTTCGATGTGGCCATAGGCGGAATAATAGAGGACGAGAACTTTGGTCATGGTGGTCTCCGTTGGGATTACGTGAGGTGATTGGTTGCCTGGATCGCTACGCCGCGTCGACGAGCACGAGCTCGGAGTCTTCGAGTGCCGTGATCTTCAGCTTGTCCTCGTCGCGGATCGCAGCGCCGTCGCGGGCATTGACGCGTACGCCGTTGATCTCGACTGCACCCGCCGCCGGCACGAGATAAAGGTGGCGCGATTTCTGAGCTGAATACTCAGCCGTTTCGCCGGCCTTCAGGGTGGTCGCCAGCACCCGCGCATCGGCGCGGATCGGCAGGGCGTCCTTGTCGTTCTCGTCGCCGCTGGCGATGGTGACGAGCTTGCCGGAGCGGTCCGCCTTCGGAAACGGCTTCGAGCCCCAGGTCGGCTGGCCCCCGCGTGCCACAGGCTCGATCCAGATCTGGAAGATGCGGGTCTTGGTCGGCTCCAGATTGTACTCGGAGTGGCGGACACCGCTGCCGGCGCTCATCACCTGCACGTCGCCCGCTTCAGTTCGGCCCTCGTTGCCGAGGCTGTCCTGATGGGTGATCGCGCCCTCGCGCACATAGGTGATGATTTCCATGTTGGCGTGAGGATGGGCCGGAAAGCCGGTGTTCGGCGCGATCTCGTCGTCGTTCCACACCCGCAAGGCACCGTGACCCATGTTGTTCGGATCGTAGTGGCTGGCGAAGGAGAAATGGTGCTTGGCCTTGAGCCAGCCGTGATCGGCGCCGCCGAGCTTTGCGAAAGGTCTGAGTTCGATCATCTGCGTAATTCCTTTTACTTGAGCGGGTGGCGCCTGGATCAGGCGCCGAATCCGCCGTCGACGTTGAGCACCGTGCCGGTGACGAAGGAGGCTTCCGGGCTCGCGAGGAACACGACGCCGGCGGCGACTTCCTCGGGGCGGCCGAAGCGCTGCAGCGCATGCTGCTTGCGCTGCGTCTCGGCGAACTCGCCGCCGTCCTTCGGGTTCATGTCGGTGTCGATCGAGCCGGGCTGCACCACGTTCACGGTGATGCCGCGCGGGCCGAGGTCGCGTGCCGCGCCCTTGGTGTAGCCGACGACGGCGGCCTTGGTGGCGACGTAGTCGGCAAGCCCCGGGAACGAGGCGCGGTCGGCGAGCATGGAGCCGACGGTGACGATGCGGCCGCCTTCGCCCATCAATTGCGAGGCAGCGCGGATCGCCGCGATCACGCCGTGTACGTTGATGGAATCCTGCCGCTCGAGCGCGGCCGTGTCAGCCTTCGCATCGTCGATCGCGCCGCCCGCGGCAACGCCGGCATTGTTGACGAGGATGTCGAGATGGCCGAATTCCCTGGCGACGTCGTTGACGAGCTGCGTCACGTCCTTGGCCGAGGCTTGGTCGGCCTTGAAAGCGCGGGCCTTGACGCCCCTGGCCTTGAGCTCGGTAACAACCGCCTCGGCCTTTTCGGGCGAGGCGACATAGCTGATGGCGACATCCGCGCCTTCATCGGCGAGAGCGCGGGCCGAGGCCGCGCCGATGCCGCGCGAGCCGCCGGTGACGAGGGCAACCTTGCCTGAGAGCTTCTTGGTCATTGGATTTCTCCATTCCTGAATGTCTGATGACCCTTGGATAAGCCTCCATCTGTGGTATAGAAATAGAAACTGTCGAAACACATTGTTTCCTTAAATACCCCAATTGGACCGCCGCACATGGCAAAACTCCCCGATTTCGAGGCGCTCGCAATTTTCGCAAAAGTCGTGGAATTACGGTCGTTTGCAGGGGCCGCGAGCGAGCTCGCGATGTCCAAGGCAACGGTGTCCAAGGCGGTCACACGGCTGGAGGAGCGGCTCGGTGCCCGGCTGTTCAACCGCACCTCGCGGCGGCTGGCGCTGACCGATGCCGGGCACAAGCTCGCCGAACGTGCCACGCGCCTGCTCGTCGACGGCGAGGCGGCCGAGAACGAGGCACTGGCGCAATCGGTGGCGCCGCGCGGCCTGGTCCGGCTCGCCGTGCCCATGACGTTCGGGATCAAGGCGGTGGCGCCGCTGCTGCCGGAGTTCTTCGAAACCTATCCGGAGGTCTCGGTCGATCTGCATCTGAGCGATGCGACCATCGATCTGATCGGCGAAGGTTTTGACATGGCGGTGCGGATCGCGCGGCTGCCGGACTCCTCGCTGATCGCGCGACGGCTCTTCACCATGCCGCGCTTCACGGTGGCCGCGCCGTCCTACCTCAAGCAACATGGCCGGCCGACGCATCCGATGCATCTCGCCGAACACAAATGCTTCAGCTACGCCTATCTCTCGACGCCCAATGTCTGGAACTACACCAATTCGGCTGGCGAGCAGGCCAGCGTCCGTCCGGGCGGACAGCTCCGCGTCAACAACGGTGAAGCCGTGATGCCGGCGCTGATCGCCGGCCTCGGTATCGCCGAGCTGCCCGAGTTCATTGTCGGCGAGGCGATTTCGTCCGGCGAGGTCGAGGTGATCCTGAAAGACTGGAAGCAGGCCGAAGGCGCCGTGCATCTGGTGACGCCACCCGGCGGCCCGCGCCCCGCACGCGTCGAGGCGCTCGGCGATTTTCTCGCGGCGAAGCTGCCGGGCACCTGCAAGCGGCGGCCGCGCGGGAAGGTGAAGGGGTAAATCTGCTTGGTGGGCATGGCGCTTCGCGCCTTTGCCCACCCGAAAAGACCTCGCTAGTCTATCGTCCGAGCAAGCTCTCGTAGGGTGGGCAAAGCAAAGCGTGCCCACGTCTTTGCCTGAGGGAATCGCAGGTGTCTCGATATCGGCGCGCGCAGGGCAGGATGTTCTTCTTCACCGTCGTGCTCGCGGATCGGTCGAGCACGCTGCTCGTCGATCAAGCCGATCGCCTGAGGCGAATTTACCGAACCGTCTTTGAACGCCAGCCATTCGAGACGGTTGCGATCTGCATCTTACCGGACCACCTCCACGCGATCTGGGCGTTGCCGGATGGCGACGTCGACTTTTCGTCGCGCTGGAATCTGATCAAAGGTGGATTTTCGCGAGGCTTGGAGGCTGGGCCGCCTTCAATGAGCAAATTGAAGAAGCGCGAGAAAGGCATTTGGCAGCGCCGTTATTGGGAGCACGCAATTCGCGACGACGCGGATTTGGAGCGGCACGTTGACTACATCCATTTCAATCCCGTGAAGCACGGTCTTGTCACGCGTGTACGCGATTGGTCGCTCAGCAGCTTCCATCGTTATGTGGAGCAGGGCACACTTCCCGTGGATTGGGGAGGGGATATGCGCGATATCGCGGGGCAATTCGGCGAATGATGGTGGGCACGCTTCGCTTTGCCCACCCTACGGCATATCGCTTTGCGGTGCCACTACTGTACTTTCATGCCGTTGATCGCGACGATGCGCAAGGCTGGCTTCAGCGTCTCCTCCAGCTGCGACTTCAGTTCATGAACACGTGGGTCGGTCGAGCGTGCCGCGCAGGCGGCGTATTGATGGACCGATTGCGCCAGGGCACGCCGCGCTTCCGGCGTTCGCGTCAATTCGGGCTTTGAAAGCCGCAAGACGATCGCTGCGAGATTCACCAGCATCTCGTCCAGGGCGACGTCGATGGTCGCAAGATTCCGCATCACTCACTCCCTCAAGAGGGCAACAGCGGGCTCACGGATGCGTTCCTGACGGGGCCGGACATGGTCAATGCTTCGTTAATGCCTTGTTCTTGCCGCGTGGCACGCTAGGCTGGCGAAACAAAAGAAAATCGGGGGGTAGGGGACCATGATGGATCGACGCGATCTCTTGCGTGCCGCCGCGGCATTGCCGATGTTGCGGGCTGCTTTACCTGACAAGGCCTTCGCGCAAGCCTATCCGGTGCGCAACATCACCCTGATCGTGCCGTTTCCGGCGGGCGGTCAGGCCGATCTTGCAGCGCGTCCCGTCGCGATGGCACTGGAGCGGATCCTCGGCAAGCCCGTCATCGTCGACAACCGCGCCGGTGGCGGCGGCGGATCGGTCGGCAATGCCGCGGCGGCCCGCGCAGAGCCCGACGGCTACACGCTGCTGATGACGCTGTCCTCGCTCGCGGTGCTCCCCGAGGCCGACCGTCTGTTCGACCGACCCGTCGCCTACGAGGTCTCGCAGTTCATGCCGATCGCGCGCGTTCTGGCCGATCCCACGCTGCTCGCAGTGCCGGCTTCGGCGCCGTGGAAGACGGCGCAGGATTTCGTCGAGGATGCGAAGAGGCGACCAGGCCAGATCACCTACGGCTCGTCCGGTCCTTACGGGACGCTGCATGTCGCGATGGAGATGTTCGCGAACAGCGCCGATATCAAATTGCTGCATGTTCCGTTCCGCGGCGCGGGCCCGGCACTGACCGCGCTGCTCAGCGGCACCGTGCAGGCGATAGCAGCGGCGCCCGGCACGCTGAAGCCGCAGGTCGACGACGGCAAGCTGCGCGTGCTCGGCAATTGCGGCGCACAGCGCATCGCGAGCTTCCCCGACGTTCCGACCTTCCAGGAGCTCGGCTACAAGGACGTCGAGATGTACATCTGGGCCGGGCTCTTTGCACAGCGTGGTCTTCCTGCGCCGGTCGCGAGCCGCCTGCGCGAAGCGATGGCGCAGGTGATGATGAGCCCGGATGTGCTCAGGAGCTTCGAGGCCTCGGGCAGTCTGGTCGCCTATCAGGACGCGCCGGCATTCTCGCAATTCGTGGCGACGGACAGCGCGCGGCTGATCGCGGCGGTGAAGAAGATCGGCCGGGTGGAATAGGTTCCCGCCGCATTTTCACATTTTTTTGTTGGTCCAGAACCTGACCGCGTCTCATTGATTGAAGACAAATCAAGGGAATCGAGAAGGATCGGGACATGCGAACAGAGCGAATTGCGCTGGGTCTGGCGCTTGCAGTTAGCGGCATCGTCGCGCAGGGTGCGGCGTCAGCCCAGGAATATCGCGGCACAATGGAACAGCAGATGGCGTGCACGCCGGATGTCTGGCGCCTTTGCAGCGACCAGATTCCGGACACGAACCGCATCGTGGCCTGCCTGCAGCAGAACACGCCGCAGCTTTCGAGCGCATGCCGGGCGGTGTTCCAGTCGAACAACCAGGCCCAGCCGCAGCAGCCGGTCCCGCGCGGCCGGGCTGTGCCGCCGCCGCGGTACAACAATGCGCCGCCGCCTGTCGCCGCGCCACCACAGCCGCGTCCCTATTATGATGATGACAACGACTAGAGTGTGATCCGGAAAAGTTTGATACGATTTTCCGAAAAGATCATGCTCAAGCAATAGCCTGGAGCGCGATGACGATTTATCGCGACGTCTTCGCACCGTGGGCGCGAAGATGCGGTCGCAACCGCATCACTCCCGGCTCGTTCGGCGCTCCCCCTTACTGTCCGAATCCGGTCGGTGCCCGAGCGCTGTCCGCAGGATGACACCGAAGAGTATTGCTGCGACTGGCCAATGGAACCAGATCTTGTGCATGCCGGTGAAAACGTTGATCAGAATCAGAAAGCCCGAAACCGTGAGGGCCGCTGCAACCGGGCGGGGCAGCTTCGCCAGCCAATCCGAGACGAAGCCGATCCAATTGGATGGCTCGTGCCTGCTGTCAATCCATCGAGCGCCAGTTTCCGATTCTGCAACTGCTCGGTCCTGGGGAGTGACGCTGTCGTCAACCGGGAAGCTCCGTCGCCCAGCGCTTTGGCCGCTCGTGGACACGCGATAGCTGGTCATGGGAGCAACGTTCTTCATTGGTCGCTGGCCGAGACAGTCGAAGCCAACGGACAATTTGTTGTGCACCTGATCGTAGACGGAGCTTGAGATCACGACACCGCCGGGTTCGGCGAGCTCTTGCAGCCGCGACGCGATATTGACGCCGTCGCCATAGATGTCGGACCCGTCCACCATCACGTCGCCGAGGTTGATGCCGATGCGAAACCGCATCGGGTGGGCGTGCGGTGGGTCCGAATCCTGGTTGGAAATTTCCTGCTGAATTTCGACCGCACATTGCACGGCCTCGACGACGCTGGCGAACTCGGCGATCACGGCATCGCCCCAAGTATTCACGATCCGGCCGTCATGGCGCTCCACCAGTCCCGCAAAGGCAGTGCGGTAGCGGCGCAGCGTCTCCAGCGTTCCGGTCTCGTCTGCTCCCATGAGGCGAGAATAGCCCTGCACGTCAGCGCACAGGACGGTGGTCAATCGTCGTTTCACCTTTTCGTCGGTCATGGTCCATATGCTAGCCTTCCTGACCGGCAATTGCATCAGGCATCGCATCTGGCCCCATCGCGGCTCAACGACCGGTTGTCCAGTCCCGAAACCGTCATACCCGTGCAACGAATGCAGCCAGCCACGTGCCAAAGCCGACCTGGCGTGAGGTCACCCTCCGCGCCGCGGTTCACGAGGACCGGCCGGAGCCGCCTTAAGGCCTGTGCTCGCAGACGTCGACCCATTCGGCCGCGGTGAGCTCTGCCATCCGCTTGGGCGTGATGCGCACGGCGCTGTGGGTCGAGCCTGCGGCCGGCACCACCACGTCGAACGCCTTCAGCGACACATCGCAATAGATCGGCAGCGGCGACTTCAGTCCGAACGGGCAGACGCCGCCGACCTCGTGGCCGGTGATCTCGGCGACCTCTTCCAGCCCCAGCATCTTCGGCTTGCCGCCGAACGCAGCCTTGACCTTCTTGTTGTCCATGCGCGAGGTGCCGGCGGCAACGATCAGGATCACGCGCTCGCCGATGCGCAACGACAGGGTCTTGGCGATCCGGCCGGGCTCGACGCCATAGGCTTCGGCGGCCAGCGGCACGGTCGCTGAGCTGATCGGGGATTCGATGACGGAGATGTCGGGGGCTTTCTCGGCGAAGAAGGCGCGAACGGATTGCAGGCTCATTCCAGTCAGCTCATTCCAAACTCATGGGCGGGCGGCGATCCTTAGGCGATCGTTGGCAGTTCCGAGAGCGCGCGGACACGATGATCCGGCGCGAACCCAAGCTCGTCCATCTGGGTCCGGATCGCCTTGAACATCGTCAGCGGTGCCACGAGTTCGTTCTCGACGCAAGCCAGCGCCATCGCCTCGGGCGTCACGCGTTCGATCCAGGCGACGTTCAGCCCGAACGACTTTGCGCCCGCGACGTCCCAGGGATTGGACGAGACGAACAGAACCTCTTCCGGCCTGGTGCCGAACACCTCGCCGATCAGCGTGTAGGCTTCTGGAGATGGCTTGAAGACCTTCCTCGCATCCACGCTGATGGTGGCATCGAGCAGACGGTCGAGCCCGGAATTGCGCACGAGCGCATTCAGCATATCCGGACTGCCATTCGAGAGGATGGCGAGTTTTCGCGGCTTCAGCGCCGCAAGCGCGGCGGCTGCATCGGGGTAGAGATCGAGATGCAGATATTTCTCGATCACCCGCTCGAACGCTTCGCCTTCGTAGGCGAGCCCGAGCAGGCGCAGCGTATAGGCGAGCGAGTCGCGCGTGACGGCCGCAAAATCCTGGTAGCGCCGCATCAGCGAGCGCAACCAGGTGTATTCAAGCTGCTTGATCCGCCAGATTTGCGTGATGATCTCGCCGTAACCGGGAAACGCATCCTCGGTGATCTCTGCGACCGACTG
Organism: Bradyrhizobium sp. Pa8; assembly: GCF_052588265.1. Taxonomy (NCBI): domain Bacteria; kingdom Pseudomonadati; phylum Pseudomonadota; class Alphaproteobacteria; order Hyphomicrobiales; family Nitrobacteraceae; genus Bradyrhizobium; species Bradyrhizobium sp. Pa8. The sequence continues at coordinate 8,238,287 of NZ_CP176767.1, read as the reverse complement.
GATGTCGTAGAGCGTACCGTAGGCGTCGAAGACGACGGCCTTGATGCTCATGGCTCGCTCCTCCGGGGTCCAAGGTCGATGCTCCTTGATAGGTGGGGAGGTCGCCAGCTCAGTGCAACCTCAATGAAGGAGCACATCAGGAGCAGACCACAGTTCAAGGCGGCGGGGATGATGGGGACGCCTCAGTCAGCGTCTACAACACGACCAGGGCCGCGATCCGCAATTTGGTGCTCAGAGTGTGAGGGCTTCGGTCAGCCGAAGCCCTCGATGAGTTCCGCCTAGATTCCCAGCAGTTTTCGCGCGTTCGCTTTCAGCACCTTCGGCCGGATCTCGTCGCGGATCTCGATCTTGGCGAAGTCCGACAGCCAGCGGTCCGGCGTGATCACCGGCCAGTCCGAGCCGAACAGCATCTTGTCCTGAAGGATCGAGTTGATGTAGCGCACCAGGATCGGCGGGAAATACTTTGGCGACCAGCCCGAGAGGTCGATGTAGACGTTCGGCTTGTGGGTCGCGACCGACAGCGCTTCCTCCTGCCAGGGGAAGGAGGGATGGGCGAGGATGATCTTGAGGTCGGGGAAATCTGCTGCGACGTCGTCCATGTACATCGGGTTGGAATATTTCAGCCGCATGCCCATGCCGCCCGGCATGCCCGAGCCGACGCCGGTCTGACCGGTGTGGAACAGCGCGATCGCGCCGCCATTGTTGATCTCTTCGTAGAGCGGATAGGCCATGCGGTCGTTGGCGTAGAAGCCCTGCATGGTCGGATGGAATTTGAAGCCGCGCACGCCGTATTCCTCGATCAGCTTGCGCGCCTCGCGCACGCCGAGCTTGCCCTTGTGCGGGTCGATCGAGACGAAGGGGATGAGGACGTCGAGATGGTCGGAGGCGATCTCCAGCATCTCCTCATTTTTATAGCGGCGGAAGCCGGTCTCGCGCTCGGCGTCGACCGGGAAGATCACCGCGGCGATGTTCTTGGAGCGGTAGTAGGCCGCGGTCTCCGGCACCGTCGGCGGATGCTTGTGCGGCGACTTGAAGTAGTCCGCCATCTGCGCCTGGAAATCGTCATAGCCGTCGTCGGGGTGGGTGCCGCAGGGCTCCTCGGCGTGGGTGTGGATGTCGATGGCGACGACATCGTCGATGTTGGGCAGCTTCAGCTTCGGCATTGGTTTCCTCCCGACGGGTTGTCGAATTGATTATATGATATAACGAATTTGGCAAGGCGTCGTTGCAGCCGAAACCGCCGCCCGCAAAAGTCTTTGCTGTGCTTGGCCGCTCTTGAACGGATTGGGCCGATCCGGCCATTTCTACTGTGCATGGGGTTGTTTTCGCGAATTTGCTGGGTGGGAACAGGGCAGTTAACATTGACATCCGGTCCTCCCATGCCTTAAGAACCGCCCCGTCCCGGGCGGTCGGTCCGCCAGCGGGAAAGATCTCATTTTGCCACATTCGCGCGTGCCGAAACGGTAGTGCCGAACACGGCCTTTCGAACGTTCAGGATTCTGCCATGAAGGTCCGTAACTCGCTGAAATCGCTGCGCGGTCGCCATCGCGCCAACCGCCTGGTCCGTCGCAAGGGCCGGGTCTATGTGATCAACAAGGTGCAGCGCCGCTTCAAGGCTCGTCAGGGCTGAGTTCGCCCTGCCGGACGCTCGCGCGCGCCCCGCAAGACCACTGTCTCACACGAGTTTGACGCCGCCCTGCTTTGCAAGGGCGGCTTTGCGCGTTTAGACTTTGCTCATGGCAGTGAGATTCCCCTTCGCGCGCACCCTGTGTCTTGCCCTTGTTCTGGGTACAGCTGGCCTTACTCCAGCCCTGGCGCAGAAGGAGCTTCCGGCCCCGCCCGGCAAGGAGCAGAAGAAGCTGCCGGAGGCGCCGGCCAAGCTGCCCAAGGTTGATCGCTCCAAAAATCTCGATTTCCTGTTCGGCGCACTCAAGGCCGCGCCCGACGAGGCCAGCGCCAAGCATGTCGAGGCGCGGATCTGGGCGATCTGGATCCAGACCCCGAGCGATACCGCATCGCTGTTGATGGCGCGGGCCAAGACCGCGGTCGACGCGCAGAAGATCGACATCGCGATCAAGCTGCTGGATTCGGTCATCAAGCTCAGGCCCGACTACATCGAGGCCTGGAACCGGCGCGCCACGCTCTACTACATGCAGAATGACTACGGCCGCTCGCTTGCCGACATCCGCGAGGTGCTGATCCGGGAGCCTCGCCATTTCGGCGCGCTCGCAGGCCTCGGCATGATCATGCAGGAGGTCGGTGACGAGAAACGTGCGCTCGAGGCCTACCGCAAGGCGCTGGCCGTCAATCCGCACCTCGAGAAGATCCCCGAGCAGGTCAAGGCGTTGACCGAGAAGGTCGAGGGCCGCGACATCTAGCGGACAAGTTGATCATTTCCCGAGTGATTGCAGCGTGCGCGGATTAACCACGATCACACGTGCGGCGTTCTCGGGGGTATTGTTGAAGCGCGCGCAGGCCTACCTGCATGGCAGGAGCACGGCCATGAAGCGTTTGATCTTTGCAGGTGTATTGCTGCTCGCGTCGGGCTCGGTGAGCCTCGCCGACGGCTTGTTCTGGGTGGTCGGCAATCGCGCCACGGGCAAATGCAACATCGTAACCAGCAATCCCGTGATCATCGGCGACATCTGGTTCGGCGACGGTCCCTACAAATCCAGGGCCGATGCCAAACTTGCCCGTTCGACGATTCGCGCCTGCCCCGCGGTCACGCCCGACGAGGAAAAGGACGAGGACGGAACTAACTAGCCTGCACCTAGTGCAGGATGCTGCCGGCGCGCTCGACAAGGCCGTGATCGGCGGCCGCGGCGTAGGCCTTTGCAAGCTCCGTCTCGAGATGCTCGTTGATCAGGAGCAGTGCCCGCACGGCGCCGCGCAGGTCGCCGTTACAGCTTGCCACGATCTCGTCGATCGCAGTGTCGTTGGATCTGAAGCTCATCGAAATTCTCCGGTTCAAATCAGGACAAATCCTGCCGGCCTTTCCCGCATCTCCTGGAGTTGCGAGGAGGATCGGCGCCCACCCGCGCCTAGATGGCGGAACCGACCGTGGCGATTATATGGAAGCCGCGATGACGACTGCATGAAGCTGGCCCGAGGCTTGCGCACTGCGAGGAATTCCATTGATTTTGTTGCGTTTTTTCCTGCTGGAATTATGCACATATCCACAGCCCCGGCATTTCAGGTGGAGCGCGGGATCTCACGGAGCGAAACTGCCGCCCGCTAGTCTCGTAGCTGCCAGGTGCCCTGGATCGCCCGGATTCTCTCCATGATCGTGATGTCAGTCGTGACCGCGCTGGTTCTGCTGGCGCTGGCCACGCAGGCCGGCGTCCTCGCGGTGCAACGCGCCTTTCCGCCTCAGGGCCGGATGGTCGAGGTCGACGGCGCTGTGCTTCACGTCGTCGATATCGGTCCGCGCGGTTCAGGCGTGCCGATCGTGATGCTGCACGGCGCGAGCTCCAATCTCGAAGCGATGCGGCGTCCGCTCGGCGACCTCCTGGCCAAAGACCATCGCGTCATTTTGATCGACCGTCCCGGTCACGGCTGGAGCACCCGGATGCGGCGGCAGGATTCGACGCCGCAGATCCAGGCCCGGATGATCGACGAGGCGCTTCGTAAGCTCGGGATCGATCGCGCTGTCTTCGTCGTGCATTCCTGGAGCGGTGCGCTCGGCGCGCGGATCGCGCTCGATCATCCCGGCCGCGTCGCGGGTCTCGTCATGCTGGCGCCGGTGACCCATCCCTGGCGCGGCGGCGTCGGCCGCTACAACGAGATCATCGCAACGCCGGTGATCGGCCCGCTGCTCGCCTACACCATCACGCTGCCGATGGGGTATTTCGTTGCCGAGGCCGGCGCGCGCAGCGTCTTCCTGCCGCAAATCATGCCGGACGGCTTCGTGCAGGACTCCGCGACGCCGCTATTGCTGCGCCCGCGCGAGTTCATAGCCAACGCCTATGACCTGGTGACGCTGAAGGAAGCTGTGACGGCGCAGGCTGCGCGCTATGGCGAGATCAAGGCGCCGGTCACGATCATCGCCGGCGAGCCCGACAAGACGGTGAAGACCGACATCCACGCGCGTCCCTTCGCCGCGATGGTGCCGGGTGCGAAGCTGATCGTGCTGCCCGATCTCGGCCACATGGTGCAGAACGCTGTGCCGGACCTCGTAAAGACGGAGATCGAGACGATGATCGGTCAAATCGCCCAGGCGCAGGTGGCCGCCGATTAAAGCATTTTCGAGCGAAGTGGATACCGGTTCGCGTGAAGAAACGCGTCAAAACAATAAGCCCGAGCTTCGGTTCTGACTCGATCAGAACCGAAGCTCGGGCGGCCGCCGTTCACGCGCTTACTGCTTGATTTTCCCGTCCTTGTCGAACTGGGAGACGTAGGACCAGAGATTGTTGATCTCGTTCTCGTTCTTGATGCCGGCGAACGCCATCTTGGTGCCGGGGATCTTGGCTTTGGGGTCCTTGATGTATTCCTTGAACGTGGCTTCGTCCCAGGTGATGCCGGAATTCTTGTTCGCATCCGTATAACTGTAGTCCGGCGCGCTGCCTGACTTGCGGCCGTTGAGGCCGTTGAGCTCGGGGCCGACCTTGTTCTTGGCGCCTTCGCCGATGGCGTGGCAGGCCAGGCATTTGTTGAACGACGATTTGCCGGCCGCAACATCCTGCGCCATCGCGGCGGGTGCGGCGGCAGTCACGGTGAGGATCATCAGTGCGCCAAAAGTCAGTTTTGTCATCGGGTGCTCTTCGTCTCTTCCCTGGTTGGTCTAGGCTGGTCGGTCTTGCCTGGTCGGCAAACGACGGACCCGCCGGTTTTGGCAGGCCCGCCCGGCTTGGACAAGCTGCGAAACCATGACAGGTTTCATGCTGTCCTACTTGTCCCAGAGCGAACTCGCCGAAGATCGCCGCTCCGACTTTCGGATGGCCTACCCAAACAGGCGCGGACGTGGTTGATTTGCCGCGACAATTTGATCGTGGGCTACGAGCCGGAAGGATATGTTATGGCCATCATGATGCCCGCGAGCGACCAGGCCGTGCTCGCGCGCCGCGCTGAGATCGTGGCTGCATTGCGCGCAATCGTGCCCGGCGAGGGCGTGATCGACAGCGCCTCCGAGATGCGGGCCTACGAATCCGACGGGCTGACGGCCTATCGGCAGCCGCCGATGGTCGTGGTGCTGCCCGACACCACCGAGCAGGTCTCGCTCGTCCTGAAATATTGTGCCGGGCAGGGGATCAAGGTGGTTCCGCGCGGCTCCGGCACTTCGCTGTCCGGGGGCGCGCTGCCGCTGGAAGATGGCGTGCTGCTGGGCCTCGGCAAGTTCAAGCGGATCCGCGAGATCGATTTCGACAACCGCGTCGTCGTCACCGAGCCCGGCGTCACCAATCTCGCCATCAGCCAGGCGGTCGCGCATGCCGGCTTCTACTACGCCCCCGATCCGTCCTCGCAGATCGCCTGCTCGATCGGCGGCAATGTCGCGGAGAATTCCGGCGGCGTGCACTGTCTGAAATACGGCATGACCACCAACAACGTGCTCGGTTGCGAGATTGTCCTGATGAGCGGCGAGATCCTGCGCATCGGTGGCAAGTCGGCGGAGAACGCCGGCTACGACCTGATGGGCGTCATCACCGGCTCGGAAGGGCTGCTCGGGGTCATCACCGAGATCACGGTGCGCATCCTGCAAAAGCCGGAGACGGCGCGGGCGCTGATGGTCGGCTTCGCGCAGGTCGAGGCCGCCGGCGAATGCGTGGCGCGCATCATTGGCGCCGGCATCATTCCCGGCGGCATGGAGATGATGGACAAGCCGGCGATCCACGCCGCGGAGGCCTTCGTCCATGCCGGCTATCCGCTCGACGTCGAAGCGCTGCTCATCATCGAGCTCGACGGTCCCAAGATCGAGGTCGACGAGCTGATCACGCGCGTCGAGACCATTGCGAATGCCTGCGGCTCGACCACCTGCCAGATCTCGACCTCCGAGGCCGAACGCAATTTGTTCTGGGCCGGCCGCAAAGCGGCGTTTCCGGCCGTTGGGCGCATCTCGCCCGATTATCTCTGCATGGACGGCACGATCCCCCGCGGCGCGCTGCCGAAGGCGCTGGCGCGCATCCGCGAGCTGTCGGAAAAATACCAGCTCGGCTGCGCCAACGTGTTCCACGCCGGCGACGGCAATCTGCATCCGCTGATCCTCTACGATGCCAACAAGCCCGGCGAGATCGAGCGCGCCGAGGCCTTCGGCGCCGACATCCTGCGCGCCTGCGTCGAGTTCGGCGGCGTGCTCACCGGCGAGCACGGCGTCGGCATCGAGAAGCGCGACCTGATGCCCGACATGTTCACCGAGATCGATCTCAACCAGCAGCAGCGGCTGAAATGCGCCTTCGACGCGCAGGGCCTGCTCAACCCCGGAAAGGTGTTTCCGACCCTGCACCGCTGCGCCGAGCTCGGCCGCATGCATGTGCACGCCGGCAAGGTGGCGTTTCCGGATATTCCGCGGTTCTAGGCACTCGTGAGAGGAAGGGCCCGCGGTGCGAGCCCTTCCCCTCAACCTCACAGCAGCCCGTATTGAGCCCGTTCGCGCCTCGCCAGCAGCGGCAGGGCTTCGCCGGCGATCCAGGTCTTGAAATGCGGGCTCTCCTGATGCGCCTTGAAAGCCGCCTCGTCGCGGAACAGCTCGTAGAACAGGAACTGGGCCGGATTGTCCCTGGCGCGCGAGATCAGGAACAGTTTGACGCCGTCCTCGCGCTGCGCCTCCGGCAGGAAGCGGTCGAGGATCGCGGCGACCTTGTCGGCCTCGCCGGGCTTCGCCTCCCATTGCGCGACGACGAGCAGGCCGCCGCCGTCGACGGCGTCGCTGAGGGATTTCTGCGTGGCATAGTGGTTCATGGTCCTTGCTCCTTGCTGCTGGGCTTGAGATGACGCCGCCGCCCATGGCGAGAGATAGATCGCCAGGACGGCGCCGAAGGCCCGGATCACCGACCTGCGGCTGAACGCTTCGTGGGCGCGCGGCATCAGCCGCTGATGTGTCGATCGCATGCTTGTCTCCATCGGTTGGCTTCGATCGCGATCGGCGCAAACTTGTAGCGAGGGTCTGCCGGCTTTGGTTCGCCGCTGATCGAAGTGTCGATGTCGTGAACGCTTCGATCATGATCGAAGCGTTGTGGCCGCCCGTGCAGGATCCCCCGACTGCACCGGCGATGATCGCCGACGTCACGCCGCATTTGATTTTGGCGGCGAATTTCGCTACCGCCTTTTCCCGTGGATACGCTCAGGGTCAGAGACGCCAAAGACGTCGAAGAGGTGGTGCGCGCGGCGATTGCCAACGAGCAGCCGCTCGAGATCATCGGTCATGGCAGCAAGCGCAGCATTGGCCACACGATGGCGACCAACGCCGTGCTCGACCTCTCCGCGCTGAATGCCGTCACCTCCTACGAACCCAACGAGCTGATCGTCACGCTCCAGGCCGGCGCCCCGCTGGCCGACGTGCTGTCGCTGATCGATGCCAAGAACCAGCAATTCGCCTTCGAGCCGATGAACACCGCGCCGCTGCTCGGCACGCCGGCACTCGGCACCATCGGCGGCATGATCGCGGCCGGGCTCGCCGGTCCGCGGCGGATCAAGGCGGGCGGGGCGCGCGACCACCTCTTGGGGGCGCACGCCGTCTCCGGCTTCGGCGACAGCTTCAAGACCGGCGGCAAGGTGGTGAAGAACGTCACCGGCTACGACCTCTGCAAGCTGCTGGCGGGGTCCTGGGGCACGCTGTCGGTGATGACCGAAGTCACGCTCAAGGTGATGCCGAAGCCGGAAGCGGAACGGACGCTGCTGCTGCGCGGGCTCGACGATGCCGCCGCCAACAAGGCGATGACCGCGGCGCTCGGCTCGCCCTTCGACGTCTCCGCTGCCGCGCATCTGCCGAAATCGGCGTTCCGGGCGAAGACCGACGGGCTTGGCGACATCGCCAGCCAGGGCGAAGCGCTGACCGTGCTGCGGCTCGAGGGCATCACGGCGTCCGCCGCGCACCGCGCCGGCTCGCTGCGCGAATTGCTGGCGCCGTTCGGAACCGCGACACTGGTCGAGGATGCGGCCTCCGCCGCATTGTGGGCCACGATCCGCGACGTCCTGCCGTTCGCGGCGGGCGGTGCAGTTGGGGCCTGGCCGGTGTGGCGGATCGTTTGTCCGCCGGCTTCCGGCGCGGCGCTCGGGACCCAACTGGCGCGCGAGACCGGCGGCGACATCATCTACGATTGGGGCGGCGGCCTGCTCTGGGCCGCGCTGCCGCCGAAGGCCGATGCGCATGCCCCGGCCGTGCGCCAGCGTGCGGATGCGGTCGGCGGGCACGCCACGCTGATCCGGGCGGCCGAGGACGTCAGGCGCGGTGTCGACGTATTCCATCCGCAGGCATCAGGCATTGCCGCGCTAAGCGATCGGGTCCGCGCCAGTTTCGATCCGAAAACCATTTTGAACCGGGGGCGGCTGACGCGGGGCGCTGCGGCATGAAGACTGAATTCTCACTGGCGCAGCTCGCCGACCCCGACATCGCGGAAGCCGACAAGATCCTGCGCGCCTGCGTCCATTGCGGCTTCTGCACTGCAACCTGTCCGACTTATGTGCTGCTCGGCGACGAGCTCGATAGCCCGCGCGGCCGCATCTACCTGATCAAGGAAATGCTGGAGAAGGACCAGGCCCCGACGGCCGAGGTGGTCAAGCATGTCGACCGCTGCCTCTCGTGTCTGTCCTGCATGACGACCTGCCCCTCAGGGGTGAACTACATGCATCTCGTCGACCAGGCCCGGGTCCGGATCGAGCAGCGCTACCAGCGGCCGTTGACCGAGCGGCTGTTGCGCCAGGTGCTGGCCTTTGTCCTGCCGAATCCGCAGCTTTTCCGCACCAGCATGTGGCTGGCGCGCCTCGCCCGACCGCTTGCCGTATTCCTGCCGACGCCGCGGCCGTCGGCGACGCCCGGCCTGATCCAGCGCCTCAAGGCGATGCTGGCGCTGGCGCCGAACCGTCTGCCGTCGCCCGGCCCGCTCCCCGGCAGCGTGTTCGCGGCACTCGGCAAGAAGCGCGGCCGGGTCGCGCTGTTGCAAGGCTGCGCCCAGCAGGTGCTGGCGCCGCGCATCAACCAGGCCGCCATCAGCCTCCTCACCCGCCACGGCATCGAGGTTGTCCTGGTCCGGGACGAGCAGTGCTGCGGCGCGCTGACCCATCATCTGGGCAACGACCAGGATGCGTTGGCGCGGGCCCGCGCCAACGTCGCGACGTGGCGAAAGGAAGCGGCCGGCGAGGGGCTCGACGCCATCCTGGTGACGGCCTCCGGCTGCGGCACGGTGATCAAGGACTACGGTTATCTGCTGCGCGAGGACACGGCGTTTGCTGCCGACGCGGCGCAGGTGTCCGGGCTCGCCAAGGACATCACCGAATTCGTTGCCGGCCTCGAGCTCGCGACCACTACGCGACAGGACAACATCGTCGTCGCCTATCACTCCGCGTGTTCGCTGCAGCACGGGCAGAAAATCACGGGCCTTCCGAAAGAATTGCTTTCCAAGAATGGATTCGTGGTGAAAGATGTGCCGGAGAGCCATTTGTGTTGCGGCTCGGCGGGGACCTACAACATTCTCCAGCCCGAGCTTGCGGGCCGGTTGCGCGATCGCAAGGTTGCCAACATCGCAAGCGTCAAGCCGGACATGATTGCCGCGGGCAATATCGGCTGCATGGTGCAGATTGCCAGTGGCACGTCAGTTCCGGTCGTACACACGATTGAGCTTCTCGATTGGGCTACGGGCGGGTCGCGGCCGGCATTGAATGCGTCGAGCTAGCCTCGTCCGGAGGTGACGGCTGAAGACGCCCGATCGACCATTGTTCGGCGGCAACAGGAGGACCACGATGGCGAAAGCGAAGAAGAAAAAAAGCAAGAAGGCCAAAAAGGCCAAGAAGGCTGTAGCGGCGAAGAAGACCGCGAAGAGGGCAGCCAAGAAGTCCGCGAAAAAGTCTGCCAAGAAGTCTGCGAAGAAATCTGCCAGGAAGGCTGCACCGAAGAAGGCCGCCAAGAAGGCTGCGAAGAAGTCGGCCAAGAAGGCTGCCAAGCCGGCTGCACCGAAGAAGGCCGCAAAGAAAGCGGCACCGAAGAAGGCGAAGGCAGCTCCTGCGCCGAAGCCGTCAGCGCCGGTGGCAGCTCCGGCTCCGGAGCCCGCCGCCGAGACAAGCTGGGCGATGCCTTCGTCTTCTGCGGAGCCGACGCCGGCCGAAGGGCAGGGTTAGGCCCCCCGAGGGGCCCCCACGGTTAGGGTCCAAGTCAGGTCCAAGGTGAGGGCCAACGCTGGGTCCATCCCGACGACAACGACCGACAACAGGAAGGCCGCAGCGGTGACGCTGCGGCCTTTTTGCATCGTCACAATGGTCTCCGCCCGGTTGTCGTTTCTCGCGTCAGCGTGATTCGTGACGCAAGCACCACTGCACCGGCGGCTCCGATACTAATCCGGACGGCTCTGTGCACTTTGGAATGCAAATAATGTGATCAGGAAGCAACACAGGCGGACAACCTTTTGTAGAAGTGTCAGAACGCCTAAAAAGTCGGCAGATGCTCGTGATTTTTGCTTCACGGTTCGTGTCCTCCCAGCCAGATTGTCGCGGTAACGAAATTTTGCAGTCAGGTCGTACGGCCCGGGGGCTTCCGGGAAACCGACTGGGTGGAACTGGTGATGGGGATCGAAATGAAAAAAGTGGCTTTGTTGGCAACGGCGCTGGCAATGGTGACGGGTTCGGCTTTCGCGGCAGACATGCCGGTCAAGGCTCTGAAGGCCCCGCCGCCGCCCGCCTTTGACCCCTGGGATGTCGCCTTCGGCGCCGGCATCATGAGCGATTACATCTTCCGCGGCGTTACTCAGTCGAACCATAACCCGTCGGTCGCGGCCTATTTCGAGCCGCGCTACAACGTCAACAAGGACCTCCAGCTCTACGTCGGTGCGTCCGCGGAGAGCATCTCGTTCCCGAACCGCGCCGCGGCTGAAGTCGACATCTACGGCGGTATCCGCCCGACCTTCGGCATGTTCGCCTTCGATTTCGGTATCTGGGGCTACCTCTATCCGGGCGGAAGCTGCTTCGGTTCGCAGGGCACCCTCGCCCAGGGCAATTGCGGCACCGGCCTCGACAATTCGCAGGGCGCGATCGGCCTGCCGATCAACGGCAACTTCGCCAAGAAGGACGCAAGCTTCTACGAAGTCTATGCCAAGCTGAATCTCAACATCAACGACCAGTGGGTCGTTGGCTTCAACGAGTACTATTCGCCGAACTTCCTGAACCTCGGCGCCTGGGGTAACTACGCCTCGATCACTGCCAAGTGGACCGCGCCGAGCACCACGTTCGGTGCCAGCGGCGTCGGCATGTATGTGTCGGGTGAATTCGGCCGTCAGTGGCTCGGCACCTCCGACATCTTCTACGGCATTGCCGGCGACCCGCTGTATTCCAACGGCATCAAGGAGCCGAGCTACAACACCTGGAACGTCGGCGTCGGCTTCACCTACAAGGTGTTCACGCTCGATCTGCGCTACTACGACACCGACCTCTCGAAGGGTAACTGCAACGCCTTCACCAGCGACTTCTCGGCCACCAACTCCAGCCCCGGTTTCGTGACGCCGATCAATGGCGGCGCGAACGCGGCCACGGCGTTCGGCTCCAACTGGTGCAGCGCGGCCGGCGTCGCCAAGCTCTCGGTCGACCTGACGGCGATGACCAACCTGAAGTAAGTTTCTTCCCGAGACGACCTAACGAGGGCGGCAGAGCAATCTGCCGCCCTTTTGCTTTGGGCTTGGGGTCGTCTGTGAGAGCGCTCGGCCTGCATGGTTCGAGACGCGCCGCAAGGCGGCCCTCCTCACCACGAGGGTCGGGGATCTTGCCGCGATGACAGACCTCATCCTGAGGAGCCCGCCGGAGGCGGGCGTCTCGAAGGATGGCTGCAACGAAGGTCCTATCGAGGGTAGCCTCAGGCCTGGTTGTGCCACCTCAGCTCGCCGCGGTCGGCTCCGCCTGGGCCGGCTCGCCGTCCTTGCCGAGAACGTGGATCTCGCCGTCCTTCACCAACGCCACCTTGCGGGTGTGGAAGGCGTCGAGCGTCGAGCGGTGGCCGATCGAGACGATGGTGGCCTGCGGCAGCTTCTCCACCAGCAGCCGGTACAGCCGGGCCTCCGATGGTTCGTCGAGCGACGCGGTGGCCTCGTCGAGGAACAGGTAGTCCGGCACGTGCAGCAGGGCCCGCGCGAGCCCCAGGCGCTGCTGCTCGCCGAGCGACAGCGTCCGGTTCCAATGGCCTTCCTCGTCGAGCCGTTTCGCCAGCCGCGGCATGTCGACCGAGTTGAGCGCTTCCGCGATCTTCTCCGGCGTGATCGTGCCATGCGCGGCGGGGTAGATCACGGCGTCGCCGAGCGGGCCGATCGGAAAATACGGCCTCTGGGGGAGCATCATCAGCCTGGCCTTCTCGGGAATGGCGATTGCCCCGGTGCCGAAGGGCCAGATGCCGGCGATGGCCCGGAACAGCGTCGACTTGCCGGAACCGGAAGGTCCCGTCACCAGCACCCGCTCCGTCGGCTCGACCATGAAGGCATCCGCGCTGACCAGAGGCTCACCGTTCGGCAGCTTCACCAGCAACTGCGCAAGCGTGATTGCCTTGCCGTTCGATGGCGCAACGCCGATGGTCGGCTCGCGCGCCGCGATGTTGGCAGCGGAACTGACCGACATCTCGAAGCCGTCGAGACGGGCGACGATCGCGCGCCACTCGGCCAGCGAGCGGTAGGCCGTGACGAAGAAAGACAGCGCATCCTGCACGCTGCCAAATGCCGAGCCGGTCTGCATCATGTCGCCGAGCTGGATGCGTTTGGCGAAGTAAGCAGGAGCAACCACGACGTAGGGAAAGATCGTTGCAGCCTGCCCGTAGCTTGCCGTGAAGGCGGTGAGGCGCTTGGTCCGGCTCATGATCGCGTACCAGTTGGCGATGACGAAGCCGAAGCGGTGCAGAAGATGCCCTTGCTCCGCGCTCTCACCCTTCAACAGCGCGATCTGCTCGGAATTTTCGCGCACGCGGATGAGGTTGAAGCGGAAGTCAGCCTCGAACCGCTGCTGCTCGAAATTGAGGTTGATGAGCGGTGCGCCGATCCAGTGCGTCAGTCCCGTCCCCAGGATCGCGTAGACCAGCGCGCACCAGACCAGAAAACCCGGGATGACGAAATCGGTGCCGTAGATGTGCAGGGGGGCCTTGTTGGACAGACCCCAGAGGATGACGACGAACGAGGCCAGCGTCACGATCGACGACAGCAGACCGAGGCCAAGGACGAGCGTTTGCTCGACGAAGTTCTTGACGTCCTCGGTGATGCGCTGGTCCGGATTGTCGGCCGGGTCGCCCTTGAGCTGCATGCGGTAATGCGTAGCGCCGTCGAGCCATTCGCCGAGATAGTGTTGAGTGAGCCAACGCCGCCAGCGAATCTGGAGCCATTGGTTCAGGTAAAGCTTGTAGACGGCCAGTGCGACGTAGGTGAAAGCAAGGCCGAGGAAGATCCAGACCTCCATGACGAACTCGTTGAGATCGTAGGCCTGGAGTGCGCTGTAGAACCGGTTCTGCCATTGATTGAGCAGCACGTTGATCGCCACCAGGGTCAGCTCCATCACGATGACGACGCCGAGCAGGCCGCGGCCGGCCCATTTGTCCTCGGACCGGAAATAGGGGATGGCGATTCGCCAGACTGTCGCGAGCGTGGCGCTGATGTTCTTCACAGAGCTCTGTCTCCTGAGGGGATGTGCACAACGGCCATAGGCCAAATGGCTGTGGCAATGGCAGAAACGGGCGCGCTTAGACTAAAGTCGCAAGTTGAGCAATTTGCGTTGGCTTGTCGCAGCTTGCAACCCTAGCATGGGTACAACGGCGCGGGGTGGGGGCCTCCGGGACTTCGCGGGCTTGTGAGCGGACGGGAACCGCCGCACTCGCGAGGAATTCGCGTCCAGCTCGGGGGTTATCGCTTCCAGCGTCAAGCAGGTTCGGCTGTCCACGCGGGCCGCCTGCCGCAACAGGCGTGGGGGAGGAAGCCATGTGGAATCAAATCTATAATCCGCTGAACAACGCGGCACTGTCGACCATCGCGGCGGCCATACCGGTCGTCTCGCTCTTGATCATGATCGCGAGCGGGCGCGTGAAAGCGCACATTGCAGCCGTGATCGCCGTGATCATCACCAACCTGATCACGATCTTCGTCTTCACGATGCCGGCGGGTATGTCGATCCGCGCCTCGATCCTCGGCGTCGTGACGGGCTTCTTTCCGATCGGCTGGATCGTCCTCAACGTCATCTTCCTCTATCAGGTGACAGTGTCCACCGGGCGCTTCGAATTGCTCAAGCGCGCCATCGGCGGTGTCACCGAGGACCGGCGCTTGCAGCTCCTGCTGGTCGCGTTCTCGTTCGGCGCGTTCTTTGAGGGTGCTTCGGGCTTCGGCACGCCGGTCGCTATCACCGGTGCCGTGCTGATCGGCCTCGGCTTCTCGCCGCTCGCGGCATCAGGCTTGTCACTCATCGCCAACACCGCGCCGGTCGCTTATGGCGCGCTCGGCACGCCGATCCAGGGCCTTGCGTCCGTCACCGGGCTCGATCCCTACATCCTCGGCGCGATGGTCGGACGGCAATTGCCGTTCTTCTCGCTGATCGTGCCGTTCTGGGTGGTGTGGGCGTTCGCGGGTTGGCGCGGCATGAAGGACGTCTGGCCGGCGATCCTCGTCACTGGTGTGTCGTTCGCGGTCCCGCAATTCGTGATCTCGAACTTCATCAATCCCTGGATCGTCGACATCGGGGCGTCGCTGATCTCGATGGGCGCGCTGATCCTGTTCCTGAAGGTGTGGCAGCCGAGGCAGCTCTGGACATCGCCGGAACTGCGCGGCCACGACGAGTCGGCCGCGCAGATGGAAAAGGCAACGCCGCTCGACAAGACGCCGCTCACCCAGTCCGAACTGTGGAGCGCGCTGCTGCCGTGGATCATCGTCTGTATCGTGATGCTGATCTGGGGCAACGGTGCCTTCAAGACCTGGGCGAACGGGATCTTCACCTGGAACTACGCCGTTCCCGATCTGCACCAGATGATCAACAAGGTGCCGCCGGTGGCGGCCAAGCCGACGCCGGAAGGCGCGGTGTTCGCGTTCACCTATCTGTCCTTCACCGGCACGGGCATGCTGATCGCGGCGATCGTCTCGGGCTTCCTGATGGGCGTCGGCCCGGGACGGCTGCTGGTCGAGTATGGCCGCACCATCCGGCTGTGCGCGATCTCGCTGATCACGATCTCGGCGATGCTCGCGATCGGTACGTTGACGCGGCTGTCCGGCGTCGACGCGACGCTCGGCCTCGCCTTCGCCGCAACCGGCGTGCTCTATCCCTTCTTCGGCACGCTGCTCGGCTGGCTGGGCGTGGCGCTGACGGGATCGGATACGGCGTCGAACATCCTGTTCGGTAATTTGCAAAAGATCACCTCCGAGCAGCTCGGCCTGTCGCCGGTTCTGATGGCGGCCGCGAACTCGTCCGGCGGCGTGATGGGCAAGATGATCGATGCGCAATCGATCGTCGTCGCCTCGACGGCCACGCGGTGGTACGGGCACGAGGGCACGATCCTGCGTTTCGTGTTCTGGCACTCGATCGTGCTGGCCTGTCTCGTCGGCGTGCTCGTGACGTTGCAGGCCTATGTCTGGCCGTTCACGGCGATGGTGCTGAAGTAGCAGGCCACGCCTCGCTTCAACGCAAATCCCCGCAGGGCTCCGCCGCCTTGCGGGGATTTTTGCATCTAAAGCATGATCCGGAAGAGTGCGAAGCGGTTTTCCGGAAAGATCATGCTCTAACAACAACCTGAAGCGCGATGACGATTCGTCCCAATCTCATCGCGCTTTAGCCCCCGCGAACCTTCTCAACGGCGCCGCCGTCTTATAGAAGGTGCCGCAAATCAGGTCGGTCGAGAGGTCTCATGGTTTCGCTCAAGCAGATGGCGTGTTTGGCGGTTGCAATGCTCGCGATGTCCACGCTCGCGCGTGCAGAGGACGGTTTTCCGTTCGGTACCGAGATGACGCTGGAGGCCCTACCGCAGCCGGGCTCGAAGCGGATTCCGAACATCGAGATCGGCGACAATGGCGAAGTCGTGCTGGAGCTCTGGTGCAAAGGCGGCAAGGGCCAGTTCTCGGTCGCCGGCAACACAGTGATCTTCGTGCCCGGCCAGATCCAGGACCGTTCCTGCCCGCCGGCCAGGGCGCAGGCCGACGACGAACTCGTCGCAGCACTGGGCAGCGTCGAGACCTGGAAGCGCCAGGGCGACGTGCTGACGCTGATCGGCCCCAAGCCGCTGCGCTTCAGGACGACGGGGAATTGAGGCGCGCTCGCTGTCGTGCCCCGGCTTGCCGCCTTCGCTGAAGCTTCGGCGGCCGAGCGAGCTTGTGGCCCGGCGTAGCCTTGGCGGAGCCGGGACCGGGGCACGCAGTACGCCGCGACCTCTCGATTCAACCACAACTGTCTCGGAGTACTGGATCGCCCGGTCAAGCCGGGCGATGACTGCGAGAGTGGGTGTCTGCGCCTACTTCCACACCGACTTGTCGGCGTCCCAGCGCTGCCCCTTCAGCTCCTTGGCGAGCGCCTCCATCGAGCCGTTGTCGTCGGGCTGATCGCCTTCCTCGTCGGCCGAAGCGTCATCCGAGAGATTGAGCTTGGCGCCGCTGCTCTCATCGGCGGTCGTGGTCGAGGGGCTGCCGATCCAGAGCATCAGTTTGTCGGTTGTGCCGGGCTTGTCGGGTGAGATGAGGCCAGCAACTTCGATCGTGTCGGTGAGCTCGAGTGCCGGAAAATCCTGGTTCGGCCGCTTGAAGGCGAGCTTGAGCTTGCCGGTGGCCGGGTTGAAGCTGTGCGAGACCTGCTTTGCCGCAAGCGTCCGGCTCAGCACGCCGGCGACGGCTGAGGCGAGCTTGTCCCGGCTGATCTTGTCGCCGTCGCGCCAGTCGGCCGCGGGAAAGCGGATAGTGCGGTCCATCTCGGTCATGCCCGCGGTCCAGCCCGCCGCGGTGACGCCGGGCATCGCCTTGAACTTCGCCAGCAGCGCGCCGGCGCGTTCCGGATCAACCGACATGTTGATGGTCTGCTCGCCGGCACGCAGCGCGTCGCAGCCGACGGTCAGGCTCGCCAGCGTCACCTCGATGTCCTGGCCCTTCAGGCTCTTCAGGAACTCGGTCGCCGCATCCAGCTTGACCTTGACCGCGATCGCTTCCGGCGAGACGTCGGTGAAATCCTTCGGCTGCGGTGTGATGCCGTCGTCGGAGGTCTGGTTGTCCTGGAATTCCTTCTCGCTGAGATCGGAATTGTCGGGCGAGGTGACCTCGGTCACGGCCTGGCCGATCGCGATCTGGCCGCGGAACTCGAACGTGTCGCCGGCCTGTTTGCGCAGCAGCTTGACGGTGACGGGCGCCTTCTCGCCGAGGCTCTGCGTCGTGCCCGTCAGGTTCTGGCCCGCGACCTGGAGATTGACGACGAAGCGGTCCTTGCGGTCGGAATTTTTTGCGACGGGATAGCAGACGTCGAGCACGGCCGCCGTCACCGTCTTGCCCTGCCGCGTCTCCTTCAGGATCACGTCGGCATTGCCGTCCATCAGCCCGTCGATCGAGGTGAAATAGCGGGTCTCCGTCCCGCCCGGCGCCGTGGCCTTCGGCGACAGCTTCATCTGGGCCGATGCGACATCGGGCGAGACGGCGAGCAGGGCCGCCAAAAGGGCTGTCGAACAAACCAGAAGCGCACGCATCGATGAATCCTCGCGCAATCGAATCGGCGCGCCACCGTAGTGGGTTTTGGCCGCCGGTTGAATTGGAAAGCAGAAGGGGCAGGGTCGGCAAAAAAGAAGGCCGCCCGGAGGCGGCCTTCGCAACATTGTAATGGAACGGAGGCTTAGAAGCCGCCCATGCCGCCGCCGCCCGGCATGGCGGGCGGAGCTTCCTTCTTCGGCGCTTCGGCGACCATGGCCTCGGTGGTCACCAGCAGGCCGGCCACGGACGAGGCGTCCTGCAGCGCGGTGCGGACCACCTTGGCGGGATCGATGATGCCCTTCTCGACCATGTCGACATAGTCCTCGTTCTGGGCGTCGAAGCCGAAGGTCTCGGACTTGTTCTCCAGGATCTTGCCGACCACGATCGAGCCTTCCACGCCCGCGTTCTCGGAGATCTGGCGGATCGGGGCTTCCAACGCCTTCAGCACGATGTTGATGCCGGCCTGGACGTCGGCATTGGCGTTGGTGAGACGGCCCACGGCCTTCTTGGCCCGCAGCAGCGCGACGCCGCCGCCGGGAACGATGCCTTCCTGCACCGCGGCGCGGGTGGCGTTGAGCGCGTCCTCGACGCGGTCCTTCTTCTCCTTGACCTCGATCTCGGTCGCGCCGCCGACGCGGATCACCGCGACGCCGCCGGCGAGCTTGGCGAGGCGCTCCTGGAGCTTCTCACGGTCGTAGTCCGAGGTGGTCTCCTCGATCTGGGCCTTGATCTGGCCGACGCGGGCCTCGATCTCCGGCTTCTTGCCGGCGCCCTTGACGATCGTGGTGTTCTCCTTGTCGATCACGACCTTGCCGGCACGACCGAGCATCTTCACCGTGACGTTCTCGAGCTTGATGCCGAGGTCTTCGGAGATGAGCTGGCCGCCGGTGAGGATCGCGAGGTCCTCGAGCATGGCCTTGCGGCGGTCGCCGAAGCCCGGCGCCTTGACGGCGGCGACCTTCAGGCCGCCACGCAGGCGGTTGACGACCAGGGTGGCCAGCGCCTCGCCCTCGACGTCCTCGGCGATGATGACGAGCGGCTTGCCCGACTGCACCACGGCTTCCAGCACCGGCAGCATGGCCTGCAGGCCGGACAGCTTCTTCTCGTGCAGGAGGATGTAGGCGTCCTCGAGCTCGGCGGTCATCTTCTCGGCGTTGGTGACGAAGTAGGGCGACAGATAGCCGCGGTCGAACTTCATGCCTTCGACGATGTCGACCTCGGTGTCGAGCGACTTGTTTTCCTCGACGGTGATGACGCCCTCGTTGCCGACCTTCTGCATCGCCTGGGCGATCATCTTGCCGATGGCGGCATCGCCGTTGGCCGAGATGGTGCCGACCTGGGCGACCTCGGAGGAGGCGGCGACCGGCTTGGCGCGCTTCTCGATGTCCTTGATCACCGCCGTAACCGCGGTGTCGATGCCGCGCTTGAGGTCCATCGGGTTCATGCCGGCGGCAACCGCCTTGGCGCCTTCGCGCACGATCGCCTGGGCCAGCACGGTCGCGGTGGTGGTGCCGTCGCCGGCGGTGTCGTTGGTCTTGGAGGCGACTTCGCGCAGCATCTGCGCGCCCATGTTCTCGAACTTGTCCTCGAGCTCGATCTCCTTGGCGACGGTGACGCCGTCCTTGGTGATGCGGGGTGCGCCGAAGCTCTTCTCGATGACGACGTTGCGGCCCTTCGGACCGAGCGTCACCTTGACGGCGTTGGCGAGAATGTCGACGCCGCGCAGCATGCGTTCGCGCGCGTCTCCGGAAAACTTGACGTCTTTGGCAGCCATTTCTTCAATCCCTCGTGTTTCGTGATGTGTCTGCCGCTTGCGGAATGACCGAATGCCCGGATCGCGCGATCCGGGCATGACATTCAGCGGCTGTTCAGGCTGACGGCCTTAGGCCATGACACCCATGATGTCCGACTCCTTCATGATCAGGAGCTCTTCGTTGTCGATCTTGACCTCGGTGCCGGACCACTTGCCGAACAGCACGCGGTCGCCGACCTTGAGGTCGATCGGGATCAGCTTGCCGGCCTCGTCGCGGCCGCCGGGGCCGACGGCGACGACCTCGCCCTGGGACGGCTTTTCCTTGGCGGTGTCCGGAATGATGATGCCGCCCTTGGTCTTTTCCTCGGCGTCGATACGTTTGACCACGACACGGTCATGCAGCGGACGAAATTTGGATTTAGCCATGACGTTTCCCTTTGGAGGCTCGCTTCGGAAGGAATGGAAGTGGGTAGGGGCGGCGTCCGTCCACCCTCTTGCCGAGGATCGAACGGCGCGCTTAGCAATCGGGCTTTCCGAGTGCTAATAGTGCGCCCGGAAATATGGCTTGGCCGCGATCCTGTCAAGCAAGGGTGGTTAAGCGATTGGTGAGGCGGATATAGGATCGTGTCTACAGAAACTTATTGGTCGCGCTGGCGTATAAAGGACGTCATTGCTCCGACAGCGGTTTTGCGCTTGGCTGCAGGAGGGATGCGGTCGGGGTCTCGTTTGGGGGACGGTTTGCTCGGGGGAATGTCATGATCAGGTCAGCTCACGCACGCACGGTTGCCAATCTGGCGGCCGCCTCTTGCCTGGCGCTGCTGCTTGGCGCCTGCGGCGGCGGCATGAGCCTACCGTCGTTCTCGTCGTCTTCGCCGCCGCCCGAGGCCGAGCCCGGCACCGGCCCGGAAATGCCGGCGAGCATCCGCGCCGACGAGATCGTCGGCCGCTGGGGTCTCGCTTCGTTCCAGAACCCGGCCGACCGCGCCCGCACCGAGGCTGCGGCCCGATCGCAGTGCAAGAATCCCTACGTGATCACCGCCGGTTCCTCCGGCGGCGTGATCATGCATCTCGCCGACCAGGCGACGCCGCAGGAGCTGCGGCTGAAGGGCTCGCCCAGCGGCAAGAACTACATCGGGCCGGCGGGTCCGACCCCCGGCGAGCAGGACCGCGAGATCGTCTCCTTCGACGGCCGCGTCCTGATTACCCGCTTCATCGACAAGGACGCCGCCACCCGTTACGGCAACATGGTCTACGTCCGCTGCGCGCCGAGGGCGTAGTCTCTCTACTTCGTCATGCCCCGGCTTGACCGGGGCATCCAGTACACCGTGGCCTATCGGCTCAATCACCGCCGCCTCTGGAATACTGGATCGCCCGGTCAAGCCGGGCGATGACAGTTGAGGGGATGGCCCCCACAAACAAAAACGCCGGCTCTCGCCGGCGTTTTGCTTTTTTCCGTAATGTCGCGCCCGATCAGTCGAACAGCGCGTCGATGTCGTCTTGCGAGGCGTGGCCGACGTCGCCGGCGAGCTTGGGGCCGTTGAGGAGCTTTTCGTCCTCGCTGCGGGTGTCGGCCGGCGCCGGCACATGGGCCTTGATCGCGTCGACGCCGCCCCAGATCTCCATCATCGCATTGATGTGCTGCTCGATGAACTTCATCGTGGTCATGACCTTGCTGATGCGCTGGCCGGTCAGGTCCTGGAAGTTGCAGGCTTCGAAGATCGAGATGACGCGTTCCTGGATGTCGTCGGCGAGCCGCTTCTGCTGGTCGGCCGATTGCACCTTGGACATCGCGCTGGCCGCCTGGTCGATCGACTCGGCGGCTTCGAGGATCTGCTGGGTTGCCTGCTCGGTGCCGCCGACGACCGCGCCGAGCTCGCCATTGACCTTGGCCATTTCGCCGCCGTCGAAGCTCTTGCCGTGCAGCGTCGCGATCTCGCGCTTGGTGCGGTCGATGGCGTCGTGGATGAGGTCGAGCTCGACCTTCAGCTTCTCGCACTGCTCGATCTGCGCCCGGTAGGTATCGAGCATGGTACGAGCCTCGGAGAGCTCGTGGGCGGTGGAGGCGTCGATCGCCGCCATGGCTGCGCTGCCGGACAAGGGCACAGTGCCCTTCGCCATCTGTGCGCGGATCGCACGCAGCTCCGCCATGATCTCGTTATGCATCGGCGCAGCCTCCTCAATCATTTCGGGGCTGGGCATCTCGCCGACAATAGCCTCTTCGACACGAAAACGTTTGCGGTGAATAGCCATCAGGAACTCCCCCCACCTCACTCACGCGTCTTTGTAGGCAGAAGCGATTTAACACGAGGTTCACAGCGGGAACTGTTGAGCGGCTGCACGCGACGCCTCGAAAAGAAGCGATTAACCATGGGCCTGCGGCGTTCATCGAAAATAAACGCTGATCGCCAAATTGCACCCTCGCTCGCGACGTGGTGAATCGAAACGGCTGATACGTTTACCAAACAAAACGGCTTTTGCTCTTTATTGACCACGTCGCGGTCGCCGATCAGCCATCGGCTCTGCACGACGCATGTGATCTAGACGAAACAGTACAGAGTACGTCGATGTTCAAGAAAATGTCTGTCGCGCTGCTCGGCAGCGCTTGCACCTTCATTGCCGGCGCGAGCAGCGCCAACGCCTTCGACAATAGTGTGCCCAATGATCCGCCTGCGGTGCTCTACCAGCCGCAGGTGCCGCGGGCGCCGGTGCGCGTCGCCTCCAATGCGAACATGGGCGGCGGCTTCATCGAGTTCCTGTTCGGTGACGGTCCCGGCCGCGGCCCGGCCTACGCGCCGCAGCAGCCGGTCTATCAGCAGCAGCCCGGCTATTACGACCAGCGCCGTCTGCCGCCGATGGGCGAGCCGCAGATGCAGGGTGGATATCAGCAAGGCGCAGGTCTCCAGCAGGAGGCGGTCGATCCGCGCCAGCGTCCGTTCGATCCGAGATTCGAGAAGCAATCCGTCGACTATAGCGGCAAGGAAACTGCCGGCACCATCGTGGTCGATACGCCGAACAAGTTCCTCTATCTGGTCGAGGGCAACGGCCGGGCGATGCGCTACGGCATCGGCGTCGGCCGTCCCGGCTTCACCTGGTCCGGCGTGAAGTCGATCACGGCCAAGCGCGAATGGCCGGACTGGACGCCGCCGGCGGAAATGATCGCGCGCCGGCCCGACCTGCCGCGGCACATGGAAGGCGGCCCGGAAAATCCGCTCGGTGCGCGCGCGATGTATCTGGGCTCGACGCTCTACCGCATCCACGGCTCCAACGAGCCCTGGACCATCGGCACCAACGTCTCCTCCGGCTGCATCCGCATGCGCAACGAGGACGTCATCGACCTCTACGGCCGCGTCAATGTCGGCACCAAGGTCGTGGTGATGTGATGTTCTTACCTTCTCCCACAATAGGAGAAGGGAAGAGGCCAACGCCTGACGCTCGACATGAAAACGGCCGCCTCCTGGGCGGCCGTTTTTGTTTGCAAGACGATTGAACGGCCTCACGCGTAGTCGCTGCCGCCATCGTCTCCGCCGCCGAAATCGCTGTCGTCGTCGGCTATGTCCATATTGCCGTCGTCGTGGTCGTTGTCGTCGTAGTTCTGATCGTTGTTGTTGTTGTCCCGGTCGTTCGACGCCTGGTCGGTGAAGCCCTGGCGGGAACCGTCGTCGCGGTCGCGGTTGGAGCCGATGTCGTTGAGACCGGCATCGCGCGCAAGCGAGCCGCCGGACTGGTCGCTGCCGCCCCAGGGACTTCCACCAGCGCTGCGGTCGCCGAGCGCGTTGGTGTCGCCGAAGGCCTGCTGGTGCGATCCGCCCATCATGCCGCGGATGCTGGAGAGCAGCAGAGAGCCGCCGACGACGCCGGCCGCGGCTGCCGCCGCGGTGCCGAGGAACGAGCCGCCGCCACCGCCCATCGGCGGGGCGCCATAGCCCTGACCCGGAGCCTGACCCGGACCTTGGCCGTAAGCCTGTCCATAAGGAGGCGGCGCGCCGTAACCGGGCTGCGTCTGCGGCATCGCCTGGCCGGTGTTCCAGACCGGCCGCGTGTCACGCGGCGGCACGTTCGGAACCGAGCCGCGCGAGGGGCCTCCGCCGAACAGCGAGTCGCGCATGGTATCGAGGAAGCCGCCGGACTGCGCCTGCTCAGGCGCATGGGCCGCTTCCAGCTCCTGGATGCGGTTATGGGCGCGCTTCAGCGCTTCGTCCTGCAACAGCGTGGTCTGCACCAGCGCGTAGACGGCGCCGGGGGCCTTGCGCAGGCCATCGGAGATCGCGGCGATCGCGTCGGGATCGCGCGGTGCGTTTTCCAGTTTCGAAAGCCGGTCGAAAAGCTCGTCGACGAGCTGGCGTTCCTGCGGCGTCATGATCAGTCTCCCTCGCTCAAACCAAGCGCGAGGCAGATGTAGGGTTCCATTGTGGCCCCAACAGTGCCGGCCGGATTAAATTTCGGTATGCGACAAGCTGCCCGGCGGCTTGCTTTCCACCGGTTTCACCCCAGCGTGACGCCGCTGTCGGCCAGCAGGCGCGCAAACGCATCGCCCGAGAGATAAGCGTGCTCGCGTTCGCGGACGTCCGTCATCGGATCGAGGCCGGTGAGGATCTCGTCGACGAAGCCGGGGTGGCACATCACGAGGCCGCCATCGGGGAGGCCTTCCAGAAACTGCCGCATCAACGCGCCGAAATCGGCCTCGCGGGTAAAATCATAGGCGCCGGCGAAGCCGGGATTGAAGCTGAGGCCGGCCCTGGCGGCGCGGCGACGGAATTGTGCGCTCAGGATATCGAGCACCATGGCTTTTGGTGAGGCCAGCCGCTGCACAAGCGGCAGGTCGCGCCCGCCCTGGCGGACCCAGGCTTTGGGCGCGGCTTCGCTGACCGCATCGACAAAGCCGTCGCGCACCTGCGGATAGAGCTGCACATGCTGATGGCCGTCGACGAAGTCAGGCGCGCGCCCGAACGCCTCCGCGAACGCCGCCAGCTGCGCCTTGACCTCGTTGCGAAAGAATTCGCGGTCGAGCCGGCGTGCAAGGCCGGCGCGCAGCAGTTTCGGGAACGGCATGAACATGTCGCCGTCCAGCGGTCGGAAATGCATGGTGAGCGGCCGGAACGGCGCCGACAATGTCACGTGCAAGCCGATCGCGCAGCGCGGGCTCGCTTTCGCCGCCGTCTGGAGCGCCTCGATCTCGCCGCGCTCGATCGCCGGTCCCACCATCATCACCGAGGTGGCATTGAGACGGCCGCGTTCGATAAGGTCGCGGATGGCGCGATTGACGCCCGGGCTGATGCCGTAATCGTCGGCGCAGAGCCAGATCCGCCGCAGGCCCGCGGCCCCGCTCATTCGGCGGCCGTCCTCTTCGAGGCGTCGTCGGCCTTCCCGGTCTCGAAATGCTTTTCGCTGTGCTCGGCGACGAAGTAGATCGGGCGCGCCTTCAGCTCGGACAGGATCTTGCCGATATATTCGCCGACGATGCCGATCATGATGAGCTGCACGCCGCCGATGGTCATCAGGCCGATCACGAGCGAGGGATAGCCGGGCACTTGCTTGCCCGTGGTCCAGACCTCCCAGAGGATCGAGAGGCCGAACAGGAAGGCGCCGCCGGCGAGGATCACGCCGAGCAGGCTGGCGAAGCGCAGCGGTGCCACCGAGAACGAGGTCACTCCTTCGATCGAAAGACCGAGCAGGCGCGCGGCGCTGAAGGTCGTCACGCCATGGGTGCGCGGCGCGGGCTCGTAGTCGACGCGGATCTGGCGGAAGCCGATCCAGCTCGCGAGGCCCTTGAAGAAGCGGTTGCGCTCCGGCAGCTGCCTGAGCGCTGCGACCGCGCGCGGCGACAGCAGGCGGAAGTCGCCGGCGTCTTCGGGGATCTTCTGGCGCGCGCCCCAATTGATCAGCGAATAGAACCCGCGCACGGCGACGCGGCGCAGGAAGGGCTCGTTGTCGCGATGCGCCTTGGCGGTATAGACGACGTCGTAGCCGTCCTCGATCCAGTGCCGCACCAGCTGCTCGACCAGGGCCGGCGGATGCTGGCCGTCGCCGTCCATGAACATCACGGCGCCGAGCCTGGCATGGTCGAGGCCGGCCATCAGGGCGGCTTCCTTGCCGAAATTGCGCGACAGCGACACCACCTGGACGTCGACCGCGTCGGCCGGCAGCGACCGGGCGATCGAGAGCGTCGCGTCCGCGCTGCCGTCGTCGACATAGACGACCTCGCAGCCGAGGCGATAGCGCTGCCGCAGCGTCTTGGCGAGATCGCAGATGCGCTGGTGCAGGGCGGCGAGGCCCGCCGCCTCGTTGTAGACGGGGACGACAATCGACAGCCCCTTCGCGGCGGCACTGGCCGCGGTGGTCGTCATGCCGGAAACGTCAGAGCCCAGCGTCATTGATCAAGGTTCCAGAGGCGTCCATGGTTCTCAACAGCATATGGTAGCTGCCGTTTGCTGTCGCTACGCTGAACGAACCTGAGGCTCACTGCCGCAGGAATGCCTCGAGCTTGGCGAACAGCGGGTTCTCCCGGTCGAACACATAGTCGAGCGAAACCACCGAGACGGTCTCGGCGCCATGCTCGCGCAGGAAGCTCGCCAGCGCATAGAGCTGACCCGGCGGACAGTGCAGCGTCAGCATGCCCGACGAGGTCGGCCCGCCGAACGGGGCTTCGACGCCGAAGCGCTCGTGGGCTTCGCCGAGCAGGACGGCGTCGCATTGCTGGAAGCGGGTGCGGACCTCGCGGTATTTGTTGGCCCGCGCCCTTGCTGCGATGTGATCGAGGATGACGCGCGCGGTCTCCCGCGCCTGCGGCGACCAGTCGGCATCCTTCGAGGCGACCAGATTGGCCTGGCTGCGCAGGATCACGCCGTCGTCGAGCACCCGCAAGCCGTTGGCGGCGAGCGTCGCGCCGGTCGTGGTGATGTCGACGATCAGCTCGGCGCTGCCGGCCGCCGGCGCGCCTTCGGTCGCGCCCGCGCTTTCGACGATGCGGTAATCGGTGATGCCGTGGCTCTGGAAGAAGGTGCGGGTGAGGTTGATGAACTTGGTCGCGACCCGCATCCGCATGTGATGCTGCTCGCGGAAGCCGGTGGTGACGTCGTCGAGGTCGGCCATGGTGCGGACGTCGATCCACGCCTGCGGCACCGCGACGACGACATCGGCATAGCCGAAGCCGAGCCCGTCGATCAGGGACACGCGCTTGTCGGCATCCGCGATGTTCTCGCGCACCAGGTCTTCGCCGGTGACGCCGAGATGCGCAAAGCCGCGCGACAGTTGAGAGGCGATCTCGCTCGCCGAGAGATAGGCGACCTCGACATTGTCGAGGCCTGCGAGCGTGCCGCGATAGTCGCGCGCGCCGCCGGCCTTCGACAGCTTGAGCCCGGCGCGGGCGAAGAACGCCTCGGTGTTTTCCTGCAGGCGGCCCTTGGAGGGAACGGCCAGGACGAATGGCGCGCTCATGACTTAAGCTCCCACCTTGCGACCGATCCGGGTCAGCGCGTCGACCCAGACCGAGAAGCCGACCGCGGGGATCGGCTCGGCCGATCCGAGCTGGGTCATCAGCCCGTCATAGCGGCCGCCGGCGACCAGCGGCTCGGCGCCGTTGCCCCTGTGATGCAGCTCGAATTCGAAGCCGGTGTAATAGTCGAGGCCGCGTCCGAACGCGGTCGAAAAGCGCGTCTGCTTCAAGTCGATGCCGCGCGCGGCCATGAAGCCGACCCGGCTTTCGAACTGGTCCACGGCAGCGCTGAGGTCGAGCTTCGCGTCCGTGGTGAGCGCGCGGAGCTCGGCGACGGCATCGTCGGGATTGCCCGCGATCGACAGGAAGCGCTTGAGCACGGCGATCGCCTCGCGCGGCAGTGCGCCGCCCTTCAGCGTCGACTGCTCGAGGAAACGGTCGGCGATCTCGGCCGTGGTGCGGCCCCCGACATTGGTGGTGCCGGCGATCGACATCAGATCGGTGACGAAGGCGAGCGCCGCCTTGCGGTCGGAGCCGGCGAGCGCGGCCAGCACACCCTCATATTCGCTGCGGGTCGCGGTGGTCGCGGCCGCCAGCTTCTCCAGATCTTTTTCCAGGCTGATCTTGCGGTTGAAATCCTTGACCAGGCGGCGGCGCCACACCGGATAGAGGTCGAGCGCATCTAGCAGGGCGTTGAACAGCGCCACGTCGCCGGTGCGGATCTCGACATCGCGGACACCGAAGGCGGCGGTCGCTTCCAGCGCCAGCGCCAGCATCTCGGCGTCGGCCGCGGCGCGGTCCTGGCGGCCGAACGATTCGATGCCGGCCTGAAGAAACTCGCTGGCCCGGCCGTTGCGGTAACGGAACACCGGGCCGAGATAGCTGAACCCGGCCGGCTGGCCGGCGCGGCTGGAGGTGAGGTAGTCGCGGGCGACGGGAATGGTCAGGTCCGGGCGCAGGCAAAGCTCCTCGCCGGACAGGTCCGTCGTCAGGTACAGGCTCTTGCGGATGTCCTCGCCGGAGAGGTCCAGGAACGGCTCGGCCGGTTGCAGGATCGCGGGCTCGGCCCTGACATAGCCGGCCTGCGCGAACGACAAGAGCAGCGTATCCGCCCAAGCGGCGGAGCCGGCAGCATTTGAGGTGGCAGTCGCGGTCATAACAGGGGTCCATCGTCCCGGCGGAACCGGGCAGGGCAAAGGGGGAGGCGAATTGGCGCAGGCCTTAGCATGGCCCGAAAGCGGTTTCGACCTCCAAAGGATCAATCGCTTAACGGCTTTGGAGGTGGGACGCAGCGATCTGTCAGAACGTGTCTTGGGTATTTTAATACCTGGGACGGGAGAGGCTTGGCTTTCACTCAGTCTGGCCAGGGCGATCTCTGGGCGCATCGCCAAGCGATGCATCGGTCGAGGCGAAGGCAAGCCCTGCGGTTTCGGACGCGGCGTGATCTGCGAGCTCCTCGGCAAGCTCGAGAATTCTCTGTCTCCTGCTCGGGTCCCTTATGCCGAGAAATGCCTTGATGAGCCCGAGCTCCTCGCGTCGCCGCCTGTCCGATGCAACATCGTCGTCCATGGCCATGTCGTCCCGCGCGACAGCCTCATTGCCCGTCGCTGATTTTTGTCCGCGCATGCGACTCAATGCAGCAACCGCAAGCTCGACGTCACATTGAGAAATTGAGGAGGACAGGCAAGTCGTCGCATACTCATATTGGGTATGGCGGATGACCCATTCGCTGCTGCCTTCGCTTACAATGTGAATGTTGGTTTCGATTCATGCGCAATGCATCAGATGTTATCCGGACGGTCTCGCGACACACGCTGGCCTATATGCTGTTTTCGATCAGCGAGCTGTTCCGGCACTACGACGAATTCGATCCGCTGGACCTATTGATCGTTCATGCGATTCTCAACGCGAACGTCATCAATGTGATGAACGATCCGTCGCTGGACGAGAGATTCTCCAGCATTCACGCGGTCGAGCCGGATGCGATCAAGCAAGGGGTGTCCCGCGCGGCGCTCTCTCGCTTCCTCAGCCTGCCGCTCGAGACGGTTCGTCGTCGCGTGACGGGACTAAAGAGACGAAAGATTCTCGCCGAAACCAAGGCCGGGCTCATCGTGACCGAGCAGAACGCATTCAGGTTTGGAAACAATCACGAACTGCAGAAGACTAACATGCTGCTGCTCACAAAACTGCTCCGCGATCTCAAACGCGCCGGCATCAATGGTCCGGATGATCTGCGTGCCCCCAAGGGCACTGCATCGACAAGGAAGGCGAAGTAAGCGGCAGGATATGGATCAAGGCCTTTTCGATACTGCTCGCGATGGAGCGCAAGGAACAGCATTAGACGGCTTGCTGTCATTCCAGGGTCTCAAGCCATCCGCGGCTCTCGAGCTCCAATCGTACGACATCGATCATTTCGGAGAGAGTGAGAGATATGCCGGCGCATCCAGCATGCCGCTGTCGGCCGGGGCGACTGCAATCAAGCGCGCCCGGCTTAGCCTGCCGGTCCTGACGCTGTCTTTGGTGAAGACCTTCCCGCGGATCATCCGCGGTTATGATCTGGCGCACGCCGTCGCGGTGGCGGTGCCGATGGACCATGTAACCTCCACCCGCATCAACGGGCAATCAATTGGCAGCTCGATACTCGTTCTCAAGGGGAGATCCGATTGCCTGGTCTATGAGCCGGCGGGGCGTTTGTGGGCTGTCGCCTATTTCAGCCTGCCCGAGCGCGAGCCCTGGTCTCAGCTGGATGACGGCTATCATTTGCTGAGCCCGGCATCGGACGTACTTGCCTCCCTGCATGGCTCGATTTCCACGACGCTTGAAACCGCGGCACATGATCCAGACTTCCTGAACGAGCCGACGTCGCGAACGGCGGTCGAACAATCCCTGTTCGTCACAATGGATGCTGCCATTCGGTCCGACGCGAATCGCGGGCCCATGCACTCCACGACGGACAGCTATCAGCGGATCGTCGCAGAGATGGAACGATTGATCCGCCACGATCTCGCGATCTGGCACAAGACGACCGAACTGGCAGCGCGGGTGGGCGTGTCCGTTCGGACCCTCCAGAGTGCGACGCAGGCCATCTGCGGCATGAGCCCTCATCGCTACAGCCGGGTCTTGCGCCTCTGGTCGGTTCGAAAGCAGCTGCGCACCGGCCCGGCTCGCCGCAGTGTGAAGGCCTGCGCAATCGGCCATGGCTTCTGGCATCTGAGCGAGTTCGCAGCGAGCTACAGGGCGGCTTTCGGAGAACTCCCGTCCGAGACCCTGCATCGGTCGAAGCGAGAGGTCATCTAAAGCGCGAACCTGCAGAGCCGCCGCGCGTGAATCGACGTTAGGTTCGCTTCGCTAGGTCAGGTGCCGCCCCAATCGCCCAGCACCGCCTGCACCAGCGCCAGCGCCGCCACCGCGGCCGTGTCGGCCCGCATGATCCGGGGTCCCAGCGCCAGCCGCAGGATCTTGGGCTGCCGCAGCAGCAGGGCGCGCTCCTCCTCGGCAAAGCCGCCTTCGGGGCCGATCAGCACGTCGATGCCAACTCTGTCTTGGTCATGGCCGGATTCGCGCGCGTCTCGCAGGCTCTGAACGGGGTTTTGGACCTCCGCCGCCTCGTCGCAGAAGATGAGCAGCCGGTCGGCAGGGCGCTGACTGAGATACCGGTCCAGCGGCACGGGCTCGGCCACCGTGGCGATGCTGAGGATGCCGCATTGCTCGGCGGCCTCGACGACATTGGCACGCATCCGCTCGGTGTTGACCCGGGAGGCCTGGGTGAAGCGGGTCAGGACCGGCTGAAGCGTGGCGGCGCCCATTTCGATGGCCTTCTGAACCATGTAGTCGAGCCGGGCATGCTTGAGCGGCGCGAAGACGTAAGCGAGCTCGGCCAGCCGGTCCTGGGGCCGGGTCTGCTGGAGGATGACGAGGCCATCCGGCCGCTTGCGGCCCTCAATCGCGGCCTGCCACTCGCCGTCGCGGCCGTTGAACGCCAAAACCTCGGCCCCGGCGGCAAGCCGCAGCACATTGCCGAGATAATTGCTCTGGTCGCGGTCGAGCGGAACCCTGGCGTCCTGGGCAAGGGGGACATCGACAAACAGGCGGGGGGCACGAAAATCGTGGGAGGGCATCGTTCAAAGGTCCAATTTGCCGCCGTTATTAACCGAAAGCCGCCATTTCGGGGGTAAATATTGCCAAATCGGTGCGTCGGCGCGCCGCGCTCTTGCCCTATTCGGCGGGTTGTTAAGGGCCGGCGGGAATCGTAGAATCGCGAGCACGCTGGTTGCGCTTCAATTGGGAAGGCGCCGAGCCCCGTAAGCTCCTGCCGGAGAGACTGCCTTGATGATCCGTCATTTGATGGTTCCGATCACTGCCGCCATGGTCACCTTGGGCGCCGCGGGTGCCCACGCGCAGGGCTTCCCCGCGCCGCTGCCTGGCCAGGCCCCAACCAGTTCCGCGTTTCCGCCCGTGAACGGCTCGGCGCCGACCGCTTCGGTCGGTGGAGCGCCCCAAGGATCGTTTCCCGTGAACGGCGCCGCGCCCGTCGGTGGTGCAGGTGCCTTCAGCGCCGCCCCGCCGACGCAAGGCGGTCCCGGCGAGGACTGCATGAAGGCGTTCATGCCTCTGCGCGAGGAAGCCGAGAAGCGCGGCAAGCTGATCAAGGCGGCAAGCGACCGTCACGCCCCGCCGGACGAGGCCTGCAAGCTGATCCGCAATTTCAGCCAGGCTGAGTCCAAGATGATCAAGTACATCGAGGCCAACGCCTCGAAGTGCGGGATTCCGGCGCAGGTCAGCGCACAGATGAAGGACGGCCACAAGAACACCGAGGCCATGTCGACGAAGGTCTGCAACGTCGCGCAGCAGATGCAGAACCAGCCGCGCGGTCCGGCCGGTCCGTCGCTGAGCGAGGTGCTGGGCTCGGGCTCGGCGCCTGAAGCCAATG
This sequence comes from Bradyrhizobium sp. Pa8, assembly GCF_052588265.1. Lineage (NCBI taxonomy): Bacteria > Pseudomonadati > Pseudomonadota > Alphaproteobacteria > Hyphomicrobiales > Nitrobacteraceae > Bradyrhizobium > Bradyrhizobium sp. Pa8. The sequence goes on along the minus strand of NZ_CP176767.1, from coordinate 8,206,377 downwards.
CCGGCAAGAAGGGCGGCAGCACCTTCGATACGCTCAACGGCAACGTCCTCACGCGATGAGTGATACATCCGCCCGCGTTGCCGATTCCACCGGCAACTGGGTCGATACGCTCGCGCCGCAATGGGCGCGGCCTTATTTGCGCCTGTCGCGCTTCGATCGTCCGATCGGCTCCTGGCTCCTGTTGATGCCGTGCTGGTGGTCGGCGGCGCTCGCCGCCGGCATGGCGCATGATGTCCGCGGCCTGCCGCTTACCATCGTGCTGTTCTTCATCGGCGCCTTCGTGATGCGCGGAGCAGGCTGCACCTGGAACGACATCACCGACCGCGATCTCGACGACAAGGTCGAGCGCACCCGCTCGCGGCCGTTGCCGTCGGGCCAGGTGACGGCCAGGCAGGCGCTGGCCTTCATGGTCGCGCAGGCGCTGACCGGTCTCGTGGTGCTGCTGCAATTCAACCGCTTCGCGGTCCTGACCGGCATCGCCTCGCTTTTGATCGTCGCGATCTATCCCTTCATGAAGCGCATCACTTGGTGGCCGCAGATCGTGCTCGGCCTCGCCTTCTCCTGGGGCGCGCTGATGGGATTTGCCGTCACCTTCGGCCGCATCGAATTGACCGCGCTGGTGCTCTATGCCGGATCGATTTCGTGGGTGATCGGCTATGACACGATCTATGCGCATCAGGACGCCGAGGACGACGCGCTGATCGGCATCAAGTCCACCGCGCGGCTGTTCGGCGCGCACACGCACCAGGCGCTGATCCTGTTCTACGGGCTTTCGGTGATGCTGATCGGCGTGGCGCTGGCGTCCGGCGATGCGCGCTGGCCGGCCTGGCTCGGGCTTGCGGCGTTCGCGGTGCATCTGGCGTCGCAGATCGTGCGGCTGGATATCACCGACCCCTTGCTCTGCAAGCGCCTGTTCTACTCGAACAAGTACGCGGGCTTCCTGCTGTTTGCGGGATTGCTGGTCGACGCGGTGATGCGGGCGGCGTAGCTGCCCGTAGGGTGGGCAAAGTGATGCGGGCGGCCTGACGGAAATGCGTAGGGTGGATTAGCGAAGCGTAATCCACCAACTTGTATCCGCATCGAGAGCAAGGAGGTGGGTTACGCCTACGGCTAACCCACCCTACGGCACCTTCAATTCCTTGCGATGATCTCGTGTTCGCCCTGATGAACCGACAGCTCGCGCGTCATGGCGGTGCGCCGGCGCATCAGGAATTTCGGACGGCGGGCACGGATCGCGTTGGCGCGGCGACGGCGCGGCGTGGGCTTGCGGGCACCTTCGTCAAGCTGCGGAAGCGCGAACAGCTCGCTCCAGATCGCCCAGGCCTCGGCGAGCTCGTCGCCATCGGTGCTGACCAGCAGCGGAACGGACAGCGAGGGATCGCGATGCACGAGGACGAGGGTCTGTGCCTCGTCATTGCCGCGCAACGCAACGCCGATGAAGTCGCTGACGCGGACGTTGATTGCCATCTGCATGCCGCGGACGGCACGGCGCAGCACGACACGCTCGCGATGAAGCTCGATCTGCCGGGTGTATCCGTCGGCGCGCGGATCGTGCGCATCGAAGCGGACCGGAAGGGAAAGAGGGTCGAGCCGCAGGCTGCGGCCCGACCCGGCGGGAGCGATCCCGCTTGTTGCTGTTTGACGCCTCACGGCTTTAGTTCTCCCCGCCGGGATTATGTTCCCGGTCGATGCGAGGACCTTAGCGCGCGCCGTTCCGAAACCACTTAAAAAGGCTGGTTAATCCAGCGTCACCGCCGCTCATGATTGACAAGACCTTGGCACGCATGATTGACGAGACGTTGCGCCGGACTTGCGAATCTGAGCTTTTTGCGGGCTGAAAACGCTTGAAGTCCGTACCAATTGGGCACATCTGGTGTTCAGGGCCGGTATCGCCCCGAAACCTCCCGCCGCAACAGGATTTCGTTTGTGAACCCTTCACCAAGCTCGACGCTTTCGCCCCAGGATTCGTCCAAAGCCAATCGCGACCTGTTCGATCAGTCCGCGCTCTCCGATCTCGCGCAGCGGCTGGTCGAGGCGGCCAAGCGCGCCGGTGCGGATGCGGCCGATGCGGTCGCCGTGCGCGGCGTCTCGCAGGGCGTCGAGGTGCGTGACGGGCGCGTCGAGGAATCCGAACGCTCCGAGGGCGACGATGTCGGCCTGCGCGTGCTGGTCGGCCAGCGCCAGGCGGTGGTCTCGACCAACGACGTCAGCGGCGATGCCGTGACCAAGCTTGCCGAGCGCGCGGTGGCGATGGCGCGCGTCGCGCCCGACGACAAATATGTCGGCCTCGCCGATCCCGCACTGCTCGCGCGCGACTTCCCCGATCTCGATCTGCTCGATCCCGACGTGCCCGCGACCTCCGAGCTCGAGCGCCGCGCGCTCGAAGCCGAGGCTGCCGCGCTCGCCGTGAAGGGCGTGACCAAGTCCGGCGGCGCCTCCGCCTCCGCCGGCATGGGCGGCATGGTGCTCGTCACCAGCACCGGCTTCCATGGTTCTTATTTGCGTTCCAGCCAGGGCATTTCGGCGACCGCGATATCGGGCGAAGGCACCGGCATGGAGCGTGATTACGACTTCACCTCGGCGCCGCACGGCGCCGATCTCCTGTCGCCGGAAGTGGTCGGCCGTTCCGCCGGCGAGCGCACCGTGGCGCGTTCCAATCCGCGCAAGGTCGAGACCTGCAAGGTGCCGGTCGTGTTCGATCCGCGCGTGGCGGGCTCGCTGGTCGGCCACGTCGTCGGTGCCATCAACGGCGCCTCGATCGCACGCAAGACCAGCTTCCTGAAGGACAAGCTCGGCCAGCAGCTGTTCGCCAAGAACATCCGCATCATCGACGATCCCCTGCGCAAGCGCGGCCTGCGCTCGCAGACCTTCGATGCCGAAGGCGTCGCGGTGAAGAAGATCGCGCTGATCGACGAGGGCGTGCTGACGACCTGGCTGCTCGACTGCGCGACCGCGCGCGAGCTCGGTCTTGCCACCACTGGCCACGCCCATCGCGGCGTCTCGTCCTCGCCGTCGCCCGGGCCGTACAATCTGCATCTCGAACCCGGCACGCCGACCCCGGCCGAACTGATCGCCGACATCAAGCAGGGCTTCTACGTCACCGACCTGATCGGCTCCGGCGTCAACGGCGTCACCGGCGATTACAGCCGCGGCGCCTCCGGCTTCTGGATCGAGAATGGCGAGCTGACCTATCCCGTCAGCGAAGTCACGATCGCGGGCCATCTGTTCGAGATCTTCAAGTCGATGCAGCCGGCGAACAATCTCGAGTTCCGCTACGGCGTCAATGCGCCGACGGTGCGCATCGAGGGTTTGACGCTTGGCGGACGCTGACGCGCATTCAACTGACGAAACCATCCCGACGCGCGAGGCGGCGCTGCTGCAGGACGCGGTGCGGGAGGCAGGCAGCCTCGCGCAGTCGATGTTCCGCACCGAGTTGAGGAAGTGGACCAAGGGCGCGTCCTCGCCGGTGTCGGAAGCCGACATTGCTGTCAACGACTTGCTCGAAGCGCGCCTGCGCTCGGCGACGCCCGATTATGGCTGGCTGTCCGAGGAGAGCGCCGACGACGAGGTGCGGCTCTCGCGGCGGCGGACCTGGGTGGTCGATCCGATCGACGGCACCCGCAATTATCTCGGCGGCCATGACGAATGGTGCGTCAGCGTCGCGCTGGTCGAGGATGCCTCGCCGGTGCTGGCTGCGGTGTTCGCGCCCGCGACCGACGAGTTCTTCTTCGCGGCCCGCGGGCAGGGCACGACGCTCAACGGCAAGGCCGTGCGGGCGGCGTCCGGATCAGCGCTCGACTTCTCCCGCGTCGCCGGCCCGAAGCCGATGGTCGAGCGGCTCAATACGGCTGGCGGCGACATCAAGCTGCATCCGCGAATCGGTTCGCTCGCGCTGCGCCTGTGCCGGGTCGCCGATGGCGTGCTGGATGCGGCTTTTGCCGGGGGCAACAGCCATGATTGGGACCTTGCGGCGGCCGATTTGATCGTGCAGGAAGCGGATGGTAGGATGAGCGACCTCTCCGGAGATCCCATCCTCTATAACCGCCGGGAAGTCACGCACGGGGTGCTGGTGGCAGCAGGTCGCGATCGTCATGCGGGCATCGTCGCGCATTTTCGAAATCGGCCCTTGCCCTGAGTGCGTCCGCCGTGCTTCTCGAACACTGCTTTGCCGGGCAGCCCGTTAGGAACAGAACCCATGCCAGATAGTGCCCCGCAACAATTGCTGCATCTCGTCATCGGCGGCGAATTGCTCGATCTCGAGCACAACACCTTCAAGAACCTCGATGACGTCGAGATCGTCGGCCTCTATCCGAACTATGCGTCCGCTCACGTCGCCTGGCGCGCCAAGGCGCAGAGCACGGTCGACAACGCGCAGATGCGCTACTTCATCGTCCATCTCCATCGGCTGCTCGACCCGAATCAAGAACCGGCGCGTTGAAAAAACTGCTTCGCAATACGCTGCGGAGCAGCTGGCTTCAGCGTGCCGTCGGGGTTCTGGCGGCCGAATATCTGCGTCTGGTCTGGCGGACCAACAAATTCACGTTCGATCCGCCTGACGTCTATGACATCGTCGAGCCGCAGATCCCTGCGATCTTCGCCTTCTGGCACGGCCAGCATTTCCTCACGCCCTTCATCAAGAACAAGGACTCCTACCGGGCCAAGGTCCTGATCTCGCGGCATCGCGACGGCGAGTTCAACGCGATCGCCGTCGAGCGGCTCGGCATCGGCCTGATCCGTGGTTCCGGTGACCACGGCGGCGCCTTCCACCGCAAGGGCGGGGTGGGGGCGTTCAGGGAAATGGTGCACACGCTCGAGGACGGTTGTAATGTCGCGCTGACCGCCGATGTCCCCAAGCGCTCGCGCGTGGCCGGGCTCGGCATCATCATGCTGGCACGGGAATCGGGGCGGCCGATCATGCCTTTCGCGATGGCGACCAGCCGCTTCATCCGGCTCAAGAACTGGGACCGCACCACCATCAACCTCCCGTTCGGGCGGGGCGCATTGGTCGGCATCAAGGAAATCCACGTGCCGCCGGATGCCGACGCCGCCACCATGGAAGCGCTGCGGCTGGAGCTGGAAGAGACCTTGAACGAGGCGACCCGCCGCGCCTATGCGCAACTCGGCCGTCCGGGGCGCCAAGATGGCTAATTCGCTGCCGATAACGCTGCGGATGTACCGGCGCCTGGCGTCGGGCCTGGTGCCGCTTGCGCCGGCGCTGATCAAGCGGCGGCTGAAGCAGGGCAAGGAGGATCCCGCCCGCGTCGGCGAGCGGCGGGGCCTGTCCCGGGACGTGCGTCCGCACGGCCCCCTGGTCTGGATTCACGGCGCCAGCGTCGGCGAGGTGCTCGCCGCGGCCGCGCTGATCGAGCGCCTGCGCGACCTCAACCTGCGCATCCTGCTCACCTCGGGCACCGTCACCTCCGCCGCCGTGGTCGCTAAGCGCTTTCCGCCCGACGTCATCCATCAATACGTGCCGTATGATTCCCCGCGCTATGTCGCGCGCTTCCTCGATCACTGGAAGCCGTCGCTGGCGCTGTTCATCGAATCCGATTTGTGGCCGAACCTGATCCTGGCGGGCGCCGCGCGCCGCCTGCCGATGGTGCTGATCAACGGGCGGATGTCGCCGCGCTCCTTCCCGCGCTGGCGGCGGATGTACGGCACCATCTCGGCTCTGCTGTCGCGGTTCGACATCTGCCTGGCGCAATCGAAGACCGATGCTGAACGTTTCTCCGCGCTCGGCGGCCGCGACGTCGTCACGACAGGCAATCTCAAGCTCGACGTGGCCGCGCCGCCGGCCGATCCCGCCAAGCTCGAACGGCTGATGGCGATGACGCGCGGCCGCCCGATCATCGTCGCGGCCTCGACCCATCCGGGCGAGGACGAGATGCTGGTCGCGGCGCATCGCAGCCTCGTCGGTTTCTTCCCGCAGCTTCTGACGGTGATCGTGCCGCGGCACCCGGATCGCGGCGCCTCGATCGCGGGCTTGATCACGGCGTCGGGCCTGAAGCCGGCGTTGCGCTCGCGCGAGGAATTGCCGACGGCCGCGACCGACGTCTATGTGGCCGACACCATGGGCGAACTCGGCCTGTTCTACCGGCTCTCGCCGGTCGTGTTCATGGGCGGATCGCTGATCCGCCATGGCGGCCAGAATCCGATCGAGGCGATCAAGCTCGGCGCCGCGATCGTCCATGGTCCGCACGTCTTCAACTTCGCCGATGTCTACGAGGCGCTCGATAGCAGCGGCGGGGCGCGCCAGGCCGACACGCAGGAGGCGCTGGTCAAGCAGCTCGGCCAGTTGCTGGCCGATACCGCGGTGCGCGACAGGATGCAGCGCGCAGGCGCAGGCGTGGTCGAGGAGCTCGGCGGCGCGCTCAATCGCACCATGACCGCGCTCGAGCCCTATCTGTTGCAGCTCACCATCGAGATGGGGGCCGCCAATGCGTGAGCCGGCCTTCTGGTACCGGCCGCGTTCCTTCAAGTCTCATGCGTTACGGCCTTTGGGTCTGCTCTATGGCGCGATCACCGAACGGCGCATGCTGCGCCAGGGCTTCGACGCCGGCATCCCCGTGATCTGCGTCGGCAACTACCATGTCGGCGGCGCCGGCAAGACGCCGACCGTGCTCGCATTGACGAAGCTGCTGCGCGACCTCGGCGAGACGCCGGTGGTGCTCAGCCGCGGCTATGGCGGGCGCCTCAAGGGTCCGGTCATGGTCGACCGCGAGCGCCACACCGCGTCCGACATCGGCGACGAGCCGCTGATGATGGTGCGCGACGTTCCTGTCGTGGTCGCGCACGACCGTCTCGAAGGCGTCGCGCTCGCGAAGTCGCGGGGCGCGACCGTGATCCTGATGGACGACGGCTTCCAGAATCCGCGCCTGCTGAAGGACGCCTCCCTGATCGTGATCGACAGCGAACGGGGCCTCGGCAACGGCAAGGTGTTTCCGGCCGGTCCCTTGCGCGCGCCGCTGAAGGCGCAGCTCGCGCGCACCGATGCGCTGGTGCTGATCGGCAATGGCCATGCCGCCAACGATGTCGCGGCGGAGCTTGCGAAGCGCAACAAGCCGGAGCTGCGCGCGCGCCTGAAGCCGGATGCGGCCTCGGTCGCGCAACTCCTCGGCAAACGAGTCCTTGCGTTCGCCGGCATCGGCGATCCCGCGCGTTTCTTCCGCAGCTTGCGCGCCTGCGGCATCGAGGTAGCGCGCACGCGCCCCTTCGCCGATCACCACATGTTTTCGCAGGACGAGATCGCGGCGCTCGCAGCCGAGGCGCAGCGCGAGCAACTCACGCTGGTGACGACGGAAAAGGATCTTGCGCGCCTGCGCGGCCGCGACGGCGTGCCCGATGGCATCGTGCCGTTCGCGGTGCAGCTCGAATTCGATGATCCGGCAGCGCTCCGGCAATTGATCAGCGATCATCTCTACAAGGCGCGCGAGCGGCGGTTCGGCAGGCGATGATTTCTTGATGATTTCTTGAATGATTTCTTGGCGTGGGCAAAGCGCTCCGCCGTAGCCCAAGACCGCGCGCCATGCGATATGCGACGATTGATCGGGGCGACATGTCGCGGCGGATGAATCCTCTTCCGCACGTTCGGGAGTTGATGTAGCCTTGCATGAGAGCCGTCACCGGGACGTGCCGAACTCCCGGCAATCATCGGCGGCGTTTATGCCCACGGCGGGCAACGTACCTTCATCATTTCAGATGCGAGACCGTTACGACCAGCTCGTAACGGCAGGAGAGTTATTGCCAAAAGCTCAGAGGAGAACATGCCATGCATTTTTGCCTCACCGGACAATATACACCACGCGCTCTCAATGCCATTTTGGAAAACCCCACGACCAATCGCCAGGAGGCGGCGACAAAACTCATTGAAGCGGCCGGCGGCAAGCTGATTTCGATGTACAGCGTTGCCGCCGACGGTCCAGGCGTTCTGCTGATTTTCGATGTGCCTGATCCGAGCGCGGCTCCGGCCATTTCCGGCCTGACCGTCACGGCGGGCGCCCTGCAGAACGTGAAACTGACCCGGCTGTTCACGCAGGACGAGATCAAGCAGGTCCGCCAGAACGCGGCGAAGCTGCGTTCTTCGTATACTCCGCCCGGAGGCTGACCTCCGGATCCCAAGCGATGCCGCCGCAATCGTATCAAGCGGCGGCAACGCTCACCTCACAGCAAGAAGCAGGTCTGCGCGCTGAGGCAAGGCCTTCCTGCGTCCATCGACGGACGATGCGGGAGGGCGCGTGCTGTGTCCGGCGCCACAGGTCCGACTGAACGTGCTTGCCAGCGGACCGCCAACGGCGTGGAATCCCGGCTCAGCGGTCAGTCCCTCACCAGGCTCCAACGGCAATCATTCCAATGATGGTCAGGCACGAGACGCAGGCCACCATGACAGTATAGCATTCGGGTGTATTCATCGCTTGCTCCCAAACTGCCGCCAATTGCTTGGTCAATGCTACGCGGGAGAGTTCGCCGGTCTCGGGGCCGCTTCAATGCGGCACGCCGCGACCGGTCTTGCGTTGTGCGTCCGTCCTCTCATCGTCACCCTGATCCGCAAGATGATGATGCGCCTCGGGAGCTTCAGAGCGTTGAGCTATGATCAGAAGCTGTTTCCGCATTTCAGCGAGGCGGGCGCGGCAATATTCACGATAGAGCATGTCTAGTATGGTGGGCATGATCACCCCCATCGTTGACTTTCGATTTACAAAATATTCCACCGCGAATTTTCGGGGTGATCGTAGCCCGTCAGATGGCTCTTCGATATGAGCCCGTTCACAGACTGTGCCAATTCCAAAGCTCAATGGCCGTTTGGTTGACTTGATGGTCTGTGCGATAAAAGAGCAGGGCTAATTACCTAACATGTAGTTTAACAGCGCTCTGTTTCACCAAGACTTCGTCAAACAACTTAAGGGCGCCCAACCGCAACGAAGATTCCAACCACAGCGCGAAGTGACGTACTACGGAGTGCAAGAGCGATTCGATGCAACGTGGATCGGCACGACGGAGATGATTTCGGCTGTGAGGCGCGCAGGTCAGGCGCGCGCGAACATCGTCTCCATCCTCATGCTGCGCGAAAAGCTGTGCCGCTCGTGCGACGTCGGCAGGACAGCTACACTTTGCTCACCCTGCAGCAGCCTGCCATTCAGGCGACATTCATCGCAAGCCGCCTATCGGTTCCAGACGATCAGGAGAATCCGATGAAACTGCCATCCGCAGCCGTCGCTGCCAGTCTTGTGTGTCTGATCATTGCGCCGGTATTTGCGCAGACGACGCCGACGACGGCTCCCGCTGCTCCAACCGGCACGGTGCCGGTCCCCGCGACCAAGCGCGTCACGTGTCTTGCGACGACGCAAAGCCTGAAGGGACAGGACAAGCGCGACCAGATGCAGCTCTGCATGGCGCAGGCGCGGGTCGACTGCCTGAAGCAGGCGATCGATCAGAAGGTTGTCGGCGAGCCCAGGAAGAGTTTCATCAAGACCTGCGTGGGCGGCGATGGCACGGAGCAGCAATAGTCGCGTGCCGGTGGCCTCACGGCTGCGGCTTCAGCGCGCCCGGAAAATGCCGCTGGAGCACGGCGGCGGGCGTGGCGTAGGCCTCTTGCAGGTCCACGCTCCAGTACTTCAGTTCGTCGAGCGGGATCCGCGTGTCGGTGATCGCGCAGCGCACGAAGGTCCCCGGCGAGATCACGCGGAAATCGCCGTCGAGATATTGCACCTGCGCTTCGCCATGGCCCGAGGGGCCGAACTTGTTCAGCACGGTCGAAAGTCTCCGTGGAAGGCCTCTCCCTGGAAAACCCTGGAGGGCACGAATGTGTTGGACGGGATTTAGCATAGATAGGGTGGCTTGTCCGCCCGGTAAACCCACCGGTTTGTGATGTTTTGCCGCCGTTTCCGCATGATAGTGCTTCGCGCGAGGGATGGCCGGTTCCGGCATCTTCCACGGCAGAATCCGATGCGCCTTCGACTGACCGCCCTGTTCCTGATGCTGCTGATGTCGGCCGCGCACGCCGCGCCGGCGCCGCAGCAGGTCGACATTCCGCTGTCGTCCGGAATCCTGCATGCGCAGCTCTACAAGCCCGAAGGCGAGGGGCCGTTTCCGACCGTGATCGCGCTGCACGGCTGCGGCGGCCTTGGCAATCATTCAGAATCGGTGCTGCCGCGCTATCGCGACTGGGCGCTGCAACTGCTGAAGGCCGGCAATGCCGTGCTGCTGCCCGACAGCTACGGTTCGCGCGAGCTCGGGCCGCAATGCCGCGTCAAGGAGATGCACGTCAAGGCGCGTCGCGAGCGTGTCGCCGACATCGCGGCCTCGCGCGCCTGGCTGATGAAGCAGAGTTGGGTCGCGCGCGACCGCGTCAGCCTGATCGGCTGGGCCAACGGCGCGAGCGCACTGCTCTGGGCGGTGCGTCCGCAGAGCGCCGCGCGCGAAGCCGGGCCGGATTTTCGCGCGGCGATCGCGTTCTATCCGGATTGCCGGATCTCCGCCGGCCTCGGCTGGAGCGCGCGGGTGCCGACCCTGGTACTGATCGGCGCCAATGACGACGTCTCGTCGCCGCCGGCCTGCCGCCAGATGGTCGACGGCGCGCGCGGCCGCAGCGCGCTCACGCGCATCGTGGTCTATCCCGACGCCTATCACGATTTCGACCGCGCCAATACGCCGCTGCACGCAGCTGCCGGCACCACCGACGCCGCCGCGCCCGAGCACGGCCATCTCGGCACCGATGCGCAGGCACGCGCCGAGGCGCAGAAGGAAGTCGCGGAGTGGCTGGCGCGGTGAGGGCCGTCCTGTAGCCCGGATGGACTTGTCCCGCCGTAGCTCGATAGAGCGAAGGCGGAAGCGGGGCCGCCCGAGGAACAATTTTGGCGGACAGCCCCGCATCGACCACCGCCCTGCACGGAGTATGGCCGACCGTGAATCTACGTATCGCGTGTCGCGGCGGTTTCAGCAGGTGACGGCGCCTTAGTTCGACCACGATGTCGATTAAACGCAGTCCTCATGCGCAACCGCTTCGTCCTGTTCTCATCCGCACTGATCGTCTTCACCGTCGCGATCTTCCTGTTCGAAGCCCACGCCGGCGCGCCGCAACGCGCACCGGAACATTGCGGCTTCTGGACCACGATCGACGCGGGATTGTCCTGCCGGTAGGCGGGCTACATTGACGTGGTTGGGGCTGCATGCGCGCACCACACACTCGGTGTCGTCGCCCGGCTTGACCGGGCGATCCAGTACTCCGAGACGTCCGTGAGTCACCGAGAAGCCGCGGCGTACTGGATTCCCCGCTGCGCGGGGAATGACACCGAGGGCGGAACGCCGCCGTAGCGCCTCAGAACAAATTGCCCTGATCCACCGGCTTGGTCACGCGCTTCGGCGCAGGTTTTGCGTCCTGCGCGGCCGGCTTTGCTTGCGACGGCGCACGCTTTGCCGTCGGTGCCGGGCGATCCGCATCCGCCGTCGCGCCGACACGGCCGTCCGCAAACTCGATCTCGACGCGTGCGCCGGGACCAATCGCGTCCGCCGCATGCAGGGGATGGCCGGCTTCATCCCGCACCAGCGCGAAACCGCGCGCGAGCACGCCGCGATACGACAAGGCGGAGAGCAGCTTGCCGCTGTTCTCGACGCGGGCATCCAGCCGCTGCAACAGCGTGACAAGCGCGCGGCCGGCGCGTTCGGCCAGACGATGCGTGCGCTCGCGCTGGCGGGCAATTGCGTTGCGCTGCGCCTGTGCATTCGAAAGTTTCGAGGCGCGCAAGCGCACCTCCAGCCCGGCAAAACGGTCGCGCCGTTGCCGCAGCAGCGATCGCGCGGACAGGCCGAGCCGCTCGCCGCACACGGTGAGGCGGTGATCGGCCTGCGAAATCTGCCCGTGCAGCACCCGCAGCGTCAGCTTTGCGCTCGCCGCGGTAAACCTGCGGAAATGCGCATGCGTATTGGCCTTGAGGCCGCGGGGTAGCGAGGCGCCCGCCGAATCCAGCCGTTGCCGCGGGATCGCGAGCAGATCGCCTGCCGCCGGCAGCGCGCGCGCGGCGGCGCGCAGCTCGCTGCGGCGGCTTTCGTGGGCACGCTGCCAATAGGCGCGGGTGCGCCGCGCGAGATCGGCGACCTCGACGAAGAGATCGCTGCGCACTGGGACCGCCATCTCGGCCGCCGCTGTCGGCGTCGGCGCGCGCTTGTCGGCGACGAAGTCGATCAGCGTGATGTCGGTCTCGTGCCCGACCGCCGAGATCAGCGGGATCATGCTCTCGGCTGCCGCCCGCACCACGATCTCCTCGTTGAACGACCAGAGGTCCTCCAGCGAGCCGCCGCCGCGCGCGACGATCAGTACGTCGGGCCGCGGAATCTTGCCGCCTTCCGGCAGCGCGTTGAAGCCGCGGATCGCGGCTGCGACCTGCTCGGCCGAGCCTTCACCCTGCACCTTGACCGGCCACACCAGCACGTGGCGGGGAAAGCGGTCCTCGAGCCGATGCAGGATGTCGCGGATGACGGCGCCGGTCGGCGAGGTCACGACGCCGATCACCTCCGGCAGCCAGGGCAGCAACTGCTTGCGCGCCTCGTCGAACAGGCCCTCGGCGGCGAGCTTCTTCTTGCGCTCCTCCATCAGCGCCATCAGCGCACCGATGCCGGCCGGCTCCAGCGCCTCGATCACGATCTGATATTTGGAAGAGCCCGGATAGGTCGTGAGCTTGCCGGTGGCGATGACCTCGAGCCCTTCCTGGGGCTTGAAGCGCATCCGGGAGTGCACGCCCTTCCAGATCACCGCCTCGATCTTGGCGCTCTCGTCCTTGAGCGCGAAATAGCAGTGGCCGGAGGAGTGGGCGCCGCGAAAGCCGGAGATCTCGCCGCGGACCCGGACATGGCCAAAGGCGTCCTCGACCGTCCGCTTCAGGGACTGCGAGAGCTCGGAGACGGTGAATTCGGGGGCGTTGAGCAGGGGTTCCGCTGAAGGCATCGGCAAACGATTCGGCATTTTGGGGTCAGACCCGACGTTAAGGATTTTCGTGGCGCGGCGCCAATCCGGGGATTGATATGAAGAGTACTCTGTACTATAGAGTTCTCTATTGTTGATGCGTTTGAGGGAGATTGAGCCATGGCGATCCGGTTGCTGCGCGGCGTTTTGAACGGACTGAAATGGGCCCTGTGCGCCGTCGGCGGTGTGACGCTGATCTTGGCCGCGATGATAGCAACGCCGCTGGACCGGCCGCCTGAGATGCGATCGGTCTCCGACTCCACCAAGGGAATCGACTGGTCCACCCTGCCGCCCCTCGAGCGTTTCCAGGCCCGCGACGGCACCTGGATCGGCTTCCGCCACTACGCGCCGAATGGTGCTCCGGCCGGCCGCGGCGCGATCTTCATCCATGGCTCCTCCGGCTCCAGCGGCACCGTCAATCACGCGCTGACCCATGCGATCGCCTCGCGCGGGGTGGAAACCTGGGCGCTGGACATCCGCGGCCATGGTGGCTCCGGCACGCGCGGCGACATCGGCTATGTCGGCCAGCTCGAGGACGATCTCGTCGACTTCGTCGCTCACGTCCGCAAGAGCGCACCGGATCTGCCGCTCACTTTGATCGGCCATTCCGCCGGGGCCGGCTTCTCGTTGCGCGTCGCCGCGACGCCGATCATGCAGGACATGTTCGTCCGCACCGTACTGCTCGCGCCCTATCTCGGCTATGACGCGCCGACCAACAAACCGAAAGCCGGGGGCTGGGCCAACGTCGACATGCCGCGCTACTTCGGTCTTGCCGCGCTGCGCAAGCTCGGCATCGACTGCTGCTCGCAGCTTCCGGTGCTCGCTTTGGCCGTACCGCAGAATTCGGCGAAGTATCTCGTCTCCATCTATTCCGATCGCCTGATGCGCAATTTCGGCACGCGCGGCTATCGCATCGATCTTCCCTTGACGACGCGTCCGATCACGATCTTCGGCGCCGCCGAGGACGAGATGATGATCTCGGACAAATATGCCGAGACCGTGCAAGCGGTGAAGCCTTCGATCGACGTCAAGGTCATCGACGGCATCAACCACATGGGCATCGTCACCAACCCGAAGGCGGTCTCCGTCATCGCCGACGACGTCGCAACGCGCGGGGCAGGGCAGTCATGATCGACAGCAAGGAGGCGTCCGCAGCGCTGGCCGACATCGACGATATCGTCCAGCGCGTGAAGCAATCGCAGCTCTATGAGCTCGCGAGTCTCGCGGCAGTCTGGTGGGGCGTACTGGTGTTCGCCGCCAATCTCGTCACGTGGCTCTGGCCGGTCTACGCGGTCTACGCCTGGGTCGCGGCGGATGTCGTGGGCGTCGGCGGTCTGGTCGTGCTCCGCCTGCTGAATCCGCCGCAACACGCCAACGGCACCGCTGCCAGCATCAGGATGCTCCTGGTGCTCGCGTTGTTCTTCGCCTTCGGTTATCTCTGCACCAATGTGATCAGCCATTTCGGTCCGCGCCAGCTGGGCACGTTCTGGCCGCTCTATTTCATGCTGTTCTACACGCTGGCGGGTCTCTGGTTCGGCTACGCTTTTGTGGCGATCGGCCTCGGCATCGCCGCGCTGACCTTGATCGGCTTCTTCTACATCGGCGAGGCGTTCCCGCTCTGGATGGCCTTCGTCAACGGCGGCGGCCTGATCCTCGGCGGCCTCTGGATGCGGCGGATCTAGCGGATGGCCGAGCTCGACGTCATCATCCACCAGCCGCTGCGCCTCAAGATCATGGCGGCATTGAACGCGCTGCCTGCGACGGCGGGACTGGAATTTTCGAGGCTGAAGAAGCTCACCGGCGCCACCGACGGCAATCTCGGCGCGCATATCGAGACCCTCGCCAGGGCCGGTTACGTCTCCGTGGACAAGGCTTTTGTCGGCAAGAAACCGCAGACCACGGTCACCGCGACCGCGGCCGGCCGCGGCGCCTTCGCACGCCACGTGGCGACCTTGCAGGAGATCATTGCGGGCAAGCAGGTTTAGCTTCCGGCGTCGTGCCGGGGCACTCCTCTCCGCCGTCATTCCGGGGCGCGCCCTCTTGGGCGCGAGCCCGGAATCCATACTCACGATGGTGGTTATGGATTCCGGGCTCGCGGCTTCGCTACGCCCCGGAATGACGGGGAGTGTGGGGCGTTTCCCCTTGAGACCCGCGGCGATTCGTGCGACCTCCGCCCCCAGCAAACCCCTTATTCTGAGCCTTCGATGCACATCCTCCTGCTCGGTTCCGGCGGCCGCGAACATGCCCTGGCGTGGAAGATCGCAGCCTCCCCCCTGGTGACCAAATTTTGGTGCGCGCCCGGCAATGCCGGCATCGCGCGGGAGGCGGAATGCGTGGCGCTCGATGTCGCCGACCATGCCGCCGTGATCGATTTCTGCAAGACGAATGCGGTTGAGCTCGTGGTGGTCGGCCCGGAGACGCCGCTGGCCGCCGGCATCGTCGACGATCTCACCGCCGCCGGCATCAAGGCGTTCGGGCCGAGCGGGGTGGCGGCGCAGCTCGAAAGCTCCAAGGGCTTTACCAAGGCGCTCTGCACCGAATTCGGCATTCCGACCGGCGCCTACAAGCGCTTCACCAACGCCAATGATGCGCGTGCTTACGTCCAGAGCCAGGGTGCGCCGATCGTGGTCAAGGCCGACGGACTTGCCGCCGGCAAGGGCGTCGTGGTCGCCAAGACCGTGCGCGAGGCCGAGGACGCCATCGCCATGATGTTCGAGGGCGCCTTTGGCGAGGCCGGCGCCGAGGTCGTGATCGAGGAATTCCTGCCGGGCCGCGAGATCAGCTTCTTCGCGCTTTGCGACGGCGAGACCGCCATCCCTCTCGCTTCCGCGCAGGACCACAAGCGGGTGTTCGACCACGATCTCGGCCCGAACACCGGCGGCATGGGCGCCTATTCGCCGACGCCGCTGGTCACGCCCGCGATCCACGACGCGATCATGGCAAAGATCATCCTGCCGACGGTTGCCGGCATGAAGCAGCGCGGCACGCCGTTCCGCGGCATCCTTTACGCCGGGATCATGCTGACGACGCAGGGCCCAAAACTGTTCGAGTTCAACGTGCGCTTCGGCGATCCCGAGTGCCAGGTGCTGATGCTGCGCATGATGTCGGACATCGTGCCGGCGTTCCTCGCCTCCTGCGACGGCGAGCTGAAGCACTTCGACCTGCGCTGGCATCCGGACTCCGCGCTCACTGTGGTGATGGCGGCCAAGGGCTATCCCGGCGACTATCAGAAGGGCACGCGCATCGAGGGCCTCGATGACGCCTCAGAGGTCGAGACCGCCGAGATCTTCCATGCGGGCACGGTTGAGAAGGACGGCGCGATCCTCGCCAATGGCGGCCGCGTGCTCAATGTCTGCGCGCTCGGCAAGACCGTGACGGAGGCGCAGAGCCGCGCCTATCAGGCCGTCGACCGCATCAACTGGCCGGAAGGCTTCTGCCGCCGCGACATCGGCTGGCAGGCGGTGGAAGCCGAGAAGGCCCGGGGCTGACAGGCTTTTCTCCGGAATACGCGCGTGCCGGCATCAAGATTGCCGCGTGCCTCCGCCCCGCCACATCGACATTCCAAAATTGCGCAATCGCCTGTTGGGGTTAGCAACCCTCACAGGTGATCACCGTGCTACTGTGCATGGGGTTGTTTTCGACATTTTTGTTTGAGGCGGCCCAAGACCGACCAGACAAGACTGACCAGATAAGGATGCCGAAGATGTCCGATCTCGCCGACCTCTACCCCGGCTTCGCCTCCGAATGGATCAACACCTCCCTCGGCCGCATCTTCGCCCGCGTCGGCGGCAAGGGGCCGCCGCTGCTGTTGCTGCACGGCTTCTCCGAGACCAACGTGATGTGGCACCGCGTGGCGCCGCAGCTCGCCGACAAGTTCACGCTGATCATCGCCGATCTGCCCGGCTATGGCTGGTCCGACATGCCCGAGAGCGATGCGCTGCACGTCCCCTACAGCAAGCGCGCGATGGCCAAGGCCATGGTCGAGGCGATGGAGCAGCTCGGCCACGTCCACTTCGCGCTCGCCGGCCACGACCGCGGCGGCCGGGTGTCGTATCGGCTGGCGCTCGACCATCCCGGCCGGCTATCGAAGCTCGCCGTGCTCGATATCCTGCCGACCTATAATTACTGGGAGCGGATGAACCGCGCCTACGCGCTGAAGATCTATCACTGGACCTTCCTCGCCCAGCCCGCGCCGCTGCCGGAGACGTTGATCTCGGGCAATGGCGAGTTCTTCCTGCGCTTCAAGATGGCGAGCCAGACCAAGTCGAAGACGCTGGACGCCATCGACGAGCGTGCGCTCGAACATTACATCGCCCCGTTCCGCGATCCCGCCCGCGTGCATGCGATGTGCGAGGACTATCGCGCCGGCGCCTATTTCGATTACGACCTCGACAAGGTCGATTTCGAGGCCGGCAAGAAGATCACGGTGCCGATGCTGGCCCTGTGGGGTGGCGCAGGCATCGCTCAGGCCGCCGCGACGCCGCTCGACATTTGGAAGCAATGGGCGACCAACGTCGACGGCATGCCGGTGGACTCCGGCCATTTCCTCACCGAGGAGAACCCCGACGTCACCGCAAAGGCGCTCCGCGAGTTCTTCTCGGCGCCCTAGCGCCGCTCCCGAAAGAAGT
Source organism: Bradyrhizobium sp. Pa8 (assembly GCF_052588265.1). Classification (NCBI taxonomy): domain Bacteria; kingdom Pseudomonadati; phylum Pseudomonadota; class Alphaproteobacteria; order Hyphomicrobiales; family Nitrobacteraceae; genus Bradyrhizobium; species Bradyrhizobium sp. Pa8. The sequence continues at coordinate 8,188,794 of NZ_CP176767.1, read as the reverse complement.
CCCTGAGCAGCCGCGCCGCCTCGCTCTCGCCGACCCCGGAATAGACATCCGGCGCATGATGGCAGGTGGGGGAAGCGAAGAACCGCACGCCGGACTCGACCGCGCCGCCCTTGGGATCGGCGGCGCCGTAATAGAGCCGCCTGACCCTTGCAAAGGAGATCGCGCCCGCACACATGGTGCAGGGCTCCAGCGTCACGTAGAGGTCGCAGTCGACCAGGCGCTCGCTGCCGATCTTTTTCGCGGCCTCGCGCAGCGCAATGATCTCGGCATGGGCGGTCGGGTCGTAATCGGTCAGCGTCCGGTTCGCCGCGGTGGCGATCACCTCGTAATTGCGGACCACGACGCATCCGATCGGAACTTCGCCCGCCTTTCCGGCATTTTCGGCCGTTTTGAGCGCCAAATCCATGAAAGAGGGGGCTTTCAAGCCTCGTATCATCGCCAGAAACCTGCTAGTAGCTCCGCCTTCAGCAAGAGTGAATACCGGATTTGCCTGAGCATGCGGCTCGAAACGAGCGCGCACAATGCTTTCTGGCCACCCCCTAAGTGAGATTATTCATGCCTCGCGACAGCGACAAAGACAACGATTCCCGCGGCCGGCGTGATCGAGGCCCGGGCAGGGGTGGCCCGCCCAAGGGCCGGTCCGGCAAGCCGCGCGGCCCTGAGAAGAAATTCGCCAAGCGCGGCCCTGAGGGGGGCGACAGCCGCCCGCCCCGCGGTGACCGCGACAGCCGTCCGTTCCGCCGCCGTGAGGAGGGCGATGCCCCGCGCCGCGACTTCAGCGACCGTCCGAAATTCAAGCGCGACGACCGTGGTGGTGAGGAGCGCAGCTTCAAGCCGCGTGGCGACCGCCCGTTCTCCGATCGCGGCTCGCGCGATGGCGAGAAGCGGCCGTTCAAGCCGCGCGGTGATCGCCCGTCCTATGGCCGAGACGACCGTCCGCCGCGCAGCCGGGATCGCGACGATACCCGTCCCGCCGGCCGGTTCGGTGACAAGAAGTTCGGCGACAAGCGGCCCTACGCGCCGCGTGGCGACCGCCCGGAACGCAAGTTCGACGGCGAGCGGAAGTTTTCGCGCGGCGCACCAGACCGCAGCGACCGCCCGCGCGATCGTGGCGAGCGCAGCGATTCAAAGCCGTGGCAGAAGCGCGATGCGGGTCCGCGTGGCGATCGTCCGCCGCGGAAGGATTTTGGCAAAGGTCCGCGCAAGGATTTCGGTGGCCGCGACCGCAGCGAAGACAAGCCCTGGCAGAAGCGCGACGATCGGCAGGGTGGCGGCGATGACCGTCCGCGTTTCTCGCGCTCGCGCGACGATCGCGCGTCCGGCGATCGTCCGTTCCGCGATCGGCCCAAGTTCGATCGGCCGAAGTTCGATCGCCCGCGCGACGATCGTCCGAAATTCGATCGGCCCCGTCGTGACAGCGATGGCGAACGCGGCGGTGACCGTCCCAAATTCAATCGTCCGCGCGAGCGCTCCGAGGGCCGCTCCGACTGGCACGAGCATCCGCGCAGCGAAGGCCGCTTCGGCGACCGTCCGCGCCGTGAAAACGAGGATGAGAGCAGGATCTTCGAGAAGCGTCCCGCTTTCGGTGGCCGCGGCGCCTATCGGGACCGTGATCGGGATTTCGAGGGCCGTCCGCGCCGTGACGAAGCACCGAAGCCGAAGAAGGCCGGCGAGCGTATCGCAAAAGTGCTGTCGCGTGCGGGCCTCGCCTCGCGCCGCGACGCCGAGGAGATGGTCACGCAGGGGCGCGTCGCCGTCAACGGCCGCGTCATCAATTCGCCGGCGCTCGACATCACCTCGAACGATGTCGTCACTGTCGACGGCAAGCCGTTGCCGGAGCGCGAGCGCACGCGGCTGTTCCTCTATCACAAGCCGCGCGGCCTGATGACCACGCACGACGACCCCGAGGGCCGTCCGACCGTGTTCGACAATCTGCCCGAAGGCCTGCCGCGGCTGATCTCGATCGGCCGGCTCGACTTCAACACCGAAGGCCTGCTGCTGCTCACCAACGACGGCGGGCTCGCGCGTACGCTCGAGCTGCCGGACACCGGCTGGCTGCGCCGCTACCGCGTTCGCGCCCATGGCGACGTCACCCAGGCGCAGCTCGACGAATTGAAGAACGGCATCGAGGTCGAGGGCGTCAAATACGGTCCGATCGAGGCGACGCTGGAGCGCGACCAGGGTGCCAATGTCTGGCTGGTGTTCGCGATCCGCGAAGGCAAGAACCGCGAGGTGCGCAACGTCTGCGCCCATCTCGGGCTCGAGGTGAACCGGCTGATCCGCGTGTCCTACGGGCCGTTCCAGCTCGGCGAGGTCTCCGAAGGCCAGGTCGAGGAGATCAAGTCGCGCGTGCTGCGTGATCAGCTCGGCGACAAGGTGATCGAGAAGTCGGGCGCGCAGTTCGACGTGCCGAAGAAATCTTCTTCACCCGATGGCGAAGCGCCACGCGAGAAGAAGCCTGCCAGCAAGCGTGACGTGATCAACGATCGCAAGGGCCGCCGCGTGCTGGTACAGCGCACCGGCAGCGAGGAAGCGCGCGAGCGCAACGAGGCCGAGGCCAACGGCTACGGCCCGCCGCGCCGCCCCAAGCGCGGCTATCACGGCAAGCGCGATCTGACGCCGCGGGAGGACTAATTGCGCGTCGTCGGCGGTCGTTTGAAGGGGCGCAATCTCGCCTCACCGTCCTCGCGCGACATCCGCCCCACGGCGGACCGCTTGCGCGAGTCCGTGTTCAACATCCTCGTGCACGCCTATGACGATCCGATCCAGGATGCGCGCGTGCTCGATCTCTTCGCCGGCACCGGCGCGCTCGGCATCGAGGCGTCCTCGCGCGGCGCAAAGTTCACGCTGTTCGTCGACAACGGCGCCGAGGCCCGCGCGCTGTTGCGCAACAATGTCGAGACGCTCGGCCTTGGCGGCGTGACCAAGGTCTATCGCCGCGATGCGACCGATCTCGGGCCTGCGCATCCCGTCGAGCCGTTCTCGCTGGTGTTCCTCGATCCGCCCTACGGCAAGGGATTTGCGGAGAAGGCGCTTGTGAGCTTGCGCGACGGTGGCTGGCTGACACCGGGTGCGTTGCTCGTGGTGGAAGAGGCGAAGGCTGCGCAGTTCGTGACGCCGGAGGGGTACGAGGAGCTGGAGCGGCGGGCTTACGATGACACGGAGTTCGTGTTTCTGAAGAAGCCGTAGCTTTGTAGGGTGGGTTAGCCGAAGGCGTAACCCACCATCTTGCTTGCGCGGAGGAAGACCGTGGTGGGTTACGCTTCGCTAACCCACCCTACAAGAGCGTCAGTTCACCGCCGTCCGAACAGCTTCTCCACGTCGCTCAGCTTCAGCTCGACATAGGTCGGCCGGCCGTGATTGCACTGGCCGGAGTTCGGGGTGTCCTCCATCTCGCGGAGCAGCGCGTTCATCTCCTCGGGCCGCAGCCGGCGGCCGGCGCGCACCGAGCCGTGGCAGGCCATGGTCGCGGCGACGTGCATCAGGCGGCGCTCCAGCGGCAGCGCCTCGTCCCATTCGGCCATATGCTCGGAGAGATCGCGGAGCAGCCCGCCTGCGTTGGTCTTGCCGAGCAGCGACGGCGTCTCGCGCACCGCGACCGCGCCGGGGCCGAAGGATTCGATCGCCAGCCCAAATGACGCAAGCTCCTCGCTGCGCTCGAGCAGGCGCTCCACCGTCGCCTCGTCCATCTCGACGATCTCGGGGATCAGGAGGATCTGCCGCTGCACGCCGTTGGCGGCGAGCGAGGCCTTCAGCCGCTCGTAGACGATGCGCTCGTGCGCGGCGTGCTGGTCGACGATGATGAGGCCGTCGCGGGTTTGCGAGACGATGTAGGTCTCGTGGATCTGCGTGCGCGCAGCACCAAGCGGGCGGTCGACGAGATCGGCCACCGGCTGCGTCTCGATCCGCACGTCCGCACTGGGCGAGCCGACATCGAACGCCGCCTGTGCGCGCTCGGCGAAGACGGGCGCAGCGGATCCGTCGAACGACGGCATCGGCGCGACCGGGGCGGATGGCGAGGCGCGCCAGTCCCAGCTCGCAGGCCTCGGCGGCGTGAAGGCGGGCCGGAACGAGGACAACGCGCTCTCGCCACTGTTGGCGGCCGTGCGCTGGCCCTCGCGCGCGAGCGCTTCCTTCAATCCGTGCACGATCAGCGCGCGCACGAGGCCGGCATTGCGGAAGCGCACCTCGGTCTTGGCCGGATGCACATTGGCATCGACCTCGCGCGGATCGAGCGTGACGAACAACGCCAGCACCGGATGGCGGTCGCGCGGCAGATAGTCGGCATAGGCCCCGCGCACGGCGCCGAGGATCAGCTTGTCGCGCACGGGACGGCCGTTGACGAAGAGATATTGCCCGAGCGCATTGGCCTTGGTCAGCGCCGGCGCCGCGGCATAGCCGGCGACGACGACGCCCTCGCGCTCGGCATGGACCTCGATGGCGTGGCTGCGGAATTCTGCACCGAGGATATCGCCGAGCCGCGTCAGCCGTCCGGCGGCGCCGGGCAGCGCGGCGGTCCAGGTCACCGGGGCGCGTTCCTCGCCCGCGAGCGTGAAGGCGACGTCGGGCCGCGCCATTGCGAGGCGCCTGACCACCTCGCGGATCGCCTCCGCCTCGGTGCGATCGGTCTTCAGGAATTTCAGCCGCGCGGGCGTTGCATAGAAGAGGTCGTTGACCTCGACGCGCGTGCCATGCGCCAGCGCCGCCGGCATGGTCTCGGATTTGTCGCCGCCCTCGACTGACAGCGCCCAGGCATGTGGTTCGCTCGCATGCCGCGTCGTGATCGAGAGACGCGCGACGGAGCCGATCGAGGGCAGCGCCTCGCCGCGGAACCCGAGCGTGCGGATCTGGAGCAGATCCTCGTCGTCGAGCTTTGACGTGGCATGGCGTTCGACCGCGAGCGCGAGGTCCTTCGCGGTCATGCCGCCGCCGTCGTCGGTGATACCGATCCGCCGCCGGCCGCCGCCATCGGTGAAGACGTCGATCCGGCTCGCGCCGGCATCGATGGCGTTCTCGACCAGTTCCTTGACCACGCTCGCCGGGCGCTCGACCACCTCGCCGGCGGCGATGCGGTTGACGACTTGCTCTGGCAGCTGGCGGACGGGCATGGGGCTTTCGATCTGGATTCGCAGACGGCGCTATTCTAGGCCGTGTTGCGTCAAAAGCATGTGTTGGGCAACAGCCGTGTGGCGGCCTGGGGAAGAGGGATGCCTATCACATTGAAGGGATTGGACGTTCGAGAAAATTGCGCAACCAGGACGGAGCGGTTGCCCTGCTGCGGTCATGATTGTGGGGGGCCGGGCAGCGGTGTAGCATCGTGAAAAAATGGCAACAGGACGGGAGGACGCCATGTGCAATTTCTTCGCGCACCAGCCCCAACGCAACTACGAATCCCAGACCCGCTCGTTGCGGATCGGCGGGCACTGCACCTCGATCCGGCTGGAAATGGCGTTCTGGGACACGCTGGAGGAGATCGCGGCCAAGGAGAACATGAGCGTCGGAAAATTCCTGACCACGCTCTACAACGAGGTGCTCGACCATCACGGCGAGGTCAATAATTTCGCCTCGCTGCTGCGCTGCTCCTGCCTGATCTACCGCTCCCGGAGCATGGTGCCGGTGCAGGAGTTCAAGGCAACCGTCGCGCCCATCCTCGATGCGGCCGAGTAGCTATCCCGACAAAAGCGCGTAGCCCGGATGAAGCGAAGCGGAATCCGGGATTCAGCTCACCCGCGAGCACCCCGGATTACGCTTCGCTCCCCATCCGGGCTACGATACTCTCTCCGCCGTCATTGCGAGGAGCCCTTGCGACGAAGCAATCCAGACCGTCACCGCGGTGGGATTCTGGATTGCTTCGCTTCGCTCGCAATGACGGGGAGAGAGCGGTGTGCTCCATGCGGAGCCGATGACGCCCGACGTCAAATCTCCTTTTTCTGCATCGCCCCCGCAATGTAATCCGCCTGCCGGATCGCGAGCGCGACGATGGTCAGTGTCGGATTGCAGGCTGCGCCGCTGGTGAACTGGCTGCCGTCCGAGACGAACAGATTCTTGACGTCGTGGCTCTGCCCGAACTTGTTGACCACGCCATCCCGGGGCTTCTCGCTCATCCTGTTGGTGCCGAGATTGTGCGTGCTCGGATAGGGAGGCGTCGGATAGGTCACGGTGGCGCCGACGGCGTCGTAGACCGCCGCACCCTGCTTGTAGGCATGTGCGCGCATCGCGAGGTCGTTGGGATGGTCGTCAAAATGCACGCTCGCGACCGCTTGGCCGAACTTGTCCTTCACGACGGGATCGAGCGTGATGCGGTTGGTCTCCTGCGGCATGTCCTCGCCGACCAGCCACATGCCGGCCATCCGCGGATAGCCGTCGAGCGCCGCCGTGAACGGACGGCCCCAGGCGCCGGGATTGAGGAACGCCGCCATGAACGGCAGGCCGATCGACAGCGTCTCCATCTCGTAACCGCCGACAAAGCCGCGTTTCGGATTGTTGGCGGCTTCATCGCGGATGATGCCGGCCATGGTGGTGCCGCGATACATGTGCACCGACTTCTCGAACACGGCGTAGACGCTGCCGGTCATGTGCCGCATGTAGTTGCGGCCGACCTGGCCCGATGAATTGCCGAGGCCGTCGGGGAAGATGGTCGAGGCACTGTTCAGGAGCAGCCGCGGGCTCTCGATCGAATTGCCGGCGACCGCGACGATGCGCGCCTTCTGGCGCTGCATCGCGCCACTCTCGTCGGCGTACACCACGCCGGTCACCTTGCCGCCGGCGTCATGCTCGATCTTGACCGCCATGCTGCTCGGCCGGACTTCGAGATTGCCGGTCGCCTCGCCCTTGGGGATCTCGGTGTAGAGCGTCGACCATTTCGCGCCGGATTTGCAGCCCTGGAAGCAGAAGCCGATCTGCTGGCAGGCGCCGCGGCCATCGCGCGGCTGGCTGTTGATCGCCATGTTGCCGGTGTGCACGGTCTTGTAGCCGAGCTTCTTCGCGCCGGCCTCCAGCACCTTGAAATTATTGTTGCCGGGAAGTCCGGGAATGCCGTTGGTGCGCGTCACGCCCATCTTGTTCTCGGCCTTGGCGTACCACGGCTCCATTTCGGCCAGCGTCACCGGCCAGTCCAGCAAATTGGCGCCGGGAATGTTGCCGTAGGCGCTCTTCACCTTGAACTCGTGCTCGTCGAAGCGCAGCGACGCGCCGGCCCAGTGTGTGGTCGAGCCGCCGACCGCCTTGACGATCCAGGCGGGAAGGCCCGAGAAATCCCTGGCGACGCGCCAGGTCCCCGACGTGGTGCGGGCATCGGTCCAGGCGAGCTGGGAAAAGCTCTCCCACTCGTCGTTGACGAAGTCCTGGTTCTCGATGCGGGGACCCGCTTCGAGAATGACCACCTTGACGCCCTTCTGCGCGAGCTCGTTGCCCAGCGTGCCGCCGCCGGCACCGGAGCCGACGATCACCACAACGCTGGAGTCGTTCAGATCGAATTTTGCCATATGCGTTCTCCTGAACCGTTGGGTGAGCCTTAAGCCTTCGGCAGCCAGTCGATGTCGGCAAAGCCGCGGTTGATGTAGCCGCCATGCTCGGCGGAGGAGCCTTCGTAGCCGAACCGCGGCCAGACCTCTTTCTGGTTGTAGAGCGACACGACGAGGTCGCCGCGCACCTTCTGGAAGAAGTCGCTCTGCTCGATCTCCTTGAGCAGCACCACGCGGTCGGCTTCCCATGGTACTTCGGCGTAAGCCACCTTGTGGCGATCCCGCGCGTTCTGATCGAGCCGCGTGATGCCGTCGCTGATCAGCAATTTGACGGCGGGGTCCTTGGCCGCCTTGCCGTCCCACGGCTTGATCGCCGTGATGTAGTAGCTGTCGCCGAGGACGTCGTGCGGATAGATGTCGCGCGCAACCTTCAGTAGCGTCTTCATCGTTGCGGGCGAAAGCGTGCTGGCATCATCGGCCCAGGCGTCCTCGATGCTGACGGCGACGCTGGTCGCGACAGCGACGACCGGAACGGCGGTCGCCGCGCCCTTGAGAAAGACGCGGCGGCTGTGCTTGCTTCGACGATCGACTTCTCTCATGGCATTCCTCCGTAGATTTTGTGATTTCGATTTTTGTGATTTTGATCAGCCGAAACGACCCCCTCGCTGGATCACCTCGATCTTGTAGCCATCGGGATCGCTGACGAAGAAGAAGCGCGCCAGCGTCTTGCCGTCGTGCTTGAAGTCGCGCAGCGGTCCCGGTGCGAGCTTCTCGCGCTCGAAGCGGGCATGTTCGGCATCGAGATCCTCGACCACCACGGCGATATGTCCATAGCCGTCGCCGAGCTGGTACGGCTCCTTGCGATCGAAATTCACCGTCAGCTCGAGCTCGAAAGGTGAGGAGGGATGACGCAGATAGATCAGGGCAAAGTCCGAAAATTTCAGATGGTCGGCGACCTCCAAGCCGAAGGCGTGCTTGTAGAAGTCGAGCGAGCGGGCCTCGTCGAGCACGCGGATCATGGAATGAACGGGCTTTGCCATTCAGTTCAGCTCCTTCAGGTAGGTGATGATGGCGGCGCGCGTCTCCGGCTTGGCCTGCCGGTAGACCATGGTCACGCCGGGAACGACGGCCTGCGGGTTGGCCAGCCAGGCATCGAGCCTGGCCTCGTCCCAGACGAAGTCCGCTTTCGCGAGGCCCTCCGAATAGTGAAAACCCTCGACCTTGCCGGCGGGGCGCCCCACGGTCTTGACCAGCGGGGGGCCTTGCCGCGTCGGTTCTGACAGGCTTGTCGTGTGGCACACCGCGCATTGCTGCTTGAACAGTGTCGCGCCATCCGGTGGCTTCGCAGCGGGCAGGGGCATTTGCGCATCGGCAACCCGCACCACCAGCACCATCGCGGTGCACAATCCCAGCACGACTGCGCGCATCGCCAAGAATCCGCCCATCCACATCAACGTGCGCAAACTCTAGGCGGCGTCAAAGATGCGGTGGTAGTAGCGGGCTGTTTCGCTGCGCGCGGAGACGCTGGTGGCCGCGTGTGTTCCGCAATGCCTTATATGCGGAGCACAATTCCGCGAAACCGCCGTCAAATCCCTAAACGATCACCACACCATGCGCATTGCATGACAACCGCGCCGCTTGAACTCTCTACGCGATGCAATGACCCGGTGCAGGTGAGCGGCGCAGGATGCAGCCGAGCCATTCGTCGCGGATAAATCCAGGAGAAATGGATGAAGTTGGTGAAGACCTCGATGATCGTATGCGCGCTATCGGCTCTCATTGCGACGCCGGTTCTCGCGCAAGGCGCGCCACCCGCCAAGACAGGCGGCACCGTGCAAGGCAAACCGATGCAAGGCAGCACCATGGGCAGCGGGGATGAGGAGATGAATGCTCAGCCGGGCGTGGCGGGCGAGAAGACGGGCATGAAGTCGACCAAAGGCACCAAGGGCACGGTCGGCACCACCGGTAGCGCTGCGCATAAGGGAACCGCCGACGATTCCGCGACGGGCGGTGCAGCCCCGAGCAAGCGCTACTAGAGCGTTTCACATTTTGACTGAAGCATAACCGGCGTTGGCGAAGTAGTTGGCGCATTCGCGAGGCTGGATGTCGTGGACGAGGTGACCGATGTGGCGCCAAGTGTCCTCGATGGTGCGCTTCTGAGCTTGCCGCATCCAGTGTTTGATCTTGGAGAAGGCCTGTTCGATCGGGTTGAGGTCGGGCGAGTATGGCGGCAGGTACCAGAGCCTGGCGCCAGCAGCCTGGATCATCTGCCTGACAGCTTTCGACTTGTGGCTTCCGAGATTGTCGAGAATGACGATGTCGCCTTCGCGCAGGGTTGGCAGGAGAAGGTGCTTCACATAAGCGCGGAAGCATTCGCCGTTGATCGGGCCGTCGAAGACGCAGGGTGCCGTGAGTTGGTCATGACGGAGCGCGCCGAGGAATGTGAGGGTACGCCAGTGACCGTGTGGGGCGAAGCCGCGCAGGCGTGCCCCTTTGGGGCCCCAGCCCCGCAAAGGGGCCATGTTGGTCTTGATCCAGGTCTCATCGATGAAGACGAGCCGGCCCGGATCAAGTCCGGCCTGCCAGGATCGCCAACGCTGGCGCCTACGAGAGACGTCGGCGCGAGCCTGTTCGAGGGCGAACAGTGTTTTTTTTGAACCGCAGCCCTTCCCGACGCAGGAACAGCCAGACCGCGTTGTGTGAGACCTTGACCCCACGGGTTGCCAGTTCCGCCTTCAGACCATGCAGCGTCAGGTGCGGCGTCTGAGTGATCCGCTCGACGATGAAGGCGCGGTGCGGATCAAGCACAGGCTTGCGGTGACCGCCCATCTTGCCAGGCACAACCGAGCCGGTCGCCCGCTGCCGCTGTGACCACTTCACAACCGACGAGACCGCAACACCAAACCGTTCCGCCACAGACCGGCAGCTCTCGCCCGCCAAAACCGACGCCACCACACGCTCGCGAAGATCCAGGGAAAGAGGTCGGGTCATGCGATGCTGGCCTCCAATCCAGTCAGCATCTTGAATCACAATCCGCCAAAAACCGGAATCCCCTCCGATTCAATTAAGCAATGAAAGGCTCTAGTCCCGCCGGGTGAAGCAAGCAGACTCCGGTCGCCCTGCGGCCGGAGTTTTTTGACTGGGTCTGCTTGCTATTCGTCGAAGCGGCCGCCGCCCCGCCCTGCCTTGATGTCGCTGCGGCGCTTCTTGCCGTCGAGCCGGCGCTGCTTGGAGCCAAAGGTCGGCCGTGTCGCGCGCCGCGGCTTCGGTCGTATCATTGCCTCGGTCAGGATATCGACGAGCCGGTCGATGGCGTCCTGGCGGTTACGCTCCTGGGTGCGGAAGCGCTGGGCATGGATCACGATCACGCCGTCCTTGGTCATGCGCTGGCCGGCGATGCGGGCGAGCCGGATCGCCGCATCCTCCGGCAAGGTCAGCTTGCGCGTGTCGAAGCGCAGCTGCGCCGAGGTCGAGACCTTGTTGACGTTCTGCCCGCCCGGGCCGGAGGCGCGGACGAAGCCGATCTCGATGTCGTCCTCGTCGATGACGAGATCGCGGGATATCCGCAGCATGATGGCACCATTCGTGATGTCCGGACATATCGCGGACGTCCACGTTCGGCAATGGCGCATCCTGGAAACGCAAATGGCCGGGACAAGCCCGGCCATTTCAGAGACGTCAGGGGACCGTCAGTTCGACTTCGTCGCCGGCACTGCCGCCGGCTGCGCGGCGGCCTGCGGCGCGCGGCCGACGACGACGGTCAGAAGTCCCTGGCCCCAGAGGCGCTTGGCGGCCGCCTTGGCGTCGTTCAGTGTCACCGCATCGACGATGGCGTTGCGCTTCTCGATATAGTCGATCGGCAGCTTGTCCTGCTGGTATTGCAGCAGCGCCTGCGCGAGCTTTGAGGAGGTATCCAGCGCCAGCATCTGCGAGCCCTTGAGGTAGGACTTGGCTTCGTCGAGCTCCTTCTGCGTCGGGCCCTCCTCGGCCATGCGGCGCACTTCCTTGTCGATGGCGTCGATGGTGTCGCCGGCACGGTCGGCGCGTGTGCCGGTGTTGCCGATGAAGACCGCCGAATGTTCCATCCAGAGCAGCGATTCGAACACGGAATAAGCCAGCCCGCGCTTCTCGCGCACCTCGCGATAGAGCCGCGAGGACAGTCCGCCGCCGCCCAGGATGTGGTTGACGACATAGGCGGCCATGAAGTTCGGATCGCTGCGCTTCACGCCGGGGCCGCCGAAGGTGATGACGGTCTGCGGCACGTCGAGCGGCACGAAGGCGCGCTGCGGCGGTTTTGCCGCCTCGACGTCGGCGACCGGCGTAAGATTGGCCTTTGCGGGCAGGCTGCCGAACGTGTGGTCGAGCAGCTTGCCGAGCGTCGCCGGATCGACGTCGCCGACCACCGCGATCTTCAGCCCGTCCTTCGCAATCACGCGGCCGACATAATCCTTCATGTCGGCGACCGTGATGGTCGGCACGCTGTCCAGCGTGCCATTGGTCTGCCGGCCATAGGGATGGTCGCCGAACGCGACCTCCAGGAATTTGCGGCTCGCCAGCGACGACGGATTGGTGGTCTCGCGGCGCAGGCCCGAGATCACCTGTGAGCGGATGCGCTCGACGTCGGCGGTGTCGAAATGCGGCGAGGTCAGCGCGCTCCTGAGCAGGTCGAAGGCTTCGTCCTTGTTGTCGCGCAGCATCCGCAGGCTGCCGCGGAACGTATCGCGGGTGGCGCTGAAGGAGAGCTCGATGGCGCGGCGGTCGAGCCGTTCATGGAAGGTCTTGGAGTCGAGATCGCCGGAGCCTTCGTCGAGGAGGTCGCCGACCAGGTTGGCGACGCCGGACTTGTCCTTGGGATCCTGCGCCGAGCCGCCGGCAAAGGAATATTCCATGGCGATCAGCGGCACGGTCGCATCCTGTACGAACCAGGCTTCGATGCCGCCCGGCGAAGTCAGGTGCTGGATCTTTGCAGCCGCCTGTGACGGCGACACCGTAGCAAGCGCGAGTGCCGCGCCGGTGGCAAGCGAGAATGCAACGCGTCGAAGGAAGGGATAGGTCACGAACGCTTCTCCTCGCGCTTGGCGGCATTGGTGTCCTTGATCAGATAGCCCGTCACCGAGCGCTTCTTCTCGAGCCATTTCTGCGCGACAGTGCGAACCTGGTCGGCGGTGACCGCGCGAATGCGGTCGGGCCAGCTCCTGATGTCCTCGATCGAGAGGCCCGTGGTCAGCGCGCCGCCATACCAGCGCGCCAGCACCGCCTGGTTGTCCTGGGCGTAGATCGCTTCCGCAATGAGCTGGGTCTTGACCCGCTCGAGATCCTCGGCGCGGATCGGGTTCTGTGCGATGTCGGCGATGACGCCGTCGACCACTTGCTCGACATCGGCAAAGCTGACGCCCGGTTTCGGTGAGGCCGAGATCGCGAACTGGGTCGGGTCGAGCGAGATGCTCGAATAGCTGGCGCTGGCGGAGACCGCGAGCGGCTTGTCGACCACGAGCGCGCGGTAGAGATAGGAATTGCTGCCGCTGCCCATCAGCTGCGCCAGCACGTCGAGGGCGGCGCTCTCGCCGGCCGCGGCCGTGGTCGCGGAGGGCACCAGATAATAGCGGCGCAGGCTCGGCTGCTCGACGCGCGGGTCGGCCAGCGTGACCGTGCGCGGCGCCGCCGGCTCCGGCTCCTGCGGGCGGACACGGCGCGCCGGGATCGCGGGCTGGGCCGGAATGGAGCCGAAATTCCGCTCGACCAGCGGGCGGATGTCGGCGGCTTCCACGTCGCCGGCGATCACGAGGATCGCGTTGTTCGGCGCGTAGAAGCGGCGATAGAAGGCGAGCGCATCCTCGCGGTCGAGCTTCTCGATCTCCTGGTGCCAGCCGATCACCGGCCGGCCGTAGGGATGGTTGAGATAGAGCGCGGCCATGATCTGCTCGTTGAGCCGCGCGTCCGGATTGTTGGCGACCCGCATGTTGTACTCTTCGAGCACGACGTCGCGCTCGGGCAGCACATTCTCGTCCTTGAGGATCAGGCCGGTCATGCGATCGGCCTCGAACTCCATCATGGTCGGCAACTGCTCTTTCGGCACGCGCTGGTAGTAGTTGGTGTAGTCGACCGAGGTCGAGGCGTTCTCATTGCCGCCGACGCGGAGCACGGTCTGGGAGAATTCGCCGACCGGATGCTTCGAAGTGCCCTTGAACATCAGATGCTCGAGGAAGTGGGCGAGCCCGGACTTGCCGGGCGTCTCGTCGGCCGAGCCGACCTTGTACCAGATCATCTCCGTGACCACGGGCGTGCGGTGGTCCGGGATCACCACGACCTGCATGCCGTTGCCGAGCGTGAAGCTGGCGGGCGGAGCCGATGTCACCGTGGTCTGGGCGAGGGCGGCGCCGGTTGAGAGGACACTCGTCGAAAGCAGCGCGGCAAGGAGGCAGGCAGCCGATCGGTAAGCGGACATCATGATCCTTATGGAAGCCGAGCCCGGATATCCGGCTCGGAGGCACGGCATGCTACACCGTGCGGCTGAGGCTTCGCGTCACGAAGCAGAGAACTCAACGCGTAGGCAAGTTACTGATTAGCAATTTGCAGACGGCGCCCGGCGTGCATAAACCGCCGATGCCAGGATGCGCCTGTCCGGATGTCGCAGTGGGACAGGAACGCTATTCCTTTTCCTTGCCCGACATGATGTCGAAATAGGTCCGGCGCGTCTTGTCCGGCCCGGCACCGTAGGCGTAGTTCGGCGAGGGGGTCTGGTAGCCCGGCGGCGGCTCGACCAGCGACGAACGCGGCGGTTCGCTGGTGAATTGCTTCTCTTCGGAGCTTTTGCCGCCCTTCATCATGTTCCACAGACCACCGGCGTAGCCGAGTTCGGTGGGACTGAGCGACGGGTTGCTGTTGGTGCCCGGCTGAATCGGGTCGTTGCTGGTGCGCTCGGGGGCGGCCGTCTGGCCGGCCTTCATCTCTGCGGGCGTCAGCGGCTGGGCGGCCTGCCAGCTCTCCGTCGCCTTCGTGGCCTTCTTCCGCGCGGCAATGGCTTCCTTGCGACGCTTCTCCTCGGGGTCCTTGGGCCAGTTCGGTGCATTCTTGGCCTGGGTCGCGGGAGGCGGCAGGTCCAGCTTGGGCGGCACGACCAGCGGGGAGCGCTCGCGGTATTCGATGCCGGGCTTTTCCATGCTCTTGGCGCCGATGCCGGACATCAGATTGTCGATGATCTTCTCTTCGAAGGTCATCCCGTCATCATCATCGTCGTCGTCACCGGCACGGACCGGGCCTGCCGTCATGACGAGGCCGATGCCGAGCATGACCGCGGACAATTTCAACGCCCGCCAGAACCCCGCTTTGGGGTCTCGAACCATCGAACCGCTGGTCTCGGAGCTGCGCATCACTGTACCTGTTCCATATTGTGGCAGATTGCTGCACTTTGCCGCTCGCACGCGGCCAATCCTCGCAAAAAGCAGGGTTCCACCTGCCGGTCCGTATCGGCCGGGATCAGGGCGCTTTTGCGGCGGGTACCCCCAGGAAGGAATCATACAATAGCGCCGCCACCCCGACAACGATGGCCACGTCAGCGAGGTTAAACACATACCAATTATAGGTATTTCCGCCGATCTCGATGTGGAACAGGGCGAAATCGACCACCGCGCCGTAGGCGAAGCGGTCGATGCCGTTGCCGATCGCGCCGCCGATGATCAACCCGAGCGCGATCGTGGCGAGCAGGGTGTGCGAGCGGGCCATCCAGATCGCCAGCGCGACTACGGCGACGACCTTGACCGCCATCAGCGCGATCTGCGCCGACTGGCCGTCGTTCTGGAGCCAGCCGAAGCTGATCCCGATGTTCCAGGCCAGCACCAGATCGAAGAACGGCGTCACCTTCACCACGCCACGGCGGGCGAGGTCGAACACGTTCAGGAGCCAAAGCTTTGAGGCCTGGTCGGCCACCAGCGTGACCATTGCCGCGAGGATGCCGGCGCGAAGCGGGGTCATGGCCGGGGATCAGACCCCCACCCCCAGCGCCTTCCATTCGCGCAGCGCCTGGGCGTCGCGCGGGGTGACGTCGGGGTATTCAGGGTCTTCACCGACCGTGGGCGAGATCTTCCAGGAGCGGGCGCATTTGGTGCCGACCGCTTTCTCGACCACGACCGCGACGCCGGGCACCGCATCAAGCCGGAACGCGCTCGCCGGCGCCTCGCCCTCACGCACTTCGTAGTTCGAGGTGATGCAGACCTCGGCGAGATCGACGTCGAACAGCGTCATCATCATGTCCCTGTCGGCGACATAGATCACCGGCGAGGCCTCCAGCGACGAGCCGATGTTCTTGGCGGCGCGTTCGAGCTCCAGCGCGCCGGTGACGACGCGGCGGACGTTGCGGATGGTCTCCCACTTCGCGGCGAGCTTGTCGTCGCGGAGCTTCTCGATGCCTTCGGGAAACAGGGTCAGATGGACGGAAGGCTCCGCGTTCGGCCGGAACATGCGCCAGGCTTCATCGGTCGTGAAGCTCAGGATTGGCGCGAGCCACTTCAGGAGCGCGTCGCACAACAGGTCGATCGTGGTGAGCGCGGCCTTGCGCGCCGCCGAGGACGGCGGGTCGCAATAGAGCGTGTCCTTGCGGATATCGAAATAGAACGCCGACAGCTCGGAGTTCATGAAGGCTGCCAGGCTTGCGACCACGGTCTTGTAGTCGAAGGCGGCATAGGCCTTGCGAACGGTCTCGGCATGGCCGGCCAATTCGTGCAGCATCAGCCGCTCGAGCTCGGGCATCTCGGCATAGGCGACCTTCTCGCTCGCCTTGAAGTGATGCAGCGTACCGAGCATCCAGCGGATCGAATTGCGCAGCTTGCGATAGGTCTCGATGGTGTTCTTCAGGATCTCCGGGCCGATGCGCTGGTCGTCGGCATAGTCGGTGGCGCAGACCCACAGGCGCAGGATGTCCGCGCCCGAATCCTTGATCACCTTCTGCGGCTCGACGGTGTTGCCGAGCGATTTCGACATCTTGCGGCCGTTCTCGTCGAGCGTGAAGCCGTGGGTGAGCACGATGTCGTAGGGCGCGCGGCCCCGCGTGCCTGCGCTTTCCAGCAGCGAGGAATGAAACCAGCCGCGATGCTGGTCGCTGCCTTCCAGATACATCACGGTGTCGTTGCCGCCGTCGATTTTGCGGACGATGTTGCCGAGCTGCGGGAAGTTCTGGCGATCCTCGAGCACGAAGGCATGCGTGGAGCCTGAATCGAACCAGACGTCGCAGATATCGTCGACCTTCTTCCAGTCCTCGCTCGCGCGTTCCCTAAGGAAGCGTTCGCGGGCGCCGTCCATGTACCAGGCGTCGGCGCCTTCCTCCATGAAGGCTTCGGCGATGCGCTGGTTGACGATCTCGTCCTGCAGGATCTCGGCCGAGCCGTCGCTCTTCTCGCGCACGAACACGGCGATCGGCACGCCCCAGGCGCGCTGGCGCGAGATCACCCAGTCCGGACGATTGGCGATCATGCCGTTGATGCGGTTCTCGCCCGCCGGAGGCACCCATTGCGTGACCGAGATCGCATGCAGCGCGCGGGCGCGCAGCGTGTCGCCCTTCTTCGCATGGCCGTCATCGCTGATGTCCTTGTCCATCGCGATGAACCACTGCGGCGTGTTGCGGAAGATCACCGGCTTCTTCGAGCGCCAGGAGTGCGGATATTGGTGCTTGAGGCGGCCGCGGGCGAGCAGCTTGCCGCCCTCGATCAGCGCCTTGATCACGGCCTCGTTGGCATCGCCCCTCTCACCCTTGTCGTTGATCACGCGTTTTCCGGTGAAGCCCGGCGCATGATCGGTGAAGGCCCCGTTCTCATCGACGGTGTAGGGGATCGCGGTCGGGATGCCGCGCGCATCGAGCTCGCGTGCATTCGCCATCCAGACATCGAAGTCCTCGCGGCCGTGGCCGGGTGCGGTGTGCACGAAGCCGGTGCCGGTATCGTCGGTAACGTGATCGCCGGCGAGCAGCGGCACGATGAACTCGTAACCGCCGCCGAATCCGCGCAAGGGATGGGCACATTCGACGGCATCCAGCGTATCGCCGGGAATGTCGCGCACCTTCTCGTAGGACGTGACGCGCGCCTGCTTGAACACTTCTGCGGCGAGCGCGTCGGCCAGGATCAGGAGATCGCCGGTCTTGGCCCAGTTGTCGGCGGGCGCATCCGTCACCTTATAGAGGCCGTAGGCGATTTTCGGCGAGAACGAGATCGCGCGGTTGCCGGGCAGCGTCCAGGGCGTGGTGGTCCAGATCACGACGGAGGCACTGGCGAGTGCGCCATGTGCCGGTGACGTGACGGGAAACTTCACCCACACGATGTCGGAGGTGTAGTCCTCGTACTCGACCTCGGCTTCCGCAAGCGCGGTCTTCTCGACCACGCTCCACATCACCGGCTTGGAGCCGCGATACAGCGTGCCGTTGGCCGCGAACTTCATCAGCTCCCGGGCGATCTGCGCTTCGGCCGGATAGCTCATCGTCTGATAGGGATGATCCCAGTCGCCGATGATGCCGAGCCGCTTGAACTCCTCGCGCTGCACGTTGATCCAGTGCGTCGCATAGGCGCGGCATTCCTTGCGGAACGCCACCATCGCGGCGGAGTCGCGGAAATCGGGCTTCTGCTTGCCCTTCTTGCGGTAGTTCTCCTCCTCGATCTTCCATTCGATCGGCAGGCCGTGGCAGTCCCAGCCCGGCACGTAATTGGAGTCGAAGCCGAGCATCTGCTGGCTCTTGGTCACGACGTCCTTGAGGATCTTGTTCAGCGCGTGCCCGATATGGATGTTGCCGTTGGCGTAGGGCGGGCCGTCATGCAGCACGAATTTGGCGCGGCCCTGGGCTTCCCGGCGCAGCTTGTCGTAGAGGCCGATGTCGTTCCAATACTTCAGCAGTTCCGGCTCGCGCTGCGGCAGGCCGGCGCGCATCGGGAAATCCGTCTGCGGCAAATAAAGGGTCTTGGAATAGTCTTTGGCGTCGGACTTTTGCGGCTTTTCGGACATGGGGCTGACTGGCTCGGAAGGGCGCGGAAACGGATAGCGACTGGAATCGCGGGGTGAAACGACAGAATCCCGGTCTTGCGCCGAGCCTTCAGGCTCAGGCGGAAGCCGGGCCGCTAATCCCTATGATGCGCCGCGCAAACATGGGCTCTCCATAGCAGGGGGCCAAGGGAAGCGCAAAAGGTAGAAGCGCAAAAGGTTCGGTGGGCCGGATTTGGGCCTCAATCGATCACGCCAAGCCGCGGAAACGCGTCCGGGGCGGCGGCCAGCACGGCGCGGGCGCGGGCGGAATCGTCGTCCATCTGGCGGATCAGGGCCTCCAGGCTGTCGAATTTCAGCTCCTCGCGGATGAAGCCGACGAAGGCGCAGTCGAGCGCTTGTCCGTAGAGGTCGCCCTTGAAGTCGAACAGGAAGATTTCCAGCAGCGGCGCGCCATTATCAAAGGTCGGACGGCGGCCGAAGCTTGCCACCCCGTCCAGCCGCTCGGCGCCGCGGCCGACCCGCACCGCATAGATGCCGTGCTTGAGGCCGCAATTGGCATCGAGGCGGATGTTGGCGGTGGGATAGCCGAGGTCGCGGCCGCGCTTCTCGCCGTGGATCACCTCGCCGGTGATGAACCAGGGCGCGCCCAGCATGGTGGTGGCCTCGTCGATGAGGCCCTCGGCGAGCGCGATCCGGATGGCGCTGGAGGAGACCGGCCGCTCGTCGATGTCGACATGGGCCTGCACGTCGACCTCGATGCCGAGCCGGGGCGCCTCGTTCACCAGGAGGCTCGGCGAGCCGACGCGACCCTTGCCGAAATGAAAGTCGTAGCCGACCGCGATGCCGCTGACGCCGAGGCGCCCGATCAGGTCATGGTGAATGAAGTCTTGCGCGCTGGTCCCGGCCCTGGCCTTGTCGAAGGTCATGACTACGGCGCCGGCGAGCCCGGTGCCGGCCAAAAGCCGCAGCTTGGCCCGCTCGTCCGTCAGGCGGAATTGCGGGGTGTTCGGGCTGAAAAACCGGCGCGGATGCGGCTCGAAGGTCAATGCCAGCGCAGGGCGGCCATGCGCCCGGCCCATTTCCAGCGCCGCTGCGATCACCGCGCGATGGCCGAGATGAACGCCGTCAAAATTGCCCATGGCGACCACGGCGCCCCGCAAAATCGCGGAATCCGGCGTTGTGTCGCGGATAACGGTAAAATGCGGGACCATCAGGGGAATTCTCGAAGCGGCAGGACCGGTCCGGACCGTGGCTTGACCGGCCGGACGAAGTCAAGCGGCAGGGGGAGCGGTCGCATTGAACGTGATTTCAGTCCTTCGGAGGCGTCCCCAGTTAACGCGCTGTTTAACGCCTTGGTGCTAGTCCTTGAAATGTGGAACAGCGGGGCTCCGGCCCCGGCGGGTCCGATCGTAATATTTCCTGGGTTTGCGTTGGGGGAGTCGAGATGGCGGTTGATTTGTCGATGTCGGTTCTGGTGGTTGATGACTACAGCACCATGATCCGTATCATCAGGAATCTCCTGAAGCAGCTTGGCTTCGAGAATATCGATGATGCAAGCGACGGTTCGGCGGCGCTGAACAAGATGCGTGGCAAGAAGTACGGGCTCGTGATTTCCGATTGGAACATGGAGCCGATGACGGGTTACGACCTGCTGCGTGAAGTGCGCGCGGATCCGAACCTCGCCACCACGCCTTTCATCATGATCACCGCGGAATCGAAGACCGAGAACGTGATCGCGGCCAAGAAGGCCGGCGTGAACAACTACATCGTCAAGCCGTTCAACGCGGCGACGCTGAAGACCAAGATCGAAGCGGTCTTCCCGGACATGGCGAGCGCGTAAGCGCCGCCTGACCGCATAGCAGCTCTCTAAAGAGATCGTCATGCCCGGGCTTGTCCCGGGCATCCACGTTCTTGGATCCTGCAAATGAAGACGTGGATGGCCGGGGCGTAGGCGAGCGGAAGCGACGCCGTCCTTCGGACGGCTGAGCCCGGCCATGACGGCATTTAGGTCTAAGCAATTGGTCTAAGCCCGCAGAACCTGCGTGGGCTCCACCATCACCACTTCAATTCGCGCATCAGCGCCTTGGGCGGGTGGCCGAACAACTCCATCACCGATTTCGGGTCGAGCTGGTCGAGGCCCTCGAACTCCTCGGCATGGATGCCACGGGTGACGAACAGGCAGTCGATGCCGAATTCGCGCGCGCCGGTGAGGTCGGTGCGGACGGAATCGCCGATTGCCAGCACCTTCTTCCGGTCGATCATATGACCCTGGCGCTCGCCGGCGAGCATCATCGCGCGCTCGTAGATCGGGCGATGCGGCTTGCCGTAGAAGATCACCTCGCCGCCGAGTTCACGATACAGTTCCGCGATCGCGCCGGCGCAATAGATCAGCCGGTCGCCGCGTTCCACCACGATATCAGGGTTGGCGCAGACCAGCGTCAGCTTGCGCTCGCGCGCCTTCAGCATCATGCCGCGATAGTCTTCCGCCGTCTCGGTCTCGTCGTCATAGAGGCCGGTGCAGACGATGTAGTCGGCTTCTTCCAGCGGCGCGGTCGTCGCATCGAGGCCGCGATAGATCGAGTTGTCGCGCTCGGGTCCGAGCCAGAACATCTTGCGGCCGGGATGCTCGGCGACATAGAGCCGCGTCAGGTCGCCCGACGAGACGATCGCGTCATAGGTCTCGTCCGCGACGCCGAGCTTGCGCAATTGCCGTTGGACGGAGTCGGCCGGGCGCGGGGCATTGGTGATCAGGATCACCGTGCCGCCACGGCTGCGATAGGTGTGCAGCGCCTCGCAGGCCTCGGGGAAGGATTCCAGGCCGTTGTGGACCACGCCCCAGATGTCGCTGAGCACAACGTCAACGCCGCCTACGAGCTCGCGCAGGCTTTCGGCGAAATGCAGCGTGGTCATGATGCGTGCGGCCGATCAGATCCGGCGCGCGAGCGCCGCGTTGCCGGTGATACGTGGGGCTGGAGGCGCTGAAGACGTCGCGCCAGATGTCGTACCTTGGCTGGGAGAAGCGGAGCCATTGGATCCCTGAATTTCCTGTGCCGGGTTCGGCGAGGCCCCGCCGGTAGCAGATGCCCCCTCAGGCCGCAATGGGCGGGGCGGCGCGAACAGGAACCCCTGACCGAACCGCACGTCATAGTCGAGCAAATCGACCACCGCGCGCTCGCCCTCGATCCGTTCGGCGATCAGGTCGATGCCGAAGCGGCCGAGCAGGTCGGAGAGATCGGAAGGGTGGATGTCCGAGGTCGAGGCCTGCCTGGGGTCGAGCAGGAGGGACGCCGGCACCTTGATGAAGCGCACGCCGCGATCGGCGAGCTCGCGCGGCTCGATCCTGAGGTCTGTGACATGGTCGATCGAGAAGCGGAAACCGCGCTGGGCGAGCGCCGCCAGATTCTCGGTCTCGGCCGGGCCGAGATTGCGGAAGGTCGACTGCTTGAACTCCAGCACCAGCGATGGCGCCAGCGCCCGGTTGGCTTCGAGGAAGTCGAGGCACTGCGCGAAGCTCGTGGAATTGCCGAGCGTGGAGGCCGCGACGTTGCAGAACACGCCGACATCCTTGTTGCGCACCATCAGGCGCCGCAGCACCTGCACACAGCGCAGCATCACCATGTTGTCGATGCGTCCGATCAGACCCGAGGCTTCGGCGATGCTGATGAACTCCTCGGCGGCGCTCAGCTGGTCGCGCTCGTCGCGCAGGCGCGTCACGGCTTCGTAGAACCGAACCTTGCGCTGCGGCAGCGTCACCATCGGCTGGAGGAAGATGTCGATGCGGTTCTCGTCGATGGCGTTGCGCAGTGTCGCCAGTAACTGGGTCTGGTTGCGGCCATTGGCCGTCTGAACCGGAAAGGCGCCCTGGGTCTGGGTCGCCGGTGTTGGCGGCGGCGGCGGTGCGGGCGGTGGCGGAGGGGGGGCCGACCGCTCCTCGAAGGGCGCAATCAGGTCGAGCGGCGCCTCCGGCTCTGTCCGGGCGACCGGAGCAGTAGCGGGTGTCGGCGCGGCCCCGGCCAGGAGGTCTTCATGGGCTGACACGGTGGTGGCGAGCTGCCTGACCAGCCCGCCGAGCTCGTTGATCTCGCCGACCACCGACTGGATGCGGTCGGAGTTGGTCGAATTGGCCGAGGCGATGCGCCCCTCCATCGCCGCGAGCCGGCGGCCGAACTCGGCGACCTGGCGGGCGAGGTCGGCGGTGCCGCGCGAGAGGTCGGCGATCTGGCCGCCGACGTCACTGCGGTCGCGCAGCCGCATCGAAACCGCGTTGTAGAGGATCAGGAAGGTCAGCGCGGTCAGCGCCACGATGGCGGATTCGGTTCCGCTGATGCCGGCGACCGAGTAGAGGACAAGCCCGAGCGAGGCCGCGACCAGAACCATGCAGATGGCGATGAAGATCGTCGAAATGCGAATCATGCCGCGCGTTACGCCTCAAAGAGCTGACTACCTCATCCGGGAAAACACGGGTCAGTGTGCGAACCCGTCACGCCTCATGCTCCCCCAAGCCAAGCGACCTTAACATCATTGTTGATTCGAGGGGATAGCGGCCTGTTCGGGGCGCCGGAGCACGATCCGGAAACGTGTGCAGCGGTTTTCCCTCGCGACAAACGCGGAACGCGCTTGCGCGGAGATCATGCCCGGACAGTCTAGGTCAGGCCGGCCCGGCGAAAGGCTTCGAGGTAGTGCTCGCGGTCGGCGGCGAGTTTGATCGGCATGAACTCGGCGATCCAGGCGAGCGAGACGTTGGGCTGGGCACGCTGGAGTTCCTTCAGCGCCGCGCGGGCGGTCTCGGTCTGCCCGGCCATGGCCGCGGCCGCGGTCAGCACCCGGTGCCCGCCGACGAAGTCACTGCGCTGGCGCAGGGCCTCCTGTGCGAGCCGGATCGCTTCCGCATAGTCCCTGCCGAGGAAGCGGGCAAAGGCGGCGATGCCGAAATAGACGGGTGCATAGGGGTCGCGCGGGCTGAGGCGGATCGCCCGCCGCGCGGCGTCGTCGGCATCCCGCCAGCGGCCGCAATAGCTGAGCGTCAGGCCATAATAGCCCTGCGCCAGCGCAAAGTTCGGATTGAGCCGCAGCGCGGTCTCGAATTCGGCAAGCGAATCCTCGAACCGGCGTGCGAACAGATCGACATGGCCGAGCGCATTATGCGCCCAGGCATCCTGGTCGTCGGCGCGGATCGCGGCCCGCGCCGCGCGCTCGGCCACCGGCAGCGCCGCAGCCATCTCCATCCAGCCCATATGCGCCGTGAACATGTAGCTGGTGCCGAGCAGCCCGAGCGCCTTGCCGTAGTTCGGGTCGAGCGCGATGGCCTTTTCGAGCAGGGCTCGCGCCGCGACGTGGTCCTGCTGCGTCACGCGCCAGTAATGGGAGAGGGCGCGCATCAGAAGGTCCCAAGCGTCCAGGCTGTCGGGCGGCTTGCGCTCGGCGCGAAAATTCTCCGCGGCGTAGAGCTGCGGCTCGATCGCGGCGACGATGCGTTCGGTGATCTCGTCCTGTACGGCGAAGACGTCGGCGAGCTCGCGGTCGTAGCGTTCGGCCCAGAGATGGCTGCCGGTGGCGACATCGTTGAGCTGCGCGGTGATGCGGACGCGATCGCCCTCCTTGCGGACGCCGCCCTCGATGACATAGCGCACGCCGAGCTCCTCGGCGACCTGCCGCAGGTGAACCGTGCGGCCCTTGTAGATAAAAGAGGAGTTGCGCGCGATCACGAAGAACCAGCGCAGCTTCGACAGCGCGGTGATGATGTCCTCGCTGATGCCGTCGGAGAAATAATCCTGCTCGGCCTCGCCGCTCATGTTGGTGAAGGGCAGGACGGCAATGGCGGGACGATCGGGCAGTGGCAATTCCGTCGGTGTTGCGCTGGGCGGCTTGCCCGGTGTCGACGATGAGGCCGCGGCGGAGCGTTCGGTCACTTCGCCGACGAACCGCACGCCTTTGCGCGCGACGGTGCGGATCAGCCGCTGCTCTTCGCCATTGTCATTGACCGCGCGCCGCGCCGCGTTGATCCGGCTGGTCAGCGTCGATTCCGAGACGACGCGGCCGTTCCAGATCGCGTCGAGCAGATTATCCCGCGTCACCACGCGCTCGCGGTTGCGGACCAGATAAAGCAGGAGATCGAACACCTGGGGCTCGAGCGCGACGAGCGTCTCTGTCCGCCGCAATTCGCGGCGCTCGGGGTCGAGCACGAAATCCTCGAAATGAAATGTCACGCCGCCCTCGGCTCGCGCGGGGAAATCAAGGTGTTCTCAGCGTAAAATAACGCCGCTCTCAAGGCCAGCGAGCCGCATGCGCCCTATCGTCCCGGCGTTTTCAACCGCAGGAGAATTGCCATGTCGACAACCGCCGCGCTCAAGCCGGCCATCGCCCAACCCGATCTCGCCGCCGTCAAGCAGCGCCAGCACGGCGCCTGGTCATCCGGCGACTATGCCATTGTCGGCACCACCTTGCAGATCGTCGGCGAGCAGCTCTGCGAGGCGCTCGACTTGCGCGCCGGCAGCAAGGTGCTTGATGTCGCCGCCGGCAACGGCAATGCGACGCTGGCCGCCGCGCGGCGCTGGTGCGACGTCACATCGACCGATTATGTTCCCGCGTTGCTCAAGCGGGGACGTGAACGGGCCGCGGCGGAGCATCTGATCGTCGAATTCCGTGAAGCGGATGCCGAAGCGCTGCCGTTTGCGGATGCCAGCTACGACGTCGTGCTCTCGACCTTCGGCGTCATGTTCACGCCGGATCAGGACAAGGCGGCGTCCGAGCTCGCGCGGGTCTGCAAGTCCGGCGGCAAGATCGGCCTCGCCAACTGGACGCCCCAGGGCTTCATCGGCCAGCTCTTCAAGACCATCGGCAAGCATGTGCCGCCGCCGGCGGGCGTGAAGTCGCCGGCCTTGTGGGGCACCCCGGGGCGGCTCGAAGAGATGTTTGGTGGCCAGGCCTCCGAGATCGCCGCCGAGCCCAGGATGTTCGTCTTCCGCTATCGCTCGCCGGAGCATTGGCTCGAGGTTTTCAAGTCCTATTACGGGCCGATGCTGAAGGCGTTCGCGGCGCTGGAGGAGACCGGCCAGGCCGCGCTGCGGCGCGATCTCATGGCGCTGCTCGGCGAGTTCAACCGTGCCGACGACGGTACGGTGGTGGTGCACAGCGAGTATCTGGAGGCAGTGATCAGCAAGCGCTGAATTGCTGTCGTGATCCGGTCAGGCCGAGCCCCGGCCTGACCGCCGGCAATCAGGATGGCGCGGCGGCGCCGACCGTGTCGGCCGAGACGGCCTCGCGGGTGCCGAGCGGCTTGGGCGGCCCGGTGGTCGTATCCCGAAGGGTCTGCCGCTCGATCTCCGAGTTCAGCTCGGCCCCGAACATGATGGCGATCGCCGACATCCACATCCACATCATCAAGCCGATCGCCGCGCCGAGCGAGCCGTAGGTCGCGTTGTAATTGGCGAATTCCGAGAGATACCAGGACAGGAGCGCCGAGCCGGCGATCCAGAGGATGGCGGCCGTCACGGCGCCGAGGCTCAGCCATTGCCAGCGCGGCGCGTCGCGGCTCGGTGCGAAACGGTAGAGGACGGCAAGCGCCGCCAGCAGGATGACGAACAGCACCGGCCATCGCGCGAGAGCGACGATCAGCTTGCTCTCGGGCGCGATGCCGAGATGGTTGAGCGCGAGCGGGAAGGCGACCACGGTGCCCACCATCAGCAGCAGCGCTGCGATGCCGCCGACCGTGAAAGCCAACGACACCGTGTTCAGCCGGATGAAGCTGCGCTTTTCGCGCTCCTCATAGGCGACGTTGAGGGCATCGAAGATGGCTTTGACGCCCGCATTGGCGCTCCAGATTGCGAGCAAGAGGCCAAACAGGAAGGTGACACCCAGGGCGGTATTGCCGTGGGACACCACGCGCGCGACCTGGTCCTCGACGATCTGGAACGCGCCCTCGGGCAGCATCATCGCGAGCGAATGCAGGTTGGAACTGATCGTCGAGGGATCGGCGAACAGTCCGTAGGATGAGACCAGCGCGGTCACGGCGGGAAAGATCGCGAGCAGCCCGAAGAAGACGACGCCGCCCGCGGTCGCGAGCAGGCGATCGTCGTCGATGCGCTGATAGGTGCGCCAGAAGATGTCCTTCCAGCCCGCCCACGGGATCGCGAAAGGGGTTTTCGCGCGCCGGCCGTGGCCGGGCTGCATCGCCGCGCCGGCCGGGCTCGTTTCCGGCGAACTTGCTTCATTGTTGCGATGGTTTTGCGGAGGCCCTGACCCGATCGGGCCGGACTCCTGAAAGTAGCGTTCCGCAGACAGCACGAAGACGGCGGTGGCGGCGACCAGCAACCAACTGTCGAGGTGCTCGGTGTGCCGCGCGCGCATTTCAAGCGTCCAATCTGTGGCCGTGCCGGCGCCGGCGTGCGGCCGTGAAGCCCAACAGCCCGACGGCTGCGAGCATCAGACCCAGCTGCACGGGCCGGTTGGTCCGAGCCGACACGGCACTGCCGCCACGGCCACGTTCGCCCGGTGCGTGCGGCACCAGCGGAATCGTCGTTGCGACCTCTTTCACCGCCTGCTTGACCGTTCCGCGCGGGATCCGCGGGGTGGCGATCGCAACACGCATGCGGCTGGCAAGCGGCACGATCGGCTTGTCCCGACGCTTCATTTGGGCCAGAGCCACGCCGGCGCAGGATACGCCCAGCACCAGGAGTATGGCCGCGACGGCACCAAAGCCCCAGAATTGTCCGTGGGTGATCGCGACCCAACGATAAAGGGCCATCAGGCCGACAAAGAGGGTGGCGATCAGGAACAGCCCGGCCACTGCAAACAGTCCTGCCGCGACCGCATAGGACGTCGCGCGGCCCGTGGCCTGATTGGTGCGGTCGCGCAAGTACGATCGCGCGGCGCGCTTGAGATGATTGATCTTGAGCGCCATGCCGGCGCGCAGCAATTCGCCCGATGGCGCGAGCATGCGGACATCCTCCGAGAACGAAAAATTCGTCGGGGGATGAACGTGGCGGAATTTGACTTGTTCCGCGCGGAGCGTAGGTGCCGTGACGGATCAGCCGAGATCGGCGGCCGCGATCCAGAACACCTCGCCCTCGGACTCCTCGGTGTCGAGCCAGAGCAGCGGCAGTTCCGGAAAGGCCTCGTCGACCAGTTCGCGGCCGCGGCCGATCTCGCAGATCAAGCCGCCATCCGGCGTCAGGTGATCGGGCGCATCGCGCAGGATCCGGCGCACCACGTCGAGACCGTCGGGGCCGCCGTCAAAGGCGAGCTTTGGCTCGGCCCGGCATTCCGGCGGCAGCGCGGCCATACCTTCCGCATCGACGTAAGGCGGGTTGGTGATGATGAGGTCGTATCTGCTCTCGCCGAGCGGGGCGAACAGGTCGCCGCGATGGATCGTGACCCGTTCGTCGAGCCCGTGCTCCTCAACATTGCGCGCGGCGACTTCGAGCGCGCCCTTGGAAATGTCGACGGCATCAACGGTGGCATTCGGGAAATGATGCGCGGCGAGGATGGCGAGACATCCAGAGCCCGTGCAGAGATCGAGCACGCGCTCGACGGCCGTGGGGTCGTCGATCAGCGAGCCCGCCTCGCCGTCGCCGCCGAAATGCGACTCCAGCAGTTCGCCGATGAAGGAGCGCGGAACGATGACGCGCTCGTCGACATAGAAGGGCAGGCCGCGCATGTAGATCTTGTTGACGAGATAAGCAGCCGGTTTGCGCGTGGTGACGCGCTGATGGATGAGGTCGAGGATGGTCTTGCCTTCCGCCGACGTGACGCAGGCATGGGCAAAGATCTCGAACTGGTCGGGATGCAGATGCAGGGCCTCGCAGACCAGGAAGGCTGCTTCCGCGACCGGATCGGTCGTGCCATGGGCAAAGGCGAGCTTGGCCTCGGTGAAGCGGCTCACGGCGTAGCGCACGAAATCGATCAGCGTGAGCAACTCGCCGCGGCCAACCTTCGCGAGTTTCGGTGCCGCGCGGCCGCGCGCGGTCTTTTTGGATACTCTTGCCATCAGGATCGGGTCCAGCGTGCGGCGGCCTCGTCGTCACGGGCGTGGGCTTCGACCCAGCCGGTGCCGGTGGCGCTCTCTTCCTTCTTCCAGAACGGCGCGCTGGTCTTGAGATAGTCCATCAGGAACTCGGCCGCCTGGAATGCCGCCTGGCGGTGCTGCGACGCCGTGAGCACCAGCACGATGTTCTGCCCCGGCATGAACCGCCCGACCCGATGAATGATGGTGACGCCGTTCAGCGGCCAGCGCGATGTGGCTTCGTCGGCATGGCGCTTGATCTCTTCCTCCGCCATGCCGGGATAATGTTCGAGCGTGAGGGCGGCGATCTTCGCGCTGTCCTCGTCGCCGCGGCAGATGCCGGAAAAGCTCACGACCGCGCCGATGTCGGTGCGGCTCCCGGTCAGGATCGCGATCTCGCGCGCGATGTCGAAATCGTCCTGCTGGATGCGGATGGTGACGAGGCAGGGGCTGACGGGGACGGTGCTTACGGGGACGGTGCTTACGGGGGAGGTCATGGCCTAGCCGCCGGTCATCGGCGGGAAAAACGCGATCTCGCGGGCGCCCGCGATCGCGGCGTCCGATTTGACGTGGGCATGATCGATCGCGGTGCGGATCACCTTCGGCTTCTCGAAGGCGTAGGCATAGGCCTCGCTCTGGCCGGACAGCCAGGCGATCAGCTCCTCGACGGTGCGCACGGTCGCCGGCGGCTCGATGGTCTCCTCGGCCTTGCCGACGCGCTCGCGCACCCAGGCAAAGTACTTCACCTTCATGCCTCATCCTCCTTGATGAGGTGATGGATGCCGGCGCGGAAATAGTCGTAGCCGGTGTACATGGTGAGGATCGCCGAGGCCCAGAGCAGCGCCAGCCCGATCATCGAGACCAGGGGCAGCACCTCATCGCCGGCCGGGCCCGCGAGCAGGAAGCCGATGGCGATGAGCTGAACGGTCGTCTTCCACTTCGCAAGTTTTGTCACGGGAACGCTGACCCGCAACGCGGCCAGATATTCGCGCAGGCCCGAGACCAGGATCTCGCGGCACAGGATCACGATGGCGGCCCACAGCGACCAGCCATGGATGATGCCGTCGGCGGCGAGCATCAGCAGGCAGGAGGCCACCAGCAGCTTGTCGGCGATCGGATCGAGCATCCGGCCGAATGCCGATTGCTGATTCCAGATCCGCGCGTAATAGCCGTCGAGGTAATCGGTCACTGCTGCCGCGATGAAGATGGCGACCGCGACCCACCGCAGCCACAGCGGCTGATCCAGAATCGACTGCGCATAGATGCACCCGACCACGACCGGGATCGCGGCGATCCGGCCATAGGTCAGGATGTTCGGGAGGGACATCGCGCGGCTGGTCGTCCCTCGTGTCGTGGCGATGTTCATCCGTCCTACCAATACCGCTCGTGCCTGAAGGTCAACCGTCCCGCTCCCCAAATGGGGTGCAGCATGCGACGACCATATGACCGCGGCCCCCTTAGTTCACCCCGGCTGGGGATGGAAATAGTCGAAAATCCTGCGGGCGCTCTCGGCGCTCACCCCCGGAACCTTGCCGAGATCGACGATCGAGGCCCGCTCGATCTCCTTCAGGGTTCCGAAATGGTGCAGCAAGGCACGTTTGCGTGACGGGCCGATGCCCGGAATCTCCTGCAAACCGGCCTCGCGGATGTCCTTCTTGCGCAGCTTGCGGTGCGAGCCGATGACGAAGCGGTGGGCCTCGTCGCGCAGGCGCTGGATGAAATAAAGCACGGGATCGCGCGGCTCCAGCTTGATTGCCTCGCGCTCCGGCATGAACAGGGTTTCGCGGCCGGCATCCCGGTCCGGTCCCTTGGCGACCGACATCAGCGACACCTGGGTCAGGCCGAGATTCGTAAAGATCTCCCGGACGGCGTTGAGCTGCCCGCGACCGCCGTCGATGATCACGAGGTCGGGCCATTGCGGGAAGTCGTCGTCCTTGGCCTTGCCGGCGGCGTCCTCGGGCGGATTGACCAGGCGCTTGAAGCGGCGTTCCAGCACCTCGCGCATCATGCCGTAATCGTCGCCGGGTGTGAGCCCTTCCGACTTGATGTTGAACTTGCGGTACTGGTTCTTCACGAAACCATCGGGGCCGGCGACGATCATGGCGCCGACCGCATTGGTGCCCTGGATGTGGCTGTTGTCGTAGACCTCGATGCGCTTGGGCGAATGCGGCAGGCTCAGCGTCGTGGCCATGGCGTCGAGCAGCCGGCTTTGCGTCGCGGTGTCCGCGAGCTTGCGGCCGAGCGCCTCGCGCGCATTGGTCAGCGCGTGGGCGACCAGCTCCTTCTTCTCGCCGCGCTTGGGCGCCGTGACCTCGATCTTGTGGCCGGCCTTGATCGACAGCGCATTGGCGAGCAGCTCGCTCTCCTCGATCTCGTGCGAGAGCAGGATGTTCTTCGGCGGCGGCTTGTCGTCGTAGAACTGGGCGAGGAAGGAGCCCAGCACTTCCTCCGGCGTATAGGTCTTCTCAGCGCGCGGGAAATAGGCGCGGTTGCCCCAGTTCTGTCCGGTGCGGAAGAAGAACACTTCGACGCAGGAGAAGCCGCCCTCCTGGTGGATGGCGAATACGTCGGCTTCTTCTACCGTGCGCGGATTGATGCCCTGCTGCGACTGGATCGCCGACAACGCGGCGAGGCGGTCGCGGTAGAGCGCCGCGCTCTCGAATTCGAGCTCGCCGGAGGCCTTCTCCATCTCGGCGGCAAGCTCCTGCTTCACCGCGTGGCTCTTCCCGGAGAGGAAGTCGGTCGCTTCGCGCACCAGCGTCGTATAGCCGGGGAAGTCGATCTCGCGGGTGCAGGGGCCGGCGCAGCGGCGGATCTGGTAGAGCAGGCAGGGCCGCGAGCGGCTCTCGAAGAAGGAATCAGTGCAGGAGCGGATCAGGAACGCGCGCTGCAAGGCGGTGATGGTGCGGTTGACCGCGCCGGCGGAAGCGAACGGGCCGAAATAGCGCCCGGGCCGGGTCTGCGCGCCGCGGTGCTTCAGGATCTGCGGCGCCCAATGGTCGCCGGTGATCAGGATGTAGGGAAACGACTTGTCGTCGCGCAGCTGCACGTTGAAGCGCGGCCGGAGCTGCTTGATGAGATTGGCTTCCAGCAGCAGCGCTTCGGTCTCGGTGTTGGTCGAGACGATCTCCACGGTCACCGTGGCTGCTATCATGCGCAGGATGCGCGCCGGTTGCGGCGCGCTTTGGCGCGCATAGTTCGACAGGCGCTTTTTGACGTTCTTGGCCTTGCCGACATAGAGCACGTCGGCATTGGCGCTGAGCATGCGATAGACGCCCGGCGAGGTGGGCGCGAGGCGGACCGCGCGCTCGATCGCCTCATGGCCGGTCGCCAGCGGTTCTTCGCCGACCGCGCCGCTCTCCTCCAGGATGTCAGGCAGCAGCGCATCGTCCTCGTCCTCGCCAGCGGTGGTGGCGGGATCGAGGTCCGGCGGCGCCAGGCTCTCCGGCGGGGCGTCGGCCGTCGTGCCGCGCGGAGATTTGCGCGCGCGCGCGTCGTCCGGATTGTCGGTGGAATCGTGAGCCATGATGCGAATTTAAGCGCTGGGGGTGCCGATTTGAAGTTCCAGCCTTGCGGCACACACAGGATGGCGGCGCGGTTCCGGGTAACGCTTGCTTAAGCCTGTTAAGAGCGCGGTAACCCGGCTTAACAGGCCTTTAACTTAAAACTCTCGATAAATCTTACGCGAAAAAGAGGAGGTTCCGTAACCATGCGATTTTGCCTTGCGCGGCGGCGCAGGCATCGCGGGGCGCGGCAGTTGCGTTGGAGAGTACCGATGAGGGGGTTCGTTGTAGGCGCAGCCGTGTTGGTTGCAGCCGGCTGGACAGCTTCGGCAGAGGCCGCCGATCTCAATTACGGGCAGGGTGCGCCCTACACCGTCAATCAGCCGCTCAATGCCTATAGCTGGGCCGGTCCGTATCTCGGTGCCAATCTCGGCTATGGGTGGGGCTCGGTGAGTAACTCGCCCGTCAAGCCCTCCGGTTTCGTTGGCGGTGTGCAGGCCGGCTACAATTTCCAGAACGGTCCATGGGTGTTCGGCGTCGAGGGCGATATCCAGGCCGCCGGCGCTGATGACACCTTCGCGCCGTGGAAGTTCTCCAATCCCTGGTTCGGCACGCTGCGCGGCCGTGCCGGCTATGCCTTCAGCAACGTGCTGTTCTACGGCACCGCCGGCCTCGCCTTCGGCGAGCTGCGCGCGCAGACATTCGGCTGGACGGAGTCGCACACCACCGCAGGCTGGACCATCGGTGCCGGCGCGGAAGTCGGCTTCGCGCCGAACTGGAGCGCCAAGCTCGAATATCTCTACATCGATCTGTCGACGAGCCAGTTCGCAATTACTGGCGTGTCAAACGGCTATAGCGCCAGCGTTGTGCGCGCAGGCGTGAACTATCACTTCTGATAGCTGAAGAAGAAAATACCGGACAACAGCCTCCCGGCCGCTCGCGGCCGGGATTTTTTTCGCCAGGTGTTCGCTCGAAAACGCTCTAGGAGAGGATGACCAAATTGACCGCCTTTGGTCCCTTCCCCTTCTTGTCCGGCTCGACTTCAAAAGTAATGCGCTGTCCTTCGGCGAGGTCTTTCAGTCCCGCCCGCTCCACAGCAGTAATGTGCACGAAGACGTCGCGGCCGCCATCGTCGGGCTTGATGAAACCGTAGCCGCGCTCGCCGTTAAAAAACTTGACCGTTCCCGTCATGGCCATCGGGAAACTCCCCCTCATTGCTCCTCCGTCGCGACGCAGACTCACGTCACGACATGACCGGGCCTTACGAAGCCCGGGAGCTGGCCATCCTTGGGCGGACCTTTTCTTTCGGTCCGATCGGATCTTTCTTAGGCCTTCACTCCGCCGCAACCATTCGCGGAAGCGGAACGTAAAGCCAGTCACGGAAACAGCATAATACGGTTCTCTGCAGATTGACTACCGCTCCTGCATATTTTTCCCAAGAATGCCGGGGTGTTACGGCCTCGGCACCTCTAATCGGAATCTGGCAGCTCCGCCCTGTCCGAGCGGTATCTCCAGCTCGGGCAGGATCGTCTTGAGCTCGCCTTGCAGCGTGTACGGCGGATTGACGATCAACAATCCGGCGGAGGTGAGGGCGGCGCCATCAAGCTGCGGCGCGACACTGAATTCGAGACGCAGACATTTTGCTGGTGGTTTTGCTGCGGCTGCGAGCCGCACCACTGATTGCACCAGCGTGTCGGTGGCGCGCCGGCTCTTGGCCGGATACCAGATTACATAGATACCGGTAGGCCATTTCGCGAAAGCCGCCGAGAAGGCGTCGCCGAGCTTTTCGAACTCGTCTTTCGCCTCGAACGGCGGGTCGATCAGCACGAGCCCGCGCCGTTCCTTCGGTGGCACGAAGGCCGGCAGCGCGACCCAGCCGTCGAGATCAACCACGCGCGCCTGTTCGTCGCGGCGCAGCACATTGATCAGCGCCTTGCGCGCCTTCGGCTCGAGCTCGCAGGCAACGAGGCGGTCCTGCGGCCGCAGCAGGCCGCGCGCGATCAACGGCGAACCCGGATAAGCCCTAAGCTCGCTCTTCGGATTGAAGGCGCGGACGATGTCGAGATAGGGCCTGGCCACCGCCACGGCGTCGTTCGACAGACGCGCCTGCATCAGCCGCGCGATGCCGGTCAGCCATTCGCCGCTGCGGCGCGCCTCGTCGCTTTCGAGATCGTAGAGGCCGGCGCCGGCATGGGTGTCGATGACACGGAATGCCCCCGGCTTGTCCTGGAGGTAGGTAATGATGCGCGCGAGCACGATGTGCTTGATGACATCGGCGAAGTTTCCGGCGTGGAAGGCGTGACGGTAGTTCATGAGACAGGACTACGCTACGTCACGGCTTGAGCAAAGCGGCATGCTCGTCTGTCCCGGACGCGCCGGCATGGGCCCCGATTCTGCAGCGCACCGCCGAAGCGGCGCTGCGCTGCCTCCGGGCACGAGCACTTGGACTAGCCACCCCTGATCGGCGGCATCGTCACCTGGTCGCGGCGGCAGGCGCGGCGCTCGATCTCCTCGCAGGCCCGGAATTGCAGGTCCTTGCTGAGGCAGATGCGGACCTCGGAGAGCCGGGTCCGGTTGCAGGTGACCGAGATGGCCGCGTTGCTCAGGCCCGCATTGGCTTTGATGAAGGCTTCTTCGACCTCGCCCGGCGCCACGGTCTTGGCCTGCGACAGTTCGAGATATTCCGCCGGGATCTTGATCGCGGCGCGCGCCTTGCGGATCGTCTCGAAATAATTGCGGCTGTCGAGCCCGGAGCAGGTGCCGTGCTTGTCCCACTCGTTGAAGATCAGCCCCGGCGCCGGCATCAGGTCGAGCATCGAAGAGACGATGTTGCGGTTCAGGCGTGGCGACGGCCGCTGGCAATATTCGGGGAAGCCGTTCTCATATTGCGGCCACAGCCCGTGCACCACGAACGCGTAGGGCCGCCCGCTGCACTGCATCTGCGAGCGACCGCCGCCGCGGTTGCGCTCGGACGCCTCCTCGCAGAACGAGGGCGACCACGACAGCGACAGCACATAGAAATCGAATTCGCCGGGCGCGTTCTGCCGTTTGTCCTGGGCCTTCGCGCCGCCCGGCAGCGCGACCAGCCCGGCGGCAAGAACCAGGGGAAGGGTCAGGGAGATCACGAGACGGGAGAACGAATGCAATCTAAAATGAAACATGGCGACGCCCCTCAACTAGACTGTGCAATCAGCCTAGCAGGCAACAAGAACATTTCAAGAACAAAATTTCGGGGCAACCGATCAGCCGCCTGATCGGTTCGATTCAGGCCTTTTCGATCAAGGCCCTTTTATCAAGGCCTGGCGGCGCGGCAGGACGGGTTGTAGGCCCAGTTACGGTCGAGTCCGACCACGCACCATTCGACACCATTGCCGTAGCCGGCGAAGCCGCCATCCTCGATGATCGAGAAATGCACCTTGCGCACCTTGCCGTCATTGAGCATGGCGTCGCCGGTGCAATAGCGGCGCGGAATGTTGTCGGACTGCCAGGGCCGGAACGCGATCTCGTGAACGGCGGCGAAGCCGGTGATCTTCAACGAGGAATTCCAGAACGAGCTTTCCTTCTCCCAGAACTGGGTGGCGATGGTCGGCAGCGCCTTGTCGCAATCGACGACGGCGCCGTCATAGCGCGGCCCGTTCAGCCAGAAGTTCAACTCCAGCGGATT
Source organism: Bradyrhizobium sp. Pa8 (assembly GCF_052588265.1). Taxonomy (NCBI): domain Bacteria; kingdom Pseudomonadati; phylum Pseudomonadota; class Alphaproteobacteria; order Hyphomicrobiales; family Nitrobacteraceae; genus Bradyrhizobium; species Bradyrhizobium sp. Pa8. The sequence continues at coordinate 8,153,205 of NZ_CP176767.1, read as the reverse complement.
GGCGGCCCTGGCCTCACCGAGCGACAGCGCTCCGAACATGAGGCCAAGCAAGGCGGCAAAGCGGAGCGATTTCAGGTTGAGGGCGCGCATGGGCAATCCGGACTGCTGGGTCTTGCGAAGACTAGACGGTGCCGCGAAGGCCGGGGGAGGTCAAGTGCAGCGCGGCAACACTTGGCCAAGAGTTGACCCTAACCTCGCAGCCGGCGGGGCATCAGTTCTTTTCATGGGCATCCCGGCACCGTAAACTGGCGCCAACCAATTGGAGTGACGGGAATGCGAATCATTGCGGCCGCGGGCCTTCTTGCCCTGGGTATGATGGCCAGCCAGTCGGCACGCGCCGATATGCTTCCGGTGCCTCCGTTCAAGGGCAACGACACCGGCGGCATCATCGCTTATTCGATGGCGACCCAGACCGATGCGCGGCAGGTTGCGGTCGATCACTGCGCGCGCTACGGCAAGGTCGTGAAATTCCTCGCGGTGCAGGCCTATGAGGGCGGCTATATCTCGTTCTCCTGCCGCTGGGTGCCCTATGGCGCAGCCCAACAGCCGATCCGCACGCTGTACTGAGGCGCTTTCGGAACGTCGGGAGCTTCCCACATGACGCGCAAGCTCGCTTTGCTCGGCTCGGCCCTTTGTCTTGTGGTGTCGGCAGGCAGCGCCAGCGCCGACGATCTGCCGGTGCGCAAGGCCGGCCTGTGGGAAATGAAGATGGTCAGGACCGGCACGCCCATGCCCGAGATGACCATGCAGCACTGCACCGACGAGACCGTCGACAAGGAGATGAACAACAACGTCTCCCCGATGGCCAAGCAGATCTGCGCCAAGCAGGACATCAAGAAGACCGCGACCGGCTATGTCAGCGATTCCGAGTGCAACGTCGCCGGCATCAGCACGACCTCGCATGCCGAGATCACCGGCGATTTCAACTCGGCCTATACGGTGAAGACCTCGTCGCACGCGCAAGGCGGCGCCGCCGGCGCAGCAGGCCGCGACACCACGATGCAGCTCGAAGCCAAGTGGCTGGGGGCCTGCAAGCCCGACCAGAAGCCCGGTGACATCGTGATGCCCGGCGGCTTCAAGATGAACGTGCGCGACATGGACAAGCTGAAGGCGTTGTTGCCGAAGTAGCTTTCTTCCCCTCTCCCCCTGTGGAGAGGGTGGCTCGCCGCGAAGCGGCGAGGCGGGGCAGGGTTCTCTCCGCGTACGCTCTCGCTTCTGAATTTGCGGAAGCAACCCCTCATCCGGCGCTTCGCGCCACCTTCTCCCGCAAGGGGCCTGTTGCGTAATTCGTCAATTGTGATTCCCTAGGGCAAAGCCTTGGAGGGTAGCGATGGCGGTCAAGCGGACGGGACAGCCGAGCTTTGTGGAAGCGCTGATGCCGAAGGGGGCCGGCGCCAATGCGGCGCTGGATCGGCTGGCTGGCTTGGTCAAGTGGTACCGGTTCGAGAAGCTGATCGGCCATTTGCGGGATGAAGGGAGCCCCGGTCGACCAGGCTATCCGGTGCTGGTGCTGTTTCGTGCTGTGCTGTTGCAGTCGCTGTATGGTCTTTCGGAGCGCGAACTCGAGGAAGCGCTGGGCGACCGGTTGTCGTTCAAGCGCTTCGTCGGTTTGAGCCTTGAGGATGCGACGCCCGACCACACGGTCCTGAACCGCTTCCGGAACCAGCTCGTTGAACAAGGCCTGCTGGAAAAGCTGTTTGGCGAATTGGATCGTCAGCTTGAGAATGCCGGCGTGATCCTCAAGCGCGGCACGATGCTGGATGCGACCTTGATCCAGGCAGTCTCGGCTCCGCCCAAGGAGGAGCGCCCCTCAAACGATCCTGATGCCCGGTTTGCCAAACGGCAGGGCAAAAGCGGCTCGACCTTCGGTTACAAGGCCCATGTCGGTGTGGACGAAGGATCCGGTTTGATCCGCGCGGTGCTGACCACACCCGCTAACGTCAACGATACGACACCTGCGGACGCTTTGATCCGGGGCGATGAAGCTGCGGTGTGGGCCGATGCGGCTTACGACACCCATGCCCGACGGGCCCGGCTGAAGGCGGAGGGCAAGAAACCCCGCATCGCTCGCCGGCCCAACAGACATCACCCGGAACTGCCGCCCAGGCTCAAACGCTACAACCTCCTCATCGCGCGCCGCCGAGCCCAGGTCGAGACCACCTTCGCTACCCTCAAACGCCGCATGCGGCTGACCTGCATCCGCTACGTCGGTCTGATCAAGGCGACCGGGCAAATCGTGCTCGCCTCGATCGCCTTCAACATGAAGCGGTGGGCCACGATCGCCGCGTGAGCCGCCCTCCGAGGGCGACAACTACAGATCTTGGCAGGCAATTGCCGCGACCAACGCCTTCGCTCCTGACGTCTTCAGCCTCAAGAGCCGATAACGCAACAGGCCCGCAAGGGGAGAAGGGAGAAATCGCTACACCGGAATTCTGACACTCGCCCTTAATCCCCCCATCGGGCTGTCGCCGAGGGTGATGTCGCCGCCATGCGAGCGCGCGATGTCGCGGGCGATGGCAAGTCCCAAGCCCGTGCCGCCCTCGTCCTGGTTACGGGCGTTGTCGAGCCGCAGGAACGGCTTGAACACCTCTTCGCGCAAGTGCGCGGGAATGCCGGGGCCGTCGTCCTCGACCGTGACGGTCAAATAACGGTGATCGCGCTGGCCGTTGATGGCGATGCTCTTGCCGTAGCGCGCCGCGTTGGTGACGAGGTTGGCGAGGCAGCGCTTGAACGAGGCCGGCTTCACGGTCACCACGGGCAGGCCGTGGAACGCGACGGTCGCGGTGTGGCCGTGGCGCTCGGCGTCGCTGCGCAGCTCCTCGAGCGCCTGCGCCATGTCGGTCGGCTGCGACTGCTCACCGGAATCGCCGCGGGCAAACGCAAGGTAGTCCTCCAGCATCATCGACATCTCGTCGACGTCCTTGCGCATGCCCTCGAGCTCCGGGTTGTCGCCAATCAGCGCCAGCTCGAGCTTGAACCGGGTCAGGATGGTGCGCAGATCGTGGCTGACGCCGGCAAGCATCGCGGTGCGCTGCTCCATCGTGCGCTCGATGCGTGACTTCATCTCGAGGAAGGCGACCGCCGCGCGCCGCACCTCGCGCGCGCCGCGCGGCCTGAAGTTCGGCGCCTCGCGGCCCTTGCCGAAACTTTCGGCGGCGTCGGCGAGGCGCAGGATCGGCTTGATCTGGTTGCGCAGGAACAGCACTGCGACGATCAGGAGGATCGAGGACGTGCCCACCATCCAGAACAGGAAGATTTCGGAGTTCGAGGCATAGGCGGCACTGCGCTGCGCGAACACGCGCATCACGGCATCGTCGAGCTGGATCCGGATCTCGACGAGGTTGGAGCGGCCGACGGTATCGATCCAGAACGAGCGGCCGATCTGGCGGCCGAGCTGCACCGACAGCGTCTGGTCGAGCAGCGAGAAGAACGGTTTTGGTCCCGGCGGCGGCATGTCGCCGGCGGGCAGGAAATCGACGACGAGACCAAGGCGTTGCTGCGCGATGCGCCGGATCTCGTTGCGATCCTTGTCCTGCGGATAGCCCTTGTAGACGTCGATCAGCGCGGCGATGTCCTGCACGACAGCAGCCGACAGGCGGCGCGTCACCGTGTTCCAGTGCCGCTCCATGAACACGAAGGCGACGACCGACTGCAGGATCACCATCGGCACGATCATGATGAGCAGCGCGCGCGCATAGAGGCCGGTCGGCATCCAGCCTTTGAACGCGTTGCCCATCCAGCCATTGGCGGCGGAGACGCGGCCGGCGGCGCTCTTCAATAGCGTCAGGCCGGTATCGATCGTGCTCATCGGTCGCGCTTCACTGCTTTATGGCGACGCCACCAGGCGGTAGCCGATGCCGCGCACCGCCTGGAGGAACAGCGGATTGGCGGGATCGGTCTCGATCTTGCGCCGGAGGCGGTTGATCTGCACGTCGACGGCGCGCTCGTTGACGCTGCCATTGCCGGTGAGCGCGCTGCGCGGCACGGTCTCGCCCGGTGTTTCCGAGAGAATCCGCAACATCTCGCGTTCGCGGTCGGTGAGGTGAATGACCTCCTCGCCCTGGCGCAGTTCGCCGCGCTCGAGATGGTAGACGTAAGGGCCGAACGCGATCTTCTCCACCGCGGCGGTTTGCGGCGGCGGCGCGGCGCGCTTGAGGATGTTGTTGATGCGCAGCGCAAGCTCGCGCGGCTCGAACGGTTTTGCCACGTAATCGTCGGCGCCGATTTGCAGGCCTTCGATGCGCGCTTCGGCCTCGTGCCGCGCCGTCAGCATCACGATCGGCACGGAGGAGGAGGTCCGGATGAAGCGGGCGAGGTCGAAGCCGGTCTCGCCGGGCATCATGACGTCGAGGATCAGGAGATCGAAGTGCAGGCCCATGAGCTTCGAGCGTGCATCGCCGGCGCTTGCGGCGGTGGTGACGCGATAGCCCTCGCTGGCGAGGAAGCGCGACAACAGATCGCGGATACGACGATCATCGTCGACCAGCAGCAGATGCGGCGCATCGTCGGCCGGTTCTACCGGCGGGCGGGCGAGCGTGGCAGCGAGTGGCACGTTCACTCCTTTCCGTCTTGATTGACGTTGGCGAAGATCGTCTCGAGCACCTTGTCCGGATCGTCGCGGTCGATCATCGCGCGCAGGAAGCGCTTGACGGTCTCGGCATCCTGCGGCGCCAGCTCGGCGAGCGCCTTGGTGATCCGCGTGGTCTGGAGCCCGGCGAGCTTCTGCACCAGCGCCTCGCCCTTCGGCGTCGCGTAGAGCAGGCGCTGGCGACGATCATTGTCGCCGGTCTTCTGCACGATATAGCCCTCGTCCAGCAGCTGCTTGAGCACGCGGCCGAGCGACTGTTTTGTGATGCGCAGGACGTCGAGGAGATCGGCGACCTTGAGACCGGGATAGCGATAGACGAAATGCATGACCCGGTGGTGGGCCCGGCCGAAGCCGAAAGCCTCCAGCTCCTGGTCGGGATCGCCGACGAAATCACGATAGGCGAAGAACAACAGTTCAATGATATCCCAGCGCAAATTGCCTCCATCGCCTGCGGCCGGCCGCGGCTCGGCTGCGTCTTGAGAGGGAGTTGCGAAATTTATGTCAGGCATATTGACGTATCTTGGGTTCAATGTTACAAAACGATCAGCCCGCACGAAATTTTAGATCGCTTCGCGTCGGGTGGCAGTTCTAGGAGCGGCCGGAGAGAGCCGGACAGGCGGCGACGGCCGACGCAGATCTACCGTGCGATTGTCGAGCGGCATTTCGGCAAAACATACTGGACTTCCGTCTTCCGCAAAAGCATGTCCTCGGCGACATGCTGGCCACGGAAACCGGCCGTAACAAGGCTGGCGGCGGTCCAGCCACAACCTAATCAAGCCAGCCGGGCCCAAACAGGGCAGGCGGGCGCCAGAACAGCGCCGCTACCGGCAGCGGGAGGCAAGGACATGAGTATGAAATTCGACATCCAGCCCGCATCCAATCCGACATCCGAGAAGGACCGCGTCGCCAAGCTGGTGGATCCCGGCTTCGGGCGGGTCTTCACCGATCACATGGCGATCGTCCGCTACAACCAGGCCAAGGGCGGCTGGTACGAAGCACGCGTCGAGGCGCGCGCCAACTTCCAGCTCGATCCGGCCGGCGCGGTCCTGCACTACGCCCAGGAAATCTTCGAAGGCCTCAAGGCCTACAAGCGTGACGACGGCGGCGTGAACCTGTTCCGCCCCGACGCGAATGCGCGCCGTTTCAAGGATTCCGCCGACCGCATGGCGATGGCGCAGCTGCCCGAGGACGTCTTCATCGAGGCGGTCGAGCAGGTCGTGCGCATCGATCGCGCCTGGATGCCGGGCGGCGAGGGCAGCCTTTATCTGCGCCCCTTCATGATCGCGAGCGAGACCTTCCTCGGCGTCAAGCCGTCGTCCGAATACATCTTCGCGGTGATCGCTTCGCCGGTTGGCTCCTATTTCAAGGGCGGACCTGCGCCGGTCTCGATCTGGGTCTCGGAGAACTACACCCGCGCCGCGATCGGCGGCACCGGTGCAGTCAAGTGCGGCGGAAACTATGCCGCGAGCCTGCGTGCGCAGGCCGAAGCGATCCAGCACGGTTGCGATCAGGTCGTCTTCCTCGACGCGGTCGAGCGCCGCTACATCGAGGAGCTCGGCGGCATGAACGTCTTCTTCGTGTTCGAGGATGGCTCGCTCTCGACGCCGCCGCTCGGCACGATCCTGCCCGGCATCACCCGCGACTCCATCATCGCGCTCGCGAAGGATGCCGGCAAGACGGTGCGCGAGGAGCCGTACTCGCTCGACCAGTGGCGCAAGGATGCGGCAAGCGGCAAGCTGAAGGAAGCGTTCGCCTGCGGCACCGCTGCCGTGATCTCGCCGATCGGCAAGGTGCGCTCGGTGAGCGGTGATTTCGAGATCAGCGGCGGCGCCGCCGGTCCTGTCGCCATGGGCCTGCGCAAGCAGCTCATCGACATCCAGTACGGCCGCACCAACGATCCGCACAACTGGATCCGCAAGGTGTTTTGATCGGCGGCGATTACGTTTCCCCTCTCTCGCAACGGAGAGGGGAAACGCGCAACGTTTGTGGCTTTTCGCGCTATGAACGTGCTGCTGCCGACATCCGACAAAGCCAGGAGACATCGAAGCATCCTGGACATCGCGAACATGGCAACACAACTCTCCCAGCCCCTGAAATGGGTCGTTCTCGCCGCAATCACCGGCGTCAGCGTTCTCGGCATCCTGACCATCGGCCCCACGCACGAGGTCGCGGCGCAAGACCGCTCGACGATCGTCGACGTGCGCACCACCGATCCCGAGATGAACACCGCGATCGCGCGCGCCCGCGGTACGCTCCCGACCTTCTGGGCCTCCTATGACGCGCCAAAGCCGTCGGAGACCGGGCACGCCTTGAAGGTGCGCTTTTCGACCCGCAGAGGCGGGGAGCATATCTGGATCGGCGACGTGAAGAAGCTGCCGAACGGCACCTATTCGGGCCTCTTCGCCAACGAGCCGCGCGATCTGCCGGGCAAACGGGCCGGCGACCAGGTCAAGTTCAGCGAAGCGGACATTTCAGACTGGATGTTCATGCGCAACGGCAAAATTGTCGGCGGCGAAACCATCAAGCCGACGCTGAAGTCGCTGCCAAAGGCGGATGCGGATGCCCTGAGGGCCCGGATGGAGCAGCCGTAGATTCTCTTCCCCCTCTCCCCGCCAGCGGAGCGAGGTAAAGCGAACTTCGGTTGCCGCCTCCCGCGTCGGCTGGTAAACGCCGCGCATGGCCGAGAAACCCAAAAAACCCCAGAAACTGAAGGCGCGCCTGCCGCGCGGGCTCGAGGATCGCGATCCCGCCGCGATCCGGGCGACGCGCGAGATGGTCGAAAAGATCCGCGCCGTCTACGAGCTCTACGGGTTCGAGCCCGTGGAAACGCCGGCGATGGAATACACTGATGCGCTCGGCAAGTTCCTGCCCGACCAGGACCGTCCGAACGAGGGCGTGTTCTCGTTCCAGGACGACGACGAGCAGTGGATCAGCCTGCGCTACGATCTGACCGCGCCGCTCGCCCGCTATGTCGGCGAGCGATACGGCACCGACGGTCTGGTCCTGCCCTACCGCAGCTACCGCGTCGGCTACGTGTTCCGCAACGAAAAGCCCGGCCCCGGCCGCTTCCGCCAGTTCATGCAGTTCGATGCCGATACGGTCGGCTCGGCGACGCCGGCGGCGGATGCCGAGATCTGCATGATGGCCGCGGACACGATGGAGGCGCTCGGCATTGCGCGCGGCTCCTACGTCGTGAAGGTCAACAACCGAAAAGTGCTCGACGGCGTTCTGGAAGCCATCGGGCTCGGCGGCGACGAGAACGCCGCGCGCAGACTGACCGTGCTGCGCGCGATCGACAAGCTCGACAAGTTTTCCGCCGACGAAGTGCGCAAGCTGCTCGGTCCCGGACGGTGGGATGGCGGCGAAGAAGGCAAGGGCGACTTCACGAAAGGCGCCAATTTGAGCCCGGCGGAGGCCGATGTTGTGCTCGCCATCACCAAGCCGCGCGACGATTGGAAAGAGGCGATTGCCGCGGCGGAAACTTATCTCGCCAAGAGCGAGATTGGTCAGGCCGGCGTGAGCGAGCTGGAAGAGATTGCCAAGCTGGTGACAGCGTCGGGTTATGGCGCAGACCGCATCAAGATCGATCCCTCCGTCGTGCGCGGCCTCGAATATTATACCGGCCCCGTCTACGAGGTCGAACTGCTGCTCGAGACCAAGGATGAAAAGGGCCGGCCGGTGCGCTTTGGCTCGGTCGGTGGCGGCGGACGTTACGACGGCCTCGTCTCGCGCTTTCGCGGCGAGCCGGTGCCGGCGACCGGGTTCTCGATCGGCGTGTCCAGGCTCCAGGCCGCGCTGACGCTGCTCGGCAAGCTCGACACGCGGCCCGAATTCGGCCCCGTCGTTGTCACCGTGTTCGATCGCGATCGTGTCGCCGACTACCAGAAGATGGTGGCGTCCTTGCGCGCTGCCGGCATTCGTGCCGAGCTCTATCTCGGCAATCCCAAGAACATGGGCAACCAGCTCAAATATGCCGACCGCCGCAACTCACCTTGCGTGATCATCCAGGGCTCGGATGAAAAGGCGCGCGGCGAGCTGCAGATCAAGGATCTGATCGAAGGCGCCAAGGCCGCCGCCGCGATCGCCTCCAACCAGGAGTGGCGCGAGAGCCGCCCGGCGCAGTTCTCGTGCAGCGAAGCCGACCTCGTCGCGAAGGTGCGCGAAGTCTTGGGCCGCCATGACGTAAAGTGGGGATAGCCATTCCGGAAGGCCGTCACGCCCGGGCTTGTCCCGGGCATCCACGTCTTGTTTGATGGCGACCGTCAATGGCCGGTGTTCGGCCGCAAGGGAGAGAACGATGCCTGAGATTACCGTCAGCATGGCCGAAGGCCGCACCGACGAGCAGAAGGCCGGCATGATGCGCGACATCACCCAGGCCCTGGTGAAGAATCTCGGCGTCGATGCCGATGCCGTCGTCATCCAGATCAACGAAGCCCCGCTCCGCCACAAGATGAAGGGCGGCAAGACCTTTGTGGAGCGCGCGGCGGCTGCGAAGAAATAGTTCGGCTGGTTCGGCAAACACAACTGTCGTCCCCGCGAAAGCGGGGACCCATAACCACAGGGCGTGGTTGTGGGGCGAGCTGGTAACTCCGAGTCTTCGCCAAACTATTCCCTGTGGTTATGGGTCCGGATCAGCGCTCCGCTTCGCTGCGCTTGTCCGGGACGACAGCGGAGTTTGAGGCCCCCATGGACGCACGCGACTTCATCAAGGTCGGCATGAGCGCCGAGCGCACGCTGGTGGTGCCGGCTGAGCGCACGGTCGGGCATTTCGTGCCCGGCATGCCTTTTGTTTATGCGACGCCGATGATGATCCTGGAGATGGAGATGACGTCGGGCGATGCGATCCGCGCCGCGCTTCAGCCGGGCTGGGTCACCGTCGGCACCGAAGTCGATATCCGCCATCTCGCAGCCGCTCTCGTCGGCGCGACCGTGCAGACCACCGCGAAGGTGGTCGCGGTCGAGCGCCGCGTCATCCGCTTCGAGGTCGAGGCGTTCGAGGGCACGCGCAGGCTCGGCGAAGGCCGCCACGCGCGCGGGCTCGTGAATGTCGAGATGTTCAACAAGCGGCTAGGGGCAGGCTCGAAACTGTAGGGTGGGTTAGCCGGAGGCGTAACCCACCACTTCTGTCGCTGCGGAAATGCAAGAGGTGGGTTACGCCAAGCGGTCTGCGCTTCGCGCAGTCCGCAGGGCTAACCCACCCTACGACACCTGCCTACTTCGCCAGTTCCTTCGACCGCTTCGTCGCGGCCGCGATCGCGCGGATCATCAGATCGCGCAGGCCGGGCTCACCCATCAGTACGCCGAGCGCCGCGGCGGTGGTGCCGCCGGGCGAGGTGACGTTCTGGCGCAGCGTGCTGGACGGAAGCTCCGACTGATGCAGAAGTTCACCAGAGCCGGCGACGGTTTCGCGTGCCAGCTTCGTCGCCAGCGCCTCGGGCAGTCCGGCTTCGACGCCGGCGCGCGCGAGCTCTTCGGCGAGCAGGAACACATAGGCCGGGCCTGAGCCGGACACCGCGGTGACCGCATCCATCAGGCCTTCATCCTCGACCCATTCGACCGAGCCGGTGGCGCGCAGCAGCGCATCGGCCACCGCGCGCTGCGCGGTGCTGACGTTCTTCGCCGCGACTGCGACCGTGATGCCACGACCGATCGCGGCCGGCGTGTTCGGCATCGCGCGCACCACGGCGCCGCCACAGACCTCTTCGAGCGATGCGATCGTGGTTCCCGCCATGATCGAGACCACCGAGGTCTTGTCCGAGACGAATTGCTTCAGCTTGGCGCCGGCCTCGCGGAACATCTGCGGCTTCACCGCGACGACCAGAGTCTCGACCGTGCCGGCGGACCTGACATCGGGATTGAGCGCAACGCCGTTGGCGGCAAGCGCGGTGATCTCAGATGAGATGTGCGGATCGATCACTGCGACGCGACGCGGATCGAGCCCGCCCGAAAGCCATCCGGTCAGCATCGCGCCGCCCATCTTGCCGGCGCCGGCGAGGAGGATGGTGCCGGTGATGTTCTTGAGAGTGCTGCTGTCTGCCACTGTGGTCACCACAAACAAAGGTGTCGTCCCGGCGAAGGCCGGGACCCATAACCACAGGCGGTTCTAGTGGATGGAGGGCGGAGCAACAAGCATCGCGCGATACGGAGAAATCACGCGGTATGGGGGCCCGGATCTGCGCTCCGCTTGTCCGGGACGACGCTGAGGAGGGCGCGCGCCCCTCACTATCTTGGAGAGAGGCTTTACGCCTCTCCCACCGTGTCGAACATCGCCGCGTCCATCGCCTGCGCGGTGGTCTTGCCGGCCCACACCACGAACTGGAACGCCGGAAAGTAGCGCTCGCAGGCGTGGATGGCGCCGGCGAGCATGGCTTCGCATTGCGCGGTCGAGGCGGTGAGCCCGCCCGGCAGCACCAGGGCCTGGCGGTGCATGATCATGCCGGTGTTGGTCCACAGATCGAAATGGCCGACCCATAGCTGCTCGTTGACTGCGGCGACCAGCCGTTGCACTTCGCTCCGCCGCGCAACCGGAATCTTCATGTCGAAGGCGCAGGCCAGATGCAGCGCCTCGATCTCGCCCATCCACGTGAAGGAGATCTGATAGTCGGTCCATTGTCCCTTGGAGACAATCGTGAGCTCGTCTTCGCCGGAGCGTTCGAACGGCCAGTTGTTGCTGGCAGCGATGTCCTCGACCACCGCGAGCGGGTGATTTCTGGAATCGATAGTGCCTTCGAGCAGGGACATTCCGTCTCGACCTCTTGCCTTTTTGTTGTCTTTGATACGCACGCGGTCGGCCCGGCGCGCTCCCTCAACGTCGCTGTCGCGATCCCCTCGGATCAGCGCGAGCCTGTCGCGGATCAAGTGATGTGATTTGCGGAATCTGCGCAACTGGCTGCCGAGTCCGTCCACAAGCCAGGACTCGTTCGTCCACAGCTCATCTCCGCCACAATTCTTAACGAATGAGAACAAATCGGAATCGGATTCGCCGATGGCGCGCCAATCGTTAATTCCGCCGGGCGAGGCCACACCCGTCATGGCGGCATGGGACCATGCGGTTTTTCATGCGGAACGCGCTTGCTGCGGCCGCCGGGCGGCGTCATATTTCCGGTCAGGCCGTTCATCCCGGGCGGCCGATGTTCTCAGGGCGGGGTGAAAGTCCCCACCGGCGGTAAGGGTCGCAAGGCCCAAGCCCGCGAGCGCCTTCCCCCAAGCATCTTCCTGAAAAGGAATTTTGCCGAAGGGAAGGGTCAGCAGATTCGGTGCAACTCCGAAGCCGACGGTTAAAGTCCGGATGAAAGAGAACGGTCGGTGGCAGACGCATCGCGAGGTGCGGCTGCTTGTCGTTCCGTGTGCCCTGATTCTGGTCCTTTGAAGGAAAGCCATGAATCAGATGTTGCAAGACCCCCAAACCGAAACTTCCGAAGTCACCCCGGTTCCGCAGGATCCGGCACCCGAGCATCCGCGCTTCGCGAAACCGCAGCGGGTGGCCTTCGTGCAGGCCTGCTGGCATCGCGACGTGGTCGAGGAGGCCCGCATCGCCTTCGTGAAGGAGGCAGCCTTGCGTCACCTCAATCATGTCGACGTGTTCGAGGTGCCGGGTTCGTTCGAGATCCCGCTGCATGCGCAGATCCTCGCCAAGACGCGGCGCTACACCGCGATCGTCGCGGCCGGCCTCGTCGTCGACGGCGGCATCTACCGCCACGAATTCGTCGCCGACACCGTGATCAAGGCGCTGATGGACGTGCAGCTGCGCACCGAGGTGCCGGTGTTCTCCGCGGTGCTGACGCCGCAGCAATTCCATGAGACCGAGGTGCACTACGATTTCTTCCGCAGGCATTTTGCGATCAAGGGCGTCGAGGTCGCGGAAGCCTGCGCCAACACGCTGCTCGGGCTTGAGCGCCTGCGCGGCCAGGTCGCGGCGGGAATTGTGTGAGGGAGTAAGACTCTCGATCCTCATCCTGAGGAGCGCTAGCGCGTCTCGAAGGATGAAGACCACAGTGGGGCCTGCATGGTTCTCCAGGCGATGCGAAGCATCGTCTGGAGACGGCGCTTGCGCGCCTCCTCACCAGGAGGGTCTGGCACGGTGCCAAGTCACACGCCGCTGATTGTCAATCCCGTCGCCGTCCCTATAAAGTCGGCGGCGGGAGGAGGCCGTGCCGTGGAGACGGGGCGGCCGACAAGATCATGTTCGAAGGACACGATCCCTATCTCGTCGCGCTCTCTGTGGCGATCGCGAGTCTGGGTGGCTATACCGGCTTTGCGCTTGCTGCTCGCATCCGCAACACGCCAGGCGTCAGTAACCGCGTGCTGCTCGCGGGTGCAGCGGCGTTTCTGGCCGTCGGCATCTGGACCATGCATTTCGTCGGCATGCTGGCCGCGCCGTTACCGCCCGACACCGTCTATCTCGTCCTGCCCACCATCATCTCGTTCCTGATCTGCGCGCTGGTGGTCGGCATCTCCTTGTTCTTTGTCTCGATTGGCGAGCCATCCCTGAAGCGGGTGGCCTCGTCGGCCGTTTTGCTCGGCGTCGGCATCGCCAGCATGCATTATGTCGGCATCCACGGCCTCGCCGGTCATTTCGGTATCGTCCACGACCGGACTATGGTGCTGCTCTCGGTCGCGGTGGCGATCGTCACCGCCTATGGTGGTTTGCGCGCCTTCCTGGCGCAGCAGGAGGGCGTCCGGCTGATCGTCAGTTCGGTTGCGTTCGGCATCGCCGTCTCCGGCATGCATTACACGGCGATGCTGGGCATGCATTTCGAGCCGCTGACCGGCGCGGCGCATCACCATGTCGGCGGCGGTCTTGCCGCGTCGCAGCAAATCCTGTCGATCATCGTTGCAGTGCTGTGCTTCGTCATCGCAGCCGGCTTCCTGCTGTCGCTGGTTCCCGACCAACGGCGTCAGACGTCGAACTCTGTTGCTGCCGAACCGGCTACTTCGCCGGTCGCGGCGGCCGCCATCGAACTGATCGCTGCGCCGGCTGCAGCGCCGCGCCCGGTGGCCCCGCTCGGCGGTCTCGGCCAGCCGCCCCGCGCGCCGGTTCCCCGGTTGCCGGTCGAGAGCGCCGACGGCACGCACTTCATCGAGACAGCCAATGTCCGCAGCGTGCGGGCGGATGCGCATTACACCCGTGTCCATGACGGCACCCGCGAACGAATGTGCCCCTGGTCGATCTCGGAGGCCGAGGCCCAGCTCGATCCCTCGCTGTTCCTGCGGGTGCACCGCAGCCATATCGTCGCGATTCCCCATGTCGCGCTGGTCCGGAAAGAGGGGGATGGCGCCGTGCTCGAGCTCGACGGCCCGTCGCCGCACCGGGTGCCCGTGAGCCGGGCCAAGATCGCCGAGGTGAAGGCGCGGCTGGGGCTGGCGAACCGCCGGCAGGCGTAGACCTCAAACCACACGGGAAGTGCTCGCCCTTACCCTCCCCTGGAGGGGGAGGGTCGATCGCGCGCAGCGCGAGCGGGGTGGGGTGATCTCTCCATGCGGACGGTGCCCGTGTGGAGAGATCACCCCACCCCGCTCCGCATTGCGCTTCGCTCCATGCGAAGCGACCCTCCCCCCTCCCGGGGAGGGTGCGCATCCGTGCCATACGTCGCTGCCCCTGACGCAATTCGTGCGCCGCCCGCCGCAACTCGTGCGAAATCCGCTGTTCCGTGCCCGAATGATTGCGGGCCGCCCCTCTCGGAGTGAGCCTCCCTCCAACGTCCGCGCCGTCACGCGCCAGAGGATGATGAGGAGGAGATGATGATCCCAGGCTCATTCAGCTATCACCGGCCGGCGAGTGTCGCCGATGCCGTCAAGCTATTGTCAGACCTCGGCGAGGATGCACGGCCCCTGGCCGGCGGGCACAGCCTGGTGCCGATGATGAAGCTCCGGCTCGCCACCCCCGCCCATCTGATCGACCTGCACGGCATCGCTGCCCTCAAGGGCATCGGCCGCGACGGCAACAATCTGGTCATCGGTGCGATGACCACCCAGCACGAGTTGCTGGCCTCGGACGACGTCGCCAAGTCGATGCCGATCCTGCATGAAGCGGCGCTGCTGATCGCCGACCCGCAGGTGCGCTACCGCGGCACGATCGGCGGCAATGTCGCCAATGGCGATCCCGGCAATGACATGCCGGCGCTGATGATGACCTTGGGGGCAACCTATCGCCTCGAAGGCCCGGGTGGCTCCCGCGACGTCGCGGCGGCCGATTTCTACCAGGGTGCCTATTTCACCGCGCTCGAGCCTGGCGAAATCCTCACATCAGTCTCGGTTCCCGTGCCGGCAGCCGGCCACGGCTACGCCTACGAAAAGCTCAAGCGCAAGGTTGGCGACTACGCCACCGCGGCAGCTGCTGTCGTGCTCACCATGGCCGGCGGCAAGGTCGCGACCTGCGCGATTGGACTCACCAACGTCCACGAGACGCCGCTGCTCGCCACCGATGCCGCCAACGCCGTGATCGGCACCAGCCTCGATGCGGCGACCTTGAAGAAGGCCGCAGCCGCAGCCGAAGCGATCATGGCCCCGGCCGCCGATGCGCGGGGGCCGGTCGAATACCGAAAGCATGTCGGCGGCATCATGGTGACGCGGGCGCTGCAGCGCGCTGCTTCCGTCGCGAAATAAGAGGAGAGGATCGATGGCCAAAACACATGTGACCATGAAGGTGAACGGCGCGGAGGTCGAAGGCCTCGTCGAGCCGCGCACGCTGCTGGTGCACTTCATCCGCGAGAATCTGCAGATGACCGGCACCCATATCGGCTGCGAGACCACGCATTGCGGCGCTTGCACCGTCGACATCGACGGCATGTCGGTGAAGTCCTGCACCATGTTCGCGGTGCAGGCCGAGGGCAGCGACATCACCACGGTCGAAGGCATGGCCAATGCCGACGGCACGCTGTCTGCGCTCCAGGAAGGTTTCCGCATGATGCACGGCCTGCAATGCGGCTTCTGCACGCCCGGCATGATTGTCCGCGCGCATCGGCTGCTGAAGGAAAATCCCTCGCCGAGCGAGCCGGAAATCCGCATGGGCATCTCCGGCAACATCTGCCGCTGCACCGGCTACCAGAACATCGTCAAAGCCATTCAATACGCTAGCGCCAAGATCAACGGCGTGGAATTCCAGGAGGCCGCAGAATGAACGACCTCACTCCCACGCGGGAACAACGCACCGCCGCACTCGAAGGCATGGGCTGCAAGCGCAAGCGCGTCGAGGACATCCGCTTCACGCAGGGCAAGGGCAATTATGTCGACGACGTCAAGCTGCCGGGCATGCTGCATGGCGATTTCGTCCGCTCGCCGCACCCGCATGCGCGCGTCAAGAAGATCGACGACAGCGAGGCGCTGAAGGTGCCCGGCGTGCTCGCGGTCATCACCGCGGAGACGCTGAAGACGGTGAATCTCGCCTGGATGCCGACGCTCGCCGGCGACGTGCAGATGGTGCTGGCCGACGGAAAAGTGCTGTTCCAGAACCAGGAGGTCGCCTTCGTCGTCGCGACCGACCGCTATGCCGCCGATGACGGCATCAACGCGGTCATCGTCGAATACGAGCCGCTGCCCCCGCTGGTCGATCCCTTCAAGGCGATGGAGGCGAACGCGCCGGTGCTGCGCGAGGATCTCGTCGGTAAGATGTCCGGCGCGCATGGTCCGCGCAAGCACGACAACCACATCTTCGAGTGGACCGTCGGCGACAAGGAATTGACCGATGCGGCCTTCAACAAGGCCGAGGTCAAGATCAAGGAGATGATCTCCTATCACCGCACCCATCCGTCGCCGCTGGAGACCTGCCAGTGCGTCTGCTCGTTCGACAAGATCAAGGGCGAGCTGACGATCTACGGCACGTTCCAGGCCCCGCACGTGATCCGCACGGTGGTGGCGCTGATCGCCAAGCTGCCGGAGCACAAGATCCACGTCATCGCCCCCGACATCGGCGGCGGTTTCGGCAACAAGGTCGGCGCCTATCCCGGCTACATCTGCGCGGCCGTGGCCTCCATCGTCACCGGCAAGCCGGTCAAATGGGTCGAGGACCGCATCGAGAACCTCACCGCGACCTCGTTCGCGCGCGACTATCACATGACGACCGAGATCGCCGCGACCAAGGACGGCAAGGTGACGGGCCTGCGTGTGCACGTGCTCGCTGATCACGGCGCGTTCGACGCCTGCGCCGACCCGTCGAAATGGCCGGCCGGCTTCTTCAACATCGTCACCGGCTCCTATGACTTCCCGACCGCACATCTGGCTGTCGATGGCGTCTACACCAACAAGGCGCCGGGCGGCGTCGCCTACCGTTGCTCGTTCCGCGTCACGGAGGCGGCCTACTGCATCGAGCGCGCCATGGATATCCTGGCGCAGAAGCTCAACATGGATCCGGCAGAGTTGCGGCTGAAGAACTTCATCAAGCCGGAGCAGTTCCCCTATCACTCGGCGCTAGGCTGGGAATACGATTCCGGTGACTACCACACCGCCATGCGCAAGATGATGGAGACGACCGGCTACGCCGCACTCCGGAAAGAGCAGGCGGAGAAGCGGGCCGCGTTCGCGCGCGGCGAGACCCGCGAGATCATGGGCCTCGGCATCTCCTTCTTCACCGAGATCGTCGGTGCCGGCCCGTCGAAGAACTGCGACATCCTCGGCATCGCGATGTTCGACTCCTGCGAGATCCGCATGCACCCGACCGGTGCCGGCATCGCGCGCATGGGGACCAAGAGCCAGGGCCAGGGTCACGAGACCACCTGGGCCCAGATCATCGCCACCGAGATCGGCATTCCCGCCGACAACATCATGGTGGAGGAGGGCAACACCGACACCGCACCTTACGGGCTCGGCACCTACGGCTCGCGCTCCACGCCGGTGGCCGGCGCCGCGATCGCCATGGCCGCGCGAAAGATCAAGGCCAAGGCGCAGATGATCGCGGCCTACAAGCTCGAGGTCCACGAGGACGATCTCGAATTCGACATCGACGGCTTCCGGGTGAAGGGCCTGCCGGAGAAGTTCATGTCGATGAAGGATATCTGCTGGGCGGCTTACAATTCGGTCCCGCCGGGCATGGAGCCGGGGCTGGAGGCGGTGAGCTATTACGATCCGCCCAACATGACCTATCCGTTCGGCGCCTATCTCTGCGTGATGGACATCGACGTCGACACCGGCGTGTACAAGGTCCGGCGCTTCTACGCGCTCGACGATTGCGGCACCCGCATCAACCCGATGATCATCGAGGGCCAGGTGCATGGCGGCCTCACCGAAGCCTTCGCCATCGCGATGGGCCAGGAGATCCGCTACGACGAGGTCGGCAACGTCGTCACCGGCTCGTTCATGGACTTCTTCATGCCGACTGCGGTAGAGACGCCGCATTGGGAAACCGACTTCACCGTCACCCCGTCGCCGCATCACCCGATCGGCGCCAAGGGCGTCGGTGAGAGCCCGAATGTCGGCGGCGTGCCGGCCTTCTCCAACGCCGTCAACGACGCGTTCTCGTTCCTGGGCAGCACGCACATCCAGATGCCTCATGATTTCTGGCGCAACTGGAAGGCGGCGAAGGATCTGGGCGCGGTGGCCTGACGATGAAGGGCCGTGACGAGATCGCGCAAGCCTTGGCCGCATCCGGCTACATCGCCGATGCGGACCTCGCGACTGCGATCTCGCTGATGCAATTGTTGCGGCGTCCGCTGCTGCTCGAAGGCGAAGCGGGCGTCGGCAAGACGGAAGTGGCGAAAGCACTTGCAAAAGTGCACGCGACCGAGCTGATCCGGTTGCAATGCTACGAGGGGCTCGATCAGTCCTCCGCGCTCTACGAGTGGAACTACCAGCGCCAGCTGCTTGCGATCCAGGCGCATCGCGGCACCGACAGCATCGAGGATCAGGTCTTCTCGGAAAAATACCTGCTGGAGCGTCCGCTGCTTGCCGCGATCCGCCGCGCACAGGCGCCGGTTCTGCTGATCGACGAGATCGACCGCGCCGACGACGAGTTCGAGGCCTTCCTGCTGGAGCTGCTGTCGGACTTCCAGGTCTCGATCCCCGAGCTCGGCACCATCCCTGCGGTCACCATCCCGCATGTCGTGCTGACCTCGAACGGCACACGCGAGCTCTCCGACGCGTTGCGCCGGCGCTGCCTCTATCACTATGTCGACTATCCCGACGTCGATCGCGAGACCCGCATCATCCTGGCGCGCGTCATGGGCGCCAGCCCGTCGCTGTCGCTCCAGATCGCGCGCATGGTCGAGGGTGTGCGCAAGGAGGAGCTGCGAAAAGTCCCGGGCGTGGCAGAGACCCTGGATTGGGCGGCAGCGCTCGTCGGCCTCGACGTCAGCAATCTCCACGACGCGCCGGAGACCGTGCACGAGACGCTGGTCTGCCTGTTGAAGACTCACGAAGACCGCGCCCGTGTCACGCCAGAGGTGACGCAGCGCCTGCTGGGGAAGGTCGCATGAGTTGCTGTGGCTCCAGTCCCGGACATGATGACCTCAACGACGTCTCGCGCCTCGTCTCCACGAAGCTTGCGGCGTTCCTGCGCACGCTGCGCGAGGCCGGCTTTCGCGTCGGGCTCGCCGAAGGGCAGGATGCGGCGACGCTGATGTCATCGGGCTATGCCGCGCGGCCGGGTCTGCTGCGCGCGGCGTTCAAGCACCTGTTCTCGGCACGCAAATCCGACTGGGACAAGTTCGACGGTTTGTTTGACGCGTTCTGGCTCGGCAAGCGCGTGCGCTCACGCTCCCGTACGGTCGGTTTTACGCCCGGCGCTAGCAATCCGTCGCTGAAGAGTTTGCAGGACAAGACAGCAGAGCAGGGCAGGAGCCAATCCGTCACCGATCAGCTTCCGTCGCCCGATGATGTGCCTGAGGATCGCTCCGGCGAAGGGCGCATGGAAGGCGCCTCTCGCGCCGACAATCTTGCCGAGGTCGATTTCAGGAAGCTCAGCGATCCCGATCAGGTCGCGCAGGCCCATGAGGCCGCCGCGCGCCTCGCCAAGGCCATGCGCACGCGGCTGACCCGGCGCGATCTCGCGCGCCGGCGTGGCTACCGGCTTGATCTCCGCCGCACCATTCATCGCAACATCAGCCATGGCGGTGTTCCTATCAGCCTGGTGAAACGCCAGCGCAAGGACAAGCCGTTGCGGCTGGTCGTTCTGCTCGATGCCTCGGGATCGATGAGCATGTACACGTCAGTCTTCCTGCGCTTCATCCACGGTGTGCTCGACCAGTTCCGCGAGGCCGAGGCGTTTTTGTTCCATACGCGCCTCGCCTACGTCTCCGACGCGATGAAGGAGAAGGACGCCGGCCGCGCGCTCGACCGGCTCTCGATCATGGCGCAAGGCGCGGGTGGCGGCACCAAAATCGGCGAAAGCCTGCAAACCTTCAATCGCTGGCACGCCGCACGCGTCATTCATTCGCGCAGCTGCGTGATGATCGTGTCCGACGGCTACGAGACCGGCGATGCCGCTTTGCTCGGCCGCGAAATGGCGGCGCTGCATCGCCGCTGCCGCCGCATCATCTGGCTCAACCCGATGATGGCCTGGGACGGCTACACGCCGGAGGCGCGCGGCATCAAGGCGGCACTGCCGCATGTCGATCTCTACGCGCCCGCCAATTCGGTGCAAAGCCTGCGCGCGCTCGAACCCTATCTGGCGAAGCTTTGAGGAGGCTTCCGATGACCGCTCATGTCGAAGTGCTTGATGTAGTCGCACAGATGAAGGCCGCCGAGCGTGCCTTCGTGCTCGCGACGGTGGTGCGTACGGTGTCGGTGACCGCGGCGAAGGCTGGCGCCAAAGCGATCATCGCGGCGGACGGCACCATCGTCGCGGGCTGGATCGGCGGCGGCTGCGCCAAAGGTGCGGTGCTGAAGGCGGCGCGCGAGGCGCTCGCCGATGGCGAGCCGCGCATGGTCTCGGTGCAGCCGGAAAACCTGCTGGCCGAGCTCGGCGTCAGCGCGGGCGAGAGCCGCGATGGCATTCGCTTCGCCAGCAACATGTGCCCGAGTAAGGGCACCATGGACATTTTTGTCGAGCCGGTGCTGCCGCATCCCTCGCTCGTCATTCTCGGTGCGAGCCCGGTGGCGCTGTCGCTCGCGGCGCAGGCGCGCGTGCTCGGCTATCACGTTACCCTCGCTGCGCCCGCTGCCGATCGCACGGCGCAGCCGGATGCAGACGCGATTATCGACGGTTACCAGCTCGGTGAGCTCAACGACGCCAAGCGCTTCGTCGTCGTCTCGACGCAAGGCAAAGGCGATGAAGTCGCGTTGCGCGCGGCGGTCGCGACCAAAGCCGACTATCACGCTTTCGTCGGCAGCCGCCGCAAGATGGCGTCGCTGCGCGCAAAACTGATCGCGGAAGGCGTCAGCGCTGCTGCGATCGACGATTTCAAGGCGCCGGCCGGCCTCGATCTCGGCGCGATTACGCCGGAGGAGATCGCGATGTCGATCCTCGCCGAGATCACGCAAGAACGACGGCGCGACCAGCGCGCCGCGACCCAAGTCACAAGCAGAGAGTGAGACACCGATCATGCAGATGAACGACAGCCAGCGTATCCCCGCCTCGCGCGAACAGGTCTGGGCGGCGCTGAACGATCCCGCTGTGCTGAAACAGTGCATCCCCGGCTGCCAGTCGCTCGACGTGACCGCGCCGAACGAGATGACGGCGACCGTGGTCTTCAAGGTCGGCCCGGTGAAGGCGACGTTCAGCGGCAAGGTGACGTTGTCCGATTTCGATCCGCCCAACTCCTATCGCATCTCGGGCGAGGGTTCCGGCGGCGTCGCCGGCTTCGCCAAGGGCGGCGCGCTGGTGCGGCTGGAATCCGAGAGTGCCGACGTGACGGTGTTGCATTACGAAGTGGATGCGCAGATCGGCGGCAAGCTCGCGCAGTTGGGAGCGCGGCTGATCAATTCGACCGCGACGAAGCTGGCCGGCGAGTTCTTCAAGTCATTTGCCGACGTGGTGAGCGCGAAGGCCGAGGCAGGCTAGCTGCCGTAGGGTGGATTAGCCCGCGGCTGCGCGAAGCGTAGTCCGCCGGCGTAATCCGCCGCTTCTGTCTCTACGGAGATAAAAGAGGTGGATTACGCTTCGCTAATCCACCCTACGCTCACCCCAACGACACCCCCGCCTTGGCCCTGCTGATCCCGAGCGTCAGGATGCGCTGCAGGAGATCCGGATATTTGAGCCCGGCATGTTGGGCCGCCGTGGCGAACTCCTGGCTCTTGGCGATCTCGGGGTTGGGATTGGCTTCGATGAAATACGGCGTGCCGTCGGCGGCGAGACGAAAATCGATGCGCGCGTAGCCGTCGAGGCCAAGCGCCCGGTAGATGCGCTTCGCGGCGCGCTGGATGCGCGCGGTGACTTCGGGCGCGAGGTCCTTCGCCGGTCCGTCGACGATGCCGAGCTTCTCCTGATAGTCGGTGTCGTGCTTGGCTTTCTCCGTGGCGATGTGCCGTGATCTGCGCCCGCCCATGCTGCCGAATTTCAGTTCCCAAACCGGCAGCACGCGCAGCCGGTTGTTGCCGAGCACGCCGACATAAAGCTCGCGCCCCTCGATGAACTGCTCGGCGATGGCGGCGGATTCGACCCGCTCGTGGATGAAGGCGACGCGCTCCGCGAGCTTCTCGTCGGTATCGACGATCGAGGCCTGCGAGATGCCGAAGGACCCGTCCATGTTCAGGCTCTTGACGATCAGCGGCAGCGCAAGGCGCGTCGGGCGTTTCACCTTGCGGCGCATCGGGAAAACGGCGAAGGCCGGCGCGGCGATCCGGCGGTGATGCACCAGCGTCTTGGACAAATCCTTGCCGCGCGCCAGGATCAGGCCGCGCGGATTGCATCCGGTATAGGGGACCTTCATCAGCTCGAGATAGCTGGCGATGTGCTGGTCGTAGGCGACGTTGTTGTGGAATTCCTCCAGCAACGTGAAAACCACGTGCGGCTTGAACTCCTCGATCGCCTCGCGCACCGGCTTAATTTCGTCCTGCGCGCCGAGGGCGCGAACCTCGTGGCCGGCCGCGCGCAAGGTGCTCACCACGTCGTATTCCGTCTTCCACGCGTTGATTTCCTGCGCGGTGTATCCGTCGCTTGAGTCCGGAGGCATGAAGTCCGGATGCATCAGGACCAGAATGCGTGAGCGTCTCATAGCGCGATCCATTTGCGCCGAGACGGGCCAAACAGCGCGTGCATCGTCTTGGCGGTCACGAGGACGGTGAAATCGAGAACGAGCTTCTGTTCGGGGCCGACGGCGCGCAGGTCGAGCTCACGGCAGCGGGAGATCATTTCATCGAGGACGGCATCGAGCGTAAGCTGGTTCTCGCCCGTCCACCGCGCGACCAGTTGCCTGATCTGCGCGCGGTGGCGCCTGATCAGGGCCGAAGCCGGCTTTGAGCGGTGATGCCGTGGATCGGCTGAAAACAGCCTGGAGAGGTCGCGGTCGTAGGTCTTCGGCGGCGTGAAGGCGTAGAACTCCTGCTTCTTCTTGTAATGGTCTTCGAGCGTCTGGCTGAGCCGGCCCAGCGTATCGACACGTTCTCGCGTCGTGATCAGCGGCCGCTTTCCCGCGATCTCGCTCATCAGCTCGTCGACATATTCGAGCTTCTTCAGTGCGGGCCAGCCGGCGTAACGCGTCCGCCAGTTCGAGCGCGGCCGCAGCCACACCGCAAAGGTCTCGGCGAAATCTTCATCCGGATGGCTCTGCGCGTACCAGAGCCGGAGATGCTGGACGTAGCGCCTGCTGGCAGGATTGGGCCGATAGTAGCGCGGGTAGTGTTTCGACGACGGGCCGAACAGCTGCTGCCAGCGCCGGCGGCGCTGCAGCTGATAGCCGTGCTGCATGGCATGGCCGGCCTCGTGCCGGAGGATGGCCATGCACTCGCGCCAGGTCCCGCCCTCGACGTCGAACATCATCTTCTTCTCGAGCTTCATCAGGCGGGGATGAGCGAGATAGAAGGGGATGGCGATGCCCGGCACATCGCCCGGACTGAACCATTCGCTCGAGATCCATGTGTGCGGCCGCAGCCGGATGCCTCGCTCTTCGAGCTCCTCATGGAGCGTGCTGACGCAGTCCTCGAGCCAGGTGCCTTTGACCGTAACCCTCAGGCTGGAGAGGCGCTGCTTGAGCAACTCGTCATCCGACAGCTTCTCCCAGGCAAATTTCCGGCGCGGCATCAGGAATCCAGGGGGCAGAGATGGTTTGGTATCGGGATGATGTCATGGGCGGCAGCCGGCAACAACCCGTGGGGTCTGTGAGGCGTGCTGCGGCGCGTCAGCACTCAACGCCGTAGGGTGGGCAAAGCGAAGCGTGCCCGCCTTCTTCGTGGCAATAAAAAAGGTGGGCACGGCGCTCTGCGCCTTTGCTCACCCTACGAGAGTGACGGTCTAGTCGAACAGGCTCGACACCGACTCTTCCGCCGCGGTGCGCGCGATGGCGTCCGAGATCAGGCTGGCGATCGGCAGCGTGCGGATGTTCGGAGCCTTGGTCACCGCGTCCGTCGGCAGGATCGAGTCGGTGATCACGAGCTCCTTCAGCCTGGAGTTCGTGATGCGGGCCGCCGCGCCGCCGGAGAGCACGCCATGGGTGATGTAGGCGTAGACATCCTTGGCGCCCTTGGCGATCAGAGCGTCGGCCGCGTTCACCAGCGTGCCGCCGGAATCGACGATGTCGTCGACCAGGATACAGCTGTAGCCGGAGACGTCGCCGATCACGTTCATGACTTCGGATTCGCCGGCACGTTCGCGGCGCTTGTCGACGATTGCGAGCGGGGTGTTGATGCGCTTGGCGAGGCCGCGCGCGCGGGCCACGCCGCCGACATCAGGCGAGACCACCATCACCTTGCTGAGGTCGAAACGTTCGCGGATGTCGCGCACCATCAGGGGGGCGGCGAACAAATTGTCGGTCGGGATATCGAAGAAGCCCTGAATCTGGCCGGCATGCAGGTCGAGCGTCATGACGCGGTCGACGCCGGCATGGGTGATCAGATTGGCGACGAGCTTGGCCGAAATCGGCGTGCGCGAGCCGGAGCGGCGGTCCTGCCTGGCATAGCCGAAATAGGGGATCACTGCGGTGATGCGGCGCGCCGAGGAGCGGCGAAGCGCGTCGGTGATGATCAAGAGCTCCATGAGATTGTCATTCGCCGGAAACGACGTCGACTGGATGATGAAGGCATCCGAGCCGCGGATGTTCTCCTGGACCTCGACGAAGATCTCCATGTCTGCGAAGCGCCGGACCACCGCCTTGGTCAGCGGCATGTCGAGGCCCTGCGCGATGGCCTGCGCGAGAGCCGGGTTTGAGTTGCCGGCGACAAGCTTGATGGAGCCGTTTTTGGCCGACATGGACGCTTCCTCCCGCGCTTTGCTGGATACGACGTTCAACATCAGAGAATACCCACTGGAAGCACGGTTACGACGGGCGAGGAAATATCAGGCCGGGGGCTGCAATGGCAACCCGGGATGCTACGTTTTCCCTCCGAAATCCTGAGTCGGGCCAACGGTTTGGCCGCAACTTGGGGCCGTGGTTTAGCGGGGGTTATCGCTCGGCATAGCCGAGTGCCGAGGCCGGAATCTCGGCCGCCGGAGCCTCCGGGATCACGCTGGCCACCGCCGGTCCCCGCAAGCCCGGAACAGTGCTCGGCGCGTCCGGCGTGCCGTTGATCATGTTGGAAAGTCCGCTGAATCCGGCCTGGGCGATCTTCCGCAGCACGAGGTCGTCGGCGGCGCCCCAAGGATCGCGGCCGCCCTTGGCGGCGGTCAGTTCCTCGCCGGAGAGGCGCAATGCCCGCTGCTGGTTGGCGTCGTAGACGTCCCAGACCCAGGCGATCACGGTCTTGCCGCGCACGATTTGGGCGGAGAGGTAACTGCGCACGCGATAGGCAGCCGTCCCCTCGCGGGAGACGACGGACAGGCTGCGCAGCTTGGATTCGCTGTCGAGCACGCCGACCATGCGGTCGAACACCTGCGGAGGCGGCCCGTCGATCGATTCGAAGGCCACGGTCGCCCCTAAGCCGGCGCTCGGCGCCATCGCATAGGAGTTGGCGCCGCCGCCGGCGCAGCCGCCAAGCGCGGTCGCTACCGCCAGCAGCATGACCGCCAGCACACGCGAACCCGCGCGGCCCAGGATGAATGACGCGTCCCTCATTATGGAGGGCAGCGATATCGTTAAAACGCATTAACGTCTAGGGCGGGAATGCTACTTCGGCCCTCTGGAGCGCATCGCGGCCGGGGCCGGTGGGCGACCCGGCCGCGATGTGCATGCTCGCTCAGGCTGCCAGATGATGTCGCATCGCAGCCTGGATCCACACCCATTCCCGGTTTGGGCTGGAGTCGGGGGACTGCCCTCTCATGATGGCCACCAGTTCCCAATAGCGGTTTCCGCGAGCATCGTGCCGGACATATTTCGTGCGCATCCAGTTACGGAAGCCGGCGTCGGGCTTCTGGTTCATCAGGCGAGCCGAGATCTCCAGCCAATCCCGCGCCAGCTCATTGGCTTGCGCGGATGACGGTTCAAGCCCCTGTTCGATGGCTTGCTTCGCCCTGAGCACTATGGCGTCGCTTGCTTCCTGACAGGCCTTCATATCGATGACCTCGCGATCCCAGACATCGCCGGCGTTGGCTCGCATATTGGCGATGAAGGAGGGATCGCTCAGGAGGGCTGCAAGCTCGATCCATGCGTCGCATTGCTCAGGCGTCGGCTCGTCGGGCAGTTCCGGGACGGTCGCTTCCACCATCTGGCGGACCCATTCCTGATCGATGTTGATGCCGTCGGACACTCTTTCAAAAAAGCGTTCAACCACGTTGCGTCGTTCCACGCGGGACAGTTGCGTCATGCTCCAAAATCTCCTCAGGTCGGCTTCGGTGAGTTGCGGTGAACGCAACGCAGCCCGCAGCGCGGCGGCGACACGGCGCTGAGCGGCGATCTCCGCCTCCAGCGCTTCGAGCCGCAGCTTCAGAGCCTCGGCAAGCGACAGCTCCTGGCAGAGGACCTCCCGGATCGCATCCAGGCCAAGGCCGGCATCACGGAGACAGCGGATGAGCTCCAGTCGGACAAGTTCGCTATCCGTGAAGACGCGGTAGCCGCTCGCAGTTCGGTCTGCAGGCGGCAACAATCCCTCGTCCGAATAGAAGCGAAGCTTGCGGACCGAGATGCCGCAGAGCCGTGCCGCTTCGCCGATGCTGTAGGTGCGTTGCTTCATTCCGCTTTTCTGCGGTTTCCAGCAGGTGGAGAGTCAAGGCCGTTTTGAAGCAGGAACGACGCGACGGCCAGCTTACCCCTCGAGCGCGATCGCGTGAATGTGGCGGCCGTAATCCGGCTCCTTGCGATGCACCGAGCGGCGATAGCTGAAGAAGCGCTCATCGGCGTAGGTGTCCAGACCAAGATCGTCGATCATCAGGATGCCGGCGGCTTCGAGCCGCTTCCGGATGAAGCCGGCGAGGTCGAACATCGCGTGTCCGGCGCGCACCGACGGGATGAAGAACATGGCGTTGTCCGCGTCCGCCTCGATGAAACGCGCCACGAACTCGTTGCCGACCTCGTAGCTGTCCTGGCGGATCAAGGGGCCGATCGCGGCGATGATGCCGCTGCGCGTGGCGCCGAGTTTCTCCATCGCCGAGATCGTCGACTCCAGCACACCGGTCAGCGCGCCCTTCCAGCCGGCATGGGCACCGCCGATCACGCGCGCGTTGGGGTCGACGAACAACACCGGCCCGCAATCGGCGGTGGAGACGCCGAGCGCGATGCCGGGCGTCTTGGTCACCAGCGCATCGCCCTTCGGCCGCGGCCCGCTCGGCCACGGCGCTTCGGCGACGAGCGCGTCCGGCGAATGGATCTGGTGCAGGCTGATGAAGCGCTCCGGCGCGACGCCGACATGCTCGGCCATGCGGCGGCGGTTTTCCGCGACATGCGCCGGATCGTCGTTGGAGCCGAGCCCGCCATTGAGCGCCGAATAAATCCCACCCGAGACGCCGCCCTCGCGGGTGAAGAAGGCATGGCGCAGGCCGGGCACGGCCGACAGCAGCGACGAAGCAAGCGTCATGAGGCGCCTCCGGTCCGTTCGAGGTCGCTGAGGCCGGCGATGCCGGTCAGCCGCGGTTCGGAGATGCCGAGCACCTTGAACATCGAGCCCATGCCGCTGCGCCCGGTATCGGTCAGGCGCTTGAGCGCCACCGAAATGTCGGTGGCGACGTCAGGCGTCGCCTTCTGCATCAGGGCAGCTGCGCGGGTATCGATGCCGACACGCTTGAGGAAATCACCCTGCGTCACCGGGCCGTGCACGCGGGCGCCGACATCCTCGGCCGCGCGCGCCAGCGCCTGGAAGTCGACATGGGCGGTAACGTCGGCCTGGCCCGGCGCCTTCAGGGGATCGGTGAAGGTGTGGCGCGCGATCGCCTGGAAGGTGTCGCCGGCATCGCTGCGCAGATGGCCGTAGTCGATGATCAGCGCCGCGCCGTCCTGGTCGCGCACGCGCGTGGCGAGCTTCATGATCTCGCCGTCGGGCCGCCATTCGAACACGGCGCCGACGGGAGCGGCGCGCACCAGGGGCGGCAGCAGCACGTCGAAGCGCGGCGTCGGGTCGGTTGCCGCGCCGAATTGAAGCTTGCCGTTGGGGTCGATCTCGATCACGCGCTCATGCCAGCCGTGCTCGCGTTTCACCATCTGGTGGATCGGCAGCACGTCGAAATATTCGTTGGCGAGGATGATGCTCGGGCCTTCCGGCACGTCGTCGATGCTGTCGTGCCAGGCGATGTTGCGCACGCCCGCCAGCGTCGCACTCTGCCGCTCGCGCAGCACGGGATTGACCTCGACCATGTGGACGTGAAGCGCCTGGTAGAGCGGCGGCAGCACGCGCAGTGCGCGCAGCGCATCCGCCATCATGGTGCCGCGGCCGGGGCCGAGCTCGATCAGCCGCAGGAATTGCGGCGAGCCCATCTGCTTCCACACCGAGGCGGTCCACAGGCCCAGAAGCTCGCCGAACATCTGGCTGACCTCGGGCGCGGTGGTGAAGTCGCCTTCGCGCCCGAGCGGATCGCGCGAGACGTAATAGCCATAGCGCGGATGCATCAGGCACAGTTCCATGTACCGCCAGACCGGCATCGGGCCTGAGGATTTGATCAGCGCCTTGATCTCGTTGAGTAGCGGCTGTTCGGTCACGGTCTGTCTTCTCGAAAGGAATTAATTGATGGCCCCGGCGGGCTTCGGTGCGCCGCGCCTGATAGCCAATACAATAAGTATGAGGCCTACAATAAGCATCGGGATCGACAACAGCATGCCCATGGTTAATCCGCCCCAGAGGAAGCCGAGCTGGACGTCCGGCTCGCGGAAATGCTCGCCGGCAATGCGGGTCAGGCCGTAGATCAGGATGAAGGCGCCGAGGATCATGCCGGGCCGCTTCAGGGCGCCGAAACGGATCATGATCGCGAGCACGGTGAACAGCAGGATGCCCTCCATGCCGGCCTCATAGAGTTGGCTCGGATGGCGCGGCAGCTGCGAGGGATCGTTGGGGAAGATCATCGCCCAGGGCAGGCTGGGGTCGGTGGCGCGGCCCCACAATTCGCCATTGATGAAATTGGCGATGCGCCCGAGCAGCAGCCCGATCGGGGCGACCGCCGTGGTGATGTCGCCCAGCGACAGGATCGAGATGCGGTTGCGATAGGCAAACCACATCACCGCGACGACGCAGCCGAGGAAGCCGCCATGGAAGGACATGCCGCCCTCCCACAATTTGAAGATCGCAGCGGGGTGATCGATGAAGAAGGGCAGATTGTAGAACAGCACGTATCCGGTGCGGCCGCCGAGGATGATGCCGAGCGTGACCCACAGGATGAAGTCGTCGATCTGCACCAGCGACATCGGCGCGGGGCCGCTCCACAGGCGCTCTTTCTTCAGCAGCGAGCGCGCATAGAGCCAGCCGAACACGATGCCGCTGATATAGGCCAGCGCATACCAGCGGATCGCGAACGGACCGATCTCGATCGCGATCGGCTTGAAGGCGGGAAAGTCGATGAGCAGAAAGGGCATCAGGCTTTCTAGACTTAAACGAGATTGCGGCGATAGAGCGCCAGCAGACGCTCCCAATGCCGCTCGGCAGCGTCGCGGTCGTAGACCGGACGCTTGGGGAAGGCGAAGCCGTGATGCGTGCCGGGATAGATCTCGACCTCGGCCTTGGCTCCGCTCATGCCCTGCTTGACCTTCTCGATGACCTCGGCGGGCGCGTAGATGTCGGTCTCGGCGCAGGCGAAATAGAGCTCGGCCTTGGTCTTGCCGGCGGCGAGATGCGGGCTGTTGTCTTCGTCGGTCGCCAGATGCGTTCCGTAGATCGAGGCGGCGGCCTTGACGCGGTCGGCAAAGTGCGTGGCCGCGTTGACGGCGTAACGGCCGCTCATGCAATAGCCGACGGTGCCGACGATTTTCGTATTGGCAGCCGCCTGGCCCTCGGCATAGGTGAGCAGGGCCCTGGTGTCCTCCATGATCATGGGAATGTTGAGCGAGGCCATGAGCTGGAACATGCGCTTGCGCTCGGGCGCGTTCGGATCGGCCGGCAGCGTGCCGAGCTCCATCACGCCGGAGCGGTAATAGAGGTTCGGCAGCATCACGTAATAGCCCGAGGTGGCGAGCCGACGCGCCATGTCGCGCAGCTCCTCGCGGATTGCCGGCGCATCCATGTAGAACAGGATGACCGGAAACGGCCCGCCGCGTTCGGGATGGGTGATGAAGGTTGCGGTGTGGCCGTCCTTGGTGGGAATCGCGATCTGCTGATCGATCATCTCGTGCGCCTTCTGATTCTTGTTATGCAGGGACGTTGAATACGATTGCAAGGAAACCGGGGCATGACAAGGATACCGCCGATCGGCCCTTGAACCGTTTCGCCCGGATTGCCATTGTCTTTTCGCGCGTTCGCGCAAAGTTTATCTGAGGCCGCCAGGAGACCGACATGACCCAGACCAACAACCGGTTTTTCGACGAGATCGGCCGCCTCATGAACGACGCCGCCGGTGCTGCCCAGGGCGTCAAGCGCGAGTTCGACACCGTGATGCGCACCCAGGCCGAGAAATTCCTGCGCGACATGGATCTGGTCAAGCGCGAGGAGTTCGAGGCGGTCAAGGACATGGCCCGCCTCGCCCGCGAGGAGAACGAGGCCCTGAAGGCGCGGATCGTGGCTCTGGAGGCCAAGCTCGGCGGAACGCCGACGTAAGGCCGCTGCTCTCGCTTACCCTCCCCCTCCAGGGGAGGGTGGGAACCCCGCCGGGCGGGCCATTCTCCTTGTCATTTCCGCATCTTCCGGGTAAAAGCCCGCCAAGTTCGCGGCCCCCGCACCCCTGGAGGCTTGCTGCGAACTGCACCATGGGCCGCGCTGCGGCCCATTAACTTTTGCAAAAACAAGGACTTAGACTATGGCGACGACCGTCAAGGAATTGAAGGCGACCGCACGTCCGAAGAGCGGCAAGGGGGCCGCCCGGGCAGAGCGTCGCGCCGGGAGAGTGCCCGGAGTGATCTATGGTAACAACCAGCCCCCGCTCCCGATCTCGGTTGACGATCGTGAATTGCGCCAGCGCATCCTCGCCGGCCGGTTCCTGACCACGCTGGTCGACGTCGAGCTCGACGGCAAGAAGCACCGCGTGATTCCGCGCGACTATCACCTCGATCCGGTCAAGGACTTCCCGATCCATGTCGACTTCATGCGGCTCGGCGAAGGCGCCACCATCCGCATCAGCGTGCCCTTGCACGTGGTGAAGGCCGAAGGTTCGCCCGGCGTGAAGCGCGGCGGCGCTGTCAACATCGTCGCGCATTCGATCGACCTCGAATGCGGCGTCGAGAGCATCCCGCAATTCATCGAGGCTGATGTCGGCTCACTCGAAATCGGTCACTCCCTGCATCTGGCCGACATCAAGCTGCCGGCCGGCGTGAAGGCACTGACCCGCGAGGACGCGACCCTCGTCACCATCGTGCCGCCGTCCGGCTACGCCGAAGAGCAGAAGGCCGCGGCTGCGGCTGCAGCTCCGGGCGCTGCTGCGGCTGCTCCGGCGGCTGGCGCTGCGGCTCCGGCTGCGGGTGCTGCTGCTCCGGCTGCGGCTGCCAAGGCTCCCGCCGGCGGCGACAAGAAGAAGTAATCTCTCAAAGCTGGCGCGCGGTCCCTGATCGCGCGCCGAGCGAGGGGCGCGCCGCGTCATGCGACTCTTTGTTGGGCTCGGCAATCCCGGCGCTAAATACGCACGTAACCGGCACAATATCGGCTTCATGGCCGTCGACGAGATCGCGCGGCGTCATGGTTTCTCGCCATGGCGCCGTCGTTTTCAGGGCGAGACCTCGGAAGGTGCGCTCGGCACTGAGCGCATCATCCTGCTCAAGCCGACGACCTACATGAATGACTCCGGCCGTAGCGTTCAGGAGGCGGCAAGCTTCTTCAAGATCGCGCCCGGCGACGTCACCGTGTTCCATGACGAGCTCGAACTGCCGCCGGGCAAGGTGCGGGTGAAGATCGGCGGCGGCATCGCCGGCCACAACGGCCTGCGCTCGATCTCGGCGCACATCGGCAACGACTATCGCCGGGTCCGGCTCGGCATCGGTCATCCCGGCGTCAAGGAACTGGTGCACGGCCACGTGCTGTCGGACTTCGCCAAGGCCGACAACGACTGGGTGGCGACGTTGTGCGAGGCGGTGGCCGAGCACGCGGCACTGGTTGCCAAAGGCACGGACGCGACCTTCGCCAACAGGGTGCATCTCGCCATGCAGGCGAAGGGCTTTTTGACCAAGGACGAGAACGGCAAGGAATAGGGCGCCGTTTTCTCCGTCAGGCCCGGCCATGACGAATACGGATAGAGGACGACCATGGGATTTAAATGCGGGATCGTCGGGTTGCCCAATGTCGGCAAGTCGACCTTGTTCAATGCGCTGACCGAGACGGCCGCGGCGCAGGCCGCGAACTATCCGTTCTGCACCATCGAGCCGAATGTCGGCGAAGTCGCCGTGCCCGATCCGCGGCTCGACAAGCTCTCGGCCATCGCCAAATCGGCGCAGATCATCCCGACCCGGCTGACCTTCGTCGACATCGCCGGCCTCGTGCGTGGCGCTTCCAAGGGTGAAGGCCTCGGCAACCAGTTCCTCGCCAACATCCGCGAGGTCGACGCCATCGCGCATGTCGTGCGCTGCTTCGAGGATTCCGACATCACCCATGTCGAGGGCAAGATCGCCCCGCTCGCCGACATCGAGACCATCGAGACCGAGCTGATGCTCGCCGACCTCGACAGCCTCGAGAAGCGCGTCGACAACCTCACGAAGAAGGCCAAGGGCAACGACAAGGACGCCAAGGAGCAGCTCGACCTCGTCAACCGCACGCTTGTGCTGCTGCGCGAGGGCAAGCCCGCCCGCCTCGTCGAGCGCAAGGCGGAGGAGGAGCGCGCCTTCGGGATGCTCGGCCTGCTGTCGTCCAAGCCCGTGCTCTATGTCTGCAACGTCGAGGAAGGCTCGGCCGCAACGGGCAATTCGTTCTCAAAGGCGGTGGAGGAGCAGGCGGCCAAGGAAGGCGCGGTTGCCGTCGTCATCTCCGCCAAGATCGAATCCGAGATCGCCACCATTTCGCGCGAGGAGCGCGCCGACTTCCTGGAGACGCTGGGTCTCGAAGAAGCCGGCCTCGATCGGCTGATCCGCGCCGGCTACACCCTGCTCGACCTCATCACCTATTTCACGGTGGGCCCGAAGGAAGCGCGTGCCTGGACCATCTATCGCGGCACCAAGGCTCCGGGGGCCGCCGGTGTGATCCACACCGACTTCGAGAAGGGCTTTATCCGCGCCGAGACGATTGCGTATGAAGACTATGTCGCGCTGAACGGCGAAGCCGGCGCCCGCGATGCCGGCAAGCTGCGTCTCGAAGGCAAGGAATACGTCGTCGCCGACGGCGACGTGATGCATTTCAGGTTTAATACGTAAGGTCTTTCCTCCCCGTCATTGCGCGCGAAGCGAAGCAATCCAGACTGTTTCCGCGGTGACAGACTGGATTGCTTCGTCGCTTCGCTCCTCGCAATGACGAGCTACCGCGCCCCGCCGCCCTGATCGCGGATCGCGCCGAGATGTTCGTTGATGCGGAAGACGATCAGGATCAGCTCCGCGGCGATGCGCGAGAACACGATGCCGACGACGACGCTCGCGATCGACGACAGCAGCACCAGGAAGCCGCCGAACGGGCTGATCGCCATCGCCGCCAGACCGGAGAAGACTCCGGAGAGGCCGAACAGGCAGATCAGCGCGATCACCAGCCAGTAGAAGGTCTTGATGATCGTCGGCGTGATGAAGCGGTCCCATTGAAACAGGTCGCTGAATGAAAACATTGCTCTCCCCAGGGCAAATCGGGACTTCAAATCGGGCCTCGACCGACGGATCCTGGCCCTCGGCTGATCCGACTCAGATCAAAGCCGCCGCGTCTTATGTAGCACGAGCCATGCGGGCCAGCGGGTTGAGATTGCCGCAAACTGCGGCCACAATCTGTCATTTCCGCCAACCAATCCCAAGATGACCCTGACCTTCGAAGATTTCCCGCCCGGCCGGTTCGGAACATTCGGCCCGCGCCATGTCACCCGCGACGAGATCTTGGCTTTCGCCGCCGAGTTCGATCCGCAGCCGATGCACCTCGATGAGGAGGCCGCGGCCAAGAGCATGCTGCGCGGCCTGTCCGGCTCGGGCTGGCATCTCTGCTCGCTGATGATGCGGATGATGGCCGATGGCTTCATCACACGCGCCGCTTCGCTCGGCTCGCCCGGCGTCGACGAGGTGCGCTGGCTGTCGCCCTTGCGGCCCGGCGACGACCTCATGCTCGACGTCGACGTGTTGGAGGCGCGCACGTCGAAGAGCCGCCCGGAGCTCGGCATCGTCAAATTCAAATGCACGGTGCGCAACGCCAAGGGCGAGGCGCTGTGCGAGATGACCTCGCCGATCCTGATCAAGCGGCGCGAGGGAGCAGTCTGATGCCCTTCTTCGAGGAGATCGAGATTGGCCACCGCCGCGAGATCGGCGCCTATACGTTCACCGCGGAGTCCATCAAGACTTTCGCCGCAAAGTTCGATCCGCAGCGCTTCCATCTCGACGAGGAAGAAGGCAAGAACTCGCTGTTCGGCGGGCTCGCAGCTTCCGGTTGGCACGTCGGCTCGGCCTGCATGAGCCTGCTTGTCGCCGACGGCCAGCGTCTGGCGCGTGAGGCCGCGTCGCGCGGCGAGGAGGTTGCGGTGTGGGGGCCGTCGCCGGGCTTTCGCGACCTGCACTGGCTCAGGCCGGTGCTCGCCGGCGACACCGTCGCCTACGTCAATGAAGTCATCGACAAGCGCAGCTCCGCCTCGCGCCCAGGCTGGGGCATTCTGACGGCCCGCACCACCGGCACCAACCAGCGCGGCGAGGAGGTCTATTCCATCACCGCCAGCGCCTTCGTGCCGATGCGGAAGGCCGGTTAGACCTGTTCCAAGATGAACGGTCCAAATGTGTACGCGAGTGTTGCCTCCGCGCTATGGACGCGATTCCGGGCGGCTGCCATAAGCCTGCTCAACATGGTGACCCGCGAAGCAGTTGGCGGAACCATCGAGTTGCTAACCAATTATGAACCTGTCGCTGTCTAATTGAAACGAATTGGGCAGAGAACAGGGGACGAGGACCATGGCAGACCGCGGCGCACTCAAGCTGGTGGGATTTATCTTTGCGACCGCGACGCTGGCAGTGATGCTGGTCGCCGGCATGGTGGTGAAGGGCTATGCCGATGGCGGCTACACCTTGGAAGCCTCAACGGTCGACGCGAGCCGTTAAGGGCTCGTTAACTTTTCGGGCCACCTTCCGGTCCTGCCGTCAGCGGCTATAGACGAACGCCAGCACCGCGATCGCGACCGCCAGCAATCCCACAAAGCGCAGCATGATCGTGCCGAACTGGTTCGGCGCGGGCCGCAGCGGGATAGGGTCCGTATTGTCGGGCCGAATGCTTTCCATCTGAAATGTCCCCAGGCGCGGCCGCAAGGCTGCGGGCGCTTGGCATTGGTCGGCGGGGAGGGGTGGAGGGTTCAAAGTGAACCGGGTCGGCTGCATTGACTGTGTGAGCGCATGTCCACTGCCCCAATCTTTCGCAGCCACACCCTCCGCTGTCATGCCCCGGCTTGACCGGGGCATCCAGTACGCTGCGGCGTCTCGGCTGAATCATTGCCGACTCTGGAATACTGGATCACCCGCTTTCGCGGGTGATGACCCCTGTATTGGAGAGGCGGGAGTGTCCGCTTCACTCGCACGAATCAAAACCGCCGCGCCCTTGCGGAACGCGGCGGCTGGTGATGCTTGACGTGAGCGATCAGCTGTTGCGCAGGCCGTCGGCGGCGCGCTTCCACTGCGCGACGTTGTCGGCGATCATGCGGGTCGACTTCATCGCGGCCTGGCTGAGCTGGGCGTAGCCGGAGATCTCGCGCTGGACGCGCTGGCCTTCGGCATGGAGCAGGTCGCGCAGGCTCTCGAGCTCGGAGATCAGGTTCTCGATCTCGGCGAGCGAGGTGCCGGCGACGCGCTGGATCAGCGAGTTGACGTTGGTGACGGTGGCTTCCGCGCTCGGATCGAGCGGCGGCGCGTCGGTGCTCCCCGACGCCGGCCGGCGCAGATAGGCGATATCGTTGCGGACGAAGTCGCGAATGCCGGCTTCGACTTCCGTCACTGCGGCGAGGTTGGTGTCGACCGTCTCGGTCTCGGTGGATTCGGTCTTTTCCGGACGCATGGCGTTCATCGTTATTCCCCTGTTCGCGTTGAGCGCAGCGCGAGTGTCCCCCGCACGACGAGTTCGGTTATCCGACTAGGGCGTCGGATTTTGACCGCAACTTGGCCGAGATACGGCAAGGGCGGACGATTCGGGGGCTTTGCCGTGGCGTATGGTTACGAGAGTCTGAATGGCCGGGGGGCAACGAAGTTCCATCCCCCTCATGGTGGAGCGCGCCCTTCGCGCGCGTCCAGCGGACGATGCTGCGCATCGCCGCGAGAACCATGCAGGCCCGGCTGCCGCAGCGCGGGCCTCGATCCCTCGAAGACGCGCGTTCCGCGCTCCTCAGGATGAGGGGAGAGAGTCGAGAGCTTAAGCTACCAGCTCTTCTTGAAGCCTGCCGTCAGGCTCTTGTTGATCGCGCCTTGCGAGGTCTCGCCGACCGAGCCGGAGACGGTGACGTTGTCGAACAGCTTTTGCTCGGCGCCGACCTTGCGCAGCCATTTGTCGTCGGTCGTCGACAGCGACTGGCCGGCGGTGATGCTGGTGCCGGTGTCGGTGAGGGTGACCTTGGCGGTCTGATCCGTCTCGTAGTTGCGCGTGACGTGGCCGCCGATGCCGGGCACCGCGGTGGTGCCCTGCTGGTTGACGCTGTAGCCGTTCTGGAGCGTCAGCGACGTGTCGCTCGACAGCGGCACCGACTTGATCAGCGACGCCCCGATCTTGCTCTGCTCGGCGCCGGGATCCACGCGGGCTTCCACCGCGGTCTTGTCCCAGATCGAGCCGGCGCCCGGCGCGGTCGCCGCCGCCCAGGCGCTGCCGGAGGATTGCGGCAGGCTGCCGCCATTGGTGGCTTTCTGCGCCAGCAGCTCGGACATCGTCCGCGGCTCGCTCGTCACCGTCATGTCGGCACCGATGCGGGCGTCCCAGAACGAGGAGACCGACTGCTTTACCGTTACCCCCGAGGAGCCGTTGGCGTTCGCGTTCGACGACCAGTTCAGGCCGTCCTTGGCGGCGGCCTGGGCGCGCTTCTTGGCGGCCATGACGTCGTTGCCGGTGCCGGCGTCGACCGCGAGCTGGCTCCAGTCGAGCTTGTCGACGTCGATGCCTTTGAGCACGTCGGGGTCGTTGACGTCGGGGGCCTCGGCGGTCTCTGCGGCCTCAGCCTCGTCGTCGGGCGCTGCCGCCGGGCCGGGGGAGAAGGGCGGAATGATCTGCGCCGAGACCGTCAGAACCGAGCCCAAAATGAATGCGGCCGCCAGCACCGGCAGCCTGGTCCAGCCAAAACCTGTCGAGAATTCCATCGTCCTGCCCGCGAGCCCAGCGCATGCTTGCCGCCACTATAGTGCGGCCTTCGGTGATGACCATGCGCCATTCGGTCCGCTCAACACATGGTGATCCATCGTTGCGAAATTGTGGCGGCTCGCCTCGGCCAGAGCATGATCCGGACCCGAAGGGCCGCGCCAGCGCAAAGTGTGCAGCAATTTTCCCTCGCGACAAACGCGGAATGCGTGTGCGCGGAGATCATGCTCAAACCACTGGAATGGCGAACCAACGGGCCGCGCGAAAGGCGCGCGCCCGATGACGAGCTTCGCCACGACGGCATCCGGCGGGGCTGGAGGCCAGGGCGCGGGTCGGGCGAGCATCAATCATCGATCCCGGCAAACGGGGCCCGTTGGCGTCCCCCTCAGCCGACGCGGGTCATCTTCGGCAGATGAATGGCGCGGCCGAGTGCCTGTTCAACCAGATCGAAGGTGTCGACCAGCACGCGCATGCTGATCAGCTTGCCCGCCCTGAACTGGGCGAACTGTGCGACCCGCAAGCTGATCGGCTTGTCCGAGTCGAGCGCGGTCAGCGAGTAGCGCAGCATCGAGGCCGCGGAATCCACGCCGAGCATGATGCTCTCGCGGTCGAAGCGGCGGACGCGGAAATTGTCGGCGAGCTGGCGGATGACGTCGAGCACGGCGTCCCGGCCCTGGCGCGCGCCGAGGAACGGAAACATGTCGATCGGACCGTAGATTGCCCACTCGACGTCCTCGTCGATCAGGGCCTCGATGTCCCTGAAATCCCGGTCGTTCACCGCGCGATGCAACGCGCGCGAGAAACGCCAGAGGCTGTGCTCTGTCATTTGGGGGGGCGTCCTGAAGCTGGCTTGCAGAAAAAACGGAAAACAACCCCATGCACAGAAAAGGTGCCGAGGACCCGCTCAACTCATTCGTATACGAATAAAATAGGCCATTTCGGCCAAAACGCAATTCACGTTTTCGCAATGCACAATTGATGCGGTTTTGTGAGATTTACAACAGAACCCCGTAATCTTCCGGTCTCTGCTTTATCTCTCCCCGTAAGATCAAGGCGAGGGAGAAGGGGTCATCCCCGGTCCGCCCGTGCGCCGACGATCAGCGGCCCGATCTCCCGCTCCAGCACCTGCTGCACCAGATCGTAGGAATCGATGATCTCGCGGATCTGCGCCACCAGTCCGCCCCGGAAGCTGTAGAACACGGCCATGTCGAACTGCACGATGCGATCGTTGCTGCGCTTCTTGAAGTAGGCGTGCATGTAGGTCGCGACCTCGTCGCCCTCGGCGAGGATGTGCGGCGCCTTGTAGCGGATTTCGGAATAGCGCGACCACACCGTCTGCCACAGCTCGCGCAGCTCCTGCTTGCCGTGGCGCGGCACCATGTGCGGCAGCACGTCGATCGGGGCGTGGGTGAGAAAGTCGACGTCGTCGGTGCAGCACGCCAGCGCGGCCTCGATGTCGCCGCGCGCAAAACTGTCCAGCAGATGCAGCACGCGTTGCCTGTTCAGCGATCCAACCGTCATGCCGCTTCCGCCCTCGTGGGGTGTCGATTGCAAACGCCAATGCGCGCTTCGCGCGTCCATCAATCCGCAGAAACAAAGGTGTCCGGATCATATGACGCGCCGATGCAATGCCGGGTTCATGAAATGCAATTACCGGTTGTGCTTGTGGTCGCCTGCACGAATTCGAGCGGGATTTCGTCCCGCGATGACGTCGCGTGCATGCCGGCGGGCGCGTCCTGCGACGCACGGCACACAGGAACCCGCGCCCGCCGGTGCTCGTTGAAACGCCGAAACTGATCCGGAGACATCGATCATGAAATCCCCGCTTCTCACCGTCGCCGCAGCACTTCTGATGCTGGGCGCAACCTCCGCCGCCAACGCCAAGGGCTGTATCAAGGGCGCCGTCGTCGGCGGCGTCGCCGGCCACTATGCCGGCCATCACGGCGTCCTGGGCGCCGCCGCCGGCTGCCTCTACGGCAGGCATCACGCCAAGGAGCAGGAAAAGCAGCAGCAACAGCAGGGTCAGGTCAACGGGCAGGGGAAGCTGTAGGCGCGAACGGCACCACATGCTCTCTCGTCATTCCGGGGGCGCCGCAAAGCGGCGAGCCCGGAATCCATAACCACGACAAGCGCGGACGATACTCCGTCGCCTACCTCTTCTTCCACCCGCCACGCCGTCCCGGCTGCCCGCCCGTCGACTTCGGCGCCGGCCCGAACTCCGGCCCCGACTGCCTTGAGTCCGTCGGCTGGATGATCCGGCTCGTGCTGCCGAACGGCTTTGACGGCAGGCTCGGGTTTTCGCGGTAGGGCAACGACTCCGGCCCGTGCATCTCGTCGAGATGTGGCTTGTGCACCTTCGATCCGCTGCCGCCGCCGCTTGCTTTCAGTGCGGAGCTCACGGTTTTCTTCTTCATCGCGCTGACGGGCAAGTTGGCGGCGTCGCCGTACTTCTTGGTGCCGGCATAGGCGCCGGCCTTGCCTTGCACCGTGCGCTGCTTGACGGTGGGATCGTCGACCACCGCGAGCTCGGTCGCGCGCAGGCGCTTGACTTCGTCGCGCAGGCGGGCGGCTTCCTCGAAGTTCAGATCGGCGGCGGCCTCGCGCATCCTTGTTTCGAGATCGGCGAGCACGGCTTCAAAATTGTGGCCGATCGAGATGACGTCGTCGGTCATGTCGTGGCCGCCGACCTCGACCAGCACATGGTCGCGCTCGTAGACGGAGTTGAGGATGTCGCCGATCTGCTTCTTCACGCTCTCCGGCGTGATGCCGTTGGCGGTGTTGTACTCGACCTGTTTTTCGCGGCGCCGGTTGGTTTCCGCGATCGCGCGCTCCATCGACCCCGTCATCTGGTCCGCATAGAGGATCACCTTGCCGTCGACGTTGCGCGCGGCGCGGCCGATGGTCTGGATCAGCGAGGTCTCGCTGCGCAGGAAACCTTCCTTGTCGGCATCCAAAATCGCGACCAGCGCGCATTCGGGAATGTCGAGACCTTCGCGCAGCAAATTGATGCCGACCAGCGCATCGAACGCGCCCAGACGAAGATCGCGGATGATCTCGATGCGCTCGATGGTATCGATGTCAGAATGCATGTAGCGCACGCGAATGCCCTGCTCGTGCAGATATTCGGTGAGGTCCTCCGCCATGCGCTTCGTCAGCACCGTGATCAGCGAGCGATAGCCGGCCTGGGCGGTGGCGCGGACCTCGCCGACGAGATCGTCGACCTGGGTGCGGGCGGGGCGTATATGAACGGGAGGATCAATAAGCCCCGTCGGGCGGATCACCTGTTCGACGAACACGCCGCCGCTCTCGTTCAGCTCCCAGGCGCTCGGCGTGGCCGACACCGCGACCGTCTGCGGCCGCATCATGTCCCACTCCTCGAAGCGGAGCGGGCGATTGTCCATGCACGACGGCAGGCGGAAGCCGTATTCGGCCAGCGTCGCCTTGCGGCGGAAGTCGCCGCGGAACATGCCGCCGATCTGCGGCACGGTGACGTGGCTTTCGTCGGCGAACACCAGCGCGTTGTCGGGGACATATTCGAACAGCGTCGGCGGCGGCTCGCCGGGCAGGCGCCCGGTGAGATAGCGCGAATAGTTCTCGATGCCGGCGCAGCTTCCCGTCGCCTCCATCATCTCGAGATCGAAGGTGGTGCGCTGCTCCAGCCGCTGCGCCTCCAGCAGGCGGCCCTGGTCGTGCAGTTGGTCGAGCCGCATCTTCAGTTCGGACTTGATCGACTTGATCGCCTGCACCAGCGTCGGGCGCGGCGTCACATAGTGCGAGTTGGCGTACATCTTGATGAATTCGAGCTCGTCCTGCTTGTGGCCGGTGAGCGGATCGAACTCCTCGATGGTCTCGATGGTGTCGCCGAACAAATTCACACGCCAGGCGCGGTCTTCGTAGTGCGCCGGGAAGATGTCGATGACGTCGCCGCGGACGCGGAAGGTGCCGCGGGTAAAATCGGCCTGGGTGCGCTTGTACTGGAGCGCGACGAGGTCGGCGATCAGCTGGCGCTGGTCGATGCGCTCGCCCTTCTTCAGCGCGAAGGTCATCGCGGTGTAGGTCTCGACCGAGCCGATACCGTAGATGCAGGACACCGACGCCACGATGATGACGTCGTCGCGTTCGAGCAGCGCGCGCGTCGCCGAGTGGCGCATGCGGTCGATCTGCTCGTTGATCGAAGAATCCTTTTCGATGTAGGTGTCCGTGCGAGGAACGTAGGCTTCC
This sequence comes from Bradyrhizobium sp. Pa8, assembly GCF_052588265.1. Lineage (NCBI taxonomy): Bacteria > Pseudomonadati > Pseudomonadota > Alphaproteobacteria > Hyphomicrobiales > Nitrobacteraceae > Bradyrhizobium > Bradyrhizobium sp. Pa8. Next base: position 8,111,459 of record NZ_CP176767.1, on the reverse strand, counting down.
GGCTGGTAATAGTCGTAATAGCTGACGAAATACTCGACCGCGTTGTCGGGGAAGAAGCTCTTGAACTCGCCGTAGAGCTGGGCGGCGAGCGTCTTGTTCGGCGCCAGGATGATGGCGGGTCTCTGCGTCGCCTCGATCACCTTGGCCATGGTGTAGGTCTTGCCGGAGCCGGTGACGCCGAGCAGCACTTGGCTGCGGTCGTTACGCTGGATGCCTTCGACCAGCTCGGCGATCGCGGTCGGCTGGTCGCCGCGCGGCTGGTAGGGCGACTTGATCTCGAAGCGCACGCCGCCTTCGGACTTCTCCGGCCGCGGCGGCCGGTGCGGGGTCCACACCTTGGTGGAGCCGTCGTCCTTGCGGAATTCCGGCCGGCCCTCGCGGATCAGCGATTCCAGTGCGTCGGCAGTCGCCTTGACCCCGAGCGCCTCCATCTTGGTGCGCGGCGGACGCGCCAGCGCCTCGGCATCGTCCTCCTCGGTGGGAAGCCCGAGCTGCCGCGCCAGTTCCGGATCGAGCGTCGGGATCGTGGCGGCAGTGCCGTAATTGGCCTGGGGCGCCTCGTCGAAACCGCCGCTCTCCGAAGCGCGCACCCCCGGTGGCTGCGGATTGGGCCGCAGCGGCATCGGTCTCGTCGCATCCTGCGGAAACTCCTTCGGCGTCGAGGCGCGTGCCCGATGCGCGGCAGCCTCGCCCCCGGCGCGGCGGTCGCGCGAATTGTCCGGCGGCGGCTGCAGGCCAGTGCCCGATCCCAGCCCGGCATCGCCACGATTGATCGCGGGATTGAGCAACTCGGCCAGCGCCGGCCCGATCGGCTGGACGTCAGGGCGGTGCGCCTTGGAGTTCGGGGCTTTGGATTTGGGGGATTTCGGGGGAGCAGGTTTCTTCGCCATGCCCCGAATATGGGACGAGTCAGCCCTTCAGAAAAGAGCGAAGGTACGTCCGTGCTCAGGCTGCTGACAGCAGGTTGGCAGCAGCCTCTTTAAGCCGCCGGCGGCGGGGCCTCGTCGTCGTTGCTCGCCCGGTGCGGCTCAAGGATGTCGAGATGGATCCCGCCGCAACCGGTGCAGCGCATGGTCCAGTACTCGCATCCGGCGCGGCCGCCGATCACGCGAAGCACCGCAAGATCGCCGTCGCATTCGGGACATTTCGACAGCACATTACGGGCGTAGATCCTCGGCCGCGGCGCGTCTTCGAATTCGATGACTGACATAGCCGGCTCCCCCTTTATGCTGCGCGGTCCCTTGGTTCGCTTGGAGTCCCGCGCTTATTCGTCGTCGTGCTCGTCGGCCCGCCGGCGGAAACGGTCGATGTGGTGCTTGGCATCGGCGATCGCCGCGCTCTGATCGGGCCAGGCGAAACCGACTTCCATGGCCGGAAACAGCACGCCGTCGATGGCAAGGGGGCTGAGATCGGCGCGGCGGATGCGGGCATGCCAAAGGCCTTTGCCGGCCTCGAAGGATTCGATGTCAAAACCGTCGTAGAGGGTCGTCATTGTAGTCCCCAAATGTTCCGTAAGTGTCTTGTTGGAGGGGCAAGGTGACCACGTTTGGCGCGTTCAGTATGTGAAGCCATTCACAAGCGGCCGGCTTTTTTGCCCAGGGCCTCGTGGAACGGGCGTCAGTTCCGCGGCGCGGCGCGGCCGATCCGCCTGGCGGGGCGTGCTGCGGGCTCAGAGGCCGCCCGCATGATCCAGCGCCGGAACGCGGCGAAGTCGCGCTGCTCGGTCTGAAAACTGCGATACAGCAGGTACCAGCGCATGCCCTTGGGAACCGAGAGATCGAACGGCGCGACCAGCCTGCCGGCGGCGAGATCGTCGTCGATATAGGGCCGGATGCCCATGGCGATGCCAAGGCCGTCGGCGGCGGCCTGGAGCGCCTGACCGTAGAACTGGAATTCCGGTCCGCGCGCGTTGATGCGGGTGAGGTTCGCGGCCTTGAGCCAGATCGGCCAATCCTCCGGCGAATGCGTGACGCGGATCAGGCCCGGCCCTTTGAGGTCGGCGGGCCGCTTCAGGCCGGTGGCGAGGCGAGGCACGCAGACCGGCGTGAGGTCGCCGGCGAATAGCGGCTCGGCGACCAGGCCGGGCCAGTCGCCGGTGCCGAGCTTGATGCCGCAGCTCCAGTCCTCGCCGAATGGGACCTCGGCGCCGCCGGTGGTGAAGCGCACCTCGATGTCGGGCTCCTCGCTGCGAAACTCCGACAGGCGCGGGATCAGCCAGCGCATTGCAAAGGTGTGGCCGACGCCAATGGTGAGCACGCGGACGCTGGAGGGCGCCGTCACCTGCGCGGTGAGGCTTGCCAGCGCGTCGAAGATCGGCGTCAGCCCGCTTTGATAGGCGCGGCCTGCCTGCGTCAGCACGAGCTTGTTGGCCTTGCGCTCGAACAGCGCGACGCCGAGACGTTCCTCCAGCAGATGCACCATGCGGCTGACGGCCGCCGCCGACACGCTGAGCTCGAGCCCGGCCGCGGCGAAGCTGCCGGTCCGCGCCGCCGCCTCGAACGCCTTGATGCCGTTGAGAAACAGCAGCCGCCGCAAATGACCCACCCTCAGGAAAGCTGATGCAAGGCCAAGATAACTCAGTTTGCGAAGCCGGGGCAAGCGAGGCACAAGAATGAGAGTAATTCCAAGCAATGTTGGGGGCCGCCGCCGCGTTCTTCGCCTCTCCCCGCACGCGGCGAGAGGCCGGAATTTGCGACAGAAAATTCCGGGTGAGGTGGACTCTCCGCGAGCCCGATTGCCACCTCTCTTGCGGAGACTCCCCCTCACCCCACCCTCTCCCCGCAAGCGGGGCGAGTGAGTGATGCAGCCTTCGTCCCTTACGCGCTTGCAGGAGAATTTCTCGTGACGCCCATCATGATCGCGGCCCTCGGATTGCTGATGGTCGCCACCGCGTTCCTGTCGGGACTGTTCGGCATGGCGGGCGGGCTGATCCTGATCGGCGTGCTGCTGGCGCTAATGCCGCTGCCGACGGCGATGGTGCTGCATGCGATCACGCAGATGGCCTCGAACGGCTGGCGCGCGCTCCTCTGGCGCGCGCATATCCGCTGGCGGCCGGTCGCGAACTACATGGTCGGCGCTGCCATCGCGCTCGCGGCCTGGTCGCTCAGCCGCTATGTGCCGGACAAGCCGATGGCGCTGCTGCTGCTCGGCATCACCCCGTTCATGGCGCGGCTGCTGCCGTCGAACATCAAGCCGGATCCTGACCGTCTCTGGCAGGGCACGGTCTATGGCACGATCTGCATGGGCCTGATGCTGATGACCGGCGTGTCGGGCCCGTTGCTCGACACCTTCTTCCTCGGCGGCGATTTCGGCCGGCGCGAGAAGGTGGCGACGAAGGCGATGTGCCAGCTCGTCAGCCATTTCACCAAGCTCGTCTATTTCGGCGGCATCATCGACCAGGCCGCGAGCCTCGATCCCGTGCTCGCCGGCGTCGCGATCGCGGCCTCGATGCTCGGCACCACGCTGGCGCGGCGCATCCTCGAAGCCATGACCGACCAGCAATTCGTGGCCTGGTCGAACAAGCTGATCACCACCATCGCCTGCTACTATATGGCCTATGGCGGCTGGCTCCTGGTTCGCACGCCGGTGCTGGCGGCCTTCGACAAGGGAGGTTTGCAATGAGCGAGACAACCGACCCGCTGGTGCTGGACTTCGTCGAATGGGTCGCGCGCGAGCCGCGCGCCTATGCCGAGGTGATCGCGACCTGGAAGACCTCGTGCCCACGCCTCACCATCTGGGAAGACGCCGCCGAGCGGGGCTACGTCACCCGCGAAACACTGCCTGGTGTGGGGCTGATCATCGCGGTGACGACGGACGGCGAGAGGTTGCTGCGCACGAACGGGCGGTGACCCCCACCTCCGCCTCCACATCGTCATTGCGAGCGCAAGCGAAGCAATCCAGAATGTCTCCGCGGCGGCAGTCTGGATTGCTTCGCCGCGCTCGCAATGACGGAACACCAGCCATGTCGCTCAAACTCTTCGAACTCGTCGGGACCGATGCCGCGCGCCCGTTCAGCCCGTATTGCTGGCGCACGCGGATGGCGCTGGCGCACAAGCACCTGTCGGCGGAATCGCTGCCCTGGCGCTTCACCGAGAAGAGCGCGATTTCGCCGCACGGCTCGGAGAAGGTCCCGGTGCTCCTGCATCATGACAAGCCCGTGATCGATTCCTGGGCGATCGCGAATTATCTCGAAGACAATTTTCCAGACCAGCCGTCGCTGTTCGGCGGCGAGGGCGGCCGCGCCATGGCGCGCATGCTCAACGCCTGGGGCGATATCGCCATCGTCGGCGGCATCTTTCCGCTGATCATCGCCGACATCCCGAAGAATCTCGCGGAGGTCGATGCCACCTATTTCCGCCAGTCGCGCGAGGCGCGTTTCGGCGGCAAAACGCTGGAAGACGTGATGGCGAGCCGCGACACCGGCGTCGTCGCGTTCCGCAAGTCGCTCGAGGTGATGCGGCAGACCCTCAAGAGGCAGCCCTTCATCGGCGGCAGCGCGCCGAACTATGCCGACTACATCGTGTTCGGCGGTTTTCAGTGGGCGCGCGTGACGAGCCCGTTCAAGCTGCTGGAGAGCGATGATCCCGTCTATGCGTGGCGCGAGAAGCTGCTCGACGCGTTTGACGGTATGGCGCGGACATCGCCGGGACACGCGGTGTAGGCTTGGTCGCTTCGTAGGGTGGGCAAAGGCGCAAAGCGCCGTACCCAGCATCTCCCCACACACGTAATAAAAATGGTGGGGACGCTTCCGTCTTCGCTCTGCGAGCTACGGCGGACAAGTCGCTTTGCCCACCCTACGGTACTGCCGTAGCTCGGATCACGCTTCCGCTCCATCCGGGCTACGCACCCCTGCCGCCTTCCGCAAACACTCCCGGCACAAACAATCCTCGCCCTTGACCGGCATCGGCAGGCGCGCCGTTTCCTCCGCGCACCAGCAGTTGCCCGAGAGATCGCAGCCGAACTCGGCGCCGCAACGGGAGCAGGCGAGGCGGCGCGGTTCCGGCAAGGGAAAATCGGAGGGAAATTCTTTCGGATTTGTCATGATCTGCCCAAAGGCCGCCCCGTCATTTTCATGCCGGGTTCATCTCCCGCTACGGTATATTAGGCGCTGCGCTCAGACTCGGAAAGCGGTTGGCAACGCGCGAAGGACACATCGATGGCCCGCGATTCGCAAGCTGCCCTCGTCGCGCTCAACCGTTTCGGCTTCGGAGCGCGCGGCGGGGCGTCCGGCGATCTCATCAACGCGGCGTCCGATCCGCGTGGCTTCGTGAAGGCGGAACTCGCGCGCCCCAACGGGGTGCTGCTGGAGGCGCCGGGCCTGCAATCGACGCCGCAGCTGGGCCAGGCCGTGTTCGCCTATCAGGACCAGGTCAAGCAGGCGCGCGAGGCCGCGAAGGCCGCTGCGCCCGCTGAAGGGGCGCAGCAGGCACCGGCCGATCCGAAGCCGGGGCTGCGCCGCAATCTCTCGCTCAACGCGGCCGCGACCGAGATCGCCGGCCAGATGACTGATGCGAAACCGGCGGATAGTTCGGCGAAACCGGATACGATGCAGCCCAATGCTGCCGCGCCCCCTGCCGCCAAGCCCGCGCCGCAGCCGCTCAACGTGATCCAGAAAACCTTTCGCGTCGAAGCGCTGGCGCGCTTGCAGCGCGCGACGCTGGTCGAGTGCGGCTTCACCGAGCGGCTGGTGGTGTTCTGGTCCAACCATTTCTGCATCTCCGCGAGCAAGGGCGAGCTGGCGCGGATATGGGCCGGCGCGTTCGAGCGCGAGGCGATCCGGCCGCATGTGCTTGGGCGCTTCGCCGACATGCTCAAGGCCGTCGAGCAGCATCCGGCGATGTTGTTCTTCCTCGACAACCAGCAATCGCTCGGGCCGGACTCGCGCGCCGGGCAAAACCGCAAGCGGGGGCTGAACGAGAATCTCGCGCGCGAGATCATGGAGCTGCATACGCTCGGCGTCGGCGGCGGCTACACGCAGGACGACGTCACCTCGCTCGCGCGCATCATCACCGGCTGGACCTTTGCCGGCCGGCAGGGGCAGCTGGGAACGCCCGGCTCCTTCGTGTTCAACGTCAATGCGCACCAGCCCGGGCCGCAACTGCTGCTCGGCAAGACCTACCAGCCGACCGGCCTTGCGCAGGGCGAGGCCGCACTCGCCGACATCGCGCGACATCCCTCGACCGCCAATTTCATCGCCACCAAATTCGTCCGCCATTTCGTCGCCGACGATCCGCCGCCGGCGCTCGTGGCGCGATTGCGGGAAACCTTCGTCAAGACCGACGGTGATCTCAAGGCGATGGCGACGGCGCTCGTCGATTCCGACGAGGCCTGGAAGGCGCCGCTGACCAAGATGCGCTCGCCTTACGACTTCGTGGTCGCGAGCGGCCGGCTGCTCGCGCGCGTGCCGGAAGATCCCGGCGGCTATCTCAACAATCTCAATCTGCTCGGCCAGCCGCTGTGGTCGCCGGCCGGGCCGAACGGTTTTCCGGATACCAGCGCGGCCTGGGCCGCACCCGAAGGCATCAAGCTCCGGCTCGACATCGCGGCGCAAATGGGCGCGCGGCTTGGCAACAACATCGATCCGCTCGACCTGCTGGAGTTCGCGGCCGCCGATGCGGCCTCGATCGAGACGCGCAAAACCATCGAGCGCGCGGAGTCGCGGCAGCAGGCGCTGGCGCTGCTGCTGATGTCGCCGGAAATGCAGAGGAGATGATGATGATCGACTGCGTCGAGAACCGGCTCCTCACCTCGCGCCGCGGCCTGCTGCTCGGCGGCGCCTCCTTCGCGGCCTGGGCCTATTTGCCGAAATTCGCCCGCGCGGCCGGTGGCCGCGATCCGCGCTTGATCGTGGTGATCCTGCGCGGCGCGCTCGACGGGCTCTCGACCGTCGCGCCGCTCGGTGACCCCGATTATGCCGGCCTGCATGGTTCGATCGCGCTTGCCGCCGACGGCGCGCGTCCCGCGATCATGCTCGATCCTTTCTTCGCGCTGCATCCGGCGATGCCGGAATTCGCGCGCATGTATCGCGACATGCATGCCGCGGTGATCCATGCCGTTGCGACGCCCTATCGCGACCGCTCGCATTTCGATGGTCAGGACGTGCTCGAAAGCGGCTATGCCGGCCCCGGCCGCGTGCAATCCGGCTGGCTCAATCGCGCGCTCGAAGCGCTGCCGCGCGGCGAGCGCGTGTCGAGCGGTCTCGCGGTCGGTCCGACCACGCTGCTGGTATTGCGCGGCAATGCGCCGACCGTCGGCTGGGCGCCGGTGGCGCTGCCGCAAGCCGACGACGACACCGCGATGCGGCTGGTCGATCTCTATCGCCACCGCGATCCCGCGCTGGCCTCCGCGCTGTCGCAGGGCCTCCAGTTGGAGAAGGCCGCGAGCGGCGACGACATGAAGCCGAAGCCTGGCAATCAGGTCGCGCAGATGCGCCAGGTCGCGCGCGGCGCCGCAAAACTGATGGCGGCCGACGACGGCCCGCGCATCGCCGCGCTCGCTTTCGACGGCTGGGATACGCATGCCAATGAAGGCGGTCCGGTCGGGCGTCTGGCCTTTCTGCTCGGCGGCCTCGATGGCGCGCTTGCCGAGTTCGAAAGCGGCCTCGGCGAGCGCTGGCGCGACACCGCAATCGTCGTCGCCACCGAGTTCGGCCGCACCGCGCGCATCAACGGCACCGACGGCACCGATCACGGCACGGCAACGATTGCGCTGCTCGCCGGCGGCGCGGTGAAAGGCGGCCGCGTCATCTCCGACTGGCCCGGCCTCAAGCTCGCCAACCTCTATGAAGGCCGCGACCTCAAGCCGACCACGGACCTTCGCTCGGTCATCAAGGGCGTGCTGCAGGGACAGTTCGGCCTGTCCGATCGCGTGCTGGCGGAGACGGTGTTCCCGGACAGCACCGCTGCGCGGCCGATGAAGGGATTGGTTGCTTAGCCGTCATTCCGGGCCCGCGCCTTGCGGTGCGTCCCGGAATGACGACATGATCAGCCGAGCATCAGGAGATCACCCGCATGTACATCGCCATGAACCGCTTCCGCGTCACCAAGGGCTCTGAAACCGCTTTCGAACAGGTCTGGCTCTCGCGCGACACGTTTCTCGACGGGGTGCCTGGCTTCGTCGAATTTCATCTGCTGCGCGGCCCCGAGCTCGAGGACCACACGCTCTATGCCTCGCACACGATCTGGGCGAACCACGCCGCATTCGAGGCGTGGACCAAGTCGGAGGCGTTTCGCGCGGCGCATCAGCGCGCCGGCGATAACAAGCCGCTTTATCTCGGCCATCCCCAGTTCGAAGGCTTTGAGGTGATGCAGACGGTGAGACGCGGCGCGAAGTAACGCGCCGCGCTTCGAACATCAGCCCTGGGTGATCTTGTCGATCTCCGCCATCTCGTCGGCGCTGAGCTTCCACGCGATCGCCTTGACGTTCTGCTCGATCTGCTCGACGCGGGTGGCGCCCGCGATGACGCTCGAGACCTGTGGGCGGCCGGCGAGCCAGGAGAAGGCGAGCTCGAGCATCGAGTGTCCGCGCGCTTGCGCGAAGGCCTGCAGCTTCTCGACGATCACCTCGTTGCGCGGGGTGACGTAGCGGTCGCGCAGTCGGGGAGTTTGGCCAAAGCGGGTGTCGCCGGGCGCGGCCTCGCCCTTCCTGTATTTGCCGGTCAGAAGTCCGCTCGCGAGCGGGAAGAACGGCAACAGGCCGAGCTTGTATTCCGTTGCTGCCGGCAGCAGGTCCTTCTCGATGTCGCGCACGACCAGGGAATATTCGTCCTGGCAGGAGACGAAGCGGCTGACATTCATCGCGCGCGCGACATACTCCGCTTCCGCAATCCGCCACGCGGGAAAGTTCGAATTGCCGATGTAGCGGACCTTGCCCTGGCGAACGAGATCGTCGAGCGCGCGAAGACTCTCCTCGATCGGCGTCAGCGGGTCGTAATCATGCTGCTGGTAGAGATCGATGTAATCGGTCTTCAGCCGCTTCAGGCTCGCGTCCACGGCCTCCATGATGTAGCGGCGCGAGGCGCCCTGCTTGGTTCCGTCTTCCGCCATCGGCTTGGAGTATTTCGTCGCCAGCACGATGTCCTTGCGGCGATCGCCCAGCACGGCGCCGAGCACGTTTTCCGAGCCGCCCATGTTCGAATAGATGTCGGCGGTGTCGAACAGCGTGATGCCGCTGTCGAGCGCGCGGTGGATCACCTTGCGCGAGGCCTCGAGGTCGATGCGCTGGCCGAAATTATTGCAGCCGAGCCCGACCGCGGACACGCGCAGGCCGGAGGCGCCGAGATTACGAATTTCCATGGGAGATCCTGTCAGAGATGAGCAGGGGCGCATTGTGACCGCGGCGGACGCGACCGGCAAGCTGCGCGCCGCGCTGCTGCCATGCTGACAGAGCGGACAAAAAAATGCGGCCCCTGTCAGACGCGGCGACTGACGGGGACCGCTTTGGGGCGCTTGATCGGTGACGGGGGGCCTGATCAGACGCAGGTGCAGCGTAGTCCCGCTATGTTACGCGCGGGTGACAGGCCGAGTTATCCACAGGGACGCTGAGGCTGCCGCTATCAGAAGATCTTGCGATAGATGATGAAGCCGGAGCGCTCGGCGACCTTGTCGTACAGGCTCTGCGCCGTGACGTTGGTCTCGTGCGTCTGCCAGTAGACCCGCGGGGACCCCGCGAGCCTTGCGCGCTCGTAGACGCCGTGGATCAGCGCCGAGGCCACGCCCTTGCCGCGCGCCGTTTGAAGCGTGAACAGGTCCTGCAGATAGCAGGACGGCTCGATCGCAGTGGTGCTGCGATGAAACAGATAGTGCGTCAGCCCGAGCAGGCGCCCGTCGCTCTCGGCGACCAGCGCGTGCACCGGTTCATAGGCATCGAAGAAGCGCTGCCACGTCATCCGCGTGATTTCGGGCGCCAGCGCGGTCGCGCCGGAGCGGCCGTAGAAAGCGTTATAGCCATCCCACAACGGCAGCCATTGATCGTAATCCTGTTTCGTGACGGAGCGAATGGTGAGCGACATGTGAGTTTCCGCGATCTCGGAGGACGCAAGGCGGTGAAGCGTCCTTCATACGTGATGCCCGCACTGCCGATCAATCGCGCCGTCGCATCACTCCGCGACACGCAAGTACCGCATCAGCCTGCGGCCCGCGGGATCGCGCAGCGAGCGGTAGTACTCGGCGCGCGCGGGCGGGTCGGTGTGGCGCACGAGGTCGGTCACGGGCGTGTAGCTCAGCATGCGTCCGCCATCGGGCAGGGCGGCGCAGACGAAGCGCAGCACCTCGCCATTGCGCAAGGCGATGTTGATCGGCGTGGCATCGCCGATCCGCACCATTTCCATCCGCTGCGCGATGAAGGTGCCGAGCTCGTCCACGGGCAGCTCGAACGCGCCGGTGTCGCGGCCGTGATACATCAGCGCAATGAAGGGCGGCTTGCCGTCGGCCACTTCGTCCGGCAGCGCAAAATAGTCGCGAAATGCGCGGTTGATGAATTCGGCACGCGTCTCGGCGTCGAGCAGCACGATGCCTATGTCGACCTGGTCGAGCGCGGCCGACAGCCGCGCGGCGGTGGCGTGGCTCTGGCGCTCGGCGGCGAATGTGCCGAGCAGTCGCTCGCGCATCAGGCCGGTGATTGCGGCCGTGCCGGCAGTCGTCACGGCGAGGAGGCCGAGCCGGACCAGATCCGCCGCCGCATAGCCCGGCAGGACCCGATGGGCCAGAAAGAACAACGCCGCGCCGATCACCGCGACGGCAGCGCTGGTCATGGCGGAAGCGAGACCCGACAGCGAGCCGGCGAGCGCCACGATGCAGACGAACAGCGGCGCAGGCGAGGGAACATGGATATAGCGATCGAGCAGGATCGCCAGCAGCGCAATTGCCGCTGTCAGCGCCGGACCGGAGATCGCACGCCATCCGAACCGCATGGGCCAGTCTCGCTCCTCCCGAACGAGGTAAGGCCGCAACACTGGCCGATCGTTGCGCCCATGCGATGCGATTTCATGCGGTCCGCTTAAGGGGCGGTTGCCGGCAAGGGCAAAGCTTTCGGATGATTTTAAGCCAAATGCGCGTGCCTGAGGCGCTGCTGCTGCGCCGGCGCATTCAGCGTCGACGTCCCCGGGCTCTTGCGCATGCCGGTGAAAATCAACAGCGATGCCGCGACCAGGATGGCCGCAGTCAGGGTGATTGCAACGACTACCACAGGCGATTTCATCGGTGTCCTGTCGCGATGCCGGTCGGCGCGGGCCGCGCGGCACCTTGAAGGCGGGTCCGGGATGAAACGGGGATCAGACCGGCAGGCCCATCGCCATGGTCGCCTTGGTCGACAGCACTGTCAGGGTGACGATCAGGCACAGCGAGAGCGCGGCGACGGCGAGCGAGGCCACGACCGCGTTGGTCAGCCGGGAAGACGAAACGGTAACGGTTTGGCTTCGAAAGCCTGCCGTGCCGGACGCCCGAATCATGGTCTAAATCCTTCAACGTGCGAGCGAATCACCCGCGACTCGAACAATTTCCCTGTTTCAACCGGCAATATTGCGGCGGCCATAGCGTCGAAAATGGCGAGAATGCGGCATGGGCTGCCCTTATGCCCGTTATTCCCGGAGCAAGCGCCCCGTCAGGCGCCCGCCGCGATGCTGGCGGGGTCGTCGACGTCGGCCGGCCGCCAGTCCATCGCCACGAAGCCGGGTGCAGCTTCCACGCGCTTCAGCCAGTCCCGGATCGCCGGGAAGGTCGAGAGGTCGAAGTCGCAGCGCTCGGCGAGGTGGGTGTAGCCGTAGAGCGCGATGTCGGCGACCGTGAGCTGGCGGGCGGCGAAATAGGCGTTGGTCTTGAGGTGGTTCTCCATCACCTGGAGCGCGCCATAGCCGCGCTCCATCCAGTCTTCCAGGGAGTGGGTCTGGAGATCGCGGCCGCCCTTGACCAGCGACAGCCAGAAATAGGCAGCGCCGATGTTCGGTTCGAGCGCGTGCTGCTCGAAGAACATCCATTGCAGCGCCTCGGCACGGTCGATGCGGTTCTCGGGCGCGAGCGGCGTGCCGACCGCGACGTACCAGAGGATGGCGTTGGACTCGGCGAGATAGCGGTCGTCGCCGACCTCTAGCAGCGGCACCTGGCCCGACGGGTTCTTGGTCAGAAAGTCCGGCGTGCGACTCTCGCCGCGCAGAATGTCCACCTCGACCGCTTCGTAAGGCACGTTCAACAGGGCCAGCGCAAGGCGGACCTTGTAGCTGTTGCCGGAGCGTTGCATCGAATAGAGCTTGTACATTCTGGAGTTCGTTCCGAGGACGGGAAGGTGCGGTGTTCGTTGCCCCGCACCGCGGCTAAACAATGATGCCGTTGCGAATCCGCCGCAAGACCCGCGCCATAGAAAAACTCGAAAACCCTACCGCACCGCAATGCCGCGAAAGATCATTTTCGTGCGACGCTGCAAGTCAGATCACGCTTGCGTTAGCGCGCGGCCGCACGTTCGTGCGGGACGGTTGAACGATCGTAATCGCCTCGGCCGCTGACGGGCCAAAGTCTTTCAAAGCAAGTCGCTCAAAGGTTGTCTCAAGCGTCCTATCGAGCGTCAGACTGCCGTCAGCTTCATGGCGGCACGCAAAGCGCAAAATTGCTCCGAGGACAGGCCTTGCCGGATATGAGGGATTCCGGTGGCAAAGTTACGGAAAATTGCGGGAAAACGCGTCTGGAAGCGCTCCAGATCCGTAAACTTTTTCGAGATCGGGCCGAAGTTTCTTGCGGCGCAGCGGCACACGTTTTAGGGTGGCTCATTCCCACAATCGGAGTCGTGAGGCCAAAGGGTTCACGACGCTTGTCAGGAGATGACGATGTCCTTCCTTGCCGCTGCGCTCGACCGTGTGAAGCCGTCCGCGACCATCGCGGTCACGGATAAAGCACGTGCGCTGAAAGCGGCGGGCCGCAACGTCATCGGCCTCGGCGCCGGCGAGCCCGACTTCGACACGCCCGCCAACATCAAGCTGGCTGCAATCCATGCCATCGAGGCCGGCAAGACCAAGTACACTGCCGTCGACGGTATTCCCGAGTTGAAGGAAGCCATCATCGGCAAGTTTCAGCGCGAGAACGGCGTGGCCTACAAGCCGAACCAGATCATCGTCGGCACCGGCGGCAAGCAGGTGCTCTACAACGCGCTGATGGCGACCATCAATCCGGGCGACGAGGTGATCATCCCCGCGCCGTACTGGGTCAGCTATCCCGAGATGGTGGCGCTCGCCGGCGGCGAGCCGGTGCCGGTGGTCTGCACTGCCGCGACCGGCTTCAAGCTCCAGGCCGAGGCGCTCGAGCGTGCGATCACGCCGAAGACCAAATGGGTGATCCTGTGCTCGCCGTCGAACCCGACCGGTGCTGCCTACACCAGGACCGAGTTGAAGGCGCTCACCGACGTGCTGGTCAGGCATCCGCATGTGTGGGTGATGACCGACGACATGTACGAGCATCTCGTCTATGACGACTTCCAGTTCACCACGGTCGCGCAGGTCGAGCCGAAACTCTACGACCGCACGCTCACCGTGAACGGCGTGTCGAAAGCCTATTGCATGACCGGCTGGCGCATCGGCTACGCCGGTGGTCCGGCGCAGCTCATCAAGGCGATGTCGACGATCCAGTCGCAGTCGACCTCGAACCCGTCGTCGATTGCACAATGGGCCGCGGTGGAAGCGTTGAACGGTCCGCAGGACTTCATCCCCGCCAACAACAAGGTGTTCAAGGAGCGCCGCGACCTCGTCGTCTCCATGCTCAACCAGGCCAAGGGCATCGAGTGCCCGCGGCCCGAAGGCGCGTTCTACGTCTATCCCTCCTGCGCCGGCACCATCGGCAAGACCGCGCCGTCGGGCAAGGTGATCGACAATGACGAGACCTTCGTGACCGAGTTGCTGGAGACCGAAGGCGTCGCCGTGGTGCAGGGTTCGGCCTTCGGCCTCGGCCCGGCGTTCCGCATCTCCTACGCGACCAAGACCTCCGACCTCGAAGACGCCTGCAAGCGCATCCAGCGCTTCTGCGGTAATCTCCGCTGAGCCTGTCGCGAATACCTATCGAAAAGGCCCGCCTCCGGCGGGCCTTTTTATTGTTTGCACGCTTATCGTCACGCGTGATCTGGCACCACCACGGCTCTTGTGGCATAGAACGTCGCGCACCGCTTGCAGGCGCGCCGCTCTGCTCGCATCACATTCATCGCCGGAGATATTCATGCGCCGCTCACTCGTCCTCGCCGGGCTCACTGTCGCGAGCCTCGTGGCCTCCGTCGCCAACAGCGGCGCGCAGCAGCCGCGGATGGCGCGGGTCGGCGTGCTCGAATGCCGCGGCGGCGCCAGCGTCGGCTTCATCGTGGGCTCGGTGACCCATCTTGGCTGCGTGCTGCGCGCCGACGGCTTGCCGGATGATCGCTACGTCGCGACCATCCGCAAAGTCGGTCTCGACATCGGCATCACCCAGGAGACGGCGCTGGCGTGGGGCGTGTTCGCGCCGGTCGACCGGCTCGGCCCCGGCGACCTCTCCGGCAATTACGCGGGCGCGCAGGGCAGCGCATCGGTCGGCGTCGGCCTCGGGGGTAACGTGCTGGTCGGCGGCTCCAACAATTCGATCGCGCTCCAGCCGCTCAGTGTGCAGGGCCAGGTCGGCCTCAACGTCGCCGCCGGCCTCGAGAGTCTGGAACTCCGTCCGGGTCGTTGACAATTTCGCGTGTGCAGATCGCGTCGGTCCGACGCGATTTCGGCAACGACGCACCGCAGCGACGTTTGATGCTTGCCAAATCTCGGGGACGGGCAGAGCATCGGCGTTTGCCGACCCAATCATGGGCCGAGCTCCACACCAAGGAGGCGGCGAATGGGACAAGACGTCAGAAGTCCCCGAGGTCCACGGTGCATCGCACTGGTGGGCCCATTCCAAAGCGGTAAAACCACACTTCTCGAAGCAATACTGGCGCGAACGGGCGCAATCCCCCGCGCCGGCAGCGTCGACGCCGGAACATCGGTCGGCGACGCCTCTGCGGAGGCCCGTCATCACAAGATGACCGTCGGCCTGACTGCCGCCACCACGAGTTTCATGGGCGACAGCTACACCTTCCTCGATTGTCCCGGTTCCGTTGAGTTCGCCCACGACATGCGCGCAGCGCTTCCCGCTGTCGACGCCGCGGTCGTGGTCTGCGAGGCCGACGAGAAGAAGCTGCCGCAGCTTCAGATCATCCTGCGTGAGCTGGAGGAGCTGAAGATCCCGCGTTTCCTGTTCCTCAACAAGATCGACCGCGCCAACAAGCGCATCCGCGAGACGCTGGCAACGCTCCAGCCGGCCTCGCGCGTACCGCTAGTGCTGCGCCAGATCCCGATCTGGAAGGGCGAGCTGATCGAGGGCTTCGTCGATCTCGCGCTGGAACGTGCGTTCATCTACCGCGAGCACAAGGCCTCCGAGGTGGTCGCGCTCGAAGGCGGAGATCTCGATCGCGAGAAGGAGGCCCGCTTCTCGATGCTGGAGAAGCTCGCCGATCACGACGACGCGCTGATGGAGCAACTGCTCGAGGACATCCAGCCGCCGCGCGATGCGGTGTTCGACGATCTCGCCCGCGAATTGCGCGAGGGGCAGATCTGCCCCGTGCTGCTGGGTGCCGCCGCGCGCGAAAACGGCGTGCTGCGCCTGATGAAGGCCCTGCGCCACGAGGCGCCCGGCATCGAGGAAACTGCAAAGCGTCTCGGCGTACCGGCCAGCAAGGAGGCGCTCGGCTACGTCTTCAAGACGCTGCATTCGCAGCATGGCGGAAAGCTGTCGCTGACGCGATTGCTCGCCGGCCATCTCGACGACGGAGCCACGCTGCAATCCGCCTCCGGCGGGAGCGGCCGCATCTCCGGCATCCTCGCCGTCAACGGCGCCTACGATACCAAGCGTGCGGCGGCCGATGCCGGCGACACGGTTGCGCTCGCCAAGGTCGACCCGATCAAGACCGGCGACACGGTCTCGAGCGGCAAGTCCCCGCCGGCTGCGCTGGTCGCCCCGGAGCCGACGCCGCCGGTGCTCGCGATCTCGGTCGCCGCCACCGACCGCAAGGACGACGTCAAGCTCGGCCAGGCCCTTGCCCGGCTGCACGAGGAGGATCCTTCGCTCGGCATCGTGATGAACGCCCAGACCCACGACACCGTGCTGTGGGGCCAGGGCGAGATGCATCTGCGCGTGGCGAGCGAGCGGCTGCGCGACCGCTTCGGCGTCAAGATCACCTCGCATCCACCCGCGATCGGCTACCAGGAGACCATCCGCAAGCCGATCGTCCAGCGCGGCCGGCACAAGAAGCAGTCCGGTGGCCACGGGCAGTTCGGCGACGTCGTGCTCGACATCAAGCCACTGCCGCGCGGCGAGGGCTTCAAGTTCACCGAGAAGGTGGTCGGCGGCGCGGTGCCGCGCAATTATATCGGCGCGGTGGAAGAGGGTGTTGTCGACGGGCTCACACGCGGCCCGCTCGGTTTCCCCGTCACCGATCTGCAGGTGACGCTGACCGACGGCTCCTATCACAGCGTCGACTCCTCCGACCTCGCCTTCCGCACGGCGGCGCGGGTCGGACTCAACGAAGGCCTGCCGCAATGCCAGTCGGTGCTGCTGGAGCCGATCCACGTGGTCGAGATCGTCTGCCCGACCGACGCCACCGCCAAGATCAACGCGATCCTGTCGGCGCGGCGCGGCCAGATCCTCGGCTTCGACACCCGTGACGGCTGGAGCGGATGGGACTGCGTCCGCGCCATGATGCCGGAGGCGGAGATCGGCGAGCTCATCGTCGAGCTGCGTTCGGCCACGGCTGGAGCCGGCAGCTTCACCCGTCAGTTCGACCACATGGCCGAGGTGACCGGCCGCGCCGCCGACCAGATCATCGCCGCGCATCAGCACGCGGCGTGATCCGTCTCGCGCGGTAAAGCACGCGCAACTCTCTCGCTCCCTCTCCCGTCCTCGCGGGAGAGGGAGCGAGCCTGCGCTCTCTCCACGCGTCATTGCGAGCGCGGCGAATCCGTAACTCCGTCATCCTGAGGTGCGAGTTGCGCAGTGCATTGCACTGCGCGGCGAGCCTCGAAGGATGCACGGCCCCGCTGCATCCGGGCCGCCCATCCTTCGAGGCTCGCTTCGCTCGCACCTCAGGATGACGGAGCAGGGCATGACGATGACGGACGACCCTTGCATTCGTCTCATGATGATGTATTTTACATCATTGTGCATGCTCCAGATATCACTTATAAGCTCTAATACGTGAGGCCACGGTGATCACGTCGTTCCAGATGCGGGCAGCCCGCGCGCTGCTTGGCATTGACCAGAAAGCCCTGGCCGAGCTTGCCGGCGTGTCGCTGCCGACCATCCAGCGGATGGAGGCCAGCACCGGCAATGTGCGCGGCGTGGTCGAGACCTTGATCAAGGTGGTCGAGGCGTTCGACCGGGCCGGCGTCGAGCTGATCGGCGAGCAGGCCCGCAGCGACAGCGGCGGGCGGGGCGTTCGCCTGAAGGAGCCGGGACCGCCGCGCCGCGTGGGAGCATGATCGCGTTGATCGTGCTCGGGATGGGCTAGCGCATCGTCGCACGCGCGCGCTGCACGATGCACCGGAGCATTGTGGGCAGCGGAGCACTCTGCGGACATGAGCATCACAGGCGAACACGCAGGCAAGCTGCATCAGCTGCGTCGGCCGACCTTTGCCGAACTCTATCTCCCCAAGCTCGTCACCGTCTGGCGCGAAGGCTACGGCCTCGCGGATGTCCGCGCCGATGTGTTCGCGGGCCTGACGGTTGCCATCGTCGCGCTGCCGCTGTCGATGGCGATCGCAATCGCCTCGGGCGTGACGCCGGACCGCGGGCTCTACACCGCTGTCGTCGGCGGCTTCATCGTGTCGCTGCTCGGCGGCAGTCGCTTCCAGATCGGCGGGCCCGCCGGGGCCTTCATCGTGCTGGTCGCGGTCACCGCGGAGCGGCACGGCGTCGAGGGCGTCATCCTTGCCACCCTGATGGCGGGCATGGTCCTGATCGCCGCGGGCCTGTTGCGGATCGGCACCTACATCAAGTTCATTCCCTACCCCGTCACGGTCGGCTTCACCGCGGGCATCGCCGTGATCATCTTCGCCAGCCAGCTCCGCGATCTCGGCGGGATCACGCTGGCCGGGAAAGAGCCCGGCGAATTCGTGCCGAAACTCGTTGCGCTCGCCGCAGGCCTGCACACCATCAATCCGTCCGCCGTCGCGGTCGCGATCGTCAGCATTGCCGTCATTGCCGGCCTGCGGCGCTGGCGGCCGTCCTGGCCCGGCATCCTGATCGCGGTCGTGCTCGCGGCGGTCGCGACTGCCGTGCTGTCGCTGCCGGTCGAAACCATCGGCAGCCGGTTCGGCGGCATTCCGCGCGAATTGCCGTCGCCGGCGCTGCCGGCGTTCTCGCTTGCGAAGGCGACGGCCGTGCTGCCGGATGCGATCTCTTTCGCGCTGCTCGCCGCGATCGAATCGCTGCTGTCGGCGGTGGTGGCCGACGGCATGACCGGACGCCGTCACCGCTCCAATTGCGAGCTGGTGGCGCAAGGCGCGGCCAACATCGGCTCGGCGCTGTTCGGCGGCATCTGCGTCACCGGCCTGATCGCGCGCACCGCCACCAACATCCGCGCCGGCGCGCGCGGGCCGCTCGCGGGCATGCTGCATTCGATCTTCCTGCTGCTGTTCATGCTGATCGCGGCGCCGCTCGCGAGCTACATTCCGCTGGCCGCGCTCGCCGCCGTGCTCGTCGTCGTCGCCTGGACCATGGCGGAGAAGCACGAATTCGCGACGCTGCTGCGCTCCTCCTGGGGCGATGCCGTCGTGCTGCTCGCGACCTTCCTGCTCACCATCTTCCGCGACCTGACCGAAGGCATCCTGGTCGGCTTCGCGCTCGGCGCGGTGCTGTTCATCCACCGCATGGCGGAGATGACGGGCATCGAGGAGCGCTCCCCGCTGGTGGCTGCCGATCGTCCCGATGACGGCAATGGCGAGCGCGTGCCTTACGATCCCGCGCTCGCCATCGATCGCGACGTGCTGGTCTATCGCATCACCGGCGCGTTCTTCTTCGGTGCCGCCTCGGCGATCGGAAACGTGCTCGACGGCATCGCCGAGCAGCGCAAGGGTCTCGTGGTCGATTTCGCCGCGGTGCCGTTCCTGGATTCGACGGCTGCCAACGTGCTCGGCCGCGTCGCCGCCAAGGCGCACCGCCAAGGCATCCGGCTGTTCATCACGGGGGCGTCGTCCCCGGTTCGTCGCGCGCTGCTCACCCATGGCGTGACGCCGCCGCGTGCGCGCTATCGCGAGACGATCGCGCGTGCCGTAGCCGACATCAAGGGCGGCGCGGCGCAGCCCGTGGCCGATGACGCGGCCGCGACCTGACGGCGGCGCGCTTCTCAAGCCGACCGATTTGATCGACACTGCCGCGTCACGGCGGTGGTGCAGGGAATGCTGGATTCGCGTCGCAATATCGCGCTGGCCTGCGCGCTCAGCATGCTGACAGGCTATGTCGACGGCATCGGCTTCCTGCATCTCGGCGGCCTGTTCGTCTCGTTCATGAGCGGCAACTCCACGCGCCTCGGCGTCAGCCTTGCGGAAGCGCAGTGGTGGCAGGCCGCCAGCGCCCTCGGCCTGATCGCGCTGTTCGTGGCCGGTGCTGCGGCCGGCAGCCTCGTCGTGCTCGGCGGCGGAGCGGAGCGGCAGCCCTGGCTGCTTCTCATTGAAACCGGGCTGCTTGCGGGTGCCGGACTTTGCCATGCCTACGGCCTGTCGAACCTCGCGATCGCGGCCATCGTGCTCGCGATGGGCCTGGAGAACGCCGTGTTCCAGATCGATGGCGGCGCGGGCCTCGGCCTCACCTATGTCACGGGCGCGCTGGTCAAGGTCGGCCAGTTCCTCGCGGTGAGCCTCACCGGCGGGCCGCGCTGGAATTGGGCGCCGAACCTGCTGTTGTGGGCGGCGCTCGTTGCGGGCTCGGCGGGCGGCGCGCTCGGCTATGCCCGGATCAACCTGGCCGCGATCTGGTTCGCCGCTGCCGCGGCGCTGGCATTGGCTGCGATCGTGGCTGCGGCGATGCGGCGGCCGCGCGCTTGACAGAGCCGGCGGGACGCGAAATGGATCGCCTCGAACACGACCCGAGGGAAAGATGACCCCGCTCAGGACTCCCGCAGCCTGTTTGATCGGATGGCCGGCCGCGCATTCGCGCTCGCCGCTGATCCATCGCTACTGGCTGCGCACGCTCGGGATCGAGGGAGGTTACGTCATCGAGGCGGTCCCGCCCGAGGATCTGCGCGACTTCGTGCTGCGGCTGTCGCTGCGCGGCTTCGTCGGCGCCAACGTCACCATCCCCCACAAGGAGGACGTGCTGGCGCTGTCCACACCCGACGCGCGTGCCAGGGCCGTCGGCGCTGCGAACACGCTGTGGTTTGCCGACGGCGAGCTGCGCTCGACCAATACCGATGTCGAAGGCTTCATCGGCAATCTCGATGCCGGAGCGGCCGGTTGGGACAGGGCGGAAGAAGCATTGGTGCTCGGGGCCGGCGGTTCCTCGCGCGCGGTCGTGTTCGGCCTGCTCGAACGCGGCATCAAGCGCATTCACCTCGCCAACCGGACCATCGCGCGCGCCGAGACGCTGGCAAGACAGTTCGGGCCGAACGTGCATCCGATTCCCTGGGACGGCATCAACGATTTGCTGCCGCGCGCAAGACTTCTCGTCAACACGACCTCGCTCGGCATGCACGGCCAGCCTTCACTCGATGTCGACGTGGCGCGCCTGTCGGACGGGGCGGTCGTCGCCGACCTCGTCTACGTTCCCCTGGTGACGCCGCTGCTGGCGGCTGCGAAGGCGCGCGGCCTGAGCACCGCCGACGGCCTCGGCATGCTGCTGCACCAGGCGGTGCGCGGCTTCGAGCTGTGGTTCGGCCAAAGGCCTGCTGTCACGGCCGAGCTGCGCGCGCTGGTCGAGGCCGATCTCACAAAGACTTGAAAGAGTAACGGCGAATAGCACCCCATCTCCGGAGTTCTATCCCCGTGGGGACAATCCGGAGACCGTCATGCCTGTTCAACGTGCAACTTTCACACGTCCGCTCATCGCCGTCGCGATGGTGGCCGCTTCCACCCTCTATGCCGTCGCGCAGAGGGCGCCGGTGCCGACGCGCGTGCGCGGCACGATCGAGAGCGTCAATGGCGACACCATGCAGGTCAAGTCGCGTAGCGGCGAGGACGTCAAGCTTCGCATCGCCCCTGACGTGAACGTGTCGGGCGTTACCAAAATTTCACTCGCCGACATCAAGGTCGGCTCCTTCGTCGGCGCCACCACGGTGCCGGGTCCGGACGGCGGCCAGAACGCGGTCGAGGTCCACGTGTTTCCGGAGAGCATGCGCGGCACCGGCGAGGGCTCGCGGCCCTATGACCTCAAGCCGAACTCCACCATGACCAATGCCACGGTGTCGGAGAGCGTGGTCGGCAATGACGGCCATACGCTGCTGGTGAAGTACAAGGACGGCGAGAAGAAGGTGTTCGTCGCCGACAACACGCCGGTCGTGACCTTCGTGCCCGGCGACAAATCCGAGCTGAAGACCGGCGCAAAAGTCGTCGCCTTCATGAAGCAGCTGCCGGACGGCTCGTTCGAAACCAACCGCGTCAGTGTCGGCCGCGACGGCCTGACACCGCCGATGTGATGGAGAATCGCAACATGTCGAAATCAAGCTGGATGCCACGCCTGTTCGTGGCCGCGTTCGCCGTCACTTCCATGTTCTCCGCCTCGGCGCAGCAGTCGCCGACGGTCCGCATCCGCGGCACCATCGAGAGCGTCGACGGCAACACGCTCGGCATCAAGACGCGCGAAGGCAGCGACGTGAAGGTGCGCATGACCGACAACGTCGCGGTCTTCGCCGTGGTGAAGACCTCACTGTCGGAGATCAAGGACGGCTCCTATATCGGCGTCACCGGCATGCCCGAGCCCGACGGCACGCAGAAGGCGATCGCCGTGCACATCTTCCCGGAAAACCAGCGCGGCGCGGCCGAAGGTTTCCGTCCCTGGGATGCGCGCGCCAACTCGACCATGACCAATGCGACCGTGGCGCAGACGGTGAAAGGCACCGACGGCCAGAACATCACCGTCAAGTACAAGGACGGCGAGAAGAAGGTGGTGGTGCCGCCGGATACGCCGATCGTCACCTTCGTCGCCAGCGACAAATCCGAGATCAAGCCCGGCGCCAAGCTGATCATCTTCGGCGCGGCGAAGAAGGACGACGGCACGCTGGAAGCCAACCGGGTGAACGTCGGCAGGGATGGGATCACGCCGCCGATGTGAGGGCGCGGCCAGCGCAGGACCTGTAGGGTGGGTTAGGCGAAGCCGTAACCCACCATGCTTCCGCAAATGCGAACCGAAGTTGGTGGGTTACGCTCAGCGGACTGCGCTTCGCGCAGCCGCAGAGCTAACCCACCCTACGGCACCGCAATGATATGATCGTCGATCTCGTCGATGCTGTTGACGCCGCACAGGCCCATGGTCGTGAGCAGCTCTTTCTGGATGATGTCGATCGCCTTGGCGACGCCGGCCTGGCCGCCGGCACCGAGGCCATGGGCATAGGCGCGGCCGATCATGCAGGACTTCGCGCCGAGCGCGAGCGCGCGCATCACGTCCTGGCCGGAGCGGACACCGCCGTCGAACATGATCTCCATCTGCGAGCCGACCGCGTCGACGATCTCCGGCAGCACCTCGATCGAGGACGGCGCGCCGTCGAGCTGCCGGCCGCCATGGTTGGAGACGACCAGCGCCTGCGCGCCCGTCTTCGCGGCGAGCTCGGCGTCCTCGACGTCGAGGATGCCCTTCAGGATCAGCTTGCCCGGCCAGATGCTGCGGATCCACTCGATGTCGTTCCAGTTCAGCGAGGTGTCGAACTGCGAGTTGATCCAGGTCGACAGCGACGTGATGTCGTCGCTGACCTTCAGATGACCGGCGAGATTGCCGAAGGTGCGGCGCTTGCCCTGTAGCACGCCCGACACCCAGGCCGGCTTGGTGGCAAAATCGATCAGTTTCGACAGCGACCATTCCGGCGGAACCGTCATGCCGTTCTTGATGTCCTGGTGGCGCTGGCCGATCACCTGGAGATCGACGGTCAGCACGAGTGCGCTGCATTTCGCCGCCATCGCACGCTGGATCAATTCCTTGATGAAGCCGCGGTCCTTCATCACGTAGAGCTGGAACCAGAACGGCTTCTCGACATTGGCGGCGATGTCCTCGATCGAGCAGATCGACATCGTCGACTGCGTGAACGGGATGCCGGCGGCCTGCGCGGCGCGGCAGGCATGAATCTCGCCGTCGCCATGCTGCATGCCCAGGAGGCCGACGGGCGCCAATATCAACGGCATGGTCGAGGACTCGCCGAGGATCATGGTCGAGGTGTCGCGCCTCGAGACGTCGACCAGGACGCGCTGGCGGAACTTGATCGCCTGCATGTCCTCGCGGTTGGCGCGCAGCGTTTCCTCGGCATAGGAGCCGCGGTCGCAATAGTCGAAGAACGCCTTCGGCACGCGGCGCTGATGCAGCGTGCGCAGGTCGTCGATACAGGTGATGTGCTTCATGAACGTTTCCCCGGCCCGTCTTGCATCAGAAGTCTTGCATCGGAAGATCGAGGGGTCATCTAGCATGGTTGGATGCACAGCCAAATCGTTTGGGAGGAGGGCGCCATGAGCAAACCGCACGGCCAGCCGACACCGGAAGAGATCAAGGAGAAGCAGGATCTCGACGACGCGCTGGACGAGGGTCTGGAAGAGACCTTCCCGGGGTCCGATCCCGTCAACGTCACCCAGCCGGCGCCGAGCCGCCAGGACGGCCATGTGAAGCGCTCCGACTAGGGGCGGGTTCCACCCCGTTCCGCCCTGTCGGCCGGAAATATAGTGCTAACAATAAGTTACCGGGGCGCCTTGGGCCCGGTCCCGTAATGATTAATCACATTTTTTGAAGCCAAGTTAGCCTCGAAGGCATTATAACGTCTCAGCAAATCAGGGATGCGGGTCCCTTTCGGGCATCCCGTAGTTGTAGAGGGGTCCCTGGTTGTTGCGTGGGGGACGATATGAGCCGCAAATATTTCGGGACGGACGGGATCCGGGGCCGCGCCAACGGACTGATCACGCCGGAGCTCGCGCTCAAGGTCGGCCAGGCCGCAGGCCTTGCGTTTCAGCGCGGTGACCATCGCCACCGGGTCGTGATCGGCAAGGACACGCGTCTGTCCGGCTACATGATCGAATATGCGATGGTCGCGGGCTTCACCTCGGTCGGCATGGACGTGCTGCTGGTCGGCCCGATGCCGACGCCGGCGGTGGCGATGCTGACCAAGTCGATGCGCGCCGATCTCGGCGTGATGATCTCGGCCTCGCACAACCTGTTCGAGGACAACGGCATCAAGCTGTTCGGCCCGCAGGGTTTCAAGCTCTCCGACGACGTCGAAAAGCAGATCGAGCAGCTGCTCGACGAATCCCTCGACAAGCGGCTCGCTCAGAGCGCGAGCCTCGGCCGCGCCCGCCGTATCGACGGCGTGCATGACCGCTACATCGAATTCGCCAAGCGCACGCTGCCGCGCGATCTCTCGCTCGACGGCCTGCGCGTCGTGGTCGATTGCGCCAACGGCGCCGCCTACAAGGTGGTACCGGAGGCGCTGTGGGAATTGGGCGCCGACGTCGTGCCGATCGGCGTCGAGCCCGACGGTTTCAACATCAACAAGGAATGCGGCTCGACCTCGCCGGAAACGCTGTCGAAGAAGGTGCGCGAGATGCGCGCCGACATCGGCATCGCGCTCGACGGCGACGCCGATCGCGTCATCCTGGTCGACGAGCGCGGCCACACCGTCGACGGCGACCAGCTGCTCGCGGTGATCGCGCAGAGCTGGAAGGAAGACGGCCGGCTGTCGCGGCCGGGCATCGTCGCCACCGTGATGTCCAATCTCGGCCTCGAACGCTTCCTCAAGGGGCAGGGGCTCGATCTCGTGCGCACGCCGGTCGGCGACCGCTACGTGCTCGAGCAGATGCTGAAAGGCGGCTACAATCTCGGCGGCGAGCAGTCCGGCCACATCATCCTGTCCGACTATGCCACCACCGGCGACGGCTTCGTTGCGGCCCTGCAGGTGCTGGCCGTGGTGCAGAAGCTGCGCCGGCCCGTGTCGGAGGTCTGCCACCGTTTCGACCCGCTGCCGCAGATCCTGAAGAACGTCCGCTACAAGAGCGGCAAGCCGCTTGAGGATTCCGACGTCAAATCGGCGATCTCCGACGGCGAGAAGCGGCTCAACGGCCACGGCCGCCTTCTGATCCGCTCGTCGGGCACCGAGCCCGTGATCCGGGTCATGGGCGAGGGCGAGGACCGCCTCCTGGTCGAGGACGTCGTCGACACCATCGTCTCCGCGCTCGGACAGGCCGCGGCCTGAGGTCTTCCTTACCCTCCCCTGGAGGGGGAGGGTCGATCGCGCGAAGCGCGAGCGGGCTGGGGTGATCTCTCCACGCGGGCACTGTTCGACGCGGAGAGACTGTCACCCCACCCCGTCTCACATTTTCGCTGCGCTCAATGTGAGCCGACCCACGGGCGAGCTACGCTCGTCCCGGACCCTCCAGGGGAGGGTAAGCGACGAGGGCACCCGTGCATTCCAGCCATCGGCGATTGGCGGTGGATCGGCCGCAGCCAGCATCGTAGTTAGGCGGTGCGGCAATCTGTCGTGCCGCGCCGGGATGCTCCATTGAACAAGCCTGTCGTCGTACCTGCGGAAACGCTGACCGAGCCGGTCGTCGTCGTCAGCGATGTGGCGCTCGACGCCAAGCCTGCCACCGTCAAGGCAGCCGCAGGGCCGGCCTATGTCGTGCTTGCCGGCATCAGCTTCTCGCACTTCCTCAACGACACCATGCAGTCGTTGATCGCCTCGGTGTATCCGATCCTGAAGGACACCTACGCGCTCGACTTCGCGCAGATCGGCATGATCACGCTGGCCTTCCAGTTCACGGCCTCGCTGCTCCAGCCGGTGGTCGGGCACTACACCGACAAGAAGGCGCAGCCCTATTCGCTCGCGATCGGCATGGCCTCGACCTTCTTCGGCCTGCTGCTGCTCAGCGCCGCGCACCAATATCTCGTCATCCTGGTTGCCGCCGCGCTGGTCGGACTCGGCTCGGCGGTGTTTCACCCGGAGTCGGCGCGCATCGCGCGGCTCGCCTCCGGCGGCCGCTATGGTTTCGCGCAATCGGTGTTCCAGCTCGGCGGCAGCTTCGGCACGTCGATGGGGCCGCTGCTGGCCGCGCTGATCGTGGTGCCGTTCGGGCAGGGCAGCATCGCCTGGTTCTCCTCGATCGCTTTCCTCGCGATCCTCATCCTCTGGCGCATCGGCCGCTGGTATGAGCCGCAGATCAAGGCGAAGAAGACGGCGACGGTTCAGGCCCATCCCGACGCGCCGAGCTCGCGCCGCGTCGCGGTTGCGCTTGCAGTGCTGGTGGCGTTGCTGTTCTCGAAGCAGCTCTACGTCTCGAGCCTGTCGAGCTACTACATCTTCTATCTGATCGATCGCTTCGGCGTGTCGACGCAGGCGGCGCAGATCTATCTCTTCATCTTCCTTGCCGCGAATGCGGTTGGCGCATTCTTCGGCGGTCCGCTGGGCGATCGCTTCGGCCGCAAGATCGTGATCTGGATCTCGATCCTCGGCGCGCTGCCGTTCACGCTGGCGCTGCCCTATGCCGGGCTCTATGCGAGCGCGGTGCTGTCGGTGATCATCGGCCTGATCATCTCCTCGACGACGTCGTCGATCATCGTGTTCGCGCAGGAACTGGTGCCGCACCGCTTCGGCATGATCTCGGGCGTGTTCTTCGGCGTTGCCTTCGGCATCGGCGGCCTGGGTGCCGCCGTGCTCGGCAAGCTCGCCGATCACACCTCGATCGAGTTCGTCTACCAGGTCTGTGCCTGGCTGCCGGCGATCGGCCTGCTTGCGGTGTTCCTGCCCAAGCTGCCGCAGCACCTGCGTTAACAAATCCTGTCTCGCTGCATTGCGGCTTCATTAATCGTTAGCAATTGGGGCGCCGCATTTTTGCAACGCTTCTGCTGCATGCGCGCGAGTGGTGAGAAAAAATCAACCTTAAAAATTAGGGTTAAGTGGCGCTTAAACATTTGGTGCCATCGTCCTCCCGTGAGTTTCCAGAACGTGGGGCGTCAGCATTTTGCCTCACCGGCCATAAGGACGAAGCCAAATGCGTAGCGTTAAGTCTCTCCTTGCCGCAGGTGCGGCGACCCTCATCTCGTCGATGGCGTTCGCCGCCGATATGCCGATCGCCGCTCCGCCTCCCATGTACGCGCCGCCGGCTCCGCCCGCCGACTTCGGCGGCTGGTATCTCCGCGGCGACATCGGCATGACCAACCAGAGCGCCAAGCGGATCGACAGCGCGACCGCGCAGACGTTCCCGACCCAGACCGTGGGCCTCGGCTTCGACAGCTCGCCGCTGTTCGACCTCGGCGTCGGTTATCGCTTCAACAACTGGTTCCGCACCGACGTGATCGGCCAGTATCGCGGCAAGGCCAATCTGCACGGTTCCGACAACGTCACGCTCAGCGCGACCGATTTCGAAGCCAATAACTACTCCGGCAGCAAGTCCGAGTGGGTCGTCATGGCCAACGCCTATGTCGATCTCGGCACCTGGTGGTGTATCACCCCGTTCATCGGCGCCGGTGTCGGCGGTTCCTACAACAAGCTCAGCGGCTTCCGTGACGACGGCACCCGGATCAATCCCGGCGGGCTTTCCAACAGCGTGACCTACTTCGCCGACAACGGTAAGTGGAATTTTGCCTGGGCCGCCCACGCCGGTCTCGCCTACAAGGTCAGCCCCGGCCTCACCGTCGAACTCGCCTACAGCTACATGGATCTCGGCGACGCCAATCCCGGCAACTTCCGCGCCTACGACAACAGCATCTCGGGCCCGTCGACGATCAAGGTCAAGGACATCACCTCGCATGACGTGAAGCTCGGCGTGCGTTGGGACCTGAGCAGCCCGCCGGCCTACATGCCGCCGCCGCTCGTCACCAAGGGCTGATCGTCAGCTCCATCGTTTAACGTCTCTTAACGGCGCGGGATAATCCCGCGCCGTTTTGCTTTGCATATTTTTCATGGCGAGCGGCGACGAAAACGTCAGACGCAACCATTGGTTAAGGTTAACGAGCCATGATCACGAGCGAAAGTTCGAGTTCGATGGAGCGTTGCAATGCGTAGGCTGATGTTGGCAGCGGCGATGTTGGGAACGGTGTCTGCCGCGCAAGCGGCCGACATGCCGGATCTGCCCATCCTGCGCGGCGGCTTCACCGACGGCCTGTCGAAGACGACGCGCAACTGGGACGGCTTCTATGCCGGCGGCAGCTTCGGCTACTCCTCGGCATCAACCGACTTCAGCCAAAGCGTCGTCGGCCTCACCAATTTCATCTTCCGCGACAGCGTGCTGCAAGGGCCGACATCGTCGTGGTCGCTCCTCAACAAGACCACGACGCAAGGCACGAATTTCGGCGGCTTCGTCGGCCGCAACTGGCAATGGTACGATGCCGTTCTCGGTCTCGAGGGCACCTACACCTATTTCAACAAGATTTCCTCGCAGTCGTCCGGCTCCAATTCGCTCGATATCGTCAACCCGCCTGGTGACGTCCAGCCCACCGGCGTGACCAACCACTATCTCACGACATTGACCGGCACCGCGTCGGCGACGGTCAAGGACATGGTCACGCTCCGCGGGCGCGTGGGTTGGGACGGTGGCGATTTCATGCCTTACGCGTTCGCCGGCGCGGCGGTCGGCCGCATGGACGTCTCCCGCACCGTGACGAGCGATGTGAAGCTGCGTCAGGATGCGACCGTGCAGGATCCATTTGGTAACGTCATCACCATCATCGGAACGCCGCAGCAAGTTCCGGCGCAGTCGCAGACGCAGACCCAGCACAGGACCAATAATTTCGTGGTCGGCTGGGTCGCCGGCCTCGGACTGGAATACTGCCTGTGGGAAGGATTGTTCGCGCGGGTGGAATATGAATACGTGAAGTTCTCTCCCGTCATGAACACGTCGGTGACGCTGAACAATGCGCGCGTCGGGCTCGGTTACAAGTTCTGACGCTTCTTCGCCGCGCTGCGGTTGACAGGTTCCCTCCGTCCTGATGCTCTGTCGCTCCAAAACGGGGCGGCGGCGATGAAGATCTACGGCGACACGAATTCCGGCAATTGTCTCAAGGTGAAGTGGGTCTGCGACAAGCTCGCGCTGCCTTACCAATGGATCGAGATCGACACCCGCAAGGGCGAGACGCGCACGCCGCAATTCCTGAAAATGAACGGTGCCGGCCAGGTGCCCACCGTCGCCTTCGACGACGGCCGCACGCTGGCGCAGTCCAATGCCATCATCCGCTATCTCGCCCGCGACAGCGCGCTCGTTCCGCGCGATGCCTTCACTGCGGCCAAGATGGACGAATGGCTGTTCTGGGAACAGTACAGTCACGAGCCCTATATCGCAGTGTGCCGCTTCCAACTGGTCTATCTCGGCAAGGACGCATCCGAGCTCGATCCTGACAAGGTCAAGCGCGGCTATGCGGCGCTCGACCGCATGGAGCAGCAGCTTGCGGCAAGCCGCTTCTTCGCTGGCGAGGAAGTTTCGCTCGCCGACGTCTCGCTGCTCGCCTATACCCGCCTCGCGCATGAAGGTGGCTTCGATCTCGGCCGCCATGCCGCCATCCGCCGCTGGATCGGCGAGGCCGAAGCCTGGCTCGGCCTTCCACCGGCGCGCTGAGAGCCGCGCTGATTCTTGGAGTTTCCCGACATGAACGAGAAGTCCGTCTCCATCCGTCCCGCGCGCCGCGAGGACGTTGCGGCGATCGTCGCCATGCTTGCCGACGATCATCTCGGGCGCGCCCGCGAGCGCGTGGAGGATCCCCTGCCTGCGTCCTATTATCAGGCGTTCGAGCGGGTCGAGCGCGATCAAAATCTCACGCTCGTGGTGGCAGAGAGCGAGGGCAGGGTGGTCGGCTGCCTGCAACTCGCGATCTTGCCGGGCATCAGCACGCAAGGCGGCATCCGCGGTCTGCTCGAAGACGTTCGCGTTGCTTCCGATTGTCGCAGCCGCGGCATCGGCGAGCAGCTGGTGCAATGGGCGGTCGCGGAAGCGAAAGCGCGCGGCTGCAATCTGGTCGAACTGCTGACGCATCAGACGCGAACGGATGCGCAGCGCTTCTACAAGCGGCTCGGCTTCGCTGCGAGTCATGTCGGCATGACTGTCCGCTTTTGACGCAGCTCGTCGCGAGCCTTGCGCGATCAGCAAATTCGGATCGCGCATTCGTTCATATTAAGAGCCGGTAAACTACCCAGCCGTCGTTCACGTTGAGCCGGGAACGAACGGTGCTACGGCAGCGTCAGACACCGGGCTCGGTCGGTTCGGGGATTTCGATGACAAGCTATTCCATGATCAAGGTCGGCAACGATTACGTCGTGCAGGCCAACGACAAATGCATTTTGAAAGTCGGCAGCCGCCGTCGTGCCGCGCAATTGATCAGCGATGCCACGGACTTGCTGAACGCGCTTGCCGTGGTCGAATCCCCCAAGATTGCGCCGGAATTGCCTTCACTCCAGCGTGAGACGCCGGAACTTCCTTGACGACTCTTCCCGTTTCCCGTATCAGCCGCGGCGGGACACCTCCCCCCAACGGGAGGCTTACTATCTGGAAGGGTAGATCATGACTGTAGCGAAGCCCGCTTCGCGGCCGAACGTGCCGCATTTCTCCTCCGGCCCCTGCGCCAAGCGCCCCGGCTGGAACGCCCAAAATCTCAAGGACGCAGCGCTCGGCCGTTCGCATCGCGCGAAGGTCGGCAAGACCAAGCTCAAGCTCGCGATCGACCTGACGCGTGAAGTGCTTGAAGTGCCCGCCGATTATCGCATCGGCATCGTGCCGGCGTCCGACACCGGCGCGGTCGAGATGGCGCTGTGGTCGCTGCTCGGTGCGCGGCCTGTCACCACGCTCGCCTGGGAATCCTTCGGCGAGGGCTGGGTCAGCGACATCGTCAAGGAATTGAAGCTCAAAGACGTCACCAAGCTCAACGCTGCCTACGGTGAAATCCCCGATCTCTCGAAGGTCGATCCCAACAGCGACGTCGTCTTCACCTGGAACGGCACCACCTCAGGCGTGCGCGTGCCGAACGCAGACTGGATCAGCGCGACCCGCCAAGGCCTGACCATCTGCGACGCGACGTCTGCCGCGTTCGCGCAGCCGCTCGACTGGGCCAAGCTCGACGTCGTCACCTTCTCCTGGCAGAAGGCGCTCGGCGGTGAGGCCGCGCACGGCATGCTGATCCTGTCACCCCGCGCGGTGGAGCGGCTCGAGACCTACAAGCCGGCTTGGCCGCTGCCGAAGATCTTCCGCATGACCAAGGGCGGCAAGATCAACGAAGGCATCTTCGTCGGGGAGACCATCAACACGCCGTCGATGCTGTGCGTCGAGGATTATCTCGATGCGCTGAACTGGGCCAAGTCGATCGGCGGCCTGAAGGCGCTCATCGCGCGCGCCGACGCCAACACCAAGGTGCTGGCCGACTGGAAGGCGAAGACGCCCTGGATCGACTTCCTGGCCAAGGACGCCGCGATCCGCTCCAACACCTCGGTGTGCCTGAAGTTCACCGATCCCGCGATCACCTCGCTCTCCGAGGACGCGCAGGCCGACTTCTCCAAGAAGCTGGTCGCGCTGGTCGAGAAGGAAGGCGCGGGCTACGACTTCGCCTACTACCGCGATGCGCCGGCCGGCCTGCGCATCTGGTGCGGCGCCACCGTCGAGGCGAAGGATGTCGAGCTCCTGACCCAGTGGATCGACTGGGCCTTCGCCGAGACCAAGGCACAGCTCGCCAAGGCGGCTTGAGCCTCTGACCCTCCCCTGGAGGGGGAGGGTCGACGTGCCGGCGAGCATGATCCGGAAAAGTGGAATCCGGTTTTCCGAGAAGATCATGCTCAAACAAGCAGGTGCGGCGGGGTGGGGTGATTTCTCCACGCGGTGCACCGGCGAGTTTCGAATCTGTAGCTTCACCCCACCCCGGCGCTTTGCGCCGACCCTCCCCATCCCGGGAGGGTGTGAAGGAAGACACCATGACCAAACCCAAAGTTCTCATTTCCGACGCGCTCTCTCCCGCTGCCGTTCAGATCTTCAAGGATCGCGGCGTCGAGGTCGACTTCCAGCCCAACCTCGGCAAGGACAAGGACAAGCTTGCCGAGATCATCGGCAATTACGACGGTCTCGCGATCCGCTCCGCGACCAAGGCGACCGCAAAAATCCTCGAGAAGGCGACCAACCTCAAGGTGATCGGCCGCGCCGGCATCGGCGTCGACAATGTCGAGATTCCCGCCGCCACGGCCAAGGGCATCATCGTGATGAACACGCCGTTCGGCAATTCGATCACGACCGCCGAGCACGCCATCACGCTGATGCTGGCCCTGGCCCGCGAGATCCCGCAGGCCGACGCTTCGACCCAGGCCGGCAAGTGGGAGAAGAACCGCTTCATGGGCGTCGAGATCACCGGCAAGGTGCTCGGCGTCGTCGGCTGCGGCAACATCGGCTCGATCGTCGCCGACCGCGCGCTCGGCCTGCGCATGAAGGTCGTCGCCTTCGATCCGTTCCTGTCGCCGGAGCGCGCCAAGGACATCGGTGTCGAGAAGGTCGAGCTCGACGACCTCTTGAAGCGCGCCGACTTCATCACGCTGCACACCCCGCTCACCGAGAAGACGAAGAACATCATCGACGCATCCGCGATCGCCAAGATGAAGAAGGGCGTGCGCCTGATCAACTGCGCCCGCGGCGGCCTCGTCGACGAGCAGGCGGTGGTCGATGCGCTGAATTCCAAGCACATTGCCGGCGCCGCCTTCGACGTCTTCGTCGAGGAGCCGGCGAACGCGAACGTGCTGTTCGGCCATCCCAACGTGATCTGCACGCCGCATCTCGGCGCCTCGACCACGGAAGCGCAGGAGAACGTCGCGCTCCAGGTCGCCGAGCAGATGTCGGATTACCTGCTCACCGGTGCGATCTCGAACGCCGTCAACTTCCCGTCGATCACGGCGGAAGAAGCGCCGAAGCTGAAGCCGTTCATCTCGCTCGCCGAGAAGCTCGGCTCGTTCGCCGGCCAGCTGACCGAATCCGGCATCCTCAAGGTGCAGATCACCTATGAGGGCCACGTCGCCGAGATGAAGATCAAGGCGATCACCTCGGCCGTGCTGTCGGGCCTGCTGCGGCCGATGCTGGGCGAGGTCAACGTGGTGTCCGCCCCGGTCGTCGCCAAGGAGCGCGGCATGGTGGTGGACGAGATCGTGCGCGCCGCCCAGAGCGACTATGAGAGCCTGATTACCGTCACGGTGGCGACGGAGCGCCAGGAGCGCTCGGTCTCCGGCACCGTGTATCATGACGGCAAGCCGCGCCTCGTCGACGTCAAGGGCATCCGCGTCGACGCCGAGTTCGGCAAGTCGATGATCTACGTGACCAACGAGGACAAGCCGGGCTTCATCGGCAAGTTCGCGAGCCTGCTGGGTGACGCCAAGATCAACATCGCGACCTTCCATCTCGGTCGCGTCGCGCCGGGCTCCGATGCCATCGCGCTGATCGAGGTCGACGGTGTCGTGCCGCCCGAACTGCTCGCCAAGGTGCAGGCCCTGCCGCAGGTCAAGCAGGTCAAGGCACTGACGTTCTGAGGCGCTCGCGCGCCACGGAATGACGGCCATCATATATTCCGACCTGCGGAACAACCACGCCGCCCTCCCGAGAGGGCGGCGTTTTTGTTGATGCAGCGGCCCGCTTTATTTCTCCCAAGCCAGCCGAACTTTGTGTACCAATGGCGCGAGGACGCTCCGTTCAAAATCGTACGAAAAGGGAGAAGACAATGCGTGAAGCCGTCATCGTTTCCTATGCACGCACGGGCCTCGCCAAGTCCGGCCGCGGCGGGTTCAACATCACGCCGCCGATGTCGCTCGCGGCCCACGCCATCCAGCACGCTGTGAGCCGCGCCGGCGTCGAGAAGGACTATGTCGAGGACTGCTATCTCGGCAATTGCGCCCATGGCGCGCCGAACATCGGCCGTCAGGCCGCGCTGCTCGCGGGCCTGCCGACGACCACGGCCGGCGTTTCCGTGAACCGCTTCTGCTCGTCGGGCCTGCAGACCATCGCGATGGCCGCCAACTCGATCCGCTCCGACGGCGCCGACTGCATCGTTGCCGGTGGCGTCGAGAGCATCTCGATCCCCGGCGGCGGCTCGCCGAAGGAATCGATCGATCCGGAACTGCTCAAGGTCGCGCCCGATATCTTCATGGCGATGATCGACACGGCCGACATCGTCGCCGAGCGCTACAAGCTCAGCCGCGAATACCAGGACGAGTTCTCGCTGGAATCGCAGCGCCGCATGGCCGCGGCCCAGCAGGCGAACAAGTTCAAGGACGAGATCGTCCCGATGAAGACCAGGATGAAGGTCGTCGACAAGGCGACCAAAGCGGAATCGATCGTCGACTACGTCGTCGATCGCGATGAATGCAATCGCCCCGAGACCACGCTGGAAGGGTTGGCAAAACTCGAGCCGGTGAAGGGCCCTGGTAAGTTCGTCACCGCCGGCAATGCCAGCCAGCTCTCGGACGGCGCCGCCGCCGTGGTGCTGATGGAAGCCAAGGATGCCGAGAAGCGCGGCCTCAAGCCGCTCGGCCGGTTCGTCGCCTGGGCGACGGCCGGCTGCGAGCCCGACGAGATGGGCATCGGCCCGGTGTTCGCGATCCCGAAGCTGCTGAAGCGCACCGGCCTGAAGATCGACGACATCGATCTGTGGGAGCTCAACGAGGCCTTCGCCAGCCAGTGCCTCTACTCGCGCGACAAGCTCGGCATCGATCCCGCCAAGTACAACGTCAACGGCGGCTCGATCGCGATCGGCCATCCCTTCGGCATGACCGGCGCGCGTCTCACCGGCCACATCCTCCAGGAAGGTGCGCGCCGCAAGGCCAAGTGGGGCGTCGTGACCATGTGCATCGGCGGCGGCCAGGGCGGCGCCGGCCTGTTCGAGATCTACAGCTGAGATAAGCCACAGGAATGTGAAAGGCACGGCGCCGCAAGCGCCGTGCCTTTTTCGTTGCGGACCGACCGCCACGAAACTATAAGCCTCGTGTCGGAAAAGGCAGATTTGGTCTGGTAAGCCCAAATCCTTTCGGTAACGAAAGCTCTGGTCTTTGGCCTTGTGCACGAGATCCCCGCGACGAACATCGGACGCCCGAGAGGCGCCCCATCGTTCGTCCGTGTGATTCTCGAAGCCTCAGGGAACGCTCCGGTCGAACATCGACCACAGGAGCGTCTCATGCCCAATCAATCCTTTGATCTCTACGACGTCGTCATTGTCGGTGCCGGCCCCGTTGGCCTGTTTCTCGCGTGCGAGCTGCGGCTCGCCGGTCTCTCGGTGCTGATGCTGGAGCAGGCACGGGACCCGCATTCGGCCCTGAAGCAACTCCCGTTTGGCCTCCGCGGCCTCTCGGTCCCGACACTCGAGGCCTTCCACCGGCGTGGCTTGCTGGAAGAGATCGAGGCCGCGCAGCAACGCGCGTCAGGCGCGATCAAGAGTGCGGCCCACTGGATACAGCAGACGCGACGACCCGCGGGCCATTTCGCCGGCATCCAGTTCTATCAGGACGACATCGATGCCGTGAAGTGGCCCTGGCGCCTGCCGACGCCGGCCGATGCCAATGTCGCCGTCGATATGGAAACGCTCGAATCCGTTCTGGCCGCGCGCGCATGCAGCATAGGCGTCGATATCCGGCGCGGGTTTGGCGTCAATGCCATCACCGCTTCAGACCATGAAGTAAGTGTCGAGGCGGGCGGCGAGAGTTTCCGCGGACGCTGGCTGGTCGGTTGCGACGGCGGCCGCAGCGCGGTGCGCAAGCTGAGCGGATTCGACTTTGTCGGCACCGATCCGGAGTTCACCGGCTATTCCGTCGAGATCGAGCTGGCCGATCCGGAAAAACTCCGACCGGGCCGCAACTACACGCCCACGGGCATGTATACCTTTGCGCAGCCTGGGACGATCGCGATGGTCGATTTCGACGCTGGTGCGTTTCACCGCACCAAGCCGATCACGCGCGAGCATGTGCAGGGCGTCTTGCGCCGCGTCTCCTGCACGGACGTCACCATCATGGCTCTTCGGCTCGCCGCCACCTGGACGGATCGGGCGCATCAGGCAACGACCTATCGCAGGGGGCGCGTGCTGCTGGCGGGCGACGCCGCCCACATCCATTCGCCGCTGGGCGGCCAGGGCCTCAATCTCGGCCTCGGCGATGCGATGAACCTGGGCTGGAAGCTGGCGGCCACGATCCGCAGGCAAGCACCGGCCGATCTCCTCGATACCTATTCGCGCGAGCGGCATCCTGTCGGCGCGCAAATCCTCGACTGGTCGCGCGCGCAGGTCGCGATCATGCGGCCGACGCCGAGCGCCCGCGCACTTCAGGCCATCATTCGCGATCTCGTCGAGACCCGCGACGGTGCCACCTATTTCGCCGAGCGCGTGCGCGGCGTTTCGCTCCGCTACGATCTCGGCAATGGCCATTCGCTCGTGGGCCGGAGTATCCCCGATTTCGAGTTGCTTGACGGGACGACGGCCGGAGAGCGCCTCAGGACGGCGCGGGGGATATTGCTGGACTTCGACGCTCGCGCGCCGCTTCAAGCGCTTGCAAGCCGCTGGGGTGGCCGGATCGATTATGTCGCGGATGAGCCCAGGGATCGGCTGGGCCTGAGCGCCGTGCTGGTGCGCCCCGATGGCATTGTCGCCTGGGCCAGTGACGGTGCACCCGACCATGTGGAGGCCGCTCAGGCCGCGTCGCGATGGTTCGGCGATTCGACAGCGGCGCGCGAATGTCCCTGAGAGCCGTCGCTTAAGCCTTCGCCAGGGCCGGTGCGAACACCACCTCGATCAGCGTGCCGGAATTGCCCGCGCTCTTGATGTTGAACTGGGCGCGGTTGGCTTCGACCAGGGCCTTGGTCAATGACAGGCTCAGCGCCGAACTGTCCGCGGCGTCGCCCGGCGGTGGCGTCCGGAACGGCTCCATCGCGGCGGCGACCTCGCGCTCGCTGAGGCCGTGGCCGGTGTCGCGGATCCGCAACGCGATCTCGCCGCGGTCGGTGAGCGCGGTCGAGACGATGACCTGGCCGCCGGCGCTGGCGAGCCGGATCGAGTTCGAGATCAGGTTCATGGTGATCTGCCGCATCGCGCGCGCGTCCACGCTCACCTGCGGCAACGCATGCCCGAGCGAGGTGCGGATGATGATGCGCTCGCGGTTGGCCTGCGGCTGCATCACCGTGACGCAGGCTTCGACGAGATCGTTGAGGTTGAGGTTGGCGAAATTGAGATCGAGCTTGCCGGTCTCGATCCGCGACAGCTCCAGCAGATCGTCGATGATGGTGATGACGCGCTCGCCGGAGGCGCGGATGTCCTTCATGTATTCGCCGTAGCGGTCGTTGCCGAGCGTGCCGAAGCGTTCGGAGATCATCACCTCGGCGAAGCCGATGATGGCGTTGAGCGGCGTGCGGATCTCGTGGCTGATCCGCGCCAGCATGTCGGCCTTGGCATTCGCCGCGCCGTCGGCGAGACGGCGGGCGCTCTTGAGCTCGCTCTCGCCCTTCTTGCTCTGCGAGAGGTCGCGGAACACGGCGAAGAAGTTCGGGCCGTCGGGCCTGGTGCGGCCCATGATCATGGCGAGCGGAATGACGCCGCCCTTCTTCTCGCGGCCCAGCACCTCGCGGCCGTGGTCGAGCAGGCTCGCGATGTCCTGG
Source organism: Bradyrhizobium sp. Pa8 (assembly GCF_052588265.1). NCBI lineage: Bacteria > Pseudomonadati > Pseudomonadota > Alphaproteobacteria > Hyphomicrobiales > Nitrobacteraceae > Bradyrhizobium > Bradyrhizobium sp. Pa8. The sequence continues at coordinate 8,073,688 of NZ_CP176767.1, read as the reverse complement.
CTCTTGAGGCTTTCGAGATAGTCGACCACGATTTGCTGGCTTTCCGGCGCAAACAGCGTCACCAGGTTCCGCTGCATCAGCGCTTCGCCGTCATAGCCGAACAGCGCTTCCGCGCTGCGGTTGCAGGCGTGGATGTTGCCTTCGGCATCGAACATGACGATGCCCTCGGCGGTGGTGTCGAGGATCGCGGCGAGATCCTCGGCGTCGGCATCGCCGGCCTCGGGCTCGGGCTCGGGCGCGTAGGGGAAGGATTCTGCGACGACGGGTTCGACGACGACAGGTGGCGCGACGGCAGGCGCGGCAACGACTGTTGCTGCTTGCGGCAGCGCGCAGATCAGCGCATGCGCGCTCGCGCCGTCCCAGTCGATCGTGTGCAGATGCGCTTCGGTGGTCGGAAGCGGCTCTTCGCCGTTCGCCACCGTCGCGCTGATTGTCACCGGCGTGCCTGCTTGCGACCTGCTGCTCGCCGACGACACGCCCGGCTCGACATACAGCGCATCGAGCCCGCCGGCATCCTCCAGCGCGCCCAGGCTGGAATAGCCCATGCGCGCGAGGAAGGCGGGGTTGGCGTAGAGCAGCCGGTCGAGCCGGTAGATCAGCATGCCCGTCGGCACGAGGTCGAGCAGCGCGCGGTCGCGCACGCTGTGGCCCTGCGCGGGCGGCGCGGGCTCGGTCAGCCATTCGGCCGGCGCGTGCGGCGCCTCGGGTTCCGGCATCGGAGGTTCGGGCGCATGCTCCGCGGCCGGCGGCTCGGCCGCGACGGCGGCGATCGTCTCGCGCTCGCGTTCGAGTCGCTCGGACAATTGCCGGGCAAGCTCGTTGAACGCGCTGTTCTCGACCGGGGTCAGCGTCGGCGATCGCGCATCGCCGGGCGGGCGGAACGGCACGACATTGGGAGGCGTTTCCACTGATGTTTCCGGATCGGTTGGATGTGAATTCGCGTCGGCTACGGGTTCGGGCAGTTCAGGTTCAGGTGTTCGCTCAGGCTCGGGCTCGGGTGCGGGCGGCTCGCTCGGCGGCGGCGCCTCCGCCACGGGCTCCGGCTCGGGATCGACGGCGTCGGCGGAGAGGCCGTACTGTGCGGGCGGCGCGGCCAACAGCTCAAAGCGCCTGAGCGCATCGAGCCGGTTGAGTCCGTCGAGATCGCGGCAGACGCCAAAGCCCCTGAAGCCCGCGAAATTGCGCTCGCGGTCGTAGACGGGCAGGCCCGCGAGCTCGACCGGCAGATGCTCGCCGCCATCGGCCGGCCAGTTCACGGTGATCCCGGCCCAGGTGTCGTGGCTTGCAAGCGCCTGTGCCACGCGGCCTTCGGGATCGAGCGCAAACTCGTCGGCGATCTCGCGCCAGGGGCGGCCGAAACCGGCGGCGGTGTGCGCGCCGATCAGGTGGGTGAAGTCGCTGGTTGCGAGCACAAAGCGCCCCTGCGGATCCATCTGCCACAGGAAGCGCAGCGGATGCAGACGCGGTGCGGGAGGCTCCGCTGACGGCGGTTCGACCATGTGTGAGGTGATCGGCGCGGCCTGCGGCGACACAATGGCTGAGGGGCGGTTTTCAACCGGAGTTTTGGGCGCCGCGTCGATTGCTTCGCCGATCCTTTCCTGGACAGGCGGTTCGGCCGCCTCCTGGATCGTGACGACCTCCGGCATCGCGTCGCTCGCGGTGTGCGCGTCCGCGAGCGTCTCCGATGGCGGGGCGGTCTCGGTCGGAGCCGGCGTTTCGACCGGTTCGGCGAAGGCGTCGAACAGCGCGATTTCGGATGCAGCCGCGTTCGCCAGCGCCGGCGGCGCTTGGTCCTGCACCGCGACAGGAGGGAGCGGCGGCGGAGCGTCAGGCGCGGGCTGCGCGGCTTGTTCGCGCGCGATGGTCTCTTCGATATCGGGCGCCGCCGGCCGGGCGGCCGGCTCGATCAGCGCGACCAGGCCGACATCGGCGCCGACGCCGACCCGTTGCAGCACCATCTGGCCGATGCCGATCGGCGTCTCGGCGCGGCCTTTCGCCAGCGCATCGCTGCGGGCCTGGTCGAGGCCGGCATCGCCGAGATCGCGGAAGCCGAGCAGGGAGCGGGCGGCTTCGCTGGCGCCGATGAACAGGCCGTCGGGCGCGAACGCCGCCATCGGCACCCTGGCGCCCTCGACGAGACGATGCAGGCGCTCGACCAGCGGCATGGGGCGCAGCGTCGGATCCATCGCGGTGACGAGCACGCCGGAGCTTCCATCGGCGAAGTCGAGGCGGGCGCAGGCGCAGGTCATCAGCATGCCCAGGCGGGCGCCGAAGCCGCGCAGCCGTTCCAGCCTGATCGCGCCGTTCGGCGTCAGCTGGCGCGCGAGCCGGGCGATTTGGCGGCGATGGCCGTCGGCCGGGCCGAAGGTCCTGTCCGCGAGCGCTGTGGCATTGGCCGCGCCGAACAGTTTTGCGCCGACCGGATTGGCCCAGAGCACCCGCGTGCCGTCGATCGACCAGAGCCAGGCGGGCAGCGGAGAGGTCGCGTGCACGGCCAGCCGGGGATCGCCCACGCCTCGCAACTGGAAATCCGAACTCGTCATCCGACCGGCTTCAAGTCTCGCTTGTCAGCATCAGGGTGCAAGGCTGCCGGAATGACAGCCTTAAGAAAGGGTTACTATCGCGCGCAGGCGCGGGCAGGTCCACGGCTCCGGTCTACACGGCGAAGCCTAAAGCCGCGATAACCTTAATGGTGCCAACCCCGCAAGCCGCAGCCCGGCGGCATCCGCAGGATTCGCGGGCGGGGCAGCCCAGCGAAATGCGCCAGATCGTCAGCGGCATCACAGGTGCCCATCCTCCCCTGGAGGGGGAGGATCGGTTCGCATGCAGCGAAGCGGCATGCGAACCGAGGTGGGGTGACAGCCTCTCAATGGAGGCGGTGCCCGAGTGGAGAGATCACCCCACCCCGCTCGCGCTTCGCGCGATCGACCCTCCCCCTCCAGGGGAGGGTAAGACGCCAGCGAGCGCTGATCTCACCACGTTTTCCGCACCGACATACCTCAACCACCGGTTCCCTCGCTCAGGAACCTCATCCTGACCGCGATTAAATTTCGCGGCGCAGCCCGGATCACGTTTGCGTTGCACAATGTTGACATCTTAGGCAGCGATAGTGATGGGCGCTGGACGAGCCATCTCATTCGTTTTGCGTTTCCAGTCTTCGTTCCCGCTGAATTTGAGGCCTAGGTCGGGGCCGGCGGGCAGCGCCAGAAGGCTCACTCCATTTTTCATTAGCGTGAGGGACCAACTATGACAGCTGCGACTGATCCGTTTTCTGCCTCGATCATCCCGTTCGAGGTTCCCGAGCAGATGCGTGCGTTCGCCGAAAAGGGCGTGTCGCAGGCGCGCGAGAGCTATGCCAAGTTCAAGGACGCGGCCGAGACCCACAACGGCACCGTCGAGGCCGTGTTCACCTCGGCCAACAAGGGCGCGAGCGAGTACACGGCCAAGCTGGTGGAGTTCATGAAGGCCAACACCAGCGCCCAGCTGGACTTCGCCCAGCAGCTGTTCGGCCTCAAGTCGCCGGCGGAAGCGCTGGAGCTGTGGACCGGCCACACCCGCACCCAGCTCGAGACCTTCCAGTCCCAGGCCAAGGAGTTGGTCGAGCTCGCCCAGCGCGTCGCCGCCGAGACCGCCGAGCCGATCAAGGCCTCGGCCTCGAAGTTCTACAAGCCCGCCGCCTGATCAGGCCGGCTGGTTTAAATTAAGAAACCCGGGCCTAGAGCCCGGGTTTTGCTTTGGAAATAACCTCATCCGAAGGGCGATTCTCGGGTTTTGCGGCCTTGCCAAAAACGCCCGTTGCACCTAGTTTCCGCCCCGTCCAGCCCCCCTAGGTCGACGGCCCGTCCAGGCGCCCAAGGCGGCTCGCAAGGATGCAGTTGTAGCTCAGTTGGTTAGAGCGCCTGTCTGTGGAACAGGAGGTCGGTGGTTCGAGCCCACCCAACTGTACCACCGTTGCGGATAACTCCGCATTCCCAGCATCTTATTGATAGACCGAGTGGATTTGCGCCGCCTAGAATACAAAAGGCTGCACAAATGGCGTTGCGAATGGTCGCGTTGAATCGAGCCGCAGATGGTCGGTGGTTCGCCCGGAAGGGCATTCCCCAGGACGTCCGCGAGGACTACCAGCGTCTCTACGGGCACAAGCGCGAAGCCCACCTCAAGCTTCCGGCCGGCACTCCGAAGCATGAAGCCAAGGCTCGCCTCGGAGAGTGGGAGGCTGAGGTTGAGACGCGCATCGCAACCCTGCGAGCCCAAAGGAACGGCGAGGGCCAGCCGCTCACCAAGCTCAACGCAATCGCGCTCGCGGGCCGTTGGTACAACTGGTTCGTGAAGCAACACGAGGCGGACCCGGGGCAGCCCAAGTATTGGCGGGACTTCGGGGACCACGTCGTCTGGAACGTCATTCGCCCGGAGGCGCCAGAAAGCTATGAGGAGGATTCGAGGTCGGACCCGCACGCAGACTGGCAGAACGACCCAGAGGTGCGGGACGCCGTAAGGCCGCAGATCGCTGAGTTGGCTCGCGTCGCCACCTTTCTCGCTAGCGAGGGGAAGGCACTGAACTCGACCGCGTATGCCCTGTTCGCGGATGCTGTCAGCGACAATCTTTTGCCCGCGATCCAGCTACTAGAGAAGCGAGCCCAGGGCGACTACTCCCCAGACGAACGGCCCGACAGCTTCCCGCCTTTCACAGACGGGGCCTCACGCGCGCCGAGCGTGAGCTGCTGGGAGCTTTTCGAGGCCTTTGTTCTCGCAATGAAGCCCGCGCCTAAGACGGTGACCCGATGGCGTGCCGTGTTCCTTGAGATGCAGCGGGAGTTTGCAGAGGTCGGGGCAAATGGGATCACGGAGGACGCCGCGCGTAAGTGGGTGCACGGGCTGATCACCGAGGGGCGTCAGGCAATCACCGTGCGAGAGGTTTGGCTATCGTCCTCTCGGCGCGTGTTTGGCTGGGCCCGCGAGCATAAGCGCATCGCGCAAAACCCATTCAAGGAAGTGCGGGTGGATGTTCCGCGAAGGGTGCAGACCCGCGAGGACGGCCGCAGCTTCACCGATGTAGAAGCAAGCACCATTCTTAAAGCGAGCCTAGCCATCCAGAAGCCCGCCACGCCTACTGAGCGGACGCGCCGTTGGGTGCCGTGGCTGTGTGCCTACTCGGGAGCGCGGCCTGGAGAAATCACGCAGCTTCGGGGCATCGACATTGAGGACCGCAAGGGCCTGTTCGTGATGAAGCTCACGCCGGACGCCGGCACGATCAAGACTGCAAAGCCTCGTACTGTGCCCATCCACGAGCACCTACTGGCCCAGGGCTTCATTGAGATGGTGGAGCGGGTAGGCAAGGGCGCGCTGTTCTACAACGACAAGACACCCCAGCGATTGAGTGCCGATCCCATGAAGCCGTCGCGGTCTCGTGCAGACACCGCCCGTGCACACCTCGGGGAATGGGTCCGCGGGCTGGGCGTCAATGACCCTGAACTCAGTCCTAACCACGCTTGGCGCCACACGTTCAAGCGGCGCGCAGACGAGATTGGGATGCCCGAGAAGATGAATGACGCGATCACTGGCCACACCCAGGCCACTGAGGGCCGAAAGTACGGAGCACCTACGCCGGCCGCTATGGCCGAGGCCCTGAAGAAGTATCCCCGATACAAACTCGATTGATGGTGTTTGCCCCGAGGGACCGTCACGTGTCTCTTGCGGGAGTGTGCGGCGTACACGTGGCAAGCACAACCGGCAGGGCATTGGGGCTCACCGGGCATCAATGAAAGAATCTCGCACCATGACTAGCATCACAAAGAAAACCGCCGCCGCCTTGGTCACCAAAACTCTCACCGCCGGATCGGCTTTAGAACAAGCAGGGGCCCGCTGGTATGCGCGGCTTGACACTCTGCCATGGGTGCCGGCCGTCCTGTGGAGGCTCTGCGCACGCGTTGGGGCGGCAGGGATGGCTCTTGAGGCCTTCGCTGAGCGCGTTGCTCCTCGGCTCGGCATCGACATGACCGCAGACGTATTGGAGCCACTGCTTGACCGTGCGTGTCGCGTTTGAGGCTCTGCGCCGTGATCATCAAGTCGGGGGCGGTTGTGGTCCTCTCGTGCGTGCTGCTGGCAGCGTGTGCGTCACCGCAGGAGATAGCCACTAAAAAGGCCGCAGCTGAGCAAGTCGCCCAAGCTGAACGCGAGAAGCGCTGTGCATCGTTCGGCTACCAGCGGGGCACGCCCGACAACAGCAAATGCCTTGAGAACCTGTATGTGCAGGATCAACAGAGGGCGGCATTCGAGGCAGCAAATGAGGCTGCAAGGCGCGAGGCGGCTGCGGACGCTCTTCAGGCCGCTGGGGCGTCTCTATCGGCGATAGGCAAATCATCGGACCCACCGCCACAGCCTACGTTCCGCCAGCCGATACGCTGCAACACGTTTGGCACCACCACGACCTGCCAGTGAAGCAAAAAGGCCGCCCCCGCGGGATCCTGATGGAAACCTTGGGAGCGGCCGGTATTTGCAACTTTTGCCTCTGTGGGCGCTCTTGTCGTCGCTACTTGGCTTGTTGTTCGAGCTTTTTGATCCGCTCGTTGAGCCCGATTACGGCCTTCTCGACCTCTTGCTTGTAGTGACTGAACTGCTTCTCAAGTCGTTCGAGCTTCTCGGCTAATTCGCTCATACTGATAGACATTTTATTTCTCCGAAGACGCGTGATTCGCTGAGTACGGGGAAGAAGCCGAACCGGGGCAAAAGAGATACTGGGAAAAATACGGGTGGCGATCAAGGGAATGAACAACGCGGGGTGTGGGGGGTGGTGCTGCCTTCTCAAGCAGCCTTCATCAGGAAGCTCTTTGATCCCCGCCCGACACCAGCTACGTACGTCACACCCAACTCTGCGAGCGCCTGCGTGGTCGGGTGGTCGGCCGCGTTGAGCGTCTCGCGTAGCTTCTTGAGGCTAGTGAGCTTCAGGGAGTGCTGGATCTCTGAGAGCGATACGGCCCCGGCAGGCAGCTCTTCCATATAGGCGATAAGGCGGGTGTGAGAGCTTTCGCGGGGGCGCTTTTGCTTCGGCGGATCCAGCTCAAAGGCCCACTGCCGCACGGCGATTCCGGGCATGTCAGCCTTGATAGCGTCCAACACAGCTTCTCCCACGGCGTCCTGCGGCAACACGATGAAAATGTCTGCGGGCGGGCAGTTGCCCTCAGCGTCGATAACGTGCCTGCAGCAAATGCGGTTGATGGCCTGGATCACTGACACCGACATCTGGCGCCGCTCCATTTCTTTGCGCACATTTTTGAACTGCTTCCACTCGGGGGACTGGAGCCATTTGTCGTCCTGAGAGCCTTGCAGCGCACAGAACATATTGGTGGCCCACGTCTGAGGTCGGTACGGTAGTCCCAGGATCAAAGCAGCGTCGAAGTCCTGCCAATCGTTTCTGCCATCGACGGCGTTCCAGTGGCCGACATCAACCATCATCGCCGACTTATCGCGCCACCCTCTGACGATGGTGTCCTCAACGTCCTTGTGTGCGCACACGAACAACGAACGGCCCCCGCCAAGCGCAGCCTCAACAGCTCGCCGGACCCGTGGCAGGCGTTCCTTGATGTGATCTATCATGGCGTTCTTCCCCAGCCGAGTGCCACGAGCGACGTGGAGCGTAACGTTGTTATAGTCGCGGGCGTGACTGGGCACCGGGGGGCATACGTGCCTCTCCTCAAACAAGTCCCACAGGAAGTTGCTCTTTGCGGTCGCATCCAGCACCACGGGGCCGGGGGTGTTCAAGGGCACCGCCAGGGCGGCCGAGTTGATCGAATGATATTTCCCCTCCTTGGCGTAGTAGGCGAATTGGTCGAGGCACGATTGAACAGCCTCCAGCGTCTCTGCTACACGCGCGGCCAACCAAGCGTGGTTCTTGTGATTGCTGCGGGTGCCCACTAGGCGGTCATAGCGCAGCTCCCCCATCGCGGCCCGAAGTGGTGAGAGGTCTATGGCGCCTGGAGCCTCCTTTTCGCCCCAGATCATTGACATAGCGCTGTCACCGTCTTGATCCGACACATAGGCGAGTAGAACGCTGTAGACCTGCTCCAGCACCTGCACTTGCTCGGGGAGAGCCTGCCGCACAGCTTGGGGAATGATGCCGAGCACGAAGGCTAAATTATCTGCCGTCGCGCTGCTCTCATCGACCACGTTAGCCAAGGCCTCATCAATTACCGTCAGAAGGCGCTTCCCGCCGCGCCAGGACACCAGCCGCTCCCATGCTGCCCAGTTGTCGCCCTTGAGGTTTCTTTTGGCGTTGAGGAACGCCTGATGCGTGATCACCACTACGTCACTCGCTCGTAGCGCCTCAGGGCCAGCCGCGTTGCTGGAGTGGTTCACAATGGCCACCGGACGCCCTGCAATCGCGTTGATGGTGTCCCTGATCTTGTCGGCCTCCTCAATCAGACGCGTCACCACGAGCATCCCTATAGGCTTCAGGTGGCCCTCAAGATTTCGTTGCGCCTGCATCGCCGCATACACGCAGGTCCCTTGGGTCTTCCCGCTGCCCGTGGGAGGCTGCAAGATGCGCCAAGGTGATTGAACACCAAGGGAGGCTTCCTCAATGGCGGCTCTGAAATTCTCGCCCATGATCCTCCATAGGATCTTCAGAGGTGCAGAGGAATGTTGTCCGAGGCCAATAGGGCGCGGTGAGGTCCAGTAATCGTTCATCCGTGATGAGAAATCCTGCGGACACACCAGCGCGTAATGGGCTGGAGATGCTAGATTGATATTCATGCTTGGTGTTCCTGTTAGGGACACGACAAGCCGCCTAGTGATCCTAAGGGACACCAGGGTGGGCTTGTGAATGTTGAAGGATTGTTGGTCTGACAAAGACCAGTCAGAAGGCGGCCCCTGAAGGCTCTAAGAGAGCGGTATTGGTCTCAGGGGCAGTATTAGGATTGGTGTTGTTAAAACACCCCCTCAAGGCTCTAAGAGAGATATCCATTAGAGGTCTCAGGGGGACCTTTCTGTGGTGAATGCTTTTGGGTGTTCTCCTCTGAGATGAACTTGGCAGGCTTAGAGCAGCCCTGAGTATCTCAAGGCCCACGGAAATCAGCTTTGATATTGTTACAAAGGTGGTGGGTGTTCTCTCCCTTGAGCGTTCTCACTAGGTGGCCCCTAGGACCCCCAGAGAAGCCTCAGGATTCACTTAGGCCGCCGTGGTGCTCTACTGCCCCCACGGCCCAAAGGCCTCTCAGCGACTCCCGCAGAGAGCCTGAGGATTCATTGGTGTCCTTGGGTGCTCGGTGTCACCTAAGAGCACCAAGGTGTCCCACCGGTTTCTGCGGGGGACCGTGGGCTCCGTCTTCCTCTGGCTCAGGCTCTCTTCCGCTTCCGGTTGGCCATGGGGCCCTCTCCCCTCATCGCGGCGAGAACTTGGTGACCAAGAGCGGCACCTTTGGGCGTGAGGACCACCCGCCGTTCCCTGTGGTCCCCGTAGACATGCTGGACTGTCGTAACGAGGCCTAAGCCGGCCGCACGTCGTCGGTTGCGGGCGCCAAGCTCACCGACGTGCCTGGACATCACAGCGCCGCTTACGCCGCAGCGTGCCGCCAGCTCCGACACGGTGAGGCCTTCGTGTATCATGACGTTGAGGAACGTGTTCACGAGAGATGCGGTCATTCGTTTCGGGCGAGCGCGGCAAAACACCTCCACAACATCGTACAGCACTGCGCCTTGCTGACGTTCTTGTGCTGAGAACGTTGGGCTATCGCGGTCAGGCATGTGCTTCCCCTCGGCTTCCTAAGGTCCATGAATTGAACCACAGGAGGGCCGAAGGGAGGCCAATGGCTTGTCAGCTGGTAGCTACTTTCCCCAGCTCAGCATTGAGTGAGCCTTAGGGCACATCAGGTCTTCACAGCGAACACGAATGACAGCGCTACGGGGCGCGTTTCTGTCGTGCCAGTGTTCGCAGGGGTGCTCACGGTGACCGTGTGGTTATGCGAAGCAGAGCGGCCCGCCGTGGTGCCGCTGAACGTGTGCCCGTGGTCGATGTTGGTAGCGTTCGTGACTGCGCTGATCTGGGTAACACCCAACGCAGCCGAGCCCGTGATGCCGGGGTTGCCACCGCCCGCCTGAAGGAGGTTAGCGCCGCTTCCGATGGAATGCGTATGGGCGGCGTTGGCGTTCATCGCGCCGGTCGTGCCCGAGAACGTGTGCGTGTGCTCCTGCGTTTCAGCAGCAGTCGTCGGCGTGACGTCAGGATGCGTGTGCGGGCCCACGGTATCCGCCTGGGCCGTACGGGCCGCGGTGGTAGCCGTGCGCGAGCGCGGGAAGCGGCCGGAGGTGTACATGTCGTCGAGCGTGAAGATGCCCGAGGAGACACCAAGGAACGTAGCCAGCGCCGGGTAGTCGGTGACGTTGTAAGTTGCGCCGTTCAGCTCCAGCCAGTCCTTGCCGGTGTCCGTGGTGGTCTTGCCGAGGCTCGGTGGCTCCTTGAGGAACATTGCGACTTCGCCAACGGTGCGCGTGCCCTTGAGTGTCCCACCTACCACCGACATCACGCCGGCCGCGGTGCGCTGCAGGCCTAAGGTTGGCTCTGAGCCAAACGAATACGCGGGCTTGGTGCTGGTGCCATCCGCTGGGATGAGTTGTCCCGAGGTGTTCGTGAGGGCCCCGGTGTGAGCGAGGGTGTTCTTGAGCGTCGCCTTGATGAGCCGCATGTGGTCGTCGGCATTTGCCATCGGGTCGGAGGCGGCGGGGTTCGAGGTAACCAAGTCTGAAATGAAAGTGGCAGTTTCTAAAGGCATCGGTGGATGAGATGTGTCTCAGGATAGCTTCGTTGTCGGATGATGTTTGCGGAGGGACGCAAAGGTCTCCACCGCGTGCGGATCGTCGGCGCCTTTCTCGATGGCATGTCGATAGGAGGCGGCAGTGGGAGGACGGGTTTTGCCTGGAGCGGGATAGGCCTGTCGGCGAGCAAGCTCCGTGAGTTCAGAGGGCGACCACCCGGCCCTGATGAAGCCGCCAAGGGCTTCTCGGTGTTGGATGGTGCGGAGATAGGAGCGGATCTTCGTGAAGTCGGGCGCCGCTGTTGGCCCGCTGGGTGTGGTGGTTGATGGTGATGCGTTCACGTTTGACGTTGAGGGGTGAGTGGAAGGCGAGGGGCGGCCTTGGGGTCCAACTGGGGACGGTGGCTGCGCTTCCCTCTCTAACGGGTCGGGATTGGCCTCTAAGACATTGGCATCGCGGCCGAAGGTGTTCGACTAGGCGGGTTTTGTGGCCACCGGCCCATCGTGGGCGCTGCGTGCTGCTCACACCGGCATTGCCCCTTCCTGTGTAGGTGCGTGCGCTTGATTGCTAAGTCCTTGGCGTCTCGACCGAAGGGGCTGAAATCGGCTGCTTAGGATCCGCGCGGGACCTTCGTGGCTCAGCGTCTCCCTCTGTAGGTGGGGGCGTCTAGTCGCTAAGTGCTTGACGGCCGCAGTAACTCCTCAATGATTTCAATGGCCCCTCTCTTGGAAAACGGGTCCATGCCCACGCCCGCCGTGCTCCTCAGAAACGCGCGCCGCTAGGACACCAGGGGAAGCCATCAGAGGACAGGTCCTTTCGAGGTCGCCTTTGGTGTATAACGGGTCAAGGTTGAACGCTAAGTCCTTGATGGCTTCGGAGATGCCCAGCGAAATCAATGGGGACCCATGTAATGCGCGGGCCGATGGGACCCATACGGAATCCAGTGTTGAACAAGGGACCCGTTGGGGGCGCCAGCGCACACAACAGCCGCAAGCTTCGCCGCCGCAGTCGCTTTAACTGAGAAGCTTTGAAGTCGGATGAGGGCTCGACGCCAAATTAGGATCCCTTAGGCTAGATGGGACCCAAAATTCGCGGCGCTGCTGATGGGCACTCGACCCAAGCTACCGGACCCGGTCCAGAAAGCTTTCCCCCTGCATCTTCCGACATGCCCAAGAGAACGCACGATTAGGGCTCTTCGCGTTGTAACTGTTGAAGAGCGTTCGAGCCTCCGACATGCAGTTGTCGTAGGACGTGTCGTTGCCAACGTACCACGCTTGGGCGCCGCCGTTGTAGTATCCTACTTCAGCCCTGTATGTGTACGGGCTTAAGAATGCCGGTGGCCCAAAGACCCACAGGTACGCAGCAATAGCTCCGATGACAATCAGCGCCCGCATCGTCAGCCCCCCACCTACGGATTGATGTTTACCGAAGACCGGGGGCGGGTTTCAAGCGCGCACACGCACCGCATTACGACGCACACCACAGTCGTAAGCTCCGCCGCCGCCGCCGCTTTAACCGAGAAGCTTTGAAATCGGGTGGGGCCTTGATGCCAGATTAGGATCCCTTGCCCGCGATGGGACCCAAAGTTTTCGCGTGGTGTCTCGTGCGCGCCGGGCAGGCCTCACCCGCGGTAGATCATCCACAGGCCAACGATGAGGAGCACGCCTGCGCTCCTTGAGGCCTGGAGCATAGTGAGAAGCGACGAGAGCATCACCAACAGTGTTCCAAGCTGTGACATCGCGGCTCTCCTTACGCGCGCTCTAGAATGTTCGCGACGCTCTGGGCGTACCATTGGCCCCCGCGAGCCGTAGGGATACCCCGAGCATTCAACGCGTCCGCCAGCTGCCTGAGGGTGCTCGCGCCCGCCTTCTGGGCCTCGCGGATGATCGGCAGCACGTTCGCAGCATAGCGGTCAGCCTCAGCCTTCACGGCCTCCACGGCGCCCTTGCGAGCCGCATGGAGCCTTGGGTTGCCCAGGGTGACCCCGCGGGCCTTAGCGGCCGATAGGGCTTGCCGGGTGCGTGTGGAGATCAGCGCGCGCTCCTTTTCGGCCAGCGCGGCAAAGAGGTGGAGCACGAAGGGATCAACGTCAGGGCCAAGCTCAGCGACCACGAAAGGCACCTTGTGAGCCATCAGACCCGAGATGAAATGGACGTCGCGGCTGAGCCGGTCGAGCTTGGCCACGCCCACGTGACACTTGAGCTTCCTTGCGGCGGCCAGGGCGGCCTTCAGCTGCGGCCTGCGGTCAAGAGCATCCGAGCCCTTGCCCGTCTCCACCTCAACGAACTCGCGGGCCACCTCGTATCCCTCAGAGGACGCGAAGTGGGCCAGGGTCTGCCGCTGGGCCTCGATGCCTAAGCCGGAGCGGCCTTGGCCGGAGGTGCTAACGCGGATGTAGGTGATGAGGGGAGCCGTGGTCACGTCGAGATCCTCCAAGCGCTGCTTGTCTAAGATCTATACGTCCGTTTAGATTTTATACGAGCGCTTTTTCGGAATCCCTGAGATTCCCTTTTGCATGGCTTCCGTGGAACGCTGTGAGAACTGTGAGTTGCTTCGCGCAAAACTTGTGCCCTGCCCGTTGCTATACCGAGAATCGGTATAATGGGAGCGCGAGGACGAATCATACGGATGGCTTCTACTTCTCAACTTGGAATCATAACTGTTCCCGTCGATGGTGCTTGGGACATCGAGGACCTGAGAGCGCTTGCGGAAAGCCTGTCTGAAACCTACGGGCTCTTCTATCCGCTGGTCGCCCAAGATGATGACGTGCGGAAGCAGCTACAAGATTTGGTCCGCAAACAGTTTTGGTCAGGCGACATCGATACACGGCATTTTGGTCAATGGCTCTATCGGGCCATCCCGAAAGAGGAGAGCCTCAAGCTAAAATCGTTTACCTATCACTCACCGGGCGCCATGGAGCTCAGTGGTGTCTTGGTCGTGCTGTTGCTTCTGTCTCGGGTAGCTCGCTCTTGGATTGCGACTGGTAGCGCCTTCATCGATTTGTGGGCCAAAGTTGATAAGTTTTTTGAGCGCCGCAAGAGTTTACGGAGACCTAAGAAAAAGTTCGAGGTAAGCGACGACTTGGCTGAGGGCAGCGACGAAGCCCGCGCGCTAGTTTTGCAGGCCGGGCACATGCTGGGCTTTGACGATGCGTCATGCGAGGTCCTGATCGGAGTTGCCGGCAATCCGATTTCAGCGCTCAAATACCTGGTCGCCGCCGCAAACGAAGCGCGCAAGCTCGCCGATTTGGAGCGTGAAGGGCTGATTAAGTTACCTCACCGAGATCAGCCAATTGCTCTCAGAGGCTCTGAAACCTCCAAACAACGGAAGCGCGCCCGCCCGACGCCCTCCGAGGTTCGGCAGGGGATCAAGCCAAGGAAGAGCTAACACAGGCCCACCACTACTTAGAGAATGAGCATGGTCAAGCGTCCCGCCGAACCCACCTATCGCCCTGCAGAGTTGAATGTAGAACAAATCGAACGGGCCATTCCTCGGATCGAAAGGAGGATTGCTGACCTGAAGAACCTTAACTTTGTTCCCATGCGAGAGCGAGGCGCACCTGAAATCCGGGGCATCAAGGTTTCGATTGAGCAAACTTTGGAAGAAATCTTCGGTGCCTATTCAACGGAATACAGGCGGTATAGCCCGGCCGCTGTGCTGAACGGAGGTCCGATGGCTATAGGGGGCGGTCGAGGGATTGACCCGCGGCCCTACTATGAAAAGAGCCGCTCTCAGTCCATTGCGCTGCTCGAACAGGCCATCCAAGGTTTGAAAGAAAGGCAGGCAGATCTCGCTAGCAGCAGCGGCGGTCAGGAGCTGTTGGTCGAGGACGACAACGCGGCTCCGGAATTTTCTCGTAGAATATTTGTTGTTCACGGTAGGGACGGAGAGCACAGAGAAACGGTGGCCCGTTTTCTTGAACAGCTCGGGTTCGAAGCCATCATTCTTCATGAGCAGCCCAACAGAGGCCGGGCGCTCATCGCTAAATTCCGAGAGGTTGCGGCGGATATCGGCTTTGCCATCGTGCTAATGACACCGGACGACATCGGAGGGATCCGCGATGGAGAGCCCCAACCACGAGCGCGTCAGAACGTCATATTTGAACTGGGCTTCTTCATTGGTGCGTTGGGTCCAGAGCGGGTCGCCGCGTTGGTGAGCAGCCAAGTGGAGCGCCCGTCCGATTTTGACGGTGTTGTCTACATTCCCCTGGACGGAGAGTGGCGGCTGCCGCTCTGCAGGGAGTTGCGCGCGGCCGGTTACGAGGTCGACTTCAACAAGGTCCTCTGAGCTTCGCAGGGGTTCAGCTGTGCCTCTGCTCGGAGCGTAGGAAGCGGCTACTTGAAGTTCGACACCTAACGGGAGGCGAGAGTGGCAATTGATTGGGACAGAGCGGGGTGTACGTTCGTTGCGGGCCTAGCAGCTGCTTCCGGGCTACTATCCTTGGGAGCCGGTATTTGCTGGATCGGGCGGCTTGGCATCAATGTTGTGAGTTGGATCAAGATAGGCGAATGGCCGAAGTACGCCGTCTTCGACTTTCTGCATGATGTCGGGCTGGGTCTGCCGCATACCGACCTTGTGGGGCTGCAGAAGATCATAATCTGGCTGGGCGAGCAGACAGCGCTTTGGTTGTTCTTCGCTTTGGCAGTTGGTCTCTACGGATCGTTTATGTGGATTGGAATGGCGTCTGCATCCTGTTTCGCCGAGATAGAGCGCGTTAGGGCACTGGACACCCGTCGACAAGCCGATGAAGAAGAGTACTCGTTAGAAGACCTTATCGCGGGCAAAGAACCACCAAAAAGGTCCGACTGAGCGTGACTGCGTCGAAGTCTTTGGGGATCACGCCTTGAGTGGCTGGTGTGCCCAGGCATGGACGAGCACATGTTAGTTGCGCCGAATTATTGGACCGGAAGACGTCATGGAAGAAGTCGATCAGGACGATGAACTGAGGGCGCGCCTGCAGATAGTCCGAGAGGAGCTAGAGGCCGGAAGGCTCCGCTTTGCCAAAGACATGAAGGTGATCGATAGTCTTAAGGCCGTTCGCTACGGCCCCGATGGCAAGGTTGACCTTTCCACAGTCGATGGCAGTGTTCGATCCTTGGCTAACGTCGTCACTCACTTTCGACAAAGGCGCGAAGCAACCGAAGCAGTGTCTCTCCGAGACCTACAAGAGACCTATTTCACCTATATCGAGAGAAACTTCGGTTGGCTTCACACCAAGATGAAGGAGCAGGGGGCTAGTCCATCGCAAGTAGGCGCTGCGTTAGCCGCCAACCCGGATGCGGTTGCGGATTTCAAGGCCAACCTGCCCAAGTTCTTAGAGATGATTGATGATCTGTGGGAGCAAACGTGGGACAGTGCTCACTACCACGTTCAAGACCTCACGGGTCTCAAGGCCGTCTTTGGCGGCGAAACGTTTCCATCCGGCAGGAAGAACGTCGTTTCAAGTTCTGGCGTGTACACAGACACCATTGTTTTGCCAGATCCATTTCTCCGTACGAAAGTGTTTGCCCAGCGAGAGGATGCAAATGCTGTTCGCTGGTGTGTGAAATCGGCGATGGCGCTCTTGAACTATCGCGAGGCGGCCTTGGCTGACGTCAAGGTGCCGCTGGTGGTCATTGCACCCGATGCTACTTACGTTGACGATGAACAGCGAAAGGCGATGGTGCAGTACTCGGAGCCGAGCGTCATCAAGCATCTAAGGGCTCTGTTTGGCGTGCCTTTCGGCTCTATCGAGGAAGCCGAACGGTTCCTCAGGGGCTTAAAGTCCCCACAGGATGTAACTGGCAAGTTAGCCGATCAAAAGAGGTTGCTGTTCCATCTCGGTGATAACGCCCCACTGGAGCAGCAAATCGAAGAATACATGCGAGACTACTTCAGCGAGTTCTATGAAGGTGTCGCCGGTCTCGCTGTTCTGTCGTCTGCCATGGGTCGAATGCGCCAAGCTACAGACTTACTTCGTCGGTCCGCATGGCTTGGGGGAACGCCTCTGATCGACGCACCGACTTCGTGGCAGTATTTCTCTTGGAAGCTTGCCTACGACGCGGAAGGTTCGTCAGAAGGGTCTGATCTCAATTTGCACATGACGCGTGCTCTGCAAAATGCGGCTGACTACGAAATGGAGTGGTTAGGTAAGGTGCCAATCGAAGCGCTCATCGAAATGAGAAAGCAGAACGTTATGCCCGAGTTGCGTCAAATGCTCTCACAGGGCGTTGAGACTTTGATGGAGCTTCGGCCTGATAACTTTCACCGGACCGGCGACCAGGTGATCAAGAACATTCAAGACGCCTTTGACGAACACCGCAAGAACCTGAGGAAGTTGACTGGAAAGAAGTGGCGTTTTGCTGGGGTCGAACTGGGAAGCTGCATCGCGAAGGGTGCGATCCAGATTGCATCCGCCTTCGGAGTTCCGGGCGTCAGCCTTCTCGGCACAGCGATTGATCAATCCGTTGATGTGCCCAAACTTAAGGATCTTCCGAAGAAGTTTCGCGCCCTCAAGGAAGAGCACCAGAAAACCCACCGTTCGGCCGTTGGGCTTCTCTTCAACGCAAGCCGGGAGGACTAGGGCGCCTATGGCCTGTTCGCTGTGTGAGGTCGTCAAAGTATCTGATGAGGGCCGCCGCGCGGGACTGGGCATCATCGTCCGACATGGTCCAGTGATTCCGTTTTTGCCTTGGCTTCCCGCCGTCCAATATCGGGACGCACTGATTGTCGGAGTTTCGAGATGATCGAACGGTTGCTTCTCCCCGTCGATGTCTATTCCGTTGCGGCGTTGCCGGTGGACCTGCTTTTCAACAAAACCAAACTCGCTACGGCGACGGCCTTCATTTGGCACTCTGATCGGCATTATCTGATCACTAACTGGCACAACGTCGCGGGCATGAATCCCTTCACCGGAAAACATCTCGCAGATCATGCTGGTGAGCCGGACGCGGTTGTCGTGTATTTTCCTATGCGAGAGGGGGCGACGGATCGTTGGTCTGTCCATTTCCGGCTCCGTGATGATCAAGGGCAGCCCAACTGGTTCGTCCATCCGAAGCACGGGCGGTCCGTCGATGTTGTTGCAATTCCGATCAACATCCCAACGGAGGCGCTGCCGACGCCGATCAACAAAATGAACTCCGAACCACTTGATATCCAAGTCGGGATGGATGTGTACGTGCTCGGCTATCCGTTCGGCATAGGCAAAACAAGCCTCCCAGTTTGGAAGCGGGCAAGCATCGCGAGTGAGCCGAGTCTTATATTTGATCAGCAACTCTACATGTTCTTGGATACTGCGTCTCGGAGGGGCATGTCTGGTGCTCCGGTCATACGCCGTAGCTGGAGCGCACATTCGCTTGAAGGGCAAAAGGGAATCATGGGAGGAGTCGCAACCCGCTTCATTGGCGTTTACTCAGGTAGAGTAGGCGCCCCAGACGACAATCTGCAATTAGGCCTGATGTGGCCAGCAAGCTTCGTTGAAGAAATTACACGGGGAAATCGAAGAGATAGCCTATGAAGCGTCACGGGAAATTCCGCTGCCCTATCTTCTTGGAGCTATTCTTACAGGCAATGCAGATTGCCTTCGTGAAGGTTGAGCCCAGTTCGACACAAGAGCTGTTCGAGTTCTTCGACCTATTGGAGCAGCAAGCCAAGACAGGCTTGCGCCCGAATGGTCCCATGGGCCGATATGGGGCCCGGCTCGCAAAAGTAGCGTGGCATTAAAATAAGCGTATCGCGTGCATATGGCCATCAAACCGGCTACCCTCGGGGCTTGGGTCGATTCGCTTCTGCTTGGGGCGGATATCGCGGGGGCATCATCGTGAGAACAGCTTGGCGGATATTCGAGCGTTTTGCGCACTGGGTTGGCCTATTGATAGCCATCGTGGCCATTGTAGCGGTTGGGGTGATAATTGGTCGACCCGCAGAGAAGAGTGGCTACCAGCCAAACTTTACAAACGTAGAGCAACAGCAAAAGCGCCTTGTGGTCTTCTTCGATGGCACCTGGAACAGCGTCGATAGCAACACAAACGTATGGCGCATGCGGGCGCTATGCGCAGCGAAGAGCAAGGATGGAAAATCCCAGCTCGTTTACTATTCCGTTGGTGTCAACGGGTTCCTAGGCGGAGTATTCGGCCAAGGGCTCGATGATAACATTCGTCTCGCCTACGAATGGCTTATTGAAAACTACAACGACGGGGATGAAATCTTCATCTTCGGATTTAGCCGAGGAGCCTTCACGGCTAGAAGCTTTGCGGGATTGATCGCCATTGATGGCATTCTGAAAGCTGGAGCGCCGATTGGCGTGGCTGAGTTGTTTGAGCGCTATAAGAAGGGAAACGAAGAGAGCATCTGGGATTTAAGGGACAAGGAAGCGGCTGGGGAAGCAAGCAAGATGACGGAGCAGGAGAGATGGCTGCTCAAATACTCATTGCCTACAAAAATAAAGGTCGTCGGAGTTTGGGACACGGTAGGGTCAGTGGGGTTGGCCGCTGGGAACATTCCCGGCGTTAGCCGTTCTTCGTTTGACTATCTGCAAACCGGACTTCGCATCCACATTCTGAACGGTTATTATGCTCTTGCTGTTGACGAGCACCGCAAAGACTTTGCCCCCACGCTCTGGGACGTTCATCATAAAGATCCGAAGAATCTTTCACAGGTCCGCCCGCTCTCGGGTGTGGAGCAGCGGTGGTTCGTGGGCGCTCACGCAAACGTCGGGGGAGGCTACGAGACCGATCTACTTGCACAAGCACCGCTGCGCTGGATGATGAAGAAGGCCGAATCCCAAGGGCTTTCGTTCCGTTCCGAAGTGGACCTCGATGGCGATGATATGACAGGAAAAATTGCCGATTCGTATAGGTCGTTTGGATCGGGAGTGTACGCTTGGATTTTTCCGCCGCTTTATCGCACCATTGGACAAGAACCCGACATTCGAGACGACGGAAGTCACGTTAATGTAAACGAGACGATAGATGCCAACGTGTTCAAGCGGTGGCGCGCCGACCCCACGTATCGTCCAGCCAATCTTGTCGAGTGGGCGCGGCGCAAGAAAGTTGATCCGGCTCAGTTTCAGACTTCCGTGCGCGCGGACGATCCTCGCGTTGGCGTATCGGACCCATAAAGGCCGGAGCGGAGGCGTCGAGCTGTCACCGGATCACCCCCTAGACCCAAACGCGTTAATGCTCTTGCTCAATACATGAGCGCAGGGGGCTTCGCTGGCTGAACGTGATGGGCGAGCCAGATATCATCCGACGTGAGTTTGATCTTGAAGGCGGATGGGTGCAATCCGACTTTGAGCAGGCAAGCCGGTTGCCAAGAAATACAAAACTCGGATACAAAGAACCGGTTTGCGAGCGTAAATTCGCTAGGTTTTTCAATGCTGAATTGGTCGGTTCGTGGTTCCCACCCAACTGTACCAATAAATCCAATAACTTAAGAAGCTCTGCTCCAGACCTTCGTTCTCGAAGCTACTAAGAAAAGCTAGCACCGCGGGGGGGACAGAGCGCGATCGTAGGTTACCGCACCTATCGCATTTTCCCAATTGTCGCGACCAGTTGGTCGGCTTCAAGCACGGTGTCATATTCTTCGTGCCTAACCTCCTTAGCACGTAGGTCTGTGCCAATACGCTTGAGCAACTCCTGGATGTCTCGATTCATTGCCACCTTATTGAGAGCTTCCCAATCTAACGAGTCCCGTTCTTCGGACGGAAAGAGGACTTGAGAAGCGGCAGGATCTTCAATGTCCAGCTCAATGACTCCGATGCCGAACGAGGTGGATAGGCGCTGCAGCTCGCTCCTAAAGTCCTCGTCAGTCGAGATATCAGCAGCGACTAAGTAGCCTTGGTGTGCGAATGACGAGTTTGATACAGCCTGAAAGAACGATTCTCGGAGATTCGCGAACGATAGTGCTTTCTTGATTTCGAAGGAAAATAGTTTGACGGCAAAGCCACCCGTCATCTGGCTAAAAGTAAGCACCTCATCCCGCCAGGCTGGATAGTACACGCCGATCATGTCCGGATGTATCCACTCGCCGAACTCATTTTTCTTTGATGTGCCGTGTCTAATGGTTTTGCATCGGGCTCCAAATTGGATGTAAGCGAATCGAGCGAGAAATGGATGTAGTTGAACTTCCTTGTAATGGTATTTCTCAGGAATCGACGCAGGACTGGACGCGGCCTGTTCCAACTCAGACGGCTGCTTTTCCTTGGCGAGACTTCTGAGATAGTAGCGAGCGGGCCTATCGCCGATTTTGATAAATCTCGATTGAGGATTGTCGCGCGCGTTCTCAAAAATTGCCGTGTACAAAGTCTGCGCTGGAGTTTTGCCCTGAGATCGCAGGTCTCGTTCGTATCCTTTGGCGGTTGCAAGCTTCCAAATTTCGGATGGCGATAGAGGGCGACGCTCCTCTGTAAGCACGCGTTCAGCTAATCCTAAGAAGGTCAAAACCGCCATTTCCTGCCCCTAGGCGCGTTCACTTGCCTTGGGAGAGTATGCCGAACCCTTGTCGTTCAAGAAGGGACGAGCTGGACATCTTCCACAGGCCATTGTTGAAATATGTTCACTGCATTAGCCCGAGCGGGCCGGCGATCCCGCCGCATCATCTCGGAATTGCGGTGACAATGCACAAGTTGGTCAGAGAAGCGCTTGCCGTCATTGTAGCTCCCGCATGTACTACGCTTTCGGAGGTCGCCTGCGACGACCTTCGGCTATAATTGGCTTGGTCAAATCATCTCCTCTAAGAAGTAGGCCCTCATCGATTTTCGCGGGCTCTTGGTATTGGGGATTGGTCAGAAGGACGTTCAACACAAAGCGGAGTAGGTCTGAAGCAACCAGGCGCTCTTCGGCATGGCTTGTATCGAGTGGCTCGGATGCTCTCTGTGAACGTTTCTTGCGGCGACCATGGACGATGCCCGATCTTGCCTCATAGAGGCGCTTCACCTTAGTCGCGACCTCGCTTGCCGGATAAGCCGGATCAGCGTGCAACAACGCAAGAGCCGCGGCCCGAAGCCGCAGCTTGTAGGACAGCGACTGGTTTTGATCGTCGCCGAGAAGAAGTTCGAGCCCAATCGTACCGTCTAGGATCGCGTCGGCCGCGTCGGTTCGCGTGAGACATCCATTCAGGCGGCTCAACGCAAGCCTGATGGCTTCGCTTTGGCTGCTAACTACCGCTTGATAAATACGGCGTACCTCCTTGAGATCGTCGGCGGTAACCGTCGCCCCCGGTTCGGTCCAGCCATACCTGTCGTATTCCTCCGGATAGCGGCGGAGGGTGGTGCCATAGATCGGCGTCAGGTCGCAGAAATATTCAAGTGCCCAGCCTCGCGGAACCCAGAGAAATTGCGCGTAGCCCGTGTTGATACCGGTCGCGATTCTGAGTGCACCAAAGAAGCTATCAATGGCATCCAGGACATTCGAAGACGCCTCACTGAGCGACCCGCTCACTTCATAAATGTTATCGACTTCGAGGCTCCAGACATTGGACACGAAGGCGTGTGTCGCGGCGCCGACGACCATCCGTACCGCTCCGGATCCCAGCGTGCTCATGCGCGCCCTCGCCAACTGGAGCTTTCTGGGCAGCCGGGTAATGTACGTCGTCTCGTTGAGCCGGAAATGATCGACGTCGAAGTGGGTCATTGCGACCGGGACGACAAGTCGAAAATCAAGCTTTTGCAAGATCGTTCCCAGTATCAAAGGCCGAATAACGGATTCGCGATACTTGGGATCGATCGATGCCTTGAGCCCATACAGATGCAAATAGCGCTCGACTGCCTCGCCAACCAGATTATCGACACGAGCATCCGAAGCCCTGCCGTTGTAAACAAAACGGTTCAGGTCCAGCCTTTTGCCAATATCGTGGGTTCGCAGGAACCTCGCGAGCTCGGTGCCTTTTGGCAATTCGGATTTTGAGTATCCCCCCGCAATCGCGCCGAGAAGTCCGCTGGGACGCACCCTCCCCACATAATTTCGTGGACTAGTGTCTTTATAAAAACCCGCCTCATGGAAGTGAGGGAAGCCACTGTCGAGCCCCGACATCATCGGGTAGTCGTGGTGTGGGCCAACATGCTGCCCCGGCCGGTTAACCTGAGCGACCACCGTCGCATGAAGCTCATCGAAGGCTTGCTCGAACAGCTCGAAATATCGGTCGAACTCATTCGATAGCTTTTCTAGCTCTGCATCTGTGGTGTCTGATGTCATCGAGAAAAATCACCGCGCTTGCGTAGAAATTGTCCCTTCCTGAGCCCTATACCTTATCCATGAGCACAAGTCTCTTGACCCCGCCACCACCATCACCACCACCGGCAACGTGACCGCCGCCAGCAGCGTCCCCAGCGCCACAGCGCCCGACACCGGGTTCACCAGCCGTCGGTACTGAACCGCAAAAATATACGCCTTCGCGCCGGTCGGCATTGCCGCGAACAGGCACGAACGCGACTGCCGGCGTCGCCAGAAGCTTGAGCACGCCCATCACTGCGATGCTCCTTGTCTTTGACCTCGCAGCGGAAGAAATGCGCAGAGTGATCGGCTGCGTCAACATTTCTGGCTTGGTTTGCTCATCCTCCGCGATGTAGCCTGATTGCGCATTGCGATCTGCGTCAATGGCCGTTCTCATCCCAATGACCTCGGCCGCATCACGTCTGGCCTTCTCGAGGAAATTCGAGCGCAACAATCGTTGGGGATCTCATGTCGAACTCCGATCTCGCGTTGTCGATTGCGCTCGGTGTCGGGCTTGCGGCCGCGACGGGCTTCCGTGTGTTCCTGCCGATGCTGGTTGCCAGCGTGGCCGCTTACTCGGGTTCGCTTCCTTTGGGCGACGGTTTCGCGTGGCTTGGAACACCTGCTGCAATGCTGATGCTTGGTGTGGCCGCGCTCCTGGAGGTTGGTGCGCATTTCGTTCCCGGCGTGGACAATTTGCTCGATGTCATCGCCGCGCCTGTCGCGGTGATCGCCGGAGCCATCCTCTCAGCGGCGACCATGGCAGACCTTCCGCCGATGATGAAATGGACGGCCGCCATCGTCGCGGGCGGCGGCGCGGCCGGCATCGTGCATGGCGTCACCGCGGCCGTGCGGGCCAAGTCGACAGTCATGACGGCTGGCCTCGGCAACTCAACCGTTGCGACCGCCGAACTGGGCGGTGCACTCCTCGTGTCGCTTCTTGCCCTGGCTGCGCCGGTTGCCGCCTTCGTGCTCGTCGTTCTGATGCTCTGGTTGGCGATACGTTTGATCCTGCGCTTGCGGAGGTCAGCTCCTCGCACGGATCAACCGGGATGACCGCGTGACTGCTCGTGCGGCTACCTCGCCCCCGCCACGATCACCACGAATTACGGTGACAGTGCACCAAACTTTCGACGCGGGGAGGGCCCTATCCGCAACGCTCAAAGCCAGTTTTGTGCGTTGTCGCTGTAGCTCCTCGGTTCGCAATGCGATATCGGTAGCGAGCCAAAGACGTTCATGGAAAAACAAGCCAGGCGGAAAAGATCGTGAGTTTCTTCGAGCGTCTCAAGACAGAAGCATCCGTTGAGTGGCGGGCCTACACCGAACATCCCTTTACGAACGGATTGGCAGACGGCTCGCTCCCCGAAGCGGCATTTCGTCACTATCTCGTTCAAGACTACCTGTTCCTCATCGAGTTTGCTCGCGCGTACGCGCTCGCGGTCTACAAGTCGCCCAAGCTTGCCGACATGCGTGAAGCAGCGGCCGGCCTTTCGGCCATCCTTGATGTCGAGATGAACCTGCATGTGAAGCTCTGTGCCGATTGGGGTCTATCCCCGGCCGACCTTGAACAGACCCCCCCGGCGGCCGAGATGCTGGCCTATACACGCTACGTGCTCGACGCAGGAATGCGCGGCGATCTGTTGGCACTCAAGGTGGCGCTTGCCCCCTGCGTGATCGGGTACGCGGAGATCGCAACGCGGCTCGCCTCGCACCCCGATGCGGACGCTGCGACGAACGCCTACCGCGTCTGGATCGCCGAGTACGCCGGCGTGCCGTACCAGGAGGTCGCTGCCAAAGCGCGGGCGCATATGGAGCATCTCGCCGATCTCTACGCCACGCCGGCCCGCGAGGCCGAGCTGATTGCGATCTTCAAGGAAGCCACCCGACTCGAGGCAGACTTCTGGGAGATGGCCTGGCGCGCGGGCCAGCGCGTCGAATAGCGGTCTCGGCAATCGTCAGGCGCACTACCTCACCCCCGCCACGATCACCACCACCACCGGCAACGTCACCGCCGCCAGTAGCGTCCCCAGCGCCACCGCTCCCGACACCGGGTTCACCAGCCGCTGATACTGCGCCGCGAAGATGTACGCGTTCGCGCCGGTCGGCATCGCCGCGAACAGCACGATCACGCCGGCCGCGACCGGAGGCAGACCGAGCAGCTTGGCCAGCACGAACGCCGCCGCCGGCATCGCCAGCAGCTTCAGCGCGCTCATCACCACGACACTCAACATCTCGCCCTTCACCTCGAACCGGAACAGATTGATGCCGAGCGCGATCAGCGCCGCCGGCGAACCCGCCTGCGCGAGCAGCTCGATCGTTCTGTCGACGACGAGGTTGAGACCGAGGCCGGTAAAACGCCAGACCACGCCAAAGCCGATCGCCAGCATCAGCGGGTTGCGCGCGAGATCCGCGAGCACTGGGCGGATGACCGACAGGACCGAGCCCGTCCGCTTGCGGCTGACAAGCTCCATCTGCAGGATGCCGCAGAGCCAGAGCAGCGGCGTGTTCACCGACAGGATCAGCGACATCGGGCCTGCGGCCTCGTTGCCGAGCGCCGAGAGCACGAGCGGAATGCCGAGCATCACGATGTTGCCGTAGACCGAGCCGATCGCGAATACGACGCCGTCCTCGCGGTCCTCGCGCCGCTCGCGCAGCAGGGCCGAGAGCGCCAGCGCCGCGATCCAGGTGACGGCGAGCGCGCCGTAATAGGCGCCCCACATCCGCCAGGGGCTGACAGCGGGGAATTCCGACACGACGATGGTGCGGAACAGCAGCGCGGGAATCGCGATGCTGAAGGCGAATTCGGAGATGCCCTTGTGCGCGGTCTCTGTGACGAAGCGAAACAGCACCGACGCATAGCCGGCCGCGATCAGGGCGAACACCGGCGCGACGATCAACACGGTGGCCATGCAGTCCTCACCTCACGGGGACATCACACGACCACCCCACGTCCTCGATCATGCCATCATGCCACTGTTTTGCCCGACGGGTCAAATCGATTTCGTAAAATCCGCAAGAAGCGATTGCGAATTCGTAGTGTTCGCATGGGCTTCGCTACTGTGCATGGGGTTGTTTTCGCGGTTTTGGTTTGGGGCCGGCACCCGGTCGAACCTCGCCCACCGCCGTCATCCCCCGCGAAAGCGGGGGATCCAGTACGCAGCGGCCCCTCGGGGGACGTCAGACGTCTCTGGAATACTGGGTCGCCCGGTCAAGCCGGGCGACGACACCTGAGAGTGTGGCTGGTGCCGCACCCTGTTGCCGAGACCGCACACGTCCGAGCTTTCGCCTTCCCCCTCGTTGCCAATGAACCCGCGTTCACCCACTATTCCCTCGACTCTACATTTGGGGGGATCGATGCCGGCGTTCCGTTTTCAAAAATCCTTGGCTGCTGCGATCTCGGGCATTGCGCTCGCCGTCCTGGTCGATCCCGGTGCCGGCTTCGCCTACACGCAGGAGGAGCAGCAGGCCTGCTCGCCGGACGCGATGCGGCTGTGCGGCGAGTTCGTTCCGAACGTCGATGCCATCACCGCCTGCATGATCCAGAAGAAGGCGCAACTCTCGCCGCAGTGCAAAGTGTTCTTCCGGCAGGGACCCGAGCCCGGCGAGGCCCGCGCCGGCAAGTCGACGGCCAAGAAGAGCACCAAGCCTTCGCAGAAGACGGCCAAGAAGAAGAAATCCAGCGAAAGCTGAGCGCGGGACCCTGCGTTCCTTCTTTGAAGCTCGTCATGTCAGGTCAACAGCGCGAAGCGCCGTCGCGTCGACGTCCCCAGCATGTGCGTTGCCGGCATCAGCTGCGCGCCAGCCTCCGGACTCCTTTTGTTCGCCTCCTTGTGCGGACGCCTGCGACAATTACCAGCGCGTTCGATGGAAAAGAGTCGCGAGAGGGTTTACCCGGCGAGGTTGCATTCCGTTTTTTCCCGCGTTGCTGCCGAAAAAGCGTGGGATTGCCGACGTGAAGGGCGTTTCGTTGCGATTGGTATCCTGGTCGCGCGACGCAGTGTGACTCAAAAGCCAACACGTCTTGTTATTTCGTGGCGCTGAGGCAACTGCCGATAAATTTTTCTTTCCCGAATCAGCGCGGTGATTCATTTTCGTGACCTGGGGTCAATCTGGAGGCCAAGGGTATGAACGTTATTGTTTTTGCATCGCGTAAAGGCGGCTCGGGCAAGAGTACCCTCGCCGCACATCTTGCCGCGCAGATCAAGGCGAGCAAGCAGGTCATGCTCGTGGACGCGGATCCGCAGGGCTCGCTCACGCTGTGGCACAAGCTGCGCGGCACCAACGAGCCGCCGATCAAGGCTGCCGTGAACTCGGTCAGCGGCATCGTCTCCGCTGCCAAGCGCGACGGTTATGAATGGGTGTTGATCGACACGCCGCCGAATCTGTCGGCCGTCGTCGACGACGCGATCAAGAACGCGACCATGGTGGTCATTCCGGCGCGTCCCGGCGTGTTCGACGTCAACGCGGTGCAGGAAACCATCCAGATGTGCCGCGCGGCGCGCAAGCCCTACGCGGTCGTGCTCAACGGTGCGCCGGCGCGCCGCGACGAGTCCGAAAGCCCGATCGTCACTATCGCCCGCGAGGCGCTGGCGAAATTCCGCGCTCCGGTGTGGGGCGGCCAGATCACCAACCGTTCGGATTTGCTGATGGCGCTCAGCCACGGCGAAGGCGCGCGCGAGTATCAGGCCGAGAGCCGTGCGGCCCAGGAAATCGCAAGGCTGTGGGCGGCGATCGAGCGTTCAGTGAAGGCTATTCGCGGCACGGCGTCGGCGTCCGGCGCAATGCACAAGCAGGCGGCATAATTTTCATTAATCAATCCCCGGACGGAAAGCGCGCGGAAGTCCGCGCGTTTTGCGTTTTGGTCCGGTGGAGACGAGTTACGCCACCATCAGCATGTAGAACACGATGACCGGCGAGAGCGTCAGGATCACCGACCAGATGCCGGCGGCCCAGAGAATGTCCTCGGTGGTAAAGCTCTGCTGTCCGGCGTCGTAATGCGACGCCACTTCATTCTGGATATTCACAAAACGCCCCCGCGATTTCTTCGCTTATGGGCGCTAGTGATAGCCGGGATGTTTTAAGATTCCGGGTCGCAATTTCGGGCGCATTCGAACACAGGTGCTACCACGGATTAACCATGCCGGCGCGGTGCGCGCGTCAGCGCTGGGTTAACGACGGGGCGCGTTCTTACCCTCCCCTGGAGGGGGAGGGTCGCTAGGCATTGCGCGAAGCGAAATGCCTAGCGGGGTGGGGTGACAGTCTCTCAGCATCGAACAGTGCCCGAGCGGAGAGATCACCCCACCCCGCTCGCGCTTCGCGCGATCGACCCTCCCCCTCCAGGGGAGGGTGAAGGACTCGCGCCGCCGCTAGAGCCTTTCATTGCTTAATGGAATCGGAGGGGATTCCGGTTTTTGGCGGATTGTGATTCAAGATGCTGACTGGATTGGAGGCCAGCATCGCATGACCCGACCTCTTTCCCTGGATCTTCGCGAGCGTGTGGTGGCGTCGGTTTTGGCGGGCGAGAGCTGCCGGTCTGTGGCGGAACGGTTTGGTGTTGCGGTCTCGTCGGTTGTGAAGTGGTCACAGCGGCAGCGGGCGACCGGCTCGGTTGTGCCTGGCAAGATGGGCGGTCACCGCAAGCCTGTGCTTGATCCGCACCGCGCCTTCATCGTCGAGCGGATCACTCAGACGCCGCACCTGACGCTGCATGGTCTGAAGGCGGAACTGGCAACCCGTGGGGTCAAGGTCTCACACAACGCGGTCTGGCTGTTCCTGCGTCGGGAAGGGCTGCGGTTCAAAAAAAACACTGTTCGCCCTCGAACAGGCTCGCGCCGACGTCTCTCGTAGGCGCCAGCGTTGGCGATCCTGGCAGGCCGGACTTGATCCGGGCCGGCTCGTCTTCATCGATGAGACCTGGATCAAGACCAACATGGCCCCTTTGCGGGGCTGGGGCCCCAAAGGGGCACGCCTGCGCGGCTTCGCCCCACACGGTCACTGGCGTACCCTCACATTCCTCGGCGCGCTCCGTCATGACCAACTCACGGCACCCTGCGTCTTCGACGGCCCGATCAACGGCGAATGCTTCCGCGCTTATGTGAAGCACCTTCTCCTGCCAACCCTGCGCGAAGGCGACATCGTCATTCTCGACAATCTCGGAAGCCACAAGTCGAAAGCTGTCAGGCAGATGATCCAGGCTGCTGGCGCCAGGCTCTGGTACCTGCCGCCATACTCGCCCGACCTCAACCCGATCGAACAGGCCTTCTCCAAGATCAAACACTGGATGCGGCAAGCTCAGAAGCGCACCATCGAGGACACTTGGCGCCACATCGGTCACCTCGTCCACGACATCCAGCCTCGCGAATGCGCCAACTACTTCGCCAACGCCGGTTATGCTTCAGTCAAAATGTGAAACGCTCTAGACCCACTCACTGTATTTCCTTCTGATCTCGTCGATGTAGTCCGCGCGCGATTTCACCTCATCCGCGGTCAATCCGATATCGCGCCGCAGCCAGTCGGATAACTCGCTGGCATATGAAACGCGTTGCCATGCCGCCTTCAGCGCTTCGCGCCACTGACGAATGTCCATAGGTCGATCTCTTTCCGGATTGAGATGGTGTCGAGCGGACACGACGCTGCCTTCCCTCTCCCGCACGGGGAGAAGGGGGTGGCAGCATGCGTGTGAAGAGAGGAAGCGGTGGCGCTACGCGGCGACTTTCATTCGTCGCTCGATTTCGCGGTCGATCTGGGCTGCGAGCTCGCTGCTCACTTCCACCATCGGCAGGCGCACTTCGGGGCTGTCGATCAGGCCGCACCGCCACAGCCAGTACTTCGCCGGCGCGGGGCTCGGCTCGGTGAACAACAGGCGCGTCAGCTCGGCGACCTCGCGCCAACGCGCTTGCGCCGCGTCGTGGTTGCCTCGCTTCACCTCGGCATGCACGGCCGCAAACGTCGCGGTCTCGACATGGGCGGACAGCACGATGCCGCCGTCGGCGCCGTCGGTGAGCGCCTCAAAATAGTTCGCATCCTCGCCGGTGAGCACGCGAAAGCCCTTCGGCCTGTCGCGCAGGAGCGCGATGGATTGCTCGCGGTTCGCGCCGCAATCCTTCAGCCCGACGATGTTCCGATGCTCGGCAAGCCGCAGCAGCGTCTGGTTGGTGATGTTGACCGAGGTGCGATACGGGATGTTGTAGAGCGCGATCGGCCAGGCGGCGTGATCGGCAAGGGCTTCGAAATGAGCCAGGAGCCCGCGCTGCGAGGGCCGCACATAATAGGGGCTCGCGATCAGATAGCCGTCGATCGGCCAGTCCGCGGTCTCGTCGAGGCGTTCCTTCAGCCGCGAGGTGTCCGCGCCCGACAGTCCGAGGCAGATCGGAATGCTGCGGCGCCCCGCCGTCATCTCGTCGCGCACGATGGCGACGAGGCGTTCAAGCTCGGCCGCGCGCAGCGTCATGCCTTCGCCGGAGGTCGCCCCGAGGATGAAGCCGTCGACGGCCTGTCCGCTGTAATGTCGCGTCAGGCGCCGTAGCGACCTCTCGTCGAGAGCGCCGTCGCGAAACGGCGTCACCAGCGGCAGCCAGAGTCCGTGCAAATGATCGTGTAGGCCGGTCATGTTCCATCTCCTTCTCGGGAAAAAACCTGAGACGGAGGGCACATGAAAAAACCCCGTCCAGGCGGCGGGGTTTTCGGGATTTGCTTGCGATGACGAAGCTGTGTTAGCGCGCGCAAAAATCCGAGGTCCCCGGATAGGGGCCTTTTTTCGAGGCGACTGCCTTGAATGAGATTGCGCACGACTTCGTGATCATTGGCAAATGATGCGGGGTGTACGTGGAACTGTCAATACACGCGGAACGCGATACTCGAACGGGACAGAAAAAAAGCCGGGCTCAAGCGAGCCCGGCTTAAGGTATTGGCCACGTGAGGCCGACACAATCACCTTCCAAGAGGGATTACTGAACTCCCGCGCCACTGGAGGAGGGGGACAAATGCGCAACGCGAAGGCTCAGCGTGCAAGCAGTATGGGCTCGACGAGCGCCATGCAGCAACCGTCCAAGCCGCATGTCAGACATGCGGAAATCAGGAAGGCCAGCGCTGCGCCTTGCTCACCACGAAGTCGCGGAACACCTGCACGCGCGCGACCGTCTTCAACTCCTCGGGATAGACGAAATAAGTGTCGAGCTGGATCGAATCCGATTCTCCGAACAGCTGCACCAGGCGGCTCTGCTCTTCGATCAGATAGTCCGGCAGCGCCGCGATGCCGAGGCCCTGCTGGCAGGCGCGGACGAGGCCGAGAATGTTGTTCACCCTGAAATAGGCCTCGCGCGGACCAGAGCCGTTGCGGCCGGCTTCGACCAGCCAGTTGCGGTTCTGAAGATGCGGCGCGAAGTTGCCGTCGGACAGCGTGATGATGCGGTGAGAGTCGAGCTCCTCGAGCGTGCGCGGCGTGCCGAAGCGCTTGATGTAATCCGGCGAGCAATAGGCGTGGAAGCCCATCGCGAACAGCTTGCGCTGGATGAGATCCGGCTGCGTCGGCTTGCGGGTGCGGATCGCGACGTCCGCCTCGCGCATCGACAGGTCGAGCTCCTCGTCGGTGACGATCAGCGAGATCCGGATCTCCGGATAGAGCGCAGTGAATTCGCCGAGCCGCGGGATCAGCCAGTTGATGCCGACGCCGGGCGTGGTGGTGATCTTGAGGTCGCCGCTCGGCCGCTCGCGGCTGTCGGTCAGCTTGGCGCGCGCTGCCTGCAGCTGCATGAACACGTCATGCGCGGTGCGGAACAGCAGGTCGCCCTGCTCGGTGAGGATCAGGCCGCGGGCGTGGCGGTGGAACAGCGAGACCGAGAGCTCCTGCTCCAGTGCCGAGACCTGGCGGGACACCGCCGATTGCGACAGGCCGAGCTGCTCGCCCGCATGCGTGAAGCTGCCCGCTTCCGCCGCCGCGTGAAACACCTTCAGCTTGTCCCAATCCATATCCGTAAATCCGTCGCGTGTTCGAGGCATGATCTTTATTCCGCTGCAGCGCGCTCGCTGGCGCGCAGGGCCAGGAAACGTTCGGCTTCGAGAGCTGCCATGCAGCCGAGGCCGGCGGCCGTCACGGCCTGACGATAGGTCTCGTCGGCGACGTCGCCGGCGGCGAACAGGCCGGGCACCGAGGTGGCGGTCGAGTTCGGGGCGACCTCGACATAGCCCGACCGTTTCAGCCTGACCTGATCCTTCACGAGTTCGGTCGCCGGCGCGTGTCCAATGGCGATGAAGACACCGTCGGTCCGCACATCGGTCAAGGCACCGGTCTTGACGTTCTTCAGTCGCAGATGGGTGACCTTGTTCGGGTTCTCGGTGCCGCAGATCTCGTCAACAGCCGAGTCCCAGACCACCTTGATCTTCGGGTGCTTGAACAGACGCTCCTGCAGGATGCGTTCGGCGCGGAAGTGATCGCGACGATGCACGATGGTGACCTGCGAGGCATGGTTGGTGAGGTAGAGGGCTTCCTCGACCGCGGTATTGCCGCCGCCGACCACCACGACTTCCTTGTTGCGGTAGAAGAAGCCGTCGCAGGTGGCGCAGGCCGACACGCCGCCGCCCTGGAATTTCGTTTCCGACGGCAGCCCGAGCCAGCGCGCTTGCGCGCCGGTGGCGAGGATGACGGTGTCGGCGAGATAGACGTCGCCGCTGTCGCAGGTGAGGCGGAACGGCCGCTGCATAGTCTCCAGCTTGGTGACCAGGTCGGAGACGATCTTGGTGCCGACATGGACCGCCTGCTTCTCCATCTGCTCCATCAGCCAGGGGCCCTGGATCACGTCGGCGAAGCCCGGATAGTTCTCGACGTCGGTGGTGATGGTGAGCTGGCCGCCCGCCTGGATCCCCTGGATCAGGATCGGCTCGAGCATTGCGCGCGCGGCGTAGATTGCCGCCGTGTAACCGGCGGGGCCGGAGCCAATAATGACGACCTTTGCATGAACAGTGGCAGACATTTTGACGGACGCCTTTCACGGGGGATCTGCAGCGCGGGTGCGGAACGTGCCGGGAGGCCTCGCGGAAGCGCTGAAATATCAGAGCTAATCTAAGCCTTCTGGTGAGCTATGCAAGAATTGCATTCCCTATCGGCGGATTTTTCCAACAGGGAACAAAAGTCGATTGCGCTGCACGCGCAATAAAATTGCGCAATGGCTGCGGACTGGCTATGAGGATTGCGTCAAATCCACCAATACAGCCGCAAAGGCCAGGAGTTCCAATCACGTGTCGCGGAACCTAGACGAGATCGACCTGAAAATTCTCACCGAGGTCCAGGCCGACGGTCGAATCACGAATGTCGAGCTGGCCAAGCGCGTCGGCATCTCGCCGCCACCTTGCCTCCGCCGCGTCCGCGCGCTGGAGGAGGAGGGCTATATCCATGGTTATCGTGGCCTGCTCGACGCCCGCAAGCTCGGCTTCGACGTCACCGTGTTCGCCGCGGTGCACCTGTCCAGCCAGGCCGAGGCGGATTTGCGCGCCTTCGAGGAGTTCGTCCGCGCCGAGCCCCTGGTGCGGGAATGCTGGATGCTGTCGGGCGAGGTCGATTTCATCCTGAAATGCGTCGCGCCCGACATGGCCACCTTCCAGGATTTCGTGACGCACCTCACCGCCGCGCCCCATGTGCGTAACGTGCGGACGTCGCTGGTGCTGCATAATTCGAAATACGAGGCGGCCGTGCCGCTTGATGTGAAGGGAAGAAGGTAAGTCTTCTCTCTCTCCCCGTTCTTACGGGGGGAGGCACACAGCACCCGGCAATACCCCGAAACAAAAGGCCGCGCAGTGCGCGGCCTTTTCGAAACATCATACGTAGCGGCAAATGCTTACCGCCACTCCACCTTGGTGATCTCATACGCCTTGGCGCCGCCGGGGGCGTTGACCTCGACAGTCGAACCCTTCTTCTTGCCGATCAGCGCGCGCGCGAGCGGCGAGGTGATGGAGATGCGGCCCTTTTTGGCGTCGGCCTCGACCTCGCCGACGATCTGCCACACCGTCTTCTTCTCGGTGTCCTCATCGACCAGCGTCACGGTGGCGCCGAACTTGATGGTGTCGCCGGACAGCTTGGAAATATCGATGATATCGGCGCGCGCGAGTTTGTCCTCGAGCTCGGCGATGCGGCCCTCATTGTGGGACTGCTCTTCCTTCGCGGCATGATATTCCGCGTTTTCCGACAGGTCGCCGTGCGAGCGCGCTTCCGCAATATGCTCGATGATGCGCGGACGGTCCTCGGACTGGCGCTTCTTCAATTCTTCCCCGAGCGCGGCAAAGCCGCCCGCTGTCATCGGAACCTTTTCCATCTCTTCTCTCGTCCTTCGATCGCGCGCCCCACGAAAACAGAGGGCGCGGCAACCTTGATTCGTCAGTATGTCCGGGGGGCTAAACACGCCGCCGCCGGAGCGTTATGTGGGTCTGGCGCCGGAACAGAACAACCACAATGCCCGGGCAGTTCCTCCGGCCATTGTGGCTTCATTGCCAATCACTTACCGGCAGCCTAGCCGCCACTAGCGATCAGGTTTCCGAAAAGTAGCTCTGCAGGGTCCGAACCTCAAGGTCCCCGCCCAGATAGGCGCGGATGCCCTGCGCGGCCGCCACGGCCCCGGAAAGAGTGGTGTAATACGGCACTTTATGCAAGAGGGCCGCGCGCCGCAGCGAGCGGCTGTCGGCGAGCGCCTGCGGGCCTTCGGTGGTGTTGAGGACGAGCTGGACATCGCCATTGGTGATGGCATCGACGATGTGCGGCCGTCCCTCAAGCACCTTGTTGACCCTCTCGGTCGGGATGCCCTGATCGGTCAGGAAGCGCGCCGTGCCCGATGTCGCCAGCACCTTGAAGCCGAGCGAATGCAATTCGCGAACGGCCTCGGCGATGCGCGTCTTGTCGCTCTCGCGAACCGAGACGAACACCGTGCCTTTGCGCGGCACCCGCGTGCCGCCGCCGAGCTGACTCTTGGCAAATGCCACCGCGAAGGAGCTGTCGATGCCCATGACCTCGCCGGTCGAGCGCATCTCGGGGCCGAGCACCGTGTCGACGCCGGGGAAGCGGGCGAACGGAAACACCGATTCCTTCACGCCGACATGCTTGAAGTCCGCCTTCTTCAGCTTGAAGTCGGCGAGCTTCTCGCCGGCCATGATGCGCGCTGCGATCTTGGCGACCGGCGTGCCGACCACCTTGGCGACGAAGGGCACCGTGCGGGAGGCGCGCGGGTTGACTTCGAGCACGTAGATCTCGCCGTCCTTGATCGCGTACTGCACATTCATCAGGCCGACGACGTCGAGGCCGAGCGCCAGCTCACGCGTCTGCCGCTCCAGCTCCTCGATCATCTTCGCGTCGAGCGAATGCGGAGGCAGCGAGCAGGCGCTATCGCCGGAATGGATGCCGGCTTCCTCGATGTGCTCCATGATGCCGACGATGAAGGTGTCCTTGCCGTCGCAGAGGCAGTCGACGTCGATCTCGGTGGCGTCGGATAGATAGCGGTCGAACAGCAGCGGGTTCTTGCCGAGCACGGTGTTGATCTGCCCGGTCTTGTCGTTCGGGTAGCGCGCCTTGACGTCGGCCGGCACCAGCTCCGGCAGCGTGCCGAGCAGATAATCGCTGAGCTGGTTCTCCTCGCGGATGATCTGCATCGCGCGGCCGCCGAGCACGTAGGACGGGCGCACCACCAGTGGCAGGCCGAGATCGGTTGCGACCAGGCGCGCCTGCTCGACCGAATAGGCGATGCCGTTCTTCGGCTGCTTCAGCCGGAGCTTGTCGAGCACGCGCTTGAAGCGGTCGCGGTCTTCGGCAAGGTCGATGGCGTCGGGCGAAGTGCCGAGGATCGGCACTTCGGCGGCTTCCAGCGCACGCGCCAGCTTCAGCGGGGTCTGGCCGCCGAACTGCACGATCACGCCGTGCAGCGTGCCGTTGGTGCGCTCCTTCGCGATGATCTCCAGCACGTCCTCGGCGGTGAGCGGCTCGAAATAGAGCCGGTCGGCGGTGTCGTAGTCGGTCGACACCGTCTCGGGATTGCAGTTGACCATGATGGATTCGTAACCGGCGTCATGCAGTGCGAAGCAGGCGTGACAGCAGCAATAGTCGAACTCGATGCCCTGACCGATCCGGTTGGGCCCGCCACCGAGGATGATGACCTTCTTCTTGTCCGACGGCGAGCTCTCGTCCGCAGGCGCGCCCGCAAACAGCGCCTCATAGGTCGAATACATGTAGGCGGTCGGCGACGCGAACTCGGCCGCGCAGGTGTCGATGCGCTTGTAGACGGGGCGGACACCGAGCGCGTGGCGCTTCGCCGTCACGTCAGCTTCCGTCGTTTCGGCGAGCACAGCGAGCCGCGCATCGGAGAAGCCCATGGCCTTGAGCGTGCGCATGCCGAAGGCGTTGCCCGGCAGGCCGTTCTTCCGGACCTTCTCCTCCATGTCGACGATGCCGCGCATCTCGCTGAGGAACCACGGATCGATCTTGCAGGAGTTGAAGATGTCCTCGTTCGACCAGCCGAGCCGCATGGCCTGGGCGACCTGCAGCAGCCGGTTCGGCGTCGGCGTGCCGAGCGCGGCACGGATCGCATTCTTGTCGTCGTGCTGGCCTAGCCCCTCGATCTCGATCTCGTCGAGCCCGGTCAGGCCGGTCTCGAGTCCGCGCAGCGCCTTCTGCAGGCTCTCCTGGAAGGTACGGCCGATCGCCATCACTTCGCCGACCGACTTCATCGACGTGGTCAGCGTGGTCGATGCGCCCGGGAATTTCTCGAAGGCGAAGCGCGGAATCTTGGTGACGACGTAGTCGATGGTCGGCTCGAACGAGGCCGGCGTCGCGCCGCCGGTGATGTCGTTGGCGATCTCGTCCAGCGTGTAGCCGACCGCGAGCTTGGCTGCGACCTTGGCGATCGGGAAGCCGGTGGCCTTGGAGGCCAGTGCGGACGACCGCGACACGCGCGGATTCATCTCGATCACGACCATGCGGCCGTCTTCGGGATTGACGCCGAACTGCACGTTGGAGCCGCCGGTCTCGACGCCGATCTCGCGCAGCACCGCCAGCGAGGCGTCGCGCATGATCTGGTATTCCTTGTCGGTCAGCGTGAGCGCCGGTGC
This sequence comes from Bradyrhizobium sp. Pa8, assembly GCF_052588265.1. NCBI lineage: Bacteria > Pseudomonadati > Pseudomonadota > Alphaproteobacteria > Hyphomicrobiales > Nitrobacteraceae > Bradyrhizobium > Bradyrhizobium sp. Pa8. The sequence continues at coordinate 8,036,675 of NZ_CP176767.1, read as the reverse complement.
GACCGTGATGGAGTCGCCCGTGTGCACGCCCATCGGATCGAGGTTCTCGATCGAGCAGACAATGATGCAATTGTCTTTCTTGTCGCGCACGACCTCCATCTCGTACTCTTTCCAGCCGAGCACGGATTCTTCGATCAGTACTTCGTTGGTGGGAGACGCGTCGAGCCCGCGCTCGATGATGTCGAGGAACTCTTCCTTGTTGTAAGCAATGCCGCCGCCGGTGCCGCCCATCGTGAAGGAGGGGCGGATGATTGCGGGCAGGCCGATCTCGGACAGTGCCATCAGCGCCTGGCCGAGCGCATATTCCTGGTAGCGCTTGCGGCGGTCGCTTTCGCCGAGCACCCATTGCCGTTCGTGTTCCTCGAGGGCGGCACCCGACAGCTTCTCGCGTTCGGCCCGGTGCTTGTCGCGGAAGGACTTCTTCAACTCGGACGCGTTGGCGAGCCGCGACTTTGGCGTCTCAAGCCCGATCTTGGTCATGGCCTCGCGGAACAGCTGACGGTCTTCCGCCTTGTCGATCGCGTCCGCGGTCGCGCCGATCATCTCGACGTCGAACTTTTCCAGAGTGCCCTGCCGGCGCAGCGACAGTGCGCAGTTCAGCGCGGTCTGTCCGCCCATGGTCGGCAGCAGCGCGAAGCCGCCGGGAATGACGTGACGTTCCTTCTCGATGATCTTGGCGACGATCTCGGGCGTGATCGGCTCGATGTAGGTGGCGTCGGCCAATTCCGGGTCGGTCATGATGGTGGCCGGGTTGGAATTGACGAGGACGATGCGATAGCCCTCCTCCTTCAACGTCTTCACCGCTTGCGTGCCCGAATAGTCGAACTCGCAGGCCTGGCCGATCACGATGGGACCGGCGCCGATGATCAGGATGGTGGTGATGTCTGTACGTTTGGGCATCAACTCTCGCCGAAGTGGAATTTAGGCACAAAAAAAGGGCGCGCTTGTTGCGCGTCCCCTGTGGCCGAGAGCGCGTTGGTCTCCCTCGCGCGCGGGTGGGTCTTAGACCAGTTTTCGGGGCGGCGAAACCCCGAAAAACGCCCATCAACCGGCAATTTTGACGGGTTTTGGACGTGCCTGCCAGCCACGGGCGAGATGCACCAGCAGCGAGGCCGCAACGCTCGATCCGCCGATCCAGCCAAGGTCGGTCGGCGAGAGCGTGGCCAGCACCGCGCCGCCCAGGGCCCCGCCGATGGCGAAGCCGAGATACATGGCGGAGGCGTTGAGCGAGAGTGCGATCATCGAGGCCTGCGGCTCGATCCGGATGATGCTGGCGATCTGAGCCGGATAGAACGCCCAGCCCGAGACGCCCCAGAGGAAGATCGCGCCCAGCACTGCATAATGCGCCTGTCCGGGCATCAGCTTCAGGACCAGCGAATGCAGGATCAGGGCGCTCGCCATGCCGGCGAGCCCGAGGCCTGCGGTGGCGAGCGTGCCGAGCCGGTCGGCCAGGACACCGCCCATCATGTTCCCGATGGCGGCGGCGCCGCCGAACACCAGCAGCGCGAGACTGATCTGCGCGGCGTCGAAGCCGAGGCCGCGCAACGGGACGGCGAAATAGGTGAACACGGTGAAGCCGCCGAGCGCCCATAAGATCGTGATCAGAAGCGCGATCACGACATTGCTGTGACGCGCCACCGCCAGCCGTTCGCTGAGCGAGGCGGTGTTGCGCGGCAGGCCGCGGGGCAAGCCAAGCAGCAGGCCGGCAAGCGCAACCGCGCCGATCAGGGCCACCATGGCAAAGGTCGCGCGCCAGCCGAGCAGGCTGCCGACGAGATTGCCGAGCGGGACGCCGATCACGGTGGCAACCGTGAGGCCCGAGGTGACCAGCGCCACCGCGCGGCCGCGCCGTTCGGGCGCGGCGACGGCCACCGATACGGCAAGCGCCGTCGGCATGCACAGTCCGGAGCCCAGCGCCATCAGCATGCGGGAGGCCAGCAGCAGGGCGTAGCTGGAAGCCAGCGTCGCGGCGAGATTTCCGGCGATGAAGGTCGATAGCGCCAGGGCCAGCACGGTGCGGCGGTCGATATTGTTCAGCGTCACCGCCAGGATCGGCGAACCCACCGCGTAGGTGAGGGCGTAGGCGGTGACCAATTGACCGGCGGCCGGGACGGAAATCGAAAGATCGGTGGCGATCGACGGCAAAAGCCCTGCAATGACAAAGCCTTCGGTACCAATCGCGAAGGCCGCGAGAGCCAGCCAGAACACGCTCATTGGACGATATCCCTTTGTTCAACATTTATTGAACTATTGAATGCGACGGCTGAGATGTCAATTGGTTCAAGAACTATTGAACATCGTGGCCAGTTTGCTATGATTCCGGACCATGAGCCGTGCACCCCTTCATCCCACCCGCGAGCAGATCGAGCTGCCGATGGTTCTGGATTGCCTGAGCGATCCGATCCGGTTGGCCATCGTCTATCAGCTCGCCCGGCAGGAACGTGTCAGCAGTGAGCTCTGCTGTGGCGACTTCAGCGGCCTCGCCGGCAAATCCAACCTCGCCTACCATTTCGCCAAGCTGCGCGAATGCGGCCTGATGCTGACGCGCGTGGCGGGCACCAACCGCTTCATGCGGCTCCGCCGCGAGGATCTGGATGGGCGCTTTCCGGGGCTGCTCGATGCTGTCCTCAGCTCCGCAGCCAAGGATGCCGACCGGCTACAGCTGCTGTCCGAGTGCGAAACGGTCGAAGTGGATTGAAGTTGAGAGGGTTGCGCGCAGACGGCTGAGATCCCGTCCGTCTTCGCTTTCGCTTCGCTACAGCTACGCCGGACACGCTGCGCCCCTTCGGGCCTTGCGTGGCTGCGCCACGCGTAGCCCCACAGGGGCGAAGCGTGGAGACCCGGCCTGGATTTGAACCAGGATGAAGAGCGTTGCACCGCCCTCGCGTAGACGCTTCCGCCACCGGGCCGTCGCGATCATTGCCGATCGGCGTGCGACAAGCCACCTCGGGCAGTCATTATGCTTAACGGACCAGAGGCGGCCGCGCGATGAAGGTCATGCGCCAGCGATTATGGCCGATATTGGTGTGGGCGCGCTGGGCAGCGAAGCCGGCCGCGGTCAGCTTGGCGACGATCTCGTCCTCGCTATAGCGCTGAAGCCCGATGCGCGTGCGCAGATGACGGTAATCTGACAGCGCGGTGCTGATCAGCCCGATCAGCGCGTCCTTCAGGAAGCCGTGACGCAGGCCGAAGCTGAGCAGCGCCATCACATCCCTGAACATGCCGACATTGGGCTGCAAGATATCTCCGAGCACGAGCTTGCCGGACGGGGTCAGCAATCGCCGGATGCTGACAAGCGCGGCATCGAGCTCGTCCGGCGTCATGTATTGCGCGACCGAGTTCATCACCGCGAGGTCGATCGACTGGTCCTGCATTTTGCGGACGTCGTCGAGTGAGCGGACGCGGATCTTGGTGTTCGGGGCAAATCGCGCGATCAGCCGGCCACGCACGCCGGGGGCGGGCTCGGCGAGAATCAGCTTGCCGCAGGCCGCGGCCACCTGGCTCGCCGACAGCGCCTCGCCGCAGGCATAGTCGAGCACGGTCGCCTCGGGCGATGAGATGTAGCCGATGATGTCCCGCGCGATGATCTGGAAGTGCAAGTCGCGATGCAGCTTGCTGACATAGATCGTATGCGTGGAGTCGTAGTAATCGATCCAATCGTCCATGGTATTTCGTAGGTCCCGGCCAAACGGTTCCTGTCAAGGAACCGGCGCTGCCCGCCTTGCGTTAGGGGTGCGACGGCGCGCCGTCAATGTCCGCGTCCTAACAGGAAGGTTTCCCGTGAGCAAAGCCCCCACCAAGGTCTCGCCCGATCTCGATACCCCCACCGATCTGTCGCCCGATGGGGTCAAGAAGGTCTCTGAGGCGCTCAACGTGCTTCTGGCCGATGCGTTCGCGCTCTATCTGAAGACCAAGAATTTCCACTGGCACATCAGCGGCCGGCATTTCCGCGACTATCATCTGCTGCTCGACGAGCAGTCCGACCAGATCTTCGCCACCACCGACCAGCTCGCCGAACGCGTCCGCAAGATCGGCGGCACCACGCTGAAGTCGATCGGACAGGTCGCCAAGCTCCAGACCATCAAGGACAACAACGAGGACTACGTCCCGCCGCGCGAGATGCTGCGCGAGCTGATGCAGGACAACAAGCACGTCGCGAGCGCGATGCGCAAGGCACACGAGGTCTGCGATGACGCCGGCGATGTCGCCAGCGCCAGCATCCTCGAAAACTTCATCGACGAGACCGAGCGCCGGACGTGGTTCCTGTTCGAGGCCACCCGCCAGGAAGGCGGCAACGAGGCGTAAGGAGTACGCGACTGCATAGGGTGGGTTAGCGCAGCGTAACCCACTTCTTCTGCTTCCGCGGATGTAGACAGTGGTGGGTTACGCCTTCGGCTAACCCACCCTACAGCACCGCGCTTGTCGCTACCGCCACAGCCGCATCAACGCCCCGTCCTTGCCCGTCACCGGATCGGCCGGCGGCAGCGCGACCTCGGGAATCGTCTTCAGTGCCCTGGCATGGTTCTCCGGCGTTGCCCGCGTCACCACCATCTTCGATCCCGGCGGATAGGCGCCGATGATGCAGAAATCACTGCTCGCGCTGATGCACTGATGCCCCGTGCCGGCCGGCAGAATCGCGACGTCGCCCGCCTTGATCTCCAGCTCCTGGCCGTGATCGCCGCCGAAGCGCACGCGGGCACTTCCGCGCGCGACGCCGAGCACCTCATGCACCGTCGCGTGATAGTGCAGATAGTCGTAGACGCCGTTGCGCCACGTGCCGCCCCAGCTATTCGCTTCGAACAGGTTTTCGATGGTCTCCTCGGGACGCCTGGAATCGAGCTTCACCGCACCCTGATAGACCAGGAAGGGAAGGATGTTGTTCGGCACGAGCCCGTCATCTTCGAACACGATGGCGCGTGGCTCGGCATTGTCGCTGACAACGGGCATGGCAGGGCTCCTGCGTGAGCGTAGCAGGAATTAACGAGGGGCGTGAGACGACGTTCCTCGCAGCGTCGAGCCCGGAATGACAGGAGCCCGGGTCAAGGCCCGGGCTCGATGTCGTCAAGGCAATTGCAGGAGAGCCAGCGTTACGCGCTCTTCTTCTGCCGCATCAGATCCGCGAAGCGCTGGAACAGATAGTGCGAGTCGCGCGGGCCCGGCGAGGCTTCGGGGTGATACTGCACCGAGAACACCGGCTTGCCGTCGAGCTGGATGCCACAATTGGAGCCGTCGAACAGCGAGATATGGGTCTGCGTCGCGCCCTTCGGCAGCGTCGCCTCGTCCACCGCAAAGCCATGGTTCATCGAGGTGATCTCGACCTTGCCGGTGGTCTCGTCCTTCACGGGATGATTGGCGCCGTGATGGCCCTGATGCATCTTCTTGGTCTTGGCGCCGACGGCAAGGCCGAGCATCTGGTGACCGAGGCAGATGCCGAACGTCGGCGTGCCCGACTTGATCACGTCCCGAATCACCGGCACCGCGTATTTGCCCGTCGCGGCCGGATCGCCGGGGCCGTTGGAGAGGAACACGCCGTCCGGCTTCATTGCCAGGATGTCTTCCGATGAGGTCGTCGCCGGTACCACCGTCACCTTGCAGCCGACGCCGGCGAGCAGGCGCAGGATGTTGCGCTTGATGCCGTAGTCGATGGCGACGACGTTGAACTCGGGCTTGTCCTGGCGGCCAAAACCCTTGTCCCACAGCCAGGGCGTCTCGTCCCAGGTGAAGCGCTGGCCCGAGGTGACCATCGGCACGAGGTCCATGCCCTCGAGGCCCGGCCATTCGCGCGCTTCTTCCTTCAGGCCATGCAGGTCGAACTCGCCGTTCCTGGCGTGCGCGATCACCGCATTGGGCATGCCCTTGCTGCGGATCAGCGCGGTCAGTGCGCGGGTATCGATGCCGGAGAGGCCGATGATGCCGCGTGCCTTCAGCCACTGGTCGAGGTGCTTGGTGGCGCGGTAGTTCGAGGGATCGGTGATCGCGGTGCGCAGAATCACGCCGCGCGCGCCCGGCGTCGCGGCCATGTTCACCGTCTCGATGTCTTCCTCGTTGGTACCGACATTGCCGATATGCGGGAAGGTGAAGGTGATGAGCTGGCCGGCATAGGAGGGATCGGTGAGGATCTCCTCATAGCCGGTCATCGCGGTGTTGAAGCAGACCTCACCGACGGCATGGCCTTCGGCGCCGAGACCGAAGCCTTCCAGCACCGTGCCATCGGCGAGCACGAGGAGCGCGGTCGGTTTGTGGTCCGGCCAAGCGGTATCGTTGTCATGTTGTGTCATGAGCCCGGTTCATAGTCTGGGCCGTCGCCGCCGTCAAAGCAGACAAGCGCCGATTCACATGCGTTTTTGCATATTTGACAGGTCTCCTCAGGCACTTAAGCTTGGCAGGATAATTTCCGCCAATTTCCCGGGCTCGCGAGGCAATAATGGACCAGACCACCCCGCTTCTGCTGGTTCCGGGGTTGGCCTCCTCGGCCCGGATCTACGCCCCGGTGGTCCCCGCACTCTGGCGGTTCGGCCCGGTGATGATTGCCAACCATATCCGCGACGACAGCATGGCGGCGATCGCCCGGCGCGTGCTGAGCGAGGCCCCGCCGCGCTTCGCGCTCGCCGGCCACTCCATGGGCGGCTATATCGCGCTCGAGATCATGCGCCAGGTGCCCGAGCGGGTTTTGAAGCTCGCGCTGATCAACACCCAGGCCCGGCCCGATACACCGGAAGCGACCGCGCGCCGCCGCGGCCTGATGGAACGGGCGAGGCGCGGCGAGCTGCGCGCGGCGCGCGAGGAGATGTTTCCGGAGCTGGTGCATCCTTCGCGCCGCGACGATGCCGGCATTCGAAAGCTCGTGCACGAGCAGGGCGAGGACGTCGGCGTCGAAGGCTATCTGCGACAGCAGACCGCGATCATTGCGCGGGTGGATTCACGGCCGACGCTGGCGACAATCAAATGCCCGACGCTGGTGCTGACAGGCGATCAGGACAACACGATTCCGAACGCGTTCTCCAAGGAGATGGCGGAGGGCATAGCGGGCGCGAGACTGGTGATCCTCGAGCGTTGCGGGCACCTGCCGCAGCCGGAGCAGCCCGAGGCGACGACGCGGGCGCTGGTCGAATGGCTGGGGAGCCCGGTTGTCTCAGGGCCGCGAACGGCCTAGATCAGGCCTCGGATATTCGAAGGGATCACGATCATGCTGCGCGACGACATCAACAACGCGGTCAAGGAGGCCATGAAGGCCAAGGACGAGCGCAAGCTGTCCACCCTGCGCATGGTGAACTCGACCATCAAGAACGCCGACATCGAGGCGCGGGGCAACGGCAAGCCGCCGCTGTCGGACGCCGACCTGCTCGGCGTGTTTCAGAAGATGATCAAGCAGCGCCAGGAATCGGTCGAACTCTACGACAAGGGCGGCCGCGCCGAGCTCGCTGCCCAGGAGCGCGAGGAGATCGCGGTGATCTCGGCCTATCTGCCGAAGCAGATGTCGGACGACGAGGTGAAGAAGGCGATCGCGGACGCGATCGCCGAGACCGGCGCTGCCGGCATGAAGGACATGGGCAAGGTGATCGCGCTGTTGCGCGCGAAGTACGCCGGCCAGATGGATTTCGGCAAGGCCAGCGGCCTGGTGAAGGCCGCGCTGACGGGCTAGGCGTCATTCCGGGGCGACGCGTAGCGTCGAGCCCGGAATCCATCGTGCCACCTGCTCCGTTGCGAAATGGATTCCGGGCTCGCGCTTCGCGCGCCCCGGAATGACAAGAAGAACAAGGGGAGGCACGATGACCGGCGCCATCAAACCGTTTCGCATCGCCATCAGCGACGACATCCTCACCGACCTCAAATCGCGCCTCGCCCGCACGCGCTGGCCGGAGGCGGAGCTGGTCGACGACTGGAGCCAGGGCGCGCCGCTGAAATGGATCCGGGAGATATGCGCCTACTGGGCCAACAGCTATGACTGGCGTGCCCGCGAGGCAAAGCTCAACCGCTTCGACCAGTTCATCACTGAGATCGACGGGCTCGATATCCACTTCCTGCATGCGCGCTCGAAGGAGCCGTCGGCATTGCCGCTGATCATCACCCATGGCTGGCCAGGGTCCATCGTCGAATTCCAGAAGGTGATCGAGCCGCTGGTCGATCCTGCCGCGCATGGCGGTAATCCCGCGGATGCCTTTCACGTGATCTGCCCGTCGCTGCCGGGCTTTGGCTTCTCCGCCAAGCCAAGGACCACCGGCTGGGGCGTCGACCGCATCGCCGCGACGTGGGCGAAGCTGATGGATCAGCTCGGTTACGCGCGTTACGGTGCGCAGGGCGGCGACTGGGGCTCGGCGGTGACGACATCGCTGGGCGCGCAGGACGCCGAGCACTGCGCCGGCATTCACATCACGCTCGCCTTCAACGCGGCGCCGAAGGTCGAGGGCGAGCCGACGGCGGAAGAGAAGCGCGCGCTCGCCGGCCTGAAGCATTATGTCGATCTCGATTCCGGCTATTCCAAGCAGCAATCGACGCGGCCGCAGACGCTCGGCTATGGCCTGACGGATTCGCCGAGCGGGCAGGCGGCCTGGATTTTGGAAAAATTCTGGGCCTGGACCGATTGCAACGGCCATCCCGAAAACATTTTTGACAAGGACGAGCTGCTCGACAACGTCATGCTCTATTGGGCAACGGAGACGGCGACCTCCTCCGCACGGCTCTATTGGGAGAGTTTTGGCAGGCGCCGAACGACCCCGGTCGTGAAGGTGCCGACCGGCGTCGCCGTGTTCCCCAAGGAGATCATCACGCCGGTCAGGCGCTGGATGGAGCCGAACTTTCCTAACATCACGCACTGGAGCGAGATGGAGAAGGGCGGGCATTTCGCCGCATTCGAGCAGCCGGAGCTGTATGTTGGCGACGTCAGGAAATTCTTCCGGACGGTGCGCCGTTAGGGGATGCCCCCGCGTCGCCATGCCCGGGCTTGTCCCGGGCACCCACGCGCTTAAACTCTGGTTCAAACAAGAACGTGCACGGCCGGGACAAGCCCGGCCATGACGATGCTGCCGGGAAACGACCATGCTCACCGAAGCCGCAACCTACGACGAGCTCTATCGCAACTTCCGCTGGGACGTCCCGGCGCGCTTCAACATGGCGGAAGCGTGCTGCGACCGCCATGCCGACGGCACGGGCCGCCTCGCGCTGGTCTATGTCGACGAGAATGGCGCAACCACGCGCACCTCGTTCGACGAGGTCGCGGAGATGTCGCGCCGCTTCGCCAATGTGCTGAAGGCCGATGGGCTTGCGCGCGGCGACCGCGTCGCGGTGTTCCTGTCGCAGTCGCTGGAGCTGCCGATCGCGCACATGGCCGCGTTCCGCTCCGGGCTGATCTCGATCCCGCTGTTCGCGCTGTTCGGCGAGGACGCGCTGGAATTCCGCCTGTCGAACTCGCAAGCAAGAGCCATCATCACTGATGAAGCGGGCTGGGAGAAGCTCACGAAGGTCCGCGATCGGCTGCCCTATTTGCAGGACATCTATATCACGAGCGGCGCGGTCCATGCCGGCGCAAAACCGTTCTGGTCGGCGATCGAAACCGCGTCCGAGGACTTTGCGACCGTCGACACCTCCGCCGATGACCCCGCCCTGATCATCTACACGTCAGGCACGACAGGCAATCCGAAGGGCGCGCTGCATGCGCATCGCGTTGTGCTCGGCCACTTGCCGAATGTCGAGATGTGCCACAACTTCCTGCCGCGCCCCGGCGATCTGATGTGGACGCCGGCGGACTGGGCGTGGATCGGCGGCCTCGTCAACGGCCTGTTCGCGTTCTGGTATCACGGCATCCCCCTGGTCGGTCACCGCGCGCGAAAGTTCGAGCCGCAGGCGGCGATGCAGATGATGGCCGACCTCGGTGTCCGCAACGTCTTCCTGCCGCCGACCGCGCTGAAGCTGATGCGGCAGGCCGGCGTGAAGCATTCCGGCGTCAAGCTGCGCAGCATTTTCACGGGTGGTGAATCTCTCGGCGGCGAGCTGCTCGGCTGGGTGCGCGAGACGTTCGGCATCGACGCGCATGAAGTGTTCGGCCAGACCGAGTGCAACCTCGTGATCGGTAGCAACTCGAACCTGTTTCCGATCCGTCCGGGTTCGATGGGCAAGGCGACGCCGGGCTTCGACGTCTGCATCGTCAACGACAAGGGCGAGGAGCTGCCGACGGGACAGCGCGGCATCATAGGCGTGCGCCAGCCGTGCCCGTGCACGATGCTCGAATACTGGCGCAATCCGGACGCGACGGCGAAGAAATATGCCGGCGAATTCCTGCTGACCGGTGATCTCGGTACCCGGGATGAGGACGGCTATTTCTGGTATGTCAGCCGCGAGGACGACGTCATCACCACCGCCGGCTACCGCGTCGGCCCGTCCGAGATCGAGCACACGCTGATGAAGCATCCGTCGGTGGCGATGGCGGCGGTGGTCGGCATCCCCGATCCGATCCGCACCGAATCGATCAAGGCCTGGATCGTGCTGCGTCCCGGCTTCGCGGCAAGCGACACGCTCGCGCGCGAGATCCAGGAGTTCGTGAAGGTGCAACTCGCCGCCCACGAATATCCGCGCTTCGTGGAGTTCGCGGAGACATTGCCAATGACGGCGACGGGCAAGGTGCTGCGGCGCGAGCTGCGGGCACGGGGTTAGGCTCTTTCAACAATGGCAAAGATGTCTCAAGCTGCGGGGCTTCACCGCGCTTCACTTCCGAAGCTGCACGATCTCGATGTTGCGCTCGAGCTCATGTATTACGGCTGGCGCGGGATGACGCTGGAGGCCGATGAATATCTTGCGAAGCAGGGCCTGTCGCGTCCACACCATCGCATCCTCTACGTGGTGGCGCGCCGGCCCGATATCGCGATCGGCTCGCTGATCGAGATCCTCGGCATCTCCAAGCAGGCCCTGAACCGGCCGCTCAACCTGCTGCTGGAGCGCAAGCTCCTGACGTCGAAGCGAGCGCCCGAGCAGCATCGCTCCAAGCTGTTGCGCTTGACGGAGGCCGGGCGACGCATCGAGCAAAAAGCATCGGATCACGAACGGAGGGTCCTGCGCGAAGCGTTCGATCGCGCAGGGGCGTCGGGTGCGGCGGCATGGATTGCCGTCATGGGGGCGATCGCCGACAACAACTGACGATTCCTGAAGTCAACATAGTTGACATGAGGTGCGAGCTTTGCCACTTTCCCGGCAACGAGCCAGGGGAGGGCTCCGCCGTGAGCGGACGGATAATGGATCGCGCAGCCGCCGAGCGATTTGTCGCGGCATGGTGCGTGAGCTGGTGCCGGGTCGATATCGACGCTGTCGTCGCGCATTTCGCCGACGATGCGCAGATGCGCAGCCCTCTGGCACTATCACTGACCGGTTCTCCGGTCGTCACCGGCGCCGAGAACATCCGTGCTTATTGGCGCGAGGCTTATGGCCACATCGAGAGCGCCGACCTGAAGATCCTGAGCTGGAGCTGGGACGAGGCGATCGCGCGCCTGACGGTGTGGTGGCAGCTCGGCGATACGCGCGCCAGCGAGTTCATGGATTTCGACGATGCGGGCCGTGTGGTGCGCAGCGAAGCCTTCTACGGAAAATGATCATGCACCTTTCGGATTTCGTCCTGCTCCTCAACACGCTCTGGTTCGGCGGCGCCTTCATCCAGTTCAGCGTCGCCCAGGGCAACACGCTGAAGATACTCCTGCCGCGCGAAGAGCGCAGCAATCCGATCGCGCCGACGCTGGCGGCCAGCGTGGCGTTCCTGGGCGGGATGAATCTGCCGATCGGGCTTTTGTCGTTCTACCTTCTGGCCGCTCGTCCGGCTTTCTTCCAGCCGATCGAGGCGCAGCTCGCGTTGTTCCTGTTCTTTGCCGCCTGCCACTTCAGCCAGTTCGCCTATAACCTTCCGGTCCTGATGCGCGGAGGGCGCGTCGGGGTGGCCTACTGGCCCGTGCTGAAAGGTCCGATGCTCAGGATCTTCGTCATCGACGCGGCTCTGTTCGTAGCCAATCTCGGCGTAGCGCTCCGGCTGGCGTTCTCCTCCTGATTTCAGAGCTGGGGCGCCGACAGGGCGGACCGCAGCATCGCGGCAAGATCCTTCCGCCGGAACGGTTTTGTCAGGATGCGGGCGTCGCCGACCCCGTCGGGCGTCTTGACGGGATTTTGGGTGTAGCCCGAGGTGAAGAGCACCTTGAGCCCGGGCCGCAAGCTGGTCGCTTGCCTGGCAAGCTCCGGCCCGAACATGCCGCCGGGCATCACGACGTCGGTGAGCAGCAGGTCGACGTCGCCGGGGTGGCGCAACAATTCGAGAGCCGCGGGACCGTTCGGCGCCGCGATGACGCGATAGCCGAGCGTCTTCAGCTCGCTCTCGACATAGGCCCGAACCATGTCGTCGTCCTCGACGACAAGAATGGTCTCGCTTCCGTCGGGGGCGACGATCCGTTCCGCGGGTGACGGCTGCTCGTTCGGTGACGTCGCAAGGCGGGGAAAGAACAGCCTGACGACGCTGCCTTGTCCCGGTTCGGACTGCATCTGCACGACTCCGCCGGATTGCCGCACAAAGCCGTAGACCATGCTCAGGCCGAGGCCGGTACCCTTGCCGACCTCCTTGGTGGTGAAGAACGGCTCGAACGCCCGGCTCGCCACCTCGGCAGTCATGCCGCTGCCGGTGTCGGTCACGGCCACCATGACGTAGTCGCCCGGCCGCGGCTCGCCGTTGACGTCCAGGTCGGATTCACCGAGCGAGGTGTTGCGCACCTCGATCATCAGCTTGCCGCCGCGCGGCATGACGTCGCGCGCGTTGAGCACGAGGTTGAGCAGCGCCGTTGTCAGCTGGCCAGGATCGACGCTGGTCAGCCACACATCCGGTTCGAGCGCGAAGGTGCATTCGATGTGCTCGCCCAGGGGCCGGCGCAACAGCTGCTCCATCTCGTGAATCTTCACGGCGATGTCGATGTCTCGCGGCCGGAGGGGCTGCTTGCGCGCGAAGGCGAGCAGGCTTCGCGTCAGGTCGGAGCCGCGCTCGGCGGCGGTCGCGATGTCGTTGGCGATCCGGTGCAATTCCTTGTTGCCGGCCAGCCTGTCGGCAAGATGCTCGGAGTTGCCGAGAATGACAGTCAAGAGATTGTTGAAATCGTGCGCCACGCCGCCGGTGAGCTGGCCCATGGCTTCCATCTTCTGGGATTGGCTGAGCTTGTGGCTGAGGTCGGCGATGGCGGCGCGTTGCTGCTCGAGCGACTCGGCGGTGTCGTTGAGCAGGGTCATCAATCCGCCCAGCTCGCCGCCCGGGTGGGGAGGCGGAATTCGCGCGCTGAGATCTCCGAGCCCAAGTTTCTTCGCCATGGTGGCGAGACGTCCGACCTGACGCCCGACGCTCACGGTCGCAAGGATCCAGACGGCCGCGAGCAGCAGCAGCGAGGCCACCGCGAGTATCGCCACATCCTCGTAGAGCCGGCGATTGGCCGCCGCGACAAGTCCGTCCTTGGACCGTCCGACCATGATGTAGAGGCCGGCATCGCGGGTCGAAGGCGAGCGGGCGGCGACAGCCCAGACATGCGTCCGGCCGTCGCGATCGGTCACCTCCTGATACGCCTTCCGGTCGGGCGTTGCGGCGAAGCGGAGCAGGTCGGATCCCGCGATCGACGTGCCAACCGGATCGGTCCAGCCTCCGCGGGAGGGGGCGACCAGAACCGTTCCTTTGCTGTCGAGAAGCAGGATCTCCTTCTGGCCGAGCAGCCGCTTGTCGTGAAACTCCGCGAATTTGCGCAGGTTGAAGGAGGCGAGCAGGACCAGCTTCAGGGCGCTCGTCTCCGATCGCACCGGATAGGCGATCTGGAGCACCGATAGTCCGGTCAGCCGGCCGAATACCGGCTCGAGCGCGATGCCGCGCGACACAATGGCCTGCTTGAAATAGGCGCGATCCCGCAGGTCGAGCGTGCGGTTGGTCCGCAGCGAATCGCAGAACAGGCTGCCGTCGGGATCGATGGTCAATATCCCGGTGAACTGTGGGTATTCCTCGCGGACTTCCGACAGGAACGCCGAGCACGCCGCCTTGTCGCGCGTGTCGAGGTCGCGTGCACGGGCGAGACCATAGTGAAGCTGGGTCGTGCCCTGAATCTTCTCGTCCAGGTCGCTTGCAATGTCGTCGGCTGCCGCGGTCAGATTGGCCAGGGCTGCGTTGATTTCGCTGCTGCGATTTTGCACGAAACGCAAGCCGACGAGGATGGCCGGCACCAGCATGGCCGCAATGACGAGTATCAGTAGCCGGGTACGCAAGCTCATCGGTCGGGCGGTCCAATTTGGTCGTCGCGCGTGCTGGTTCGAAGATGCAATCTGCGGCACCACCCTCCGCTCAGTCCATAGGCATCGCGCCGAAAAGGCCCTGCGGGGAAAGATTTCGGCTGCGCACGTCACGGATGAGTCCCCGGAAAGTTCGCCCGCGAGGCTCTGTTGGGCTGGTGTCGGGCCTCCCGGGATACCGTCATCCCGCAATCAACGCGCGCGTGCGCGCAGGTCGCGAGGGCGCTAATATCGGGATCGCGCGCGACGGAGATCGTGCCGGTGATGAGAGGGAGTCGCATGTCGATCTCGGGCAAAGTCGATCCGGTGGTGCGTCCCGTGGCGGCGACCGACATTGCCGAGGCGCTGGTCGAGGGTTTGCGCGATTTCCAGGCGCTGCCGCTCTACGGGCTCTGCTTCGGCGCGCTCTACGCAGGCGGCGGCATCGCGATCATGCTCTGTCTCACCGCCTTCGGCATGGTCTATCTCGTCTATCCCCTTGCGGCCGGCTTTGCGCTGATCGGGCCGTTCGTGGCGATCGGCCTCTACGAGGTCAGCCGCCGCCGCGAGCGCGGCGAGCCGGTCTCCTTCGGCGCCATCTGGTCGGCGATACGCGCGCGCAGCGAGATCGGCTGGATGGCTTTCGTTACGCTGTTCGTGTTCGTGATCTGGATGTACCAGGTGCGGCTGCTCATCGCGCTGCTGCTCGGCCTGCACGCCTCGTTCTCGAGCTTGCAGGAATTCATGACGGTGGTGCTGACGACGAATGAGGGCTTGCTGTTCCTCGCCATCGGCAACGCGGTCGGCGCCGTGCTGTCGCTGATCTTGTTCTCGCTGACCGTGGTGTCGTTTCCGCTGCTGCTCGACCGCGAGGTCGATTTCGTCACCGCCATGGTGACGAGCGTGCGTGCGGTCGTGACCAGCCCGCTGCCGATGATCTCGTGGGCGGCGGTGATCGTGATGCTGCTGATCGTCTCGGCGCTGCCGTATTTTCTCGGACTGGTCGTGACGTTGCCCGTGCTCGGACATGCGACATGGCATCTTTACCGGCGGTTGGTGGTGCCGGTGTAAGATCGTCGCCTTTGCTGCTTTCGCTCTCCCCTTGGGGATGTCGCAGGGTGGGCAAAGCGAAGCGTGCCTACCATTCAGAAAGATGGTGGGCACGGCGCAAGTGCGCCTTTGCCCAACCTACGATTCCGAGTTCGCGGAGACAGACCCGTCTCGCTCACGGCGTCTTGATCCCCATCGCCTTCAATGCCGCCAGCATCTGCGCTGGCGGTGTCATTTTGATCTGCGGCGCCTTGCCGGTTTCCAGCAAACTCTTCAGCCCCGACAGGATCGCGGGCCAGCCGGTGCGGCCGCCGGAGAGGATGTCGTCGCTGAGCGCGCGGTCGTGGCGTTCGCTCATGGTGAGACGGACGGCCTCGCCGGCTTGCTCGATCTCGTAGGTGACGAGCGTGGTGCCGAGCCTTGCGACGAGGTCGGGCCAGTTGATGTTCCATGTCACCGTCAGCTTGTTCGGCGGATCGTATTCGAACACTTCACCCGAGATGTGCTCCGAACCGTCAGGCGCGCGCACGATGAAACTGCCGCCGAGCCTCCGTTCCATCTCCACCGCAAAGCCGGAAAAGTACTTCTTGCTGAACTCGGCCGAGGTCAGCGCTTCCCACACCTTGTCCGGCGTGGAGACGATGTAGATGGTGTAGACCGTCAGCGGTTTGAACTGATCGAGGTTCATTTTGCGTCGAATCCCTTGTTGAGGGCAGCGCGCGGAATGCCGAGCAGCTTGCCGGTCTCGAGCAGGCTCTTGAGCTGGGACAGGATCGCCGGCCAGCCATTGGAGACGGCGCCGAGATATTTGCCACCCTCGACGAAGCCGTCATGCAGCACGGTCAAACGCACGAGCGAGCCGAACGGTTCGATCGTGAAGACGACGCGCGATATCGGCTCGCCGCGCAGCTCTTCGAACTTCTGGTGCTTGAAGCTGTAGGATAGGCGGCGCGGCGGATCGGCCTCCAGAATCTCGCCGGAATCCGTGACCTCGCCGTCGAGCGTGAGCGCGAAGGGGGAGCCGACCTTCCAGTCCGACCGGACCTCGGCGCCGAACCAGTATTGCCTGGTGAACTCGCTCGACGTCAGTGCCTCCCACAGTCTCTCCGGCGTGGTCTCGATGTAGCTCACATAGACGAATTGGGGCTTACTCATCGCGCTTCTCCAACTGACGTTTCAACTCGCTGAGCGCGGCGAGCTTGCCGCGCTCGAATTTCCTGATCCAGCGTTCGCCGATCTGATGGATCGGCACCGGATTGAGGTAATGCAGCTTCTCGCGGCCATGTCTGATGGTCGTGACCAGGTTGGCCTCTTCGAGAATGACAAGGTGCTTGGTCACGGCCTGGCGCGTCATCGCGAGGCCTTCGCAGAGTTCGTTCAGCGTCTGGCCGTTCCTGGCGTGAAGCCTGTCCAGCAGCGACCGTCGTGACGCATCGGCGAGCGCTTTGAAGACCTCATCCATGGCGGCGATAATAGGCAACCAAATGGTTGCATGTCAAGATGGTGTCTTTGGCGCCCGGAAATGGCTGTGCTAGCCTTGAAGCTCAGCCAACGCAGATTGGTTCCGGGAGAGCTTTGATGTTCCGTTGCGTCCCACTCGCTGTAGGCCTTGTCCTTTTCGCCTGCAGCACCACGGCCCAGGCACAACAGAAGCAGACCATCGGCGCGCCGCCGGAAGCGTCCAATATGAAGCTGGTCGGCACCAACGACCTGCAGGCGCGCAGCGCGTACCAGCCGACCATCCATCACCAGGGTGCTCGCTGGATCGCCTATTTCGGCCATCACGGCGGCACCGACGACGTGCCCGCGCCCGTCAACCCGATGACGGGGCAGGCCGAACCGAACGGAACGTCCATCGTCGACGTCACCGATCCCGCGCGTCCAAAATATCTGCGGCATCTGCCGGGCCAGGAAGGCAAGTACGAATCCGGCGGCGCGCAGATGGTACGGGTTTGCGACGGCAAGTCGCTGCCGAAGGGCGATCCCAATGCGGTCTACATGCTCCGCACCTTCGGCAGCGAGGCGCATGAGATCTGGAACGTCGCCGATCCCGCAAATCCCGTGCTCGTTACCCGCATCGGCGGGCTGAAGGACACCCACAAGAGTTGGTGGGAGTGCGACACCGGCATCGCCTTTCTCGTCTCCGGCGCGCCGGACTGGCGCACGCGGCGCATGACGCAGGTCTACGACCTCAGCGATCCCGCGCATCCGCAGAAAATCCGCGACTTTGGCCTGCCCGGCCAGGAGCCCGGCTCGACCGGCGCCGTGCCGACCGAATTGCACGGGCCGATCTCGACCGGACCCGACGGCAATCGCGTGTTCTTCGGCTACGGCACCAACAAGGGCGGCATTTTGCAGATCGTCGATCGCGACAAGTTGCTGAACGGGCCGAAGGAGCCGACACCGGAGAATCTGCGCTATCCCGAGATTTCGCGCATGCCGATGTCCGCCTTCAACGGCGCGCATACGACGTTCCCGATGCTCGACATGCCCGTCGCCGAATTCGCCGAGGACAAGGATGGCAAGACCCGCGACATCGTCATGATCGTCGACGAGGCGATTCTGAACGAATGCGGCGAGGCGCGGCAGATGGTGTGGTTCGCCGACGTCACCACCGAGACGCGGCCGATGATGATCTCGAGCTACACCGTGCCGGAGGCGGGCGGACAGTTCTGCCAGCGCGGCGGCCGCTTCGGCTCGCACTCGTCGAACGAGAGCATGGCGCCGGTCTATTACAAGAAGATGGCCTTCATCGCCTTCTTCAATGCGGGCGTGCGCGCGCTCGACATCCGCGATCCCTATCACCCGAAGGAGGTCGGCTATTTCATCCCGGCGATCACGCAGGCCACCGACAAGCGCTGCATTCCCGTCGAGGGCGGCGAGCGCTGCAAGGTCGCGATCCAGACCAACAATGTCGAGACCGATGATCGCGGCTACATCTACATCGTCGACCGCGCCAACACTGGTCTGCATATCCTCGAGCTGACCGGACCGGCGCGCGCGGCCGCCGGCCTGCCGAGGAACTGACGATGCGGCACAGGACGATCATGCTGATGGCCATGATCGCTCTCGGCGCGCTGTCGGGCATGCGCGCGGATGGCGCGGAAAGCGCGATGCAATGGCGAGAGATTGCCTGGCCGTTTCCTCGCGACGGCTGGCCCGCGGGCCGCGCGTTCCGCTGCACCTCGGGCGGGTGTGATGGCGCCGAGCTCTACGTCCGCGCCAAGCGCGGCTTCTGCAATTGCGACACGGGTGTTGCCGATGACGACGAGGTCGACCGCGTCACCGATATCGACCTGATCAGTCCGCGCTTCATGGCCATCGCGCCGGGCGCGGTCGTCAGCGTTGCCGCCATGCAAGGCCGTGTCAGGCACTACGATCTCGACATGCCCGACGGTGCTCACCATGCCGCCGCCGGCCTCGCACTGTCACGCCGCTGCGATCTACTTGTCGCGGTGGCCCAATGCGCGGGCGAGGCGAACGCGGTGCAGCGTGCGGCGCTGGCGTTTCTCGACACGGAAGCGATGAGGGAATGGGTGGCTGCCGCGCTCGATGGGCGGTGAGGGAGGCCTTCCGTTCCCGCCTCCATCGTGCATTAATATCCCAGACCGCCCTCAGCCGAGTCCCTCCCATGATGTCCATGCAAGCCTATCTCGCCTTTGTCGCCGCCTGCATCGCGCTCGCGCTGCTGCCGGGGCCGATCGTAACCCTCGTCATCGCCAACGGCCTGCGCTACGGCACGCGCGCGGCGCTGACCAACATTCTCGGCGTGCAGATGGGGCTCTTGATCGTGATTGGCATCCTCGCGGTCGGCCTGACCACGCTGATGGCGACGATGGGCTATTGGTTCAACTGGGTGCGCTTTGCCGGCGCGGCCTATCTGGTCTGGCTCGGCATCAAGCTGATCCGCTCTCCGGTTGAAGGCGTCGACACCGACGCGCCGCCGCCTCCCCCTCGCGGTGGCTTTCTTCTGCAGGGCTTTGTCGTGGCGTTGTCGAACCCCAAGCTGCTGGTGTTCTTCGGCGCGTTCATTCCGCAATTCATGGACATGAGCAAGGATCACCTGTCGCAGGTCCTGGTGCTCGGATTAACCTTCATGGTGCTTGCCGGCCTGACGGACGGAATCTACGCGCTGCTTGCCGGTCAGGTCCGCGGCTTTTTCTCGGCGCGCCGCACCCGCATGGTGTCGCGCATGTCCGGCGGCTTCATGATCGGCGGCGGCATCTGGCTGGCGTTGATCCGGGCGAAATGAGCAGGATCAAGTAAGCCGATCGGCCGATTGAACCTTCGTCTACGGCGATGCGTCCAATCGGGCATTGCCGCTGACGAAGGAATTTGGCCGTGCCCGATCTGCCCTGGTTCGTCTATGCGATGCTGTTCGCACCGCTCGGGCTGTTATTGGTCGCCGCCGTTGTGAAGACCTGGCAGGTGCGCGAGGCGCGAAGCTGGCCGCAGGCATCGGGCAAGGTCGTTCGTTCGGTCGCCGAGGTGCGCGAGGTCAGGGTGTCCGACAGCGACCGCGAGGAAGGCTATCGGCTCGAGAGCCGCAATTTTGCGAACGTGACTTACGAATATCCGGTCGGCAGCCGCAAGCTGAGCTGTAACCGCATCTCGATCGGCGAGGATCTCGGCAATTTCGAGGTCGCCGAGAAGCTCGCAAAATATCCCGCCGGCAGCATCGTCACCGTCTATTACAATCCGCGCCATCCCGATCAGGCCGTGCTCGAGCGCGACCTGCCCAAGGGACTGTGGAGCTGCCTCGGCATCGGCACGGCGATCGCGTTTGGCATCGTGTTCGGCTCGGCGTTCGGTCTCAATCAGACTTATGCCTACCTTGCGCACCACATCGGGCGGCCCGACCTCGCGGGCCTCGTCGTCGGCTTCGGCGCGTTCGGCCTCGTCATCGCGCTGATGGGGTATGGGGTGCGGCGGCAGGCGTTGAAGGCGGCGCGCTGGCCGGTGGTGCCGGGCACGATCAAGCTGTCGGGGGTCGAGCAATATCACGAGGCCAGCGAGCCGGGCGAGCGCCGCGGCACCGAGATGTTCGGCAAACGCGTGACCTACACCTATCGCTATCGGAACGTCAGCTACACCAATGAATGCGCGCGAGTCGCGGCCGGGACGCGGTCCGGGTCCGACGAGATGTTGAAGAAGCTGATGTCGCGCTACAAGCACGGCGCGACCGTCGAGGTGCGCGTCAATCCCGACAACCCGGCCGAGGCAACGCTCGATACAAGCGGCCCCGTCCGCATCGCCTGGCTGCTGTGGGGCATCGCTGCGATTTTCGCTGCGCTCGCGGTGGTCGTTGCGACGCGGGGCAGCTAGTCGACCAGCCTCTCCCTGCGCAATTCCAGCTCAATCTCCGCAAAAATTCTCGCCAGCCGCTCCGCCCATTGCTGCTGGCCGGACCGATCCGCGATCAGGTCCTGACGGATCTCGATGCCGGTGTTGACGAGCCCGCGGGCTTCGCCATGGACGGGGATGGTGTAGTCGCTGAGATCGCTCACCGCATAGGGCTCGTTGTCGCCGACGACGAGATCGCCTTCAGCGCGCAAATGCTTCAGCAGCAGCTGCGGCAGCACGGTGTCGCGATTATACAGCGCGGCGATGTGCCAGGGCCGGGCGACGCCGGCATAAACCGGCGTGAAGCTGTGCAGCGACACCAGCACCGTCGGCCGCGTGTCGTGCAGGCGGCGGTCGATCGCGGCATCGATGCGGCGGTGATAGGGATCGAAGATCTCGCGCTGCCGCGCCGCGCGCTCGCCCTCGGAGATGCCCTCGTTGCGCGGGATCGCGGTCGCCTCGGATATCACGGGGATCGAGCTTGCAACGCCGGGGGAGCGGTTGCAGTCGATCACGAGCCGCGAATAGCGCTGTGCGATCAGATGCGCATCGAGCATTTCTGCCAGCCGCTCGGCGACGCCGGCAATGCCGATGTCCCAGGCGATGTGCCGCGTCAGCTCGCTTTCCGCCACGCCGAGGTCGCCGAGCGCGTGCGGCAGAATCCGTCCGTAATGGTCCGAGGTGAGCAGGAAGGGCGATGCCCCATCCGCATTGATCTCATGCACCGGCGGAATGTCACCCGCGCCGAGCAGTTGATCGGTCGCGTCGGCCGTGTTGAAGTCCATCCTGATTGCCTATGGAAAAAGCAGCTACCGTCTGAATTGGGCAGCAATCGCTTGCAAGTCGGTCCACCCAAAATCATCATGATCGCCAGACGATGCCGTTGCCGGCGATTCATCACAAGACCAAATCTCGCTTGCCCCCGGGACTTCGCTGGGACGAGGAAACGTGCGGCTGTCGTTTCGCTCGATTGACGGCTATAGACACCCCATGACCTCCGATCGTCTTTTCGTCTACGGCACCCTGATGCGCGGCTTCGACCATCCAATGGCGCGGCTGCTTGCAGGACATGCGGACTTTTTGGGTGACGCGACGTGTCGCGGGCGGCTTGTTCTTGTGAAGCATTATCCCGGATTGCTGCTGTCGAACGCGGCCTCCGATGTCGTCCATGGTGAGCTTTTTCAATTGCGCGTGCCCGACGAGCTCCTGCGCGAGCTCGACATGTACGAAGCCTGCGGCGAGGGCTTTCCGGAGCCGACCGAATATCTGCGCGAGCTGATCGACGTGACGTTGCCTGATGGCACAACGGAGAAGGCCTGGACCTACGTCTATAACTGGCCCGTCGGCGGTCTGCCCCTCATCGCGACCGGCCGCTTCCTGGATCATTAAGCCGACAGCACTTCCTTCACCACGCGCACGTCCACCTCGCGCTCCACATAGGTCCACTCCTCGGTCTCCCTGAGCATCGCCACCAGCTCTTCGAACAGCGAGGCATCTGCGGGTGCGAACTCGAACCAGGTCAGGAAGTCGAAGGGGCCGCCGAGGTCGCGGCTGTGATAGAGCTGCCGGGCGATCGCTGGCAGGAAGCGCAGGCTGCTCGCAATGTGGTGCGACTTGTCTTCGAAGATATTGCGGCGCTCTTCCTGCGTCAGCTCCCACCAGGCTTGCGACTTGCGGATCGGGATCAGCGCTGCAGAGGTGGCCTCGAGCCGGCCGAGCCCGGCCTGCACCGCGGCGAGCTGCTGCTGCTCGGCGCGCTCGGTATAGCGCAAGCTGCTCGCGACGCCCGCCAGTCGCCACGCATTGCGCGAGGGCACCAGCGGCAATGCGACGGCCTCGCTGTCGACGACCGACAGCGCCGGCATGAAGGGCAGGGGCTCGCCCGTCACGTTCGAAATCGAGGTGACGCGCCAACCCCCGCTATGGCCGCCTCGAAACGTCCTGAACATGGCCTATGGAAGCGTGGAAGCGGGCCGGATTCAAGCTTTTCCCGTCATTCCGGGCCACCCGTCCCGTCATCCTTCGAGGCTCGCCGGAGCGGCGAGCACCTCAGGGTGACGCAGCCCGGGAATGACGGCCTGTGTATAGGTCGAATAACCCGGATAACCCGCCTAAACCTGACTTTTGGCCGGGCCGCACCTATATCCCTGATCCTTCGCCCGACTCACCCGGATTCGCGTTACACACACGCCATGCGCTTCACGCCCCAGTTCCTCGACGAGCTTCGTGCCCGGCTTTCGGTCTCCGAAGTCGTGGGCAAGCGCGTGAAGCTGAAGAAGGCCGGGCGGGAATGGAAGGGGCTGTCGCCGTTCCAGCAGGAGAAGACGCCGTCCTTCTACGTCAACGACCAGAAGGGATTTTACCACGACTTCTCCTCCGGCAAGCACGGCGACATCATCACCTTCGTGATGGAGACCGACGGCCTGCCGTTCGCCGAGGCCGTCGAGCGGCTCGCCGGCATGGCGGGCCTGCCGCTGCCGGCGGTGACGCCGGATGCGGCGCGGCACGAGCAGCGGCGCCGCACGCTGCATGACGTGATGGAACTCGCCGCAAAATTCTTCGCCGAGACGCTGGCCTCGCGCGTCGGCGCCAAGGCGCGCGGCTATCTCGCCGATCGCGCGATCTCTCCGGCGACGCAAGTGCAGTTCCGCCTCGGCTATGCGCCGCCGCCACCCGAGCGTTTCGCGCTGAAGGAGCATCTCGGCAAGCTCGGCGTCTCCGTCGAGGACATGATCGAGACCGGCCTGCTCGTTGCCGGCAACGATATTCCCGTGCCCTACGATCGCTTCCGCGACCGCGTGATGTTTCCGATCACGGATCTGCGTGGCCGCGTCATCGCCTTCGGCGGACGCGCGCTGGAAAAGGACGTTCCGGCAAAATACCTGAACTCGCCGGAGACGCCGCTCTTCCACAAGGGCGACAATCTCTACAATCACCAGACCGTGCGAAAGGCCACCCACGATGGCAGCGCGCTGATCGTGGTCGAAGGCTATGTCGACGTCATCGCCATGGTGACGGCAGGCTTTGCAGGTGCCGTGGCGCCGCTCGGCACTGCGCTGACCGAAAACCAGCTCGCGCTGCTCTGGAAGATGGCGGACGAGCCGATCCTCTGCTTCGACGGCGATCGCGCCGGACAGAAGGCGGCTTATCGCGCAGCCGACCTCGCCTTGCCATTTCTTGCGCCGGGCAAGAGCCTGCGTTTTGCGCTGCTGCCGGAAGGTCAGGATCCCGACGATCTCGTCCGCTCGGGTGGCCGCGGCGCGATCGAGGATGTCATCGCGGCGGCGAAGCCGCTCGCCGAGATGATCTGGTCGCGCGAGCTCGAAGGCGGCAACTTTGCCACGCCCGAGCGTCGCGCCGCGCTGGAAGCGCGCGTCAAGGAGCTGTCCAACGGCATCCGCGACGAGGTGGTGCGGCGCTATTATCGCGACGATTTTGCCGAACGGCTTCGACGCACCTTCGCGCCCGAGGGCGGACGCGGCGGCTTTGCCGGCCGGAGCAATTTCCAAGGCAATTCCGGCCGCTCCTTCCAGCCCCGCAACGGGGGACAGGCGAATCGATTCGGGGGGCAGGGATTCGGTAGCCAGGGGCGGCGTGGAGCCCCGGGGCCTGCCATGATTCCCTCAGGCCCCTACCAGGCGGCGAGCCCCCAGCTGGCGGCAAGTCCGATCATGAAGGGGCAGCGCAGCGCCATATCCCGGCGCGAAGCCCTGATCCTGCAGATCCTGATCAACCATCCCTGGCTGCTGCACGACCACCTTGAGGAGGTCGCCGCCCTGGAGCTGGCCCATCCCGAGGCCCATAAGCTCCGGGCCGGCATCATCGCCGCCTTCGCCAACGATCATCACCATTCTCCGGACCCCGGCGAGCTGGCCGAGAAGATGCGAGCCGACATCGAGAAGGGTGGATTTTCGCAGCTTCTTCAAAGGGTTGAGAATGGCATCACCACCGCGGCGGTGTGGGGTGCCCGTGAGGGGGCGGCACGGGATGACGTTCTCGCCACCTGGCACCAACTCGTTGCCTTGCATCGGCAATACCATTCACTACTTAGAGAGCTGAAGGACGCCGAGCTGGCCTTGGGGGAGGACCCCAGCGAGGCCAATTTGGCGTGGCTGCGTGACGTCAAGGCTCGGATAGGAGAAGTCGACGGTACCGAGGCCCTGATCGAGGGTTTTGGCGAGCTGTCGGGCCGGTTCCAGAAGAGCGTATGATGAAAGAATCATGCGGACGGCCGGGACCGGAACCGCTAAAAGACTCGCCAAATCCAAGGTTTGGCGGCAAAAACAGGGTTAATCGAGGCTTAACGGTCTTGTAGCACTTTGGCCACCAGGCGGCCGCAGGCAGAACAGACGCGTCAGGAATGAATCCGCGCAATCGCTGTTGGCACTACACCTGCATCCGCTGCGACAAAGGGGCTCACGAAGCGTTAGGCAAATCCGGCGAGAGAAAGGTCGGGGTGGCGAGAGATAGGCGCGCCGCCCTTTCCGTGTCGCGATCTGACGAAGCGAGAGCGTCGAACAACAGGTTCAAGTGAATTCAGGCGGGCGGGCCGTTCGGCCTTCTGCATGAAGCGCGTTTAGGAGCAATGGATGGCCACCAAGGCAAAGACGCTGCAGGCGAAGGACAAAGAGAAAGACGACAAGGCAGCGGACGCGCCGGAGAAGGACTCCCAGGACGCGCCGTCGCCCTTGCTCGATCTGTCCGACGCGGCCGTGAAGAAGATGATCAAGCAGGCCAAGAAGCGCGGCTTCGTGACCTTCGATCAGCTCAACGAAGTTTTGCCGTCCGACCAGACCTCCCCGGAGCAGATCGAGGACATCATGTCCATGCTCTCGGACATGGGCATCAACGTCACCGAAGCCGACGATAGCGACGGCGAGGAGGACAAGGACGAGGGCGGCGAGGACGAGACCGACAACGAGCTCGTCGAGGTCACCCAGAAGGCCGTCACCGAGGTCAAGAAGAGCGAGCCGGGCGAGCGCACCGACGATCCCGTGCGCATGTATCTGCGCGAGATGGGCACGGTCGAGCTGTTGTCCCGCGAAGGCGAAATCGCGATTGCGAAGCGCATCGAGGCCGGCCGCGAGGCGATGATCGCAGGTCTCTGCGAAAGCCCGCTGACCTTCCAGGCCATCATCATCTGGCGCGACGAGCTCAACGAAGGCAAGATCTTCCTTCGCGACATCATCGATCTCGAAGCGACCTATGCCGGCCCCGACGCCAAGGGCGGCATGAACACCGCCATGATCGGCGGTCCCACCGGCGAGAACGGCGAAGCCTCGGCCGAGGGCGGTGAAGCCGCAGCCGTGAACGGAGCTGCGCCGGCGCATGTCGCGCCGCCCGCCGCGCCGCCGTCGCCGACCCCGTTCCGCGCCGCGCAGCCCGCCCCCGGCGGCCAGGGTGGCGAGGACAAGGATCCGGGTGAAGCCGCCGCCGAAGCCGACATGGACGAGGACGACGAGTTCGAGAACCAGATGTCGCTTGCGGCCATCGAGGCCGAGCTCAAGCCGAAGGTCGTCGAGATCTTCGACAAGATCGCCGACAGCTACAAGAAGCTGCGCAAGCTTCAGGAGCAGGACATCCAGAACCAGCTCGAGAGCACCTCGCACGGGCCCTCGCTCTCGCCGCACCAGGAACGCAAATACCGCAAGCTCAAGGACGAGATCATCGTCGAGGTGAAGTCGCTGCGCCTGAACCAGGCGCGTATCGACTCACTGGTCGAGCAGCTCTACGACATCAACAAGCGCCTCGTATCGCACGAGGGCCGGCTGATGCGCCTCGCCGACAGCCATGGCGTCGCGCGTGAGGACTTCCTGCGCAACTACACCGGCTCGGAGCTCGATCCGCGCTGGCTCAACCGCGTCTCGAAGCTCTCGGCCAAGGGCTGGAAGAACTTCGTCCATATCGAGAAGGACCGCATCAAGGACCTCCGTCACGAGGTGCACCAGCTCGCCGCGCTTACGGGCCTCGAGATCGTCGAGTTCCGCAAGATCGTGCACTCCGTGCAGAAGGGCGAGCGCGAGGCACGCCAGGCCAAGAAGGAGATGGTGGAAGCCAACCTCCGTCTCGTGATCTCGATCGCCAAGAAGTACACCAACCGCGGCCTGCAGTTCCTCGACCTGATCCAGGAAGGCAACATCGGCCTGATGAAGGCCGTTGATAAGTTCGAATATCGCCGCGGCTACAAGTTCTCGACCTACGCCACGTGGTGGATCCGGCAGGCGATCACCCGCTCGATCGCCGACCAGGCGCGTACCATCCGCATTCCCGTGCACATGATCGAGACGATCAACAAGATCGTGCGCACCTCGCGCCAGATGCTCAACGAGATCGGCCGCGAGCCGACCCCGGAAGAGCTCGCCGAGAAGCTCGGCATGCCCCTAGAGAAGGTCCGCAAGGTCCTCAAGATCGCCAAGGAGCCGTTGTCGCTCGAAACCCCCGTCGGTGACGAAGAGGATTCACATCTCGGCGATTTCATCGAGGACAAGAACGCGATCCTCCCGATCGACGCCGCGATCCAGTCGAACCTGCGCGAGACCACCACGCGCGTGCTCGCCTCGCTCACCCCGCGCGAAGAGCGCGTCCTGCGCATGCGCTTCGGCATCGGCATGAACACCGACCACACGCTGGAAGAAGTCGGCCAGCAGTTCTCGGTCACCCGCGAACGTATCCGCCAGATCGAGGCGAAGGCGTTGCGGAAGCTGAAGCATCCGTCGCGGAGCCGGAAGCTGCGGAGCTTTTTGGATAACTAATTCGGATCGTCGTGTCCGGGCCTGACCTGGGCATTCATCCAAACGAAAACGGCGGGCCAAAAGCCCGCCGTTGTTGTTTGTGCTGACGCTTCGCGCCTCGCGGCCAGCGCCTATTTCTTCTTCGCCCCGACCCGCTCGATCCGCTTGATCTCGAGCACCGGCCGGCCGGACTTTTCGGCGATCTCGCGGTCCTGCTCCATGATGAAGCCGCGCGCGGGTTCGTCGCCGTCGAGGCCGCCGAGCAGTTCCGAGGGCACGCGGCGGTTGGAGCGTTGGGAATCGTCTTCATAGAAGACGTTGAAGAAGGCGAATTCGCCTTTGGGATTGGTTCCAGGTTTTTTGGCCATGGCGGCTTGTCGTCGATCAGGGGCCCGCAGTCAAATGACTTCGGCGGCTTGTCGACACCGGCGTCGAGCCGCGGCGCTAGAGCCTTTCATTGCTTAATGGAATCGGAGGGGATTCCGGTTTTTGGCGGATTGTGATTCAAGATGCTGACTGGATTGGAGGCCAGCATCGCATGACCCGACCTCTTTCCCTGGATCTTCGCGAGCGTGTGGTGGCGTCGGTTTTGGCGGGCGAGAGCTGCCGGTCTGTGGCGGAACGGTTTGGTGTTGCGGTCTCGTCGGTTGTGAAGTGGTCACAGCGGCAGCGGGCGACCGGCTCGGTTGTGCCTGGCAAGATGGGCGGTCACCGCAAGCCTGTGCTTGATCCGCACCGCGCCTTCATCGTCGAGCGGATCACTCAGACGCCGCACCTGACGCTGCATGGTCTGAAGGCGGAACTGGCAACCCGTGGGGTCAAGGTCTCACACAACGCGGTCTGGCTGTTCCTGCGTCGGGAAGGGCTGCGGTTCAAAAAAAACACTGTTCGCCCTCGAACAGGCTCGCGCCGACGTCTCTCGTAGGCGCCAGCGTTGGCGATCCTGGCAGGCCGGACTTGATCCGGGCCGGCTCGTCTTCATCGATGAGACCTGGATCAAGACCAACATGGCCCCTTTGCGGGGCTGGGGCCCCAAAGGGGCACGCCTGCGCGGCTTCGCCCCACACGGTCACTGGCGTACCCTCACATTCCTCGGCGCGCTCCGTCATGACCAACTCACGGCACCCTGCGTCTTCGACGGCCCGATCAACGGCGAATGCTTCCGCGCTTATGTGAAGCACCTTCTCCTGCCAACCCTGCGCGAAGGCGACATCGTCATTCTCGACAATCTCGGAAGCCACAAGTCGAAAGCTGTCAGGCAGATGATCCAGGCTGCTGGCGCCAGGCTCTGGTACCTGCCGCCATACTCGCCCGACCTCAACCCGATCGAACAGGCCTTCTCCAAGATCAAACACTGGATGCGGCAAGCTCAGAAGCGCACCATCGAGGACACTTGGCGCCACATCGGTCACCTCGTCCACGACATCCAGCCTCGCGAATGCGCCAACTACTTCGCCAACGCCGGTTATGCTTCAGTCAAAATGTGAAACGCTCTAACCAGCAGTGGTGCTGTCTTGATTGCGGTTGCTCATCGAGGAGCGGCGCCAGGCGCCTGCTGCGACCCTTCGCTCAATAAACGGCGGGCCGCGAAGCCCGCCGTTTATTCTTGGTCTTCAGCGTCGCCCGGGGCTGGCGGGGCGACAACCTAGAATAGAAGACTATAATCTGCGTCATGCCGTGGCAAGGCAAATCGGTGACGCTGTGATGTCGCATCGCGCGCGTCAGATATGCGCCGGTCGCGACATCTGGTTTCGATGCGCATCAAAGCAATTGTTTGGACGGCCAAATCACTTTGTTCATATTTCCCGCTCTCGCAACGCAACGAGAGGTGCACGCTTTGTAAGAAAGGTGCGTTCGCCTGCACGTCTTCCGTCCGCGTGCGCAGGTTGTGTTCCATCGTGCGAATAAGTTCCATGCCCGCGGGTGCACACCTCACTGCGCGCGCTTGCCGAGTTCCCGTACGGCGAGCCGCTTTTCCACAAAAATGCGATTCAGTAGATGCTCAGAGCGCAGGCGGGAAGATGAGTGAGGCCGTCACGGCGCCACCAGCTCCACGCGCCGGTTGAGCGCGCGGCCGGCGTCGGTGGCATTCGAGCCGACTGGTGCCAGCAATCCGACGCCGGCGGTGCGCAGCCGCGTCTGCGCGATCCGAAAACTTTTCACGAGCTCGGCTGCGACCGCTTCGGCGCGACGCCTCGAGAGATCGAGATTGTATTCGTAAGCGCCCTGACTGTCGGTGTGGCCGACGATGAAGACGTTGAGCTGCGGCTGGCTCGTCAGCAGCTTTGCGATCTGCTCGAGCGTCGGGCGGCTCTCCGGCTTCAGCACCGCCTTGTCGGTATCGAAATAGATGCCGTAGAGCGCGATGTGGCCGGTCTCGCCCAAGCCCTTCGCCATCGCGGCAGCATCGACCATCTTGTTCGCGATCGCGCCCAGCTCGGCGACGGTGACCTGCGCGGTGATGTCCTGGTTGTTCTGGCTGACGAGGACGCTGGCATAGGTCTCGCGTCCGCCTTCGGTCTTGCGGCCGGCAAAATAGCGGTAGTTGAAGCCGTCGACCCACATCTGCGGCACCGGCAGCGTGTCGACCGCCTCGGTGAAGGGAATCGCACCGCAGGCGTCGGTGTCGCAGGCGAGCAAGGTCTCGAAGCCGGCTTTCGCAAGCTGCGTCTCGAAATTGCGCGACACTTCCAGGATCGAGGGGCCGGGATTGGTGCGATAGGCGATGCGGAAGATGCGGCCTTCGAGCAGCCGCGCATCGGCCGGCTGGCCGTCCCTGAAGGCGGCGGCCTGCATCCGGGCGGCGTCAAAATCCTTCATCATGTAGCCGGTGATGACGCTGCCGGTGAAGCGGCCGATGCCGGGATAGTCGCGGCTGCCTGCGACATCGCGGGTCTGCGCGGCGGCGGTGGTGGCGGTGAAGGAGAGCAGGGCGAGGACAGCGAGCATCCGGTGCGGAATGGGCATGGTCATCTCGATCGGTTGGGGACGGGGCGAGCGCAATTCATTTGTCGCGCCCAAGATACGATCGGTTCTGGCGAGGATCTGCCGCTTTGACCGGAATCCGGTTCCCGGGCATGATCGCACGCTTCCGCGTTCATTCTTCAAAGGATTTTCCCGCATGTCGAGACACGCCCTGGCCACCGCCTTCATCCTCTGTCTGGCCGGCGGATCGGCGCAGGCCGCGCGCTGCGGCGGCGACTTCAACAGCTTCGTCGCCAGCATGACCTCGGAGGCGCAAGGAGCCGGCGTCTCGGCGAGCGTGACCAGCGCAGCCTTCAGCGGCATCGCCCAGGATGGCGCGGTGCTCGCCTTCGACCGGCGCCAGCGCTACACCTTCAACAAGAGCTTTGAGCAGTATGTCTCGACCCGCGTCGGCCCCGGCCGCATCAATGGCGGCAGGGCACTGTTGCAGCGCCACGCGGCGCTGCTCTCGCGCATCGAGCAGCAGTTCGGCGTGCCCCGCTATATCCTGGTCGCGATCTGGGGGCTGGAGAGCGATTTCGGCAAGGGCGACATCGGCAAGCTGCCGGTGATCCGGACGCTCGCCACGCTCGCGCATGATTGCCGCCGCACCGAGCTGTTCCAGGGCGAACTGCTCGCCGCGCTCAAGATCGTGCAGCGTGGCGACCTGCCGCTGCGCGACCTCATCGGCGCCTATGCCGGCGAGATCGGCCAGACCCAGTTCCTGCCGTCGTCCTACATCAAATACGGCGTCGATTTCGACGGCGACGGCCACGTCGATCTGCGCCACAGCGTGCCCGACGTGCTCGCCTCGACCGCGAACCTGCTTCACACCAGCGGCTTCAAGATGGGCCAGCCCTACGGCGAGGGCACCGCCAATTTCGAGGCGATGCGGGAGTGGAACAGGGCGGTGGTCTACCGCAAGACGATCGGCTATTTTGCGGACCGGCTGGCGGGGCAGTGACCACATACTCGGTGTCATCACCCGCGAAAGCGGGTGATCCAGTATTCCAGAGACAGCCCCGGTCAAGCCGGGGCATGACAGCGGGGGATGTGGCGACGCTGTCGTGCCATGCGACTACGTCCCCTTCGCCATCTTCTCCAGCTTCCGCTGCAACGGCGCCCAATAGGTGCCCGGGCGGAAGCGCTGGAGGATGTCCATGAAGCGGGCGTCGTTGCCGATCAGGATGCGGGGCTGGTTCTTCTCGATGCCCTTGATGATGCGCAGCGCGGCGTCTTTCGGCGTGGTCTTTGCCGCGTTCTCGAACCGCTCGATCGATTGCGCGCGGCGCGCATTGTCGGTGACGCCGACCCCGGTGCGCGAATTGCGCGCGATGGAGGTGGCGACGCCGCCGGGATGCACCACCGACAGTTTTACGGGGCTGCCCGCGACCGCAAGCTCGTGCCGCACGCTCTCGGAAAAGCCGCGCACCGCGAACTTAGCGGCGGCATAGGCCGACTGTCCGGGCGGCGCGATGATGCCGAAGATCGAGGAGACGTTGACGATATGGGCCTCCGCCAGCGTCTTCAGATGCGGCAGGAAGGCGCGCGTGCCGCGCACCACGCCCCAGAAATTGATGTCGAACAGCCACTCCATCTGCGCCTGGTCGATCTCCTCGAACGTCCCCATCAGCGCCACGCCGGCATTGTTGATGACGATGCCGAGCGCGGGATGCGCGGCGATCGCATCACGCGCGAACTCTGCGATGTCGCCGGGCTCGCTGACGTCGACGCGATGCACGGTGACCTTGCGTGCGGCTCCGATCTCGGCGGCGAGCGTCTTCAATCCAGCCTCGTCGCGATCGGCGAGCGCGAGATCGCAGCCGCGGTTGCCGAGCTCGATCGCCAGCGCGCGGCCGATGCCGCTCGCCGCTCCCGTGATGGCGGCGGCGCCGCGAATGGCAGTCATGATGTCCCCCAATCAAGCCCGTCAGGCGGAACCAAGATTTACATTTTTCAGGATGGAACTGAACCACCGGCGAACTAGCTCCTTAACATAGGTTACACAAGCAAGCATTGGAGCGGCCCATGGGACAGGCAGAACCATTTCGCGCAACGGCGCTGATCGTCGAAGACGACGTCATGCAACGGGAGATGCTCAGTCTTCTGTTGGAGGAGAGCGGCTATCAGGTCATCCAGTGCGACAGCGCCGAGGCTGCCCAGCGGGTGCTCGACAAGAGCGCCGGCGCGCTCTGTCTGATGCTGACGGACGTCCAGCTCGCGGGGCGCATGAACGGGGTCGAGCTCGCGCACGTCGCCAAGGACCGCAATCCAAGGCTCGACATCGTCGTCACCTCCGGCCGCCCCTTGGCGCAGCCCTTGCCCGACGGCGCGAAATTCTGGGCCAAGCCGTGGGCTCCGCTCGACGTGCTCCGCGAGGCCGAGCTCGCGCAACTGTCCTGACGGCCAATCCGGGAGCTCGCTTTCTTGCCGCGAGGCACGGTGATAGGGTCTGCCCATGACCTTGTCCTTCCTGCTCACCTCGCTCATCGTCGTCGCCTCGCCCGGCACCGGCGTGCTCTACACCCTGGCTGCGGCGCTGACACGCGGCTCGCGCGCGAGCATCGCGGCCGCCTTCGGCTGCACGCTCGGGATCGTGCCGCACATGATAGCTGCGATGCTCGGGCTTGCCGCGGTGCTGCACACCAGCGCGCTCGCCTTTGCCGCGCTGAAATGGGGCGGCGTCGCCTATCTGCTCTACATGTCCTGGCAGGCGCTGCGTGAGACCGGAGCGCTGGCGGTCGATGGCGAGATCAAGGAGCGGTCGAGCCGCCGCGTCATCGTCACCGGCTTTCTGATCAACATCCTCAATCCGAAACTGTCGATCTTCTTCCTGGCCTTTCTGCCGCAGTTCATTGCGGTGGATGAAGCCCATGTGCTGGCGCGGATGCTGGAGTTGAGCGGCGCCTTCATGGCGATGACCTTCGCGGTGTTCGTCCTCTACGGCCTCTGCGCGGCGTCGGTACGCGAGCGCGTCATCTCCCGCCCGCGTGTGATGGCCTGGCTGCGCCGCAGCTTTGCCGCCGGCTTTGCCGCGCTTGGTGCCAAGCTGGCGTTTGCGGAGCGGTAGGCTTCTCCGTCGCGTTAGCTGAAGGTGGAGCAACAAAAAAGCGGGCCTTGTGCCCGCCATCCTCAAACTCTCTCGACCCTTACCCGACGCCCGGGCGGAGCGAGGCTCCACCCGGGCAAAGAACATGCTGGCTACTTCTTCTTCGCGGCCTTCTTGGCCTTTTTCTTCGTCGCCTTCTTCGCCTTCTTCGCTTTCTTAGCCATAGTATCCTCTCAAGGGTTCATGGTTAAACGCGACACGAGGGATGCTCGGCGGAGGGCCAGCCTCGCAACATCCTCGACGACAAACTCAGCAGATTCGCGGGCGGCTGCCCCGTGCTGTCACATCTGTGTCATTACGTTATCCACAGCTCAGATGCATTTTCGGGTGATTTTTGCCCGCGAATCCGCATCGCGATGCGCATCGGCGTGGCCGCGCAGGGAGGCCGCGACATGCCTAACGATCCGATAATTGCCGCGCGCTGTTCATGAATCCAAAACCAAGGGCGAGCTTTCGCAGATCGCAGTGAGGTTCCGTTAAGTGCAATCCGCGCATTCTTCTCCGCAAGAACGCGGGGAAAGGGTCATGGACGAACGGCTGCCAGGGACGGGGGGTGCGACGCTGCGCGTGCCGCACGCGCCATGCTGAACGTACCGACACTCTGGACGGTCTTCGTCGTCAACTTCCTGGCGCTTGGCCTGATCTGGGCCTACGTGACGCGCTCCTATCCGAAATTTGCGGCCGCGCGGTTCTGGATGGCATCGGCCTTCGTCGGCGCGATGGGCGCGATGACAGCGCTGGTCCGTCTGTTCGTCACCTCTCCCGCGCCCCTTCTGTTTGGGGCCGCCGGCATCATCGCGGCGAGCTGCCTCGCGACAATGGGCATTCAGCGCTTCTACGACCGGCCGGTTTCCTGGCGCATCATGATCACGACGGGCGCCCTGAGCGTCGGCGGCACGGTGTTCTTCATGTTGGTCTTCGACCACATGCCGCTGCGCATGATCAGTTACACGCTCGGGCAGGCCGTTCCTCTGCTGCTGGCGTTGCGCCTGCTGCTGTTGCCCCAGGAGGGCCGCGTCAGTCCCGGGGCATGGCTGTCCAGCATCGTCATCATCACCATCATCGCAATCTTCGTAGCCCGTGCCGTGGGCAATATGCTTGGCGGCGATTTTTCGGCGGTGGCCGGCAGTCAGGGCCATGCCGTCATGACCCTGGGCCTCCTGTTCCTGTCGATGACGCTCAATTTCGGTTTCCTGCTGATGGCGATGGATCGCTTGCGCAACGAGGTCGCCGATCTCGCACTGCTCGACGATCTCACCGGCGTCGCCAACCGGCGGCATTTGTTGCAGCGCCTGTCCGAGGAATGCGCCCGGTCGGAGCGCAGCGGCGAGCCGTTCTCGCTGCTGGTGATCGATCTCGACGGCTTCAAGACCATCAACGACACCCATGGTCATGCCGCGGGCGATGCCTGCCTGCGGCACTTCACCCTGATGGCGCAAACGCGCTTAAGGCCCGGCGACATGCTGGCCCGCACCGGCGGCGACGAGTTCTGCGTCGTGTTGCCGTCCTCGACCCTGCGCGAGGCTGCCGCGATCGCCCGCCGCGTGCTCGAGGTTTGCCGCCAGGACGCCGCGGCCTGTACCACCAAGGACATCCCGATCGCGATCTCGATCGGCGTTGCCGAATGGGACCGCGGCATCGGCCAGTTTCCGGACCGCCTCATCGCCCATGCC
This sequence comes from Bradyrhizobium sp. Pa8, assembly GCF_052588265.1. NCBI lineage: Bacteria > Pseudomonadati > Pseudomonadota > Alphaproteobacteria > Hyphomicrobiales > Nitrobacteraceae > Bradyrhizobium > Bradyrhizobium sp. Pa8. Next base: position 8,001,552 of record NZ_CP176767.1, on the reverse strand, counting down.
GACCACGCGCTCTATGCCGCCAAGAAGAACGGCAAGAACGACTTTGCCGCCTACGATCCGGCCCCGCCGCTCTCGCCTGAGCCACCCGGGCTCGGCGAGGCCGCGCGCAAATTCGCATAAAGCCTGCTAGGATCTGGGTCCGGCTTGGACCCGTATGATGATCTTCCGCCTGCTCGCGGCTCTTCTCGCCGCCCTTTTTCTGCTCACCCCAGCCGCCGCAACGGACGCCGAGCTCGCAAAGCTCGCGCGCGTCTCCGGCACGCCCGACATTCCCGGACTGAAAATGGTCTGGCTCGCGCCATGGGGCGATGTCCGTGACGCCCATCCCTGGCGCAACATCATCGTGCACCAGACCGAGGGGCCGACAGGCTCGGCGCGCGGCGGCGCGGCGGAGCAGTCGAAGAACCCGACCCGCCGCGGCGTCACCGTGTGGGTCGAGACCGACGGCACGGTCTATTGGGCGGTCGCCGAGAACCTGGTGCCGACCCATGGCGACGGCGCCAACCGCAACGACAACAAGTATATCGACAACCGCTCGACCTACCGCCAGGTGGTGCGCGACAACTCGATCGGCGTCGAGTTCGCCGGCAACTATCCGGATGTCACCGCGGGCCCGACCGAGGCGCAGGTCGCGGCATGGAAGATCCTCGTGAAGGTGCTGCGCGCGCGCTACGGCATCCCGCTCGACCACGTCTATGCGCACAACTGGATCGACTACAAGGACGCCCGCTATTGCGAAGGCTGCTGGCTTGCGACGCTGGCGCGGATTTGGGGGGAGTGACGAGCAGGCGCGTCCGGCAAACCGAAGGCCGAAACCTCCGGTGCCGGACGGCCATCGAGAGCGATCGCTATCGGCTCTCATCGCCATCCTAAGTCCACCGGGTCTTCCCAGGCTCAGGGGAATGCCTTGGGAAGATCGGCGGAAGGCTTCGTGACGATCTGGTGCGCGTCGCGCCAGATCACTTCGCACTGGCGCGAGGTTGTAATCATGCGCACCGGCAGGCCACCCTCCTCGAGCAGCCAAGCGCAGTAGCGCGCGCGGCTGACTGCCTCGCGGGCTTGAGGATCGAACCAGCAAATGCCCCAGATCGAATCGCGCCGCTTGAAGTGACGCGCGATGCGTCCGGGAAGCGGCAGATGCTGCGCGAACCAATCGAACTGGCCCGAGAGCTCATGCCGGATCCAGTCCGGACAGTTGTTTCGCTGGACATACCAGGACGCACGAAAGAAGCCGCTCTCCACGCGACTGTGCGGGTGGATGAGCGGTGTAACGAACCGCAAATACATGACGACACGACGCGACGCCTTGTTGCGTGCGCCCCTCGCAGCCAGATGCAATGAATGGAGAACAGCCGCGAAGCGGCGTTCAGCTTATGACCGATTGCCGATCAAAGAGGTCGACGGTCAGAACGTATCGATCTACTTTTCATGCCGCCTCCCTTGGTTGCGCTGAACAACAAAGGCGCGATATCGCGCCGGGCGGCAGCACATACATCAGCAAGCGTCCCACGGCAAGCGTGATCGACAAGGACGATTGAGCGGGAAGCATCCATGACGCACTCCGGAATGACGAGCTAAACCGGCTGCGCCATCCATCCGAACAGCCGTCGCATCAGTCCCGGCCGCCGTGGCAATTCCGGTGGACCGTCCGACGCCAGCACGCGTTTGAAGAAGTAATCCAGGAACACCATGTCGTTCGGCTCGGTGACGGTGAATTGTTCGTCGCCGAAGAACACGCTGTAATTATAGAAGAACGGGCCCATGAGCGGGATCGTCGCGGTCGAGGCATAGTCCTTGGAGATGACGAACTCCGCGGGATCGAGCTCGTGCTCGCGCATCGCCTGCTCGACCAGCGGCAGCTTGCGCATGAACTGGGCGGAGAAGCCGCCAACGGTGGATTGCAGGATGATCGACACGGTTGGTGTCCGTTCAGTTGAGGCCGCCGGCCCGATCATTCTGGGTCGGTCGACCGGACGCACGGGTTCAAGGCAAGCCCGGTTCTACGTCGGCCAGGGGAAAGAGACTGTGATGGTGGCCTAACTTGGCAGGACTCTCCGCCACAACCACCGCTGTCATCGCCCGGTTCGATGTTCAGCCCGGGGACATGACCGACCGGTGTTCGGGGACATAGCCGACACTTTTTCTGCTCGCCAAGTCGATGATAGCGAGTGCGGCGCGCTTCGCATCACGCAGAGAAAGCACGGCGGATCACTCAAACAGAGCATCGCCACAAACAAAAAAGCCGGCGTTGCCGCCGGCTTTCTGTCTCTTGTCGATCCGCCAATATCTTACCGCGAGAAAAGCCCGCTTAATGCGCAGCTTCCAGCGCGGCCTGTTCCGCCCGTGCGATCGTGCCCTTGACCGCGGCCTGCACCTTTTCAAAGGCGCGGACTTCGATCTGGCGGACGCGCTCGCGCGACACGCCGAACTCGGCGGCAAGGTCTTCCAGCGTCATCGGCTCATCGGCGAGGCGGCGAGCCTCGAAGATGCGGCGTTCGCGCGGGTTGAGCACGCCCATGGCGCCGTTCAGCGCGTCACGGCGTTCGTCATACTCCTCGTGCTCCGCCAGCAGGGCTTCCTGGTTGGGCGTGTTGTCGACCAGCCAGTCCTGCCACTCGCCGGCTTCGCCGTCATCGCGGATCGGTGCGTTGAGCGACGCGTCGCCACCGAGGCGGCGATTCATGTCGATCACGTCCTGATCGGTAACGCCGAGGCGCTTGGCAATGATCTTCACCTGGTCGGGGCGGAGATCGCCCTCGTCCAGCGCGTTGATCTTGCTCTTCGCCTTGCGCAGGTTGAAGAACAGCTTCTTCTGGTTCGCGGTGGTGCCCATCTTCACGAGTGACCAGGAACGCAGGATGTACTCTTGAATCGACGCCTTGATCCACCACATCGCGTAGGTGGCGAGACGGAACCCCTTTTCGGGTTCGAAACGCTTCACCGCCTGCATGAGGCCGACATTGCCTTCCGAGACGACCTCGGAGATCGGCAGGCCGTAGCCGCGATAGCCCATGGCGATCTTGGCCACGAGGCGGAGATGGCTGGTGACGAGTTGGTGCGCCGCGTCGCGATCGTCATGCTCACGCCAACGCTTGGCGAGCATGTATTCCTGCTGGGGTTCCAGCATCGGGAACTTGCGGATCTCGGCGAGGTAGCGAGAAAGGCCGGATTCTCCATTGAGGACCGGCAAAGCAGCGGTACGGGCCATGATGAAGCCCTCCAAGGTTCAGGCCCCCGATAGCGGCGGGCCAGGCAGACGACCGCTGTGTTAAAGCCGGCCGTAGCTGCGATGTTCCGTTGGTCATTTCCAACGCAAGGGCAATATACCCCATGGGGGGTCAAAAAGGGAAGGATTGCTGACGTCACGTCCCCGTGTGGCAGCTATAACTTTTTGTAATGTAACGCTTTTTCAAAGCGGCCTGCGTCATAGCGCCGCTTTCAGGGCGCCCTGTAGGAGAAGCAAATCCTTCGGCAGCGGCGCTTCCCAGTGGAGTAATTCTCCGGTTCGCGGGTGCTCCAATACCAGCAAATAGGCATGCAGGGCCTGCCGCCCAAGCGTGGCGAGAGTCGTCTGCGACTGGGGGCCGAGGTGGTTGGCCTTGGTCTTGAAATGTGGGCCGTAGACCGCATCCCCCATTAGAGGGTGCCCGATATGGGCGAGGTGGACGCGGATCTGGTGGGTGCGTCCGGTCTCGAGCTCGCAGGCGAGCAGGGAGGCGATCGGCTTGCCGTCACGCCCCGCAAAACTCTCCAGAAGCTCCCAATGCGTCACCGCCTCGCGGCCGCCCTGGCGCACCGCCATCTTCTCGCGAGCATACGGGTGGCGGTCGATCGGCGCATCGACGGTGCCGCGGTGGCGTCCCGGCAGCCCCCAGGCGAAGGCCATGTAGCCGCGGCGCATCGCGCCCGTCCGGCCGTGGTCGGCGAATTGCGCGGTGAGCGAGGCATGGGCGAGGTCGTTCTTGGCGACCACCATCAGCCCGGTCGTGTCCTTGTCGAGCCGGTGCACGATGCCGGGCCGGCGTACCCCGCCGATGCCGGAGAGCGAGCCGCCGCAATGGGCGATCAGCGCATTGACCAGCGTGCCGGTCTCGTGGCCGGCCGCGGGGTGGACGACGAGGCCCTTCGGCTTGTTGAGGACGACGATGTCGTCATCCTCGAACACGATATCGAGGGCGATATCCTCGCCCTTGGGCTCCGGCGGGGCCGCCTCCGGCACTTCGATTGTGATCGTATCGCCGGATGTGACGTGATAAGCGGGGTCGCGGAGCGCGGCGTCCTTGAGGCTCACCGCGCCCGCCAAAATCAGGGCTTTCAGCCTCGATCGCGACAGGTCGGTGAGGTGCGCCGCCAGCACGCGGTCGAGCCGGGCCGAGCCCTCGTCGCCGGCGACGACAACTTCCAACCTTTGCGCAGAGCCTGAGTTATCCATGACGACGTCTGATACCACTGTTCCCGAACCGAGCCCCGAGCAGGCCGCGCTGTTCGCGCGGGTGCGGCGGATGATGCTGATCGCTGGGTTGACCACGGCGCTGGCAATCTGCGCCGTCCTGATCGCGGTGGGCTACCGCCTTTTCAAGTCGGAGGGAAGGGCGTCCGACGTGGCCGCCGACGTCACCGCCGCCCTGCCCAAGGGCGCCAAGATCGTCTCGACCGGGGTCGCTGGCGACCGCCTCGTGGTCACGCTGGACGTGGGCGGCGTCATCGAGATCCGCACCTTCGACGCCCACACCCTGAAGCCGGCCGGAAAGCTGAAATTTGCCAATGAGCCGTAAGGCTGGCCGCGGCTGTTGATCGTACTCCGGTCCAGTTTGTCTTGCCGCGCAACTTCTGATTTAGCTCTTGGCTTGGGAAGTTGGGCTGGGACTGGGAATGGGACGTATCAAGTCGCGCGTCGTCGCAATCGCACTCGTTGTCGGATCGTACGGATACGCTGGATTTGCGGCGCTCGCAGAGCCGGCCACGCAGCCCGCAGCGCCAGCCAGGCAGGCTGGACTTGCCGCGCCGGCCAAGCAACCCGCGGCGCAGGCCAAGCCAACGGGCTCGCGGAACGCACGGCTCTATTTCCTGCGCGAGAAGGGCATTTTCGGCGCGATGGGCGGAATGGCGGCCTCGTCGGAAATCCTGATCGACGGCAAGTCCGTCGGAAAGGTCGACATGGGGACGTTCTTCTTCGTCGACCGGCCGCCGGGCGTCCACAAGATCGCCTCCCACATGAAGATGTCGATGACGGACTATGAGGTCGAGGTCTCCGTCGAGGCCGGCAAGACCTACTATTTCGGCGTCGGGACGCAGCGGACAGGCGCCATCGGCCAGGACCTCCTCAACCAGGCCGTCGCCGGCAGCAGCGGCCAGCAGATCCGCTCCTCTTCGCCGTTCAAATCCGCCTTTGCGGGCGCAGGCCTGTTCCGCCTGGAGCCGGCCGCCGGCGCTGCGGCGCTCGAGAAACTGAAGCAGCCGTGAGCGTTCCCGGCGATTTCGCGGGGCGCGGTGGCCCGCCGCGCAATTAAGCTTGAGCCGCAATGACCGTGCATATCCGGGGGTTTCGCCCCCGATCGAGGCTTGCCGCCGGCGGATTTCGCGGCTATGTCCTGTCCCTCACGCTCCCTTCGTCTAGCGGTTAGGACGCGGCCCTCTCAAGGCTGAAACAGGGGTTCGATTCCCCTAGGGAGCGCCATTAAATCCTAAGCCATTGAAAAGCTGAAAACTCTAAGCAATCATGAGCTTAGAGAGGCCGCCTTGCTACACAAACGTAGCCCACAAAGGTGGTCCACAATGGCGGCTTTGAGTTACATGCAACGGCGTGCGTCCGGCACCTACGAGTTTCGTAAAAGGCTGCCTGAAGCGCTGGCCGGGAAGCCCGTGCCGTCTCACATGCGCGATGCTTTCCCCGACCTCATCAATCCGAAAACGCAACGCTTCAAGCGTGAACTTGTTCGCTCCCTCGCGACGAAGGAACTGAAGCAGGCAAAGCGGCGTGACCATCAGGAGGCCTTGAAGGCGGCTCAGCTATTTGACGTAGCGCTAGAAGCTCTGAAGCCGCCCGCCGTCGTGGCGCTGCCCGTGGACATCGACCTGAAGCAATTAGGCGATGAGGTCTTTGCCGTGTTGCTTGCGGAGGATGAAGCTGAGCGGACGGATGGTGATGACCGGCGGCATCTGCAAACCCCTCAGCAGCGAGCGGCGTGGCCCGACCTCGTGGCGGTGCCACCAAGCACTCAGATGGGAATGTCCGCCGATCATGCTCACATGTACGGTGAACTGCTGCCGGTGTTTGAAGACGAGTTCCGAGCCGCCTACGCGCGACGTGATCCGAAGATCGTCTATCCCGAGACTAACGTCGCCCTGAAAGCGCGTGGCATCTACCTGAGCAAATCCTCGCCGGAGTTTCAGAAGGCCGCCCTCGTGGTCCTTGAAGCCCATGTGCGGGCTTACGATGCCATGAAGAAACGGCAGCGCGGGGAAATCATACCGACTCCGATAGCGGCCGAGCCGTCTACCGATGAGCGGGGGCCCAAGCTCTCCGAGGCGCTGGCGTCATGGGCTGCCGGTGGTTCGGCGCACAATGCTAAGAAGCCAAATGCCAACACGGTGACGGAGGCGGAGCAAGCCATCCGGTACTTCAGGGAACTGCACGGCGATCTGCGGCTTGGCGAGATTACCCGCGAGAAGGCCCGCGAGTTTCGTGATGCGGTCGCCATGGTGCCCGCCGCATTGCCGCGCGATTTCCGCAAGCTTCCCCTGCCGGAATTGCTCAAGCGGGACCTTTCCGGGTTCAAGCCCCGAGAGGCAACCACCGTGAATAAGATCGTTCAGGTGCTTGGTGGGATTATCTCTCGGGCTGAACGCGAAGGTTTCCTTGATAAGGTGACGGGCTTTGTAAATCCATTTGGGAAGGCCATTCGGTTCTCAGTCGATAACCACCAGACGCGGCGCAAGCATTTCGAGAAGCTCGACCTGAAGACAATCTTCGCGTCACCTGTATATGCGAATAATGATCGTCCTGCCGGTGGTGGCGGCGAAGCGGCTTTCTGGTTTCCGCTTATCGGTCTCCTCTCCGGGATACGCCTCGACGAAATCGCACAGTTGCGGATATGCGATCTCCGGCAGGACGAAGACACGAAGCGGTGGTATTTCGACATCGACCGAACTGGCGGACGCTCCACGAAGACCAACTCATCCATCCGCCATGTGCCGCTGCACCGGGAATTGAAGCGCATCGGCTTGCTGAAGTACCGGGAGGCGCTGCTTAAGCAAGGTGCCAGCTTGGAGAGCCCACTGTGGCCGGAGGTCAATGCCGAGGGTGAGCGGACACGTTCATCAGCATGGTCAAAGTGGTTCGGTCGCTATCTGCGCTCGACGTGCGGCGTGGCGGATACCACTAAGGTTTTTCATTCCTTCCGCCATACCTTTAAGCGGATGACCCGTGACGCTGGCATCCCCGAAGAAATGCATGATGCCCTCACAGGTCACTCGGGCGGCGGGGTTGGCCGTTCGTACGGCAAGGGCTTTTCGCTGAAGCCACTCGCGAAGGCGATAGATGAGGTTCAAGCTCCCACCGATCTGCGCCAACTGAGTTGGTCACGACCGAACGCCGCCCGAGGTTAGGCCGCGCGATACCTCTGAGCTTCAGCCTCGTCGATCTGATACTGCCATCCATTGATCTTCCGCACCCGTTCGTAGAAGTCGCGGTCGATTATTGCTGCATCCAGCACGTTCTCAGCATTAGCGCCTTGGTTTGCCTTGCTGATGGCGATAGCGCCGACAATGCCGACGATGAACCACCACCAATGAGAGGTAACCGACAGGTAAATTCCACCGATCACAACGACAAGAGCCACGAGACGCCAGAACGTATGTGCCGTTGATGCGCTTGTCATCTTGGAGCCTGTCCGCGCAGCAGAGATTTGCGCTGCCAGATTGTTGTCAATTCCGAGGTTAAGATGCCCCGATTTGCGGAGGCTGACCATCTGATCGTGCGCCAGGTTGATGGTTCGGCAGTTGAGAATAACCTTCGTCACTAGCTGCTCCCGGCAATCCAAAATGCTGCAACAAATGTGCAATATATTGCGTCGCATTATATTGCAACAAGTTGTCGCTATATGCGCATGTCAGAGGACGTGCGGCGCTTGGTAGGTAGCAACGTAAAGAGGTTGCGGATGGCGGCTGGAATTACGCAGGCGGAGCTTGCCGATCTAGTGGGTGTCGACCGGGCCTATATCAGCGGCTTGGAGCAGGGAAATCGGAACGCGACCATTGTTAGCCTTTGGCACGTTGCTCAAGCATTGGAGACGCCGATCCGTTTCCTGTTCGATGAAGCCAAGAAGTCACGCTGACCGATAGTGCAGGGGGAGCATTGGCTGAATCTCGTCCGGTGCCTGCCTGATCACTTTGAGCACTTACTCAAAGGGGGAGTTGGGTGACCCTGATCGTTATCTGAAGCAGGGCCTCTATGATTGTGGATCGGCCGTGTCCTCCCTCTCCCTAGGGGCTTCCTCGAAGGACCCTTGGCGTAGCCGGTGAGCAGGCCGCTAGGGTGATGATGACCTTCTCGGTACTCGACCATCTTAGGCTGCCCTCTAAGGCCCCCGGCGGAGGCCTTAGAGGTTACCCTTCGAGGGTGGGGGCCGATGGTGGGTAGCTGCCGCACTCTTACCCATCCCTTCAAGGTGCTCCCTCAGGAAGACCCTGGGATGGCTATGGCGGGGTTGGCATCGTCGCCTCAAGGTTACCCCCATGAGCGTGTCGTGAGTGGAGGCCATGAAGGTTTGCCTTCAAGGGGTAGGGGCGGTGGAGGTGGGTGTCTACTGTGCCCGTCCCCTCTGTAGGTGTCTGCCCACTAGGGTAGGCTCGGGTAATGACGGTCTGGCTGGCATCGCCGCTTTAGAGGATCAGCTCAAGCCGCACCTCTAAGACAATCCTCGAAGTTCCTCTTCCCTTAGCTCTTCCCCTCCTAGTCCTTTAGAGCCTTTCATTGCTTAATTGAATCGGAGGGGATTCCGGTTTTTGGCGGATTGTGATTCAAGATGCTGACTGGATTGGAGGCCAGCATCGCATGACCCGACCTCTTTCCCTGGATCTTCGCGAGCGTGTGGTGGCGTCGGTTTTGGCGGGCGAGAGCTGCCGGTCTGTGGCGGAACGGTTTGGTGTTGCGGTCTCGTCGGTTGTGAAGTGGTCACAGCGGCAGCGGGCGACCGGCTCGGTTGTGCCTGGCAAGATGGGCGGTCACCGCAAGCCTGTGCTTGATCCGCACCGCGCCTTCATCGTCGAGCGGATCACTCAGACGCCGCACCTGACGCTGCATGGTCTGAAGGCGGAACTGGCAACCCGTGGGGTCAAGGTCTCACACAACGCGGTCTGGCTGTTCCTGCGTCGGGAAGGGCTGCGGTTCAAAAAAAACACTGTTCGCCCTCGAACAGGCTCGCGCCGACGTCTCTCGTAGGCGCCAGCGTTGGCGATCCTGGCAGGCCGGACTTGATCCGGGCCGGCTCGTCTTCATCGATGAGACCTGGATCAAGACCAACATGGCCCCTTTGCGGGGCTGGGGCCCCAAAGGGGCACGCCTGCGCGGCTTCGCCCCACACGGTCACTGGCGTACCCTCACATTCCTCGGCGCGCTCCGTCATGACCAACTCACGGCACCCTGCGTCTTCGACGGCCCGATCAACGGCGAATGCTTCCGCGCTTATGTGAAGCACCTTCTCCTGCCAACCCTGCGCGAAGGCGACATCGTCATTCTCGACAATCTCGGAAGCCACAAGTCGAAAGCTGTCAGGCAGATGATCCAGGCTGCTGGCGCCAGGCTCTGGTACCTGCCGCCATACTCGCCCGACCTCAACCCGATCGAACAGGCCTTCTCCAAGATCAAACACTGGATGCGGCAAGCTCAGAAGCGCACCATCGAGGACACTTGGCGCCACATCGGTCACCTCGTCCACGACATCCAGCCTCGCGAATGCGCCAACTACTTCGCCAACGCCGGTTATGCTTCAGTCAAAATGTGAAACGCTCTAGCAGAGACGTAAGGCCGAAAAGGCCTATTTTACGGGGCCAAACTCGATTTTTATGAACGCGCGAGACTGGCCCGAACCCGCGCAAAAGGCGTGCTTCATAGCGGCCTTGGCGGCTGCCGCATTCGGCTCCGCCACAAGGACGGCATCATGAAGGGGCAGCGCCGGGATGCCGCTCTCAAAGAGGTGCGTGACCACGGCAATCAACAGTTCGCTTTCGAGGAACATGAGTTCAAAGCCGATGCCGGTTCCGAACAGATGGGCAATCGGTTCGTGCTTTTGCTCTAGCAGTGCCAACGCTTGCTTGAGGTTCAACTGGGGAAGCAACGGACTGCAATCGCGTGGCCAACGCTTCAGGGGGCCTCGGGTAAACAGCAGAGCGTTGAGGAGCAGTTTCCAGCCATCGCGCCCGGTGCCGTCTCCCGTCACATCGTAAAGGTCTCCGGCGGGCTGCGTTGCTCTGGCGCGGACGTAAGCGAGGCGCGGAAAGAGTTGTTGGTAATCGACATCGGCCACCGGCTTGCCATTCATCCGGATCAGACGGAAGCGATCCTCGCGACGCATAGTGAGCCAGAACCCCCCAGAAAGCCTGCCGCCCTGTTGCCAACTCTTATTGTTAAACGTCCTGCGGAGCGTCCGGCGGTACGAGGCGATGACCTCGCCCTCCTCGCCGAGGCGGGCTGCGGTGCGGGTGCCGGTCAATTCGATGTCGGCATCGAGGAGCCAGTCATTGATGCGCTTAATTTGCCTGCGAAGCGTTCTCGTTTTCTGGCTCTCTACGTAACTTATCAAGGTCGCCTTGCCATCATCGTCCCTGCCCGACTTGAGGACAAGAATCTCCGGCTCTTGCTCGCGACAGAACGAGGCGGGCGTCACCTTCGGAAAGCGTTTCCCGAGATCGGTGACCGTTTTGAAGAGAGACGGAGCTTTAGCCGTTCTTGAGAAGCGATAGCCTGTCGTGACGCGTTTGAGGAGCTTCAGCCGCTCCAAGAGGTCAAGCAAGCCAAGGAAGTGCTGGCCGTAGACCGGGTTCCGGTAGCGGTTTGCACCCCACATCATGTTGTTGTCGAGTGGAACGGCAAGCGCCGCATCTTCACGAAGGAGGCCCTGCATAAGCAGATTGCAGGCAACGGCCTCAACAGCGATGGTAAATTTGCGCCGGTCTTCATCTTTGCGGGCACGAGAGCGAAGGCCGAACTCGTCTTCCTGGGCGATCAGATGTTGTGTGAACCGGCCGATGGCCTCCTTCAATTCCGGACTTCTCGCCCGCAACTGCGGATCGAACCGCATGTGCTGATTACTCAGTGTTATGGCTCCAAGAATGTATGCTCAAAGTGACCGGCTTATTGCCCCAACATGTGCGTACCGTTATCCGGCCACCAGATATGACGTGCGAGAGCCTGTCACCGCAAATTATTCGAGGCCTGCTGTCCGAAGCACGGGATGGCGTCCATACCGTTTCACCTTCAGGGCGAGGACTGCGGAAAGGTGCCTTTCCACCACCCATTCGCACGGCTGCTCGACGGCCCGTCCGATCAGTCGCAATACCGGCCCAGACGACCTGGGAAAGGCGTGGAGTTCGGTTTGGCGCTGCCTGCCCTGATGGTCCAAGAATGGCCAGCGTTTATGGGTGCCGCTTGCAAGACGATGCAGGGCCTTTGCGATCTGGACCATGCGGAACTCTTTCGTCCGGTGCGAGCCGGGGTCTTCCTCAATCAGCGCAGTGACGGCCAGCACGATGGCGACGAGCCGCTCAGGTTTAATGCCTGCGACACGAAGCCGGGCTAATGCGATGCGAGCCCTTCGGTTTGCCGACATGCCCCTCAGCCGTGTGGCGATCTCGGTAGGACCGGCTTCTTCGAGAAGCAGCGCGACGGCGTTGAGTGCCGCTTTGATAAACCGATCGGATTCAGCCCGAAGCCGAACATACGAGGTTGCGGCAGTAAGATACGGCTTTAGTTCTGCCGCGCTGTACGTTCCATGCCAGTGCGATCCGTGCCGGGCTTTGTGCTCGACATGTTTGCGGCAATGAAAGGCAGCTAGGCCTTTCCCTGAGGCTGCCATCGTCTCGTTCGCGCATCCGGGAATTGTGCACCGGGACAATGCATCGACGCCTTTGGCAATTCTCCCTTTTATGCCTGTTGAGCGCCTAACCGTACGGGTCATCGATAAGAAACCGCTCACTGTCGCTGGTTGACGATTGGCGTTCCAATTCGCCCCAGTGCCAATGGTCGGCAAGGCCAAGAAGGCTGGACAGGAGCGCAACGATACTGTCCGGGTTGGAAACGACCTGCTGCTGCGGCCTGTTCGTTAGCTGATCATGAAGGGCAGCTAGAGTCCGCTTTCGGCTAATTCCTGACCCAAGCAAATAATTTCCCGGAAGCAGGTACCGATAGCCCGTCTCAGTTTCTTGACGCTCCCACAGGCGACCTAGTGATGGTACGCCAAACAGGAAATGATGGAGCGCGGTGCGAACTTTCGATCCAATTTTCAAGTCAAAGTAGTACCGTTCGATGCCCCCGCCACTTCCCCTAACAAGGCCGATCTTGGCCCCGCCCAGCTCAAGAACTCGGGTGAGTGCTGCGTGCACTGGAAGCATGTATCTTGTAACTTTAGGGTCTGCTTCCTTGGGGCCGCGCACCGTCAAACCAAAGAGAGACCTGCCTTGTTGGTCTCGCGTATCGACTTTTACCGACAGAAAAAGTTTGCCCTCCAACGCTTCCGATAGGGCCTCTAATGGAGGCGGAGAGTATTTCTTCGCAGGGTCCCGCGTCGATGCAATAGCTTCAGAGGTCCAAGTCTCAATTTGCGCGAACGCATGACGTTCATCTGTCATCAGTGAATTCCGCTAGGCTGATTCTCGGTCTCAACGTTAATCAATTGTGCCATGTCAAGACCAGCTGCTTTTGACTCTCGGTTCATAAGCATGTTCGTCTGGCTATGCAATTCGTTCCGGCCCAGCACCGAGGTCACGGGCAAGCAGCATATTACCCACCCCCCGACCGAGGAGGAGCGGGCGGTGTCTACCTAGCCTCCTCAGGGCTAGACCTTTAGCTCCGGGCCGACTGTGGTCCGTTTGGCACCGACAAAGACCGGTCGCGCCGCTTGGTCCAGACATGCCGAGACCCATGCACGTTAGACGTTTGCCAGGCACCGCAGCTTAAGGCGTGGATTGGGCTACTCCAGTCGATTGGTCGGTCTGTGTGACTGATGACGCTGCCTTTCGCAGGACCCGCGCGACCTGCACCCCTGTCCACTCGGTGCGTCCCCGTGAGGTGGGGATACGCATGCCGGTGAGTGCGCGAGCCAGCGCTTCATTGGATTTCGCCCCGTTGCTCTGCAGTTCTCTGAGTGTCGGCATGAGATCGTGGGCACGTTGGGCGGCTGATCTTTCGCGTACAATCTTGCTTGCTTGATGCGCTGCCTTGGTCATCGACGCACCCCGAAAGCCCCCGAGCTTGACGCCCCGCTTCTTGGCTGCTGCGAGCGCCGCCTTGGTTCGTGCGGAGATAAGGCCCGCTTCTAATTCCGCCACGGCGGCCATTTGTTGGAGCATAAACCGGCCGGTGGGGCCTTCGATTGCGGGTAGGTCTGCGAAGCGGACGTCGACGCCGGATTCAAGCAGGCGCGAAAGAAACGCGACTGACCTCGTAAGGCGATCCACTTTAGCAACCACAATGGGAACCCGATGAACGCGGGCCGCTGCAAGAGCCTGCTCTAAGGCCGGTCTATCACTTCGGCGTCCGCTCTCGACCTCCTTGAACTCCGCGATGACTTGTCCGTGCTCCTTCAGGTAAGCCGCTACGGTCGACCTTTGTGCAGCCAGTCCCAGCCCGGATGCTCCCTGCTTAGCGGTCGATACACGATAGTAAGCAACGAAGCGGCTGATTGTAGGTGACATGAAGGGCTCCAACATTTGCAACAACGTCCGTTGACACAAGTGTTGGCGCCACAGCTAAGCAGGACAATGAGTCAAATTGACTCGGGTGTGCAAATTCGAATGATGCGCGGAACTAGATCGGTCGCAAGACAACGGGCAAGTCGAAGAAGTCGGGATGGGGGGGCGGGGGATACATGACCGCCGCTGCCATGACGTGAGGTCTCACATTTTCTAACCTATTTTGATTAGCGCCGGATTCAGAGGCTCGTTGAGTGACAAGAGTGGCCAAAGGAGTTCATACGAAGTCTGGGCCTTCCAAAGTTCTGAGCCAGACGCATGCCCAGATCGACGGCGGTAATGATTACGAAGGAAGTCCGGCTAATAGGGAGCGTCAGCCCAAGTAATATGATGCGTCATCTGCTCTTGTGCGGTGATCGTGTCGATAACATCGGCCCCAGCAAGGTGTGGTGCGAAGTCATTCCAGAACGACCGATGGCTCCGATAGAAATTATCAAATAGAAAGTTTAGCAGATGCCCGATACTCATCGGGGCGCGAACCGGAAGTCGGCAGCCGGCGGATGCGAATGTGAAATGAGACGCGGGATGGGGATCGGTCGACTTTGAGGGGGGCTTCTTCGTAAAGTCGAATCTGTAGGTGCCAAGACTTAGGAAAGACTCTACCCCAGCCGATGAAATTACTGATCGTACCCAGTCAGCTATTGATATTTCCTCCGGACGCTCTGCCATGAGCTGGGGTTTTATTGGGCAGGGGATGTACCCGTAACGGTGATTGCGGATCGCATTTCCCTCGAACATGCACTGGACCATAAGGAGGGCATGGTCGTCAAATACTGCGGAGTAGCGATCAGCATCTAGCAGCTCAATGTATTCAGGCACAGAAACGCCGCCAGCGGTGAGCATTCCAATGTTGGAGGGGGGCTCAAGTATCTCGCTTCCAATAACTCCGCGCAACAGGTGCGGTTGGATAGCCAGAAAGATCCCTTCTTCTAGACCTCTCTCAAAAAACTCATTGACCTTATTACAGAGCGCACGCGGTCTCATGCGCCGGGACCGTATATCTCTTGGAAGTCGCGTTGCAGGTCATCCGGTAGGTCATCCCAGAGCAACTGCTCCTTTTTTGCCTTCTTGAGTGCAACTCTCAGATCGTCAACGGCTTCGCGACCGGCGGCGATGCTGGGTCTTGGCAAGTCGGACGAGGCGGCAAGTGCTGCTGCTTCTTGCTGAGAGGGATAGTGGAACGAGAGTCGGTAGTTGTTGTTCCTAATTTGTAGAATTTCATTCTCTATCTGCTGCATGCCTGGCCCAACGCCGATAACGTAGGTCCAAGCGCGAGACCGTGTGATCGCTGTGAAAAGGACGTTACGACGCTTCTTCTTATCGAACGCAGATTCGCAATAGTCCGCATCGACCACGAAGATAACTGGGGCTTCGTTACCTTTCGCTCGGTGAATGTGCGTCACCGCGATGGAAGAATCCTTGAAGATTTCGTCTCGCGATGATGTTATTCCGGGGACATGGCCTTGAAGGCCATTTTCACGAAGTGCCGTTAATATGCGAGCACTTGTTCTGCGGCTTGTCATCGTGTCCGGTATTACGACAAGTATGTCAGAATGCTGCAGCTCCTCTTCGGCGAGAAGGTGAGCGATTGTCTTGGCGACGACGTCGTATTGGACGTCTTGGCTTTCGACCGTCCGAACTTGAAGCGAGTCTTCTGGATTCAATAGCTTTCCAAAGAAGTCTGGGACACTTTTGGGGTCCCGCTCAATCACCACGTTGCGATCGAAATCCAACTCGCCTTGAGTCTCCCGATATCCTAAGCGGAGCCAAAGTGCTGGGTCAGGAAACATCTGAATCATTGGATCGTGATTGACTCCGAAGCCAACACCATGAGCAGTTACAAGCGTCCAGGGTGGGTTTCTGTAAGACCTCGGTAACACAATATCCTGCTGCGGCTGATCGTCGTTATTTAATAGTGTGACCCGTTGCGTACCATCACTTTGCCAGCCGAAAAGTTCGGCTTCGGAAGGCATATGGAAGTCGCCCAGGTTTTGAAGGTCGTCGTATGCCCAGACTATGCGCCGTGGTTCTTTTACTGCTCTATAAGCTATTTTAAAAAATGAAGCAGGAAGATCCTGAGCTTCGTCGATCAGCATCACGTCATAGAGAGCAAGGTCTCGATCGCTGATGCTACTGACGACTTCCTTGCAGGCTCCATCAAAGGCTTGATTGTAGCCGAACATGCGCGAAGCTGTGCCGAAGTCGCGAAACGGTATGCCTAAGGCGGATGTGATCGTAGAGTAGACGCCGGGACGGTCATACGCCCCCCAAGCGTGCATGACGGTAAGCTTTTCCCAATCCGGGCCGTCGCCGATCTGCGCAAACACGAAGCGCTGTATTAGCGATTCAAATTGCTGGTAGAGGGAGCGAGTGTTGAAAGTTACAACTATTTTCCAGTCCGGGCGCTTCACATGCAAGTAGGCCGCCTTAAGTGCCAAAACGACTGTCTTGCCAGAGCCAGCCAAGCCGCGAATACGTTGGGGCCCATCAACGTATTCGATCGAGCCTCGCTTCTGCCAAAGGTCAAGATTGGCTATTTGCGCTTCAATCGCCTTGATCGCGGCTCCCTTGGAGTTCTGACGGGTAACGTTGTCGCGTTTCTTTGGGGGGCGAAGATTTGAAATTCGCTGTATGGCAGCGTTCAGGTGCTGAACTTCGACGTCACTGATGCGGTCGGACGGCGCAAGCTGTGGGATGACACCAAGGCTGTTTAAGCTGACGACATGGGTTTCGGCGTCATCGTCCCATGAACTTACGTCCACGAGCGGGTCAATTGCTACCGTAATAATGTCGACTAAAAGCTGTCTGCCGCGTCGTAGCTCTTTGAAGGAATTCAGCTTGTTGAAAAGCGCAGCATATAGTTGCTCTTGCCTACCATCGACTTCGGAAGGGGCGGACCCGCTGCTTTCGGCGTGCGTTCGACCAGCAAATGAATAGATGTCAAAGATGACGACTCCGCGATCGCGTGAGACTAAGACGGCATCGAACTCCACGCGGCCGTCGTCAATGGCGAGAACGGGATAGCCCACGTATAGGGTGCCTGTGAGACCCGCTTCACGCACGCCGCGTACAAACGATTGGACCACTTCGGGGTCGCGAAACTCGCCGAAAATGATGTCTAGCTCTCGATCAATATCCGGAATTGTGACGTTCATATTGATCCTTTTTCGTTCGGCGTTTTGGCCTGAGCACCGGGCATTGCTCGGCTTTAGGGGGCCGACGGTAGCTATATACATTTGCGGCGGCGAGATTGAAAATTGATTCAAGAGGTCGCGGCCGTGAAATCACTATGGGCGAGGCTTAGATGGATCGGGTTCCGGTGCAGCGCGGATAGCCTGAGCAGCCCCAGAACGGCCTACCCGCGTGGGGAGCCTTGCGAGCCATTCGCCTTACCATTTGGTTGCCACATCGAGGACAGCTGACCGAACTTGGCTGTGCAGGAGGAGGGGCATTCGGCGCTCCTCCGCTGAACGTGGTACCAAGATTCGAGGGCCGAGCGCCGCGAAATGTCGAGAGCGCTGGAACCGGCAGGGGAGGAACACTCGGCCGATGAGGCAACTGTGCTCCGACATACAATAGGTCAGCTTCAGCTTGGGCGAGTTGCTGTGTAAACCTCACTAGTCCGGGATCAGGGCTCAACTTCCATCTTTCGAAATCCTGCGCTTGCTGGCGGAATTCGCCGACAAGGGCCTTCAGGCGTTCCTCAAGCCCCTGTTGCTTGGTGATGATCTCGTTTTGCGCCTTTTGAATGTTACGATGATCGTCCTGTGTGTAGGTGCTTTGAAATTGAAATTTGTCCTCGGAGCGACGAACCCAAGCCGCGATATTGGAAGCCTTGACCGGGCCGATGCCGTGAACCTGTTGCACATCGCGCCGCTTGGCGTCCAGCGCCGTAGTAAAGCCGTACGATGCAAGTTGGGCGCGATCGGTCGAATTGACCTTAGGAATGCGTGCGCCGCGAATAGCAAACTGAGAAAGGTGATCCTCTAGCTGTTTCTGCTTTCTATGCTTGTCGTACTCGGTTCGAATATTTGCGAAGACCGACGCTAGCTTCTGGAAGTCATCGATTGCGTCGAGGGCTTCGGCCTTCTTCCTTAGTAACCGATCAACCGGAGAAGTACGCTGAAGCTGCTCGACGTGTGAAGAAAGCGCGGCTGCGTGTTTTCTATATTCAGAATGCAATCCGTCAACCGCAGACGGCGTGCGAAATAAAAGCCAGGCCCCGAAGCCGGCTAAGCCGAGAGCGACGATGCCGGGTATCCCGGAAGCGAATGCAGCCAAAGCGCCAAGCAAAACGGCCACGCCAGCGATCCTAACCATTGGGCCCAACCGCTGTTTGGATAGCGCGTCAGCCGCAGCCTGACTTCTCCCGGGCGTATTCGGTAGTTGTGGGATTGCCACCGAAATTGAAGGAGGGATGTTAACGGCATTGATCGCGGACATGAGCGCAGCAATGTCCAGAACGTATCCTGCTGCCGGGTCCAGACGGCCTTTCTGTACATGAATATTCGTGAAGTCAGTATCGAGAAATAGCGGGCGTCCGTATTCGGTTTCCATCCGGCACCACGGACATTCCTTGGCGTTCCGGGCATAGCGATGGAGCTTGCTACGGTTGCAAGCCCGAAGCGAGCCTTCCAATTCGCTGAGGGCATCAATCCACGTAGATGCGGATGGGCGGCTGCCGACGTGGTTTGGTGAAAACGCCGCTTCGAATAGCTGGGCAACCTTTGGCGTAAAGTCGTCAAGTCGTACTGTGCCGGGAGGGGAAATCATACCGGTGTTCCGGGATGAGTAGGCAAAGCGATACTCCGCGATGGCTTTCTCCAGCGGCATCTCCCCCTTGCCTGTGAACCGGCCCGAGAACGGATGACGATCCATGCAAAGTAGTTGGAATAGGCATACGGCCAGTCCGAACGCGTCGTGGTCGGTGGTTCTGACTGTTGATTTTAGGGGTTTGCCTTGCAGCTCGGGCGGCGTGTATTCGGGAACGCCCACTACGCAGAGAAAGCGTTGCGAACCGTCGATAATCTGAAAACTATCAGCATCGATCAAGGCGACAGTAGCGTTGGTGGAAACCAATATTCCGCGCTGATTGATGTCGCCAACGATGCAGCCCGTACCATGCACTTGGGTAAAGACCCTAGCGATGTTGAGCGCCACACGCACAATGAAGCTGTAGTCAGCCTTGGGAAAGTGTCGTTGTCGCGATGATGGGGTTTGAAGTTCGTGGATTTCCTTGTGCTTCTCGACAAGGCGCATCACGAAGCCAACGAAAGCGCCGCGTCCATCGACGACAACTTGGTGTGGGAAGGCAACTGTGGGTGCATTGTCGGCAATGCGGATATCGACCATCGCCCGAATCTTCTTTTCGCGCTCAGGCCCGATGCCAGGCAAATAGGCTTTCACCGCGAATCCCGGCATATTGCTGATGGCGAAAACTTCTCCTTCTCCGCCTTTCCCGATGCGCTTGTCGGTGTGTAGTTCGTGGCCGCTTGCAAAAAGCTTGGCCGCCTTCACTTTTGCACCGCGATAACAAGGGTCTTGTCATCGTCCGTCCGCTCATTCAGGCGGTCACTGGCTAAGAAGGCCGATAGGCTCTTGCTGAGAGCGACGTCTTTTCCAACGGCTGTCGATGCGGCTAGCGGTCGCGCCATCGGCTCGAAAAAACCAGCGGACGGTTGGCCCGTTGCGTTGTCGAGGACAAGATTCTCGATGCCATCAGAGAAGGCGGCCAGCGCGTCGAACTGATTTGGATGCCTGCTAATGCGCAAAGAGGGCTGAGGATCATCTGTCACAAAGTAAGTTGTAGATGCGTACTCGCCATGATGTGGTTTGCTCAGCACGGTCCATTCGGCTCTGCCGTTAATTCGGGCAACGACAGCCCCATCACCCACATGCGCCGTGATAACCTCATCGTGCGATGCCATAGTCAACACCAGTGTTGCGGCAAAATCTCTAGGCGTGCGTTGGCGTCGTCTTGCTGCCAATTGTATGCGGTCCCGCGCGATGTCGAGCCATGACCAAATAGCGTCGTCCCCCGGCAAGCCGGCTGACTCGCGGAATGCACCTCGGGCTTCGCGGCTCACCGTGCGGCATATGATGGACGCCCCCTGACCGCCAAATTCGGCGGAACCCGCACCGTCCGCTATGACGGCGAAGAACCGGCGGTCTCCGATATGGCTGTCAGAGACGAAACAACTCTTGGCGTCCTGAAGCCGCGTTCCGGCACGAATATGCGACGAGCCGACCACGCATGCGACTGCGTAACACCAGTCCATCGCGTCTATCCGGCGACAGCCCAACCGTCCGGTGCTGTTGGATTCTCCAGCCTAACCTGATCGTCCTCGCCCGGATTGGAGCGAGACTTTGCACTCAGCGAATTAGAGAGCCACTGGAAGAACTCTTTGAACTGAAGTCCCTTAAGCTTGAGGGGTTGGCGGACGGAAATTTGGGAGAGGGTTCCGAGGTCGGCGCCCTCAACTCCAATCGCATAGAACATGAAGGCCTTTGACGCTTCACCGTCCCGAACCAGTTGCGCGGCAGGCTTCCAGTTGTCGGTAGGCGCACCATCGGTGATGAGGAATACCCACGGGCGATAGAAACTGATTCCATTGGCGCGATAGCGATCCTTCCGCTCACGCAGCATTCGAAGCGCGACCTCGATCGCTTCCCCCATGGGGGTGTTTCCCTGGGTAGACAGATGCGGCGGGAAAAAGTTGGTTGCGTTCGTGAATTCCATTTCCGTGTTCACGGGGCCAAAAGTCACGATGGCAATCTCAACACGCTTGGCTGCGAGACTGTCGCTCTGGATTTCTTCCTGAAGGTAACGCAATCCTTCGTTCAACTGATCGATGGGGGCACCCGACATGGATGCAGAGACGTCAAGCAGAAGAATGCAGGGGCACCTAGGCTGCGGGTTGTCCAAAAATTCGGCATCGCCAAATGGTTGTTGTTCAATGTTTGTCATCTAATCCCCCAGATAAAACGCGGTGCTTGCCCAATAGGTGGCCTCAGGCGGTGCCAGACTCAAGGCGACCGGCAACATGCAGCTTTATACAACCTGCCCGCAACCCCACATTTCGATCCATTGTTGACGCACTCCCCTCGACGGGGGCAACTCGCGGTGCTACACATTGAATCGGCGGGTAGCTAGAAATGCTTTATGGTTCAGTGCCTTAGTGTGTTGATTGGTGTTTCCCCTAGGGAGCGCCATCGCCTTGAAGCCAGCCTTCCCTTGATCTCGATTTGATTGTTCCACCCCTTGGGTGAACCTGTGGCATTGGCGATCAATATCCGGGCCGACAACGATTCAGCAGGCGAGATCGAGCGGCTGTGGGATCAGGTTGCCGTGTTCGAGGTCGAGCCCTCGATGCGCGCCCTTGGCTACCGGCCACATTTTACATTTGCGATCTACGACTCGCCTGCGGTTGACGAGAAGGCTGCGTGGGACGTCATGCTGGCAGCTATTGCTGGCCAAACGCAACTGCGGATCGAGTTCAAACGAATTCGCTGGTTCGAAGGTTCTCCGCCTGTCCTCTGGGCGGAGCCGACGGTCAACGAGACCCTAACCCGCATCCACGGCGCTGTCAGCGCGGCAATCGATCCAGCACATTGTCGTCCTCACTACCGCCCGGGCGCTTGGACGCCCCATTGCACGCTCGGCACGAGCGTTGCCGACGAACGGCGCGATGATGCGATTGCCTTTGCACGGGCGTTTGATCGCAGCATTGAAGTACTGTTCGACGTGGTGGATTGCGTTACCTTCCCGCCCGTACGGATCATCGCCGAGCGGAGATTGCCGTCGTAGTCGGGGGGCGCTTCGAACGCGATGGATTACGATGCCACTGCACTAAATTCTCAAGTTGTAAGACGCGATGTTCCTGCGGTGCAAGCATCACTGCGCTTGCAATCGCTTCAGGTCGGCAATGGCGGCACGATACTCTCGAAACGAGGTCGGGCATCCGTCTCGCGCGGCTGCAAACTCGTTCCGGGCCGCGACTGTATCTTTGCTCTTGAGCTGAACGATCCCAGCGTAGTAGTGGGCCTCGCAGGTTTGATCTGCATTCCTGGCCGAAGCCAGGGCTGCGGCGGGCGTGATCCGGCCGACAAGCAATTCGCCAACGGTTCTCGGCCAATCCCTGAGCTGGCCCTTGTCGAGTGCAGCGGACAGCGCGATGCCCGCATCTGCAGATCGTCCCTGCATCCGCGCCACCGATCCCCAAATGACGCCGTAGCCATCGGGATCGGAAAACCGCGCCTCCCGGTCATAGTCCGAAGCGGCATCCCTGAAATCGCCTCTCCGATAGTACGCATCTCCCCGCGCCGCGTAGTAGTCAGTCGCGACGCGATCGGCCTCCAGACGACTCACCTCCTGGTCTTTCGCGAAGGTGGTGTTCTTGTCGGGCCCAAGCCTGATGGCATCGGTGAAATCCCGGATCGCCTCGTTCAGCCTGTCCTCGGACATATAAATCTGCCCGCGAATGAACCGGCTTGCGGCACCTGAGGGATCAAGATTGATGGCCTCGGTGAGCGAAGCGATTGCGCGTGTGGTGTCGCCCTTTTTGGCCAAGGTCAGTCCCAGCTCGTGATGGGCGTAGTTGTTCTTCGGGTTGAGCCTGACCGCCTCGGTGAAGTCGGCTTGAGCGGCATCCATGTTGCCGAGTGCAAAATTTCCGAAGCCATGCTTGAGCAGCGCCATGGATCTTGCACCAGCAGGCAATCTGGCGTCCTGGGAGAGGCTGCTGCACGCTGCCATCATGCGCGGGACATCGGTGCTGTCCTGACAATCGTTCAGGTCTTGTGGGGTGGCCGCAAACGCACTCGCTGCCGAGGCCACGATAGAGGTGATCAAAGCTGCCCTGCAGCCGATGCGCAGGCCTCGATTTGACATTGTCGACATTTCGCCCCCTGCGCGACACTTGGCCGATGATCCCGACACTGGCAGCACGACCGGTCGCGACGGCAACCTTATAGCGATCTTTTCCATTGTTCTACCGGAAGCTTGTTGAGCCGTTGCGCGTCGGGCAAATCAGTCTGGACCCGTCGCCAATCCCTCGCTCCGCGAGAATGAGAGCGCGTGTCGATCAGGCTGCGATGAAGTTCGGTGGGGTGCTTTTTCAACTCACAGCGCGTCGAGCGCCTCGCGCGACGGGGTCATCGGCAACCGGTCCGGGATGCGGCGCTTGGCGAGCCAGTATGGCCGCCACAGCGACACCCAGCTTCCACGGTCCAGCGGCATAGTTCCCCAGCGACGTTCCGCCATGTCGATCTGCGACAGATCGTGCTTGTGCAGCCATTGACGTGCCGCCCACCACAGCTCGTGCGAGACCTCCACATTGCCCGGCCCTTTGAGCTCGACGATGTTCGGCAGCGGATCGCGATAGCGGCGGGCGATCCGTAGTGTTGCGACCCGATCGCCGTCCTTGCGTACGCTCCAGACCCGCGACCGATTGTGCATGAGGTTCTGGCCATAAGTGTTGAGGCAATTCCTCATGACCTTCGCCTCGTCGGTGATGGCGGCAATCGAATCCAGAGGTACGAATTCGTAACCTGCCATCCGGCCGGGACGCAGCCACATGTCGGCGATCGGCAGCCGGCCGAGGTTGATATGCAAGGCAACGACCGCTCGCCAATCCTCCGCGGCCGAACGGACGGCATCGATGCGCATGTCCGGCGTCCACGGCTTCTCGATCAGATCATGCCCCAATGTCGCGGGCTCGGAAGAAAACCAGGCCCAGAGGCAGATCATCCGCAACCGCGCAGTCCTCACCCGCTGCGACTCGCGGACCAACTCGCGCGCGATCCACGCCGCCATCGGCTCATGCGCGAGTTCCGCGACACCGGCCACGAGCTGAAGCCATGTCGGTGCCAGCTTGGGGGAACGCGGAAGGTGGTTCGCGATCTGTCGGCGAAAAAGCTCGCCCTGGGGCAATCTTGGGATCGGACGCACAAACGCCTCCGGCGGCAGCTTGCGCAGCCACAAGGGCAGATCGGCGAGTGCGGCGACTTGCGCGAGGGTGGCACCATCGATCACGCACGCAATCGCGCGTGCGGGATCGAGCCGCGCCTGCGGAACAGCCAGCGCGAAGAGAAGTGCGGGAAAGCTCGCGGCGAGGTCGGCAATGCGCGGGTGCCGCGCGACCAGGGCGCGTATGGCTCCCTGGAAGCGCGGATGATATCGCCGAAGCCGGCGCTCGAGCAGGTCGAAGCGCCCAGCCCCCTGACGAGGGGCCAGCAGGAGATTGGATGTCATGAGCACAGGTTCGCAATCGCGGCACGGATAGGCCGCCGCAGATTCGATTTGATACGGGGGTGTTGTGATGTCACCCGGGAATCAATCCCGGGAGGGCGCGTCAAATATCGCGCGTCGAACCCGGGAAGCGTGCAGTCGTAGACATGGTCGCCTCCAAAAACGAAATTGCGCGCATCCAATAGCTTGGCATTTGCCGCGATGCAACCCGAGACTGCGCCCGGTTTGTGCGCTACCAGCATAGCCGCGCAGCCATATGCATGCTGTGTCGGCTTCAGTGGAGGTGGTCGTTCCTCCCGGAATCTGCCTCTATGCAAATTCAGCGCGGAGGAGTTTTGACATGAGCGGCTTGGTGATCTCTGGCGGCCGGGTGGTGGATCCCGCGAGCGGGATGGATGCCATTGGCGATGTGGCGGTGATGGATGGCAAGATCGCCGCGGTCGGCACGGGCCTCGGCGGCGCCGAGCGGGTGATCGACGCGACAGGGCTCGTGGTCGCGCCGGGCTTCATCGACCTGCACGCGCATGGCCAGTCGATCCCCGCCGACCGCATGCAGGCGTTCGACGGCGTGACGACGACGCTCGATCTCGAGGCCGGCGTGCTGCCGGTCGCCTCCTGGTATGAGCGCCAGGCGCGGAAGGGGCGCGTGCTGAACTACGGCGCCGCCACCAACTGGGCGTTTGCGCGCATCGGCGCGATGACGGGCTCGAATGCGGAGAGCTCGCTGGAGGCGTTCGGCAATGCCATGCGCGATCGCCGCTGGATGGACAACGTCGCGAGCGATGCGGAGGTCTCAGGCATCCTCGAACGTCTTTCGCGCGGCCTGAACGAGGGCGGCATCGGCATCGGAATCCTGAACGCCTATGCGCCGGGTGCCGGCGTGCAGGAGCTGACCGCGGTCTGCCAGCTCGCGGCCAGGCAGGACGTGCCGACCTTCACCCACGTCGCCTACATGTCGCGCGTCGACCCCGAAAGTGCGGCGGAAGCCTATATCCGCCTGATCGGCTATGCCGGCGCCACCGGCGCGCACATGCACATCTGCCATTTCAACTCGTCGAGCAAGACTGACATCGAGCGCTGCCGCGTGCTGGTCGAGAAGGCGCAGGCGCAGGGCCTCCCGATCACGGTCGAGGCCTATCCCTACGGCACCGGCTCGACCGTGCTGGCCGCGGCCTTCTTCAGTGATCCCCAGTTCGTCGAGCGCAACGGAACTGGTTACGATTCAGTGCAGCGCGTGACCGACGGTCACCGCTTCCGCGATCGCGAGGAGCTGCTGAAGGCGCAGGCCGAAGAGCCGTCCTCGCTGGTGCTCTGGCACATCCTCGATACCGACAACAATGCGCATCATCGCGATCTGCTCGACATGTCGGTGCTGTATCCCGGCGGCGCGATCGCCTCCGACGCGATGCCGTGGACGACGTCTGACGGCAAGACCTACACCGGCGATGCCTGGCCGCTGCCGGATGACGCCACCTCGCATCCGCGCTCGGCCGGCTGCTTCACGAAATTCATCCGTGAATGGGTGCGCGAGCGCAAGGCTGTGTCGCTGCTGGAAGGCGTGCGCAAATGCGCGCTGATCCCCGCAGAGATCCTGTCGCAGAGCACGCCGGCGATGCGTGCCAAGGGCCGGCTCGCGAAGGACGCCGATGCCGATATCGTCGTGTTCGACTACGAAAAGCTCAGCGACCGCGCGACCTTCACGGCGATGAACCGGCCCTCCGAGGGCGTGCGGCATCTGATCGTCAGCGGCCAGCCGCTGATCAGCGATGGCGTGCTGGACGTGGCGGCGCGGCCCGGCCGCCCCGTGCGCCGTCCCGTCGTCGAGGGCTGATCCCATGCCGGTCCCCATTCTCCTGGTGACGGGCTTTCTGGGGGCCGGCAAGACCACGGTCGTCAACCATCTGCTGGCGAATGCGGAGGGACGGCGGATCGCGGCAATCGTCAACGATTTCGGCGCGATCAACATCGACGCGGAGTTGATCGCGGGTGCGAGCGACGGCGTGGTCAGCCTCGCCAATGGTTGCATCTGCTGCTCGCTCGAAGGCGACCTCTTGCGCACGCTCTCGACGCTGCTGCGGCGCGATCCCAAGCCGGAATACATCGTCATCGAGACCAGCGGCGTTGCCGATCCCGCCGACATCGTCCGCAACCTGATGGACCCTGTGATCCTGCGCGAGGCGCCGCTCGAGACGGTGCTCTGCGTGATGGATGCGGCGACGCTACCGGCGGCCCTGGATGATGCGCTCCATCGTTCGCAATTGCGCGTCGCCGATATCGTGGCGCTGAGCAAGCTCGATCTGGCGGACGAGGGCGCAGGCGTCCGCATTCGCGAAGCCATCCGCGCGCAGCGCGTCCCCGCCGTGGTGGTCGATGCCAGGCACGGCGCGATTCCGTCCGCGCTGCTGTTCCCCGCGGCTGTCGATCGCGCGTCCGCGCCGCGCGAGCCGGGGCCGAAACGCCCGGCAGAAGAGCGCTTCGAGACGCTGAGCTGGACCTCGGATCAGCCGCTGTCGCTGCCGCGCCTGCAGCAGGCGATCGGCCGTCTTGCGCCAAAGCTTGCGCGCGCAAAAGGCCTGTTCGAGACCGTCGAGCAACCCGGGCGCCAGATGGTGTTTCAGTTCGCCGCCGGCCGCGCGACGCTCGCGCCGGGTAATGCACCGGCGGAAGGCGTGCCGCGATCGCGGATCGTCTTCATCGCCGAGCTCGGCGTGCTCTCGAAGGCCGAGCTCGACGGGATCATGGCGGCGTGCGTTGCCTACGGGTAGCGTGGTCTGCAGCGCGCATAGGTGCACCCGATCAAATCAGGCGGCGCCTCAATCCTCCACCTGCAGTCCATCCCCATGCACATACCACTCCGCGCGCGACGTCCAATGCGCATGCCGGTCCGGTGTCATCCCTAGCAGCTCGTCGAATGCGCCGGCATGGATGATCGCCTCGCGCCCGCTGCGTGTGAGGTGTGGCATCGGGCTGCCGCAAATCTTGCAGAACGCCGTCGCAAAGCTTCGCGCGTTGGGCAGGTCGAAGCGCACGACGGATGCTTCACCGCGCAACCATCGCAGCGCTCCTGCCTTCACGATCACCTCGCAGGCGTGGGCGGTCCCGGTCGCCTTGCGGCAGCGCGAGCAATGGCAGTTGAGGAAGCGATCGAACGGACCCTCGACCTGGAACGCGACCTCGCCGCAGAGGCAGCTTCCCTGGAATGCGGTCATCTCACTCTCCATCCGGCTCGGCCGGCTTCGCGATCGCTTCCTTCAGCGGAGGTTTGCTCCGGACTTCATCAGACCCTCCGCGCCGGGAATTCTCAAGAGGATAACTGCAGGTCTGGCAGGGTCAGGCAAATTGCGCGATGCCGTTTCCGACGGACCAGTTCTCCGCGGGAGCATCGAGCACGTTGACGAACACGTCCTCGGAGCGGATGCCCGGGTTTTCGGCGAGAAGCTCCGCGATCCGGCGGTACAGCGCCTTTTTCTGCTCCGCCGTGCGCGATGCGAACACGGTGATCTGGATCAGCACGGCGTCATCGCTGCGCTTGACGCCATAGGCATTGCCGCAGCGGAAGTTCGAGGCGTCATGCTCGCTGATGGTCATGAACTCGTCGCCCTCGGGCACGTTCAGCGCCTCGCGCATGGCGCGGTACAAACCATCGAGGATCGCCTGCCGATAGGCTTCCGGTTTGCCGGCGCGCATCGAGATGTGAAGGAGAGGCATGGGCGGGTCCCTTTTGGCATGCGGGCTCGATCGGCCAGGGCGCATGCAAGCGCCGGCCGTTGGACCCATTGACGGAACGGGCTATCAATCCCAATTAGTTTTTGACGTGGTGTCGAGAAAACACGTTCTTGACATCGTGTCAAATATTTTTGCCATGCCGAGGAGCAGGATTTGAGGCCGCGCGAATTCGACCACGACGACGTGCTGCGTATCGCGTTCGACCAGTTCTGGCGCAAGGGCGTGCGCGGCACGTCGCTGTCGGACATCGCGCGCGATGCCGGTGTTCAGCGCGGCAGCCTCTACAATGCCTTCGGCAGCAAGGAGGCGCTGTTCCTCCAGGCCTATGAGCGTTATGCGGGCGATTATCTCCTCACCCTGCAAAAGGCGCTCGGCGCGGGCTCATTGCGAAAACGCCTTACCGCGTTCTTCGAGCTGACCATCACCAACTTCCGCTCGGGCTCGCCGCCGCGGGGATGTCCGACCACGCGCGGATTGATGGAGCTCGGCGCGGCCGAAGGGGAGGGCCTGGACGAGGACGCGCGTCAGGCTTTTGCGAGCCTCATCTCGCGCATCACCATGCTGGTTCAAGAGACGTTGGCGGCAGGCGCAGAGCGCGGCGAGTTCAATGGCAATCCTGCGGCAGCAGCGCTGCACATCATCACGGTGACGCGCGGCCTTGGCGTGCTCGAACGTGCCTTCGGCGACGAGCCGCAGCTGCGCAAGATCGCGGCTCACACCATCGATCTCGTGCTCGGCAGGAAGGGCGGCTAGGTCAACTCGCAAAACGACGACCCCAGCGGTGGTGATCCCTGGGGCCGTCTGGAGGTTTTATGGAGGGCATCGAGCACTGCGTCTCCATGGCGATGTTGATAGCGCAAGGTCGCTTGAGATGCGACTAGAACCCATCAAAGCGTCAGCACAAGGCAAGCGCGTTGACGGCCCGCGTTGTCGCGATCTCGTTCTCGTTCCCGACGTACTGGCAAACGATGGATTCGAGTTCGCCCGGCTGGTTGCGGCGTGCGACCGCCAGCAGTCGCATCAATTCCGCCTCGTCCTGCGACAGGCGCCGGCACGAGGGCGGCATGAAGCACAGTTCGCACGGCCGGCCGCTGCGCAGGATCCTGACGAGCGCAGCAGCGCGCGCCACCAGCAGCGGACTGTCGGCGATGCCCGGCGCCTCGTCGGCGAAGCGATAGGCCGCTTCCCAGCAATCGGAGGCGCCGGTCGCATAGGCGGCTCCGATGAATCGGAACAGCGACAGCGCGACGCGGGAAAATTCATCGTAGCTCTCGACGCAGGGACGCGCCGCAAGCGCGGCCTGGAGCGGACAGAGCCGCGGCTGGCCGGCTTTCTCGACTGGCGCAGAACCGCACGTATCGTGGAGCATGAACGATCCCGTCAGTGCAGCGTGGGACTTCCGACCAGCCAGCTCTTCATCGCCATCGTCCGGTCATGGTCGAAAGACCGAACGTGTCGGTCGGGCAGGATGAGGCCAGCCATGCGGAAGATCGTTGCAAGCCCCCGCACGGGCGCGAGAGCCCAATCGGCACCGACCGGCGGCAACCAGCTCTCGAACTGCTCGCGCGCGACGTCGATGCGTTCCTGCTGTGCCGCGGCGATCGCCCGCAAGATCCCGTGCTCGCTGTCGGACATCTTCGGACAGGTCGGGCAATGAACTTCGATGGCCGTATGCGCCGTGCAAGCGAAGATCTCGATGATGGATTCCAGCGATGGCACGGCGTCGCCGACGCGAAAGTGGTCGTACACTTGCTGGATATCGGCCGCGGTCGGAACGGCGCTTCCGCTGCGTGCCTTGGCCCGAAATCCCCAGATGAAGAGCCGCTCCGCCGCGCACAGCGCGGGAAGGTCGACGGACTTGCCATATGTCGATTGATGCATTGAGCCTCTGGCCTTCCATGCAGCTCACGCCACAGCTGGCGCTGATGATCTGCGCCGATCGTTCCGCCAGAGCCGACCGCAAGTCAACGCTCGGAGTCCCGATATCGAGGTCTTCTAGATCTAAAGAGCCGGGATCCCGGATGCAGCCAAGCCTCGCCAGCCTGCAAAGCGGCACGCAGTACGCCGGCGGCCGCCGACGCAACTTTGCGGGGATTTGAGGAACCCGAATGCTTAAAGCTTCGCTAAGGGGTGCGGGATAAACTGGCATATCAGCCCTTCCAATTCTTGCGAGCACCGATGTTTTTCTCCCGCATCAGTTTCAAGCTGGTCCTGATTGTCGGCATCAGCCTCCTCGGCATGATCGCTCTGGTGCCGATCGCGCTCTCGACCCTGCGCGCCCAGATGATCGCCGACCGTCAGGCCAAGACGCAGCACATGGTCGATGTCGGCTACGGCATCCTGACGCACTATCAGAAGCTCGAGAGCGAGGGGAAGCTGCCGCGCGAGCAGGCGCAGGCCGCCGCGATCGCAACGATCAAGAGCCTGCGTTATGACAAGGTCGAGTATTTCTGGATCAACGACATGGCCCCCAAGATGGTCATGCACCCGATCAAGCCCGAGCTCGACGGCAAGGATCTCTCCGGCATGAAGGACCCTGCCGGCAACGCGCTGTTCATGGGCTTCGTTGACGTCGTCAACAAGCAGGGCGCTGGCTTCTACGGCTATCTTTGGCCGAAGCCGGGCTTCGAGCAGCCGGTCGGAAAAATCTCCTATGTGAAGGGCTTTGCGCCCTGGGGATGGATCATCGGCACCGGCATTTATCTCGACGACGTCGACGCCGTTTTCCGCCAGAATGCGACGACATTCGCCTACATTTGTCTGGCCGTGCTGGTCCTGGTGCTAGCCTGCTCCTTCGTGATCGGCCGCAGCGTGACCCGGCCGCTCGCGAAAATCACCGCGCTGACCGAGCGGCTCGCCGCCGGCGACAGCGCGTTCGAGGTGCCCTACACCGGACGCAGCGACGAGGTCGGCGGCCTCGCCAAGGCGCTTGCCGTGTTCAAGGACAATGCGTCGGCGGTGAGCCGCATGCATGCCGAGCAGCAGGAGACGAAGCAGAGGGCCGACGACGAGAAACGCAAGACGATGGCCGATCTCGCCGGTAGGTTCGAGGCGAGCGTTCAGGCCGTCGTCCGCGATGTCTTCACCGAGGCGCGCGCGATGCAGCAGGCCGCGCAAGGCATGTCGGAGACCGCGAACAAGGCGACCGACCGCGCAAGCTTCGTCGCGACCGCCTGCCAGCAGGCGTCGAGCAATGTGCAGACGGTGGCGTCCGCCGCCGGCCAGCTGTCGTCCTCGATCACAGAGATCAGCCAGCGTGTCGCGCAGGCTGCAAGCGTGGCCGACAAGGCGGCCGCGGATGGTCAGCGCACCAACGACACCGTGCAGGGGCTGGCCGCCGCCGCACACAAGATCGGCGAGGTCATCGACCTCATCAACCAGATCGCCTCGCAGACCAACCTGCTCGCGCTCAACGCCACCATCGAGGCGGCGCGCGCCGGCGAGGCCGGCAAGGGATTTGCCGTGGTCGCGAGCGAGGTGAAATCGCTGGCGAGCCAGACCGCGAAGGCGACCGACGAGATCGGCGCGCAGATCACCGCGATCCAGGCCGAGACCAACCAGGTCGTCGGCAACATCGAGAGCATCCGCAAGACCATCATGGAGGTCAACGAGATCTCCTCGTCGATCGCGGCCGCGGTCGAGGAGCAGGGCGCCGCGACGCAGGCGATCGCCCACAGCGTGCAGGAGGCAGCGTCCGGCACCGACCAGGTCTCGCAGAACATCTCCGGCGTCACCGACGCCACGGCCGAAACGGGCCAGGCCGCGGGCCTCGTGCTGCAATCGAGCGGCCGGCTGTCGCAGAAGCTGCAATCGCTGGAGAACGAGGTCAGCACCTTCGTTGCGGGCGTGCGGGCGGCCTGACATCGTGCTCATACTATCTGCCGTGGCGCGGATTATCCGCCTCGTCACGGCGCGCGCGGGCGATTGATATTCCGGCCCGCGGGACCGGTCACCGCGACCGGCTTTCCCGCCCTTGACGGCTGCGGCTAAAGTGAAGAAGCAGGATCATCGAACCTGCCGACCCGCGCCTCGGCCCGCGGGCATGGAGACGCCGCATGTCGTTCAAGAAACTCCTGATCGCCAACCGTGGCGAGATCGCCATCCGCATCGCGCGCGCGGCGGCCGATGCCGGCATCGCGACGGTCGCGATCCATCCGGCCGATGACGCTTTGTCGCTGCACATGCGCGTTGCCGACGAGGCGATCGAAATCCCCGGCCGCGGCGCGCGGGCCTATCTCGATATCGAAGCGGTGGTGAAGGCGGCGAAGCGCGCCGGCTGCGACGGGGTGCATCCCGGTTATGGCTTCCTCAGCGAGAACGCCGCGTTCGCCAAGGCCTGCGCTGACGCAGGTATCACCTTCGTCGGGCCGAAGCCGGCGGCGCTTGAACTGTTTGGCGACAAGGTTGCGGCCCGGCAACTGGCGAAGCGTTGCGGCGTGCCGATCATCGCCGGCACCAGCGGGCCGTCGAGCCTCGAGGACATCACAGCATTCTTCGAATCCCTGGGCAAGGGCGCGGCGATCGTGATCAAGGCGATGGCTGGTGGCGGCGGCCGCGGCATGCGCGTCGTGGAGAATGCCGCCGATCTCGCGGAAGCTTATGCGCGCTGTCAATCCGAGGCCAGGGCGGCGTTCGGCTTCGACGGCGTCTATGCCGAGCGCCTGATCCGCCAGGCCCGCCACATCGAGGTGCAGATCATCGGCGACCGTCATGGCGCGATCTCTCATCTCTGGGAGCGCGAATGCACCATCCAGCGCCGGCACCAGAAGCTGGTCGAGGTGGCGCCGAGCCCGTCGCTCAGCGACGCCTTGCGCGGCCGCATCATCGAAGCTGCGAAGCAGCTCGCGACCGCGGCGTCTTACGACAATCTCGGCACCTTCGAGTTCCTGGTCGACGGCACGGCCGAGGACAGCTTTGCGTTCATCGAGGCCAATCCGCGGCTTCAGGTCGAGCACACCGTGACGGAGGAAGTGCTCGGCCTCGACCTCGTCCGCGCCCAGCTCGCGGTCGCAGCCGGGGCAACATTGGCCTCCCTTGGCCTGGCACAGGGCTCCATCCCAAAGCCGCGTGGCTATGCCATGCAACTCCGCGTCAACATGGAGACGCTGGACGAGCTGGGGGCGACACATCCGACCGGCGGCGTGCTCGCCGTGTTCGAGCCGCCGTCGGGGCCCGGCGTCCGCGTCGATAGTTTTGGTTACGCCGGCTATAAAACCAGCGCGGCGTTCGACTCCCTGCTGGCCAAGGTCATCGTGCATACGCCGGGCGAAGCCTGGCACGACGTCGTGGCAAAAGCCTCGCGCGCCTTGCGCGAGTTCAGGATCGACGGCGTCGTCACCAACATCGCCTTTCTCCAGGCCGTGCTCGCACATCCCGATTTCAGGACCAACCGCATTGCAACCGATTTCATCGATCGCAACATTGCAAAGCTCGTCGAGGCGGCCGATGGCGCGGCAAAGCCGCTCTATTTTACCGCGACCGAGCGAAGCGGCCATGGCGCGGAGACGCACGTGGCGCAAGTCGTGCCCGAAGGGGCGGTGATGGTCGCTGCGCCCTTGCAGGGAACCATCGTCACCGTCCAGGTGAAGGAAGGCGAGATCGTGCGCCCGGGCCAGCAGCTCGCCGTGATCGAATCCATGAAGATGGAGCATCTGGTCATGGCCGAGCAGGGCGGCCGCGTCATGAAGCTCGTCGCCGGCGATGGCGTGACCCTGATGCATGGCGAACCGATCATGTATCTGGAGCCGCTCGACGTCGCGGCCGATGCGTCGGCCGCGGAAGCCGATGTCGATCTCGACCATATTCGTCCAGATCTTGCCGAGCTGATCGCGCGCCAGGCAAATACGCTCGATGCGAACCGGCCGGCCTCGGTCGAGCGCCGCCGCAACACCAATCAGCGCACCGCGCGCGAGAACGTCGCGCAGCTCGTCGATGACGGCTCGTTCATGGAATATGGCAGCCTTGCGATTGCAGCGCAGCGACGCCGCCGCAGGCTCGACGATCTCATCAAGAGCACACCGGCCGATGGCCTGGTGATGGGTGTTGCGACGGTGAATGCCGAGAAGTTCGGCCCCGAGGGGGGCCGCTGCATCGTCGTGGCCTACGACTACACCGTGCTCGCGGGCACGCAGGGCCACATGAACCACAAGAAGATCGACCGCATGCTGACGCTGGCGGAAGACTGGCGCGTCCCGCTGGTGTTCTATGCCGAAGGCGGCGGCGGCCGACCCGGCGACACTGACCGGCTCGGCATGACCGGCCTCGACGGCCCGTCCTTCGTCCAGTTCGCGAAGCTCTCCGGCCTCGTGCCGGTTGTCGGCGTGGTCTCCGGCTATTGCTTTGCCGGCAACGCCGCGATGCTCGGCTGCTGCGACGTCATCATTGCCACCAGGAACGCCTCGATCGGCATGGGCGGTCCGGCGATGATCGAAGGCGGCGGTCTCGGCGTCTATCACCCGGCCGAGGTCGGCCCTGTTACGTTCCAGTCGCCGAACGGCGTGATCGACATCCTCGTCGAGGACGAGGAGGAGGCGACGCGGGTGGCGCAAAAATACCTGTCCTATTTCCAGGGCGCGGTGACGGAGTGGCAAGCGGCCGACCAGCGCCTGCTCCGTCGTGCGATCCCGGAGAACCGCCTGCGCGTCTACGACATCCGCAGCGTGATCGATCTCGTCGCCGACAAGGATTCCGTGCTGGAGCTGCGCCGAGACTACGGCGTCGGTATGGTCACCGCGCTGATCCGCATCGAGGGCAAGCCGTTCGGCCTGATCGCCAACAATCCGCGCCATCTCGGCGGCGCGATCGATGCCGACGCCGGCGATAAGGCCGCGCGCTTCCTTCAGCTCTGCGACGCCTTCGATCTGCCGATCGTCTCGCTCTGCGATACGCCCGGCTTCATGGTCGGCCCGGAGGCCGAGAAGACCGCGATCGTGCGCCACGTCTCGCGCATGTTCGTGACAGGCGCGAGCCTTACCGTGCCGCTGTTCGGCATCGTGCTGCGCAAGGGTTATGGGCTCGGCGCGCAGTCGATGATCGGCGGCGGCTTCCACGCCTCCTTCTTCACCGCGGCCTGGCCGACCGGCGAATTCGGCGGCATGGGCCTGGAGGGCTATGTCCGCCTCGGCTTCCGCAAGGAGATGGAGGCGATCGCCGACCCCGAGGAGCGCGAGACCTATTATCGCAACAAGGTGGCCGAGCTCTATGCCAACGGCAAGGCGGTCTCGATCGCCTCGGTGTTCGAGATCGACAACGTCATCGACCCCGCCGAGACGCGGCGCTGGATTATGGCGGGCGTGCGCTCGGTGCCGAAGGCGCCGGCGCGGACGGAGAAGAAGCGGCCGTGCATCGATACGTGGTGAAGGCGGTGCAGCAATTTCGAGCGCCCTGAGCTTCTAGGCAATCTGCTTCCGCATCGTCATGCCCGGGCCTGTCCTGGGCATCCACGTTCTTTCGCACACGCGGCAGTCCGTGGATGGCCGGGACAAGGCCCGGCCATGACGAGGATGCGAGAGCATCGCCTTCCCGGTTCCCGATTGACATCCTCGCCTGTGCTGCCAGACTTTGCACAATAATACAGGGTGGAGACGTCCGCGATGGCCAGCCTTTCGGCCTCGAACCATGTCGCCCGTGTCTTGTCCGTCGCCAATCACGTGGCCGACGTCGATGCCTCGTCGCGCATTGCCGATTCCTGGCGGCGCTGCCTGATCAGCCACAAGCTCGACCCCGCCCGTCAGGGCCCGCCGCAGACGCTCACCGAAGCCGAGATTCGCCATATCGCCGAGCCCATGGAGGAGACGATCCGGCTCGCAACGCCCGAGCTTGACGACCTCGCCCGCGTGCTCCGCGACGCCGGCTACTGCGTCAATCTCGCTGACGTAAACGCGACCATGCTGTTCAGCCGCCTGCCGGGCGAAGCCGACGCAAAGATGTTTCTGGACTGGAAGATCTACACCGGCTCGAATTTCGCCGAGACCTTCGAGGGCACCAACGGGCTCGGCACTGCGCTTGCCGAAGAGAAGCCCATCCTGGTGCATCGCGACGAGCATTTTCGCGCGCAGTGGCACATGTTTTCCTGCGCCGTGGCGCCGCTGTTCGACCAGGCCGGCCGGCTCGCCGGTGCCATCAACATTACCTCTTGCCGCGAGGATCTCGAACGCGCCGCGCATCAGCTCGCGCTCGCGGTAACGATGGAGGCGACGCGGCGGATGGAGGGCGCGATCTTCCGCGGCCATTTCCGCAACGCCTGGATCGCCACCGTGCCGGGCGACGGCGGCAGCGGCCTGCTCGCCTATGACGACGATCGCCGCATCGTCGGCGCCTGCCGCTCGGCGCGCGCGCTGCTGGGCCTCACCGACGGTTTGATCGCATCCGGCATCGATCTGTCGCGCTATATCAAGTTCGATCACCATACTGCGCGTAGTGCGGACGAGGTCGTCGAACTGCGCCGCGCCGACGGCAGCGCGCTCGGGCAGGGACATGTCGCGCCGCCGCTGCGGGCGAGGCCGTCCACTCGGCGTCGTGACGTTCCCGTCGATCGTTTCGATTCGCTGCATCGGCTCGCAGGCCGCGATCCCGGCCTGATCAAAAGTGTCAAACGGCTGAGGAGCATCGGCGACCACAATCTGCCGGTGCTGCTGCACGGCGAGACCGGCGTCGGCAAGGACGTGTTCGCGCGCGCCATTCACGCGGCGAGCAACCGCGCCCGCAACCATTACGTCGCGCTGAACTGCGCGGCGATGCCGGAGAGCCTGATCGACGCCGAGCTGTTCGGCTACGAGGCCGGCGCCTTCACCGGGGCGCGCCGCGACGGCTCAAAGGGTCTGATCGTGCAGGCCGACGGCGGCACGCTGTTCCTCGACGAGATCGGCGACATGCCGATCGCGCTGCAGACCCGCCTCTTGCGCGTGCTCGAAAACCGCGAGGTCTGGCCGCTCGGCGCGCTCAAGCCGGTGCCGGTCGACATCCGCCTGATCAGCGCGACCCATCGCGACCTCGGCCGCATGGCGGAGGAGGGCGCGTTCCGCGCCGACCTCTACTTCCGCCTGCGCGGCATGGAGGTGCGACTGCCGGCGTTGCGCGAGCGGGCCGATAGAGACGATATCATCCGCCAGATCGCGCGCGAGGAGGCGCCGGATTGCCGCCTGTCGGACGAGGCCTGGGCGTTGCTCTCGGCCTATCCCTATCCCGGCAACATGCGCCAGCTCCGCCACGTGCTGCGGCTCGCCGGCTGCACGGCGGAGGACGGCGTCATCATGGATGCCGATCTCGATCTGCCTCCGTCCGGCGGGAGGACGGAGCCGGATCTGGCCGCGGCCGAGCGCGCGACGATCGTCGAGGCGCTACGCAAGCATGGCGGCCGCGTTACGGAGGCAGCGCGTGCGCTGAAGCTCAGTCGTGCCACGCTGTATCGCAAGATCAAGCAGTTAAAGATCGAGACGACGCAGTAGCGCTCAGTCGCATGCGGCGTTCTTTCTTCCCCTCTGGGAGAGGGTGGCTCGCCGCGTAGCGGCGAGCCGGTTGGGGGGTCTCTCTCCGCGATCACAGATATCGTAGGGTGGGCAAAGCGAAGCGTGCCCACCGCTTCTGTTGCGGTGTTGGATCGATGGTGGGCACGGCGCAAATGCGCCTTTGCCCACCCTACAATTCCAGACTCGCGGAGAGAGACCCCTCATCCGGCGCTTCGCGCCACCTTCTCCCACAAGAGGAGAAGGGAAGGCAGCTCGTCCTTACGAAAAATCGCTCCAGCTCAGATGCCGGGAATCGAGGTCGCCGACTGAAACGGTGCCGCGGATCTCGTGAGGGACGTGGAAGCTGCTGCGCAGATACACCAGCGGCGCGGCCTCGTCGGAATGCGTGACGCCACGCACCTCGCCGACGAAGATCGAATGCGTCTTGGTCTCGAATTCCTGCGCTAGCACGCAGTCGAACGCGGCGACCGCATCCGTCAGCACCGGTGCGCCGGTCACCCCGCGCGTCCACTGCCCGAACGCAAATCGGTCGTCGCCATTGACGCCCTTCTGGCCGCTGAAGGTGAGCGCGAGCAGGGCGTGGTCCTCGTGCAAAAAGTTGATCGCGAAGGCGCCTTCCTCGCGGATGCGCGTATGTGCGCTGGCGTTGCGGTTGACGCAGACGATCAGGGACGGCGGATTGTCTGACAGCGAGCAGGCTGATGTCACCGTCAGCCCGGTGCGCTTGCCGTGCTCGGCGCCAACCGTGACCAGCGCAACCGCGCCGGCGCATTGGCGCATTGCCAGTTTGAAATCCTTTGCGTCGACGCTCACGCCGAAATCTCCGAAACGGGGGCGGGTGCGACACGATTGCGCCGCACCCGCCGCGCGTCAAGCGGCCTTCTTCGCGGAGCCGAGATGCTTCAGGCGCGGCATCACCTCGTTGCTGAGCAGCGAGAGCGAGTGGCGCCAGGCCTCCGGCTTGTGCTTGTAGTCGAAGCCGAACACCAGCAGCACGCCGAAGCCGCCGACCTCGTCGTAGATCTTCTCGATCTTCTCGGCGACGGTTGCGGGCGAGCCGACGATCCAGTTCCGCTTGGCGCAATATTCGACGGTGACGTCACTGTCGGGCACGTCGGGCGCGTGCTTCAGATAGTCCTTGAAGCCGAAATGGCCGAGCAGGGGCAGGAAGTACTCGTGCATCATCCGGCCCATCATGTCACCGGTCGAGAGCTTCCACGCCTCTTCGTCGGTGTCGGCGACGAACACCTCACGTACGAGGCGCCAGTCCGCGCGGTTCGGCTTGCGTCCGGTCTTGGCGGCGCCGATCTCGACCGAGTCCCAATGGCTGCCGACATAGGCCGGGTTGAGGTTGAGGCTCATCGGAATGAAGCCGCGCTCGCCGGCGAGCTTCAGCGTGTCCGAGTTCTTCGAGAGCCCGGCAACGCCGATCGGCGGATGCGGCGCCTGGAGCGGCTTGATGTGCGGCTTGAGGAAGTCGAACATCGTGTCCGGCTTGGTCACCGTCCAGAACTTGCCCTTGTAGGTGAAGGGCGCGGGATCGGACCACAGCTTCAGGATGATCTCCAGCGCCTCGCGGGTCATGTCGCGGTTCTGTCCGCTCATGCCGTCGACGTTGAACATCGCCCAGTCGCTCGGCAGGCCCGAAGCAGCGACGCCGAAATTGAGCCGGCCCTCGGAGAGATGGTCGAGCATTGCGACGCGGTTGGCGAGCTCGGCCGGGTGGTGATAGGGCAGCAGGAAGCCGCCTGGCCCGATGCGGATATTCTTGGTCTGCATCAGCGCCTGCGCGATCAGGAGGTCCGGCGTGGGATTGGGTTCCCAGGGCGCGGTGTGGTGCTCGCCGACCCAGGCCTCCTGATAGCCGAGCTCGTCGAGCCAGCGCATGACTTGCAGGTCCCAGTCGTTTCCTTCCTTCAGGCCGCACTCCGGCGGATGCGAAGGCATCGTGAAATAGCCGATCTCCATGGGTTTCCTCATCTGATGTTGACGCGTCTTGTTGCGCGTTCCTGGACTTGAACAGGACAGCTTTAGCAAGCGGTGTGCCACCGCATCGCAAGCGGTGTGCCGCCGCGGCGAGCGGCTCAGACCTGCGAAAAATCGCTGGTTTGAGGCGGCAATAGCCGATATCCCGGGGCAGATTTGCGGGCGTCCGTCTCATTGTCGCGAGACGGCGTCTTGTCGGTGAGACCAAGGATACGTGTTGAGATGAGCGAACCCGCCTATGTCGCGGTGGACTGGGGCACCAGTAGCTTCCGCCTCTGGCTGATCGACCGCGCCGGCCAGGTGCTGGCTGAGCGCCGTAGCGATGAGGGCATGCTGGCCGCGGCCAAGGCCGGCTTTGCCGGCGTGCTGCAGTCGCATCTCAAAGCAGTCGAAGCCCCGGCCCAGCTGCCGGTGCTTGTCTGCGGCATGGCGGGCGCCAAGACCGGCTGGGTCGAGGCCGGCTATGTTGACACGCCTGCGCCGCTCTCCGCTGTGCTGAAGCAGGCCGCGCCAGTGCCCGGCGAGACGCGCGATATTCGCATCCTGCCCGGCATCGCGCAGCGTGATACCAGGGCGCCGGACGTGATGCGCGGCGAGGAGACGCAGCTGCTCGGCGCACTCGGTCTCGAGGCCGCAGGCGAAGCGCTGGTCTGCATGCCCGGCACGCATTCGAAGTGGGTGCGCGTGAAGGACGGCACGGTCGCGCATTTCTCCACCTTCATGACCGGCGAGCTCTTCAGCGTGGTCTCGCGCGAGACGATCTTGTCGCTCGCGGTCGCCGGTGCCGATGACGCCGAGGATGTCGCGAGCTTCAAGGCGGCCGTGAAAGCCGCGTATGAAGCGCCGGCCCTCGCGGCCAACCTGCTGTTCGGCGCGCGGTCGCGGCAGCTCCTCTTCGGTGGCTCGCCGGCTGCCGCGCGCGAGACGCTGTCGGGCACGTTGATCGGCGCCGAGCTGGCAGCAGGGCTCTCCGGCACTGTGCCGAAAGCGGGCATCACGCTGATTGCTTCGGGGCGGCTCGCGATGCTGTACCGGCTCGCCTTCGATGCGC
Organism: Bradyrhizobium sp. Pa8; assembly: GCF_052588265.1. Taxonomy (NCBI): domain Bacteria; kingdom Pseudomonadati; phylum Pseudomonadota; class Alphaproteobacteria; order Hyphomicrobiales; family Nitrobacteraceae; genus Bradyrhizobium; species Bradyrhizobium sp. Pa8. The sequence continues at coordinate 7,961,105 of NZ_CP176767.1, read as the reverse complement.
TGTCGGTGACCGTGCAGCCGATCGATGCGGATGAAGCCGTTCGCCGCGGCCTGTCGATGGCGGCGGCCGCGATCTGGACGAAATGAGAGGAATCTTGAGATGAGCGTTCCCTTTCCGCCGATGCAGCGTCCGCTGGTCGCGATCCTGCGTGGTGTGAAGCCCGAGGAGACCGAGGCGATCGTCGGCGTGCTGATCGAGGCCGGCATGACCGCGATCGAGATTCCCCTGAATTCGCCGGAGCCGTTCCGCTCGATCGCGACTGCCGCGAAGCTCGCGCCGGCCGGCGTCCTGATCGGCGCCGGCACGGTGCTGACCGCCGCAGATGTCGATCGTCTCAATGACGTCGGCGGCAAGCTGATGGTCTCGCCGAATGTGGATACGCAGGTGCTCACGCGTGCACATCAGTACGCCATGGTGACGTTGCCGGGCGTGTTCTCGCCGACCGAGGCGCTGCTCGCGGCGCGTTCCGGCGCATCGGGCCTGAAATTCTTTCCGGCCAGCGTGCTCGGCGCGTCCGGCATTGCCGCGATCCGCGCCGTGCTGCCGGCGGGCGTGATGATCGCCGCCGTCGGCGGCGTCTCCGACCAGAATTTTGCCGAGTACATGAAGGGCGGCGTGACCGCGTTCGGGCTCGGTTCCAGCCTGTACAAGCCCGGCATGACGGCCGCCGATGTCGCCGCTCGCGCAAAGGTGACAATCGCGGCCTATGATCGGGCGATTGCGAAAGACTGACACAGCAATAAACAAGCCGTGATCCCGGCGTCGCGGATTTGTATCCTATCCTGCTGCACCAGCGAGATCAGGAGACCGACATGGCGATCAACAACATAGCCGATCTGTTCGTGGCAACGCTCGAACAGGCCGGCGTCAAGCGCATCTACGGCATCGTCGGCGACAGTCTGAACGGTCTCACCGAGGCGCTGCGCCGCCGCGGCACCATAGAATGGATCCATGTCCGGCACGAGGAGGTCGCGGCCTTCGCCGCCGCTGGCGAAGCCGAGATGACGGGAAGCCTCGCGGTGTGTGCGGGCTCCTGCGGCCCGGGCAATCTGCATCTGATCAACGGGCTGTTCGATGCGCATCGTAGTCGCGTCCCCGTGCTTGCGATCGCGGCGCAGATTCCATCGGCGGAAATTGGCGGTGGCTATTTCCAGGAGACCCATCCGCAAAACCTGTTCAAGGAGTGCAGCCATTATTGCGAGCTGGTGTCGGATGCGAGCCAGCTGCCTTACGTGATCGAGAACGCCATCCGCGCGGCGGTGGGTCTGCGTGGCGTCGCGGTGATCGCGATGCCCGGCGACGTCGCGTTCCGCAGCCCGCCCAAGCGCGCGCTGTCGACGACGCGCGGGCTCGCGCTGTCGGCGCCGAAGGTCGTGCCGCAGGCCGATGAGCTGAAGGCGCTTGCTGATCTCCTTAACGGCGCCGAGCGCATCACGCTATTCTGCGGCCGCGGCTGCGCCGGCGCGCATGCGCCGCTGATGCAGCTGGCCGAAGCACTGAAGAGCCCGATCGTGCATGCGCTCGGCGGCAAGGAGCATGTCGAGTACGATAACCCCTACGACGTCGGCATGACCGGCTTCATCGGCTTCTCCTCGGGCTACGCCGCCATGCACGCTTGCGACGCGCTGGTCATGCTCGGCACCGATTTCCCTTACAAGCAATTCTTCCCCACCGATGCGCAGGTCGCGCAGATCGATGTCCGCCCGGAAAATCTCGGACGGCGGTGCAGGATCGATCTCGGCCTCGTCGGCGACGTCAAGCTGACAATCGAGGCGCTGCTGCCGCTGCTCAAGACCAAGACGCAGCGGAAACATCTCGACGACGCCATCGCGCATTACAAGAAGGCGCGCGAAGGGCTCGACTCGCTTGCGAAGGGGACACCGGGCAGCAAGCCGATCCATCCGCAATATCTGGCAAAAGTCATCAGCGACCATGCGTCTGATAACGCCGTCTTCACCGCCGATGTCGGCACGCCCACGGTGTGGGCCGCGCGCTATCTCGACATGAACGGTCGCCGCCGGCTGATCGGTTCGTTCGTGCACGGGTCGATGGCCAACGCGATGCCGCAGGCGATCGGCGCGCAGGCCTCGCAGCCCGGCCGCCAGATCATCTCGCTCTCCGGCGACGGCGGCTTCACCATGCTGATGGGTGACCTCATTACGCTGACCCAGATGAAGCTGCCGGTGAAGGTGGTCGTCTTCAACAACGGCGTGCTCGGCTTCGTCGCGCTGGAGATGAAGGCGGCCGGTTTCGTCGACACCAATGTCGATCTTGAGAATCCCGATTTCGCGGCGATGGCGCGCGCGATGGGCATTTTCGCCAAACGCGTCGAGGATCCCGGCGAGCTTCCGGGGGCCGTGAAGGAGATGCTGGCCCATGACGGACCCGCGCTGCTCGATGTCGTCACGGCGAAGCAGGAGCTGTCGATGCCGCCGACCATCACGCCCGAGCAGATCAAGGGTTTCAGCCTCTGGGTGCTGCGGGCGGTGATGAACGGGCGCGGTGACGAGGTGCTCGATCTCGCTAAAACAAATCTGCTACCGCGCTAGCCCCGCTTCACCGAAGGCGCGGGCAGCCGCTCGTGGCGGTGCTGGAAGCGCTGCCAGTGCAGCACGATGCCGATCAGCAGGGCTGGCACGAAGCCGAGTGCGATCAGGAAATACGGCAGCTGCGTCGGCGAGATGAATGCAATGGCGATATCGGAGATCAGCCATAGCGCTGCGAACATCACCGCGAAATCGGTGCGCGGGCAGCGCAAATAATAGAATACGGCGGTGATGACGATGGCGGGCCCGATCGCGATGCCGATCATCACCGCGGTCAGCTCCTTCGGCGTCAGCGCGTCGAGCACCATCGACGCCAGCAGCCAAAGCGCAGCGAACATGGCGATGATGTCGAGCGGATGCCGCAACCTAATACCTCTCGCAGGAAACGCGCTATCGTTGTGGCCGGAACTCCGGTCGTCAAGGGAAAATACGCCTATTCCTCGTCACTTCCGGGCGTTGGCCGCAGCATGAAATGGCCGAAAGCGGTGGCGATCGGCTTGCTCGCATCGTCCTGCCAGGCCCGCGCCTCGAAGGCGACGATACGCCGGCCCTGTTTCACGATCGAGACATTGGCGACGGTATCGAGGGCACGTCCGGAACGCAGATAGTTGACGGTGAGCCCGATCGGCTTGGGCAGCGCGGCGATGCCGAGCTCGCGCCTCACGCCGAGGATCGCGGTGGTCTCGAGGAAGGCGCCGGTCATGCCGCCATGGATCGCGGGCAGGATCGGATTGCCGATGATCTTTGGCGAGAACGGCATCGTCAGCGTGCCGTCGTCATTGACGCGAATGCCGAGGCAGCGCGCGAACGGGCTGTTGGCGAACGGGCCGTCCGGATCGTCGGGCGCCTCCAGCGTCGGGATGCTGCGCGAGTCCATCCTGCGGTCCGCGAGCATGTTGGTGCGGTTGGCGCCAATCATGAAGCAGGCCGTCGCGGTCGCGACCGGATCGTCCTCGGATTCCTGATAGGCGGTGGAGCGCACGAAGGCGATCGAGCGCGTCGTGCGGTAGCAGACCGAATGCGCCTTGATGTCGAGGCCCGGCGTCGCCGGCTTCTGATAATCGATGCGCAGATCCAGGGTTGCGATCGCGCGCGTGCCGTCGAGCGCAAGTTGCACCGCCATGCCGCAGCTCTCGTCCAGCATCGCGGTGACGACGCCGCCATGCAGCACGCCGGTCTCGGTGTCGCCGACGAAGACCGGACGATAGGGCAGGCTGGACCAGGCTTCGGCGGGGGCGAAGCGGTCGAGCTGGAGCCCGCTGATATGGCCGTAGTCGGAGCGGCGGCCCTTGATCGCCTCGGCGAGTTCCTCGAACGGAAGCGTGGTGGCTGAACTGGACATGACGACGTTCTAGACCAGTGTCGGGCGCCGCGCAAAACCCCGAAAGGGGCTTATCCGGCAGGTCCGCAGGCAGGTCTGTCAGGGCCGGTTTGGCCTCGACACGGCGTGCCGAAGCAACGATGGTGGGCGCTTCGTCCGTCGACTAGCCCCAAGGAGTGCCCATGGCCGACCCCGAAACACCCGCCACCAATCAGGGGCCCGTGACCATTTCGAGCTCCAGCTCGGAACGGGCACCGATCATCTATTTCGACGGCGCATCCTGCTTCGGACACCACAACGGCGCGATCCAGATCGAGCTCGCCGCGAACCTGCTGATGCCGGTCGGTGCCGCCGTCAGGGTCGACGTGGTCCAGACCGCGCACTTGCGTTGCAGCGTGGCCGCGGCATTGGCCTTGCGCGAAGCGCTCGACAAGGCGCTGGCGATGTACAAGCAGGGGCAGCAGCAGCCGGCGGAGGTGATCCCGACGGTGAAGAACTGAGATCGCGGGCGATCGCTTTTGAATGCGATCGCAATCTCTCAGCCCACATGCACCTTCGGCTTCTTGCTGCCGTTCCACTTGCCGTCGAGCGCGCGCTCGATCTGGGCGGCGAGTTGCAGGAGCAGGCCGTCATTGGCCTGCTTGGCGATGGCCTGGATACCGAGCGGCAGGCCGTGGCCTTGCTCTGCCATCGGCATCGAGATCGCCGGCATGCCGCAGAGATTGGCCAGCGGCGTGAAGGCGAAGAAGCGCCAGAGATTGCCGAACCAGTCGAGCACATCGGGATTGTCGGAGATGGTGAGATATTCCCTGGTGCCGACCTTCGGCGTCGGCAACGCGGTGATCGGCGTCAGGATCACATCCCACTGCTCGAAGAACGCGCCGAAGCCGCGTGACGTGGTGTTGAACACGCCTTGCATCTTCGCCCGCTCGGCGAAGCTCGTGTGGCGTCCGGCTTCCCAGATCCTGATGTTCATGGGCTCGATGAGATCTTCCGGCGGCTTTTCCAGCCCGCGTGCGGCGAGCATGTTGGAGATCACCACGGCAAAATTGCTGATATAGCAGGTGGTCTGCGCCGCGAAGGCGGCGCGGAAGTCGAGCTCAGGCAACGCGTATTCGACGTGATGGCCAAGGCCTTCGAGGAAGCGGCCGGTCTTCTCCAGCTCGGCGGCGATCTCCGGCGTTGCGGTGTAATCGCCCCAGGTGTGCGACAGCGCGATGCGAAGCTTTGACGGATCGCGCTTGATCATCTCGGAATAGGGCTGCGCCGTGGTCCAGAACGGCATGAACTCGCCGGGCGCGGGTCCACGGGCATGATCGACGAAGGCCGCGGTGTCGCGCACCGAGCGCGACTGGCAGCCCTGGATCGAGACGAGGCCGGTGAGGTCGGACATGTGCGGGGCGAGCGAGAACACGCCGCGCGACACTTTCAAACCGATATTGCCGTTGACGCCGGCGGGAATGCGGATCGAGCCGCCGCCGTCGGTCGCATGCGCGATCGGGACGACGCCGGCCGCGACTATCGCCGCGCTGCCCGCCGACGAGCCGCAGGTGGTGTAGTCGGTATTCCAGGGATTGCGCGTCACGTAGACGGCGGGATTGTCGGCCGAGCTGCACACTCCGAATTCCGGCGTCGTCGTGCGTCCGATCAGGTTGAGGCCTGCCTGACGGCATTTACCGGTGAGGAACGTATCGGCCGCGGCGCGATTGTCGCGCATCAGCAGCGAGCCCATCTCCTGCAGCCGGCCTTTCATGGTCGGTCCGAGGTCCTTCATCAGGAAGGGCAGGCCGGCGAACGGGCCGGCGAGATTGGCGCCGTCCCTGGCCGGATCGGCGATCACGTCCTCGAACAGCTCGACCACGCCCGACAGTGCCGGATTGACCTTGGCCACGCCCGCGGCGGCCTGGCGTGCCAGCTCCTTCGCCGTCAGTTCGCCCTTGCGGACGCGCGCCGCCAGCCCGACGCCATCGTGCTGCGCCCATTCGTTCCAGCTCATCGGCAAAGTCATGAAGTCAAAATCCCCGTGGGTGCGGCGTCACCTTTTTCGCAAGGGCCTGCGTGAATCAACTGAGCCGGCGCGAAGGGCAGGGTTGCGCCGGGCGGAGAGGTCGCCGCGTCATTAAGACAGCCGCGCGATCACCGCAACCGGGCCGCCGCCGGCGGGCCCCTGATGCTCGGCACCACCGGAGACATAGACCGCGCCGGTGCCGGCAAGGCCGGCGATCAGGCCGCCGACGGCCGCGCGGGCGTGGCGCGTCGAGCTGATGTCGGTATCCTCCAGCATGGTGTGGCGGAAGCCGCGCACGCTGCCATCAGGCGAGGCCTCGGCCTTGGCGAAGATATTGACGAGCTCGCGGCCCTCGGTGGCTTGCGGCGCGACGCCAAGGCCAACACCTTTCAGCGCCGACACCACCGCCGGGGCATCGATCGCATCGTTCATCACGGCGTGGCCGATCTCGAACTCGCTCGCTGAAGACGCCGAGTTGCCGAGCACGATGATGACGTTGTGCATCAGCTCGATCCCTGACGAGGTGGACGCAACCGACGAGAACAGATCGTAGCGCCGCAGCACGTCGTCGTCGCTGACATCGGAAGCGATCTCGCCGAGCGCGACCGCGACCCCAAGCGCGGAGGCGCCGCGCGAATAGGCCATCGAGCTGTAGGCGCTGGTCGTGGCCGTCTTGTTGTCGCGCGCGTTTGCTGCTTCGACGCGATCGCTGGTGAGCAACGGGCATTTGATCTGCACGAAATGGACGTCGGCGGGATCGGTGATGCCGGCATCCGCCATCGCGGCACTGACCGCCTTGGCAGTTTCCATGATCTGTGCGGAGCGGCCGATCTCTTCGGGGAGGAAGTTCCGCGTGTGCGCCATGCCGATGCTCAAGCGCTTGCCGGACATGCCTGCCGGGCGCTCAGCCTCGCGCCGCGTGAACACCGTGATATGCGGGCTGAGCACGCCTTCGGTGCCACCCGACATCACGAAGGCGATGCGCTGCTCGACCGCCTCTGGCGAAAGGCCGAGTTCTGGCGCCAGCGCCGCGCACAACGCAGCAACGGCATATTCCCGGGTGAAATCATTGACGCCGCCATTGCCTTCGGTCTTGCCGAGGATGGCCAAAATCGTTGTCGGGTCGATCGCGCCGGAGCCGATCATGGCCATGAGGCCGGAGACGTCGCCGGGGCCCTTGGTGGCGACCTTGAAGACGCCGACCGATGCTGTCCGCATTGCAGCCCTCGTGTGGAGTTCGGTGGTCCGGCGGGTCAACCAGCCGTGGAACGGAGGCGCATGTCAAGGTGTACGCGATGTCCCCTCACCGTCACCCTGAGGTGCGAGCGAAGCGAGCCTCGAAGGGCGACGGCCCCGGCTGCATCCCGGCCGTTCATCCTTCGAGGCTCCGCATGGAACGCGATGCGTCCCATGCGGAGCACCTCAGGATGACGGATCGGCCATTTTTGGTTTCCCGCGAAGCAAGAAGACCCCGTGCATCCCCACGAATGTGGCGAGATCGCATCCGGTTCAACAAAAAATCCTCTGTCGACGGTTGCGCGCCGCACCTTGATGAATCAACCTCGGTTGGTCCATAAGCGGCGTCCCGCTGCCGGTGGTTCGCCCCCGCGTCGCGTGCTTGGATAGAGGGATTCTCGCGTGGCAAATATCAACCAGAAAATTGCGCAGGAGCTTGGGGTACGGGCGGAGCAGGTCGAGGCGACGGTGACGTTGCTCGACGGCGGCGCCACGGTTCCCTTCATCGCCCGCTACCGCAAGGAAGCGACCGGTGCGCTCGACGACGCGCAATTGCGCACCCTGGAGGAGCGCCTGGGCTATTTGCGCGAGCTCGAAGACCGCCGCAAGGCGATCCTCGAATCGGTCCGCGAGCAGGGCAAGCTCGATGCCGCGCTGGAAGCCTCCATTCTCGCCGCCGACAGCAAGGCGCGCCTGGAAGACATCTACCTGCCGTTCAAGCCGAAGCGCCGCACCAAGGCCGAGATCGCCAAGGAAGCCGGGCTCGAGCCGCTCGCCAATCAGCTGATGGCAGAGCCGGGCAACGACCCGAAGGTCGTGGCCGAAACCTTCATCAACGCCGAGAAGGGCGTCGCCGATGCCGCTGCCGCGCTCGATGGCGCCCGCGCCATCCTGGTCGAGCGTTTCGACGAGGACGCCGACCTGATCGGTGCTTTGCGCGAGGAGATGTGGACCAATGCGCGCATGGCCTCCAAGGTGCGCGACGGCAAGAAGACTGAGGGCGAGAAGTTCGCCGACTATTTCGAGTTCTCCGAGCCGCTGACGAAGCTCCCGTCGCACCGCATCCTCGCGATGTTCCGCGGCGAGAAGGAAGAGATCCTCGATCTCCAGATCCAGGCCGAAGTCGAAGCGCCGCCGCCGGGCGTGCCGAGCGCTTATGAATTGAAGATTATGAAGCGGTTCGGCATCGCCGACCTCAAGCGCGCCGGCGACCGCTGGCTGATCGACACCGTGCGCTGGGCCTGGCGTACCAAGATCCAGGTGCATCTCAACATCGACCTGCGCATGCGGCTGTGGAACGCCGCCGAGACCGAGGCCGTGCGCGTATTCGCTTCCAATTTGCGCGACCTGCTGCTCGCGGCACCCGCCGGCACCCGTGTCACCATGGGCCTCGATCCCGGCTACCGCACCGGCGTCAAGGTCGCCGTCACCGACGCGACCGGCAAGGTGGTCGATACCGCCGTGATCTATCCGCACGAGCCGCAGCGGCAGTGGAACGAGGCGCTCGCGATCCTCGGCAAGCTTGCGCTGAAGCATCGCGTCGAGCTGATCGCGATCGGCAACGGCACCGCCTCGCGCGAAACCGACAAGCTCGCAGGCGATCTCGTCAAGGGCCTGGCCGAGCTGAAGATGACCAAGATCGTGGTATCGGAAGCCGGCGCGTCGGTCTATTCGGCCTCGGCCTTCGCCTCGGAAGAGTTGCCGGGTCTCGACGTCACCCTGCGCGGCGCGGTCTCGATCGCGCGGCGGCTTCAGGATCCCCTCGCCGAGCTCGTCAAGATCGAGCCCAAGGCGATCGGCGTCGGCCAGTATCAGCACGACCTCGGCCAGGCCAAGCTCGCCAAGTCGCTCGATGCCGTGGTCGAGGACTGCGTGAACGCTGTCGGCGTCGACGTCAACACCGCCTCGGCACCGCTGCTGGCCCGCGTGTCCGGTGTCGGCTCCGGCCTCGCCTCGAGCATCGTGGCACACCGCGACGCCAACGGCCCGTTCAAGTCGCGCAAGGCGCTCAAGGACGTGCCGCGCCTCGGCCCGAAGGCGTTCGAGCAATGCGCGGGCTTCCTGCGCATTCTCGGCGGCGAGGACCCGCTCGATGCGTCCGGCGTGCATCCGGAAGCCTATCCGGTGGTGCGGCGGATTCTCAGTGCCACCAAGAGTGACATCAAGGCGCTGATCGGCAGCAGCGAGATCGTGCGTACGCTGAAGCCCAAGGATTTCGTCGACGAGACCTTTGGTCTGCCGACCGTCACCGATATTCTGCGCGAATTGGAAAAGCCCGGCCGCGATCCGCGTCCGGCGTTCAAGGCCGCGGTATTCAAGGAGGGCGTCGAGGAGATCAAGCATCTCCAGAAGGGCATGATCCTCGAGGGCACCGTGACCAACGTCGCCGCCTTCGGCGCCTTCGTCGACATCGGCGTGCACCAGGACGGCCTCGTTCACATCTCCGCGATGTCCAAGACCTACATCAAGGATCCGCGCGAGGTGGTGAAGCCCGGCGACATCGTCAAGGTGAAGGTGCTGGACTTCGAGGTCGCCCGCAAGCGCATCTCGCTGACCTTGCGCCTCGACGACGAGGTCGGCGCCAAGAAGGACGCGCCCGGCATGCAGCGGGACAACAGCTCGCGAAACCCCGCGCGCATGACGTCGTCGGCGCCGCGCAATCAGGAATCCTCCGGCGGCGGTGCCCTTGCCGAAGCCATGCGCCGCGCGGCCGAGAAGAACGGCGGCAAGCGGGCGTGATACTTGAACCTCTCCCCGCTCTTTGCGGGGAGAGGTCGGATCGCGCTAGCGATCCGGGTGAGGGGCAAAGCATGCGGTTGACCGGATCAAAGGTCCCTCCGACTCGTAACTTGATGGTGCTCGGGACAAGCGTTGCGATCACTTTTTAGATCGCATTCGCGGACGCAGCTCCTCACCCCGCCCTCTCCCCGTCAGAACGGGGCGAGGGAGCGAAAGAGCGTTCGTCCCTAACACCTGCGTCAGAATCTGGCGCGTTTGTAAGTTGAAGGTGCCTGTCCCTTCCTCTCATCTGATCCTCCTCGCGCGGCAGAAAGATCGCCGCGCAGCACGGAGGATGCTTCGATGGACAACAGGCTTCTCAAAGGCGTCACTGCGGTGACGCTCGCCGCAATGATGGCGCTCGCCTCACCTGTGCTTGCCCGTGGCGGCGGCGGTGGCGGAGGGCATGGCGGTGGCGGCTTCGGCGGTGGCGGCCACGGTGGCTTTGGCGGTGGCGGGCATTTCGGCGGCGGCGGAATGCATGCGGGTGGCTTCGGCGGCGGCATGCGCGCAGGCGGCTTTAGCGGCATGCGTGTCGGCGGGATGGGCGGCGCGCGCTTTGCTGGCGGCCCGGGCTTCGGTGGTCCACGGTTCGCCGGTTCGCCAATGGCCGCCCGTGCCGCCATGGGGCCGCGCTTTGTCGGTGCACCATTGGCGACCCGCGCCGCTTTCGGCCCGCGGTTTGCTGGCCCGGGCTGGCACGGCAGGCCGTTCATTGGTCGCCATGCCTTCTTCCACCGTCACCGCTTCAACCGGTTCGCTTTCGTCGGCGCGCCGTTCTTCTATGCCAACTATGGCAACTATTACGACGATGGCTGCTGGCAAAGGAGCTTGACGCCCTATGGGTGGCAATTGGTCAATGTGTGCGGAGACTATTGGTAGTCGCATCGCGGTACCGCACCATTGTCGCGATCGCCACCGGGCGGTTCCGCTCAGCCCCGGAACGGGATAGTCTGGTGGCGATCGTCGCGCGGAGTTTTGCATGACCGGAGGTCACCGCCGCATCCTGGTCGTCGAGGACGATCCGGAAACCGCAGGCCAGCTCGTCGAGGAACTCACCACCTCGGGCTACGACGTCGATCTTGCCGCGACGGGTCGTGAAGCCCTGAGCCACGGCGTCGCCCGCGACTATGCCGTGATCACCATCGACCGCATGCTGCCCGACATCGACGGCATCGCCGTGATGCGCCAGTTGCGCGACGATGGCATCGCCGCACCCTTCCTGATCATCTCCGCGCTCGGCGAGGTCGACGATCGCGTGCGCGGTTTGCGCGCCGGCGGCGATGACTATCTCGTCAAGCCGTTCTCCTTCGTCGAGCTGCTGGCGCGCCTCGAGGCGCTCGGCCGCCGCAGCGAGACCGTCGCCAAGGAAACGATTTTGCGGGTCGGCGATCTCGCCATCGACCTGATCGCGCGCAACGCCAGCCGGCGCGGCCGGAAAATTCCGCTGCTGCCGCGCGAGTTTCAGCTGCTCGAATATCTCGTCCGCAACGAGGGCCGCGTCGTCTCCCGGGCGATGCTGCTCCAGCATGTCTGGGACCTGCATTTCGATCCCTCCACCAACATCATCGACGTCTATGTCGGGCGCGTCCGCCGCAAGGTCGACGATGCCCAGGCCTATCCGCTGATCCATACCATCCGCGGCATCGGATATTGCCTCCGTGCTCCTGGCTAAGACGCTCCGCTCCTCGACCTTCCGTCTGGCGCTGATCGCGATCGCGGTATTCGGCCTGATCGTCGCGGCGATCATGGCCTATGTCTATTTCGGCACGATCGCCTATGTGCAGGGCCGGGTCGGCGACGCCGGCGATCACAGCGGCTTCACCGCGATGATCGAGCTCGCGATGGTCGCCGTCGCCGTGCTGCTGGCCGTGCTGGCCGGTCTCGCCGCCGTGCTGGTGACGCGGCGCACGGTCGGCCGGATCGAGGAGATCAATGCGACCAGCCGCGCCATCATGCTGTCGGGGCTCGACCGGCGCATTCCCTTGCGCGGCAGTCACGACGAGTGGGACCGCGTCGCCGAAAACCTCAATCAGATGCTCGACCGCATCGAGACGCTGATGGGCGAGGTCAAGCAGGTCAGCGACAACGTCGCCCACGATTTGCGCACGCCGTTGACACGCATGCGCGGCCGGCTGGAAAAAGCCTATCACACCCCGCGCAACGGTGAGGCCGATGCCGTGCTGATCGGTGACACCATCGCCGATCTCGATTCGGTGCTCGGGATGTTCGCTTCCATCACGCGGATCTCCGAGATCGAGACCCGCGCCCGCCGGAGTGCGTTTCGCACGCTCGACCTCGCTGAAATCGCCGGCGAGGTCGTTGAGCTCTACGACGCCGCGGCCGAGCAGGTGGCGACCCGCCTCAGCCTTGACGGCGATCGCGAGGTGGCGATTACGGGGGACCGCGACCTGCTGTTCGACGCCATCGCCAATCTCGTCGACAACGCGATCAAGCACGGCCGCGCGGGCGGGCAGGTCACCGTGACCTGTCGCAGCGCCGGCGGCGGAGCGGTGATCGCGATCGCCGACGATGGTCCGGGCATTCCCACCGGGGAGTGCGATCACGTGTTCAAGCGCTTCTACCGGCTCGAACAGAGCCGTTACACGCCGGGCAACGGTCTGGGGCTGAGCCTGGTCCTGGCCGTTGCCGGCCTCCATGGCGCCGAGATTGCGCTGCACGATAATGCGCCGGGTCTCACGGTCCGGCTCAGCTTCCCGGCGACATCAGCGCGATAGGAGCTGACGGCGTCATAGCTCGATCACGCCGCGGCGTGCCGCATGCGCGACCGCGTCGGTGCGACCGGTGGCATCCAGCTTGTCGAGCAGCGAGCCGACGTGGAATTTGACCGTGTGCACGGAAATGCCGAGCTGTCGCGCGATCAGCTTGTTGGACGCGCCTTCCGCCATCAGCGCCAGGACATCGAGCTCGCGCTGCGTCAGCGCGATGTCTTCCGGCATGATGCGCGGATCGCGGGCCATGACCGTCGCCGTGGCGGCCTCGCCGGGCGTGGCCAGCCGAAGCCCGGGGATGTTGCCGAGCAGGATCGCCAGGCGATCGGCGAGGGCGGGATCGTCGATCTCCAGGGCGAGCACGATCTCGGGCGCGTTGTCCTCGCTCACGCCTCCGGCCTCTCGCCGATAGTGACCTTGAAGCTGACCGGCTCGCCGCCGCGGTGCACCGCGACATCGACCACCGTGCCGACGCTTGCAGGTCCCAGCGTCCGCGACAGCGCGCGCACGCCGGAGAGCTTCTGGTCGTTGACCGCCACGATGACGTCGCCCTGGCGGATGCCGGCCGCAGCCGAAGGGCCGGCCTTGTCGACATTCATCACCATCGCGCCGATGCCATCGTCGAGCCGCACCGGCTGGAGCCCGAGGCCGAGATATCCGCGGGCGATGCGGCCGCGCGTCTCGAGCTGTGCCGCGACCCGCTCGATTGTCGCCGTCGGGATCACCAGGACCCGCCGCGGCCCGAGCACGGCCATGCCGAAGGCGTCGCCTGATGCATCGAGCGCGAGCCCGCCTTGCTGCGCGAAGCGCAGGCGCACGTCGAGCTCGATCCGCGCATCGATGTCGCCGCCGCGCAAGGAGCGCCAGCTCTTGCCGGACAGTGACACCATGCCGAGCGCCGCGCTCGGCGCATCGCGATCGGTGGCGACGACGACCGCCAGCGTGCCGAGGGGCGGAACGGTCGCGGCCAGCTTGACCGGCGCAAGACTGGCATCGGTGCGCAACAGCGCGATGTCGGTCGTATGGTCGCGGCCGGCGATCGTGGCGGCCGCGGTGCTGCCGTCGGGGAGGCTGATCTGGATATCGCCCTCGTCGGCCAGCGCTTCGTCGGCGGTGACGATCAAGCCGGGTTTCCAGACGAAGCCGGTGGCGCGGGAGCGATGCGAATGCACGGCGACGACGGACGGCGCGGTGCGCGTCACGACATCCGCGAGTGCGGACGAAAGGGACGACAGAGGAGTGGGGTCGGTCATGGAAGGCTCCTGTAAGTTGTCCTCAATCTGGGATGTCGCGAGCGATTGCGAAACTGGCCGGGTGGCCAGGACTGACGGGGCGGACCGGCCTCCGCACGGGCACGGCCGACGAACATGTGATTGGGACGCCCTCACGGGAACGTGTAGCAATCCAGGAATTGCACTACGACCTTAGGCGTTTCCAGCGAGCCCCGACCGATGACCGTCGACCTCACCCGCCGCACCCTGCTTCAACTCGCCGGTGCGACCTCGCTCGCGATGGCGGCCGCCGCCGCCGCTCGGGCCGAGGGCCTGCCGCAAGGCGGGGGGCCGACCTATGCCAGCCGCACGCCGATGCGGGTGGGCATGGTGACGCTCCGGGTCAAGAACCTCGACAAGGTCGCGGACTACTATCGCGACGTGATCGGGCTCACCGTGAAGGAGCGCTCCGCGACCGCCGCGACGCTCGGCACGGCCGGCGTCACGCTGCTCGTGCTGGAAGCCCGTCCCGAGGCCGCGATCGAGCCGCGCAATGCCGCGGGCCTCTACCACACCGCCTTCCTGATGCCGTCGCGCAAAGATCTCGCGCGCTGGCTGGTGCATGCCGCCTCGCATCGCGTGCCGCTGTCGGGCTTCGCCGATCATCTCGTCAGCGAATCCGTCTATCTCGACGACCCCGAAGGCAACGGCATCGAGATCTATGCCGACCGCGATCCCTCGCAATGGCAGTGGAGCGAGGGCAGCGTGAAGATGGCGAGCGACGAGCTCAACATCCCTGACCTCCTATCGCTGACCAACACGCGCGTCGCAGACTACGCCAAGGCGCCGGACGGTCTCCGCGTCGGCCACATGCATCTGCGTGTCGGCGATCTCGCCGAGGCCGAACGGTTCTATCACGGCACGGTCGGCCTCGATCCGACCCGCCGCCGTGGCGGCGCCGCGTTCCTGTCGTCGGGCCGCTATCACCATCACCTCGGCATGAACGTCTGGCAGAGCCAGGGGGCCGGCCAACGCGACGATCAGACGACGGGGCTCGCCTGGTTCTCGCTGGTGATGGCGAAGCAGGACATTCTCGCCGCGCAGGAGGAGCGCCTACGCAAGGGCGGTGCGCAGGTCACGGCGCTCGCCAACGGTGTGGAGGCCGTCGATCCCTGGGGCACGCGGGTGCGCCTGGTCAGGGTTTGATTGCCGGCGCGGGCATTGCTAATACCGGTCAGGCGCTAGCCAGTTTTCCGGGGTTCAGCCTGACATGCCCGATTTTCACGGCGTCTTTCCCTATCTCGTTTCGCCCGTCGATGCCGAAGGCGCCGTGCGCACCGAAGTCCTCGGCAAGCTCTGCGACGATTTGATTGGCGCGGGCGTGCACGGGCTGACGCCGCTGGGTTCGACCGGCGAGTTCGCCTATCTCAATGCCGCGCAACGCACCGCGATTGTGCAGACCACCATCGAGGCCGCGAAGGGTCGCGTGCCGGTCATCGCGGGCGTCGCCTCCACCTCGACGGCGGATGCGGTGGCGCAGGCGAAAGCCTACGAGAGGCTTGGCGCCGACGGCATTCTGGCGATCCTGGAAGCGTACTTTCCGCTCGCCGATGCCCAGGTCGAATCCTACTTCCGCGCCATTGCCGATGCTGTCGACATCCCCGTCGTCATCTACACCAATCCGCAATTCCAGCGCTCCGACCTTACCCTCGACATGATCGCGCGCCTCGCTGAACATCCGCGCATCGGCTACATCAAGGACGCCTCGACCAATACCGGCCGGCTGCTCTCGATCATGAACCGCTGCGGCGATGCCTTGCGGGTGTTCTCGGCCTCAGCCCATATCCCGGCGGCGGTGATGCTGATCGGCGGGCTCGGCTGGATGGCGGGACCTGCCTGCATCATCCCGCGCCACAGCGTCGCACTCTACGACCTCTGCAAGGCCGGTCGCTGGGACGAGGCCATGGCGCTTCAGCGCAGGCTGTGGCGGATCAACGAGGCCTTCGCCCGCTTCAACCTCGCCGCCTGCATCAAGGCGGGGCTGGCGATCCAGGGCTACGACGTCGGCGATCCCGTCCCGCCGCAGGCCGCACTGTCGGCCGACGCCCGCAAGGTCGTGGAAGCGGCGTTGAGGGAGCTTTCTCCGTAGCAGTGCCGTAGGGTGGGCAAAGCGTAGCGTGCCCACCATCCTGGTCGCATCCATTGAGAGATGGTGGGCACGGCGCAAGCGCGCCTTTGCCCACCCTACGGAATCGTGGATTTGCGGGACGGCATGCCGAAATCGTGGATATCCCGCCCAAAACCGCGGCTGGCATGCCCTTGATCGATCCGCTAAAAGGCTGCCCGCAGTTTCGAAAAGACCCTGAGGACCCCACGGAATGAATATTCTTCCCGGCAATTTGCGTTTCGGAGCGGGCCAGCCCGTCAAGCGTTTGGAAGACCAGCGGCTGCTCACCGGGAAGGGTCAGTTCATCGACGACAAGCCGGAGGAGGGCGCGCTGTGGTTGCATGTGCTGCGCTCGCCGCATGCCCACGCGAAGATCGTCTCGATCGACACCAGCGCCGCGGCATCGATGCCGGGCGTCACCGCGATCTACACCGGCGCCGACCTCGTCAAGGACGATATCGGCACCATTCCGACCTTGAGCATCTTCAAGCGCCCCGACGGCAAGCCGATGACGGTGCCGCCGCGCCGCCTGCTCGCCCATGAGGTCGTGCGCTATGCCGGCGAAGCGGTCGCGGCAGTGGTTGCTTCCTCCCGCGCGGAAGCACAGAGCGCGGCCGAAGCGATTGTGGTCGAATATGACGTGCAGCCCGCGGTTGTCGATCCCGTCGAGGCCGTAAAACCCGGCGCGCCCGTGGTGTGGCCCGAGGCGCCCGACAACATCGTCGGTGCGATGAGCTACGGCGATGCCGCCAAGGCGGACGAGGCGTTCGCCAAGGCCGCGCATACGGTCGAGCTCGACATCGTCAGCCAGCGCCTGGTGCCCTCCGCGATGGAGCCGCGCTCGACCATTGCCGAGATCGACAAGAAGACCGGCCGTCTCCTCCTGCATGTGCAATCGCAGACGCCGGCCTCGACCCGCGACGTGCTGGCGGAAGCCGTGCTCAAGCGTCCCAAGGACAGCGTGCGCGTGCTGGTCGGCGACATCGGTGGCGGCTTTGGCCAGAAGACCAACCTCTATCCGGAAGACGGCATCGTCGCCTATGCCGCGACCAAGCTGAACAGGAAGATCCGCTGGCGCGGCGACCGCACGGACGAATTCGTCGGCGGCACCCACGGCCGCGATCTCACCTCGACCGCCTCCTTCGCGCTGGACGAGAAGGGCAAGGTACTGGCCTATCGCGTCAAGTCGATCGGCTGCACCGGCGCTTATTCCTCGGGCGCGGCGAACATCATCCCGCTGGTGCTCGGGCCGTTCGTGCAGACCGGCGTCTACGATCTGCCGCTGGTGCATTTCGAAGTGCAGTCGGTGATGACCAACACCGCACCGGTCGGCGCCTATCGCGGCGCGGGCCGGCCCGAAGCGGTGTTCATCGTCGAGCGTCTGTTCGACGCCGCTGCGCGAAAGATCGGCATGGATCCGCGTGCGATCCGTAAAGCGAATTACATCAAGCCGGCGCAGCTGCCCTACACCAACGCTGCTGGCCAGGTTTACGATTCCGGCGCCTTTGCGCACATGCTCGATCGCGCCGTGAAGTTGGCCGACTGGGACGGCTTTGCCGCGCGCAAGAAGGCGGCGAAGAAGAAGGGCCTGCTCTACGGCCGCGGGCTCACGTCCTACATCGAGTGGACCGGCGGCCGCGCGCACACTGAGAAGGTCAGCCTGCACGCGACGTCGCAGGGCCGCGTCGTCCTGCACTCCGGCACCATGGCGATGGGGCAGGGGCTGCAGACCACCTACACCCAGATGATCTCCGACACGCTCGGCATTGCCATGGACAAGATCGACGTAGTCCAGGGCGACACTGATCTTGCGATGGGCTTTGGCAGCGTCGGCTCGCGCTCGCTGTTCGTCGGCGGCACGGCGGTCGCGGTCTCGTCCAACGATTTGATCCAGAAGGCGCGTGAGAAGGCCGCGAACGTGCTCGAGACCTCGGTCGAGGACATCGAATATCAAGGCGGCATGCTCACCGTGGTCGGCACCGACCGCCGCATTAGCCTGTTCGATCTCGCGGAGAAGGAGGGCGGCGCCAAGCTCAGCGTCGATTCCGAAGGCGAGGTCGATGGCCCGAGCTGGCCGAACGGCACCCATATCTGCGAGGTCGAGATCGACCCGGAGACTGGCGTGTCCAAGGTCGTGCGCTACACCACCGTCGACGACGTCGGCGTCGCCGTGAACCCGATGCTGGTCACCGGCCAGATCCATGGCGGTGTCGCGCAGGGCATCGGCCAGGCACTGTATGAAGGCGTCTCCTACGATGCCGACGGCCAGCTCCTTACCGCCAGCTACCAGGACTATTGCATCCCGCGCGCCGACGACGTGCCGCCGATTGTGGTGACGCTGGACGATTCCGCGCCCTGCCGCACCAATCCGCTCGGCGCCAAGGGCTGCGGCGAATCCGGCGCCATCGGCGGCCCGCCCTGCGTCACCAACGGTGTGATGGACGCGCTCGCCGAGCTCGGCATCACGCAACTCAACACGCCCCTGACGCCGCAGAAGATCTGGAAGGCGATCCGGGACGCGAAGGTGGCGGGCTAAGCGGAAGGCGTTATTGCGCGAGTTGTCGCCTCATACCCAACTGTCGTCCCGGGGCGCGCACAGCGCGAGCCCGGGACCCATAACCACAGGGCGTGGTTTGACGCGAAGCCGCCAACTCCGAGTCCCCGTAACCAAATCCGCCTGTGGTTATGTGTCTCCGCTTTCGCGGAAACGACACCGAGTAGGTGGCTCCATCCGGACTACGCGCCTAAATCCCCAGCATCATCTTCGCAATGATGTCGCGCTGGATCTCCGACGTGCCGCCGAAGATCGTATAGGCCCGACCGTTGAGATATTCCGGCACCACCGTCAGCATGTCCTCTGGTAGCGCCGGTTCGTGGTTGAGCTTGTAGAGCGGGCGCATCGGCTCGACTGCGAGCGCGTCGTGGCCGATCACGTCGACCCCCAGCCGCGTCACGACCTGCCGAATCTCGCTGTTGCGCAGCTTCAGGATCGACGACACCGCGCCGGGATTCTGCCCGGTTTGCAGCGCCGAGAGCACGCGCAGCTCGGTCATCTCCAGCGCGTCGATGTCGATTTCGACCTCGGAGATGCGCGCGGCGATGTCAGGGCTGTCGATCGCGCGTCCCGTCAAATCCGACTCGGCCAGCTCCGCGATCGCCTTCAGCCCCTCGCGCAGCTTCGCCGAGGCAATGCCGGAGCCGCGCTCGAACTCGAGCAGATATTTGCCGTAGGTCCAGCCCTTGCCTTCGTCGCCGACGCGATTGGCCACGGGCACGCGCACGTCGTCGAAGAACACCTGGTTGACCTCGTGGTCGCCGCCGATGGTCAGGATCGGTCGCGTCGTGATGCCCGGTGTTGTCATGTCGATCAGGATGAAGCTGATGCCGTCTTGCTGCCGCGGTCCGTCGCTGGTGCGCACCAGCGCGAACATGCGATTGGCGTGATGCGCATGCGTGGTCCAGATCTTGGTGCCGTTGATGATGTAGTCGTCGCCGTCGCGCACCGCGCGTGTCTTCAGTGAGGACAGGTCCGAGCCGGAGCCCGGCTCGGAATAGCCTTGGCACCAATAGTCTTCGCCGGAGAGGATGCGCGGCAGATAAAAGTTCTTCTGCTCGGGCGAGCCGAAGCCGATGATGACGGGACCGACCATCTTCACGCCCATCACGTTGACGTTCGGCACGCCGGCCCGTGCGCTTTCGGTTTCGAAAATCCAGCGCTGCGCCGGCGTCCAGACCGGACCGCCATATTCGACCGGCCAGCCCGGTGCGCCCCAGCCCTGCCGGTTCAGCGCGCGCTGCCAGGCCATGCCGATATCAGGGTCGGAGAACACCGACGGCGTCAGCGCGGTTGCGCGCTTCATCTCTTCGGTGAGGTTTTTTGCAACGAAGCCGCGCACCTCGTCCTGGAAGGCACGCTCTTCGGCATTGAAGGATAGATCCATGGTGTGCTCTTTCAGGCTGGCACGGTGGTGCGGCCGAGCTGGGCGTGCCGGCTGTAATGATGCGCGCTGCCGCCGAATAGCGTGTCGAAGGCGACCAGCCGCTTGAAATAGGCGCCGACTTCGAGCTCCTCGGTGACGCCCATGCCGCCATGGAGCTGGATCGACTGCTCGCCGACGAAGCGCGCGCATTTGCCGATCTTCGCTTTCGCACCCGAAGCGGCCCGCGCGCGCTCGACCGGCGGGCTATCCGCCTTCAGCGCGGCGCGCAGCGCCATCGAGCGCGCCTCGTCGACCTGCATTGCCATGTCGGCGAGGCGGTGGCGGATCACCTGGTTGGCTGAGAGCGGCCGGCCGAACTGCTTTCTGATCTTGGTGTATTCCAGCGTGGTGTCGAGCAGTGTCTGCATGATGCCTACGGCTTCCGCGCCAAGCGCGGCCATGGCGCGATCGACGGCCCATTCAATCGCGGGCAGCGCGTCGCTGCCGTCACCGAGCAGGGCGTCTTCCGGCAGGGGCACGTCGGACAGCTCGATGTTGCACGCCCGGCCGCCGCCGAGACGCTCATAGTCGGTGATGACAACGCTCGGCGTCTTCGCCGGGACCAGGAACAGGCCGATCCGCCCCGATGGTCCCTGATGGTCGTGGATATGTGCGGAGACGATGATCTCGTCGGCGGCGTGGCCGTCGAGCACGGCGATCTTGCTGCCCGCAATGCGCCAGCCTTGCGCCGTCTTGTGGGCGAAGGTCGCGACTTTTGCGAGATCGAACCGCGCCGCGCGCTCGGAATGCGCAAAGGCGAGTTTCAGCGATCCTTCGGCGATCTTGGGCAGCCTCGCCCGCTTCTGCGCGGTGCTCCCGCATTTGTCGATGAGCGCCGCACCGAGCACGACCGTCGCGATATATGGTTCCGACACCAGCCCGCGGCCAAAGGCCTCCATCAGAATGCCGATCTCGACCGCGCCGCCGCCGAGACCGTCGCACTCTTCTGGGATCGGCAGCGCCAGCCAGCCGAGCTCAGCAAACTGCCTCCACACCGCGGGGCTGTAGCCGAGCGGATCCTTCGCCATCTTGCGGCGATGATCGGCGTCGTAGCTTTCGGCCACGAAACGCTCCGCGCTTTCGCGCAGCAGCCGTTGCTCGTCACTCAGATTGAGGTCCATGTCGTTACTCCGCGGCCGCCGGCGGCTTGCGCACGGAGGGATGCAGTCCGGATGGATCGACCACCATGCCGAACTCCTGAAGGTTATGGGCGTGACAGAGCTGATGCAGCGCAAAGGCCTGGTCGATCGCGGCGGGCTGCCCCATCACGTCGACCGAGCGATTCACCGCCTCCTTGGTCAGCTTCAGCGCAAAGGACGGCTTTGATGCGATCCGGCGCGCCAGCTCCAGCACCGACGCTGAGAGCTCCGCGCGCGGCACTACCCGGTTGACCATGCCGAGCTGATGCGCCTCCTGCGCACTCCATGCGTCGGCGGTGAACAGGAACTCCTTGGCCTTGCGCGGGCCAAGCTCCCAGGGATGCACGAACCATTCGACCCCGCAGACGCCCATGGTCACCACGGGATCGCAGAACTGCGCATCGTCGCTGGCGACGATGAGGTCGCAGGCCCAGGCCAGCATCAACCCGCCGGCGATGCACTTGCCGTGCACCTCGGCGATGGTCGGCTTGGCCAGGTTGCGCCAGCGCCGCGTGATCTGGAGATAGATCTCCTGTTCGCGCGCGAAGCGGCCGTGGGCGTTGGGCTCAGCGAAGCCACCCCAATTTCCTACCGGCGGAAAATCGACGCCTGCGGCGTTCTTGCCGCCGGGGCGCAGATCGTGCCCCGAGGAGAAGTGCGGCCCGTTGCCGGCGAGGATGATCACCTTGACCGCGTCGTCCTGCGCCGCTTCGTCGAAGGCGGCGTTGAGGTCGTAGGTCATCTGCAGGTTCTGCGCGTTGCGCGCCTCGGGCCGGTTCATCACGATCCGGACAATCGCCGGCTCCGGCCGCTCCACGAGGATGGTCTCGAACGAGCTCATCGCGTTCCCCTTGGCGTTTCCGTTCTTGTTTTGCTCAAGTTGACTATGTCGGCCAGGGATAGGCAAGGGGCTTGCGTCAGTCGGCTGCTTTTCGCGCCGCCGGCACAAGATGTCTGGCACCGCGCGCGTTCAATCTGATAGTTTACGCCAGATTTCACCGGGAGGAATTTGATGCGCAAGATCCTGACCGTGCTGGCGGCTCTGGCCTCGCTGAGCCTGACCAATTGCGGCTACAACGCGATCCAGAGCGAGGACGAGCAGATCAAGGGCAACTGGTCCGAGGTCGTGAACCAGTATCAGCGCCGAGCCGATCTCGTGCCCAATCTGGTCAACTCGGTGAAGGGCTTTGCGCAGCAGGAAAAGGACGTGCTGCTCGGCGTCACCAATGCGCGCGCAAAGGTCGGCAGCATCCAGGCAACGCCCGAGGTGCTGAACGACCCCGCCGCCTTCCAGAAGTTCCAGGCCGCCCAGGGCGAGCTCTCCAGCGCGCTGTCGCGGCTTCTTGTGGTTACGGAAAATTATCCGCAGCTCAAGTCCGACGCGCTGTTCAAGGATTTGATGTCGCAGCTCGAAGGCACCGAGAACCGCATCACGGTCGCGCGCAACCGCTACATCAAGGCGGTGCAGGACTATAACGTCACCATTCGCTCCTTCCCGAGCAATCTCACCGCGATGATGTTCGGCTACAAGGAGAAGCCGAACTTCTCGGTCGACAACGAGAAGGAAATCTCGACCGCGCCGAAGGTCGATTTCAATCCGGCGCCTGCGCCGTCGAAGTAAGCGCGCTCAGCCCCGATGCGCACCACATCCTCCGCTGTCATTCCCCGCGAAAGCGGGGAATCCAGTACGCCGCAGCTTCTGCGTAATCCGCCGGCGTCTCTGGAATACTGGATCGCCCGGTCAAGCCGGGCGATGACAGCGAGGTTGTGGCGCGCTTGTTCTGCTGTTTCACTGTGCGTTGCCCTCTTGCTCGCGCTTGCACTTACCTTTGCCTTCCCCGCCCTTGCCGATGTCGCCGTGCCGCAACTCACCGGCCGCGTGGTTGACCAGACCGGCACGCTGTCGAGTGCCGACGTCGCCGCGCTGTCGCAAAAGCTGCGTGATTTCGAGACTCGCAAGGGCAGCCAGGTCGCCGTCCTGATCGTGCCGACGACCCAGCCGGAGACGATCGAGCAGTTCTCGATCCGCGTCGCGGACGCCTGGAAGATCGGCCGCAAGAAGGTGGACGATGGCGCGATCCTCGTCGTCGCCAAAAACGACCGACACTTGCGCATCGAGGTCGGCTACGGCCTCGAGGGCGCGCTCACCGACGTCACCTCGCGGCGGATCATCGACGAGATCATCACACCGAAATTCAGGACGGGCGATTTCGCCGGCGGTATCTCCGATGGCGTCGATCGCATGATCCGCGTGATCGACGGCGAGCCGCTGCCGGTACCTTCGCCGACTGTGAATTTCGGCAATCTGGACGATATTGCGCCGCTGTTCATTGTGACGCTGTTCGCCGCGATCGGGGTGGGCGGCTTCTTCCGGGCCATGCTGGGCCGGCTGCTTGGCTCATTGGCGACCGGCGGCATCATCGCAGCGCTGAGCTGGCTCATTCTCGGGTCCTTCGCAATCGCGCTCGCTCTCGGAGCGCTGGGCTTCGTCATCGGCTTCATCGCCGATCTGTTTGCGGCGATGGCGCCAAGCTCGGGGGCGTCGCGCGGCGGCTCGTGGTCGAGCGGCTCCTCGGGAGGTGGCTGGAGCAGCGGATCATCGTCCAGCGACAGCGGCGGCTTCAGCGGCGGTGGTGGCAGTTTTGGCGGCGGCGGCGCCTCGGGGAGCTGGTAGCGGTCATGAGCATCAAGCGCATTGCCAGACATCTCGTGCAGCATCATTGGCGCGCGAAGCAGATCTTTCCACCAGCCGTGCTCGCCCGCATCGAGCAGGCGATCAAGCAGGGTGAGAGCACGCATTCCGGCCAGGTCCGCTTCGTCGTCGAGGGCGCGCTCGACGGGCGACCGCTGTTCCGCAACCAGCCGGCCCGCGCGCGTGCGCTCGATGTGTTCTCTCACTTGCGCATCTGGGATACCGCGCACAACAACGGCGTCCTGATCTATCTCCTGCTCGCCGACCGCGACGTCGAGATCGTGGCCGACCGCGGCATTCACGCGAAGGTCGGTGACGAGGGCTGGGAGAGCATCTGCCGCGCGATGGAGGCCGAGTTCGCCTCCGGCCAGTTCGAGCGCGGCGTGATCGGCGGCATCGCGACGGTGTCGCGCGAGCTGTCGCGACATTTCCCGCCGCAAGGCCCGCATGCGAACGAGCTGCCGGATGCGCCGGTGGTGATGTGACCACGAAGCAATCCAGACCGCCCCTGCGGAAAGGCTCTGGATTGCTTCGCTGCGCTCGCAATGACGAGGTGGATGCAGCGCGCTCAACTCTCTGACCGTCACCCCGAGGTGGCCGCTTCTTCAGCGGCCCTCGAAGGGCGACGGCCCGGCCGTTGCGCGGCCGTTCATCTTCCCGCGCTTACAATTTGTTTGACGCCCGCCACACCGGTTCCACGTTCCCGGCCAAATTCGGCCCCGGATGACTTCCTAAAATTTCGGTAAGCGGGTCCCGAAGTAAGGATTTCGCAAGCAATGAAAGTTACCAAAAGGTCAATCCAGAGTGGAGTATTCGAACTGTGAGCGAACCAATGGCTGAGCAGGCTGCCCGAGAGATCGGCAAAGAGATCGGCGAACAGACGAGCGTCGTCGAACCCGCAGCGACCGCGCCTGCCGTCGAGGCTGCCGGCATCGAGGCCCCCTCGATCGCCCCGGACCACGAGTCGCCGCCCAAGCCGGATCCCGTCAAGGTGGAAGCCCCCAAGGTCGAGCCGCCAAGAATCGAGGGATCGAGAATTGAGGCATCGAGGATCGAGGCGCCGAAGTTCGAAGCCAAAGCAGAGACCAAGCCCGAGCCGAAGCCCGGCAAGCTCATCGTCATGGCACCGTCGGAGCGCTCCTGGGAGCGCGAGGACTTTGCCCCGCATGTGAAGGCGGACGAGCCGCGCGAGACCGGCGACAAGCGCCGCCTGTCGGCGATGGCCGCGGTGGTGGCGATTGCAGCCAGCGTCGGCGCCATCAGTGGCGCGCTCGCGACCGCCGGCATGATGCACTTCGCAGCCCCGGCCCCCGTGCCGGCGCAGGTCGCCGACACCAGCGCGCTCGAATCCTCGGTTGCCAGGATCGATGCCGATGTCGTCGCACTGAAGGCGAATGTCGAGCACACCTCCAAGACCGGCCTTGGTCAGTTCAACCGGACCAACGACCGCCTCGACAAGCTCGAGAAGTCCCAGGCCGAGCCGATGGCCAAGATCGCAAAGCTGTCCGAGACCGTCGACAAGCTCCGCGCCACGCCGCCCGCGGCCCCCGCGCAGGCCGCGGCAGCCGCCGCGAAGGAAACCACCGGCTCGATCGCGCCGACCCAGGTTGCGACCGCCGCCGCCGCACCGGTTCCGGCCCCTGCCGCGCCCAAGACCGAGGTCGGCCGGTTGCCGACGATCGACGGCTGGGTGCTGCGCGACGTCGCCAATGGCGGCGCGCTGATCGAGGGCCGCGGCGGCCTCTACGAGGTCTATGCCGGCGACCCCATCCCCGGAATTGGCCGCGTCGATGCGATCCGCCGTCAGGACGGCCGCTGGGTCGTCGTCACCAGCAAGGGCCTGATCGTCGCGCGCTGAGCGCTGGACATTCGACTTACGAAGAGGCGCTTCACCACCATGTGAAGCGCCTTTTGACTTGAATAGGCCGGCTTACGCGGTGTTACCTTAGGCATGAGCCGCGCGTTGCGAATTCTCGTTGCTGCCGCCGTCTTGCTTGGCGGCACCGTATCGCTTTTCGCCGCGGAGAACGCGCAGCTGACGCGCGGCACCGCGATCACCGATCCCGATCTGCTCCGCAAACTCGACCAGAACGATTCGCTCACGATCTCGCACCTGTTGTGGCCGGAGCGGAGCGCGAACTTTCCGCTGACAACCGATTTGCTGTTCTCGTCGCTGTCTCAGCTCAAGGAGATTCCGCCGGCGATCGACGCGGAGTTCGACCGCTACATCGTGCAGCAGAAAGCGGCATATCCGACCGAGACCATCGGCGTCGGCGAAGGCTTTGACGTGCAGCTGTTCGATCGGGCCAATCTGAAATCCCCCGACACCCGCTTCGTGCTGGCCGGCATCGTCAACCGCATGGACCGGGCCTACGTCTCGGAGGAGTCCTGCGGCGAAATCCGGCTGATCTACCGTCTCGCGCGTTTCGAGACCACGTCCGACGGTGGCAAGACCGCAACGCGCCTGCCGATGACGTTCAATCTGGTGATGAAGGCACGCGATGCGCGCCAGACCGATGCGAACGGCAAGCCTGTCACCTGCGCCGAGGTCGCGCGGCGCTGGCTCGACAATGGCGACTGGCAGGGGCTGATCGGCGGCGGCATCTCCCTTTCCGACGCCATGCTCGATCGCATCGAGACCAATATCCAGATCTCGATCGCGCCGAAATCGGCACTGCACGATTTCCGCTCCGACTATCTGCTCAAGGTGTTCAAGTATAACGCCGCGACGAAGACGTTCGAGGAATCGACGCTGGAGAACCAGATCGACCGCGACCGGATCGTTACGGACGACGCGCTTCGACGTGACCTCAAGGCCTGGCTGCTTGCGCCGGAAAATCTCCGCGAGTTCGATCGCGGCACGGTACTGATCCCCGAGAAATTCCTGGCCAAGGCGGCGGTGGTGCCGACGGCCGCGGGCCTTGACGCTTCGCCGTTGCAGCCGGAGTTCGGCATGGTGCAAGGGGAGGACAGGGACAACAACAAGGGCGAGCCGGTCTTCACCGACAACGACGTGGTCGGCGCGCTGAAGCAGGCGGCGGCGCGTGGCATCGACATGCAGAACATCCGCTCCATCGCAGGCTTCCAGCGCCGCCTCAACGACGTCACCTGCGCCGGCTGCCACCAGACCCGCGGCATCGGCGGCTTCCACTTCCCGGGCGTCGACTGGCTTGCGGACAAGCCGTCGAATTCCACCATCGTGCCGGCCTCGCCGCACTTCTTCGGCGACCAGGTTCGCCGCCGCGACATCCTGACCGCATTCGCCGCGGGCAAACGCCCTGATTTTTCACGCGGATTTGCCAGCCGGCCGCAGACCCGCGGCAGCCAGGAGCTTGCCGGCACCGAATATCAGGACGGCTGGGGCGCCCATTGTTCCCTGCAAAATGCGGGATCGGGAACGTCGGACAGGAGTTTTACGTCATGGAGCTGTGCTAAAGGTCTCACCTGTCAGGCTGCCGCGGCATCGAGCCGCATCGGCATGTGCTTCATCAAGACGCGTTAGCGCGTGATCCGAAAAAGTGTGTAGCGGTTTTTTTGAAAAGATCACGCGCCAGATAAAACCGGCAACCGATTTGGATGACCCATGACGGATACCAGCGACGCCGACAAGGAGCGCAATCGCGAGATCGCGCGCAATGAGGAAGCCAAGCAGGTCACCGGCAGCATCCGCGTCAGCACCTGGGCGGTCGCGGTGGTCGTGATCGTCGGCGGGATTCTGTTCACGCTTGGTTGGCTGGCGCTGAAGGGTTAGTGTGAGCGCCCTCACTTCGCGTAATTCGTCATCCGCTGTCCCGGTAGCAGCTCATAGGCCGATTTCCAGCCGGGCAGCGCGGCCATGCGGCCGAGCCAGGCGTGAATAGCAGGGTGGCTCGCCGCGAAATCAAAACCGTGCTCGTCGCTCGGATAGTGCAGATAGGCCATCATCGAGATGTCGGCGACCGTCAGCTTTGCACCGATCGCGAAGGCATTGTGCTGGAGATGTCCGTCGAGAATGCCGAGAAAGTCCTCAAGCCGCCGGCGAAAGTGCTTCAGCACCTGCGGGTCGTTTTTCTCAGTGAACGCCCGCATGAAGCGATAGGTCGCCATGTAGCCGGTGAGTTTGTGGTTGTCCCAGAACAGCCAGCGCAGCAGCTCGAACTTCTCGTCCTCGGTCTCGGCGCCGAAACGGCCGTACTGCTCGGCAAGCTTCAGCAGCAAGGGCGCGGTCTGGGTCATCTTCACGCCGTCGACCTCGAGCACGGGAATCTCGCTCATCGCGTTCACGGCCTTGCGCCATTCCGCCGTGCGCGTGACGCCGCCGCCGAAATCGGTCCACACCGGCTCGAACCTCTCGCCGCAAAGCGTCAACATCAACGCCAGCTTGTAGCTGTTGCCGGATTCCGGGAAGTAGTGCAGGCGGTAGTTGGGCATGAGGGCCTCACGAGACGCGATGTTGTCGTGAGTTTATAGCGAGATCATCCCGCGCCGTCATTGCGAGCGCAGCGAAGCAATCCAGCAATGCATTCGCTCCGCTCGCAATGACGTGGTTGCGGCGGCGCGCCGCCTAGCTAGCCTACCGCTCCGGAGCCTCGCAGCTGCTTGATCGCCTTCTCGTCGTATCCCGCCCCGCGCAAAATCTCGTCACTGTGCTCGCCGACGGCGGGCGGCTTGCGCGGCTGCACCTTCTTGGCGCCGTCGATCCAGATCGGGCTGGAGATGGTGAGCATGGTGTCGTTCTCGAACGGCACCAGCACCTCGTTATCGAGCATCTGCTTGTCGTTGGGGATGTCGTCGAGAATACCGACGATGCCGAACACGAGGCCGTTGCCGTCGAGGATCTTGCGCCACTCGGCGAGGTCCCTGGTCGCAAACGTCTCGTCGAAGATCTTGATCAGCTCGACCGAGCGGGCATGGCGGTCAGCTTTGGTGGCGAAGCGCGGATCGGTGATCAGGTCTTCGCGGCCCAGACATTTGGCCAGCGTCGGGAACTGCTTCTCCTCGCTCAGCAGCGACAGGATCAGCCAGCGGCCGTCCTTGCACTGGTAGTGATTGGCGACAGCATTCAGTGCGCGCTCGCGCGGGCGTCTCTCAGCGAACTCGGCGCCGCAGAGCTTTGCCTGCGCCAGCACGCTCGCCGCCCACACGCCGTTGGCCATCAGGTTGGAGGCGACATGCGAGCCCTTGCCGGTCCTCTCGCGCTGATACAGCGCGGTGACGATGGCGCCATAGAACGCCATGGCGCAGGGATGGTCGCCCATGCCGGCGACCGAGCGAGCCGGCGTCGTGTGGGGGTCGGCGCGGACGAGGTCCATCAGGCCGGAGCGCGCCCAATAGGCGTTGCTGTCGAAGCCGAGCTTGTTGGCCTCTTCGCCCTTCTCGCCATAGCCGGTGAAGGAGGCGTAGATCAGCCGGTCGTTGAGATGGGCGAGGTGGTCATAGGTGATGCCGAGCTTGGCGCGCACCGGCGGCGGCATGTTGGTGATGAAGACGTCGGCCTCTTCGACCAGCTTGTAGAGCACGGCCTGCGCCTCCGGTTTGGAGAGGTCGAGCGCGATGCTCTTCTTGTTGCGGGCTTCCAGCAGCCAGGCGAAATTGTGCTCGCTGGTCGGATAGCCCGGAATGTTGGGCAGATTGCGGTAAGGGTCGCCGGCGCCGGGCGGTTCGATCTTGATGACGTCGGCGCCGAAATCCGACAGCACGGTCGCGGCCGCGGGCGCTGCGATGAAGCTCGCGCAGTCCAGAACCTTGAGCCCTGCAAAAATGCCCTTTTCCATCGCGGCGTAGCTCCCTCGCTCTTGTTGTTTCCCGCGCGCTGGAATTGGCTCGGGCCGAGTCATGGCAGCATTAGACCGATGTTTCGGCGGGATGCAACGGCGCCAGGCGCAGGGCTTCACTCCTCCCCCGCAAGCAGCGCGGCATTACCGCCGGCTGCCGCGGTGTTGATCGTCACGGTTTGCTCGGTCGCAAAGCGCGCGAGATAATGCGGGCCGCCCGCTTTCGGGCCGGTTCCGGACAGCCCGTTGCCGCCGAATGGCTGCACGCCGACCACGGCGCCGATCATGTTGCGGTTGACATAGATGTTGCCGACCTGCACGCGATCGATGATCGCCTCGATGGTGTCGTCGATCCGGGAGTGAACGCCGAGCGTGAGTCCATAGCCGCTGCGCTCGATCGCTTGCAGGACGCGGTCGAGGTTTTCCGCGCGATAGCGCACGACGTGCAGGATCGGGCCGAACACCTCCTCGGTGAGCTGGCCGGCGTCCTTGAGCTCGAAAATGTGCGGGGCGACGAAGCAGCCGTCGGGCACAGTGCCGGCAAAGTGCAGCCGCGCCTCGCTCTTCATCCTCGTGATATGCGCATCGAGGCGCTGCTTGGCCTCGGCGTCGATCACCGGCCCGACATGGGTCGCGACATCGCTCGCGTCGCCGATCTTCAATTCTCGCGCGGCTCCCGCGATCATCTCGATGATGCGGTCGGCGACATCCTCCTGCACGAACAGCAGCCGCAGCGCCGAGCAGCGCTGGCCGGCGGAGCGGAAGGCCGAGGTGACGACGTCGTCGGCGACCTGCTCGGGCAGCGCGGTCGCATCCGCGATCATGGTGTTGATGCCGCCGGTCTCCGCGATCAGCGGCACGATCGGCCCGTCCTTGGCGGCGAGCGTCCGGTTGATCAGGCGGGCGACCTCGGTCGAGCCGGTGAAGACGACGCCGGCGATGTCGGCATGCGCGGTCAGCACGGCGCCGATGCGGCCGTCGCCGGTGACGAGATGCAGCGCGCTCCTGGGAATGCCGGCCTCGTGCAGCAGGGCTACGGCCTCGCGGGCGATGCGCGGCGTCTGCTCGGCGGGTTTTGCGACGACGCTGTTGCCGGCCATCAACGCCGCCGTGACCTGGCCCAGGAAGATCGCCAGCGGGAAATTCCAGGGCGAGATCGCGACGAAGGCGCCGCGCCCGCGCATCGCGAGCGCGTTGCTCTCGCCGGTCGGGCCCGGCATGGCGGCATCAACGCCGAACAGCTTTCGGCCCTGTGCGGCATAATAGCGGCAGAAGTCGGCGGCTTCGCGCAGCTCCGACAGCGCATCGTCCAGCGTCTTGCCGCCCTCGGCTTGCAGCAGCGCGATGAAATGGGCGCTCCGGCTCTCCAGAAGATGCGCGGCCTGCTCCAGTGTGGCCGCGCGCGTGGCCGCCGGCGTTCGGCTCCAGGCGGCAAAACCGGCGCGCGCAGCAGTCACCGCCGCATTAGCCTGACCCGTCGTTGCATCCGCGATCGGCTTGGGGCCGGCTGCCTCGGCCTTCACGTCTGCCAGCAACCGGTCGAGCGCGGCGCGCGCGCCGAATTCGACGCCGCGCGAATTGCGCCGCTCCGGCGCGAACAGATCGCCCGGCAACGGAATTCTGGGATGGGCCGCCGCTTGCGGCCGGACGATGGCATCCGCCGGACGCTGCAACAGCGCGATAACCGGCACGCGATAGTCGGCCGCCTGCGCCACGAACGACGAGTTGGCGCCGTTCTCCAGCAGCCGCCGCACCAAATAGGCGAGCAGGTCGCGATGGCTGCCGACCGGCGCATAGGTACGATAGGCGATGTCGGGGTGATCCTTGGCGAGCTGTTCGTAAAGTGCTTCGCCCATGCCGTGCAGGCGCTGGAATTCGAAGCCGCCGCCATCTTGCGCAAGCTCCAGCACGGTCGCGACCGTCAGCGCGTTGTGGGTGGCGAATTGCGGGAAGATGCGCGGCCGAAGGGCCAACAGC
The DNA here is from genome assembly GCF_052588265.1 of Bradyrhizobium sp. Pa8. Taxonomy (NCBI): domain Bacteria; kingdom Pseudomonadati; phylum Pseudomonadota; class Alphaproteobacteria; order Hyphomicrobiales; family Nitrobacteraceae; genus Bradyrhizobium; species Bradyrhizobium sp. Pa8. The sequence continues at coordinate 7,929,565 of NZ_CP176767.1, read as the reverse complement.
CTCTGCGCGCAGGCGACGTAGTTCAGATCCGTCATCGCCTTGCGCGTGAACACGGGATAGCCGTCCAGCCCGCGCTCCTGCGCGCGCTTGATCTCGGTGTCCCAATAGGCGCCCTTGACCAGTCGCACCATCAGCTTGCGGTCATGCGCGCGCGCCAGCGCGTCGACATAGTCGATCACGGCGCTGGCGCGCTTCTGATAGGCCTGGATCGCCAGGCCAAAGCCGTCCCAGCCGCTGAGCGAGGGATCGGCGAGCGTTGCCGCAATTACGTCGAGCGACAGCTCCAGCCGGTCCGCTTCCTCGGCGTCGACGGTGAAGTTCAGATCATGGGCCTTGGCGCGCTGCGCCAGGTCCAGCAGTTGCGGCACCAGTTCGGCCATCACGCGCGCGCGGCTGATCGCCTCGAAGCGCGGATGCAGCGCTGACAGTTTGACCGAGATGCCGGGCCGGTCGGGCAGGGGATGGCTGCCGGCCGCCTTGCCGATGGTCTCGATCGCACTGGCATAGGCGTCGAAATAGCGCCTGGCATCCGCCGCGGTGCGCGCGCCTTCGCCGAGCATGTCGAAGGAGTAGCGCGGCCTCTCACCGGATCGTGGACGGCCCCGCTCCAGCGCCTGCTCGATGGTCTCCCCCAGCACGAAATGATTGCCCATCAGCCGCATCGCCTGGCGCGTGGCGGTGCGCACCGCCGGCGCGCCCAGCCGCTTCACCAGCCGGCCGATGGTGCCGTCGGGCGTCTCGCCGGGCTGGATAACCCGCGCCGAGAGGCCGAGCGCCCAGGCCGAGGCGTTGACCAGGAAGGCGGTGGACTTGGTCTCGTGGTGGATGAAGTCGCCCTCGCCGAGCTTGTCCTCGATGAACTGGTCGGCGGTGCGCGCGTCGGGCACGCGGAGTAGCGCCTCGGCCAGCACCATCAGGGCGAGCCCCTCCTTGGTCGAAAGAGCGAACTCCCGCAGCATGTCCTCGACCCCGCCAAGACCACCTGCAAGCCGGTCGTCGCGCTTGCGGATCGCCTCGATCAGCCGCGTCGCGGTGCGGTCGATCCGCGCCTCCTGCGGCGGGCTGAGATGCGAAGCGGGCAAGAGCCGCGCGGCAATCTCGGCATCGTCGGGCGCGTAGGGGGCGGTGAAAGGCGGCGGGATGTTCGGCATGGCGTGTCCTGTGGGTCAAATTCAGGATAAGGCCCGCTAGACCGTAGTTCGATAGACAAATTAGCTATTTTGCCTTAGAAAATGAAGATCATTTGTGTAGTGGCCATACAAAATATGGAACTCGATCGAATCGACCGGAAGATCCTCTCAATTCTGCAGCAGGACGGGCGCATCGCCAATGTCGAGCTCGCCGAGCGCATCGGGCTGTCGCCGACCTCGGTCGGAGAGCGCCTGAAGCGGTTGCAGCGAGAGGGCTTTGTCGAAGGCTACGGCGCGCGGCTCAACCCGCACCGGCTCGGCCTCGGGCTTCTGGTGTTCGTCGAGGTGCTGCTCGACAAGACCACGCCGGACAATTTCGAGCGCTTCGCGCGCGCGGTGAAACTCGCACCCGAGGTGCTGGAGTGTCACATGGTTGCAGGCGGCTTCGACTATCTTGTGAAGGCGCGGCTTGCGGACATGACCGCCTATCGACGCTTCCTCGGCGAGACGTTGCTGTCGATGCCGGGCGTGCGCGAGACGCGAACCTATGCGGTGATGGAAGAGATCAAGCGCGACGCACCATTGCCGGTGGACTAACGAAGGACCGTCGCGATTGTCATTGCTGTGGCGTTGAACGAGCGGTCTTCGCGGGAAAATAGCTCTCCGTGTGCAGTCGCAACGCCTGTCGTCGAATGCACTGGCCGTCTTCTAAAATTATTTTGGCCCGGCTCCCGGACAGATCCGGGAGGCAGCAAAGGCTGCCGGGCTTATACTTTGAGGTTCTCTGCGGAGGTCTTGCCCCGGTTTGCGATCTCTTCGTATTCCACCGTCTGTCCTTCGTTCAGGGACGACAGACCGGCTTTCTGCACTGCCGAGATATGCACGAACACATCCTTGCCGCCCGACGCAGGCTGGATAAATCCATAACCCTTCGTCGGGTTGAACCACTTGACCGTACCTTTAGCCATCACGTCTTCTCCGCGGGTCTTCCTCCGAGATCTCGAACGCCAGTCCCCGCCAACCGGCCGGTTCGGTCCTAACAGGATACGCGGAATGTGGCCGGCTTGGTAGCTCAAACCATATCGGCATTTCGCCGAATTCCGCTCAACTTCGCAGCGTTTTTGCCGATTTTGCCCGTTTCGCGGTCAATTGATCGGCACGCCGCGCGCCATCCGTCAATAAGTCGCGGCCAGATAATCGACGATCTTGCCGACATCGGCATCGTCGATCGGGGCGCCATAGACCTTGATCATCTTGGTCACCTCGGCCTGCCAAAAACCCTTCTTGTCCTTCATCGGCGGCTGCGTGTTGACGTAATCGGCAGAGTGGCAGGCGCTGCAATTGCCTTGCACGACCTCGAGATTGGGTCCCGGCTTGAAAGCGGCGACCTCGTCGGGCGTCTTGTAGTTGAGCGGCGCTGCAAGTGCCGAACCCACCATTGCGGCGACGGCAAGTGAGATGGCGAGGAGAACGGTGCGCTGCATGATCATTCTCCCTCAGGCCACGGTCACGCGGACGGTTTCGACGACGTTGCGCAGATAACCCGCCGGGTTCCAGCGTGGCGCATCCGGCTGGGTCTCGCCGCCATTGCCGGTGGCGCGCACCTTGAGCTCGTGGGCGCCCGCCGCGAGCCTCACCGGCAGCTTCCATTCACGGAATGAGTATTTGCCGAGATCCTTGCCGAGCTTGGCACTGACCCAGGTCTTGCCGCCGTCGGTGGAAACCTGGACGTCCTTGATGCCCTTGCCGCCGTCGAAGGCGATGCCGCGCAGCGTCGTGCCGCCGGCCTTCAGCTTGGCGCCGTCGGGAACGCTGGTGATGAAGGATCGGATGGTGAAGCGGTTGATCGGGATCGTCGCCTTCGGCGCGGTGCCTGGCTCGACCGCATTGTTCGGCGTGTCCGGAATGCGATAGGCCGACTTCATCCAGAAGCCGTCATAGACATTGTCGATGACGGTGATCTCGTTGAGGTGCTTGACCCAGTAGGTGCCGTAATAGCCGGGCACGATCAGGCGCAGCGGAAAGCCGTTGAGGAACGGCAGGTCCTCGCCGTTCATGCCATAGGCCAGCATCACCTCGCCGTCGGTGGCGTGATCGAGATCGAGCGCCTTGACGAAATCGGGCGTCTTGTCGCTGACGGGGCCGTCCATGCCGTTGAAGGTGACCTGCTTGGCGCCGCTCTGCACGCCCGCCATTTCCAGCACGGTCTTCAGCGGCACGCCGCGCCAGCGCGCATTGCCCATCGCCCCATTGGCGAGCTGGCCGCCGGCGACACGCGGCTCGGAGAAGCCGCGGCTGTTGCCGGAGCACTGGTTGACGGCGACGATCTCGGTCGCCTTCATCTTCCTGATGTCCTTGAGCGACAGCTTGAGCGGCTTGTCGACCTTGCCCCTGACCTCGAGCGTGAACTTGTCGGGATCGAGATTGTAGGGCAGGTCCGAGAGGTGGTAGCGCACGAAGAACGCGTTATTCGGCGTGATCGGACCGTCGTTGAAGATCGCGAACGGCGTCTCGAGCTGCGGCGGTCGGCTGGTCAGGCCGATCATCGGCCGCTTCTGCGGATATTTCACCAGCGGCCGTTCGCCATTGGCGAAGGGGAGCGTGACGGTGTCGAGTGCCAGCGCCTTGGTGGAATTCAGTGTGGCCGCCATAGCGGCAAGGCCCGCTCCTTTGAGCAGGTCGCGTCGATCGAACATTCTCGTCTCCTCCCGGAGCTTTCGTTGGACAGCGGTCATCACCGCGATCCCGCGCTCATCTGTCGCAACGATTGAGATGAAGTCAATTCGTGCTTTCGCAGCAGGCCCATGCCGCTGCGTTGCAGCAAGCCGGTGTTACGCGGCGACGCGCGTGCCGCTATCGACCAGTGCCGACAGCTGCCTCGTGTCCGCGACCACGCGCACGGCCAGGGGCTCGTCGCGGCCGCGGATCGCGACCTCCTGCTGCGGCAGCGCATCGTCGGCAAGGCCCGCGGTACGGCGGACCTCCTCCGAGACGATCGCTTCGCAGGCCAGCGTCTTGGTCATGTCCTGGAGCCGGGCAGCGACGTTGACGGCATCACCGAGCGCGGTGAAGACGATGTGATCGCGATAACCGATGTCGCCGATGATGACCTCGCCGCCGTGAATGCCGATGCCGAAGCGGATCGGCTGGCGGAGATCGTGGCTCAGGAGCTCGTTGAGCTCGTCGATATGCGTGGCGATGTCGGCGGCAGCCTTCAGCGCTTGCCGGCAGGCGGTTTCCGGATCGGCTGACAGCCCGAACAGCGCCAGCATGCCGTCGCCGACGAACTGGTTCGGCTGGCCGCCATTCTCGATCACGGCTCGCGATACGGCGCCGAGGAAACGGTTGACGATGAAAACGGTGTCGAACGGCAGCCGCTTCTCGGCAAGCTGCGTCGAACCGCGCATGTCCACGAACAGGCTGACGAGGTAGCGCTCTTGGCCGATTCTGGCCGATGTCGAGGCCTGCCCGTCCGCCGAATGGGTGTGGGGCGTGAAGAGCTGAAAGAAGGAGAGGTCGGAGTCCGGCCGCAGCTGGCAGGCAAGCCGGATCGAGGGATCGGCGGTGCCGACGCGCGCGAGCACGAAGGCCTCGCGCTGCGACGGCTCGGGCAGGGCGGCATGATCGCCGATGATGCGGATGCGGCAGGTCGAGCAGCGGGCGCGGCCGCCGCAGACGCTGGCATGCGGCACATTGTGGCGCAGGCTCGCCTCCAGCACGGAGAGGCCCTTCGGCACGCGCACCGTCTTGCCGTTGCCGTAGGACAGCGCGATCATGCCGCGGCGCCGTTCGCGCAAGGCGCGCACGCCGCGCGCCGCCAGCGCCAGTCCGAGCAGGCCGACATAGCCGATGGTGAGGCCGCCGGTGATGCGGTCGAGCGTCGCGGCTTCCGCGGTCGAGCCGAGCTGGCGGCGGGTGAGATTGTGCGTGCGCCATTCGCCGTCGTCGACCTCGATCTGGACGCTGCGTCCGCCCTGGTAGACGCCGAGCAGCGACAGCGTCGGAATCAGCACGGCGGCGGCGAGCAGATAGGGCGCGGCGCGCGCGAAGAACGGCTTCAGGCGGAGCCAGAAATAGATGCCGATGCAGCCATGGACCCAGGCGATGATCAGCAGGATCGTCATGGTCCAGATCCGGTTCGACGCGACGAAGAACAGATAGAGTTCCTGCGGATAGAGCTTCTGGTGTCCGTACAGCGTGTAGCCGAGCCGGACGCCGATCACATGGGCCATGACGAGGGCGGGGATGCTCAAGCCCAGCACGAGCTGGAGCGGCTCGATCGTCCGCCAGCGGAACTGGCGGCGCTGATACAGCGCGTAGATGCCGAGCCCCATATGCGTGAGCGCGGCCGTATAGAACACGATCGCGACGGGGAGGAATCGCCAGAACGCCGTGTGATAGTAGACCCCGATCTCCATGGCATCGACCGAGATGTTGCCGAGCGCATGGTTGAGGAAATGGCTCACCACGTAGCAGAACAGGATGACGCCGCAGACCAGCCGAACCTGCCGCATGCTGGTCGCGCGGGAAAGTTCGGACAATCGTGAGGATGCGGTGGCCATGATTCGGTTGTATCAGTTCATGAAGGAGAACAGCCAGCGTAGCGTTTAATTCCAGGGGCGGACAGCTGGCCTGATCACATGCGCGGCAAGGTTACCAAACCGTAGGGTGGGCAAAGGCGCGCGCCACACCCACCGCTGTCATCCCGGACAAGTGGCGCGCCGATCCGGGATCCATAGCCACAGGGAGGCGTTTGACGAAGACTCGTGGTTACCAGCTCGCGCCACGACTCCTCCCTGTGGCTATGGATCCCGGGCTCGCGACCATGTCGCGCCCCGGGACGACAGCGGTATGCGCGGCTGCCCGCATTGACTCCCCCTCCCAGGTTGGCGAAAAGCGCGGCCGTGACGACAGCCCCCGATATCACCGAGCCCCCAGCCGGCGCCGCGCGCCGTCCCCTCCTCGTGGCCGTGCTCGTCATCGCCGCGATGACGCTGCTGCGCATCGTCTACGCCTCCGCCATCGAGCTGCGTACCGACGAGGCCTATTACTGGACCTGGTCGAAGGAGGGAGCGCTCAGCTTCCTCGATCATCCCCCCATGATCGCCTGGTTCATCCGTTTTGGCACCGCGATCTTCGGCGACACCGTGCTCGGCGTCCGCTTCGGCGGCATCGTCGCGATGCTGGTGACGCAGCTGCTGCTCGCCGACATTGTCCGCCGCCTCACCCATGATGCGCGCGCCATCATGTTCGCGGTGCTGATGCCGGAGGCCGCGCTCTATTATGGCCTGCTGATGGCCAAGGTCGCGCCGGACGTTGCCATGATCCCGTTTGCGGTGGCGATGATATGGTCGCTGGTGCGGCTCGCGCAGGGCGGCGACGGACGCTGGTGGCTGGCGGCGGGCCTGTTCGCCGGACTGTCGATGCTGTCGAAGTTCACCGCGATCATGTTCGCGCCGGCGGTCGCCGCGTTTCTGCTGGTGCCGGATTGGCGCTGGCGCTGGCTGCGCAGTCCTTACCCCTATCTCGCGGTGCTGATCGCGATTGCCGTATTCTCCCCGGTGCTGATCTGGAACGCGCAGCACGACTGGGCCTCGTTCCGTTTCCAGGGTGTGCGGGCCACCGCCAATTACGGCATCTCGCTGCGCACCATCGGCGACTACATCGGCCTGCAATTCGGCCTGGTCGGCTTCGTCATGCTGCCTGTCGTGCTGTCAGGCCTCGTGATGTCGGCGTGGCGCGGCTATCGCACGCGCGAGCCGGTCGCGATCCTGCTGTCGACCGCGGTGCTGGTGCCCTTCCTCTATTTCTTGTTCAAGTCGACGACACTCAGGGTCGGCGACACCTGGCCGATGTTCATGTGGCCGGTCGGCTTTGCCGCCGCCGCGGTCAACCTCGTCATGCTGTCGCGCGAGCGCTGGTCGGCGCGGATGATCCGGTCGAGCATTTTCTGGCTCAACACGGCGGTCGTCACGGGGATCGCCTTCGTTGTCATCGTATTCTTGTACTACGTCGCCTCGCCCTGGAATCTCCTCGGCAAGATCGATCCGGTCGGCGCCGAGGCGGGCTACGATCAGGTCGCGGCGCGTGCGCAGGCCGCGCTCGACGAGACCGGCGCGACCTGGATCGCGACCATGGACTATCGCACCTACGCGATGATGCGCTGGCTGTTCAGGGGCCGCGTGCCCGTCATCGAGATCAACGAACGCGGCCGCTTCCAGGATTTTCGCGATCCAGGCATGGATCGGATCAGCGGGCATGCGGGCATCTATGTCGGGCGTGAGCCGGACAATCGCGCACCGGTGTGGGGGAATATCCCCGCCAAGCGCGAGCAGCTCGGCCAGGTTGAGCGCCGCTGGCGCGGCATTCTGACGGACACCTATGTGATTGAGAAGCTCACCGGCTGGACGCCGGAGCTCTCGCCGCCAGCGGATTCACCGCTGTTTCAATGGCGGGTGCTGGCGGGGGAATTCGAGAAGCGTACGCTCGCCTAGCGAGGCACCCTTCTTCCCTTCTCCCCTTGTGGGGTCCCAAAAGGCAAACGAGGCCACGCGTTGAGGCGGCCTAGCGTGGCATGAGAACAACATACCAACGGAAATCTGAGTGATCGCTTAGCTGCAACCAGCGTTTTTCCCGACATTCACAGGCCGCCATCCCAGATTACCACCCGCTCAAGCATCTAAGCCATTAAGCTGGAGCTATCCTGACGAAACATATTTTCTCTTATTGATATTATCTGCGGGGATAGGACATGTTTGATGTCTATCGCAATGGCAAGCGGGACTTCCTCGTCGTCAGCAACGGCTCTCCGATGCCCGCGCTCTACTCTTCCAACAAATGGCGCAAGAGCAGAGCGAGAGTTCTCAAGGTCAGCGACGAGATCAGGGCAGCCGTCCAGGAACGAGGTTATTATCTTGGCAGCGTGCGGGTGACCAAGAAGGGCCTGATCCACACCGAGTGCACCGTTGCCGACACGACACCGGGCAATCTCTGAACGTCCGGCCGACTAGGCCGCCAACCGCGCCAGCCCGGCCTCAATCACGACGATGTCTTCCTCGATCTGCCGGATCGTACTCGTGCAGTCGATCCCGGTACATGCATCGAGATCTGCGACAAGTTTGCGGCGCTGTGTCCGAAGCTCATCAAGAGCTGCTTGGTCCCTGAGAGAAACGTAGCCCTCCACGATCAGCTCAATTGCACCTGCCACCATCAAACTCCCCAAGCCTTGTTAGCCCCGTCAGGGCACTCCCCGACCAAGTGAGGATCGAGCGTGCCAATTGGCTGTACGATTCAATCCCGCGCACTGAGTTCTTCCAGAACAACGCGCCTCCGCAGCTCGTGTGCAGCAGCGGTCAAACGAGACCCTGCGATCAGCCCGAGCCGCCTCAATCTTGGCAGAGCGACGGGGTCACACAGTTTGATGGAGAGCCCGGCTCCCAATATCGCAATGGCGCGTTGCTCCTCCGCATCGAGATCAGTCCAGGGGATGCCCTTCATCACCGGCCTCAAATCGTCCAGTGCACCTCAAAATCCAAACGCGCGCCTGATTTGCCGCAGCATATCCGTAGCCGCGTCGGTGTACCGACCGTTGGTCAGGTATCGATCCAGTTGCAGTGTGCTGATCAGCGCCACAAGCGCTGCCATTAAGCCCTTAAACATTGGGCCTCTCCTGAAAGAGACCGCCAACCGGGCGTGTCGAAATATTGAGCCGTTTTCAGAATGCGCGCCGCTTATGGCGGCCTAATATGCAAATGGTGACATTGACTGGTAACCAGTTTCTTAACGGGTTGATGCGCCGTGGTATGGGGCGGCCAGAGGCTGACTTAAAAGCGACGACTTGAATTGCCGCCTCCTTGTCCTCAGTTGCCCAAAACCGCGGCAGATAATCTTCCAATGCTCGAAAGGGCTAACTCGATAGTTCGCTTGCGAGGCGCGGCTTGACTGAGCAAGGTCGTTTTGCCGGACAATTGCCAGTTAACCCCGTCCGGGTCTGCCTCAGATCAGCCGGCGAGGGATGATAATCCGCTCGTTGGCTCGATTGGATGGCACTCAGCTGCTCGGAGCCTTTTGTGTGGTCCTTTGCTGTTGCGGCACTGTTCCTGGCGCTGTTGGTGTTTGGTGCGGTCGGGTTTATCATTGCCAGCTTTGACTTTCCCGACGAACCGCGAGCTTAAGCTTCGCTCATTCAGGCGGCGCGCATCAGGAGTGGAGTCCGCTAGAGGCGGTTGTCGGACGTCAAGAGCAAACCGGCCGGCCTGTCGTTAAGGGTGATTAGCGGAAGTGACCTCTGCCGAGATTCAAACGAAAGCATCTTGTTGCGCTGGCCGGTCCGATCGAACACTTCTGCTTAGGGTCCAGGAACGGAAGTCTTCATGATTGGGCGTTACGCTGTCGCTGAGCGTATTCCGCGCCCCATCCGAGGCCGAACGTCACCGAAATCAGCGAGCCGACCAACACGCCGAATTTCGCGGCGTCCAGCAGCTTGTCGTCGGTGAATGCAAGCGTCGCAATGAAGACGGACATAGTGAAGCCGATGCCAGCCAGAAGCCCGATGAGGCAGACGCCGGCCCACGACACGTCCGCGGCCAACCGGCATCCCCCGAAACGCACGGCGAGCCAGGTCGCACCGATCACACCGATTGGTTTTCCTACGCAAAGCGCAAGTCCGATGCCCAGCGCCACGAACTGCGCGCCGCCACCGAACTCGATGCCCCTAAGATCGACGCCAGCATTCGCGAGCGCGAACAGCGGCATGATTGCGTAGGCGACCCAAGGATGTAGCGCCGCCTCAACTCGGACGACGGGCGGCACCGTCTCTGGACCAGTCGAGCGGACCGGCGTGATCAGGCCGAGCACGACGCCTGCAAGGGTCGGATGCACGCCAGCGATGAGGAAGCCGGCCCAGACGATGAAGGCTGGTACGACGTAGGCCAGCGCGGAGCCGAAACCGAGCCGTTGCAGCGCGAGCGCCAAAAGAACTCCGGAGGCTGCGACGACGAAGCCGCTCGGTTCGAGCCCACCGCTAAAGAATAGCGCGATTATGAGAACTGCAATGATGTCGTCGATTATCGCGAGTGCCAGCAGAAACACCCGCACGTTTGACGGGATCGACCGTCCCAGCAGTGCAAGCACGCCCACAGCAAAGGCTATGTCCGTTGCGGTTGGGATCGCCCAGCCATGGCTTCTACCCGCAACGCTGTTGAACCCCAAATAGATGAGCGCAGGCACGATAACCCCACCGCAGGCCGCCAGCACCGGTAGAATGGCCTGATCGAGCCGGCTAAGTGCGCCCTCGTGAATTTCGCGGCGCATCTCCATGCCGACGACCAGAAAAAAGACCGTCATCAACGCGTCGTTGATCCAGAAATGCACCGACCTGACAAAGACGAACTCGCCCAGCCGAAGCGTAATCGGCAGGTTCCAGAGGTCGTGGTAAGAATGTGCAAAGGGCGAGTTGACCCAGAGCAATGCAGCGGCCGCAGCGACTAGCAGCACTATGCCGCTGATAGCTTCGACATGCAGGAAATGTTGGAGCGTGGCGAGCGCTCTCTCGGTCAGAAGTTGGACGGCAGAGTGGATTCTGTTTGGTTGCTGGTCGTTCATGGGCGCACGCGTTCTGCGTGGCGGCCCGACCATCGCTTAACCTGTCACTGCCCGTTGCAGTGAGCACCCGTAAGACCCTTCTACACGACAAGGCGGGGAAGGCAACCGTCAGTCCACTATGGGTCAAAAACGGTGATCGGGCGTTCGCAGCACCGTTACTCCTCGTCCTTCTTCCGCAGCAGATCCGTCGCCAGATCTGACAGCTTCGGCGGCGGCAGCGCCGCGAACGGCAGCGGCCGCGTCACGTCGATCGCGGCCAGACCCAGCCGCGCGGTCAGCAATCCGTTCAGCACGCCTTCGCCGAGCCGCTGCGACAGCTTTGCCGCGATGCCATGGCCGAGCATCTGCTGCACCAGGCTGTCGCTCGCGGCCATGCCGCCGGTGATGGCGAGATGGGCGATCACGTGGCGGAGCAGGCGGATCATGCCGAGCGCGCCGGGGCGGCCGCCATAGAGATAGGCAAGCTGACGGATCAGGCGCAACGCGGCCACGAACACGAACATCACGTCGATTGCCGCGCGCGGCGAAACTGCGGTCACGATCGAGACCTTTTGCGCGGCCGACGACACCAGCCGCCGCGCTTCCGCATCCAGCGGCGACATCAATTCGCGTTCGGCAAGCCGGATCATGTCGGCGCCGTCGATGATCTCGCCGGTGTGGCTTTCCAGCGTGGCGCGGGCGCGGGCGAGCTGCGGGTTCTGGTGCGCGATCTTGAGCAGGTCCTGCACGATGACGCGGCTCTCCTTGCGGTCGTCACTGGCAAGGACTGCGGCGGCGCGCGCATGCAGCTTCTCGATGGTTGCAAGGCGCGCCAGACCAAACGCCTCGCGCCCGATCACCACCGCGAGCCCGAGCGCGGTGACGAAGGCGAATGCGAGGCCGACGAAGCCGAGCGTTTCGCTGCGCGCAAACAGATCCTCGATCAGACGGACCACGCCGAGCCCGGTGCCGAGCAGCGTCAGCCCGCCGAGGCCGGACCAGAACAGCGTGCCCCAGGGAAAGCCGCGCCGCGCGGGGAGCGCCGCCTCGATCGGTACCGGCAGCGCCTGCGGATCGTGCTCCGGCGTGATCTGGATGGTGGTGCGGCCAAGCCGCGCCGCCTCGTCGGCTTCGGTGACGACGACGCCGGGATCGTCGAGCCGGAACGTCGCCGGCCGCCGCGGCTTGGATCGGTCGTTCATGACAGCTTGTCTCCGATCAGGAACTGCAGGGCACGGTCGAGGCGGATGTGTGGCAGCGCCGGCTGGTCATTGCCCTCGCGTTCGAGCTTTGGCGGACGGAAGCGCAGGAAGCGAAAATCGCTCTTCTCGGCGGCTTCGGTCGAGAGGCCGCGGAATGCGTCGGTGCCGTTGAACAGCGGCTCGGGGTCCGGCGGCAGGTCACCCGGAAAGGTCGCAACCTCCGTGTTGCCGTCGAAGAACTCGCCGCCTGCGCTTTCGCCGGCCGCCGGCGTTCCCAGGATCGACGGCAATTTGTCGCGGCCATGCGCGACCTGGGCCTCGCGCGTGGCGCGAACGGCGGCGAGCGCCACCACGTCGATCTCTGCGCCGGTATCTTCCGCGCGCACCACCGCACGGGTGACCGCGCGGCGCAGCACCGCCTCGAGCCGGTCGTGACTGGAATGATGCAGATGGTCCGCCTTGGTCGCCGCGAACAGGATGCGGTCGATACGCGGCCGGAACAGGCTGGAGAGGAAAGTGCTGCGGCCGATGCGGAAGCAGTCGAGAATTCCGGCAAGCGCGGCTTCGAGATCGTGCAGCGCTTCGGGGCCGGAGTTGAACGCGGCGAGCGCGTCGGCCAGCACGATCTGGCGATCGAGCCGGGCAAAATGATCATGGAAGAACGGCCGCACCACGACGTCCTTGTAGGCCTCGAAGCGGCGGACCATCATTGCCCACAGCGAGCCGTCCGGCGCCTGGCCGCCCACGGGCACGTCGAGCGGTGCAAAAGTCAGCGCCGGCGTGTCGGCGAGATTGCCCGGCATCAGGAAGCGGCCGGGCGGCAGCAGGCTCATCGCGAAGCGCTCGTCGCGGCAGGCGCGCAGATAGCCGGTGAAGAGCTTTGCCGCCGTCAGCGTCGCCTGCTCGTCCTCGCGCGCCTCGGGCTTGAGCGCCGCGAGATGCGCGTGCCAATCCGCCGCAAGATGCGCGCGCGGCGCCTCGCGCGACAGCGCGAGGCTTTCGGCCGACCATTGCTCATAGCTCTTCTGGAGCAGCGGCAGGTCGAGCAACCATTCGCCGGGATAATCGACGATGTCGAGCGTCAATGTGCGGTCGGCGCCGTTCTGGCGCTGATAGTCGATGACGAGCCTGAGTTCGCTGATGTCGACGGTCGAGTTCGGCCAGCGCCGCTCCTCGAGCAGCGCGCGCAAATGGTTCTCATAGGCAAAGCGCGGCACGGCGTCGTCCGGCTGCGGGGCCAGATGCGCCCGCGCGATCCGGCCCGAGGCATAGGCCTCGAACACCGGAAAGCGGCCGCCGCGGGTGAGGCCGTGGATCAGCGCTGTAATGAATACGGTCTTACCGGCCCGTGACAGGCCGGTGACCCCGAGCCGCACCGTCGGGTTGAAGAAGTGCTCGCCATAGTCGATCAGCGCCCTCGCCGACAGCCGCGCCTCCTCGACCATATCCTGGAAACTGAATGCCATATGAACGGGGATCTCGGGCGAGGGCAGATACGCAAAAAGGACTAGTCACAAAAGTGGCAACTGCTTGAAGAAAATCAAGCTTCATACTTCCACCGCCTTTGTCGGCAAATCAGCCGTTTGAACGACGCGCCGATCTCGAAAGACCCCTACAAGAGGGAATTGTCTTAGCCTTTGCGGATTGCCATGACCGTCTTCCAGCTGAAACAGCTCGCATCCACCTCTGTCCACGCCGCAGCCGATGTGATCGGCTGGAACTACGACCGTGCCGAATTGATCGCGGACGGCGTCATCCACGCAATCGGCGTGTTCTGCGGCATCGTTGCCGCCACGGTCCTGGTGGTGCTGACGGCGGTTTATGCCGACGCCACCAACATCGTCGGGGTCTCGATCTATGTCGCCGGCCTGCTCTCGATGCTGGTGTTGTCGGCGACCTATAATCTATGGCCGGTCTCTCCGGCCAAATGGCTGCTGCGGCGGTTCGACCATTGCGCGATCTATCTGCTGATCGCGGCGACCTACACGCCGTTCATCCTCGAGGTGAGGGACAGCGTGTTCGCGCTGGTGCTGCTCGCCGGCGTCTGGTGCGTCGCGATCCTCGGCATCGTGCTGAAGCTTCTCTATCCCGGCCGGTTCGACCGCGTCGCGGTCGGCATCTATCTCGCGATGGGCTGGAGCGGCGTGATGGTCTACGACGCTGTGGTCAGGGCGCTGCCTGCGCTGGTGCTGGGCTTCATCCTTGCGGGCGGCCTGCTCTACAGCTTTGGCGTGATCTTCCATGCCTGGCGGCGGCTGCGCTTCCAGAATGCGATCTGGCACGGCTTTGTCTTGGCCGGCGCGGCGTGCCATTATACCGCGGTGCTCGACCTCGTGTTGAGCTGAGCAAGATCCGCGAAGCGGAATAAGCGAAGCGGTATAAGATAGCGAAGCGCTATCCGAAAAGAGAAGCGCTACCAGACAAAGAGGAGACGTCGCATGCAGGTGACCGGCAAGGTCGTGGTCGTCACGGGCGGCGCAAACGGCATCGGCAAGGCGCTGTGCGAGGCCTTCCACAAGGCGGGTGCCGCCAAGGTCGTCGTCGCGGACATGGACGCCGCCAATGCAAGAGCCGTCGCCGCCACGGTGGATGGCGCGGCCTTCAGATGCGACGTCGCGCAGGAAAAAGAGATCACCCACGTCATCGAGGAGACCGAACGGCAGTTCGGCCCGATCGAATTGTTCTGCTCCAATGCCGGCATCGGCGGCGGCTTCGATCCGATGTCGGTCAATGCCGGCGGCGCCTCCGACGAGCCGTGGCAGCGGAGCTGGGCGATCCATGTCATGGCCCATGTCTATGCGGCGCGGCATCTCATTCCCCGCATGAAGGCGCGCGGCGGCGGCTATTTCCTCAACACGATCTCGGCGGCAGGTCTGCTGTCGCAGGTCGGCAGCCCGGCCTATTCCACCACCAAGCACGCCGCAGTCGGCTTTGCCGAAAACCTCGCGATCTCACACAAGGCCCACAATATCAAGGTCTCGATCCTCTGCCCGCAGGGCGTGGACACCAACATGCTGCGCTCGATCCCGAAGGGCCCGCAATCCGGCGACGGCGATCTCACGCCGGAGCAGGTCGCGAAAGACGTGCTCGCCGGCCTTGAGCAGGAGACGTTCCTGATCCTGCCGCACCCCCAGGTGCTCGGTTACATGCGCAAGAAGACCGAGAATTACGACCGCTGGATCGGCGGCATGGCCAAGATCCAGGCGAAGATGCGGGACGAGTTCGGGAAGTAGCCAACGGTGTTTCCACGGCTGACGCTGTCATGCTCCGCGACCCGGCTACGCCAAGGCTTCGCCGGGGCTGAGGTCTAGGGGCGCCGAAGCTTTAGCGTAGGCGGCAAGCGGGGCATCCAGTACGCTGCGGCCCCTCGACTTAACCACAAGCGTCTCGGAATACTGGATCGCCCGGTCAAGCCGGGCGATGACACCGAGAGTGGGGCTACGCCGCCGCCTCGTCCTCCATCCGACTCTCCCGCAGCGCCCGCGCATAGAGCATCATGCCCTCGCGCACCGTGCGCTGCTCGGCCTCCGTCAGCGCGGCCAGCGCGCCGCGCACCTGCTGGCGTCCGAACGCGTGCAGCGCCTCCAGCGTGCGCCGGCCCTTCGCCGTCAGCGACAGGAGCTTGCTGCGCGCATCGGCTTCATCAGGCGTCTCCCGCAGCTCGCCGCAATCGACCAGCTTGCGCACCATGCGGCTGACGCTGGATTTCTCCAGGCGCAGGAAATCGCCGAGCTCGCCTGAATTCATCGGGCCGCGGATCCCGATCTCCAGGATCGTGTGCACCGCCGAGGGCGGATAGTCCGAGGCCGCCACCGTCGCATCCATGAAGCCGAGCTCCCGCACCATCAAACGCGAGGCGGCGCGGATGTCGTCGATCAGCGAAGGCTCGGTCATGCTTGACTCACCGCATATAGTTGTACAATACAACTATATGCGCGCAACGTCGCGCGCAAGCGTTTTGGAGTGACCCATGAGCGGAACTTTGCCGGCCGGGATGCGGATGAGAGGCAAGGTCTGCCTCGTCACGGGCGGCGGCAGCGGCATCGGCCGCGCCACGGCGCTGCGGATGGCCTCGGAGGGCGCGGAGGCGATCGTCGTTGCGGGACGGCGGGAGGCCGAAATCGAAGCCACCGCCGCAGCGTGCCGCGAACTCGGCGCGAAGGCCATCCCGATAAAGACGGACATCACGCGAGAGGACGACGTCGAACGTCTGGTTCGCACGGCGGTCGAGCGCTGCGGTCGGCTCGATGTCGCCTTCAACAATGCCGGATTCCAGGAGCGCCGCGCGCCGCTGGAAGAGCAGGGCACGGAGATCTACGACACGGTGTTCGACACCAATGTCCGTGCGCTGTTTTTGTGCCTGCGCCATCAATTGCCGGCGATGCTGGCGCAAGGCCGCGGCAGCATCGTCGTCAATGCCTCCGTCAGCGGCGTGCGCAATCCCAATCCCGGCTTCTCGCTCTACTCGGCCTCGAAAGCGGCTGCGATCTCGCTGACACGCTCGGCCGCGATGGAGAATGCCCCGCGCGGCATCCGCATCAACGCCATCGCCCCCGGCCGCGTCGTCACCGACATGATGCTGCGCGCCGGTGTCGGCGATGTCGCGACCGTCAGTGCGGGCCTGCCGCTGCGGCGGATGGGGAGCCCTGAGGAAGTGGCGGAGGCCGTGGTGTGGCTGTCGTCCGACGCGTCATCCTATGTCGTCGGGCACGTGCTGGCGGCGGACGGAGGATTCTTAGCGTCGTAGCGTCGTCAATGCTTCTGCCCGTACAGCACCGGCACCGCCGAATCCACGACGACCTCGACGAGGCTCGTCCCCTCGAACGCCATTCCGCGCTTGAGCGCCGCGCCCAGCTCCGCGGCCTTGCTCACCCGCACCGCATGGCACCCCATGCCCTCGGCGAGCCTGACGAAATCGATCCCCGGCAGCTCCAGCCCCGGCACGTTCCTCACCTGCATCACCTGGCTGAACGAGCGCATCGCGCCGTAGCCGGAATTGTTGATGACGACGATGGTCAGCGGCAGCTTTCGTTGCGCGGCGGTCCACAGCGCCTGGATCGAATACATCGCCGAGCCGTCGCCGATCAGGCACACCGTCCGTTGCTTCGGCTTGCCGAGCGCCATGCCGACCGCGGCGGGCAGCGAGTAACCGAGGCCGCCGCTCGCCATGGTGTAGAAACTGTCCTGGCCGCGCATCGGCATGAACTTCTGCATCGCCGGCCGGTGCGAGGGCACTTCCTCGACGAGTGAGGCGTCGTCCGGCATCGCCTGCGACAGCGAATGCAGCAGAAATTCGACCGGCAACGGATCGGCGGCCTGCGGCGCTGCTGGCAGTGTACGCCCCTTTGGCGTCGCGCGTTTGCTCTCGGGCAGCAGGTCGAGCAGCAGGCTGAGCGCCGGCTTCATGGTCGCGACAATGCTGGTGCCGACCGGCGTCACCGCTGCCGCGTCCGGATCATCGATGATCTGGAAGATCGTCGCGCCGCCATCGAAGATCGCGGCATGGCCCTCGACATGGAAGGTGAACACCGGCGCGCCGATGACGACGACGAGATCGTGCTCGCGCAGCGCGTCGGACAGCTGCGCGGGCGAGGCGTGCAGGAAGCCTGCGAACTGCGGATGACGCTCGGGGAAGGAGCAGCGCGCGGAGAACGGGCTGACCCAGACGCTGGCCTTGGCTTTCTCGGCCACGCGCACCATCAGATCGACCGCGCCGGCGCGGTCGACGCCTGGGCCGACCACGAGGGCAGGGTGTTTTGCAGAGCCGAGCGCCGCGACCAGCGCCTTCATCGCGTCCGGCTCGGGCCCGATCTCGCGGCTGACCTTGCGCGCTTCGACCGGTGCGGTCGCATGCGCCCAGTCGTCGATCGGGATCGACACGAAGGTCGGCCCGCAGGGCGGCTGCATCGCGGTGTAATAGGCCCGCGCGATCGCGGCCGGCACGTCCTCGGGCCGGGCCGGCTCGACGCTGTATTTCACGTAAGGCCGCGGGAATTCGGAAGCGCGCTCGGCATAGAGGAACGCCTGCAGCGGCAGGATCGAGCGCGCCTGCTGGCCCGCGGTGATCACGAGCGGCGTCTGGTTGCGGTGCGCGGTGTAGATATTGCCAAGCGCGTTGCCGACGCCGGCGGCCGAATGCAGATTGACGAAGCCGGCATTGCGCGTCGCCTGCGCGTAACCATCGGCCATGCCGACGGCGGAGGCTTCCTGCAACGCCAGCACGTAGTCGATGTCGTCGGGCCAGTCGCTCAGGAACGGCAGTTCGGTCGAGCCGGGGTTGCCGAACACCCTGTCGATGCCCAGCGAGCGCAGCAGATCGAGCGTCGCCTGCTTCACGGTGACGGACTTGCTGCCGCTCTTGCCGTTGTTGGCCATGGTTTCCGTCCCCTGTTGTTTATCGACGCTATCAGCCTCACCGTCATTGCGAGGAGCCCTTGCGACAAAGCAATCCAGACTGTCACCGTGGAGGAATTCTGGATTGCTTCGCTGCGCTCGCAATGACGAGGAGAGAGCAGAGCCTCACCACACCGCCGTGCCCTTCATCGTCGGCTGTCCCTCCGCATTCGCAGTCCACAGCTCCAGGCCCGCCTCGGTCTCGTTGGCGTTGATGGAGAACTCCGTGCCCTCGAACAGCGGCTGAAGGCCGCGATACGAAAACTTCTTCGGCGCCTTGCCGTCGTGCAGCTTTGCCGCCATCTCGGCGATGAGTGCCGCCTGCAGCGGCCCGTGGAAGATCAGACCCGGGTAACCCTCGACCTTGGTGACGTAGTCGCGGTCGTAATGGATGCGGTGGCCGTTGAAGGTCAGCGCGGAATAACGAAACAGCAGCACGGGATCGGACACGTGCGTCTCGCGGTGCTGCGCCTTGGGCGGCGGGGGCGGGGCCTTGGCGCCGGCGGGCGCGCTGCTCGTCATCTCGCGATAGACGATGTCCTGCCGCTCGCGGATGGCAACGCCCCGCGGCGAGGAGATGCTGTGCTCGACCGAGACGAAGCACAGCGTGCCGGTCGAGCCCGATTTCACCTGCACGTCGGCGATGCGCGAGGTCCGCGTCGATTCATCGCCGACGCGCAGCGGCTGCAGGAATTCGATCTCGCCGCCGGCCCACATCCGGCGCGGCAGCGGCACCGGCGGCAGGAAGCCGCCGCGGGTCGGGTGGCCGTCGGGGCCCAGCATCGACATTGGAAACACCGGCTGAGCCAAGCACCAATGCACCGTGAACGGCGCGGCGTCACCCTTTTTGGGCTCGCCGACCTCCTGGAACAGGGTCGCGCGCAGGCCCTTCACGAGCTGCGCGGTGACGATGTCGGTGGCCTCGGTGCTGCGGCCGATCCATTGCCGCAAGTGATCGATGTCGAGCTTCTCGGTCATCACGCCTCGCTCTTGTTATGACTTCTTGGCCGGCCGCTCGCCGATGGCGGGCACAGCGCCGTAAGCGCGGGTCTCGCCGACGATGATCGGCGCCGGCGCGGGATAGCTGACGCGTCCCTGCGGCGTGTCGACCTCGATGCGGCGCAGATGCGGATGATTGGTGAGGTCGGCCATGGTGTTGACCTCGGCAAACGCGATGTCGGCGTCCGACAGCCGCTTCAACAGCTCGTCGCGCGTCATCTTGCCGAAAATGTCCGCGACCGTCGTGTCGGTGAAGTCGCGATTGCGCACGCGCTCGACCATGTTGGCGACGCGCGGATCGGCCGGCAAATCGGGCTGGTCGAGCACCTTGACGCAGAGCGTCTTCCACTCGCGCTCGCTCTGGATCGAGATCAGGATGTCCTTGCCGTCCTTCGAGGTGAACACGCCATAGGGCGCGATCGAGGGATGGCGGAGGCCCATGCGCTTCGGCGGATTGCCGGCTTCGGAGTTGAGCAGCGGCACGGTGCACCAGTCCGCCATCACGTCGAACATGGAGATGCGGATGTCACAGCCCTTGCCGGTGCGCCCGCGCGCGATCAGCGCTTCCAGGATCGCCGCATGCGCGGTCGCGCCAGTCGCGACGTCGACGATCGACATGCCGACGCGCGAGGCTCCATCAGGATTGCCGGTGATCGAGGCGAGGCCGCTCTCGGCCTGGATCAGCAGATCATAGGCCTTGCGGTGGGCGTACGGGCCCTCGTCGCCATAGCCGGTGATCGTGCACGAGATCAGTTTTGGATAGTCCTTCAGCAGCCGTTCGCGCGAAAAGCCGAGCTTGTCCATCGAGCCCGGCTTGAGATTCTGGATCAGCACGTCCGCGCTCGCGATCAGCCTCTCCAGCTCAGCGCAGCCTTCTTTCGTTGCGAGATCGACCACCGCCGATTGCTTGCCGCGGTTGAGCCAGACGAAATAGCTGCTCTGGCCCTTGGCCGCCGCGTCATAGCCGCGGGCGAAATCGCCCTCCGGCCGCTCGATCTTGATCACCTCCGCGCCGGCATCCGCCAGGCGCGAGGAGCAGAACGGCGCCGCGACCGCCTGCTCGACCGCAATCACCCTGATCCCGTCCAATGCTCCCATGGCGCGCGACCTCAGTACGAGCGGGGCATGCCGAGCACGTGCTCGGCGACGTAGGACAGCACCAGGTTGGTCGAGATCGGCGCCACCTGGTAAAGCCGCGTCTCGCGGAATTTGCGCTCGACGTCGTACTCCTCGGCGAAGCCGAAGCCGCCATGGGTCTGGATGCAGGCGTTCGCCGCTTCCCAGGACGCATCCGCGGCCAGCATCTTGGCCATGTTGGCCTCCGCGCCGCAGTCGAGCCCGGCTTCGTATTTGCGCGTCGCTTCCTTCACCATCAGCTCGGCCGCGCGCATCGAGGCGTAGGCCTTGGCGATCGGAAACTGGATGCCTTGATTTTGGCCGATCGGCCGGCCGAACACCGCGCGCTCCTTGGCGTAGTTCGTGGCCTTCGCAATGAACCATTTGGCGTCGCCGACGCATTCGGCCGCGATCAGGATGCGCTCGGCGTTCATGCCCGAGAGGATGTAGCGGAACCCCTTGCCTTCTTCGCCGATCAGATTCTCCGCCGGCACCTTCATGTCGGTAAAGAACACTTCGGTGGTGGCGTGGTTCATCATGGTGCGGATCGGGCGGATCTCGAGGCCATTGTTCTTGGCCTCGCGCATGTCGACGATGAACACCGAGAGACCATCGGTGCGCTTCTTGTTCTGCTCCTTCGGCGTGGTGCGCGCCAGCAGCACCATCAGGTCGGAATGCTCGGCCCGGCTGGTCCAGATCTTCTGGCCGTTGACGATGTAGCTGTCGTTGCCTTCCTTGCGCGCAAAGGTCTTCAGCGAGGAGGTGTCGGTGCCGCTGGTCGGCTCGGTGACGCCGAACGCCTGAAGCCGCAATTCGCCGCTGGCGATCTTCGGCAGATACTTCGCCTTCTGCTCGTCATTGCCGTGCCGCAGCACGGTGCCCATCGTGTACATCTGGGCATGGCAGCCGCCGCCGTTGCAGCCGGCACGCTGGATCTCTTCGAGGATCGCAGCCGCGGCGGACAGCTTCAGGCCCGCGCCGCCATATTCCTCGGGGATCAGCACCGAGAGATAGCCGGCCTGCGTCAGCGCATCGACGAAGGCCTTGGGATAGGCCATCTCGCGGTCGAGCTTGCGCCAGTATTCGCCGGGAAACTGCGCGCAGAGCTTTGCGACGGCCTCGCGGATATCGGCGTGATCTTCGGTGTGGTGTTGTTCACTCATGGCGTTTTCCATCGATAGCGGCAATCAAGATAACGCCGGCCGATCCTCTGGCGTTGTGAAAACATCGCCAGCCCCCTATGCTCATTTGCTATAGCGTATGAAGTAGCCTTCCAGGATTGGCAAGCATGGATTTCCGGCAGCTCAGGACCTTCAGTTGCGTGGCGGAGCTCGGCAGCCTCTCCAAGGCCTCCGACACGTTGCGCGTGGCGCAGCCGGCGCTCAGCCGGCAGATCAAGCTGCTGGAACACGAGCTGCGCACCGAGCTGTTCACCCGCAATGGCCGCGGCATGGTGCTGACGGAAGCCGGGCGTCTCCTGCTGGCACGCACCTCCGGCATCGTGCGGCAGATCGACCAGATCCGCGACGACATCCAGTCGACCAAGGGGCCGCCGTCCGGCCAAGTCGTGCTCGGCCTGGTTCCGACCGTGAGCTGCGTGCTGTCGGCGCGTTTCGCGCGGCGCTGCGTCGAAAAATTTCCCGGCATTTCGCTGCGCATCGTCGAGAGCTACAGCGGCCATCTCGTCGAATGGCTGCATCGCGGCGAGATGGATCTGGCCATTCTCTACGGCCGCTCCGCCGATCTGCATCTCAACGTGGAGAGCCTTGGCCGCGACAATATCGTCGCGGTTGGTCCGCGCGGCTGCGGCCTCGCGCGCAAGAAGAGCGTCGATGTCGGCTGGCTGCTGCGCCAGCGGCTGGTACTGCCCAGTCATTCCCACGGTCTCCGCGCGCTGATCGAGCACGCGGCCGCCCAGCGCAAGATCAAGCTCAACGTCCAGCTCGAGGCGGATTCGTTCCGCGTGCTGACGAGCCTCGTCGAGGAAGGCCTCGGCTTCGCGCTGCTGCCGCCCTCGTCGGTCCACGGCGAGGTCGCCGACGGACGGCTGGAGACCGCGCCCGTATCCAAGCCGATGACGCGCGAGCTCATATTCGCCTCTCCGATCGACCGTCCGGCCTCGACGGCGTCGCTCGCCATCACGACGCTATTGCGCGAGGAAGTCGCGGCCTGCCGCAAGGAAGGCCTGTGGGACATCAGGCTCGCGTGACGGCCGACGCTGAATGCTCAGGAGGATTTAGGACACACGCCCGCGCCTGGCCCTTCGCATATTGAGCGAGCTGTCATGCCGGAATTTTATAGCCGGGGTGTCGCCGTGGCCGTGACGCGCGTGTGCATCCAAGACCTCGTCATTGCGAGCGCAGCGAAGCAATCCAGACTGTTTCCGCCGAGGGATTCTGGATTGCTTCGCTGCGCTCGCAATGACGGAGGATAGAGCCTACCCCGGAATCCGCACCGGCAGCGCCTCATAGCCCTTGATGAAGCTCGAATAGATCCGCTTGGGCTCGCCGACGACCTCGATCCGGTCGAACCGCTTCAGCATCTCCTCCCAGACGATCCGCAGCTGCAGCTCGGCCAGCCGCATGCCGACGCAGCGGTGGATGCCGAAGCCGAAGGAGAGGTGGGTGCGCGGCCGCGGGCGGTCGATGATGAAGTCGTTCGGCTTCTCGAACATCTCCTCGTCGCGGTTGCCCGAGACGTACCACATCACGACGCGGTCACCCTTCTTGATGTGCTTGCCGCCGATCTCGGTGTCGGCAAGCGCGGTGCGCCGCATATGCGCCAGCGGGGTCTGCCAGCGGATCACCTCGGGCACCATGGAGTCGATCAGCTCCGGATTGGCACGCAGCTTGTCGAACTGGTCCGGGTTCTCACTCAGCGCCAGCACCGAGCCGCTCATGGTGTTGCGCGTGGTGTCGTTGCCGCCGACGATGAGCAGGATGATGTTGCCCATGAGATTGTCGGGGTCCATGAAGCGCGTCGCGTCGTTATGCGCCATCAGCGACAAGAGATCGTTGCGCGGCGCGGAGTTGACGCGCTCGTTCCAGAGCTTGGACATGTAGGCGTAGCACTCGTCCATCTCGCGGCGGCGCTCTTCGGCCGAGGCGACGATGCCGCTCTTGGGCAGCGCGGTCGCGACATCAGACCAGCGCGTCAGCTTGCGCCGCTCGTCCCAGGGGAAGTCGAACAGGGTCGCCAGCATCTGCGTCGTCAGCTCGATCGAGACGCGCTCGACGAAATTGAAGGTCTCGTTGCGCGGCAGGTTGTCGAGCACGGTCTGCGAGCGCTGGCGGATCAGCTTTGCCAGCTCGTCCAGATGCGTCGGCGTGAACATCGGCGACACCGTCTTGCGCTGCGCCGAATGCTGCGGCTGGTCCATCGCGATGAAGCTCGGCCAGTCATAGCCCTGCGGCACGTCGCGGATCCCGATGCCGCCGAGCGTCGAGTCCGAGGAGAAGATGCCGTGACTCGTGTCGACATGCATGATGTCGTTGTACTTCACCACCGACCAGTACGGCTCGATCGGCGCATTGGTGCAGTAGTGCACCGGCTCTTCCTTGCGCAACCGCTCGAACCACGGCCACAGGGTGTCGTCCTGGAACAGCCGGGGCGCGCCGGGGTGAAACTGCGCCAGCGGGGTCGCATAGGCTTCCTCGCGCGCCCTGCGCATGCGCTCGGCCTTGTCGGTTTTGACCGGAGTTTGGATGTTCATGGTCGTGGCTCCAGTTGGTTCTTGCTTTGCCTCTCCCCGCGCCCGTCCGCCGAAGCCTTGGCGAAGTCGGATGGGGGAAGAGGCAGCTTTCTCACGCGTCACGCAGAAATCTTCACCGGCAAGGTTTCAAGTCCCTTTACGAAACTCGAATAGACCCGTTTGGGTTCGCCGACGACGTCGATATGGTCGAAGCGCTTGAGGATCTCTTCCCAGATAATCTTGAGCTGAAGTTCGGCAAGCCGCAAGCCGACGCAACGGTGAATGCCGAAGCCGAAGGACAGATGCGTGCGCGGGCGGGCGCGGTCGATGATGAAATCGTAGGGCTTTTCGATCGCTTCCTCGTCGCGGTTGCCCGAGACGTACCACATCACGACCTTGTCACCTTGCTTGATCTGCTTGCCGTGGAACTCGAAGTCGGCAAGCGCGGTGCGGCGCATATGCGCCAGCGGCGTCTGCCAGCGGATCACCTCCGGCACGAAACTGTCGAGCAGGCCGGGGTTCTCGCGCAGCTTGCGATACTGCTCCGGATGCTGGCTCAGCGCGTAGATCGATCCCGACATGGTGTTGCGGGTGGTGTCGTTGCCGCCGACGATCAAAAGGATGAGATTGCCGAGGAAGTTTTTTGCATCCATGTCGCGCGTCGCGGCGCCATGCGCCATCATCGAGAGCAGGTCGCTCTTCGGCGGCTGCTCGATGCGCTCCTTCCACAGCCGCGCGAAATAGCCCGCGCATTCCGTCAGCTCGGCCTGCCGTTCGTCTTCGGTGGCGACGAGGCCGTCCGGCCCGGGAATGGTGGTGGCGATGTCAGACCAGCGCGTCAGCTTGCGGCGGTCTTCCCAAGGAAAGTCGAACAGCACCGCGAGCATCTGCGTGGTGAGCTCGATCGAGACACGATCGACCCAGTCGAACACCTCACCGCGCGGCAGATTGTCCAGGCACTCGGCCGAACGCTCGCGGATGCTGAGTGCGAGATTGTCCAGATGCGTCGGGGTGAACATCGGCGCCACGGTCTTGCGCTGCGCCGCATGGCGCGGCGGATCCATCGAGATGAAACTCTCGCGGCGCAGGTCCGGGTCGATGTCGCGGATGGTGATGCCGCCGAGCGCGGAGGCCGAGGAGAACACCGAATGGTTGGTCTCGATCTCCATGATGTCGTTGTAGCGCGTCACCGACCAGTACGGCCCGAACATCGAGTCCTTGCAATAGTGCACGGGATCCTCGCGGCGCAGGCGATCGAAATACGGCCAGAACGTATCCGTCCTGAACAACTCGGGATCGCCCGGATCGAACTGCTCCAGCGGCAGTGACGTGGCGCGCGCGCGTAGCTCGTCGAGCTTCGCCGTGCTCTCGATGGTCCCATGCATGACCGCTCTCCCTGACATGAACCGCGCGTTCTCGTTGAATTCTGCGCTGCGGTATTTGATTTGCAATTACAGCCGGTTGTCTGCGTCGGAGCAAGGGAGAGTTTTGCCGCATCCAACCTTTGCGAGAGGATTTGAGCGGGCCGTCACGCGGATGTGTCAACGTGATCTCCCCGCACGCCGTTGGAGAGGGAATCGTGCGAGAAATGGACTGAAATCGAGGTAAATCGAACCCAGCCATCTTGGGGATCGACCAATCTCTGATCTATAGTTTGACCGTACCAGGTCCGCACCCCGAGGTTGCCGCCGTGAACGACATGCAATGGGCCCCCATCGGCTCCGAACCCTTGCCCCCGCCGCTGCCGCCCACGCGGGTCGATTTCACCGGCAACCGCTCCGAGTTCCGCAAAATGGTCACCAAGGGTGCCCTGCTTGAGCTCGTCACCTTCGGCTTCTACCGGTTCTGGCTGGTCACCGACATCCGCCGTCATTTGTGGACGAACACCGCGGTCGATGGCGATGCCGCCGAATACACCGGCCGGGCCAAGGAGCTGCTGGTCGGCTTCCTGTTCGCGCTCGCGATCCTGGTGCCGATCTACCTCGCTTATTTTCTCATCGGCATCGAGTTCGAGCGCTGGCAGGGCTTTGCCTCGACGCCGCTGTTCATCAGCTTCTATGCCTTCGGCCAGTTCGCGATTTTTCGCGCGCGGCGCTATCGCCTGACGCGCACGGTCTGGCGCGGGGTCCGGTTCTGGATGGACGGCTCGGGCTGGGCCTATTCGTTCCGCGCCATGGCGTGGGGCCTGCTTGTGTTCCTCACCCTCGGCCTGGCGCTGCCTTGGCGCGAGGCGTCGCTCGAACGCTACAAGATGCGGCACACCCATTACGGCGATCTCTCCGGCGATTTCGAAGGCGACGGCTGGACCTTCTTCAAGCGCGGCTGGTGGCTGTGGCTCTTGAGCCCGATCGCAATCGTGATCTTCCCGCTCGCCCCGTTCTTCTATGCCGAGTTCAAGGCGCGTGAATGGCGCTGGTGGCTCGATGGCATCCGCATCGGCGGTGTCAGCCTGTCCTCGGAGTTGCCGCACAACGCGTTCTACGGCCTGTACTGGAAAGTGATCGGCTGGTGGATGCTGCTTTCGACCATTTTCGCCGCCTATATGGGCGGTGGCGCCTTGCTCGTCGTCCAGCTGAGCGGCGTTCCGGCCGATCAGGTCTTCGGCCCCGGAAATGCGGGCAAGAGCATCCCGATGCTGGTCATGATGGTCGTCGGCTATTTCGCCGTGGCGCTTGCGATCAACATCGTCATGCGGGTCTATCTGCAGCGCGATCTCTGGGCCAAGGTGCTGGAAACCGTCGAGGTGCACAACATCGGAGCCGCGGCGGATGTACGCGGCAGCGGTGAGCTTGCCAGCGCGCTCGGCGAAGGCTTTGCCGACGGGCTCGATGTCGCGGGATTCTGATCTGTGAGTGAGTTGTCCACCGAGGTTCCAGCGCAGTCCGCCAAGCCGACGATCTTCTTCGACGGCGTGTCGAGCCGCAGGCGGGAGGTGTCGCTGGCGCTCGGTGACGCGCTCGAGATCGTCGAGGAGGGCGGAGCGCCGGTTCGCTGGATCTATGCCGACATTCGCCGCGCCGACAGTCCGGCCGGGATATTGCGCCTGGCCTCGACCTCCGCGCCGCCGCTGGCGCGGCTTGAAATTCGCGACGCCGCGCTCGCCGCGGACGTGACCGCCCGCTGCATGCGTCTCGACGAGCACCAGACGTCGCGTCGCGGTGTCGCAAAGATCGTCGGCTGGTCGGTGGCCGCCGCCGTCTCCATCGTTTGCGTCGTGCTGTTCGGTGTGCCGCTCGCTGCGGACCGGCTCGCGCCGCTGGTGCCCAAGCCGATCGAACGGCGCATCGGCGACGCCTCCGAAGTCCAGGTGAAAACCATCTTCGGCCGCAAGGCGTGCGAAGACCCCGCGGGCAAGGCCGCGTTCACAAAACTGGTCAATCGTCTGCGCGATGCCGCCGGCCTCGACGACGATTCCATGACGGCCGGTGTGCTGCCGACCTCGGTGCCGAATGCATTCGCGCTGCCCGGCGGCAAGGTGTACGTGCTGAGGGGCCTGGTCGACAAGGCCGAAAACCCCGACGAACTCGCCGGCATCCTTGCCCATGAGCTCGGCCATCTCAAGCATTACGACAACATGCGCGGGCTGATCTACAACGGCGGCACCTCGTTCCTGATCGGCCTGTTGTTCGGCGACGTCACCGGCTCGAGCGCCGTGATCTTCGCCTCGCGCAGCGTGGTCGAAGCCTCCTATTCGCGCGAGGCCGAGACCGACGCCGATACGTTCGCGATCGAGATCATGCACAAGCTCGGCCGCTCGCCGAAGCCCGCGGCCGAATTGATGTTCCGCATCACCGGCAAGGAAGGCGGCTCCGGCCTCACCACGATCCTGGCGAGCCACCCGCTCACCGAAGACCGCCTCTCGCGCATGACGAAGGAAGATCGTCCCGCCAGCGGCCCGCCGCTGCTGACGGACAAGGAATGGCAGTCGCTCAAGCTGATTTGCGGCAGCGGGAAGATCTAAGCTCCGCGCCTACCTTGTCCCGTAAGCGCGGTCGCCGGCATCGCCGAGGCCCGGCAGGATAAAGCCGTTCTCGTCGAGGCCTTCGTCCACCGCAGCCGTCCAGATCGGAACGTCGGGATGCAGTCCGCGCAGCCGTTCGAGCCCCTCAGGGGCCGCGATCAGGCAGGCGAGGCGGATGTCCCGCGCGCCGCGCTCCTTCAGCCGGTCGATTGCGGCGACGGCCGTGTTGGCGGTCGCGACCACCGGGGTCACCACGATCGCCAGGCGCTCGCTGAGATCGGACGGCGATTTGAAGAAATACTCGACCGCGGCAAAACTGTGGGGCTCGCGGTAGAGGCCGATATGGGCGACGCGCGCGGTCGGCACCAGATCCATCATGCCGTCGACGAAGGTCGTGCCGGCGCGCAGCATCGGCACGAACACCAGCTTCTTGCCGGCGATCTTGGCCGAATGCATCGTCGCCAGCGGCGTCTCGATGACGGTATCGGCGAGCGGCAGATCCCGCGTGATCTCGTAGCACAGGAGCATGCCGATCTCCTTGATCAGCTCGCGGAAGGACTTGGTCGAGATGGATTTGTCCCGCACCAGCGTCAGCTTGTGCTGCACCAGCGGATGATCGACGATCGTGACGCCTTCCATGATGGGATGCCTTTCTTCCTTCTCCCCTTGTGGGAGAAGGTGGCGCGAAGCGCCGGATGAGGGGTCGTTTCCGCGAACTCCAGTGAGAGATGCGCCCGTGGAGACAGACCCCTCACCCGGCTTCGCTTTCGCGAAGCCACCCTCTCCCACAAGGGGAGAGGGTTAGAAAACCGTGCCGTCGCTGATGACCTTGAGCGGCGGTGCGCCGTCGGGCCGGCGCGCGAAGGCGATGGCGCGGCCGGCGGCCCAACTGCCACCTTCGAGAATGCTCGCGAGGGGCAATGTCTCGGGCGTGCGGCCGAGCCTGGCGCGGATGCTGCCCGCAAGCCGGTCGAGCAGCGCGACGGTGAGCGCGCGCCACTCCACGACGAGCAGGGAATCCACTGCATGCGCACGCTCGGCATCGGCGGGATCGCGCAGGCGCAGCACCTCGTGATCGACAAACAGGCCGCCATTGCGGTATTCGGCAAGTCCGGTCAGGCCGTCGATGTCGGTGACGTCAAAGCCGGCGCGCTGCAGCGGTTCGATCAGCGAATAGCTCAGCCATTGCGACAGCTTGT
The DNA here is from genome assembly GCF_052588265.1 of Bradyrhizobium sp. Pa8. Taxonomy (NCBI): domain Bacteria; kingdom Pseudomonadati; phylum Pseudomonadota; class Alphaproteobacteria; order Hyphomicrobiales; family Nitrobacteraceae; genus Bradyrhizobium; species Bradyrhizobium sp. Pa8. The sequence continues at coordinate 7,900,292 of NZ_CP176767.1, read as the reverse complement.
GCAGCGGCACGAGGCCTGCCGTTCCGTCGTCCGCCTTGATGGCCGGATGGCGCCAGCAATCGCCGAGTGGAATCCCGGCGAGCGCGAGCCGTGACGGCCAGATCGGTCCAAGCTGGTTCAGCACTGCGGACAGGATGGCGGGCGCGGCGACCGCGCCGCCCACAGCCTGCGCCGCGATGTGATCGAACAGGCCGCCTGGCCGCGGCGTATCGTGCAGGCCGAAAATGTCCGCACGCTCGGCAACCAGCTTGCCCAGACGCCGCAGCAGATCAGTGCGTCCCTCGAGACCGAGCAGCGGATTGGCATCGCTCACCTGAAAGGCGGAGGTGAGGGAGGCGAGCGGTAGTTTCGCCAGCACGTCTGCATCGGCCCCGAACGGCGCACGCGCATCGCCGGAGAAGAGGCCGCCTGCAAACATGTCGAGGCTCGCGATGGCAAGCCCTTCGGATCGGCCGATACTTTCGCCGGTCACGGCGTCGCGATAGCGCCACGTAGCTCCCGCGCCTGCGTCGAGCAGCACGCTGACGATGGCGAGGTCGAACTCGGCGCGCGCGCGTGCCGCGCGATCCGGCCATGATACTTTGTCGGCAAGGCCCGCCCAGCGATCGACGCCGCCGAGCACGAAATGCCGCCATCGCGCATGGAAGGGGATGTCCAGCGTCGGATAGGCCTTGCGCGTGACCGCGATCACGGCCTCCGCCACACCGTCCATGCGGTCGAGGTCGATCGTGAAGTGCCGGAGCCCGCCGGCAAGGCCGATATCGAGCATTTTTGCGGCACGCGCGCGAACCGCTCCTGCGCAGAGCAGGGAGCGGGCCAGTTGTTCCAAAGCCTCCGCCATCGCGCGATCAGTATTTTTCCAGCGAGCGCCCGACCACGCCGTTCACGTCCTTCTCCGGCGCGATGTCGGTCGAGTAATAGCCCGCAGCCTTTTTCGCGGCGATCTCGACATAGGCGTCGGCCGGGATCAGCTCCGGGGGGATCGGCACGCGCTCGACGATGTCGATGCCCTGCGAGGTCAGCGCGTCATGCTTCATGTCGCTCATCGACAGGAAGCGGTCGATGCGCTTCAGGCCGAGCCAGTGGATCGTATCCGGCATCAATTGCTGGAAGCGCGCGTCCTGGACGCCGGCGACGCATTCGGTGCGCTCGAAATAGGCGGCCGCCGCGTCGCCGTCCTCCTGGCGCTTGCGCGCATTGTAGACCAGGAATTTGGTGACCTCGCCGAGCGCGCGGCCTTCCTTGCGGTTGTAGATGACGAGCCCGAGCCCGCCTTCCTGTGCGCCGCGCGCGGATTCCTCGATGCCGTGGATGAGATAGGGCCGGCAGGTGCAGATGTCGGAGCCGAACACGTCGGAGCCGTTGCACTCGTCATGCACGCGGCAGGTGATCTTGGTGCGGTGGTCCGGCAGTTTTGTCACATCGCCGAACATATAGACGGTGGTGCCGCCGATCGGCGGCAGAAACACCTTCATGTCGGGCCGGGTGACCAGCTCGGGGAACATGCCGGCGGTCTGCTCGAACAGCGTGCGCCGCAGCTCGGTCTCGCCGGTGCCGAAGCGCGTCGCAAGGCCCGGCAGGTACCAGACCGGATCGATCGCGATCTTCACCACGGACACGCTGCCATTGGCATGCACGACCTCGCCGTCGGCGCGCAGCCGTTTTGCGGCCAGCGCCTCGCGGATCTCAGGCAGGTCGAGCCGCGCGCGCGTCACCGCGATGCTCGGGCGGATGTCGACGCCCTCGGCGATGTCCTTGCCGAAATTCTCCGCGACGAGATGCCCCCAGGGATCGAGCGCGACGATCTTGTCGGGATCGCGCCATTGCTCGAACGGCCCGATGGTCGCGGCCGGAAAGGTGTTGGTGAGGTCGGGACGGCGGATCGGATCGAGCGCGCCGGCGGACACCGCGAGCGCCCGGTACATCGCGTAGGAGCCGCCATGGCTGCCGATCACGTTGCGAGCCCCAGCGCGCGATACCGTGCCGATGATCGGCCCCCGGGCGCGCGCGTCGGCTGCGCCCCAGTGAATCGGAAACGCGGCCTTCTTGCCCGGCTCCGGATGGGAGGTAAGGCGGATGTGATCGGTACGGTTCGCGCGGCTCATGTCCAGGCTCCCAAAAAGCCGACGGCCCGCCGCTCGGACGGGCCTGGCTCACTTGCGTTACCGGTGCCGAACACCGGCGACGCGAGCTCAATCCAACATATTGTAGCGGCCGGCGACGAGAGACAAGTTAATGGTACCGCGCCGGGCAGGCGAGCATGGCCAAATTCCCGTCACCGACGGGCAGGTCCGGCTCGCCTGGATGCCGCGCCTTCGCCCCGGCCGAACCCTGCTATTCGATCCGCGCGATAGGTCTAAGGATTTGAAATAGTTTTATTTTTCATGTTTTCAAGAGGGTGTTGTGGTGGCCGTGCGAGACTGGACAAAACGTATATAATCAGACAAAAAGTATAAGTCGTCTCGCTCCGGAGTCCGCCATGCCCGCCGCCAGCTACATCGACCCCCGTAATGGAAAGCTCTACGCGCTGGAGCAGCCGCGCTGGTGCTCGGACGAGCGCACGCCGCTGCTGGTGACGCCGGGGGCAGGGATCTCGCGCGAAGACATCGACAGCCGCGCACGATCACTGTGGCGCTACCGGGCGGCGCTGCCGGTGGAGATCAAGAATCCGATCACGCTCGGCGAAGGTTGCACGCCGCTGGTTCAGCAGGAGTGGCGCGACCTGCGCCCGTTCTTCAAGCTCGAATGGTTCAACCCGACCGGCAGCTTCAAGGACCGGGGCTCTTCGGTGATGCTGTCGTTCCTGCGGCAGATCGGCGTCGACGCGATCCTGGAGGACTCCTCCGGCAATGGTGGCTCGTCGATGGCCGGGTTGGGTGCCGCCGGCAACATGCGCGTGAAGATCCTGGCGCCCGCGTCGACGTCGCCGGCCAAGATCGCGCAAGTGCGCGCCTATGGCGCCGCGGTGCAGCTCGTCGAGGGGCCGCGCGAGGAGTCGGAGGCCGAGGCCATCCGCCAGTCGAGCCAGACCTTCTATGCCAGCCACAATTGGCAGCCGTTCTTCCTCGAAGGCACCAAGTCGCTCGCCTATGAAATCTGGGAAGACCTCGGTTTTCGCGCGCCCGACAACGTCATCGTTCCCGTTGGCGCCGGCAGCAGCCTGCTCGGTTGCGCCTTCGGCTTTCGCGAGCTGCTGAAAGCCGGGCAGATCGCGAAGCTGCCGCGCCTGTTCGCGGCGCAGCCGCTAAACTGCTCGCCGATCGATGCCAGCTTCAAGGCCGGCGTCGATACGTCCGTCGCGCGCGAGGTGAGCAAGACCATCGCCGAGGGCACCGCGATCAAGAATCCGCTGCGCCTGCGCGAGATCATCGCTGCCTTGCGCGAGAGCGGCGGTGGCACCGTTGCACTGACCGAGGACGAGATCGTCGCCGCCCTGCGGCGTCTTGCGCGGCAGGGCCTGTTCGCGGAGCCGACCAGCGCCGGCGCGGCCGCCGCATTGGAAAAACTCTCCGCTGCCGGATCGATCAAGGCGAACGAGACCACGGTCGCTGTCCTCACGGGTACAGGCCTCAAGGCTGCAACCACCGTCGCCGATCTCGTGCAGTAGGGGAGGGCGATGAATCGAGCCAAGTCCGCCCCCGCCGCATCGAGCAAGATTGCCGCCGAGCGCAAACTGCTGTTCGATCAGTTGCAGCAGATCGCGCAAGGGCTGGGCGAGACCTTCGCGCCGTTCTGCGAGGTCGTGCTGCACGATCTCACCGATCCCCGGCAGGCGATCGTCGCGATTCACAACAACCTCTCGGGCCGCAAGGTCGGCCAGCCCGCGACCGAGCTTGGCCTCGCACGCGTTGCCGACCCCGACTATGCGCAGGTGATTTCGAACTACGCCAACAGCTTTGCCGACGGAAGGCAGGCCAAGAGCACCTCCATCGGTATCAAGGATGCGGACGGTTCTTACGTTGCCGCGCTCTGCCTCAACGTCGACCTGACGCTGTTCCAGGGCTTGCAGAGCGCCATCGGTCAGTTCGTCAGCGTCGATGCGAACAACAGCCCGCGCGAGCAGCTCATTCCCGTGGGCGCGGACGCCATCCGCGCCCATATCGACCAGTTCGCCGCGCGCCGCGCCACCACGCCCCGCGCGCTCAACACCGAAGATCGCCGCGCACTGCTGCACGAATTGCGGGACGCCGGCTGCATGCAGGTACGGCGATCCTCGGACATCATTGCGGCCCATCTCGGGGTGTCGCGTGCCACGGTGTATGCCGATGCCCGCTAATTTGTTGGACCTCGAAACGCCCTGTCTGCTGCTCGACGAGCAGCGGCTCCGCGCCAATGTCGCGCGGATGAAGGCGCATCTCGCGCCTCTCGGCGTGGCCTTTCGCCCGCATCTGAAGACCGCGAAATCGCTCGACGTCGCCCGCATCGCGATGACCTCGGCCACTGGGCCGGCAACGGTCTCGACGCTGCGCGAGGCCGAATATTTCGCGGCCGGCGGCGTGCGCGACATGATCTACGCCGTCGGCATCGCACCCGCGAAGCTCGATCGCGTCTCCGCCATCCGTGCCACCGGCGCCGATCTTGCCGTGATCCTCGACAGCCTGGAGCAGGCCGACGCCGTCGCCGAACATGCCGCGAGCACCGGCGACGCGGTTCCGGCGCTGATCGAGGTTGACGCGGACGGCCATCGCTCCGGCGTCGCTCCGACCGACGCGGCAACGCTGGTCGCCATCGGCAGGCGTCTGGTCGCGGGTGGCGCGACCTTGCGCGGCGTGCTGCTGCACGCTGGCGACAGCTACGCACTGAACGATCCCGCAGCCATCGCGGATGCGGCAGAAGCGGAACGCATCGCCGCCGTGACTGCGGCGAACGCCTTGCGCAGTGCAGGTCTGCCCTGTCCCGTCGTCAGCGTCGGCGCGACACCGACCGCGCGTTACGTGCGGGACCTGACAGGCATTACCGAGGTGCGCGCCGGCGTCTTCATGTTCGGCGACCTCTTTCAGGCCGGCGTCAGCTCGGTGGCAATGGACGATCTCGTGCTCTCCGTGCTTGCCACCGTCATCGGCCACCAGAAGGCAAAAGGCTGGATCATCGCTGATGCCGGCTGGATGGCGCTGTCGCGCGACCGCAGCACGGCGAAACAGGCGCTCGACCAGGGTTATGGCGTGGTCTGCGATCTCGCCGGAAAGCCGTACCCGGACCTCATCGTCGCCGATGCCAACCAGGAGCACGGCATCATCGCGCTTCGAAAAGGCTCGAATGCCGCGCTGCCCGACCTGCCCATTGGCTCCCGCATCCGCATCCTCACCAACCACGCCTGCGCGACCGGCGCACAATATGATCGCTATCAGGTGCTGGATGGTGAAGGCGGAGTCAGCGCGGTCTGGCCGCGGATCAATGGGTGGTAGGAAGTGCGTCGCGGGGCCTTGCTTACCCTCCCCCTTCCAGGGGAGGGTAAGGAGCGCCTCACTCCTTCAGATCATTCACGCGCTTCACCCAGGCGCGCACATCGGCGAGCACCTGGGGCAGCACCGCCCTGACCTCCTGCACGGTCATGCCGGCCTTGATGCGGGGATCGTAGAGCAGGTTGAGGATGTACTGGTCGTAGACGTCGAAATAGCCCATCGACACATTGTCGTTGAACATGGTCCACGGCACGCTCGCGGTGTCGTTGATCGGACCGAGCGATTGCAGCAGTTCCTCATAGGCGCAGTCGAGGAAGGTGAAATCGCCGTTGTCGACGGTGAGGATCACGTCGGAATGCTCGATCTCGAAATTGTCGTTCTTGCGGAAGCCAGACAGGCATTGCGGATCGAGCGAGGTGCGGATCTCGCGCGCCTTTTCCGCGCCGTAGAAGCTGGAAATCGTCCGAAACAGGTCGCGGTCGCGAACCAGCTTCACCCGCACGTTCGCCGCTTCGCTGGTGTCGATCATGGCGATGTCGAGATGCTGCACGCGCCTGCCGATGTCGGCCACGACCTTGGCGAGCTGCGTCTTGCGGTCGGCGCGCTCGCTCTCGGCGTAGACGCGCACCGGCCCGTCGAATTTCCGGATGCGGTCGACGCGGCCGGCGAGGTGGTATTCGGCGCCGAACGCCGTCTTCAGAAAGCCTTCGACGATCTCGCCGTCGGTAAAGCTCTTCTTCTCGGCGCGCTGGCGCGAGGCGATCGCGGGCAGTTCACCCGCGACGGCGATGGTAGCGGTGTCAGGGACGAACGCGAAGGTGGCGAGTGCCAGCAGGGCGATGCGAAAGCCGGACGAAGGCGGGGCCAATGCGCTCATTGCTACCCGACGCTGCCGTATTCGGAAGCGACGCACAAGACCGCATATTCACGCGCCCTGCGGGTTCCCGCAGTGCGGCGACGGCTAGTTGAGCACGACCACCTTGGTGCCGACCGAGACGCGGCTGTAGAGGTCGCTGACGTCGTCATTGGTCATGCGGAAGCAGCCCGAGGAGACCGCCTGGCCGATCGTCTCCGGCTCGTTGGAGCCGTGGATGCGGTAGAGCGTCGAGCCGAGATACATCGCGCGCGCGCCGAGCGGATTCTCGATGCCGCCCTTCATGTGGCGCGGCAGGTCCGGCCGGCGGGCCAGCATCTGCGACGGCGGCGTCCAGCTCGGCCACTCCTTCTTGGCGGTGATCCTGTGCACCCCGCCCCAGCGGAAGCCGTCGCGGCCGACGCCGATGCCGTAGCGCAGCGCCTGGCCGTTCTGGAGCACCAGATAGAGCCGCCGCTCGCTGGTGTTCACCACGATCGTGCCGGGGGCGTAGTTGCCGTTATACATGACGGTGGTGCGGGGGATCGGGCTCGAACCGCCACCGAAGAAGCTCGGGCCGAAGCCCATGATGTCACGCGAGTCGTACCCCTCGGCGAATGCGCCGCCGGCGGCAGTCGACAGCAATGCGATGGCGGCAATCGGTGCGGCAAAAAACCGGATCATTGTTTCCCCCAGCAAAAGATCGATTCAACAAGAGCCAAAGGCCATATTTGCAGGCATTTCGCAAGCCACGGCCCCGTGAGGCAAGTCCTTTACGAATACGCCATGCTTAACGATTGGCGTTACCAAATCGGCAACGGCGCCGATTTGCCGGAAAGCTTAGAGCGTTTTCACGCGAAGTGGATACCGGTTCGTATCAGGAAAACGCGTCAAAACAAGAATCTAATGCCCCGTTCCGATTCTATCGGAACGGGGCATTAGCCAAACCGGCGCGTTGCGGCGCGGGGCAGGGCCGCGATGCCGGCTATTGCTTTGACGAGACGAGCGAACAATGATTGATCGGACGGATTATTGGACATTGCCGGTCGCGGGAGCTGAAGAATGAACGGTGCGGAAAGCCTGGTGCGGACGATGGTCAAGGGTGGGGTGGACGTCTGCTTCACCAATCCGGGCACCTCCGAGATGCATTTTGTCGCGGCGCTCGACCGCGTGCCGGGCATGCGCTGCGTGCTCGGCCTGTTCGAAGGCGTGGTGACCGGCGCCGCCGACGGCTATTTCCGCATGAAGGGCACGCCGGCTTCGACGCTGCTGCATCTCGGCCCCGGCCTCGCCAACGGCCTTGCCAATCTGCACAACGCCAAGAAGGCGAATTCCGGCATCGTCAATATCGTCGGCCAGCATGCGGTCTACCACATCGGCTACAACGCGCCGCTGACCTCCGACATCGAGGGCCTGGCACGGCCGATGTCGTCCTGGGTCCGCACCTCGCCGGATTCCAAATCGGTCGCCGCCGACGGCGCCGCGGCGATCGCCGCCGCCAAGAGCGCGCCGCCGCAGATCGCGACCCTGATCCTGCCCGCCGACACCGCCTGGAACGAGGCCGACGACATCGTCGAGGTGCCTGCCGAGCAGCAGCGCGCGAGCTATTCGCCGCAGGCTGTCGAGCAGGCCGCAAAAATCCTGCACGGCGACGGCGAGCGCACGCTGCTGCTGATGACCGGCAGCGCGCTGAGCGAAAAGGGCCTGGCGCTGGCCGAGCGCATCGCCGGCAAGACCGGCTGCACCGTGATGGGGCCGACCTTCCGCCCGAAGATGGCGCGCGGCCGCGGCCGCTTCTCGATCGACCGCATCCATTACGTGATCGAGAACGCGCTGCCGATGCTGGAGAAGTTCCGCCACATCGTGCTGGTCGAGTCCGATGATCCCGTGGCGTTCTTCGCCTATCCGAACAAGCCGAGCATGCTCAAGCCCGAGGGCTGCGAGGTGCACCGCATGACCACCTGGGGCGAGAATTCGGTCGCGGCGCTCGAAGCGCTGGCCGGCGCGGTGAAGGCGAGCGCGAAGGACGTCAAGCCGCACGCCTTGGCTGAGCTGGTGAAGCCGACCGGCGCGCTGACCTTCGCCTCGATCGCGCAGGCGATCGCATGCGCCATCCCCGAGAACGCGATCATGGTCGACGAATCCCTGACCACCGGCCGCGGCTTCTTCCCGCCGACGGCGGCGGCCGCTCCGCACGACTGGCTCCAGAACATGGGCGGCTCAATCGGCTTCTCCACGCCGCTGTCGATCGGCGCCGCGATCGCCTGTCCGGATCGCAAGGTGATCACCATGGTCGGCGACGGCAGCGCGATGTACACGATCCAGTCGCTGTGGACGCAGGCCCGCGAGAACCTCAACATCGTCACCATCGTGTTCGCCAACCGCATCTACCAGATCCTGCGCGGCGAGTTCGACAATGTCGGCGCCGGCGAGCCCGGCCAGCGCGCCAACGACATGCTGCGGCTCGACCGTCCGACGCTGGACTTCGTCGCGCTGGCGAAGGGCATGGGCGTGCCCGGCCGCGCCGTCGCCAATGCCGAAGAGTTCAACAAGGCTCTCGCCGAAGCCGTCGCCGAGCCCGGGCCGCGGCTGATCGAAGTCCAGATGTAGGGCGCAGCATCAGGGAGCGCCGAGGGCCGGGGGGCAAGATGCAGGCCGAGCTGAACAAGGTGATCGCGGCGCTCCGGGACCTCTACGCCCACGAAGGATTCTTGTTCGAGAAGGACGTCGGCGAGCGGGCGCTGACGCACCGCTTCGCCGTCTATCTGGAGCGGCAATTCTCCGGCTGGTCGGTCGATTGCAACTACGACCGCCTCGGCGAGCGCACGCTGCATCTGCCGCACGGCACGATCGTCTCCACCGACGATCATCTGGGAAAGTCGATCTACCCCGATGTCGTCGTGCATCAGCGCGAGATCCCGAACAATCTGCTCGCCGTCGAGATCCGCAAGGCGAGCAATCACACCTCGCTCGAGCACGATCAGCACAAGCTGATGGCGCTGACCGACGCCCATGTCTGGTTCGCGTACTGGATCGGCGTGCTGCTGGTGCTGGACAGGCAGCATGTGACGATTTCGGAGGTCTATGTCAGCGGCGTCGTGGATCAGCCACTGTCGCTATGGTTTGCGGCGCGCCTCGCGGAGAACGGTCTCGGGGCCGCGCATTAGACCGTCTCCACAGCGTCATGGCCGGGCTTGTCCCGGCCATCCACGCCTTGTCACGTGGTACAAGGACGGTTGATGCCCGGGCCTTCGCCTCGCCGAAGCGGACTGTCGGCGAAGCGGATCGTCTTCATGTAATAAGTGTTGCGGCGTGGGCGTCATGCGCGCACGCCGCAACTTCGTCAATAGGCACGCTGCTGCGAGAACGCGTAGCGCGGATTGATGCCGCAAGAGGCCGACGTGCCGGAGGCGGTGGCGAGGCACTGCTGATAGCTCGCGAACTGGCAGTTGCCGGGATAGCCCCACATGCGTCCCTGCAGGCAATATCGATCGTTTGCAGGATGTGCCTGGGCGGCCGGGGATGCTACGGCGACCAGGGCGGCGAACGATGCGAGAGTGAGGATGATGCGACGCATTTCAATCTCCTTCGAGAGCGGATGGACGGGAACGTCAGCGAGCCGGGCTCGTCTGAGGCATGTCATGCCTATCTTGGTGTCGCCGGAATGCCGTGCGTTCGCGACGTGGCACATCATGACGCAGCCGGCGGCCAGCAATGTGATCTCCGCCACAGTTCGCGGTGGGGGGCCGGGCTATCCTGAGCAGACTTGCGCGCGTCGATCCCGGAGAACTACGCTTGTCTCATTCGGATCAGGTATTTTGGAGCTTCTAATGCAAAGGTCACACTTGCTGGCTGCGACAGCAGCGCTGGCGCTTCTCATCCAAACACCGCTCGCGCTGGCCCAGAGTGCGCCGGCCGCCGGCGGAACCGCAGCGCCTGCCGCGACAACCACTGCGCCGGCAGCGACGACGACAACGCCGGCCGCGACCAGCGACACCTCCAGCCAGCCGGCCGACTCCAAGAAGAGCGCATCGAAGAAGCCGGCGAAGAAGAAGATGACGAGGCAGCAGGAGATCGATCATTCGGTCGACAGCGGCACCGTGCCCGCGCGCTACCGCAGCTCTGTGCCCAAGCAGTACCAGCGGTACATTCCGTTCGATAAGCAGTGACGGATCTCACGGCGGCGCGACGTGATCGGACGTCGGGCCGCCGGTGCCATCGTGTGGCGGCCTAGGCGTGACGCCTTGTCGTAGCGCCTTGGCCAGGCGCAATCCGGCCATACATCCCCAGTGGCGGTCTGCGAGAGCGGTGCTAGAGTAGGCCGAAGCCCGGGGGGAGAAATGAGCGACGACGTGAAGGATGCTGGCCTTGTGGCCATGATCAGCAGCATCCTGGGAGGCAACAAGCGCGCAGACAGCAGTGCTCCGCCGCCGCTCACCGAGGTTCCGCCGACAGCGCCGACGAACGGGTTCGAGCCGATCGAGCCGTCCACAACCGATCCTGCACCGGCCGAATCCGACGATGCGCCCGATGCCGAGCCGGCTGCCGCGAAGCCGGTCGAGCGGCCAGCGAAAATCACCACGACGCCTGATGGCAAGAAGCTGCTTCCCGCCGAGGCGATTGCCGATCTTGTGCTTGGCGAACTGCGCAAGCTGGAGAATTTTCCGGCGACCGGCGCCTCCGTCACGGTCTACGGTTACAAGCACTGGAACGCGATGATCACCTTCGCGCCGTTCTCGACCACGTTCCAGAACGCGACGCGGTTCCGCCAGGCCGTGCCAGACCTGGTCTTCAAGCTGCGCCGTTTCGTCGAACTTGAGATATAGTCCGGGACAATCACCGGCGGCTGTTCGGCGCGATTCCCCGCTGTGGGGCGCGGGACGAGGCGCGAGCGGGTGTCCGAAACAGTTCGACAGGATTTTGAATTGAGCGTCGCCTTTACCAAGGAAGAAAGCGCCGAAACCGCGTCCGAGACGCTGTTGCCGGATCGGCCGATCTCGCCTCATCCAAATCTCGTGACGGAAGCAGGCTTGCAGGCGCTGCAGGCGCAGCTTCGCCAGGCGCGCGAGGCCTATGAAGCCGCGCAAGCCATCGAGGACGTCAACGAAAAGCGCCGGCAGTCGGCGGTGCCCCTGCGCGACGCTCGCTATCTGACCGAACGGCTGCGCACGGCGCAGGTCATTCCCGATCCGGCGTCGACCGATGTCGTCGCCTTCGGCAGCACCGTGACCTTCAGCCGTACCGACGGCCGCGTGCAGACCTATCGCATCGTCGGCGAGGACGAAGCGGATCCAAAGGCCGGATCGATCTCGTTCGTGGCACCGGTTGCGAAGTCGCTGATCGGGAAGGCGGTCGGGGATGTCGTGGGTTCAGGCGCGCAAGAGATCGAGATTCTGTCGATCGCGTAGCGATGCGATCCGAGGCCCGCATGGTGCGCGGATCGAACTCCGACAGCTCTGGCTTCCGATCGGGTTTCGCCAACTTCGAGGCGCTCCTGGGTCAGTTGCGCTGCCGCGACTTAGCTGTTCAGCCAAAACCGCGAACGTCATATAGTGAGGGGGTATCAAGACCAATTTATTGCGTGTCAGGCAAAGGGAGGGATCCATGCGGAAGTCCCTGTTCCTCGTCATCGTAGCCGGTCTCGGCCTATCAGGACCACAGGCTCTGGCCGCGCAAGACGATGTAGATCAGCAGCTCGGCAGCGTTCATTTCCAGACCTCTTGCAACGATGTGGCCCAGCGTCGTTTCGATCGCGGGATGCGCTATCAGCATTCCTACTGGTACGCCAACGCCAAGGAGATCTTCGAGGAAGCCATCAAGGCCGACCCGACATGCAGCATGGCCTATTGGGGCATTGCGCTCACCTACATGGACAATCCGCACAATGCGATTCCAAAGCCGAACCTGGCGCCGGGCCTCGCCGCGATCATGAAGGCCAAGGAGATCGGCGCCGCGACCGAGCGCGAACGCGACTACATCGATGCGCTGATGGTGATGTATGCCGATTACGACAAGATCCCTCACGTCCAGCGGATGCGCATGCTGCGTGACGCGCAGGCGCGCGTCGCGGCAAAATATCCAGACGACGACGAAGCCCAGATCGCCTACGCCATTACGCTCAATACGTCGGCGGATCTGAACGACAAGACCTACGCGCAGCAAATCAAGGGCGCGGCGATTCTCGAGCCGATCTCCAGGCGGCTGCCGATGCATCCGGGCGTGACGCATTATCTGATCCATCTCTACGATTACCCGGCGCTGGCGCAGAAAGGGCTCGATGCCGCCAATCGTTACGCCAAGATCGCACCGGCCGCGCCGCACGCCCAGCACATGCCCTCCCACATCTACACACGCGTCGGCTATTGGAAGGAATCGATCGACTCCAACACCGCGTCCGTGAAAGCCGCGATGGCCGAGAAGTCGGTCGGCAACTATCTGCATGCACAAGACTACATGGTCTATGCTTACCTGCAGCTCGGCCAGGACAAGCAGGCGCGTGCCGTCATCGACGACATGATCAAGGAGACCGACTTCAAGGCGACAGTCGCAGCGGCAGATTACGCGCTGGCGGCTTCGCCGGCGCGTTATGCGATCGACCGTGGCGATTGGGAGGGTGCCTCGCAGCTGCCGGTCAGGCCGAGCGGCCTCAACTTTGCGATGGCAGTAACGCATTTCGCCCGGGCCCTCGGCGCGGCTCGCTCCGGCAAACCGGAAGCCGCCAAGGCCGACATCCAGAAGCTGGCGGAATTGCGCGACAAGCTGCAGGACGCCAAGGACAATTATTGGTCCGGAATCGTCAACATTCAGCGTCAGGTCGCCGTCGCCTGGGTGCTTTACGCCGAAGGCAAGTATGATGAGGCGCTCAATGCGATGAGTGCCGCGGCGGATGCAGAGGACAAGACGGAAAAGCACGTGATCACGCCCGGACCGCTGGCGCCGGCGCGCGAGCTTTACGGCTTCATGCTGCTCGATCGCGGCATGGCCAAGGAGGCGCTTGCGGCATTCGAGGCAACCAAGGCGAAAGAGCCGAACCGCTTGCACGCTTTCGCGGGGGCGGCCAAGGCGGCCGAAGCCCTTGGTGACAGGGAAGCGGCACGACAGAACTGTCAGCAGCTCGTAACGCTGACGGCCAGTGCCGATCCGGAACGCCCCGAGGTCGCGGCGGCGAAGCAATACCTCGCCAGCAACTGAGCCGGAACGAGAACGGTGGAATGATGAGAAGGGCAGCCGCCATCGCCGTCGCAGCAGTCGTGCTGGGAAGCGCGCTGGCGGCATCGCTCGTGTGGCTCCATGTGCCACGGCATGCTGCCGCGAATTCCGCCACGCCGGTGTGGCACGAGGTGACTTGGCCGTTCTCGATTGACCAATGGGGCAAAGGAAAGGCGTTCCGCTGCAAGGCGGCCGACTGCGGTGTCGAGGTGACGCTGTACCTGCGCGCCAAGATAGGTTTTTGTAATTGCGCGACCGGCGTCGCCGATGATGATGACCTCGATCGCATGGGCGATACCGTTCTCCTGGGCGAAGTCTCTCCACGCGGTTCCGGCCATCCCATCAGGATTGCGTCGATGAACGGTCGCAGCCGCGCCTACACGCTCAACTCACGTGGCGCTCCCGGCAAAACGCTGGTGTCGGTCGTCTACAACGAACGTTGCGACATGATCGCAGCGACCGCTGTCATTGGCCACGATCGGCCGGAGGCCATCGAACCCCGCGTGATCGAGTTTCTGGGCGGCAGCACCGCGATGCACTGGGCCGAAGTCACACTGGGTCTGTGATTGACCGCGCCTTCCAGATCAGCGAGCATTTTCAATGCGGCGAATGGCCCGCGCAGCTGGGGCGAGGATTGCTATCGACAGGGGCGATCTCATTCGCCTAAAACATCGGCCATGCGTTTCGGTTGTCTTGTCCCGATATCGAAGGTCTCCGCCGTGTCCGCGAAACAAAGCGCGGCGGCTGGATGAGACGATTTCTGTCGGGGGCGTTGCCGTTCTACGCGCTGGCCGGATTGGCCATGTGCATGTACCTCGTCCTGTACAAGACGAACCTGTTCGACTTGAACGCGATCGTCCAGGGTGCGACCGGTTCACCATGGTTTCCGGTCTTCATGTTCGCTTGCGTGCTCCTGGAGTCGGTCTTTCCGTATTTCGGCTATTTTCCCGGAACCGCCCTCATCCTGATGTCCGTGGCGCTCAATCCGAAGCCCGCGGATGTCTCGGTTTTTGTCGTGGCGTGGGCGGCCATCATCGTGGGCGCCGTTCTGAGTTACGGACAGGCTCGCTTTTTCAGACCGATGTTGCAGCGGGTTGCCTCAAAAGCGGCACTGAGCCGATGCGAGTCCCTCCTCGACTCCTATGGTCCTTATGCGCGTGTTGCCTTGTTCGTTCATCCCAACGCTTGCGCGATGTATTTCACGGCACTCGGACTTCTCGGCCGGAACCTGACGCGAGAGCTCGCCCATCTTTGCGTGGGTGCAGCGGCTTCCGTGGGCATTCTGTTCGTCATCGTGACCAGACTGGTGTCGTCCGCGGGTGCCACCGATGATGGGGAATTGCAGGTGCTGCTGGCGGCTGGCCTGGTCGCCATCGGGACCCTCGTCGGCCTCTACGCGGCCTGGCGGCCGGATCAGGCCGCTTGAAGCTTGATCCGGAAGAGCGCGAAGCGGTTTTCCGACCAGAGAGCTCGCTTTGAGCTTGGTCGGTCATGATCCATTTGCGGAAGCACCCAAGTCAGAGCCTAAACCAAGGCAGGGTGAGATAGACGCAAGCGATCATCGAGAGGATGGGAATTACCCACACCCATCCCGACCAGAAGTTTCGCACTGAACGTCCGGGTAGCGACGCAGCAACGAGGGCGACGATCAGTGCCCCGAGCGCGGCCGTCGCGGCCCACCCGTACCAGTACATCGCTGGAGCTAGAAATCCCATCGCAGGGTCA
The DNA here is from genome assembly GCF_052588265.1 of Bradyrhizobium sp. Pa8. Classification (NCBI taxonomy): domain Bacteria; kingdom Pseudomonadati; phylum Pseudomonadota; class Alphaproteobacteria; order Hyphomicrobiales; family Nitrobacteraceae; genus Bradyrhizobium; species Bradyrhizobium sp. Pa8. The sequence continues at coordinate 7,885,103 of NZ_CP176767.1, read as the reverse complement.
GCAACGTCTCGCGAATGATGCGTGCCCGCCAGCACGATGCCGAGCGACGGGAAAACGGTGAAAAGCGCAAGGTCTTTTGCGAGTGCAACCACGTAGAGGAAGCCAAATGTCGTCCCGAACGCGAATGCAAAGCGGCGGAACGCAGCCGATAACGTCATGCGCCGAAACCCCTCATGTTGTTTACGACGTGGCCAGTTAGGAAGCCCCACCAGATGACAAAGGCGAGGATCGAGGTGAGCATCGTGCGCGTCTGAGCAGGCTCCTCGGCACGCGGCCGTCGCCAGCAAACCCAGTAGGCAGGTAGCAACGCAAAACCGATAGCGGCGAAGTGCTCCTTGAGGTCGAAGAAGCCCAGGGCTGGCCAATGACCGGCGCGCTCTAACTCTGGCCTGATGTCGACGCGAAAATACAGATAGATGATCCCACCGAGCAGGATGGAGATGGCATACAGGACGACGACGGCGTCGGCGAACCGGGCCGATGGCACGGAGCGAAAGCGGCCGAAAAACGAGCTGGGGCGCGTTCCCACAGTCGCCCACGTCGCCAAAGTCTGGTGCGTAATCGCGCCAAGCAATGCAACGGCGACCAAGCCGTGAATAATCAGGAGTACTGTCGTCAGAACCTCACCCCCGGCCTATTGCCCGCTCGCTGTCACGTGAAGAGTTCCTCGGTTCCGAATGGCTCTGCTGACCATGGCCGGAAGCGATTGAGGGTGAACTTCGTCTTCTGGCCGGGTTCAACGTCCACCAGCACGTAGTTGTACTCCTCTTGCGGAGGCTGGCCCTTCCAGTAAAGGTCCTGCGGATAGTCGGCGGGCACCTTGATGCTGGTTCGCCCCGGCAGGATTGGGTCTTGTTCTGCGCCCCCACCGCCCAACATCAGATACTTTACCCCATCCACATCGTAGATTTCCGTAGTGTGGACGTGCCCGTTCAACACGACCACCTCCATGTCCCTGGCATACGACGCAATCACCTTGTGCGGGTTATCGGGAGCCGGGATCGGGCCTAAGCCTGACCGCGCAAACACGGGATAGTGGAAGACGATAAACGCCTTCCGAATGCCATTGGCCTTCGCCTCGTCCATCCACTTTTGAAGCTGGGTCATCTGCTCGGCATATTTTGGCCGATCAGCGTCCCACTGCGACGGCGAACGGTAATCGTACTTGCCGCTCCAGAGATAGATGAAGCGGGTGCCCTTGAAGTCGAATTTGTAGATGAGGTTTTCCGGCGTGACGCCGAATTTTTTCAGATACGGCACAGCCGAAAGTACGCCCTCAATCTTTGGGTCGGCCCACACCTCATGATTACCCACACTCATGAAAAAGCGGCCATCCAGACCGGCTGCGCGCATCTCGTCGTCCGGCGCTGGTAGCTTCTTCAACATTGTTTCGTTCACGCGCTTCCAGTATGGGCTGTCACTCACCGTCAAGCCCTGATTGCCCCACCACACAGCGTCACCGCTATTGACCACGAATTTGGCGCGACCGGACTGAACGTCCTTGACGATTTCGCGCGTCACCCATTCGCCGCCCTGAAGCCGGAACATGGTTCGATGCACTCCGGGAAGCAGTTTCACGTCTTCAACGGATGCCTCGGTGACCCAACCCTTGTCTACCGTCAGGGTCATCACTTCCGTCTTGGATGCGAACGGCATGACGACCTTGATCAGGTCCTTTGTGACCGGATCGAAGATCATCTTCACATCCTTCGCTACGACGGCCTCGGCGACCTTCTCCGGCATGACCAACCCGAACATCTCGACGAAGAACTTGCTGAGGTCCGGTTGCCCCTCTTTCAATGGGAGGTACATCATCGGTCGGGTATCGCCGACCGCCACGAATGAAAAGCCGGCCGCCGCGGGAAGCGGTGCTTGCGCGGTCGTTGTTTGTGTCTGGGCACCGGCAACGCGTGGCACGGAGAATGCGGGCAGTGCTGCGAGTGCGCCTAGAACCAGGCGACGACTGGGCTCGTTAGGCCAAGAGGATTGCATAATGATCACCCCTGATCGAGGAGAGGGAACGAGGCGCCGCATCGGGCGCGCAAACGGCCCGATTTGCCGACTGTTTTCCGTGGACCTTCAGCGGCGGACAAGCTTGATATAGATCAACGTCGTCACCAGCCGCGGCATCCCAACGGTCCAAGAACGCCAGAGCATGAAATTCGGCTGAAGAGGGCAAAGCCGGACATCGGCCCACAATTCTGATATATACCATTCAATTTCCCCGAGCTTGGGGGGCGCCTTGAGCAGCGAGCACGCAGAGCGCCGGCTGGCAGCTTTTCTGGCCGCGGACGTTTGCGGGCATCGCAGGCCCGCAAAAATACAGCGGCAAGGACATGGCGAGCTCACACAGGAGCCTGCCGGCTTCCGTATGGTTGGAACTACGAGCCTTTGGTATTGCGGTTATACGCGCTGCAATTGAGCCATGCGGCGATGTCCATCGGCCGACGCGTCTGGAGTGGCGAGCATGATGTCGATAAAACTGCCGCTGTGGCTTCGCTTTGTCCTGCTTGTCGGCGTCGTCGTCTTTGCGGCAGGCGCAAGTCTTCTTGCCTATCGGTACTACAGCCGCCCGGTAACGCTGACCGTGGCGGTCGGTTCGGTCGACGGCGAGGCGGCCAAGGCAATGTCAGCGATGGCAGGGGAGTTCGTTTCAACGAACGCACCGGTCCGGCTCAAGGTCATCGACAGCGGCACTGCGCTCGAGGCCGCTGCCGCTTTCTCCGCCGGTAAGGTCGATCTCGCTGTGGTTCGCGGCGATGTCGGCGACTTGTCGCAGGCGCAAGCCGTCGTCGTCGTCAGCCATATGGTCGTACTGATCATCGCGCCGCCGGGATCGTCCATCGACAGCATTGCTAACCTGAAGGGACGCACGGTCGGCGTGGTCGGCGGAGCAGTGAACGCCAAAATTGTCGATGTGTTGACCAAGGAATACGATCTGGCGGGCGCGAAAGTTGTATTCAAGAACCTTGCTTTGACGGATGTCCGGCAAGCCATTCAGTCAAAACAAGTCGGTGCCCTGCTTGTCGTGATCCCGCTCGCCGAAAAATATCTCTCGCTCGTTCGCGGATTTTTTCAGCTCGACCGTAAAAAGACCCCGGTGCTGATCCCAATCGAGTCCGCGGGGGCAATTGCAGAGAGGGAACGCGCTTTTGAGAGCTTTGACGTCCCGAAGGGCACGCTGCGGGGATCGCCGCCGGTCCCGGAAGATGACCTGACGACCCTGAGGACCTCGCTATACCTGGTTGCGCAAAAGAAGCTGGGCACTGATCTGGTAACCGACCTCACGGAGGCAATCATGAGCGCGCGCAGGAATCTTCTGCGCGAGCAGCCGATTTTCGCGCAGATCACCGCGCCCAGCACCGACCAGGATGCCTACCTTCCGCTGCACCCTGGCGCGGCAGCCGTCTACAACAGCACCACGCAGAGCTTCATGGATGAATACGGCAACTGGATCTATTTGACGCCGATGGTACTGGGTGGCGCTGCCACCATGCTTGCGGCGGCGTGGAAATTCCTGGGCGTCGGCAACCGGGCACCCGAAGGCCCGCTCGATTCTCTCTATGCCCTGGCGCGCCGGATTCGGAAGGTCGACACGGAGGCTGAACTTTCGGATATCGAAGACGAAATCGACGGCATTCTAAAGGCGGAGCGCGCCAAATCCGCTGCTGGAGACGAGAGCGCGGTGGATGATGCCACATTGAACGTGGCAGCCCACCGGCTGGAGAGCTTGATTCACGACCGACGCAGATTGATCGCCAGGGGACCCGCAGTTGCCTCCGCGGCGAAGGCGACACAACGCTAAGTCACGACACGCCTCGCAACACACTGGTGAACCATGAATGCAATCGCGCTATCGTGCGTCACGTTTCTATGCATCTCAGGCGGTGCCCTGCTCGGTATGTTCCTTCCTGGGCATCACCTGAGCACGGACGACAAGGATGTGGTCAGGCTGGGCACGGGCCTCATCGGGACGATAGCCGCGCTTGTCCTCGGCCTGCTGATCGCCTCGGCGAAGGGTTCCTACGACACGCAGAGCACCCAAGTCACGCAGATGACGAGTAATGTTGTCCTGCTCGACAATCTGCTGGAGCAGTACGGACCGGAGACGAATGACGAACGCAATCTGTTACGGCGTGCCATCGTTGGTTTAGTCGATCGAATGTGGCGCGAGAAAACTTCCGAGGTCGCCAAGGCGAACCCCTTCGAGGCGAGCGCCGCAAGCGAAGCATTCTTTGCGAAGCTTCAGCAGCTTTCGCCGCAGAACGATTCCCAGCGCTCCTTGCAGGCCAGGGCCATACAGATCGCCACCGACATTGCGCAAACCCGCCTGTTGCTGTACGCGCAGACGAACAACTCGATCCCTATGCCGTTCCTGGTGGTGCTGATTTTCTGGCTCACCATCATCTTTGGAAGCTTCGGCCTGTTTGCCAAACCCAGCGCAACCGTTTTCGGTTCGCTGTTCGTTTTTGCACTGTCGGCCGCCGGGGCGATCTACCTGGTCCTGGAATTGGGGCAGCCATTTGCGGGTTTGATGCAGATTTCCAGCGCGCCACTGCGCAGCGCCCTCACGCCGCTCGGTCCCTAACGTTCGCACGCCTCGCAAGGGAGCTTTCAGCGACTCTTGAAATCCAGGATCAATGGTGGGGCACATGGGATCGAACCATGGACCTCCCTCGTGTGAAGCTAACGCTCTCCCGCTGAGCTATGCGCCCTTAAGCCGACGATGCGGCCGGGCTGGTTGTCATCGGGACCCTCGTCGGTCTCTACGCGGCCTGGCGGCCGGGTCGGGCGGCTTAAGGCGGCGTGCGCGCCAAGGTCTGCACGTGACCCATACTGACATTGGCAGCCGGACAATGCGCTACCAAATTGCTATACTGTCTGTTCAATCTCCCGAGCCGGGAGGAACCTGTGAGCAGCGAGCGCGTGGAGCGGCGCCTGGCGGCTGTGTTAGCGGCGGATGTCGCCGGCTATAGCCGCTTGATGGGCCGCGAAGAGGAAGGCACGCTGGCGCAGCTCAAGTCGTTCCGGAAAGCACTCATCGATCCCGCTATCGCCGAGCATCGTGGCCGCATTGTAAAGACGACCGGTGACGGCATGCTGGTCGAGTTCGCCAGTGCCGTGGACGCAGGTCGCTGCGCCGTTGCAGTCCAGCGCAGCATGGCAGAGCGGAATGCCGCCGTACCACAGGATCAAAGGATCGAGTTTCGGGTCGGGATTCATGTCGGCGATATTATCATCGACGAGAACGACATCTTTGGCGATGCCGTCAACATAGCCGCGCGTCTGGAGGGGATTGCAGAGCCGGGAGGCGTATGCATTTCCGATGACGCCCAACGCCAACTCCGCGGCAAGCTTGATATTTGCTTTGACGATCTGGGTTTACAGGCACTGAAGAATATCGCCGAGCCGATGCGCGTCTGGCGAATGCAACTGGGTAAGGTCTCGACTTCGGCGGTTTCAAAGGCTGTTCCTGCCGCGCCGAGCCAACTTCTCGCGCTCCCTGATAAGCCCTCGATTGCCGCGCTTCCGTTCCGAAACATGAGCGGCGAGCTGGAGCAGGACTACTTCACGGACGGCATCACCGAAGACATCATCACGGCGTTGTCGAAGTGGCGCTGGTTCTTTGTGATTGCTCGCAATTCGAGCTTTTCCTACAAGGGCCGCCAGGTTGACGTCAGAGACGTTGGTCGGCAATTGGGCGTACATTACCTCCTTGAGGGAAGCGTTCGAAGGGCTGGCAACCGGGTTCGCGTGACGGCGCAGCTTGTAGAAACCGCCACGGGCACCAGCATATGGGCAGACAGGTATGACCGTGATCTGACCGATGGGTTTGTGATTCAGGATGAAGTGGCGCAAGATGTTGCCACTGCGATAGAACCAGCGGTCTCAAAAGCCGAAATCGAACGCGCCCGGCGCAAGACGCCGGAACAAATGGTCGCGAGAGACCACTATTTCCGCGGGATGTGGCACTTCCACCAGTTTAGCAAGGAGGATGCACACAAGGCCATTGCCTGTTTCAATCGCGCAATTGAGCTGGATAACACGCTGGCCGACGCCTACGTGGGTATTGCGCGGACGTTATTCAGCACTCGTGCCTACCGGCTCGGCTCAGGGTGCGATGTCAATGCTCAAATTGCTTCCGCCGCAAAAAGTGCTCTTGCACTCGACCCTAACAGCGCTTCCGCCTGCTACATATTGGCACTCAATCTGGCGCATAACGACGATTGCGAGACCGCGGTCAAATTCGCTCGGCGAGCAATCGAGCTGAATGATAATTTTGCTCTCGGCTATTTTGCCCTGGCGGTGGCAAGCAATTTTCTCGGTCTACCCCAGGAAGCCCTCGCGGCAATCGATCGGGCGCAACGGCTCAGTCCCAATGATCCGCAAATCTTCGCCTGGCTCGCCCAACGGGCATCGACCTTGTATCTGCTCAGGCGTTACGCCGAAGCCGCTGAGACGGCGCGGCAGAGCCTTGGACAACGCTGGTTTCACACCGCGTGCCGCGTACTGGCGGCGAGCTACGCGCAGCTCGACATGATCGAGCCCGCAAAAACGGCGTTGGGTGATCTCCTGGCAAGCGAGCACTCCGAGAAAACGATTGCGGAAGTGATTCGTCCATTCAAACGTGAAGATGATCGCAACAATTACAGTGAAGGGTTGCGCAAGGCAGGAATGCCGCAACAATAACCAGTCAACCATGTTGGACGCGGCCAGAACGACACCAGCTAATTGCGTCGTTCAGCCGGTCGTCGCCCCAGAACAGTTCACGATCCACGACGAACGTCGGTGATCCGAAGATGCCCAGATCTCGCGCCGCGCTCGTCTCCGCTTCAAGTGCGGCCTTCGTGGTCTCTGCCTTAGCCAACGTAAGCACACGCTCCGGGTCTTGCCCGATGTCCCGTAGACTTCCCGATATATTGGGCTCGTCGCCGGTTTCCTGTCTCAACGTGAACCAGCGGCGGTAGGCTGCGCGAACAAATTCCGGCCCCCAGCCTTCGCGCATACCCACGGTTGCGATGAGATTTGCGACGACTGAATGCTTGGCGGGGTAGGGCGCGGGAAGATTTGCTGGAAAGCCGTACATCGCAGCGCGCCGCTCGATGTCACGCCACATATAAGTCAGTTTGGCTGGCTTATCGGCGAACGGCACGTGCTTCATTTCCTGCAAGATGACGAGCAGGTGAAAGGGGCGCCAATGGAAGGAAATCCCGGTGGATCGCTCCACATCGGAGAGTCTCGACACGCTCAAATATGAATGCGTGCTGCCCATAGTAAACCAGAAATCAATCTGCGATGGAGCCATCTGGATCTCCCGTCGTCAGGCTTGACACCTCTATTGTCGATCATCGCAACGCGCGCTTCAAGGAAGGGGTAACGCGTCCCGCAATCGCAACTGGCCGCGATTTCCGCTTCTGGCCCGTTGGCGGACTTTCGCGGCGACGCCGGCTAAGCACCGCTTCTGACCCCGAAGCGGACTAGATGCGGTAATGGGCCCGGCTCCGAGCAAGGGGTCATGATGGTGGCTGTCCCCCGATAGATGATGAAACGGGGTCACGATTTGAGTCGGCCCCAAGCATCTGGAGACGGAGGACAGCCGTGGACAATTATGCCGGAATCGACGTGTCATTGGAACTGTCGAGCGTGTGTGTTGTGGACGCCCAGGGTAAGATCCTGAGGGAAGCAAAGGTCGCAAGCGAGCCCGGCGCCTTAGTTGAGCTTTTTGAGGCGCTCGGCTTTGCAGTGAAGCGGATCGGGCTGGAGGCTGGGCCGCTGTCGCAATGGCTGCATGCGGGCCTGAGAGGTGCAGGATTCGAAACAGTTCTGCTGGAAACGCGGCACGTGAAGGCCGCGTTGTCTGCAATGACGGTTAAGACGGATCGGAAGGATGCCCGCGGGATCGCCCAGTTGATCCGGATGGGGTGGTATCGATCGGTACACGTAAAGTCGGTTGACGCGCAAGAGATCCGGGCACTCCTGATCGCACGCAAACAGCTTCTCGGGCGGCTCATCGATGTAGAACTAAGTATCCGAGGGATTTTGCGCGGCTTCGGTCTGAAGGTTGGTCCGGTGACGCGAAGGAATTTCGAAGCGCGGATTCGAGAGCTGGTTGCGGGCCAGGCGACATTGGAGCGCATTGCCGATGCGATGCTTTCGGCGCGATCGACCCTGAAGGCAGAATACGGAAGGCTACACAAGGCTGTGCTGGCAGCTGTGCGTGACGATGCGGTCTGTCGCCGGCTGATGACAGTGCCAGGCGTTGGTCCCCTAGTGGCTATTACCTACAAATCGGCGATTGATGATCCTAAGCGCATTGCAAAGTCAAAGGCAGCAGGCGCGCTGTTCGGGCTCACACCAAAGAAATATCAATCGGGAGAAAAGGACGTCACGGGCGGAATCACGCTGGCCGGCGATGAGACGGTGCGGACGGTCTTGTATGAAGCCGCCAACGTTCTGCTATCGCGTATCACACGGTTCTCGAAACTCAAGCGCTGGGGGATGGACGTCGCCAAACGGCGAGGCTCGAAGCGCGCAAAAGTCGCCCTGGCACGTAAGCTCGCAGTGATCTTGCATCGGATCTGGGTCGACGGCACAACTTACCGATGGGCTGAAGCGGGGCCGATAGCGGCATAGAACAGGCGGAGGAAATTAAGAACGCAACCGGGCTGAACTGAAGCCCAATGCCCGAAGTCCCGTCGCCGGGACGGTGGATCCGGTGAAGCCGTTACACGCCCAGTGGCCGTCGTCTGACGAACCACGCGTATCTAGATAGGCTCACCGCTCCCTCTGACAGCATGATGTGGCGGCCAGGCGTCGACCACGGACAGAAGCATGAGCTCGGCGGCGTGACGTTCACTCGGGAGGCTTGACATCATCGGGCCCATTACAGAAGGGCGTGTACTCATAAACGTCGGCTTACGAACGCAAAGCGGAAGTCTGCCACATTGAGCGTGATCGGCGGCTTGTGACCCAAAGCGGACGGGACCCAAAGCGGACGGGGGCCGCTCGACGCGGCTGCATTGCGAAAGCACCGTTCGAGGAGGTTATCTCTTGCCCAAATCCTCTGCGAAACGCAGGAGGTAGCCGTCGGGGTCTTGGACCAAGAATTGCCTGTTGCCGCGCTCCTCTCCTGCGATCCGATACCACGCGTCATGACACTCTCTGAAGAGAGGCCATTTCTCATGCTTTAGTGCATCGAGAAGAGGTGCCACGGAGTCGACGAACATCTGAAAGTTGATCCCGCGTCCCAGTGGTCGTTGCAGAGTCCCAGTTTCCCAGTTGCCATTTTGTTGCTTCAGCATGACCTGGGATCCTTGTAGCTCGATGTACACGAAGCGATTCTCTGGTCGCTGATACGCGATCTGGAAACCGAGTATCTTGCACCAAAAATTCTTGCTCTGTCCCAAGTCAAAAACGTCTAGCTCAGGGACGAGCCGGGCAAAGCCCCCAGTTGGTAATCTATCTGTTGGTCGTTCCATGGCTCGCCAGTCCTCCCGCATTCGTAGTCGATGCAGTGCACTTAGGCACGACGCTGCTCTGCGGGAAAATCAGATATCATTCACCGGACACCTTGACGACCGCTTTTGGCCCTTAGCTGCCTCTCTGTTTCTACGCCCTAACGTCGGCTTGCGGGGTGCGAACGGACCAAGGACAAATATGGTCGCGACGCCAGCGTGTGACCCATTGCAGACCAATTGGTCTCGCGCGGTTGTGTTGAAGCTGCTAAACACGCGAAGTGTCGCTGTTTTTGCTCTTTCTTGGACTTTCGCTGCTGGGCATTGCCGGATGGGGATTTCAATCCGTCGTGGCAGAGCTAGATAGGTCGTGCCTCCCGCGGGGGGACGCAATTTCCCGCAAGTTTCAGGTTGATGCATTTATCTGGGGTGACTGCGCTCCGTTGGCGCTGAAGCGTCGGTATATCGCAACACAAGTCTGCGCTGTCCCGGCGCTCCTTTGCCTGGCGGCTCTCGTGTGGCTCAACGAGCCGCGCCATGATGTCCGCGCTTTTGGGGTGATCGCGTTCTGTTCCGTGTCGTTTGTCGTGGCCGCTTCCTTGGCCTGGAAGATTGCCCGAAGCAGCGGCTCCAATTTATCCTGACGGGGGCAACAATGCGTGGCCTAATCTACATTTGGGGCGCGGGAATACCGGTTTTGATCGGGCTTGAGATATATCTCGGAACGAGCGCTCTCCGAAACCTAGCTCCTGGGGTAGAGCGAAAAGACGTAGTATTTCTGAGAAGGTTTGCAGCTCAGGTGGACCCGACGCTGTTCAGCGACATCGGCCAGCGATACCGCGGTTGGATGATAAGGAATGAATTGGCCTACTGTCTCTGGATCTTTGTGGTGGGACCGATAGCGATTTCCGCTCGCTGAGAGCTGGCAACAACAGCCGAAACTCAAATGAAAATGCTCGTCATTCTACATCAGTATCTTTTCATCGGGAGCGTAGTAGTGGTCGGGCTTTATCCGATTCTCGTCCACTGGCGAGCTTATCCCTTGTACAGGGAGGGCTACGAGGAGACGGCGAAGATAGGCTTTTTGTGGTTCTCGTTCTGTGTTCAATCGCCTTGGTCACCGCGTGGGACAAAAGTCATTGAAGGGCTGCCTCATGCGCTTCGGGAGAAGATTTGGACCTTACGAGATCGACAGAAGCTCGAGTCAAGGTTGCTCTTTCTGTGGATCGTATTCCTGGTCCTGCTCGGCATTATTCTGAATAAGTTGTCGCGTACCTGAGATGTAGCTCCAATGTCTCCTTGTGGCCCTTAGCCGACCTACGGCGACGTCCGCCGATCCGTCCGCTTGTGACCCGAAGCGGGCCTTGCCTTAGGCCGCCCCGGATGTCCGCCCCGCTCGCATCTCTCGCAGTCTGCGTTTGGAACTGAAACATTTTCTAGCCTGAATGATTTACTCCCGGGGCTTCGCAAGATGCGAGGCATTCATGAACCCTCTTTCGGCGAGCGACGTGTTCCTTACGGTCGCGGTTATGAGCACGACGTTCCTGATTGAGACCGGGTTTTTCATCCTGATCGGAATGTTCTGAAATAGCGCGCTATTGGGGTGATGCGCAGCGGGTGCGAAGGTCTAGTTCTCCTCGAACTTGATGGTTGAGACCGGCCATCTTCCGTCATGACCTTTGATTGAAATCCGAAGCCCGTGCAGTTCATCCAGCCAAACGTCCTCGACCGTGCAAACGTCCTCGACCGTGCCTGCCTTTCCGTCGGTAAGGACGACGGTTTTGCCGATCAATTCGGATTGCGCCTTACCGTACTCATTCAAGATCGTCGATGCACGAAGCTTCGCCGGCGGCATCGTTCATCCATGTTCGGCCGAGCCGACTGCGGCTCAACCGCGCGGCTTGTTCCAGTGCTCGGCCGCTTCGAGCACGCCGCATACTGACCAACGTGTGTTAGTTCATGGGCCCAAAGCGAAAGATCATTTGCTTCACTCGGCCCTCGAAAGACGATGACATCGATCAGTGTAACGGCGGACGCTTGGCCTCCCTGCTCGATCAAACGAGCGAGATTGATGAAGCCATTGTCGCCTATCTTGAATCTTGCCCTGTTTAAAGCGTCCTCGTCTATATAGCCGGTCAGGGCGCGCCGCACGTTTGGAGGTATCGGCAAAGAACCGTTAATGGCTGTATTTCTCGATTCTACTATCGCTCGTTCTAGAGTGGGCCCCGTCAACATGCTGGCCTGCAGCTCGTTAAGAGCGTTTGCGATTCCCTGAGGGATTTGACCGGGGTTGTTGATGATGGAGTTTGGTCCTCCGGTAATCTGGCCGGGATTGTTTATGACGGAGTTGGGTCCGCCAGTGATTTGACCCGGGTTGTTTATGACGGAGTTGGGGCCGCCGGTGATTTGACCGGGATTATTTATGACTGAGTTGCGCCCGCCAGTGATTTGGCCAGGATTGTTAAAAATAGAATTTCGTCCGCCGAATAGATTGTCCGGCCGAGCTGTGCCGAATGAGGCGAAGGCGACAACAAGGGCGAGTAAACTGCAGCTCGCGTAACTGACCGCTCGGCGCATTCCAACCTCCCATGTGAGACATTTTGCAGGCTGGGGCTTCAGTCCGAAAACCAAATCCTCGGTCACAATCCGCCGGAAGACTATGAAGCAGATCACAACTGGTGCGCGCTGCGACAAAGATTGTAGCGCCAGGCTGTGTCGAGCAGAAATGAAGCATACAGTGATACTGCTAAGCGCAAAGTATACCTTGCATCGCACCAGCCGGCTTGACACCTGCCTTCGGACAGCAGGGATCGATCTACGTCTGTGCGCAAGTGGTAGTGGGCTGCTCGATCACTAAGGCAGTGCCTTGGTCTCCTCGGCGGCCGGCTTTCCCGTCACCGTGGACGCGTTGGACAAGCAAACGGGAGCGTTGCACGTTGATCCAACGTGGCGCTTGCGAAACGATCAGCCCTGTCCTTTTAATGCTGTTGACCGAAAAGCTGTAGCTTGCGGCGACGCGGGACAGCGTTCGCGATCCGTCGCCCGCCCCGGGGGCTGACCAGCATCCGTCAAGAACCCACCGCCGAGACGCCGCCGTCTGCGGCAAGAATCTGTCCCGTGATATGCTTGGATGCGTTGGAGGCAATGGGAGTAGTTCCACTTTACGCAGCATTTTCAGTCATCGCGGCTCTGCTCGGCTGGACCGTCGCGGGGCTAGACCGATGGGTAGAACATGCCGGAACATTGCAACCCCCGCGTTTCCCCATTACAGACGCGAGCGGTATGGCGCGGTGCTGCAGGGTTGTCGCGGAATGTGTTTCTCGCATTGCCAAGCTGCGACTTCTGAACGACGATAAACGGAAGATAATTGCGACGCTCTGCGCGAGGCGGAAGTGAACGAGAGACGTCTTCGCTTTTGGGAAAGAAGGGTAGAACTCTCTAGTACAATGCTAGCGATGATTGTCGCGCTGCTTTCGATTCTCGGCGTTGTCGCTCCAATTTTGAAAGAAGCATTTTCGACTAAGGCACCGGATGTCCGAATTGTCGCGGCTGGCTTCGTAACTCAACATATGACTTGGGAGCGCTACCTCAATCTCATTGGCGTTAATCCATTTGCACACAACGCCCCCTATAATGCTGGAGATGATACCAAACGCCTATATGCGGATCCGGTAACGGTGCTCGGCATCCTGTTTGTCGCAAGCAACAATGGAAATGCGCCTGCGATAATCTCAACTGCCGCGGTAGAGGGGCTGGGCTTTTTGCCAAAGCCCTTTGGCGGGGCAAAGCCAGTGCCATCCCCGCTAACTTCCTCCCACATGTATCTCGTAGAGAAGTCCGGACGGTATGGTCCAATCACGGTTTTACCTGCCGGAGTTGTTTCGTTTATTGGTTACCTGGGCCCGTTCGAAAGGGTCGAAAAGAATTTCACCGCGCCAGCAATGCCAGAGGTCAACTTCTCAATGGAAACAGTCAATCCGGACGGCAGCTCTCTGAAGCTCAATTTCAAGCAAGCGGTGCCGGGCGTTGCTCATCCAAACTGACGCGTCGGCTCGTTGAGCTGCGACTGCGCCAATGCGCGCCATAGTCCGACTGGCACGACTGGCGAAGCAGCGCCTCGACCTCGCTCCGCCGCCGATGCATCACCTTCGGCGCAAGATGTTCCCACCAGCCGCGCCGCGGCTGATAAAAACCACAACGACCTGAATTCTTGGGGGCCGAGCTTCGCGCGGGCCGGGAAACGGGTACTCGCGCAGGATTTTCAACCCATGCGATCTCTCCGCGGGTTGCAAATACCAGCATGCCTCGCTCCGCTCTTGACACCGCTAAACAATCACGGAGTTGTCCCGCATACGCGCTTCGAACGGCTGAAGTCGGATTGATATCGGACTTCCAATCAATCGCCACCTCGACCTGCCCGCCTCTAATCGCGAGCGCGTCGGCCCGTCCTGCCACGAGATTGCCTTCGCCCGCCGTCCGAATTGCCACTTCAGGCACAAGGCATGATCGCATTGCCGCGATCTCCGGCAAGGAAAGCGCCCCGCAACGCCCATCTCGCCACTTTCGAAGGATCGGGGCGCGACATCTCCTCTTCAGTGTCCGTGAGCAACTGGCCAAGCAAATCTTGCGCGCGGGAAACGGCCGCTCCCTCGTTGACCTCCAACTCGCCGGTCATCGTCGAGATCAGGAGCGAGATTGTCTAGGTCCGCCAAAAATCGATCCGCTTCCAGCACGAGATGCACAAGCGTCGACGACTATCACATGAGCTTGCCACGGATTGAATTGGGCAACATTAAGCACGCCTGATGATAGACTCAACACTGCGCGCCTCCCTTGATCGGCATCACCTTCTTGGGATCGAGCCAGTGGTCGATCCGATCAGCCCAATGCTGCATCAGCTTCGTGCGCGAGCCGATCAGCGCGAGCGGTCCGTGCTTCTTGTAGAGACCTTCCACAGTCGAATTATCGAGATGTGCGAGCTGGAGCTCTACGACATCGCCATCCCATGCCTTGGCGTCCTTGATCTCTTCGTGGTGAGACAGGGTCGAGAAGGTGGTCCGGAATCCGTGGGCACAATGATCAGTCTTGGTGTCTATGCCGAGCAGCCGCAAGCGCTTGTTGAGCGTGTTGTTTGATGGCGGCGCGTCCTTCGAGCAGGAAAACGCGTACCGGCGATGGCCAGTCAGCTTTTGAACGCTGCGCAGGATTGCGGGTGCCTGCCGTGACAAAGGCACGACATGGTCCCAACCGGTCTTCATCTTGGCGGCTGGAACAGTCCAGCGTTCGGCATCCCAATCGACCTCGCTCCACTCCATTTCATTGACCATGCCGGGGCGGGGAATGGTCAGCGCATCGAAGCGCAAGGCAAGGCCAACAACGTCACCAAACCTCGCTCTCGTCCACGGTGCGCTGATGAGCTTGAAGACGCGCGTCACCTCACGTGGCTCGGTGACGCCGGGACGCGGCGTCGAAATGTTGGCGATCATCTGCCCCTTCAGGTTGCGGAATGGATTGTAGCCATCGCCTTCGACATCGGCATAGTCGCAGATTTGCTCACCGATGCTGCGCACGCGGTCGCGCGTTTCCAGCTTTCCCTCGGTCTCGTATGAACGCATGAAAGCGAGGACGTCCGGACGCTTGATGTCCAGCCTACTCAACTTGCCGAAGCGAGCCTTGACGTAGCCGACACGCAGCTCGAGCACCCCGACGGTCTTCGGGTCGCGCACCGCGACAATCCTGCCCCGTTTGACTTTCTCGATTTTCTTCTTTGCGAGCCACTCGTCGGCCCATTGCCCGAAAGAGCGGGCGGCCGTCTGCCTATGCTTGTCGAGCTGCTTCTCGGTGCTCGGGTCTTTGCCTTCCTTGAGCAGGTCTTTGGCCTTGTTACGCTCTCGCCGCGCGTCGGCGAGCGAGAACGTGCCATCCTTGCCGTTGCCGTAAGGGCCAATGGAGTAGGTTTTCCGACGGGTGTGGAAGCGGTAGTCCATCCGCCAGAGCTTGGAGGCAGCATTGCCGGGCCTGCTCCGGTCCGGCGTGACGAAGAGATAGAGGCCGCCGCCGGTCACGTCGGAGATCTTGGCGGGGCTCCACGTGCCGTTGTCGAATTTCGGTCGCGCAGCGCGGCAGTCAACATCTGTCTTGATCTGCTTGGGAGTGGCGCACACGCCATCATTCTCGTCGGGCATCTGCTCAAAATCCCTTCGTTCGGAGCGAAACTCGCCGTGAACGTCTGTTCTCTAGATACCGACAAAAATACCGACAAATCGGGCGGCCGGGATCGGATGAGAACAAACGGTGACGAACACCGATTTACGCGGAAAGGCCTATTTTACAAGGGCTTCTGAGCGCTGGGCGGACGGTTGCGGACGTTTGAGAACGGGCCCGAACAGCCTAGTTGGTGCCCCTGGCCGGTGAGGCAAGGCGCGCCCCTTGCGGGCAGCGCCTTTTGGGGCTTGGCCCCTTTTTCCGGGCCTTGGGCCTCTTTAAAACGCGACTACTTTTATGTGCGCGTCCGCAGGCGTACCGCCGTGCGTATATCCTGCATATCGACGCGGCCCGCGAGCAGTGTCTGGCGGAAGGTCTGGAAGATCGGGGCGCTGCGTTCCTCGTCTTCGATAGTCAGGATCAACGAAAACGGGATGCCTTCGGCCGGGAAGGTCGCTTCCGCCCGCACCACGCTTTCCACTTCAAGCCGCCATTCCGCCGAGTTGCCGACCCCGCCGCTGAAATCCGCCGCGTAGCGCTTCGTCGGCCACCATTTCAGGCCATGATCGATGAGGCTGCGTTCGGGGATGGTCAGCTTGCCGGTGCGCGGCAGGAAAGCTTGAGAAATCTGGTCGTTATAGCTCGGCTTGCCGTCCTTTCGATCGACTGGCTGGCGCTGCCGAAGATTGGCGCTGAGATTCACCCGCACGAATTCGGACCCGAAGGCCTGGTTGATCGGTGCATCGTAGACGAGAGTCATTTTGACGAGGCCCCGGCAGGCGCGCGTGGCGGCATCCACCAGCGCCGCAGGCCATTGGAAGTCAAAGCGGAGGATTGCTGGCTTCCGCTCGCCGGCCGTCAGCCGGCTTTCGAAGACCATGGTGATGGCATGGTCTTCCGTTTCCAGCATGGTTGTCGCCGATGAAGGCCGGCCAAACCCGACGAATTGCCGCGCGACATCCCGCAGGCGGGGCGAGGCGAGCGGCGCGGGAACCGTCGCGTTATGGATGAGAAAGGCCCGCAACGTGCGGGGCGCCAGCCGCTCGCCGGTTGCAACATCAAGTGCTGCGAGCGTCTTCGCGGCAAGCGGCGCCGCGAAGCTGGTGCCGCAGGTTTGTGCCTGATTGCCTTGCGGGTCGCACGAAATCAGATGCGTCGTGCCCGGTTGCGATGCGTCACCTGTCCCGCCGAAATGCGCGACATCCGGTTTCACGCCGACGCGCAGGCCGGGTCCGCGGCGGGTGTAGGTGGTCGGCGCCTCCACAATCTGGTTGGAGCCCGGCGGGTTGAGGGCGCCCACCGCGATGGTTCGCACGCTCTCGCACGGCATGAAGATCGTGTCCGGGTTGGTTCTGGCCGCCAAAGCCGCGAGCACC
This sequence comes from Bradyrhizobium sp. Pa8, assembly GCF_052588265.1. Lineage (NCBI taxonomy): Bacteria > Pseudomonadati > Pseudomonadota > Alphaproteobacteria > Hyphomicrobiales > Nitrobacteraceae > Bradyrhizobium > Bradyrhizobium sp. Pa8. The sequence goes on along the minus strand of NZ_CP176767.1, from coordinate 7,868,068 downwards.
TGGTTTAACTTCGCAGGCCAGTGACCGCGCCATTCAACGCTCGACAGATTGCCGGCGGAGTTGACGATCAGAATGCCGAGTCGATCCTGAATGTCGTCGAGCCGCGCCGCGTAGAGGCTGTAGGTATCGGCATCGACCGGCGCCACGACGTTCAACGACATATTGAAAATGCGGACGCCATGGCTGTCCCGCGCCTCAGTAAGCGCCGCCTCCAGCTCTTCCAGAAATGCTTCAAAGCCGCGCTGGCCATAGACGACGCCGAACGGCGCGCGCGGCATCAGGGGCACATCGACGATGTCGCAGCCATCGGATTCGACGGCCAGTTGCGGCGAATTCGCCGCCTGGGCGCCGATCAGCACGCCGGCAACGAGCGTGCCATGGTCGGGATCGCAGTCAGCTTCGTCGAGGAAATCGTGACGGTCCAGCACCCATGTTCTAAGAGGACCGTCGATCCCGGTGTCGATCACACCGACGCGCGGATAGCGGCCATCGGCGACGCGCCGAATGGTAGGGAAGGGCGACGGCCCTGCGGCGGCCTGCGCGTCGGTCGGCTGGATAAGGATCGGAAACCTGATGCGGCGGACCAGCGGATGGTCGGCCAGCCGCTGAAGGATATGTTCGTGACGGTTCACGTCGCGATCAAGGTGGGCCGGCGTGATCACGCGTTCCTCTTCGCCGCGAACAATCCGCCGGTCTTCGATCCGTGCCGGTTCGGACGCGTCAGTCAGGAGCATTTCGATCGCGGGCGTACCGCCGGGGCTCGGCAACAACGTTGCCAGCAGGCCGCGACCGCCCTCGCGGAAGATCGTTTGCAGGGTCGCCAGCGAGCGCTGGAATCCCAAGGCGTCGTGGTCGCCGCCGTCGATCAAGGGCTGCGTCTCGAACAGTTCGACGATATAGCCGCTTGCCGCGCGCGGATCTGAAAGCGCCGCCACGGCGGCATCCGCAGCGAAGGAGCGCTTCAGGTTGGACGGCGCGAGCTCAATGGTTTCAATGGCTCCGACCTCACAACGATTGCGTGTGACGTAATGGTAAGGGCGCCCGGTTTCCCTTGAGATACGCGTCTCGCCCTGGTCTTCCGCCAAGGCAATGTGGCGTCGCAGCCGCGCAAAATGAATCAGAGGCGCCCGGAAATACAGTTCGCCCGGCGCGCCGGCCCCGACGCAGGGAAACTGATCGGCCAGGAAGATCGCGCGATTGGGCCGGTACGACTTCGCGATCGCTTCGATGCGCATCCGGACCCGCAGATAGCACAACGGCCCGTAAGGCCACCGGGCAACATCGTTCTCGATCCTTTGCAGAGCGGCAAGGAGGCCGTCGCGATGCTTGACGAAAGCCGCATCGCGGCCTTCGAAAAAGTCCTTGTCATTGCCGCCGCGCTTCGGGTCGGGCGCCCGCAGAAACGCATCGTCGTTCAGCACAATCTGGACGGGGTTATTGGGCATTGGCTACGCCCTCCCGCGGCGCTTCACGCGCAGCGTAATCCTGCGCGTAACGCGAAATCGTGCTTTGGCTGACGCCGAGCATCTTTGCGACGCTCGCCTGCCGGATCGGCAGGCCGGAATGGAGAAGCGCCCCGACGAAATTTGCTTCGTCGCTCACGAACATCGACGCGGGCGAGGATCGGTTCTCATCGATCGAGAGCCTTGGCACCAAGGCCTTCGCGGCTGCCAGAACAGTCGTCGCCGACACGTCTGAGCGGCCCAGCGCCAGAATGCGTTTCAAGGCATCGGCAAAATTCTTGAGGAACGACCCCGACCGCTCGCCGACGATGAAGACAAGCGTTCGCACCACGTCCTCGTCAATGTCCAAAGGACGGAGGAACGTGTTCAGCATGACGAAACGCGTGCGCTCGTCCGGCAGATCGATCCGGATATGATTTTCGAAACGCCGCCACACGGCGGGGTCGAGCAACGCATCATGGTTGGTGATCGCGACCGTCAGCCCGGTTCCGGCCCGCGCGTCCAGGTTCTGAAGCAGCGTGTTGACCACGCGCTTGATTTCTCCCACTTCGTGCGGGTCGTCGCGCATCTTAGCCAACGCGTCGAATTCGTCGAGCACCAGCATGCAGCGATAGCGATTGGCGAACGTGAACAGGTTCGCGATGTTGCGCGCCGTCGTGCCGAGGAACGAACTGACGAGGCCATCGATCCGGGCGTTGATAACCGGAAGACGAAGCTGTGCCGCCAGCCAGAAAGCCGTTAGCGTCTTGCCCGTGCCGGGCGGACCATAGATCAGGCAGGACCGCGACGGCTCGACGCCCATCTCCCGCAGGGCCGTGACCTGCTTCCATTCGCCGAGCATCGCATCCAACGCCAGCGTCAGCGTCTCGCTGTAGATTGGCGCGGCGCGTCCCGTGCCCGGATCGAGGATGATTTCGGCCAGCGGCACGCTGGTTTCGCGATCGGCCGGCGGATGAACATTGGCCGTGAGTTCGTCGCCCGTGACCAACAGGCGCGATACCTCCACGGCGCTCGGGGTCAGGCTATGTTCGCTCGACACGCCTGCAAGCAGCCGCTCCAAAGCCGTCGCGGCTTTTTCGTCGCCGCCGGTCCTTAGCCGGTCGCGAAGGCGTTCAACCTGCTTGCGAAACCGCGGATCGGTCCCTTCGAGGCCGATACGGCATAGGGTTTGTATGACAGAGAAGTGCTCCATGGGTGCCTAACGAATCGCTTCCAAGGGTGTTATATTCATCATTTGGTGGCATTATGCACGATAGCTGGTCATTTATGCAATAGTAAAAGCATTTGATCCGCGGCCGCGTGCGGGTGGAACCCTGCTGTGCCCCGAGGCAAAGATCGCGATTTCGTCGATATTGGCCGACGCCTGACCCCCGCGTCATCGCGGCGATGTTGGCTCGCGCCTGGGTCTGTTCCGTCTCCTGGGAGGTCGGGCTGCGCAGGATGTGTTCGGCTTCCGCCAGAAGGCCGCACAGCTCGGACCGGGTTAGGCGCATCAGTTCGGTAATCGAAAGTACTTGCATGGTCTCCTCCATCGCTTCGACCGCGCCAATCGCGGCCTTCTGACGGAGGCCGGTGCGACGAAGGAGGCGGGTGCATCGCTTGCGACCGGAACGAAGAGGAGGAGTGCAACGCACTTGCAGCCATACAGCCGATGAACGGTGCGACATGGCCGAAAGAAGGACGGGGTTGGTGTGATGGGAACGGTGGAGGAATGCGGGTACTTGTTGATGGCCGGACTGATGTGCCTGACCCGAACAGAGCTGCGCGCCGGTTGCGCAGATCTCTTGCCGTTTTCGCGACATGCCCTAGATTCGACGGAACGGATCACTGCGCGAACGCGCGCACATCAGGCGCGACCGACATGGCCGTGGTGAAAAATCTCCTCGGCTTGACCGGCGCGCTGAGTGTCCAGATCGGTGCGCTCTGGCACGACTCGATGACCCTGGAGAACGCGCTCCATAAGTTCTGCAAGCATATTTTCGTGCTGACAGGAGACGAGCAATTCCCCTTCAGCTTCCGCGGCAGCGGCGCGGCAGTGAAGATTGCGGGCCGCAACTTCCTCTTCTGCTGCCGCCACCAGATCGGCGATTGCAGGCCGGATCAAATCGCCATTCGCCTTTCGCATGAAAATCGGATCATGTCGGCCTCGACCATGCGGTGGCCGGCCATCGCGCGCGGCGACGAGGACGACGATAGCGGCGATTTTGTGGTGTTTGAATTTCTCCTTGAAAACTATCCCGCACCGAACCTGACCAGCGAATTCTTTCCGCTCCAGGAGGAACGCATTTGGCCTACGGGCAGCGTCCGGCTTCCCTTTATGATCTTTGGCTATCCGACCGAGCGTCAGCTCATTGACTACGAGACGTCCCGCCTTCAGGCCCGATCCCTGGAGGTGCCGGGCGTTTATGACGGAGGGACAAGTTCGCCGCACTTGCACCGGATCAAGATGCAGCGAGATAAGCCCTTCGATGCTGACGGCCTGAGCGGCGGGCCGATTTTTTATGTCGGAGGGGCGCCAGGAAATTACTTCGCAGGTTTCGCTGGAATCCCGGCACGGGGCAGCGCGACCTCAGACTATCTGCTTTTCATCGCCGCCCACCATCTGATCGACATTGCGCTCGACGACCGGACCTACTCGAAGTCGTAACCGGTTCCGAAGATCTTCCGCCCGGCTACGACCTCGCCTGGGCGAGATCCATCTTATATGATCGGAGCCAACTGAATCCGGGAGAAATGCTTCTTGGTTGATATCGATGAGTTCAGAGACTCTCAAATACGGATGTATGGCCTCACCGACCGGAGCTATACGTTCTATCATGATGAGACCAACAATATCCGCAAGCTGCATGTCGCCGCTCAGGGCTTGAACGTCGCCGAGTTGAAAGTCTTCATCCTCGGCGGCGTGGTGCATGATGGCGCGCCGAGGCCCATGGACATTCAGCCTCTGCGCGCAGCCATGCGCATTCAAAAGACGGCCAGTGAAATCAAACTCGAGCACGTCGCGAAAGGCGAGTTTCTTGAGCTATTGTGCTCGGCCAAGCTGACCACGTTCTTGCGCTGGATCACCGACAACGGGCTGATGATTCATTATCATGAACTGGACCCGCTCTATTGGTCGATTGTCGATATCGTCGATTCAATTCTGCCCGAACTCCGCGATCCGACACTCATCCACTACCATGCGCTGCTGAAAAGCGATCTGGCTGCGATCCTGAGAAGCAATCTTCCGGCCACGATTGGCCTTTTCTATCGCTACAGCTATCCTGGCCTGGCACCCGAAAGCCGGAGGCCGTTCCTGGATGAGCTGATCGCCTTGCTGGATCACTATGGCTCTGTGCTACCTCCTCAGAATGCAATCGTGCTGAAGAACGTGCTCAAGGCCGGCCGGAGGCTCGAAAGCCTCGACTTCATTGAAGGCTATCCGCCAAATATGCTGATTGACGACTTCAGCACTTTCTACATGGGCCGCATTGCCATATTCAAACACTCGACACATGTCCTCGATATGGAGGAGTCAATTCAGGACCACTTTCTGAAGACGCCGTTGACCAGCGGAGGGCAGCCGGTCACGCATTTTCGCTTTGCGGACTCCAAGGCCGAGCCCGGCATCCAGCTCGCCGACATCGTCGTTGGGGTGTTAGGCAAAATGCACAGCTATTTCGCCGAAACACCGCAGGACGTGGTGGCCGCGGATCGAGCGAATCTGACCGGCACTGCCCTTCAGAATTCGGAGCTGCTTCGCGATCTCCTTGCCGCTTCGCACGATGCCAACATCGCCTTCCTGCATCATGTCTCCAGCATCCACGATCTCGACAAGCTGGATCTGTTCTTGGGCTTCAAAGATGGCGCTCATAGCGAACGGTGAAGCCACCATAAAGGCGGACTCCCGATGTCCGAAGAATGTTACATTGTTCGGGCAAGCGAATCTGTCCCAAAAGGCACCGACCAGACCCGTGCCCCACCCGTTTCGTTTGGCCCAATGTCTCCCCTCGATCTTGAGAACATCTTCAAAGGCATCTGGTGGCGAGCGCAAAACGAGCCGTCGCTTGAGGGCTTGACGCCTGAACTCATCGCGGGATGGGCCCGCGACAAGGGGCTGGCCGATCCCGTCGCGACCGCGCGTGATGTTGGCGCTTTCAATCCGACGCCGGGCATCGTGTTGGAGGTCGGTGGTCAGAAAGCGTGCTTCCCCAGAATCTCTTCCGAAGGGGATGCGTCATTGAACGTTAGACGAAAAGTGCGGGATGACGAGGCGCTGCTGTGGGAGAAGTTGGAGTGGTTCGCGCCCCTATGGCTGCCGAGGGGCAAGATCCGTGAGGTGGTGGCTGCCGTCCAACACTGCACCAAAGAACGGGCGATCGAGCTTTTCGACTATCATACGTCGACACTTTATACGCTTGCCTTTCAAGCCGTATGTATCGCCCAGATCATGCCCCAGGCCAGGAGCCTGAAAGAAATCGTTCCTTTGACCCGCATCCCCTGAAGAAGGGGCCCCTCGGGCGGAGCCTCGGCGTTCCGCGCTCGGAGCCACCTTGCGCTTGCTACCCATAGTGTAGCCGCGGACCGGTGCTGCGGTGAATGAAGTAGCCTGTGCTTTTCCGCAGCCCAACAGGAGAAGCGCCTATGGAATGCTACATTGGATTGGATGTATCGCAGCGGCAAACAGCAATCTGCGTTGTAGATGCTAAGGGCAAAATGGTTGTCGAAGGGAAGTCCCTGACGCGGCCAAGCGACATTCACGGCTGGCTTGTTGCCAAGGATATTCAGATCTCCTCCATCGTCAGGATCGGCATTGAAGCAGGAGCGATGAGTGCTTGGCTGCACATCGAACTGACGAAGCTGGGGCTGCCGTTGATATGTCTTGAAGCCTTTCAAGCGCACCGGTTTCTCAAGACGTACCGCAACAAGACGGACAAGAACGATGCCCGCGGTCTCGCGCAGCTCGTGCGTATGGGAGGAGAGTTTATCCGGCCTGTCACCGTCCGCGCTCGCAGTAGCCAGGAGGATCGGACGCTGCTCACCTTACGGCAACAGTTGGTGCAGCAAAGGGTCGGGCTCGAGAACAACATCACCGGCAGCCTCAAGCCGTTCGGGCTCCTCGTGCCCCGCGGCAACGTCAACAGCAAGACCTCCAGCGAGCGAGTGATGGCGGCTCTCGTCAAGGCCGACGAACTGGGCCTCACGTTGAGCGATGGGATCATGCCGTCCCTCGACCTCTACGAGGACCTCTGCAAGCACCTAGCCATTCTGACCCGGCGTGTGGAAACAGTTTCCAGAGACAACCCGATCTACCGGCGGCTGATGACGGCGCCGGGAGTAGGACCGGTCATCGCACTGTCCTTTGTAACAGCCGTCGATAACCCCGCTCCGCTTCTCCAACGACGAAGATATCGGTGCCCATTTCGGCCACACACCAAAGCAGTACCAGTCGGGAGAAACAGACTATCAAGAGGGTATTTCCAGGCTCGGCAACTCCATGACGCGCGTGCACCTGGTTCAGGCCGCCACCATCTTGCTGTCCTCCAGCAGGAAATGGTCAACACTCAGGGCGTGGGGAATGAAAGTTGCCAAAAGGCGCGGCTTCAACAGAGCGCGCATTGCTGTCGCCCGCAAGTTGGCCATCGTCCTACACCGTATGTGGATGCCGCATGAAAATCGCGGCGCGGCGATCCATGATCGCCGCGCCGGAGCGTGCGGATAGAGCCGTTTCAAACGCGATCCGCCGCAAATTTAAAGCTCTATCGGTCGTTTTGTGAATTCGTATTGCGACCGGTCAACTTCAAACTGAAACACGGCAAGCGGCTGGCCGCTCGTTTTCTGCCTCTCTCTCAAGATGTCCAAGATCGCTTGCATCTTCTTGGCGCCTTCGTCGGACCTCTTCATGTAGGGGCCAAACGAGACAGACCGAAGAGCCTCGGGCGGGAACGGTAAAGAGAGCCCGGTAGAAGGGTGAGAGAAGAGACGCCATTCCCTTTCATGCTTCCAAACCGTGGCCTTGGTTTGCATCCGGGCGATCTGGGCCTTGAACGGGTTACCCAAAATCTTCAGCTTTGGCGGCTTGGATGAGTACATGACGGGGGCGGTGTTATTGAACGGCGGATAGGCCGTCGAGAATTCCAAGCAAAGGCCTGCATGATAGCCGCCGTAATACCATGACATGTAGGGCGAAGTGCCATGCTCGGTTAAGCAACAGATTCCAACCGTAATCTGGTCCAACGTTTTTTGAGTGTCCTCCAAAGAACGGATGATGTTTGGAGTCATTGCGCGGTGCCCGTCGCGCATGATCCGGACGAGAGTCTCCTCATCCTGGTCAATGAGCGCCTGTTCAGCAGAATTGATCTCGTGGGGCTTGATTTCCTGGCCGGACAATATCGTGGTTCGCACCGTGGGATTGATTTTCGTCAGTGCTTGGTTTTTGAGATGCCGGATCAGGTCCCGTGCGCCAGCTTCATCCCAAGAAAGATCGATATCGTAAAAGCATTCGCAGGGATCGTTGAAGGTTCCGCCCTCTCCAACCGGTGCAGCGTAGACGCCGTGACCGATAAGGATGGCCTTCAAATGCTCCAAGTTTTCAACATTCCTGCATCGGAAAAGCGATGTCGGGCGCGGGCGAGGCAGGACGCCAGCGCCATAGACCGACCTGACCTGCCAATAGGCACGTAAGCGCTCAAAGATATTCATTCTGAATGACCTCAGCTCTCCACGTGGCGCAGGGTGCGCAGTGCCCATTCCAATTTGTCTTCATACCAGTCGCCGGGGGCGTCGCGGTTGAACGCGACGAGAAGATAGGCAGCGGCCTGATTGGCCTCGCGCGCGGTTTCGAAGCACCCCGCGACGGCCTTGAGAACGACGGCACTTGCTTCCCAAGCGGCAGCCCTTCCCAAAGCTGCATGAAGCGGCTGAAGCGCGGGAAATTCGGCGGATCGCCCGGTCGCGGCATCGCATAGTCGTAGCCGTTCTCGGCTAATTGGAGCTGCACGATATCTTCGTACAACTGATCAACCTTCCACCATGTGGCGGAGCGATTGCGGGACCAGGATTCAATCGCCGAAGCAGCCAATAAGGATTCGAGCAACAAAGACGTTTCGGCCTTCGGCACGCTCAGCGGTGCAGCGGGCAAGGCCGGTAGCGGAACCGCCGCAAGTGCCACAGAAGCTGTCCCGTAAAGCAGAGATCGCCGGGTAAATGCCATGGAAACCCCCATCGTTGCCGGGGCGCGAATGTGAATCTCCCGATCCCGATTTGCAAGCGACATTGCTTCGTCGGTCACCACTCAGTGGAAGGTTATACGCTTGTCTTTCCGCCGTGCCCTTGCAGAACGCTCCCATGGAGTCCGCAGCGTTGAAAAGGAGATGGCTCGCGAGCATAGGGTTCGAATGCCCCCCAGCGGCCCGCTCGGATAATACAACGTAACACTGTGTAGGACCGCAGGACGCGCCCGTTGTAGCTAACAGAGTCATGTTTGCAATCTCGGCAGCTTCGCACCCCGGCGCGGGCTTCATCTCGTAGAGAAGAGTTGCTCGGCTATGGCACGAACAACAGCAACGCTCTCAATATCCTTGCCTCGTGAAATGGCAGGGCAGCTTGTGCATGTCCGAAGGCTAGAGCATCGCACTTGCTCCGAGCTTGTTCGGGAAACGTTGCGGCGATACTTCGACACATATTAAACTTCATGACACGCGCTATAATGCGTCATGAAGTATGCAATTGCTTCTGAAAGATTTTTCTTCATATCGTCTTGTATATTCGTTGCACAAGGCGTCGCGCAGGTCATTTTCAGCTTTGTCGCAGATCCTCTGCCTCTAACGCTCGTGCAAAAAGTCGTTCCTGTGGCCCACTATGGCGCTGCAATCGGTTTATTTGGGCTCTGGTTGCTCGGCTTCATTGTGTTTACATTTGGCTCTGTTCGCAAATTGAGAGTGGGAACTTGAGAACTTCCTCGATGCAAGATGGGTCATGTGGTGGCATGTCTTGAGCCCGAATTCGGGCGGCCTAACTCGTAGGAGTATTTTCAATACTACGAAGTTCGTTACTGCTCTGCATCACGTTGGCGGGCGCTGCTGTTGCCTCCCCCGAAGTGGTGCATGCGCAGGCGTGCGGTTATTCATGTGTTCAGATCGTCAACCGCTTTGGACAGCTTCTCTACCAATGTGCCCCGAGAGGTGTGGTCTAGGTGCAGCCGTCGGAATGTACGGATACCTAAATCGTCGGCCCGTCAGATATCCACCTCGGCGTCGAACAAATTCGTCAAAATTGGATCGAAGGAGCTTGAATCGTACGCGATGTCAGATTGTACAAGCAAGCGTTTCAAGCGTTTGCAATCCCGCATATGCACCGTAGGCGAAGATATCTCGATGGACATGTATGTTGTTATTTTCTTAGTTGTTGTTGTTGTAAACGTTCTAGCTGGCTTTGGAGCAGGCTACGCCGTGCGTAGCTGGCGTTCTCGCAAGCGGCGTGAGATCGCTCGACGGTATGGTGGCTTCTGCCACTCGGATCACCCTGCTAAGCACCCAGATCTACGTATCCCTCCGGCGGCGGCCGCCTTGTGTAATTTGAGAGGCGGCCCGAGGATTTGACCTTAAATCTAGCTTTAAGGTCACGTGGCGAATGCAGGTCAATGTGTTGGGCGCCGAGCGTCGGCGGCGATGGAGTTACGACGAGAAGGTTCGCCTTGTCGAAGAGACCTTGCAGGCTGGCGAGACGGTCTGCGGCGTCGCGCGACGGCACGGGGTGGCTCACGGCCTGCTGTTCACTTGGCGTCGACAGGCGCGCCAGGGCCGACTGGGCGGAGATTCCGGGCCAGCTCTCGTTCCCGTCGAGATCACACCGGTGGCGGTTCCGGTCTCGAGCGACGCGCCACAACCGGTGTCTTCACCGCCTGCGCATCGTGCAAGGGCTGGAATCATCGAGATCGAGCTTGGCGGTGGCTGTCGTGTGCGCGTTGACCGGGACGTCGACAGCGAGGCGCTGCAGCGGGTTCTTGAGCTCCTGCGACGACGATGATCCCGATTCCGAGCGGCATCAGGGTTTGGATCGCCACTGGCCACACCGACATGCGTCGCGGCATGCAAAGCCTGGCTCTTACGGTTCAGGAGAGCTTAAAGCGCGATCCTTATGCCGGCGATCTCTACATCTTCCGGGGCCGTCGCGGTGACCTCGTCAAGATTCTTTGGCACGATGGGCTGGGCATGTCGCTCTACGCCAAGCGTCTGGATCGTGGCAAGTTCATCTGGCCGTCGGCGTCGGCCAGCGCGGTATCGATCTCAGCGGCGCAGATGGCCTATATGCTCGAGGGCATCGACTGGCGGAATCCGCAACTGAGTTGGCGACCGCAGAGTGCGGGCTGAGCGAAGAAACTACGGTTGCTGCCATTTTGGGGAGTCCCATCGCGTCCAATCTGTGATTCACTGCGTCGCATGGATGCCGACCGCGACGCTGTTCCGGATGATGTTGCCGCCCTGAAGGAGGCGCTGGCGGTCGAGCGTGCGAAGGGTTTGGAGATCGCTGCCGAGCTCGCGGTCGCCCGCGCGAAAGCGTCGGAAGACGAAGCGCTGATCGCCCAGCAGCAGTTGCAGATCGCCAAGCTGAAGCATCAGATCTACGGGCAACGGTCGGAACGTTCGGCGCGGCTGATCGAGCAGTTGGCGCTGACGTTCGAAGAGCTGGAAGCCGACGCCACCGAGGACGAGCTTGCGGCGGAACGAGCCTTGGCGAAGACGACGACGGTGCGCGGATTTACGCGCAAGCGCGCTGAGCGCCAGACCTTCCCTGAGCACCTTCCCCGGGAGCGGGTGGTGATCGAAGGACCTACGGCTTGTGAATGCTGCGGCAGCAATCGCCTTCGCAAGCTCGGCGAGGACGTGACGCGCACGCTGGAAGTAGTGCCGCGCCAGTGGAAGGTGATCGAGACGGTCCGGGAGAAGTTCTCCTGCCGCGACTGCGAGAAGATCAGCCAGGCGCCGGCGCCGTACCATGCCATCGCTCGGGGATGGGCTGGCCCGAGCCTCCTGGCCATGATCATGTTCGAGAAGTTCGGCCAGCATCAGCCGCTAAACCGCCAGGCCGAGCGCTATGCTCTCGAAGGCGTGCCGATCGCACTGTCGACCATGGCGGATGCCGTTGGGGCGGTCTGTGCGTCGCTGGATCCCCTGCTGCGCCTGGTGGAAGCCCATGTCATGGCGGCCGAGCGCCTTCATGCCGATGATACGACCGTGCCGGTGCTGGCCAAGGGCAAGACCGACACGGGACGGTGCTGGATCTACGTTCGGGACGACCGGCCGTTTGGGGGCGCGGGCCCACCGGCAGCGATGTTCTACCACTCGCACGACCGCAAGGGCGAGCATCCCCAGATGCATCTGGCCCAGTATGCCGGCATCCTGCAGGCCGACGCCTATGACGGGTACAACCAGCTCTATCTGGCGGGGCGCCAACCCGGACCGATCCGGGAAGCTGCCTGCTGGTCGCATGGAAGGCGCCCATTCTTTGCCATGGCCGACATCGAAGAGAATGCGCGGCGCAAGGGCGCCGGAAAGAAGGAAATCCCGCTCTCTCCGATCGCGATCGAGGTCGTGCGGCGGATCGATGCGCTGTTCGAGATCGAACGCTCCATCAATGGCAGGAGCCCCGAAGGGCGTCTGGAGGTGCGACAGACGCTGAGCCGGCCTCTGGTCGAGGACCTTCAGGTCTACATGCGCGAAAAGCTCGCCAAACTGTCTCGCGGTCACGACCTGGCCAAGGCGTTCAACTACATCCTGAAGCGATGGGCGAGCTTCACGCTGTTCCTGGAAGATGGACGCGTGTGTCTCTCCAACAATGCCGCCGAACGGGGCTTGCGAGGCATCGCTCTTGGACGGAAGTCCTGGCTGTTCTGCGGATCTGATCGCGGAGGGCGGCGCGCCACAGCTATGTACAGCCTCATCGTCACGGCGAAAATGAACGGCATCGACCCGCAGGCGTGGCTTACGGATATCCTCGCCCGGATCGCCGCCCATCCGGCTCATCGGCTGGACGAACTTCTGCCCTGGAAATGGACGCCAGCATCAGCGATCTCCGCTCGAGCGGCATGACCAGCCATGTCAACAAGGTCCATCACGTCACCACCATCACCCAGGTCGCGAAAGACCTCGGCGAAGACGAAGACTGGTTGTGGGACATCGCCAACGAAATGGAGATCGAGGACGGCGTCATCTGGGTCTATGGCGTCGGAGAAGACGGCGTCCAGGCGTTCACCGACTTCGGAATCGAAAACCTCATCGAGCTGATCAGGTTCTACAAAGAGAACCCTGGACTGCTCCGGCGGTAACCCTGCGGCCTACGCCAAATGGATACAGATCTACAGGCTATTAGGACTGATTAACCATAGACGTTGAGGTTTGCGGGATGTCGATTCCCCGCGCGCCTTATCCTTCTGACGTTTCCGATGACGAGTGGGCGCTTGTCGCGCCCTATTTGATGCGGCCGGCTCAACCGGTCGACGCAACACAGGCGTTAAATCTCTCTACTGGGGTTTCGCATTGCAAGGTCTCACGTGGTCGTTCGCTTAGCTGACGAGCCACTTTGTCCAGATTGGTCCTCCAAGCCGCGCGCCATGTCTGGCGGCGCGCCGATCGTGTCGCGTGAAAGATCCGGGCACAGCACGAGCTTGCCCTCGAGACTGCCCGCCTCGAGCCGGCGGTGAGCTTCGGCGACCTCGTCGAAGGCGATCCGCTCGGCGACGCGCGGCCGGATGGCACCAGTCGCCAAGAGCCTGAACAGCCGTCCCAGGTCGTCCTTGAACCAGGTAGGGTGTCGCGCTCGCATCGCATTGACCGAGTAAAAGCGAGCGCGCTTGCCGCTGGGCAACAGTCTCCAGAGGTACAGGCGCAGATCTCCATCAGGATGTGGAACATGCGACGCTGTGCCTGCACGCTCGCAGAGAAGCCGATGACGCAGAGCAGGCCGCCCGGCTTGAGCGCTGCGTATGAGCGGCGATAGCCGTCTTCGCCAACTCCATCGACGACGACGTCGAATCCGCCCGGCACGACGCGCGTGAAGTCCTCATGTTCGCAGTCGATCGGCGTTGCCCCCAGCTCTCGGACGAGCGCTATGTGCTCGCCGCGCACGGTACCCCACAGCTCGAGACCGGCCAGCCGTCCAAGCATGATCAGCGCCTGGCCGACGGTGCCAGCGGCACCGTGCACCAGCAGGCGCTGGCCTCGCTGCACCCGGACCGCGCGTTGTAGAAGCTGGTCCGCCGTCACCCAGCTCAAGATCAGAGTAGCCGCTTCCGCCGCGTCTACGCCGGTCGGCACGCGGACCACGTCGTTCGCCCGAAGCGTGCGATAGTCGGCGTTTGACCCGACCACCGTCATGTCGGCCACGCGGTCGCCAATCTGAAGACCGTGCACGCCTTCACCGAGCTGATCGATTTCCCCGACGACGTCGTAGCCCATTACGAACGGCGGGCGGAGGCGCATCGTTTGCGGGTATAGATGGCGTCGGATCAATACCTCGGTGTAATTGAGGCTTGACGCAAGTACACGGACCCGCACCTCTCCCCGACCAGCAGCCGGCAGGGGAGCGTCGATCACCTCCAGCCTCTCGGGATCACCGAAACGGCTGACTTGAACAACTCGATCGCGCGGCTTGATCATGGGTGATCTCCCTGCAATCTCGTAATCCAGCGCAAGCATAGCACCGGTCCGCAGCTATTCTGCGGTCTCATCATTACGTGACAAAGAATATTGCTGACCTGAAGTTCTGCCTTGATCTGGCTCAAGTCAGGCGGTCCGACGGCTGTCGCACCAGTCAAGCCAGTCCGCTTCTGATGCTGTTGTCTAATCGCTGCCGGGGCGTCAAGCATATAATCGCTGAGGAGACACTGCCGGGTGCATGGTTGTCTTTGCGATCGGCATCAGCCGCCGCATGCTGGAGCTTCGCGGGACGAACCTTCAATGTGGACGACGCACTTTGCTGAGTCAGCAATGCAACAGCATCAGCCGAATGGCTCGGCTCACGTCCCGGCAGGGACGCCTTAGGCGTTCGGGGTTCCGAACGCGATCGGGACTCATGCGGCGGCTCCGGCATTCGGGTTGGCGCCACGTATGTCTGGACTAGAAGAGACCGCTTCACAAAAGAGACGGCCAAAGCAAGAGCGAGCGCGCCATACAGGTGGCTGCCAAGGCCGAGAAAATACATGAAGGACCGCGCCGCTGATGTTGCGGCATACGGCGCGCAGCTTGATGCACTGCGCGCCTGGGTGATGCGTGGCCCTGACCGCGCAACGTGGTCAGAAAGGCGAACGAAACATTTTCTGGGAATAACGGGTTTTTACAAAGAAGCTCCAGCGGTGTTTCGACCTTATATCCAGGCAAACCAAAAGATCGAAAATGCGTCGTCATCGTTGCTGGAGCTGAAACGCGGGGAACAACAACGACGATCAGCATGTTAGACCGGATGCTTTTTCCACTATCCTGCAAGCACACGGTAGTCTTGGGGCGACGGCAAAACAAACTGGACTTGCGAAGAATGCGGGCAAGAGATTGCCCTATCCGCTGGCCCACTTCTTGATAAGGACTTGGACACCACACATCAAATCGGCTTTGCAGGAGAAGGCGAAAGGACGAACAATTGAACGATTGGGTTGAGAAATAATTTGCCGAGGCTCAAAAGGAGCTAAAGCAGGTTTGGGGTGATCCCTATAAGGGCTAGTCGCTCCGCCCCGCATCCTCGAGCTATGGTAGCGCGTTGGCTTTGGGGGATTTCATAGGGGGATTTCATAAATGCGCTTGGTGCCGCGCCTTTGCTCGCCAACTCCGGGGCCGATCTCGAGGCCAAAGCGGCTCGCGAAGGAAGCAGCGCAAGCGCGACTCGGTGTCGGCGGATCCGCGTAGCCCAACGCTGTCCCTGCCGCGCTCGCACTGCCGAGCGGAGTGCGCGTCTGCGGGCATGACCCTCAAGCTGTATCGACCAATGGTCTCCATTGCACCTACCAGGATCGGCAGGTGTCGATCTGATTTGGTCTGGGGCAAATGCGCCATGGCGACTGAATTAGATTCGATCTTTGAGGTGATTGAGCATCACCGCGGGCTTTCCGCGCAACACGATGCCGCTGCATCCATATCCGCAAAACTTGTCGAAGGACCCGAATTTGACGCCGCCGAGGCAATCAGCGAGGAGCGGTTGTTGGCTCTCGACCAGTACGGAGACGTGCTCATCCACTCCAAACCGACAACGCTTGATGGCGCCATCGCACTGAGCCGCTACGTCGCCAGCCTACCGGCTTGGCTGCTGTCGGATGAATATGATTGGCATCAACCGTTTCTAACGACGCTGGCGGACGCGCTGGCGGACGCGCTGGACGACGCGCTGGACAAGGGCGCCACGCCATAAAGTTGACGGCTCGACGTAGCGCCTCCACCGACGCTAGCCCGTTACACGGTGACAATTAGGTAAAAAACAGCGCGGACGCGACTCGGCGTCGGTGTATTGCGTAGCCCGACGCTGTCCCTATCGCGCCCGCACTGCCATTGAAATTAGCAACAACGCGACTCGGCGCTTTGGGGCGTCGCAAGCACGCAAGCGCTGTCCCTATCACGCGCCGCTAACTTCAGTGGCCGGCCCGGCCACCTTGAATGGCAAGGCTGACCACCGCGCTCCCGCGGTGACGGTCGGGCCCCGGGAGCCGCGAAGTTGTATCAGGGAAAAGGACTGCACCGCACCTACCAGGACTGGTGGCCGCCGAATCCAACCGTCGTGGACTAGGCTGGTCCTCAGCCTTTTGCCAGATTCAGGAGACGTGAATGACCAAACGCGCACGCATTCGCTACGTCAACAAGACGGACAGAAAGAACCCTCACGAAAGAATCTCACATGTTGGCGGGGCAAACCCCGACGGTACGCCGTGGAAGCGATCCATCGATCAGGCTATCCGAGACATCGAGAGCAACGAGTGGGAGTTCTATGTCGAAGAAAACGGCCGCAGAGTTGATGTCGTGTGGGCCACGCACGAGGGGTACAAGTACATCAAGACGGCGGCGGACGACATTCATCCAAACAATCTTCTATTGCTCGCTGAGTGTCCATGACACCGCGACTGACCGGAGCTCAGCCAACTGCGCCCGGGGGCGCATTGATTCGGAGAAAGCTGGTTTCGATGAAGTACGGGCAAGCATTCTTAACGCGGAAGCGGCTTACATATGTTTGTGGCGCAGCAATCATAATCTGTTCGATACGGCGCGCGCTCGCCGCGGATGCACTGGAAGCCGTCATGCCAGTGATGGGCTGCACGGCGGTGAAGGACGACAAAGATCGCTTATTGTGCTTCGACAAAGCCGCTGCAACGCTCAAGGCCGCTGGCGCTCTCGGTGGACTGGAAACAGCGAACACCAAAGAAATCGATACGAATTTCAGCTCTAACGATTTCAAGGTCGTTGATCCAGACGACCTTCATGTTGCCCCCGGAAAGTTCATTGGGAAGCCTATCGAGATTCGAAACGTGAGCTGCTTCTCCGCCGATAGGGGCGATTATCGCTGTGCGCCTTCAAGCGTGATGATTACGGTCGTTTTCGCAAAGTCTATCGAACCAGCGGCTGAGCGAGAGACGTTGGAAAATGACTGCGGCGACATCAAGAGAATTGAGTCGCCCGCCTGCCGAAGGGATATTCGAATAGTTCCCGCCGACTACGCCGAAGATTCACCCGGCGCCTTTGCGAAGCGCATTGTTGTGAAGGTGAAGAGAATTGAAGTTCTACCGGCGTCCCGACCAAAGCGCTAAAGTCGCACGAGACAATGTTTGCTCACCCTGTCCGTCTGGAAGCCCGCCAGGCTCGCCGAAAGCGGACCGAAAATAGAGCGAGACCGTACAACCCAGGCGGGGCTCGGAACGTGGACGATTGCGCACATCGCTTGGCCGTGGCGGAGCCGGCGACGCTGGTCCGCCGTCGTAGCGGGCTCGAACGTCACTCCGACAATCGCCGTGACCCCTTCTGGACGCTCGCCGCCCGGCGCACTCGCGTCCTCCTCGGAATCGAGGACGAAGTTGTCGTTGAGCTCGATCCCATCCTCTCCGTCGTCGAACCGGCCGAGCTCTCTATCGTAGAGCCGGTCGATGAGGACCGTGCCCGGGTACTTCGAGGGACGGCCGTCGCGCCGTTTCGGGGGCATAGGAATGACGGTGCCGGAGGGGCCGCCGCGAGTGGGCTTCTTCATGTGCGGGATCTCACCATGGTGGATGGACCGAGCGGTCCGGACGACAGGTCGATTTCGAGCAGATCGGCGCAGGCGAGCGCCGTCACCGCCCGCGAGGGCTCTTGGTCGCCGCGGAAAGTCTCGAGCAGGCGGCCCAGCTCGATCGGGCCCTCGTCGGCAACGATCTTCAGGATGTTCAGGCGAAGCGGGATCGGCACCGGCCGGTCCTTGCAGGACCAGATCAGGCGCGCGTTGGATCTGCGGGGCTCTGCGCGCAGATCTTCGGCCGTGACGACGAGCTGTTGCAGGCCGAGACGCGCAACGCAATCTGGACCAGCCCCTCTTCATCGAGGTCGCGGACCTTACGCGCCGGCAGGACGTCGAGATGAAGAGGGCCGTCGTTTCGCGAGAGCCTCGACCTCGACGCTTACTTGCGGGGAGCGTTGGCGGCAGCAAACGAGGCATGGCCCCGGTCCCGGCGAAAAATACTTTTCGACCAGTTCTGCCGCTGTCTCGCTCGCCTTGTCTGCCGGCCAATCGGTCGTGGGGATTCTCTGCTCAGCGGCAGCGGTCATTCTGACGCGCAGCTCAACTCACAGCTCGCTGCGCACATGGGGGCTGCAGCTTTGAGAGGATCGGCTTCAAAAGAGCTGCCGTGGCTGTGGCCCGCAAACTGGCGGTAGTAATGCACACGATGCTTAAGACCGGCGAGCTGTCTGAGCCGAGCATGGCTATTGCGACGCAATTGGCTTCCGATGGCCAAGACGATCGTCGACCCGTCAAACGCGACCTGGCGTGACTTCTTCTCCACCGATGGCGTCTTCGATGTATATCGCTATCAGAGTTTCATTTTCGGGCTGGTCGTGATCGGAGGCCTGATTGCGGCAGGCGTGAATCAACTTTCGACGTTCGTCGTTCCGGACACGATCCTGGGTATCGCTGGACTTAGCCAACTCGTCTACATCGGCGGCAAGCTGGTGACCCCGACCAACATTTCCGACCTTAATGCGGCTATTTCCGGTCTCCGTTCCGATGAGCAGAAACTGAAGGCTGCCGCGCTGGCCGCCAAGCAGGGACAGGTGATGAGCCTGGCAGAGGCGATCCCGCTCGTTGGCCAAAGTACGTACGATGCGTACCGTCAGAAAGCGAGGGACGTTGCTGCCATCTTCACCGATGCGACCGGCATCATTGTCGCAGATGCCTCGCTCGAACCTCTCGTCACGTGATAAAAAGGGGGACTGAAATGGCTAAGAACATCCTGATGTTCGCGGATGGCACGGGCAACGCAGGCGGTCTCCTGCCGGACGAGAGTCGCACGAACGTCTACAAACTTTATCGGGCAACGCGCACCGGACCAGAATCGATCATCGCCCCGAAGAAGCAATTAGCGCTCTACATTACCGGTATTGGCACGCCGGTGCCCGGACATACCAACAGCTGGGACGGGGTGAAAGAGACCGTTCAGCAGATGTTCGGATTCGGCATTACGAAGAAGATCATCGATTGTTACGTCGCAATCGTCGGCGTCTGGGAGCCGGAAGACCGCATCTATCTATTTGGTTTCAGCCGCGGCGCCTACACCGCCAGGTGTCTCGCGCATGTGCTCGGGCTCTGCGGTATTCCGACGAAGGCGCGGAATGGCCAGCCGATCAGTCTCGATCCGAATTCGTTGAGGAGAGTCGCCAAAGACACGGTGCCCGCCATCTACTGGCTTGGAATGCCCAGGGATGGCGCGATGGCGGAAGAGCGAGCAGCCCAGTTTCGCGATGTCTACTGTTCACAGGTCGGGCGTGAGGCAGGGGCTTCAGCCTATTTCATCGGAATTTGGGACGCCGTCGCCGCGATCGGCTGGCAACGCTTCTTTCCCGACTGGGCTTACGATCGGCATTTTCCATCCGACATCCAATACGCGCGGCATCTGCAATCAATCGATGAAGGCCGAAAGGACTTCAAGCGGGTACCCTGGGTAGACAGGGTGAGCCGGAGCAATTCGACCAGATCTGGTTTGCCGGAAACCATGCCGATATTGGCGGAAGCTATCCCGAGAACGAATCGCGCCTGTCGGACATCACGCTGGCCTGGATGATGGAATTTATCACCGAGAAGATTCCGGATGCAGGTCGAGTCATGGTCGACAAGGACCTGCTAAGACTATATCCGTCGGCCGACGGCATGATGCATGATGAATGCATAGTGGGTGTGGGCGGCGCGGCCTTCATGTGGGCAAAGGCGGTTCGGGAGGTGCCCGATACGGCACAACTTCACCCCACCGTCTATGAGCAGCTGGCTATGAAGTCGGTGCGTAATTTCGCGAGCTTCGGGGCCTACCGACCTGTCGCGTTGCAAAAACATCTCAAAGCGAGAACGTTTACCAAGCCGAGATCAAAGGAGACGACACGGCCGCATCCGGCAGCGGGGATAAGCCAAGTTCTCCGGCGAGTGCCGCTGTTTCGACTTGATTAGACTGCAGTCGCTGACCTCCATCTCCGGATAGCGATCGGTTGTCTCCTGGCCGGGATACGACAAATGGTCCCAAGTGTGAGCAATCAAGGAAAGTGGGGCCCTACCCCGTAAACTGGATCCGGTGGTCCGGCATCGGAAAATATCGCGCCAATCGGTGGATCGAATACCTCGCGGGTCCATATCTCTGTGTAAGGCGACATAATCGATCTCACTGCGAGTGGTGTCGAAATCCATCAGTTCCCTGTCGCTCAAGTCTAACAGGGGCGCGCGCAACCTCTGGCGTTCGCGGTGCTCGTGACAGACACTCCAGTATTTCGACAAAAACCCGGAGGGGATCGATGCGTATGTCGCGTAAGCGGCCATTCGGCTTTCTCCAACAGATCTAGAACAGATTGATCAAGCTATTATTTTGTGTTGCGAAGCGACTTTCGGCTTCGAGCGCGCAAATTGGTGTGAAATAACCCTCAACTGCGCGCGCGCTGCAGGCCTGCTGCAAGAGATTCTCAGCGAGGGCTTCACGCGACCGGATTTCTTCAAATCTGGGTTACAAACCTGGACTTCTGATCACGCTCGCATCGAACGTTTTTTGATCCCATTGAGCAGCTCTTGCGCGCCGTATCTGTGTTAGCGCGGGAAAATCATCGCCGATCCAAGAAAAGCTGACGAGCAGACAAACATCCTTGGTCGCGCGAATGGAGCGACGTATGCGCCGACTCTCTCAATCGATGTAGACTCTCCTGTCGTAACTGACTGCGGAACAAGCTGATAGCACCGATGCACATTTTCGGCGTTGCTCCTGTGCTGCACGCCGAAATACGGCGCAGTCGCCCGAGTGCTTCGATTTCCTGTTCTAGAACGCGGACGTTACCGATTTGCCAAGGCCCATGTACTGGTACATCCGCAACATGTATCTGGAGAACAATCTGCGGTATCCTCGTCGATTGACGATGTGCGGTACACCCGTGGATCTGGGGCGGGTCTATCTGCCAGCTTATGTTCTGGCGACCGTGTAGGCGGGTGGGCATATTGCCGGCGTGATCAACCCGGCGTCGAAGAACAGGCGGAGCTACTGGGTTTCGGACGAGCGCGCTGCGATGATCCCGCGACTTGGCTGGCGGGTGCGGTCGAGGAACCGAGTAGCTGGTGCAACGACTAGATTGCCTGGCTCGAGGCTCACGCGGAGGAACGACTGCCTGCGCGCGCGCAGCTACGCGTAGCCTGTATCCTCCGGGCGGACCGGCGTCCGGCCGATATGTGAGAGCCTGGGCCAGCTGAAGATCGAGCCGGCAAGCTCGCGTGGCGCGGGGCCTTGCGAGGTTAATGCTATCCTGCCGCTCTGACGGCGGGACGTCCTTAGTCGGACCGCGACCTGGACCGAGTGTTAGTATCGGTGGTTGCGCCCGGTCCTGGATTGCGTACGAACTGCAGCTATCGACGAACTACCAAGGGCGAGTTAGGCTGACCTTCGATAGGAAAACCGAGCTTCGGAAATAGTGGGTCTAGCGATGTAGCGGTCTCCCGCTACCATGTATCCCCCACTATTGTGGTGGGCTTGAGGAAAGACCTCCCCGCCTATTAGGGTGGCGAGCTTACCTTTCACTTCGACCTCGAAGCCTTTCCAGGGTCCCTTTGGGTGGACAGTGACGCTTGCACGAGGGTCCGAAAATCTTGGACCAGCGAACCCCAATGACTGATCGAGACAAGATTCTGATTACCCTTGGCGAAAAGCCTCTGAAGGTTTTCGAAATCATGAAGCGCGTGAACATAAAGCTTGAGGACGATTGCCAATCGCTCGTGTTGAAGATGCGAGACGACGGCGCCGTGAAGTTCGATGTTCACAAGGGATATTGGCTCGCTGTCTGACAATCTTCGCTTGATCACCAGCGGCTAGTAGAGTTGCTTGCAAATTTCTTTAGCGAAGAGAATGCCAGCCGCGTTCAACGACACTCTGAGTCAATGTGGCGCCGGTTTCGACTGAGGCATGGCGCGTGGAACATCACCGACGTCGTCAAGATCGGGCGCCTGGCCGTAGCCCATGCGTTTCATCTGTTCGTGGACCTGTGCCATTTCGCTCTCGCTGAGGCGCGGAGGTTCGCCGATTGCCAGCGCGTGGACATACATCTTCGCCAGGGTCTCCACCTCCACGGCAAGCCAAAGCGCCTTTTCAAATGTCTGCGCCGTTACGATCAAGCCATGATGGCCGAGCAAGCAGGCATTTCGTCCTTCGAGCGCATTAACGGCATAATCCGACAGCGCCTGTGTGCCGAAACAGGCATAAGGCGAACAACGGATGTCGTTGCCACCGGCTACCGCGACCATGTAGTGGAAGCAGGGAATGCCACGCTCGTGCACGGCGAGAATGGTACTGAAGGTGGAATGCGTATGAAGCACGACGTTTATGTCGTCACGCGCTCGCAGAATATCGCGATGAAAACGCCATTCTGAAGAAGGACGATGGTTGCCCTGGTAATTCGCGGCAAAATCCATCGCGACAATGTCTTCTGGCCGCATGCGCTCGTAGGGCAAGCTTGTCGGTGTGATTAGCATGCCGTTTGGGATCCGGTGCGAAAGATTGCCTGAAGTCCCTTGGTTGAGACCGTTCCGGTTCATCTCATTGCAGGTATCGACGATGCCCTGGCGGAGATCGGCATGATTGCGGTCTGTCACGATGGGTGCTCCGAAAAAGAAATCCAGGATTGATAGGCGGCGGAAAGGGGGCGTTTGCACTCGTACTCGCCGAGCGACGTGACTGCTTCGAGCACCACGCTCGAAACCGGAATCGTACGCGAAAATCTCCGCCACAGCAGCGCCGCGCCGAGCGCCGTTCCATCCCGAGATTGGCTCACCGAGACGCTCTGCGATGGCCGCAACGTGGCCAGAGCGCGCGCGAAGGGCAGGTTGGCGGCAAAGCCACCGTCGATGACGATGTGTTTCGAGCTGCCAAGCGCATCTAGACAGCGGTTTGCGCTGAATGCGGCGTAGAGGACTGCCAACCCCTGCCATTCGGCTGGCGTCTCGGGCCGCGGTCCGATAATGCGTCCGCGGTGAGCTGCACCGGGGAACAGTCCATCATCCCCAACGAAGGAGGGGAGTGCCAGGGTTCCAAGGGCCAGTAGACTCGGCAATGCGGTGAGGACAGCTGCGTCAGAAGCTTCGTGGTCTCTGCTGATCAAGTCATATTCGCGGCCTGTCGCGATCAGCGTGGAGGGTACGTTCTCACCGTCGACATCGATATTGAGCACCATGCCGCGTGTGGCGTCGAGGTTGTCTAGCGCGAGGCCGCGCTGAAAGCCGATCATCCAGGTGCCTGTTGATAGGATCGAGGTATCGGCCATGCCGGCGGCCTTGTAGCGGAACAGGTTGGCGTTGGAATCATGCACGCCGCAGAGGACTTCGGTCGAGCGCGCCAAGCCGGTACGCTTGGCTACGGCCTCCGAAACCCTCCCTAGCACCGCACCGGCGGATGCCCGCTCCGGCAGAAGACGGTTCCAGCCACGCTTGCGCATCAGGGAGGAAGGCTGATGGTGGAAAAGGTCCCAGATATGGCTCTGAGCCGCGAGCTGTGAAATTTCACTTGCAGCACACCCGCCGAGCCGCAAGGCGAAATACTGCGCAGTCGTAAGATAGGTTTTCGCGCGGGCGAATTCGGCGGGATATGCGCTTTCCTGCCAGAGCAATTGCTTGCCGAGCCGCATCGCGCCGCTGATACCGCAAAACACTTCATCATAGGCAGGCGCAATCCGGGCGTAGGCCTGGTCGATCTCAGGCGGCGAGACCGCATCATAGTCCATCATCGGCAGCACTGGCTCGTCACCTTCGACAAGCACGGCGCCACACCCATGCGCGGTCGCGATCACCGCGCCGATGGTGTGGCGTTGCGTCACCACGGCCAAGGTGTCGAGGAACCACTCTTCCAGCCCGGCAAGATCATAGGCAAGGTATGGTCCTGCCGTGGTCGGCACATTCGGGATCGAATGCGTTTCGAGCGGCCAGCCGTCCTCACTCGCGACCAGCAGTTTCAGATTCGTCTTGCCAATGTCGAGAACCGCGACCCGGGGAGAGGCTTCCGATCTTGTCATCGTTGTCTACCGGGGCGCTTTGCCGCCCAGATGAGGAACCGCGGCAACGGCAATCAGGATGCCACCCCAGATCGCCAGAGTGAGGAACTGGCTGAGATTGAGAAGGTTGAACGCCGAGGAGATCACCTGAAGGATGATCAGCGCAAGCAGCAATCCGCCGACTTTGCCAAAGCCGCCAAATGGATCGACGCCACCGAGCACTGCTGCAAGAATGGTGACGAGCAGATAGCTCTCGCCATATGCCGCGTTGGCTGAATTGAAACGTGCCAGCATGACGACCGCTGCGACACCGGCGAGCAGGCTCGAGAGGACATATAGCTTGAGCAGGACGGCGCGGGTATCGACGCCGGAGTAGCGGGTTGCCTTCTCGTTCGAGCCGATCATGTAAATCCTTGCCCCGAAGGGCGTTGCGTTTAGCATGAGCGCGACGGGCAACGCACAGAGCGCCAGCACGATCAGGGCAAAAGGCACCCCGAGAACCGTTCCATTGCCGATGAAAACAATGGGCTCCGGAAATCCGGAGATGACATTGCCGCGCGTCAGACCGATCGCGAGTCCCTTGCAGAGTGTCATGGTGCCGAGGGTTGCGAGGATCGGCGAAACGCCGAGATAGGCGATGACAAATCCGTTGACAAGGCCGACCAGTGCCGCGACGGCAAACCCTGCCGCAATCGCCAGCACCTGCACGCCGGCCCAGGCAATGCCCTGAGTGCCCGGAATGTAGTGCGTCAGCAGGAAGGCAATGGTCAGTCCAGAGAGATTAGCGGTGGCGATGATGGAAAGGTTGAGGCCGCCAGATAACAAGGCCAGCATCATCGCAAGCGAAAGGATGCCGAGCTCCGGCATCTGGAAGGCCATCGATTGCAGCGTGTTGACGGAGAGAAACCGGTCGCCGATGGTAATGGCGAACACCAACCAGAGCGCGACCAACAACAGCATCAGGGTTGCGATCGTCCCGCTGCCGGCAAAACGGATCAGGCGTCCGCGAAGGGCGAGGGTGGACTCATTTCTCATGGCCGCGCGCTCCGGGTCCGCCGTTCTCGCTGCGACCAGGCTGTTGCCGAGACCGAGATCAGAATGACCAACCCGACAAAAAATGGCGACCAGTAGGACGAAACGCCCAGCAAAATGATTCCATTCTGCAGGATGGCGAGCAGTGCCAACCCCAGAAACGTGCCGAGAACGGTGCCGACGCCGCCCATCAGGCTGGCGCCGCCGAGCACGACGGCCGCAACCACATCGAGCTCCTTGCCCACCAGCACCGTCGGAGCGACGGACTGTGCAAGCTGCGCCTGGACCAGTGAGGCGATACCGGCCATGACCCCCATGTAGCAATAGACCAGCATGTTGAGGCCGAAGACATGGAAGCCGAGTCGCTGCGCGGCATCGGTATTGCCCCCCATGGCGTAGATTTGACGACCGATATTGCTACGATTGAGCAGGAGCCAGGTGAAGAGAAATGAGAACCCGAGCGCGAGGATCTGCAGGTTGACGCCGTAGGACGTATCCTTGCCCCAATCGAACTCGAACCAGAATATCCCGGTCGCGAACCAGTCGGGTAACGAATAGATATATTTACCGCCCGTGAAGAAAATCAGCAGCCCATAGAAAATGTTCAACGTTGCGACGGACACGATGATTGATGGTATCCGAAGCTTCTGGATGAAGATCGCGTTGAGGGCGCCGAGCGCACCGCCAATGCCGATCGCGATCGCAAAAACGCAGATCCAGTTCGCGCCGTATGCGTTCGCCACCGTAAGCGTGACATATTGCGCCACCGATGCCGTCGCCGTGAAGGAGATGTCGATTCCGCCGGCGATCAGCACCACGAGCAGTCCGAGGGCGAGGATGCCTACGAATGCATAGGAGGTCAGCAGGTCAAACAGATTCTGCATGGTCAGGAACTGGCCGTTCGCCGCGCCCAGGCTGGCGCAGAGCACGAGGATCACGATCAACAGCCAGAACTCGTGGCTGCGCCGAAACCTGCCAAATGAAGCAAACCGCGATTCAGGCATTGACCGCCTGCCGAAGCGCATCTTCTGAGGTGTCTGCGGCCATCACGTCAGCGGTCAAACGCCCTTCGCGCATCACCAGCACGCGATGGCTGTGATAAAGTACCTCGGGGATTTCGTCTGATATCATCAGCACTGCGACGCCCTCGCGGGCCAGCCGCCGGATGATCTCATAAATTCCATCCTTAGCGCGGATGTCGACACCGACCGTTGGGCTATCAAGGATAAGCACTCGTGGGTTGGTCGCCATCCATTTGGCGAGCACGATCCGCTGCTGATTGCCGCCGGAGAGCGTCTTGACCGCGTTGTTGGGATCAGACACCTTGATTCCGAGTTCGGCGACCCATCGCGCAACATGGCTTTGCCGCGCGCGTGTGCCAATCAGGCCGAATGCACCTGCGAGACGTTCCAGCACAGTCAGCGTGACGTTCGACGTGATCGACTGGTCAAGGATGAGGCCAAGCGTAAGCCTGTCCTCAGATACGTAAGCGATACCTCGACGGATTGCGTCTGCATTCGTGTTCAGCACGATGGGGTGGCCGTCAAGCGCCATGGTGCCTCGATCGGGCGGGTTCATGCCGAACAGCGACAGTGCGAGCTCGGTTCGGCCCGATCCAAGCAATCCGGTAAGCCCCACGACTTCTCCGGCGCGCAATTGCAAGCTCACATCGTCGTAGTCACCATGGCGGCCAAGGCCCTGGACTTCGAGGACAACCGCACCCACGGCAAGGTCGGGCACCTGCTTCTGATACTCGAAAGCTTTCCCGGTCATCAGGTGACTGAGTTTGCTGCCGTCGATGGCCGCTGCGGCAAAGGTGCCTACCTTGGCGCCGTCCCGCAACACCGTCACGCGTTCGGCGATCTCAAGCACCTCGTCGAGGCGATGGCTCACGAATACGACACAGATACCGCTTCGTTTCAGGTCGCTGACGAGCTTGATCAAGGTGTTGACCTCGTGGCGGGTCAGCGACGCTGTCGGCTCATCCATGATGAGGAGTTTGGCATCCGCCGCCAGGGCCCGGCAGATCGCGACCAGCTGGCGTCCCGCAATGCTGAGTTCGGAGACTTTTGTTTCCGGATCGACCTCAATACCGACCTTCGCCATTGTGGCCACGGCGATGGCCCGCATAGAGGACCAGTTCACCGTGTGGACGCCGCCAAGATGGTGCGCCATGGCGATGTTCTCGACGACGGTGAGGTTGGAGAATAGCGATAGATCCTGATAGATGACCTGAATGCCGCAATGGGTGGAGTAGACCGGGCTTAGTTTTGGGTACTCCTTGCCGGAAATGACGAGCCGGCCTCCCGGTTCCGGCGCCTCGACGCCGGAAATGATCTTGATCAGCGTCGACTTGCCGGATCCGTTTTCGCCGACAAGGCAATGCACCTCTCCGACCTCCAGCGTCAGATCGACGTCGCGAAGCGCATGCACGCCGCCGAAACGCTTTGATATGCCGGACATCTCCAGGAAAGTCGTCAAGGCTTCGTCCTGTAATGGGACCGCTTGTCAAGCGATCGCCTCGATGCGGATCGCATTCCCGGCCAGAAAGCCGGGAATGCGATCCGACGAGGCGGCTGGGGCCGGTGTAGTTCTAGAGTCCTCCGGCGATCAGTCCGTCGATGGTTTCTTTGTTGATCCGCATGATCTTGTCGACCTTGATCTGCTTGCCGGCCACATCGACCGCGGCCTTGCCGAGGCCGGGAACATCGACGCCATCCGTGATTGGCTTGCCATCAAGCACGAGCTTGGCAACTGCAACCATGGCGTAACCTGCATCGGTGGGATTCCACAGGAAACCTTCGCGGATGGTATCATCCGCGATGAGCGATTTCGCCTGGCTCGGCAGCACGGTGCCGACCACGGCGATCTTCTTGCCGAGGCGTTGTTGACGCACCGCATTGCCGGCCCCGATCGGTCCATTCGAGCCGAAGCCGAGAATGCCGCGCAGGTTCGGATAGGCCTTGATCACGTCAAGCGTCGTGCGCTGGCTGGTATCGATCTCGTCGGCGCCGGGGAAACGGTCGGCGACGAGCTTCATTTTCGGGAAATTCTTCTGCTGATAGGCAATCGCGGCGTCGGCCCATTTGTTGTGAAGCGGCGTCGTCAAGGTCCCGACATAAACCACGTAGTCGCCTTCGCCGCCCATGTCCTTGGCGAGACGCTCCATCTGCACTTCACCGAAGCGAACGGAATCGATCAATTCGACATTCCAGTCACGGCCTTCTTGTTCGGGGCCCTCATGGGTGATGACTTTGATGCCGGCCGCCTGGGCGCGCTTGAGCACCGGCTCGCACACTTTGACGTCCAGCGGCACCAAGCCGATCACGTTGACCTTTTTGGCGATCAGGTCATCGAGCAGCTTTACCTGTTGTGCCGGATCGACGTTCGCCGGTCCAACCATGGTGGCATTGATGCTGAAGTCCTTGGCGCCCTTCTGGATTCCCTTTTCAAGAGCGTTGAACCACGGAATGCCGGCGATCTTCACGACCGTGACCATTTCCTTTTGAGCCTGCGCAAAAGCAAACCCCGGAAAACCGGTACCGGCGATCGCCGCCGCACCACCAAGCATTTTGAGTGTCTGGCGTCTGTCCATTGTTCCCTCCCAGGAAGCTATTTTAGCCTCCGCTCCTTTACCCGGCACTCGCCTGGCGGAGCAGTTGGCTTCATTCTTGATTGGCGGCGATAATTTCACCTCCAGCATCAGGACTTGCGTGGGGATTAGAGACCAACGCTACGAAAGGTGTCAAGCAAGTGACATGTCAGCCAGCCCCGCCTGTGGCGATGCCCGGGCAGGGCCATGGCCGACCTGCAGCTAGCAACCGCCAAAGTCTGCCCTCACGAAGAGAGCGGACCAAATCCTTACAAGCGTAAGCAGATCACGACCGGCGGAAGTCTTTGAGGGAGGTTGTTGCGGTCCCCGAATTGAACCCACCGTTCGACCAGCTTCTGAGTTCAGGCGGACGATCGGAGCAAAAATCGTAGATTTGCGTCGTGTGGGGAGAGGCGGCAGTACTCTCCCGACTCGAACCCCCGACAGCTCGCAGAGCGGGGGATCGCCTCGAGCGAGTTACTCCACTCCGTCGAGAAGCGTGGTTGCCGCAGCCCTAGAAAGATGCCGCGTAGAACCAGCTCGCTTCAAACTGTGGCGAGGCACAAACTAAAAACCTGACCAGACGTTATGCGCGGGGAGGGCGATCCAGGCGCCCCCGACAAATCAGGACAGGGGTAGATTCGTAGTACCTACCAGCCGAAAGGTCATTCCGACAGAGGGAAATGCCATTGCGGCTTCAATGTAGGTTTGTCGACCGGTTTGTCGGAATGCCGATTGATCGCCCTAACAAATCATACGCCTCTTAATCGGCGGCTATGTCGGAGCATCTCCACCATGAGAGGCGGCGATTACATTCCGCATCATCCAAGTTGGTCTGGCGCCATCGGCGATTTGTGGTGCGCGAACTGCGCACGAACGAAAAGTGGACGTATCTGGTGCGGTTTCTGGTGCGGCCGTCGCGCTGCAGGCAACGAGAACGAACTAAGCTATTGATGACGCTGGTGGGCCCGGCAGGACTCGAACCTGCAACCAGACCGTTATGAGCGGCGAATATCGATCGGCCTCGCTGATTTTGCTGCGGTTTTGTCCGATTTAGATTGTGTTCGTTGTTGTTTGGCGAGGTCGTTTCGGATGCGAAACGGTGGCGGCTTCCATGCCGGGGTGATCGGTCGCCTCCGAAGGCTCCCTGGGCGAAAATCCGCCGTCCGGGCTTTTGCCAGCGTGGCTGCCCCGGCTCTCGCTGGTGAGAACGATCGCCAAATGGTGTTTTTCCCATCCACACTCGCCGGACTGTGGTAGGTTGAATTTTTTCCGTCATGCAGGTGCTGCATGCAATGCCCGAACTGTCGGGCGCAAGTGCCCGATGAGAAGCGGTTCTGCACGGAATGCGGGGGAGCGCTGCCCTCCGCCTGTCCGCGATGCGGGTGCATCAACCCGTTAAGCTCAAAGTTCTGTGGCGATTGCGGTGCCCAGCTGAGTGCCGGGTCGGCTATGGCACGGCCGGAACTGCAACCAGACGCCTCGCTGCGATCAAGTGTCTCCGCCGAGCGGCGGCAGTTAACCGTGATGTTCTGCGATCTGGTTGGCTCGACGGTGCTCGCCTCACGTCTTGATCCCGAGGACTTGCGCGACGTGATCGGCGCATATCATCACTGCGTTGCAGAGACTATTCGCCGTTTCGATGGCTTTGTAGCCAAGTATATGGGTGACGGGGTGCTCGTGTACTTCGGCTATCCCGCGGCGCACGAGGACGACGCTGAGCGGGCGGTCCGCGCCGGTCTTGTACTTGTGGACGCGGTCGGCTCTCTTCCTGTCACAGAGGAGCCGCTGCGGGTTCGTGTCGGTGTCGCGACTGGACTAGTCGTTGTCGGTGATCTTATTGGAGCGGGCGCTGCCCAGGAGCAGGCCGTGGTCGGCGAAACGCCGAACCTTGCCGCTCGGCTGCAAGCTCTTGCCACGCCTAGCGCGGTCTTAGTCGACCAACGGACGCATCGCGCGGCCGGCGGTCTCTTCGAATACGACGACCTCGGCGCGGTCGAGGTAAAGGGGTTTATCGAACCGGTGCCGGCTTGGCGTGTCCTTCGCGAGAGCACTGTCGAAAGTCGCTTCGAAGCATTGCATCCCTCCCGTGGGGAAGTGCCCCTGGTGGGGCGCGAAAGCGAACTCGATCTATTGCTCCAGTGCTGGCAGCGAGCCAAGACCGGCGAGGGTCAGGTCGTATTGCTATCGGGCGAGCCAGGCATCGGAAAGTCGCGTGTGGCCGCTGCGTTCGCACAGCGGCTTGCAGACGAACCGCACGCAAGATTGCGTTATTTTTGCTCTCCACACCATCAAGATAGCGCAATGCATCCGACCATCGCGCAGTTGGAGCGCGCTGCTGGTTTCGCGCGCGATGACCTGCCCGAGATCAAGCTCACGAAGCTGGAAACCCTGTTCACTCCGACGCACGCCTCGAATGAGGATATCGCGCTCCTTGCCGAACTGCTGTCGATCCCGACCACCACCACTGGCCGTTACGCGGCCCCGAACCTCACGCCTCAGCGCAAGAAGGATCTGACTTTCGAGGCTCTGCTGCGGCAACTCGTCGTGCTCGCACAGCAGCGGCCGGTGTTGATGGTCTACGAGGACGCCCATTGGATCGATCCGACATCGCGGGACCAGCTCGATCATATCGTGGAGCGGGTGCAGGGGTCGTCTGTGCTGCTGCTCGTCACCTTCCGCCCCGAGTACTCGCCGCCCTGGACTGATCAGGCTCACGTGACCACTCTGACCCTCAAACGGCTCGACCTGCGCGAAAGTGCAGCGCTGGTGCAGCGCATCGCAGCCAGCAATGGGACCTTGCCGGGCGAAGCGGTAGATGAAATCGTCGCGCGGACGGACGGCGTGCCGCTCTTCGTGGAGGAGCTTACCAAGGCCGTCGTCGAGGCCAAAAGCGGTACGAAGGCTCTCCTGTCCGGGACTTCTGTTTCCGCGCGCGCTGTGCCCGCGACGCTGCACGCCTCACTGATGGCTCGGCTTGACCGATTAGGCCCAGCGGCAAAGGAAATGGCGCAGATCGGCGCGGCAATCGGACGAGAGTTCTGTTACGAACTCATTGCGGCAGTCGCCACCCCGCGAAGCCAGACGGAGGTGCAAGGTGCGTTGGGCCGCCTGGTCGAGGCCGGGCTACTTTTCCAAACCGGCATCCCACCACAAGCGTCCTATGTCTTCAAACACGCGCTGGTGCAGGACGCCGCCTACAGCACGCTGCTGCGCAAGCAGCATCGGCAGCTGCACCGGACCATCGCGCAGAGATTGGAGCAGGACGATACGGCCGTCGCCCAACGCCATCCCGAACTGCTGGCCTACCACTACGGCGAGGCCGGACTTCACAAAAGCGCCATCCCCCACTGGACCGTCGCCGGCGAGCACGCGGCGCGTCGTGCCGCCAATACGGAGGCGGTTCGACATTTTCGCCGAGCACTCGCATTGCTCGAAGTCGAACCCGAGACGCCGGGGCGAGCGGCCGCAGAACTCAAGATTCTCGCTCAGCTCGGACCGGCGATGATGAACGTACAGGGATGGACCGCGCCCGAGGTGGAAAGAGTCTACGACCGCGCGCTCGGGCTCGCACGTGCGATGGACAGCTCGGCCGATTTGGTGGCGCCTCTCATTGGTCTGTGGCTGTTCCACAATACCCGCGGCGAATTCGGGAAGGCACGGGAATCGATCCAGGAACTGTTCCGGGTCGCTCACACCTTGAACGACACAAATCTCCTGCTCCAGGCGCACCATGCTGCCTGGCCGACGCCCCTGCTGTGCGGCGACTTCGCCACAGCGTATACGCAGGTCGAGCAGGGCCTCGCGCTGTACGATGAGCGGCAGCATCGCCATCACGCGTTCCACTACATTGGACACGACCCGGCGGTATGCGCCCACGCGCTCGGTGCGATCATGGCGTGGATGTTAGGTCATCCAGAACGAGCCGCGCAGCACGCCGAGAGCGCGGTGCGCTTCGCACGACGAATGGAGCATGCGCCAACTCTCTCCCACGCGCTGTGGTTCGTATGCGCGTACCACATCTTGCGAGCGGACGTGGCGGCGGCCCTGGTGACAAGTACCGAGACCTTGACGCTCTGCGAGGAGCATCAGCTCGCCCAGCCGAAAGCCGCAGGAATGCTGTTCCGCGGCTGGGCTCTGGTGCGCAGCGGCGAGATCGAGGAGGGCCTGCAATTCGCGCGCAGTGGGTTGGCAGCATGGGAGCGAGGCGGGGTCGGCGCGTTCCTCCAGCAAGGCAGATTTATTCTTGCCGAGACTTGTAGCGTTGCCGGTCGTCGCGATGAGGCAATGGAGCTGCTGGAAGCGGCTCTTAGTCACGGCAACGTAACCGGTGAGAGATGGTGCGAGGCGAGGATTCATCATCTTCGAGGTGAGCTTTGTATTGCGTCCGCAGAGTGGCAACAGGCAGAGCAGTGCCTGCGGAAGGCACTTGATGTCGCGCGTCAGCAGAACGCGCGCGCAATCGAACTGCGAAGCGCCACCAGCCTCGCCCGCCTGTGGCGCGATCAGGGCCTAGGCCGCAAGGCCCACGACCTCCTGGCGCCAATTTACACCTGGTTCACGGAAGGCTTCGATACGCCGGATCTGAAGATGGCAAAGGCGTTGCTTGAGAGTTGCGCTGATTGAATCTGTCCGTGTAGGCATTAGCGGCCGAGTAAGCGACAAAGCGAGGCCGGAGGCTCTCTGCAGGGCGCTGACTGGTGGTCCCGGCAGGACCGGACCGTTATGAGCGGTGAGACCAACCCGACTCGCATAGGACAGTGCTCTCCTACTGCGGCCGGGCCAAAGGTACTTTTGAGCGCGAAATGCACCAAACTCGTTGACCTCCACTCTAACCCGTTGAAATCACCGAACATGCGAGCGCCCTCCGAGCGCACCATAAACCCACGTTTGTCAGTCGCCTGTATCCGCACCGCGAGACACAGAGCCGCGTGAGCCATATTCTACGACCGCTGCCTTTTGCGGACGCCTGACGAGTCAACCCGAAGCCATCCCGTGGCCCTTGGCGAATCTTCGTGTGCGACGGTATTGATGACGGCTATTAGGCCGTTAGCGGACCATCGACGACCAACGCAGCGAAGTCCGCTTGTGACCCGAAGCGGACCTTGCCTTAGGCCGCCTCGGATGTCCGCCCCGCTCGCATCTCGCGCCGTCTGCGTTTGGAACTGAAACATTTTCTAGCCTGAATGATTTACTCCCGGGGCTTCGCAAGATGCGAGGCATTCATGAACCCTCTTTCGGCGAGCGACGTGTTCCTTACGGTCGCGGTTATGAGCACGACGTTCCTGATTGAGATCGGGTTTTTCATCCTGATCGGAATGTTCTGAAATAGCGCGCTATTGGGGTGATGCGCAGCGGGTGCGAAGGTCTAGTTCTCCTCGAACTTGATGGTTGAGAGCGGCCATCTTCCGTCATGACCTTTGATTGAAATCCGAAACCCGTGCAGTTCATCTAGCCAAACGTTCTCGACCGTGCCTGCCTTTCCGTCGGTAAGGATGACGGTTTTGCCGATCAATTCGGATTGCGCCTTACCGTACTCATTCAAAATCGTCGATGCACGAAGCTTCGCCGGCGGCATCGTTCATCCATGTTCGGCCGAGCCGACTGCGGCTCAACCGCGCGGCTTGGCTATCTGCGCGAGCGTTTGTATTCAGAACAGCGGGTCGTTCGCCACGACCTTTGGCTATCCGCGACATGCGCCGTGTTACTACCGGCGAGCGACGGCCTCAGTTTTTCTAAAGCCCGGCGGACGCTTTCGTTCCTTGATTTCTGATCGCGACCGCGATGTTCCATTCCGAAGGAGGAACCTGCCCTAGCGGCTAGTCGCTGGCGCCATGGAAGCAACTTCCGATGCGGCCGAAAACATTTGGGCCGCAGCGTTCGGGAACCATTTCTGAGAGTGCCCGGTTAGTTCATGGGGCGATAAAGGGGACCATCGTCATGAGGATCAAATATCTCGCTGCGATTGCGATAGCTGTTCTTGCTTGTAGTGGGCTGGTCGTGAATTCCGTCGGCTCGCTTCATCGCGAAAAGCAGTCCACGCCGGGCGCCATACAAGTGGCGGACCGGTTAGCTGGGTCCTTGGATCCGTATTTGATGCGGTCTGGTGGCTAAAACGGCGGTGTAACTCAGAAATGCATTGGCGGCGCTGCCTTAAGTCATGGAGGCATCGAGCCCGTTCGGCAAGCAAGGCTGTAACGCCTTTGCTTCATATCCCATCGCGCTCGCATCCATACGTCGCATTCCTCGTCGGTCGGATTGAACGCTGCCTCTGCCTACGCCGCAACTTCGTGTCCGTTACTTCCGATATTGGCCCTTAGCTGCCTCTCTGTTTCTATGCCCTGACGTCGGCTTGCGGGGTGCGAACGGACCAAGGACAAATATGGTCGCGACGCCAGCGTGTGATCCGCTGCGGACATTGATTGGCTCATAAGACAACATTGCTGTCACACAGAATCTCGTTTTTCTAAATACCTTTCCAGGAATGTTTGAGGTAAGCCGGAGTTAACATGTTCGGCTGGATTGGGAGCTCGAAGGCGTAGCCTGCAGGAGGTTTCTATGGCCAACTTGATGATCAGGATTGTGACGCTGGCAACGTGTTCGATTGCGCTGATCGTTGCGTTCTCGGTCACTCCGGCTGTTGCGGCCCCGGGCACCGAGCCAGGTGGCAGTGACGCAGACTATAGCAGGACGGGGCAACGCTCCGCTTATCCGCCTTCGTCATACCCGAAGCGGTCGGGCAACAAGGCCACTCACGCGCCCAAGGCCAAAAAAGCCAAGCAGTCCCTGTTCGACGACCCCGCCTTTGCTCATGGGTACCGCGCAGCTTATTCGGCGGTCTACGACCGCACCGACTATGCCTCTGCGATTGAGCAGTTGAAGACGCTCGGCCACGACGATCACCCGAATGTGGCCAATCTGATCGGCTACTCCTATCGCAAGCTCGGCCACTACAAGCTTTCGCAGGTCTGGTACGAGCGCGCCCTGAAAGCAGATCCGAACCATGTGCCGACCTGGCAATATTACGGTCTATGGCAGATCGAGCAGGGCAACCGCGATCAAGTGCAATATCATTTGAGCCGGATCGCGGCGATTTGCGGGACTGGCTGCGAGGAGTACCGGTCGTTGGCCGCCGCGCTAGAGAAGCCGCCCGGCACTAGCCTGGTTTATTAGGACGCTTTGCAGCGGCGGTCAGAGCTCGGCGCCAACGCGACGGGTGAGGCTATGTCTGTTCATGGTCCATCGCGTACATATTGAACTGTCTGCGCTTGGTCCGCTTCTTGGGGCCGAGCGGACGATCACTCTGCCGTCCTATCTTCTCTTCCCTCTCGGCCCGGCGCGCGCATCCACACATCCCGCTTCATCGACGGTTAGGATGACCGGCATCGCTCGGGCGGGACGGATGGCTCGACCACCGCATTAGTCGCGTGTGTGCCTGTATCCTAATTCCCACACTTGCGACCAAAAAAGCATCCGTTTGTCGCCTTTCGAACAGACGGCCAAATCCACTCCGTTTCAACTCCACGGTTGAAAGCAGTCATCGGTTGGGGAGACGAAATGGAACGTTCCCTGTTAATTGAGCTGGCGCGCGACAAATATGTCGAGCGCTGCAAGCAACGAGCCTTCGATCATCTCGACCGAGGCGATCTTAAGAACGCGGTCGCTTCGCTTGTCGGCAATATGAACGCGTGTCCCGATTGCGAGTTGCCACACTACTTGGCAACGCTCGGCGCTTCGCTGGTAACGGCGAAGGATGCACTCGGCTGGAGGGCGCCCGTTGAAGGATTGGGTGATGATCCCATGATCAGTGCGCGAAAGGGATAGACATCGAGCGCGCACTCCGGAGCCTAAAGTCCGTAGTTTGCCGTAGAGGGTACACGTGCGCCAAACTGACTAGCGTTTCCTAAAATCCTTTAGCTTGCGCATGTAGTAGCCTTGCGCCTGAACAGCGAGCCTCGGCTTGACGTAAACGAAACGCACGGCCGCGAACAGGCGGTCGAAAGTCCTCGCCAACGATGGGCGAGATGCAGGATCGCTACGTCATTAGCATTGTTCAGTCGTGCGCGGGGTTGGAGCTGGAGATCCTAGCACGCCATCGCTCTTCAAATGTGTCAT
Organism: Bradyrhizobium sp. Pa8; assembly: GCF_052588265.1. Lineage (NCBI taxonomy): Bacteria > Pseudomonadati > Pseudomonadota > Alphaproteobacteria > Hyphomicrobiales > Nitrobacteraceae > Bradyrhizobium > Bradyrhizobium sp. Pa8. Next base: position 7,831,175 of record NZ_CP176767.1, on the reverse strand, counting down.
GGCCCTCTTTCGCCAACGCTTGTGCATCGAAAGGATTGCCAGGCTTGTTAGCAATGACGATACCTGTAGCTTCTCCGCGAGAACCGAGTTCGGGACGCCGCTCTGTCGGCCATTCCAGCAATGCTTTCGACAGCATGGGTTTGCCTGCGTACCAGCATTTTCGTCCGTCGATGAAACGATAGGACCACCATTGCCCTTGCGGATTTGGCGGCATTGCGGCGCTGCATTGTTGCTTGGCATGCAGACCGGTCATTTCGAGCGATGAGAGCGCAACAATGCCAACGGTTAAAGAAAACGCTTGAAGCGGTTTGCTCATGGGCGCGCTCAATTGCCGTGTTGCTGCAATCGACTTACAGCAACGATCAACGCAGGCCGTTCGAGAACTTCCACCAACTTCTCGAGAATACGCGCATTATCCTCGGGGTGGGGCCGAAGGAATTCTTCCAATATGAGTTGCGCGTCGCTAATCGCTTCCAAGGCTAATTGCTGATCAGTCATCACTACTTACTCATCAATTAGTTGCGCGGAGAAAAGTAATCGAAGGGAGAGATCAAGTCAGCTTTGAGGAATATCCCCGCTCTTCTTTTCACTTTTTATTTCGAATCTCGCGTAAGTCTCGGTCAATGTGCGAAATCCCACGAAGGCCTGTCGCGAGCGTAAGGGATCCCGGCGACCGAATAATCCGCTGCTAGATCCTCCTTCTTCCCGCGCATCACCGCCTGTTTCCTATCTCGCGGCGGTCGGAAAAATTCTGTTTTGCTATACACCGCCGCGATGCATTGATCTTATTGAACTGTTCCCGACCAGCCTTTCTCTCGAAGGGCCTGTTGCGTAATTCGTCAATTGTGATTCCCTAGGGCAAAGCCTTGGAGGGTAGCGATGGCGGTCAAGCGGACGGGACAGCCGAGCTTTGTGGAAGCGCTGATGCCGAAGGGGGCCGGCGCCAATGCGGCGCTGGATCGGCTGGCTGGCCTGGTCAAGTGGTACCGGTTCGAGAAGCTGATCGGCCATTTGCGGGATGAAGGGAGCCCCGGTCGACCAGGCTATCCGGTGCTGGTGCTGTTTCGTGCTGTGCTGTTGCAGTCGCTGTATGGTCTTTCGGAGCGCGAGCTCGAGGAAGCGCTGGGCGACCGGTTGTCGTTCAAGCGCTTCGTCGGTTTGAGCCTTGAGGATGCGACGCCCGACCACACGGTCCTGAACCGCTTCCGGAACCAGCTCGTTGAACAAGGCCTGCTGGAGAAGCTGTTTGGTGAGCTGGATCGTCAGCTTGAGAATGCTGGCGTGATCCTCAAGCGCGGCACGATGCTGGATGCGACCTTGATCCAGGCAGTCTCGGCTCCGCCCAAGCAGGAGCGCCCCTCAAACGATCCTGATGCCCGGTTTGCCAAACGGCAGGGCAAAAGCGGCTCGACCTTCGGTTACAAGGCCCATGTCGGTGTGGACGAAGGATCCGGCTTGATCCGCGCGGTGCTGACCACACCCGCTAACGTCAACGATACGACACCTGCGGACGCTTTGATCCGGGGCGATGAAGCTGCGGTGTGGGCCGATGCGGCTTACGACACCCATGCCCGACGGGCCCGGCTGAAGGCGGAGGGCAAGAAACCCCGCATCGCTCGTCGGCCCAACAGACATCACCCGGAACTGCCGCCCAGGCTCAAACGCTACAACCTCCTCATCGCGCGCCGCCGAGCCCAGGTCGAGACCACCTTCGCTACTCTCAAACGCCGCATGCGGCTGACCTGCATCCGCTACGTCGGTCTGATCAAGGCGACCGGGCAAATCGTGCTCGCCTCGATCGCCTTCAACATGAGGCGGTGGGCCACGATCGCCGCGTGAGCCGCCCTACGAGGGCGACAACTACAGATCTTGGCAGGCAATTGCCGGGACCAAGGCCTTCGCTCCTGACGGCTTCAGCCTCAAGAGCCGATAACGCAACAGGCCCTCGAAGGGAGAGAGTGAAACCCCAGCGCAAGAGCTAGGCCAAGGAAACCGCAAACTCGGATTGCCGTCTGGGGAAGGAGGGACCCATCTGCTCTCTGCGCGAGGGTCGTCCAGAAGCGCCTGCCAGTATTCCGGCGGAAGATCGGCTTCGGAAGCCAATCCGGTCTCCCGACGCACGTTCTGCCGACGAGAGCGGCCATCTTGTCCATCTCCTACGGGTTCGGCATGCTCCAGCTCGCGGGTCGGTCCATCATGTCCATATAGAACATAACGAGAGCGCAAGAGTCGCTAGCCGGCGCAAAAATATCCTCTTGTGGGTCGAGCCAGGCCAGGTTGTCGAAGCCGTTGGGGTTCGCATCGACGCCGCCAGCCATATTGAGGGCGAAACAATATGAAGAAGCCTCCGCTGATCATTCATGCCGCACAGGTCTTGCGCCGGGCGCGCAAACTCCCCGTCGGTCCTGCGCGGAATGATCTCCGGCAATTGGCACGAGGCCTTCTGAGATTGCACAAGGCGGGTGTGCGCGCGAACGTCCAGGTCATCGAGGCGAGGTCCCAACCGACGTTCCACTAGGAACGGTGGGCATTGCTACGGGTTCTCCTTTTATGAGTGAACCTATCCCTTGGCTGATTGAGGACTCCATTCAGATCGCCTGGGATTATTTGGAGCGTACCGGCGAGATTGGGAATGCTGCAGAGGTCAGCCGCTTTCTCCTGAGGACAGTCGATGAGATGGTCCTCAAGGGAGAGCACCGAAAGCTGATGCTCGCCAACCGCGCCATTGAAGCATATCAGCGCCATCGACAGGCCATCGCGGCATGACCGATCCCAGTTGTCCAATCTGCCATGGCCTCGGTTGGGTCTGCGAAAATCATCCGGACAGTCGTGGACCGAAGGTAAGGGGGCTGCCAATGTGGCGCCGGTATGCCGTGTATCTGCAACAGGGACGTCGATGGCGTCCCCGATGTTGAGACGGTCATTGTAGAAATCGAGACCGATACAAAGCGCCTCAATTGAACAAAATAAGAAGGGACCGTCCATGAACAAGATCGACGAAACCATTGCGGCCCGCGCTTACGAGCTGTGGGAGCAGGCCGGAAAGCCGGGAGGGCAAGATGAAGAGTTCTGGCACCTGGCCGAGCAAGAATTAATCAACGAGGACAAAAGCTCTCCTCGACGCACGCCGGATACGCTCTAGCGAAAGAAATACACCGCTAAAATCAATGCCGAGGAAGAACCGAGAGTAGTGTCTGGAAAACGCACTCAAGCTGGCGTGCATGTCGACAGCCGGAGGGAACGGCCGCATGTCAATTTCAGTAGGAAGATCATCGAGACGAAACCTTTGCGTCTGTTGCGTCGGCGCTGGCGTTTACACGGCAACGGGTGGATGGATTAGGACCGTTTAGGAACGTTGGGCTGATTCCCCCATTGAAACGGCGAAAGGGAGGACATCATGGTCCGTGACCTTTTGCTCTTGGTCGCCGTTTCGCTCGTGTTGAGCGTATTTATCTGGGGCATCTTTGGAAATTCGCAAACAAGGTCCCGGCACCCGCAAGGTGGAGCATCACTCTCACTGAATGCCGCTCCGGGCTTGCAGCCGACGCCTGAGTTCAGGCCGTATGTGAGGACAGAGCGCTGAGTAGGTCTGTCGCCTTGCCCCCTCAGCCCGCTCAACATGGGGTCAACTTCGAGCAGGCCGGAGCGAGCAGCACGTCCAGTACCGATCACGGCCGAGGTCCGGGCGGTGATGGTGACCGACTAGCAGACTTAACGTTTGAGGCCGGTGGGCGGAAGTCGGCTTCGGGTCAGAATGCGAAGAACTAAAGTGAGCAAATCCGGTCCGTCATACCTCGGTGAGCAGACCTCCTCCCGAGGTGCGCTGCCACTTCGCCGATGGCCAGCGTAAACTCTTCAGGCGCAATGTCGGCTAGGGCGAGTGGCTTACTTAGCTGCTGGACTGCCCTTATAGTTTGGTCGGAAGTGACTTTCAGGCGAACAAAAAGTCATTCGCCGTCATCAAATTGGTGAAGTTGGCAAGCGTAACTTGATCAGCTCCCGCAATGATAATGGTGCTAGCTCCATTTTGGGTTATGACAAGATCATCGAACGACTGCGCGCCTGCCACGTCAATGAAAGCAATCTTGTCATGTTGGCATTGGCTGAAGTCGCCGATAACGTTCTGAGTGCCGACCGTCGTTGCGCCATCGTCCTTGAATACGAACGTGTCGCTACCGCCAAGAGCATTGCCGCGCAGTTGGCCATCGCCCCACATCTCGTTGCTGACCGTGCAACCGGGCGCCGCGGTTCCAGCGTAGAGGACATCGCTGCCTCCCTGGGCACGAGCCGAAAGTTGCTCGGCGTCGCCCCATAAGAAGTTATCGACCCTGCCGCTGCCGACGGCCTGGCCGCCGACAATGAGATCATCGCCTCCTTGGGTCGCCCCGCCCATGGCCTGAGCGTCCCCATAGAGCTCATTTACAACATCTGTCAGCGACCTGTCACCGCCGCTTAGACTGTCATTACCTCCGACAGCAGCGCCGAGCATCGTAAGAGCATCGCCAACGGCGAAGCTTTTGCTCCCCTGCAACGCTGCTACGTCATCGCCCCCCCGCGCGTGTCCGGACAATGCGGCGCCGGCGTCGCCGTAAAAGGACACATCGGAGCCGCCTTCGTTTGTGAAGGTATCGTTCCCGCCCTTGGCAAAGCCGGAGATGTCGCCGCCAGCATCACCATAGAAGGTCTTTGACATTATCGCCCCACCCGAGCCGATAAAAATGTCGTCGCCTCCCTCAGCATGGCCGGAAATGTTGCCTCCGGCATCACCGTAGAACACCTGCGTTGCGAACAAGGCCCCGTTGAAGGTGTCATTGCCACCTTTGCTGTGGCCGGTCATGTCACCGCGGGCATCTCCGTAGAATGAGTTGCCTGAGTCCGTTCTGGCTGTGAATGTGTCATCGCCGCCCTGGGCGTGACCGATCATGTTGCTCCCGGTGTCACCAAAAAAGGTGTTTGTAGCCTGTCTGGAGCCCTGGAAGCTGTCGTTGCCGCCCTTGGTGTGGCCAGATATGTCGCCACCCGCGTCGCCGTAAAAGGTGTGGGTGGCGCCCTGTACGGTCTGGGTTATGAAAGTGTCGTCGCCTCCCTGAGCATGACCCGACATGGCGCCGCCAGCATCACCGAAGAACGTATTGGTCTGCTGTCTGCCGAAGCCACTCATGAAGGTATCGTTGCCACCCTTACTGTGGTCCGACATGTCTGCGCCCGCGTCGCCGTAGGCCGTGACACCAGACGCAGTGAGTCCGTTGAATGTGTCATTACCGCCCTGAGCAAAATTAAAAATGCTGCCGACCACGTCGCCATAGAATGTGTAATTGGAAAGTCCGATTTCATCGAAAGTATCGTTTCCCCCCTTCGAGGAGTCGAACAGGTTGCCACCAGCATCGCCGAACGCGGTCGCTGCGCCAGGGGTGCCTGTCAAGTTGTCGTCGGTGCCGAATTGACGATTGACTAGGTCACCCGGAGTAAGCGGAACAGGCTGCCTGCGCATCGGAAGTCCTCCTCGACTGCAGCACAATCTTAGGGTGTTACGGGAGACCGCGCGCGAGCTATAAAGAGGTATATCTTTGGACAGATCGCATTCGTACGCGCCGGGCGCGGCCCGCACAGTAAACGTTCTGTACAAGTACGGGGAACAGCAAGCCATGCTGGCTGCTGCGGCCGGCGCGGGCTCTTTGCTGAGCGGGTTATTAGAGGGCGCGCGGTGGCGTCAACATTTGACCTAAAGCGATCATGCGCCGCATATGCCTGCACGGCTGATTGCTTTCCTGGACGCAAGTGACCCTAGGCCTCGGCAGACTTCGAGGAGGATATTTCCGTCGGCACACCGGCGATGCATCCACGAGCACCGACACCTTCAGCGGCGTAATGCCGTGATGGCGTCAATGTTCAACGGCACCAGCGAACCTGAGGGCGTCTGCGGCCCGGCGAAAGGCCTTTGCCAGATTGATGCGTTGAATGAAGGCGAGGTAGTTGGCGACAAGCCCGTCATAGCGCGTTGTCGACCTACGCGCCTTGCAAAGCCCGCTGAGTGATCATCCTCGTCTTCACTTGACACGGCGCGGAGATGCCGACGGCCCTGAGCGCGCTTGACGCCTCCGACGCCGTGCTCCGGCAGTCCTCTGTCCAGCCTTGCTTGTTCCCTCACGCCCTGATGCCGGATCGACGCGACGGTTGCTCCGATCGGACGGCGCGGCCAAGTCTTCCGAAAACACCCGGAAAACACCGCTTGACCCGTGCAGCGCCGCGCCGTGGCGCCGGCGGAGCGAGGATGGTCGTCCGCCGGTCGGACCAAGGTCCTACGACCATGGTCGGCCGAAGCGCCGGACCTCGGTCCCACGAGGTCGTTGGACCTTGTACCCTATCCCGCTGCCCACAGAAAAATCTAGCCTGAGCCCATAGGAGCCATCCTACTTGGACGGCTCGCAAAAATTTCAACAGCCCGGCCGCCGCAGCGGACCGCGCGCCACAACAGGTGAGGCCGTCATGGTTGCGTACATCAGGAGTGATCTGGATTTCATTCTCGCGCAGATCAAGGTCGCCGAGAAGCACGCCGCCTACATCGCCAATCCGCTCGACCCGAACGCCGCGCCGCTCTACGGAGCCGGTCTGGCCGGCCAAGTCGGCTCCGTTCCGTCCTATAATCTCAGCATCGGCCTTCGAACCGTCGACGGACAGAACAACAACCTGCTGCCCGGCCAGGAGAAGTGGGGTGCTGCGGACATGCCGTTCCCCGAACTGCTGGACCCGACCTTCAGGCCCGCCGAAAACGTGCCGGGCAATTTCCTGCCGCCGGGCGCGCCCGCCGTGCCGACGTCCTACGCGCCGTCCAACAACCCGGGTTCGATGGTCTTCGATTCGAGTTTGCGCACCATCTCCAACCTGATCGTCGATCAGACGCTCGCCAATCCGGCCGCGATCATGAAGGGCCTGCAGACCGGCGGCGTCGTCGAAGCCACCCTGGCCAACGTCGCCCTGGTGCAGGACATCTACAACGCCTTCAAGCCCGCGCTCGACGCCGAATATCAGGCCCGCGTGGTGATGCAGAACGCCAAGGCGGCGGCCAACCAGCTCAGCGACGGCGACGACACCACCGTTCCCGGCCCGGCCGAACAGGCTGCGCTCGACGCGCTGGCTACCGCGACGTCGGCGCACGCTCTCACGCTCGCCGATCTGGAAGCCGCCCGCGTGGTCCGCGATGCGGCCCTCGAGCCGTTCGGGGTCGCGATGGATGGCGACAACGTCCAGATCGTCAACGTCTCCCCGGACGTCGGGCTGTCGGCCCCGTTCAACTCTTGGTTCACGTTGTTCGGCCAGTTCTTCGATCACGGTCTGGATCTGGTCAACAAGGGCGGCAGCGGCACCGTGTTCGTCCCGCTTCAGCCGGACGACCCGCTGTACGTGCCGGGCAGCCCGACCAACTTCATGGTGCTGACCCGCGCCACCGTCTCCCCGGGCGCCGACAACGTATTCGGCACCGCGGACGACGTCCGGCCGGTCAACACCACGACTCCGTTCGTCGACCAGAACCAGACCTATACCTCGCACGCTTCCCACCAGGTCTTCCTGCGCCAGTATGCGCTGGACGCCAACGGCGTCCCGCACGCCACCGGCAAGCTCATCGAAGGGCGTGGCGCCAATCCCGATGGAAGCGGCGCCGGCGCCGGCGGCATGGCCACCTGGGGCGAGGTCAAGGAGCAGGCCAAGATGCTCGGCATCCTGCTGACCGACCAGGACGTCGGCGCGGTGCCGCTGGTGCGCACCGACGCGTACGGCAACTTTATTCCCAATGCCCAAGGCTTCGCCCAGGTCGTCACCGGCCTCGGCGCCGACGGCATTCCGAACACCGCGGACGACACTGTCATCTCCGGCACCTCGGCGGCGCCGGTCAGCGTCGCCGGCGCTGTCCGCATCAACGCCGCCTTCCTCGCCGACATCGCGCACGACGCCGTGCCGAACGGCATCGCCGACGGCGACATCGAGATCGGCCTTCTCAACCCCGGCAACAACCCGGCGGTCTACGACAACGAGTTGCTCGACGCGCACTTCATCGCCGGCGACGGCCGCGCCAACGAGAACATCGGGCTGACCGCGGTCCACCACATCTTTCACTCCGAGCACAACCGGCTGGTCGAGCACACCAAGGAGATCGTGCTCGCCGAGAGCGACCTGGCCTTCCTCAACGAATGGCTGACCGTCGATCTCGCCGCCCTGCCGACGACGCCGGCCCAGATCGCCGCGCTGGTCTGGGACGGCGAACGCCTGTTCCAAGCCGCCAAGTTCGGCACCGAGATGCAGTACCAGCATCTCGTGTTCGAGGACTTCGCCCGCAAGATCCAGCCCAACATCGACTTCTTCGTCGTGCCGGACGGCTACCACGCCGACATCAATCCCAGCATCGTCGCCGAGTTCGCCCACGTCGTCTATCGCTTCGGCCACTCGATGCTGACCGAGACGATCGACCGACTCGACCCGAGCTTCACCAACGACCAGATCGGACTGATCCAGGCCTTCCTCAACCCGGTCGAGTTCGACTCCGACGCCAGCGGTGTTGCGCACACCGTCGCCGACAGCGTCGCCGCCGGCAACATCATCCGCGGCATGACGCGCCAGGTCGGCAACGAGATCGACGAGTTCGTCACCAGCGCGCTGCGCAACAACCTGCTCGGCCTGCCGCTCGACCTGGCCACCATCAACTTGGCTCGCGGACGCGATGCCGGCGTGCCGTCGTTGAACGCCGCGCGCCGCGACTTCTTCGAGGCCAGCAGCCACGCGGAGGAACTGCGGCCCTACGCCAGCTGGGTGGACTTCGCGAGCCACCTCAAGAACGAAGCCTCGATCATCAACTTCGTGGCGGCCTACGGAACGCACGCGCTGATCACCGGCCAGGCCACGGTCGAAGGCAAGCGCGATGCGGCCATGGCGCTGATCTTCGGCACCAGTTTCGGCGATATCGTCGTCCCCACCGATCCGGCGGCGCTCGCGGCCTTCAACACCGACCGCATCGCCTTCCTCAACGCCACCGGTGTCTACGCCGGCGGCTCGCTGGGCGGCCTCGACAACGTCGACCTCTGGATCGGCGGTCTCGCCGAAAAGGTCATGCCGTTCGGCGGCATGCTGGGCTCGACCTTCAACTTCGTGTTCGAGGTCCAGCTGGAAAAGCTGCAGGACGGCGACCGCTTCTACTACCTGCAGCGGCTGGACGGCCTGCATCTGCTCTCCGAAATGGAGAACAACACCTTTGCCAAGGTGATCGGCCTCAATGCCGACGCCGGCCATCTGCCGTCCGACGTGTTCTCGACCCCCGGGCTCATCCTTGAGGTCGACCAGACCCGGCAGTGGAATCCGGGGCTCGATTCGGCCGATCCGACCGGTGGCACAATCTTGACGCCGCTGGTCCTGCGCGACGATCCGTCGACAGCCGGACCCGAGAGCCACTACCTGCGCTACACTGGCGCCGACCACGTCCTCTTGGGCGGCACCGACCAGGCCGACACGCTGATCGCCAGTGAGGGCGACGACACCCTCTACGGCGACGGCGGCAACGACCGCATGGAAGGTGGCGCCGGCAACGACCAGTATATCGGCGGAGACGGCGATGACATCATCACCGACCTGTTCGGTGACGACATCATGCGCACCGGCCGCGGCCACGACGCGGTCAACGCCGGCCAGGGCGTCGACCTGATCGTTGCCGACGAGGGCAATGACTTCATCGTGCTCGGCGCCGACAGCCTCGACGAGGCCTTCGGCGGGGTCGGCAACGACTTCGTTCTCGGCAGCAAGACCACCGAGCAGACGCTCGGCGGCGAAGGCGACGACTGGATCGAGATCGGCGCCTGGACCGGCGCGGTCGGTGACAATTTCGACGACCAGTTCCAGCTTGATGCGGTCAAAGGCCACGACGTGTTCCACGGCGACGGCGGCTTCGACGAGTTCATCGGCGAAGGCGGCGACGACATCTGGTTCGGCAGCCTAGGCCGCGGCAAGTTCGACGGTATGTCTGGCTACGACTGGACGACCTACGCCAGCATGAATCTGGCGGTCGACGTCGACCTCAACCGGGTGATCCTGCCCGGTCTGCCGGTGCTTCCGGGCAACGCGGCGCTCGACAGCTTCACCCAGGTCGAAGGTGCGTCCGGATCGGCCCACAACGACGTCATCCGCGGTTCCGACGTCACCGCCGACCTCGTGCCGACCGAAGGCTTTCGCGGCAGCGCCCTGGATGCCGAGGGTATCGCCCTCATCACTGGCCTGCAGGCGCTCCTCGCCGGCGCAGGACCGGCCTCGTTCGACGCCAACGGCAGCTTCGTCGGCGGCAACATCCTGCTCGGCGGTGGCGGCAGCGACCTCATCGAAGGCCGCGGCGGCGACGACATCATCGACGGCGACCGCTGGCTGCGGGTGCGCATCGCGGTGATGTCGGAGTTCGACGAGAACGGCCCGGTAGGCAACACCGTGCTCGAGTTCCACGACAGCATGACGACGCTGGTCCAGAAGGTGTTCTCGGGTCAGATCAATCCCGGCCAGCTCAAGATCGTCCGCGACATCGTCTCCGACGGCGCGGCGGCATCGGACGTCGACACCGCGGTCTACTCCGACGTCCGCGCCAACTACTCGTTCTCGGCGCGCGCCGACGGCACCCTCGTGGTCTCCAACACCGGCGGCCTCGATCCGCTCGACGGCACCGACTTGCTGCGCAACATGGAGCGGTTGCAATTTTCCGACGGTACTCTCGGCATCGTCGTGGGCACCCCGTTCAGCGACAATGGCCTCGCCCCGCAGGGCCCGCCGTCCGACAACCGTCCCGTGCTGAACGGTTCGGCGACCGACGACATCATCGTCGGACTCGCCGGAGCCGACGTGCTCAACGGTCTCGGCGGCAATGACATCCTGGTCGGTGGCCCGGGCTCCTCCACCGGAACGATTGCCGACAACTTCAATTCGGGCTCCTATTCCGGCAACGACGGCAACGCCGCAAACTTTGCCGGAAACTGGACGGAAAACGACAACAACAGCGCCACGAGCGGCGACATCGAAATCGATGGCAATCGCCTTCGCTTCAATGAGACCGTCGATGGCGGCGAAACCATCGAACGCTCGATGAACCTGGCGGGGGCAACGGCCGCAACGCTGTCCTTCAGCTACGAGGATGACAATCTTGGCGCGGGCCAGAGCGTCATCGTCGAGGCCCGCAACAGCGGCAGCGGCGCCTGGGAAGTTCTCGGCACGCTCGGCAGCACCACCGCTAACGGCAACGGCAATTTCAGCGCTACGCTGACCGCTGTCCAGATCGGCGCGAATTCGGGAATTCGCTTCCGGACCACCGGCGATGGCAACAACTGGGACAACGGCGACAATTTCTACATCGATAACCTGACGATCACGATCGCCAGACCCGGCATCAACGGCGGCGTCGACACCCTCAACGGCGGTCTCGGCAACGACACCTACGCGTTCGGGCTCGGCGACGGCAACGACCTCATCAATGAAGCCGTCAATGCCACCAGCGGCGGCACCGCCGACCGCATCTCGATCCAGGCTCCGAACGCGGTCGACGCGTCCGGTCAGCCCATCATCGACCCGGTGACCCTGCTTCCGGTGCCGACGATCACCGCGTTGGACGCCTTCGACAGCGGCACCGCGACCCAAACCGGCGACCTGGTCATCAATTATAGCCTGCCGACCGGGCCCACGGGCTCCGTCGGTCAGTCCATCACGGTGGCGGGTCACTTCAACGGCAACAATGCTCAGACCGGCGTCGAACGCATCAACTTCAACGGCGCGACTTTCGCCGGCTATGCGCTCGGCGCGGAGGACTACTTCATCAGCCGCTCCGATCCGGCCGGCCGGGCAGGCGGCGACGTCGACATGTCGCTGAATGCGGTGACCAACGCGCAAGCCAACTTCGTGGTGGGCGAGCAAGGCGTCGACGACGAGATCACCGGCGGCGGCCTCAACGACCTGATCTTCGGCGGCACCGGAAACGACGACCTCGTCGGCGGGCTCGGCGACGACCTGCTGGTCGGCGGTGCGGGCAACGACGATCTCGACGCCCGGCTGAATCTCGCTGGCGACGATTTCGAAGGCGCCGTCGGCGCCGACACGATGGTTGGCGGTGCGGGCAACGACACCTACGGCATCGACGATCTTCTCGACGTCGCGATCGAGGCCCAGGACGAGGGCACCGACACCGTCGAGACCTTCCTGGCCGAGCTCTCCATTGCGAATATGGCCAACGTCGAGAACCTCACCTACCGTGGCGTCGACGCCGACCAGTTCATCGGTACCGGCAACGCCGGCAACAACGTCATCACCGGTGGGGATCTGGCTGACACGCTGAGCGGCCTGGCGGGCAACGACACGCTGAACGGCGGTCTGGGCAACGACACGCTCGACGGCGGCGACGGCAACGATACGCTCAATGGCGGCGACGACGTCGACACGCTGACCGGCGGGATCGGCGCCGACATCCTCAACGGCGGAGCCGGGGCCGACGTCATGGCCGGCGGCGCCGACAACGACACTTACGTCGTCGACGATGCCGCCGACGTGGTGACTGAACTCGCGGCCGGCGGCTCCGACACGGTGCAGTCCTCTGTCTCCTATACCCTCGGGGCCGAAGTCGAGAACCTGACGCTGACCGGCGCCGATGCCATCAACGGCAATGGCAACGCGCTGGCCAACACCATCGCCGGAAACGGCGCCAACAACCAGATCTTCGGCGGTGGCGGCAACGACACCATCGACGCGGGCAACGGCACCGACTTGGTCGACGGCGGTACTGGCGACGATACGCTAAGCGGAGGCACCGGCGGCGATACCGACACCGTCATCGGCGGCGCGGGCAACGACACCATCAACGTCGGCGACGGCAACGACGTGGTCGTCTACAATGCGGCCGGGTTCGGTGCCGACACCATCACCGGCTTCGACTCGACCGCGGCCGGAGGTCAGGACTTGATCAACCTCAGTGCCCTCGGCATCACCGCCGCCAATCTGGCGACGCGCGTCGTCGAGACTCAGGTAGGCGCCAATACTCTGCTCACGGTCAGGGATGCTTCCCTGGCGACGATCGGCACCATCCAGGTCAACAACACGACGACGGCCGCGATCGACGCGTCCGACTACATCCTCGCGCAGGCCGCGCCGGCACCGTTCGGCACGGCGAGCGCCAACGCCGACGTCATCACCGGCAACGGCGCTGCGAACCTCATCGACGGCCTAGGCGGCAACGATACGCTGAGCGGCGGCGGTGGCGACGACGTCATTCGCGGCGGCGAGGGTGCGGACACCCTCAACGGCGACGATGGCAACGACACGTTGACCGGAGGCGCCGGCAGCAACAACGGTGCCTACGTCGACAGCTTCGGAGCGGCGTCGTATTCGAACAGCAATGGCTCACTCGCCTTCACAGGAAACTGGATCGAAGGCGGCGGTGAGACGACCAGTGCGACAGCAGGCGACATCCAGATCACCGGCGGACGCCTTCAGTTCAATCAGGGCGTCGATGGCGGCGAGACGATCGAGCGCGCCGTCAATCTGGCCGGCGCGACTGCGGCGACTGTATCGTTCACCTACGAGGACGACAATCTCAACGGCGGCCAGACAGTCATCGTCGAGGCACGGAACGTCAACACCAACGTCTGGGAGGTCGTGACCGGCGGAACGCTGGGAGGCGGTGCCAACGGCACCTTCAACTTCAGCGCCGCCCTGGCGGCTGCCCAGATCGGCTCGAACTCGGCGATCCGTTTCCGGACCACCGGCGACGGCAACAACTGGGATAATGGCGATAACTTCTACGTCGACAATTTCACGGTCAACGTCACCGCGCCGGGCCTCAACGCCGGGGCGGACACGGTCAACGGCGGTGCCGGAGACGACACAATCGTCTGGAACGCCAATGCGACAGCGACCCCGACTGATGGTCGCGACATCGTCAATGGCGGCACCGAGGGCGCCGCGGGCGACACCTTCGTTATTAATGGCAATACCTCCAGCGAGGCCTACACGATCTACACGCTGGCCGCCTGGGATGCCATCGCGGGCAACGACATCGCGAGTTTCGGCGGGCGTACGCCGGAAATCGTCGTCACCCGGGGCGGTTCGGCCTTCGCCAACGTGATCGCGGAACTGAGCGAGATCGAGGAGATCCGCATCAACGGCATCGAACCGACCGGAGCGACGGGCGGCGCGGGAGCGGGCGATACGTTCACGGTCGTCGGCGACTTCACCGCGACGAGCCTGCGCCTCAACACCATCACGATCGATGGCGACGAGGGCGACGACACGATCGACATCTCGGCCCTCACATCGGCCCATCGCATCGTGTTCAAGTCCAAAGGCGGCAACGACATCATCATCGGCGCGCTGCAGGCCGAGGACGTGATCGAGCTTCCCGAAGGGGCGGACCCCGCGACCTACCATCTGGTCCAGAACCAGGACGGCACCAAGACTATCTCGAACGGAACCCATTCGGTCACCTTCTCGGGCGTCATGCCGCCACAGTTCGAGACCGATGAGCCGGACGAGGACGAGGACGAAGAGGACGACGACGAGACGCCGACCGCGGGCGGCGACGACGAAGAAGAGACCGAGACCGCAACCGACGGCGTGGTTCGGAACGGCACGGCGCAGTCCGACACGCTGGTCGGCACGCCCGGCGACGACAACATCGTTGCCTTCGCAGGAGACGACATAGCCGTCGGCCATGCCGGCGCCGATGCGATCTCGGCTGGCGAGGGCGCCGACTTCGTCAACGGCGGTGCTGGACGGGACGTGATCTTCGCCGGTGCGGGCGACGACCATGTGTTCGCGGGAGCCGACGCCGACATCGTCTACGGCGATGCCGGGGCGGACCGCATCTTCGGCGATCAGGGCGACGACCTTATCAACGGGGGTGCGGGCGACGACACCGTGTTCGGCGGGGCCGGCAACGACCTGATCGTGGCCGAGATCGGCGATGGCAACGACGCCTATTTCGGCGACGAAGGCACCGGCGGGGCGGGCATCGACACGCTCGACATGTCGGCGGCGAGCACGGCCGTCACCGTCAACTTGGGCTCAGGCCCACTCGCGAACGGCAGCGCCTCCAGCTCTCAGACCGGCAACGATACGCTGTGGGGCATCGAGAACGTCACCACCGGCTCCGGCAACGACGTCATCGTCGCCGGCACCCCCGCCAACGTGATGAACGGAGGGCTCGGCGACGACACCTTCCGCTTCAACTCCGTGGAAGCGGCCAAGGGCGACACCATCGTCGGCTTCGAGCCGGGAGACCGCATCGACCTCAGCGGCATCGACGCGAACTACGCCGCCGACGGCAACCAGAGCTTCACGCTGGTTTCCGACGCCGCCTTCACCGCGGCCGGGCAACTCGCGGTGAGCTACGAGGCCCGTGACGGTCAGGATTTCACCGTCATCCAGGGCAACGTCGACGGCAACGCCGCCGCCGACTTCAAGATCGAGATCGCGGGCCACCAGAACCTCGGCTCCAACGTCACGCTCTAGCCCCACGACAATATGCCGGAACGGGAGGCCATCCTCCCGTTCCACCAGGTTTCTGTTTCTCGTACCTGAGGCATCCGAAAAAATATGGCCAAATCGAAAGAGCTCACCCCTGCGAAGCGCCGGCGCCTGGCCGAGCTGACCCGGGGCTTCCGCGGCATCGTCCTGTTTCTCTTCGTGGTCTCCGGCATGATCAACGTGCTGGCGCTCACCGGCTCCGTCTACATGATGCAGATCTACGACCGCGCCCTGACCAGCGGCAGCATCCCCACCCTGGTGATGCTCTCGGTGCTCGCGATCGGGCTCTATCTGTTCCAGGGCGCCTTCGACGTCGTCCGCTCCCAGGTGCTGGTGCGGGTTGGCGCTCGGATCGACCGCAAGATCGCGCCCCTGGCGCATCGCGTCGCCATCGACATGCCGCGTTTCGGCTTCTCCACCTCCGAAGCGCTGGAGCGCGGGCGCGACGTCGACACCGTCCGCGGCTTCCTAGGCAGTCAGGGCCCCTCGGCGTTATTCGACCTGCCCTGGATGCCGATCTATCTGGCCTTCATCTACTTCCTACATCCGATGCTCGGCGCACTGACCTTCGCGGGCGCGCTCGTCCTCGTCGTGCTCACTGTGGTCAGCGAGGTCATGACCCGCCGTCTGATCGTGTCCACGCGCAAAGCGGCGACGGAACGCAACGGCATCGCCGACTGCAACGCGCGCAACGCCGAGGTCCTCAAGGCGATGGGCTTCGCAAGCCGCGCCGTCGGCCGCTTCAACGAGGCCAATGCCGAGCACCTCGATCTGCAGACGAGGGCAAACGACATCACCGGGGGCTTCGCCGCGGTTTCGCGCGTGCTCCGTATGGTGCTGCAGTCTGCCCTGCTGGGGCTCGGCGCCTACCTCACCATCAAGGGTGAGCTTTCGGCCGGCGCCATCATCGCGGTCTCGGTCGCCTCGGCGCGGGCGCTGGCTCCTGTCGATCTCGCGATCGGCAACTGGAAGGCCTTCATCGCCGCGCGCATGGCCTACCAGCGGCTGCGCGACACCGTGATCGCGCTCGCCTCCGCCGACGAGCCGATGCGGCTGCCCGCTCCGACCGCGCGCCTCTCAGTTGAGAAGATCACCGTGGCGGTCCCCGGGACCGGACAGGTGGTGCTGAGCGAAGTCGCCTTTGAGCTCGAGGCCGGCCAGGCGCTCGGCATCATCGGCCCTAGCGCCGGTGGCAAAACCACGCTGGTGCGCGCGCTGACCGGCATCTGGCCGGCCCTGCGCGGCGGCGTGCGGCTCGACGGTGCCGACCTGCCCCAGTGGCGCGAGGACGACCTCGGCAGGCACATCGGCTATCTCCCCCAGGAGGTCGCGCTGATGGACGCAACCATGGAGGAGAACATCTGCCGCCTCGAGCCCCGGCCCGACTCCCGCAAGGTGATCGAGGCCGCGAAGGCGGCCGGCGTCCACGAGATGATCGTCAGGCTGCCGGAAGGCTATCGTACCAGGCTGGGGCCGCAGGGCTGCGCGCTTTCCGCCGGTCAACGCCAGCGCATCGCGCTGGCGCGCGCGCTTTACGGCAATCCCTTCGTGGTGGTGATGGACGAGCCCAACTCCAACCTCGACGGCGAGGGCGAGGCGGCGCTCACCGCGGCGATCGAAGGCATCCGTGCCCGCGGCGGCATCGCTATCGTGATCGCGCACCGCCCGAGCGCGCTGGTGGCGGTCGATCTCATCGCCATCGTCCAGGCCGGCCGCATGGTCGCCTTCGGCAAGAAGCAGGACATCATGACCCCGGTCCTGCAGTCTTCCGCGCCGGGTCCGGCCGGCACGAATCCCGTCGAGGCCCAAATGCGGAGGCCCGCATGATCAACGTCCAGGCCACCCGCAAGTCCACCGCCGAGACCGCCCCCGCCCGCGAAGACTACGAGGAGAAACAGGACCGCCGCCGTCGCTTCGTGCCGCTGATCTTCCTCCTCATCGTCGGTTCCTGCACGGCCTACCTCAAGAGCTTCCTACCAATGAAGTTGGGGGCCAGCGAGGACCGCGAAAAGGCGCGCGGCTCGGGCGAGGAGGACGAGATCCTGAAGGAGGACGCGCTCGCCGCGACCGAGGAACCAATGGAGGAGCAGCCGGAAGCGGCCAAGTCGTCTGGCCGGACCGAGGAGGCGAGGATCGTCGCGCACGACGAGGAGCGCGCCGTAGGCGGCGGTGCGACCGATTTCAGCGCCCGGGCGCGCACCGACAGACCTGAGCCGAACAACAAGGGGTCGGGCGAGAGTCCGAAGGTCGCCAACGACAACCACCGGCCTCGCCAGGAGGACCCCGGCTCCGGTTCCGGCAGTGGCGGAGGCGGAGGTGGAGGTGGTGGTGGCGGCGACAGGCCGCGCGACCCGCCGGCGCCGGATCACCGCAACCGCGCGCCTCGCGTCTCGGGCGCGGTGCATCTTCCCGACGTAGTGGCCTGCCATGGGCTGGCGATATCGATGGCGGCGCTGCTGGCCGGCGCCACAGATCCGGACGGCGACAATCTGACCGTAGTCGGCATCTTCTCCTCCTCCGGCTCCCTCGTCCGCACCGAGGACGGCTGGGAATTCGACCGCGCGCCGAACATGCTCGGCGAGGTCAAACTGACCTACGCGATCAGCGACGGCTCCCACATCGTAATGCAGACAGCCTACTTCAATGTGGTTGAGGCGCCGCCCATCGTCGGGACAGAGGGCGACGACATCCTGCTCGGCACCCAGTGCGCCGAAACCATCATGGGACTCGGCGGCGACGACAACATCGACGCCAGAGGCGGCAACGACCAAATATCGGGTGGGGCCGGCGACGACCACATTTTGGCGGGCGCGGGCCACGACGTGGTCTATGCGGGCGACGGCAACGACATCGTGTTCGCAGGCGCGGGCAACGACGTGGTGTTCGGCGGCGCCGGCACCGACCGTCTGTGGGGTGAGGAAGGCGACGACACCCTGCTGGGCGAAGACGGAAACGACCACCTCGACGGCGGCACGGGCCGCGACATCCTGCTGGCGGGAGCCGGCGACGACACCCTCGAGGGCGGCGACGGTAACGACCATCTCGACGGCGGCGCGGGGGCGGATCGGATGTCCGGCGGGACCGGCAACGACATCATCGCCGACGGCGGCGGAAACGACGTCGTGACCGGCGGCGTGGGCAACGATGTCGTAATGGCGGCCGCCGATGCCGCGGACGACAGCTTCGCCGGCGGCGCCGGCGTAGACACGCTGGATTATTCATCGGCTACGCGTTCGATCGGGGTGGATCTGGCCTCGGGTACGGCATCAGGCACCGACATCGGCAACGACGCGATCGCGGAGTTCGAGATCGTCGTCGGCGGCGCAGGTGACGATACCCTCACGGCCGCCGGATCGGCTTCGGCCTCGATCGACGGCGGCGGAGGAAACGACGTCGTGGCCGGGGGCGGCGGCGACGACAGGCTGACCGGCGGGGCCGGGAACGACACGATCTCGGACGGAGGCGGATCCGACACGGTCGCCGGCGACGCCGGAAACGACCTAGTTCTCGCTGCGGCCGATGCCGCGGACGACAGCCTCGACGGCGGTCCCGGGACCGACGCTCTCGACTACTCCTCGGCCGTCAGGAAGATCGCCGTGAATCTCGCCTCGGGGCGGGCCTCCGGCGAGGACATCGGCGAGGACGCGATCGCAGAGTTCGAGATCGTCGTCAGCGGCGCGGGCGACGACGTCATCACCGGGAGCGCGGGGGCCGACACGCTTGCCGGCGGGGCCGGCAACGACACCATCGCCGACGGCGGCGGGGCCGACAAGGTGGACGGCGGCTGCGGCGACGACGTCGTGCTCGCGTCCGCCGACGGCGCCGACGATGCCTATGATGGCAATTCAGGCCACGACACCCTGGACTATTCGGCGACCACGGTCACCGTCACCATCGATCTACGCAGCGGTACCGCCAAAGGACGCGAGATAGGCAAGGATCTGATCGAAGGCTTCGAGGAGATCATCACGGGCTCCGGCGACGACGTGATCATCGCCGGCAGCGGCCCGGTGGTCCTGACCGGCGGCGCCGGCGACGACTGCTTCCAGTTCGAGCGCGGCGACGACGGCGGCCAGCAGCAGGACGTGGTGAAGAAGATCACCGACTTCACGGTCGGCGACAAGATCGTGGCCGCGACCTATCAGATCACGATCAAGGAGGGCTCCGACGCCGAGGAGCAGGTCGCCGACCTGTTCGAACAGATCTACCTCGACGAGAACGACGGCGGCCACAATCGCCCAGTGCGCTTCCGCTTCGAGGAGCTCGCCAACGGCAAGTACACCGCCATCGACGTCGATTACGGCAACGACGAAGGAGACGGCATGACGATCGAAGTCACCGGCCACCACCATCTGCAATTCTCATCGATCCATTCATGAGGAAGTGAAGCCATGAAGCATGTCGATGTTTCCGAACTCATCCGCCCGGAGTATCGGGCTATGGACGCTCCCCGCGAACGGCCGTTGCGCCTGTGGCCGCGCATCGTCGCCGGCCTCGTGCTGAGCGCGTTACTGGTCGCCGGTTGCGGCGGCTGGGCGGCCTGGGCGATGCTGGAAGGTGCGGTGGTCGCCGTCGGCACGGTCAAGGTCGATCAGAACCTCAAGGAGGTGCAGCACCGCGACGGCGGTATCGTCAAGACGCTGTCAGTGCGGCAGGGCGACCAGGTCCGTGAAGGCCAGGTGTTGGCGACCCTCGACGACGTCCAGATCAAGGCCGAACATCTGATCGTGCGCGCCCAGCTGGTCGAGGCGCTCGGGCGCCGCGCCCGCCTGGTGGCCGAACGCGACAACCTGACGTCGGTCGAATTTCCTGACGACATGCAGGCGCTATTCCCCTCGACTGCCGGATCGGTGATCCACGGCGAGGCTCGTCTGTTCGCCGGCAACAAGATCGCGCGCGACAGCCAGAAGGAGCAGCTCAAGCTCAGCATCGCCCAGACTGGCGAGGAGATCAGGGGCATGGCGGCCCGCCTCGCCGCCAAGGAGGAGGAGGGCAGGCTCGTCGGCGCCGAACGCGAGAAGCTGCAGTCGCTATTCGAGCGCAAGATCGTCGAGTACCAGCGCGTCTATACCGCCCAACGCGACTACGCCCGCATCATGGGCGAGCAAGGCGAGATCCATGCGAGCATCGCTCGCGCCAAGGTGAGGACCAGCGAGATCCGCGTGCAGATCATCGCCGTGGACCAGAATGCCTCGACCGAGGCCCAGAAGGACCTGCGCACGGTGGAGGCGCGCATCGCCGAGCTTCAGGAGCGTAAGCTCGCTGTCGAGGACCGTCTGTCGCGCACCGAGATACGTTCCCCAGCCTCCGGATACATCAACGAACTGTTCGCCTACACGGTGGGCGGTGTCATCACCCCGGCGGCCAAGATCGCCACCGTGGTGCCGGAGAACGCTGACCTCAAGTTCGAGATTCGTATTTCACCGGCTGACATCGACCAGGTGAGAGTTGGACAGCCGGCGCGCATCCGCCTCTCCGCCTTCAACCGCACCGCCACGCCGGAGCTGAAAGGCAAGGTTGCGATGGTGTCGCCGGCCTCGGCCCGGGATCCGTCCAACGGTCAAGAGCACTACATCGCTCATGTCCGCCTGCTTCCGGCCGAGGAGGACCTGATCCAGCACAAGGGACTGAAGCTCGTTCCCGGTATGCCGGCGGAGGTCTTCGTCTCGACCCAGGAGCGCACCGCGGCCTCCTATCTGGCCAAGCCCGTCACCGACCAGATGACCCGTGCCTTCCGGGAGCGCTGACGCATGACGCATTCTCCCGCCGATACACCGAGGATGGCATCGAGCACTGAGGTGGCCGTCAGGGTTTTTCACGTTAACCCTTCCAGAGAAGGCGAGCGTCGGAACCCGCGAACCGGCGACATTCGGCGGAGGTTCGGAGTTCTTCCGGCTCAGCATCGCAGCCGGGGCATCTTGCCACACCTCCGGAATATCCCGGGACGAATTTCACGAACTGGTATTTTCTTTTGGCTCCGGGGATTTTTCCTTCCTCGTCAATGTTTTGAAACCGTCGTCCTCCAACGGCGGAACGTTTAATGATGCCTTTTTGGGGTGGGTTTGATGAGCGACATTACGATCGCAATTGTCGAGGACCAACCTTTGATGATGACGGCCCTCACGACCTTTCTTTCGGCGCCGACCGATCTCAAGATCATCGCCTTCGGCGCCAGCCCCGCCGACATGGTCCGGCTGGCCCGTTCCCATGTCCCCAGGCTGATGATCCTGAGCCCCTCCGTTCCCGACGAGACCTATGATGCCATCCGCACCATCCGCAACGTCCAGCCTGCGATCAAGATCATCGCCTACACCTCCCAGCACGGCGTCGACCATGCCGTCCGGGCCCTCGACGCAGGCGCTCACGGCTACGTCCTCAAGCGTTCGTCGGCAGACGAGTTGATGGCCGCCGTTCGAGCCGTGCTGAAGAATGAGACCTACATCACCCAGGGCTTCGCCGCCCGAGTGATCGACGCGCTCCGCAACACCGACGTCCGCCACCGCGTCGCCGAGGCCATCAATCTCAGTCAGCGAGAGGGGCAGATCGTTCGGCTGTTGCTGCGCGGCATGACCAACAAAGAGATCGCCGCGACGCTTCGCATCACCGAGAAGACGGTCAAGCACTACATGACCGAGCTGATGCAGAAGATGCAGGCCAGGAACAGGGTGGAGGTCATCATCGCCGCCCAGAAGATGTCCGAGTACCGACCCCGTTCGCTTGACGCCTGAAACAGGCAACGGATTCGCCAGTCTCGTCGGACAGAAACAGGCGCCATGGGGCGCGCCAGCGATGCACGGTGATGGTGATGTCACCACCACCGTCTCGTCTGCCCAGATCAATCTGTTGAGCATTCGGGAGAACTAACCGCAAATGGCCGGATCTTACCTCAGGGAGCAGTTGGCCGATGATCCGAGTTGCGAGCCGCGACGACCCGGAGACGGCGTTAGGCGATATCAGAGATGAACCGGACCTCACGGCTGTACTTCTCGGCCCCCGACAGCTTTGATGGCATCGTGCACCACTCGTTCGCGTGGGACGATGTGAAACCCCTTGAGCACCATCCGCAACGCATGCCAATGGATACCCGCAATGACCTTGAAGGTCAGCAGCGGGTGGCTGGCAAAAGTCTTGATCAGAACGCCATCGGTCAATTCGTGACGCGCTCCGGAAAGCGATGCCGTGATGACGGTCTTGTCGTTCTCCTTGCCGTGGATTGAGACCTCTACTTGCGCAGCCGGCGGCCGGACGCGAAAGCCACACGACAGATCCATTCCCAGAAACGGAGAGACGTAGAATGCCTTGGGGCAGTGCTGCTCGATCATCTCCGTCGCGGCGGCGTGAACTGGAAGCACGTAACTGTGCCGCTCGCCGAAAGTGTTGTGGACCTCGTAGATGATTGCCTCCGGCGAGCCGTCCTGTCTTGAGCAAAAATAGATGCTCAGCGGATTGAAGCCGTAGCCAAGGATACGCGGCAGGCAGAACAGCTTGATCGTGAGCTGGTTGGCCTGGCACCCGGCTCGTCGCAGGAGGGTCCGAGCCTACGTCAGAAGCGGGACGTCGCTGCCGTCGCCATGATCGGCGTCGAAGAAGCTGGTGAGATTGAACCGGTTGCGGGAAAAGAGCCTAAGGCGTTTCGAGAGGTCGTCAATGTCCTTCTTCCTGCGCAGGGGAATAGAGGCCCGCGAGAGTTGTGACCTGGCTCAAAGTCAGTCCGCATGCAATCAGGCGGCGAGCCATGGCCCGTCCTGCTCCAGGGCCTTAGCGACAGGCGCGCCGACGATCCGCCTCAGCTCGGCCGCGACGCCGTCCAGGACCGCGCGTTTCTCTTTCATCCGCTTTGAATGATTGTAGACCTTGCCCGTCACGGTCGGCACGATCTGCTCCGATTTCTTGCTCGCGGAGTGGTCGAGGCACTTTGCGATCCACGCATCATCGGACCCGAGGTCACCTGCCGAGGTCGCCGCCGTTCGGCGGAGATCGTGCGGCATGAAGCGCTTGAGGCTCAATAAATCACAGAGCCGGGGCGTCTTGCTCTTGTCCTCGTTCCGGCGCCAAACGCCACTCTTTGCGACTATTGGGCAAATAGGTCCTTGCCGTTACCTACCGTGAGCTTCGTCAGGCAGGATGCGAACGAGCAAGCGCATCCGGTCCTCCACTGGACCAGGAAACAGGCTAAGGTCGCAGCCCCCATCAAGGGTCAAAACGACAAGCTCGATGACCACAATCAAGTTCTTGGCGACTGGATTGATCGCGGCCACCGTCCTTACAACGACCGCCGTGGCTCGCGAGAAGTTCGCCGCCGGGCCAACGCGCATCACGGTGCACGGCAAGCCCTGTCATATATTCAATACCGGCCCCGGCGGCTGCTGGATTGTCTGGGAGGGCATTCCAATATGGTTCGGTCCGTCGGTCCGGGGCGTGCCCGGCCGCATTTGCGACGATGGCGACAATGCGAGGATATGTTGAGATGCGGACGATAAGAGGCGCGCAGCGTCATCCGAGGCAATCGCCGCGCGGTTCGGCCCTCAGCGGCGTCGGTCAGCGCGGTGGCGGCGAGAAGTACAGGGTGCTTGTGCTCGCGTTTCGGCACCGTCTCGCTGAAGTGCTGGATCGCATCGCGCAACGTGATGAGCTCGGTACCGCTGGCAGCACGATCTGAGCGTCAAAGCGGCGTAAGCAACCATCGGATCAGCCATGCTGACGCCAGTCCGACGGTATCCGTTCGCCGCAATCAAAGCGCGCGTTATTGCTGGCGAGTCCACGCCTCATGAACGCGCGAGGCGTGGAAATTGGTCTCTGTGCTTTTGGGCAGATATTCGCTCCATGCCACCTCGAACGCCGCGGGAGCCGCCTCGAACGACGGCGCCGAGCCTTTGCGGTGCTGGCCGAGCTTCGAGCCGGGATAGAAGCCGCACTGCCATTGCCAAACCTCGGAAGAGTCTGGGTTTCCGACGGCTTTTGCTATGCTGCCGACGTGATGTCGTCAAGGTGGATGTGCCAGCAATCGCTGCGGTGCGGATCGCGCCGGCGGGGAGGACGGGCATAGGAACATTTAAGCGGGGCCGGCAAGGTGCGGCGACCCGGATTGGCCGCGCCCGCTACTGGTCGAACGGCCCCTTCCAATCTGTAAAGTCGTATACGGCCCACCATCGATGCAGTGTCTGCCCGCACGCTTTGCAATCGAAGCGCCCGCTTGCCACGACCGGCCGCCTTATTTGGATAGCGCTGTGAAGCGCCCCGCAAAACAAGTAACTAAAAAGACGCGCATTGGTCATCGATCCCCGGTCGAAGTGCACCCCGTGCGTTGGGCCAACTGGGTCGCCATAGTAAAAAGGGCAGTTTGTATCTTGGCAATTCAGGCCAAATATTCGTGAGTTCGCGCCAACGAGGGTCCTTGGTCGCGATGCGGGCGCGGTGGGCCCAGGGTGCAGTGAGTGCACACAATTCACAAAGGACAAAAGGCCCGGCTGGGCCGGGCCCCCATTGCACGCCACTCGCGTCGGTGACTTGTGAGTTCAGAGGCCAAAGGACCAACCGATTGCGAGACGCTGGCTCACTGGCGAATCAGTACTGTAATTTGTCGACACAATTGAGGCCAACGACGGTTGTCCCCGAGCATCTCAAGCTCGGCACTATGCGGCAGTCACGGCCATGGCAGCGATCCTCACGGCTTATCCCTTCGGCGGCTGCAATTCTCCAGCAAACCACCTCGCGACCTCGGGCGACGTGATCGGATCGGCTTCCTCGCAATGCAAGCATGTCGGCCGGAGTGGGTCCTTGCCATCCGGTCGCGCTATCAGGACCAGCGGTCTGCCGCAACGCGCACAATTTAAGGTTTTAGATATCCCGCCCATCGCTTCATTATGGCGCGTGAAACCGGAGAGTCCAGATATTGATGGTGAGCTCCGCGACTGACACGCACACAAATTCGCGAACGCCTCATCAGGCTACCGCATCGTCCAGCCACAGTTCGAGCAGCGCGCGATCTGCGTCGCATCCCCTCGGCCGCCAAGAGCACCTGGGTGCGCGCAGGCGCGGCATGCACCTGCGGCAAGTCGGTGCCGGCGAGCGGCGGCACGGTTTTCGGCGACGAATACTTTCCTGACCTCTCGGCGAGCAGGAAGTCGATCCGTGTCCGATTCAAGCGCACATGTCGAATGCCGCCGTTGCTGGCAGGCAACGACATCAGATGCTCATTTGATCCGGTCTGATCAGGCTGCGAACCGCAGGTCAGAACGTTTAGCGACCTTCACGGTCGGCCTGCCGATGATGCACCGCAGATCGGCTGCGACGCCGTCCAGAATCGCGCGCTTCTCTTTCATACGCTTGCTGTAATTGTAAACCTTGCAGGTCATGGTCGGCACGATCTGCTCCGACTTCTTGCTCGCGGCATGATCGAGACATTTCGCGATCCACGCATCGTCGAAGCCGAGATGATGCGAGGCGTGCGCGCGTCGCACGAAGAGAATTACTTCGTTATCCAGCTACGCGGACGATCGGAGGAAATATCGCAGATTTGCATCGTGTGGGGAAGGGCGGTAGCGGTCTCCCGCTACCAAAAGTACGATTTTCTACGTCAAACTACGATTTCCCGCGATTTTGTGGTCTGCCGGTAGCGCTGGCGAGCGACCAGCACGACCATTGTGCTTTCGGCCGTGAAGCAACGCGCGAGGTCTCGCCGATGGCAGATGCCGCGCCTTGTGACGGCAGCCTGCGGCGTCTCGCGCGCCTACTCCGAAATGGTGTCAAATGCGTCCGCGCTCTGAGCATGATGCGGCCGGTTGGTTGTTGGAATTCAGCGCCACGATCATGTCTAGTGAGTTCGACTCCCTCTCTCTCCGCCACTTGCGCGATTTTGTGCGTAAAACTGCGATACTCTGTGATGGCGTTCGCTTGGCGGTCACGGTGCGCGCGGCCGAAGGATGGCCGCTGGCGAAATCCCGCGGTCGGCGGTCACTAGCGCACGGCAATGGCGACAGCGGCCAGTGCCGTCGGAACAGACCAGGCCCAGTCACCAGCTCCAGGCTGATCTCAGCGGGAAGTTTGCATTGCAGGAGATCGCAGCCGAGTTGGGCCTCTCGGTTAGTCATCTTTCTCGCGCGTTTCGAACCTCGGTCGGACTTCCACCGCATCAGTGGCTGCTTCGCCAGCGCGTGGAGGTGGCTAAGCAGTTGATGATCGTTCGTGGGCTAACACTTGCCGAGATCGCAATATCGGCCGGGTTTGCCAATCAGAGCCACTTTACACGCATGTTTTCGACCTTGGTTGGCGTCAGCCCGGGCGTGTGGCGGCGCGAAGCGCTGAGTTGCTCGGAAAGTGAGACGCAAGCGAGGACGCCCTCGGCACGTCGGCTGGGGTCAGAACTTGGGTTGGCTGCGATCGGATTCCCCGAAAGATGGACGGCGATTAGGCTGAGCGGCGCGACGAGAATTTGCCTTCGCCAGCCGCTTGACATGCCTCAAGTTGGATCACTTCCAGGAGGTGGATCAGTGTGGCACTCGCAAGGACCAGCAGGATATCATAAGTTCCGACATTCGCGCTCATGAATAATGGTCCGAACGGACAAAGCGGCGCGGCTCCTGGCGCGGTTCATTCTATTCAAAGGAGACCAGCGTGGGCACAGCGATTCGTAGCAGCGGAATGATCCGCGAGGCCTCCAGGCTCGCCGCAGCCGGCGAGCTCGGAAATTCGGATGCCATTCGACTCTTGCAGATCCCTCATAGCAAAGAAGACGTTCAAGAAGTTCTTCGCACCTTCGAGCAGCAACTGTCCCGAGAAGCGAAGAGCAAGTTGACTTTGGACGCGTTCGCGCCGCCACCGTCCGATGTCGATAATGAGCGGTACGAACCACTCTTCGACAAGTACATCATCACAGGCAAGACCTATACGACCGCGAGCGGCGCAGTCGTGCCGAATGAGCTTCAGTATTATAACGGTCAAATGGTGCACCTCTACGGCGAGTGCTCCAATGTGCCTCTGGTGAATGCCGCATTGGCCGGTAGTGGCTACAGACCGATAACCTTGAAGTACGCAGACGGCAGGCAAGCGGCCATCGCACAGCTCTGGTCGAATAAGTTCACCGACACCTCGATCCGGCCGTATGCCGCCATGTTCATGGTGGTTGCTGCCGTGGCGGACAATGCTCCCGAAAGCCAGGCGTCCCTGAGGGCGGACTCCAACGGCGCATCGAGCGTGCTTGTGATGCTTGATGGATTGTTCGATCCCGCAACGGCGGTGTATGAGAACGAAGCGCGGATGTACATGTTCCGACTGCTCGATACAACCCAGCTTGCGATCGACGTCGGCCGCGAGCGCATGGGTACCGACAAGCGGCCCGGGACCATCGACATGGCGTGCAACGGACGCCGGCTTCACTTGTCGATCAAAGACCAGCACAGACGTGGCGTCGTCCAGGGAGACCTGGAGCTTACCAGGGATCCGACGGCATACTGGTCCGTGGTCGCACAGGCGGCTAAAACAGCCGGCATCACGCTGCAGGCGCTTCCGCGCGGTACCGAATGCGTCTACCCGGCGGCCGCGCGCATCGGGCAGGGGCCGGTCGTTTGCTGGCAGTGGCGAAGCGATGTCGTCCCTCGGCTGCAGCCGGTGATGCCAGGGTCTTTGCTCTTCGACCGGAACTCGGAAGAAGGTCGGACCCTTCTCGCATGGGGCTTCACGCCCAAAGTGCTGGGCTTTTTCCCCAAGGTGCGGGGGGTGATCACTGGCTTGGTGGATCAAACGCCGCGTTGCGCCCGCGACAGTTCGGCCGCATGCCGGGGAATGGCGAACGCCGGCTCGCGCCCTCGTTCGAGGGCATCCGAAGAGGCCGCCTCTGCCCCATCCCGCTTGCCTTGGAATACGAGCTTCCTCGGATCATTGAAGGTGATGTTCCGCAAAGAATTGGTCGGTTCAATGTCCGACGGCCTCCGGGTCAATTGGCACATCACGGAAGGGACCTTCGTTGGGCCGGGTCACGATGCAGTCGTGTTACCCGGCGCGGCGGACTGGATGCATATCCGCCCGGATGGAATTGCGATCGTCAACGTCCGGGCGTGTTTCGAGACGCGAGAACGTGTTCGCGTGTACGGCGCCTACGGCGGGGTCGCCGATTTTGGTCCCGACGGCTACGCTCGGGCGCTGCGCGACGAGTATGATCGGCAAATCTCCGCCGTGGTCACACCGACGTATGAGACTGCGGATCCGCGGCTCGAATGGCTCAACCGCGTCCAGTGCATCGGCGTGGGAAGGGTGGACATGACCACACTTCGCGCTGAGTTTGACATATACGAGGTGCGGGTGGGGGAGCGAGTACAAGAGGCGTCCAGCGCGGCAGCACAGTCACCGATACCGGAGGAGATCATCACCGCGATCGAACGTTTTCGCGCCGCGATTCCTGCCAATTTCGATCCGAACTACGTCGAGAAAGTCGTCATGCCGTTCTTCCTGACGAACGTTTACGAAGGGGAGCGGCCGCTGTTGCCAATGATTGACCTTAATTTCAGTAAGCAGAATGCACTACCTCATGATGTTTTTGGCCTCATCTATCGTGACTGGAAACCGACCCCTGACGAGGGCGTGATGGTTTTCCTGCAAGGTCTCGAAAAGCGGGGTGAGAATAATCTTCGCAAGCGAATTTATTTTTCGGCGGTGACGCCCGATCTCTATAGGCCGATGTACCGCGCCAAAGTGACAGCTTTTTTTGACAAGCTTTTTGATCAGAAATTCGCTGACAGGCCATTCATGCGGCATTACCTCGACCACTATTTCGACCTCTATTGGGACCTTCACCTCGGACTTGTTGGCAGCGATATTCCCCGTGAGGTTCGTGAAATAGGAGAGGCGTTCAATACGGTCTTTGCGTATCGGGATCCCCTGCTGCCAATTACCTACCAAAACTATATGAAGGTTCGTGAGCTTCAGGAATTTCTCAAATCATGGATCGGCGAACGCATCAACGATATCCAATCGGGCAAAACCAAAAATCCCGAGAGAACCATGTGCTGGCATTGGCTGAAGAATGCCCAGGACGGCGGTCATTTCAGCAAGAAGGACATGGTCGTTGAGTGCCTCCACGATTTCGTCGCGCTAAGCCAATGGGGCAATGCGATTTTCCGGGTCATGTCTCTCTTGTCGGAAGACCGCGGCTACCAGGCCGTGCGAGCATCATTTCAGAAGACAATGAGCGGAAATTTCGACGCTGCCGGAGGCGCGTCTTTCTCGCCGCTTGAGCTATTCGTAATGGAATTGTTCCGCGTGATTTCGCCGAACGGTGGCAGTGTCTCCGCCATCCATGATGCGAGATCGAGCGTCCGCGGGGGGGCTCCGCAGCACAAGCTCGGCATGCCGTTTGAAAGGGACAGCTATGTATCCACGCCGCATGCCAGCACCAGCCTGGATCCGGTTCACTGGACGGATCCGAATACGTTCGATCCGCAACGATATCTCCGCGTCCCGACCAGCGCGCAGATCAACGATGACAAGTGTCGGCAAATCGGCCTGGCACGGTGCCCGTTCGACATCACCAATTTCAAGGTCAAGGATGGACGAAACGCCCATATTACAAATAGCGGCTTCGGCACCTTATTTGTCGTTGCGGACGAACGAAGCTACCCGGTTTGTGACTATGCCGGCTTTGCTCCGTTCGGCTTTGGATACCGACGATGTGCAGGTGAACAACTGACAATTCTCGTATTTGAGGATTTTTTGCGAAAGGTCTGGCGCGACAAGATCGTGTTTCGGAAGCTTGATCTGGCGAATCCTGCTCGCGTGCCAGTCGGACTGGACGCAGTGATCCAAGACGATATCGGGTTCAACAGACTCCCTTTGCGATAGGGCATCGCGCCGTTGGCAAGCGGTTTTTCGCCGTCGCAAGCGGGCTGGTGCCGGCGTGGGGAGATCCAGCAGGTCGCCAACTACCGGCAGCAGCCCCTGTCCTGTACACGCAATACAATGTAGTCTATTAAACAGAACCAGAATGCGAAGTCGGTCGAGCAAATGCAAGGCAAATGCTATGGATCGAAAAGCGCGGTCGAGGACTCGGGGCTCTCTCCCCCGGGGGCGTCGCCGCTGTCGCGTTTACCGGGACTTGCCGATGCGGCTGGCGTCCAGACCGGGGCGGCCCAAAAGCGCGGCCTTCTTCGACAACCTTTTGACGCGCTTCAATCGGTACGCCAAAACGCTGCGCGCTCGGGAGACTCCTCGGTACGGCAGGCGGCGCCTGGCGCACCCCTCCTGATGACCGATCCCGGCGATCTCGTCGCGCGCGCACTCGAAATCCTCGCCGAGGAAGACGAAGCATGGCGGGTGCGCCGGGGCCTCGATCTCACGCCGCGGAGCGTCCGGTGAATTCCCCGTCGCGCGGATTCGTCAATAGACGGCCGTGCGTTTTCGCGGAAGCTGCGGCAACGCCCTCACCGATTCCGGCGTGTGACCGGTTTACTCCGGCGCCTTCCCTGACGCTGCAAACGGATGAAGCTTTAGCTACGGCAGCATGCATGCCTTCCATGCAGCGCGCACGGGACGGCTCGGAGTTGCGATGGGGCGAGGCGGATACGCCTGTGCCCCCCGCGGTGATTTCTCCGGGAACCCCAGCATCGGTCACGGTCGCGGTCTCTCCAGTGCGGCCGGGTCAGGCTGTTACGGTGGAGTACCGGGTGAACGGAGGCCCGGTCCGTCAGGCAATCGGGCAATCCGCACCGCGCGTCCACGGTGCGAACGGCCGGCTATTCCGGGCGCTCCTGCCGGGCCAACCCGGCGGAACGGTGGAGTTTCTGCCGGTGCTTGGCTTTGCCGGCCAGCCGATCTCTCCGCGCCTACGGGAGTCCGCCAAATGTCCCCGGTATCAGGTGGGTTGCGGAGCGGCCCCGGTCGAGACCGCTGCTCTACCTGCAGGCGAGCCTCGCTGGGACTGGGATGCCACGTTCCTCGGGGCGAGCACGGTAGCCATCCGTAAGGAGGTGATCGGCGTTATGCCGAATGGACTGCGGATCAACTTGCACGTCACGGAAGGACGCTTTGATGGGCCGCGCTTCGAGGGGGTCGTCCGGCCCGGCGGGACCAACTGGTTGCGCATCCGCAAGGACGGTGTTGGAATAGTCAACGTGACAGAGTGTCTGCAGACGCGGTCTGGCGCGCGGATCGACTGCTTGTATGATGGCGTCCTTGACCTCGGTGCCGACGGCTACGAACGTGCCATCCGCGGCGATTTCGGTATACTGCCGCCGTTCGTTTTTGCTCCGACCTACGCGACCGCTGACAAAGAACTCGCTTGGCTCAACCGCGCCCAGTGTATTGGCGTGGGCAGGGTGGACATGAAGAAGCTGCGCGCCGCTTACGATATATACGTCGTAACGGCGGGGACCGCAAAGCATGTAGCGTGAGGAGCCGCACTGGTGGAGGCGCACCAATGGCGCTTCAAGCTTGAGATACTTGCATACGTTCGTGCGCAAAGCATTGCTAAACAAACGGCATTTCATTCCCGACGTATCCAACTGTGGGGGCCTCTGAAATGACAACCGATAACCCGCAAGTACCTTGGACCGACGAGCAGTGGGCTCGCGTCAACAAAGCCGTTCAAGAGGAAGCTAGCCGCGTACGGATCGCGGCGACATTCCTTCCGTTGCTTGGGCCGCTGCCCGGGGATACCGATTTCGTGAGGAAGGAACTTATCCCGCCGAATGCGATGATTATCAAGGACAGGGAAGTCATCCAGTTGGCGACGCTACAGGTAAGAGTGACCGTGCGCGGTGCGCAGATGGCCGATCCGGAGATGACCAGCGTGCTGGCCTTATTCCGGCGCGCTGCCAGCGTACTGGCTCGTCTTGAGGACGCTGTCGTCTTCAGGGGATTAGAGGAAGACTTAGCATACAACGCGAAATACTCCGGACAAGAGAGGTTTGCCCCTCCTATAGATGTCGGCCCTCGGTTCCCGAATAGGGTTTGGGAAATCACCGGCGGGCAGAAAAGCCGTGGCCTTTTGACAACCTCAGTCGCTGTCCAGGAGCAGGTTACTATTCAATCGCAGAAGTCAGACAGAGACGCAAAGCTGGTGTCCGGGATAGCCGACGCCATTGGCCGCCTGGAGAAGCAGGGACACTTCGGACCTTTCGCGGTGGTTCTTGACCAGGCGTTGTTTCTTGTCGCTCAATCGCCAACGGAAGCTCTTGTATTGCCGCAAGATCGCATCCTCCCCTTCTTGGGCGGCGGTCCGCTGCTCCGCTCGTCCACGCTTGACGTCGCTCCCAATCTTCGGTCCGGCGTTGTTGTGGCGCTTGGCGGCGAGCCAGTCGAGCTAGTCATCGCCACAGACTTATGCGTCCAGTTCCTGCAAGTCACAGACGAGCCGAATTTCGTCTTCCGTGTGTGCGAGAAGATGGCGCTCCGCATCAAGGAGCCCGATGCGATCATACGGCTGATGGCATAGGCGCTACGAAATTTCGGGGCACCGTAGCGATTGAGATTTTCCGGTGATCGCGGCGTGTACGGAGAAATGTCTTGGGGTCTAAGCTCGCTTGATCGTACTTCACCTCAGTAAAAAACTAGGGAGGAGATGCAAATGCAAATCCGAATAGACAGTAAAACTCTGAAATCTGCCCTTGGGATCGATGACAAGGCCGCCCAGGAGAAAATTAATCAAACCAAAATAGTGAAGATCGAGGAGGCGCTAATCGTACCGAAGCACCAGAAAGGCGGGCTCACTGTGGAAGAGCCGACCAACCGCCGTGACGGTGTATTGGCCATTTATTTACTTGACGAAGGCAGTGTTACCATCACTCCCCTCGCATTTGATCTGAAAGCAGGAAAATTCCGTCAGTCTGAGCCGGACGCCGAACCCGCGGCTTCCGCTTCGACCAATCTGCAGGCCGATCCAGGGCGCGGCTTTGAGCTGGCGCTGCAGATCAATAGCAGGGCCGCGCTCGAAGCGTTCTTGAAGTATCATCCCGACGGGCTCTACGCGGACTTGGCAAGGGCTAAGCTTGAGACGATGCCGTCGTGAGATCGTCGAAAATGATCCGATGTATCGCGTCCCGCGCGCTCGGTGACGCTTCCAAAACTGGCTAAAAGTCGGACTAAGTGGTCATGGCTCGGTGAAGCATGCCTACTAGGGTTATCGTTTTGGGCGGCGGTGTCGCCGGCATGAGTGCCGCGCACGAGTTGGTCGAGCGCGGCTTTGATGTCGTGGTGCTCGAGAGCGGCGATATTGCGGGAGGCAAGGCCCGCAGCATTCCCGTCATCCACGAGGGCGAGGACACCAGCGGACATCATCTCGCCGACGGCGATGGGGCGTCGATCCAGCACCGGGTGCCCGGCGAGCACGGGTTTCGGTTCTTCCCAGGTTTCTACAAGCACGTCATCGACACCATGCGCCGCATACCGTCGTTTGACGGGGGCAAGGTGGCGGATCACTTGGTGCCGACCACGCGACTGGAGTTCACGCAATACGACGAACCCCCGTTCGTCGTACCGGCGGGCTTTCCGCTCTCGCCCCGCGATGCCGGCACCATGTTGCGGGACATCCTGCTGTTGTTCGAGCACTCCACCGGACTCACACCCGACGATCTGGCATTCTTCGGTGCGCGCGTCTGGCAGATACTCACCTCGTGCCACCAGCGCCGGCTAGCAGAATACGAGCGCACGAGTTGGTGGGAGTTCGTCGGCGCCGAGCAGCGGTCGGCGTCATACCAGAAGTTTCTCGCCACCGGCATTACTCGCTCACTGGTGGCGTCCAAAGCGCGAAAGGCCAGTGCGCGCACCATCGGTGACATCTTTGTGCAGCTGGTGCTCACGATCCTGAACCCGATCGCGGGATCGTCTGATCGCGTGCTCGACGGGCCGACGAATCTCGTCTGGATCGATCCGTGGCTTGCGTATCTCGAGTCGAGAGGGGTGCGGTACGTCAAAAACGCGCGGGTCGAGGAGATCCTTTA
Source organism: Bradyrhizobium sp. Pa8 (assembly GCF_052588265.1). NCBI lineage: Bacteria > Pseudomonadati > Pseudomonadota > Alphaproteobacteria > Hyphomicrobiales > Nitrobacteraceae > Bradyrhizobium > Bradyrhizobium sp. Pa8. The sequence continues at coordinate 7,796,724 of NZ_CP176767.1, read as the reverse complement.
CGAGAGCGGACGGATCACCGGCGTCGTCGCTCGCCAGCAGGGCCAGCGCATCATGGTGCATGGCGATCACTACGTGGCGGCGCTTCCGCTCGAGGACATCGCCCCCCTGGTGAGCGACCGCCTGGCGGCAGCCGACCCGACGCTCGCCAACCTGCGCGCGCTGGCTCCGAACCTGGAGTGGATGATCGGAGTGCAGTACTATCTGCACCGCGCGGTGCCGTCGGCGCACGGGCACGTGATTCACATCGACACCGAATGGGCGCTCACGAGCATTTCGCAGCTTCAGTTCTGGCGTGATGTGCCGTCCGAGCTGCTCCAGGACAGCGATGTGCACGGGATCCTCTCGGTCGATCTTTCCGATTGGACGGCCCCGGGATCGGACGGACGCCCAGCCATACGGTGCTCGCGTGAAGAAGTGGTGCGCGAGACATGGAATCAACTGAAGCGCTCGGTCAATGATGCCGGTAATGAAGTGCTGCGCGATGAGGATTTGCATTCGTGGTTCCTCAGCGCAAACATTGAGGACGATCCCGCGCGCCCGGGCTGGCTGCGGAATTCCGAGCCGCTGCTGGTGAATCTGGTCGAAACCTGGGCCTTGCGTCCCGAAGCGACCACCGCCATTCCAAACCTTTTCCTGGCGTCGGACTACGTTCGCACGCATACCGACCTCGCGACGATGGAGGCAGCCAATGAGGCAGCTCGGCGCGCAGTGAATGGGCTGCTCGACGCCGTGAACTTCGACGGGAGCCGCTGTGAGTTGTGGCCGCTGCACGAACCTGAAATCCTCGTGCCATGGCGGCTGCACGATGCTGCGCGATACCAGGCCGGCCTGCCGTGGGACGCTTCACTCGCGCAGGTAGCTGCCCACGCCTTACGCGGTGCGTCGCCGCTGCTGGGGCAGGCGAGCTCCCTGCTCGAGCAGGTATCGCCGTTCACCCATGCCGTCGCCGACACCCTCGACCCGCACAGTGCCGCCGCGGATGCTGTCGGCGCGCTTGATATGGTCGACCCGGCGACGATGGCGCGCCGCTTGGTTGATGTGCCCACCCTGCAGGATGCGTTGATCAAGGTCGCGGACACGGTGCCATTGGCCGGCGAAATCGTAGGCCCGGCCGGCTTCCTGGACCGCCTGGTGTGGTATCGCGACATGATGGCCGATATGCTCACAGAAGGTGTACCGACGTGGGAACCGCAGCGCCACCTGTATGGGCTCGTGACGGATTTCATGGGCCGGTCAGGCAAGGGCCTTCGTCCTGCCCTCTGCATCGCGACCACGAGAGCGCTGGGCGGCCGCGCGGAGGATGCATTTCCTGCCGCCGCCGGCCTGGAAATGCTGCACAATGCATTTCTCGTGCACGACGATATTGAAGACGGCAGCGACTGGCGGCGTGGCGTTGCGACAATGCATCGCCGCGCCGGGATTCCAATTGCCGTGAACACCGGCGATTCCATGAACGCACTCGCCATGCGCCTTTTCCGCAAGACCGGCGAGCGGCTAGGACCGGTGACGGCACTGCGCATCTTCGACGAAGTCGATCACATGGTCGTCGAGACCTTGGAGGGGCAGGCCAACGAACTAGGATGGGTGCGAGACAATGATCTCACAGTCACGACAGACGATTATCTGCGGCTCGTGCTCAAGAAAACGGCCTGGTACAGCTTCATTCACCCCATGCGGATTGGTGCACTCGTTGCCAACGGCGAGGACCAGAATCTTGGTAGGTTTGATCGGTTTGGCTATCTGCTTGGACTGGCTTTCCAGATCACCGACGATGTTCTTAACCTGGTTGGCGACATTGGGCGTTACGGCAAGGAGATCGACGGAGATCTCTGGGAAGGCAAACGAACGCTTCTGCTCGCGCACGCCCTCGGCCGGGCGAATCCCACTGACCGTGCGTGGATTAGCACTTTTCTGGCGCGGCCCCGCGAGCGACGTTTGCCGCGCGAAGTGCTGAGGCTACACCAGATCATCGCGGACGGCGGGAGCATCCCGTGGGCGCAGCGAGCGGCAGCCGAATTTGCAGAGGCTGCAGCGCGCGAATTCCACAACTCGGCGTTCGCCGGTGTGCCTGCAGGTCCAGACCTCGAATGGCTGCGCACTTGCATAGGCTTCCTGACCCAGCGCGACGCGTAATCGGGTTCAGGTTGGAACGGATGGGGACATCGTGACCCGGAGATTGTGGCCGATTGCGACCTTAAGGCTAGTGACTTGCGCGGGTCTTAAATACCGCGACCAACCGATCGCGCTGCCAGAGCTGGATTTCGTCGCCGTCCTTCAATGCTTCTGTTCTTCTTTTTGCCTCGGTGTCGTCAGCGCAAGACAATTCGGTCGTTGCATGGGATGCTGCTCCCAAATAGCGGCCACAGACTCCGACTAACTGGCCCCAACTGCTGCAAGTCGAGGTTCACCTATCGTAGGTCCACGGCACTATAGATCAAGCGTTACCGGAATACGACCACTCCGACGTGCCTGCTCGTTCGGCAGTAAAACCGCATTTGGTGATTGACCATGTTTCCTAGGAACCAGAATTTTCCCCGGGCCACGATGCGCGCGACCGCGGTGCAGCCGTCCTACTGCAACTTTCCAAGGTTATAGTAGAGTGTCGCGGAACGTCTGCGCGACAACATTCGGCAGCACCGGAGAATCGTATGGCGCGCCTCAGTAAGCCAATCGATGTGGACATCCCGTTGCTTGAGAAAGGCGTTGATCAGCTCGGCTATGTGGTGCCCGATCTTGAGCAAGCCATCAAGCGCTGGATCGACCAAGGTATCGGACCCTGGCTCACGGTTGGTCCGGTGGTGGTCACTGATAACAAGTATCTGGGGAGGCCCTCACGCCCGCTGATCATGTTCGGATTCTGTCAGGTCGGGGGGGTGCAGCTGGAGCTTATTCAGCCGCTCGACAATGAGCCGTCAAGCTGGCGCGCCTTCCTTGCTGCCGGAAGGAGCGGTCTTCAGCACTGCGGTTTTTGCGTCGAGCCGCACGATTACCAGCGGTCCGTCGCGCAGACCAAGGCGTCTGGCGCTACGATCCAGCAGATGATGTCCTTTTCGGGCGCCCGCTTCACCTATTTTTCCCTGCCTGCTCGCGCCGGTTCTCCGATGGAACGAATTCGGCTTGAAGAGGTGGCGCCTGAAAAAGCAAACGCAGTGTACAATTCCATCGCCGCGGGGTGCGAGATCGTAGAACTGATCGAGTTCCAGCCCCGCATCCGCGAGATGTTCGCAAAAGTTGCTCAAGCAGCGGCCACTTGGGACGGCAATGCCGAGCCCATTCGTCACCTGATAGGGCCTGTCGCGAAGGCGGCAATCGGTTCGCGCTTGCTCCGAACTATGCGATTCCGGTGATGCATTTTCGTGGCGGCGCGACGCATGGTATGAGGCGGCATGCTCGCCGTTGACGGCGGCGCATTGGCCTTGATCGCGATCCGCTGCACCGGCATCGCGCCGAACGAGCGCGGCCGGTTTGCGAGAATTGGCGGCCAAGCTCGATCCGCCGACGTTGCGCGGCGATCCTTCCGCCGCTGCAGCGCATCGTCAGCGCCAAGCCAAATGGCGCCGCCGTGTTGCGCTTGGAAATCCCGGGCTATTACGTCTCGACCAGTGCGCTATTGACGACACAGCGGATTTCCGGGCCGGACGCGCTCGACCGCGTGAAGGTCGAGGCCGCATGACGGAATGTTCTTGAAATCGATGGTGGCGGTCATGGCGGCATCGATGCGCGCGCTAAGGCTGTTCGAGCGATCAATTGCGCGACGTTCCGCTGCTCTCGCTCATGCCTTGAGCTGCTCCAGCAGCGATTTGGCCTCCTTCAAGTCCAGCGTGTCGAAACCCTCGGTGAACCAACCATAGACCGGGGCGAGAAGATCGTGGGCCTGCTGTCGTTTGCCCTGATCGTGCCACAGCCGCGCCATGCTCACAGCCGCACGCAGTTCCCAGGACTTTGCCTGCTGCTGACGAGCGACCGCCAGCGCATCTTCGAAATATTCTTCCGCTTTCGTTGCGTTTGGGTTGGGCGACAATAGCTCGATTTCGCCTGCCATGCGCTTGATCTCGGCCTCAAACCAACTTTCCTTGGTTGTTTCTACCTGGGTCATCGCTTCGCGAATGCAGTCCCGTGCATCATCGAAGTGGTCGAGTTCAGCATGAGCGCCCGCCAGATACGACAAGCAGAATGGCACTAGCGCTGTTGCCGCCGTTGACCGACGTGCGATGATACCCGAGTCGATCACATGGACCGCGTCTGAGGCCTTCCCAGTGAGGGCCAAGACGCAACCTTGGACCACCATTCCGAGCGACCCCCAAAACAATGAACCTCTTTTGTCTGCCAGGGGGACAAGTTCATTAGCTTCGGCGCTTGCTGCCGCATAGTTTCCGCAGCAGATATGGGTAAAGGATGTATGGAACAGGGCATACATCAAAGTGGCTGCTTGGCCGATCTCGCGCGCTTCCTTGAGCGCCTGTTCAGCGCCTCTGCCTGCAGCCTCGGGGAAGCCAAGAAGCCACAGAGCCCAGGACCGATAGGATAGGGCTGCGACCCTAATGTCCTGGCCAAATCGAGCCGCCAGCGCACGATGCTCGGCGGGTTCGTAGATCGCGATCGCCTGATCGTAATGTGCCAGACTTTCCGCAAGGACGCCCGTACACATCAGAGACGTACCCATAATACGATGCCCAAGCATGAGCGGAACCATTGTTCCCTGCTTCTCGGCAAGCGCCAAGCACTCTGTCGCAAGGTCGAGGAGAGCGTCGCTTTTGAACTTTATATAGTTCGTGACCCAGAACCCATAGAGGACTGAAAACAGGAGCAACGGGTCTTCAGGGGGCTCTCCTAGTGACTCCGCTTGCTCGATGAAGGCGCGGGCTCGATCGAGAGATGCGAGAGTCTCAGGGGCCGCGTGGCCCTTGGTGTGCATCAAAGCATTCACAAGCGCGACCTCCAGTTTGATCTGGTCGCCACGCAGCGCTGGTGTGCTCGGCAGCGTCGCAATCTGTGAAAGAGCGCGGATTAGCTGAGTCGTCGCCTCTACTAGCGCTGAACGCGCTAGCGACCGCTGTCCCGCCTTGCCCCATAAAGCCGCCGCCCTCTCGATCAGCCCGGCCTCAGTGCAGTGATGTGCCAGCAACTCCGGCCGGCTCTCGGCTGTCTCGGCGAATTGGCTTTCAACTGCTTCGGCAATGCGTGCATGAAGCGCGCGGCGGGGCTCGCGCAGCAACGTGCCATAGGACGCGTCCCGCACCAAGGCATGCTTGAATAGGTAAGTCGCATTCGGCGGCGAGCCCAACCTGAAAAGCAAACCAGTCTGTATGAGACGGTCTAACGCTGATCCCAGTTCCACCTCTGGCATGCGTACCGCCGCCGCCAGGAGAGCATGCGAAAACTTCCGGCCGATCGTCGCGCCAATCTGTGCCACTTCTTTGGCGGGGCCGAGCCGGTCGAGCCGTGCCATCAATGGGGCGTGCAAACTTGCGGGGACTGCCAAGGCCGGGGACGGAACGACGGCAATCGTGCGTTCGACCGCGCCCTGGCCCTCCGCCTCCAGCACTGCCTTCGTCATCTCCTCCACGAACAGGGGGATGCCATCCGTACGTTCGACGATGTCCTGCCTGATGCCCGCCGGCAGCAGCTTGTCGCCGACTACGCCGTCGATCATGGCGTCGACTTGGCGGTTCGTCAGCCGATTGATCGTCATGGCGGTCACGTGCGGCTGCCCGATCCAGGGCGGATCGAATTCCGGGCGGAATGTCACAATCATTAGCGCGCGAAGGGTCTGAAACCTGGCCACGTCCCGGTCGAAAACTTCTAGGCTCGTAGGATCGGTCCAATGCGCATCCTCAAAGATTATCAAGACTGGGCTTTGCCGTGTAAGCGCTTCTAATTGTGAGATGATCGCTTCGAATGTTCGCTGCCTGTGCTGCTGCGGGGTCAATTCGAGGGCTGGATAGCGTCCATCATTCGGAAGCGACAGCATCTCGGCAAAGAGCGAGGCGTCCCCGATCGAGGTTGAGGTCTGCGCGAGCAGGGTATCAAGCTTGTCGAGCCTCGCTTGCAGTGTATCGTCGTGTGCCAGCCTGGCGGCACGTTCCATCTGCCCGATGATCGGATATAGCGGGCTGTCGGTGTGCTGCGGCGAGCAGAAATAGCGCAAACGCGTATGCGGCTCTCCGGCTAGGCGTTCCAGAAGCGCGGCCGTGAGCCGCGACTTGCCGATCCCAGCCTCACCGGCGATCAGGACCACTTGGCCTTCACCTGTCTTTGCCCTGGCCCAACGCCGTTGGAGCAATTCGAGTTCTTCCTCCCGCCCGACGAGGGCAGTTAGGCCAGTAGCGTGTAGCGCCTCGAAGCGGCTCTCCACGGAACTCGCCCGCAACGCCACCCAGGCCCGCGTTGGCGCGGCGATGCCCTTGAGGTTCTTCGGCCGGAGGTCTTGTAGCTCGAAGAGGTTGCCGAGGAGCCTTCGAGTGCCTTCGGCGATGACAACCGTGTTCGGCTCAGCGATCCCCTGCAGACGAGCCGCCAAGTTCGGAGTCTCGCCCACCACCACGCGTTCCTGGGCCTCGCCGGCACCAATGAGATCGCCGACCACGACCAAGCCCGTCGCGACGCCGATACGCACCCGGAGCGGCTCCTGGATACCCAGCTTGCCAATCGCCTCGATGATCGCCAGTCCCGCCCGGACGGCACGCTCGGCATCATCCTCATGGGCGTGGGGATAGCCGAAATAGATGAGCACCCCATCGCCCATGTACCTGGCCACGAAGCCGTCGAACCGGGCGACCGTCTCCGCGACGCACTTATGATAGGCGCCGATTACCGAACGCAGATCCTCTGGGTCGAGTGTGGTCGAGAGCGCGGTCGAGCCAACGAGGTCGGTGAACATCACCGTCAGTTGGCGACGCTCGGCGTCGTCTCGCCGAGTTGGCTCGATATCCACGAGTGCAGAAGGTGCCGTTACGGCAGCCGAGACGTTGCTGAGATCGCGGATCGCATGCAGCAGTTTCAACCGGTGGCCGAGCGAAACGCCAAGGTCCTTGAGATGTTGGTCGGTCAAGTCGGGGAGAACGGCCATATCAATGTCGTTCTCGGCGAACCTCTGCGCGTACTCGGACATGCCGAGCTTTTTGAGCCAGTCCGCAATTTGTTGCACCGCGGTCACCGTGATCCGTGCGTCGCCGATCTAAGTGTTGGCACCACAACTACAGAAAGAGATTACACAAGAAAGACCGCGAAAGCACGTCCCCATGGGCGCGGAATCGCGATACCAAGGGCGGGACATCATACACTTTGGAAGATCCAGTACTGAATACCTGCCCTGTGCGCTAGCAATCGGTATAGAGGAGCGCTATTCTGAAGGTTGGCTGAATCCGTGTCTGCGGGGACCTCGGAGCAGCGAATTGCTGATCGATGCGCTGGCGAAGGTCCCTTGCCCAGGACGACCCCCGGAAGAATTGATTTTCCGTTCGGGGCACCCGACCGTTCTCTGGAAGTCGACGACCTTGCTTCACGCAGTCGATGCAGATGAACACCGCATCGAAGAGCGCAGCTGCGTCTGCCCACACCCGACGCAGGAGCGAACATGTTGCCTGCTCTTCACGGGCAAATGCGCATTCTCGAAGACGCATGTCGGGCGGAGGGCCTTATCACTAATTGCTGTCGATGATGGGCCATTGGCTGAACAGGTTTTTGCCGCCAATGAATTCCCATTTCAGGCCGTAGCTCAAACGGTGGGTTTTGGTCTAGGAATGTGGAAAACGCTTTATCTTTCAAGGAGAGTTGACTGACACTCTCTCCGCCATTTGCACGATCTTGTGCGCCAAACTACGATTTTCTACGATTGCGCTTGCCGGTAGCGGTTGTCGCGCGGGTCGCGAATGAGCGACGATTGGCTCGTTCGCTTCTCGGGCGAGTGAGATGCCTCAGATGCGGGAGGTGCGTGGCCAAGAGCTTAGCAATGCTCGTCTTCGCATACTCTGTCACAACGCTCGAAGATTTTGATGCGACCTTCGAAGAAGGCAACGGTGCTCACCAAAGGTAGATCAACTCTCGACTAGGTCGGGATTGACGGTGCTCCATGGGAAGGACGAAGTCGCTCACCGCCGTCTGAGTCGGCGCGCCCGAGTGAACTCATGAAGCTTCCAAGGTTGCCGCTTTCTTGTCAGCGGACGCGCCCTGGCCTGGCGAGAGGCCCCGCGGCTCCAACGGTCGGTTCTTCCCGAACCCTAAGGGGCTGTCCTCAGGCTCGGTCGCAACCGTTATTCGCACAGGTCATGACTGGACAGGTTTCCGCCGGCCGCCGTCTCCAGGGGGGCGTCAGGCGTCGGCGAGCAGTGAGGCGATGTCCTCGAGCGGGTGCCGGCTGAAGTCCTTCGCGAACTCGCCGATGATCTTGCCTCTCAAGTCGCGGTGGTAGTGCTTGCGCATCTCCCCCAGAGTCCTGGGATCGGACACAACGACCAGGTGTTCTATAGTCCCGTCCAGGCTGAGCTTGTTCAGGAGCGCCGCCGTCCCCGCTCCGAAGTCGTCCTCGACGAGCCGCCTGCCATCGGGGTTGGCAGAGCCGGTGTGATGTCGCGCACCCGAGCCAGAGCGGGCGGGCGCAGGCGGAGCTGCCGTGATCTCGACCAAGTCCGGGCTTCACGCCTGTATTGTGGAATAGGCGTACCGTCTCGCCGTCAGCGACTGCTATTGTCGCACCGGTAGGTAGAATCATCGAAAGACCTCCCGTTCTCGATCCCGCATTAACACGGCGCACTGTGTTACTTGTATGCTAGCGTTCTGCTGCGCTTCTTGAGCTCCTCGCACGAAACTCCCCAGAGCAGGGCGGTACAACGACCGCCGTAAGCAATCGACGCGGCGAACACGGCGATCTTCGCGGCCGAGAAGTCGGTGCTACGGTCAAGTGTTTGCGGATGCGGCAATCGCGTCAACCGGCGCGGTGCTGGTGATTTTCGCAACCGTGAGGGAGGCCATAGGGAATTCGGCTCCCGGGAGAGCACGGCATAAGCAGTCCAACCATCGCGCAGGGAAGGCCAAGTGACTGGCGCCACCTGTATGCTGCTGTGCGGTTTCCTTGCGCTCATCTTCGCGCAGCGGACCGCGGGTGCGAGGTCAGCACCCGGCCTTCCCTGCGCTCTCTTGGCTTCGAGGGTGGAGCGACGAAGCAAAGCTCGGGCGAATTAAGCCGCGAGGATGCGAATGCGTGTCTGCTCGTCAAGATGCGGAGAGAAGAGTGACGCTCCGCCCCGTGTTCTGTCATTGCGAGGAGCGAAGCGACGAAGCAATCTAGGCTGTCTCCGCGGAGACAGTCTGGATTGCTTCGCTGCGCTTGCAATGACGATGTGGAAGCGGCTCGTGGCGAGCACTAACAGGCAGGTGCCGGCGTCAGCGCGGGCCGCTCTGCCCATCGTCCGGATCGCTCTCCGGCTCCCGGATCAGCACCACCGGCTCGTCATAGCCTTTGCGGCTGCTGTAAAACACCAGCGCCATCAGGCCGACGCCGACGACCAGCGAGAAGACGACGCCGAGCACCAGCGCGACATAGCCGGACGCCGGCACGCTGGTATCCGTGCTGGTCCAGCCAAGATAGCCGAGAACGCTCGCAGCGACGAGCATGGCGCACAACACCGCGATGACCAGCCATCTGACGAGCTTGCTGTCTTGCGCCTTGGGCGGCGCCGTTTGCCCGCTGGTCTCGTTCATGAGCCTCTCCTCACGCGGCCGTCGTGGCGCGCTTACGGTGCGGTGGCCTTGGTCGCGATCGCATGCAGCGCGGCGGTCATCGCGCCGATGGCGGTCTTGGCCGGCTCGCCGACGCCGTGACGGCCGGCGAGATAGGCCGGATCATTGTACGACAGCCAGGTCGCGCCTTGCTCGTCCTGCCAGACCAGCGCCTTCAGCGGCAGGTCGATGCCGATGGTCTGCGCCTGCTGCATCAACGGCGTGCCGCCCTTGGTGTTGCCGAAGATGAGGAGATCGGTCGGCCGCAGAGTCATGCCGACGGCGGTGGCACCCGCGGCATGATCGACATGGGCAAACACGGTGAGGCCCTTGGCCTTCACCTCGGTCTCGAGCCGCGTCATCGTGTCCTGCGGGTCAAAGCTGCTCTTGATGGTGATGAGTCCGTCTGTAGCCATTGCCTGCGTCTCCCAGAAACATGTCGCGACCAGCGCGAAGATCCGGATCAGTGTGAAAAGCCTCATGATTACCCGCTCACTTCTTGCGGAATAATCGCGCGGGATCGAATTCCGGCTCCGGAATGAAGCCGTCGCGGTTGGGCATTCTGATCTTCGGCAAGGAGTCCTTGTCGACCTTGCCGTCGGCGGGAACGATGCCGTTGAGGCTCAATATGTAGGCGGTGACGGCATAGGTCTCGTCGGTGCTGAGCGAACCCGGCGTCGGATACGGCATCGCGCGATGAATGTAGTCGAACAGGGTCGTCGCATAGGGCCAGAAACTGCCGACGGTCTTGACCGGCATGTTGGAGGCGAGCGTGCCCTGTCCGCCGGCGAGACGATCCTTGATGCCGCCCTGGCCGTTGTCGCCATGACAGGCCGCGCAATTGTCGGCAAAAATCTGCTTGCCCTGCACCGCCGTGCCGCTGCCGTCAGGCAGGCCCTTGCCGTCAGGACCGACGTCGATGTCCCACAGCTTGATCTCATCCGGCGTCGCCGGACGGCCGAAATCGAACGCCAGCGCGGGCGCGGCGAGCAGGCCGGCGGTGAGGATGCCGGCGAGAAACAGCTTGTCATGCGAGGACATTGCGGACCCTCCCGGCTTCGTCGATGCTCCAGGTCTGCTGGGCGTTGTAGTGAAACAGCGCGTTGGTCCCCATCGCGGCGATGAAGGACTGCCGGTCCGGTTGAACGTTGCCGTGGTCGTCGGTCGAGCGGCTCACGATCTTGGTCGGCTTGCCGTCCCAGACCCAATCCATCTGGAAGCGCACCTGCGCCTTGGACAGCACCGGCTGGCTCAATTGCGCGGGCTTCCAGGTCCTGGCGCCGTCGGTGGAGATCTCGACCTTGGCGATCTTGCCATGGCCGCTCCAGGCAAGACCCGAGATGCGGTTATAACCCGGCTGGATCTGCATCATGCCGGAGGGCTGGGTGATGACGGAGTTGGTTTCCATCCGCAGCTGAAACTGCCGCGCCTTGCCGTTGGCCAGCAGCTGCGTGTAGCGCGCCGTCTCCCAGCGCGTCATCCAGGGCTCGCTGCCGAACTTGAGGCGCCGCAGCCATTTGATGTTGAGGTTGCCTTCGAAGCCCGGCATCACCAGCCGCATCGGAAAACCGTGCGCGGGCCGCAGCGGCTCGCCGTTCTGCCCGTACGCGACGAAAGCCTCGTTCACGATCTCGTCGGTGAGGGGAATGCTGCGATCGACGCCCGCGCCGTCGCCGCCCTCCGCCAGCATCCAGCTCGAGCCCTTGTCCTTGGCGACGAGGTCGATCAGGAATTTGAGCGGAACGCCGGTCCATTCATTGGTGCTGACGAGGCCATGCGTGTTCTGGACCGTCACGTCAGGATCGGCCTTCTTCCAGTTCTCCCAGCCGTTGCCGGTGCATTCGATGAACACGACGCGCGTGACCGACGGCATCCGCTTCAAATCGTCGACGCTGAAGACCAGCGGCTTTTGCACCATGCCGTGGATGAGCAGCCGGTGCTGCGCGGGATCGATATCGGGCACGCCGGAATGGCTGCGCTCGTAGTGCAGGTCGGTCGGCGTGATGTTGCCGACGAGCTTCTGGTGCGGCGTCTTGGAATTGATGGCATCGCCGGGATCGACGTTGCGCTTGCCCGGCGTGGCCTCGGGGATGCGATCGAGTTTTGCAAACCGGGAGCGTTCGCTGTGCGCGCTCAGATCGGCGCCGGGCCCGCGATCGGGGACGTCGGCGAGCGTCTCGGCGCCCGCCGCCTCGGACGCCACCGCGCCAAGGATGCCCGCCGACAGGCCTCCCACAAAGCCGCGGCGCGACACATTCGCAGGCCGTGGCAACAACTCGATTGGCGTCTTGGACGTCATATGATCTCCCCTCGATAAGCGTGATTTCTGGAAATCCCTGCCGCCTTCATGCCGTGACATTGACCGAACACCGTGAGGATTGCTCGTTAGGTTGTGTTAGAAGCCATGAGGACTGGGGCACTCATGCGCGCGACCGCCCGTTCACACGTTAGATGCGCTTGGCCGCTCCGTGGAATGGCCAGGCGGCTCGGAGACATGTCCGGGCGGATCAAGGGGAGAGGGATGTCGGAAACGGACGCGGCGGAATTGTTGAAGGCGATGGTGCCGCTGTTCAGGATCCGTCCAATATTCGAGGATTCCTGCAAATTCGGCGGCAGCTGGGAGTCGCTACACGCGCCGAACGGCAAGGGATGGGCGCAATTCCACATGGTCACGCGCGGCGCTTGCGTGGTCGAGCGGCCGGGCCTCGGCCCGCAGCGGCTGGAAGCCGGCGACATCCTTCTGCTGCCGCATGGCGACAGTCACGCGGTCCGCAGCCGGACGGGCGGCGCTGCCGGGCGTGTTACGACCGGGGTCCGCAATGGGGTCCGCCAGCGCGCAACAGTCGAGGCCGAGGTCGATACCGAACTGCTGTGCGGCCGTTTTCTGTTCGAGACGTCGGATGAGAACCCGCTGATCGCCGCGCTTCCCGACGAGATCATCCTGCGCACGGCGGAGGAGCCGCTGCTGGAACGGTTTCGGCGCCTGCTGATCGACATCCGCGAAGAGCTCGACGCTGGACGGGTTGGATCGGAGGTGGTCGCGGCCGACCTCGCGAGAGCGTTGTTCGTGATGATGCTCCGCGATCATCTTTCGGACGATGCCTCCGGGAACGGAACGGTGTCGCTGTTGCGCGACCGCGTGACGGCCCGTGTGGTGTCGGCGATTCTCAACGATCTCGCCCGGGACTGGACGCTCGACGACATGGCGGCGGTGGCGATCGCCTCGCGCGCGACGCTGGTGCGCGCTTTTCAAAAGCGCGCGGGGGTCGCGCCCATGACGTTCTTGTCCGATCTGAGATTGACGGTCGCGCGCAAGCGGCTGGCCGGCACCTCCGATCCGATCGCGAAGATCGCCGGCGAGGTCGGGTATGCGTCCGAAGGCGCGCTGAGCAAAGCCATCATGCGCAGATACGGCATGCGACCCGGCGCTTTGAGGGAGCCGGGTCCTCGGGCGCCCGTTGTCAAACCCGATACCAGCTCCCCAGATTCCAGGTCGTGACGTCCCAGCCCGAGATGTCAGCCATGAGGCTATTGACGCCGGCGCCGACGATGTTGCGGGAGAGCAGCGGCACCAGAATATTGGCTTCGCAGAAGATCTCGTTGACCTTGATCAGGAGCGCGGCGCGCTTGACCGGATCGAGCTCCTGCTGCGCGGTCTTGTAGGCCTTGTCGGCCTCGGCATCGGACCAGCGCGAGATGTTTCGGCCGAGCCACTTGTTCTCCTTGTTGGCGATCTCCCAGGAGACGCACTGGTTCAAGAACCGCTCCGGATCGGGCTGCGGCTGCGTCGTGTTGTACATCTCCATGTCGCAATAGAGTTTCGAGTAGGTGTCGGGGTTGCCGACGTCAGACGAGAAGAACACCGATGCGGTGACCGACTTGAGCTCGATGTCGATGCCGGCCTTCTGGCAGGCCTGCTTGATGATGGCCTGCGTCTTCTGGCGCGGGGCGTTGATCGAGGTCTGGAAGACGTATTTGAGCTTCTTGCCGTCCTTCTCGCGGATGCCGTCCGCACCCCGCTTCCAGCCGGCGTCGTCGAGGATTTTGTTCGCCTTGTCGACGTCGAACGTGTAGGTCAGCTTGCCCGACTTGAACTGCTGCGGCTGGTTGACGAAGCTTGCCGTGGCGATGCCGCCGCGGCCGTAGATGAATTTCTGGATCGCCTCGCGATCGATCAGGAGGTTGAACGCCTGGCGGACGACCGGATCGGACAGCGTCGGGTGTTTGGTCTTGACGCTGGAGCGCTCGCCGTCGACCTCGGTCCAGGGGTCCGTCGTGTTGAGGATGATGAACTCGACGTTGCCGGACGGCGTGATGTCGACCCTGCCTTTGCCGCTGGCCTCCATGCGCTTGAGGACCTCCTCCTCCACCAGCAGGTTCCAGGCATAGTCGTATTCGCCGGTCTGGAGCACGGTGCGCGCCGCGGAGACCGCGTCGCCGCCGCCCTTGACCTCGAGTGTGTCGAAATGCGGCTGGTTCTTGACGTGATAGTCGGGGTTGCGTTCGGCCCGGATCAGGTCGCCCGGCTTGAACTCGACGAATTTGTACGGGCCGGTGCCGACCGGCTTCAGATTGCCCGGCGCCTCGCGCGACTTCGCGCCGGCATAGTCGCCGAAATGATGCTTCGGCAGGATCTGGCCGACCGAGCCGACGAAGGGGTCGGCCCAGAACGGGGTGGGGGCCTTGAACAGCACCTTGACGGTGTGGTCGTCGATCTTCTCGACGGTGATGTCCTTGTAGGATCCCGTGCTGTAGGCGGCGGTCGCGAGGTCCGCCGCATAGGCCCAGGTGAAGACGACGTCGTCGGCGGTGAAGGGCTTGCCGTCATGCCACTTCACGCCCTGCTTCAGCTTCCAGATGACGCTCATGCCGTCGGCCGCGAGGCTGCCGTTCGCCTTGGTCGGAATTTCGGCGGCGAGGCAGGGGATGAGGTTGCCGTCCTTGTCCCAGCCGGCCAGCGGCTCGAAGAAGATGCGCGATGCGACCTGATCCTTGGTGCCGATCGCGAAATGCGGATTGAGCAGGGTGGGCGCCTGCCACAGCAGGATCTTGAGCGGGCCGCCGCCGCCGGCCTTGGTCGGCTTGTATTGCAGCGTGGCATCCGCCATCGCGACGTCGTTCCAGAGCAGGATCTGGCTCGCGACCGGCGCCGCGATCCCGGCCGCAGCCATGGTCCGGATGAACGAGCGCCGCGACAGCGTGCCTTGCTTCACCTCCGCGATGGACTTGCGAATCTCGTCTTCGTTCATCGAATGACCTCCACCTCGAAGAAAAATCGTCGCCGCTACCCCATCATGTTGCATCGTGCGCGAGGCGGCAATGCCGGCGATGCCGCAAGGCCCCGCGACGAAATGGCGAACGTGGAGATCGGCAGCTTCTGCCGGGACATAGTTGCCGGTGTGAAAGGTATGCCGGCCGGATTTCGCGATAAGCCCTTGATGGCAATGAGGCTCTCATCTGGCATGCGCATTGCACGCAAAGCGTGCGTTGGCAATGACAGTGGAGTACGGGTATGAGCGTCGGCAGCATGAGCAGCATCGGTGGTGGAAGCGCGGCGGGGTCGCCTTCATCCAAATCCGCCGGTTCACAAGACGGCGCCTCGATGTTCTCGTCGCTGCTGGAGAGCGGCACGCCCTACGACGAGGTCAAGGTGAACCTGCCGAACGGCATGTCGATCGGCATCGTCCATTTCGGTGGCGGCGGCTTCGACAGCAGCGCGCTCAAGTCCATCGAGGATTTCGTGCAGCAGCTCGCGAGCCAGCAGATATCGGGTGATCCGGCGTCCGACGCCGACCAGGCGCAGCACGGCGACACGCCAGACGCCGTCGGGATCGACAAGGTTCATGTCGATCTTCCGAATGGAATCTCGTTCGAGGTGCTGCATTCCTCCGGCGGCCATGCCACGGACAGCGACGCTGTCCTGAAGGAGCTCACCGAGGCCGCCGAAGAACTCGCCGAATCGCTGTCGCACTATTCACCGGCATCGGCTGCGGCTTCCGCTTATGCATCGCAAGCAAGTTCGTCCGGCCGCAGCAGCCAGCTCGACGCGAGGAGCTGAGCAACACGCAGGACGCCCCGGGCTACGATGATCCGGTGCGAACGGAGGGGCGAATGCACTAGCGCCCCTTCGCAAGCGCCAGCGCGGCATCCACCGCGTTCTCGAGAATCTCCTCCGACAATTGCCTGTCGCTCACCGCGCGCGACAATTGCAGCGCGCCGACCATGGTGGCGTAGGCCGCGATGGCGCGGCCGCGCCGCTCCGCCGGCGTGCCTTCAGGCATTTGCGCTGCCATCAGCGCGAGGATGTCGGACATCTTGCCGGTGAAGGCCTCGCGCGTCGCCTTCGGATGCCGCGCGATCTCGGAGACGAGGGCCGCGGTCGGGCAACCGGTCGCCGCGCGATCGCGATGTCTGGGCGAGAGATAGTCGCGGATCACGGTCTCGAGCGCGACGCCGTTTTCGAGATTGTCCTTGTGCCGCTGCTCGCGCCGCTCCAGCGCGTCGAGCAGTACCGCGCGCACCAGATCCTCCTTGGAGGCGAAGTGCGTGTAGAAGGCGCCGTTGGTCAGGCCCGCTTCCGCCATGATGCCGGCGAGGCCCACCGCGGCGATGCCGCTCTCGCGGAACTGCGAGGATGCGACATCGAGAATGTGCCGCCGCGTCGTGTCCCTGTGTCCCTTGTCATAGCGCGCCAATTCCGCCTCCTGCGAACCCGCCGCCCCCTATGCCACAAAAACGTGAGGTCTGCTCTATTGCATTACGGTCATAATAATACATTATGATCATAATGCAATGTGCTGGCCGACCGGGGGCGGTCCGAGGGAACCACAGGATCGAACCCATGTCCGTCGAGAATGCCGCCGCGCCAGCCTTGTCCGCCGCGCCATTCGTGGCCCACACCGCGGTGCCGCTTCGCCAGGCGGCTCCGCCCGCACCAAGCGCGGCTGAGCAAAGACGCGCCGCGCTCCTGACCGCGCCGATCTTGCCCACGCTGCTCAAGCTCGCGCTGCCGACCGTGACCGTCCTCGTGGCACAGACCGCCGTCAACATCGCGGAAGCCTATTATGTCGGCTATCTCGGCACCGATGCGCTCGCCGGCGCCGCGCTGGTGTTCCCGATCTTCATGCTGATGACCATGATGTCGAACGGCGGGTTCGGCTCCGGCGTTGCGTCCTCGGTGGCACGCGCGGTCGGTGCCGGCCGCCGCGCCGATGCCGAGGCGGCGCTGTATCATGCCGTGGTGCTCGCGATCATTGCCGGCGGCCTGTTCACGCTCGGCGTCGTCCTCGGTGGTCCGCATCTCTATCGTGCCCTCGGCGGCACCGATGGTGCGCTTGCCGCCGCCACCACCTATTCCAACTATCTGTTCGCCGGCGCCATCCCGGTGTGGATCGTCAACCTTCAGGCTGCCGCGCTGCGCGGCGCCGGCAACGTCAAAGTGCCGGCCCTGGTGACGCTGGTCGGGGCCATCGTGACCATTCCGGTCTCGCCGGCACTGATCTTCGGGTTCGGGCCGATCCCGCGGCTCGGCATCGGCGGCGCCGGCATCGCCTTCGGCCTCTATTACGGCGCGGCGATGCTGTTCCTGCTGCGCTACATGTCGACGGGCGCGACTGGCTTGAAGCTGCACATCGTGCCGTTGCGCGCAAAAATCTTCGCCGACATGCTGAAGGTCGGCATCCCCACCGCGTTCAACGCGGTGCTGACCAACCTCACGGTCATTCTCGTCACCGGCGCGGTCGGCCTGTTCGGCACCTCCGCGCTCGCCGGCTACGGCATCGCCTCGCGGCTGGACTACATCATGATCCCGCTGCTGTTCGGGATCAGCACGGCGACGCTGACCATGGTCGGCGTCAACATGGGCGCGGGCCAGACCGCGCGGGCACGAAAGATCGGCTGGATCAGCGGTGTGGTCGGCATGATCATGACCGGCACGATCGGCTTGCTGGTTGCGATCTTCCCGACGGCCTGGCTCCACCTCTTCAGCCATGACACGGACGTCGTCAGCGAAGGCATGACCTATTTGCGCATCGTCGCGCCGGCCTATGCCGCGCTCGGCTTCGGTTTTGTCAGTTCGTTCGCGGTGCAAGGCACCGGCCGAGCGATGGGGCCGCTGGCTTCGTCCGTCGCGCGCATCCTGATCGCGGCCGGCGGCGGCTGGATCGCAGTGGCGAGCTTTGGCGCGGGCATGGCGGGTCTCGCCACCATGGTCACGGCCTCGCTCGCCGCCTATGCCGCGATCTGCGTCCTGATCATGGTGTCGCCGTGGACGTGGCGCGCCGAGTAAACAGGCTCACTGGATGCCGGCAACGCCGACAGCCAGCGCCGACAGCAGCAGAAAATTGCTCAGCAGCTTGAGCGACGACGCGCTGATCAGCTTCATCGTCAGCGCGCCGCCGGAATTGAACGGCACGCCCTGGAGCAGGGTATAGAGGCTTCGAGGCGGTTCCGGCTCGCGAATTTCGAGGCGGCGAGGGCGGTCATGGCTGAACTCCTTGGTGATCTTGCCGCCAATCTCGCATCCGGAGCGACACTTTGCCGTGATGCCCCCATCACGCTTGCGCAACGCGCCCTATGACCTGCCAATTCGTTTCCTATTTTGCGCCGAATAGAGAAGGTGTTCCTCGCAACAGGCCGGCAATATGGATTTCCATTTCATTGATTTCGCCTCGCGGAGAAGCGAATACGGTTCCAATCATTTTCGTTGAGTTTTGGAGACCAAGATGTCGTTTCGCCTCCCCCTGATCCTCGCAACCGCGCTTGCCGCCTGGTCGGCCGCAGCAACCGCCGAGACCATCAAGATCGGTGTGACGCCGGGCCCGCATGCGCAGATCTTCGAGGCGGTGAAGCCGATCGCCGCCAAGCAGGGCCTCGACATCCAGCTCATCGAGTTCTCCGACTACGTCGTGCCGAATGCCGCGCTCGATGCCGGTGAGATCCAGGCCAATTCGTTCCAGAACCAGCCTTATCTCGACAACCAGAAGGCCGACCGCGGCTACAAGATCGAATCCGTTGGGCTGACCGTGAACTTCCCGATCGGCGTCTATTCGAAGAAGCACAAGGCCTTCGCCGATATCCCTGAAGGCGGCAAGGTCTCGATCCCGAACGATCCGACCAATGGCGGCCGCGTGCTGCTGCTGCTGCGCGACAAGGGCGTGATCAAGCTGAAGGACGGCACGGGCTTCAAGCCGACGGTGCTCGACGTCACCGAGAATCCCAAGAAGCTGAAATTCATCGAAGTCGATGCGGCGCAGGCGCCGCGCGCGCTCGACGATGTCGATGCCGCCGCGATCAACACCAATTATGCAACCCAGGCGGGCCTCGATCCCGTCAAGGATCCGATCCTGCGCGAGGACCCGAAGGGTCCCTACGTCAACCTGATCGCGGTACGTGCCGCCGACAAGGACAAGCCCTGGGTCAAGATCCTCGTCGACAGCTACCACACGCCCGAGGTGAAGGAGTTCGTCCTGACCAAGTTCAAGGGCGCGGTGCTGCCGAGCTGGTAGGCAATCTGCCTAGCCAAGGTCCAGCGCAGCGGGCGATCCGGCGGGCAGCCTTGCGCAATGCCCGCTTGTCTGGAGCTGCGGCAACCGACATCATCGGGGCCCATCCTCGCCCGACAGGGGTCGTATGAAACGCTTTGCAAACCTGAAACGACTGGGGTTCTTCACGCGGCTCCTCGATGAAGCCCCGCCCGCGGAGCGCTACCGCTTCGCCGCCGAGCAGATCGTGCGCGCAGAGAAAGCGGGCCTCGATTCCGCGTGGATCGCGCAGCATCATTTCCACGAGCGCGAGGGCGGCCTGCCGTCGCCCTTCACCTTCCTCGGTTACGTCGCAGCCCAAACCTCGCGCATCCGTCTCGGCACCGGCATCGTCACGCTGCCGCTGGAGAACGCGGTGCGGGTGGCGGAAGATGCCGCCGTGCTCGATCTCCTCTGCAACGGCCGCTTCGAGCTCGGCGTCGGCACCGGCGGCAATCCGTCGGCCTTTGCCGCTTTCGGCCTCGACAGCGCCCAGCGCAACGAGATCTTTGCCCGCAATCTGGACGTGGTCCGCACCGCCCTGGTCGGCAAGCCGCTCACCGGCGGCGATACGCTCTATCCGCAGCGGCCCCAATTGGACAAGCGGATCTGGCAGGCGACGTTCTCGGTCGCCGGTGGTGCACGCGCGGGCAAGGCCGGCGATGGCCTGTTGCTGTCGCGCACCCAGCCCCGGACCAAGGAGGCGCCGCGCGCAACGCTGGCGGAGATCCAGAATCCGGTGATCGATGCCTATCTCGAAGCGCTGCCGCCGGGATGCGAGCCCCGGATCATGGCCTCGCGCAGCGTCTTCGTCGCCGACGACCGGACCGAAGCGATGCGCCTTGCCGACATCGGGCTGCGTCGCGCGCTGCCGCAGTTCTTCAAGGGCGGTCACGCCAGGCCGGGCGAGACGCTGGAGGAGATGATCACCGCATTCGACACCCATGTCGGCGCGGCCGACGACGTCATCGCCTCGCTCCGCGCTGACGCCACCCTGGAGCGGGTGACCGACCTCGTCTTCCAGGCGCATTCAGTGGACGCGCCGCACCCTCATATCCTGCGCTCGATCGAGCTTGTCGCCGAGAAAGTCGCGCCGGCGCTGGGCTGGACCCGGACGGCGGCTGACGTGGCTCTGGCGGGCTGATCGGAGTGACATGATCGCGTTGCACGAGGCTGAATGATGGCTACGAAAGATATCATCGACACGCTCGCCGGGATCGAACCGGGAACGGCTCTGGATGGCATTCGCGCACACCGCCTGCAGGCGCGCGAGAACGCGCAGAAGAGCTATCTCTCGCTGTTCGAGCCGATCGACGCCGGCGATTTTTCGCTTGTGGAGCGCGCCGCAGTCGCGCTCTTCGTGATCGGCCTTCACCGCGAGCCCAATGTGGTCGCCTTCTACCGGGCGAAGCTCGCGGCGACCGCCGATGGTGCGCGCCTGGCCGAGGCGATCGAGGTCGAAATCGCACGCGGCGAGACGTCAGGCCCGTACGGTGCATATCCGGCCGGACGGCTGTCAGTCGAGAACACGGCCGGCCTGATCTATCGCGTGAGTGCGGAGGGCAAGTCCGTCCTTGGCGCCAGGCTCGCCGCGGCGCTGGAGCATGCGCATCTGCTGGTGTTCCGCCCGCGCGATGCCGCGTCCGCCGACATGAAGGCGCTGCTGGCCGCCGGCTGGTCCGACACCGGCATCGTCACTTTCTCTCAGCTCGTCGCGTTCCTGTCGTTCCAGGTGCGCGTCGTCACGGGCCTCCGCGTGCTCGGCGCCTCGCTGGGCACCGCAAGCGCTGCGGCCGGCGCGTAAGGAGACTGCATCATGAGCGCTGCAAACAATGTCAATCCGCCCGTCGTCTTCACCCAGGACGAACTCGGCTGGGTGTCGTGGATCGACCCGCTGCCCGAGGCCGAATTGACCGAGCGGCATTTCGCGGGCCTGGTCGATCGCTCCCGTGCCAAGTCCGAATACTTCCGCCTTCTCGTGCGCGATCCCGAGGTGCTGGAAGCCCGTACCAAGACCGACAAGGATATCTTCTACAACGTCGCCGATGGCCTGCCGCGCGCCGAGCGTGAGCTCGCGGCGGCCGCGACCTCGCGCTACAACGGCTGCATCTATTGCGCGTCCGTACATGCGCGTTTCGCCAGCACCTATTCCAAGCGCCGTGATGACGTGCAGCGCCTGCTCGACGAGGGCGTCAAGGCCGATCTCGGCGAGCGCTGGAACGCGGTGGTCAGGGCGTCGGTGGCGCTGGCGGCGACGCCGATCGCGTTCGGCCCTGACAATATCGAGGAGCTGCGCCGCGCGGGTCTCGACGATGCCGAGATCGTCGATGTCATCAATGGCGCGTCGTTCTTCAACTGGGCGAACCGGCTGATGCTGTCGCTCGGTGAGCCCTCGAAATAGGCAATCCCATCGGCACAAGAATTGCTGTTTATATCAACACAGAGTGGATGGAGCCGTGCATGAGCAACATCGATCGTCGTACCCTGGTCAAGGGCTCGCTCGCCGCCATGATGGCGGGAGCAGCCGGTTCGCGGACAGCCTTCGCGCAATCCGCCGAGCCGATCCTGCTCGGCGTCAGCGGGCCCCTGACCGGGCCGAACGCGCAATATGGCACGCAATGGAAGCAGGGCTTTGACCTCGCGCTCGACGAGATCCAGGCGGCCGGCGGCATCAACGGCCGCAAGCTTGCCTACAATTTCGAGGACAGCCAGAGCGATCCGCGCCAGTCGGTGGCGATCGCGCAGAAATTCGTCTCCGATCCCCGCATCGTCCTTGAGCTCGGCGACTTCTCCAGCCCAGCCTCGATGGCGGCCTCGCCGATCTATCAGCGCGCGGGCCTGGTACAGTTCGGTTTCACCAATTCGCACCCTGACTTCACCAAGGGCGGCGACTTCATGTGGAGCACCTCGGTCAGCCAGGCCGACGAGCAGCCGTTGCTGGCGTCCTATGCCGTGAAGCGCCTCGGCCTCAAGAAGCTCGCGGTGCTGCACCTCAACACGGATTGGGGCCGCACCAGCCGCGACTATTTCGTCAATGCCGCAAAGGAATATGGCGCGGAGATCGCGGTCACCGAGGGCTATATCGCGGAGGAGCGCGACTTCCGCTCCACGCTGGTGCGCGTACGTGATGCCAATCCCGACGGGTTGATCCTGATCTCCTACTATTCCGACGGCGCACTGATCGCGCGCCAGGCACGACAGGTCGGGCTGAAGCAGGTGATCTGTGCGGCAAGCTCGGTCTACTCGCCGAAGTTTCTGGAACTGGGCGGCGAGGCGGTGGAAGAGGTCCATGTCGGCACGCGCTACTTCCCGGAAGACCCGCGACCCGAGGTGCAGAAGTTCATCGCGGGCTTCAAGAGGAAGTACAACGGGCTCGAGCCCGACGCGTTCAACGCTTACGCCTACGACGCGATGAACATGGCGGCGGCTGTCGTCAAGATTGGCGGCACGGATCGCCGCGCCATTCGTGACGCCTTCACCAAGGTAAAGGAGGTGCCGAGCGTCATCTTCGGCGCCGCGACGTTCGACGTCGCGACCCGTCGCGTCAAGGGCGCCATGAATGCCGAGCTCGTCGTACGCAAGGGCCAGTTCGCGCTCTGGGACGGCAAGCCGACCTGACCTGATGGCCGGAGCGGGGGCTCCGGCCGCTTTCCTCTCTACGCGGTGATATCAGCGTGTCTTCCTGGCTCGACTACACGATCAACGGGCTGATCGTCGGCAATGTCTACGCCCTCGTTGCGGTCGGGCTTGCGCTGATCTTCGGCGTCAGCCGGCTGATCAACTTCGCCCAGGGCTCGATCTATCTCGTCGGTGCCTATATCGGCTGGGTCGCGGTGGTGCAGCTGCATACGCCGCTGCCGCTGACCATCATCGTGGTCGCGGTGGCGGCCGCGATCGTCGGACTGATCATCGAACGGTTCGGCCTGCGTCCGCTCCAGAATTCGGTACGCATCGCGCCGCTGCTCGCGACCATCGGCATCAGCTTCGTGCTCGATCAGCTGGTGATGCTGACGTTCTCGCCCAACCCGCGCGCGCTGCCGAGCCAGCTGCCTGACGTTCGCTTCCAGGTCGGTGGTGGCACGATCGGACCTCTCGATCTGCTGATCGCCGGCGTCGGCCTCACCAGTGCGCTGCTGCTGTTCGTGTTCCTGCGCTACAGCAAGCTCGGCTGGGCCGTGCGCGCCACCGCGCAGGACCGCGATGCCGCGATGCAGATGGGCGTCGACGTCAACCGCGTCAATCAGGCCGTGTTCGGCATTGCGGCTGCGCTCGGCGGCGTCTCCGGCCTGCTGGTCGGCATGTACTACAACCAGATCGACACCGCGATGAGCCTGCAGGCAACGCTGAAGGGCGTCGTTGCGGAAGTGGTCGGGGGTGCCGGCAACGTGCCGGGCGCCGTGATCGGCAGCTTGTTGCTCGGGCTGGTCGAGAGCTACGGCGTCGCTGTGTTCGGCACCAGCTACCGCAATCTGTTCGCGTTCCTGCTGCTGGTCGTCGTGCTCGTGCTGCGCCCGAACGGCCTGTTCGCCAGCGCGCGGCAGGCGCCGCCCGAGCCGCTCACCGGCACGTTCGTTGCGCCGAGCCGCCCGGTGCGGATTCCGCGTTGGGCGCTGCTGGTCGCCGCCGGCGTGTTCGCGATCCTGCCGTTCTTCCCGGTGTCCTTCTACGTGCTCCAGACCCTGATCAACGCCTGGCTGCTCGGCATGCTCGCGCTCAGCCTGACGCTGGTTGCGGGCACGGTGGGACAGGTCTCGCTCGGACATGCCGCGCTGCTCGCGATCGGCGCCTACACCTCCGCACTGCTGTCGCTGAATCTCTCCGTCCCGGTCGGCCTCTCCATCATTGGCGGTGGCCTGATGAGTGCCGCGCTCGGCACGGCATTGATCTCGCCGTCGTTCCGTCTGCGCGGGCATTACGTGTCGATCGCGACGCTGGCCATCGGCGAGATCGTGTCGCTGGTGATCTTGAACTGGGAGAGCGTCACGCGCGGCCCGATCGGCATCTCCGGCATTCCGCCGCTGTCGCTGTTTGGTTACGATCTGGTCAGCCCGACCTCGATCTACTGGTTCAGCTTCGTCGTGATGGTCGTGCTGGCGCTGCTGCAGGGGCGGCTGCTCGGCTCGCATCTCGGCCGCAGCTTTCGCGCCATCCGCGACGACGACATCGCCGCGCGCGCCTATGGCCTCAGCCTGAACCGCTACAAGTCGCTGGCCTTCATCTTCGGCGGCTTTGCCGCCGGCGTCAGCGGCGGCATCGCCGCGCATCTCTATTCCTACATCAACCACGAGACCTTCAACACGCAGCAATCGATCCTGGCGCTGACCGTCGTCATCCTCGGCGGCCTCGGCAACGTGGTCGGCGCCATCGTGGGGGCGGTGGCGCTGGTCGGCCTGCCGGAGGTGTTCCGGATCGCGGCGGAGTATCGCATCCTGATCTACGGCATCGTGCTGCTGCTGCTCGTGCGGTTCAGGCCGCAGGGCCTGTTGGGGACGATATGATGGCGGAGCAGCACACGCCCATGCTGTCCCTGCGCGGACTGACGCGCCGCTTCGGCGGCCTCACCGCCGTCGACGCCATCGATCTCGATCTCGCCAGGGGTGAGCTCATCAGCATCATCGGCCCGAACGGTGCCGGCAAGACGACGCTGTTCAATCTCGTGACCGGGCTCGATCGGCCCGATGCCGGCAATGTCGGCTTTGAAGGCCGGGACATCACCGGTCTCTCGCCGGAACGGCTTGCTGCCGGCGGCATCGCGCGCACGTTCCAGCTCGGTCGCGTCTTCGGCAATCTCAGCGTCATGGACAACGTCCTGATCGGCGCGCACACGCGGCTGCGCGCGGTGAAGCCCGCGGTGCCAGTGATCGGCCCGCTGCTGGAATTGGGACTGGCGCTGTTGCGTCCGGCCAGCGTTAGAGACGAAGAGGAACGACTGCGCGAGGAGATGAAGGCCATTCTCGCACGGTTCGGCGAGCGGTTGCTGCCGCGGATCGACCAGCCCGCCTACAGCCTGTCCTATGCAAACCGCCGCCGCGTCGAGATCGCGCGCGCGCTCGCGCTGAAGCCGCGCCTGTTGCTGCTCGACGAGCCGACCGCCGGCATGAACCCGACCGAGACGGGGGAGATGCAGGGCCTCGTCGCCGAGCTGAAGGCCGAGGGGCTGACCATCCTCCTGATCGAGCACAAGCTGGAGATGGTGATGCGCCTCTCCGACCGCGTCATCGTCATGGACGAGGGCAAGAAGATTGCGGAAGGGCCGGGCGAAGTGGTGCGTGGCGATCCCAAGGTGATCGAGGCCTATCTCGGCCACGGCCTGTCGGAGACGCCGGAACGGGAGGGCGTGGCATGACGACTGGCGCATCCGAGCCGCTGCTGGCGCTCTCGAACGTCAACACCTTCTACGGCCAGGCGCAGGTGCATTTCGACCTGTCGATCACGGTCGGCCGCGGCCATATCGTCTGCCTGCTCGGCGGCAATGCCAGCGGCAAGTCGACCACGATGAAGATCATTCTGGGCCTGGTGAAACCGCGCTCGGGTGACGTGACCTTCGACGGCGCCTCGCTGCTTGGGCTCACCACGCCGCAGATCGTCCGTCGTGGTATCGCCTCCGTGCCGGAGGCGCGGCGGTTGTTTGCGGACATGAGCGTGCGCGAAAACATCCTGATGGGTGCCTTCGTGCGCAACGACCGCGATGCGGTGGCGCAGGATCTCGACAAGATGCTGACGCTGTTTCCGAAACTTGGGCAGCGGCTGTCGCAGCGTGCGGGCTCGCTGTCCGGCGGCGAGCAGCAGATGGTCGCGATGGCGCGCGCGCTGATGAGCCGTCCGAGGATGATCGTGATGGACGAGCCGACCATGGGCCTGTCGCCGCTCTATGTCGACCGCGTGCTGGAGTTGATCCGCACCATCAACCAGGAAGGCGTGTCGGTCTTCATGGTCGAGCAGAACGCCAGCCTCGCGCTCGAGATCGCGCACGAGGCCTACGTGCTCCAGACCGGCAAGATCGTGCTCTCAGGCCCGGCGCGGGCGCTGAAGGACGACCCCCGCATCCGCGATGCCTATCTTGGTGGTTCCGAGGCTGCGTAGCACCATCTCGGCCTGCATGGTTCGCTCGGCGATGCAGAGCATCGTCCGGACGCCCGCTGCGCGGGCTCCTCACCATGAGGGTCTGCTCGCAACGTGGCCGCGAATCCAGGCCTCATCCTGAGGAGCCCGCGTAGCGGGCGTCTCGAAGGATGGTTACAAGCATTCCTGCAAAGCGGCCCCCTGGAATTGCATTGGTTAGTGTGATCATTCTATGAAAAGATCATACCGCAGGCCGAGGGGGCGTGCGGACGGAATGATACTCGTGACGAGATGGTCCTTGCGGGCGGTGGAGCCCGCCACCGTGCTGCTGTTCGGCGGGCTCGTCGCCGCCAACGTCGCTGCATGGGCCTGGGCCTTCGCGGCGTTCGGTGACCGGCCGACGGTGATGGCGACCGCGCTGCTCGCCTGGGTGTTTGGCCTCCGCCATGCCGTCGACGCCGACCACATCGCCGCCATCGACAATGTCGTGCGCAAGCTGATGCATGCGGGCGGTGCGCCGCGCAGCGTCGGCCTCTATTTCGCCCTCGGCCATTCGACCGTGGTCGTGGTCGCGACCATGCTGCTGGCGCTCGGTGTGGTGAGCCTCGGCGGCGACAGCCTGCTCAGGGATATCGGCGGCGTCATCGGCACATCGGTGTCGGCGCTGTTCCTGCTCGTGATCGCGGCCATCAATCTCGCCATCTTCGTCGGCCTCTGGCGGACGTTTCGCATCGCGCGCGCGCAGGGCATCCACGACGCCGCGCAGCTTGATGCGCTGCTGGCGAGCCGTGGATTCCTGGCGCGCCTGCTCGGCCCGATGTTCCGCCTGGTGACAAAGCCCTGGCACATGCTCCCGCTCGGGTTCCTGTTCGGGCTCGGCTTCGACACCGCAACCGAGATCGGCCTGCTCAGCATCTCCGCAACCGAAGCCGCGCGAGGCGCTTCGCTCATCGACGTCTTGGTCTTTCCCGCGCTGTTCGCGTCGGGCATGGCGCTGGTCGACACCGCCGACTCGGCGCTGATGGTCAGCGCCTATCGCTGGGCCTTCGTCGATCCCCTGCGAAAGCTCTGGTACAACCTCACCATCACCGGCGCCTCCGTCGCGGTGGCGCTGTTGATCGGCGCCATCGAGGCGCTCGGCCTGATCGCCGACCGGCTTGGTCTAACCGGCGGGGTGTGGACGCTGGTCGACGGCCTCAACGAGTCGCTCGCCAATGTCGGCTTCGCCGTGATCGCGCTGTTCGCGATCGCCTGGCTCGTTTCGGTCGTGCTCTATCGCCGCATGTTTGCGAGCGACAATTCGCGCGCAAACGTGCTTCGGCGCGCCGATGCCACCTAAGCCCGGCCGGCGCTTCGGCGCGCTGACGGCGCTCTCGGCCTGCATCCTGCTCGCCGATGGCGGCGATGTGCTTGCGCAGGACGCCGGTATCGCGCGCGAACTGCCGCAGGTCCAGGTCGCGAGCGAAGCGCCGCGTCACAAGAAGCCGCCCGCGCCGCGACGGGCCAGCCGCACGATTCCGGCTGCCAGCCGTAATCCGGTGACGCCGGCGGCAATTCAAACGCCGGAATCGCGCAGCGTCGCCTCCGGCGCAGAGGGGCCGCCGAGCATGGCGAGCGAGATCACTGTCTCCGGCGAGGAGATCAATGCGCGTCCGTTCGCGCGGCCGGGCGAAGTGCTCGAAGCGGTGCCGGGGCTGATCGTCACCCAGCATTCCGGCGAAGGCAAAGCCAACCAGTATTTTCTGCGCGGCTATAATCTCGACCACGGTACCGATTTTGCGATCTATGTCGACGACGTCCCCGTCAACATGCGCACCCACGCGCATGGCCAGGGCTATGCGGACCTGAACTGGCTGATCCCGGAAACCATCAGCGCGATGGATGTGCGCAAAGGACCGTACTTCGCCGACGAGAGCGATTTCGCCTCCGTCGGCAGTGCGCGTATCGGCTTGATCGACCGTACCGAAAAGGGCCTCGCGCAGGTGACCGCCGGCAGCTTTGGCTATCGGCGCATGCTCGGCATGGACTCGGCGAAGGTCGGTGACGGTTCGCTGCTCGTCGCCGGCGAAATCGGCGCCTACAATGGCCCTTGGGTAGATCCCGACAATGTACGCAAGCTGAACGGCCTCGTGCGCTACAGCCAGGGCACTGTGACCGATGGCCTGACCATCACCGGCATGGCCTATGCCAACAAATGGAATTCGACCGATCAGGTGCCGCAGCGCGCGATCACGGGCGGCCTGCTCGATCGGTTCGGCTCGGAAGACCCGAGCGACGGCGGCAACACCAACCGCTTCGCGCTGTCGGGGCGCGTGGCGCAGAGCGACGATCTCGGCTCGTGGAAGGCGAACGCCTATGTCGTGAAGAGCCAGCTCGACCTCTTCAACAACTTCACCTACTTTCTGAGCGATCCCGTGCTCGGCGACCAGTTCCACCAGCACGACGACCGCCTCATGGCGGGCGCCAACATCTCGCGCACGCTGAACGGCTCGTTCGCCGGCCTAACGATGCAGACCACGATCGGCCTGCAATCGCGCTATGATTCGATCAATCTGGCGCTGAGCAACACGTTCCAGCGCGGCTTCCTCTCCAGCATTCGCAGCGACAAGGTCGGCGAGGGCAGCGTTGGCGTCTATGCCGAGAACACCGTGCGCTGGACGGATTGGCTGAGGACCACTGTCGGCCTGCGCGGCGATTACTATGCGGCCGACGTCACCTCGCTGTTCAACGTCAACAATTCCGACCGCGCCGACGCCGCGCTCGGCAGCCCGAAATTCCGCATGGTGCTCGGCCCGTTCAACCAGACCGAATTCTTCCTCGGCGCCGGCTACGGCATGCACTCGAACGACGCGCGCGGCGCGACCACGACGGAAGATCCGAGCGATCCCGCCACGCGACTGACGCCGTCGCCGCTCTTGGTCCGCACCAGGGGCGCGGAGGTCGGCGTCCGCACCAAAATCGTTCCCGGCCTCGACAGTTCGCTCAGCGTCTTCATCCTCGACCAGGATTCCGAGATACTGTTTTCCGGCGACGCCGGCGATACCTCGGCGACCCGCGCCAGCCGCCGCTACGGTTTCGAGTGGACCAATCATTACCGCCCGCGCTCGTGGATCGACATAGATGCCGATCTCGCCATGACGCATGCGCGCTTCCGCGGCACTGACAGCGAGCAGGCGGAGGTCTACGCCTCGCTCGCGGGCTATCCCGAAGCGCAAATCGGCAACGCACCCGGCAACTACATCCCGAACGCGCCGGCGATGGTGGCATCGGCCGGCATCACGCTCGGCGAGAAGACCGGCTGGTTCGGCGCTTTGCGCTGGCGCTATCTGGCGTCGAGCCCGCTGACGGAAGACAATGCGTTCCGCTCGTCCGCGACCAGCATCTTCAACGGCCGCCTAGGCTATCGCATCGACAACGGCTGGCGCATCCAGCTCGACGTGCTCAATCTCTTCAACACGCAGGCGAACCAGATCACTTACGCCTACGGTTCGCTGCTCAAGACCGACACGCTGTACAATCTCTGCACCGGCGGCGTCGCGCCGACGGCGGTCTGCCAGAATGGCGTGATGGATTACGTGCTGCACCCGGTCGAGCCGCTGACCTTTCGCCTGACTGTCGCCGGGACGTTCTAGAGCGTTTCACATTTTGACTGAAGCATAACCGGCGTTGGCGAAGTAGTTGGCGCATTCGCGAGGCTGGATGTCGTGGACGAGGTGACCGATGTGGCGCCAAGTGTCCTCGATGGTGCGCTTCTGAGCTTGCCGCATCCAGTGTTTGATCTTGGAGAAGGCCTGTTCGATCGGGTTGAGGTCGGGCGAGTATGGCGGCAGGTACCAGAGCCTGGCGCCAGCAGCCTGGATCATCTGCCTGACAGCTTTCGACTTGTGGCTTCCGAGATTGTCGAGAATGACGATGTCGCCTTCGCGCAGGGTTGGCAGGAGAAGGTGCTTCACATAAGCGCGGAAGCATTCGCCGTTGATCGGGCCGTCGAAGACGCAGGGTGCCGTGAGTTGGTCATGACGGAGCGCGCCGAGGAATGTGAGGGTACGCCAGTGACCGTGTGGGGCGAAGCCGCGCAGGCGTGCCCCTTTGGGGCCCCAGCCCCGCAAAGGGGCCATGTTGGTCTTGATCCAGGTCTCATCGATGAAGACGAGCCGGCCCGGATCAAGTCCGGCCTGCCAGGATCGCCAACGCTGGCGCCTACGAGAGACGTCGGCGCGAGCCTGTTCGAGGGCGAACAGTGTTTTTTTTGAACCGCAGCCCTTCCCGACGCAGGAACAGCCAGACCGCGTTGTGTGAGACCTTGACCCCACGGGTTGCCAGTTCCGCCTTCAGACCATGCAGCGTCAGGTGCGGCGTCTGAGTGATCCGCTCGACGATGAAGGCGCGGTGCGGATCAAGCACAGGCTTGCGGTGACCGCCCATCTTGCCAGGCACAACCGAGCCGGTCGCCCGCTGCCGCTGTGACCACTTCACAACCGACGAGACCGCAACACCAAACCGTTCCGCCACAGACCGGCAGCTCTCGCCCGCCAAAACCGACGCCACCACACGCTCGCGAAGATCCAGGGAAAGAGGTCGGGTCATGCGATGCTGGCCTCCAATCCAGTCAGCATCTTGAATCACAATCCGCCAAAAACCGGAATCCCCTCCGATTCAATTAAGCAATGAAAGGCTCTAGGCGATCTCAAGCCGAGGCCGCGCTCGGAACCGGCTCCGCCGGCAGATCGTCGCCGTTGGGATCGCCCGGCGCGGTGGCCCAGGCCAGCTCCACCAGCGTCACGATCCGGCGCCCGCCGCCGTCGAGCTGGCAGACGATCAGGCCCTGCTCCTCCATGTAGCCAAGCAGGCGCTGGGCGCGGCGCAGCGAATGCGAGCCGTAGGCGCGCGCGATGGCGGCATCGCCGGGGCAGGGCCAGCCTTCCTTCGCCGCGCGTGCGATCATCATGAACACGCCCTGCATGTCGTCGGGCAGGATCGAGGCGCGCAGCGACACGTCCTGCCAGGCGTCGTCCTCGGCATGCTCGGCGCCGAGTCCGGCGCGTGCGCGTGTCAGCATGCGGCGGAATTCGTTCAGATCGGGCACGGCGGAGCCGAGGCCCTCGATGCGGCAGCGAACCACGAACTCCTGATAGAGCACGCCGACGGCGCGGAAGCCGGCATCGGGCTCGGCGAGCACGGCACGAAGCGTGCGATCCACGCGCTCGCGCCGTTCTGCGAGCTCCTCGGCACTGACCGGCACCTCGGCCACTTCAGGCCGGATCTCCGGCGCGGCCGCCTTCGCGGCGCGGAGCTGCTCGAGTAGATCGGGCGCGGGCCGGCGCTGCGGGCGGCTGGCATCGGGCGGCGGCGCGGCCAGGATGACGGCGCGCATATCCTCGAGTGCGGCTTCCGGCATCGGCATCAGCCGCGGCGTGGAATTGCGCGCGTGGGTATCGGTCGGGCCGATATGCAAACGCAGGGGGCGTCGCGACAGCGCCGGGCCGAGCGCCATGAACTGTCCGCGCTCGAGATCGCGAAAGGATTCGGCCTGCCGCCGCTCCATGCCGAGCAGGTCGGCGGCGCGCGCCATGTCGATGTCGAGGAAGGTCCGGCCCATCAGAAAATTGGAGGCTTCCGCCGCGACGTTCTTGGCGAGTTTTGCCAGGCGCTGGGTCGCGATGATGCCGGCGAGGCCACGTTTGCGGCCGCGGCACATCAGATTGGTCATCGCGCCGAGCGAGAGTTTGCGCGCCTCGTCCGAGACCTCGCCGGCGACCGCCGGCGCGAACAGCTGCGCCTCGTCCACCACCACCAGCATCGGGTACCAATGATCGCGATCGACGTCGAACAGGCCGCCGAGGAACGCCGCGGCACGCCGCATCTGGTTCTCGGCGTCCAGCCCTTCGAGATTGAGCACGGTGGAGACGCGATGCAGCCGCGCGCGCTCGCCGGCGACCTGAAGGCCGCGCTCGGTGTGATCCTCGGCCTCGATCACCAGATGGCCGAATTGCTCGGCCAGGGTAACGAAGTCGCCTTCGGGGTCGATGATGGCCTGCTGCACCCAGGGCGCGCTCTGTTCGAGCAGCCGCCGCAACAGATGCGACTTGCCGGAGCCCGAATTGCCCTGCACCAGGAGCCGGGTCGCCAGCAGTTCCTCGAGGTCCATGGCGGCCGCGGCGCCTGCCGTGGTCTGCCCCATCTCGATCGCAACTGTCATGTCCCCGACTCAAGTCCCCATCATTCGCGGACAGGGGCTTATCAACCCGGCCGGGGCGCGTCGAGCGGCACCGTGCGAATCATGCGGTGTTGCCCACGGCGGAGTTCAGGCGTGATTCGATTGCCGTAAAAGTGCGGGCCGATAGGGCGCCTGCGGATCGTCGTCCTCGTTCTCGGGAATCGCACAGGAGCCGAATTCCTGCCGGACACGCTCGATCTCGGCGATGCGCTCGTGCAGCCGCTGCAGATGCTCGGGCGATGTCGCCTTCCAGAAGCGGAACGTATCCGACGTCAGCGGCAGGAACGCGGTGCCGAACAACGTCGGTTCCGGCACGATGGTGCGGCCGAGCAGCATGAATCGGTCGGCGCCGGAGACGATGAGGGTCGCATAGCCGCGGTTTCCGATCCGCCTGATGCCGTTCAGCGACCATTCGCTGAGCTTGCTGAAATAAGGCTCTTCCCGCCAGCGATCGGGGCAATGGTCGTCGACGGTGACATTGACCGCGTCCTGGCTGAAATGGACGATAAGCCCGGCCTTCTCGGGAAACCAGTCGTCGTCGAGATGGCCCTGCAACCAGGCACAGACGAATGAGCGGCACATCTGCGGACGGCGGTCGTAGATGGTGCATCCCGTGCCGTTCTGCCAGTGCTTGCACAACTGGTTCACCGGCTTGTCGACGGCGGCAACTTCGAGAATGTCGCAGCAGGCGTTGCACGATCCGCACTGCCGGGTCAGCGGTGGCGGCGCCTGCCGGTTGGCCGGCCGAAATCCCTGGCCGTCGCGAATGAGGAGCTTTTGCTTCTCCAGCGTGCTCAGCGCGCGCTCGACCTTGAGGCGGGACAAGCCGGTCGCGTCAACTATCCCCCTCATCGTCGTCGCGCCGGCCTCCACCGCGCGAGCGACCTGCAACGCCGTCTGATCCATCGTCTTCTACTTGTTCTTCGGCCTTCTATCCGGCTATCGCGCCGGCCCGGAACCTGCGGATAATTCGGCACCCGGCGTGACGGCTAGCAGTCGCATGGATGCGGGATTTGCGCAAACGGAGGTCGCACAGGATGGTCCGCTTTGGGCCAAAACACCCGGGAAGGCCGGTTCCGGGCGCTGTCGGCGCGGCCCAAATGGCCGCGCCGACACGCTGCTACTGCGCGCCCGATCCGCCCTGCACGATCTTCTCGTTCAGCTTCAGGTCCACGGTCTCGACCGTGCGGTCGATCTCGGCATTGGGGGTGCCGAGCTGATGCGAGATCAGCTTCACCAGCAGGTCGACGCGTTCGATGAAGGGCGCACCGCTTGCGACCGCGCGCGCGGCCGATGACGGCTTGAGCAGGCTCTCGGCGGCCTTGGCGTATTTCGCGAACGGCACCTGGTCCTGCGGATCGGCGCCGAGACGGCGGGCGATCGCGTCGACATGGTCGTAGATCGTCTGCGAGCGCGCCAGATCGCCGTGCACGGCGTCGCGGATCGACTGCGGCTCGTGCGGCGTGATGCAGCGATAGTTGCCGGTCAGCAGCATCGACCATTTCGCCAGCGGCACGAACAGCGAAGAGAACACTTTCAGCTTCACCGGCACGTCGTGACCGTCGAGCGTCACCGCGTCGATGTCGGCTTCGAGCTCGCGCAGCACCTTGTTGTGCTTCTCGTCGGCGAAGGCCGATGCCTTGAAATTCGTGGGCAGGCCGACATGAAGCACGTTCGCGGCTTCTTCCGGCGGACGGAAGGCCTGCGGGTCGGGCGAGCACAGCGTCACCAGGCCGGGCTCGAAGCGCTCCCACACCTGCGCATTGGTGTAGGCCTCCTCGAGATCCAAGTCGGCGAGCGACGGGATCCGCTTCAGGTAGGGCAGCGGCGGCATGTTCATGATCGACAGGCACGGCAGCTTCGCCGCGGCGATCTTGACCATGAGAACACGGACCGTGTGGTTGGTGTATTGCGGCTCCTGCATCGCCCGTCACCGCGTCGAGCTTGCCGGGCAGGTCGCGCGAGAAGATCGCCCGGTGCACCGCCTCGTCGCGCAGCTTGATGCGCACCTCGGTACCGTCACGGTTGATCAGCTCGGCGGTCTTGGCGCGGCAGACCAGGGACACGTTATGGCCCGCCATCAGCAGCTTCGTGCCCAGCAGGGAACCGTAGGAAGCCCCGAGAATCAGGATGTTACGCGCCATATTCCGTCCCTTTGAAAATGTGTGTGATTTTTGAGCCCCGGCCGTCATCCGCGGGCGAGTTGCCGGCATGTAAAGCGAAGTCCGCGGGGATGGCAACTGGGATAATGCATACAAGGCGAAGTGGACTGCCGGGCGGGCGCGGTGATCGGTCGCCCGGATTGAGCGCGGCGCAATCCGGGGCGGCCTTAGCTCTCGGCAAAGAAGCCGGATTTCGCTTCGCTCTATCGGGCCTTCGCGAACCGGTATTGTCCGACAGGCAAAACACCTGACCGGTTTGGAGCGTGCCGCTGTCAAGCAGTCACGGCGAACATATTCCGTTTTCAAGAAATTCGGATTTGTCGTATTTGCCGCCCATCCCGGCTCACCAAGAGGGGCGATCTTGTGTCGTCACTGTCGCGAGCCGGGACGCGGCAGCGTCGGGCGCGAGAGGTCAAAGGCAGGGCGGATTGCTCTCCGTGAGCCCAAAACTTCGTGCCGGATGAGCGCGCTGTCAGGTTCGTCTTGCCTGTAAGTTTCCGGCTTTGCTCTACCCATCCTACGCGTGCATGTCTGAGAACTGCAGTGCAGCCCCTTGCTCCGTCATTGCGAGCGCAGCGAAGCAATCCAGAGTCTTTCCGTTGAGGGATTCTGGATTGCTTCGCTGCGCTCGCAATGACGTTGCGGAGGGAGCGTGCGCCACCATGCCCCCGTGCTTCGTCAGCGCGTCCGGGAGACCGGAGGAAACGAGCCGTGTTTCGAGGAACGATCCTGCTGAGAAACTTTACGCAAGCTCCGGTCGTCGCATCCGCGCGAAACTTGCGCGTTCCATCACGCGAACGCCCGCCTCATCCCTGGCTCGCCATGCGCGCGCGTTCGAGATGCCCCTCGATCTTCGGGCGGTCGCGGGTGCGCTCGAAACTGGTGCAGAGGAGCTCGGTCTCCTCGAGGGAAACCGGGGCGCGGTACAGCCGGCACATGAATTCGGCGCTCGCACGTCCCTTGCCAGTGCCGGGACTGCGTTCGGCGAGAAACATGCAGTCGCGGCAGATGCTGGCATCGAGCCGCTGATGGGCCGCGTCGAGGTGATTGAGGATCTCGCGCAGCGAGTCGCGCAGCCTGATGCATTCGTCGGTGCCGAGAGACGTGACCGCGTTCACCACGTGATTGATCGGGTCGTGCTGGCTCAGGCATTTCTCGCCTTGCGCGGTGACGTGGAGCACGACGGACCGCTTGTCCTCGTGCGACGGCTTTCGCACCAGGAAGGACTTGGCTTCCAGCGTCTTCACGATCTGCGATGCCGTGGCCCGGGTCGCGCCGATGAAGCCGGCCAGCGCGGACGGCGTGCGCGAGAACCTGTTGGCGCGGTGGAGAAAGCGCAGCGCCATCCATTCCCTGTCGCGCAACCCGTGCTGATTGCCTTCGAAATACCAGGCTCTGGCCGCCTGAACCAGCAGCTCGACGGCCTCGCGTGCCAACGGCATGAATTCCTACCTTGCCCCGGGTATCACGTCTGCGGCGCCCCGGAGCCGCCTTCCGTCGTTGCGCACGAGTCCTTCGCGAGAAGCCGCATCAACCACAATGTCCGACACATACGCAGGGCCCGCCTCTCGCGCGAAAGCACGGACCGTTCTGCCGCCGACCTCGACAGATGGACCCTGCGAGATACGGCGCGAGAAGCTGTGTCGATGATGGTGTGCCAATCGTGGCGTCGTCGAACGAAAGCCCGAGTTGCCGTCACAGCCGGACGATGGATCGGTATTGTTCAACCGTAGCCCCTGAAGTTCAAGTCACACGCAGACGTTTCTTGTATTCCACCGAAACGATGAATGAGCTTCTCAACAAAATCAAGTAGAGACGCTCCCGAAGACTGGCTGTCGCTCGAAGCGATTGTAACGTTCAAGACAATCTCGTTCGTCAGGACACATGATGGTGATCGCAATACGCAGTGTAACAAGCTACTTGCACGCAAATGTGCGACGGTTTGATTGCACGCCTGTTGCTGTCCGCCGTTGATGCAAATTGATGGAAGCTTGTGCATGACGGAGACGCGCAGCGGCGCGTCATCCACAACTTGTGCGATCCGTCACAGAATCGCCAATGGAACTCGTAGGGATTGCACGCAGCGGTTGTTGTGGTAATGACCGCGAGACGGGTCCGCTGGATCGCTTTCGCCTCGGCGCCACGATCTCCACCGAACGGCTGATGCGCGCGCGACGGACGGCGGCAGTCG
This sequence comes from Bradyrhizobium sp. Pa8, assembly GCF_052588265.1. NCBI lineage: Bacteria > Pseudomonadati > Pseudomonadota > Alphaproteobacteria > Hyphomicrobiales > Nitrobacteraceae > Bradyrhizobium > Bradyrhizobium sp. Pa8. The sequence goes on along the minus strand of NZ_CP176767.1, from coordinate 7,759,853 downwards.
GCAACGGGTGCGCATGCGCCGGAGGCGTAGCGATATGCGTGATCGACTGACGCGATAATGAGCAGGCCCGCGACGACGGGCTTGCCGGCCGTGCCCGGCTAGTCGCCCTTGAGCATGTCTCGCAGCTCGCGGAATGGATCGGCGCTCGGCCCTGCCGAGGCGTCCTGCCGCATGGCGCTGTAGATCTTCGGGACCATGTCGACGGCCTGGTCGAGACCCGAATCACGCCCCGACTGATATCCGCCCATCAGGCGAAGGTCGCGCGTGTCCTCGTATTTGGCGATCATGGTGCGCAGCTTGCTCACCAATTCGCGCTCCTCGGGGTCCCAGACGTTGTGGGCGAGGCGGGAGACCGAGGCCAGAATGTCGACGGCGGGATAGCGCGCCTGGTCGGCGATGTGCCTGGAGAGCACGATGTGGCCGTCGAGGGTGCTGCGGATGGTGTCGGCGATCGGCTCGTTGTGATCGTCACCGTCGACCAGCACGGAGAAAATGCCGGTAATCGTCCCGGATCCGTCCTCGCCGGGGCCGGCGCGCTCCAGCAGGCGGGGCAGGTCGGTGAAGACCGTCGGTGCGTAACCGCGGGCGACCGCAGGCTCGCCGGCGGCGAGGGCGACCTCGCGGGCGGCATGGGCGAAACGGGTGATCGAATCGACCACCAGCAGGACCGATTCGCCCCGGTCGCGGAAATATTCGGCGACCGCCATGGCGGTCTTCGGTGCCAGCCGCCGCATCATCGGGCTTTCATCTCCCGTCGATACGATGGTGATGGCGCGGCTGCGGTTGGCGCCGAGCACGTCCTCGATGAATTCACGCACCTCGCGGCCGCGTTCGCCGACGAGCGCCAGCACGACGGTGTCAAAGCCCTGGCTGCGGGCCAGCATCGCCAGCAGCGTCGACTTGCCGACGCCGGAGCCGGCAAAGATGCCGACGCGCTGGCCGGCGCAGATAGGGGCGAACAGGTCGATGACGCGCACGCCGGTGCGCAGCGGCTTGTGGACGCGCGCCCGCTTCATGGCCGCCGGCGCCTCGGCTTCCGCCGAGACGGTGCGGGATCCCGGGGTGAGAGGACCTTGTCCGTCGAGCGGCGCGCCTAGCGCGTTGATGACGCGGCCCTTCCAGCTCGGATCGGGCGCGAAGGACAGTGGCGGCATCCGGTAGGCGACCGAGCCGAGGCCGCCGGCGAACTGCCGGTCGAACGGCTTGGCGATGATGCCCTCGCTGTCGATCCGCACCACCTCGCCGATCTGGGGCTTGCCGCCGGAGTTGACGCCGATCAGTTCACCAAGCCTGACGAAGCGTGACAGGCCGGAGACACGGAAATGCGTCGGAGCGATCTCGGAGATCGCGCCGCTGACGCTGGCTAGGGGAGTGCTCTGCTGAAGCTCCAGCAGCGCCCACTCGAGTTGCCGAAGAGCGTTCAAGGAAACCGTCCACCCTCAATGCGCATGCAGCGCAGTCTACTTGCAAGTCTATTTGCCCGGCTCGCCCAGCGTCCGGATTGCGTTCTGGAGCGAGCTCTCGGTGCCCTCGATCATCGAATTGGTGCCGTCGAAGGCGCGCGAAGCCGCGATCAGCTTCGTCAATTCCATCATCGGATTGGCGCCGGAGCCCTCGACATAGCCCTGCTTGAAGCCCTCGCGGGAGAAATCGGCGATGGCGGTCGCGGGCCGGTCCGGCGTGACGCCGGAATTGCCGTAGCGCTCGAGATTGGCATCGGCGGGAATGTTGAACAGGCCGATGGAGCCGATCTCGTTGTTGTCCTGGGTGATCGCGCCGCTGCGGGCGATCGCGATCGGTCCGCCGTTCGGGTCGAGCGTGATCTGCGCGCCGCCGGCATCGATCACGGGGAAGCCGGACACGGTCTGAAGATCGCCGTTGGGGGCGATCTGGAGGCGGCCGTCGCGCGTATAGACCGTGCCGTTCGGGCCGGCGAAGGCGATCCAGCCCTGTCCGACCACGGCGACGTCGAGCGGGTTGCCGCTCTCGGTGATGCTGCCCATCTCGCGCGAGATGATGTTGTCGCCGGGCGAGGAGAAGGCGACCGGGTTCGCGCCGGCCTTCGACAGCACGGTCTCGAACTTCACGACGTCGGTGCGGAACGCCGCCGTGTTGACGTTGGCGACGTTGTTGGCGATCGTCTGGAGGCGCTTTTCGAGGGCGACCTGCGCCGACAATCCCACATAGAGGGCCGATTGCATGACTTACTTTCCGAACCGGATGGACTGAAGCTTCGTGAGCATGTCGGTATCCATGCCGGCCATCGACGACGCGCCGCCGATCAGGACCAGTGCGGAGTTGGTCGAGTTGCCATTGTTGATGTCGTTCTGGGCCTGGGTCGCATCCCACATCGCGGCGAAGCGCTGCACGAACTTGGTGACCTTGGCCGGGTCCTGGAAATCGGTGAGGTCGATCTTGCTCGTGATCAACTTGGCCTGGGCGTCGATGTTCGCGGCGCTGATGGTCGACGGCAGGCCGAGCGCGGTCTGGACCACCTGCGTCATCGCCTTGTCGGCGAGGATCTGGTAGGAGGTGCTGATGGTGGAGGCCTTGCGGGTGAAATAGAGCGCCAGCCGCAGACCCTCGTTCTGGTCGCCGGCCTTCTCCTCCATCGTCTGCGTGACGTATTGGGTCGCCGTACCGCTCGTGGCCGCGGCGGTCTGGGTCGCTTTGTCGCCGAGGGCGGCGAAATTGAAGGCGGCGGCGAATTGCCGGTAGCGGGTGTCGGTCAGCTTGTTGGCGAAGCTCTTGGAGTCGGAGACACCCTCGGTCAGCACCTTGCGCATGAACGCCTTGGCATAGGTCATGTCGCTGAGACCAAAGGCCTTCATCGCGTAGGAGTAGAGGCGGTAGTCCTTCAGGAAGTCGTCGATCGTCTTCACATTGCCGATATGGCTGAGAAAATAATCGGTGTCGCGGCTGACGTCCGGCTGGGTCGCGACCTGCGTCAGCGATTTGCCCATGTCCTTGGTCAGTCTGGTGTAGTCCGCGATCGTGGATAGCATGGCACGCGCCCCTCTGGCCGCCGTTGCGACCTCGTCTCAAGCTGCCGCGAAATGCTTGCGCGGGGCTGGCGACCACGAAGCCAGCCTCGCGCAAGCGTCGCCGACTAGATATCCCCGGTGGGATCGGCGATGGAGTGGCGCGTTGCTCAGTTTCGTGGGGATTTTCATCACGGTAGCGGCACTGCTCGGCGGATTTGCCGCCATGGGCGGGCATCTGGCCGTGCTCATGCAGCCGTGGGAGTTCGTGATCATCATGGGCACCGCGATCGGCACCTTCATCGTCGCCAATCCGTGGAAAACGGTCGTTGATACCGGCGTGGCCTGCATGCAGGCCATCACCGGCGCGGTGCCGGGTGAGCGCTATTACCTCGATCTGCTCGGAGCGCTCCATGCCCTGATGCGGGAGCTGCGAGGCAAGGGCCGCAACGAGGTCGAGGCGCATATCGACGATCCCGCGTCCTCGGAGATCTTCAAGGCGTTCCCGAGCGTGCTCGGCGATCCGCCGCTGCTGCAGTTCATCTGCGACTATGTCCGCCTCATCATCATGGGCAATGCGCGCACGCATGAGATCGAAGCGCTGATGGACGAAGAGATCCACACCATCGTGAAGGGCAAGCTGGCGCCCTACCATTCGATGGTGACGGTGTCCGAGGCGCTGCCGGCGCTCGGCATCGTCGCCGCCGTGCTCGGCGTCATCAAGGCCATGGGCGCGCTCGACCAGTCGCCGAAGCTCCTTGGCGGCTTTATCGGCGCGGCGCTCGTCGGCACTTTCGCCGGCATCTTCCTGTCCTACGGCGTCCTCTCGCCCTTCGCGCTGAAGATCAAGATGACGCGAGAGAAGCGCTGCCGGCCCTACATCATCGTCAAGCAGACGCTGCTGGCGTTCATGAACGGCGCCATGCCGCAGATCGCCGTCGAGCACGGTCGCAAGATGATCGCGAGCGGCGAACGGCCGTCGATCGACGTGGTCGAGAACGAGACGATCGCAGGTCCCAAGGCCGTCGCGACCGAGGCTGAACCGAAGGCTGCCCGCGCATGATGACGGAAGACCTCGACGTCGATCAGCGGAAGCAGCTGCCGAACTATCTGCTGGACGCCGCCGGCATATCGATCGAACGCATGCCGATGCTCAATGTGATCTTCGATCGCATGGCGGCATCGTGCACCGACAGCCTGCAGCCGATGGCGGGAACGCCGTGCTACTTCTCCGTCAACGGCATCACCAACGACCCGCTCGGCGACATCATCAAGGACTACGAGGGCAACGCGGTTGCCGCCGTGCTCTATGCCGAGCAGTGGGACTCGCGCGTCATCATTATGCTGGATCGCGACTTCGTGTTCACGATGGTCGAGGCGATGTTCGGCTCCGACGGCGCCGAACCGCCGCTCGACGTCGAGCGCACCTTCTCGAACATCGAGATCCGGCTGGTCCAGGCACTGTTTGAGCGGTTCGCCAAGGCGCTGCAGGGCGCCTTCGCCGGCACCTCCAATGTCACCTTCCGTGTCGAGCGAGTCGAGACGGCGATGGCGTCGCTCGCGATCGGGCGCGCCAGCAATATGTCGATCTGCGCGAACATGATGGTGCAGGCGCTCTATCGCGGCGGCCAGATGTTCCTGATCATTCCGCACTCCGCGCTCAATCCGCTGAGGCAGAAGCTCGCCCACGTCGTCGTCAGCGACGGCCGCGCGGCTGATCCGCGCTGGCGCGAGCAGATGGAGAGTGAGGTTCACCGTACCGAAGTGACGCTGAGCGCGGTGCTCGACGAGAAGATGATTTCCCTCGAGGACGTCGTGCAATTCAAGGTGGGGCAGGTGCTCGAGCTCGAAGCCACGCCGCGCACGTTGGCCCGGCTCGAGAGCAACAACCAGGTGCTGTTCTGGTGTCAGATCGGCCAGCTCGATGGCTATTACGCCATGCAGGTGGCGGATCCCGTCGATCAGAAGCGGGAGTTCGTCGATGATATCCTATCTCGTTGATGCCGTGCTGCTGATCGCGCTGGCCTTCACCAGCATGAGGGTGACCCGGATGCATCGCGAACTGGCGCGGCTGCGCAGCTACCAGGGCGAGTTCTCGACCATCGTCCACGAGACGGCGGGCGCCTTCGACACCGTCATCACCGCCGCGCATGATTCCACCGCAAATCTCGGCCGGCTCGCCAATCTGCTGAGCACGAAGATTGATCAGGCCCACGAGGCGATCGCGGCACTCGACGCGCGGAGCGGGCTCCAACCGGCCGCAACCGTGAGCGGCGAGGCGAACAAGCATTGAATTCGGGACCTGCAGAACACGTGCGATCGGACCGTCGCGGCGCTCCGGGAGCGGAAATACCAAGAGGCGATACCAAATGGCGCAATCTTTCGAATATGAGTCTGCATCGGCATCGGGAGAGACCGATGCGTCTCCGCTGGAGCGGCTGGCGGAGATCGCCGCGCGCACGGCGGAGGAAACCGGCAAATTCGCCAATGTCGATGCCATCCTGCGCATTCCCGTCACGATGCAGGTGGTACTGGGATCAGCGACCATTCCGGTCGCGAACCTGATGAAGCTCGGCCGCGGCGCGGTGGTTCCGCTCGATCACCGCGTCGGCGAGCCCGTCGACGTCGTGGTCAACGGCCGCGTCGTTGCCCGCGGCGAAGTGGTCGTCGTCGAAGAGGACAATTCCCGCTTCGGCGTCTCGCTCACGGAGATCGTCGGACCGCTGGGGCAGGGTGATACCTGATCATGGCGGCACAGGTCGGCGTCGCTCCTATCAAGCAGCGAGGCGTTGCCACGCTGGGCGGAACGGAAAAGGTCGCGGCACTCCTGCTGGCCATGGGCCGGCAGGCGGCCGCGAGCGTGCTCTCGCAGTTCGAGCCGCAGGATATCCGCATCGTCACCAAGGCCGCGGCCGAGCTGCGGCCGATCACCGCGCAGGAGCTCGAGTCGATCGTCGAGGAATTCGCCCAGCAATTCTCGATGGGCGCCAACATTCTCGGCACCATCGGCGGACTCGAAGCCGTGCTCGGCGACGTGCTGCCGGCCGACCAGGTCTCGGCAATCATGTCGGACCTGCTCGGCAATTCGAGCCGGTCGGTGTGGGACCGCGTCTCGTCGGTGTCGGAAAACTCGCTGGCGACGTACCTCTCCAAGGAGCATCCGCAAACCGCGGCGCTGATCTTGTCCAAGGTCAAGCCGTCCTGCGCCGCCAAGGTGATGAGCCAGCTGCCGTCGAGCCTGCGCAATGAGCTGATGCGGCGCGTCCTCAGCCTCAAGCCGATCGTCGACGACGCCATGAAAGTCCTCGAGAAGACCTTGCACGAGGACCTGACGCTCAATTTCGCCCGCAACCTCGGCGCCGACACCTACGCGCGCGTCGCGGACATCATCAACAAGATGGAGCGCGGCCATATCGAGGACATGCTGAAGAGCTTGTCGGAGAAGCGTCCGAAGTCGGCCGAAGTTCTGAAGGAACTGCTGTTCACCTTCGACGACGTGGTCAATTTGACCCCGAAGGCGCGCACCATGATCTTCGACCAGGTGCCGACCGATCGCATCGTTATCGCGCTGAAGGGCACGGACAAGCATTTCCGCGAGCTTATCCTGTCCTCGGTTGCCTCGCGCGTCCGCCGCGTCGTCGAACACGAACTCGCCATCGGCGAGCCGTCGAACCAGCGCGACGTGCTGGAGGCGCGCCGCGTCATCACCGACCTCGCACTCGACCTGGCGGAAAAGGGCGAAATCGAGCTCAACCCCGAGCAGGAGGATGAGCTGGTCTTCCGCTGACCGCTGAACGGGCATGGCAGAAACATCCGATCAGGAGAGCAAGACAGAAGAGCCGACCGAGAAGAAAGTCCGCGATTCGCTCGAACAGGGCAAAATCCCGGTCTCTCGGGAGGCGTCTATCTTCGCCTCGATGGCCGCGCTGATGGTGATCCAGGCGTTCCTGATCGGCCAGGGCGTACAGCAATTGACGCCGACGCTGAAGAGCCTGCTCGACGATCCCGAAGGCTTCCCTCTCAGCAATGGCGCGGACGCGCGCAACCTGCTCACGGTGGTGGGGCTCGAGGCGCTGCGATTCCTGGTGCCGCTGGTCGTCACCCTGGCGGTGTTCGGCCTCGCCGCATCATTGCTCCAGAATGCGCCGCGCCTGGTGCTGGAGCGCATCAAGCCGCAGCTGTCGCGAATCTCCCCGATCAGCGGCTGGAGCCGGCTGTTTGGAACGCAGGGCCTCGTCGAATTCGCCAAGTCCCTGTTCAAGCTCGTCTCGGTGACGGTCGTCGTCGTGTTCGTGCTGCGCTCGTCCGAAGCCAGGGCGTTCGAGGCGATGTACACGGATCCGGTCGCACTGCCGGAGATGATTCTCAACATCGCGATGCGGATCGTCTCGGCGATCTGCATCGCCACCATCGTCCTGGTCGCGATCGATCTCGCCTGGGCGCGCTTCCACTGGCGGCGCGAGCTGCGCATGACCAAGCAGGAGATCAAGGACGAGCACAAGCAGGCGGAGGGCGATCCCCTAATCAAGGCGCGCCTGCGCTCGCTGGCGCGCGACCGTTCACGCCAACGCATGATCGCATCCGCCTCGCGCGCGACGCTGGTGATCGCCAACCCGACGCACTTCGCGATCGCGCTGCGCTACAAGCGCGAGGAAAACGCAGCGCCCATGGTCGTCGCCAAGGGCATGGACGTGATCGCGCTGAAGATCCGCGAAGTCGCCGAGCAGAACCGGATCCCGGTGATCGAGAACAAGGCGCTGGCGCGCGCGCTCTATGAGGCGGTTCAGGTCGACCAGGTGATTCCGGCCGAATTCTTCCGGCCGGTCGCCGAGATCATCTACTTCCTGCAGTCCAAGCAGGCGCCGCGGACCGAGAAGGTTCAGTAGATTTCCGAGCATAGCGTCGGCTGCATCAGCCTGACGAAAGCTTGCGGCCCTAAATTTAATCTTAAGAAATCAGCATGGGGCCGTCGTGGGACCGCTTTATCTCTTCGAACTCGCATCGTCGCAGGCGCGGTACCTCGAGCTCCGCCAGTCGACCATCGCGACCAACGTCGCCAACGCCAATACGCCGGGCTTCAAGGCGCGCGACGTCGAGCCCTTCAACAAGGTGCTCGACGCCACGCCGGTCAGGCTCGCGACGACGTCGCCCTCGCACATGCAATTGTCCGCGGCCGAGACCGATACGCGGAAGACCGCGAAGAAGGACAGCTGGGAAGTGGTTCACTCCGGCAACTCCGTCAGCCTCGAGCAGGAAATGATCAAGGGCAGCGACGTCAGTCGCGACTACTCGATGAACTCGGCGGTCGTGCGGTCGTTCCACCGCATGCTGTTGTCGAGCGCGAAGAGCTGAGGTGAATTGACATGCTGGACTCACTGCAAGCGTCATTGACGGTCGCGAGCTCCGGGCTCGAATCGCAGTCGACGCGCATGCGCATCGTTTCGGAAAACCTTGCCAACGCGACCTCGACCGGGCGCACGGCCGGCGCCGATCCCTATCAGCGCAAGACTATCACCTTCGATGCCGCCATGGACCGCGCTTCGGGCGCGCAGCTTGCGAAAGTCAAGGAGATCGGGGTCGACACCACGCCGTACCGCGTGGAGTACGACCCGGGACATCCCGCCGCCGACAAGGCCGGCTACGTCAAGCTGCCGAACGTCAACATGATGATCGAGATGGCCGACATGCGGGAAGTCAACCGGTCCTATGAAGCCAATCTCCAGGTCGTGAAACAGGTGCGGTCGATGCTGGGCATGACCATCGACCTGCTGAGGAGCTGACAATGCTTGAGGCGATTTCATCCACCGCGATTTCCGCCGGGCAGGCGGCGAGCCGCGCGACCGAGACGCAGGCTATCGCGCCGGCGGCGCCGACCGCCATTCAGTCCACCGACGATGTCGGATTCGAATCGGTGATGAAGCAGGTGACGACGGACGCGATCGGGACGCTGAAGGCGGGCGAAGCGGCGTCGATCTCGGCGATGCAGGGCAAGGAATCGACCCGGAAGGTCGTGGAGGCGCTGATGTCGGCCGAGCAGGCCCTGCAGACGGCGGTCGCGGTTCGCGACAAGGTCGTGCAGGCCTACCAAGAAGTCGTCCGGATGTCGATTTGATCTGAGGGAATGAAGCTGTGAAATCGCTCGCCATTGCGGCCACGGGCATGAACGCCCAGCAGACCAACATCGAAGTCATCGCGAACAACATCGCCAACATCAACTCGACGTCGTACAAGCGTGCGCGCGCGGAATTCACCGATCTGTTCTACCAGATGGACCGCATGCAGGGCGTCGCGAACGTCAACGGCTCCTCGCCGATCCCGGAAGGCTCCAATCTCGGCCTCGGCGTCAAGTCGACGGCCATCCGCAAGCTGCACATCCAGGGCGCGCTCACGCAGACCGGCAACCCCTACGACCTCGCGATCAACGGCCGCGGCTGGTTTCAGGTGCTCGGCCCGAACAACGAGGTGCAATACACTCGCGCCGGCTCGTTCAGCCCCAACGCCAACGGCCAGCTCGTCACCACTGACGGCTATCTGCTGGATCCCGCAATCACGATACCGCAAGGAACGGTTCAGGTTGTCGTCAACCAGACCGGACAGGTGTTTGCCAAGCTGGACACGGAAGTGAATCCGCGGCAGATCGGCCAGCTCAACCTCGCCAATTTCGCCAACGAAGCGGGCCTCGAGCCGCTTGGCAGCAACCTCTATCGCGAGACCACGGCGTCCGGCACGCCGGTCGTCGGGCTGCCGGGCGATTCCGGATACGGCAAGATCAATCAGCAATATCTCGAAGCCTCGAACGTCGATCCGGTCAAGGAAATCACCGAGTTGATCTCGGCGCAGCGCGCCTACGAAATGAACGCCAAGGTCATCCAGGCCTCGGATGAAATGGCCCAGACGGTCTCGAAGGGCATGCGCTAGTTCCGGTGTTCTCGATGTCGAACAGGGTGGGCTTGATGGTGCGCGGGTTGGCCGCCGTGCTGCTGGTTCTCGTCTCGGCGCGCCTCGCTGCGGCCGAGGAGAAGCGGCTTCCCGTGCCGGCCGTCTCGATCCGAGCCGGCGAGTTGATCCGGGACGACATGATCACGGAACGCGCCTTCGCGCCGAACGTGCTCGGCGTTGCCATGTTCATCGAAGGACGCCAGATCCTGGTCGGACGCATGGCGCGGCGCACGCTGCTGCCCGGTCAGCCGATTCCGACCAATTCGGTGGAGGATCCCTGGACGATTGCCCGCGGCGCCATGGTCAAGGTCGTGGTGGAAGACAGTGGCCTGTCGATCGTCACTTACGGCGCGGCGATGCAGTCGGGCGCGACCGGCGCGCTCATCCCGGTGCGAAACACCGACACCGGCGTTATCATCAGGGGCGTCGTCCAGCCGGACGGCACCGTCAAGGTCGTGGATGGATCATGACCAGATTCCTGCTTGCGCTCGTCCTTCTCGTTTCCGCCGCCAGCGCCCAGGCGGCCGTCCGCATCAAGGACATCGCGGACATCAAGGGATTGCGCGAAAACCAGATCGTCGGTTACGGCCTCGTCATCGGCTTGAACGGCACCGGCGACACGCTCCGCAACGCTCCGTTCACGGAGCAGTCCCTGCAATCGATGCTCGAGAACATGGGCATCAACGTCAGGAACGAGACCACGAGCACCAACAATCCCCCGCGTCCGACGACGCTGCGCACACGCAACGTCGCAGCCGTCATGGTGACCGCGGATTTGGCGCCCTCGATCGGGGCGGGTGAGCGCATGGACGTGACCGTATCGTCGCTCGGCGATGCGACCTCGCTGCTCGGCGGCACGCTGGTGATGACGTCGCTGCGGGCGGCGGACGGCGCCGTCTATGCGGTGGCACAAGGCGCGATCACGGTCGCCGGTTACAGTGTGGGAGGGCAGGCGCAGAACGTCAGCCAGGGCACGCCGACGGCGGGCCGCATCCCGAACGGTGCGCTGGTCGAGCGCGAGGTGCAGGGAAGTCTCCACGAGATGGAGTTCCTGGTGCTGGAGCTCAAGAACCCCGATTTCGTCACCGCGACGCGCATCCTCGACGCCATCAACGGTTACGCCGGTGGCCGCTACCGCGCGCAGATCGCCTTCGAGCGCGACTACCGCACCATCGTGCTGTCGAAGCCGCGCCATATCGGCCCCGTCCGCTTTCTCGCCGAAATCGGCGAGCTGACTGTCGAGCCGGACACGCCGGCGCGAGTGGTGATCAACGAACGGACCGGCACGGTGGTGATCGGGCGCGACGTGCGCATATCGACCGTCGCCGTGACGCACGGCAACCTGACAGTTCGTGTCACCGAGCTTCCCGTGGTGTCGCAGCCGGCGCCGTTCTCGCGGGGGCAGACGGTGGTCGTTCCCCAGACCGTGGTCGAGGCCAACGAGGCCGGATCGCAGGTGGCGATCCTGAGCGGCGTCGACCTCCAGCGCCTGGTGCGCGGGCTGAACCAGATCGGCCTGAAGCCGTCGGGCATCATCGCGATCCTCCAGGCGATCAAAACGGCCGGCGCACTCCAGGCCGATGTCATCGTGCAATGATGCACAAGCGTCGTGCAAGCTTGGTCGCTCAATGCTCAGGTCTCGACCGAGAATCGCACGCGGCCCGATGCTGAAGCTGGATCACAAAGCCAAACTCCTCCTCCTGGTCGCGGCCTGCGCGTTCGGATGCGCTTCGCCCGTTCTGGCACTGGATGAGGCCAAGCAATCGAAGCCGCTCAACCTGTTGTCGTTCGCGCGTGCACGCGCGGCCGGACCGCAGAAGCCGTATCCGGCGGCCTCGTCGATACCGGGCGACAATGCGTCGTTCCGGGCGACGGCGTGGGCCGCCGAAGATTCCGGACCTGCGATCACGGGGGCCGTGCCGGCCCCCGAGAAGCCTGCGCCGGCGCCCGCAGTCGCGCCCGTGCGCCCGGCCAAGCCGGGCAGCGTCACGGCGCCGCCGAAGCCCGCACCGGCACAGGCTGCGGTACCTGCGGACAATGAGGTCGCCCTGTTCTGCAGCAATGTCGCCGACCCCGCCGTCGATGCGCGGCTGGCCTGGCAGCTCAGGGAGTTGGAGAAGGCCGAGACCCAGCTCCGGGAGCGGATCGCCGAGGTCGAGGCCAAGCGCGCCGAATACGAGAAGTGGATGGCGCTGCGTGACGACTTCCTGAAGAAGGCCGAAGCGAGCGTCGTCGAGATCTATTCGCGCATGAAGCCGGATGCCGCGGCGACCCAGATCGCCGGGATGGCGGACGAGACCGCTGCCGCCGTGCTTGCAAAACTCAGTCCGAGGAGCTCGAGCGCGATCTTCAACGAGATGGAGACGGCACGCGCGGCGCACCTTGCTGATCTACTCGGCGGAATGCGTCGCGTGGATGACGGAAAGACCAAATAGATGAAGAATCTGATCCTCATCCTGTCGCTGTTATCGCTTGCCGGATGCGTCAATGATCCGGCCGAGGTCCTGACCGGTCCGCGCTTGACGCCGGTCGGGAGCGGCCTGCGGACGCAGGCCGATCCGATTCCGGTGACGCCCCGCCTGCGCTCGCCCGTCAGCTATCGCTCGACCTGGGACGACGGCACCGATCTCTACCGTGACCCCCGCGCCCGGCGCACCGGCGACGTGGTGACGGTGATCATCTCCATGCAGGACAAGGCCAAGCTCGACAACAAGACCGACCGCTCGCGCGATTCGCAGATCAAGTTCGGGCTGGACTGGCTGATGGACGTCGCCGGATGGCAGGACAAGGGCCAGACCAGCGCCAACCTCAGCACCAACACCCAGATCAAGGGCAACGGCCAGATCGACCGCACCGAGGACATCAAGCTGTCGATCGCCGCCATCGTCACCGACGTGTTGCCGAACGGCAATATGATGATCAGCGGCTCGCAGGAGTTCAAGGTCAATACCGAGATGCGCGTGCTCAACGTCGGCGGCATCGTGCGACCGCGCGATATCTCGCGCACCAACACGATCTCCTACGAGAAGATCGCCGAGGCACGCGTATCCTATGGCGGTCGCGGAAATCTGTCTGACGTGCAGCAGCCTGGATGGGGACATCGGATCTATGACGCCGTGGCACCATTCTGAGAATCGCGCCGACCGCGCCGCGCCGCGAGGGCAGGGGACGTGATGCGCCTGATTGCGGCCATTGTGGTGCTGACCCTGATCGCGATCGGTGCGGGCGCGGTTGCCGGCCTGCATCTGTTCGCGGCCGCGGAGCGCGTCGCCGACGCCAAGAAGAGCGCCACGCCGCCGCCCATTGCCACCAGCTACGCCGGCAGCGCGCGGTTGAGAAAGCTGTCCCCGATCGTGACCAATCTCGCCGCGCCGGCCAACAACTGGGCCCGTGTCGAAGCCTCCATGGTGACCGATAGCATGAGCGACGAGGATGCCGGCATCTTGGCCGCCCATATCAGCGAGGACATCGTGACCTATCTGCGGTCGGCATCGGTTGGCCAGTTCGAGGGATCGCGCGGGCTTCAGCATCTGCGCGACGACCTGACCGAGCGCGCCAACATCCGCTCGTCGGGCAAGATCCGCGAATTGATCATTGAGACCTTGGTGATTCAGTGAGAGTGAGAGTCCTGCTGCTCGCGTTGGTTCTGGTCGTGCTGCCCGAGGTGGCGCTGGCCCAGATTCCGGACCTCAACTCGCTGCTGCCGCCGGGCAACGGCTCGACCAGCGGCCGCATCATCCAACTGATGGCGGTGATCACGGTGCTGTCGGTGGCGCCGGGACTGCTGATCATGGTGACGAGCTTCACGCGATTTGCGGTGGCGCTGTCGTTCCTGCGCTCCGGTCTCGGCCTTCAGACCACGCCGGCCAATCTGGTGCTGATCAGCCTCGCGCTGTTCATGACCTTCTACGTGATGGCGCCGACCTTCGACCGCGCCTGGGAAACCGGCGTCCAGCCGCTGATGAAGAACGAGATCTCGGAGGAAGAGGCCTATCTGAAGATCACCGATCCGTTCCGCGAGTTCATGCTGGCCCATGTCCGCGACAAGGATCTCCAGACCTTCGAGGCGCTCGCCGCGGAGAGCTTCCGCAAGAAGTTCGACGACAAGCGCATCGACATGCGCGTCATCATTCCGGCCTTCATGATCTCCGAGCTCAGGCGCTCGTTCGAGATCGGATTCCTCATCATCCTGCCGTTCCTCGTCATCGACATGATCGTGGCGACGCTGACCATGTCGATGGGCATGATGATGATGCCGCCGACGATCCTCGCGCTGCCGTTCAAGATGCTGTTCTTCGTGTTGATCGACGGCTGGAACCTGCTCGCCTCCGGACTGGTGCGGTCGTTCTCGTAGCGACCGCGATCGCCGGCCGGTTATGGTTAGCGAAAAGTGCCGGTCTATGGTTAGCAGAGAGTAATGTTAACTATATGATATTACAGAGAAATTCAAGCCGATCTTAATCTCGGCGCAAGATTCGGCGTGCTAGCAATGCGGCACGGCGGGTTGGACCCCACCCACATCAGTCCAAAGGCATGATGCCGCCCCTCCGTACCGGTGAAAGCCCGGTATGTCCCCTCGTGAAAAATGTAACGCGTACATAAAGGGACATTCGCAATGTCAAGCCTGCTTACGAACTCGACCGCCATGACCGCGCTCCAGACCCTGCGGTCTGTCGGTTCGCAACTCTCCACCACGCAGACCCGGATCTCGACCGGCCAGCGCGTGGCGACCGCGTCCGACAACGCCGCCTACTGGTCGATCGCGACGTCGATGCGCGCCGACAACGCCGCGCTCTCCGCCGTGTCCGACTCGCTCGGTCTGTCGGCTGCGACCGTCGACACGCAGTACACCGCTCTGACCACGGTTCTCGGCGACAAGGACTCCGGCCTGACCAAGCTTCAGTCGCTGCTGGTCCAGGCCAAGACCGCCGGTGTCGACCGCACCAAGATCCAGGCCGACGTCACCCAGATTCAGCAGCAGATGAAGTCCACCGCCGATGCGGCGACCTTCAACGGCATTAACTGGCTGAGCATCAATACCTCGACCGGTCCCGCGGCCACGCCGACGTCCTTCAACCTGGTGTCGTCGTACTCCCGCGTCGGTGGCACGCCCACCATCGGCTCCATCACGGTGACGACCGCGAACTTCGCGCTCTACACCACCGGTGGCGCATCTCCGACCGGCATTCTCGACACGACTGTCACCCCGCCCGCCGGTGGCCCGACGCCCGCCCCGGCCGCAGCCTCGGTCAGCACCCTGAACATCGGTGCACTGACCGACGCGGCGCCCGACCAGGTCCTGCTCGACAGCTACATCGCGCAGGTCACGACCGCGATCAACACGGTGGCCTCGGCCGCCGCCAATCTCGGTGCCGTCAAGAACCGCATCGCGACCAACACGGACTTCGTGAAGTCGCTGATGGACTCGGTGGATCGCGGTGTCGGCCAGCTTGTCGACGCCGACATGAACCAGGAGTCCACCCGCCTGGCGGCCCTCCAGGTCCAGCAGCAGCTCGGCGTTCAGGCGCTTTCGATCGCCAACAACAGCAGCCAGAGCATCCTGTCGCTGTTCCGCTAAGCTTCGAACCATCCGGGGAGGGCCGCGCTTCTCGCGAAGCGCGGCCCTTTCGTTTGGCGTGCCACCGCGCGCATGCGGTCATTTCGGCTGCCCTGTTGCGGCTGGGACACAGAGCCACAAGCCTCGCACAAGCTTCACGGGCTATCGTCGCCGCTACGACAGGTTGGGCCTGCTTTTTCGCCGCCCAAAGGCATGACGCCGCCCTGTCGTACCGGTGCAAGCCCGGTATGTCCCCAAAATCAGTTCAATCTTCAAAGGGACATCAAAAATGGGTTCAAGTCTGCTCACCAACTCGTCTGCAATGACCGCGCTGCAGACCCTCCGCAATGTCAGCTCGCAGCTCGCGACCACGCAGAACCGGATCTCGACCGGTCAGCGCGTCTCGACCGCGTCCGACAACGCCGCCTACTGGTCGATCGCGACGTCGATGCGCTCCGACAACGCCGCGCTCTCCGCCGTCTCCGACTCGCTCGGTCTGTCGGCCGCGACCGTCGACACCGAATACACCGCTCTGACATCGGTGATCGGCGACAAGGACTCCGGCCTGACCAAGCTCCAGGCGCTGCTGGTCCAGGCCAAGACCGCCGGTATCGACCGCACCAAGATCCAGGCTGACGTCACCCAGATTCAGCAGGATATGAAGCTCAAGGCCGACTCCGCGACCTTCAACGGAATTAACTGGCTGAGCATCAACACCTCGACCGGGCCCGCGGCCACGCCGTTGTCCTTCAACCTGGTGTCGTCGTACTCCCGCGTCGGTGGCACGCCCACCATCGGCTCCATCACGGTGACGACCGCGAACTTCGCGCTCTACACCACCGGTGGCGCATCTCCGACCGGCATTCTCGACACGACTGTCGCCCCGCCCGCCGGTGGCCCGACGCCCGCCCCGGCCGCAGCCTCGGTCAGCACCCTGAACATCAGTGCACTGACCGACGCGGCGCCCGACCAGGTCCTGCTCGACAGTTACATCGCGCAGGTCACGACCGCGATCAACACGGTGGCCTCGGCCGCCGCCAATCTCGGTGCCGTCAAGAACCGCATCGCGACCAACACCGAATTCGTCAAGACCCTGATGGACTCGGTGGATCGCGGTGTCGGCCAGCTCGTCGACGCCGACATGAATGCGGAATCGACCCGCCTTCAGGCCCTGCAGACCCAGCAGCAGCTCGGCGTTCAGGCGCTCTCGATCGCCAACCAGAACAGCCAGAGCATCCTGTCGCTGTTCCGCGGCTAAGCCTCAAAACTATCAAGGGGGGCCGCGCTTCTCGCGAAGCGCGGCCTTTCCATTTTGGCGGAAGCTCGTCGCGCGCCATGATCCCGGCCCGGACATTCGACTTGACGCCTTGACCTGGCTCGTCGTGTTCCGGCCCACCGCGGAGCCACAAGCCTCGCACAAACTTCGCGTGCTATCGCCGCCGTTACGACGGGTTGGGCCGCTATTTCGCCGCCCAAAGGCATGATGCCGCCCTGTCGTACCGGTGCAAGCCCGGTATGTCCCAAAAAATTTCAATCCGTTTCAAGGGGACGTCAAAAATGAGTTCAAGTCTGCTCACCAACTCGTCTGCAATGACCGCGCTGCAGACCCTCCGCAATGTCAGCTCGCAGCTCGCGACCACGCAGAATCGGATCTCGACCGGTCAGCGCGTCTCGACCGCGTCCGACAACGCCGCCTACTGGTCGATCGCGACCTCGATGCGCTCCGACAACGCCGCGCTCTCCGCCGTCTCCGACTCGCTCGGTCTGTCGGCCGCGACCGTCGACACCGAATACACCGCTCTGACCTCGGTGATCGGTGACAAGAATTCCGGCCTGACCAAGCTCCAGGCGCTGCTGGTCGAAGCCAAGACCGCCGGTATCGACCGCACCAAGATCCAGGCTGACATCACCCAGATTCAGCAGGATATGAGGCTCAAGGCCGACTCCGCGACCTTCAACGGAATTAACTGGCTGAGCATCAACACCTCGACCGGTCCCGCGGCCACGCCGGCGTCCTTCAACCTGGTGTCGTCGTACTCTCGCGTTGGCGGCACGCCCACCATCGGCTCCATCACGGTGACGACCGCGAGCTTCGCGCTCTACACCACCGGCGGCGCATCTCCGACCGGCATTCTCGACACGACCGTCGCTCCGCCCGCCGGCGGTCCGACGCCCGCTCCCGCCGCGGCCTCGGTCAGCACCCTGAGCATCAGCGCACTGACCGACTCGGCGCCCGACCAGGTCCTGCTCGACAGCTACATCACGCAGGTCACGACCGCGATCAACACGGTGGCCTCGGCCGCCGCCAATCTCGGTGCCGTCAAGAACCGCATCGCGACCAACACAGACTTCGTCAAGACCCTGATGGACTCGGTGGATCGCGGTGTCGGTCAGCTCGTCGACGCCGACATGAATGCGGAATCGACCCGCCTTCAGGCCCTGCAGACCCAGCAGCAGCTCGGCGTTCAGGCACTCTCGATCGCCAACCAGAACAGCCAGAGCATCCTGTCGCTGTTCAAGTAAGCTCCGGCTTTGGAAACAGCCGTGCTCCCCCGGGAGCACGGTCCCCGCCATGACCGGCGGGTGTGGCGGCACAAGATGTGCCCGTAATGGAAGATCTCCCGACGCCAGACGTCATGCAACACGCCGCAGCCGATCGCGCTGCCGTGCGTCCGCTTGTTGCTCCTGACCTGACCGCGTCGTCCAAGATTCTTGTAAAATTGCAACGCCTCGCCCGCGAACCGACACATTCGCCTCCTGGCGCAACCTTCAGACAAGGTTGGCAGCGGAGTGTCCCATACGTTCGCATTGGTACGAGGTCACATGCTGCTCAGTCGTGCGCAGGTACAGCAACTGCTCAACAATCTGCTGGAGCTTGGGCCGCGACGCCTGATGGCCTTGGGACTGATCGGCTTTGCCGTTCTCGTCACCGTCGTCGGCGGCGCCTATTATCTGAGCCGGCCTGAGTTCGAAACGCTCTATACTGGCCTCAATCGCGAAGACGTGACGCGCATCGGCGCCGCGCTGCGCGAGCAGAATATCACATTCGACGTCAATACGGCCGGCGACGCCGTCTCGGTGCGCCCGAGCCAGACCATGCAGGCGCGGATGCTGCTTGCCGAGAAGGGGCTGCCGACCAGCGCCAATTCCGGCTACGAGCTGTTCGACAAGATCGGCTCGCTCGGCCTGACCTCGTTCATGCAGGAAGTCACCAAGCTGCGGGCGCTGGAAGGCGAGATCGCGCGCACCGTGCAGTTGATGAAGGGCGTCAAGGCGGCGCGGGTGCATATCGTGATGCCGGTGCGCGGCTCGTTCCGGGCGACGCAGCAGCCGCCTTCAGCGTCGGTCGTGCTGCGCACCGACGGCGCGATCGAGGCGCGCACGGCGCAGTCGATCCGCCACCTCGTCGCGGCGGCCATTCCCGGCATGAGCCGGGACAAGGTGACGGTGCTGGATGCCGATGGTTCGATGCTGCTCGCCGAAGAGGACGAGGCCAGTGCGGCCCCGACCAAGATGGCGAGCCTCCAGAAGACGGTCGGCGGAATGGTGCAGGAGAACATCCGGAAGGCGTTGACGCCATATCTCGGCCTGGACAATTTCGAGGTGAGCGTCGCGCCGCAGCTCTCCACCGACAAGCGGCAGACCAACGAGACGGTCTACGACCCGGAGAGCCGCGCCGAGCGTTCGGTCCGGAACGTGCGCGAGAAGGAATCGTCGCAGAATGCGGACCGTTCGACGCCGACCACGGTGCAGCAGAACCTGCCGGACCAGCAGGTGAATGCCGGCGGCACAAAGAATTCCAGCGAGGACAAGACCCGCCGCGAGGACGTCACCAATTTCGAGGTGTCGTCCAAGACAACGACGACGGTGAGCGACGGCTATTTGGTCAAGAAACTCTTCATCGCCGTGCTGGTCAACCGCGCGCGGCTCGTCGCCGATCTCGGCGACAAGAGCAACCAGGCCATCGTCGACAGCAAGCTCGCCGAGATCAGCCAGCTCGCGGCGACGGCAGGCGGGCTGGACAAGCAGCGCGGCGACCAGATCCAGGTCACGGCCGTCGACTTCATCGAAGGCTCGCGCGAACTGGCGCCGGTGCCGCCGATCAGCTTCGTCGAGATGATCAACAAGCAGCTCGGCAGCGTCATCAATGCGGTCACCATCCTGGCCGTTGCCTCGATGCTGGTCTGGTTCGGCCTTCGCCCTGCGGTCAACGGCATTCTGACGCATCGCGCAGCGCAGGAGCAGACCGAGGCGGCCGAGGCCGCCGAGCTCGAAGCTGCAACAGCCCTTGCATTGGCCGACAGTCAGGACCCCGAGCTCAACCTCGTCGAGGATCTCGAAGGCAAGATGCAGCGGACGCCGCAGAAGCGGCTGGAGCAGATCGTCCGGCTCGATCAGATGCAGGCGGCAGCAATCCTTAAAGACTGGATGCGGCGCGAGGAGGCAGCATGAACGCGGCTATCGGAAAACTCCTGACGCAGTTCGACGCGAATGGGCGGGCCAAGTCTCCACCGCCGCCTCCGCCCCCCAAGATCCAGGATGTGCTGACAAGGCCGATGGAAGTGCGGCGCGAGTCGCAGCCTCAGCCGCCGCGTCAGGCCCAATCGCAGCCGCAGCTTCAATCGCCGCTTCCGGCGCCCGAGGCGGAAGCCCCGCCGGTCAATCTTCTCGAGGATGCCTATCGTCGCGGCCATGCCGCCGGTGTCGCGGAAGGCGATGCCAGGGTTGCCGAGGAGCGCGTCCGTAGCGCGATCCGGCTCGGCGAGGAGCGGGCCAAATGGTCCGACCAGCAGGCGGCCACGATCGTGAGCGGCTTCGAGACGGCCTGCCGCGAGATCGAAACCAACATCGCAAGCTCGGTCGCGCGGATATTGCTGCCTTTCCTCGCCGACGCCGTCCGTGACAAGGCGATCGGATCGCTGGTCGAGCAGATCGCGGCGCTGACCGGCAATTCGCCGGTGCCGGTGTTCAAGATCACCGGCCCGGGCGAATTGCTCGATCTGGTGCGCTCGCAGCTCCAGACGGCCCGGCGAACCGGGATTGAATACGAAGCCGCCGAGACTTTCGAGGTCCGCGTTGTCGCCGACCAGACCGTGATCGAGACGCAGATTGCGGCGTGGCGCGAACGTCTGAATGAGGCGCGCCGGTAGTCCGCCATGGAAGAAGTCAAGCACGAGCTGGTGATCATCCGCAGGCGCAGCGCCTTCGCCGAGGAGGCGCATCACGGTGGTGTCTGGAAGATCGCGTATGCGGACTTCATGACGGCGATGATGGCGTTCTTTCTGGTCATGTGGCTGCTCAATGCGCTCAACCAGGACCAGAAGCAGGTGGTCGCGAGCTATTTCAACCCGATCAAGCTCGCGGAGAACGCACCCGCCCCGAAGGGCCTCAAGGATCTCACCAAGAAGGAGCCGACGCAGTTCGAAGGCCAGGACGGCAAGCGTCAGCCGGCCGGGCCGAACGAAGAACGTCGCGGAGACTCGCCGACGGCGGAGAAGCCTGCCTCCTTCGAAGAGAAGGTTCTGTTCCGCGATCCCTATGCGACGCTTGCCGAGATCGCCAACAGCGCGAACCAGGCTTCGGGCCAGCGCCGTGCCGGCGCGCTAACCTCCGCCGAAGAGGACGGCCTCAAGGGCGGCGATGCCTACCGCGATCCCTTCGATCCCGGCTATTGGAAGTTGACGCCGCAGACGTCCAAGGATGCGGATCACTTCGTCGACAGCGAGCCAAAGCCGAACGCGTCCGCGCGCGACAACGTGTCCGGGACAGGTCAGGGCGAGCCGCAGGCGCAACGTGCCAAGCAGGACGATGCCGGCGGCAGCGTGGCTCCGAACGCGGACGCGTCGTCTGCAAGCCTGTCGCCCCTGCTGCCGCCGGGGCCTGCGCCTTCGCAGGCTCAACGCGATGGCAGTGCCCAGGCAAATGCGCCGCAACCGGGCGCCCAGGCTGGCGCTCAAGCCAATGCCGCCGCGCAGCCACGCCCCGGCGATCAAGCGAAGAATTCCGAATCGCGCGATGCGGCACAGACCCAGCAGCCGACCGTCAAGCAGCTTCAGTCTGCAATCGCGGATGCGCTATCGGACATCAAGGCCGGTGCGGGCCCGGTGGCCGAGGTGCGCCAGGTCGAGGAAGGCCTTCTGATCAGCCTGACCGACGATGCGAGCTTCGGGATGTTCGCGGTCGGCTCGGCCGAGCCGCGGCCTGAGCTGATCCGCGTGATCGACAAGATCGGGCCGCTGCTGACGAAACGCCAGGGTGTGATCATCGTGCGCGGCCACACCGATAATCGACCGTACAAGTCGGAGACCTACGACAATTGGCGGCTGTCGACGGCGCGCGCGCAGATGGCCTATTACATGCTGGTTCGATCCGGCGTCGATGCGCAGCGGATCGAGCATGTCGAGGGTTACGCCGATCGGCGGCCGAAGCTTCCGAGCGACCCGGCGGCGGCGCAGAACCGCCGGATCGAGATCCTGATCCGGGAGAAGCGCCCTTGACCAGGCCGCTCCTGGGCGTCGCACTGCTGATGCTGCTGCCGTTCACGACGGTATGCGCGTTTGCCGATCCGGCACCGTCCCCGGCCTCAACCTCGGGCGAGCCCTATGAGCTCGTGCGCACATTGCAGGCGGTGCAGGATGGCATTGCCCGTGGCGACACCGCGGCGCATGGCAGCCACATCGCGCTGACCCGGCAGGTCGGCGAAAAGTTCCTCGCCGCCGATCCGGGCGTGTGGAGCAACGCGCAGAACGGCCAGGCCGTCATCATCTATTTGCTCAGCGGCGGCGGGCCGCAGGTCGTCCGAAAGCTGCCGCGCGACAAGCTGAACGTCGATGAGCGGCTGTTCAATGGCGCGCTGGCCTATGTCGAAGGCCGCCAGGACGAAGCGCGCGAACTGCTCAAGGACGTCAAGCCGCGCACGCTGCCAACGGGCCTGGGCGGGCAGGTCGCGCTGGTCCAGGGCGCGCTGTTTGCGCGCGCCGAGGCATCGCTCGCGATCGAGCGCCTGGACGATGCGCGGCTGCTCTTGCCGGGCACGCTGGTGGAGGAGGCGGCGCTGCGGCGCGAGATCCTGCTGGTCGGGCAGGCCGAGGATTTCGACAAGTTCGAGTTCCTGACGCTCGCCTATATCCGCCATTACCGCAACTCGGTCTATGCCGGGGACTTCTGGCAGCGCTTCGCTTCCGGCCTGACGCAATCGAGCATTGCTCTCGACGAGCGCCGCTTTGCGCGGATCGTCACTCTGCTGGAGCAGATCGACCGCGCTAGCCGCCTCAAGCTTTATCTCGTGATCGCGCGCACCGCGATGGTGCATGGACGGCTGGCGGTGACCCGGCTTGCAGGCGAGCGTGCGCTGACGCTCAGCGCCGATGCCTCGGAGGATCGCGAGCGCGCACATTTCCTCCGCGGCGTCTCGCGGGCGCTCACTGACGAGTATGATGGCGGTGTTGCCGAGTTGAAGGCACTCGACCGCTCGAAGTTGCCCGAGCGCGATGTTCCGTTGCTGAATGCAACGTTGCAGCTCGCACTCGATGTGCGCAAGCCGTTCGCGGGCGGATCCACCGCCGGCGCCGACAAGCCTCCGGTCACGCCGGCGCGTCTCGATCTCGCCGCGTCGACTGAGACGCTGGCGCGCGCGGGGAAGCAGCTCGGCGAACTCGAACGCCTTACCAGGGATCGCCCATGACGAAGCTCAGTGGAACCTCCGGACAGGTCTTTTCGGGTCTCGCCGAAAGCCTCAACATGCGCGGCGCATCGCGCTCGGGCAAGTCCGCCGGAGCGAAATCGCCGGCAGATTCGTCGTTCAACGACCTGCTGCACACCGTCTCGAATCTCGCGAAGCGAGCGCTCAACGACGAGGGTGGCAACACGAGCGCGAAGGCCGGATCGTTGCGCACGCACCTCGCGCGCCCGGCCGACAAGGACAAGACGGTGCGGGAACGCACCGAGGCGGATGACGAGCCCGAACCCGTTCGCAAATCGTCCGACGAGAAAACTGAAAAATCGCCGGAGACGCAAACTCCGGTCGACCACAGCGCGAAGACCGAAGTTTCGGCCCGATCCAGCATTCCGGCGGTCGTCGAACAGCAGCTCGCCGCCATGCCGGCCGTGAAGCCGCAGCTGCAATCGCCGGCGGCCGACAAGAAGGATGCGCCTGCGCGCGACGAGCGCTCTGCCACGACGAAGCGTGAGGTCCAGGGCACGGCGAAGGTCACGTCTGCCGAACCCGCGCCGCCCGCGGCCGCTTCAACGGGCGCGCGCTCGCAGGCCGCGCCTTCGCAGGCGGCGGCAGCCGCGCAGCAAGGCAGCGATGCGTCGTCGAAGACAATGCCCGCAACGCAAGGCTTCGAGGCCGTCACGGCCAATGTCGAACGCGCCGTCAAAGCCTCGGCGCGGGACGCATTGCCCGAAGCGACCAAGGTCACCGTGGTCCAGCAGGAGACCCATCTGCCGCCGGCGCAGTTCAGCGCCACGCAGCAGGTCGCCAACGCAGTCGTCGCCGAGCTGAAGGAATCGCCGGCTCCGACGGCGTCCACCGCCCCCGATCTCGCGACGTCGCAGACCAATGCGCCTGAGCCGCTCAAGATCCTGACGATCAATCTCGAACCGCCGGCGCTCGGCAACGTCACGGTACGCCTTCGTCTCGTCGGCTCGGAGGTTTCAGTTCACCTCGCGGCCGCGCGCAAGGACACCAGCCTGATGCTGGATCAGCAGCGCGACTCGATCCGCGATCTCATGCAGTCGGCGGGCTATGTCGCCGACGTCGCGCCCGTGCAGCACGGCTCGCTGGACGGATTCCAGAGCGGCTCCGGCCAGCCGCAGCCGCAGCTCTCCGGCCAGCAACAGCCATCGTCGCAGTCGCAAGGCACGTTCGGCGGCGCCGGCACGTCGTCCGGGCAATCGGACGGCGGTGCGAAGCAGGCCCGGCAGGAGCGCCAGTCCAACCAGGAGACGCGTCATGACCAGGACGTGGGGCCGCAGATTCGTCGCGGCCCTGTTTATCTGTAGCGCGGGCGCCGCTGAGGCCGCGACCGACAACGCGCGCCCTTGCGAGCGCGAGATGGCGCGTGCGTCCCAGCAGCATGGGATCCCGCTCGGCATTCTCTATGCGGTCGGCCTCACCGAGACCGGGCGGCGCGGCGCGCTCCACCCTTACGCGCTCGGCGCCGACGGCCAGACCGTGTTCGCCAAGGACATGAACGACGCGATCGCGAATTTCGAGGCGATGCGCAGCAAGGGCATCAAGCTGATCGACCTCGGCTGCATGCAGATCAACCATTATTATCACGGCGACAAGTTCACGTCGGTGCGCGCGATGTTCGATCCCGCGAAGAACGTCGAATACGCCGCACGCTTCCTGAAAGAACTGAAGCAGCGCGAGGGCAGCTGGACCATGGCGGTCGCGCGCTACAACGCAGGCCCTAACAATCAGCCCGCGCAGAAGCGCTACGTCTGTCACATCGTCGCGCATCTCGTGTCCAGCGGCTTCGGCGCGTGGACCGACAAGGCGCGCTCGTTCTGTCAGCCGAAGACGACATGACCGCTACAACCTGAAAGTTGTGCACGGATCCCAATCATCAGCCCCGCGCAAGCAAGAACCCGCATTGTAGATACAACCTGACAAAGGAGCCTACTTCATGAGCCTGTATGGTGTTATGCGCACCGGCGTTTCCGGAATGAGCGCGCAGTCCAACAAGCTGTCGACGGTTTCGGACAACATCGCGAACGTCAACACGACCGGTTACAAGCGGGCTTCGACGGAATTCTCGTCACTGATCCTGAAGAGCGGCTCCGGCAACTACGACTCCGGCGCCGTCGAGACGACGGTTCGCTACGCCATCAGCGACGCGGGACACACGCAGTTCACCACGTCGACCACGGACCTCGCCGTGCAGGGCAACGGCTTCTTCGTGGTGTCGAACGCCAACAACACGCAGCAATATCTGACGCGCGCCGGCTCGTTCGTGCCGGACGCCCAGGGCAATCTGGTCAACGCGGCCGGCTACTACCTCCTGGGCCAGCCCGGTAAGGTGACCAATTTCTCGCAGAACAGCCTGTCCGGCATGCAGATCGTCAACATTGCCCAGGTTTCGCAAGTGCCCGTGCCGTCGACGGCGGGAACGCTCACGACCGGCAATCTGGATCCGAAAGCGGCTGTGATCGCCGGTCCGCCCGGGCCGGCGTCATATTCGTCGAAGAGCTCGATCGTGGCCTACAACAATATCGGCCAGGCCGTTACGCTCGACGTCTACATGTCCCACACGGCGACGGCCGCCGGCTCTGACACCTGGCAGATTCAGGCTTACAACGCCGCGACAGGTGCGTCGGTCGGTGCCGCCACCACTTTCACCTTCGATACGACCGCAACCGGCAAAGGCACGCTGGCCGCGGCGAGCCCGACGACTCTCGCCTTAACCGTCCCCGGCGGTGCGGCGCTGACCCTGGACCTGTCGAACATGACGCAGGTCGGCACCGATTTCAGCTTCAAGGCGACCGTCAACGGCAGCGTTCCGTCGGCCATCGACAAGGTCGATGTCGACGATTCGGGCTTCGTGACGGCGATCCTCAAGAACGGTCAGCAGCTGACGCTCTACACCCTCATGCTCGCCGACGTCGCGAGCCCCGACAATCTGACGCCGGAGCCCGGCAACGTCTATTCGACCAACATGAATTCCGGCAATGCACAGGCCGCGAATGCGGGCACCGGCGGGCTCGGCACGATCCAGTCCGGCGCGCTGGAAGACTCCAACGTCGACCTCGCGGACGAACTCACCGGGATGATCGAGGCGCAGCGCGGCTTCACTGCGAATTCGAAATCGTTCCAGACCGGCGCCGATCTTCTCGACGTCGTCGTCAACCTGAAGCGCTGAATCCTCAAGCGCTCATTCCGGGCAAGAGCAAATCATGTCCCTTACCGCCGCTCTCGACTCCGCTCGTGCGTCGCTCATGGCGTCGGGCATCCAGTCGTCGACGATCTCGCGCAACATAGCCGGTGCCAGCGCCGCCGGCTATTCGCGCAAGATCGCCGTGCTGGACAATCTCCCCGGGGCCGGCGTCTATGTGGCGGCGATCCAACGCGCCGCCAGCTCGGGTCTCTATAATAACGTCCTGATCGCGACGTCTGGGTCCGCCAAGCAGAATGCGATCCTGGACGGTCTTCAGAAGATATCGGCCTCGACTGTGGACGATCCCGAACTTGGGCAGTCGCCAGCCGCCCAGCTCAACAAGCTGAAGCAAGCGCTCCAGCAATATGCCAACGCTCCGGACAACACCACGCTGGCGCAGGCGGCGGTCACGTCCGCCAAGGACATGGCGACCGCGCTCAACCAGGCCACCAAGACCGTGCAGACGGTACGCCAGGGCGCGGACGCCGACATGGCGACTTCGGTCGCCAATATCAATCAGCTCCTGACCCAGTTCGACAAGGTCAACACCGCGATCGTGAAGGGGACGATCTCCGGTGACGACGTCACTGACTATCTCGACCAGCGCGACAACATCGTCTCGAAGATGTCGCAGGAGGTCGGCGTCTCGATGACGCTGCGCGCCAACGGCGACGCGGCGCTCTACACCGACAGCGGCGTCGTGCTGTTCGACAAGACGGCGCGCTCGGTCAGCTTCGCGGCGACCAACATCTATACGCCAGGGACCACCGGCAATGCCGTCTATATCGACGGTGTCCCGGTCACCGGCGCCAATTCCGTGATGCCGATCAAGACCGGCAAGCTCGCCGGCCTCGCCCAGTTGCGCGACAACGCCACGGTCACGTATCAGAGCCAGCTCGACGAGATCGCACGCGGCCTTGTCGAATCCTTCAAGGAGGTCGACCAGTCCGGCGCGGCGCTGCCCGACCGGCCCGGCCTCTTCACCTATCCCGGCTCACCCGCGATGCCTGCAAGCGCGACCGTCTCGGTCGGCCTGGCCGGCTCGATCAGCGTTGCCGCGTCGGTCGACCCGGCCCAGGGCGGCAATCCCAACCTGCTGCGTGATGGCGCGATCAGCGGCAACGTCGCCTACAGATACAACACCACCGGCAATGCCGGCTACTCGACCAGGCTGCAGCAGCTCATCGGCAACATGGATGCGTCGCAGCCGTTCGATGCAACCACGCAAGGCAAGCCGAGCGGCAGCTTGATCGACTTCGCGGCGTCGTCGACGAGCTGGATCGAAAACCAGCGCAAGGCCGCGGACGACAACGCCACCTACCAGAACACGCTGCTCGACCGCAGCTCCGCGGCGCTGTCGAACGTCAGCGGCGTCAACATGGACGACGAGATGTCC
This sequence comes from Bradyrhizobium sp. Pa8, assembly GCF_052588265.1. Taxonomy (NCBI): domain Bacteria; kingdom Pseudomonadati; phylum Pseudomonadota; class Alphaproteobacteria; order Hyphomicrobiales; family Nitrobacteraceae; genus Bradyrhizobium; species Bradyrhizobium sp. Pa8. Next base: position 7,732,097 of record NZ_CP176767.1, on the reverse strand, counting down.
TTGATGCTTCAGGTCGAACGGACCTATTCGGCGTCGTCGAAGATCATCTCGACCGTCGACCAAATGTTGCAGAGCCTGCTGGCCGCCGTGGGGAATTAAGTCATGATGAGCGCCAACTACATCTCGACCCTGATGCTGTCTTCGTCGTTGAGGTCCTCGATCACGAACAATCAGGCCGCGCTGACCAAGGCGTCGAAGGAAGCCACCACCGGCCGCTTCGCCGATGTCGGCCTCGAGCTTGGTGCCACGACTGGAAGCGACGTCACCCTGCGGGCGGACCTGAGCTTCGCCGATCAACTCGTCGATACCAACGGGCTCGTCTCGGGGCGCCTGGACACGACGCAGAACCGGATCACCCAGCTCGGCACGACCGCTACCTCTTTCCTCAAGGACCTGATCGCAGCCCGCAGCACCGACGGTGGCGGGCGGATCATCCTGCCGCCTGCGTCCTCCAACCTCCAGGACCTGATCGGCGCGCTGAACGTCTCCTATAACGGCTCGTATCTGTTCTCGGGCATCAACACGCAGAACCAGCCGATCACGGCTTACACCGCCGGCTCGGCCAGCAAGAACCAGGTCGACGCCGATTTCTTTGCGACCTTCGGCTTCTCGCAATCCTCGGCCAGCGTGAGCACCATTACCCCGGCCCAGATGCAGACCTTCCTCGACACCACCTTCGATGCCGAGTTCGCGAGCCCGGCCTGGAACACCAATTGGTCAACGGCCACCGACCAGACCATGCAAAGCCGTATCTCCACGACCGAGATCGCAGATACGTCCGTTAGCGCCAACCAGATCGGCTTCCGCAGGCTCGCCGAGGCCTACACCATGATGGCGGATCTCGGGAACGCGAAGCTGAGCCAGGACACGTTCCAGGTCGTCGTGGACAAGGCCATCGGCCTCGTCGGTAACGCCATCAATGACCTCGCTACGCTCGGCGGCAGCATGGGCACAGTCCAGCAGCGGGTCACCGGCGCCACCGAAAAACTCAAGGCGCAGCAGGACATTCTGAACAATCAGATCGTCGGTCTGGAAGCGGTCGACCCGACGGAGGCCTCGGTCCGGGTCAACACGTTGCAGACCCAGATCAAGACGGCGCTGGCGCTGACGTCGCAGCTCCAGCAGATCAGCCTCATCAACTATCTCTGAGTCTGGGTCTGCACCCTTGTCTTGTTATTCGGTCTCCTGCGCAGAGTGGTTCTAATGACGTTTGAAGCCTATGAAGCGGTTGTCGACGATAGCGGCTATGAGGCGCGGGGCCGCGAGCGGCAGGCGCTCAGTCTCGGCATCGACCGGCTCGAGCGGGTCCAGGGTGGGCGCTTCAGCTTCGAAGATCTGGTCGAGAGCCTGCTCTACGTGCGGCGGCTGTGGACGATCTTCATCGAGGATCTCGCCCATCCGGAGAACGCACTCCCGGAAAAGCTGCGCGCCGACATCATCTCGATCGGCCTGTGGGTCGTCAAGGAAGCCGATCGGCTTCGCGAGGAGAAGTCGAACGACGTGATGCAGCTCATCGAAATAAACCGCCTGATCCGAGACGCCCTCTGATGAAAATATCCTTGCGGGCGGGTGAGCGGATCTACGTCAACGGCGCTGTGCTGCGGGTGGACCGCAAGGTCTCAGTCGAGCTCGTCAACGACGTGATGTTCCTGCTCGAAGGGCAGGTCATGCAGGCTTCCGACGCCACTACGGCGATGCGGCAGCTCTATTTCATCGTCCAGCTCATGCTGATGAACCCGACGGATATCGGCGCCGCAGTCGCGCTCTACGGGGAGCATCACGCGGCCCTGCTCGCGGTTTGCGAGAGCCGAGAGATGCTCGACGGGCTCGCCGCGATCCACGAGCTGGTCGGTACGACCCGCTATTTCGAGGCGCTCAAACGGATCCGGGCGCTGTTCCCGGTGGAGGACGCAATCCTGGCCGGCCTGGCCGGCGCCGCCACCGAGATCCCATTCCAGGCTGCCTGACAGCGGAGAGGCTACATGAACGTCACCAGCGCGACCGACAGCACCAGCAAGTCCAGTGCGACCGATTCCACGAGGAACACGGCGAGCAACACGGTCGACTACAATACCTTTCTTCAGCTCCTCGTCGCCGAGATGAAGAACCAGGATCCGACCAATCCGATGGATACCTCGCAATACATGAGCCAGTTCGCCCAGCTCTCGACGGTCGAGCAGGCCATGCAGACCAATTCGAAGCTGGATGCGCTGCTGTCGTCGCAGTCGCTGTCGCAGGCCAACGGGCTGATCGGAAAGACCGTCAGCTTCACCGACGCGACCGGCGCGAACTTCAGCGGCAAGGTCGTTTCGATCTCCATCAACAGCGACGGCTCCATCGCGACCCTTGAGAACGGCACGAAGGTCGCGGTCGGGCCCGGCCTTACGATCAGCCAGTCATGAACGAGCGGGACGCCCTCGACATCGTCCAGGCGGCGATCTGGACCATCATCGTCGCCTCCGGCCCCGCCGTCGGCGCTGCGATGCTTGTCGGCACCGCCATTGCGCTGATCCAGGCGCTGACCCAGGTCCAGGAGGTGACGCTGACCTTCGTGCCGAAGATCATCGTCATCCTCCTGGTCGTTGCCGTTTCCGGCTCCTTCATCGGCGCCCATCTCTCCACCTTCACCGAGATGGTCTATTCGCGGATCGAGCACGGCTTCTGATCCGCGAGAGCCCGGCCACCACCCTCGCGTAAGCTTTGCACGGCAGATTGCGGGGCGGACCCTCTGCCGGTGACCCATGGCCGATACATTAGCTGCTAGCCTGCCGACCCAGCGACGATTGGGGGCTGACGCCTTTTTCGCGGGCGGTATCGTGGCCATGCTCACGATCCTGTTCCTGCCCATACCGCCGATCCTGATCGACCTCGGCCTCGCCTTCTCGATCGCGCTGTCCGCGCTGATCCTGATGGTCGCGCTGTGGATCCAGCGGCCGCTCGACTTCTCCGCCTTCCCGACCGTGCTGCTGATCGCGACGATCCTGCGGCTGGCGCTCAACGTCGCGACCACCCGTCTGATCCTATCGCGGGGCGGGGAGGGCGAACAAGCCGCGGGTCACGTCGTTGCCGGCTTCTCGAAGTTCGTCATGGGCGGTGACTTCGTCATCGGTCTGATCATCTTCGCGATCCTGGTGACGGTGAATTTCGTCGTGATCACCAAGGGTGCAACGCGTATCGCCGAAGTCGGTGCCCGCTTCACCCTGGACGCCATCCCGGGCAAGCAGATGGCGATCGACGCCGATCTCTCTGCCGGCCTCATCGACGACAAGGAGGCCCAGCGCCGGCGCCGCGAGCTCGAGGAGGAGAGCGCGTTCTTCGGCGCGATGGACGGTGCTTCGAAATTCGTCCGCGGCGACGCAATCGCCGGCCTGCTCATCACGGCGATCAACATCTTCGGTGGCATCATCATCGGCGTGACGCATCACGGGCTGACGCTGGCACGCGCCGCCGACGTCTACACGAAACTTTCCGTCGGCGACGGTCTGGTATCGCAGATGCCGGCTCTCATCGTGTCGCTGTCGGCGGGCCTGCTGGTCTCGAAGGGCGGCACCAGGGGCTCGGCAGAGCAGGCCGTGCTCCGCCAGCTCAGCGGCTACCCGCGCGCGGTGTCGGCCGCCGCGTTGATGATGTTCGTGCTCGCCCTGATGCCGGGGCTGCCGATGGCACCCTTCTTTCTGCTCGGCGGCGTCATGGCCTTCGTCGGCTATTCGCTGCCGAGGCGGCAGGCGGCGCGGGAGCGGAAAGAGGATGCGCGCAAGGCCGACGAGCGGGCCCACGCCGATGCCAAGGAATCCGTCAAGGAATCGCTCAAGACCGCAGAGATCGAGGTGTCGCTCGGCGGCCATCTGTCGGTCCATCTGCTGGGCGCGCGCACCGAGCTTGGACACCGGGTCAGCAAGCTCCGCAAGAAGTTTGCCAAGCAATACGGCTTCGTCATTCCGGAGATCAAGCTCAGCGACAATCTGTCGATCGATCCCAAGGGATACCAGATCCGGATCCACGACACGCGTATCGCCCATGGCGAGCTGCGGCTCGGCGAGGTGCTGGTGCTCGTCGACAAGGACGGCAAGCCCGACGTGCCCGGCGAAGAGGTGATCGAACCCGCTTTCGGCATGAAGGCGCTGTGGGTGACGGAGGCGTTCACCGACGAGGTGAAGCGTCAGGGCTGCAAGCCGGTCGACAACCTGTCCGTGCTGCTCACGCACTTGAGCGAAGTGCTCAGGGCAAATCTCGCGCAGCTGCTGTCGTACAAGGACATGCGCGGGCTGCTCGACCGTCTCGATCCCGAATACAAGCGCCTGGTCGAGGATCTCTGCCCGTCGCAGATCTCCTATTCGGGCCTGCTGGCGATCCTGAAGATCCTGCTGGCCGAGCGCGTGTCGATCCGTAACCTCCATTTGATCCTGGAAGCCATTGCCGAGATCGCACCCCATGTGCGGCGCTCCGAGCAGGTCGCGGAGCATGTGCGGACGCGACTTGCCCAGCAGATCTGCGGCGACCTTTCCGACAACGGTGTGCTGAACGTCGTCCGCCTCGGCAACCGCTGGGACCTGGCGTTCCACCAGAGCCTGAAGCGCGACGCCAAGGGCGAAGTCTTCGAATTCGACGCCGATCCTCGCCTGATCGAGCAGTTCGCAACCGAAGCCAGCGCCGCGATCCGAAAATTCACCGAGAACGGCACCAGCGTGGTTCTGGCGGTGACCCCGGAAGCCCGCCCCTATGTCCGGATGATCCTGGAGCGGGTGTTCCCGACCTTGCCGGTCCTGTCGCATGTCGAGGTCGCGCGCAGTGCCGAGATCAGGGCGCTGGGAGCCATATCGTGATCAGCGGCCTTGCCGACAGCGTGCTGGTCACGTTCATCGTGTTCTGCCGCATCGGCGCCTGCCTGATGCTCGTGCCCGGCTATTCCAGCGTCAACGTTCCGGCCCAGGTCCGCCTGTTCGTCGCGCTCGTCACGACGTTTGCGCTGACGCCGATCCTGATCTCGGTCCTGAAACCTCTCACCGACAACGCCGCGCCGCTGACGCTTGCACTCCTGATCTGCTCCGAGCTCGTGGTCGGCAGCGTCATCGGGCTCGGCGGGCGCGTGTTCTTCCTCGCGCTGCAGACCATGGCGACCGTGATGGCGAGCGCGATCGGGCTGAGCAACATCCCGGGAACGCCGGTCGGCGACACCGATCCGGCGCCGGCCCTGGTCCCGCTGATCATGGCAGCCGTCACCACGCTGTTCTTCATGACCGACCAGCACTGGCAGGTCCTGCGCGGGCTGATGAACTCCTACGACGTCTGGCAGCCCGGCAACAGGATCGGCGGCAGCATGGCGCTCGACCAGCTCGTCAACCGCCTGTCCGAGGCGTTCGTGCTGACGCTGCGGATCACCAGCCCCTTCATCGTCTATTCGGTCATCGTCAACCTCGCAGTCGGCCTGATCAACAAGCTGACGCCGGCGATTCCGGTCTATTTCATCTCGGTGCCCTTCGTGCTGTTCGGCGGCTTCCTGCTGCTCTACCTCACCAGCGACGAGCTCTTGACGCAATTCATGCTCGGCGTCTCGTCGTGGCTGGCGGAGTGATGGTCATGACGTCGCGCGCGGACAAGCTCTGCCGGATGGTCTCGCTCGTGAAGCTTCAGCTCCGGCTGTCCGAATGGCAGCTCGCGCATCTGCGGCAGCAGGAGCGCAGCTTGCAGGACGAGCAGGAATGGCTGGTAGGAACTCTCAGCGAGGGCAAGCCGCCGGCGGGGTCGTCGAGCGATTCAATCGCGCGGCGCCTCAACAGGACGAGCGCCGGTGCGCGCGCGGTCCAGGCGCAGGCGTCGCAGCAGCTCGACCAGGTCCGCGCGGAGACCCGCCGTGTGAAACAGCTCGAGCAGGTCGCGAAGGCCGCGCTCGCAGACAAGCTTCGCGACGCGGAGGCACGTTCGCTCGAAGAGATGACGGGAATAAGCCCCGCCGTGCGCGACTGGACGCCACGGCCAGCCAGCCGGAACAAGACATGATCGTGACAGCGACGCCCGACCTCGTTCTCGATGTCCTCGATGCCGCCGACCCCGTGACGCAGCGGGCGGCGACCGCGAAGCTCGATGCACTCAAATCGTCGGACGCCGATTTCGCCGCCACGATGGACGCGGAGGCCGGCAAGGCCAAGGCGGCGACTGCCGATCAATCCGCGGCGCAGGCTGCTGAAGCGCAGCAGTCGGGTGCGGTGAACGGGCCGCCGGTGCGGGTGATCAAGGCGCCCGCATCCGGCGAGGTGTACCGGAAGTTCGAGGCGTTCATTCTCCAGACCTTCGTCGAGACGATGCTGCCGAAGGAATCGGAAGAGGTCTTCGGCAAGGGCACGGCTGGCGGCGTCTGGAAGTCGATGCTGGCGGAGCAGCTTGGTGCTCAGCTGGCAAAGGGCAAGGGCATTGGCATTGCCAAGCAACTCGCCGCTGCGCATCCGACGGGGCCCGGCGTTACGGAAAAGACCGGATCATGATCCGGGAATGGGTGACAGAAGTTGAGGGGTGAATTTCCTATGCAAGCACAAGAAGGTGCGGCGGTCCTGGTGGTGGAGCAGCCGGTCGTGGACGCCGAGGCGATGACGCTGGAAGCGGCAGCAGGCGATGCGTTTTTGCCCGCGCTGCTGCCGAATCTCGGCGGTGACGTGGTGAACGACGGCACCGACGCGGCGAGATCGGACGAGGTGAGTGGCCTGCTGTCTGCGATCCGCCGGCTCGAGAACATCGTCGAAGAGGAGACGGTCGCGCTCGCGACGGGCAAGAAGATCGATTTCGACGACTTCAGTGCCCGAAAGAGCCGGAGCATGCTCGAATTCGTCCGCTTGATGCGGGCACGGATGCACCTCGGCAACGAGGTCGAGATCACCGAGGAGATCCAGCGGTTGCGCGAGAAGCTCGAGCGAAACCGTTCCATCCTCGAAATGCATTACGATGCGGTGCGCGAGGTCGCGGCCATCATCGTCAAGGCGATCAAGGAAGCCGAGTCGGACGGCACCTATACCGGCCGCACAGCACAGGACGGAAAATGATCAGACTCGTGCTGGCCGGGCTCTGGGTATGCATCCTCACCGCGGGCACGAGCTATGCCGTGGCCTATTTGAAGGAAAACGGCAGCCTGCTGCCGGCGAAGGACGAATATCTCGACGGCCTTCAATACCAGAAGACGCGGGCGCTGAGCGTGCCAATGGTCGAAGGCGGCAGCGTGCAGGGCTACATCGTGGCGCGCTTCGTCTACACCGTTGAGGCGCGGACCATGCACCAGCTCAACGTCCCGCCGGAGCCGTTCGTCGTCGACGAGGCTTTCCGCAGGATTTATGCCGACGACCGCCTCGATTTCAGGAAGCTCGCCCGTTACGACCTTTCCATCCTCACGACGGCCATCAAGCAGCGCGTCAACGAGCGGATGCAGGCCGACGTCGTCCAGGACGTCCTGGTCGAGGACTTCAACTATGTTTCGAAGGAAGAATTCCAGCAGAAGCCATAGCTGTCGCAGCGCCGGCATCGCGAGGCCGCTGTTCCGCCATCCCCGCCGCTGAAAGTGCAACGGCCTCTGCGAAGGGTACTCCGCAGAGGCCGTTGTCGTTTTCGTGGCGGTGCCCTGCCGCGTCAGTTTCCGGCCGGGTACGCCGCCGGGGCGGCATGTGCCCTGTTCAGGAGGATGCCAACCTCGTCGAGTTCCTGCATCGGCCCGTCGATGGTCTCGCCGGCCGGGATGTTGAGGCGGTATCCGACGTAGCGCCGGGCCACGATCGCGTCGAAGCCGAGGCGGTCGCGGAGTTTCTTGCGCAGCTTGCTGACGTGGCTCTCGATCACGCTCTCGTCGAAGGTCGACTCGAAGATGCCGTAGACCGCGTTGAAGATCTGCGTCTTGGTGATCCACTTGCCGTGGTTGCTGACCATATACTCGAGAATGCGCAGCTCGCGGCGGGGCAGGGTGAGAGCGTGGCCCGCGATCTCGGGGTCACGTCCGTTGAAGAAGACCTGGATCCTGGTCTCGCAGGGCCTCGGTAGCTCGCCCACCCGGCGGCGCGCGATTGCGGCCGTTCGGGCGAGGATCTCGCGCAGGTGAATCGGCACGTGGACGACGTCGTCGACGCCCGATTCGAACAGCTCAAGCGTGTTCTTGAGCATCTTCTGGCCGCTCATGGCGATGATGGGCGCCGAGGAACGCTTGCGCATCGCCCGCGGCAGGCTTCCGCGGGCATCGCAGTCCCCGAGGAGAAAGGCGTCGACCGCCGCCAGATCCGGTTCACTCGCAGATTGCAGCCAGTCCCAGAATTCTCCGGAGGAGAAGCCGATCGACGATACACCTTCGCGAACGAGCCCTCCAACGTAGCTGTTGGTGACGCTCTCGCGATCGTCAACGATAATATACATTAGTCTTTCGCCCCTGTTTCGCACTTGTTGCGGCCGGATGGTTGTTGTGATGCCCGGCTCGGCAACCATGCTGTTTGACGATATTTCCATCCCGCGAACCGTTATTATGGTTTCGATATTCGCGGGCAGCCCTACGCATTCAGTGCCTGCGTGTGCAGGCCTGCTACTTCGACTCGATACTGAACGCTTACTGCGTGAGGCTCGGCGGGTGTCTTACGGATCACCCCGCGGAGCGGATTGAGACAGACCTAGAACAGTTGCGCCAACTTGCTTATCGCGTTCGAACGCACCTGAACTCTGTCGACCTCCTCGCCAACTGGCGAGAATCACTTGAGTAGGACCGTAACAATTGCCGATTTCCGATCAAGCGCGCGCAACAAAGCGGTTGCTATGCGTGTTTGATGCTGTTGATTTGTTTCTGGTTGTTTCTTTGTATGTGCGACCGCATCAGTTGATTTGATAATCGAACTAGTTTTGCACCGTAGCGTTTCTAAAGTTCCGCATCCCCGCGTAATCACAGCTGTTTTGTGCAGTGCTGCGGGTCGTGCGCATAAGGGGGTTTTCAACCCGGGATTGACTCTCCTGCTGGTGTTTCCCCATGCGACAATTCGACTCATGTATGGCGCGGCGACTCCAGCTTGGCGAAATCTTGGCGAGTGTGTGTCTTTCGAGTCGCACTCTCGCCACGTCCATGACGCTTTTGACTCATGCGACGTCGCATCGGGCGCGATGAAAAGTTTTCGCTGCGCACGTTTCAGGCAAGCTTCGGCAAATAACTTCAACGTTCGATAGATCGAACCGAACGGAGCATTTTCACATGTTGTCCGATGGACAAGCTCGTCCCAACGCGACCGCTGATGTTTCCGCCGCGGCGAAGCCGGCTCCGGATGCGCGCGATACAAACACGACACAGACGGCCAAGCCCGCTGCAAGCGCGAAGCGTGTGTCGGCTGCGGCGAACGACGAAACCCTGGCGAAAGAGGCGCTCGAGGGGCTGAAGCGCATTCGCGCCAAGGCGCGCCTCGACAAGATGGCGATACCGAAGCCTGCGCCGACCGTGATGAAGCCGGCCGTGATCGTGGCCAAGCCGCCGCCGCCGCGTCCGACATGGGTCGCGCCGCTCGCAACATTGGCGGTCGCTGCGATCCTGGTGGTCTGCGCCTGCACCGGCGTGATCGCCTATCTCACCATGCAGCCCGCCCAAAGCAACGTTGCCGCCAATACGGAGATCAGGAATCTGCGCGAGACTGTCGCGCTGCTGCGCAAGCAGGTGTCGGGCGTGTCCGAAAATCTCGACGGCCTGCGCACCGCGGTCGATCAGTCGAGCAAGGCAACCAACGATCGCTTCGGCAGGTTCGCCGAGAATCTGGACCGTATCGAGCGGGTGAGCTCGTCCTCGACGGTGAAGCTGGACAAGCTCGCCCAGGCTCAGGCCCAGGCGCCGGCACCGGCGGCCGTTGCCTCGCAGCCGCCCTCGCAGACGATGCCGATGATGGCCTCGGTTGCCGCGCCCGAGATCACGGGTTCGGTTCCTCCGTCGGCGCCGCGCAAGGTGGTCAAGGGCTGGTCGGTCCGCCAAGCCTATGAGGGAATTGCGATCCTGCAAGGTCCGAACGGCGTCATCGAGGCCGTGCTTGGACAGCAGGTACCCGGGCTTGGCCGCATCGAAGAGATCAAGAACGAGAACGGCCGTCTGGTGGTGGAGTCCAGCGGCGGCGTCATCTACTCGTCACGCAAGGCGACGCCGTGATCGAGGGCCGCCTCCTATTGGCGATGATGCTCGAAGCTGGTGCATAGCAGATCGATCTCTGCCTCGGCGATCGGTGCGCGAAACAGCCGGCAGCTGAACTCGGCGGCGCCGGGCTTGCCGTCCGTGGCGGTGCGATCCTCGCGCAGGAAGATGCATCGCTTGCAGACGTCGGTATGGTGCCGCTGCTCGGCCGCGTCCGCCTGATCGAGCACGTGCCGGAGCGTGTCGCGAAAGCGGATCTTGGCCTCGTCGTCGAGGACGGCGATCGGCTCGAGGAGAACGCTGACGGGGTCGCGCACCAGGAACTTCTTGCCCTGCTGCGTCACGCTCAGCGTCACCGAACGCTTGTCCGTCGCGGAGCGCTTTCGTTCCAGATATCCGAGCCGCTCGAGCTCGCCGATAATGAAAGAGGCGGTGCCGCGCGTGGTGCCGACGTAGCTCGCGAGCGCCGAGGGCGTCCGCGAGAAACGGTTGGCGCGGGAGAGAAAGCGCAGGGCCATCCATTCGCGGTCGCGTAAGCCATGCTTGGTGCCTTCGAACCACAGGATGCGGGCCATCTGTCCCAACAATTCAATCGCTTCGCGAGCCAAAATCATTTCAGTTCCAGGTGGGACAAGCTTTATTCAATTGAGCCTTTGGTAGCGCAATCTGGGTGGACGAGAATGAAGTTCTCGGGCGAATCTTCGTCCGTTGCCGGATGGAGAGACCGCGCCTTGGAAGTTGTCTCCGTCGTGCAGATGGAACTTCCGGCCGTGGAACTAGAGCGTCACACAGAAAGTTCGAGTAAATCGCACGGCTCAACTCTTCTGAAAATTTCAGTCAAATCACGACAGCTTGCACGCGAATTGACGGTGATGTGCGACGTCTGAGCAACATGATGTGTCATAGTCGCCACTGCGGGGCCCATTTGTTGCGGCCTGGGGTTTCGAATGCGCGAACAGGCGCATCACCAGCAAGGCCTGGCGATGTGGCTGGCCGGGAGAGAACCGTCTCTTTCGGTTAATGGATGTTGCGACGCAATGCAGCCAGACGGTTAAGTCCGGCAAACGAGCGAATCCAGGGAAGTCGAAGTGTCGTTGGGAATTGAGCAAGCGGCGCCGTTCAACGTCAAACGAGCAGCATTCGCAGCCACCATCGGCAACATGCTCGAATTCTACGACTTCATTACCTACAGCTTCTTCGCCATCCAGATCGGCCATACCTTCTTCCCGACCGGAAGCGAGTATGGCAGCCTGATGCTGTCGCTGGCGACGTTCGGGGCCGGCTTCGTGACGCGGCCGATCGGCGGGATCGTGCTCGGCATCTATTCCGACCGGATCGGCCGGCGGCCCGCCATGCTGCTGAGCTTTGCATTGATGGGAGCTGCGATCCTGACCATCGCGCTCACGCCGTCCTATCGCATGATCGGCGTTGCCGCGCCCATCATCGTGATTGCGGCGCGCATGGCGCAGGGCTTCGCCCTCGGCGGCGAGGTCGGACCGACCACCGCCTATCTCCTCGAGATTGCCCCGCCCGAGCATCGGGCGCTGGTCGTGGCATGGCAGCCGGCGAGCCAGGAGATCGCGGCGACCGCCGGCGCGCTGGTCGGCGTCATCCTGAGCACGACCATGGCGCCGGAGATGCTGGACTCCTACGGCTGGCGGGTGGCGTTTCTGATCGGGGCCGTCTGCCTGCCGTTCGGGCTCTGGATGCGGCGGACACTGCCCGAGACGATTCCGCATGCCGATGCCGGTCTTGCAGCGAAAGAGCGCACGGGTCACCTCTCGGAAGCCCGGCGTCACCTCGGCGTCATCGCGCTGGCCTTGATGATCCTGGCCAGCGGCACGATCTCGACCTATGTCACGCAATACATGACGACCTATGCGCAGAATACCCTGCACGTGTCGTCGACACTGGCTTTCGCCGTGTCGCTCGTCAGCAACGGCATTCAGTTCGTCGGCGCACTGGTCGGCGGATGGCTCGCCGATCGTCTCGGCCGCAAGCCGATCATGATCTGGCCGCAGCTCGCAACCCTCCTGCTCACCTATCCGACCTTCCTGTGGATCGTCCATGCACCGGGTGCGCTGTCGCTCCTGATCGGCTTCGGCGTGCTATCGATCATCGGCTCGCTGCCGTTCACCGCGTTCTATGCGACCTTCATCGAAGCGCTGCCCCAGAACATCCGTGGAGGCGTGTTCGCGACCGTCTACGCGGTGGCGATCGCGAGCTTCGGAGGTACGGCGCAGCTCGTGGTCACCTGGCTCCTTCACGTCACCGGCAATCCGCTGGCACCGGCCTGGTACCTCCTGCTTGCGGCGATCGTCGGACTTGTCGCAATGAGCCTGATGCCCGAGACGGCGCCGGTGAAAAGACGTCAGGGCATGGCCTGAACGCGGACATGCTCGCAGGCTGGTGATTTGCGTTTCGCCGGCATTTATCGGCGAATGCGCCGCCTGAGGAATCAGGGCCAAGCGTCAGGAAGGATCGACCGATGAGCTTCGAAACCACCATGACATCCGACGTCGTCGGGCTGACGAAAGTCGCCCCGGTCTCGCGCCGCGGATTCATGAGCGCCACCGCGGCCGTCGCTGCCGGTTACACGCTTGCGGCCGGTCCGGTCCGTGCCGAAATCATCACGACAGATACCGGCGGCCTCCAGGCTGGCGACGCCAGGATCAAGGTCGGGTCCGAAAAGATGCCTGCCTATTTCGCGCGCCCGGCCGGCAACACCAAGGCGCCGGTGATCATCGTCGCGATGGAGATTTTCGGCCTGCACGAATACATCAAGGACGTGACACGGCGCCTCGCCAAGCTCGGCGCATTCGCGGTCGCGCCCGACTATTACTTCCGCAAGGGTGTCGACCTCACCAAGGTCACCGACATCAAGGATCTGCTGCCGGTCGTCAATGCCAAGCCGGACGCCGAGCTGCTGTCCGATCTCGATGCGACGGTGGCGTGGGCGGGATCGCAAGGTGGCGACACCACGAAGCTCGGCATCATCGGCTTCTGCCGGGGTGGCCGCAATGTCTGGGAATACGCCGCCTACAGTGGCACCCTCAAGGCTGGTGTCGCGTTCTATGGTGCGCCGGTCGATCCCGCCAATCCGGTGTGGCCGAAGAGCCCGCTTCAGCTCGCCCCCGACATGAAGGCGCCCGTGCTCGGCCTCTATGGCGGCGCCGATACCGGCATTCCCGTGGCCCAGGTCGAGCAGTTCAAGGTCGCGCTCGAGCAGGACAAGAAGATCGCCGAATTCAAGATCTATCCGCAGGCGCCGCACGGCTTCCATGCCGACTATCGCGGCAGCTATCGCAAGGATGCGGCGGAAGATGCCTGGAAGCAGGCCCAGGCCTGGTTCAAGACGTACGGCGTGTTGAGCTGACGCCAGATTCGAATAGGGCGGCCTGAGCGGCCGCCCTTTTCTGTTCCAGCGCGCCGGTCTCACTTCACCATCGCGCCATAGACGATGTCCTGCACCTGCTCGCGATAGTATTTCCTGAGCTCGCCCGGCGCCGCCGTTCCCACCACCACGACGAGACGCTCCTTGGGATCGCAGAAGAACTGCGTCCCGTAGGCGCCGTTCCAGCTGAACTCGCCGGGATTGCCGGGAACCGACGACAGCCCCTCGCTGGTCCGGACCGCGACCGCGAGACCAAAGCCGAAGCCGGCGCGATGCGGCTCGATGTTCGCCACATTGTTCTTGATCTCGGGACCGAGGTGGTTGGTCGTCATGTGATGCACGGTCTTCGGGGAAAGAATGCGCTGGCCGTCGAGCTCGCCGCCGTTGACCAGCATCTGGCCGAAGCGAATGTAATCGCCCATCGTCGCGAACGAGCAGGCGCCGCCGCAGTCGAACTTGGTCGGGGTGTCGAGCAGCTTGATGGCTTGCGGCTTGCCGGTCAGCGGATCGTTGGCGAACGGGCGGGCGAGGCGAGGGCGCTGTGCGTCGGTCGGGTGGAAGGTCGCGTCCTTCATGCCGAGCGGCTGCCACACATTGGCGGCGAGATAGTCGCCGAGCCTCTGCTCGCTGACCTTCTCGACGACGGCGCCGAGCGCGTCGATCGAGAAGCCGTATTCGAACTCGGTCGAGGGCTGATGCGCCAGCGGCAGTTTTGTGATGCGGTCGATGAAGGCCTCAGTGTCGCCTTCCACCGCCGGGGCGACGCCATCGGGGTATTGCCGCGCCACCGGGCTCGATGAGTCGGGGCGGCCGCCATACATCAATCCGGACGTATGCCGGTAGAGATCGTGGATGAAGATCGGGGACGCCTGCGGTTCGAGCTTGAGCGAGCCGTTGGCCTCGGTCGTGCCGACCTTCATGTCGGCGAAGCCGGGATAGTAATCGGACAGCTTGGCCTGGAGCGGCAGCCGTCCCTGCTCCATCAGCGTCAGGCCCGCGACCGCCGCCATCGGCTTCGTCATCGAGGCCAGCGCGAAGATCGCGTCGACCGGCATCGGCGTGCCCTTGTCGGGATCGAGCATGCCGTAGGCCTTGTAGTGCACGAGCTTGCCGTCCCGCGCCACCGCAACGACGGCGCCGGGGACGCGCTTGGCGGCGATCTCGCGCGCGAAGAAGCTGTCGAGCCGCGCGAGACCCTGCTTCGAGAAACCGGCGTCATCAGGGTTGGCTTCGGGCAGTGGTGCGGCGCGCGCCGCACCGAACGTGATGACGGCAGCCGCCGCCGCGATCATGGCGATCGTCTTGTTCATTGCATCCTCCCAAGGCGAGCTCGTTCTGCGGTGGCTCGCCGAGCGGCTAGATCACGGCTGCGCCAGAGCGAAGTCAACCGCGGGCGGGGCATGTCTGGGACGCGTCGGAGATAACCGAAACCTATCGTCCTTGCCCCGCGCGCCACAACGCATCCAGGCCATGCCGATAAGTCGGATGGGCAAGCGTGACACCGAGTTCTTGCTTCAGTTTCGCGTTGGAGACCCGGGCACTGCTGGCATAGAAGCTGCGGGCCATCGCCGACATCTCGGCGGTCTCGAACGGCTCTTCGGGAGGTGGCGCAAGGTCCATCAGCTTCGCCGCATAAGCGATCACATCCTGCGGCGGCGCCGGCTCGTCGTCGCAGACGTTCCAGGTGCCGCCGTCACCATGCTTCACCGCGGCCATGATCGCGCTCGCGATGTCGTCGGCGTGGATTCGGTTGAAGACCTGTCCCGGCTTGACGATGCGCCGGGCCATCCCCGCCCGCAAGGTCATCAGCGCGTTGCGGCCGGGACCGTAGATGCCCGCAAGCCGCAGGATCGCGACATCGCCGCGCGCCGCGGCGGTCCAGGCTTGCTCCGCCGCAACGCGCGTTCGCGTGCGGTCGAGCGTGGCCTGCGGCGGCGTGCTCTCGTCCACCCAGCGGCCTGCGTGATCGCCATAGACGCCGATGGTGGAGAGATAGACGATCTTCCGCCGCCGGCCCGCGAGCGCGTCGCCAAAGGCCGTAACTGCGGGGTCACCAGCGCTGCCGGGCGGGATCGATATGAGAAGGACATCGGCGTCGCGGACTCGCTCGATCACCTCGCGGGTCGGACTGCTTCCGGAAAAGGCATGCACCTCGATGCCGGCAAGGTCGTTTCGCTTGCCGGGATCACGCACGGTGCCGGCGATATGCGAGAAGGTGCCGCCGAATTGGCGGACGAAGTGCCGGGCACTGTAGCCGAGGCCGAGGATGAAGAGCCGCATGCGTCTGCCGTGCTGGAGTTCCCGCTCGCGCGAGCTGCGCGCCGTTAGCTCATAAGGGATTTTTGGGTCCGGCAAAAGATATTGCAATTTTACTCGCCGGCCAGGGCAGGCGATGCTCGCTTGTCAGGAGGGAGGCGTCGGTCATGCAGGCAGAAGCGCCGGCTGCAGTGCTATGCGGTGCCGGGGAGTTGATCGGGCGCGCCGCCGCGCTGATCTTCGATGTCGACGGTACGCTGGCCGAAACCGAGGAGCTGCATCGGCAGGCCTTCAACCATGCCTTCGTTCGCCACTGTCTCGACTGGCAGTGGGACCGGGACGTCTACAAGGAGCTGCTGCGTGTCACGGGCGGCAAGGAGCGCATGCGCGCCTTTCACGCGAGGCTGCAGGTCGCGCCACCATTGCCGGATGCCGATATCGCAGCCCTTCACCGCATCAAGACCGCGCATTACGCCGAGCTGATCGAAACCGGCTGCTGTCCCTTAAGGCCCGGCGTGGCGGACCTGCTCACTGCCGCGAAGGCCCGCGGCCAGCGGCTCGCGATCGCGACCACCACCTCGCACGGCAATATCGATGCGTTGCTGTCGCAGGCGCTGGGAACGCGCTGGGCGGCGGATTTTGATGCGGTCGTCGCCGGCGACGATGTCCGCCACAAGAAGCCGGCGCCGGATGTCTATCTGGAAACCCTGGCGCGGCTGAGGCTGGGCGCAGCCGACTGCGTCGCGATCGAGGATTCCCGCAACGGTCTGATCGCGGCCTCGCGGGCGAACATTCCGGTGCTCATCACCAGAAGCATGTTCTTTCGGGACGATGATTTCAGTGCGGCGCAGGTCGTGCTCGACGATTTGTCGGAACTCGGGGGCTCAAAACAAAAAACTGAAAAACAACCCCATGCACTGTAGAAAGCGTCCGCCGGCCCGCGGCGGTCAGTGGACGCGGTGGCTCGTTCTATCGTCCTCAGCCTGCTCGACAATCTGCGCGATTGGGCTCGACTGATGGTGCACCAGCCGCCAGCCGTCGCCGACGCGCCGAAAATGGTTGGCCGCGGCCAAAGCGGTGCCGTCGACGATCTCGATGCAGAGCACGCGCGCGCTGTCGCCGTCGACGATCGCCTGCGGTTCGGCGCAAACGATTTGCGGCCGCTCCGGATTTTGCAGGATGTCGCGCCAGCTGCCGATCACCGTGGCCCGGCCGATGATGGCCGGCCAACCGGGATGGATGCAGGAAATGGCGTCGTCATCCGCCCACATCCGCTCCATTTCGTCGAAGTCGCCCGTTGAAAAGGCGGCGTAGAAGGCCGCGTTCGCGGCGATGACCTTATTGTCCTTTGCCATGCCTCTCGGGTGGGGCAATGGCAGGCAAAAATCAAGCGCGACTTCCGTCCGACTTTGCGTTCGATTTGGACCGCAGTGCAGCATTGCCTGCTTTGTGGTCACGCCGAGACAAGTGTCTCCACCGCTCGCCGCGCACCATCCTTATAGAGACGGCCGAGCGCCGTGGTCACGGCCTCGCGCAGGCGCGGCTCAGTGCCCAGCGGTCCGAACACTTTCTCGACCCCGAGCAATGCGGGCGCGAGCCGTTCGGCGACGGGACCCGCCTCGCGCGCCAGCGCGGCGAGCTCGGCGGCGAGCGGATCGCGAACGTCGATGGCGCGGCCCTGCTCGTCGCGTGCGGTGACGTAACGCATCCAGCCGGCCACCGCGAGCGCATGCGTCGCGATCGGCAGGTCTTTGCGCAGGCGATCCTGCATCGCGCCGAGCAGGCGCTGCGGAAGCTTTTGCGAGCCGTCCATCGCGATCTGCCAGGTACGGTGATGCAGCGCCGGATTGGCGAAGCGCTTGAGCAGCGAGGCGCGATAGGCGGCGAGATCGGTGCCAGCCGGCATCGTCAGCGTCACCGCGGCCTCTTCCATCACCTGCGCGGCGAGACGGGCAAAATGCGGATCCAGCATGGTGTCGGCGATGGTCTCGTAGCCCGCGAGATATCCGAGATAGGCCAGCGCCGAATGGCTGGCGTTGAGCAGCCGCAGCTTCATCAGCTCGAACGGCTTGACGTCGGTGACGAGCTCGACACCGGCGGCGGCGAAATCGGGCCGCCCCGCCGTGAAGCGGTCCTCGACCACCCATTGCGTGAACGGCTCGGTCATCACAGGCCAGGCGTCGCGCATGCCGAGCGCGTTCGAGACCGCATCCCGGTCGGCGTCCGTCGTCTCCGGTACAATGCGGTCGACCATGGTCGACGGGAAGGTGGCCGCATCGGCGATCCACTTGCCGAGGTCCTTCGAGCGGAGCGCGGCGAACTGCGTCACGATCCGCTGCACGGTGTGGCCGTTGGCGGCGAGGTTGTCGCAGCAGAGCACGGTGAAGGGTGCTAGCCCCTGTGCGCGCCGACGCGCCAGTGCGGCGACGATGAAGCCGGCCGCCGAGCGCGGCGCGTCAAGATTGTTCAGATCGTGCACGACATCCGGATGCCGCTCGTCGAGATCGCCGGTCTGCGGCGTGTGGCAATAGCCCTTTTCGGTGACCGTCAGCGAGACGATGCGAATGGCGGGATCGGTCATCCGCTCGACCAGTGCTGCCGGCTTCTCGCGCGCGACGACACTGTCGAGCAGCGCGCCGATGACGCGGTGCTCGGTGCCTCCGGCGGCACGTACGGCGACAGTGTAGAGATGATCCTGCGGGGCGAGGGCGTTGCGCGTGTCCGGGCTGCGCAGGCTCGCGCCGACGATGCCCCAGGATGAGCCGCCTGCGGCAAGGCAGTCGTCGATGACAACGGCTTGGTGCGCGCGATGAAATGCGCCCAGGCCGAGATGCACGATGCCGGGCGTAACGCGCGAACGGTCATAGGCGGGGCGGCGGACGGCGGGCGGCAGCCGGTCGAGATTGGCGCGGCCAAGACGCGTTGAATTATGGCGCATGGTCGTCTCTCCCTGTGTTTGGCCGCTGCTTGACATGGCACCCGTCCTCGGTCAATGCTTCGGTCAATTGGTAAGACCAATTTTCCAAAAATTGGCGGGCCGCCGGGACGCGATGCTTCCCGGCGAGACCCTTTCGGGGAGGCCAGCGTGCCGCTGGAAGCTGTGGAGGCGAGACGGCTTTACCGCCAGGTCGCCGATCAATTGCGAAACCTGATCGACAGCGGCGAGTACGCGGTCGGCAGCCGCTTGCCGACCGAGCGCGAACTCGCCGAGCAGCTCAGGATCTCGCGGCCGACGGTGCGCGAAGCCCTGATCGCACTCGAGGTCGAGGGCCGCGTCCGCATCCGCGTCGGCTCAGGCATCTATGTGAGCGAGCCCGCGGAGGCCACGCCCACGCCGGCGGCCGCCGTCATCGAAGGTCCGTTCGAGCTCTTGCGCGCCCGCGAATTCCTGGAAAGCGCGATCGCCGAGCAGGCCGCGCGCGTGGCGACCAAGGACGATATCGCCCGCATCGATGCGTCGCTTGTCGCGATGGAGAATGTCGAGCATCCCGGCGAGGCCTCGATGGTGCACGACCGTGCCTTTCACGTCGCGATCGCCGGCAGTCTCGGCAATGCCGTGCTGGTGCGCGTGGTCGGCGAGCTGTTCGACCAGCGCCTCAATCCCTATTTCGCGCAGCTTGCGCATTACTTCGAGAGCCCGGGCACCTGGCGCACTGCGCTCGACGAGCATCGCGCCGTGCGTGACGCGATTGCGGCGCATGATCCGGACGCCGCGCGCGAGGCCATGCGCAAGCATCTGGCGCGCTCGCAGGAGCGCTTTGCGCAGAACTTTGGTGCCGAGACCGCCGCGGGATCGCCCGCGGAGCGAGGCCGGGTCGCGCGCACGCCGGCGAAACCGGAAAAGCCAAAACGCGCGAAGACGCCGGCCAAAAGCGGCAGCGTGCGGCGACGATGAGATTGGGCGGCTCGTCCCGGTTTTGGGGCGGGCGAACAAGAAGCAGACTTTAGTCAGTGGAGGATAAGTCAGTGTTGAAGAAGATGACGATGGTGCTGGCGACTTCGGTCGCGGCAATGTTCGCGGCGACCAATCCCGGCATGGCGCAGACCAAGCTCAAATGGGCCCATGTCTACGAGACCTCGGAGCCGTTCCACACCGCTTCGGTATGGGCCGCGCAGGAGATCGGCAAGCGCACCAACGGGCGCTATACCGTCGACGTTTATCCGGCGTCGCAGCTCGGCAAGGAAGCCGACATCAACCAGGGCCTCTCGCTCGGCTCGGTCGACATCATCATCTCCGGCTCGAGCTTCGCGGCCAAGAGCTTCCCGCCGATCGGCGTGACCTACTATCCCTACACCTTCCGCGACGCCGACCATCTCCTTGCCTACACCAAGAGTGACATCTTCAAGGAGCTCGCCAAGGGCTATGAGGACAAGAGTGGCCACCACATCGTCGCGGTAACCTATTACGGCGTGCGCCAGACCTCGTCGAACAAGCCGATCAAGTCCTGCGCCGACCTCAAGGGCCTGAAGATGCGCGTGCCCGACGTTCCGGCCTATCTGGCGATGCCGCGCGCCTGCGGCGCCAACACTGCGCCGATCGCGTTCGCCGAAGTCTATCTCGCGCTCCAGAACGGCACCGTCGAGGCGCAGGAGAATCCGCTGACCACGATCGAGGCCAAGAAGTTCTACGAAGTGCAGAAGCACATCGTGCTGACCGGCCACATCGTCGACCACCTCAACACGGTGGTGGCGGGCGCGCTCTGGAAGAAGCTCAGCGACGAAGACAAGAAGATCTTCACCGACGTCGCGCAGGAGGCCGCTGCGAAAGCGACCGCGGAGATCAAGCAGAACGAGGCCAAGCTGGTTTCCTTCTTCAAGGAGAAGGGTCTGACCGTGACCGAGGTCGACAAGAACGAGTTCCGCGACATCGTGCTGAAGAACGTTCCGTTCGAGACCCTTGGTTATCGCAAGGCCGACTGGGAACGCATTCAGGCGGTGAAATGACGACGTAGTCGTCATTCCGCGGCGGCTCGAAGAGCCGAACTATGGTGCGCAATTGCGCGCCTGAGAATCTCAAGGTTCCGGGTCTGGTGCTAACGCACCATCCCGGAACGACGTGACCGGTTTTGAGGAGTAACCCCATGTCCACCGTCGAAGTGCACCGGCAGATCACCGGGGACGAGATCGCCCACACCTTCGAGGAAGAGGCGGTGCCGAAGGTCGATCTCGGCGTCTACGCTTTCGAGGACTGGGTGGCGCTGGTGATCTTCTGGGTGATGGCGCTTGCCGTCTTCCTCCAGTTCTTCACCCGTTACGTCCTCAACGACAGCTATGCCTGGACCGAGGAGATCGCGACCTACTGCCTGATCGGCGTGGTCTTCATCGGCTCCTCGATGTGCGTACGGCTTTCACGGCACATCCAGGTCGACCTGATCTACCGCTATCTGCCGCACGTCGTGGCGCGCGCGCTGTCCACGGCGATCGACCTGATCCGGATCGCTTTCTTCGGCTACGCCATCAAGCTCGTCTGGGTCTACATCCAGATCATCGGCGATGAATCGATGACCACGATCAATCTGCCGAAGGACTACGTCTATTACGCCGTGCTCGCGGGCTTCGTGCTGATGTTCCTGCGCTCGGTGCAGGTGGCCATCCAACATTTGCGACAGGGCTATTCGATCCTCGAACGTCCCGGCGCCTACGACGGTTTTGAGGGGTAACGTTATGCTGCTGTTGCTTGGAGGCTTCCTCATCCTGATGCTGCTCGGCGTTCCCGTGGCGATTGCCATGGCCGCGTCGTCGCTGCTCTACATCCTGGTCAGCGGCGTGACGCCTGATGTCACGCTGGCGCAGCGCATGATCGCCGGCGTCGAGAGCTTTCCGCTGCTCGCGGTGCCGTTCTTCATCCTGGCCGGCAATCTCATGAACATCGCCGGCGTCACCGGCCGCATCTACAAATTCGCGGTCGCCCTGGTCGGCTGGATGCGCGGCGGCCTTGGCCACGTCAACATCATCGGCTCGGTGATCTTCTCCGGCATGTCCGGCACCGCGATCGCGGATGCCGCCGGGCTCGGCACCATCGAGATCAAGGCGATGAAGGACCACGGCTATTCGACCGAGTTCTCGGTCGGCGTCACCGCGGCCTCGGCGACGCTCGGGCCGATCATCCCGCCGTCGCTGCCCTTCGTGATCTACGGCATGATGGCGAACGTTTCGATCGGGGCGCTGTTCCTCGGCGGCGTCATCCCCGGCATCTTCATGACGCTGCTGATGATGGCAACGGTCACCTATTTCGCATACAAGAACAAATGGGGTAGCGATACGCCGTTCTCCTGGCCGCAACTCGGCTCGGCCGGCCTCGAAATCGCCATCGTGCTCGCTTTCCCGCTCGCGATCTGGCTGATGGTGCTGGCCGGCATGTCCACCAACATGGCCGTTGTCATCGGCCTCGGCACGCTGCTCGCGATCGACTGGTACTTCGACTTCTCGGCGGTGATGGCGCTGATGGCGCCGGTGATCCTGATCGGCGGCATGACGCTCGGCTGGTTCACTCCGACGGAGGCCGCGGTCGCAGCCGTGATCTGGTCGCTGTTCCGCGGCCTCGTCCGCTACCGCACGATGACATTGAAGACCGTGGCGAAGGCGACCTTCGACACCATCGAGACCACGGCCTCGGTGCTGTTCATCGTCACGGCGGCCTCGATCTTTGCCTGGCTGCTGACGGTGTCGCAGGCAGCTCAAATGCTCTCGGACTGGATGCTCAGCATCACCCACAACAAATGGGTGTTCCTGGCGCTCGCCAACGTCCTGATCCTGTTCGTCGGCTGCTTCATCGACACCACGGCGGCGATCACCATCCTGGTGCCGATCCTGCTGCCGATCGTGCTCAAGCTCGGAATCGATCCGATCCATTTCGGCCTGATCATGACGCTGAACCTGATGATCGGCCTGTTGCATCCACCGCTCGGCATGGTGCTGTTCGTGCTCGCCCGCGTGGCCAAGCTCTCGGTCGAGCGCACGACGGTCGCGATCCTGCCCTGGCTGGTGCCGTTGATGGTCGCGCTGATCGCGATCACATACATTCCCGAACTGACCCTCTGGCTGCCTAAATACATGGGACTCTCCAAATGACCTCCACCGCTCTCGCCGCAACCCTGTTCGGCCCCGAAGATCTGCGCATGATCGAGCATCCGCTCGACAGGCTCGCTGATGGCATGGTGCGCATCCGCTTCGGTGCGGGCGGCATCTGCGGCTCCGACATGCACTATTTTCGTCATGCCCGGACCGGCGATTTCGTCGTGAAGTCGCCACTCGTGCTCGGCCACGAGATCTCCGGCGAGGTCGTGGAGATCGCAGGTTCCGCAGCGAACCTGAAGGTAGGCGACCGTGTCGCCGTCAATCCGTCGCGCTGGTGCGGCCATTGCGTCGCCTGCCGCGAGGGGCGGCCGAATCTCTGCGAGAACATCTACTTCATGGGTTCGGCCTCGAAGACGCCGCACATGCAGGGCGGTTTCGCCAACTATTTCGACGCGATCCCCGCGCAATGCGTGAAGATTCCCGATCACGTGTCCTATCAGGCCGCAGCGCTGGCCGAGCCGCTCGCGGTTTGCCTGCATGCGGTGGCCCGCGCCGGCAACATCGAGGGCAAGCGAGGCATCATCTTCGGTGCCGGCCCGATTGGGCTTTTGACCATGCTCGCCGCACACCGCGCCGGCATGGCCGACATCACGGTGGCGGACATCGCGCCGGCGCCGCTGGCCTTTGCGACCCGGCTCGGCGCTTCGCATGTCGAGAACGTCTCGGCCGGCGAGGAAGGACTGAAGGCACAGGCCGCATCGCGACCCTATGATGTCGCGTTCGAGGTCTCGGGCACGGCCGCGGGCCTTGCCAGCGCGATCGGCATCGTCAGGCGCGGCGGCATTGTGGTGCAGATCGGCAATCTGCCGGGCGGGCAGATCCCGACGCCGTCGAATGCGGTGATGGCCAAGGAGATCGACCTGCGCGGCTCGTTCCGCTTCGGCTTCGAGTTCATGACCGCGGTGGAACTGATTGGCGCCGGCAGCGTCGACGTGCTGGCGCTGGTCACCGCCGAGCGGCCGCTGTCGACCGCGCCGGACGCACTGCGGCTGGCGCTCGACCGCTCGCAGAGCGTCAAGGTCGTGCTGACCGCGAACTGATTGGAGTGATCACATGATGCTCGAGGGATGGCGCTGGTACGGTCCGGATGATCCGGTGTCTTTGGACGATGTCAGGCAGGCCGGGGCGACGGATATCGTCTCGGCGCTGCACCAGGTGCCGATCGGCGAAGCCTGGACACGCAAGGCGGTCGAGGAGCGCAAGAACTTCATCGAGCACGGCCAGCCCGGCCGCTCGCAACTGACCTGGTCGGTGGTGGAGTCGATTCCGATCCCCGACGACGTCAAGCGGCTCGGGGCTAAGGCGACGGCCTCGATCGAGGCGTGGATCGCGAGTCTCGAAGCGGTGGCCGCGGCCGGCATCAAGATCATCTGCTACAATTTCATGCCGGTGGTGGACTGGTGCCGCACCGATCTGGAGTGGGAGCTGCCGAACGGCGCCCGCGCCATGCGCTTCGACCAGGACCGCTTTGCCGCGTTCGAGCTGCATATCCTGAAGCGTCCCGCCGCCGTGCAGGAGTATTCGCCCGAGCAGCAGGCGCGCGCCAAAAAGCTGTTCGACCAGATGAGCCAGGCCGATATCGACTACCTCGTCATGGTCATCGCCAGCGCGCTGCCGGGCTCGACCACCGAGCCGATGACGATCCCGCAATTCCGCGACCGGCTGGAGACCTATCGCGACATCACGCCAAAAATCCTGCGGCAGCATCTCGCCGAGTTCCTGGGTCGCGTCACGCCGGTCGCCGAGCAACTCGGCATCTCCCTGACGCTGCATCCCGACGATCCGCCGCGCCCGCTGTTCGGCCTGCCGCGCATTGCTTCGACCGCCGACGACTACCAGGCGCTGTTCGATGCGGTGCCGTCCAAGGCGAACGGCATCTGCCTGTGCACCGGCTCGCTTGGCGTGCGCGCCGGGAACGATCTACCCGCGATGGCCGAGCGCTTCGGCCCGCGCATCGCCTTCGCCCATCTGCGTGCGACCAAGCGCGAGGCCGACGGCCTGTCCTTCTACGAGTCCGATCATCTCGATGGCGACGTCGACATGGTCGCGGTGCTGAAGGCGCTGTTGAAGGAGAACGCACGGCGTTCGCCCGACAAGAGAATCGTGTTCCGTCCCGACCACGGCCATCGTATGCTCGACGATCTCGCCGCCACCAAGCGCACCAATCCCGGCTACACCGCGATCGGCCGCCTGCGCGGCCTCGCCGAGCTCCGCGGCGCGATCAGGGCGATCGAGCATCGATAGGAGACCGGCGGCGCCATCAGGCGAGAAATCGCCGCGATGGCGGCCGCAGACAGCATCGCGGCGCGATGGCAAGATGATCGACGCGCAGAGCATGCCGTGAGCGGAGTTGAGAAATGCGCCTGACACAGTGTCATAACTTCCACGATTTCCGGCGACTGGCGCGCCGCCGACTGCCCGGTCCGATCTTCGACTACATCGATGGCGCGGCCGACGATGAGACCACCCATCGCCGCAACAGCGCGAGCTTCGAGCATTGCGACCTTCTGCCCAACGTGCTGCGTGGCGTGCAGGACGTCGATCTCTCGGTCACTATCATGGGCCAGAAGCTCGCGCTGCCGTTCTACTGCTCGCCGACCGCCTTGCAGCGCCTGTTTCATCATGAAGGCGAGCGTGCCGTCGCCGCTGCTGCGGCGAGCTACGGCACCATGTTCGGCGTCTCCTCGCTGGGCACGGTGTCGCTCGAGGAATTGCGCAAGGCCCACGACACGCCGCAGGTCTATCAATTCTATTTCCACCGGGACCGCGGTCTCAACCGCGCCATGATGCAGCGCGCCAAGGACGCGGGCGTCGAGGTGATGATGCTGACGGTCGACAGCATCACCGGGGGAAATCGCGAGCGCGATCTGCGTACCGGCTTCAGCATTCCCTTCCGCCTGACGCCTGCGGGCATGCTGCAGTTCGCGATCAAGCCGATGTGGGGTATCCAGTATGTCAGCCACGAGAAATTCAGGCTCCCGCAACTGGAGGAGCACGTCGACATGAGCGGCGGCGCCATGTCGATCGGCCGCTACTTCACGGAAATGCTGGATCCCGCGATGAATTGGGACGATGTCGCGGAGATGGTGCGGACCTGGAACGGCCCGTTCTGCCTGAAGGGGATCATGTCGGTGGAAGACGCGCGCCGCGCGGTCGATATCGGCTGTGCCGGGATCGTCCTTTCCAATCATGGCGGCCGCCAGCTCGACGGCTCCCGCTCGGCTTTCGATCAACTCGCCGAAATCGTCGATGCCGTGGGCGACCGCATCGACGTGATGATGGACGGTGGCATCCAACGCGGAACCCATATCCTGAAAGCGCTGTCGCTCGGGGCCAAGGCGGTCGGGCTTGGACGATACTATCTCTATCCGCTCGCCGCCGCCGGCCGGCCCGGCGTCGAACGAGCCCTCGGCCTGCTGCGGGCCGAGCTCGTGCGCGATATGAAGCTGATGGGATGCACGTCGATCAGCCAGCTATCGCGCGCCAATCTTCGCTTCCGGCCCGGGTAGCGCGCCGTGATCATTCGGCCTCAATAGCAGGCAGCCATCGCGCCGAGTTTCGGATAGAGCCGGTCGATCGCGGCGATCTCGCTTTTCATCTGCGCGATGATCCAGTCGCGGATTTCGGCGGCGATGGGGCGCATCGGCCGGTTGCGCGGCGGCAGGAATTCGCAGATGCGCCGCGTGGTGGTGAGCGTATCGGAGGCCGGCACCAGCGCGCCGGTCAGGAGCCAGTGCGAGGCCACCGTCAGCCAGCCGAGCGCGATGCCCTGGCCGAGCAGGGCGGCCTGCATCACGACGGCATAGTCGGTGAAGCTCAGCGCCTTGGCCGCCCCGCGGCGGCCGGTCAGAAGCGAGGCGTAATCCGCCGCCCAATCGCCCGGCGTCTCGGCGAGGCGAATGATGGTGTTGCCTTCGGCGGGATCGGTCTCGCCGAGATAGCCGGGGCTGCACATCGGCAGCATGACTTCCTTCATCACCAGCGTGCCGCCGGATGACGGCTCGTCGCGGTCACGAAAGCGCATGCCGAGATCGACATTCTCCACCGGTCCGCGCAGCGCGCCGGAGATGAGCTGGAAGCGCAGATCGACCTCGGGAAACTGCTTCTGAAGCTTGTCGATGCGCGGCATCAGCCAATGCGTGGTGAAGGCGGAGGAGACCGACAGCGTCACCGTCTCGGTGCCCTTGCGGCGCCGCTCGATCTCGACGAGCCCGGTCTCGATGCTGCGAAAGCCTTCGAGCACGCGGCGATAAAGCAGCTCGCCTTCCTCGGTGAGCACCGCGCGCCCTGCGGTGCGATCGAACAGGCGGACGCCGAGATGCTCCTCGAACTGTCCGAGCATCCGGCTCACCGCCGGCTGCGTGACGTTCAGCTCGGCTGCCGCCGCGGTGAAACTGCCATTGCGCGCCGCTGCGTCGAAGACGAACAGGGCGTTACTGGAGGGCAGCATCCGGCGCAGCTCGGGCATAACGCCATGTTATGGACGCGGTGAGAATTTGGCAATTGCCGAGTTTTGCCAAGTCTGGTGTCATTGGCATCACAGCCTAAAGACAGGGCCTGCGAACGAAGATTTGGTGCGGTGCACGCTTCCGCCGTGAGTGCCCAAAATCCCTGTCTATAAAGCAGGCTTATGGCGCGCAGTGAGGCACGCCATTGCAGGGAACGAGGCGAGGTCGATCGTTGGACAAACGAGCGGAAAGCGTCGAGATCAGGTCCGCGAGCAAGGCGTATGGCGCCGTTCGCGCTCTCGACGACGTCTCGCTGAATGTCGGCGCCGGCGAATTCGTCTCGCTGCTCGGGCCCTCCGGCTCCGGCAAGACCACGCTGCTCGGAATTCTCGGCGGCTTCATCCTGCCATCGCGCGGCACCATCCTGTTCGGCGGCCGTGACGTCACCTGGATGCCGCCGCACAAGCGCGACATCGGCGTGGTGTTCCAGAACTACGCACTGTTCCCGCATATGAGCGTCGGCGAGAACGTCGCCTTTCCCCTGCGCGCACGGCGCCTGCCGAAAGCGAGCTGGCCCGACAAGGTGCGCGCGGCGCTCGCGATGGTCGGTCTCGCCGGCTATGAAGAGCGCGGCATTGCGCAGCTCTCCGGCGGCCAGCGCCAGCGCGTGGCACTGGCGCGCGCGATGATCTTCGAGCCGCGCCTGATCCTGATGGACGAACCGCTCTCCGCGCTCGACAAGCAGCTCCGCGAATCCATGCAGATCGAGCTGCGCGCGCTGCACCGGCGCATCGGCGCCACCATCATCTACGTCACCCACGACCAGCGCGAAGCGCTGACCATGAGCGACCGCGTCGCCGTCATGAAGGACGGCCGGC
Organism: Bradyrhizobium sp. Pa8; assembly: GCF_052588265.1. Lineage (NCBI taxonomy): Bacteria > Pseudomonadati > Pseudomonadota > Alphaproteobacteria > Hyphomicrobiales > Nitrobacteraceae > Bradyrhizobium > Bradyrhizobium sp. Pa8. The sequence continues at coordinate 7,703,933 of NZ_CP176767.1, read as the reverse complement.
TGATCCAGATCGACGCGCCCGAGCGGCTGCACGATCATCCGGCCGATTCCTTCGTCGCGAGCTTCATCGGCGAAGCGACGATGCTACCGGTTCGCCGCGTCGATGCCTCCAGCGTCGCGCTCGGCAATGCGCTGCTGCGCAGCGCCCGCGCCATTCCCTCAGGCGATGCCCTGATGCTCGCTGTGCACAGCGAAAAGCTATTGATCGACGACGGCGCGCAGGATGCCGCCTGCAACCGGCTGACCGGAACGGTCACCGACATCGTCTACCAGGGTGAGAGTCTCCGCATCTTCCTGGCGCTCACCGATGGCATCGCGCTCAGCCTGCGCCAGCCGAGCTATCACCAGGCCTACAGCCGCATCCCGCCGCTCGGCGGCAGCCTCACCGTGACCCTTCACCCCGAGGACACCATCGTTGTCCCCAGGGCGGGGGACTGAACTCAAGCCTTGTTCAACCGAGAGAAGAAACCAAAAATGTCGTCAGCAGCCTCGTTCAGCAATTTCAAGGTTCTCACCTTCGACGTCGTCGGCACCTTGATCGATTTCGAGACCGGCGTGCTTTCCGCGGTGCGAAAGATCTCCGGCAAGTCGCCGGCCGAGCTCAGCGACGAGCAGATCTTCGAGCCCTACAAGCGCGGCCGCGACAAGCATTATGAGCGCTCGAGCGAGGCGATGTTCCACGTCTATCGCCATCTCGCCAAGGAGCTCGGGCTTCCCTCCGACGATGCGTCCTGCGACGTGTTCCAGCTCTCGGTGCTGCGCTGGGGGCCGTTCGCGGATTCGGTCGAGGCGCTGCAGCGCCTGCGCACGAAGTTCCGGCTGGTGGCGATGACCAATGCGGATCGCGTCGCGCTCTCCTGCTACGCGCACGCGCTCGGCAATCCCTTCGACGACACCGTCTGCGCCGACGATACCGGCGTTGCAAAGCCGAACCCGGAGTTCTTCGCCTACAACAAGGGACGCCAGTCCGCCTTCGGCTACAAGCAGTCCGACATCCTGCACGTCGCGCAGAGCCAGTACCACGACATCGGGATCGCGCGAAAGCTCGGCTACAAGGTGTGCTGGATCGAGCGCCGCCAGGGCATCGCCGGTTTCGGCGGCACGCCGGCGGTGGAGACGCTGACCAAGCCGGACTTCCACTTCCCGACACTGAAGGCGCTGGCCGACGCGGCGATCGGACCGGCGGCGTAAGGCATGAGCGGCGGCATGACACGGGACTGGAGCGCATTGCCATTGGCCAACTCGTTGTGGGAAGCCACGGCGGAGCCGGCGCGCGCGTTTCCCGTGCTGTCGGGCGAGCGACAGGCGGATGTGGTGATCATCGGTGCGGGCTACACGGGCCTCTCCGCGGCGCACCACATCGCCAAGAGCGGGCTTAGCCCCATCGTGCTGGAGGCGAACCGTCCCGGCTGGGGCGCAAGCGGGCGCAATGGCGGGGTGATCACCGCGAAGTTTCGCCTGTCGTTCCGCGAGATCGACGCCACCCACGGCCGCGCCATGGCGAAGCGCATGTACGAGATCGCGCATGAATCGACTGACATGGTCGAGGAGCTGGTGTCCGAATTCGGCATCGCCAGCGCGGCGCTGACGCGCACGGGCCAGGTCAAGGCCGCGCATAACGAGACGACGCTGAAGGCCGCAATCGACGAAGCCAACTGGATGACGCGCGAGATGGGCTCTGCCGAAGTCCGCATCCTCGACAAGCGCGGGGTGCGTGACGAAACCGGCTCCGACATCTTTGTCGGCGGCGTGCTCAATCCCGGCTCCGGCGGTATCCATCCGCTGAACTATCTGCGCGGGCTCGCGAATGGTGTGGTGAGCCGCGGCGTTCCGATCTTCCAGGAGTCGCCGGTGGTCAAGCTCCGGCGCGAGAATGGCGGCATCGTCGCCGAGACGCCGCAAGGCGCGGTGCGCGCGAAACAGGCGATCATCGCCACCAACAGCTATTCCGACCTGACCAGCGCGACCGCGCAGATGCAGCGCACGCTGATCCCGTTCCGCAGCGCCATGGTCGCGACCGAGCAGCTGCCGCGCAATCTCGCGGGCAAGCTGATGCCGACGGGGCGCACCTACACCGAGACCAAGCGCATGATGCGCTGGTTCCGCATGGTCGACAACCGCGTCATCTTCGGCGGCCGCGGTGCTTTCGGCAAGCAGGACTCGCAAGCCGCCTTCGACGCCTTGCGCAAGGCGATGGTCGGCATCTTCCCGGATCTTGCCGATGTGCCGCTCGCCTACACATGGTCGGGCCTCGTCGGCATGACGCTGGACTCGGTGCCGCATATCGGCCGGCTCGACGACCGCACGCTGGTCTCGATGGGCTACAATGGCGCGGGCGTTGCGATGTCGAGCCTGATGGGCCGCTATCTCGCCGCCTTTGTCCGCGGCGAGACGCCCGAGGTCGGGCTGCTCGATATCAGGCGCATGAAGGCGATCCCGTTCTATCCGCTGCGCGAGCCGGCCGTGCGCATGGTCGCCGGCTGGTACCAGTTTCTCGATGCGATCGGTCAGTGAGATCTCTTTGGCGATGGAGGAGGCGAGGATGACGACGACACGGAATTTTGGATTGGGCTGCGCCGTACTGGGCGCAATCGGATTTACCACTGCGGCGCGCGCCGTCGAGCAGATCACCTTCGTCTCGCAAGGCGGCGCCTATCAGGCGGCGCAGACGGTGGCGATCCTTGACCCCTCCGCCAAGAAGCTCGGCATCACCATCAACCAGGACTCCATTCCCGACGCCTGGCCCGCGATCAAGACGCAGGTCGGCAGCGGCAAGCCGATCTGGGACGTGGTGGATACCCCGACAGGTAACTGCCTGCGCGGCGGCGAGCAGGGGCTGATCGAGAAGCTCGACTTCTCGAAGATTCCAAACGGCGCGGCGATGCCGGAGGCCTATCGCAGTCCCTATTCGGTGTCCTACGAGTTCTATTCCAGCGTGCTGTCCTACAGCCAGAAGACCTTCCCGAAAGATGCGCCGAACAGCTGGGCCGATTTCTGGGACGTCAAGAAATTTCCCGGCCGCCGCGCGCTGCGCAACCATCCGTTCGCGACGCTGGAGGCCGCGCTGATGGCCGACGGCGTCGCGCCGGACAAGCTCTACCCGCTCGACGTCGACCGCGCCTTCAAGAAGCTGGAAGAGATCAAGCCGCACATCACGGTGTGGTGGACGTCAGGCGCGCAGTCGGCGCAGCTGCTCAATGACGGCGAGGTCGACATGGAGATGGCGTGGAACGGCCGCGTCAGCGCGGTGGCCAAGGAGGGCGCGAAGGTGTCGTTCACCTACAACCAGGGCGTCCTTCAGAGCACCTCGCTCTGCATCCTCAAGGGCGCGCCGAATCTCGATACCGCGGTGAAATTCCTCAACGAGGCCGTCGATCCCGTGCACCAGGCCAATCTGCCGCTCAACATCGACTACGGTCCGGGCAATCCGAAGGCGTTCGAGACCGGCGTGATCAAACCCGAGCGCGCCGCGCAATTGCCGAGCGAGCCGGCGAACGCGGCCAAGCAGGCGCTGATGTCCTACGCCTGGTGGTCCTCGCCCTCAGGCGAGGCCGCCGAGAAGCGCTGGGCGTCCTTCATGCAGAAGTGAGCGAGGCAGCGTTGACGATAACAGTGCCAGATTCCTCCCAAAAGCATCAGCGCCGCGAGCATGCGCTGATGCTGGCATTGGTGTCGCCGGCGCTGCTCGTGATTCTTCTCCTGATCGTGCTGCCGGTCGGCTGGCTCGCCTGGCAGTCGATCTACCATGACGGTTTTACGCTGGAGAACTATCGCCGGGTCTTCACGGAAGACATCTACTGGCGCAGCTTTGCGCTGACCTTCGAGATCAGCCTCGCGGTCACCGTGATCGCGCTGCTGCTCGGCTATCCCGTGGCCTACCTCGCCAATGCCGTGCCGAAAGGCTGGAGCATCCTCATCCTGTCGCTGGTGGTGCTGCCGTTCTGGACGTCCGTGCTGGTGCGCGCGTATGCCTGGCTGGCGCTGCTCCAGCGCACCGGCGTGATCAATCAGTTTCTGCGCTATCTCGATGTCATCTCTGAGCCGCTCGCGCTGGTGCACAACACGTTCGGCACGGTGGTTGCGACCGTGCACATCCTGCTGCCGTTCATGGTGCTGCCGCTCTATGCCACCATGCAGAAGATCCCCGGTGATTTGATGCAGGCCGGCGCGAGCCTGGGGGCGAGCCCGTCGCTCACCTTCTTCCGCGTGTTCCTGCCGCTGTCGCTGCCGGGCGTGCTTGCCGGCTGCACCATGGTGTTTGTGCTCTGCCTCGGCTTCTACATCACGCCGGAATTGCTCGGCGGCGGCCGAACCGTGATGGTGTCGATGCTGGTGAGCCGCAATGTCGAGCTCTACAACCAGTTCGGTGCCGCGAGCGCGGTCGCCGTGGTGCTGCTCCTCAGCGTGCTCCTGATCTTCTTCGCCGTCAGCCGCTTCCTCTCGCTCGATCGCGTGTTGGGGCAGAAATGACGCGCACTTCGCCCGCACGGATTGTCCTCTACGTGATCAGCGCACTGGTGCTGGTCTATCTGATCCTGCCCGTACTCATCATCGCGCCGATCTCGTTTTCCAGTGCGCGTTTCCTGACGTTCCCGCCGCCGTCGTTCTCGCTGCGCTGGTACCAGCAATATTTCGCCAATCCGGCCTGGATGCAGGCGACGCGGGTGACGCTGACGGTCGCGTTCTTCACGGTCCTGATCGCAACGCCATGTGGGGTTGCGGCGGCCTACGCGATCAGCCAGTCGAAGCTGCGCATCATGCGCATCATCCATATGGCGCTGCTGCTACCGCTGGTGGTGCCGATCATCATCACCGCGGTCGGCATCTTTTTCGTTTATGCAAAGGTCGGCCTGGTCGCGACCATGCCCGGCCTCGTGCTGGCGAACGTGATGCTGGGCTTGCCCTATGTCGTCATCTCGGTGCTGGCGGGCCTGCAGAGCTTCGATCCGGCACAGGAATTGGTGGCGCGCAGCCTCGGCATGAATCGCCTGCGCAGCTTCTTCGCGGTGACGCTGCCGCAGATCAAGTCGAGCGTGGTCGCGGGCGGCATCTTCGCCTTCATCTCGGCGATGGACGAGACCATCGTCGCGCTGTTCATCTCCGGCGGCCAGTATCAGCCGCTGACCAAGCGCATGTTCACTGCGCTCCGCGACGAGATCGACCCGACCATTGCCGCGATCTCGACGCTGATGACGGCGGCGTCGTTCATGCTGGTGCTGCTGGCGAGCACGCGGGGGAAGAAAGGCGGGTGAGGGGCGCTGTCGCTTCGCCCTCGGTGTCATCGCCCGCGAAGGCGGGCGATCCAGTACTCCGAGAGGGTGGTGATTGAGTCGAGAGGCCGCGGCGTACTGGATTCCCCGCCTTCGCGGGGAATGACAGCGAGTGTGTGGTGGCTGTTAAGCCGTCGCCGCCAGCCACGCCAGGATCATATCCACGATCTGCGTCCTGCTCTTTGCCAGCACCCTGGGCTCGCTGAGGTCGCGGTCGAACAGGGCGCCGAAGGTGTGGCGGTTGGCGACGCGGAAGAAGCAGTAGGAGGAGATGGCGAGGTGCAGGTCGATGGCATCGACGTCGCCGCGGAAGACGCCTTCGCCGCGGCCGCGTTCGAGGATGCCGTCGAGTGTCGCGATCACGCTGGCGTTGAGCTGGCGCAGTTGCAGATTCTGCTTCAGGTGCTTGCCGTGGTGGATGTTCTCGATGCTGACGAGGCGGATGAAGTTCGGATTGCGCTCGTCATGGTCGAAGGTTGCCTCGATCAGCCGGCGCAATCCCTCGCGGGCGTCGCAGCTTCCGATGTCGAGCTGGTCCTCCAGCGCGCGGATGCTGCGATAGGCCTCCTCCAGCACCGCGAGATAGAGCTGCTCCTTGCCGCCGAAATAGTAATAGATCATCCGCTTCGACGTACGCGTGCGCGCCGCGATCGCATCGACGCGGGCGCCGGAATAGCCCTCCGAGGCGAATTCGGCCATCGCCACTTCGAGGATGTCGCGCTTGGTGCGCTCGGGGTCGTTGGTGCGCTTCGATGGGGGCGGCATGCACTCGAGCATCACTGTTTCTCCCGCCAGTTTCCACGGATCACCTTGAAGGTGAAGGCAAATTTCACCCGTCCGGGCACTGATCCAATGCGTATTGCATAAACGTACTAGTTCGTACATTATCGCTCCAGACCAAAGTTGCGGCAACCAGAACCAGAAAACGCGCGCGAGGCGATCTGCCTGACGCGAACCGCACGGGCCACATGGGGAGGAGCTTTCAATGACGTTGACGTCAACCGCACCGCTGCGCGCATCATCCAGCGCGGAAGCCACGCCGAACAAGCTGCCGAAGCGCGCCGCGCTGGTCAGCTTCGTCGGCAGCATGCTCGAATACTACGACTTCTTCATCTACGGCACCGCGGCGGCGCTGATCTTTCCAAAAGTGTTCTTCGCCAATGTCGATCCCTCGACCGCGACGCTGCTCGCGCTGCTCTCCTTCGGTATCGGCTATGTTGCGCGGCCCGTGGGCGCCGTCATCCTCGGCCATTTCGGCGACCGTATCGGCCGCAAGACGGTGCTCTTGTTTACGCTGGTGCTGATGGGCGGCTCGACGCTGGCGATCGGCCTGTTGCCGGATGCCAAGACGATCGGCAACGCCGCGCCTGTCATCCTGACGCTGCTCCGCCTGTTGCAGGGCCTGTCGGCTGCCGGCGAGCAGAGCGGAGCCAACTCGCTGACGCTGGAGCATTCCGCCAATTCGAACCGCGCCTTCTTCACGAGCTGGACCCTGAGCGGCACCCAGGCCGGCGCGATCCTTGCAACACTGGTGTTCATCCCGGTGTCGAGTCTGCCGGAAGACCAGTTGTTGAGCTGGGGCTGGCGCATTCCGTTCCTGCTCTCCGCGCTCGTGCTGCTGGTCGCCTACCTTGTGCGGAGGACCATGCCGGAAACGCCCGTCTTCGAAGACATCAAGGACAAGGCGCAGGTGGCGCGCTTCCCCGTCGTTACGCTCTTGCGCGACTACTGGCCAGACGTGCTTCGCGTCATCGTCTGCGCGCTGATCGCCACCGTGAGCACGATGACCGCGGTGTTCGCGCTCGGCTATGCCACCAGCAAGTTCGGGGTCGCGCGCCCGACCATGCTGTGGGCCGGCGTGCTCGGCAATGTCACGGCGCTGGTCACCCAGCCGTTGTGGGCGCTGCTGGCCGACAGGATCGGCCGCAAGCCGGTGTTCATCGGTGGCGTGCTCGGCTGTGCCGTGCTGGTGTTCCCGTATTTCATGCTGGTGACATCGGGGAATACGCTGGCGATCTTCGCCGCGGCGATGATCCTCTCGGGCATCATCTACGCCGCGCCGAACGCGATCTGGCCGTCGTTCTATGCGGAGATGTTCGACGCGCGCGTGCGTTACTCCGGCACGGCGATCGGCACGCAGCTCGGCTTCCTCGCCGCCGGCTTCACGCCGCTGGTGAGTGCGAGCCTGGTCGGCGAGGGGCCGAACGGCTGGATTCCCGTGGCAATCTTCGTTGCCTGCTGCTGCGTGATCTCGGCGGCATCAGCGGCCACCGCGCGCGAAACCCACAATGTCGACATCGCCGATCTCGGCAAGCAGCGCGCTTGAACGACAGACAGGATTGCGATCGCATGTTGGCCAACGCAGTTTCGACCACCAGCGGGCCGATCATCGGCGCCGAGCAGCCCGGCCTGCGCGCCTTCAAGGGCGTGCCGTTCGCGACCGCGCGGCGCTTTGCCAGAGCGACACCGCCGCTCGCGTGGACGCAGCCGCGCCAATGCACGGACTACGGCGCTTATGCGCCGCAGCCCGACCATCTCGATCATGCTGATGAGGAATCCTGTCTCAGCCTGAACATCTGGGCGCCGGCGGCGGATCACCCGCTGCCGGTCAAGTTCTTCATCCATGGCGGCGCCTTCGTCACCGGCGGCGGTGCCGACTATGACGGCTCCTTCCTCGCCGCGCACGGCCCGGCCGTCATCATCACCATCAACTACCGGCTCGGGCCGCTCGGCTTCCTGCAACTGCATCGTTACGGCCTCACCGAAGCCAACAACCTCGCGCTCCAGGATACGCTCGCAGCGCTCGATTGGGTCCGTGCCAACATCGCGAACTTCGGCGGCGATCCGGATGCGATTACGCTGTCGGGACAATCCGCCGGCGCCTCCATGGTGACCGCGCTCGCAACCCTGCCGCAGGCAAGAGGCAAGTTTATCCGTGCGCTCGCGCTAAGCGCGCCCGGGCGCGACATCATGAGTGCAGGTCACGCCGACGATGTCGCGCGCCACGCGCTCGAGGAGCTCGAGCTGGCGCGCGATCCCAGCGCGATTGCGTCCGTGCCGCTGCCAAAGCTGTTCGCGGCGATAGAGCGCGTCGGACGCAGGCTCGCGGACGAGACGGACGCAGGCACCGTGTTCGGTCCGGTGCTCGACGGCACGGTCATCCCGCGCGAGCCGCGCGACGTCTTCACCGATGGAACTTTGCGCGACATTCCGCTCTGGCTCGGCTCCTGCCGCGATGAGATGGTGATGTTCCTGAAGAGCGCGCCGCCGGCCGCGATGATCCGCACCACCGAACGCCAGGTGCGTACCGCCTTCGGTGATGCCGGCTGGTGTCGCCTGCTGTCCTATTATCGCGCCACCGCGCGCCTCGACGAGGATCCGTACGAGGCGCTGCTGTCGGATGCGTTCTGGCATCGCCCCATGGCCGATCTCGCGCGGCGTCATGCTGCGGCGGGCGGAGCGGTCTGGTTGAGCCGGTTCGATCATCGCCCGGCGCTGGAGCCGTTCCTGTCGCAGGGACCAACCCATGGCGCGGACAATGCCTGCCTGTGGGCGCATCTGCCTGATTTCATCGATCGGCCGATCCTCAGGCGCAAGGGCGGGCCGATGACGCCGGCCGACATCGATGTCGCCGCGCGGTTTCAGGCGAGCGTGCTGCGCTTCGTCACGACTGGCAGGCCGGATGTCGCGCAAGCCTGGCCGCGGTTCGAGCCGGGCCATGAGCCACTCGCGATCTTCGGCCAGCCGTTTCACATCGTGCCGCTCAACGACGGCGCGCGCTTCCGCGTGTGGGCGGAGTTATTGGCGCAGTCCGGCGGGGCCCAAGCCGAGACTGCGATGTAGCAAGGCAGCACCATGAGATGAGAATCCATGATGCGTCGCCTCAGCTTGAGCTATTTCTGAAACACGGAGATGTTGTCGCCCAGCCAATCGGTTACCGGGCGCGGAGCGTGGCCCGTCAACGCGCGAACAGTTGACGTGGTTTCTGCGAGGACCGATTCGTAGAAAAGGCGATCCAGACCGAGCAGCAGGTCGGCGACAAATTCGTTGAGTCCCGACGCGATTAGCTTCTCACGCTGCTCCGCAGGGCTTCGGTGCTGATATGTGACGACACGTCCAAGCAATCTGGACATTTCATTTGCTATCCCAGGCATGCTTACCGCGGTTGGCCCGGTCAGATGATAGGCGCGCTGAGACGTTAAGTGCGCGTCGTCGAGAAGGACAGCGAAAGCCGAGTCTGCCACATCGCGGGTGTCGATCAGGTTGACCAATCCATCGCCGGCTGCTCCGCCCCATGCGTCATTGGCAACGGGAGCGCCAGCCCGCGCTAGGATATCGACGAAACTCGATGGCCGCAAAACCGTGAAGCCTACGTCGCAGGTCGCAAGATGCGCCTCAATTTGCGCATGCCAGTCGAAAGGATGTAACCGAGACGGTGGTCCCAACACGGACAATTTGACGATGTGGCCAACGCCGGCGGCCACGGCTGCGTCGATCAGCGCAATTTCATTGGCGACTTGCCGGGGGGACGTGCCGTGCGCGAGGAACAGACGGTCAGCTCCGCGCAGCGCGTTGTCCAAAGTCGATCGCGCGTCGAAGTCCACGGTCGCAAGCGAAACTCCGGACGGCAGACGTCCAGCATCCGACGTGCGGGTCAATGCCACGATCTCAACCGGTTCCGTGAACAGTTTCGAAATCAAGGCGGAGCCCACACGACCTGTGGCTCCCGCAACCGCAATGCGCGTACGGCCGGCGCTGCGCTGGGAGGGGTTGAACATCCGGATAACCTTTCGTATCTTGGAACGATCAGTTCAAGATACTTGGAACGATCGTTCCATGATGTCAAGCGGGAATGGCATGAGTGGAAAACCCCAATTCGATGACGATGCCGTGATCAATTCCGCGATGGATGTGTTTTGGCGTCACGGCTATTCGGCCTCGTCGATCGATCAACTGACGACGGCGATGGGCTTGTCGCGGTCCAGTATGTACAAGCGATTTCAAGACAAGGACGGGCTATTCGGGGAGGTCCTTTCGACTTACGTCGCGCGCGTCGAGCGGCGCATGAGCGCTGTTCGAGGCGAGACGAAGCGCAAACAGCTCGAAGCGCTGTTGCGGGAATTCCTCCCCAGAGAAGGCAAGACGGCGCGGCCCGCGGGATGCATGCTGGCCCGATCGTGCGCTGAGATGGTCGATTTGCCTCCGGCAGGCCAGTCGGTCGCTCGGCAGGGACTTATGCGGCAGCGCGCGATCCTCGGCGGCATTTTACGCGAGGCGGTCGCAAGTGGAGAATTGGCAGCGACGGCGGACATCGACGGATTAGCGTGGCACTACCTTGGTGTGTTGCAGGCGATAATGAATTTGCCACAAGCTGGCGCGACTGTCGGCGAGCTTCGCCGCGTCGTAGAGCTTGCAATGTTGGCATGGCCATTCGTCCCAACTGTCACCGCCACCCAACGTACGGTCTGACGTGGACGTTCGCTCGGCCCGCGGCATGGCTGCCTGCGAGCCAATCCAGGCCTACATAGGGGCAGCGAGCGATCGCTCCATGATGATTGTGCGTTCGTCGCCATAGTAGCTGTCGCGCACAGCCTTGAACCCGAGCCGAGCATAGAAGGATTCAGCGGTGACTGAAGACGGGACGGTCAACGACGCGATCTCTCGCTCGCGCGCGATGCGCTCGATCTCGGCCATCAGCCGTTTGCCGATCCCCTGGGCCTGAACGTCGGGAGCCACGAAGACCGTGCGGACGACGCTTTCGTCGAGGCTCGCCGTTCCAACGACGCGGCTGCCGACGGCGGCAACAAGGACCGTGCGTTTGCGGATCAGTTCCAGAACGGCGGTCGGGCTGAAGTTATGCTCGACCCGCTCGATGATCTCGTCTGTGTAATCCCTCGCATTTGTCTCGCGCAGTGCGCGCAGAATGACGGCGCTGATTTCGCCGCTGTCCTCTTCGCGCGCCGGGCGGATGGTGCAATCCATTGATCCCTCCATTTGCCCGGCAGTCGCTAGCGTTCACTGTACCATCGCCGCAGCGATCTTCTCCGCCGACATCAGCACCGGAAAATTGGTGTTGGCGCATGGCACCACCGGAAAGATCGAGGCGTCGACAACGCGCAGGCCCTGAACGCCTTTGACGCGGCCTTGACTATCGACCACCGCCATCGGATCGTCGGCGCGGCCCATGCGGCATGAGCACGAGGCGTGCCACACCCCGATGGTCGCCTTGCGGACGAAGGCTTCCAGCGCATCGTCGTCGTTCATCACCTGGTCGAAGGTAAAACCTTCGACGACGAAATTGTCGATCAGGTAGTGGCGCAGCGCCGCCGGCCCGTCCATCAAGGTCGCGGCGATCTTGGTCAGGATCCTGTTTTTGGTATTGACCACGCCGATCTTGCGCACCTTGTCCGTATAGGCGGCCGGAAACGGCTTGTCCGTCACCGCTTTGACCGCGTCGCTCATCTGCACGGCCGCCATCTTGCGGAAGCCGCTCATCAGGCGATCGAGGTCGCGGCGGTCGGACAGCAGATTGAACTCGACGATCGGCTCGGCGGCGGGATCGCGCGAGGCGAGCTTGACCTGTCCGGTCTCGGAATAGGTCTTGTTGACGAAGGTCAGCAGCGAGCCGATCTGCTCGCCGACCGCGTGCCAGGCCGATTTGCTGAGCAGAACGACGAACATGTCGCCCTTCGGTACGCCCGACAGCCCGGATGAATAGCGCAGGCCAAGCTGCATGTGGCGCCTGGTGTGCTCGTTCATGCGCGCGCCGCGGCGGACAAAGGACGACAGCGAAATCGAAGGATGATCCATCAGGCGCTGGCCGACGCCTGCCAGTCCCATCAGGACCGGAATGCCCATATCCTTGAGGTGACCGACCGGGCCGATGCCGGCGCGCAGGAGATGCGCCGGCGAATGGATCGCGCCGCTGGAGAGGATGATCTCGCGGCCGCGGAATTCCTGTTCCCGCCCGTCGACCATCGCCTTCACGCCGACGCATTGCGTGCCTTCGAACAGCAGCCCTCTCACCTGCGTGTTGGTGGAGATGGTGAGATTGGCGCGCTTGCGCGTGTCACGATCGAGATAACCCATCGCGGCCGAGACGCGTTGCTCGGCCTGATTGGAATGCGTCACCGGAAAATAGCCGTCGACGAACTCGCCGTTCTGGTCCGGCACGAACCGATGGCCGGCCTGCTGGAAGGCGTCGGCGAACGCCTGCGAATGCCGCGTCCAGTGTTCACGCGGAATTCTGCGTACCGGAATTCGACCGTCCTTGCCGTGGTACGGCCCGTCGAAATCGAGGTCGCGCTCGACCTTCTTGAAGAAGGGCAGTACGTCGTTCCAGCTCCAGCCGTCGGCGCCCCGCGCGTCCCATTCATCGTAGTCGGTCGGTGCGCCGCGGTTGGCCATCTGGCCGTTGATCGACGAGCCGCCGCCGAGCACGCGCGCCTGCTCGTATTTGCGCAGGGGAGGACGCGCTTCGTTGGGATTGTTGTGGCTGACGATCTGGGTCGTGACCTTGAGTTCGGTCCAGTGGAAGCGGGGATCGAAATAGGCCGTGCCCGGATAGCTGTCCCTGATCTCGGCTGGCTCGTTGCCGGGCGGTGTGTCCTGTCCGGCCTCGCACAGCAGGACCTTGTTGGCGCTCTTTGCGGAGAGCCGGTGGGCCAGCACGGACCCCGCCGAGCCGCCGCCGACGATAATGAAGTCGTACACGATTGGCGTTTCCTCTTGGTCTTGTCCGGGAAACGTAGCGCGTTATTTTCCCGAGGTCACGTCGGCATTGCCGCGACAGTTCGTAACTCGCATCGCTTGCCTGGCAACCACGATCGTGTAATTCTTCTGCCAGCGCCGATTTGATCCTCAGCTTGCGGGCGCTTCTACAAATGCAGCTAAAGAGACGTAGCTAAATTGACTAGCCAGTCCTGCATTCCCCGCATAGCGAGAACAATCGGCCATTCCGAATGGGAGGGGCCCTATGAGATTTGCTGCCATCGCGGACGTGCATGGGAATCGTCCGGCACTTGAAGCCGTCCTTGCGGACATTGCCATGCTCGGCATCGACGAGGTCGTGAACCTCGGCGACCACGTCAGTGGCCCGCTCGAGGCGGCCAAGACCGCGGACCTGTTGATGGCGCGAGGCTTTCCGTCGATCCGGGGCGACCAGGATCGAATCCTCGTCGAGCTCTGGCAGGCCGGCGGCTCCGCTCGCAGCGATTTCCGTCAGCTCGAGCGCAAGCATTTCGAGTGGATGGCAAGCATGCCGTCCACGCTCACGTATAAGGAACGGGTGTTCCTGTGCCATGGATCGCCAAGGGATGACGCAGCTTTCTGGCTCGACCACATCGCCGACGACGGCTGCCCACGTCCGAGCGGCATCGACGCGATCGAGGCTGAAGCTGAGGGGATCGACGCCGAGATCATCCTGTGCGCCCACACCCATATTCCGCGCGTGGTGCGTTTGAGGGATGGGCGGCTGGTCGTCAATCCCGGCAGCGTCGGGTTGCCCGGCTATGACGGGAAAGTGCCTGTCCCCTACGTGGTCGAAGTCGGCACGCCTCACGCGTGCTACGCAATTCTGGAGCATGCCGGCGCAGGCTGGTCCGCGACGATCCGCTACGTGCCCTACGACACCACGGCCATGGCGGCACTGGCGCGCAGCAAAGGCATGCTCATCTGGGCGAGTGCGATTGCGACGGGTTGGGTTCAACAGCAGCGCGAGTAGGCTTGCTGCTACAGCAAAAGCAAGACCGTCAGTTCGGACACGGTTGTCCTGCAGCGCCCCACAGGGCCATATCCTTGACATGATCCTCAAACGTGCCCGGCGGGGTCGTGCGGCCGGCACCGGGTGCCCATCCGCGCGGGATGAAGCCGTTCAATGATGCATCGTGCCGCAGATGCTCCAGCAGGCCCACGGCTGGCGCTTGATCCCATTGACCGTGAGCTCGATCATGACGGTATCCTTTCGCGCGTCCTCGCGGGACGTAAGGTCGAACAAGCACGCTCCAGCGAGCGCAGTCGAACTTTTGGGCCGGCATGTTCAGCGTGCTTGTTGTGCGTTCCCAAGCGCAGTGTTTCTCCGGAATCAGTGCACGACCAGCACCGGCACGCTTCCGTCCGCCAGGACTTCCGATGTTTGACTTCCAAGGAATAGCTTCTTGAGACCCCGGCGCCCATGAGAGCCCATGACGATCAAGTCGCAACCTGCGGACTTTGCCGTTGCGATAATCGTGGTGGCCGGGTGTGCATTTGGGACATGCAGGAGCTCTGCAGATATCCCGGCCTGCTCTGCCATGGCACGCGCTTCATCGAGGAATTTGCCCGCACGTTCCTTGCAGGCAGCGTCAAAGCTATCAATTTCCTGCTGCGACGGTATCCATCCCGAGGCGTGTCCGCTCCCGTAGTCGATCGGCAGTGATTCCGTCACGGCGATGACTGTCACTTTGGCCTTCAAGGCCTTTGCCAAAGCAATCCCATGCTTGATGCCGTTTCTCGCGACGTCCGATCCGTCTGTGCTTAAGAGAATCCGGGTGTACATTTGGAGACTCCGTTTCTCGACGGCCTTGTCGCCATCTTCCGGCGCGCTGGTTTGACTTCAACAGGGGGCTGCATATTCATGGACAGACCAGGACGGGGGTCTTCGCGTGCGTCAGCACCTTGTTCGTCACGCTCCCGATGAGAAGCGCGGAAAGTCCGCCGCGCCCATGCGACGACATGACGATGAGATCGCAGCCCTTATCCGCGGCTGCTGCGACGATGGCCTGATGGGGTTGCCCGCTCTCCACTTGAATCGTCTCGCAGGAAATACCGGCCGTTTTGGCCGCATTTGCCGCACCGTCCAGTACGCTCTTGGCCTGTTCCTTGCGCAGCTCAGCATATGTTGCGATTGCTTCAAGGAACCGGCCTGACACTTCGGAAAATTGTTCCACAACGAAGATGAAAGATACGGTGGCTCCAAGGGATTTCGCCAGCGCCAACCCCTGCGCCACCCCACGCTCCGCTAGCTCAGACCCGTCTGTCGGAATGAGAATATGCCGGTACATGCTTTACCTCCCGATTGTCTGGACGTATCGCTGCCTTGCGAAGATATGCTAGCTCGCGCTCCGACTGCAGTCTTGAGATAAATCAACCTATTGGCTCACCTTGCCGCGATCCGGATGTCCGCAATTGGGCACAACCCGGACGTCTGCGGAGGCGGCTATCGCGCCGCTGCCAGTGGCTGAGGGCACCTCATACGCGACCGGTGGGGAGAGGTGAGCACCGAGGCCGCCGGCCAAACCTATTTCATCATGCTCTAGCGCATTTGCGGTGAACTCTGTGTCCGTCTAGCGCAGGAACGGCACGGGATGGGCTGCGCGGTAGAAGAAGTTGATCAATGTATTGATGTCGAACACCGGCAGCCCCGACACCTCGGCGACGTCCCGCGAGAACGGGCACATGTTGGTGCACTCGAACAGGATCGCACCCGGGTTTCTGCAGGACGCCATGAAGGCTTCCGTCATCTCGATCATCTCGGCGCGCAGCACGTCGGTGTCCAGTTCCTCGCGGCCGAGAATGTAGGTTGCGGGAAACTGCGCATCGGGCTTCATGCCCTGGATCTGGACGGGGATCTCGTCCGGCGACCAGCCGACACCGCGGAAATGCCCCTCGTTCATGTGGTGGCCGCGTTCGGTGAAGATGCCGATGACCTTGCCCGGCGGCTGCATGGCATGGATCAACGGCGCCTGGATCAGGCTGGAGGTGAAGACCGGGATGTTCACGGCAGCCGCGAGCTGCTGCTGAAATGGCGCGAGGAAGCCGCAGCTCGTCGTGATCGCCTTGACGCCGTCGGCTTCCAGCTCGCGGGCCGCCGCGACGAACGGCTCGAGCAGGGCGGGATCGGGATGGTCGCCCATGATCCTCGTGGCGTGTGCGCCGCGCACGATCTTGTAGCGCACCGGGAAATCATAGGAGAGCGCATTGCCGATGTCGCCGCGCGGGCGAGGGAAGCGGGTATCGAGCATCAGGATGCCGATCGTCTCGCCGTAATTCGTGAAGCCGCCGCGAAGTTTCATAATCTACCCACCGATCTGGGATGGTCGTGACGGCAGTCTAATGCGTCTCGTGAAACCGGGCCAGGAACGCCTTCAGCCGCTCGCTGCGCGGCTGGCGGATGGTCTCTTCGGGCGTGCCGATCTCGGCCAAGATGCCGTCGTTCATGAAGCCGACGCGGGTGGAGACGTCGGCGGCGAAGGCCATCTCGTGCGTCACCAGCACCATGGTCATGCCTTCGCTCGCAAGGCTGCGGATGACGGAGAGGACTTCGCCGACAAGCTCGGGATCGAGCGCCGAGGTCGGCTCGTCGAACAGCATCACGTCTGGCCTCATCGCGAGCGCACGCGCGATCGCGACGCGCTGCTTCTGGCCGCCGGACAGGCGGCTCGGAAAGGCGTCGGCCTTGTCGGCGAGGCCGACCTTGGCGAGCAGATCGCGGCCGAGCGCGTTGGCCTCGTTCTGCGCCATGCCCTTCACCTGCACCGGCCCTTCGGTGACATTGCCGAGCACCGACATGTGCGGGAACAGGTTGAAATGCTGGAACACCATGCCGACGCTGCGGCGAAGCAGCGCGAGCTGGGCATCGCCGGCGGCGCGCATGCCCTTGCCGAAGGCGAATTTGTGCGTGCCGATGGCAAGCTCACCCTGCTGCGGCATTTCCAGGAGGTTCAGGCAGCGCAGGAAGGTGGACTTGCCGGAGCCGGAGGCGCCGATCAGGGTGACGACCTCGCCGCGTGCGACCGAGAGCGATACGCCCTTGAGCACCTCGTGGTCGCCGAACGCCTTGTGGATGTTGTCAGCGATCAGAGCACTCATCGGTGCGCTCCCATCTTCAGCTCGACCCTATCAGCGACCAGCGTCAGCGGGAACAGCACGACGAAATAGAGCACGGCAATCGTGGTGTAGACCTCGAGCGGCTTGTAGCTTGACGCCGTGATGACAGTGCCCTGGTAAAGCAGGTCGCCGACCGCGACCACCGACACCAGCGAGGTGTTCTTGAGCTGCATGATGGTCTGGTTGATGAAGGAGGGGATCATCACCTGGGTTGCCTGCGGCAGTACGATGCGGCGAAAGATCTTGCCGCGGCGCATGCCGATGGCGCGGCCGGCTTCCCACTGGCCGGTGTCGACGGCCTCGATGCCGCCACGGAAGATTTCCGCATAGAACGAGCCGGCATAGAGCGATAGCGCGATGAAGCAGGCCATCGCCGGCGACATGTCGACGCCGATCAGCACGGGCAGGGCGTAGTAGACCCAGATCAGCTGCACCAGCAGCGGCGTGCAGCGGAACACCTCGATATAGAGACGCAACGGCACCGTGACCCAGCGTGGTGCCGTCGTGCGCAGGATGCCGACGAACAGTCCGATGGCGAGACCCGCGACCACCGTGGTCACCGTGTAATACACGGTGACCAGGAGCCCTTGCCAGATCAGGCCCCAATACGGCTTGAGCGCCGCGAAGTCCCAGACATACATGGCCGATCAGAACTGCACTTCGGCCGGAAGATCGTCGGCGGTGAGGCCGACGGCCTCGAAGCCTTTCAGCATCCAGTCGCGGGTCTGGCCCATCGAGCGGTTGTAGTCGGCCCAGGCGCTGAGGAAATCCTTGTAGCGGCGATCGCTCTCGGCGCGGATGCCCATGTTGGTCGGCAGCGTCAGCAGCGGCCGCGGAATGGCGAGATCGCCGAGGTTCGGGTTCTTCTTCAGCGTCGAGACGGAAAGCACCGCCAGCGAGACGTTGCAGTCGGCACGTCCGGTCGCAACGGCAAGGATCGCCTCGTCGCGGTTCTTGAAGCCGAGGATGGTCGCCTTCGGGCAGTAGCGGCGCGCGATCGTCTCGTGGGTCGAGCCGATGTCGACGGCGATCTTGACCTCGGGCTTGTTGAGCTCGGCCCAGGTCTGCGGCTTGGCGAAGCCTTTCTTGGTGATGACGGTGAAGGAGTGCACCAGGATCGGGGTCGAGAAGTCGATGACGAGCGCGCGTTCCGGCGTCGGGTTCACGGCGAAGGCGAGGTCGACCTTGTCGGCCTGGAGGTCGAGGATCTGGTTGCCCCAGGTCGATTCCAGCGTCTCGAGCTTGGCGCCCAACTTGCCGGCGATGTCCTTGGCCATGTCGATGCAGGCGCCCGACCATTCGTTGGTGGCGAGGTCCTTATGGAAATAGGGCTCCTGGCCGACGATGACGGCGACGCGCAGCACGCCATTCTTCTTGATGCGGTCGAGCGTCGAGGTCGGTGCGTCGGCCCTGGCCGAGCTGCTCGCGGCGGCAATCGCTGCGCCTGCCAGCGCGACAGTGGTGAGAGCGTCCCTGCGATTCATGGTTTCTGTCTCCCTGGAATTTGGGTCGGATCGTCTCCGGCCGCTGGACTATTTCTGTATTCAGGATAAAATGCAATCCGGTATTTTGATTTGCTGACCGTTTGGGCGGCAAGGCAGAAATGAGCCCAATATCTTGGCAGGATTGCGTAAAATTCCTGATGGGGAGGGGTTGTAAATTGCATTTAAGTCTGAATACAAGACTGTACGCAACATGGAAGTGATCTGAAGGAGAGGCCTGTGCGCGCCCTATTCGTCGATGCGAACGAGACCCTGGCAGCGGTGACCGACAAGCTGCTGCGCTCTGCGAGCCTGCCGGTCAGCATCAACCGCAATCCCTCGATCAAGCCCGACGATCTGCCCGGCCTGCTCGGCGATGCCGAGATCATGATCGTCGACCACACCGCGGTGCCATCAGCGATTGCCGAGAAATGCGCGAAGCTGAAGCACGTCGTCTTCCTCGGCACCGGCGCGCGCAGCTACATGAATCCGGAAGAGCTCGCTGAGCGCGGCATCTCCGTCCACACCATCAAGGGTTATGGCGATACGGCCGTTGCCGAATGCTCGATCGCGCTGATGTGGGCGTCTGCGCGAAATTTTGGCGAGATGGACCGCGGTATGCGCGAGGGCAACTGGCTGCGCCGTGATGCGATGCAGCTCACCGGCAAGACGCTCGGCCTGATCGGTTTTGGCGGCATTGCTGCGGAAGCCGCGCGGATGGCGGCGGGCTGCGGCATGAAGGTGATCGCCTGGAACAGGACGCCGAAGACCCATCCCGGCGTCGAGTTCGTCTCGCTGGAGAAGCTGCTTGCCGAAAGCCATGTCATCTCGCTGCATCTCTTGCTCAACGACGAGACCAAAGGCTTCCTGTCGCGCGAGCGCATCGCGCAGATGCGCCCCGGCAGCATCCTGATCAACACGGCGCGCGGCGCTGTGGTCGATGAGGACGCAATGCTCGACGCGCTACGCTCCGGCCACATCGGCCATGCCGGCCTCGACGTCTTCACCGTCGAGCCGCTGCCCGCCGGTCATCCCGTGACCAAGCTGCCGAACGTGACGCTGTCGGCGCATTCGGCGTTCCGCACGCCCGAGGCGAGCGACAACCTCATCGGCGCGGCGCTCGACCACTGCCGCCGCATCATCGCCACCGGCAAGTAAAGTTAAGGACATCCCATGTCGGATATCACCCGCATCGACCAGAACGCCCGCCGCAGCCGCGCTTCCGTGTTCGGCGATCTCGTTTTCCTCGCTGGTCAGGTGGCGGACACCAAGGCCGCCGATATCACCCAGCAAACGAAAGAGGCGCTGGCGAAGGTCGACGACATGCTGTCGCGCGCCGGCACCGACAAGTCGCGCCTGCTCAGCGTGCAGGTCTGGCTTAGGAACATGGACGACTTCGACGCCATGAACGCGGTCTATGATGCCTGGGTCGTGCCGGGCAACACGCCGACCCGCGCCTGCGGCAAGGTCGAGCTTGCCGATCCCGCCTACCGTATCGAGGTGATCGCGATCGCCGCACGCAAGTAAAGGCTCGGCCGTGACTGTCCAGGCGCCCGCATCGAGCTTCCGCCCTGCGCAACGGATCAGCGCGATCGGTGTCTCCGAGATCTTGAAGATCGGCGCAGTCGCGCAGCGGCTGAAGCGTGAGGGGCGACCGGTGATCGTGCTGGGCGCCGGCGAGCCTGACTTCGATACGCCCGATCATGCCAAGGACGCGGCGATGCGCGCCATCCGCGCCGGCCAGACCAAATATACCATCCTCGACGGCACCGTGGAATTGAAGGCGGCCATCGCCGAGAAATTCCGCCGCGAGAACGATCTCGTCTATGCCGCCGACGAGATCACCGCAGGCGCCGGCGCCAAGCAGGTGATCCACAACGCCTTCATGGCGAGCTTAAGTCCAGATGACGAGGTCATCCTCGCCGCCCCCTATTGGACCAGCTATGCCGACATGGTGCGGATCGCCGACGGCACGCCGGTCGACGTGCCCTGCCGCGAAGAGAACGGCTTTCGCCTCGACGCCGCCGATCTCGAACGCGCGATCACGCCGAAGACGCGCTGGCTGCTGCTGAACTCGCCGTCCAATCCGACCGGAGCCGCCTATTCGGCCGCGCAGCTTCGCCCGATCCTGGATGTGCTCAAGCGCCATCCGCATGTCTGGTTGATGGCGGACGACATCTACGAGCACCTGATTTATGACGGCATGCCGTTCGTGACCGCAGCGGCGCTCGAGCCGAGCCTGAAATCACGCACGCTGACCGTGAATGGTGTTTCCAAGGCCTACGCCATGACCGGCTGGCGCGTTGGCTATGGCGGCGGTCCGCGCGAATTGATTGCAGCGATGGCGGTGGTGCAGAGCCAGAGCACGACCAATCCCTCCTCGGTGAGCCAGGCCGCCGCGATCGCCGCGCTGACGGGGCCGCGAGGCATCCTGATCGAGCGTCGCACCGCGTTCCAGCGCCGCCGAGACATCGTGGTCGATGCGCTCAACGCCATCGATGGCGTCACCTGCCGCCGGCCGGAAGGCGCGTTCTATACCTATGCCAGCTGCGCCGGCCTGATCGGCCGCCGCACGCCGGATGGGACCGTTATCGACAGCGATGCCGCGTTCTGCCGCTTCCTGCTGGAGAGGCATGACGTGGCCGTGGTGCCGGGCAGCTGTTTCGGCCTTGCACCTTATTTCCGCCTGTCCTACGCCACCTCGGAACAAAACTTGCGCGAGGCCGTGATGCGCATCGCCAAAGCCTGCAGGGAGCTGTCATGACCATTCGCAACACCCGCACCGGGGGCCAGATCCTGGTCGATCAGCTCGTCGCCCAAGGCGTCGAGCGCGTCACCTGCGTGCCGGGCGAGAGCTACCTCGCGGCGCTCGACGCGCTCCATGACAGCCCGATCGACGTCGTGATCTGCCGCGCCGAAGGCGGTGCTGCGATGATGGCGGAAGCCTATGGCAAGCTTACCGGCCGTCCCGGAATCTGCTTCGTCACCCGCGGCCCGGGCGCCACTAATGCGAGCCACGGCGTCCACATCGCGATGCAGGATTCGACGCCGATGATCCTGTTCGTCGGCCAGGTCGACACCGGCATGCGCGAGCGCGAGGCGTTCCAGGAGCTCGACTACAAGGCGGTGTTCGGCACCATGGCGAAATGGGCCGTCGAGATCGATCGCCCCGATCGCATTCCGGAGCTGGTCGCGCGTGCCTTCCGCGTCGCCATGCAGGGCCGTCCGGGTCCCGTGGTAATCGCGCTGCCGGAGAACATGTTGACCGAGACGGCGGCCGTTGCGGACGCTATGCGCATCGAGCCGGCCGTGAGCTGGCCGGCACCATCAGATATCGAGCGCGTCGGCGCCATGCTCGCAAGCGCCAAGGCGCCGCTCGTTATCCTCGGCGGCTCGCGCTGGACGGATGAGGCGACCAAGAGCATCGCGCGCTTTGCCGAACGGTTCGACCTGCCGGTCGCGACCTCGTTCCGCCGGGCCTCGCTGATCGACGCCGATCATTCGCATTATGCCGGCGATCTCGGCATCGGGCCGAGCCCGGGCCTGAAGGCGCGTATCGATAGCGCCGACGTCCTTCTCCTCATCGGCGGCCGCATGTCGGAGATGCCGTCCTCGTCCTACACGCTGCTCGACATTCCGACCCCGCAGCAGAAGCTGATCCACGTGCACCCGGGCTCCGAAGAGCTCGGCCGCATCTATCAGCCGGCGCTCGCGATCCAGGCGACGCCCGCCGCGTTCGCCGCCGCCGTCGAGACGCTGAAGCCCGCTGGCGCCGTTGCCTGGAAGGGCGAGGCCGCCAAGGCGCATGCCGATTACCTCGCCTGGACCGACAAGGCGCGTGAGCTGCCGGGCACATTCCAGTACGGCCAGGTCATGACCTGGCTGCGCGACCGCCTGCCGAAGGACGCGATCGTCTGCAACGGCGCCGGCAATTACGCCGGCTGGATCCATCGTCATCACCGCTTCCACAGCTTTGCCGCCCAGCTCGCGCCGACCTCGGGCTCGATGGGCTATGGCGTACCGGCGGCGGTGCTCGCAAAACGGCAATATCCGGATCGCGTCGTCGTCGCCTTTGCCGGTGATGGCTGCTTCCTGATGAACGGCCAGGAATTCGCGACAGCCGTGCAGTACGATGCGCCGCTCGTGGTCATCGTCGTCGACAATTCGCAATACGGCACCATCCGCATGCACCAGGAGCGGGATTATCCCGGCCGCGTCGTCGGAACCCAGCTCAAGAACCCCGACTTCGCGATGTACGCCAAGGCGTTCGGCGGCCATGGCGAGCGCGTCGAGCGGACCGAAGAGTTCGCGCCGGCCTTTGAGCGCGCCCTGGCCTCGGGCAAGCCGTCGATCCTCCACTGCATCATCGATTCCAGGGCGATCTCGGTCGGCAAGGATTTCACGCCCGCGGTGAAGGCCTAAGCGATGCCCGAAGGCCGCCACGTCGCCATCATCGGAGCCGGCGCGGTCGGCGTGGTCAGCGCCATCGAGGCGCTACGCGAGGGTCATCGCGTCACCTTGATCGACGCGGGCGAGCCCGGTGGCGAACAGGCGGCGAGCTATGGCAATGCCGGCTGGCTCTCCTCGCATTCGGTGATTCCGCCGGCCGAGCCGGGCCTCTGGAAGAAGGTGCCGGGTTATCTGATGGACCCGCTCGGCCCGCTCGCGATCCGCTGGTCTTACTTGCCGAAGGCGCTGCCCTGGCTGATCAAGTATTTGCTCTCGGGCTGGACCGAGGCACGGGTCGAGAAGACGGCGTTTGCGCTGCGCGATCTGCTGAAGGACGCGCCGCTGCTGCACAAGAAGCTCGCGGAAGAAGCGGGCGTGCCTGAGTTGGTCGAGCGCAACGGCGTGATGCACGTATTCCCGTCACGCGGCAATTTCGACAGCAATCTCGGCTGGCGCCTGCGCAAGAAGGTCGGCGTCGAATGGCTGGAGCTCAACGCCGACGAGATGCGTCAGCGCGAGCCGGATCTGCATCCGCGCTACACGTTTGGCGTGGTGGTGGAGGAAGCCGGCCGCTGCCGCGATCCCGGCGCTTACGTTGCGGCGCTGGCCCAGCATGCGCTCGCGAGCGGTGCCAAGCTCGTTCATGCCAGGGCGACCGGTCTGAAGCTTTCAGGCGACAAGCTCGTTGCCGTTCTCACCGAAACCGGTGAGATTGCTTGCGATGCCGCGGTGGTCTCCGCCGGCGCGCGGTCAAAGCAGCTCACCGCATCGGTCGGCGATCCCTTGCCGCTCGAGACCGAGCGCGGCTATCACGTCATGATCGAGAACCCGGAATCGGGTCCGCGCAGCTCGATGATGGCGTCCGACGTCAGCATGGTGGTGAACTGGACCGACAAGGGCCTGCGCGCCGCCGGCACGGTCGAGATCGCCGGCCTTGAGGCCGCGCCGAACTGGAAGCGCGCCGAGATCCTGCGCAACAACCTCTTCAGCATGTTCCCGAAACTGCCGAAGGACATTCCGCCCTCGCGCATCAAGACCTGGTTCGGTCATCGGCCGAGCATGCCCGATGGCCTGCCCTGCATCGGCCATGCGCGCGCCTCGCGCGACATCGTCTACGCCTTCGGCCATGGCCATGTCGGCCTGGTCGGATCGGCCCGCACCGGCCGTCTCGTCGCGCAGCTCCTGAGCGGCAAGCAGCCGGAGATTCCGCTCGCGCCGTTCGCGCCCACTCGTTTCCTCTGAGAACGCACCATGACCTATCCAGCCAACTCGTCCTCTCGCATCGCCCGCGGCGGCAAGGCCATCTATGGCGCGCCGCTCGGCATCTTGATGCTGGAAGCGCGCTTTCCCCGCATTCCCGGCGACATGGGCAACGGCACGACCTGGCCGTTCCCCGTGCTCTATCGCGTGGTGAGCGGCGCGTCGCCGGAGAAGGTAGTGCTGAAGGGCGCCGCCGGCCTGCTGCCTGACTTCATCGATGCGGCGAAGGACCTGGTCCGGCTGGGCGCGGAAGCCATCACCACCAATTGCGGCTTCCTCTCGCTGTTTCAGAAGGAGATCGCAGCCGCCGTCGGTGTTCCCGTTGCGACCTCGTCGCTGATGCAGGTGCCGTGGGTGCAGGCGACCTTGCCGCCGGGCAAGCGCGTCGGCCTCGTCACGGTGTCAGGCTCGACCTTGACGCCGGCCCATCTCGAAGGCGCCGGCGTGCCGCTCGATACGCCACTGGTCGGGACCGAGCACGGCAAGGAATTCTTTCGCGTCCTGATCAAGGCCGAGAAGGACGACATGGATGTGGCCCAGGCCGAGCGTGACGTGGTCGAGGCAGGCAAGGAGCTGGTTGCGAAAAACCCGGATGTCGGCGCCATCGTGCTCGAATGCACCAACATGCCGCCTTATGCGGCAGCCCTGCAGGCCGAAGTTGGACTGCCGGTCTACGACGTCTATTCCATGATCACCTGGTTTCATGCTGGACTGCGCCCGCGCGCGTTTGCCTGAGTCCGGCTGTCGCAAAGCTCTGCACAAGATGTGCTAGGCAGCTGTTTGGATTGCAATCGTCCGTACAGCCCCGGTATATTGGGCTGTGTTCGGGTATGAATGCAGTGAAGAGCAACGTGGAACTGGCTTCCGATAGTATCGTCGATCGCGTCTATGAACAGCTCAAGGCGATGGCCGTGAGCTATGAGTTCAAGCCGGGCGAACGGCTCAACGAGGGCGAGCTGGCAAAGCGCCTCGGCGTCAGCCGCACGCCGCTGCGCGAAGCGCTCAACCGCCTCAACACCGAAGGCTTCCTGCGCTTCACGCCGGGCAAGGGCTTCTTCTGCCGCGAGCTCGACGCCCACGAGATCTTCGATCTCTACGAGCTGCGCAAATCGATCGAGGTCGCCTCGATCCGCCTCGCCATCAAGCGCGCCAGGGACGAGGACATCGATGCGCTCCTGAAATTCCTCGAAGCCACCGGTCCCGATCCCGGTGAGCGTTCGTCGGTGGAGCTGGTCGAACTCGACGAGACCTTTCACGAGCGGCTGATGGGGATGTCGAACAACGCCGAGATGCTGCGCGTGCTGCGCAACGTCAACGCCCGCATCCGCTTCGTGCGCTGGATCGACATGGACCGCATCAATCGCTCCAACACCCAGGCCGAGCATCGCGCAGTCGTCGAAGGACTGAAGGCGCGCGACGAGGAGGCCTGCGTGTCAGTGCTGGAAAAGCACATCGACCGCCGCCTCGACCGCATCACCTCCGCGATCAAGGAAGGCTACGCGCAGATCTACATGCCGGCCGCGGCGAGGTCTGCGGCGAATTGAGGTTCTTCCTTCCCTTCTCCCCTCATGTCCGCCGAAGCCTTGGCGAAGGCGGATGGGGGAGAAGGTGGCGCGAAGCGCCGGATGAGGGGTATCTCTCCGTCCATATGGATGCGCATGAGTGCGCGGAGACAACCCCTCACCCTCGTGAATATGTCTCAACCTGCGGTGATGCCCTCTCCCACAAGGGAAGAGGGCGCAGCAATGCGCATCGCGCTTTGCCGCAGCTATACAATCCCTCGATATCTGATCGTGCCAGACGGTCAGAGCTTTCGCGGTCAAACATCGCTAGCGTGCCGCCCGAATTCCACGGAGACACGCGGTGCACAGCCCTCAAACTAATCCCGAAGCGCGCAGCGGCGACGACTGGCCGTCCGAGCTCTATCGCGTCCTGAAGGCCGCCGACGTGCGGCAGATGTCCTACGTTCCTGATGCCGGCCACAGCCAGCTCATCCGGATGTTCTCGGCCGACCGCGACGTCACCACCAACGTGCTGACGACCGAGGAGGAGGGCATCGCCATCGCCGCCGGCGCCTGGCTCGGTGGGCAGCGCAGCGTGCTGCTGATGCAGTCGAGCGGCGTCGGCAATTGCATCAACATGCTGTCGCTGTCGGCGATCGGGCGCTTTCCGCTGCTGATGCTGGTGACGATGCGCGGCGAATGGGCCGAGTTCAATCCGTGGCAGGTGCCGATGAGCCGGGCGACGCAGCCGTCGCTGGAAGCGATCGGCTTGAAAGTGATGCGTGCGGAGACGCCGGAGGATCTGGTCGAGACCGTCGAATCGGCGGCATCGCTCGCCTACGAGTCCGATCAGCAGATCGCGGTTCTGATCGGGCAACGCCTGATCGGCAAGAAGAAGTGGTGATGCCAATGCAAGCTCAACTCGATCGTCGCGCCGCTGTCGCCGCGCTCCTGAAGGACCGCAAGGACACGCTGGTCGTCTCCGGCCTCGGCTCGCCCACCTACGACCTGCATTCCGTGGGGGATCACGACGGAAACTTTTATCTCTGGGGCGCGATGGGGGGCGCCGCGCTGATCGGTCTTGGGCTCGCGCAGGCGCAGCCGGGCAAGCGCGTCCTTGCCTTGACGGGCGACGGCGAGCAATTGATGGGGCTCGGCGGCATCGCCACCATCGGCGTCGCGCGCCCGCGCAATCTCGACATCGTGGTGATCGACAACCAGCATTTTGGCGAGACCGGGATGCAGGCGAGCCACACCGGCCGCGGCGTCGATCTCACCGCGATCGCGGTCGCCTGTGGTTTTGCCGCAACCGCGACCGTGCGGACGCTCGAGGAGGTGCAACGCCTCGCCGCAGAGATCGCCGGACCGTCCGATGGCCCGCGGCTTTTTGTCATCAAGGTTCTGGCGGAAAATCCGCCGCGCTCGCTGCCCTCGCGCGATGCCGTCTTTATCAAGAACCGGTTCCGTGCTCATCTCGGCTTCGCGGCGGCTTGAACCGGGGTCCTCTCCGGGATAGCTCGCTGCCTGAGCAGCTATCCTGGAGTGAGACCCATGAAACTATCCGGCAAGGTCGCCGTCATCACCGGCGCGGCGCGCGGCATTGGCAAGGCGTGCGCAAAGCGGTTCCTCGACGACGGCGTCAAGGTCGTCATCTCGGACGTCGATACGGATGAGCTCGAGAAGACCGTCAACGAGCTGGGCAAGCCCAAGGAATTGTACGCCGTGCCATGTCACGTCGCGCGGCGTGCGGATGTCGATCGCGCGGTGGCGACCGCGGTCAGGGAATTCGGCCGGCTCGACATCATGGTCAACAATGCCGGCGTCGCCCGCAACCGCGACATCCTGGAGATTTCCGAAGAGGAATTCGACGAAATCATCGGCATCAACCTGAAGGGCGCGTTCTTCGGCGTGCAGGCGGCGGCGAAGCAGATGATCGCGCAGGGAGGCGGCGGGGTCATCATCAACATGTCCTCGGTGAACGCGCTGCTGGCGATCCCGGCGCTTGCGACCTACGCGATGTCCAAGGGCGGCATGAAGCAGCTCACCTCGGTCGCCGCGGTCGCGCTCGCCCCGCACAACATCCGCGTCGTGGCGGTCGGACCGGGTACGATTTTGACCGACATGGTGGCATCGTCCATCTACACCTCGGAGGATGCCCGCAAGACCGTGATGTCACGTACGCCGGCTGGCCGTGGTGGTGAGCCGAGCGAGGTGGCTTCCGTCGTGGCGTTCCTGGCGAGTGATGACGCGTCTTACATCACCGGGCAGACGATCTATCCCGATGGTGGGCGGTTGATCCTGAACTACACTGTGCCGGTGAGGGAGAAGTAGGGGGCGACCTATTCTCGCTGTCATCGCCCGGCTTGACCGGGCGATCCAGTACTCCGTGACGGCTACGATAGAACCGAAGGACCGCGATGCCCCGCTTTCGCGGGGCATCGCGGTGGTTGTGTCGGGCTGCGAGACTCTCACTCCGCCGCGATCGTCATCCCGTGGCCGAGCCGCTTCGAGATCCCGCCGGCGCAGTCGCGCAGGGCATGGGCGATCGGGCTGTCCCAGCGCGCATCGAACGTGCCTTCCGGCCCCATCGCGGTGATGACCAGTGCGACATGACCGGCATGGTCGAACACCGGTGCCGAGAATGCATTGACGCCGGGCAGGGGATCGCCGAGCGCGCGGGCGAGGCCGTGCTTGCGGACCTCGGTGAGCATCTCGGCGACCTTCGCGCCTTTCACAGCCCGCTTCGGATTGTAGCCGACGCCATGACGGTCGAGGCCGCTTTCGAGCGCGGCGTTGATGGTCTTCTCCGGCAGGAACGCTGCAAAGGCGCGGCCGGTGGCGGTCTCCAGCAGCGCCATCACCGAGCCGGCGCGCATCACGATGTGCATGGGTTGGCCGGGCTCCTCCAGCTGCACCACAGTCGGGCCATGCGTGCCCCAGACTGCCAGCGAGACCGCATGTCCGATCTGGTTCGCGAGCGCCGCGATTTTGGGCTGCGCAATGCGCACGCCTGAGAGCCGGCGTAGGCTGATCAGGCCGAGCTCCAGCGCCAGCACGCCGATCTCGTAGCGGCCGGTGGTCTCGTCCTGCTCGATCAGTCCGATGCGGGAGAAGCTCGCCAGATAGGGATGTGCCTTGGCCGGCGTCATGCCGGCCTCGCGGGCGAGATCGCGCAGCATCATCGGCTCGCCGCTTTTGGCGAGCGCGCGGAGCAGTTCACCGCCGACCTCGATCGACTGAATGCCGCGGCTTTCTCTCTTCATGCGTCTCCTGGCGCGTGGCTTACGCCGCGTTGCGCTTCGCGGCGCTGTCGGCGAGATGACGGCCTGCAATGTAGCCGAAGGTCAGCGCCGGCCCAAGCGTGATGCCGGCGCCCGGATAGTTGCCGCCCATGATGCTCGCCATGTCGTTGCCGGCGGCATAGAGCCCGGGAATCACCCGGCCTTCGGCGTCCAGCGCCCGCGCGTTCTCGTCGGTGACAATGCCGGCATAGGTGCCGAGATCGCCGATCACCATCTTGATGGCGTAGAACGGACCGTTCTTGATCGGTGCGATGCAGGGATTTGGGCCGTGCATGGCGTCGCCCTGGTAGCGGTTATAGGCCTTCGAGCCCTTGCCGAAGGCGGCATCATGACCCAGCGGCGCGGTCGCATTGAACTGCTCGACGGTCTCGGTGAACGCCCTGGCGTCGATGCCGGCCTTCGCAGCCAGCGTTTCCAGCGTGTCGCCACGCATGAGATAGCCGGTATCGAGGTGATGACCGAGCGGCATCGGGAACGGCGGCACGCAGCCGAGGCCGTATTTGCGCAGCGTCGGGTGATCGCAGACGAGATACGCGGCGATCTCTTCGCCGGGTTTCGCCGCCTTGACCATGGCCTGGACGAAGTCGTGATAGGAATTGCCCTCATTGGCAAAGCGCTTGCCGTCCCGCATCACCGCGATCACGCCGGGTTTGGCGCGGTCGATGAAATGCGGCATCACGCCGCTCGAACCGTCCTTGCGCTTGGTCACCGATACCGGGACCCAGGCCGCCGCGTTCGGCAGGCGGTCCTCGACATGACCGCCGGCGCTTTCTGCAAGGCGCAGGCCGTCGCCGGTGTTGCCGGTCGGTCCCGGCGAATAATGCTCATGGCCGGTCGGTGCGTGTGGAAACATCTTCTTGCGGCGTTCGACGTCATGCGGGAAGCCGCCGCAGGCGAGCACGACGCCCTGCCGCGCGCGGACGCGCACCTCGCGTCCTTCGCGGGTGACGATGGCACCCGTGACAGTGCCGTTCTCGACCGTCAGCTCGCGCACCGGCGAGGACAGCCACATCGAAATCTTCAGATCCTGCGCGGATTTTGCGAGGCGCCCGGCGAGCGCGTTGCCGTTGGTCAAGGTCATGCCGCGGCCATAGCGCAGCACGTCCATCAAATGGCGCGACAGGCGCTTTGCGACATAGGCCGCCGAGGTCAGCGACTTCGTCGCGCGCATGAAATGGATGATCTCCTTGCCGGAGCCGAGCATCATGCCGAACACGGTGAGCTCGGGCAGGGGCTTACCCAGCGTCTTGATCTGGTCGCCGAGCTCGCGGCCGTCGAACGGGCGCGTCACCATGGAGCGGCCGCCCTGCGCGCCGCCCGGCGCTTCGGCGTGATAGTCGGGAAACACCAGCGGCATGTCGAAGCGCAGCGCGGTCTTGCTGGTGAAGAAGTCGACCGCTTCGGGGCCGGCGCTGAGGAAGGCATCGACCCGCGCGGCATCAAAATTGTTGCCGGCTTCGTGCCGCAGATAGGTGCGGGCCTGCTCCGGCGCCTCCTCGATGCCGTAGGCCTTCGCCAGCGACGTGCCGGGGATCCAGAGCCAGCCGCCGGAGCGGGCGGTGGTGCCGCCGAAGCGCGGCTCCTTCTCCACGATCAGCACGTCGAGGCCGCGATATCTAGCGGTGATCGCGGCCGACATGCCGGAGGCCCCCGATCCGGCCACGAGCACATCGCACTCGTAAGTCTCAATTGCGTTGCGCTCGTTGCCGGTCATGCGGACCTCATTTCTTCAGCAGCGGACATTTGGATTCGGAGACCGGGCGGAAGGCATCCTCGCCCTTCACGGTCTTGACGATCTCGAGATAGTCCCAGGGTTCCTTGGACTGATCCGGCGACTTCACCTTGGCGAGATACATATCGCGGATCACGCGGCCGTCCTCGCGAAGCTTGCCGCCGTGAACGAATGTATCCTCGATCGGCAGCTCACGCATCTTGGCCATCACCTTGGCGGGGTCGTCGGTGCCGGCGGCCTTGATGCCTTTCAGATAATGCAGCACCGAGCCGTAGACGCCGGTCTGGATCATGGTCGGCATCACCTTGGTCCGCTCGTAGAATTTCTTCGACCAGGCGCGGGTCGCCTCGTCCATGTTCCAGTACGACGCCGTCGTCATGTAGGTTCCCTGCGCGGCCTTCAGGCCGACCGCATGCACATCGGTGTCGAACATCAGGAGGCCGACCAGCTTCTGGCCGCCCTGCACCAGCCCGAACTCGCCGGACTGCTTGATGGCATTGTCGGTGTCCTGGCCGGCATTGGCGAACGCCACCACGTCGGCCTTCGAACTCTGCGCCTGGAGCGCGAAGGAGGAGAAGTCGGCCGTGTTGGTCGGATGCTTCACGCCGCCGAGCACCTTGCCGCCCATCTCGTTGATGAACCGCGTGGCGTCCTTCTCGAGCTGCTGGCCGAAAGCGTAGTCCGCCGTGATGAAGTACCAGGACTTGCCGCCTTCCTTGATCACGGCGGAGGCCGTCACCTTGGAGAGCGCGTAGGTATCGTAGGTGAAGTGCACGGTGTTCGGGCTGCAGAGCTCGTCGGTCAGTGAGCTCGCCCCGGGGCCGGAGAGCAGCGCGATCTTGTTGCGTTCGCGCACCATGTTGTGCACGGCGATCGCGATGCCGGAGTTGGGGATGTCGACGACGGCGTCGACCTTGCCGTTGTCGAACCAGCCGCGCACGATCTGCACGCCGACATCGGTCTTCATCTGGTGGTCGGCGCTGATGATCTCGATCGGTTTGCCGAGCACGGTCGACCCGAACTCTTCGACCGCCATCTTGGCCGCCTCGACCGATCCCGGCCCGCTGTTGTCACGGCCCCAGCTCGACAGATCCGTCAGCACGCCGATCCGCACCGCGTCGTCGGAGACCTGCGCGCTCGCAACCGTGGTCATGGCAGCCGAAGTCATGGCCGCGAGCATGGCGCAGGCCAAAAACCCTCTCATCGTCGTTCCCTCTCTTATTGGCCGCTTGGCGCGGCTGGCTATTTCTGGAGGTAAATTAGATAATGGCGAATGAGTTTGTCAATGGCGAATAATGGGGGTGGAGGGGGTTCCTCCTAGTGGACGGGACGACGGAGCCGCGACTGTCTCAACACCCGTCATTGCGAGGAGCCCTTGCGACGAAGCAATCCAGACCGTCTCCACGGAGAGAGTCTGGATTGCTTCGCTGCGCTCGCAATGACGGGTGTTGAGGCAGCTGCGCGCAAATCTCGCGTCGGAGGTCGGCGAAGAGCGAACACCTCCGCAGGTTGCAACCGTCCACACGATTGGCCATGATGCGCTCCGGAATCTTTGGGGCAGGGCATGACGGCAGCAACGGGGGTCTCCGCGGCCGCGGAGAAATCGACGACGGCGCATGTGGTGTGGGCAAGCGCGCTCGGCACCGCGATCGAGTGGTACGATTTCCTGATCTACGGCACGGCAGCCGCACTTGTCTTCAACAAGCTGTTCTTTCCGAGCTTCGATCCCTTCGTCGGAACGCTGGTGGCATTCTCGACCTATGCGGTCGGCTTCGTGGCGCGACCGATCGGCGGCGCCATCATCGGGCATTACGGCGACCGGCTCGGCCGCAAGACCATGCTGGTCGCGACCATGATCGCGATGGGGCTCGGCACCTTCCTGATCGGTTGCCTGCCGACTTACAGCCAGATCGGCGTCTGGGCGCCGATCCTGCTCATCATCCTGCGCTTCGTCCAGGGCATCGGGCTCGGTGGCGAGTGGAGCGGCGCTGTCGTGATGGTGGTCGAGCACGCCGGCAATCGCCGTGGCTTCTACGGCAGCCTGGTGCAGATCGGCTTTCCCGTCGGCGTCGCGGCCTCCACGGGCATCTTCGGCCTGATGACGCAATTGCCCGAGGCCGACTTTTTGAGCTGGGGCTGGCGCGTGCCGTTCCTGATCAGCATCCTGCTCGTCGGCGTTGGCTTTGTCGTGCGCCTCAAGCTCGCGGAAACGCCGCACTTCAAGGAAGTCGTGGAGCGCAAGGAAGTGCTGGCGCAGCCGGTGCTGGAGGTGCTGCGCCGCGACTGGCGTAGTTTTCT
Source organism: Bradyrhizobium sp. Pa8 (assembly GCF_052588265.1). NCBI lineage: Bacteria > Pseudomonadati > Pseudomonadota > Alphaproteobacteria > Hyphomicrobiales > Nitrobacteraceae > Bradyrhizobium > Bradyrhizobium sp. Pa8. The sequence continues at coordinate 7,670,775 of NZ_CP176767.1, read as the reverse complement.
GCTCGCGATCGGCATCACGGTGTCGGAGGTCGGGCTCGCCTATCTCCTCACCGTCTTCACTGTGGTCTATGCGACGACAAAACTCGGCTTGCCTCGCCAAGTGATCCTGAACGCGGTGGTCTATGCCGCGATCGTCGAGTTCGCGACGCTGCCGCTCGCCGGCTGGCTCTCCGACATCTTCGGCCGCAGGGCGCTGTATCTCGCCGGCGGGGTGTTCTCGGTGGCGCTGGCGTTTCCGCTGTTCTGGTTCCTCGACACCAGGGAGCCGGCGCTGATCACGTTCGCGCTCGTCGTCACGATGACACTGACGCACGCGCTGCTGTTCGGGCCGAAGGCCGCGTTCATGCCGGAACTGTTCCGCACCCAGGTGCGCTACAGCGGTGCATCGCTTGGCGCTAACGTCGCGGCCGCGCTCAGCGGCGGCTTCTCGCCACTGATTGCGACCGCACTGCTCGCATGGGCCGGCTCGTACTGGGCGGTGTCGGTCTACATCATCGCGCTGTCGGTCATCACGATCATCGCGACGCTGATGGCGCCGGAGACGGCGCGCGACGCGCTGAAGTCGTAAGCGCGGTCACCGGCAGGCGGGGTTTGCTGCGTCCGGAAACGCCAGGAAGGTGACGGTCGCCGGCACAAGCCGGATCGCTCCCGCAGGTGTTGCGCGCGGCTCAAGTCGGGGCAGTTCGTCATCGGCACTCAGCGCGAGCGCCTTGCCGTTCAGCTGAACTGTCGCGTCTTGCAGCCGCGTCGCATGTATCGTGTAACGCTTGGCGGGGTGTGACAGCGTCAGGGTCGATGATGCGTGCCGCGACGCGTTGATTGCGAGCACGGACACAGCGCCCCGCATTCCCGGATGGCAATGCGCGTAGAGATGGAGATCTGCCGCGGCGACCGGGTTCGCATCGAGCACGATCGTCCCCATCAGCCGATGCCAGAGCAGCGCAGCCCAGTAGTTCGGCCGCGGACGGAACGTTCCCTCGTCGAGCAGACCGTAGTCGCTGGCGGCCAGCGTGTTGTGCATCACCACCTGGACGCCGGCTTTTGCCAGGCGTCCGTGCTGGTCGAGATAGCGGAATGTGTCGAGAAACGTCTTGTCCGATGGATTGCCGCCGCAGGCGGCGTTTGCCGTCTCCGTCAGCCAGATCGGCTTGCCCGGCTCGAATGCGTCCCGCAGGGCCCGGTAGATCGCGAACGTCGCGTCGGTGCGTGCCAGCCAGTCCGCTGAGAGCGCCTGCGCCGGATCGTCGCGCCCGCCGCAGCGCGGCGAGAGCGTGTTGTAGTGATGATAGGAGAAGCGATCGATGCCGGGGGCGGATACGGCGAGCAGATCGCGCGTGGTGATGCCCGGCCCGGATGGCGACGGCGCGTCGCCGGTTGAACCCGGACCGACGATCAGCGTCTCCGGCGCCGCGCGTTGCATCCATTCGCGAAAGATCCTGAAGTCCCGGCCATAAGCGACGGCATCATATCCCGGCGGCGCGCCGTTCGTCGCCGCGAGCGTTGGCTCGTTCATGAATTCCGCCGCCGCGATGTGGCCACCCAGAGTACGCGTCGTGTCGATCAGGCGCTGCGCCTGATCGATCTTCCACGCGCCATCCGCATCGCGGCTTCCCGGACTGATCGCGAAGGAGGTGACGATCTCCGCGTCGACGGCGCGTGCGAAGTCGATGACGTCGCGCCATCGGTTGCGGCTGAGCACGGAATTGAATCCGGGCGGGGGCTTGGCCGGTGCACGGTCCGTGTCGGCAACGAACGTCGCATTGGCCCAGGTGCCGCTCACGCGCAGATAGGCCGGCGCCAAAGCGGCGGCGAGCTTGCGCAACCGCGCATTGGCAAGATCGATCGGCGGCCTCTCGCCGTAACGATCCCGCTCATCGAGCGCGCGCATCGTTCGCGGATAGGGCTTCCAGAACCAGCCGCCGGTCACCTCCACCATCTCGATATTGTAGGATTGAAAGCGCGTATCGACCGTGCCGATCGCTTTCAGCTCGGCGGGTGCGATGGATGCGTCGCCGGCGCGCGCCGCGTCTAACGTTGTGGCAGCGAGCAGGCTCATCAGCAGCATCTGCGGCCGAAGCAGCCCGAAGGCCGACTTGATCCGCGACACGGTCATCTGGTCCGCGGCGCAGCGGCGATGGATTTCCCTCCCGGCCGGCCCTTGCGAACCGTATTCCAGAAATTTTCGGCGGCGCGGGTCATGCGGGCGCGTGGACGGAACAGGGAGACGGTGATGGCGATGGTCCAATCCGCTCCGCCGGCGCGCATCAGGCGGCCGCTGTCGAGATCGGCCTGAACAAGGCTCTGCGCAGCCCAGGTGATGCCGCGTCCTTCGCGTGCCATGTCGACCAGCAGCATGACCGGCGCGGCGAAGCTGGGAACGAGAAAGGCCGACGGCTCCTTCACAGCCAGAAACGACGTGACGATGCGTCCGACGCCCGAGCCCGGGTGATAGGCGAGATAGGGCAGCGGCGCATCGGCCGTGCCGGGCAGGGAGTAGCGCGGCTTTGCTTTGCTCCGGCGACTGCCGCGAGATGGCTTCGTCATTGGCGCGGTGATCGGGATCAGGAGATCGCTCGACAGCTCGAAGCGCTGGAAGCGCTCCATGTCGAGCCGGGTCACCAGCGATGGATGATGATGGGCCAGCAGGAAGTGGGCCTGCGCATCCAGCAGCAGCTTCTCGCAGCCGGCGAAATTGGAGGCGACGAGCTGCACGGCGGAATCGGCCCGCGCGCTGTCGGAATTGCGGATCCATTCCGGAAAGAACGTCTGCGATAGCGCGTGCGTGGCCGCAAAGGTGATGGTCTCGGCCTTCAGCCGCGCCACTTCGAGCGCTCCCTCGCGTCCGACCAGAACCCGCCGCAGCACGTCCTCCGCAACGAAACGAAAACTCTCGCCGGCCGGCGTCAGCGTGATCGTGTGGGTCGAGCGTTCGAACAGCGGCGTCCCCAGCCACTCCTCGAGCGACCTGATGCGGCGGCTCAGTGCCGGCTGGGTCACGTGCCGACGCTGGGCGGCGCGCGAGAACCCGCCCTCCTCGGCGATGGCGAGGAAGTCCTCCAGCCAGATCAGGTCCATGATGCGGTTTCGTCCTCAAATCATGCCGATACGGCATTAGCGCCTCGGGCGCTGCTGGTCCAATGTAAATGCCATCACAAAACCAGAACAAGGCGCCACGCCGCATGGCGCGACGATGCGTTGGAGGAAATCAATTGCAGATCGCCGTAACTCCGCTGTCTGAGCCGATATCCAGCCCGGTTTCCGAACGCCGCCGCAAGCCGCTCTGGCGCGAGCAATATGTCCTGGTGGTCGCCGGTGCCGCGCTCGGCGCACTGCTCGGCGCCTTGTTCCCGGCCTTTGCCGTCGAGCTCAAGCCGCTCGGCGATTGTTTCATCTCGCTGATCAAGATGACGATCGCGCCGCTGATCTTCCTGGTGGTGGTCACCGGCATCGCGCAGGTCGGCGATATGAAGGCGGTCGGCCGCATCGGCCTCAAGGCCTTTGCCTATTTCGAGGCCGTGACGACGATCTGCCTGCTGATCAGCTTCGTGGTGGTGCGCTGGGTGCAGCCCGGCGCGGGCGTGGCGCATGCCACGGCGCAGCAGGCGGAGACCGTCGCCCGTTATTCGCAGGCCCATGTCGGGTCGCTGTCAGCCTACATCCAGCACATGATCCCGGAGAGTTTTGTCGGCGCGTTCGCGACCGGCGACGTGATTCAGGTTCTCGTGCTCGCGCTTCTTTGCGGCATCGGCTTGCTGCTGCTCGGCGAAAAGGCCGCGCCGCTGCGCACGGGTCTGGAGCGGGTGACTGAGCTCGTGTTCAGCGTCGTCCATGTCGTGGTGGCCCTGGCGCCGATCGGCGCGTTCGGGGCCATGGCCTTCACGGTCGCGAAGTTCGGTGCGGCCACGCTCTATGCGCTGGCGCTGCTGGTCGGCACGGCCTGGGCGATGATGGCATTCTTCATCTTCGTCATCCTCAATGTGATCTGCCGTCTTGCCGGCATTCGCCTGATGGACGTGTTGCGCCTGTTGCGCAATGAGCTGCTGGTCGTGCTCGGCACCTCGTCGTCGGAAACCGCCATTCCCGGCATGATGGAGAAGCTGCCGAAGGCGGGTGTCGGGCGGGCGGTTGCCGGCCTCGTCATTCCCTCCGGCTATTCCTTCAATCTCGATGGCGTCGCGCTGACGCTGCCGCTCTCCACCATCTTCGTTGCCCAGGTCTACGGCATCGAGCTGACCGCTGCGCAGGAGCTCAGCCTGTTCGTGGTGATGCTGTTCACCAGCAAGGGCGCAGCCGGCGTCACCGGCGGTGCGTTCGCAGCGCTTGCCGCGACCGTCGTCGCGGCGGGACTCCCGGCGGAAGGTCTCGCGCTGCTGCTCGGCATCGACCGCTTCATGTCGCTGGCGCGCGCCATCACCAACACCATCGGCAACGCAGTCGCCGCGATCGTGGTCGCCAAGTGGGACGGGGAATTCAACCGCGAGGACTGGGCCCAGTCCGCCGCTCAAATCCAGGCAGTGAAGTAAGGATCCAAGGTTTCGATATGGCTACCAGCACCAATGAACGGCCCGTCATCGCGCTGACATCAGGCGATTGCACGGGCATCGGCCCCGAACAGATCGCGCGCATCCTCTCCGACGACCGGCTCGCCGATGCCGCCCGCCTCGTCGTGGTCGGCGATGCCCGCGTGCTCGAGATGGGCATGGCGCATGCCGGCGTGAAGCTGAAGGTCGAGCGGATCGCCTCGCCCAAGGCTGCCAATTGGGGCCGCGGCACCGTGCAGCTCGTTGATCTCGGCAACACCGATCCCGCAAAATTCCCGATCGGCAAAGCGAGCGCCGAATCCGGCCGGCTGACCGGCGAGACGCTGGCGCGCGCGATCGATTTCTCCAAGGCCGGGGAAGTCGACGCGATCACGTTCGCGCCGCTCAACAAGCGCGCGATGTTCGATGGCGGCTGGAAGTTTCCCGACGAGCACAAGATGTTCGCGAGCCTGCTCGGCCACAGGACCTATTTCTCCGAGATGAACGTGCTCGACGGCCAGTGGATGTCGCGCGTCACCGGGCATCAGTCGCTGCGCGAGGCGCTCGACGGCATCAATCCGGCCAGCATCACCGACGCGATCGTGCTGGTCGACCGTATGATGAAGAAGGCCGGCGTTGCCAAGCCGCGCATCGCGGTCGCCGCGCTCAATCCGCATGCGGGCGAGGGCGGCCTGTTCGGCCGCGACGAGATCGAGATGATCCGGCCTACGGTCGAAGCCGCCGCGAAGACCGGGATTGCCTGCACGGGACCTTATCCCGCCGATACCGTCTATGTTCGGGCCTTCGCCGGCGAGTTCGACAGCGTGGTCGCGATGTATCACGACCAGGGCCAGATCGCGACCAAGCTGCGCGGCTTCAACCGCGGCGTCACCGTCACCGCCGGCCTTGAGACCGTCTTCACCACGCCGTCGCATGGCACCGCGTTCGACATCGTCGGCACAGGCGTCGCCAAGACCGGTGCGCTCGAAAGCGCGGTGCGGCTTGCGGCACAACTGGTATCGATCAAGGTCAAGGAGGCTGCCTATGCACACTGATCGCAGGACTCTGCTTCAGGCGGCGGCCGCACTGCCGCTTGCCACTGTCGGCGCCAACGCGGCATTCGCGCAGGCACCCACCGCAGCTCCCGCCGCAGCGCCACCCAAGGAGGTGACGCGCGCGCTGGCGCATTATCTCGTGACCGCGAGTTATGACGACCTGCCGGCCAATGTGCGCAAGGAAGGCGTGCGCACGCTGCTGAACTGGGTCGGCGTCGCCGTCGGCGGATCGCATCACGAGACGGTCGATATTGCGGTCTCCGCGCTCGGTCCGTTCTCCGGGCCGCAGCAGGCCTCGCTGTTCGGGCGGCGCGAGCGGTTCGACATCATGAACGCGGCCTTCATCAACGGTGTGTCGAGCCATATCTTCGACTATGACGACACCCACCTGAAGACGATCATCCATCCTGCCGGTCCCGTGGCCTCGGCCATTCTGGCGCTGTCGGAAATGCAGCCGGTATCGGGCAAGGAATTCCTGAACGCGCTGGTGCTCGGCGTCGAGACCGAGTGCCGGATCGGCAACTCGGTCTATCCGAACCATTACGATGTCGGCTGGCACATCACCGGCACCGCCGGTGTGTTCGGCTCGGCCGCGGCCGTCGGCAAGCTGTTGAAGCTGAACGAGCAGCAGATGACATGGGCGCTCGGCCTTGCCGCCTCGCAGCCGGTGGGCCTGCGCGAATCCTTCGGCTCGATGAACAAGAGCTTCAATCCAGGCCGTGCTGCATCAAGCGGCATTTTCGCGGCGATCCTGGCCTCGAAGAATTTCACCTCGTCCGACGCCATGATCGAGGCCAAGCGCGGCTGGGCCAACACGATCAGCACCAAGCAGGATTACAACGAGATCCTGGGTGACCTCGGCAAACGCTACGAGGCCGCGCTCAATACCTACAAGCCATTCGCCTGCGGCATCGTCATGCACCCGGCGATCGACGCGGCGATCCAGCTCCGCAACGAGAGCAAGGTGACCGCCGATCAGATCGAGCGCGTCGACCTCAAGGTCCATCCGCTGGTGCTGGAGCTGACCGGCAAGAAGACGCCGAAGCTGGGTCTCGAAGGCAAGTTCAGCATCTACCACGCGGTCGCGGTGGCGATCGTCGAGGGTGCCGGCGGCGAGAAGCAGTTCAGCGACCGTGCCGTGACCGATCCGACCATCGTTGCGCTGCGCGGTAAGGTCAACCCGGTCATCACGCCGGGCATCAAGCCGGAGCAAGTCGATCTCACCATCGTGCTGAAGGACGGCCGCAAGCTCAACCGCTACATCGAGCACGCCATAGGCAGCGTCGAGGTGCCGATGACCGACAAGCAGCTCGAGACCAAGTTCTCTGATTTGGCCGACGGCATCATTCCCGCGGCCGCGATCCGGCGCGTGATGGACGCCTGCTGGAACGTCGAGAACCTGCCGAGCGCGGCGGAGATCGCAAAGATGTCGGTCGCGTCCTGACCGCGGAAGAGAGAGCCATGCCGTCGCGCCGTCGTTTCCTGCAATCCGCCGGCTCGATTGCTGCTCTGGCCGCCTCCGGCGGCCGTGCGGCTCTCGCAGCAGGCCCCGGTGTGACGGAGCGCCTTGCCCGCTACATGGTTGCCGCTCGCGATCAGGAACTGCCGCCGCAAGTCCTGCTCGAATGCAAGCATCGCGTTCTCGACACGTTCGGTGCGATGGTGTCGGGCTCACGCATGCGGCCGGGCGAGATGGCATTGAAATATATTCGCACGCTCGGCGGTGATGAGCAGGCATCCGTGATCGGTTCCGATTTCCGCACCACGGCGGTCAACGCGGCATTGGCCAACGCCATGTGTGGACATGCCGACGAGACCGACGATTTCGAGCCTGTCACCAAGGCGCATCCGGGATGCTCGGTCGTGCCTGCCGCGCTTGCCATCGGCGAGCGCGAGCGTCGCAGTGGGCGGGAGTTCATTCGAGCCGTGGCGCTCGGCTACGATTTGAGCTGCCGTCTGCTGATGGCGCTCGGCCCGGATCTCGTTCGCGGCACGCACCGGAGCGCGGAGGGAACGTCGTCGACCTTCGGCGCGCTCGGCGCCGCCGCTTCGCTGGCCCGGCTCGACGAGAAGGGGATGCGTTACGCGATCTCCTATTCGTCGCAGCAGGTCTCTGGCCTGTGGAGCTGGGTGAAGGACCACGACCATATCGAGAAAGCGTTCGACTTCGCCGGCATGGGCGCGCGCAACGGCGTCATGGCAGTCGACATGGTGAAGGCAGGCCTGACCGGCGTCGACGACGTGCTCGACGGCACTCATAATCTCTTCATCGCGCTGTCGACCGATCCGAAGCCGGACGAGATGGTGAAGGATCTCGGCAGCCGCTTCTACGTCGCGGAGACCGCGATCAAGACCTTTTCGGTCGGCTATCCCATCCAGTCGCCGCTGGATGCGATGCTGACGTTGCGCAAGCAGCACAGCCTCACGCCAGATAACGTGCGTAGCATCCTGGTCAGGCTGCCGACCGATGCGATGGGAATTGTGGGCGAGAGCGCGATGCCAGACGTCAACTGCCAGCATCTCGTGGCTGTCGCGCTGGTCAAGGGCGCCGTGTCGTTCAACGACAGTCACGACGTCGCGCTGATGCACGACCCCAAGATCCTCGAACAGCGCGCCAAGGTGACGCTCGCCGGCGACAAGTCGCTGATGGACCCGGCGGCGCCGCGCGGTGCTGTCGTCGAGGTGACATCGATCGATGGCAAGAAGGTCGAGCACTTCACGAAATATCCGCCGGGCACCAAGGAAAACCCGCTGAGCACGGAAGCAGTGGCGGCCAAGACGCGGGATCTGATTGCACCGGTATTGGGCAGTGACAGGGCCGAGAGGCTGATCGACCAGATCGGCAATCTCGAACGGCTTGACGACGTCGGCAAGTTGAGGCCATTGCTGACGGCGTGATGAATCAATCAACAACAAAACAAACATCAAGGAAGTGCCCATGCGCGGGGTTATGCGACGCACCTTTCTGGCCGCCTGTGCGGCCGTTCTGTTCTCCGGCGCGGCTCTAGCGCAGGATTATCCCTCCCGCCCCGTCAAGATCATCGTGCCGTTCCCGGCGGGCGGGTCCAACGACATCATCGCCCGTATCGTCGCGCAGAAGCTGACCGAGCGGAACGGCCAGACCTTCCTGGTGGAGAACCGCGGCGGCGCCGGCGGCAATATCGGTGCCGAGACGGTCGCGAGCGCCGAGCCAGACGGCTACACCCTGCTGCTGACCGCGCCGCCTCCGCTGACGATCAACGGTTCGCTCTACAAGAAGCTGCCGTTCGATCCCGCGAAGGCCTTTGCGCCCGTGGCGCTGATTGCCTCGGTCCCGATCGTGCTGGTCGTCAATCCGTCGGTGCAGGCGAAGAACGTAGGCGAGCTGATCGCGCTGGCCAAGGCGAAGCCCGGCTCGCTCAATTTCGGATCGTCCGGCATCGGCTCGACCAATCATTTGGCGGGCGAATTGCTCAAGAGCATGGCCGGCGTGGACATCGTCCACGTGCCCTATCGCGGCGCGGCGCCGGCGATGAACGATCTGCTTGCAGGCCAGATCCCCTTCATGTTCGATAACATGCCCGCGGTGTTGCCGCAGGTGCAAGGCAAGGCCATCAATGCGATCGCGGTCGCGGGCGCCAAGCGTGCGGAAGCACTGCCCGACGTGCCGACCGTGGCCGACACCATTCCCGGCTTCGAGGCTTCGTCCTGGTTCGGACTGGTGGCGCCGGCCAAGACGCCTGCGCCCGCGCTCGCCAAGCTGAGCGGCGAGCTCGAGACCATTCTGAAGATGCCGGATGTCAAGAAGCGGCTCGCTGAACTCGGGGCCGAGCCCGGCACCGTTTTCGGCGACGCATTCGGTCAATTCATGACGGACGAAACCGCAAAATGGGGCAAGCTCGTCAAGGCCTCCGGCGCCACGGTCGATTAGCGAGTTAGGGTAGCGTCATGGATCTGAACCTGGGCGGCAAGGTCGCCGTGGTCACCGGCGGCAGCATCGGCATCGGCCGTGCCATTGCCGCCGAACTCGCTCGCGAGCAGGCGCATGTCGTCATCGTCGCGCGCGACGCCGAGCGCCTTGCCGCGTCCGCACAGGAGATGTCGCGGGAGACGGGCCGGCGCGTGATCGCCTGTGCCGGCGACATGACCAAGCCCGACGACATCGCCCGCGCGATGGACACCGCGCGTGACGCCTTCGGCCGCGTCGACATCCTCGTCAACAATGCAGGCGCCTCGCCGATGGGCCGGATCGCCGAGACGCCCGATGCGATTTGGGCGAAGTCGATCGAGCTGAAGCTGCTCGGCTACATGCGCTGCGCGCGCAATGTCCTGCCGCAAATGCGCGACCGCCGCTGGGGTCGTGTCATCAACATCATCGGCCGCAGCGGTCACCAGCCGCGCGCGGCCTATATGGCGGGCGGCGCGGTCAACGCGGCGCTGCTCAACTTCACGCTGGCGCTCGCCGAGGAATGCGCGCCCGACAATGTGCTGGTCACCGGCGTCAATCCCGGACCGGTGCAGACCGACCGCTGGGACAGCCTCATCTCCCAGGGCGCGGTGATCGCCGGGCAAGATCAGGGCGCGACGAATGCCGCTGCCATCGCCTCGGTGCCGCTCGGCCGTGTCGGGCGGCCGGATGAGGTGTCCGGCATCGTCGCGTTCCTCTGTTCAGACCGCGCGTCCTTCATTACTGGTACCTGCATCAATGTCGATGGCGGTGGAACGAGGTGTATCTGATGGCTAGCGAACTGCGGAAGATCGGTGTCAGCGAGGATTGCGAGCTTGCGGTTCGCATCGACGACTATCTGCTGCCGTGGGACACCAAGCCGCCGGTCGTGATGCTGCACGGGCTCGCCGAAAGCGGCGAGGCGTTCCGGCGCTGGGTGCCGTATTTCGCCACGCATCATCTCGTGGTGCGCCCGGACCTGCGCGGCTATGGCGATTCGACGCCGATGCAGGGCGATTATGTCTATCGCTTCGCCGGCCTCGGCGACGACATCATCCGGATGCTGGACGTGCTGAAGCTCGATCGCGTCTTCCTGGTCGGTGGCAAGATCGGCGGCACGCTGGCGATGCATCTGACCGCCAAGCACCCGGATCGCGTGATCGCGGTCGCCGCGGTCGGCGCGCCGGCCTCGCTCACTTCGTTCAACGAGCGGGCACCGACCTGGCGCAAGCAGATCCGCGAGCAGGGCGTCGAGCCCTGGGTGCGCGAGACCACCGCAGGCCGGCTCGGCTCGTCGCTGCCGCCGGAAGCGCTAGACTGGTGGATCAAGCTGATGTCGAAGACCCAAGGCCTCGACGCTGGAAGCGTTCCTTCAGATGGTGCCGACGGTCGACGTCACCGGCGAGCTTCCGTCGATCAAGCGTCCGGCACTGGTCATTACGACGACCGGCTCGGGGCTTGGCGACGTTACCTCCGTCAAGGCGTGGCAGGAGACGATTCCGGGCTCGAAGCTCGAGGTGCTGCCCGGCGATTCCTACCACGTCGCTGCCACCGACCCGGACGTCTGCGCGCGGAAAGTTCGCACGTTCTTCGATCGCGTCGCGACTTAAGACGTACAGGGTGGGCCGTTGGCCTGCCCTCCGTTTGGCTCTATGACTGGCGTTCAGAAAAGAAACGACGAAATCAGGGAGTGAAGCCATGACAAAAACCACGCGACGCAGCGTGCTCACGGCCGCAGCCGCGATGACAGCGGCGGGCCTTGCCGACACTGCCCCGGCTGCGGCGCAGGCCGCACCCAAGCCGATCTTCCCGGTCCCGATGGTTTCGATCCCGATCGTCGGCGAGACGAGTGTGTTCCAGGTCCGCCGCATCTACTGCATCGGCCGCAATTATGCCGCGCACGCCATCGAGCGCGGCTCGGATCCGAACCGCGAGCCGCCGTTCTTCTTCCAGAAGCCGACCGACGCGATCCAGAACGTCGCGGTCGGCCAGGTTGCCGACCATGCCTATCCGTCGCTGACCAAGAACTATCACCACGAAGTCGAGCTGGTCGCCGCGCTGAAATCGGGAGGCACCAACATCCCGGCCGACAAGGCACTCGACCATGTCTATGGCTACGCGCTCGGCCTCGACATGACCCGGCGCGATCTCCAGAACGGCATGGCCGCGGAGAAGAAGCCTTGGGAGATCGGCAAGAGCTTTGACCACGCCGCGGTGATCGGTCCCATCCACCCCGCGAGCAAGACCGGCCACTTCGAGAAAGGCGCCATTTCGCTGGCGATCAACGGCACCGTCAAGCAGAGTTCAGATCTCAGCAAGATGATCTGGAGCGTTGCCGAGCAGATAGCAAAGCTCTCCGAAGCGTTCGAGCTGAAGGCCGGCGACATCATCTATTCCGGCACGCCGGAGAATGTCGGCCCGGTGGTGAAGGGCGACGTGCTCTTGTGCAAGCTCGAGGGCCTGCCCGATATGTCGATCAAGATTGTGTAGTTCTTTACCTCTCCCCGCTTGCGGGGAGAGGTCGGATCGCCCTTGGAGGCGCAAAATGTTGCGGCGTGGTCTGATTGCTGCGTTGGGCTTGGTCTTCATCATGACCTCCATTCCCAGCTTGAAAGCCGAAGGCGCCGTCGACATCGCGCCGACGGGAGCGCTCCGCGTGGCGGTGGCCGTCGGCCCGGCCGCGTCGGCCTTCTGGACCACGCGCGATCCTTCCACCGGAAAGCCGCGCGGCGTCACCGTCGAGCTCGCCAGGGCCGCCGCTGACAAGCTGCACGTTCCGCTCCGGCTCGTCGAATATCAGAGCTCCGACGAGATCGCCGCGGCCAGCAGCAAGGACGTCTGGGATCTCTCCTTCATGCCGGCGGACGTCAAGCGCGAACAGTTCGTGGACCAGGGCCCCGCTTACGTTGCCTATATGAGCGGCTACCTCGTGCGGGCCGGTTCGGACATCCGGATCGTCGCGGATGTCGATCGCGCCGGCATGCGGGTCGGCTGCATCGAGGGGACATCGACGTCACGCACGGTCGAGAAATCCTTGAAGCAGGCGAAGCTGACAAAGTTCGTGAAGCCGGAAGAGGCGGCCGAATTGATCGGCAAGGGGCAGCTCGATGCTCTGGCGATGGGCATGGGAGCTCTGGAAGACCTTTCGCGAAAGCTGCCCGGAACCAAGGTGCTGGACGAAGGGATTCAATCGACCGGCGTGGTCGTGGTCGTTCCCAAGGGCAAGGCCGCGGCGAAGGCCTGGGCGGCGCGCTTCCTGGATGAAGCCAAGGTCGACGGCACCGTGCGTCGTGCGCTCGATGGTAACGGATTTACCGGCGACAAGATCGCGCCGTGATCTGGCCCCGCTGGAACCGCGACTGGCGGCGGGAGTCTTTGAATTGCCGGAGTTCCATCGGCCATTGCCTCGTGTTGGGCAACGAACAAACCTCGTGCGGCCATATTTGAGTAAGACTGATCTCCCGAGAGGGAGGCGCTCCGATGAAGAAAGTTTTGATCACTGCGGTCGTGCTGCTGGCTGGCGTGCCTGCGAGCGCCGTTGCGCAGGAGCGCGCTGGTGCTGCGGCGATAGGCGCCGTGTCCGGCGCCGTCGTGCTCGGTCCGGTCGGTGCGGTCGCGGGTGCAGTGATTGGCTATACCGCCGGTCCTTCAATCGCGAGGTCATGGGGCGTGAGAGGTTCGCGGTCGGCAAGACACCAGCAGCCGCCACGCCGCGAGGCGTACCGCGCAGCCGCGACCGGCGCTCCGCCGCGCGCACGTGAGGCGATGAATGCCAACGGCCAGATCGGAGCTGCCAGCAATCCGCCGGCTCAAGCCGCCCCCCCGGTGCAGCCAGTTCAAGCTGCCCCGGCTCCGCCGGCAGAGACTTCGACCCCGCCCGTTCAGGGACTCGAATGAGGCTCCGGCTCTAGGCCGCGGTCGTCTTCGGCCGCAGCCGGTCGACGGTCCGTGCGATCAGCGCGGCCACCTCCGGCACTTTTGGGCCAATGCGAAATTCCGGCCCTGCGACGACGACGGAGAGCCGGCGATCACCGATCGGCAGCGGGATCGCCGCGCCGGCGAGGTCGCGGCTGTAATCGGCGAAGCTCTGGCAGTAGCCGCGCGCGATCGAATTGCGCAGCTCGATCTCGACCGCCTCGATGCTGATCGGCGTCGACGGGCCGTATTGCTTGAATTCGATCTTACGATAGACGGAGTCGCGTTCTTCCTGCGAATATTGCAGCAACAGGGCGCGACCGCTGGCAGTGGCGTGGATCGGCACGCGGTGGCCGATGGTCGCGAAATAGCGGATCGCGGCCTGGGATTCGACGACGTCGATGAACACGGCCATCACGCCGGCCGGCGCCACGATGGATGCAGTCTCGCCGGTCTCGGCGGAGAGATCGGTGATCAGCTGATGCGTCCACGGCGGCAGCGGCTCGACCTCGGAGATCATTCGCGCCATCGCCAGCCATCGCGGCGTCGGATAGAAGCCGGCGCGCGGCCGCGGCTCGTAGAGATAGCCCTTCTCCGAGAGCGTCGCGAGCAGGTTGAAGGTCGACGAGCGTGGCCAGCCGAAATGATCGGCGATCTCGGCAAGCGTCGCCGGCTTCCTCGTTTGCGCGAAGAATTCCATGATCTCCAGGACGTTGGCGGCTTGGCGAACGATCATGGTGGCGGCGTTCCGATCTAGGTCTGGCCGAGGATCTTCTTCGCGGCGCGAAGATGCGGCTTGTCGATCATCTGGCCGTCGAGACGCAGCGTGCCGGAGTTCGGATTGCCCGCGAATGCGGCGATCACTTTTTCCGCCCAGGTGCGCTCAGCCTCGGTCGGCTCGAATGCCGCGTTGACGACGTCGACATGCTTGGGGTGGATCAGCGCCTTCGCCGAAAAGCCGTCGCGCCGCGCGGCGCGCGTTTCCTGCTCGAGGCCGGCGAGGTTGTCGATGTCGGTATAGACGGTGTCGATCGGCGCTACCTCGGCTGCGGCCGCCGCCATCAGGCAGAGATCGCGCGCGAGGCGATAGGGGCTGTGGAACACGCCGCCCGAGGCTTTTTCCGTGGCGCCTAGAGAAGCCGAGAGATCCTCCGCACCCCACATCAGGCCTGCGAGGCGGGGGGAGCAGCCCTTGTAGCTGCCAAGGCCGAAGATCGAGCTGGCGGTCTCCGTCGCGACACAGACGATGCGCGTCGCGCCGACCGTGATACCGGCGGCTGCCTCAAGCGCTTCAAGCCAGGTTGCAACCTGGCGCACGTCGTCGCCGCCTTGCGATTTCGGCAGCACGATGCCGTCGGGCTTGCCCGGCATCACCGCGGCGAGATCGGTGAGCGTCAGGCCGGTGTCGAGCGCGTTGACGCGGACATAGAGCTGGTGGGGGCCGCGAGAGCCCTTCAGCATCGCAAGCGTCAGCCCGCGCGCCTCAGGCTTCTTGTCGGTGACGACGGAGTCCTCGAGATCGATGATCAGCGCGTCGGCCTTGCCTTCGCTCGCCTTCTCGAATTTGCGCGGGGAATCCCCCGGCACGAACAGCATCGAACGCATCAGACCGGCCTCTTGTGCATCATCGCCATGCGGCGGCATTTGCCGACGATCTCGTCGTTCTGGTTCAAGGCGTGGTGCTCGAACTCGACGATACCCGCTCTCGGGCGCGATTTGGATTCCCTCAACGAAAGCACCTTCGTCGTCGCCCGCAACGTGTCGCCATGGAAGACCGGCTTTGGAAACGTGACGTCGGTCATGCCGAGATTGGCAACGGTGGTGCCCATGGTCGTATCATAGACCGTCATGCCGATCATGATGCCGAGGGTGTAAAGGCTGTTGAAAATGCGCTGGCCGAACTCGGTCTTTTCAGCGAAATGTGCGTCGATGTGCAGCGGCTGCGGATTGAGCGTCAGCAGGCTGAACATGGTGTTGTCCATCTCCGTGACGGTCCGGGTCAGCGGATGTCTGAACTCCTGGCCTACGGAAAAGTCTTCGAAATAAAGTCCGGCCATCGCGGTCTCCCTCCCTGTATCGCTGCGATTCTGGCCAGCGCTGCCGTTAGGGCGGCGCGGCCAGGTGAACTGCTTTTTGCTCTGCGAGCTGTTCGATTTCGTCGGTCGAGAAGCCGGCCTCGCGCAAAATGTCGCGGCCATGCTGGCCGAGCGTCGGTGCGGGGCCGGCGGTTTCCGGCTGGGTCACGCTCCAGGTGGAGGGCACGCGCATCTGGCGGATGCGGCCTTCCACGGGATGATCCACCGTCCTGAAGAAGTCGATCGCATTGAGATGCGGATCTTCGAGGATCGTTTCCAGCGTATGCATCGGCATCACCGGAATGTCGGCGCGCTCGAGCAGATCGCGCCATTCTGCGGTGGTACGTGTGAGAAAGATGTGGCCGATCTCCTGATAGATCTCGTCGATATGCTTCGTCCGCGCGGCGTGGTTGGCGAAGCGCGGCCGATCGAGGAAATGCGGCTGCCCGATCGCCTCGAAGAAGCTGCGCCAGTGCTTGTCGTTATAGATGAGGACGCAGAGATAGCCGTCGCTGGTCTTGTAGGGTTTTCGATAGCGCGACAGCAGGCGGGCGTAGCCGCCATGGTCGAGCGGCGGATCGTAGGTCAGACCACCCAGGTGATCGACCAGCACGAACTCCGCCATCGATTCGAACATCGGCACGTCGATGCGCTGGCCGACGCCGGTGCGGCTCTGATGCATCAGCCCGCCCATGATCGCATTGACCAACATCAGGCCGACGATGCGGTCGGCGATGGTGACGGGGACGTAGCGCGGCGTGCCGTCGCCGGCCGCCGCAAGCAGCGTCGGAATAGTGGCCGCGCCCTGGATCAGATCGTCGTAGGCGGGCTTTGCGGCATAGGGCCCGGACTGGCCGTAGCCGAACGCGCCGACATAGACGAGCGCGGGATTGATTTCGCGAAGTGTCTCGTAGTCGAGGCCGAGCCGCGCCATTGCCTGTGGGCGCACGTTGTAGACGAGCGCGTTGGCGTGCTTCGCCAGCCGCAGCAAGGTGTCGCGGCCTTCCGTCTTCTTCAGGTCGAGCACGATGCTGCGCTTGCCGCGATTGGCATTGAGGAACATCCCGCCCATGCCCGGTGTGCGGCCCGGACCGATCTGGCGAACGATGTCGCCC
Source organism: Bradyrhizobium sp. Pa8 (assembly GCF_052588265.1). Lineage (NCBI taxonomy): Bacteria > Pseudomonadati > Pseudomonadota > Alphaproteobacteria > Hyphomicrobiales > Nitrobacteraceae > Bradyrhizobium > Bradyrhizobium sp. Pa8. Next base: position 7,654,170 of record NZ_CP176767.1, on the reverse strand, counting down.
TCGGGGCTTTCGACCTTGATGACTTCGGCGCCCATGTCCGCCAGCACCTGGGTGCCGTAGGGGCCCATCAGCACCGAGGTCAGGTCGAGAATGGTGAAGCCGGCGAGCGGTCCCATGAGGCCTCTTGTATAAATTCATATACGTGGAGTTAGAGTTCATAAAGCGGCTATGTCAATTCGGCGACCCGGTCCGTGGCGCATAGCTCCATGAACAATTCATATACTTGACATATAAATTCACCTATATGTACATTTTCAAGCAAGAAATAGAGCGAGGGCCGGACGGTGCCGCAGCAATTCGCTGCCGCGTTCGGTGTGGGGACGCGTCAAGGAGAACGACATGAAGAAGAATCTGGTCAGGGCCGCAGCAGTGCTCGCTCTCTCGCTGCCGGTCTCGACGCTGCAGGCGCAGGCCCTGGAGCTGAAGGTCGCCGATAGCTTCCCCGCCGGTCACTATCTCGTCCGCCTGATGCTGAAGCCCTGGATGGACGACGTCACCAGGCGCACCAATGGCGCGGTGACCTTCACCTATTATCCAAACCAGCAAATCGGCAAGGCAGCCGACATGCTGCGTCTGACGCAGTCCGGCGTGGTCGACATCGGCTACATCGGGCCGTCCTATGTCTCCGACAAGATGCCGCTGTCGGAGGTCGCGCAATTGCCGGGCGCGTTCGCAACCAGCTGCCAGGGCACGCTCGCTTATTGGAAGACCGCGCGTGAAGGCATTCTCGCCAAGCAGGAATACGCGCCGAACAAGATCAAGCTGCTGCTCGCCGTGGTGCTGCCGCCCTACCAGGTGTGGACCGTCAAGTCGAAGGTGGAAACCACCAAGGACATGCAGGGCCTGAAGCTGCGCACCACGGGTGGTGCGCAGGATCTGACGCTGCGTGCGCTCAGCGCCGTGCCGGTGCGCATGGCTGCGCCCGATGCCTACGAGTCGCTGTCGCGCGGCACGATGGACGGGCTGCTGTTCCCGCTCGACAGCGTCGTCTCCTACGGCCTCGACAAGCTGGTCAAGCACGCCACCGAAGGCGTCAGCTTCGGCAGCTTCATCGTCGCCTATTCGATCAACCAGTCGGTCTGGGACAAGCTGCCCGACGACGTGAAGAAGGCGATGAACGAGGCTTCGGAGGCGATTACGCCGCAAGCCTGCGCCGGCGTCGAGAAGGAAGGCGAAGTCACCAAGAAGCAAATGCAGGACGAAGGCATCAGCTTCGATCCGCTGCCGGAGGCGACGCGCACCGAGATCAAGGACAAGCTCAAGGGCGTCGGCAAGGAGTGGGCGAGCGGGCTCGACAGCCGCGGCAAGCAGGCGTCTGCCGCGCTGAAGGAGTTCGACGATCTGCTCGCCGCCGGCGGCACCAAGTAGAGCGCCAGGTAGTCCGACATCCAACAGGGAGGCGCTAGAGGTGATCAAACGGGCAGGAGATGTGCTCGGCGCGCTGGAGCGCGCGCTGACGGTGATCGCGGTGGTGTTCATGTTCGTGATCATGCTGCTGGTCGTGACCGACGTGTTCATGCGCTACGTGCTGAACAGTCCGCTCTCCTTCACCTATGATCTGATCGGGCTTTATCTCCTCGCCGGCGTGTTCTTCTTCACGCTGTCGGACGCGTTGCGTGAGCATGTCCATGTCGGGGTGGACATCCTCCTGTCGCGCTTTTCGCTGACGGGGCGTCGGCTGTCCGAGATCGTCACCGCGCTCGCCGGCCTGTTTGTGTTCATCCTGATCTGCAAGGTCGGCTTCGAGCGCGCGCTGGAGAATTACGAGCAGCACGACGTTCTCTCCGGCGCGATCCCCTGGCCGACCTGGATCTCGGCGGCATTGGTGCCGTTCGGCTGCGGCGTGCTGGTGCTGCGGCTGGCGCTGCAGCTCGTCGGCAATGTGCTGAGCCTCGTCAGCGGCCGCGATCTCTATCCGCTGCCGCCGGTCACCGGCGTCGGCGAAGCACGCAGCTTCGAGTAACGGCAGGCATTCATGACCCCTTTCATCGTTCTCGCCTTGCTGTTCGGCCTGCTCGCGCTCGGCACGCCCGTCGGTTTCGCCATGGCCTTTTCCGGCTCGGTCGGCCTCGTGATGGTCGGTGGATGGGGCACGCTGCTCGGCATCCTGCAGACCGCGCCGCTCTCGACCGTCTCGTCCTACGAGCTGATCACCATTCCGATGTTTCTCTTGATGGCGGATCTCGTGCTGCTGTCGGGTGTCGCAGACGATCTGTTCAAGACCGCCTCGGCCTGGGTCGGCCGCATCCCCGGCGGCCTCGGCATGGCGACCGCGCTCGCCGGCGCCGGTTTTGGCGCGATCTGCGGCACCTCGACCGCCTCGGCCGCGACGCTGTCCTCGACCAGCCTGCCCGCCATGATCCGCCAGGGCTACGAGCCGAAGATGGCGGCCGGCGTCGTTGCGATCTCCGGCACGCTGTCGATGCTGCTGCCGACCAGCGTTGCGCTCGTCATCTTCGGCCTGCTGGCCGAAGTGAACATCGGCAAGCTGCTGATCAGCGGCATCATCCCGGCGATCCTGGTGACGTTCACCATCATGGTGACGATCTACTTCCTGGTCTGGCAGGATCCCTCGCGCGCGCCGGCCGCGAAATCAGTACCGTGGCGCGAGAAATTCGCGCTGCTGTGGCAGGTCTCGCCGATGGTGGTGCTGTTCTCGATCGTGACGGGTACGATCTATCTCGGCGTCGCGACGCCGACGGAAGCCTCTGCCTTCGGCGCGTTCGGCGCCTTCCTGCTCGCGATCGTCAAGGGCAAGATCACGCCGTCCTCGCTCTATGCGACGCTGCTGCGCGCCTGCCACGGCACCTGCATGATCATCATGATCCTGGTCGGTGCCTCGATCTTCGGGTATTTCTTCACGCTGACCCATGTGACGCAGGACCTCGTCGCCTGGATCGGCAGCCTGCCGGCCTCGCGATGGGTGATCATTACATTGATCCTGTGCGGCTATATCGTGCTCGGCTCGTTCATGGACCAGATCGCAATCCTGGTGCTGACCGTGCCGATCGTGCTGCCGCTGATCAAGACGCTCGGCTTCGATCCGATCTGGTTCGGCGTCATCAAGATCGTCACCGCGGAAGTCGGCATGATCACGCCGCCGGTAGGGTTGAACTGCTTCATCGTTGCCCGCTATGCCAAGCGGCCGGTGGCGGAAGTGTTTCATGGCACCTTCCCGCATTTCATCGCGCACCTGATCGCAATCGCGATCCTGGTGGCGTTTCCCTCGATCATTCTCTGGCTGCCCTCGCAGATGGGGCGCTAGGATCGGAGCTCGGCTCCCAATAAGGAGATCAAGAACATGGATTTCGCGCTCACCGATCAGCAGGAAGCCATTCGCGCCGCCGTCGCAAAAGTTTGCGAAGACTTTCCGGACGCCTATTGGCTGAAGAAGGACCATGACGGCGGCTTCCCGCACGACTTCCACAAGGCGCTGGCGGACGCCGGCTGGCTCGGCATCTGCGTGCCTGAAGCCTATGGCGGCTCGGGGCTCGGCATCACAGAAGCCGCGATCATGATGCGCACCATCGCGGAATCCGGCGCCGGCATGTCCGGCGCCTCCGCGGTGCACATCAACGTGTTTGGCCTCAATCCCGTCGTCGTGTTCGGCACCGAGGAGCAGCGCAAGCGCATGCTGCCGCCGATGGTCGAGGGCCGCGAGAAGGCGTGCTTCGCCGTCACCGAGCCCAACACAGGCCTCAACACCACCCAGCTCAAGACGCGCGCGGTGGCCAAGAACGACCGCTACATCGTCAACGGCCAGAAGGTGTGGATCTCCACCGCGCAGGTCGCGCACAAGATTTTGCTGCTGGCGCGCACCACGCCGCTGGAGGAGGTGCGCTCGCCGACCCATGGCCTCAGCCTCTTCTACACCGATTTCGACCGCAAGAAGATCAAGGTCCACGAGATCGAGAAGATGGGCCGCAAGATCGTCGATTCCAACGAGCTGTTCTTCGAGGATTTCGAGATCCCGATGGAGGACCGCATCGGCGAAGAGGGCAAGGGCTTCCAATATATCCTCGAAGGCATGAACCCGGAGCGGATCCTGATCGCGGCGGAAGCGGTCGGCCTCGGCAAGCTCGCGCTGTCGCGCGCGACTGAATACGCCAAGACGCGCGTGGTGTTCAACCGGCCGATCGGCAAGAACCAGGGCATCCAGCATCCGCTCGCGGTCAACTGGGTCGAGCTCGAGGCGGCCTGGCTGATGGTGATGCAGGCGGCCTGGCAATACGACAAGGGCTTGCCCTGCGGCGCCGGCGCGAACGCCGCGAAATATTTCGCAGGCGAAGCCGGATATCATGCCTGCGAGCAGGCCGTGATGACCCATGGCGGCTTCGGCTACGCCAAGGAGTTCCACGTCGAGCGCTACCTGCGCGAAGTCCTGATCCCGCGCATCGCGCCGGTCAGCCCGCAGCTTGCGCTCAGCTTCATCGCGGAAAAGGTGCTCGGACTGGCGAAATCTTACTAGTCTTCGCGCGGATCGCTTAGCAGGGACGCCAATGAACCTCGACTTCTCCGGCCTGATCCGGGAGGGCGACCGTGTCGTGTGCGGTCAGGCAACGGCTGAGCCGGTCACCCTGACCGAAGCGCTGGTCGCGCAAGCCGCGCATCTGCCGGCGTTCCGCATGATGGTCGGTCCAATGTTCTCCGACACGTTTTCCGCCGCGTGCGCGCCCAACATCTCGTTCCAGAGCTATGGCGTGATCGGCAATGTGCGGCGGCTTGCGAAAGCGGGTCGGCTCGACGTAATCCCGAGCAACTACAGCGCCTTCTGCGCCGATTTCGCCTCACGGCGCCATCGTGCGGATGTGGTGCTGGTGCAACTCGCCGAGTCCGGCGATGGTCGATTGAGCGCTAGCCTCTCCAACGATTATGTCATCGATGCCGCACGGGGCGCGCGCGTCGTCATCGCCGAGATCAATCCGGATGCGCCTTGGACGTTTGGCGCTGAATGGCCTGCGGACGCACCGATCCATCTGCGGGTCGGCGCTCGCCGTCCGCCCGTCGAGCTGCCGCCGGCGCCGCTTGATGACGTCTCACGAAAAATCGCGACACAGGCGGCGAGCCTGATCGACGACGGCAGCACGCTTCAGTTCGGCGTGGGCCGCATTCCGGACGCGATCCTGTCCTCGCTGTCGCATGCGCGCAATCTCGGCATCCATTCCGGCCTGATCAACGACGCCGTCGTCGATCTGGTCGAGCGTGGTGCGGTGACGAATGCGGAGAAGGGAATCGATGCCGGGATCACCGTGACGAACCAGGTGATCGGCACGAAGCGACTCTATCGCTTCGTGCACGAGAACAAGGCGGTTTCGGTGCGACCGACGTTGTACACGCACGGCCAGAACGTGCTGGCGCGGATCAAGCGACTGGTCGCGATCAACTCGGCGCTCCAGGTCGGGCTCGACGGCAGCGTCAATTCCGAGGCGCTGAACGGCGTCGCGATCGGCGCCATCGGCGGGCAGCTCGATTTCGTGCGCGGTGCCAATGCATCGCCCGAGGGCAGGGCGATCATGGCGCTGCCGGCGACGGCGTCCGACGGGACCAGCCGCATTGTCGCCAACGTGGAGACCGTGACGACGCCGCGCGCCGACGTCGATGCCATCGTGACCGAATGGGGCGTTGCGGAGTTGCGCGGTTGCGGACTTGCCGAGCGCGCGCGCCGCATGATCGCGATCGCGGCGCCCGGGCACCGTGACGCGCTGTCGGCGCAACTTCGCGCCGCGCGCTAGAATCTCGCGAGCAATCTGAAACAGGCCGGCCTATTCGGCGGCGATCCGTTCCATCGCCATGGCGCGAAGCCGGGCGCGCTGGATTTTCACACCGTTGGCGCTGTCGGTGACGGGGAACGCGTCGACGATATAGATTCGTGCCGGCACTTTGTAGCCGGCGAGCCGCTCGCGCAGGCGCGCCACCAGCATCTCCTGCTGCGGCGGCTCCTTGGCCGGAATCACGAAGGCGACGCAGCGCGCCTGCCCCCTAAGATCGACCGCGACAACCTGGGCGTCGGCAACCCCCGTGCAGGCTTTGAGCTCGTCCTCGATCTCGCCGGGCGCAACCAGGAAGCCGCCGAGCCGCATCGCATCGCCGGCGCGGGTCTCGTAGACGAAGGCACCGTCGCCGCGCAAGCGGCCGATATCGCCGGTGCGGAAGAAGCCGTCGGCGGTGATCGCATCGCGCGTCGCATCAGGGTTGTTGAAATAGCCAAGGAAGCGCGAGGGCGCGCTGATCTCGATCTCGCCGGAGACGCCTTGCGCCGCCAGCTCCCCGGTCTCGGTATCGCGCACGCGCACCTCCGCGTCGGGAGACATCGGCCAGCCGCCGCCTTCGATGCGATCGGCGAAGGCATCACCGGAGCGGGCGATCGAGAACAGCGCCTGCACCTCGCTCGAACCGTAGAGGCCGAACAGCGGCATGTCGCGCGCCTCGGCCTCCGCGGCGAGCTCACGCCAGCCGGGCTGGAACGCGGCGAAGCCGCAGACTTCGAGATGCGGCAATGGCCGTGGTGCGTCGGCGAGCGCGAGGATGCGGCGGAACATCTCGTCGGAGCCGAAGGCGTGCGTGATCTTGTGTTCGCCAAGGACCTTCAACGCTGATGCCGCCTCGAAAGCATCGAGCACATGGATGGTCGCGCCGGCTGCGATGAAGCCGAGCAGGCTGGTCATGCCGAAGGTGCCGCAGAACGGCAGCATGGCCAGCAGCGAATGGCGCCGTGGCGAGAGGTTTAGCGCCTTGGCGACGGAGGCGGCGTGCGTGGCGAGCGTCCGCTGCGAATGCGCGACGAGCTTCGGTCCCTTGGTCGTGCCCGATGTCGTGTAGAGCAGCACCGGCAGATCGACATCCTGCGCCGGCGGCGCTGGCGGATAGGACTTCTCGAACGCATCGAAGCGTGCACAGGGCCAGTGCGCGGGGATCGCATCCCCGCCGACCACCGCGAGCCTTTGCAGTGCAGGCACTTCGTCCCTGCTGACCTCGGCGAGGATGGCGGCAAAATCGATCGAGCGGAACGCGGCCTCAACCACCATCAGCCTGGCGCCGGACACCTTGAGCAGATGACCGACTTCCGCGCTGCGGTAGCGGGTATTGACCGCGGCGACGATCGCACCGCAGCGGGCGGCGGCGAACAGCAGCGCGATCCATTCGACGCGGTTGACCAGCCAGACCGCAACTACGTCGCCCTGGCCGATGCCTTGTGCGGCAAGCCATGCGGCGGTCTGCTCGACCTTCCCAGAGAATTCCGCGCGCGAGACCGGCCTGCCGTCAAACGCGAAGGCGGGCTCGGCGCCTTCGGTGCCGATCAGCGATTGAAGCGAAAATTGGTTGACGCTCATGGCAACCGGACTAACCCGATCGCGCAAACCTGTCTACTTGGTGCCGAACATCCGGTCGCCGGCATCGCCCAGGCCCGGCACGATGTAGCCGTGGTCGTTGAGCCGCTCGTCGATCGCGGCGGTCCAGACCGGCACGTCGGGATGCTCGCTCTGGAACTGTGCGATGCCTTCGGGCGCGGCCAGAAGGCAGACGAAGCGGATGTCGCGGGCGCCGCGCGCCTTGAGCAGGGAGGCGCCGGCGCAGGCCGAGTTGCCGGTCGCGAGCATCGGGTCCATCAGGATCACGGTGCGGTCGGACAGGTCCTGCGGCGCCTTGAAGTAATATTCCACGGCCTGCAATGTCTCGGGGTCGCGGTAGAGCCCGATATGGGCGATGCGCGCCGAGGGCATCAGCGCCAGCATGCCGTCGAGGAAGCCGACGCCGGCGCGCAGGATCGGCGCCAGCGTGAGCTTCTTGCCGGCGATCTTCGGTGCCCGCATCGGCGAGATCGGCGTCTCGATCTCCACCAGCTCCAAAGGCAGATCGCGCGTCACCTCGTAGCCGAGCAGCATCCCGATCTCGTTCAGGATCTCGCGAAAACTCTTGGTCGAGCGGTCCTTCTCCCGCATCAGGGAGAGCTTGTGCTGGACCAGGGGGTGGGTGACGACGTTGACGCTGCTTGTGCTCATGAAACCGATCTACACGGTTCCGTGAAATTGCGCCAGATCGGCCAGATTTTTTCGCGGGGACGCGGCTTCAGGCGGGTATCGCGACGGTGCTACGCACCCGGCTGCTCGCCTCGTAGGCAGCCATGGTCAATTCGCGGTCCATCGATATGCCGGGTTCTAAACTCCCAGCCCGCGCGCCACGAGCGTGATCACGATTGTCAGGATCGCGCCCCAGACCAGGCTCAGAGTCATGGTCAGGATCGTCGTCGTGACCGCCTGCTCCAGATTTCCCTTGAGGAGCTGCATGCTACTTGTCCGTGGCAGGCGCGACGCCGATGCGCATGCCGAGCAGCAATGCACCCATCACCGCAACCAGGATGGCGATCTTGAGCTCGATCATGTCCGCAGCCTTGTCATCGCGCGGGCCAGGAGCCGCCTCGCGCCCTCCGCCAGCGCAATCAGCGGATTGCCGCGGTTCTCGATATCGAGCTCGAAGGTCTCGGCGGGAAACACCAGCGCGCATCTTGCGGGTCCACTCTGCCGGTTGGCGAAATCGACCGCGGAACTCTTGAACAGGAAGAGACCGCCGATGCGCCCATGCGCCTCGCGCGCGACCCAGAGGCCGGCGCCGTTGCGCCCGATGAAGAAGGCGGGGATGGCGGCGCTTATGACATCCGGGTCGATCGGCCTGAGTGCCGCCGCGGACGCGGCCATTGTCGGTCGCTCAAGCTGGCGACGCGTGGCTTGAAGGGCGATCGCGGCCATGGCGGCTTCCTCACACATCTGCAAGGTCATGATAGTCTCCCATGCCGTCAGGCGTGGAGATGCCAGACATAGATCGCGGTCTTGAGCGCGATCAGCGCCGTGAGCACGCTGCCCATCGAGAGCAGGGTCAGCACGCTGAGCGCGATGCGCTTGAGCTGGGCCTTGCGCGGCCCGGAAATGCGCGACTCGCGTTCGGCCCCGCCGAAGGGCCGGTCAAAGCCATGTGTCATTACCGACATTTTCGAAGTCCTTGTGCCTCGGGCGGCGAGACGGCCACTCCGATCTGTCTCGTATGATGTCCATCGTTGCGTAGGATTGCGAGACGAGCGCCGAGGCACCAGTGTAGGAATGCTATAAAGATGCCGACCGTCGCGCCGGCAGCCCTCTGAAGAGACCGGGGTTCCGCTTCGGCCGGGCCTGAGACGGCGCAGGATCCGAATGCGTCATCCCGATCGCCGCGGCAAAGGCGTTCCGCAGCCGCGGTTCCTCGATCTGCTTGCAGAAGCATTCCAGCGTCGCTTCCACACTCTGGCGCTGCCCGCTGATGGCCGCACAGAGTTGCGAGCTGGTCCGCCGAAAGAAGTGGAGGGAGTTCTTGGCGCCGCTGCCGAGATGATCGAGCTCCGCTGCGAGCGCGGCGACATTAAGCCTGTCGGACTCATCGAGCGTCACCGCAAATCGCAGCAGCGCGAGCTGCCAGGCACGGAGCAGCCTGTGAGGGCCTTCGATTGATTGCCGCATGGGGATACCCGGATGCCGTGCGACGCCTCAGGCGCCGACGCGGTCGATCAGCTCCTCGTCGGCGATCGCGGCGAATGCGCGTACCACTTCCCTCTGCGCGGCTGCGTCCAGCGGAACGATCGGAAGCCTTGTGGCGGGCGACATCAGGCCAAGCACGCCGAGTGCACATTTAAGTGCGGCCGGGCTCTCCTTGGCGAGACACGCGATGAGCGGCATCAGCCTCCTGTCAAGGTACCGGGCGGATTGCAGCCGGCCCTGCCTGACATGTGAAAAAATCGTGCGGCAGAGATCCGGCGCGATGTTGGCAACCTCCGAGATCGCGCCATCGCCGCCGTCCGCGATGAAGCCGAAGGCGGTGGTGTCGTCGCCGGATAGGCAGCGAAAGCCGGCGGGCAGGTGGCGGGACAGGCGCATCGGGCGGGTGATGTCGCCACTCGCATCGCGCAGGCCCACGAACCGGCGCGATTCGACGAGACGCAGAAGCGTCTCGTCGGCGAGCGGGCGCAGCGTGCGGGAGGGGGTGTCATGCAGGATCACGGGCAGGCCGATCGAGCCGGCAATGGCACGGAAGTGCGCGAGCATTCCTTCCTGCATCGGCTTGTTGTAGGCGGGCACCACCGACATCACGGCATCGGCGCCGGCGGCTTCCGCGCGCCGCGCGAGTTCGATGGCGTGGCCCGTTGAATTCGAGACGGCGCCGGCAATGATCCTCACGCGGCCACGCGCGACATCGACCGCGGTGCGAATGACCAGCGCCTGCTCGGCCGGCGAGAGCGTCGGTGCCTCGCCGGCGGTCTCGCACACCACCAGTGCAGGCACGCCGGCCGTGATCTGACGCTCGCAGAGCGCAGCGAGCGCCTTCAGGTCGATCGCGTCGGCCGAATCGAACGGCGTCGGCAGGTCCGGTATGAACCCGGTGAACCAGGCGGAGGGTGGGATGAACATGTTTTTTTGCCGAGGAGCTCAGGCGGCGCGCTTGGGAGCGGCGGCATCGGGCCTCCTGCCCATGTCGAGCTCGATCTCGCGCGGCAGCTCGATGATGGTTTCGGGGTGCTGTCCGTTCTCGAACAGCGCATATTTGATGGCCTGGGCGCGGTTGACGAACAGGCCACCGTAGAGGCCGTTCTGCTGCTGGGCGACCCACTGTCCCCTGTGGTTGCGGCCGATGAAAACGACGGTCGAGGGTGAGCTGCACGAGGGAGGTTCGACGAGTTTCACTTTCGTATTCCTTCCGATTGACGCGGGCGGCGGGTGCGTGTCCCGCGACCACCCGATCAATATCTTTTCAAGCGAATATGATTTCGAGTGAGGCTGCGCGACGATCTCATAGGAAGGTCATAAAGCCCGATGTTCAGGCCAGCTCGTTGACGACCTGAACCAGCGCGAACAGCGCGCCGAAGGCAACGCCTTCGTCCCAATGATTGAGGACGACACCGAACAGCGGCTCGCGTCTGACGAGGCCGGCGAGGGCGCACAGGATGATCGACATCCAGAGCAGGGCGGAGAGGCTGCGTGCAAAGCCGACGCTGCCGAAGGCTGCGAAGGCGGCGAGCAGTGCGAGGCGGACGGCAAAGCGCGCGATCACCCGCGTCGGGCTGAGGACCCGCGACATGTTCGAAGATTGCGGCAAGGCGCGAACCTCCGCTTGGCCTAGCTGAAATTCTCGCAAGCGACCGGCTGATAGAGCGGGTCCGGAGCGGGGCGCACGGTGGGAACGCTCGGCCGCGATACCTCCACGGCCAATGCCTGCACCTCGATGAAGGCCGACAGCAATGCCAGCGCGAGATCGGCATGCCGGGCTTCGACAGCGGTGTCCAGCCAGTCCGGCAATTCGCGCTCGCGCGACAGCGCGCAATGCCACTCGCCCTCGTCATAGGCGATGCGGCGGACCTGCCACAGCGGCAGCTCGAGCTCGATCAGCGCCAGCGCGGCGTCGGTCCATGCCTCGGCATCAACCAAGCGCATGATATGCGCACTGCGCCCGCTCTGTCCGCGCGACGGGAAGCGCCGGCAGGCGAGATCGATGATGTCGAGCATCAGCGGGCGCGTCATTGCCGGTGCCGCGCGAAGCTGCTGGTTGAGGGAAGGTGGGGCAAGGCGTCGGAGAGCGGCGGTCATGTGAGGCCTCCTGGAATTGGCGTCGGTCAGTCGGCCGGCCTCTCCAAGATGGCTGGAAGCGCATTTGAAAACGAGATGGGGATGGGACGGGAGATATAGGGATTTCATAAGTGCACGGAATCTTCCGGGTATGAGCGACAGATCGCCGACCGCCGTCTTCGCCGAAGGTGAAGGCTTATAGAAGCAGGGCTTTTTGAAAAGACCCTAGCCATGGCCTGCCTTAACAACGGTAGTGAAAGCGATGGTGGTTTGTGTCGCTGCGCTGCGCGCTCGGAACGACCGCCCGGAATACAGTGTCGGTGCCACATAGCGGCCGGCCACGACGTGCCGGCCTTTATGAGATTCCTATAACGTCGCCATAGGCCTCATCTCGAAAACCTATGCCGGTGGTGGCACTTCAACACGGTCAAAAGTCCCGGCTGGTGCGGTGGAAATGCATTGCATTTCCTTCGTTCCACGCGCTCGCCGGACGTCTGAGAAACGGTTGCGTCCGACATAAAGCCGCAACGAGGAGCATTCCCATGATGGACATTCTGATGCTGGCGCTGGGCTTTGGCTTCTTCGCGCTCGCGATCGGCTACACCTACGCCTGCGAACGGCTGTGAGGGAGCAGACTATGACCTTCGATTATTCGCTCGCCGCCGTCGTCTCGCTCGGTCTCCTGTTCTACCTCACTTACGCGCTGCTGCGGCCCGAGCGGTTCTGACCCGTGCTGCTGCTTCTCGAATTGCTGCTCGCGGACGCCGCGCTCGTCGCGTGCCTGCTTGCCCTGATCCTGCCGCTCCTGCGCAGGACAAACGTCCTAAAGGGTTGATTCCATGACCATGATCGGTTGGCTCCAGATCATTCTCTTTTGCGCGATTATCGTCGCGCTGACGAAACCGCTCGGCGGGTACATGACGGCTGTGTTCAACGGCGAGCGGACGTTCCTGTCGCCGGTGCTGCGGCCGATCGAGGCCGGCATCTACTGGTTTTCCGGCGTCGAGGAGAGGCGCGAGCAGCATTGGCTGACCTACACGGTCTCGATGCTGCTGTTCCATGTCGGCGGCTTCCTGATCATCTACGGCGTGATGCGGCTTCAGGCGGTGTTGCCGTTCAACCCGGCCGGGCAGGGCGCGGTCGCCCAGGATCTCTCCTTCAACACCGCGATTTCCTTCATCACCAACACCAACTGGCAGAATTACGGCGGCGAGAGCACGGTATCCTATCTCGTGCAGATGCTCGGCCTGACGCACCAGAATTTCCTGTCGGCGGCGACCGGCATCGCGCTCGCGGTGGCCATGATCCGCGGATTCTCGCGCGCCTCGATGCGCACGGTCGGAAATTTCTGGGTCGACGTCACCCGCACGACACTTTACGTGCTGCTGCCGATCTGTGTCGTCTACACGCTGTTCCTGGTCTGGCAGGGCATCCCGCAGACGCTCGGCGATTATGTCGAGGCCACGACGCTCGAAGGCGCCAAGCAGACCATCGCGGTCGGTCCGGTCGCCTCGCAGGTCGCAATCAAGATGCTGGGCACCAATGGCGGCGGCTTCTTCAACGCCAACGCCGCCCATCCCTTCGAGAACCCGACCGCGCTGTCGAATCTCGTGCAGATGCTCTCGATCTTCCTGATCGGCGCGGCCATGACCAATGTGTTCGGCCGCATGGTCGGCAACCAGCGCCAGGGCTGGGCGATCTTCGCGGTGATGGGCGTGCTGTTCATCGCCGGTGTTTCCGTCACCTACTGGGCGGAAGCCAACGGCACCTCGATCATGCATGCGCTCGGCCTGACCGGCGGCAACATGGAGGGCAAGGAAGTCCGCTTCGGCATCGTCGCCTCCTCGCTGTTCGCCGTGGTGACCACGGCCGCCTCCTGCGGCGCGGTCAACGCCATGCATGACAGCTTCACCGCGCTCGGCGGCATGATCCCGCTGATCAACATGCAACTCGGTGAAGTCATCATCGGCGGCGTCGGCGCCGGCCTCTATGGCATGCTGCTGTTCGTCGTGCTCGCGATCTTCGTCGCCGGCCTGATGGTCGGCCGCACGCCAGAATATGTCGGCAAGAAGATCGAGGCGCGCGAGGTCAAGATGGCGATGCTCGCGATCCTGGTGCTGCCGCTGATGTATCTCGGCTGGACCGCGGTCGGCGTGGTCTATCCGGCGGCGGTCGCCTCCATGGCCAATGCCGGCCCGCATGGCTTCACCGAGGTGCTCTACGCCTTCACCTCGGCGACCGGCAACAACGGCTCGGCCTTCGCGGGCCTCACCGGCAACACGCTCTTCTACAACCTCACGCTCGCATCCGCGATGTTCGTCGGCCGGTTCTTCATGATCGTTCCGGCGATGGCGATTGCGGGCTCGCTGGCCGCCAAGAAGTCGATCCCGCCGTCGGCGGGCACGTTCCCGACCACGGGTGGGCTGTTCGTCGGCCTCGTCGTGGGCGTGATCCTGATCATCGGCGGCCTGACCTTCTTCCCGGCACTCGCGCTCGGCCCAATCGTCGAGCAACTCGCGATGAACGCCGGCAACGTCTTCTGATTGTTTGGAGTGACCTCCATGGATACGATGAAACTGCAAAAACGTGCCCCGATGTCGGCAATGCTCGATCCCAAGATCGTTCTGCCCGCGATCAGCGCGTCCTTCACCAAGCTCGACCCGCGGCTGATGATCAAGAACCCCGTGATGTTCGTGGTCGAGATCGTGGCTGCGCTCACCACGGTGATCTTCCTGCGCGACCTCGTGGGCGGCGGGGGAAACCTCGGCTTCACGTTCCAGATCATCCTCTGGCTCTGGTTCACGGTGCTGTTCGCCAACTTCGCCGAGGCCGTCGCCGAAGGCCGCGGCAAGGCGCAGGCGGAATCTCTGCGCAAGACCCGCACCGAGAGCCAGGCCAAGCTCCTGACCGGTGCCGGCCAGGCCTTCAAGCTCGTGCCCGGCACGAGCCTCAAGGTCGGCGACATCGTGCTGGTCGAGGCCGGTGACGTCATCCCCTCCGACGGCGAGGTGATCGAAGGCGTCGCTTCCGTCAACGAAGCCGCCATCACCGGCGAGTCCGCGCCCGTGATCCGCGAGTCCGGCGGCGACCGCTCGGCGGTGACCGGCGGCACGCAGGTGCTGTCCGACTGGATTCGCGTCCGCATCACAGCGGCGCAGGGCTCGACCTTCATCGACCGCATGATCAAGCTGGTCGAGGGCGCCGAGCGGCAGAAGACGCCGAACGAGATCGCGCTCAACATCCTGCTCGCCGGCCTCACCATCATCTTCGTGTTCGCCACCGTCACCATTCCGAGCTATGCGGCTTATGCCGGCGGCTCGATCTCGGTGGTTGTGCTGGTCGCACTGTTCGTGACGCTAATCCCGACCACGATCGGCGCGCTGCTATCGGCGATCGGTATCGCCGGCATGGACCGCCTGGTCCGCTTCAACGTGCTGGCGATGTCCGGCCGCGCGGTCGAGGCTGCCGGCGACGTCGACACGCTGCTGCTCGACAAGACCGGCACGATCACGCTCGGCAACCGCCAGGCCACCGCGTTCCGTCCAGTGCGCGGCGTCACCGAACAGGAGCTCGCCGATGCGGCGCAGCTCGCTTCGCTCGCCGACGAGACGCCGGAAGGCCGCTCCATCGTCGTGCTGGCGAAGGAGAAGTATTCCATTCGCAGCCGGGACATGGCCGAGCTTGGCGCTACCTTCATTCCGTTCACGGCACAAACCCGCATGAGCGGTGTCGATGCCGGCGGCTCGTCGGTGCGCAAGGGCGCGGTCGATGCCATGCTCAACTATGTCGGCGGCGGTGCGCCGCTGGCCGTTGCCTCCGGCAACACCGCGCGCGCCATCCAGTCTGCGGTGCTTTCCGACGTCGGCCGTGAAGTCCAGACCATTGCCGACGAGATATCGAAAGCAGGCGGAACGCCGCTTGCGGTCGCCAAGGACGGCAAGCTGCTCGGCGTCATCCAGCTCAAGGACATCGTCAAGGGCGGCATCCGCGAGCGCTTCGCAGAACTGCGCCGCATGGGCATCCGCACCATCATGATCACCGGCGACAACCCGATGACGGCCGCTGCGATCGCGGCGGAGGCGGGCGTCGATGATTTCCTCGCGCAGGCAACGCCCGAGGACAAGCTCAAGCTGATCCGCGACGAGCAGGCCAAGGGTAAGCTGGTCGCCATGTGCGGCGACGGCACCAACGACGCGCCGGCGCTTGCCCAGGCCGACGTCGGCGTCGCCATGAACACCGGCACCCAGGCCGCCCGCGAGGCCGGCAACATGGTCGACCTCGATTCCAACCCGACCAAGCTGATCGAGGTGGTCGAGATCGGCAAGCAGCTGCTGATGACACGCGGTGCGCTGACGACGTTCTCGATCGCCAACGACGTCGCAAAGTATTTTGCGATCATCCCGGCGATGTTCCTGGCGTTCTACCCGCAGCTCAACGTGCTCAACGTCATGAACTTGTCGAGCCCGCAGAGCGCCATCCTGTCGGCGATCATCTTCAACGCGCTGATCATCATCGCGTTGATCCCGCTGGCGCTGAAAGGCGTCGCCTACCGCGCGGTCGGTGCCGGCGCGTTGCTCCGTCGCAACCTGCTGATCTACGGCCTGGGTGGAATCCTCATTCCCTTCATCGGCATCAAGGCGATCGATCTCGTCGTGACCGCCTTGCACCTGGCCTGATCGTCGTCGCGGGGCGCACCGCGCCCCGCGCATTGACGAAAGATTTGGAGACCTAACATGCTCAGAGAAATCCGCCCCGCCATTGTTCTCTTGCTCGTGCTCACCGCCATCACCGGCCTGGCCTATCCGCTCGCAATGACCGCTATTGCCGGTGCGATCTTCCCCGCACAGGCGCAGGGCAGCCTGATCGAGCGGGATGGCAAGGTGATCGGCTCCGCCCTGATCGGGCAGGAGTTCAAGGAGGACAAATATTTCCACGGCCGCCTCTCGGCGACTTTGGCGCCGGACCCGAATGATTCGACCAAGACGGTGTCGGCGCCCTACAACGCGGCCAACTCGGGCGGCTCCAACCTTGGCCCGACCAGCAAGGCGCTGGCTGACCGGCTCAAGGAGGACGTGGACAAGCTGAAAGCTGAAAATCCGACCGCCGCCGTGCCGGTCGACCTGGTCACCACCTCGGCCAGCGGCCTCGACCCGGACATCTCGCCGGAAGCGGCGCAATTTCAGGTGCCGCGGGTGGCGAAGGCGCGGAATCTGCCGGATGATCAGGTCCAGCAGCTCGTGGCTTCCAACACCCAGGGCCGTCTGCTCGGCCTGCTTGGCGAACCGCGGGTTAACGTTCTGGCACTGAACCTCGCGCTCGATCGCGTTGCCGCGAAATAGCGGTCTAGGCTCGCGGCGGGCGGATGATTATATTGGCCTGATGGTCCGAGAGCGCCGCGATTCCGAACAACGTCCGTCCCCTGAGGCGCTGCTTGAGGCCGCGCGCCGGGAGGAGAGCGCGAGCGGCAAGCTGAAGATCTTCGTCGGCGCCGCCCCCGGGGTCGGCAAGACCTACGAGATGTTGCAAAGCGCCCATGCCAGGCGCAAGGCGGGCATCGACGTGGTGATCGGCTTTGTCGAGACCCATGGCCGCGCCGAGACCGAGGCGCTGGTGCGCGGGCTCGAGGTGGTGCCGCGCAAGAGGTTCGATTACCGCGGCCAGATCGTCGAGGAGATGGACCTCGATGCCGTGATCGAGCGCCGCCCCCGGATCGCGCTGGTTGACGAGCTCGCTCATACCAATGCCGCCGGCAGCCGCCACCCCAAGCGCTATCTCGACGTCGAGGAGCTGCTGTCCCACGGCATCGACGTCTACACCGCCGTCAACATCCAGCATATCGAGAGCCTGAACGACGTCGTCGCCCAGATCACCCATGTGCGGGTGCGCGAGACCGTGCCGGACTCGGTCTTCGACCGCGCCGATGCGATCGAGCTGATCGACCTCACGCCCGACGATTTGATCCAGCGGCTGCGGGAGGGCAAGGTCTATGTGCCCAAGCAGGCCGAGCGGGCGCTGGAGCACTATTTCTCGCCGGGCAATCTGACCGCGCTGCGCGAGCTGGCGCTGCGGCGTACGGCCGAGCGGGTCGACGAGCAGCTTCTCAATCACATGCAGGCGAATGCCATCGCCGGCCCATGGGCCGCGGGCGAGCGCATCCTCGTCTGCATCAGCGAGGATCCGCGCGCGGCCGGGCTCGTCCGTTACACCAAACGGCTGGCCGACCGGCTGCATGCGCAATTCACCGCGATCTCGATCGAGACCCGGCGGTCGCTCCAGCTTTCGGACGAGGAACGCGACCGTCTCGCCGATACGCTGCGGCTTGCCGAATCGCTGGGCGGTGAAGCGCTGACCATTCCCGCTGTCGGCCGCCGCATCGCCGACGACGTCATCAACTTCGCGCAAGGCAACAACGTCACCCAGATCGTGATCGGGAAATCGACGCGCTCGCGGTGGTTCGAACTGACGCGCGGCTCCGTCGTGCATGATCTCGTGCGCAGTGCCGGCAATATCAGCGTTCACGTCATTCCCGGCGATGAGCTCGCGGCCGAGCCGGCGCCGAAGACGGCGGTTCAGACGGCGGTACGGGCAGAGGCGTTTGATGCACGTCCCTATCTGAAGGCGCTCGGGATCACCGTGCTCGGCCTTGCCGCAGCGGTGGCGATCAAGCCGTATTTCGGTATCGAAAACGTCGACCTGATGTTCCTGACCGCGGTTGTCGCCGTGGCTGTTCGCTACGGGTTGTGGCCGTCGCTCCTTGCGAGCGTCGCGGCGTCGCTGGCGTACAACTTCTTCTTCCTGCCGCCGGTCTACACTTTCACGATTACCGACCCGACCAATGTCGCGGCGTTCTTCTTTTTCATGTTGATCGCTTTCGTGGTGTCGAACGTCGCCGGGCGGGTGCGCACGCAGGCGGACACCGCGCTCGGCCGCATCCGCACGACCGAGCAGCTCTATGCGTTCAGCCGCAAGCTCACGGGCACCGGCACGCTCGACGATGTGCTCTGGGCAACTGCCTATCAAACTGCGCTGATGCTGAAGGTTCGCGTGGTCCTGCTGCTGCCGGAGGAAGGGCTGCTCACGGTGAAGTCCGGCTATCCGCCCGAGGACCAGATCGACCAGGCCGATCTCGCCGCCGCCAATTGGGCCTGGAGCAATGATCGTCCCGCCGGCCGCGGCTCGGACACGCTGCCAGGTGCCAAGCGGCTGTTCCTGCCGATGCGCACCGGGCGTGGTCCCATCGGCGTCATCGGTATCGACAATGATCGGACCGGCCCGTTGCTGACCCCGGACCAGCGCCGGCTGCTCGATGCACTCGTCGACCAGGGCGCACTGGCAATCGAGCGCGTGCTGCTGGTCGAGGACGTGGATCGCGTCAAGCGCACCGTCGAATCCGAACGGCTGCGCTCTGCGCTGTTGACCTCGATTTCGCACGATCTCAAGACGCCGCTCGCCTCCGTGCTTGGCGCCGCCTCGACCATGCGCGATCTCGCCGGTGCCTTGTCCGACACCGAGAAGCGCGATCTGCTCGCCACCGTGATCGACGAGTCCGAGCGCCTCAACCGCTTCATCGCCAATCTGCTCGACATGACAAAGCTCGAATCCGGCGCCATCGTGCCCAACGCGGCACTGCACGATCTCGGCGAGATCGTCGGCAGCGCGCTGCGGCGTGCGAGCAAGATATTGACGGCGCACAAGGTGGAACTGGTGCTGGCTGCCGATCTGCCGATGCTTCAGCTCGATGCCGTGCTGTTCGAGCAAGTGCTGTTCAATCTGCTCGACAATGCCGCGAAATATTCGCTGCCCGAGACGACGATCTCGATCCGCAGCCGGCGCGAGGGGAATCATGTTGTGCTAGAGATCGCCGACCAGGGTGGCGGCATTCCGCCTGACGAGCTCGAGAGCGTGTTCGACAAGTTCTATCGCGTGCAGAAGGGCGACCATGTCCGTCCCGGCACCGGGCTGGGGCTCGCCATCTCCCGCGGCTTCGTCGAGGCGATGCAGGGCACGATCTCGGCCGCCAACCGCGGCGACCGCAGCGGCGCGATCCTCACCATCCGGCTGCCCGTTCCGGCACGGACCCACGCATTGGATACCGCCGCATGAGCGCCGCCCCGATCAAGGTTCTGGTCATCGACGACGAGCCGCCGATCCGAAAATTGCTGCGGATGGGACTCTCGACGCAAGGCTACGAGATCCTGGAAGCGTCGAACGGAAGGACCGCGCTCGAGAAGCTCGCTGAAGAACCCGCGCTGATCATTCTCGATCTCGGCCTGCCGGACATCCAGGGCCACGAATTGCTGCGCACCATCCGCGGCCGCAACGAGGGCGTGCCGATCGTGGTGCTGTCGAGCCGCGGCGACGAGGCCGGCAAGGTGCAGGCGCTCGATCTCGGCGCCGACGATTATCTGACAAAGCCGTTCGGCATGGACGAGCTGTTGGCGCGCCTGCGCGCCGCGCTGCGGCACCAGCTCCAGGTACAGGGTGAACGTCCGATATTCCGCACCGGCGACCTCTCCGTCGATCTCGTGCGCCGCATCGTCAAGGTCGGCGAGCGCGACGTCAAACTGTCGCCGAAGGAGTACGATCTTTTGCGCGTGCTGGTGCAACACGCCGGCAAGGTGCTGACCCATCGTTTCCTGCTCAAGGAGCTCTGGGACGAGCTCACCGACGCGCAATATCTGCGCGTTTATGTCCGCCAGCTCCGCCAGAAGATCGAAGCCGACCCCGAACGCCCGCAATATGTGCTGACGGAGACGGGGATCGGGTACCGGCTGAAGGCGGGGGAATGACTCCAGCCGTCATTCCGAGGCGCGCGTCAGCGCGAACCCGGAATCCATTTCTCCGGCCGTCACGCCCGGGCTCGATGCTTCGCATCGCCCCGGAATGAGGGGCTACCCCGCCTTTCTCTGCCGCGCCGTCGACCGGTGCGTCTTTTTCGCGCTGCGCCGCCCCCCGGTGGCACGACGCGCGTGGGACTTCGCCGCCGTCTTCTTCCCGCCGCGTCCGTTCAGGCTCTGCTTCAGCGCGTCCATCAGGCTGACGACGTTGCTCGGGCGCTCCTCGCGTTCCGGCAGCTCGATTGTCTTGCCGCTGGCCTTGCGCTTCACCAGCGCCTTCAGCGCGGTCTCGTACTCGTCCTTGAACTTGCTCGGGTCGAAATGTGCGGCCTTGGTATGCAGGATGTGGCCGGCGAGCTCGACCATGTCCTTGGTGATCTTGGGGCTCTTGATGTCGTCGAAGAACTGGTCCTCGTCGCGCAGCTCATAGGGGAAGCGCAACGTGGTGCCGAGCAGACCCTTGCCGAGCGGTTCGATCGCGATGATGTGCTCGCGGTTGGTGAGCACGATCTTGGCGAGCGCCACGCGGTCCTGGTCCTTCATGGCGTCGCGGATCACGGCAAAAGCATCGACCGCAGCCTTGCCGTCGGGCGCGATATAATAGGGATGATTGAGATAGCGCTGGTCGATCTCGTCGCTCGGCACGAAACTCTCGATGTCGATGGTGTGGTTGCTTTCGATCTGGACCGCCTCGAGCTCCTCCGGCTCGATCTCGACATATTTGCCCTTGCGCAGCTCGTAGCCGCGTCCCTTCTGGTCGCTCTCGACCACGTCACCGGTCTCGGAGTCCACCATCTGCTGCTTGAGCCGGTTTCCGGTCTCGCGGTTGATCATGTGAAACCGCGTCTTCTCGGCCGCTGTGGTCGCCGGATAGAGCACGATCGGGCAACTGACGAGCGAGAGCTTTAACGTTCCTTTCCAATAGGCGCGCGGGGCCATTCCGTTCTCCAGCGTTCCAAGGCATTTTGGAACCCCAACCGCCCCATCGGGTTTTGGTTCCGGGTGGGACTTTTGCCGTGATAGGCTTCAACGCCGAAAGAGAATGCGGGGCCGGTCGTGCTGCGAAAACTCTCCACCTACCGACAGAAACGCGATTTCGAGAAGACACCGGAGCCGTCGGGCAAGACCGCGGTGGCGCCATCGACGCAGCGGCGCTTCGTGATCCAGAAGCACGACGCGACGCGGCTGCACTATGATCTGCGGCTCGAGTTCGACGGCGTGTTCAAGTCGTGGGCGGTCACCAAGGGACCCTCGCTCGATCCGCATGACAAGCGGCTGGCGGTCGAGGTCGAGGACCATCCGCTCGACTATGGCGATTTCGAAGGCACGATTCCCGAAGGGCAGTATGGCGGCGGCACGGTCATGCTCTGGGACCGCGGCACCTGGGAGTCCGAGGATCCCGAGCGCGGCTTCCAAAAGGGCGACCTCAAGTTCACGCTCCACGGCGACAAGCTGCATGGAAGCTGGGTGCTGGTGCGGATGAGGCATGACCGCACCGGGGGCAAGCGCACCAACTGGCTCTTGATCAAGCATCGCGACGAATATGCCAGCGAGAGCGACGACATTCTCAGCGAGGACAAGTCGGTGGCCTCCGGCCGCGCGATGGCGCAGATCGCCGATGGCAAGGGGCGCGCGCCAAAACCGTTCATGCTGGCGAAGGGTGCCAAGGCCGATGCGGTCTGGCAGTCCAATCGTGTCGAGGAGCCGAAAGGGCGCACCGTCAGGCCGGCGCCCGGCGCGGTGTTGAAGCGCGGGACGGGCGCAAAGACGAAAGCGACGACCGCGACAAACGCGAAGAGAGTCTCGGAGATGCCGGACTTCGTCGCGCCGCAGCTCTGCACCCCGGTCGAGCGGCCGCCGGCGGCCGACGGCTGGTGCCACGAGATCAAGTTCGACGGCTATCGCGTCCAGCTCCGCGTCGAGGACGGCGAGGCGACGCTGAAGACGCGCAAGGGCCTCGACTGGACCGACAAGTTCGCAGCCATCGCGAAGGAGGCGGGGGAGCTTCCCGACGTTATGATCGACGGCGAGATCGTCGCCCTCGATCACAACGGCGCGCCGAATTTCTCTTCGCTCCAGGCCGCGCTGTCGGACGGCAAGACCGAGGACCTGATCTTCTTTGCCTTCGACCTCCTGTTCGCCGAGGGGCTCGATTGCCGGCGCCTGCCCCTCGGCGAGCGCAAAAGCCGCCTCAGGCAAATCCTGGACGCAGGCAGGAAGAAATCGAGCCAAATCCGCTATGTCGAGCATTTCGAGAGCAGCGGCGATGCCGTGCTGCAATCGGCCTGCAAGCTCGAGCTCGAAGGCGTGGTGTCGAAGAAGCTCGATGCACCTTATCGGTCGGGGCGAACGGAAAGCTGGACCAAGGCCAAATGCCGCGCCGGCCATGAGGTCGTGATCGGCGGCTGGAAGACCACCAACGGCAAATTCCGCTCGCTGATGGCCGGCGTGCACCGCGGCGATGATCTCGCCTTCGTCGGCATGGTCGGCACGGGCTTCGGCGCGGACACGGTCAAGCGCATCATGCCGTCCTTGAAGGCCATGGAGGCCAGGCAAAGCCCCTTCGGCGGCAAGAACGCGCCGAAAAAGACGCGCGACGTGCACTGGCTGAAGCCGGAGCTCGTCGCCGAGATCGAGTTCGCCGGCTTCACCGCCGACGGCAATATCCGCCAGGCCGCCTTCAAGGGTTTGCGGCAGGACAAGCCGGCCAAGGAGGTCGAGGCGGAAACACCCGCGGATACCGAACTCGCAAAGCCGTTGGCCAGGAAGCGTGCTGTGCCGAAGGCAGGCAAGCGCAAGGATGCCGGCACGGCCGAGGTGATGGGTGTCGTCATCTCGAAGCCGGACAAGGAGCTATGGCCGGATGGCGGGGACGGCGAGGGCGTCACAAAACTCGATCTCGCGCGCTATTTCGAGGCCGTCGGCGCCTGGATGATCGAGCACATCAAGGGGCGCCCCTGTTCGATTGTGCGTGCGCCTGACGGCATTGGTGGTGAAAAATTCTTCCAGCGCCATGCCATGCAGGGCACCTCGAACCTGCTGGAGCTCGCGAAAGTCTCGGGCGATCGCAAGCCGTACTTGCAGGTCGATCGCGTCGAGGGGCTTGCCGCGGTCGCGCAGATCGGCGGTGTCGAGCTGCATCCCTGGAATTGTGCCCCGAACGCCTACGATACGCCGGGCCGGCTGGTGTTCGATCTCGATCCCGCGCCGGACGTCAAATTCGCCGATGTCGTGGACGCCGCCAAGGAGATGCGGCAGCGCCTCACCGACGTCGGCATGGAGAGCTTTTGCAAGACCACCGGCGGCAAGGGCCTGCACGTGGTGGTGCCCCTGCTCCACGGTGCGCGCGACAAGGTGAGCTGGAAGGAGGCCAAGGCGTTCGCGCAAGGCGTTTGCCAGTGGATGGCCGACGACGATCCCGAGCGCTATCTGCTCAACATGTCAAAGAAGCTGCGCAACGGAAAGATCTTCCTGGATTATTTGCGCAACGACCGCCTGTCGACGGCGGTGGCGCCGCTGTCGCCCCGTGCGCGCGATGGCGCGACCGTGTCGGTGCCTGTGACATGGGCGCAGGTGAAGGGTGATCTCGATCCGAAGCGGTACACGGTGCGGACGGTGCCGGGTCTGTTGGCGCGCTCGAAGGCGTGGGATGGTTACGATGACGCGGCCGCCTCGATCAAATCGGCGGCGAAGAAGTTGGCCGGGAAGATGAAGTAAGTCCGTACGACGGGCGCGACACTTGTAGGGTGGGCAAAGCGAAGCGTGCCCACCATCCTGCTCTCCGAACGAAAAGGTGGGCACGGCGCAAGAGCGCCTTTGCCCACCCTACGAGCCGCTCGCTGGGTTGCTAGATTCTACCCAGCAATAGCAGGATCAGCAGGATGACGATGACGAGTCCGAGGCCGCCGCCGCCGTAATAGCCGGTGCCATAGAACGGGCCGCCGCCGATACCGCTGAAGCCGCCGAGCAGCGCGATGACCAAAATGATCAGAATGATCGTACCGATAGACATGCTAGTCTCCTCCAGCCCTTTGTTGAAAGGGTCGTTTGCACCTGTCCCGTGGTGCGAGGGCAACTTGCCGCAGGTTTTATAGTTCCCACGATGAAACACGGCGAACGGGGCCAACTTGCATGGAACCTTTGCCAGTCCAGGCGGCATGACTATGTGAGGATCAGTCACCGCAGGGCAGGGCCATGTCAGCACCGCTTGTCGTCTCCATTCCGCATCGTCTCGGCCGCGAGGAAGCCGTGCGCCGGCTCAAGGCCGGGCTCGGCCGCGCCGCCGCCAGCATTCCCGTGATGCAGGTCGAGGAGGAGCGCTGGAACGGCGACAGCATGAATTTTCGCATCCGCGCGCTCGGGCAGATCGCGAGCGGCCAGGTCGATGTCGCCGACGACCACGTCAAGGTTGAGGTTGTGTTGCCGTGGCTGTTGCAGCGCTTCGCCGAGATGGCGCAGGCGACCATCCGCAAGCGCGGGCAGGTGTTGCTGACCAAGGACGGGGGAAAGTAGCCGTCAGCTCCGAGCGCGTTGTTGCCTGGGTCTCGCCGTGCTGGCGGCGCGTGCTTCGATGACCGCAGCGGGAATATCCCGGAAGGCTTGCGCGAGCGGCAATCGATTGCCGGCAAAGCCCGGCCCGGTGTAGCCGGTGACCTCGATCGTCGCGTCAACGTCCTCGAACGCGGGCCATTGTCGGCCCTCTTGCGTGAACGGCGCAAGCTGGCGCCCGACCACGACGATCGCAGCCGTGCGGCCGTGTCGGCGGACAAAGGCAATGACGTGGTCTGCGTGCGCGCCCCGGACCTGCAGCGGCTGATACTCGCCCTGCGCGAACACATCGGCGAGTTCGTTGCGCAGTTTGAGCAGGTGCCGCGTCCATGCCAGCTTGAGCTGGCCGTTCGGCCAGGTCTTGATCAGCCCGCGCCAGTCCGGCGCTTCCAGTGACATCAGCGCCGTCTGCCGCGCGGCAAAGTCCACCGGGCGGCGGTTGTCGGGATCGACCAGCGACAGGTCCCAGTATTCGGTGCCTTGGTAGAAGTCCGGCACGCCAGGCTGTGTCGCCTTGAGCGTGAGCTGGCTCAGCGAGTTCAAGGCGCCGAGCAGCGCGACGCGACGTGCCAGGGTTTGCAGCGCCTCCAGGAACTCGCTGGATTGCGCTGGATCGAGGATCTTCGCGATGAAGCTCTCGACGCCGTTCTCATAAGCCTCGTGCGGGTTGAGCCAGCTGGTCTCCTCCTTGCCCTCGCGCGCGGCCTTGAGCGCGTAGGCCTGGATGCGCTCGACGAAGCCGGCATCGGCCGGCTCCCCGAGCGACCAGGCGCCGAGCAGGGTCTGGTAGAGCATGTATTCGAACGTCGCCGAAGGGGCGCGCAGATTGCCGTTGAGCGCGAGGCGCGGCGCGTTCAGCACCTTCCAGCGCGCCACCGCGCTGGTCCATTCGCCGGGAATCTCGCTGAGCGCCGCGATGCGCGCGCGGGCATCCTCGCCGCGCTTGGTGTCGTGGGTCGCGGTCGCCGTCATCCCTTGCGGCCATTCCTTGGCACGTGCGCGCATGGCCTCGTGGAAGGCAGGTATCGTGAGGCCATTGCTCGCGGGATCGCCGCCGACCTCGTTCAGGGCGAGCAGCCGGTGGAATTGATAGAAGGCGGTGTCCTCCAGCGACTTCGCCATCATCGGTCCCGTGAACTGCTGCACCTTCAGCGCGAAGCGGCGCACCCGCGGAGCGCTATGCGGAGGCCGGCCGGGCTTGAGCAGGTCCATCGTCAGCGCGTCGCGCAGGAAGTCGAAGATGCCTTCATCCGCGGCGAACCATTCCGCGCGAGCCCGTTCGATGGTGTCCTCAATCAGCTTGCGGTCGAGGGCGGTCGGGCCGCTATGCGTCAGATAGGTGCGATAGACCGGGAAATGCAGCACGTACAATTCGAGCGCCTGCCGCAGGCTGTCGGCGGAGAAGTCGCGGGTCGAGTAATGCCCGTTGGCGATGCGCGCGAGCAGGCGGGTCAGCACGGTGAATTCGCTGGTGAGCAGCGTCTCCAGCACGCGCCGCTTGGCGTCCTTGACGTAGGGCGCCAGCCGCGGCGGACGGTTGCTGATCTGCCGCCAGGTCTCGTTCAGCGCCTCCAGCCCTTTCGCGTCGACCAGAACATGGGTGATGACGTTCATCCACTCATAGCCCGTGGTGCCCTGAACGCCGGCGAAATGCGGCAGGCGCTCGTGCTCGCACAGGATCTTTTCGATCACGGTATAGAACGGTTTGGTGTTGCCTTGCGCGTCGCGCACCAGCCGGCGCAGCCGCTGGCAATATTGTGCGGGATCGCGCAGGCCGTCGATGTGATCGAGGCGGATGCCTTGCAGCTTGCCGTCGGCAATGAGCTGCTTCACCAGCCGGTGCGTGGCGGCGAACGTGCTCGCGTCCTCGACGCGCAAGCCCGCAAGCCCGTTGACGTCGAAGAAGCGGCGATAATTGATGTCGCTGGAGGCGAGCCGCCAGTGCCCGAGCTTGTAGTGCTGGCGCTCCAGCAGATGATGCAGCGCCAGCGTCTGCGCCGGACGATCCTTGGCGGAACGATAGGCGGCGAGGCCGCGCACGATGATGTCGGCGCTGCCTGCGATCTCCTTGAGCTCCGCCTTGAAGCCGGGCGCCTCCCTGCGGTTGGGGCGACGCAACCCGGTGTAGCGGGCCGCGAGCGCAAGCAGGCGCTTGCCGGCCTCGGTCTCGGCGGCGTCAGCTTCCTTCACGATCACGCGGAGCATTTCGCCATAGCGTTCCGGCGCGATCGGCAGGCGATGCTCGAAATACCAGGCGGAAAAACTGCCTTCATCGGGATCGTAGCGCAGCTCGATGTCGCCGCGCTCCAGCGCCTCGCCGTAGGGCGAACCGAGGATCGGCAGCAGCACGCCGCCGCGGGCACGATAGGCCAGTTGATCCCAGTCGATGTCGAAGGAAACCGCATGCGGCGAGGCCTGGCCCCATTCCAGCACGTCGAGCCACCAGGGATTGTCGGCAAAGTGCACGCCGACATGGTTCGGCACGAAATCGATGATGAGGCCGAGGTCGTGCTGCGTGAGGGCGTCGCTCAGCCGGGCAAAGCCGGCCTCGCCGCCGAGCTCGGGATTGAACTGGCTGTGGTCGACGGTGTCGTAGCCATGGGTCGAGCCCTTGCGCGCCTTCATCACCGGCGAGGCGTAGAGATGCGTGATCCCGAGTGCCCTAAGGTAAGGCACGACCGCGGCGGCCTTGTCGAAGTCGAAGTCCGCGGTGAGCTGAAGCCGATAGGTCGCAAGGGGAATGGCAGGAGGCATGCTAACCTCCGAGATGCCAGATCACCGACCAGGGTGGGAGCCGATCGCCGCTGACAGAGCCCCAGATAGGCGTGCCTGTTGCGTCGCTGGGACGTGCGATGTCCTTGTCCGAGAGATTGGCGGTCAGGCGCAACGTCGTGCCATCGCCCATGCGCCAATGCGCGGAGAGCAGGCCGCTATCGGCCGTCGCGGCATCGCCGAACCTCGCACCTTTCAATCGTGATGCGATCTCCTTGTGACGGAGCGTGAGCAGCTCCCGTACCAGCGCGAGCCGCGAATCCTGCTCCGGCGTGTGGCCGGTCCAATCCAGCACGGCCGATTGCAGCGTTTTGGGATCGAGTGGATCGGGGACCTCGTCGCCGTATTTCTCGTAGGCCCAGTCATATTCCTGCTTGCGACCCTTGCGCACGGCATCGGCAAGGTCGCCCCGGAAATCGCAGAAGAACGGGAAGGGCACCGTGGAGCCCCATTCCTCGCCCTGAAACAGCATCGGCACCATCGGCGCGAGCAGGGTCACCGCGAGCGCGGCTTCGATCTGCCGCGGCGATGCCAGGCTCTCGAGTCTATCACCCAATGGGCGATTGCCGATCTGGTCGTGGTTTTGCAGGAAGTTGACGAAGGTCGCCGGCGGCAGCTCGCCGCTCGCCTCGCCGCGCGGCTTCTTGCCCCAGAACTCCGAGATCTCGCCCTGGTAGACGAAGCCCGACGCGAGCGCGCGAGCGAGATCCATGCGCGGCGTCTGGTAGTCGCCGTAGTAGCCCGCGAGCTCGCCGGTCAGCATCACGTGCCAGACGTGGTGATAGTCGTCGTTCCACTGCCCGCGATATTTGCCGTTGGGCGGATCCTGCGCGGCATCAAGCAGGCTCGCGCGGTTGTCGCCGTTCTCCAGCACGAGATGGATGTGCCGCCCCGTGGCCTTGGCAAGCTCGCCGGCGGCGACACTGAGGTCCTGCAACATCGACTGCTCGTCCGGGATCGCCATGATGTGATTGGCGGCATCCAGTCTCAGGCCGTCGAAGCGATAGTCGGTGAGCCAGGACAGCGCGTTCTCGACCGCGAAGGCCCGGACCTGCGGCACACGATAATCGATCGCGCTGCCCCATGGCGTATGCGCATCGGTGAAGAAAGCCGGCGCATAGCGGCCGAGATAATTCCCCTCGGGGCCGAAATGATTGTAGACGACGTCGAGGAACACCATCAGCCCGCGCAGATGCGCCTCGTCGATCAGTGTCTTCAGGTCCTCGGGCCGGCCGTAGGCGCTGTCGGGCGCGTACCAGAGCACGCCGTCATAGCCCCAGCCGCGGCGGCCGGCGAAATCGGCCAGCGGCATCAATTCCAGCGCGGTGATCCCGGTCGCAACGAGATGATCGAGCTTGTCGATCATGGCGTGATAGGTGCCCTCAGGCGTGAAGGTGCCGACATGGGTCTCGATCAGCACCGTCTCTTCCCAGGGACGTCCGCGCCAATCGCGCGCGCGCCACGCGAAGGCATCATGATCGACGACTTCGCTCGGGCCAGAAACGTCGTCCGGCTGGAAGGCGGATGCGGGATCGGGCACGTCGATCTCGTCGTCGATCCTGAACTGGTAGGGACTGCCGACGGGCAGGCCGGCAATCTCGGCGACATACCAGCCATCCTGCCGGCGCTGCATCGCGTGCCTTCTGTCGAGCAGGAGATCGACTCGGCGAGCACCGGGCGCCCACAGCCGGAACGACACGCCGTCCCTGGTCGGCCTCGCCCCGAAGGATGGTCTCATAGCGCCCCCGCGAAGGCGAGCACGGAGCGCGGCGGCGCCTTGCTGTCGCTTCCGGGCTGCAGATCAACACTGTTCGGCCTGGCATCGGTGGTGTTCAGGATCTGCTGCCAGCTGTTGTACTCGGCCATTTTGGGCAATTTGAATGCGATCTCTTCGGGGGCGGCGTTCAGTACGATAAAGATCGCGGCGCTCCCCGGTTCCATCGGCCCCATCACATAGGAGAGGAACCGCCCTTCCGGGAATTTCCAGTCGTTCTCCGTCATCTCGTCGCCGGCGGGCGTCAGCCACAGCGCGCCGTAGGAGAGACCGTCCTTGGGCCGGCCGTCGAGCCAGCGATGGCTGCGAAGCTGCGAGAACCGGCGGCGGATCTCGGCGAGCCCGGCGACGAAATCGACCATGTCGTCGCCGTCCTTGCCGAGGTTGTCCCAGCCGACCCAGCCGACCTCGTTGTCCTGGCAATAGGCGTTGTTGTTGCCGGACTGCGAATTGCCGACCTCGTCGCCGGCCAGGATCAGCGGAACGCCCTGCGCCAGCATCAGGCAGGCCAGCACGTTCTTGCGAAGCTGCCGCCGCAGCCCGAGAATCTCGGGATCGTCGGTCGGACCCTCGACACCGCAATTGTTGCTGTGATTGTCGCTGGAGCCGTCACGATTGTCCTCGCCATTGGCCTCGTTGTGCTTCTCGTTGTAGCTGAAGAGGTCGGCGAGCGTGAAGCCGTCATGCACGGTGATGTGGTTGATGCTGGCGCGCGGTCGCCGTCCGTCATGGTTGAACAGGTCGGATGACGCCGTCATGCGGCTGGAGATGTCGCCGATCAGGCTGCCTTCGCCGCTCCAGTAGCGGCGCATGGCGCTGCGATACCGATCGTTCCACTCCGACCATTGGGAAGGGAATGCGCCGACCTGGTAGCCGCCGAGCCCGAGATCCCAGGGTTCGGCGACGAGCTTCACCGCCGCCAGCACCGGGTCCTGCCGGATCGCCGTCAGGAACGAGCTGCCGCGATCATAGCCGTTCGGCCCGCGCGCGAGCGTGGTGGCGAGGTCGAAGCGGAAGCCGTCGACATGGCAGACCTCGACCCAGTAGCGCAGTGAATCCATCACCATCTGGAGCACGCGCGGATGGGTGAGATTCACCGACGAGCCGCAGCCGGTGAAGTCGTCGTAATAGCGCGGGTTCTCGCGGTTCAGCCAGTAATAGGAGGCATTGTCGATGCCGCGGTAGCACAGGGTCGGACCGAGGTGATTGCCTTCGGCCGTGTGGTTGTAGACGACGTCGAGCATCACCTCGATGCCGGCATCGTGCAGGCGCGCGACCGTGGTGCGGAAGGAATCGAGCGCATTGTCCTGGGCGTAGCGCGGTTCGGGCGCGAAGAAGGACAGCGTGTTGTAGCCCCAGTAGTTGGCGAGCTTCTTCTCGACCAGAATGCGGTCGTCGATGAAGCTGTGGATCGGAAGCAGCTCGACGGTGGTGACGCCGAGCGTCTTCAAATGCTCGATCATTGCCGGCGACGACAGGCCGCCATAGGTGCCGCGCAAATTCGGCGGCACGTCGTCGCGCTTCTGCGTCAAGCCCTTGACGTGGGCCTCGTAGACGATGGTGTCTTCCCAGGGGATGTTGGGCCGGATCTCGCGACGGCCCCAGTTGAAGGTCTCATCGACGACGACCGCCTTGGGCATGCCGCGCGCGTTGTCGCGCCGGTCGAAGGAGAGGTCCTCGCGCGGCGAGCCGGTGCGATAGGCGAAATGCGCATCGCTCCAGACCAGCCGCCCGGCGAGCCGTTTGGCGTAGGGGTCGAGCAGCAGCTTGTTGGCGTTGAAGCGGTGGCCGTGCTCGGGCTCGTAGGGGCCGTGCACGCGATAGCCGTAGAGCTGGCCCGGCGAGATGTCGTTGAGATAGCCGTGCCAGACGTCCTCGGTCCGCTCGGGCAGCTCGACACGCTCGAGCTCGCGCCTTCCTTGCGTGTCGAACAGGCACAGCTCGACCTTCTGCGCGTTGGCGGAGAACAACGCGAAATTGGTACCGCGTCCGTCCCAGCTTGCGCCGAGGCGTGCGGGCGATCCAGCAGTCAGGCGCATCGGTCAGCTTTCCGGAACGAGGAAGATCGCGGCGAGCGGCGGAACGGTGAGGCGAACCTCGGGCGCCTTGCCGTCAGCGGCATGAACCTCGCCGATGTTTCCGACATTGGTGCCGCCGTAATGGGCGGAGTCCGAATTGAACACCTCTTTCCACTTGCCGGCGAAGGGCACGGGGACGCGATAGTTGCGATAGACGTTGGGTGAGAAGTTGATGATCACGAGACACCGTGCGTGCTCGTCGAATCCCTTGCGCAGCCAGGCGAACACGTTGCGGTTGGCGTCATCCGTGATCAGCCATTCGAATCCGGCCTGTTCGCAATCCATCTGGTGCAGCGCCGGCACCGCGCGATAGAGCCGGTTGAGATCGCGGATCAGCGCCTGGATACCGGAATGGTACTTGTATTCGAGCAGGTGCCAGTCGAGCGACTGGTCGTGGTTCCATTCGCGGCTTTGCGCGATCTCCGCGCCCATGAACAGCAGCTTCTTGCCGGGATGGCCGAACATGAAGCTGTAATAGGCGCGCAAATTCGCAAAACGCTGCCATTCGTCGCCGGGCATGCGGCCGAGGATCGAACGTTTGCCGTGCACGACCTCGTCATGCGACAGCGGCAGGATGAAGTTCTCCGAGAAAGCATAGTGCAGGCCGAACAGGATCTCGCCGTGATGATGCTTGCGGTGGATCGGATCCTTGCTGATGTAGTTCAGCGTGTCGTGCATCCAGCCCATATTCCACTTGTAGCCGAAGCCGAGCCCGCCGAATTCGACCGGGCGCGAGACCTGCGGCCACGCGGTGGATTCCTCGGCCGCCGTGGTCGCCTGCGGGAAGCGCGCGAACAATTCGGTGTTGAAGCGGCGCAGGAACGCGATCGCCTCGATGTTCTCGCGGCCGCCATACTGGTTCGGAATCCAGGCGCCGGGGGGGCGGCTGTAGTCGAGATAGAGCATGGAGGCGACCGCATCGACGCGCAGGCCGTCGATCGCGTAACGCTCGAGCCAGAACAGCGCGTTCGACACCAGGAAGTTCGTCACTTCGGTGCGGCCGTAATTGTAGATCAGCGTGCCCCAGTCGAGGTGGCGGCCCTGGAGCGGATTGGCATGCTCGTAGAGCGAGGTGCCGTCAAAGCTGCCGAGCCCGTGCGGATCGTCCGGGAAATGGCCGGGCACCCAGTCGAGCAGCACGCCGACGCCCTCGCGATGGCAGGCATCGACCAGCGCGGCAAAATCCTCAGGCCCGCCGAAGCGGCTAGTCGGCGCATAGAGGCCGGTCGGCTGATAGCCCCAGGAGCCGTCGAACGGATGCTCGCTGACGGGCAGGAATTCGAGATGGGTAAAGCCCATGTCGCGGGCATAGGCCGGCAGCTGCTCGGCCAGTTCGCGATAGGTGAGCCATTCGTCGCCGTTCTTGCGGCGCCAGGAGCCGAGATGGACCTCGTAGATCGACATCGGTGCCGAGAGCGCGTTGATGCCATCCGGCGCCGGGCGCGGGCGGGCGAGATGCGCCTCGTCGAACACGATGGAAGCCGTCTTTGGCCGCACCTCGCTCGCAAAGGCCATGGGATCGGACTTCAGCGGTAACTGATGGCCGTGCGGCCCGATGATATCGAACTTGTAGTGGTCGCCGCCCTTGGCGTGCGGGATGAACAATTCCCAATAACCGGCACCGCGCACCCGCATCGGATGGCGCCGCGCGTCCCAGAAATTGAAATCGCCGACCACAGACACCCGCCGCGCATTCGGCGCCAGCACGACGAAGCCGATACCGTCGATGCCTTCGAGCCGCATCGGATGCGCGCCGAGCTTGTCGTAGAGGCGCTGATGGGTGCCTTCGCCGAGCAGATAGAGATCGAAGTCGGTCAGGATCGGCGGGAAGCGATAGGCGTCCTCGAACTCGATGATGTTGTCGCCGAACTTGGCGCGGAGCTGATAGCGCTTCGAGCCGTTCGGTAGGGCGCCGATGAACAGGCCCGAATCGTGGACGCGATCGAGCTTCGCCACCTCGCCATGTTCGCCCACCGCCTCGACATTGGTGGCCTCGGGGAGGAACGCGCGCACCACGCTCTTGCCGCCCTCGGGATGCATCCCGAGATAATGGAAGGGGTCGGAGTGGCGGCCCTCGATGATCGCGTAGGCCTCGGCTGGCAGTTTAGGCATGGGCTTCGCTCTCATTGGACAGAATGCGAAGCAGTCCGGTCAGCGGCGCACGGAGCCCCTCAGGCCGGTGGGACAGCTCGTACTCTACTTCGTCGAAGGCTTGATCAAGCAGGAAAAACCTTAACAGGCCTTCCGCGGAATGCCGATCTTCCGGCCACAGCCGGCGATCGGTCATGGCTTCGCGGTAAGCGTTAAGGAATGTCGCGGCGGCGCGTTCGCGCCATTCGCCGAGTGCGGTGGCGAGCCGGTCCTGCTCGTCGGATGCGCCCGTCAGCGCGCGGCTGAGCGCTGTGTTAACCGAAAGCTCAATCGAGCGGATCAGGCCGGCGACGTCGCGTGCGGCCGGTGCCTTGCGCCGCTTGTCGGCCAGCGCGAGATGCGGATTGCCGTCGAAGTCGATGATGAAGATATCGTCCTTCACGATCAGAATTTGCCCGAGGCGGAAGTCGCCATGATGACGGATGTTCAACCCGGCGATGCCGGATGGCAAGAGGGCGTCGACGTGGTCGGGCAGGGTCGCACGCACCGCGACGAGCTGATCGATCAGCGGGCGGTCGGACTCCCGCAGGCCGTCGCGGCTGTCGGCGAGCCGTTCAAAAACCCGCTCGGCCCGTGCCTTGAGGTCGGAGGCCCAGCGTTTGACGTGGGCGGGGCCGATCGGCTCCGGCGCGAGATTGTCGGGCCTTGCGGCGGCGAGAGCCACGTGCAGTTCGGCGAGCCGCCGGCCGATCTGCGCCATGAAGTGCAGATAAGGCGCCTGCTCCTGGGTCTCTCGGGGCGCTTCGCTCATCGGCGCCAACCGCTGCTCGTCGATATAGCGGTCGAGATAACCCGTGGTGACGGCCCAGCCATCGCCCTGGTTCTCGACATAGGAGTGCAGCACGCCGACCGCGCTGCTTCTGTCGCCTTCGACCAGCTCGACGCTGCCGAGCAGCGCCGGCGTATTGGCAAAGTGCGCGACGTCGGTGAGGTAGGTGCCGATCTCGATCTCGGGATTGATGCCGCCTTCGAGCTGGCGATAGATCTTGGCGACGTACTGGTTGTCGACCAGCGCCGTGCTGTTTGACTGCTCGATGGCGCGGATGCGTTCGGGCTCCTTGATGATGTAGTCGGCGAACCGGCTGGTCGCCTTGAATTCCAGCCGCAGATTGTTCTCATCCACCACCAGGTTCTGCGACAGGCCCCGCAGGAAAAGCCCGATGAAGATCTGCTCGGTTGCTACGTCGAGCAGCGTGCCTTCGCGCGCGCCCTGGCGCACGGCAGCGAGCGCCTTCGGGTTGAACCGCTCGCGGTCGAAGCGCACCCACTCGATCTGCATCGGCAGCACGTAACGCGCGGTAACGTCATTCTGCGTGGTCTCGAAGAACGCGATCCAGGGTCTGTTGTCGCCGATGTCGCTGAAAGGCACCGCCGAGGTCAGCGTGGCCTGGATGTGCTTGGGATTGTGCTCGGGATACCAGCGGGTCCGCGACAGGAAGCCCGGCAGCACGTCGCGCTCGAACACGCCGCGCTCGCGCGCGAGCGACACCCAGTTCGAATTGACCGGCACCACCAGCGTCTCGAACTCCGGCACCGCGCGCGGCGTCACCGGCTCGGACTTGTTGCGCTCGGTGAGCTGGAACCAGTAGAAGCCGTAGGGCCCCAGCGTGATCATGTAGGGCAGCTCGCCGATCGGCGGAAAACGCGTGCGTCCGAGCATCTCCTGCGGAATGCGGTCCTTCCACGGCGACAGGTCGAGCTCGGTGGCCTGGGCTGCGCGCGAGAGGTTGGCGACGCACAGGATCACCTCGTCGTTGTACTGCCGGACATAGGCCAGCACGGCGCGGTTGGCCGGGCGGATGAAGGTCATGGTGCCGCGGCCGAAGGCGAGGGTCGATTTGCGCACCGAGATCAGGCGCTTGGTGGCGCTGAGCAACGAGGACAGGCTGCGCGACTGCGCCTCCACGTTGACCGATTCGTAGCCGTAGACGGGGTCCATGATCAGCGGCGCATAGAGGCGGGCGGGATCGCAGCGGGAAAAGCCGCCATTGCGGTCCGGGCTCCACTGCATCGGCGTGCGCACGCCATTGCGGTCGCCGAGATAGATGTTGTCGCCCATGCCGATCTCGTCGCCGTAATAGATGATCGGCGTGCCCGGGAATGACAGCAGCAGCGAGTTCATCAGCTCGATCTTGCGGCGGTCATTGTCCATCAGCGGCGCCAGCCGCCGGCGGATGCCGACATTGATGCGGGCGCGGGGATCGTTGGCGTAGGTGGTCCAGAGATAGTCGCGCTCGACGTCGGTGACCATCTCCAGCGTCAGCTCGTCATGGTTGCGCAGGAACAGCGCCCATTGGCAGCTTGCGGGAATGTCCGGCGTCTGGCGCAAGATGTCGGTGATCGGAAAGCGGTCTTCCTGCGCGATCGCCATGTAGATGCGCGGCATCAGCGGGAAGTGGTAGGCCATGTGGCACTCGTCGCCGCGGCCGAAATATTCCTGCACGTCCTCCGGCCATTGATTGGCCTCGGCCAGCAACAGCTTGCCCTTCGAATAGGAATCCAGCTCCTGACGCAGGCGCTTGATGATGGCATGCGTCTCGGGCAGGTTCTCGTTGTTGGTGCCGTCGCGTTCGCAGAGATAGGGAATGGCGTCGAGGCGGAATCCGTCGACGCCGGCATCCAGCCAGCGCTTCATCACCTGGATCAGGGCGCTGACCACGCGCGGATTGTCGAAATTGAGGTCCGGCTGGTGCGAGAAGAAGCGATGCCAGTAGAACGCCCCGGCCTCGTGGTCCCAGGTCCAGTTCGACTTCTCGGTGTCGGTGAAGATGATCCGCGTGCCCTGGTATTTCTGGTCGGTATCGCTCCAGACGTACCAGTTGCGGGCGCTCGAGCCCGGATGGCTGCGGCGCGCCCGCTTGAACCATTTGTGCTGGTCGGAGGTGTGATTGACGACGAGCTCGGTGATGACGCGCAGGCCGCGCTTCTGCGCTTCCTGGATGAAGCGCTTGAAGTCCTTCATCGTCCCGAAATCGGGATTGACCGAGCCGTAGTCGGCGATGTCGTAGCCGTCGTCGCGCCCGGGCGACGGATAGAACGGCAGCAGCCACAGCGCGGTGACGCCGAGCTCCTGGAGATAGGGCAGCTTCTCGGTCAGTCCGGCGAAATCGCCGATGCCGTCATGGTTGCTGTCGGCAAACGCCTTGACGTGGAGCTGGTAGATGATGGCGTCCTTGTACCAGAGTTCATCCACGATCTCGGCTGCCTCGGCTTTTTGGGTCTCGACGGAAGACAAAACATTCATGGCGTGATCCTTACGCCAGGCAGCGGAACAGCAGCGCCGGGTCGCGGTCGGGGTCGATACGCAGTTTGATCCCGCCCCATTCGATGCGGGACTGTTCGCCTGTGATGAGATTTTCGAGTGCGGTGACGTGGCGGCGTGCGCCGCCGGCGTCGATGGTGAGGTCACCCAGCGGCAACCAGACTTCGCGCACATGGCCCGAGAGGGCGATGACCGCGACGACGGCGTTGGCCGGATCGGCCGCTTCCTTGGCAAAGGCGATCGTCTCGCCGTCCTCGATACCGAGGAAGCGCAAATTCTCCGTCTGCTGAAGTGCGGCGTTATCATTGCGGATGCGATTGAGCGCGGCGATGTAGGGCTTGATGTTGCCGGGCCGGTCCCAGTCGCGCTGCTTGATCTGGTACTTCTCGGAATCGAGATATTCTTCGCGGCCGGGAATCGCGTCATGCTCCAGCAGCTCGAACCCGCTGTAGATGCCGTAACTGCCGGACAGCGTCGCGGCCAGCGCGACCCGCGACTTGAATGCCCAGGGCTCGCCGCCCTGGAGATGATAGGGCAGCAGGTCGGGCGTGCTCACGAACAGGTTCGCCCGATAGAAATCGCGCTCGGGATAGCGGGTCAGCTCGCCCAGATATTGCTCCAGCTCCCATTTCGCCGTACGCCAGGAGAAATAGCTGAAGGATTGTGCAAAGCCGAGCTTGGCGAGCCCCTTCATCAGCTTTGGCCGTGCAAAGGTCTTGGAGAACAGGATCACCTCGGGATGGCGGCGGCGGATGTCGCTGATCAGCCACTCCCAGAACGGAAGCGGCGCGGTGTCGTGATTGTCGATGGCGAAGATGGTGACGCCGTGGTCGATCCAGAACAGCATGGCATCGCGAAACGCGTTCCACAGCCCGGCCCTGTCGACGGAGGCGAAATCGGGGATGACGATGTCCGAATAGGGATCATCCGCCGTCCGCACCGAGCGGTCCGGCCGCCATTTGAACCATGCCGGGTGCTGCGTCAGCCAGGGATGGTCCGGCGAGCATTGCACGGCGAAGTCGAGCGCGAGCTCGAGGCCATATTCGAGACATGTCGCGACCAGCGCGCGGAAATCCTCGATCGTGCCGAGCTCGGGATGCAGTGCATCGTGCCCGCCCTCGGCCGTGCCGATCGCATAGGGCGAGCCGGGATCGCCTTCGGTCGCCACCGGCGCATTGTTGCGGCCCTTGCGGCGGGTGCGGCCAATGGGGTGGATGGGCGTGAAGTAGAGCACGTCAAAGCCCATCGCGGCGATGTCGGGCACGCGCGCGATGCAGTCACGGAGCGTGCCATGCCGGCCGGGAATCTGGCTCTGGCTGCGCGGCATCATCTGATACCAGGCGCCGAAGCGCGCTTTGTCGCGGTCGACGATCAGCGGGAAGTTCTGCGAGCGGGTCAGGTCGGGCCGCGACTGGCTCTCGGCCATGGCCGCGCCGAGATCGGTTGCAAGCAGCGAGCCGACATCGCCGGTCTGAAGATAATCCTCGCATTGCTTCACGATGACCGCTGCGGCGTCCTGCCGGGCGCCATGTGCCTTGGTCAGGAGGCCGGCGCCCTCGATCGCATCGAGGCTGACGTCCGCGCCGGCGCGCCGCTTGCGCTCGACCCCGTGCGACCAGGTGGCGAACTCGTCGGTCCATGCTTCGATCGCGTAGACATATTGGCCGGGCTCGACGGGGGTGAACGCGCCGGACCAGCGGTCATTGCCGTGATGGATCATCGGCTCGCTCCGCCATTCCCGGTCCTGTTCTGCTCGCCAGATCAGTGCGGCACCGATCACGGCGTCGCCGTCGCGATAGATGTCCGCCCAGACGTCGACTCGTTCGCCCGCAATCCGCTTCACGGCGAAACGGCCGTTGTCGATCGAGGGATAGATATCTTCGATGAGGAAAGCGCTGCCGGCTGCGGCACTCTCGACAGTTTGAATTGTCTTGTTCACGGTGATGCCATTGACAAGAAAGCAGGAGCCCGTTTCCCTTGTCGGGAACCTACGCTTGATACCAATATAGAAAGCCGCTTGTGTGTCATTGGTTCCCTTGGGAACGGCAGGCACGGTTTGCGAGTTACCCCTGACTAACCTCTTCCACGACCTCGTTAAAATCCATGCCCCCGGCCGGATAACGGCCTGCAAGCTGCGTGCCGAATGGATCTTTTAGCTCAAGCCCGGATCAAGGGCGTTCAGTCTGAATTCGTCGATGCCCTCGGAAAGCTGCGGGTCACCGATCCCGTGGCCCTCAAATCCATCCTCGAGGCGCTGCCGGAGAAGCGGGTTTACCGCTTCGTCGGCGGACCCGTGGTAGTGCGCGCCCTGGGACATCCGCGCACCGAATTGACGACAATCGGCGCGCCGCCGCTGCAATGGAAACTGCGCGCAAACGGCAATGTGATCGCGCAAGGCGAGACCCGCGAGCCCGTGATCGCCTGGCCCGCCGGCCTGCCGCTCGGTTATCACCGGTTGACGCTGACCGATGCCGAGGGTGTTGCGGAGGAGGTGCCGATGATCGTGGCGCCCGAACGCGCCTTCGGCGGCGATTTCGACCGTGGCTGGCTACTTGCCGTGCAGCTCTACAGCGTTCGCTCCGACCGCAATTGGGGCATTGGCGATTTCACCGATCTTGCCGGCCTCGTCCGCCTCGCCAGGCAGCTCGGCGCCGATGGCGTCGGGCTCAATCCGCTGCATGTGCTGTTCGACAACCACCCCGCCGATTGCAGCCCCTATTCGCCGAACAGCCGGCTGTTTCTCAACCCGCTCTATATCGACGTCGAGGCGATCCCGGAATTTTCCGCCGACCTCGTCCCCGACGCGGCTGCGACCGCCGCGCGGCTGCGCGAAGGCGATCGTGTGCCCTATGCGGACATGGCGGCGCTGAAATGGCTCGGCCTGCGCGCCGCCTACAACAGTTTCGTGACAAGCGCGAGCGAGGCGCGCCGCAAGGAATTCGACGCCTTCCGCGCGGACCGCGCGCCGCTATTGTCCCGCTTTGCCTGCTTCGAGGTGCTGCGGCATCGCTTCTCCGGGCCATGGTGGGAGTGGCCGCAAGAGTGGCTTCAGCCGGATCAAGCCAAATGCGCCGAGCTCCGCAACGGTCCCGACAAGCGCGAGGTCGCGTTCGTCGAATTCGTGCAATGGACGGCCGATAGCCAATTGCATGCCGCCAAGGAATTGGCCGGCCAGCTCGGCATGCGCGTCGGGCTCTATCTCGACGTCGCCGTCGGCGTGCAGTCCAATGGCTTCGATGCCTGGAACGAGCAGATGGCGATTTCGCGCCATCTCGCCGTCGGTGCGCCGCCCGACGTGCTCAACACCGTCGGACAGGATTGGGGCCTTGCCGGCTTCAATGCCGGTGGTCTGGAGGCGCAATCCTTCGTGCCGTTTGCCGACATGCTGGCCGCCTCGATGCGCCATGCCGGCGCGATCCGGCTCGATCACGTGCTGGGCTTGAAGCGGCTGTATCTGGTGCCGCGCGGCTTCAAGCCGGACAACGGCGCCTATGTGCAGATGCCGTTCGAGGCCCTGCTCGGCGCGGTGGTGCGCGAGAGCGCGGCGCACAAATGCATCGTGATCGGCGAGGACCTCGGTACCGTGCCGGAAGGTTTCCGCGAGACGATGCAGGATTTCGGCATCTGGTCCTACCTCGTCATGATGTTCGAGCGCGACGATGCCGGCCGCTTCCGCAATGCCGACCATTACCGGCCCAATGCGCTGGTCACGCTGAACACGCATGATCTGTGCACCTATGCCGGCTGGCGCTCCTTCAGCGATCTCAAGATGAAGCGCTCGCTCGGGCTCGACCCCGGCGAGAACGACCAGGCGCGCTGGGATGCGCTCGGCAGGCTCGACGAGATCCTGCGCCAGAACGGCATCAACGCCAACGATCTCTATTCGGTGCTCGCCTTCCTGTCGCGGACGCCGTCGCGTCTGCTGGCAGTGTCGCTGGAGGATCTGCTCGGCGTGATCGACCAGCCCAACATTCCCGGCACGATCGACGAGCATCCGAACTGGCGCCAGCGCCTGCCGGTGGCGCTGGACAAGATCGCCGCCAAGGTCG
The DNA here is from genome assembly GCF_052588265.1 of Bradyrhizobium sp. Pa8. Taxonomy (NCBI): domain Bacteria; kingdom Pseudomonadati; phylum Pseudomonadota; class Alphaproteobacteria; order Hyphomicrobiales; family Nitrobacteraceae; genus Bradyrhizobium; species Bradyrhizobium sp. Pa8. The sequence continues at coordinate 7,613,117 of NZ_CP176767.1, read as the reverse complement.
ATCTTACGGCCTTGAAGGCGGCGACGCGGGAACGCTCGTTGACCGGCGGGAGTTGAAACGGCGGATTTTCCGGGGCTCGTAACACATTGGCTCAGAGGATCGAGGACTATGCGCTGATCGGCGATTGCGAGACCGCAGCGCTGGTCGGGCGCGACGGCTCGATCGACTGGCTGTGCTGGCCGGCCTTCGATTCCGATGCCTGCTTTGCCGCGATCCTCGGCACGCACAAGAACGGCCGCTGGCTGATCGCGCCAAGCGAGGACACGACCTCCATCTCGCGCCGCTATCTCGGCAACACCCTCATCCTCGAAACGCGCTTCGAGACCGAGAGCGGCACCGTTGCGCTGATCGACTTCATGCCGCCGCGCGGCAAGGCGTCCGACATCGTGCGGCTGGTCCGCGGCCTCACGGGCACGGTCAAGATGCGGATGGAGCTCGTCATTCGCTTCGGCTTCGGCGTCGACATTCCCTGGGTGCGACGCATCGATCATTCGCTGCTGGCGGTCGCCGGCCAGGACATGACGGTGCTGCGCACCCCGGTGGAGACCCGCGGCGAGGATCTGACCACGGTCTCCGACTTCGACGTGAAGGCGGGCGAGACCGTGCCGTTCGTGCTGACCTACGGCCCCTCGCATCTCGATCCGCCCGCGCCGATCGATCCGGAGATCGCCTTCCAGGAGACCGAGAAATTCTGGAACGAATGGTGCAGCCACTGTACCCGCGACGGCGATTATCACGATCTGATCCTACGCTCGCTGATCACGCTGAAGGCGCTGACCTTCGCCCCGACCGGCGGCATCGTCGCGGCGCCCACCACCTCGTTGCCGGAAAAGCTCGGCGGCGCCAGGAACTGGGATTACCGCTTCTGCTGGCTGCGCGATGCGACCTTCACGCTGCTGGCGCTGATGAACTCGGGTTACACCGAGGAAGCATTGGCTTGGCACAATTGGCTGCTGCGCGCGGCGGCAGGCTCGCCGGCGAACATGCAGATCATGTACGGCATCTGGGGCCAGCGGCGTCTGCTGGAATGGGAAGCGGGCTGGCTCAACGGCTATGAGGGGGCCCAGCCGGTGCGCGTCGGCAATGCCGCGCATGCGCAGCTTCAGCTCGACGTCTACGGTGAATTGATCGACGCCTTCCACCAGTCGCGCATGGCCAAGCTCAAGCTCGACGACGAGACGACCTGGGCGCTGGAATGCGCCGTGCTCAACCATCTCGCCGAAGTCTGGGACCATCCCGATCACGGCATCTGGGAACGGCGCGGACAGCCCAGGCACTACGTCTTTTCCAAGGTGATGACCTGGGTCGCGTTCGACCGCGGCATCAAGAGTGCCGAGACCTTCGGCTTCAAGGCGCCGCTGCTGCACTGGCGTGCCTTGCGCGAAGCCATTCATCGCGACGTCTGCAACAGGGGATTTGACGCAGAGGAAAACGCCTTCGTCGAGTCCTACGGCACGAAGCTGCTCGATGCCAGCGTGCTGCTGCTGCCGGCCGTCGGTTTCCTCCCGGCGCAGGACCCGCGCATCCGCGGCACCATCGCGGCGGTCGAGAAACACTTGATAGGCGACGGCTTCGTGCTGCGCCACGATCCGCGCGAAGTGTCCGGGGAAACACAGCCGATCGAGGGCGCGTTCCTAGCCTGCAGCCTATGGCTGGCTGACGCCTATGTGCTGGCCGGCGATCTCGACAAGGCGCAGGCGCTGTTCGATCGGGTGGCGGGGCTCGCAAATGACGTCGGCCTGCTGGCCGAGGAATACGATTCCATCGCGCGACGCCAGACCGGCAATTTCCCGCAGGCGCTGACCCACATCGCGCTCATCAACACCGCCCACAATCTGTCGGCGGCAAGGCAGGAGAGTGAGAAGCCGGCGGTGCAGCGCTCGAAGCAATGACTCAAGTGACCCCGTTCCGCTTCAAAATCACCTCCATCGCCTCCGCAAAACCGTCCTGTTCGTTGGTCGCGGTGACGTGGGTGGCCTGGTCCTTGACGCTGTCGGTGGCATTGCCCATGGCGATCGAGGTGCCGCTGACGCGGAACATCGCAAGGTCGTTCTGCATGTCGCCGATGGTGGCGACCGCGTCGGTGGAAATACCAAGGCGCTTGGCCATGGCCTGCACGAAGGTGCCCTTGTCGAATCCGGGCGGGGTGATGTCGAGATAATAGGTCTGGGAGCGCACCGCGGTGGCCGCGCTGCCCAGCGCCTCCTGCATCGCCTTCTCGCAACGCTCCAGGCCGGCCGCATCGGCGCTGGCGCCGACGATCTTGCAGGCGCTCGCAAGGTACGGCGAAAAATCCGTCACGATAGTGGGGTCGGAGCGGATCGTGTGCTGCTCGTGCGCGACGTATTTACCATCAGGGTTGTCGATCAGCCATTTGTCGGTGGTGAAGAGCCAGATGTCGGCGCCGAACTCCCGGAGGATCTGCAAGGACCGTTCGGCGGCGCTCGCCGGGATCAGGTGCTGCTCGACCGGATGCATCTCGGGATCGACGATCGAGGAGCCGTTGAACGGGCCGATCGGCAGCCAGAGCGCCAACGGCTCGACCAGGAACCGCATGCCGATCGCGGGGCGGCTGGAGGTGATGGTGAAGCCGATGCCGGCCTTGTGCAGCCGCTGGACCGCGGACCGCGCGCGCTCCGTCAGCGTCTTGTCCTTGGTCAGCAGCGTGCCGTCGACGTCGGAGACGACCAGTGAGATTTTCGTCATGGCAGGACCTCAGGGTTTCTCGGCCTCAGCGTTTCGCCCCGCTCAGTTTCAATTGCCGGACCACGCCGTCAACGATCGCCTCGACGGATTCGTCGATCGAGACGGTGACGACGTGCTCGCCAGCCTCGGGCGGCTCCAGCGTCGTGAACTGACTCGTCAGCAGTTCGGGCGGCATGAAATGGCCCTTGCGTTGCGCGAGGCGGGCGGCGATCAGCTCCCTGGTGCCCCTCAGGAAGACGAAGCGGACGTCGTCGCGTCCACGCAGCAGCACGTCGCGATAGGTGTGCTTCAGCGCCGAGCAGGCGATGATCACGTGCTCGCCCCTGTCGCAAACCCGCGCGATCTCGTCGGCAATGGCGTTGAGCCAGGGCCAGCGGTCCTCGTCGGTGAGGGGATGGCCGGCCCGCATCTTCTCGACATTGCTGGCGGGGTGAAAGCTGTCGCCGTCCTCGAAACGCCAGCGGAGCCGCTGCCCGAGCGCCTCCGCAACCGTACTCTTGCCTGAACCCGACACGCCCATCACGATCAACGCACAAGGTGCTTCAACGCCCGCCACGAATTCCCTCCGGAAGCGCGGCCTGGTCGACCAGCCAGACGGTCTCACCATTCGAGCGCGCGCGTACAGCCGGCAGAGTCTCGCCATTGAGCAGGCGCGTCAAGATCGGCTGCTTGTCGTGCCCGGCAATCTCGAACAGCATTTCGCGGCAGGAGGCCAAGGCGGGCAGGGTCAGCGACACCCGCGGCACGAATGGCGCGACATTGGCCTTGGGGACGCCGACCACCCAGCGTGTGGTCTCCTCGATCGCGGGGTAGCCGGGGAAGAGCGAGGCAGTGTGGCCGTCCGCGCCCGCGCCCATCAGGACCATGTCGAACAGCGGCCGTGCCGGATCGAGGTTTTTGGCGCCGTAGAAGGACTGAAGCTCGCGCGCATAGGCCTCGGCACCCGCTTCGGGGCTTTCAGCCGTGGTCGGGATCGGGTGAATATGCCCGGACGGCGCATTGCGGTCGAGAAAGGTCGCGCGCGCGACTGCCATGTTGTTGAGGGGATCGCTCGAAGCCACGAAACGCTCGTCGCCGATGAACCAGTGCACGCGGTCCCACGGAATCTTGCCGCGATACGCGTCGCTGCCGAGCAATTGATAGAGCTTCTTCGGGCTGGAGCCGCCGGTGAGGCAGATCGCGATCCGCCCGGGATTGGCGGCGATCCGCGCCATCACCCGTTCGGCTGCGGACTGCGCCAGCGCTTCGGCGTCGGCCTCGACGATCAGCTTCGGCTGGTCGGCCGCTGCCATCACGAATACTTCCGCCAGCTGCGCCCGTCGCGCCGGAGCAGCTCATCGGCGCAGGCGGGGCCGTCGCTGCCGGCGTCATAGGTCTCGATGCCGTTGGTGCCTTCACTTTTCCAGGCGTCCAGGAACGGCTGCACCGCCTGCCATCCGGCCTCGATGCCGTCGGCGCGCTGGAACAGGATGTTGTCGCCGATCATGCAGTCGTAGATCAGCGTCTCGTAGCCGGTTGAGGGATCGGCGCGGAAATAGTCGCCGTAGCGGAATTTCATCTCGACGCCGTCGATGGTGACGCTCGGCCCCGGGATCTTGGCGTTGAACTGCAGCTCGATGGTTTCGGTCGGCGCGATGCCGATGGTGAGGAAGTTCTGCGACAGGCGGTCGACATCCGTGCCTGAGAACATCGACAGCGGCGCCTGCTTGAACTTGATCGCCACTTCCGTGCGCTTGTGGCCGAGCGCCTTGCCGGTGCGCAGATAGAACGGCACGCCGGCCCAGCGCCAATTGTCGATCATCAGCTTCAGCGCGACGAAGGTCTCGGTGGTGCTGCCGGGCTTGACGTCCTCGGTCTTGCGATAGTCCGTGATCTCGTCGTCGCCGATGCGGCCGGCGAGATATTGCGCGCGCACCGAATTCTTCAGCGCCTCTTCCCGGGTCGGCTCCTGGATCGACGTCAGCACGTCGGCCTTCTCGGAGCGCACGGAATGCGCGTCGAAGCGCGCCGGCGGCTCCATCGCGACCAGCGACATCAGCTGGAACAGATGGTTTGGCACCATGTCGCGCAGCGCGCCGGTGGCGTCGTAGAAGCCGCCGCGATGACCGACGCCGAGCTTCTCTTCCACAGTGATCTGGATGTGGTCGATGTGGTTGCGATTCCAGATCGGCTCGAACATGCCGTTGGCGAAGCGCAGCACCAGGATGTTCTGCACCGTCTCCTTGCCGAGATAGTGATCGATTCGGTAGATCTGGTGCTCGTCCATGATCTTTAGGAGCTCGGCGTTCAGCGCGCGCGCCGAGACGAGATCAGTGCCGAACGGCTTCTCGATCACGAGACGTCGCCAGGCGCCGTTTTCCTTCATCATGCCGGTGCGGCCGAGCTCGCGCGCAGTCGGCGCGAACGCGGCAGGCGGCGTTGCCAGATAGAACAGTCGGTTGCCGCCGGTGTCCTGCGCGCATTCCAGCGAGTCCAGATGCTCGCGCAAGCGGTCGAAGGAGGGGGGATCCTTCGGGTCGGCCTCGACGAAGGTCACGCATTCCAGCAGCTTCCGGGCGATGTCGTCGTCCACGGGACGGGTCGCGAACTGGCGCAGGCCCTTCAGCAGGCTGTCGCGCAGCTCATCATCCGACTGGCGGTTGCGGGCCACGCCGACGACGCAGAACTTCTCCGGCAACAGGTGCTCGGCGGCGAGATTGTAGAGCGACGGCATCACCAGCCGATGGGTGAGGTCACCGGTCGCGCCAAAGATGACGAAGGCGCAATTTTCGGGCTTGCGCTTGGCCTGCGGGTCTTTTGTCACGAATGATCGGCCTTCGCTCTGTTACTTGTTACTTCGGCTTTTATTTGGGTTTCGCAGCGCCCGGCTGCTTCGGCTCCTTGTGGCCGCCGAAACCCGCGCGCATTGCGGAGAGAATTTTTTCGGCGAAGGTGTGTTCCTTGCGGGAACGGAAACGTGTGTAGAGGGCCGCGGTCAGCACTTCGGCCGGCACGGCCTCGTCGATCGCGGCATTCACGGTCCAGCGGCCTTCGCCGGAATCCTCGACGAAGCCGGAATATTCCGCGAGTGCAGGGCTGTCGGCGAGCGCCGTCGAGGTGAGGTCGAGCAGCCAGGACGGGATCACGCTGCCGCGCCGCCACACCTCGGCAATGTCGGCAAGGTCGAAATCGTAGCGATGATCCGCCGGCAAGGCCTCGATGTTGGCATTCTTGAGGATGTCGAAACCTTCGGCATAGGCCTGCATCAGGCCGTATTCGATGCCGTTGTGGATCATCTTGACGAAATGGCCGGCGCCCACGGGACCTGCATGGATGTAGCCCTGTTCGATGCGGGCATCGCGCCCCTCACGTCCCTCCGTGCGCGGAATGTCGCCGGCGCCGGGCGCGAGCGCGGCGAAGATCGGATCGAGCCGGTCGACCACCTGCTTCTCGCCGCCGATCATCATGCAATAGCCGCGGTCGAGCCCCCAGACGCCGCCTGACGTGCCGACATCGACATAATGGATGCCGCGCTCCTTCAGCGCCTTGCCGCGGCGGACGTCGTCCTGCCAGAACGTGTTGCCGCCGTCGATGACGACGTCGCCGGCCTGCATCACGCCCGCGATCGTGTCGATCGTCGTCTCGGTGATGTGGCCGGCCGGCAGCATCACCCAGGCCGCGCGCGGCCGCTCCAGTTTGGCGACAAACTCTTCCAGCGTCGCCGAACCCTGTGCGCCGTCTGCGGCGAGACCCGCGACGGCCTTGGCGTCCTTGTCGTAGACCACGGTCGTATGACCGTGGCGCATCAGGCGGCGAACGATGTTGCCGCCCATCCGGCCGAGGCCGATCATGCCGAGTTGCATCGAGAGATTCCCTTAGTTCAGCGCATCGTTAAGCGCCGCGTTGAGCGCCGCGAGACCTTTCTTGAGCCCGCCCTTGAGGTGGACCCGGAGCGCGCGCCGGCCGCGCTCGGTGAGCACGTCGAAGTCGCCGCGCGCCTGCGCGGCCTTTATCACGCCGAAGCTCGCCTTCTGGCCCGGCACCGACAAGTCCTTGGCATCGTCGGCCGTGATCTGGAGAAACACGCCGCTGTCGGGCCCGCCCTTGTAGGCCTGCCCGGTCGAATGCAGGAAGCGCGGTCCGAACTCGGCGCAGGTCGCGACGTGACGCTTCTCGCGCACTTCGAGACGCATCGCCTGGAGTGCGTCGATCGTCGCCTTGTCGCGCGCGATGTAGCCGAGCAGGGCGACATAGTCGCCATGGCTGGAGCGGGAGAGATGCGCCTTCAGCCACGAGGTGAGGTCGCCGTTGGCGCCGGCGGCGCGCAGCGCCGTGGCGTTGGCCTCGTCGGTGTAGAGATCGGCCTCGTCCGTGCTGACCACCGGCTGCTCGGCCGGCAATGCACCGGTCTTCTCGAACGAGGCGGTGAGCTCGCGGGTCTTGATCTTGGCCGCTTCCACGTCCGGCTGGTCGAACGGGTTGATGCCGAGGATGCTGCCCGCCACCGCCGTCGCCATCTCGAAACGGAAGAACTCCTGGCCGAGATGGTCGATCGATTTCATCACGATGCGCACGACGGGATGGCCGGCGGCTTCGACCGCGGCGAGCTTGGAGTCATGCGCTGCGTCCGCTTCGCCCTCGGTGCGAATGTCGATGAAGAAGCGGTCGTTGCCGTAGAGCGCGGGCTCGCCCAGCGGCTCGCCGGCGATCGGGATCAGGCCCTTGCCTTCCTTGCCGGTCGATTCCGCGATCAGCTGTTCGGCCCAGGCGCCGAAATCGGCGATCTTCTTCGACGACAGGATCGTCACCTTGTCGCGCCCTTCGAGGCCGGCGAGGCCCATGGCAAGGCCGAGCTGGACGCCCGGGTTCTCACCTGGCGGCACGTCGGGTCCGCAGGAGCGGGCCATGGAGAGCGCGTGTTTGATCAGCGTCTTGACGTCGATGCCCGCGGTTGCCGCCGGCACCAGGCCGAACGGCGAGAGCACCGAATAGCGGCCGCCGATCGAGGGTTCGCCATGGAAGATGCGGGCGTAGTTGAGGCTCTTCGCCGCCTTCTCCAGAGACGAGCCGGGATCGGTCACCGCGATGAAGCGATGGCCGGTCTTCACTTTCGGCCCGACCGCCTGTGCGACGCGTTCGTGGAAATAATCTTTCATCGCGTTCGGCTCGGTGGTCCCGCCGGACTTGCTGGAGACGATGAACACGGTGTTGGCGATGTCGATCCTGGCCTCCATTGCCCGGACCTGCGCCGGATCGGTGGAATCCAGCACGTGCAATTTCGGGAAGCCGGGCTTCCGCGCAAAAGTCTCGGCCAGCACCTCGGGGCCAAGGCTCGATCCGCCCATGCCGAGCACGACGGCATCGGAGAACTTTTGGCCCTTCACGCGGCTCGCATAGTCCTCATAGTCGGCGACGTCGGCCTTCGCCGCGCTGTCGAGCCAGCCGAGCCATTTGTCCTCGTCGGCGCCGGTCCAGACCGATTTGTCGCGCTGCCATAGCCTGCGGATCTTTGCCGACGCGCGCCATTCCTCGGTGCTCTTGGCCACCGCCTTGCCGAGGCCGTCGCCGAGCGAGAGAAGCTGGTGGTCGATCGCGGGCCCGAGCACGGTTGCCCGCTTGTGGGCGACGGCGCCATAGAGCTTGTCGGCGGCATCGGCGAACTGCTTGACGCCGTCCTTGACGAGTTCCTCGGTGATTGCCTCGAGCGAGACGCCCGAGCGCTCCAGTTCTTCCAGCACGCGGCGGGCATCGTCGACATTCTCTTCCAGGCTGTCGCGCGGCTTGCCATGGTCGCGGAACGCGTCGAGCGTCGCCGGCGGCACGGTGTTGACGGTGTCGGGACCGATCAGTTCCTCGACATAGAGGACGTCGCTGTAGTCCTTGTTCTTGGTGCCGGTGGAGGCCCACAGCATCCGCTGCGGCTTGGCGCCCTTGGCAGCGAGCTTGTCCCAGCGCGGGCCGGAAAACAGGCGCTTGTAGTCCTGGTAGGCGACCTTGGCGTTGGCGATCGCGACCTTGCCCTTCAGCGCGGCGAGCCGCTCCTTCTCGGATGGATCGTTGGCGCGGGCGATCTTCTCGTCGAGCTGCTTGTCGACGACCGAGTCGATGCGGCTGACGAAGAAGCTCGCGACGCTCGCCACGTGCGACGGGTCGCCGCCGCCGGCGACATATTTTTCCAGACCGGCGAGATAGGCCTCGGCAACCTGGAGGTAGACGTCCCTAGCGAACAACAGCGTGATGTTGATGCTGATGCCGTCGCCGATCAGCGTCTCGATCGCCGGCAGGCCCTCCGGCGTCGCCGGCACCTTCACCATCAGGTTCTTGCGGTCGACATCCTTCCAGAGCCGCCGCGCCTCGGCGACCGTGCCGGCGGTGTCCATCGCCAGATAGGGCGAGACTTCCAGGCTGACATAGCCGTCGCCGCCCCTCAGGCGGTCATAGACCGGGCGGAGCACGTCCGCGGCGTTCTGGATGTCCTCGATCGCGACGGCCTCGAACAGGTCGGCCACGGTCCGGTCGCCGCGCTTCAGCGCCTTGCCGATCGGGGCGTCATACTCGTCCGAGCTGCCGATCGCCTTCTCGAAGATCGACGGGTTGGAGGTGACGCCCTTGACGCCGTCGGTGTCGATCAGCCGCTTCAGGTCGCCCTTGGCGATGAAGCCACGGGCCAGGAAGTCCAGCCAGACGGCTTGTCCGTGCTTTTCCAGTTCTTTGACGGGATTCATGATGTTTATTTATCTCCAAGCCTGCGGGCGAGGGGTTTCCGCGCCGGTCCTGACGCGCTATCCTCTAGCCTACATGCTCCCGGGAGGGAACCAATCAAGGGGATAGGCGTCTTACCCTCCAGTGTAACTCCGTCGCGATCATGGCGATCCAGGCGGAAGTAGCCGTGTTGCGTAAAAAGTCGTCGGCCGGAGCAGTGGCCAAGGGCTCGTTGCGCAACGTAGCCGCTTCGTCTCGTCAGCCCAGTCTGCATGGAGTGTCATCAGCGGATTACGGTCCGCCTGATAGATCGTCGCTCGGCCGCGAATGGCCATGCTGGGGAAGAGCATGCACGCACATCATGACCGTCTGACGCTCGCTATTGCCGACAGCCCGCAATCGGTCGCGCCGGCCGCATGCATCGATGCGACCCACGATCTCGAAATCAGTCCATGTACGACCCAGTTGCGGCTGCTGGTCGCGGCGGGCTTCGCAATGACCCTGTTCAGTGCGACCCTTGCCTTCGACTGGTGGGACGGTCTGGGCGACTACGATACGACGGTCGGCTATGCCGGCGTCGTGCTGTTCGGCCTGGTGACCGGCCGGCTGATCTGGCTGCTGCCCGCCGAGCGGGGGCCGGTGGTGATCGTCACCCCCTACGGCATCCGCGACCTCCGCATCGGCAACGAATTTCTGCTGTGGGACTCGATTGCGGAGATTTCGGCTGAGGAATGCCGCGGCCACAAGGCGATCGTGCTGACGCTGACGCCGGCCTTGCAGCGGCAGCTCTGCACCGTCAGCACCTTGGCGCCCCGCGCGGAGAACGAACGGCAGAATGAACGGATTGTCATCCGCTCCGAGGGTTTGGCGACCGATTTTGATACACTGCTGCGCGCTTGCCGCGATTGTCATGCTGCGAGCGCTGCGCGCACCGCATTGCAGCAGGAAGATGAACGCGGCACGCAAGGCTTCGCCGTACAAGCGTCATAAGATTGCCGCTCGCAGATCGCTCCATGTTGCAGTGCCGGATGGGCTTCATCCCCGGTAATGCCCGGATGTTGCGACCAAGTGACATTTTCTGGAAATGAGCGAAGATAGATACAGATTCGCACAAATTACAGGCATGTGCCTGTTCGTAACTCAACGAGTGCCTACGTTGTGCGTTGCGTCGTGTTGGCACCAGGGTGTCCAATGATCGTCATGTGCTCACGCTGATTCGAAACGGCCTGAGGAACGGTCCGGTAACTGCTTTCGTTTCAGCTTGTGGCGGAACTCACGCGGAGAGGGATCATGTATAACGATTCTCTATTCAACGCTTTCGCTAAGTCGTTCGAGGCGAGAAGCCAACACGACATGTCGATGGCGGAATATCTGGAATCGTGTCGAAGCGATCCCATGAAATACGCGAACGCGGCCGAGCGACTGCTAGCAGCCATCGGTGAGCCTCAGACGATTGACACGGCCAAGGACCCACGCCTTGGCCGTATTTTTTTGAACCGCACCATCCGGACCTATCCGGCCTTCGCCGGCTTCTACGGCATGGAAGAAACCATCGAGCGCATCGTCGGTTTCTTCCGTCACGCGGCACAGGGCTTGGAGGAGCGCAAGCAGATCCTCTATCTGCTCGGCCCCGTCGGCGGCGGCAAATCCTCGCTCGCCGAGCGGCTCAAGTCGCTGATGGAAGTGCAGCCGATCTACGTGCTCAAAGCCGGCGATGAATTGAGTCCGGTGTTTGAAAGCCCGCTCAGCCTGTTTGATCCCGATCATCTCGGGCCGGTGCTGGAGGAGAAGTACGGCATTCCGCGCCGGCGTCTCACCGGCCTGATGAGCCCGTGGTGCTACAAGCGGCTGGAAGCCTTCGGCGGCGACATCTCGCAATTCCGTGTCGCCAAGATCCAGCCGTCGCGGCTGCGCCAGATCGCGGTCTCCAAGACCGAGCCTGGTGACGAGAACAACCAGGACATCTCGTCGCTGGTCGGCAAGGTCGATATCCGCAAGCTCGAGACCTACGCGCAGAACGATCCCGACGCCTACAGCTATTCGGGCGGCCTCAATCGCGCCAATCAGGGCATCCTTGAATTCGTCGAGATGTTCAAGGCGCCGATCAAGATGCTGCACCCGCTGCTCACCGCAACGCAGGAGGGCAACTACATCGGCACCGAGAATATCGGCGCGATCCCCTTCACCGGCGTGATCCTCGCGCACTCGAACGAAGCCGAGTGGTCGAGCTTCAAGGCCAACAAGAACAACGAGGCCTTCATCGACCGCATCTGCGTGATCAAGGTGCCGTACTGCCTCCGGGTCACCGAAGAGCAGAAGATCTACGAAAAGCTGATCCAGGGTTCGGAGCTCGCGGCCGCGCCGTGCGCACCCTCGACGCTGGAGACGCTGGCGCGGTTCTCGGTGATGTCGCGCCTGCGCAAGCACGAGAACTCCACGCTGTTCGGCAAGATGCGGGTCTATGACGGCGAGAGCCTGAAGGAATCCGATCCGAAGGCACGGAGCGTCCAGGAATATCGCGATGCCGCCGGCGTCGACGAAGGCATGGACGGCGTCTCCACCCGATTTGCCTTCAAGATCCTGGCTGCGACCTTCAACCACGATCCGCAGGAAGTCGCTGCCGACGCCGTGCATCTGATGTACGCGCTGGAGCAGTCGATCCGCCGCGAGCAGCTCCCGGAGGAAGTCGAGAAGCGCTATCTCGAATTCATCAAGGCGGACCTGGCGCCGCGGTACGCCGAGTTCATCGGCAACGAGATCCAGAAGGCCTATCTCGAATCCTACTCGGATTACGGCCAGAATCTGTTCGACCGCTACGTCGACTACGCCGATGCCTGGATCGAGGATCAGGACTTCAAGGATGCCGACACCGGCCAGCTGCTCGATCGCGAGCTTTTGAACCAGGAACTGACCAAAATCGAGAAGCCGGCGGGTATCGCCAATCCAAAGGACTTCCGCAACGAGGTGGTCAAATTCTCGTTACGGTCGCGCGCCCAGAACAGCGGCAAGAATCCGACCTGGATTTCCTACGAGAAGATTCGCGACGTGATCGAAAAGCGGATATTCTCACAGGTCGAGGACCTGCTTCCGGTCATCTCCTTCGGGTCGAAGAAGGACGGCGAGACGGAGAAGAAGCACGGCGAGTTCGTCGCACGCATGGTGGAGCGCGGCTACACCGAGCGTCAGGTTCGCCGGCTCGTCGAATGGTACATGCGTGTGAAGCAGGCCGGTTGAGGCGGATGGAGCGGATGGAAAAGTGCCCATTCACATTATTGACAGGCGCCTGAATCCAGGCGGCAAGAGTCTTGAGAACCGGCAGCGGTTCTTGCGTCGGGCCAAATCCCTGGTGCAGGGCGCCGTCAAGAAGACCTCGCAGGAACGCGACATCAAGGACGTCCTGGAGGGTGGTGAGGTCACGATACCGCTCGACGGCATGCATGAGCCGCGTTTCCGCCGTGAAGGCGGAACGCGCGACATGGTATTGCCCGGGAACAAGAAGTTCATCGAGGGCGATTACCTCCAGCGATCCGGCCAGGGCAGCGCCAAGGATTCCGGTCCCGGCGAAGGCGACAGCGAGGACGCGTTCCGCTTCGTCCTCTCCCGCGACGAGTTCGTGGATCTGTTCCTCGACGACCTCGAACTGCCGGATCTTGCCAAGCGTAAGATCGCGCAGACCGAGAGCGAGGGCATCCAGCGCGCCGGCTACACCACGTCCGGCTCGCCCGCCAACATCTCGGTCAGCCGGACGGTGAAGCTCGCGCTGGCGCGCCGCATCGCGCTCAAGCGTCCCCGCAAGGAGGAGATCGAGGAGCTGGAGGCCGCGATCGCGGCATGCACCGACGAGGACGAGCGTGTGGTGCTGCTCGCCGAGCTCGAAAAGCTGAAGGCGAAGACCAAGCGCATTCCCTTCGTCGATCCGCTCGATATCCGCTACCGCCGCTACGAGAAGGTGCCGCGGCCGGTCGCGCAGGCGGTGATGTTCTGCCTGATGGACGTCTCCGGCTCGATGTCCGAGCACATGAAGGATCTCGCCAAGCGCTTCTACATGCTGCTCTACGTGTTCCTGAAGCGGCGCTACAAGCATGTCGAGATCGTCTTCATCCGCCACACCGACCGCGCCGAGGAGGTGGACGAGCAGACCTTCTTCTACGGACCGGCCTCGGGCGGCACGCTGGTCTCCAGCGCGCTCCACGCGATGCACGAGATCGTGCGCGAGCGTTTCAATCCGGCGGACTGGAACATCTACGCCGCGCAAGCCTCCGACGGCGACAATTCCTATTCCGACGGCGAGCTCACGGGCATGCTGCTGACCGACAAGATCCTGCCGGTCTGCCAGTTCTTTGCCTATCTCGAGGTCGGGGAGTCCGGCGGCAGCGCCTTCGATCTCTCCGACTCCTCGCTCTGGACCCTCTACGACCGCCTGCGCAACAGCGGCGCACCGCTCTCGATGCGCAAGGTCAGCGAGCGCAGCGAGATCTTCCCGGTGTTCCACGATCTGTTCCAGCGCCGCGAAAACTCCCAGGAGAAAGCCGCTCCATGACGGAACGCTTGTTCGAAGGCGCCGATTGGGATTTCCACACCTTGCAGCGCATCACCGATGCCTGCGAGGAGGTGGCGACGAAGGATCTCGGGCTCGACGTCTATCCGAACCAGATCGAAGTCATCACCGCCGAGCAGATGCTGGATGCCTACTCGTCCGTCGGCATGCCGCTGTTCTACAAGCACTGGTCGTTCGGCAAGCACTTCGCGTTCCACGAGGCCTCGTACCGCAAGGGCCTGATGGGGCTTGCCTATGAGATCGTGATCAACTCCTCGCCCTGTATCTCCTATCTGATGGAGGAGAACACGGCGACGATGCAGACGCTGGTGATCGCCCACGCCGCCTTCGGCCACAACCACTTCTTCAAGAACAACTATCTGTTCAAGCAGTGGACCGACGCCGACGGCATTCTGGACTATCTCGACTTTGCCAAGAACTACGTGATGACCTGCGAGGAGCGCTACGGCCGCGTCGAGGTCGAGCGCACCCTGGATGCCGCGCATGCGCTGATGTCGCACGGCATCGACCGCTATCCCGGCAAGAAGAAGCTGGATCTGCGCGCCGAGGAGAAGCGGGCAGGGCGCCGCCGTCAGCACGAGGAGGAGGTCTTCAACGACCTCTGGCGCACCGTGCCGAAGGGGGCGTCGAAGACCCGCTCCGCGCTCAGCATCGAACGCCGCCGCAAGCTGCTCGGCCTGCCGCAGGAAAACCTGCTCTACTTCCTGGAGAAGAGCGCGCCGCGGCTGGCGCCCTGGCAGCGCGAGCTTTTGCGCATCGTCCGCCACATCGCGCAATATTTCTATCCGCAGAGCCAGACCAAGGTGATGAACGAGGGGACGGCGACCTACGTCCATTATCGCATCATGACCAAGCTGCATCAGCAAGGCCGCATCTCCGACGGCAACTTCCTCGAATTCCTAGGATCGCACACCAACGTGGTGTTCCAGCCCGAATTCGACGATCCGCGCTTTTCCGGCTTCAATCCCTATGCGCTCGGCTTTGCCATGATGCAGGACATCGAGCGTATCGTCACCCGGCCGGAAGACGAGGACCGCGAGTGGTTCCCCGACATCGCCGGCAAAAACGACGTGATGGGCGTGCTGCGCGACGTCTGGGCCAACTACCGCGACGAAAGCTTCGTCGCGCAGTTCCTGAGCCCGAAGCTGATGCGGCACTTCCGCATGTTCCACCTGCACGACGATCCCGAGGAGCGCGCCGGCATCCGGGTCGATGCCATTCACGACGATCGCGGCTTCCGCCGGGTGCGGCGCGAGCTGGCGCGGCAGCACGATGTCGGCTTCATCGATGCCAATATCGAAGTGGTCGACGTCGATCTCTCCGGCGACCGCCGGCTGATCCTGCATCACCACGTCATCAAGGGCTCGCAGCTCAACGAGACCGACGCCAAGCGCGTGCTCCAGCACCTCGCCGATCTCTGGACTTACGACGTCTCACTGATCGAGGTCGATGCCAACGACAAGGTCCTGCGCGAATATGTCGTAAGCCCGCGCCCGATCCCGGCGGCGGCCTGAGGCGGCTGGTAGCTGCTAGAACGTCGACGTGGCGGTAGCTCGCCCGCGGCCCATCCTTCGAGACGCCCGCCTTTGGCGGGCCTCAGGATGAGGATGGAGTATGCGGGAGCTATGTCGACAGACAGCAATTCTGCCTAGCTTCATCCCGAGGAGACCGCGGAGCGGTCGTCTCGAAGGAGAGGCGCTTGCTCCGGCCGTCACCAAGAATTTGCATCGAGTTGATGTGGTCTAAGTCGATCGCTTCTTCGCCGGCTTCTTCTTGGACGCATTCAGCTCCACCCCCGCGCGAATGAGCGCCTTCAACGCCTTCTCGTTGATCTTTTCTCCCTCGCGAATGTCGATCGCGCGGCGCACGTTTCCCTCGAGGCTCGAATTGAACAGGCCGGCCGGGTCGTCCAGCGCCGCGCCCTTGGCAAAAGTCAGCTTCACGACGGCCTTGTAGGTCTCGCCGGTGCAGATGATGCCGTCGTGTTCCCACACGGGAACGCCGCGCCATTTCCATTCCTCGACGACATCAGGATCGGCCTGCTTGATCAGGCCGCGGATTCGCCCCAGCATCTCGCCGCGCCAGTCGCCGAGCTCCTTGATCCTGCCGTCGATCATCCTGGAGGGCGAAGCGCCCTCCGTCTTGGTCGCGCTGCTTGTCTTCGCGGTCACAGCCTTCTTCATGATCACGCCTCTTGCCGCGCGCCGCTGCGGCGGCTGACATAGGGCAGCGCGAACATGTAGAGCCCGGTCGCGAGCAACGGAATCAGCGGGACGAATGCCAGCAGCCCGATCCACGTGGCCTGGATTTGCAGCGTCAGGGCAACAATGTTCGCGATGACGGCGAGCGTGAAAGCAAGCGACAGCCAGCGATGGATCTGTCGAACCCACATATTCCCGGTCAATGAAACCTCCTCTTGAGATGATCGAATGAAAGCCGGCGACGGACCTAGTCAGCTCGCGCCAGCACCTCGTCCAGCTTGGCGAAAAACTGCTTCCAGCCGGCATGCGCTCCGCCATAGGCCTGCTTCTGCGTCGGGCTGAAGCCCGCCTGCTCGACGCGCAAATGCGTGCCCGCGTTCGTCGGTGTCAGCGTGAAGGTCACCACGCTTTTCAGATCGAACGCCGCGTCCTCATGCGAGAAATTCCAGGTATAGGCGAGCGCCCGCTGCGGCTCGATGGTGAGGACCTCGCAGTCCAACACGCCGCCCCATTCGCCGCGAAGAATGAAGCGATGACCGACGACCGGCTTGAAGTCGTTCTTCATCAGCCATTCCTCGATCAGATGCGGCTGCGTCAGCGCGCGCCAGATCCGCTCGGCGGGGAAGGAAAATTCGCGCTCGATCACCACGGAGCGCATCTCGGCGGCAGCTTCGGTCATTGGTCCATCCTCTTCAGGAGATCGTCGAGAGCATCGAGCCGGTTCTGCCAGAAGCCGGCCATCTGGCCGGTCCAGTCGATCAGCGGATTCAGCGCGTCGGGCTGCGCGCTGTAATGGGTCTGGCGTCCTGCATGGCGGTCGCGCACCAGCCCGGCCTGCTTCAGCGCGCCGAGATGCTTTGAGACCGCCGGCTGGGAAACGCCGGATGTCGCCGTCAGTGCCCCGACCGTCTGCTCGCCCTCCCGGCACAGCCGCTCGAAGATCGCCCTCCGGGTCGGATCGGCGAGCGTCCTGAACAGAAGGTCGTGCGCGGCGGACATGTGAAATCCATAACCCACAAGTTATGGATAAACTCATAACCGTAGAGTTATGGGTAAGTCAAGTGCGATGGGATGGCGCTCGCTGGCGCAACCCTATCCACCGTCATTGCGAGGAGCCCTTGCGACGAAGCAATCCAGCCTGCCTCCGCGGAGGGACTGGATTGCTTCGCGGAGCCTGTCATCGGGCCGCGCTTCGCGCGGACCCGTTGGCTCGCAATGACGGAGAATGTGGCGGCGCCTAGGGTCGCAGATAGAGATAGCCCTGCGACTGGAGCTCGGCCAAGCGGACCACGCCGCCTTTCTCCGCGCTGACGAAGCCCGGCAGCAAACCCGTCAGCGTGACGTTCTGCGCCTTCATGGTGTTGGCGCACGCCGCGAGCTCGATACCGTCCTTGGAGAAACCGCCGACGCGCTTGCCGACGTCGGGGTTGGCCTGTGCCCGGTGAAACGCCTTCAGCGCCGGCCCGTGAATCACCAGCGCGATTGTGACGTGTTGGGGGCCGCCGACGCCGTCAATGTGGTTCTGGATGTTGCCGAGCACGAAATTGACCTTCTCGGCGTCGCTCAGGTGATAGACGACCTTGAGCTTGTTGCCCGCGCCGGCTTCCGTCGCGGCCTTCGCGCTGGAGCCGGCAAGCGCCGCGCCCAGGGCCGAGATGGCGCTCCACAAGATGCTCCGGCGGTTCATGGCGATCTCCCTCGACTGGCCTGATTTCGCCGAGGCCTATCACTTGTGGCGCAGCGCGGCGAGTTCCTTGCGGTCCGTCACCAGCGAGGCGCATTCGCTGTTGTCGGTGCGGTCGAGGCGGAAAATGCCGTCGTCGGCACCAGCGACCAGCGATTGCTCGGCTTCGTCATCCGGCTTGTTGTTCTGCCAGACCCTGACCCGCGCCAGCCGTACCATCGCCGACTTGTCGTCCCTGGAGAGCGCAACGCCGATACCGCCGCCTTCGCAGTCGACACCGCAGCCGAGCCGGATCTCGATGCCGTCCTTGGTGAAAACAGCGTGGTTACAGGAGCCGCTGGAGTCGAAATCGCCGGAGCGGTGGCGATATCTGAAGCCGAGCCGGAAGGAGTTGTGGAGCTCCTTGTCCTCCTTGTCCAATTCCGCCGAGACCAGCAGCTTCATCGAGGCGACCTTCTGCTTCGGATGCCGCGCCAGATGCGCGGCATCGTAGCGGCGGACGAAGCAGGCATAGGCCTTGCTGCCGGGTGTCCCGGCATACATGCGCATGTTGAAGGTTGCGGCCTCGGCCTTGGTCGGCTCGCGGATATCGTCGGCCTCCTCGGCGCGGGCGGCGCCGACGAAGGCGGCAAGGACAAGCGGAAGGAGGAGGGCAAGCTTCATGGTCGCACCGGGCGCGTGAACTGTTGACGGCCGCATCGGAGGGGGTGAGAGCCGACTGGCGGTTAGTCGCAAGCCGAACGCCACGCGTTCAAGTGCCGGTGCCTTGCCTTCCCGTGGAGAGCCTCGCGCAAGGTTCCAGTCCTAATGACTTGGAAGACGGGGCGTTCGTAAACCCTGGGTTGTCGCAAAAGGCTGGTGGCGGTCGAACATGTCCGTAGGTCAGAACTTGCCCAACATTACGATCGGCTATTCCCGGGGACGGCTGCTGGTGTCTTTCGGCGCCGGTCTGCTGCTGACGCTGCTCTGTGCTGCGCTCGCATTCACGTGGCAGCAAGGCAAGAACATCACCACATTCGAGGTCGCCGCCTGCTATGTCGGCGCGGTGTTTTTCGGCCTCGCTACCTTCAGGATGCTCTGGAGGTTGATCTCCGCCAGGTCGCCGGTCGTCTTCATCAGCCGTGTCGGCATTCGCGACCTCAGGCTCGCCGACGAGACCATCGCCTGGAGCTCCGTGCGGAAGATACAGATCTGGGAGCAGCGCGTGCAGAAGTTCGTGGTGCTCAAGCTCGATCCCCTTGTAGCCGGGCGATTCTCCGGGGGCTTCCTGGGGCGTGCCTTGTCGCTGATGAACAAGACGCTCGGGGCTGACGGCGTGATCGTCAATGCGGGCGGCCTGACCATGGACGTCAAGACATTGCTCGAGACCTGCAAGCAATATTGGGGTGCCGGACGACCGGCCCCTTCGGACCACCCCGTGCCGGAGCCTGAACCGGCGCCCGAGGCTGTCAGCTGAAGCGGCCGAGGAATAGGCCGCGCTGCCGGGTGGTCGCGCGAGCCTTAGTCCGCTGTCGGTCCGAGAAGGTTCAATCCTTGCGGCGATTCTGCCCGGGAACTCGGCGCCGCTGATTTCTACGAGATTGTCGCGGATCATCAATGTGATAGTCTTCACAGACAGCTGAAATTCGACGTCGTAAGCTCACCCGCGTTTGTGGAGTTCCCGCGATGGGCGAGATTCGTAACTTCAGATCCGGAAATCATGACGAGCCGCCTCCACACGGCTCGATGCCTCGTCGTCTCGCCGCAATCATCGTCGGTGACATCGCTTCCTACAGCCGCTTGATGCAGGCCGACGAGGAAGGCACGCATGTTCGCGTCAAGCGGATCGAGCGGGATCTCATCCAGCCCAGCATCGTCGAGCACCATGGAGCGTTGGTGAAGACGACGGGAGACGGCTTCATCGCGATCTTCGACAGTCCCGTCGAGGCCGTTCGCTGCAGCATCGTCATTCAGCAGAACCTCGTCGGGCGCAACGCGTCGCTTCCGAAGGAATCCCGGATCGAATATCGGATTGGCGTCAATCTTGGCGATGTCATCGTGGAGCCGGACGATATCTACGGCGACGGAGTCAACATCGCCACACGCATCGAGGGTATCGCCGAGCCCGGTCAGGTCTATATCTCGGGCGCGATCTACGAGCAGATCAAGCACAAGGTGGTGTGCGGCTATGAGTCGCTCGGCGACCGCAAGGTCAAGAACATCACCGATCCGGTGCGCGTCTATCGCGTGCTGCCGGACGCAGATGCGGTCGGGAGGACGCGAGGCCGGCGCGAGAATACCCTGATCTTCCTTCTCGGCGTCACGCTCCTCGTGATCGCTTCCGGTGTGCTGTGGTATCTGCTGGCGCAGCCGTCGGGCAGGGTGAAGGAGCAGGCCGCCGCACCGACTGCGGCTCCGGTCGCATCACCGAGCCCGCAACCTCCACCGCGAGAAGCAGCGACACAAACGCCGCAGCCGTCTCCTTCATTGGCGGCATCGTCTCCATCGCCCGCTCCGGCGCCAAGTGCTTCGGCGTCAAGTGCTTCGGCACCAAGTCCAGCACCAAGCCCATCGGCCACGCCGTTCCGCGAACCCGAGATGATCGCCATTCGCGGCGGCAGCTTCGCGATGGGAAGCAATGACGACCCCACCGAACGTCCCGTCCACCAGGTCACGGTCAAGCCGTTCTCGATCGGAAAATATCCGGTGACCGTGCAGGAATGGAACGAATGCGCGGCTGCAAAGGCGTGCGGCTTCACCGCCATCGGCAAGGACGATGCGCCGATCAGCAATGTGAGCTGGACCGACGCGCAGCAATATGCGGCCTGGCTCGCGCGGACCACGAAGAAGTCGTATCGGCTTCCGAGCGAAGCCGAATGGGAATACGCCGCGCGCGGCGGGACGCAGACGAAATATTGGTGGGGCGACAAGCTCCAGCCGGGTATGGCGGGATGCAAGGATTGCGGTGACCTCGCGGCCGAGCAGCCGGCAAAGGTCGGCAGCTTCAAGCCGAATCCGTTCGGCCTCCACGACATGGGTGGCGGTGTCGACCAGTGGGTCGAGGACTGCTGGCGCAGGACCTATCAGGGCGCCCCCGGTGACGGCTCGGCATGGACCGGCGGGGACTGCTCGTCGCATGTCCTGCGCTCGGGTTCATGGAAGAACGATTCGAGATATGTGAGGCCGTCCAACCGCGATGGCTACGATACCAATGTTCGTTATCCGACGCATGGATTCCGCGTTGCTCTAAGTCCTTAAGTGGTGGAGTCGTTTCGATGCAGATCATACGTTGCGCCGCCCTGGCGGCGGCGCTCGCATTGCTCCCAGGCGTCGCCTATCCGCAGGGCAAGACCGCTCCCAAGGATGCCAAGCTTTATTTCATCACCCCGCGTGACGGGCAGAAGGTTCGCGGCGGGTTCTGGGTCCGGTTCGGCTTGCGCAACATGGGCGTGACGCACGCCGGCGACGAGTACCAGAACGCCGGCCATCATCATTTGCTGGTCGACGTCAAAGATCCCATCGATCCCAAGGAGCCAATCCCGCAGGACAAGTCGCATCTGCACTTCGGGGCGGGGCAGACCGAAACCCAGCTCGAACTTCCACCCGGCACGCACACGCTGCAATTGGTGCTGGGCGACGCGAAGCACTATCCGTTCGAGCCGCCCGTCGTATCGGAGAAGATCACCATACGCGTCAGGCAGCCGTACGAGCGCGGGAGATGATCACCGCAGGCTGGCGTTGAACTTGTCCAGCGCCGCCGAGCCCGGGCACAGCGTGTCCGCTTCCAGCGTATTGAGCGGCGTCTCGACAGTGTTGAGATGCGCGTGCAGGTCTTCCGCGTCGGGATCGACGTAGAGCAGACCGGTGACGATCTGGCCCTTGGCGGCGTGCTTCTGCAGGAAGGTCTGGGCGCCGAGCCGGTCGTGCGGGTCGTAATCCGCGTCGATCTTGCGCAGCGCGATCTTGCTACCGTCATGCTGCTCGACCACCTGCACCGTTCCCGGCGCGTAATCGACGGCGATGGGATCGCGGCCGACCAGCACGTCGAGCCGGTTCACGGCGTCATTGTGCTCGCGCACATAGTCGAAGCTCTTGGTCGAGCCGGCGTGGTTGTTGAAGGCGATGCAGGGGCTGATGACGTCGATGAAGGACGCGCCCTTGTGGCGGATCGCGGCGGCGATCAGCGGCACCAGCTGGGTCTTGTCGCCGGAGAACGAGCGCGCGACGAAGGTGGCCCCTAGCTGCAGCGCGATCGCGACGAGGTCGATCGCGTTGTCGGTGTTGGTGACGCCTTTCTTGGACTTCGAGCCGCGGTCGGCGGTCGCCGAGAACTGGCCCTTGGTCAGGCCGTAGACGCCGTTGTTCTCGACGATATAGGTCATGTTGACGCCGCGCCGGATCGAATGCGCGAACTGGCCGAAGCCGATCGAGGCGGAATCGCCGTCGCCGGAGACGCCGAGATAGATCAGGTCGCGGTTGGCGAGGTTGGCGCCGGTGAGCACGCTGGGCATGCGGCCGTGCACCGAGTTGAAGCCGTGCGAGTTGCCGAGGAAATAGTCCGGCGTCTTCGACGAGCACCCGATGCCCGAAATCTTCGCGACCCGATGCGGTTCGATCGAGAGCTCGTAGCAGGCCTCGATGATCGAGGCCGTGATCGAGTCATGGCCGCAGCCGGCGCACAGCGTCGAGATCTTGCCCTCGTAGTCGCGGTGCGTGTAGCCGAGCTCGTTCTTCTTGAGGCCCGGATGATGGAACTTCGGCTTTGCAATATAGGTCATGACACGGCCTTGCGGAGCGGGGTCACCTTGAGGTGATCCTGGTGGTCGCCAATGGCTTTTGCGATGAAACGGGCGGTGATCGGGGTACCGTCATAATGCACGATCGGCACGAGGCGCACCGGGTCGATGCCGTTCTCGTTGACGATGAGCTGGCGGAGCTGGGCGTCGCGGTTCTGTTCGACCACGTAGACGAAGTCGTGCTCGGCGAGGAAGCTCGCCACGCTCGAGTGGAACGGGAAGGCGCGGATGCGCAGGCGGTCGAGCTGATGCCCGCGCGCTTCCAGCAGGCCGATCGCCTCGTCCATCGCGGGCGAGGTCGAGCCGAAATAGATCACGCCATATTTGGTCGGCCGTTCCGCGTTGGCCTGGAGCGGGCGCGGGACCAGGTCCTGCGCGGTCTCGAACTTGCGCACCAGACGCTGCATGTTGTCGGCATAGACCGAGCCTTCCTCGGAGTAGCGCGCATAGCGGTCGCGCGAGGTGCCGCGGGTGAAATAGGAGCCCTTGGTCGGATGCGTGCCGGGATAGGTGCGGTAGGGAATGCCGTCACCGTCGACGTCGAGATAGCGGCCGAAGTCGCGACCTTCCTCCAGCATCTCCGTGGTCATCACCTTGCCGCGGTCATACTGTTTCGCGTCGTCCCACTTCAGCGGGCGGCAGAGACGGTGGTTCATCCCGATGTCAAGGTCGAGCATCAGGAAGATCGTGGTTTGGAGCCGCTCGGCAAGATCGAATGCGGCCGCCGCGAACTCGAAGGCCTCAGCCGGATCTTCCGGGAACAGCAGCACGTGCTTGGTGTCGCCATGCGAAGCATAGGCGCAGGCGATGATGTCGCATTGCTGGGTGCGGGTCGGCATGCCGGTCGAGGGACCGGCGCGCTGGATGTTCATGATCACGGCCGGGATCTCCGCGAAATAGGAGAGGCCGATGAACTCGGTCATCAAGGAGATGCCGGGGCCGGAGGTCGCGGTGAAGGCGCGGGCGCCGTTCCAGGAGGCGCCGATGACGATGCCGATCGAAGCCAGCTCGTCCTCGCCCTGCACGATGGCGTATTTGGCCTTGCCGGTCTCGGGATCGTGCCGGTACTTCTTGCAGTGGGCGGTGAAAGCTTCCGCCACCGACGAGGACGGCGTGATCGGATACCAGGCGCACACGGTGGCGCCGCCATAGACCGCGCCGAGCGCGGCGGCGCTGTTGCCCTCGATGAAGATGCGGTCGCCGACCTTGTCGGTTTTCTTCACCCGCAGCCCGATCGGGCATTTCAAATTCTGCAGCGCCCAGTCGCGGCCGAGATGCAGCGCATGGACGTTGGAGGAGAGCAGCTTCTCCTTGCCCTTGTACTGCTCGCCGATCAGCTGCTCGATCAGCTTCGGGTCCATGTCGAGCAGCGCCGAGAGGCTGCCCAGATAGATGATGTTCTTGAACAGCTGGCGCTGGCGCGGGTCGGTGTAGGTCGAGTTGGTGATCGCGGTGAGCGGCACGCCGATCACGGTGATGTCGTCACGGAATTTGGTCGACG
Organism: Bradyrhizobium sp. Pa8; assembly: GCF_052588265.1. Lineage (NCBI taxonomy): Bacteria > Pseudomonadati > Pseudomonadota > Alphaproteobacteria > Hyphomicrobiales > Nitrobacteraceae > Bradyrhizobium > Bradyrhizobium sp. Pa8. The sequence continues at coordinate 7,589,011 of NZ_CP176767.1, read as the reverse complement.
GCATCGGCTTGGTGGAATCGTAGAACAGATAGCCGCCGGGCTCGATGCCGGCGACGTCCTTGTCCCAGGTCTGCGGGTTCATCGCCACCATCATGTCGACGCCGCCCCGGGCGCCGAGATGGCCGTCTTCCGTCACCCGCACCTCGTACCAGGTCGGCAGGCCCTGGATGTTGGAGGGGAAGATGTTGCGGGGGGAGACCGGAACGCCGTGACGCAGGATCGCGCGAGCGAACATCTCGTTGGCGCTGGCCGAGCCCGAGCCGTTGACGTTGGCGAAACGGACGACGAAGTCGTTTACGCTGCTGAGCGGCTTTTTGTCGGACATGTCGAACCTGCGTAAGTCATCTCGATGAAATATTTCTGCATGTCCCAGGCTCCGGTGGGACAACGCTCGGCGCACAGCCCGCAATGCAGGCAGACGTCCTCGTCCTTGACCATCACGCGCCCGGTCTTGAGGTCGCTGGAGACGTAGAGATCCTGGTCCGGATGCGGTGAGGGCGCCTTCAGGCGCTGGCGCAGGTCATTTTCCTCGCCGTTGTCAGTGAAGGTGATGCAATCCATCGGACAGATGTCGACGCACGCGTCGCACTCGATGCAGAGCGAGGTCGAGAACACGGTCTGGACGTCGCAGTTCAGGCAGCGCTCGGCTTCGCCCAGCGCCAGCTTGACGTCGTAGCCGAGCTCGACCTCGGTGCGGATGTCCTTCAGCGCGATCACCTTGTCGCGGTGCGGAACCTTGAAGCGCTTGTCGTTGGAGATGTCGTTGTCATAGCTCCATTCGTGGATGCCCATCTTCTGCGAGGAGATTTGCACCTCCGGCAGCGGCCGTTCGGTGATGTCGTCGCCCGAGAGCATCTTGTGGATCGACAGCGCGGCGTCGTGGCCCTGCGCCACGGCCCAGATGATGTTCTTCGGGCCGAACGCGGCGTCGCCACCGAAGAACACTTTCGGATTGGTCGAGACGAACGTCTTCGGATCGACCTTGGGCATGTGCCATTTGTCGAACTCGATGCCGCAATCCTGCTCGATCCAGGGGAAGGCGTTTTCCTGGCCGACCGCGACCAGCACGTCGTCGCAGGGAATGGTCTGATCGGGGTCGCCCGAAGGCACCAGATTGCGGCGGCCTTTGGCGTCGTATTCGGCTTTGACGTGCTGGAAGGTGACGCCGATGAGCTTGCCGGCGACATGCTTGAATGCCACCGGCACCATGTAGTTGAGGATCGGGATGTCCTCGTGGATCGCGTCTTCCTTCTCCCAGGGCGAGGCCTTCATCTCCTCGAAGCCGGAGCGCACAATGACTTTCACGTCTGCGCCGCCGAGGCGGCGCGCGGTGCGGCAGCAATCCATCGCGGTGTTGCCGCCGCCGAGCACGATCACACGCTTGCCGATCTTGTCGGTGTGGCCGAACGACACCGAGGATAGCCAATCGATGCCGATATGGATGTTGGCGGCAGCCTCCTTCCGGCCGGGAACGTCGAGCTCGCGTCCGCGCGGCGCGCCGGAGCCGACGAAGATCGCGTCGTATTTCTCCGCGAGCAGCGCCTTCATGCTCTCGATGCGATGACCGCCTTTGAACTCGACGCCGAGACCCAGGATGTAGCCGGTCTCCTCGTCGATGACCGAATTGGGCAGGCGGAATTTCGGGATTTGCGTGCGCATCATGCCGCCGGCTTCCGGATCGCCGTCGAACACCGTGCAGTGATAGCCGAGCGGGGCAAGATCGCGCGCCACCGTCAGCGAGGCGGGGCCACCGCCGACGAACGCAACGCGCTTGCCGTTCTTCGGCGAGGGGCGCGGCAGGCGCTGCCTGATGTCATCCTTGAAGTCGGCGGCGACGCGCTTGAGGCGGCAGATCGCCACTGGCGTCTCCTCGACGCGTCCGCGCCGGCACGCCGGCTCGCACGGACGATCGCACGTGCGTCCCAGAATTCCGGGAAACACGTTCGATTTCCAATTGATCATGTAGGCGTCGCTGTAGCGGCCTTGTGCGATCAGTCGGATGTATTCGGGAACCGGGGTGTGTGCAGGACAGGCCCACTGGCAATCGACCACTTTGTGAAAGTAGTCGGGGGCCGCGATATCGGTCGGTTTCATTCCTACCCTGTCCGCACAGGCCCAAAGACCCGGCGGCCTTTTCTTGAGCTTGGCGAACGCTAATGCGCGTCGATCTGGTTTATGAATGACGTCATTGGGTTAGCTTATTAGAACCGTTCCGAAGTACAACGGCAAATTTGCGCGATCACCTGCTTTCATAGGTGCTGCGCGCGCTCAGCATTAACGGCCGCACGCATGATGCGTGCGGTGCAATATGTTGCGTTGCGGATGGCCGCTAGCCGGGCGCGATATCGCTCTTCGCGAGATCCCACATCAGGCTGTAAGTGCCGACGGAGACAGGAAGCGGGAAGGGCGATGCGGCGGGGCCGGTGAACCGTTCGGCAATGACGGCGGAGACCGCGCCGACATGCGTGCCGTCGATCAGCACGAACCAGTCGTGCGCGCCCTCATTGCGCACCGCTGGAATGTCGGCCGTTGCGCCCGACAATTCCGGCTCGCTTTCGAGCAGATGCATCGAGATGATGCCCTCGCGGTCCCCGGGCGTCAGCTTTTCGTGCAGTGCATTACGCCATGTCCCGGCATTGTCGGCGCTCGGCCGCAGCCGCACCACACCGAGCGCTGCGCCGCGGCCGGTGCCCTTGCTGATGGTGATACGCGCGACCACGCGCAGCATGTTCTTGAAATGCGCCATGGTCCGCCGCGACCATTCGGTCTGGTTGGCGAGGCGGGCCCGGTAGGCGGGACTGTCGAGGACGTCGAGCGTCGCGGTCGAGTACAGCGAGAGATATTTGGGATTGGCGGCATGCGCGACATAGCGCCGCGCCTCCAGGAAACCCTCGATCGCGACGCGCTCTTCCAGATGCTCGCGATCGTACCAGCGGTTGAAATCGGCCTCATCTGGAACGTCGATGTTCATCGACGTCAGCAGCATGCCTTGCCCGGCGAGCGGCATTGTTCTTGTCCTTCCCATTCAGACCCTCATGGTGGGGAGCCACGAAGTGGCGTCTCGAACCATGAAGGCCCCGCTGCTACATCTCGGCCTGCAACCTTCGAGACGCGCTCCCTTGGAGCGCTCCTCAGGATGAGGAGGCAGATCTCTTGCGCGCGGCTTTCGACGCGAGATCGGCGATCGACTTCATGACAGCGTCCCGCACGCCGGCATCATAGAGCGAATGTCCGGCTTCTTCCACGATCCGAATCTCGGAACCCGGCCAAACTTTCGCAAGCCGCTCGGATGTCTCAGGAGGGCACAACAGATCGTAGCGGCCCTGCACGATGATGCCGGGAATGCCGGCGAGCTTGCCCGCATCCCGCAACAACTGGTTTTCCGTCATGAAGCTGTCGTGGACGAAATAATGCGCCTCCATGAACGGCGTCGCAGGCAGCGTGCGCCACACGTTCAGCGATGCGAGGTCCAGCCGCGTCTTGGCCGCCTTGTGCTCGGACAAGACGCGCTCGGTGTCGTGCCAGGCCCGCGCGGCGGGGCCATGCACGGCCGGATCGGCATCGAGGATGCGGCGCCAATAGGCGTCCACCGGGTGTGCGCGCTCATCGGGCGGCAGCACACTGAGAAAATCCTCGTAGAGCGCTGGATAGAATTGCGACAGGCGCGATGTGAAAGCGGTTTCGACCTCGGCACGGGTGCCCAGGAAGGTTGCGCGGAGCGCAATGCCGGAAACGCGGTCGGGATGGGCCTCGGCATAGGCCAATGCCAGCGTCGCGCCCCAGGAGCCGCCGACCACCATCCAGCGTTTGAAGCCGAATTTCTCGCGGATCTTCTCCATGTCCGCGATCAGATGCGCGGTGGTGTTGCGGTCCCGCGATCCCTTGGGCCGGCTGCGGCCGCAGCCGCGCTGGTCGAACAGCACGGCGCAGAAGCGGTCGGGATCGAACAGGCGGCGGTGATCCGGCTGGCAACCGCTGCCGGGCCCGCCATGCAGGTAGATCGCGGGGATGCCATCGGCGCGGCCGACGCTCTCGACATAGAGCTCGTGGCCGTCGCCGACGTCGAGCATGTCGGAGGTCAGCGGCGCAAAGGGATCGGCACGTTTGGCGGATGCGGCCGCATCGGCGTCAGGCATCATTCCCGGATTCCAGAGTGCCGCCGGCGAAATTGCGATAGAGGAAGCGGTTGGTCTCGCCCTCGGCCTCGCGCTCGGCCTGCTTGAAGATGGTCTCGTGCAGCGGCGACAGCGCGCAGGCCGGATCGGTGTTGGCGGCGTCGCCCGTCAGCGCAAAGGCCTGGCAGCGGCAGCCGCCGAAATCGATCTCGCGGAATTCGCAGGATTTGCACGGCTCCTTCATCCAGCCGGTGCCGCGATAGCGGTTGAAGGCATCCGAGTTCTGCCAGATCCAGGCGATCGAATGGTTGGAGCGTACCGACTCGAAATCGAGCCCGGTGATGCTCTCGGCAGCGTGGCAGGGCAGCACCTTGCCGGCCGGCGAGATGTTGAAGAACTGCCGGCCCCAGCCGCCCATGCACTTCTTCGGCCGCAGCGCGTAATAGTCGGGCACGACGTAGTCGATGGCGAGCGTACCCTTGAGCCGCTCGCGCGCTTCCTCGACGAGGCGGGTACACTCGTCGAGCTGCGCGACGGTCGGCATCAGCGCGGCGCGGTTCTTCAGCGCCCAGCCGTAATATTGCACATTGGCGACTTCGAGCCGGTCGGCGTCGAGGTCGATGGACATCTGGATGATCTCGGGGAGCTGATGCAGGTTCTGCCGGTGCATCACCGCGTTCACGGTGAGCGGCAGATCGAGCTCGCGGGTCCATTTCGCGACTTCGAGCTTCTTGCGGTGGCCGTTCTTGTAACCGGCGACACGATCGGCGAGGCCTTCCTCGACGCCCTGGAAACTGATCTGCACGTGGCAGAGCCCGGCATCGGCCAACTCGCTCAGCCGCTCGCGCGTCAGCAGCACGGCCGAGGTGATCAGATTGGTGTAGAGCCCGACGTCGCTGGCATGCTTGACCAGCTCGACGAGGTCTTTCCGCGCCGTCGGCTCGCCGCCGGAGAAATGCACCTGGAGCACGCCGATCTCGGCGAGCTCACTCAAGACCTTCTTCCACTCCTCGGTCGTCAGTTCCTTGCCGGAGCGGTCGAGCTCGACCGGGTTGGAGCAATAGGGGCATTGCAGCGGGCAGCGATGGGTGATCTCGAGCAGCACCGCGAGCGGAATGCCGAACGTCTCCGCCGTCGAGCGGCTCTTCTCCAGCACCGCCAGGCTGTCGCTGGCATCGGGCGGGATGGCGGGATGGCCGAGCACATCGCTCATGACGTCTTCTCCCGGGCCTCGGTGAGGAAGCCCTTGTCGGCGAGATCCTGGAGCATGACGATGACGTCCGCCAGGATCGCCTCGCGCGGCGCGGCGTATTTCGCGGCCAGCAGGTCGGCAACGTCCCCGACATTGCGCTCGCCATCGCAGAGCTGCAAGACCTCGACCGCGATCTCATCGGGCGCCAGCACCCGTTCCGGCGCCAGGATCACCCAGACCTTGCGCGTCTCGTCATATTTCAGCTTGGCATGCCGCGGCAGCACCGGGCGGCTTGCCTCGCTGACGCTGATGTTCCGCGGCCCGGCCATTGCGCTTGTCCCTCAGCTCGCCTTTTTAGTATCTTTGGGCACGAACGCGCCCGGCGGAATGTGGCCCTCGACATAGGCGTGCTGGAGTGCGTCCAGCTGCACCCACAGCACGTTGGTCTTGAAGATCAGCGCGTTGCAGACCTGCGCGCGCTGCTCGGGCGTCGTGGCATGCGCCTTGACATAGTCGAGCGCGAAACCGGCATCGCGCGGCGCCTGCGCCAGCCGCCGCTTGAAGTAGCTCATGATGTCGGGGTTGACGAAGTCGTAGTGCTCCAGCATGCCGGAGATGCGCTCCTCGTGCAGGTTCGGCGCGAACAATTCGGTGAGCGAGGAGGCGATTGCCTCCAGCGGGCTCTTCTCGCGGCAGTAATGAACATAGGCTTCGACCGCGAAGCGCGTCGCCGGCAGGATGCCTTCGGTCGATTCCACATAAGCCGTGTCGAGGCCGAGGCCTTCGGTCAGCTTCAGCCAGCGCTCGATGCCGCCCTCGGATCCGACGTCGCCGTCATGGTCCTCGATGCGGTGGCGCCATTCCAGCCGCGTGGCGCGGTCGCGGAAGCGCGAGATCACCACGGCGTCCTTGATCGGGATCGTGCTCTGGTAATAGTAGCGGTTCAGCGCCCAGGCCTGCACCTGGCCCTTGTTCAGCTTGCCGCCGTGCAGCAGCTTATGAAACGGATGCAGGCTGTGATAGCGCGTCGCGCCGATATGGCGCAGCGTCGCCTCAAGCTCCTCGGCCGAGTTGAGCCTGATGTCCTTGCCGATCGAGAGTGCGGTCATTCCAGTCAGTGACGCGGCATTCACAGCACGATCTCCGTTCCGTCGGCGGGTATCTGCCAGCCCGCGGCCTCGAGCGCTTTACGCTCCGGCGTATCAGGCAGCAGCGCCGGATTCGAGTTATTGATATGCAGAAACATCTTCCTGTCGAGAGTGAGGTCGGCGAGGCGCGCGATCGCGCCATCGTGACCGGACATCGCGACATGGCCCATGCTCTTGCCGGTCTTCTGGCCGAGCCCGGCCCTGATCATCTCGTCATCCTGCCAGACGGTGCCGTCGAAGAACACCAGCGCGGCGCCGTCGATCTCGGCCTTGAGCGCGTCGGTCACCTCGGCGCAGGCGGCGATGAAGTAGAAGCACTTGCCGGTTGATTTGTCCGTGATCTTCAGACCCAGCGTATCGCCGTCGCCGGTCTCGCCGCCCGGATGCGCCTTGCCTTCCAGATACCACGCCGACTTGCCGGATACCGCGAAGGGCAGCACCTCTATCCCTGAGCGCGCGCCATCAGGCAGCCGCGGCTCGAACGGCTCGTGGAGGGAAATCGGCTGGCGCTGTACGTTCTTCTCGTTCAGGACGTTGAAGATGCTGTTGCTCTTCAGGATCGCCAGCACCTTCTGATGTGCATAGACCGTGAAGGGCGAGCCCTCGCGCATCGACAGCAGACCCGCCACGGCATCGACTTCGCTGTTGGTCAGGATCACGCCTGCAACAGGCGTGTGGCGCAGCGCGCCGGCCTTGGGATGCAGCCGCGGCGTGGCGTTCAATTGCTGGCGAAGATCGGGGGAGGCGTTGATCAGGAACCAGTGCTCGCCGTCGCCACTGAACGCGACCGAGGCCTGGGTTCTCTGAAGCTCATGGCCATTTTCACGGGCCGCCCGGCAGCCCTCGCACCCGCAATTCCATTGCGGGACCCCGCCGCCGGCCCCGGCGCCCAGGACGACGACGCGAAGCATAATACGTCTCCTGGAGGGAACGTCGCGAGGTGGATCTCAGGCCGACACGGCTGCCGACAAAGCTCATGTCTTCCGGAAACCGATCGTGACCGAAAGATCCACCTGCGCAGAAACCACCAACCGCTTACTTGCGGGTGGCGCTCACATACATGTTGATTTCCATGCCACAGGGCACTTCGACGATCTTTGGGGCTTTCCAAGCCATTTTGGCTCTCCATTTTCACGAATTCGGACGTATCCGCCCAACGGTTAAAGTAATGCGAGCGGAAAAGTTCGCTAGTGAAATCTTCCCGAGAAAGTCATGTTGCGCCGCGACAAATGATGGTGGAACATCACTTCCCGTGATGCTGCCTTGCGCATGGCGCATTCGGTCGCGAACCCTGTCCTGATAAAGCAGTTGTGAGTGCAGTGCAGCTTTCAATCCGGTACAGGCCTCCCAATTTGGACCCTCGTGATGCCCAGATACTTCTTCAACACCCGCATCGGCGACGAATTGATCGTGGATCCCGACGGAGAGGACCTGCGTAACCCCGATCGCGCCTGGGAGGTCGCCCGCCAGATGATCCTGGAGGTGGTGAAGTCGGAGGGCGCCCAGCCGGCACTCATGGAGGCCGTCATCGAGGTGACCGACGACGACGGGGAGATCGTGCTCGAATTCCCCTTCACCGAGGCCCTGCTGGACATGCCGGACGAGTCCGCGACCAGGCATTGAGGCCCCAGCTCTCTCCCCGTCATTGCGAGGAGCCCTTGCGACGAAGCCATCCAGACTGTCTCCGCGGAGGGATTCTGGATTGCTTCGCTGCGCTCGCAATGACGGAGAATGAGACGCCACCCCGACGCCAAACCCGCTCTTCCTCCCCGCGAAATCCGCATGGCTTTGCCGCGTTCCCGGCGCTAAAAGACGCCGGTTAAACGGAGCAAGCCATGCAAGATCTCTGGCGCCTGTCGGCCGCCGACCTCGCTACCCTCGTCAAATCCAAAAAGGTCTCCGCCAGGGAGGCGGCCAAGGCCGGTTTGGCCCGCCTGGACGCCGTCAATCCCCAGCTCAACGCGGTGATCGACCACCGGCCGGAGGACGTGCTCAAGCAGGCTGACGCCGTCGATGCCGCCATCGCCCGGGGAGAAGATCCCGGTGTGCTCGCCGGCGTGCCCGTCACCATCAAGGCCAATGTCGACCAGGAAGGCTTTGCCACCACCAACGGCCTGAAACTCCAGCGCGACCTGATCGCGCGCGAGGACAATCCGGTGGTCGCCAATTTCCGCAAATCCGGCGCCATTCTCCTTGGCCGCACCAATTGCCCGGCCTTTTCCTATCGCTGGTTCACCACCAATCTGGTCCATGGCGACACCAAGAATCCCCGCGACGCCTCGCTGACGCCGGGCGGCTCGTCCGGCGGCGCCGGCTCGGCGGTCGCGGCCGGCATCGGCCATATCGCCCACGGCACCGACATCGCCGGCTCGATCCGCTATCCCGCCTATGCCTGCGGCGTGCACGGGCTGCGCCCGACCTTGGGCCGTATCCCCGCCTTCAACCCGGCGCTGCCGGAGCGTCCGATCGGGCCGCAGATCATGGCCGTGTCGGGCCCGCTGGCGCGCACGGTCAACGATCTCAGGATCTCGCTCGAAGCCATGTCGGCCCGCGACATCCGCGATCCCTGGTTCGTGCCGGTCCCACTGCAAGGCCCCGCGCGGCCGAAGCGCGCCGCAATCTGCCTCAATCCGGACGGCCTTGCGACCACACCGGAGGTGAAGGCCGCCGTGACTGACGCCGGCAAGCGGCTGGAGCGTGCCGGCTGGACTGTCGAGGCCATCGAGAACACGCCGCCGATGCGTGAGGCGGTCGAGTGGCAGAGAAAACTCTGGCTCGGCGACGGCTATGAGGCGCAGCTGGAGATGGCTGAGCGCGAAGGCGATCCCGGTGCGCTGGCCTGCCTGCGTGGCAATCGCGCCAAGGTCACGCCGATGGACCAGGCGGACTACGCCAAGGCGCTCACGCGACGCGCCACGCTGACCCGCGACTGGATGCTGTTCTTCGAAAAATATGCCGTGGTGCTCACGCCGGTGTCCGGCGAGCTGCCGTTCCCCGATCATCTCGACCGCAAGGACAACGAATCCTTCGAGCGCGTCTGGGAGGCGCAGATGCCGCAAATCGCAACCCCGTTCATGGGACTGCCGGGCCTCGTCGTCTCTACCGGTCTGGTCGGCAAGGCGCCTGTCGGCGTGCACATCGTGTCCGGCCGCTATCGTGAGGATCTGTGTCTGCTCGCAGGCGAAGCGATCGAGGCGGGCGGCGTGCCGCCGTCGCCGATCGATCCAGTGGGTTAGCGATGTCTGTGATCTACGACTTCAAGGCCAACTCGCTTCTCGGCGAGGAGGTGCCCATGCGCCGTTTCGAAGGGCAGGTGCTGCTGATCGTCAACACCGCGAGCAAATGCGGCTTCACGCCGCAATATCGCGGGCTCGAGGATCTCTATCGCGACCTCTCGCCGCGCGGCTTCTCGGTGCTCGGCTTTCCCTGCAACCAGTTCGGCGCGCAGGAGCCTGGGCAGGCGAGCGAGATCCAGGCATTCTGCTCGACCAACTACGACGTCACCTTTCCCCTGTTCGAGAAGATCGACGTCAACGGCGCCCACGCGCACCCTCTGTATGAGTACCTGAAACGCCAGCAATCCGGCCTGCTGGGCGCCTCCATCAAATGGAATTTCACCAAATTCCTCGTGGACCGTGCCGGCAAGGTGACCGCACGCTACGCGCCGACCGCACGGCCCGAAGGATTGCGGCAGCAAATCGAGATCCTGTTATGAGCGAGACAATCATGAGCGACGAATTTCCGGACCGCCTGTCGGTCGACCCGAACAGCCCCTATTACAACGCGGATATTCTTTCGCGCGACGTCGGCATCCGCTTCAAGGGTGTCGAGAAGACCAATGTCGAGGAGTACTGCATCAGCGAAGGCTGGGTCCGCGTCGCCGCCGGCAACGCCAAGGACCGCTACGGCAATCCGCTGACCATCAAGGTGCATGGTCCGGTCGAGCCGTACTTTCGAGACAAGAAGTAAGCGCGCCGCGCTCTCTCCTCGTCATTGCGAGCGACTTGTCCGCCATAGCTCGAAGAGCGACGGCGGAAGCGAAGCAATCCAGAATCTTTCCACAGTGACAGTCTGGATTGCTTCGTCGCTTCGCTCCTCGCAATGACGAAAATAACCACCGAAGGCTGAACCCCATGTCCGTCCGCATCGTTGACGTCCGCGAGATCACGAAGCCGATCTCTTCGCCGATCCGCAACGCCTATATCGACTTTACCAAGATGACGACGAGCCTCGTTGCCGTCGTCACTGACGTCGTCCGCGACGGCAAGCGCGTCGTCGGTTACGGCTTCAACTCCAACGGCCGCTACGGGCAGGGCGGCCTGATCCGCGAGCGCTTTGCCTCGCGCATCCTGGAGGCTGATCCGAAGTCGCTGCTGAATGCGGCCGGTGACAATCTCGACCCCGACAAGGTCTGGGCCACGATGATGACCAACGAGAAGCCGGGCGGCCATGGCGAGCGCTCGGTCGCGGTCGGCACCATCGACATGGCGGTGTGGGACGCGGTGGCGAAGATCGCAGGCAAGCCGCTGTTCCGCCTGCTCGCCGAACGGCACGGCGTGACCGCCAATCCGCGCGTCTTCGTCTACGCCGCCGGCGGCTATTATTATCCCGGCAAGGATCTCTCGATGCTGCGCGGCGAGATGCGCGGCTATCTCGATCGCGGCTACAACGTCGTGAAGATGAAGATCGGCGGCGCGTCGATCGAAGACGACCGTACCCGAATCGAGGCGGTGCTGAAGGAGATCGGCAAGGATGCGCAGCTCGCGGTCGATGCCAATGGCCGCTTCGATCTCGAGACCGGCATCGCCTACGCAAAAATGCTGCGGGACTATCCGCTGTTCTGGTACGAGGAGGTCGGGGATCCTCTCGACTATGCGCTGCAGGCCGCGCTCGCCGAATTCTATCCCGGCCCGATGGCCACGGGCGAAAACCTGTTCAGCCACCAGGACGCGCGCAATCTCATCCGCTACGGCGGCATGCGTCCGGATCGCGACTGGCTGCAATTCGACTGCGCGCTGTCCTACGGCCTCTGCGAATACCAGCGCACGCTGGAGGTCCTGAAAACCTACGGCTGGTCGCCGAGCCGCTGCATCCCGCACGGCGGCCACCAGATGTCCCTCAACATCGCCGCCGGCCTCGGCCTCGGCGGCAACGAGAGCTATCCCGACCTGTTCCAGCCCTACGGCGGCTTCCCGGATGGTGTGCGCGTCGAGAACGGCCACATCACCATGCCCGACCTGCCGGGCATCGGCTTCGAAGGCAAGTCGGACCTCTACAAGGAAATGAAGGCGCTGGCGGAGTAGCTCACTCTGACGCGGCCACACCTCCGTCATTGCGAGCGCAGCGAAGCAATCCAGAAACTTTCCGCGGAGACAGTCTGGATTGCTTCGCTTCGCTCGCAATGACGAGGCCGCACGAGCGGCCGCCCCTACGACAACCGCATATCCAGCAGCCTTCGCCCCTCGCCCTTCAGCAGCTTCTTCACCGCGCTGGACGCGACGACCTCGCCGTCATTGGCGTAGGCTTCGTGGTTCTTCTCGATGTCGTCGAGGCGGTAGAGGTAGTTGACCATCACGCCGGCGGACTCGCGCGCGCCTTTCGGCGAGAGGTCGCCGAGCCAGTTGATGCGCTCGAGCCGTGCGCCGTTGCCGAGGTGGAAGCGGGCGACGGAATCGATCAGCTTGCCCTTCGGCGTGCGCGCCTTCAGGAAGTAATAGGCCGCGAGCGGCTCGATCACGGTGCGGAGCAGCGTGGTCGTCTCGGGGTTCTCGAACCATTTGGGATCGTCGAGGCGCTTCAGGATCTCGCGGTCCTCGTCCGAGAGCGGCAGGTCCTTGTCCTGCTTCACCCACTGCATGAAGCCAGGCACCGGCGACAACGTCACGAAGGTGTCGAGTTTTGGCGTCTCGCGGCGCAGCTCTTCCACCACCTGCTTGATCAGGAAGCTGCCGAAGGAGATGCCGCCAAGGCCGCGCTGGGTGTTGGAGATCGAATAGAACACTGCGGTGCGCGCGCGCTCGATCGGCAGATGCTGGCGGTCCACCGCCAGCAGCGGCGCGATCGCACCGGGGATCGTCTCGGTCAGCGCGACCTCGACGAAGATCAAGGGTTCGTCGACCATGGCCGGATGGAAGAATGCGTAGCAGCGCCGATCGACCGGATCGATGCGGCGGCGCAGGTCGTCCCAGTCGCTGATCTCGTGCACGGCTTCGTAACGGATGATTTTTTCGAGGATGTTGGCCGGGGTCGACCAGTCAATCCGGCGCAGCACGAGAAACCCCCTGTTGAACCACGACGAGAGAAGATGCGAGACATCGCGATCGAGCGCGGCGAGATCGGTGTGACCGTTCATCATGCCGAGCAGATCGGCGCGCATGTTGACGAGATCGCCGGTGCCGCCCGGCGCGCGGTTGAGACGGCGGATCAACTCCTGCCGGCGCGGCTCGGAGGCGAAGTGCAGCGAGCTTGCGTCTTCGTCACTGGGCCTGGCGCGCCATTTTTCGATCGCCTTGGACAGGCGTTCGCGATCGGGGCCGAAATCGCGCACCAGGGCTTCGAAGAAGGCGCGGCGTCCTGCCGCATCCAACTCCTGGTAGATGTCGAGCACCTCACGCGCCATGGCAGTGCCCGAAGCTTCGCCACGACCGGACAGCAGCGCACCGCAGAGCTCGATCAGGCCTTCGGCATCGTGCTTGGTGTCGGCGGAATCCCCGCGGCGCAACAGCGTGCGGCCGCGATCGGAGATGGTGGCGAGCAGGTCTGAGAAGAAGGCGTTGGCCATCTGGTCTTTTCGATTCCGGTTTGTGCGCTGCGGAAGCTTACACGGGATTTAGGCGGAAGCCGATCACAATCAAGCAGGGGAATTTTGTATCTTTCGTGGTGCCAAGCGCCACCAGGAAAGCTGTCATGTCCCGCGAAGGCCGTTGCGCTCCACAACCGCTGTCATGCCCCGGCTTGACCGGGGCATCCAGTACGCCGCGGCGTCTCGGTTCTAGCCTCGCGGCCTCGGAGTACTGGATCGCCCGGTCAAGGGCCGGGCGATGACACCGAGTGTGAGGCGGCGGCGACACCGAGGAGGAGCAGCAACCCTACTTCCCCGCGAACTCCGTCGGCGTCCGCCCCGTCACCTGACGGAATGCTGCCGAAAACGCCGGCACGCTGGCATAGCCGAGCTGGGTGGCGAGCTGCTTCACCGACACATTGGCGTCGGTCGACAGCCGCTGGATCGCTGCCGCAACCCTTGCGCGCTGGCACCAGCTCTTGAAGCTCAATTGCGTCTCGGTCGAAAACAGCCGCGACAGCGTACGCGCGGAGGTTCCGACCTCGCGCGCCAGCGTGTCGATGTCGTGCAGGCCGGTGGGATCGTCGAGCACGATCATCGCGGCACGCCGGCAGCGCGGCTCATGCGGCAGCGGCACGAAGGTCGCGGAATCCTCGGCCTGGTGCAATTCCAGCATCACCAGGCGGACCAGCAGCTCGGTCCGCTCCTCGGTGTTGCGGGCGTCGAACAGCGCCAGGATCGCCTGGTTCAGCAGCGGCGATACCCGCACCACGAATTCCTTGGTGAGCCCCTCATAGCGTTGCTCGCGCTTGAGCCAGGGCAGGTCGAAATACAGCGTGCGCATCTCGATGTCGGCGAGCAGGTCGATGGCGTGCTCAAGCCCGGCCGGCACCCAGACGGCGCGGTCCGGCGGCACCAGCCAGCGTCCCCCGGGCGTCGTCACCTGCATCGTGCCCTTGGCGGCATAGATCAGCTGCGCCTCGCGGTGCATGTGCAGATCGATCCGCATGCCCTTGGGATAGTCGCGGGCGACGAGGTGCACACCCGCGGGCGAGCGATGGTTGCTCCGGACCTCCCTGAGAATTGGCGTTTCGACGACAGTCATTGGCAGCATCCCGTCATGCCCAGGACATATAACTCATTTCGGAGCAGGAGAGGATTCGGAATGAACAGCCCCAGCCGGGTGATCAGTTTCGTCAACGCAGGCCATTTCATCGACCATTATGCGATGCTGATTTTCGCCGCCGCCGTGATCATCATGGGGCCGGCGCTCGGCATGGCCTATTCGGAACTTCTGCCCTATGCGACGCCGGGTTTCGTCGCCTTCGGCGCGGGCTCGCTGCTCACCGGCTGGCTCGGCGACCGCTGGAGCCGCCGCCACATGATGCTGATCTTCTTCGTCGGCATCGGTGCTTCCATGATCTCGGTCGGCTTCGTGCAGACCCCGGCACAGCTCGGCGCGGCGCTGTTCGCGATCGGCATTTTTGCCTCGATCTATCACCCCGTCGGCACCGCGATGATCGTGTCCTATGCCGACCGGCTCGGCCGCGAGATGGGGATCAACGGCGTCTGGGGCAATCTCGGCGTTGCGTCGTCCGCGCTGGTCACCGGCGTGATCGGCCAGTATCTCGGCTGGCGTTTTGCCTTCATCGTGCCCGGTGTCGTCACCATCATGATCGGCATCGCCTTTGCGATGATGGTCGTGCACGAGGACCGCAAGGGCTCGAAGCAGGCGGCTGCGCAGGCGCGCGTGGCGAAGAAAGACATGTGGCGCGTGATCCTGTCGCTGCTGATCGTCGTGATCGCGATCTCCACGACCTTCAACGCCGTCACCGTCGCGCTGCCAAAGCTGTTCGCGGAGCGGCTTGCGGATCTCACCAAGAGCCCGGCGCTGCTCGGTGTCATCGCCGCCTGCGTCTACGTGTTCGGCGCGATGACGCAGTACACGATCGGCCGGCTGCTCGACCGCTATTCGCTGAAGACGGTGGCGCTGCCGCTGTCCTTCATGCTGGCGCCGTTCCTTTATCTCGCCGCGAGCCTGTCCAATCTGCCGTTGATCCTGGTCTCGATCGGCATCGTCATGGGCGCGTTCGGGCAGGTCACGGTGAACGATGCCATGGTCGGCAAATACACCAGCGAGGAATGGCGCTCGCGCGCCTATGCGGTGCGCTATTTCATCGGCTTCACCGCCGCGGGCGCCTCCGTCGGCCTGGTCGCCTGGCTCTACGAGCAGGGCGGCTTCGTCACCATGCTGCACGCCTTCGCCGCGCTCTGCCTGCTCGCGATCGCCGCCGCGATCATCCTGCCGCGCGAGATCAGGACGCCGCAGGCCGCGTGAGGCAACGGTCTCGTGTGCCGAACGCGCTGCAACGCGTAGCGTTGCTGCGCAGAGCCGGGATCCAGCGGCCGCGAATTCCCGTGCTGCATGGGCCCCGGCTCTGCAGCGCACCGCCGATGGGGCGCTGCGCTGCGTCCGGGGCACGAGTGTGCGCTGTAAGGCCAACACTCACTCCCCGTCATTGCGAGCGCAGCGAAGCAATCCAGAATCTTTCCGCGGAGGGACTCTGGATTGCTTCGCTGCGCTCGCAATGACGGGGGATGGACGGGCGCCTCGCCTGACGACTGCCGACGATGCCATTCTGCCAGTGTTTTGCCCGACGGAGCAAGTCGATTCGGAAAGTTCGAAGTTTTCTTAAGCTTTTTCAACGGCATCTCTACTGTGCATGGGGTTGTTTTCGCACTTTCTGTTTTTGACCCCTCAAACCCCGCCGCAAGCGATGGGAACCCGCTCCACGTCCCGCGGGTTCTATCCCCGTAGCCCCGACATCGGGGTGAGCGAAGGGGGAAAGAGACCTGCATGCAGTGGAGCCTGCTCCGACCGGTCGGCCTTGTCCCCGCGGCGCTTGTCCTCACCACCATTGCGGCCCTCGCGGAGGGCGGCAAACCGGCCGGTCCCTCGGAATTCCTTCTGGTGGCGCAGATCGTGCTGCTGATCGCCGTCGGCCGGGGCCTCGGCGAGATCATGCAGCGGATCGGCCAGCCCTCGGTGATCGGCGAGCTGCTTGCAGGCATCCTGCTGGGACCGTCGCTGTTCGGCTGGATCTGGCCGGAGGCGCAGCACGCGATCTTTCCGAAGACACCCGAGCAGAAGGCGATGATCGACGGCATCGCCCAGTTTGGCATCCTGCTGCTGTTGCTCCTGACCGGGATGGAGACTGGTCCGGAAGGTCGGCAAGGCCGCAATCGCGATCTCGATCGCCGGCATCCTCGTGCCCTTCGCCTGCGGTTTTGCGCTCGGCGAGTTCCTGCCTGATGCGCTGTTGCCCGATCCGCAAGCCCGCCTCGTGGCCTCGCTGTTCATGGGCACGGCGCTGTCGATCTCGTCGGTGAAGATCGTCGCGGTGGTCGTGCGCGAGATGAATTTCATGCGTCGCAATGTCGGCCAGATCATCGTCGCCACCGCCGTCATCGACGACACGATCGGCTGGATCATCATCGCGGTGATCTTCAGCCTTGCCTCGCATGGTACGCTGGATATCGCCTCGGTGGCGAAAGCCGTGCTCGGCACGCTGGCCTTCCTCGCCATCAGCTTCACCATCGGCCGCCGGCTGGTGTTTCAGCTCATCCGCTGGGCCAACGACAATCTCGTCAGCGCGGCGGCGGTCATTACGGTCATTCTGCTGCTGATGTGCGTCATGGCGCTGATCACGCACCTGATCGGCGTCCACACCGTACTCGGCGCCTTCGTCGCCGGCATCCTGGTCGGCGAATCCCCGATCCTGACCAGGCAGATCGACGAGCGCCTGCGCGGCCTGATCTCGAGCTTCTTCATGCCCGTGTTCTTCGGCCTCGCCGGCCTCAGCGCCGATCTCTCGGTGCTTCGTGATCCCAATCTGCTGATGCTCACCGGCTTGCTGGTCGTGATCGCCAGCGTCGGCAAGTTCGGCGGCGCTTTTGTCGGGGGCACCCTGGGCGGCCTGAACACGCGGGAGTCGCTTGCGCTCGCGAGCGGGATGAACGCGCGCGGCTCGACCGAGGTGATCATCGCGACCATCGGCCTGTCCATCGGCGTGCTCAGCCAGAACCTGTTCACGATGATCGTGACCATGGCGATCGTGACCACGATGGCGATGCCGCCGATGCTGCGCGCGGCGCTGGGAAGGCTGCCGATGAACAAGGAGGAGAAGGAGCGGCTGGAGCGGGAACAATTCGAGAAACGCGGCTTCGTCGCCAATCTCGAACGTCCCTTGCTGGCCGTGGACGAGAGTGTCAACGCCACCTTCGCCGCGCATGTCGCCGGCCTGATCGCCGGCATCCGCGGCTTGCCGATTACCGTGCTGCACATCGGCAAGCCGAAGGAGCAGGAGAAGGGCCGCGACGAGGGGGAGAGCCACGAAGCCGTCGTGAAGAAGGCCGCCGAAACCGTGTCCGCCCGCGGCGAGGGCGATGCCGGCAGCGTCGATGTCGTCACTCGGGCGCAGCGCGCCGAGCTCGGCCCGACGATCGCCGAGGAAGCGCGGAAGGGGTTTGACCTGCTCGTCGTCGGCGTTGACAAGGTTGCTGCGACCAAGGACCGTTTCGATCGCAGGATCGAGGACATCGTTGCCGAATTTGAGGGGCCGCTCGCGATCGTCGCCGCCAAGGGCAAGCATCTGAAGCAGCCGATGCCCGACGCGCTCAACATCCTCGTTCCGGTCTCCGGCAGCGGCGTCTCCAAGCGCGGCGCCGAGGTCGCGGTCGCACTGGCGCAGGCCGGATCAGGCTCGCTCCGGGTGATCTATGTCGCGACGACGCGCGACAAGGGCGCGCAACGCGGCGCCTCGCGCGGCCTGAGTCAGGAGACGGGCATCCTGAAGGATACCAGCGATCTCGCCGCCCGCTACGACGTCGACATCACCACGACACTGCGCGTGAACCGGGCGCCGGAGGCGGCGATCCTGCGCGAGATCGACACCACCGATATCGATCTCGTGGTAATGGGCGTCGATCGCATCCAGGGCGACCATCTCTCATTCGGCGGCGTCGCCGATGCCGTGCTGAGGCAGTCGAAAGTCTCGGTGCTGCTGCTGTCGAGCGGCGAGGCGCGGCAGGTGCCAGCGAAGAATGCCTAGGGTTTCACCTCGGCCACCGGTTGCGCCTTCGGCGGCTTCTTCGATGTACGCCAGTTCTCGAACCGCTGCACCACCATGAAGAAGGCCGGCACGAACAGCACCGCAAGGCAGGTCGAGGCCAGCATGCCCGAGAATACGGTGATGCCGATCGACTTGCGGGCGCTGGCGCCGGCGCCGGTCGCGATCACCAGCGGCACCACGCCGAGGATGAAGGCGAACGACGTCATCAGGATCGGCCGGAAGCGGGCGCGCGCCGCCTCGATCGCGGATTCCAGCACCGGCTTGCCGTCGCGGTTGTGCAGCTCGAGTCCGACCTCGACGATCAGGATCGCGTTCTTGGCCGACAGCGCG
Organism: Bradyrhizobium sp. Pa8; assembly: GCF_052588265.1. Lineage (NCBI taxonomy): Bacteria > Pseudomonadati > Pseudomonadota > Alphaproteobacteria > Hyphomicrobiales > Nitrobacteraceae > Bradyrhizobium > Bradyrhizobium sp. Pa8. The sequence continues at coordinate 7,570,313 of NZ_CP176767.1, read as the reverse complement.
ATCAGCAGGATCAGGCCGATCTGGCAATAGAGGTTGTTGTCGATCTTCAAGGCGTTGAGGACCAGCATGGGCCCGATCAGCGACAGCGGCACCGCGAGGATCACCGATATCGGCGCGTACCAGCTCTCGTACTGGCCGGCGAGCACGAGATAGACCAGCAGCATGGCAAGGCCAAACACCCAGTAGATCTGGTTCGAGACGGCCTTTTCCTGATAGGACATCGCGGTCCACTCATAGCCCGTGCCCGGCGGCAGCGTCTTGTCCGCGATCTCCTCCATCAGCTTCAGCGCCTGTCCTGACGAATAGCCCTGCGCCGGCAGGCCGACGATGGTCGAGGAAGGGTAGAGGTTGTAGAGGCTGATCAGCGACGGGCCGGTGGCCGGCGTGATCGTGGCGACGGTGCCGATCGGGATCATGTCGCCGTTCGAGTTGCGTACCTGCATGTTGGCGATATCGCGCTCGGTGACGCGGAATGCCGGATCGGCTTGCGTATAGACCTGGAACACGCGTCCGAACTTGTTGAACTGATTGACATAGGACGAGCCGAGATAGGTCGACAGCGCCGCGAACACCTGATCGGTGGTGACGTGCAGCGTCTGGGTCTTGATGCGGTCGATCTCGACGTTGAACTGCGGCACCGACGAGCGGAACGAAGACGATACGCGCTGCAACGCGCTCTGGCTCTGGGCGTTGGAGACCATCGCGCCGGTGATGGCCTGGAGCTTTGCAAAATCGCTGTTGCCGTCACGCAGCTCGACCTGCATCGAGAAGCCGGCCGCGTTGCCGATGCCCTGGATCGGCGGCGGCGGCAACACCAGGGTGCGTGCCTCCATGATGGTCGCGAGCTTGTCGTTCAGCCCGTAGACCAGCGAACGCAGATCCTCGCCGGGTCCTTTGCGCGCCGACCAGTCCTTCAGGATGATGTAGGCGACGCCGGCATTGGCAAGGCTGGCGCTGTTGTCGAGCGCGGAGATGCCGGCGATGGTGATAACCTGCTGGACTCCAGGGGTGCCCTTGATGATATCGGCGGACCTGTCGAGCACCGTCTGGGTTCGTTCCAGCGAAGCGCCGTCGGGCAGTTGCACGGCCGCGATCAGATAGCCCTGGTCCTCGATCGGCAGGAAGCCGGTCGGCACCCGCGACAGGCCGTAGCCGCCGATCCCGATCAGCACCAGTGCGAATGCGACCGAGATCGTGCTGTTCCTGCACAGCACGCCGATGAGGCGCGTGTAGCCCCGCTCGACACGGTTATAGACGGCGTTGAAGCCGCGGTAGAAGAAATTGCGCTGCTCCGGCGGCACCGTCGGCCGCAGCCAGAGCGCGCATTGCGTCGGCTTCAGCGTGGCCGCGTTGATGGCGGATAGTAGCGCGGTCGCCGCGATCACCAGCGCGAATTGCGAATAGATGCGCCCGGTGAGGCCGGCGAGGAACGAGGCCGGCAGGAACACCGAGATCAGCACCAGGGTGATGCCGACGATCGGCGCGAACAGCTGGTCCATTGCCCTGATCGCGGCGTCGTGGCCGTTCATGCCCTGCTCGATGTTGTGCGCGGCGCCTTCGACCACGACGATGGCGTCGTCGACGACGATGCCGATCGCGAGCACGATCGCGAACAGCGTCGACATGTTGATGGTAAAGCCGAGCGCCGCCATCGCCGCGAAGGCGCCGATGATCGTCACCGGCACGGTGGTCGCCGGCACCAGCATCGCGCGCCAGTCCTGCAAGAACACCAGGATCACGACCAGCACAAGCAGGCCGGCCTCGATCAGCGTCATGTAGACCTCGTGCACCGAGGCCTCGACGAATTTGGTGGTGTCGAACGGCGTGTCGTATTTGATGCCTTCGGGGAATCGTTTGGCGAGCTCCGCCATCTTCTTCTCGACGGCCTGCTCGACCTGGAGGGCGTTGGCGCCCGGCGACTGGAACACGCCGATGCCGGTGGCCGGCTGATTGTTCAGCGAGAAGATCTGGCTGTAGGTCTGCGCGCCCAATTCGACCCAGCCGACGTCGCGCACGCGCGTGACGTCGCCGCTGGTGCCTGATTTGACGATGATGTTCTCGAACTGGGTGGTGTCGTCGAGGCGGCCGTTGACGTTGAGCGTGTACTGGAACGCCTGGCCCGGCGGCGTCGGCGGCGCGCCGACCTGGCCGGCCGAGACCTGCTGGCTCTGCTGCTGGATCGCCGTGACGACGTCCGACGGCATCAGTCCGCGGACCTGGAGCTTGTTCGGATCGAGCCACACCCGCATCGAATACTGGCCGGCGCCGAACACCGTGACGTTGCCGACGCCGGGCAGGCGCGAAAGCTCGTCGCGGATGTTGATGGTGGCGTAGTTGCTCAGATAAAGGCTGTCGAACGTCTTGTCCGGCGAGGTCAGCGTCACGAACAGCAGGATCGAGGTCGATTTTTTCTGGACGGTGACGCCCTGGTTCTGCACGGAGGTCGGCAGCTGCGACAGCGCGCTGGAGACGCGGTTCTGCACCAGCACCTGCGCGAAGTTGAGGTCGGTGCCGATCTTGAAGGTCACGGTCAGCGTATAGGTGCCGTCGGAGCCGCTGTAGGACTGCATGTAGAGCATGTCCTCGACGCCGTTGACCTGCTGCTCGATCGGCAGCGCGACGGTGTCGATCACGGTCTTGGCGCTGGCGCCGGGATAGCGCGTGGTGACCTGCACCGTCGGCGGCACCACGTCGGGATATTGCGCGACCGCGAGGTTGAACAGCGCGACGCCGCCGATCAGGATCATCAGAAGCGCGATGACGTTCGAGAGGACCGGCCGCTCGATGAAGAATTTCGAGATCATGGCTGGCGCCCCCTCACTTGGCAGACGCCTGCGGCTGCTCGATCTTCGTCAGTTGCGGATCGATCTTCTGACCCGGGATCACGCGCAGCAGCCCAGCTATCACCACGCGGTCGTCCGGCTTCAAGCCGCTTTCGATCACGCGCAGGCCGTTGTCGACCTGACCGATCTGCACCTTGCGTTGCTCGACAATGTTGTCGCTATTGACCACCAGGAGATAGCGGCCGCCCTGGTCGCTGCCGAGCGCGGTGTCGGGCACGAGGAGGGCGCTCTTGTCCTGGTCGAAGGGCACCCGGACCCGGACGAAATAGCCGGGCAGCAGCGCCCGCTTGTCGTTGGGCAAGACGCCGCGCACCGCGAGCGTGCCCGTCGATGTATTGAGGGTCGGCGAGATGTAGTCGAGGTGGCCTTCATGCGGATAGCCGGTCTCGGTCTGGAGGCCCACCTGGACCGGCAATTGTTTGAGGTCGGCCACGGTCAGCCCGCGGCGGATCGCTTCGGCGCGGATGCGCAGGACGTCCTGCTCATTGACCGTGAAGTTCACCCAGATCGGGTCCAGCGCGACGATGGTTGCGAGCTGGGTCGGGGAGGAGACGCCGACGAGTTCGCCGATCGAGACCAGGTGCGCGCTGACGATGCCGTCGAACGGCGCGCTCACCTTGGTGTAGCCGTAATTGACCTCGGCAAGCCTGGTATTGACCTGGGCCTGCTGCAGACTGGCCTGAGCGTTGTCGCGGGTCGATGTCGAGGTGTCGAGCGTGGACTGCGAGACCGCCTGGCGCTGCACAAGCTCGACCTGCCGCTTGAAATCGGCTTCGGCCTGCTTGAGCGTGGCCTGCGCGCCGACCTCGGCCGCCTGCGCCTGCTCGAGTTTGAGCTTGTAGGTCTCCGGCTCGATTAAGAAAAGCTGGGTGCCCTGCTTGACGAAGCTGCCGTCCTGATAGTCGATCGATTGCAGGAAGCCCTGCACGCGCGCCACCAGATCGACGCTCTTGACCGGCGCGGTGGTGCCGGTGGCTTCGACATAGCGCGTCACCGCGCGCTGCACGGGCGCCGCGACGTCCACCTTCGGCGGCGGCGGCGCCACGAACGTGTTCTTGTCCTCGCAGCCGGCGAGCGCCACCACGGCCGCCGTGGCGACGAGTGCCCGCCCGACATGTCTCCACGCTCCGTTCCGTTGTGCGAGATCAGCGGGATTCGCGCAGGTCATTCGGTGGCCCCCGATTATTGTCTGTCGGTGTGGCAGGCTACCAACAAATGCCCGGCCGTGGAACACCATAGCCATGGCGGTCACCGGCCTTGCACTGCAAATGGCGCAGTGGCCTTTGACAGGTTTGTCATGGCAAACCGCTTTTCACCGGGTGCATGATCGACCAGAATTGTGTCAAAGGCCGAGTGACGGAAACGAAGCGGTCGAGAAGCAGAGAAGAAAAGGTGAGGAGAACATGACATGCCCACGTCCCTCCAGGCGGCCCTTGCCGGCCTCGTTTTCGCAGCGGCAGTCGCCATGCCCGCGCTAGCCGATGGCCTGAAGGACGAGATCGCGCCGACCGGCAAGCTGCGGGTCGCGATCGCGATCAGCCCGGCGGGCGGCGCGTTCTGGTCGACCAAGACCGAAGCCGGCTATGCCGGCGTGCCGGTCGACCTCGGCAAGGAGATGGCCGGCCAGCTCGGCGTCCCCGTCGAATATGTCGTGCACCAGAATTCCGGGCAGATCACCGACGCAGCCGGCAAGGGGACGTGGGACGTCACTTGGCTGCCCAAGGATCCCGAGCGCGAGACCAAGATGATGTTCGGCCCGATCTACGAGGTCGCGGATGCCACCTACATCGTCAAGCCGGGCTCGACCATCACCAATTTCGCCACGCTCGACCAGGCGGGCATCAAGGTCGCGGCGGTCAACGCCACCACCACCATGCGCGGCGCCGTCGCGCATCTGAAGAACGCGAAGGTCACGGGCTATCAGACCTATGACGAGATCTTCGGCCTGCTCAAGAGCGGCGAGATCGACGCCTTCGCGCTGTCGCGCGACCAGCTCAACAAGATGGCGCAGAAGATTCCGGGCACGAAGGTGCTGGACGAGACGTTCAAGAAGACGGTGACCGCCGTCGCCGTCCGGCTCGGCCACAGCCAGTCATTGGCATTCGTCACAAAGTTCATGACGGACGCTGTTGCGAACGGCACCTTGCGCAAGGCCTATGACAACAACGGCCTGAAGGATACGCCGATCCGGACGGAGTAGCGGCAGGCGGCGTCATGGCCAGCGAGATTCAGATCCGTGCTTTCTTGCCGGCGGATACAGCCGCTGTGCGCGAGCTGTTCATCCGGATCAATCGTCTGTTGGCGCCTGACCATTTGGCGGAGGCGTTTGAGGGATACATCACCCGCTCCCTCGCGGAGGAGATCGATCGTCTCGCCGATTACTATGCGAGCCGGAATGGCGGTTTCTGGGTCGCCGTCGATGGCGGCGAAATTGTCGGCATGTTTGGACTGGAGGCCTTTGGCGAGCGCGCGATGGAGTTGCGTCGCATGTATGTTGCTCCCGGCGCGCGGCGCCGGGGCATCGCGCGCAAGATGCTGGCGTTTGCGGAAGAGGAGTGCCGCCGCCGCAACCGGCGGGAATTGCAGCTGAGCACGTCCGAGCTCCAGCAGGATGCGCTGGCGCTGTATCGAAACGCGGGATACGAGAAATTGCGCGAAGAGATCGCCGATGCCGCCAGCAACAAGACACTGGGCGGCGGCATTCGTCGCTACCATTTCACCAAGCGGCTCTGACGATCCCTGCCAAGTTCTTCGCCTGCTATTGCGGCTGGCTCACGGCTCCGCGGTTCACGCACCCCGGCCGCCGAGGCGGCGTTCGCGTTGGTCGCTGGTGTGAAAAATCTCGTCCCGGCCACTACGCAAAGTGTCTCGTGCGTCAAACTGACACAGCTCTGTCATTGCGTGACGCTAATGTCCCGAAGGTCGGCTTCAATCCTTCGGGGCATAACAATGAAATCCAGACTTCTGACGACGGTCGCGTTTTTCGCGGCCGCGACGGCACTCGCCTGCACGCTTCCCGTCCTCGCGGACGATTTCGGCCGTGACCGGGATCACGGGCATGATCAAGGTCGCGACAACGATCACGATCACGACCGTGATCATCACCGTCATCCGCATGACATCCACACCGAGACGCCGATCAAGCATCTCGTGATCATCTTCAACGAGAACCGCTCGTTCGATCATTACTTTGCGACCTATCCGAACGCGGCCAATCCGTCGGGCTCGATCCCCTTCGTGCCGAAGCCGCATACGCCGAAGGTCAACAATCTCGCCAACGCGCATTTGCTGGTGAACAATCCGAACAACAGCGCGGCCAACGGCACCGGCGCGACGGACCCGTTCCGCCTCGACCGTACCCAGGCCAACACGCGCTCGCAGAACCACTCCTACACGCCCGAGCAGCAGGCCGTGGACAACGGCAAGGAAGACCTGTTTCCGAAATTCACCGGCCGCGGCACCGCCGGCGGCGCCGGCGCGTTCGGCACCAACGGTCAGGTCATGGGCTATTTCGACGGCAACACCACCACCGCCTTCTGGAATTACGCCCAGCACTTTGCCATGAGCGACAATGCCTGGACCGACACTTTCGGTCCGTCGACGCAGGGCGCGCTCGCGGTGATTTCCGGCCAGACCAATGGCGCGCAGAACATCGTCGGCACCTCGGCGTCGATCGCCGACGGCCAGGGCGGCCTGACGCTGATCGGCGACACCGACCCGGCCTACGATTCCTGCTCGAGCACGAGCAGCACCGTGCTGATGACAGGCAAGAACATCGGCGACCTGCTCAACGACGAGCGCATCAGCTGGGGCAGCTTCATGGGCGGCTTTGACCTGACGCTCAAGAATGCCAACGGCACCACCGGCTGCGCGCGCACCACGTTCTCCAGCAACGTGAACGGCACGATCGTGGACTACAGCCCGCACCACGCCTGGTTCCAGTACTACAAGTCGACCGCCAACCCGACCCATGCGCGGCCGAGTTCGGTCGATGCGATCGGCCACACCTACGAGAAGGGCGGCAAGACCGTCGATCCGGCCAACCACGCCTACGACCTCGAGGACTTCTACGCCGCCGTGAAGGCCGGCAATTTCCCGGCCGTCTCCTACATCAAGATGTCGGCCTACCAGGACGGTCACGCCGGCAACTCCGATCCGCTCGACGAGCAGGCCGGCAATGTCGAGCTGATCAACTTCCTCCAGAAGCAGCCGGAGTGGCGCGAAACCGCGGTCATCATCACCTATGACGACTCCGACGGCTGGTACGACCACCAGTACGTTGTACCGAAGACCGCCTCCTACGATCCGACCGCCGATCAGGTCAACGGTCCGGGCCTGTGCGGCCTCGGCCCCAACAAGCAGCCTGCGCCGAAAGGTCTCGTCGGCAAGCCGGTGAACGGCCGCTGCGGTCCCGGCACGCGCATTCCCTTCATCGTGGTCTCGCCCTACGCCAGGACCAACCACGTGAGCAGCACCTACATCTCGCAGGCGTCCGTGGTGCGGTTCATCGAGGACAACTGGCTGCGCGGCCAGCGTATCGGTGGCGGCTCGTTCGATGCCAACTCCGGCTCGATCATGGACCTGTTCGACTTCGATCAGGATCACAGCCATGACTACCGGACCGACGCGCTGTTCCTCGATCCGACCTCCGGCACGGTGATCACCAGCCCGTCGGACGAGCATCACCACCACTAGTCCAACGGGACGATTGATGAACAGCCGCACCATGTGGCTTCTCGGCGCCGGCCTGCTTTGTCTGGCCGGCGCCGTCTTTGCGGCCGGGACGCAAGGACTTGCGGAGACGAGCCAGCTCGGCGCGAACCCGAATCCGGTTCGCCTCATGCGCCCGCCCGTCGCGCCATTGTCCGCGATGGCGCAGCTCGGCAAGGAGATCTTCTACGACGCCTCTCTGTCGTCGTCCGGCGCGCTGTCCTGCGCATCCTGCCACAGCCCGGATCATGCCTACGGTCCGCCCAACGACGGACCGGTGATGCTCGGCGGCGCCGCCTTGTCGCGGCAAGGCGCACGCGCGGTGCCGTCGCTGACCTATCTCGATCGCCATCCGAATTTCAGCATCGGCCCCGACAAGGGCGACGACGACAATATCATCGACCTCGCGCAGATGGCTGCGATCGGCCAGCAGGCCGCGCGCACGACGAAGACGGCCGGCGGCAGCGGCGCCTCGGCGAACATCGTGCCGCAAGGCGGCCTGTTCTGGGATGGCCGCGCCGACACGCTCCAGGACCAGGCGCTGTTCCCGCTGCTCGACCCCAACGAGATGGACGGCGGCAGTGCCGAGATCGTCGCGGACAAGCTGCGCAATGCGCCTTACGCCAATCGCTTCGTCGAGCTGTTCGGCGCCGGCGTGCTCAGAAATCAGCGGCTCCTGATCGCGGAGGCGATGTTCGCGGTGGCGCGCTACCAGGTGGAGGAGCCGAGCTTCCATCCCTACACCAGCAAGTACGACTACTGGCTCGAGAGCAAGGCGCGACTGTCCGAGAGCGAGCTGCGCGGCCTGCAAGCGTTCAACGACCCCGACAAGGCCAATTGCGCCGGCTGTCACACCTCGGCGCCGACCCGCGACGGCCTGCCGCCGCTGTTCACCGATCACCAGTACGAGGCGCTCGGCGCGCCGCGCAATGCCGCGCTCGCCGGCAATCGCGATCCCAGCCATTTCGATCTCGGCGTCTGCGGCCCGCAGCGCACCGACATTCCCGAGCAGACGCAATATTGCGGCATGTTCCTGACGCCGACGCTGCGCAACACGGCGACGCGCCACGCCTTCTTCCACAACGGCGTCTTCAGCACCCTCGAGCAGGTCCTGGATTTCTACAATTTTCGCGACACCAATCCGGAAAAGGTTTTTCCGCGCGGCGCCGACGGCGCGGTGCGGAAATACGACGACCTGCCGCAAAAATATCATGCCAATGTCGACGTCACCGATCCGCCCTTCGATCGCCACCCCGGCGACAAGCCGGCGATGACGGAGCAGGACGAAGCCGACATCATCGCGTTCCTGAAGACGCTGACGGACGGCTACAAGCCGGAGAATTAGAGTAGTGACGAATCAAAGTGTCGACGCATGATTTCGGGATGCGCATGCGGCGCAAAAGTCAGTCGTCGCCTGCATGAACACTCTTGCCGCCGCCGCGTCGGATCGCGTGGCTGTATTCAAAAGAACTCAAGCGAAGGAAAGTGATTGACCAGTCTGTCCCAGAGCGAGGACGGCGGCCGCGGCTGCCTTTTGGCATCCCTGAGGGACAGGCACCGCGGTGCCAGTCTCATTCCATAATAGAGGTTCGCTCCGGAGAGGCTCTGACCGCCCTGTATGCTGACAGTCGGATCGAAATTGTTCTTTATCAAGTCTGTCGTTTGTTCCACGGAGCCTGCCGCTGAGTTGTCATAGGCCGCGACGTATTTCGTCGATGCCTTGAGAACCCGTTGACCCTGGCAAACGTATTCCCCGTTTTCCAGATACCGTTTGACTTCTCGATCGCAGGATTCGCGTTGGAACAGCTCCTCCGCGATGATTGATAGATCTTCAAGCGAGATTTCCAGCACTTGAACGTCATCAAGCTCGAGCTTTACAGCTTCTGCCAATTTTGCATCGGTATGCGACTGAATCGAACGCACGACTTTTGAGTCGAGTGAATATTGTGTCTTTCGTAGCTCCGAAGTGACCTGGGTCGCTGAAGATGAAGTACGAGTGACCCCGACCAGCCGATCCGGCGAGACTTCGCACAGCATGTCGTAATCCTGGCCGTTCGGAGAGACATGATAGATGGACCCTGGAGCGCGCAGGAGGACCGGTGGCGTTATCGGGTGAAAGCCGATAGCGGTGATTGCTTCGTTGAGTTTATTTGGGGGCGTGCGTAGATGTATCGCGGCCACGGATGCCAGTGGTGCGATGCTCACGATCGCGACTAATGCTCCCCACTTGACCAATGGGCGCATTGGAATTCTCCGCCGATTATCCGCAACAATAGTGTCCGCAGGGGCGCGCGCATGCGTTGGCCGAATCTGTGGGAACAGTCGTCGTGAGTGCGGCGAGAGTGAAGACAAAAAATAGTGCTGCGAACTTCATGGCCTGTCCTCCTATGGATTGACAGATGTTCGCTCGGCTTGACGTCCGGAAACCCGCAACGCTTTGGCGCCGGGAAGCGAGACATCTCCTTGCGAAACTACGCCCAGTATGGGGGCGTTGATATGAACTAGCTCACACTATCTAGAATTGTGTCGGTCCCTCGGAGGACCGTCGCCCTTCTGCATATCCTCAGCGCCCCTCGATCTCCGTGTATTTCGCCATCGCGCGCTCGAACTTCCGGTTGAACAGCCACATCGCGCCGAGAATCTCGCGGAAGCTGGCCGAGGTCCGCGCCCGGTCGGCTTGTCCGGACGCGAAGATGCTGTTGTTGCGCAAATGCTTCATGATCGTTGGACTGGACACCCTGTAGTTAAGGACATCGCCGGACTTGAGCGCGGACCGCGTCGGGGTCGGGACGATCTGGATCAGTTCGAACAGCTTCATCTGGTCGATCGGGTCGGGCAGTATCTTCACGATTCCTGGAATCTCCCGGAAGACCTCCGAATGCGCGTTCATCAGGCCGTCGCGCACGTTGGTCCAGTGGTTGAAGCGATAGTCCGTGCCGCGGGCGCGTGCCTCTTCCCTGTCGTCGCGCGCGTTCAGCTCGGGGTTGGCCGCCGCGATGTCTCCCTTGATGGCCTCCCATTTCCGGCGGCCGTTGCGGTCCTCGGACGGGCCGGTCTGGAAGCTGCCCATATAGGTGTTCGAGCGCCCGTTGCGGACATTCTGCTTGCCGTTGGTCTCGGCGAAGAACAGCCCGAGGCTGATCCGGCCCGCAGCCTCGGCGTGAGCCGGTGGAAGCCCCTTGGCGCGCGCGATCGCGACGGCGAGATCGACGACGTCCTTGAACGGCGTCGCCGAGTTCTGCGCGCCGGCGGGCGGCGCCTCCATGACGTCGAACAGCTTTGAATATTCGTCGATCAGTGGCTCGATGTCGGCGTCGAAATAGGCCGGTGGTATCTCGAACTTGTTGGGCTTGCCGATCCGCGACGGCATCGCGTCGGTGAGATCCTTGTAAGCACTGATGACAGCGACGCGCGCCAGATAGAGCGCCTGTCCCGGCAGGTTCGGCAGCGGCTCCTTCGCCTCGATCTGTCGGCGCCGCTCGGCAAGGATGGATTTGAAATCGCCGAGCGCGCGATCGTAGGTGGCGAGCGCCTCCGATTGCTTTGCGTTAAGCGTTTGTGCCTGGCTGACTGTGAACGTCGTGAGGATCAGCCCAAGCACCGCCAGGGCCGTGGCGGCGTGACATCGTCGTCCCATGGCGGGTTCCCATGTGCCGGAGATTCGTCGGTCACGGGATCGTAAACATCAAACGCGCGGACTGGCGAGTTGCAAATCACGCTCAGCCCGCGTTCTCCGACCTTACGCTGTGGCCCGGTACTCCGGCGCCGAGGCCAGGAATTTCGCATAGGCATCCGCATCCGGCGGCTGGAAGTGTCCGGCGAGCCCGCCGCGCTTCTGGTTCTTGGCGCCGATATCGGCCATGAGCTCGTCGAAGTGGCGATAGTGATAGGGTGCGACGCAGAGGCCGCCATAGACGCCGGCAGCGGGCCGTTCGACGCGCTTGAAGTGCAGCATCATCTCGACATTGTCGCGCATCGCTTGCGCCGTCGGCTGGTTCGCGAGCTGGCCGTCGGCATAGCGCACCAGCCAGTTCGCCGCGAGATCGGCACATAGCACGGTGCAGAACGACGAGTTGAAGCCGACGAAGCCGATCTCTGGCAGATCAGGGTTGGCGATCAGGCGGTAGAGCCGGTACTGCCCGTCCGCATCGACAAGTTTCTGCCGATAGGCCTCGGGCAGGAACGGCACGCCGAGCTTGTAGCCGATCGCGAGCACGGCGACGTCGGCCGCGACGCGCTCGCCGCCGCTCATCACGATGCTGTCGCCTTCATAGTGATCGAAGCTGCCGAACACTGCCTTGATGCGGCCGTCGGCGACCATCGGGTAGAAGTCCGGCGTTGCGATCGGCACCGAGCAGTTGACGCCGTCCTCGATCCGCTCCTTCGGCACCATCTTGCAGCGGTTCAGCTTGAGCTGCGCCTTCAACAGGCTCTCCAGTCCGCGCCAGTTCGCCCAGATCAGCGGCGCGGCGATGCGGTGCGCGAGCCGCGCCATGGAGCTCGCGCCCCAGCCCGGAAACATCTCCTCCTGCGCGCGGATGTAGAGGATGCGCTTGAAGTTCACGAGCCCGCCGATGAAATAGGGAATGCGCCACACCGGCTCGCGCATCACGATGGTGACTTCGCGCGCGCCTGATTTCACCGCGTTCACGGCGATGTCGGTCGCGGACTTCGAGCCGCCGAGCACGACGACGCGCCGCCCTTTTGCTAGCGCCGGATCGCTGTATGTCGAGGAATGCAGAATCTGGCCGCCCTGCGCCAGAAAGCCGTCCTCGCCCGGGCAATGCAGCTCGCGCGGCTCGTTGAACTGCCCGGTGCAGATCGCGACAAAATCGACATCTTCGTTCGTCGTGCCGTCCTTGTTCGACAACGCCAGCGTCCAGCCCGGTTTGCCGTCGGCGCGCCGCGCCATGCCCGCGACGGCGGTGTTGAGGCGCAGCATGCGGTCGAGGCCGAAGCTCTTCGCATAATCGGCGAGATAGGCATGGACCTGCGGCCCGGTCGGCCATTCCGGATAGGTGTCCGGCATGGCGCGGTCGGTGTAGCGGTAGAGCTCCTTCGGGCTCTGGGTCTGCACGTCAGGATAGGAGCGCGCCGGCTCCCAGACGCCGCCGAGATCGACACTGCGCTCGACGATGGTGACGCGGTGGCCGTGGCTGGAAAACGCCTTTGCGGCGGCGAGGCCGGAGACGCCGGCGCCGATCACGCAGACATGCTTGGGGCTGACCATGGGATTCCTCGCAATCAATGTGTTTCGGGCGCAAGCGACCACGCTCGGCCGCGATGCGCGACCGGCGGACCCGCAAGCAGATGAAGCTGGACGAGAAGGCTTAGTCGTTGGCCTCGGGCGGCAGGAAGTCGACCTCGTGCAGTGCTGAGATGCGCACGACTTCGGCCGGGTCCGTCAGATTGTGGAGCTGGTTGAACAGCGCCTCCAGCTTCTGCATCGGCGAGACCCAGAACAGCGCGCGGCACGGCTTGTCGGACTTGTTGAAATAGCCGTGCGGGATGCCGCGCGGCATGCGCACGAGATCCCCGGCATGGGCCTTGACCCATTGGCCATCGAGCTTGAGATCGAGCGTGCCTTCCTGCACCAGGATGAACTCCTCCTGGGTCGGATGGATGTGCACGGGCACGAACTGGCCGGGCTCGCTGTTGGTCTCGAACGCGAAGGTGGAATCGGTGACGGCCTTGGGGAAATAGACCTGGCCAAGGATGTTCCAGCTCTTGCCGCCATAGCCTGTGCCGTTTGTGGTAATGCCCTTTTCGAGTGCAGTCATGGCTCGCTCCTCATGGATTCCGGCGAGGATGGAGCTTCGGCCCGTCGACGGTCGCTGTCTATCCGCTAAACGAATCCGGATGCGGCTGTTGCCATGCAGCACGACGATTTTGCGACGCGGCTCTTTTCGCGTCCCGGGAACTATTATAGGCTTAAAGCAACTCCGTGACCCGAAGCGTGGTCGACGATGTCCGCAGCCGAGCTGGAAATGAGCACGTGGCGGTCCGAAGCCGAACGGCTTGCGGACTTCGCCCGCGTCACCACGGACGATGTCGACGAAGCGGCGGAGCAGATCGGACGCATCTTCTGCCCCCATGATCTCGAGCCGGTACGGCCGCGCGGGCCCGGCTTCTCCGCCCGGCACAATTGCGCGGCGTTCGACGGCTTCTCCATCAACTATGTCGCCTATGGCGGGTCGGTGAGCATCGATCCCGGCTGCCTCGAGCGCTTCTTCCTGGTGCAGGTCCCGCTCACCGGCACCGCCCGCATTCGTGCCGGCGTCAGCGAAATCGATGCCGCGCCGGGCCGGACGGCGTCGCTGCTGTCGCCGACCATTCCGACCCGGATGATGTGGAGCGACTGTGCCCAGGCGATCCTGCTGCTCGACCGTCGCATGGTCGAGCAACGCGCTGCGTCGCTGTCGGGCAGGGCGGCCGGCCCAGTCGAGTTTGATGCGGCGATCGATCTGGACGCACCGGCGGGGCGGGCCTTGCGGACCAGCCTTGCCGAGCTGATGCGGCTCGCCGAGCGTCTCGGACCGCGCGGCAGGCTTTCACCGGTCGCAATGGCCGATTGGCGCGAGGTGCTGCTCGATCATCTCCTCAATGGCCAGCGCCATGACCTGTCGGATGCCATCAGGAGATTCTCGGGGCAAGCCGAGCGTCTGCCGCGTGCACTCCGCGCCGCGCGGGACCATCTTGCGGAAAATGCCAGTGAGCCGCTCGACCTCGCGCAGCTCGCCTGCGCGTCCGGGATCGGCGTCCGTGCGCTCCAGCTCGGCTTCCGCCGCCACTTCGGCGTGTCGATCTCGGAGATGCTCCTCGACATGCGCCTCGCTGGTCTGCACGTCCGGCTCGCGCAGGCTTCGCCGGATGTCTCCATCACCGAGATCGCCTTCGATCTCGGCTTCACCCATCTCGGCCGCATGGCGGGCGCCTACCGTGAAAAATTCGGCGAGACGCCGTCGGCAACGTTGCGGCGAAGGATGAGCTAGGCGGCGGACATCTATTTTCTCGATCGCGTCGTGCCGTTGTCTTCAGCCGCCTGCCTGCGCAAGAAGCCCTCGACATCCGCCTGCACCGAGTAGGGCGTCGGGATCGGATCGCCCGCGGCGTCGACGGCGGTATCGAGGGAGCGGCGCAGCATGCGCGCGAGCTCGGCTTTTCGGTACGGCTTTGCCAGCAGCGGCGCGCCCATGGTGGCGCGTCCCTGCGCGTGCAGCGAATCGTAGGCATATCCCGACGTGAACAGCACCCGCAGCGAGGGCCGCGCAGCCACCATCTGCTCGGCAAGCTCGCGTCCGTTGACGCCGCCGGCCATCACGATGTCGGTGAAGAGCAGATCGAACGGCGTGCCTTCGGCCACGATGGCGAGCGCTTCGGTCGCGTTGGCGGCGGAGATGACCTTGTAGCCGAGGCTTTCGAGCTGGACGGTGACATATTGGCGGACGTCGCGATCATCCTCGACGCAAAGGATGGTTTCCGTGCCGCCCACCACCTTGCGCTCGTCATAGCCGGCTGGACGGAGCGTGCTGGTCTCGGCCTTCGGCAGGTAGATCGTGAAAATCGTGCCGCGGCCTTCTTCGGACGTGACCTTGATGCCGCCGCCGGACTGCTTGACGAAACCGAACACCATGCTGAGACCGAGCCCGGTGCCCTTGCCGACATCCTTGGTCGAGAAGAACGGATCGAAGATGCGTTCGAGAATGGCTTGCGGAATACCCGTGCCGGTATCGGCGATCTCGATCTCGACATAGTCGCCGGCGTAGCCGGCGCCCACCGCGACGGCCTCGCGCACGCCGAAGACCACCCTGCGCGTCGTCAGCGTGAGCTTGCCGCCATCCAGCATCGCGTCGCGGGCGTTGATCGCGAGGTTGAGCAGCGCCGCGCTCAGTTGGCCGCGGTCGGCGAAAGCCAGCCAGACGTTGCGGTCAGGCCTGGATATGATCTCGATCTTCTTGTCGAAGGTCGCCAGCAGCAGCTTGGCGACCTCTTCGAGCAATTCGTTGACGTCGATCTCGGCCGGCTGGAGCGCCTGCTTGCGGGCAAAGGACAACAGGCTCGACGTCAGAGCGGCGCCGCGATCGGCCGCCTCGCTGATCAGCTTGGTGATGGTCGCAAGCGGCGGGTTGTCCTTTACGGCGTCGGCGAGGATCTCGATCGTGCCCGTGATCACGGTGAGCATGTTGTTGAATTCGTGCGCGATCCCGCCGGTGAGCTGGCCGACCGCCTCCATCTTCTGGGCCTGGATCAGTTGCTCCTCGGCCGCGCGCTTCTGGGTGACGTCCTTGACGAAATTGTTGATGATTGTGCGCCCGCCGAGCTGGAGTGCCGTGCTCGACGCCTCGATCAGGATCTGGTCGCCGTTCCGGTGCAGCAGCGTCGCTTCGAACCGGATGCCGATCGGCGTATCCGACAGTTCCGGCAAAAGCCGCATCATGCGTTGCCTGAAGCCGTCGCGGAGCGGCTCGGCGATGAGGAGGTTGACGACGTCGGCCCCGAGCGCCTCCTTGCGCGTCCATCCGGTCAGGGCCTCGGCCTGGACACTCCACTCCAGGACGATGCCGTTCGCGTCGGTCTGAACGAAGGCGTCGAGCGCGGTCTTGATGACGGCCTGGGTCATCTGTGCGCTGGCTTGGGCCTGCTCGGCCAGTTGCGCGGCGGCGCGTTTGTCCTGTGCCGTTTCGATCGCGCGCGTGCACAGCCGTGCGAGCAGGACCGCAACGGCGCCGCTCGCCAGCAAAGCGACGGCCTGGGCAAAGCCGAACCAGGTCCCGGTCGCGGCATAGGAGGCGAGGAGGGCCGCGGCGGTCACGGCGACCTGCGCGGCCATCGCGAGTGTCAGAAGCGGTCTGAGTTTCATGGTCTCACACCAACGACGTCAATCGCGGGACCCTCGCGTTCGCGCTGTAGATTGCTCCGGCTTCACGTCAGCTACAGGCTCCGCGAGCCTGCGTCGAGGGGCAATTTCCGGTGGGGCCCCGGCGTTCCTCGCGCTCAACCTGCCGGCGAATCGGTCTGGCGCAGCGTCGTGACCCAGATCACACGCGCGGCCTGCTGGGTCGGGTTGTCGAACATGTGCGGCACGATGCTCGGAAAGCGGAAACTGTCGCCGGCCTCGAGCAGATGAGCCTGGTTGTCGAGCCACAGCCGCAGGCTGCCGGACAGAATGTAGCCGGCCTTCTCGCCGGTGTGCTGCAAGAAGTCGGTGCCGGACGAGGCGCCGGGGTTGAGCGTGAGCTCGTAGAGTTCGAGCTGGCCCTTGTCTGCCGGCGTCAGCGCTTCCTTGACGACGCCGCTGGCGGTGAGCCGCAGCAGGCGCCGGCTGTTCTTACGCACGATGTAGCGCTGCACGTCGGCGGGATCGGTGGTCTCGAAGAAGTAGGAGATGGGAACGTCGAGTGCGATGCTGAGCAGGCGCAGCGTCCGGATCGACGGCATGGCGCGTGCGCGTTCGAGCTGGCTGATCATACCGTTGGAGAGCCCGGTCTTGGTGGCGACGTCCTGGATCGAGAGGCCGGCGCGCTGCCGCAGCAGCCGCACGGTTTCGCCGAGTCGCTGGTCGACCGCATCGTCGGCCTCGATCGCCGGGGCGTCCTTCGGACCGTTGGTATCGCCGCGACCATCCATGTCGCTCTCCTATGCATCATCTCAGCCCCGGACCGCATCGGACCTGGGCTTCAGTCGGAGTGAAAAGGTCGCGCATCCTAGCAATGTGATTGACAGCTGTATTTAGTCATGATGAACTTTTGACTGAAAAATTTAGAAGCACTAAAGCCCACTCCTGTCCCTTTGCCGGGGTCTCGGGGCGCGGGAGAGGTGCCGCGTGCGGGAACGGAGACTGGTCATGGCAGATGACACCGGCAAGTTCGGCGTGGGCGGACTGCATGTTGGCATTCCGAATCGCCGACAATTCTTCCAGCTCGGCGCGGGCGCCGCGGCGGGGTGGACGCTTGCAGGCAACGCGTTCGCGCAAACGGAACGCCCGACCAATCCGCCGGACAAGCCGCGCGGGCAGGTGATCGCGGCGCTGTCGCAGGAGCCGACCGTCTTCCATCCCCTGATGCCGGGCATCGAGGTCGATCAGGGCATCTGGTGGCAGGTGTTCTCGCCGCTCTGGTTCATCGAACCCGACGGCAAGTTCGTTCCCGACCTCGCGCGCGAAGTCCCGACCGTCGAGAATGGCGGCCTGTCGGCCGACGGCCTGACCTGGAAGATCAAGCTGCGCAGCGACGTGAAGTGGCACGACGGCACGCCGTTCACGGCCGAGGACGTGAAGTTCTCGCTCGAGCTGATCAACAATCCCGACTTCCGCGTCCGCAATCGCGTCGGGCACAACCTCGTCAAGGACATCAAGGTCGTCGCGCCCGACGAGATCCACTGGCGGATGGAGGCTCCCTATTCGCCCTACATGTCGATCCTGTCGCTCACCTTCATCGTGCCAAAGCACATCCTGGAGAAGCTGTCGGATCCGAACGCCTCGCCGTTCCACAATGCGCCCGTCGGCACCGGGCCGTTCCGCTGGGGCGAGCGCGTGCCCGGCGACCACATTCAATTGAATGCCCACGCCGGCTATCACGGCAAAGGACCTTACGTCGAACGCGTGGTCTTCAAATACATTCCCGATCTCACCGTCCTCTACACCCAATTCCGCACGGGGCAGGTCGACTACACCGGCCTGCAAGGCATCTTGCCGAACTTCGTGCAGGAGGCGAAGACGCTGAAGGGCCGCAAGATCTTCGTCTCCGCGACGTCGTCGGTGGAGCACGTCGCGCCCAACCTCGAATTCGGCCCCTTCGCCGATCGCGCGGTGCGCGAGGCGCTTTACCTTGCCATCAACAAGCAGGCGATCATCGATGCGCTGAACTACGGCCTGCCGACGCAGACCGAGAGCTTCGTGCCGCAACAGGCCTGGTCGTTCCAGCAGGGCCTGCCGCAGCACAAATACGATCCGGCCAAGGCCAACGCGCTGCTCGACGCGGCCGGATGGACTCGCGGCTCCGGTGGCATTCGCGAGAAGGGTGGGGTCAAGCTCGAATTCACTAACTCGACCACGTCAGGCAATGCGGTGCGCGAGCAGACCCAGCAGCTCCTGATGCAGGACTGGCGCGCGATCGGTGCTGCGATGCGCGTCAACAACATGCCCGCCGCCGTGATCTGGGGCGATTTCTGGCAGCAGTCGAAGTTCAATTCGGTGCTGGTGTCCGTGAACTTCATGCTCGGCAGCGACCCCGACGTGACGCCGCGCTTCGGCTCCGGCGCCATTCCCGCGAAGGGTGGCCGCGGCTTCAACACCTATCAGTACAACAGCGCCGAGGCCGATCGTCTGCTCGCCGAGGGCGCCAGACAGTTCGATCTCGCCCAGCGCAAGACGACCTATGGCGATCTGCAAAAGCTGATCCGCAACGACCTCGCCATCCTGCCGCTGTTCCAGGGTTTTATCGCCGAAGGCGTGAAGGAGGGGCTGCAAGGCTTCCGTCCCAACATCAACACCTCGATCAATTGCTGGAACATCCGCGAATGGTACTGGGCCTGATGTCTCAGGCTCGCGGGATCGCCTGAGATGGCCCGTTACGTCGTCAACCGCCTGGCGCAGGCGATCATGCTGCTGGTGATCGTCTCCGCGATCGGGTTTGCCATCCTGCATCTGGCACCCGGCGGTCCGCTGTCGCAGTTCGCTGCGTCCGCGCAGATGACGCAGGAGGACCTCGACCGCGTCACCAAGCAGCTCGGCCTCGATCGCCCGTTGCCGATCCAGTATCTCGACTGGTTCGGCCGCATGCTGAGAGGTGATTGGGGCAAGTCCTATCGCGACGGCGAGGCGGTGCTGTCGGTGATCTCCTCCCATCTCGGCGCCACGCTGGAGCTGATGGCGACGGCGACGATCATCGCGGTTTTGCTCGGCTGCTGGATCGGCGTGCTGGGCGCGCTGCGCCGCTATTCGCTGTTCGATACGCTGGCGACCGTCGGCGCCATGATCGCGCTGTCGATCCCGACCTTCTGGTTCGGCCTCGTCACCATCTATGTGTTCTCGGTGAAGCTCGGCTGGCTGCCGGCCGGCAATCGCCAAACCGTCGGCGATGGCTCCTTCCTCGACCTGCTGCATCATCTGATTGCGCCGGCGCTGGTGCTGGCGCTGGTCGAGACCGCGATGTGGGGCCGCTTCATGCGCTCCTCCATGCTCGAGGTGATCAACCAGGACTACATCCGCACCGCGCGCGCCAAGGGCATGCCGGAATGGCGCATCCTCACCGTGCACGCGCTGCGCAACGCGCTGCTGCCGATGATCACGGTGGCCGGCCTCCAGTTTCCGACGCTGCTCGGCGGTGCGCTGGTCGCCGAGACCGTGTTCACCTGGCCCGGCATGGGCCGGCTGTTCCTCGATTCCATCGGCTACCGCGACTATCCCGTGGTGATGGGCATCCTGATGTTCTCGGCGACCATGGTGCTGATCGGCTCGCTGCTCGCCGACATTCTCTATGCCGTCGTCGATCCGCGCATCCGGGTGGGCTAGGGATGACGGCTGCGACCCTCTCGACCGTTCAGCTCGCGCCCGGCCAGGCCGCATGGCGGCGCTTCCGCCGGCACCGGCTTGCGCTCGCCGGTGCCGTCATCATTCTGGTGCTCGTCCTCGGCTCGGTGTTGGGTCCTTATCTGCTGCCGTTCGACGACACCTATATCGACATCATGAAGCGGTTCGCGCCGCCGTTGTCGGGCGCGCACATCCTCGGCACCGACGAGCTTGGCCGCGACGTGCTGGCGCGGTTGATGATGGGCGGGCGGATCTCGCTCTCGATCGGCATCGTCGCGATGGTGATCGCGATGGCGGTCGGAATCGCCGTCGGCGCCTTCGCCGGCTTCTATGGCGGCGTGGTCGGCGCGGTCCTGATGCGGCTGGTCGACGCCGTGCTGTGCTTTCCGACGATCTTCCTCCTGCTTGCGCTGGCTGCCCTCACCGAACCTGGCCTGATCACCACGACGGTGCTGATCGCGGCGACCGCCTGGATGAGCGTCGCCCGCGTCGTCGAGGCCCAGGTGCGTTCGCTGCGCGAGCGCGAATTCGCGGTCGCCGCGCTCGCCTTCGGCTCGTCGAACCTGCGGATCATGTTCCGCGAGCTCGTGCCCAACGCGATCGCGCCGATCGTGGTGGCGGCGACGCTGAACGTCGCCAAGGCGATCCTGCTCGAATCCTATGTCAGCTATCTCGGCTACGGCATCCAGCCGCCGGCCGCGAGCTGGGGCAACATGCTCAACAACGCGCAGATCTATCTAACCAGCGCGCCGTGGCTCGCGATCGCGCCGGGCGTCGCCATCACGCTGGCGGTGACGAGCTTCAATTTCCTCGGCGATGGCCTGCGCGATGCACTCGACCCGCGAATGAACATCCCATGACGAGCCTGCCCCGAGCCGACTTGCTTCGATCGAACTGAATAGCTGGAGTGTCCCATGTCCCCGCCGCTCACCCGTATAAACAGCGACGAACGCCTGCCGGCGCAGGCGGACGTCGTCGTCATCGGCGGCGGCGTCATCGGCGTGTCCGCGGCCTACCATCTGGCGAAGAAGGGTCTCTCCGTCGCCCTCGTCGAGAAAGGCCATGTTGGCGGCGAGCAGTCGAGCCGCAATTGGGGCTGGTGCCGCCAGCAGGGCCGCGCCCGTGAGGAGATCCCGCTGGCCCGCGAGGCGCTCCGGCTCTGGGAGGACATGCAGAACGACGCCGGTGTCGATGCCGGCTTCCGCCGCACCGGCGTGCTGTTCCTGACCAAGAGCAAGGACGAGCTGGCCAGTTGGGAGCGATGGGCCGCAACGGCGCGCGAGATGCAGGTCCACTCGACCGTCCTGACACCGGCGGAAGTCGCCGAGCGCCTGCCGGGCAATTCCGAGAAATGGGTCGGTGGCCTGCACACGCCGAGCGACGGGCGCGCCGAGCCGTCGATGGCCGTGCCGGCGCTCGCCACCGCCGCACGCAAGCACGGCGTGACCATCCATCAGGGCTGCGCTGCACGCGGGCTCGAAACGCAGGGCGGACGGGTCAGCGCCGTCGTCACCGAGAAGGGCGCCATTCGCACCCAGTCCGTGCTGCTGTCGGGCGGGGCGTGGTCGTCGCTGTTCTGCCGCCGTCACGGCATCGAGCTGCCGATCGGTCTCGTCAACGCCACCGCATGCCGAACCACGCCGGGACCGGAGATCACGTCCGGCGCGCTCGGCACCGACTTCTACTGTATCCGCCGCCGTCTCGACGGCGGTTTTACACTGGCGCTGCGCAACCGGGGCACGGTCGAACTGTCGCCAGACCTGTTCCGCTACGCGCGCACATTCTGGCCGACCTACCTGCATCGCAAGAACGGGCTGAAACTGTCGTTCGGCAAATCGTTCTTCGACCAGATCGTGCGCGGCACGAGCTGGAGTTTGGACAAGCCGTCGCCGTTCGAAACCGAGCGTGTGCGCGATCCGGCACCTGACATGTCGCTGGTCAACGCGGCGCTGGCTTCGCTGATCAAGTCGAACCCCGAATTGAAGGACATCGAGATCGCGGAGGCCTGGGGCGGCACGATCGACTGCACGCCGGACACCATTCCCGTGATCTCGCCGGTCGATGCCTTGCCCGGCTTCTTCCTCGCGACCGGCTTCTCCGGCCACGGCTTTGGCATCGGTCCTGCGGCCGGCAAGCTCGCCGCCGACATCGTGACCGGCGCGACGCCGCTGGTCGATCCCGCGGCATACAGCCACAAGCGCATGATCGACGGCCGGCGGCTCGCGCCGGTCAGCCCGTTCTGAGAGTGCTGGTTGCATGACGGTTCTCTACAAGGCCAACATGGTTCGCGGCGCGGAATGGGCACGCTTCTTCGCGGAGCGCGCGCCCGATGTGCCGTTCCGGCTCTGGCCCGACATCGGCGATCCCGCCGAAGTGCGCTACCTGGTGGCGTGGGTGCCGCCTGATAGCATCGCGACGACCTTTCCCAATCTCGAGCTGGTCTTTTCGGTCGGCGCGGGCGTGGATCAGTTCGATGCCACAAAAGTTCCGGCGCACATTCCGCTCGTCCGCATGCTGGAGCCCGGCATTGCCGAGACCATGGTGGAATACGTTACGATGGCCGTGCTCGCCCTGCATCGCGATCTCCTGCATTTCATCGGCCAGCAGAAAGAACAGGTCTGGCGCGAGATCCGGATCACGCCGGCAAGGCGGCGGCGTGTCGGCGTGATGGGGCTAGGCCAGCTCGGCCAGGCCGTGCTCGACCGGCTCAAGAAGTTCGACTTTCCGCTCCTCGGCTGGAATCGTTCGCCGCGCGAGATTGAAGGCGTCACCTGTTACGCCGGCGTGGACGCCTTGCCGGACTTCCTCGCGCAGGTCGACATTCTCGTCTGCCTGCTGCCGCTGACCGACGAGACCCGCGGCATCCTCAACGCCGATCTGTTCGCGCGCCTGCCGCGCGGAGCAGGGCTGGTCAATGTTGGGCGTGGCCCGCATCTCGTCGAAACCGATTTTCTCGCGGCGCTCGACAGCGGCGCGCTGTCCGGTGCGGTGCTCGACGTCGCCGAGCCCGAGCCGCTGCCGGCGGGCCATCCGTTCTGGAGCCATCCGCGCATCCTGCTGACGCCGCACAATGCCAGCATGACGACGCCTGATACGGCCGTCGATTTCGTGCTCGACGTCATCGCACGCCACCGCCGCGGCGAAGATCTGCCGGGGCGCGTCGATCGTAGTCGCGGCTATTAGGGCAATCGCATGAGCATCGGCGCAAGCAGGCCTGATCCAATCGTTGCCGAAGCGCAGGCGCCCGTGCTTTCGGTCGCGGGCCTGACCACGTCCTTTCTGCGCGAGCGGCAATGGATCCCCGTCGTCCGCGACGTGTCGTTCGATATCGCGGCCAAAGAAACCGTGGCGATCGTCGGCGAGTCCGGTTCGGGCAAGAGCGTCACCGCGCTTTCCATCATGCGGCTCATTCCGAAGGAGAGCGGCCGGGTCGAGGGGCGCGTCACGCTCGCGGGCCGCGATCTGTTGACGTTGTCCGAAGCGAGCATGACGGATGTTCGTGGCAACGATGTCGCCATGATCTTCCAGGAGCCGATGACGAGCCTCAATCCCGTGCTCACCATCGGCTTCCAGATCGCCGAGGCGCTGATCCAGCATCGCGGCCTGTCGCGCGCGGCGGCGGAGGCCGAAACCATCCGTCTGCTCGATCGTGTCCGCATTCCTGCGGCGGCCTCACGCTTCCACGAGCATCCGCATCGTTTCTCCGGTGGCATGCGCCAGCGCGTGATGATCGCGATGGCGCTCGCCTGCAAGCCGAAGCTGTTGATCGCCGACGAGCCGACGACGGCACTCGACGTCACCATCCAGGCGCAGATCCTGGAGCTCCTGAAGGAGCTCCAGCAGGAGGAGGGGATGTCGATCCTCTTCATCACCCACGACATGGGCGTGGTCGCCGAGATCGCGGACCGGACCGTGGTGATGTACGGCGGGCAGGCGGTCGAGACCGATGCGACCGCGCGCATCTTCGCAGCACCCTCGCATCCCTATACGAGCGCGCTGCTCGCGGCCGTGCCGCGTCTCGGCTCGATGGGCGGGCGGACGCGGCCGATGCGTTTTCCGATCGTCGACAAGGTGACGGGCACCTCGGACGATCCGGCGGAGACGCCCGACACGGTCTCGATGGCCGAGCGGCCGCTGCTCGAAGTCTCCAACCTCACCACACGCTTTCCGATCCGCTCCGGCTTGTTCGGCAAGGTTTCGGGCCGCGTCCACGCGGTCGAGAACATCTCTTTTACCCTGCGAGCCGGCGAGACGCTGGCGCTGGTCGGCGAGTCCGGTTGCGGCAAGTCCACGACAGGCCGCTCCATCCTCAAGCTGACGGAGCCGGACATCGGCACTGTGCTGATCGACGGCCAGGACGTCCTCGCCATGAACGCCCGTACCTTGCGCGACTTCCGCAAGCAGATGCAGATCGTATTCCAGGATCCGTTCGCGAGTCTCAATCCGCGCATGTCGGTGGGGACGGCGATTGCCGCGCCGCTGCTCGCCAATGGGCTCGCCACGGCTTCGCAGGCACGAGACAAGGTCGCCGATCTGCTCGTGCGCGTCGGCCTGACCGCGGATATGGCCGCGCGCTTTCCGCACGAATTCTCCGGCGGCCAGCGCCAGCGCATCTGCATCGCGCGCGCGCTAGCGCTCGGGCCGAAGCTGATCGTTGCGGACGAAGCGGTCTCCGCCCTCGACGTCTCGGTCAAGGCCCAAGTCGTCAACCTGATGCTCGACCTCCAGGCCAGCATGGGCCTTGCCTATCTCTTCATTTCCCACGATATCGCGGTGGTCGAGCGCATGAGCCATCGCGTCGCGGTGATGTATCTCGGCGAGATCGTTGAGACCGGCTCGCGCGCAGCCTTGTTCGGCAATCCGCAGCATCCCTATACGAAGAAGCTGATGGCCGCGGTGCCGGTGCCCGATCCATCGCGCCGCGGCACGAAGCGCGAGACCTCGAACGACGAGATCAGAAGCCCGGTGCGCGCACCGGATTATCAGCCGCCGGTCCGGCAGTATCGCGAAGTCTCGCCCGGCCACGTCGTCCAGGTCTGGGGCGAGGAATGGTCGGCCTAGCGCGCGAAGGCGCGCCGCGAATGCTTTCGAGAACGCACGATAATATCGTGCCATGATCTGCCGCACACGTTAACGGTGTTGTCCTTCGCGATGCCAAGCCTGTGAAATCGTGCTGAAATCACAATGAATTCACCTCGTTGCGACGGAGTGCGACCGCCTGCCACAATCTATATGTTAATCCGGCGAAGCTGGACCGTCGGCCGTCGATCTCCGATAATGCATCGACTCGGAAAGGCCGACGCAGACGTGCCTTTCACGGATGGAATATTGAAATGACACAAGCAGGCGTCTACGGGCAGAGGCTCGGGCGGGGCCTTCACGTGAAGGAAGCTCCGGTTCTGATTACGCGCTCGCTGCGCAGCGCGGAGGTCGCGGTCACCGAAGTCCGCAATGACAAGCCGACGCCCGAGCTTTCGGGCTCGCTGCCGGCGGAGGATGCTTACCTTGTCAGCCTGAAGCTTCGCGACTATCCCGCCTGCGAATGTTGGGAGGAAGGCCGCTACGTCACCAGGGAGGATATTCGTGCGGGCGCGACCTATCTGTACGACCTCAAGCGCGATCCGCGCTATGTGATCGACAAGCCGTTTCACTCACTCTTCTTCTATTTGCCGCGCCCGGCCCTTCACGACATGGCGAGGCAACCCGGCGCGCCGCGCATTGGCGAGCTCAGCTACGAGCCCGGTGTGGGCCATGACGACGGGGTCATCCGTCATATCGGTGCCAGCTTGCAGGAAGCACTGCGTCGACCTGACGAGACCAACCAACTTTTCGTTGATCACATGATGCTCGCGCTCACCGCCCACGTCGCCCAGACCTATGGCGGGCTGAAGCCTGTCGCCGAGCCTAACCGCGGCGGCCTCGCGCCATGGCAGATGAAGCGCGCCTGCGACCGGCTCGAATCCGATCTCTCAGGCAAGGTCGCGCTGGAGCAGATCGCGACCGAGCTCGGCCTTTCGGTCAGCCACTTTTCACGTGCATTCCGGATCTCGACCGGCCTGCCGCCGCATCAATGGCTGCTGCGCCAGCGCGTGAAGGCGGCCACGCAGCTGATGACCGTCCGCAACCTGCCGTTGTCCGAGATTGCGATCTCGGCCGGATTTGCCAATCAAAGCCATTTCACGCGGGTGTTCACGCAGATGGTCGGCGTCAGTCCGGGCGCATGGCGCCGCGAAACCCATGGCGGGCAGGACGCGTAGAGCGTTTTCACGTCAAAATCAGAATCCAAATCAGGGCCGCTTCGCCGGTGAGATCGCCTGCTTCGTGCCCGTGAATTCGTGAGGCGCTGCGCTTCAAGGCAAGCATCCCGGCCATTCCTTCAGCAGGCGGCGACATCACGCTGAGGGAGGACGAAGCCAGGGCGAAGTCCGCCGATTTCCTGCACGAGGATTTCGCGCGGCGGCATCTGCTATCCGCCTGACGAGATTTTTGCGGCGCGCCGCGGCCTACCCGACGCGAATGGATCTGACGTGGCTAAACGCGGGACTGCTTGCGAACTCACGGCGCCAGTCAGTTCGCGCTTCTGCGCTCCCGACTATGCAACGATGCAAACTTAGTCCTCCTGAAATCGTGACTGGATGGAGCGAAAGGGCACAGGAGTATGTGAACAGTCTCATAGTCCATCACTCTCTTTTCGAGCTAACTCTCCCCCAAGAAATTGCCGCACCCGGCGCTGACTGACAGACACGGGTGAGATGCAATGCCTGCGAAGCCGCGTGCTCGCAGCTTTGGATTGGCTCTCGTCTCGGTTACGAGCAAGCCAGCCCCATCACTCAGCCAAATCTTTTGGAAATTGGAATCAAGGGCATCGCGAAATGCGTCCACGCAGCCTCTAATCGGGGTCGGCCGGTAGGCTGCTACTTACTAAGGAGCCCCCAATGAAGATAGGCAACGCAGTTTCCAGCGCATTTTCCCTAACGAGGTACGCCGGTAATCTTGGGATCGCCCGTTCCAGTCTTATCAAGTCGGCCCATCTCCTCGAAAGAATTGGGCTCGCAGCCGTTGGGGCCTCTTGCGGCCTCTATGTGGGTGCGACCCTGTTGCGTCAGAAAGGCGGGCTTTTTGAAAGCGGCTGGATCGTGCTGCTCACGATGCTCTACGGAGCTCTCAGCTATTATGTTGGAATTGATTTGTCCCGGTCTGTCGCTCGGAAGTCGATTTCGAGCACCTCGGAAGAATACAACGGCTCTGAGGTTGCTGAGATCATGAGTGCGACCGGGACGTTCGGCGCGGCGATTGCAGCAACTCTGTCCGTCAGTATCCTTGTCCTTGATCAAAGCCTGCCCAATGGGCTGATAGCCTTTCTCGCCGGCTGTTGGGTCGTTGGGTCTTCGCTTCAAGTTGCGGCGGGAACGATGGCGCGCAACTACGAAGTGCCCAAGAACGAGGAATGAAGTGTGCTCACGGAAAAACGTCTGCTTGGCGTCGTGATGTGGGCACCAGTGCCAGTGCTGACGTCAGATCTGAAGGCGAGTGGTTGACGGCTCATCGCAACTTCTGTCGTTCAACGCTGCGTGCAGACGATTTTTAGTAGCGCCGCCGTTTGCATCGAGCAATGTCCTTGCTTGGAAGCGGCATCGGTACCGAGCAACCTAAGTTATCGCGCAACAAACAAGACGTGCCATCATGGTAGCGTTGGGATATTGTCCCCGCGCCGTGGTCCAAAATTCTGCTAATTGCCAACCACACGATCGGTGGAGCCAATGCAGATCGCGGAGTGGCTCGAGAAGCTGGGGCTTGGACAATACGCAGAGCGTTTTGCCCAAAATGGCATCGACATGGGCGTCCTTCCCGAACTGATGGACGAAGACTTCGACAAGCTCGGAGTCCTGCTCGGCCATCGCCGTAAAATGCTGCGTGCGATTGCCGACCTCGATCCAGCCGCGTTGATCGCATCGCCGGCTCCTCATCACGACGCCGAGCGGCGTCACCTCACCGTTATGTTTTGCGATCTGGTCGGCTCGACTGCGCTCTCCGCGCGTCTCGATCCCGAGGATATGTGGGAAGTGATCCGGGCCTACCGCGCCGCTTGTGCGAGCGTCATCGCTGCTTATGACGGCAGGATCGCCAGGTTTGTCGGTGACGGAATACTGGTCTATTTCGGCTATCCTCGCGCCCACGAGGACGATGCGGAGCGCGCCGTGCGAGCGGGCCTCGACACCATCGCTGCGGTCGGGCGGCTCAAAACGGGCGCCACCGAACGGGTTGAACTGCGGATCGCTATCGCGACCGGGCTTGTGGTGGTCGGCGACCTCATCAGCGGCGATGCGTCGGAGGAGCACGCAACGGTCGGCGATACACCAAACCTTGCTGCCAGGCTTCAGAGCCTGGCGGAACCGGGAGTGGTCGTCGTCGCCTCCTCGACGCGCCGGCTGCTTGGCGATCTCTTCACTTTTCGCAATCTCGGCCGCCGCGAGGTCAAGGGGATAGCCGAACCCATCGCTGTCTGGGCGGTCGAGGGGGCGGCCGCATCGGAAAGCCGCTTCGAGGCGGTCCGCGCGGCGCGTTCGATCGGCTTTGTCGGTCGCAAGGAGGAGATCGAATTCACGCTCTCGCGCCAGCGGTTGGCATGGCAGGGGCAGGGCCAGATGGTGTTGATCTCCGGCGAAGCAGGCATCGGCAAGTCGCGCATCGTCGCAACGCTGTCCGAAAACCCCGCGTTGGGGACGCACCGCCGGGTGCGATATCAGTGTTCGCCCTACCACACCAACAGCGCGCTTCATCCCTTTGTCGCGCAGTTGGAGCGCGCAGCCGGTATCCGCTCGCACGAGACGCCGGAGCAAAAGCTCGACAAGCTTGAGGCAATGCTGGCGCTTGGAACGCACCAGGTCGCCCGGGCGACACCGCTCATTGCGGCTCTCCTTTCGATTCCAACCGGCGACCATTACCCGCCGCTTGGTTTGAGCCCGGCGCAGCAGCGGCGACAGACATTTGCCTCGCTTCTCGATCAGCTCGAGGGGTTGGCGCGAGAGCAACCCCTGCTGGTGATCTGCGAGGATATGCATTGGGCCGATGCCACGACACTTGAACTGTTCGATCTCGGGGTCGACCGGATCAGGGGACTGCCGATACTCATGCTCATGACATCCCGGCCAGAGTTCGAGCCCTCCTGGTCGGGCCTCGCTAACGTCAGCCTGTTGCGGCTCGACCGGCTCGACCGGCAGGACACGCGTGCGCTGGTCGAGCAGGTGACCGTTGGCCGCCAGCTGCCGCGCGAGATGATGGAGCAGATCATCGACAAGACGGACGGCATCCCGCTATTCGTCGAGGAGCTGACCAAGATGGTGCTGGAGTCCGGACTGCTCGTCGAAGATTCCGGACGCTACCGCCTCGATAGTCCGCTCCCGCCGCTCGCTATTCCCGCGACGCTGCAGGATTCGCTGATGGCGCGGCTCGACCGGCTGGCTCCCGTCAAGGAGGTGGCGCAGATAGGCGCCGCCATCGGCCGCGACTTTTCATACGCGCTGCTAAGATATGTGACAGGACGCGATGATCTGACGCTGAGCGCTGCGCTGGGGCAACTCGAAGAGGCGGAACTGCTGGTGCGTCGCGGGACACCGCCCGACGCAAACTATAGCTTCAGGCACGCTCTCGTTCAGGAAGCGGCCTATGAAGGCCTGCTCAAGAGCAAACGGCAGGTGCTTCACAAGCGCATCGGCGATGTGCTGCGCGAGAAGTTTCCAGTCGTCGCCGAGACTGAGCCGGAAGTTCTGGCACACCACTTCACTGAGGCGGGGCTGAGCGAGATCGCCCTCGAATGGTGGCGCAAGGCGGGCCAGCAAGCGCTGAAGCGCTCGGCCTATTCCGAGGCGATCGCGCATCTCGGCAAGGCGATTGCGTCCGCCGATGAGGTGCCGGATGATCCCCGCCGGATGATGAGCAGGCTACATCTTCAAATCGCATACGGCCGTGCATTGCGAGGCAGCCTCGGCCACAGCGCTCCCGAAACGGTTGCCGCATGGACGCGTGCTCGACAGTTCGCTGCCGACACCGATGATCCCGTTGAACTCGCGCCGGTCCATTCGGGTCTCTTCAATGCTTGCCTGACCCACGGCGAACTCGCTCCGATGCGGGAGCTGGCGGATGCCATCAGGAGCGCCGCTGACCGACGACCGGACTCACCGGTGGCCGCCGTCGTTGCACATTGGACGGGCGGGGTTACCTGCTGGTTCGGCGGTGACTACTTGAACGCGAGGATGCGTCTCGAGCAGGCACTCGAGATCTATGCTGCCGAGCCGGATCCCGCGACGTTCAGGGCTTCGGCACTGGATCTCCCGTTCGTGATCATGAGGTTTCTTGCCCTGGTGCTTTGGCCGCTTGGCAAGATCGCGCGCGCACGCCGCCTCGCCGCCGAAGCGGTGGGTGCTTCGGGAGAAAAACGGGCGCTGTCCCAGGCCAACGCGCTGGTTCA
Organism: Bradyrhizobium sp. Pa8; assembly: GCF_052588265.1. Taxonomy (NCBI): domain Bacteria; kingdom Pseudomonadati; phylum Pseudomonadota; class Alphaproteobacteria; order Hyphomicrobiales; family Nitrobacteraceae; genus Bradyrhizobium; species Bradyrhizobium sp. Pa8. The sequence continues at coordinate 7,539,763 of NZ_CP176767.1, read as the reverse complement.
TCGCGCCGTGTTCGACGGACTATGCGGAGGCATGTTGCAGCAAACGGAGACGATCCTGGCGCTCGGTCTCGCGCGCGACCACACGATGCCGTTGTATGTGGCCGCCGGCACCTACCTGAATGGCCTCGCCAAGTGGCGTGCCGGCGACCAAATGACCGGACTGACGGAAATGCGTCGCGGCTGGACCTTGCTGCACGAGAATGACTGCTATCTCTGTGAGCCGTTTTGGGGGATGCATGTCGCCGTGGCGAACGCAGAGTCGGGCCAACTCGAAACCGGGCTGGAAATCTTGAGCGAATTGATCGCATGGTCCGGGCAATCCGGCCAGCATTGGCTTGATGCCGAGCTGCATCGCGCCCGCGGCGAGCTTTTGTCGCGTCGTGATCCTTCGGACGAATCCGGTGCCGAAGCTTCCCTCAAGCGAGCGCTTGAGATCGCACGACACCAGCAGACGAAGACTTTCGAGCTGCGCAGCGCCCTTGGACTTGCACGCCTGCACAAGAGAAATGGCCGAGCAGGCGGGGTATCCGAAGTGCTCGCTCCCGTGCTGGCCGAATTCGATGTGGAGCTAAATCTTTCTGAAGTCGTGGAAGCGAAAGAGCTGCTCGAGCAAGTGCATTAGGCACGTGCCGCTTTCCCCCAGTCCGGGGGCAGGGAATGACAGTCACGAATTCACGTGCACGAAATCCCGCAGCAGCGGATAGATCTCGTTGTTCCACCGCTTGCCCGAGAACACGCCGTAATGGCCGACGCCGGCCTGCATGTGGTGGACGCGGCGATAGGCGCGCACACCGGTGCAGAGATCTTGCGCGGCGAGCGTCTGGCCGATCGAGCAGATGTCGTCCTTCTCGCCCTCAACCGTCATCAGTCCCATGCGGCTGACGGCCTTGGTGTTCACGGGGCGGCCACGGTGCATCAACTTGCCTTGCGGCAACAGGTGCTCCTGGAACACGTCACGTACGGTCTCGATGTAGAACTCGGCCGGCAGGTCCATCACGGCGAAATATTCGTCGTAGAAGGTCTTGATGCTCGCGGCCTTCTCCTTCTCGCCCTTGGCGATATGGTTGGCGAGATCCATGTGCTGCTTGATGTGGCGCTCGAGATTCATCGAGACGAACGCCGTGAGCTGCACGAAGCCGGGATAGACCTTGCGGAGCGCGCCGCGGCATTGCACCGGCACGTAGTTGATCAGGTTCTGCTCGAACCAGTCGATCGGCCTGCTCTTGGCGAACTCGTTGACCCTGGTCGGCTGGATGCGCGTGTCGATCGGGCCTGCCATCAGCGTCAGCGTCGCAGGCCGCGAGGGGTGGTTGCCCTCGCACATGACCGCGGCGGCCGCGAGGGCCGAGACCGAGGGCTGGCAGATTGCGACCATATGCGGACGCGGGCCCAATTGGCCGAGGAAGTCGATGAGATGATCGGTGTAATCGTCGAGCCCGAAGCGGCCTTCGCGGCGGGGAATGTCGCGCGGATTGTGCCAGTCGGTGATGTAGACGTCGTGATCCTGCAGCAGCGTTTTCACGGTGCCGCGCAGCAGCGTGGCGAAATGGCCCGACATCGGCGCCACCAGCAGCATGCGCGGCTGCTCCGGCGCGCCGTCCTTCCTGAAGTGCAGCAGCGAGCCGAACGGCGTCGCGTAGGCGACCTCCTCGGTGACGCCGACCTCACGGTTGCCCACCATCACGCTGTCGATGCCGTAGGCCGGACGGTGATAGGTGAGGGTGGAGCGCGAGATCAGCTCCAGCGCGGCCGAGAGCCGGCCGACGACCTGATCCGATAGGCCCTGCGGCACCAGATTGAGGAATCTGAGCGCGGACGAAGCTCCCGCCCGCCACGGCGCGGTGAGGTCCATATGGTTCTGAAAGGCCTGATAATACATCGACATCATACTGAAACGCCCACCTTCCTGGGCTGTCATGCAATATCGAAGCCAAACGGGAGCCACACCGCCCTCGAAACTGGCACATCGCTTGCTCCTCTTTTGGCGGGAAGCACAGGTCATGAGCACTCCCGTGGGCCGGGCGGGGTGCAAGTCACAGGCGTAGGGAATGGGCCATATGGCGAAGGCGACACTGACCATCAGCAGCAAGAACTATTCGTCCTGGTCGCTGCGCGGCTGGCTGCTGACGAAATTTTCCGGGCTCGATTTCGAGGAGATCGTCACCGCGCCGGACGACGCGTCGGCGCGCGCTGAAATCCTGCTGCTGTCGTCGTCGATCCTGGTGCCTTGCCTGCGCCACGAGGGCGCCGTGGTCTGGGATACGCTGGCGATCGCCGAATATCTCAACGAGGCGATGCCGGATGCCGGTCTGTTGCCCGATGACCGCGTCCAGCGGGCGCATTGCCGCTCGATCTGCGGCGAAATCCATTCCGGCTTCACAACGCTACGCGCTTCGCTGCCGGTCAATCTGAAGGGGCACTTCCCCGGCTTCAAGATCTGGTCGCGCGCGCAGGCCGATATCGACCGCGTCTGGTCCATCTGGCGCGACTGCCTGGAGAAGTCCGGCGGTCCCTTTCTGTTCGGCGCGAGGCGCACCATGGCGGATGCGATGTATGCCCCCGTGGTGACGCGCTTCGTGACCTATGATGTCAAGCTCGAGCCGCTGCTGAAGGCCTATGCCGATACCATCATGGCCATGCCCGAGATGAAGGAATGGATCGCGGCGGCCAAGGATGAGCCGGCCGAGATCGAGGAGCTCGAGGTCGAATATTAGGCAGGCCTGGCGCCCGCCTGCCTGTTTTGGGAGCGAGGCCCAGGTCGCTGCATCCGACCGCCATGTCATTGAAGCCGTTAACTTTTAGCACCCGCGGCCGGCTCGGGCCGGCCCACATGCTGCGCAGATATTGTATACGCGTGCGGGCTTGTTGCGACATCTAGCCGTGAACAGCCGCGTACACGGCGTTTCGGCTGATTCGGACGTGATTCGTTCGGGCCGCGTTCCGTTAGTTAAGGCAGAGCGCGGCCCCGTTGCATTTTGAGACAGACGCCGCTCGTCAGGCGAAGCCCGAGTGCTTGGCGCGCGGCACGCGCCAGCCGATGACGGTGGCTTCCACCGGGACGCCAGCCGCGTCGTTCTGCCAGCGGCCCTCGACATAGCGGCAGGCGAACGGCAGCTGATACGTTCCGCTATGGTCCTCGCACAGCACTTCGACCGGCAGGCCCGGGGGCGGTTCTCCGGCGCCATCGAATTCCGCCAGACGTCTATCGCGCGTTGCCATTCCAAAAATCTCCCCTAATCAAAGTCGCGGAAAGAGCGCCCACTTCTTCCGCGCACGGTTCACCGCTCCCCGTCCAAGGGAACAAGCCAAGCTCAACGCGAGAATGCGGTACGAGTGTGGTAGCCTCCGGCGTCGGCGCGCAAAAAGCGCACATTGCCGTGATTGATTTGGACGAGGAACCTGTATGCTGCTTCGAGGCGCCGGCGTTTGTTTCGCGATGTTGTTGCTCGCCACGCTGGCGATTGCGCCGGTCCGCGCGCAAGACGTGCCCGGCATCGAGATCTGCACCGTCGAGAAGACCATGGAGCGGCGCACGAGCTGCCTCCAGAGCAACATCGACTTCCTGCAGAAGACGATCACCAAGCTGACGCTCGATCATCAGCAGAAGCTCGATGCCGCCAACCGCCAGATCGACGCGCTGAAGACGACTGTGGCCGGCCTGCAGAAGACGCTGGGCGATCTCCAGGCTGTGCAGGTGAAGATCGCCGAAGATCTGAAGAAGAAGCAGGACGCGCCGCCACCGAAGGACGCGGCGAAATAGCCGGCGCGGTCACGCCACGCGGTAGCGCTCCATCACGCCGCGATCGGGCTCATAGCCGAGCCCGGGCCCCGAGGGCACCGCGACGTGGCCGGTGGCATCGACATCGGCGCGGCCGCCCCACAGACACGCTTCGCGCTTCAGATAGAACATCTCGACCAACCCGTCATCGCGCGTCGCCAGCAGGTGCAATGTCGCCAGCAGGCCCGGACCGAAATACGGGGAGTGCGGGACGATCTTGACGCCGAGCTGATCGGCGAGTGCGGCGACCTTCAGGAATTCCGTGATGCCGCCGACCTTGGTCACCGACGGCTGGGCATGGCTCACCGCGCCTGCATTCATCATCTGGCGGAATTGATACTCCGTGCAGGCGTTCTCGCCGGCGGCGACGCCGAGCCCGCCCTTGCGGCGGACGTCGGCGAGCGCGGCAAAATCCTCCGGGGGCCAGACCGGCTCTTCCAGAAACATCGGCTGCGCGTCCTCGCACGCCTTCGCGAATGCGATCGCCTGCTCGCCTGTGAGCGGGCAGTTCATGTCGACCATCAGCGGGATGCCGGGCCCGATCGCCTCGCGCGCGGCAAACACCGCCGGCGTCGTGGTCTCGTGCAGCTTGATGGCGCCATAGCCGAGCGCGAGCGCCTTCTTGCATTCGCCGATGATGTTCTCAGGCGAGCCGATCCGCAGCAGGCTTGCGTAAGCGGGGATGTTCGAGCGCTTGCTTGCTCCGAGCAGGCGATGCAGCGGCGCGCCCTCGATCTTCGCGGCCAGGTCCCACAGCGCGATGTCGAGCCCGGAGATCGCGAACATGGTGATGCCGTAGCGGCCGAACAGATGCAGGTTGCGCTGGATCTGTTCCATCACCGCGGGAATGCCGGCGGCATCGGGAACCTTCAGCCCGCGGGCCTGCGGCGCGATCATCTCCTCGACGGCGCTTCGCGTGGTGCGCGGGGAGACATAGGCAAAGGCATCGCCCCAGCCGGTCAGTTCGGCGTCGGTCGTGACCTCGACCAGCACCATGTCGAGCGCGGAGATTGCGGACGCGCCCTGGCGAAAGCTCGCGACACCGGCGTCATAGGGGATGCGGATATGGTGCGCCCGCACATCGGTGATTTCCATGACGCGGTTCCTCTTTCTGGTGAGCGGTTGCAACGAGTGTAGCTGCGAATGCCAGGGCGTTGCCAGTGGCTATTCCGGGACTATTCTCATGCGAGGACAGCAATGCCGATCAAGCAAGGCGGTGGTCGTCAGCGCATCATCGCCAGGCTTCGAACGAGGGCCTTTGACGCATGAACCCAGCCCAGCGCGCGCTCTGGTATATCGAGAGCCATCTGGCCGAGCCGATGACGCTCGACGAGATTGCTGCGATATCTGGCGTGTCGCGGTTCCACATCGTGCGCGCGTTTGCCGCAGCCACTGGACTCCCGGTGATGCGCTACGTGCGCGCGCGGCGGTTGACGGAAGCGGCGCGCAGTCTTGCGAACGGCGCGCCGGACATCCTGTCGCTGGCGCTGGAGGCGGATTACAGCTCGCACGAAGCGTTCACCCGCGCGTTCCGCGACCAGTTTGACACCACACCCGAAGCGGTGCGGGCGGCAACGTGCCTCGACAAACTCAAGCTTCAGGAGCCGATCCTCATGGACTCCACCATGCTCGACCATCTCGTCCCGCCGCGTTTCGAAACCGCGAAGGCCTTCCTCGTCGCCGGCCCCGCCGAGCGCATCTCCTGCGACAACGGTGCTGCCATTCCGGGACTGTGGCACCGCTTCCATCAGGAAGTCGCCGACATTCCCGCGCGCATCGGCCAGGGAAAATCTCAAGTCGCCTATGGCGTCTGCTGCAACGGCGATGATTCCGGCAATTTCGACTACATCGCCGGCGTCGAGGTCGCTGATTTCTCCGACCTGCCGCGCGGCTTCGGTCGCATCCGCATTCCCGAGCAGCGCTACGCGGTGTTCATCCACACCGAGCACGTCGCCTCGATCCGCCGCACCGTCAACACGATCTGGAATCAGTGGCTGCCGGCGTCCGGCCTGAAGGCCGCGGATGCGCCGAACTTCGAGCGCTATGACGAGAAATTCGATCCCGCGACCGGCAATGGCGGCTTCGAGATTTGGATACCAGTGCGGGAGTAAGCACGATCGGGACCCGAAGGGCCGCGTTCGCGCAAAGTGCGCAGCGGTTTTCCGAAGAGATCATGCTCAAACAAGACCTAAGGCGCGATATGTCATCGCGCTTTACGTTGCAACGCTGGCATACCATCCCGCTTGCTTGGCAAGCCCCGGCGACTTTGTCATAACCGCAGGCAAATCTTGCGTGTGGGGCCCGTGCCGGACATCCCGTGCAAGCCATAACAAGCAGCCGGGAGGGTCCCCAAATGTCCACTGCAACGCCCAACGTTCGCGTTCTCGCCACCGACCTCGAATTTCCCGAAGGGCCGGTGGTGATGCCGGACGGCTCGGTCGTGCTGGTGGAAATTCGCGGCCAGCGCCTGACCCGAATCTATCCCGACGGCCGCAAGGAGGTCGTCGCCAAGGTGACAGGCGGCCCGAATGGCGCAGCCCTCGGCCCCGATGGCAAGATCTACATCTGCAACAATGGCGGCTTCTCCTGGATTCCGACCGGCAAGATGATCATGCCCGGCCCGCAGCCGGACGGCTATTTCGGCGGCTCGATCCAGCGCGTCGATCTGCAATCGGGCAAGGTCGAGACCGTCGTGACCAAATGCGGCGAGCACGATCTGCGCGGGCCGAACGACCTCGTCTTCGACAAGCACGGCGGCCTCTGGTTCTCCGATCTCGGCAAGCGCCGCGCCCGCGAGATGGATGTCGGCGGCATGTATTATCTCAAGCCCGGCATGACCGAGATCGTCGAGGTCGTGCACGGCGTGCTGCCGGCCAACGGCATCGGCCTATCGCCGGACGAGAACACCGTCTACATCGCGGAGACGCCGACGGGGCGGCTCTGGGCCTATGAGCTCTCCGCGCCCGGCACGCTCAAGCCGCGCGAGGTGATCTACCGCGGCGAGCGCGGCAAGCCGATCTGCGGCCTCGGCGGCTACCAGATGTTCGACTCGCTCGCGGTGGAGGCGAACGGCAATGTCTGCGTCGCCACCCTCGTCTCCGGCTGCATCTCGGTGATCGCGCCTGACGGTACCTTGGTCGAGCAGGTCCCGACCGGCGATCGCGTCACCACCAACATCGCTTTCGGCGGCCCCGAGCTTAAGACCGCCTACATCACGCTGTCGGGCAAGGGCGAACTGATCGCCATGGACTGGCCGCGCGGCGGTTTGCCGCTCAATTTCCTAAACAAGTAAACGGTGCTAGTGACCGTCATTGCGAGCGAAGCGAAGCAATCCAGGAATGCGTCCGCGGTGCCAGTCTGGATCGGTTCGTCGAGGAGCCTGTCATCCGGCCCGCCGAAGGCGGGACCGGGTGGCTCCTCGCAATGACAAAGGAGAGAGTCCCAAATGCCCTGGCCTGATCCCGTCACCCTGCGTGGACAGCACGCCCGTATCGAGCCGCTCTCGCATCAGCACCGCGAGGGGCTGACGGAGGCCGTCAAGGACGGCGAGCTGTCAAAACTCTGGTACACGGCGATCCCGCTGCCGGAGAACATGGGCAAGGAGATCGACCGCCGGCTGGCCTTGCAGACTGCGGGCTCGATGCTGCCGTTCACCGTATTCGATGCCGGCGGCAACATCGTGGGCATGACGACCTACATGAACATCGACGCCACGAATCGCCGCGTCGAGATTGGTTCGACCTGGTACGGCAAGGGAGCGCAGCGCGGGCCGCTCAACACGCAGTGCAAGCTGTTGCTGCTCCGGCACGCCTTCGAGACGCTGAACTGCATCGCGGTCGAATTCCGCACGCATTTCTTCAACCATCAGAGCCGCCGCGCCATCGAGCGCCTCGGGGCCAAGCAGGACGGCATTCTGCGCAGCCACCAGGTCACGCCGAACGGCACGCTGCGCGACACCGTGGTTTACAGCATCACCGCCGCCGAATGGCCGACGGTGCAGACGCATCTCGAATTTCAGCTCAACGACAAGCCGCGCTAGGAGCGGCCGAGGCACCATGGATAGATTTGATTATGTGATCGTCGGCGCGGGATCGGCGGGTTGTGTGCTCACCAGCCGGCTCAGCGAAGATCCGAACGTGAGCGTCTGCGTGCTCGAGGCGGGCCCGAGCGACTGGCATCCCTACATCCATCTGCCGGCGGGCTTCATCAAGACCTTCCACATGAAGAGCATCAACTGGGCTTACCAGCAGGAGCCGGGGCCCTACACCGGCGGGCGCAGCATCTATGCGCCGCGCGGCAAGACGCTCGGCGGTTCGTCCTCGATCAACGGCCACATCTACAATCGCGGCCAGCGGATGGATTTCGACACCTGGGCGCAGATGGGCAATCGCGGCTGGGGCTATGCCGACGTGCTGCCTTACTTCAAGCGGCTGGAGAAGCGGGTCGGCGAGGGCGAGGACACCTATCGCGGCCGCGACGGCAACCTCACCGTCACCACCATGGACTGGCGCGATCCGCTCTGCGAAGCCTTCATGGAAGGCGCGGTCTCGCTCGGCATTCCCCGCAACCCCGATTACAACGGCGCTAAGCAGGAGGGCGTTTCCTACTGCCAGCGCACCATCGACAAGGGCCTGCGCGTGTCCGGCTCGACCGCGTTCCTCAAGCCCGCGATGAAGCGACCCAACGTGCATGTGCACACCCATGCGCATGCGACCGAGATCATTTTCGAGGGCAAGCGTGCCGTCGGCGTGCGCTACACCAAGGGCGGCCGCGGCGGCACGCCGGTCGAGGTGCGCGCCAACAAGGAAGTGATCCTCTCCGGCGGCACCTATAATTCGCCGCAGCTGCTCCAGCTCTCGGGCATCGGCTCACCCGATCTGCTCGGCGCGCACGGCATCGCAGTGCGCCACGCGCTGCCCGTCGGCGAGGGCCTGCAGGACCACTATGCCCCGCGCACCGTGGCGCGCGTGAAGGACATCAAGACCATCAACGAGCTTCGCCGCGGCTTCTCGCTGTGGATCGAAGCGCTGAAATGGGCGACCGCGCGCCGCGGCCTGCTCTCGCTGTCGCCGACCATGGTCTATTGCTTCTGGCATTCCGGCGAGAGCGCGGACTCGTCCGACTTGCAACTCACCTTCACGCCGGCGAGCTACAAGGAAGGCGTGCAGGGCCAGCTCGAGGACGAGCCCGGCATGACGGTGGCCTCCTGGCAGCAACGCCCGGAGAGCCGCGGCTACGTCCGCATCCGCTCCAGCGATCCGTTCGCGCCGCCGATCATCCAGACCAACTATCTCGACGCCGAGCTCGACCGCCGCGTCATCGTCGGCGGCATGAAGCTCGCACGCAGGCTTTTGAAGAGCGCGCCGCTGTCGCCCTATTACGCCTACGAGGATTTCCCGGGCCCGAATATCAACACCGACGACGAGTTTTTGGCCGCCGCCACGGAGCGTGGCACCACCACCTTCCACCCCGGCTGCACCTGCCGCATGGGCCCGGCGGATTCCACCTGGGCGGTGGTCGACGACCAGCTCCGCGTCCACGGCCTGGAGGGCCTCCGCGTGATCGATGCGTCGGTGATGCCGCGCATGATCTCGGCGAACCTGAACGCATCCACCATGATGATCGCCGACCGCGCCTCGGACCTCATCCGCGGCAAGGCGCCGATCGAAGCCGCGCGTATTCCGGATGCGGCGGTGGCGTGAGAGCACACGGCCGCGTAGGGTGGGTTAGCGAAGCGTAACCCACCGCTTCTCTTGACGCGGAAACAAAAGAGGTGGGTTACGCTGACGCTAACCCACCCTACGAGCTGCTTCGCTGCTCTCGCAATGACGGTGGGAAGGCAGGCTCGCGCTACACCCTCTCTGTCATCGCCCGGCTTGACCGGGCGATCCAGTATTCCAGAGGCAATTGTGATTGAACTGAGAGGCTGCGGCGTACTGGATGCCCCGGTCAAGCCGGGGCATGACACCAGTGGTGGGGCTGCAGCGGAGCGCTATCGCGCGACTGCGTGCCTCACACTTCCCTTCTGCTCAAGAACGCCAGCCGCTCGAACAGGTGCACGTCCTGCTCGTTCTTGAGCAGCGCGCCGTGCAGCGGCGGGATCAGTTTGCGCGGGTCGCGCTCGCGCAGTTGCTCGACGCTCATGTCCTCGTTGAGCAGCAGCTTGAGCCAGTCGAGTAGCTCGGAGGTCGAGGGCTTCTTCTTCAGGCCGGGGACTTCGCGCACTTCGAAGAAGATGCGCAATGCCTCTTCCACCAGGCGCTTCTTGATGCCGGGGAAGTGGACGTCGACGATGCGGCCCATCGTGTCGGCGTCGGGGAACTTGATGTAGTGGAAGAAGCAGCGGCGCAGGAAGGCGTCCGGCAGCTCCTTCTCGTTGTTGGAGGTGATCATCATGATCGGGCGCTGCTTGGCCTTGATCGTCTCGCCGGTCTCGTAGACATGGAATTCCATGCGGTCGAGCTCGAGCAAGAGGTCGTTCGGAAACTCGATGTCGGCCTTGTCGATCTCGTCGATCAAGAGCACCGGGCGCTGCTCGGCGGTGAAGGCGTCCCACAGCTTGCCGCGCTTGATGTAGTTCCTGATGTCGGACACGCGGGCATCGCCGAGCTGGCTGTCGCGCAGGCGCGACACCGCGTCGTATTCGTAGAGGCCCTGCTGCGCCTTGGTGGTGGACTTGATGTGCCAGGTCAAAAGCGGCGCGTTCAGCGCCTTCGCCACTTCCTCCGCCAGCACGGTCTTGCCGGTGCCGGGCTCGCCCTTGATGAGCAGCGGGCGCTCAAGCACGATCGAGGCATTGACGGCAACCTTGAGATCGTCGGTCGCAACATAGTCCTTGGTGCCGGTAAATTTCATTGCGTGTCCTTAGGTAATCGTCGGCGCGGGGCGCTAGCTAGCCCCTGTCGCGACATGGGAACGGCCGCACGTGGCGGCCGTTCCTGGTTCGGTCAGGCTTTCAGACCCGTTTTATCAGCGAAAGGATGACGAGCACAATCACCGCGCCGATGGTGGCATCCACGATGGCGCCGACCGTGCCGGTGGCCAGCGCAATATGCAGTTGCGGCAGCACCCAGCTCGCCACCAGCGCGCCGATGATGCCGACGACCATGTTGCCGATCAGCCCAAATCCCGCCCCATGGACAATCTTGCCGGCAAGCCAGCCGGCGATCGCGCCAATGATGAGCGCTGCGAGAATTCCCATTGCAAACGTCCCCAAAACAACCCCGTGAGACGGTCAATTCTAGAGCAAAAAGCCGACCGGTCCAGCGTCCCGCGGCGGGCTCGGCCCCTTGACGTTCGCCCCCCGACGGGCAATCTGTCACCCATGTTCCTGCAATTCTTCACTTCTCTGCGCGATGCGCAGGTCCCCGTGACGCTGCGCGAATACCTCACGCTGATGGAGGCGCTCGACGCTGATCTGTCGGACTACTCGGTCGAGAATTTCTACTATCTGTCGCGCACCTCGCTGGTGAAGGACGAGCGCAACCTCGACAAGTTCGACCGCGTCTTCGGCACGGTTTTCAAGGGGCTGGAAAGCCTGCTCGACGCCATGGAGAAGGCGGAGATCCCCGAGGAATGGCTGAAGAAGCTCGCCGAGAAATACCTCAGCGAGGAAGAGAAGAAGCAGATCGAGGCCATGGGCTGGGACAAGCTCATGGAGACGCTGAAGAAGCGCCTCGAGGAGCAGAAGGGCCGGCACCAGGGCGGCTCGAAGTGGATCGGCACCGCCGGCACCTCGCCGTTCGGCGCCCACGGCTACAATCCCGAAGGCGTGCGCATCGGCCAAGAGAAGAACCGCAACAACCGTGCCGTGAAGGTGTGGGACAAGCGCGAGTTCAAGGATCTCGACGGCAATGTCGAGCTCGGCATCCGCAACATCAAGGTGGCGCTGCGGCGCCTGCGCAAATTCGCGCGCACCGGCGCGCCGGACGAGCTCGATCTCGACACCACGATCCGCGAGACCGCCAATCACGGCTATCTCGATGTCCACATGCGCCCCGAGCGGCGCAACGCGGTGAAGCTGCTGGTGTTCTTCGACATCGGCGGCTCGATGGATTCGCATATCGAGCAGGTCGAGGAGCTGTTCTCGGCGGCGAAGAGCGAGTTCAAGCACATGGAGTATTTCTACTTCCACAACTGCCTCTATGAAGGCGTGTGGAAGCAGAACAAGCGCCGCTTCACCGACCGCACGCCGACCTGGGACGTGCTGCACAAATACCCGCACGACTACAAGGTCGTGTTCGTCGGCGACGCCTCGATGTCGCCTTACGAGATCATGGTGCCCGGCGGCTCGGTCGAGCATGTCAACGAGGAGCCCGGCTCGGTCTGGCTCGATCGCATCATCCGCACCTATCCGCATACGGTGTGGCTCAATCCGGTGCAGCAGAAGCACTGGGACTATTCGGAATCGACCACCATCATCAAACGCATCTTCGCCAACCGCATGTACCCGATCACGATCGAGGGGCTTGAGGGTGCGATGAAGGAATTGACGCACTAGCTGTTGTCATTCCGGGGCGCCCGAAGGGCGAGCCCGGAATCCATCGGGCGGCAATGTCGGTGGAGAAATGGATTCCGGGCTCGATGCTGCGCATCGCCCCGGAATGACGAAAGAGAAGGGAAGACACATGCCCCAGACCATCACCCGCGGCATCAAGGCGCTGATCGACGAGGCCAATGCCGAGATCGAGACGCTCAACGCCAAGGAGGCCATCGAGATCTCCAAGAACGGCGATGTCGTCATCGTCGACATCCGCGATCCCCGCGAGATCGAGCGCGACGGCCGCATCCCCGGCGCGTTCGCCTGCACCCGCGGCATGCTCGAATTCTGGATCGATCCGCAGAGCCCCTACGCAAAACCGATCTTCCAGGAAGACAAGAAATTCGTGTTCCATTGCGCCGGCGGCTTGCGCTCCGCGCTCGCGGCGAAGACCGCCAAGGACATGGGCTTGAAGCCCGTCGCCCACATCGCCGGCGGCTACGCCGCCTGGCGCGATGCCGGCGGCCCGACGGAGCAGTGGGAGCCGAAGAAGAAGGGCTAACGTCTCTCAGCCGTCATTCCGGGGCACGCGAAGCGTGAACCCGGAATCCATTCATCCACCGACTCTGCCGCACGATGGATTCCGGGTTCGTGCTGCGCACGCCCCGGAATGACGATCAGAAAGCACGCCAATGACCGCCCCCACCGACCCCCTCGTCTCCACCGAATGGCTCGCCGCCCATATCAACGACGCCAACGTCGAGATCCTCGACGCCAGCTTCAAGCTGCCGGGCGTACTGCCGCTGCCGAAGGACGATTATCTCGCCGCGCATCTGCCGGGCGCGGTGTTCTTCGACGTCGATGCGGTGTCGGATCATTCCAACCCGCTGCCGCACATGTATCCGAGCGCCGAGCAGTTCGGCCGTGACGCAGGCCAGCTCGGCATCTCCAATGCTGACACCGTCGTGCTCTACGATGCCGGCGGCTGGGTCGCAGCACCGCGCGCGTGGTGGATGTTCCTGGCCTTCGGCCACAGCAATGTGCGCATTCTCAATGGCGGGCTGAAGAAGTGGCGCGCCGAGGGGCGTCCGGTCGACAGTGGCGAGGTGAAGCCGAAGCCCGCGACGTTTAGCGCGAGCTACGATTCAAAACGCGTGCGCAGCATGCAGCAGCTGATCGCCAACGTCGAAAGCCGCGCAGAGCAGGTGATCGACGCACGCGCTGCCGACCGCTTCGAGGGCCGCGCGCCCGAGCCGCGCGCGGGTATTCGCTCCGGCCACATCCCGGGCGCGCGCAACGTGCCCTACAATCTGCTGTTCGATGCCGCGACCGGCACCATGAAGCCGCTCGAGGATCTGCGCGCCGCCTTCGCGAACGCCGGCGTCAAGCTCGATGCGCCGATCGTGACGAGCTGCGGCTCGGGCGTGTCCGCCGGCGTGTTGACGCTCGCACTCTATCGCCTCGGCATCACCGACACCGCGCTCTACGATGGCTCGTGGTCGGAATGGGGCCAGGAAAAAGGCCCGCCGATCGCGACCGGGCCGGCGTAACCTTACTGGCGCGTGCGCGTGGCCGTTGTCGCCAGCATCTGCTGCTGGCCGAACGGATCATAGCTCTGCCGCAACTGCTGAGGCGGAGGACGCCGCACCACGCGGTGCCGCTTCTTCGCCTTCGCCTGGCGCTTGGCCGCCTTGCTGTCCGGGGCGCTGCTGTCCGCCTTCGCGTCCCCCTTGGCCTTCGCCGGCGCATCCTTCAAGGCCGTTGCCGCCGGATCGTTCAGCGCGGCCACCTTGGCAGAGGCAATGTCGGGCGCCGGAGAGGCGAGGCCCGCACCGGGATCAGCCGGCGCCGGTTCGCTGGCGGTCACGGCAGGCGTGGCCTCGGGGATCGATGCCGTGGTGTCGGCCGGGGTGAGTGTGTCGGCAGGAGCCGGCGCGGTGGCTTCCGTCGTGGCCTCGGCCTGCACCGGTTCTGCAGCGGGAGGCGTGGCCTCGGTGACCTGCGGCGGCACGTCGGCCTCGGTCGTCAGGGCGGCAACCTGTTCGGGCTCGTTCGCCGGCAAGCCAATGGTCGGCACCCGGTCGCGCAGCGATGGCGTGGGCTCGGCGGCCGCCTCCGGCTCGGCGCGGAGCACCGCGAGCACCGGCTGGGCCGGCTCGGAAGTCGGCGCAAACACCTTCTCCTGCGGGCCATTCCGCCAGGAGGGGTTGCTGACATACTGCTCGTGGGTGGCCCGCAGCAGCGCGGCGGCACCTAGGCCGAACACCAGGATGGAGGTTGACAGCAGGATCGCGGCAAACAGGAAGCGAAAGCCGGGAAGCATCGGACGGGTTACGAATTTCCGCCCCGGCGGGTGGCGGCCGGGACCCAAGAGCCATCTGAACGCGGTGACGGTACTGATTGCCGCGTTCGCCACGCCGGGATGGAAGCTCAAAGCGGAGGCGAATCAGGCTGATTCGAACATATCGCAACGCCTCCGCGCCGTTCCCCTAAATTCGGGGCCGGAGACTCCGGCAATCTACGGCCGGATGCGATTTCCGCCCCGTGATGCAACGGGGCAACTGTGTGTACCTGCATCACAAATCGCTAACTCAGGCACAAATCGGCCTGTAATGTCTTGAATGTGCCGCTATCTTCGGTCATCTGGCCGTTAACGGTCCGGATGGGCTCGGGGACTATACAAGAGCGATGATGATCAAACATTTTCTGACGATATGCGCTGCCGCAACAGTCGCTGCGGCGGGAACCTCGCTCGCACAGGCTCAGAGCTATCCGGTCCAGCAGGCGCCGAGCTATGGCGCTCCGGCCGAATATCGCCCCGGCGACCGCACGCCGAATTTCGACTCGCTGGACGATGAAGACGACGCGATGCCGCAGGCGTCGCTGCCGCCGCCCGGTCCGGCCGACGATCCGCGCTACGGCCGCCCGGCTGGCCCTCCGCCGGTCTATTCCGCCGCCCCGCCGCAGGGGCCGGTGATGTCGCCCGATGATCCGCGCTATGGCCGTCCGGCTGGCGCTCCGCCGGTCTATTCGGCGGCGCCGCCGCAGGGTCCCGTGATGTCGCCCGACGATCCCCGCTACGGCCGCCCCGCCGGCCCGCCCGCGGTGATCTATGCCGATCGTCCGGGTCAGGCACCCGGCAGGGACGGCCTGCGTCCGCCGGAGGCCGTCGGTGGTCCCGCCGCGACCGGAACGGTTCAGTCCGGCCAGCCGCCCGTGGGCAACGATGGCCGGCCGATGGCGATCGCTTCGCTGCCGCCTGAGGAGCAGCCCGACGCTGCCCCGGCGCAGTTGTCGCCGAACCTGCGCCGCCAGGAAGTCTCGCTGGCGACCAAGGAGCCGGCCGGAACGCTCATCGTCGATACCCCGAACACCTATCTCTATTACGTGCTCGGAGGCGGCCGTGCGATCCGCTACGGCGTCCGCGTCGGCCGCGACGGCTTCACCTGGACCGGCGTGCAGAAGATCACCCGCAAGGCCGAGTGGCCGGATTGGCATCCGCCGACCGAAATGATCGAGCGCCAGCCCTATCTGCCGCGCTTCATGGCCGGCGGCCCCGGCAATCCGCTCGGCGCGCGCGCGATGTATCTCGGCTCGACCGTCTACCGCATCCACGGCACCAACCAGCCTTCGACGATCGGCAAGTTCGTCTCGTCGGGCTGCATCGGCATGCTGAACGAGGACGTCTCCGACCTGTTCGACCGCGTCAAGGTCGGCACCCGCGTGGTGGTGATGCCGGGTGGCCCGCCGCCGGGAACGGCGACCGCCTCCGCTGCGCCGACGCCGGGCGCTGCGGGTCCGGCTCCGATGGCTGCCCAGGCTGGCCCCGTCCCGGGCACCCAGCCGACGGTGGTGCCGCCGTTGCCCGCGCCGGTCACCGTGCGCTAGGCGCTTCGAAACAGCTCAAATCGCGAGGGCGTGCCGTCGGCACGCCCTTTTCGTTTCAGGCCAGCTTGCGCGGCAGCTCGCGACCCCCGGTGAAGGCGTCGATCGCCTCGACCATCTGCCCGTAATGGATGCGCAAGCCGTCCTCGGTGGCGTAGCCGAGATGCGGCGTCAGCACGAGATTGTCGAGCTTGCGGAAGGGATGGTCGACCGGCAGCGGCTCGACCGAGAACACGTCGATGCCGGCGCCCGCGATCTTCCGCTGCTGCAAGGCCTCCAGCAGCGCCTGCTCGTCCACGA
The DNA here is from genome assembly GCF_052588265.1 of Bradyrhizobium sp. Pa8. Classification (NCBI taxonomy): domain Bacteria; kingdom Pseudomonadati; phylum Pseudomonadota; class Alphaproteobacteria; order Hyphomicrobiales; family Nitrobacteraceae; genus Bradyrhizobium; species Bradyrhizobium sp. Pa8. The sequence continues at coordinate 7,523,321 of NZ_CP176767.1, read as the reverse complement.
TCGGACCGCGCGCGGTGTTGACGAGGAAGGCCGTCGGCTTCATCCGCGCGAGATCTGCAGCTCCGACCAGTCCGCGCGAACGATCGCTCAGCACCACATGGATGGTGATGATGTCGGCCTTGGCGAACAGCTCCTCCTTGGTGGCGTAGCCGACGCCGGCCGCCGCGCACTTCTCCGGCGTGAGGTTCGGGCTCCAGGCGATCACGTTCATGCCGAATGCTTTCGCGATGCCCGCCATCTTGCTGCCGAGCTTGCCGAGCCCGACGACGCCGAGCGTCAGGCCTTCGATCTCGACACCGGCAAAGGTCTGCCAGGGCTCGCCGGCATGCATGCGCGCATTCTCGCGGCCGATGCCGCGGGTCAGTTCGAGGATCAGGCCCATGGTCAGCGGCGCGGTCGGATCGCGGGAGTATTGCGTGCCGCCGATGGCAACGCCTTGCGCCTTCGCGGCCTCCATGTCGATCGAGGCGTTGCGCATGCCGGAGGTCAAAAGCAGCTTCAGCTTCGGCAGCGACGCGAACAGGCTCTTGGGGAACGCCGTGCGCTCGCGCATCGCGCAGATGATCTCGAAATTGGCCAGCGCGCTCGCCGCGGCCTGCTCCGAGGCAAAGGGATGGCTGAACACGGTGACGTCGACGCGGTCGGACAGTTTTTGCCAGTCGGCGACGTCGAGGGCGAGATTGAAATAGTCGTCGAGAATTGCACAGCGCAGCCGCGTCATCAGCGTTCATCCATGGCGAGAGGTAGCGGCGCCAGGCGAGCGGCGCCATCGTCGGAATCCGGCCATGGTTGCGCGCAATCACGCCCGCGCGCAAGCAGCTGACGTGTTCAAAAATTCGATAGGAGAGAAGGGGTCAGAGGTCGCGGGGCTTGAGGCGGAACGGCGTGTCCATGCCGTGCTTGGCGCGCCAGGCGGGGCCGGGACCACGCATGTAGTGCAGCTCGGGGCGGTAAGGGTTGAAAGCGGTGGCGAAGAAGCGCTTCCAGAAGCCCTTGATCTCCGTGACGAGTCCGGAAGCGCTACCGGCTCGTGCCGGAACGGCTATGGAAGTGGTCTCGATCAGAGCCATGATGCGGCCTCGCTGTTCTCCCCGCCGCTTCTGCCGCAGGTGGCGTCTTTTTCGGCGCCATGACGAGCTTTGGCCCACTTTATTAAAAAATGGTTTCAATTGTCCGGATCGGCGGCCGGATGGTGTCCATTCCGTATTGATCCGTGGTGAACGGAGGGAAAACATTGCCCTTTGGGGGCGGGATCGTTACATCGGCGGCAAGCAAATTTCCTCAAATCGAAGGTTTCACGGGACCGATGGCGCGCCAGTTCATCTATTTCATGCAGGGCCTGACCAAGAGCTACCCGACCCGGAAGGTGCTCGATAACATTCATCTGTCGTTCTACCCGGACGCCAAGATCGGCGTGCTCGGCGTCAACGGCTCGGGCAAGTCGACGCTGCTCAAGATCATGGCCGGCCTCGACAAGGAGTATAACGGCGAGGCCTGGGTCGCCCAGGGCGCCCGCGTCGGCTATCTCGAGCAGGAACCGCATCTCGATCCGGCGCTCTCCGTGCGCGAGAACGTCATGCTGGGTGTCGCCAAGCAGAAGGCCATCCTCGATCGCTACAACGAGCTGGCGATGAACTATTCGGAAGAAACCGCCGACGAGATGACCAAGCTGCAGGACGAGATCGAGGCCCAGGGCCTCTGGGATCTCGACAGCAAGGTCGACCAGGCGATGGACGCGCTACGCTGCCCGCCCGACGATGCCGATGTGACGAAACTCTCGGGCGGTGAGCGCCGCCGCGTCGCGCTGTGCAAGCTGCTGCTCGACCAGCCCGAACTGTTGCTGCTCGACGAACCGACCAACCACCTCGACGCCGAGTCCGTGTCGTGGCTCGAAGGCCATCTGCGCAACTATCCCGGCGCGATCCTGATCGTCACCCACGACCGCTACTTCCTCGACAACGTCACGAGCTGGATTCTCGAGCTCGATCGCGGCAAGGGCATTCCGTACGAGGGCAACTACTCGTCATGGCTGGTGCAGAAGCAGAAGCGGCTCGAGCAGGAAGGCCGTGAAGACGCCGCGCATCAGAAGACGATCGCCCGCGAGCAGGAATGGGTCGCGTCCTCGCCGAAGGCGCGCCAAGCCAAATCCAAGGCGCGCTATCAGCGCTACGAGGAGCTGCTCAAGCAGGCGAGCGAGAAGCAGACCCAGACCGCGCAGATCATCATTCCCGTCGCGGAGCGGCTCGGCGCCAACGTCGTCGATTTCGAAACGCTCAGCAAAGGCTATGGCGATCGCCTGCTGATCGACGATCTCACCTTCAAGCTGCCGCCCGGCGGCATCGTCGGCGTGATCGGTGCCAACGGCGCCGGCAAGACCACGCTGTTCAAGATGATCACCAAGCAGGAAACACCGGACAAGGGCACCATCACGGTCGGCGAGACCGTGCATCTCGGTTATGTCGACCAGTCGCGCGACGCGCTCGACGGCAACAAGAACGTGTGGGAGGAGATTTCCGGCGGCAACGAGCTGATCCTGCTCGGCAAGAAGGAAGTGAACTCGCGCGGCTATTGCTCGTCGTTCAACTTCAAGGGCGCCGACCAGCAGAAGAAGGTCGGTGCGCTCTCCGGCGGTGAGCGCAACCGCGTGCATCTTGCAAAGATGCTGAAGTCCGGCGCCAACGTGCTGCTGCTCGACGAACCGACCAACGATCTCGATGTCGATACGCTGCGCGCGCTCGAAGAGGCGCTGGAAGATTTTGCCGGCTGCGCCGTCATCATCAGCCATGACCGCTGGTTCCTCGACCGCATCGCGACCCACATTCTGGCCTTCGAAGGAGACAGCCACGTCGAATGGTTCGAAGGCAACTTCCAGGACTACGAGAAGGACAAGATGCGCCGCCTCGGCCAGGACAGCATCATTCCGCACCGCGTGAAGTACAAGAAGCTGACGCGGTGATTTCGGCATGATGCGGCGGGCGCTCATAGCTGCGGTGATCGCTATCATCTGCGGCCTGTCCTCCGCCCGCGCTGCCGACGCCGCCTTCACGCAGTTCATCGCCTCGCTCTGGCCGGAGGCGCAGGCCGCCGGTGTGTCGCGCGCGACATTCGATGAGCAGACGCGCGGGCTCGAGCCTGATTACAAGCTCCCCGATCTCATCTTGCCCGGGCGGCCGGCCACCGGTGCGCCGTCGCAGGCCGAGTTCGTGCAGGTGCCTGCCGACTACGTCAAGGAAGCCTCGATCGCGCGGCTTGCGGGCGAGGGGCAGCGGCTGCTGCAAAAATATCGTCCGGCGCTGAGCGAGATCGAGAAGAAATCCGGTGTGCCGGCCACTGTGATGCTGGCGATCTGGGGCCGCGAGACCGATTACGGCCGCTACACGCTGCCTTACGATCTCGTGCGCGTGCTGGCGACGCAGGCCTATGTGGGGCGCCGCAAGGACACCTATCGCAACGAGTTCATCCTCTCGCTGAAGATCCTCGGCGAGGGCGTGGTGACGCGCAAGGACATGCGCTCGTCCTGGGCGGGCGCCACCGGGCTCACGCAGTTCCTGCCGTCCGAATATTACAAGCACGGTGTCGACTTCGACGGCGACGGCCGCATCGACATCTGGCATTCGGTGCCGGATGCGCTGGCCTCGGCCGCGCAGCAGCTCGTCAACAAGGGCTGGCAGAGCGGCGTGCGCTGGGCTTACGAGGTGCAGGCGCCGGCCAAGGTCGATTGCACCAGCGGCGTGCCCGAGGTGACGAAGCCGATCGGCCAGTGGCTGCGCGAAGGTTTTGTGCCGGTGCGTGGCGAGAAGCTGAGCGCTGCCGAGCAGGCGCAGCCGGCCTCGCTGTTGCAGCCGGAAGGCATTTACGGCCCGTCGTTCCTGACGACGAAGAACTACTTCGTCATCAAGGAGTACAATTTCTCCGACCTCTACGTGCTGTTCGTGGGCCATCTCGCCGACCGCATGACGAGCCCGCTGCCATTCGCGACACAATGGGCGGCCTCCAAGCAGTTGCGCACCAAGGACGTCGAGACCATGCAGCGCGGGCTCACGCGCGTCGGGCTCTACAAGGACAAGATCGACGGCAAGGCCGGGATGCAGACGCGCGCGGCGCTCGGCGCCTACCAGAAGTCAGCAGGCCTCAAGGTCGATTGCTGGCCGAGCGAAGAGGTGCTGCGCTCGATCCAGGCCGCGCGGTAGCGGACTCAACTCTTCGTCAAAGAAAAAAGCCCGGCCGAGGTGCTCGGCCGGGCTTCGATCGCGGCGCGGATGCGCCATGCGATCGGATCTTGCGATCAGCTCAGTAGCAAACGCGAACCGGGCGGACGACCCAGCCGTAACCGTCCCAATAACGCTGGCGCTGCCAGTAGCAGGGCGCGGGCGGCGGGGGCTCGGCCACGTAGACCGGTCCGCCATAGGCGGGACGGCTCGACGCGATGGCGCCGCCGACGATGGCGCCACCGATCAGGCCGGCTGCGATGCCGGCGCCGACGCCGTCATGGGCCTTCGCGGACGGAGTGGCGGTCACCAGCGAACCGGCGATCGTCGCAACCGTGAGGGCGGCAACAAAAGTCTTCTTCATGCTCTTGGCTCTCCTGGGAGATGGACGTCCCTTGTTAGGAGCATCCGGGTTTCAAAGGTTCACGCACACTCTGATGAAATCGACCGTGCAGCTAGGAAGCGCGCAATTGGTCAATCCACGGTAAACGCGCACGGAGCTGTGACGAGAAAAAGCGGTCTTTTTCGGGCCCGGAGATGAACGGCGCGTCCGAAGTGAATCGGTTCAACGCGCCTCAGCCACAGACTCTGACGCGGCGGGTGCGCCAGGCGTAGCCATCCCAGAAGCGCTGCCGCTGCCAGACGCAGCCGTCACCGTAATAGTCGTCGGCGACATAGCCGGGACCCGGCGCGTAGTAGCGGGGCGGGTAATAGCCGGGGCCATAGGAGTAGCCCGGACCAGGTCCGTAATAATACGGAGAAGCGAGCGCGCCGCCGACAATGGCGCCACCGATGATCCCGGCGGCCACGCCGGCGGCGACACCGCGCTGAGCGTGGGCCGGTGTTCCGGCCGTGAGGGCCAGGGTGGCGACCGTCAGTAAGAACTTCTTCATTGGCTTGACCTTTCGCACGAACAGGCGGGAACTCTTTGGGGGGTAAAGTTCCATACTTCGTTTGAATGATCAATGAACGGCACCTTCGCCGGGGGCGACCAATTAATGGACCGCAGGTCTGCGAGGGAGACGACGATGGGCAACGCGATGATGGATACTTTGATCGCTGCCGGGGTCATTTTCGCGATTGGCTATGGCTGGTTCACCCATCTCCAGAACCGCGGCCGGCGCTCGCGCGCGGGTGCCGGCAATGACGGAGGGAGCGGCGGCGACGGCTATTCAGGGGCCAGCGACGGTTTCTCGCTGGGGAGTTGGTTTTCCAGCGACAGCTCTGGGAGCTCGAGCGACAGCTGTTCCAGCAGCGATAGCGGTAGCAGTGGCGGGGATTGCGGAGGTGGCGGCGATGGTGGTGGAGGCGGTGGCGGTGACTAGGTCCGCCAAGATCTTGATCCAGCGCAACTCCCTATTTTAGAGCCGTTCTAGGCTGTTTCCGGGGCCAGTTTGGAATAGCTTCAAATACCGGTTTTTCCCTTTGCATCCGGACGGCCCCTTAAATATCGATGATGACGCATCACCGAAGGGCCTGCCGCTTCCATGATCGTTTGTTCCTGTAACGTGCTGAGCGATGACGACATCCGAGCCGCGGTCGCCGAGTCCGACGACGCCGTACGTCATGCCAAGCAGGTCTATGGATGCCTCGGCTGTAGCGCCGAATGCGGCCGTTGCGCCCGTACCATCAAGACCATCATCGACGAAACGCTTGGCCCCTGCGCCAAGTCCTGCTGCTCGGGCTGCCCGCACAGCCACACCGTGGCCGCCAATGACGAGACGGCCGAGCTCACCCGGTTCGCCCTCGCGGCCTGCTGAAAACTTCCGCAATTTCGACTGAGCTTTTCCCCGGCTGCGTCCCCGTGGCCGGTTGCTCTCGTCCTTAAACTGATTTAGAAGCGTTCTAAAGTCGGTTAGGGCCGATTTGGACGCAAGATTTGGAGTGCATCATGCAGGGCGACGCAAAAGTCATCGACTATCTCAACAAGGCGCTGCGCCACGAGCTGACTGCAATCAACCAATATTGGCTGCACTACCGCTTCCTCGACAATTGGGGCCTGCGGGACATGGCCAAGGTCTGGCGCAAGGAGTCCATCGAGGAGATGGAGCACGCCGACAAGCTCACCGAGCGGATCCTGTTCTTCGACGGCTTCCCGAACATGCAGGTGCTCGACCCCTTGCGCATCGGCCAGAACGTCAAGGAGATCATCGAGTGCGATCTCGCCGCCGAGATGAGCGCGCGGGCGCTCTACCAGGAGGCCGCCGGCTATTGCAACGGCGCCAAGGACTACGTCACCCGTGACCTGTTCGAGAAGCTGATGAGCGACGAGGAGCACCACATCGACTTCCTCGAAACCCAGCTCGACCTGATCGGCCGCATCGGCCTCGAACTGTACACGCAGAAGCACGTCGGCGGGCTCGAGGGCGAGGGGCACTAGGCTTCGCCTTCCCTTCGTCATGGCCGGGCTTGACCCGGCCATCCACGCGTTGCCGCACGATGAAGACGTAGATGCCCGGGTCAAGCCCGGGCATGACGGTCCGTTCGAGCAGCGAACGCGAACAGCTACAACTGCGCCTTGTAGCGCTCCTCCACGATCTCCTGGCTCTCCGGCTCCCCCAGGCCCGTCTGGTCGTGAATGACCTGGCCGATGCTGGGCATCACCGAGCGCTGCACCTTCTCCGGTGACCACAGCTTCGAGCGCATCAGCGCCTTGCCGCAGTGGAAATAGACTTCGCTGACCGCGACGTTCAGCACCGCGCGAGGAGGCTTGCCGAATTCCACCATCGATGCGAGCAGATCCGGATCGGCCGAGAGCGTGCCGCGTCCGCCGACGCGCAGCGTCTCGTCGATGCCGGGGACGAAGAACAACAGATGCACGAAGCCCGAGCCTTCGACGACGTTGCGAAAGCTGTCGATCCGGTTGTTGCCGGCACGGTCGGGCATCAGCACCTGGTTGGGGCCGGCGACATGGACGAAGCCAACCCCTCCGCCGCGCGGCGATGCATCGACGCTGCCGTCGACGCCTGACGTAGCGAGCACGCAGAACGGCGACATCTCGATGAATTTCTTCGCATGCGCATCGATCGCGGGACGCGCCTTTGCGATCACGCGTGGGCTCGGCTTGGCATAGATGGTGGCGAGGTCTTCGGCGCAAAGATCGGTCACGAAGGTCTCCCTGATTGAGGGGCACAGGATAGCATTCCTCGGCTCGACCGCTATCCCCGAAATAGCATGTGCGGCCCGGCGTAGCCACGGCATGGCGCAGGTGGCGTAGACCAGAAATTTCGCTTATAACGGGTGTCGTATTTTGTTGCTTTTCACGGAAGGAATTCGTCATGGCCCCAACGCAGGCAATGCGGGTGGCGGGCGATCGGCCGCGCCGTCGCAAGCATGTCCCGGGACAATTGATCGTTCGGTTGAAGCCGGCCGCTGTCCGGCAGATCGCGGCAGCCTCGCTTCAGGCGACAACGTCACGCGCGCTGATGGCTGCGATGCCCGACGACGTCAGAGGTCCGATCGATTTCCTGCGCGACAATTTCGGGCTTCAGTCGATGAAGCCGCTGTTCGTGGTCGGCGACGATGAGGCACCCGCGCAGCCCCAGGCGATGGCTTTGGCCGCGGTCCATCGCTCGATAGCACGCTCCGCAACGGCGCCGCCGCGGGAGGCGCTGGCCGGATTTCAGATCGTGCAGTTGAAGGACGGGAAGGTAGATGCGGGAGTTCTGAAGCGCCTGCGTGCTTCCAGGGCGGTGGATCTGGTCGAACCCGTTCCCAACCGGTGGCTCAGTGCCGCCGCCGATCCCATGAAGATCCGGCAGTGGGGCCTTCGCGCCATCAGATGGTTCGATCGACCGCGGCCAGGTGCGGGGCGGGTTCATGTCGCCGTGCTCGATAGCGGTGTCGATGCCGGACATCCCGATCTCGTAGACGCGATCGAGGACTATCGGCACGACGGCAACGGAGCGCGCGATTTTCTCGGTCATGGCACCCATGTCAGCGGCACGATCGCGGCCGTGGTCAATAATTCGGTCGGTATCGCAGGCCTGGCCAATTGCCGGTTGCACTGCTGGAAGGTGTTCGACGATCCCAAGGGTGCAGGCGACGACGAGAATTTCAACTTCGATTTCTACAGCAAGGCGCTCGCGGCCGCGCTCGATTCCAACATCAAGGTCATCAACCTCAGCATCGGCGGCGAGGACCATTCAAAGACGGAAGCGACGGCCTTCGCCGAACTGATCGATGCCGGCGTCGTCATCTCCACCGCGATGGGCAACGAGTTCGAGGACGGCAATCCGAAGGAATACCCGGCGGGCTACGTCGACACGATCGGAGTTGGCGCCGTCGACGAGTCCCATCGCCGCGCCTCGTTCTCCAATACCGGGAAGCACATCAAGCTGGTCGCGCCGGGTGTCAACATCCTGTCGACGGTGCCTCGGGTGAAGGCAAGCTTCGCCGACCATGCCAGCTACGATTCCTGGCCCGGGACGTCGATGGCAACACCGCATGTGACGGGCGCCGCCGCGCTCGTCTACATCAACAAGCTGAAATCCAGGGCGGCCGGGCTTGCGGTCGCCAGGCGCCTGATCGCGACTGCGACCAAACTGCCGGCGATGCGGGGACGGGATTTTACGCCGGAATACGGTGCCGGCCTCCTGGACGTTGCCGCTGCGCTCGGCCGCGCGAAAGCGGCCAAGAAATCGGGCAGGAAAACTGCCAAGAAGACTGCCAAGAAAACTGCAGAGGCGAAGCCGGCGCGAAAGAGTCAAAAATAGATTCTGCGACCTTGATCGGGCGCCGCGAGCGGCTAGCTTCTCAGCATGTCCGTGCAATTCAAATTCCACGACCATGTCGATCAGCGCCGACGGCGCAAGATCATCAAGACGCTCGGCGATGCCGGCTATGCCGCCGAGAGCCTGTTTCCGGGACAGAAGCGGCAAAGCCTGGCCGCGATCTTCACCGTCGCCGAGGCCGACGCCAAATCCGTTCGTGCCGCGCTCGACGATTTCGGCGATGACATCGAATATGTCGAGGCCGCACCCAGGCGAGACCTCAAGGCCTGAGTGGCCTACACCGCATCGGCCGGCACGAAGCAACTGATGATGATCGCGCCGCGATGGTGGACGTACCACACAACGGCTTGGCCGACCGGATTGCCGCGATCGCGGATGATCGCGCGCTCGGGCACCTCCATCCACTGTCCCTCGATCGGTACCCAGTAGGTGCCGCCTCGCACATCGTAGTCGGTGCGATGGCCGTCGGAGATGTCGCAGCAGGGCACGCCGTTCGGTGCGATCACGCTCTTGAACCAGGCGCGGATGTCGGGCGGCACATGGTCGTATTGGCCGTTGTCGAACGCGAACGCGGCGCTCGTCTGCGCCATCGTCGCGGCTAGCCAAACGCACAGCGCGAGCCTGTGCATGCGATCCTCCGTCGCGTTCGATTCGTATCGTTGACGCGATTAAGCCCGAGCTGTCAGCGCAATGCATGCTCAAATAATATGCGGCGCGAGAGATGCCGCATATGATGCGTTGCGGTATGAGCGGCCAGCCAAACGTACAGCGCGAACCTGCGCGTACGATCCTTCCTATTGCGTCTCGGGCGATGCAAGCAGCGATTTCGGCGCGACATTGCGCCATGCCATCTCGAGTGCGCTCCGCAACGTTACCTGATCGATGTTCGCCAGCTTCACATTCGTGCTGCCGCTCCTGCCCCAGGCGCCGGGGACCGGACGAAACATCTCCGGTTCCGCGTCGATGAGCACGGCCTGCTGGTCGGGAGTGAGCTTCACCATGCCCCATTTTTCATCGGGATAGCCCAGCGTCGCGAACACGCGCTTGCCGACACGAAAGTCGGCATGGCCGTGATGTGCGCCCTCGATGACGCCGGGGAGCGCCAGCGCAGCCTTGCGAAAGCGAGCATTCGACATGCTGTCTCGCTGCTCGGCTCACATCGTCCGCTGCGGTGCGGTTTGCAGCAATTGCCTGATCTGCTCGACGTAGAATTTCGCGTTGCCGGTGGTGCCGTGGCCGCGCGTCTCGGTGCTCGCGGGGATCAGATACAGCTTGCCGTTCTTGACCCGCTTCATCGCGGCGTCCGTGATGCCGGTCTCCGGCGGGTTGCGCTCGTCGTCGGCGGAGTTGATCAGCAGCAGCGTCGCCTCGATCTGCTCGAGCTTGTCGCCGGCATTGTAGTCTTGCGAGGAGCCCCACTGGTAGAGGAAGTCGTTGGCATCGGAAGTGATCGGTGTCGCCAGCCGCTCGTCGACGATCTTGTCGGCCTTGGCCGCCGTCGGCGCCTGTTGCTGATAGGCGAGCGTACCGCCGATGCTGGCGATGCCGTAGGCGGTGATGGCGTATTTCATCATGCGCGGCTGGCTGGTGTAGTTGCCGCCGTTGTAGTCGGGATCGTTGCTGATGGTGTCGAGCATGATCCGCCGCATCATCCAGTTGCGCGAGGCCATCTCGGTCGGCTGCGAGGCCATCGGCACCAGCGCGTCCATCTCCTGCGGATATTTCTCGCCCCACAGCCAGGTTTGCATGCCGCCCATCGAATTGCCGATCACGAGCCGCAGATGCTTGACGCCGAGGCCTTCCTTCACGAGGCGATGCTGCGCCTCGACCATGTCGTCGTAATTGTATTTCGGGAAGACCGTCTTCATGCCGTCGGACGGCTTTGACGATTTGCCGTGACCGATCGCGTCGGGAATGATGATGTAATGTTTGGACGCGTCGAGCGGCTGTCCCGCGCCGAACAGCTCGCCGGCGAAGGCGAGCGACAGCATGCTCGCGCCCGAGCCGCCGGTGCCGTGCAGTACCAGCACGGGCTGGCCTGAGGGCTCACCGACGGTGGTGTAATGCAGCTTCAGCTCCGGCATGGTCTCGCCGGTGTGGAACTTGAAGTCCTTGGCGATCCAATCGCCTTGCTTCGGCGCTGGATAATCGGCGGCCATAGCCGGCGTTGCAATGGACAGCAGGATGGCCGCTAGCGCCGCGCAAGACATTTTCATGTTTCTCTCCCCATGCGGCTCATGGTCGGCGGCCGCGTTGGACGCGATCTTATCAGCTGGTCACGGAGGATCGAGACCGGACCTATCATCGCCCCCGAAAAACATTCCCCGATGGTGCGGCGCGCAAGGGGAATAATTGCGGATCAGATATGGCTGGTCCTGCCTATGACGCGGCTGCTCCCGGGATGTAGGATTTCGGCCCCGCCGATCGTCCTCAGGGGAACACCGCCAGGAAATAGCTACGGGAGAGCCTGCATGTGCCGCAACATCAAGACGCTGTTCAACTTCGAGCCGCCCGCGACGGAGGACGAGATCCACGCCAGCGCGCTCCAGTTCGTGCGCAAGCTTTCCGGTTTCAACAAGCCGTCTCAGGCCAATGAAGAGGCGTTCGACCGCGCAGTGGCGGAGGTCTCGGAGGCCGCGCGAAAGCTCCTGACTTCGCTGCACACCCATGCGCCGGCGCGGGACCGTGAGATCGAGGCGGAGAAGGCCAAGGAGCGTTCGCGGCTGCGGTTCGGTTAGCCGGTCACCTGCGTCCATTCCGTGACCTGGCTCACGGTGAGGGCGGCCTCAAATTGCAATGATGTCCGCCGGGGTTTTGACAGCCCGGAGCACGACCATGAGCCGCCCCCTTATTCCTCTCAGAGCAGGTGCCGTCACCTTCACCGTGCTGTGGACTGCATGGATGATGTGGTGGAGCGGCTCGTTCAGTAGCGCGAATGTCGTGATCTTGGCGCTGTGCGGCGCAGCGGTCGGCTATCTCTGGTACCGCGCCATGCGCTGGCAGTTCGAGCGCATGGGCATGTTGCCGCGACGCGAGGATCAGACGAAGTAGACGCGCCTAGTCGTCCTTGTGACCGTGCTTCTTCTTTTTCTTCTTCTTCCTGTGATCGTCGCCTTCGCCGTCGTCGGCCTCGTCATCGACGATCGCCTCTTCAACCTCATGCACGGCGGCTTCCAGCGCCTCGCGCTCGGCGGCTTCACGCTCGCGCTGGCGGCGGCGCTCGTCCCAGGCGTCGAAGAGTTGATCGAGCCACGGCAGCACCTGCTCGATCGACGGCAGCTGGCCGGGCGGTCCGGGCTCGCCGCGTGGGCCTTGCGGCCCTGCCGGCCCCTGCGGCCCGGCCGCGCCCCGAGCACCGGCTTCGCCGGGCTTGCCCGGCAGGCCGGCCTTGCCCTGCGCTCCGGCCTTTCCGGCCGCCCCGGGCTTGCCTTGCGGTCCCGGCTTGCCGCGCGCGCCGTCCGGCCCCCGCTTGCCGGGATGCCCCTGCGGCCCCGGCCGTCCCGGTTCGCCCTGCCGTCCGCGCGGACCTTGCGGTCCCTGCCGTTTCTGTTCGTCTGCCACGCCACTGCTCCCTTGACCGGAAGCAAGCTACTTAGCGGCGTTTGACGACAGCAGCAATTCCGCCGGCGCCTTGTGCCGGGCTTGATCAACACCAATCGTGCCCACGTCGCGTGCTAGTCGTGATACGCGGGCACGTCGATGCCGGACGCCGCATAGATCCTGATCTTGTTGCGCAGCGTGCGCACCGACAGGCCGAGCACGCGCGATGCGCGCGTGCGGTTGCCGTCGCAGCGTGCGAGCGTCTGGAGCACGAGCTCACGCTCGACCTCGTCGACGGTCGCGCCGATCAACAGCGGAACGATTTCGTTAGGGGCAAGAAATTGCGCGCCCGGATCGGACGCAGCGACATGAACAGTGGTCATCAAAACACCTCCCGATCAACGCCCGCTTCCATCTTTGGAAGCGATCGAGAACCAACGGCCCCCTAGCCGTAGATCTACGGTGGGCGGGTTTGGTTAACCAAAGGTTAATCGCGGGCGATCGCACCAATTGACCTTGGGATTGCCGCGAAGGTGCCGCGATTGGCACGGGATGCATAGCGATGCGGGCCGATCTTGCGCGCCCGCTCACACCGTCCGGTACCCGCCGTCCACCATCACGATCGTCCCCGTGACATAGGCCGACAGATCCGACGCCAGGAAGATCGCGGGGCCGACGATGTCCTCGGGCTTGCCGGTGCGCGCCAGCGGGGTGTGATCGACGAAGGCCTGCACCAGGGCCGGATTGGTCGCGCGCACGTTGGCGTTGATGTTGGTCTCGATGAAGCCGGGCCCGATCGCGTTGACGCGCACGCCTTCCTTGCCGAGCTCGGCGGCGAGCGCCTTGGTGAAGCCGAGCACGCCGTGCTTCGAGGTCGTATACGCCGCCGAGCTCGGCGTGCGCAGATGCACGAAGGACTGGATCGAGCCGATATTGACGATGCGGCCCTTGGCGGCCCGCAATGGCGCGAGGAACGCCTGCGTCACGTTGAAGACGCCGTTGAGGTTGAGCGAGATGATGTCGTTCCAGTCCTTCGCCACCGTCTCGGTGTCCGCGGTGAAGGCGTTGCGGCGGGTGATGCCGGCATTGTTGACGAGGATCGAGACCTGCCCGATCTTGTCGGCGACCTGCCTGGCGAGCGCAAAGCAGTCGTCACGCTTCGTCACATCGAGCGCAAAGCTCTCGGCCTTGCCGCCGGCTTTGCGGATCTCCTGCGCGCCCTCCGCGACCGTGTCGGCGTTGACGTCGAGCAGCACCACTTGCGCGCCCTCGCGGGCGTAGCCGGCCGCGATCGCCCGGCCGATGCCGGATCCGGCGCCCGTGACGACGGCGACGTGGTTTGTGAGCAATGCCATGACAATTTCCTCCCGGATTCATTTCGAAGTTTCATGAAAGGCTAACTCGAAATTAAGGGGTCGGAAACGGCCGCCTTGGCATACTGATCTTCATTGTTAAACGTTGCGCGCATGATGGGACGGCTTGAATCCTGGAAACTCGCTCTCGAACGCCTGCGGTCGGCGCAGCCGGCCGACTGGGCCGAGGCGGGCCGGCTCGTGGCCGAGATCGTGCGCATGAGCACGGATGCCACGCTGCGCCAGGCGGCCGAGCAGGCGCTTCCGGTGCTGCGCCAGGCCGTGGACAATGACGATCACGGCATCACGCTGGCGGCCCAGCGCCGCGTCGGCGTGATCCTCGAGGTCGTCCATGATCTCACGGCGCCGCGCTTCGGGCGCCGCAACGCCATGCCGAAGCAGCTCTCCAGCGAAGATCGTGCCCGCAGGATGCTCGGCCTGCCGCTTGCCGTGCAGCTCACCTGCGACGACATCAACCAGGCCTACCGCCGCGCCGCCAAGGGCAAGCATCCCGATCAGGGCGGCAGCGCGCAAGCCTTCATCGACCTCGCTGCCGCGCGCGACATCCTGATCCATCCCGGCGCGCACAAGGACGCGTGAGCGCGCGCTGTCGCTGCGGCTCGGCGGTCCGCCATGTGCAGGCCAAAAAAAGAGCGGGCAAGGACGCATCGCGCCCTTGCCCGCTCGTCGATCCGCCGATCGAAATCTTACCAGGTGCAGTGACCGCTCTTCAACGCGTGATCCTTCAGCACGAGTGCGTCGACGAAGGTCGGCACCGTCGCGCTGACGCGAGTGTAGTCGGAGAACCACGGCGTGGTCGGGATGCTGTCGTCCCAGATCTGGCAGAAGCCGGTGTCCTGCCAGCGGATCAGGTGATAGCTGGCTTCGGCAGGGCTCGCGGCGACGAAGGCAGTGACGGCAAGACCGGCAGCAGCGCACAGCACGGAAATACGACGCATGATCAGCTCCTCAAATGAAAGATGTGATGCGCCTCCCGACAATGACGGGAGGGATGGTGTGGAGCGCTTTTGGGGATGCGCCCCGGACAAGATGTGAGTAGGTCCGTCGGCTGATCAGGTTCAAAGCATGCGCGCAGGAAATGCGTCATTTGAGCCGGAAAACCAGCGCGCGCCCGCAAAGGAAAAGGGCGGGTCGCTCGCGCGGCCCGCCCTCAAAATCAAATTCGTCGCGTGACGCTCAGAGCGTGCAGCGGCGCTCAGAGCGCAGCTTGATCTGGAGATCTGACGCCGCGGTGAAGGTCGGGAGCGGCTTGCTGACGACCTTGTAGGTCGACGCGCCCCACTGGAACGGCTTGTACTTCAGGTCCTCGTTCCAGACCTGGCAGATGCCGGTATTGTCCCAGCGGATCACGTAATAGCCGACCGCCGCCGAGGCCGGCACGGCAAACACGGAGGTGGCGATGCCGGCAACGGCACAGAGGGCGAGAACGCGACGCATGAAAAATCTCCTTGTGGGGAAGTGTGACCCGAAAATTCGTGCGGTAAAAGCAGGTCCTTGGCAAGCCGAGGGGCGGCCGTTTCACGGATATGTCAGAGGGAGCCGTGCACTTGGTTCGGCCGAGTGCCCGGCAAGACACATGCGCCAAGACACATACGCTAAGCGTGGCTCACTTCGCCAGCGATGCAACGGCCTCGATCTCGATCAGCATTTTCGGGTCGGGCAGGGCGTGCACCACGCAGGTGGTGCGCGCGGGGTAGGGCGGCGGGCCGAACGCACCGGCATAGAGTGCGTTCATCGCGGCGACGTCCGAGGCGCGCGTGAGCAGCACGTTGACCTTGACGAGATCGCGGACCGTCGCGCCGGCTTCGTCCAGCACGCGCTTGATGTTGACGGCGACGTTGGCGAACTGCGCCTCGAAACCGTCCGGCAGCGCGCCATTGCCGTCGAAGCCGGGAATGCCGGAGACGAACAGGAGATCGCCGACACGCGTGGCAAAGGACAGCGGCGGCGCCTTGACGTGCGGCGGGGGTGCGAAATGCTGGATCGACATGGGGTCACCTCGGATGGGCTGAGACGCACGAGCGTAGCGGGATGCGGGGGAGTTGCAATCCGCGTTGGAAGAGGGGGCAAAACAAAAAATGCGAAAACAACCCCATGCACAGTAGAAACCGTGTGGAAATCATTGATCTTTTTCGAATTCGGTAATGGCGAAATAATCGATTGCTGCGTCGGGCAAAACAGGGGCAGAATGGCATGATGGTGATTGTGTCTTGTTGAGCCAAACTCCGCTGTCATGCCCCGGCTTGACCGGGGCATCCAGTACGCCGCGGCCTCTCGGTTCGATCTCCGGCGCCTCTGGAATACTGGATCGCCCGGTCGAGCCGGGCGATGACAGTTGAGTGTGCGGCTGCATCTCACGCCACACGTCCACCCCATCATGTTGCCGCCGCGATCCATCGGATACATTCGCTGCATCTGATTCGAATCCTCCCTTGAGAAATAGCCCCCGGAGACGCCCCATGAAGCTCGCTACCACCTTCCGCGCCGCGCTGGTCGCCATTGCCGCTCTGGCCGGCCTCTCGACCTCGGCGATGGCCGACGGCGGCACCGTGGTGCTGACGATCTACAAGGCGGGCTGGATCATCGGCGGTTCGGGCGGGAGTGGCGTGCTGAACTTCCGCGGCCGCTCCTATGGGCTCTCGACCGGCGGGCTCGATTACGGCCTCGTCTTCGGCGGCTCCAAGACCGTGCTGCGTGGCCGCGTCTCCAACATCAACCGCCCCTCCGACGTCGCCGGCGTCTATGGCGCGGCCGGTGCCGGCCTCGCCGTCGGCCGTGGCGCCCGCGCCATCGTGCTGACCAACCAGAAGGGCGCGGTGCTGGAGCTGTCGGGCTACCAGACCGGCCTGATGGCGAATGCGGATCTGAGCGGGCTCGCGATCACGATGCGGTAGGGCGCGGTGTGCAGTACGTAGGGTGGGTTAGCGAAGCGTAACCCACCACTTCTGTCACCGCGGAGACCAACGAGGTGGGTTACGCCAGCGGACTGCGCTCCGCGCAGCCGCAGGGCTAACCCACCCTACGAATTCACCGTCGCGTGAATCCGCTCGCAATGCGCGACGAGATTGGCGTGCGCATCGACGAAGGCCTTCAGCGGCGTCGGGATCGGAAAATAATAGATGTTGGCGATGAAGCCGTAGATGCCGGCATCACAGCTGGTCGGCGCCGCGCCAAGGACGAAGCCCGCGGCGGGAACGATCTCCGCCAGCACTTCCAGATCGGCCAGGCCCCGCGCGTAGGCCTGCTCGGGCGTGTAGCGGCCGATGCCCTGGAAATGATAGCGCTGCGAATTATACGCCTTCGCCTTCTCCAATCCCTCGGCATTGAGTTGCGGATGCTGCGCGATGAAGGCGTCGCGGAATGCCGGATAGAAGCGATCGTCCTTCCAGCGCGAATACGACATCACCCAGTAGAGATCGTCCAGCATGCGGGTGACGAAATGATTGGTCCGCCGTGCGTCCTGCGACAGCGCGGCATCGATGGTCAGGCGATATTTGGCGATCGCATGCGCAATGATGGTCTCGCTGTCGCCGATGGTCTCGCCGTCGTCGACGATGTAAGGCAGCTGCCCGCGCGGTGCGGCAGAGGCATCGAAGACATGCTCGTGCACGAACGGCACGCCTGCGAGCTTCAGGAACGCGTAGACCTTGAGGCCGTAGCCGTTGTTGTCGGCGACGCCGAACAGTTCCGGATAAGAATAGAGCGTCAGCATGGTTGCTCCCTTCAGCGCGATGGCACCTTGGCGTGTTGCTCCGTCGTGGCCGCTTGCGCGGCCTTGCTGGCGCGGATCATCAGGAATGCGCCGGAAGAGCCAGGAAGCCGCCAGCGCCCGTCGATCTCGGTCGCCTCGGCATTCACCGTGCCTTCGTAATGGACCGTGTCGTAGCCGTGGCCGGGCGGCTCGTAGTGTTTGACGAACGAGACCGCGTTGCCGGCGCGGTGGCCCGCGATCGAGGCGTTGTGGGTTCGCAGCGGGCATCGCGGGTTCGAGCAGGGCTCGGTCACGCTTCCGTTGAGCGCGCCACCGCCTTCGACCAGAGTTGCGGTGAAGGTGACCATTCCGGTGCCCGGTTGAATGTAGCTGCCATCCCAGACGCCGGAGAGATCGTCGCTCATGGCGGTGCCTTCCTGAGATGATGCGGGCCGGTTGATATCAGGCTCTTCCACCTCAAGTCGTATCGCCGGAGCGCCGGGCTGGCAACAGTCCTTGCGCATTGTGCGCAGCGTCATTCGATCGGAGGACGCCTGGCGTCACCCGTACGACGTATGAATTCGGACCGATGTACCGGCTTCGGTGAGAGGCGCGGCCTCTATCTGCCGGTCGATGCAGCGGTGAACACCGCCAGCTGCGCATCGAACGCCCGCCGGAACGCAGGCCGCGCTTCGCCGCGGGCGACATAGGCGGAGAGGTCTGGATATTCCTCCAGCAGGCGAGATGCATTCAACCGGCGCAGCACCGTCACCATCATGAGATCGCCGGCGCTGAACGCGCCGTCGAGCCACTCGGTCCCGCCGAGGCGACGGGACAATTCGCCGAGCCTGACACGGACGCGATCCTTCAGGAGAGGCAGCCGCTCCTCGTACCAGCTCTTGTCGCGCTCGAACAACATCGCCATCCCGAACTCGACGATCGGCGGCTCCAGCGTGTTGAGCGCAGCAAACATCCACGCGATCGCGCGGCTCCGCGCATTCGCATCCTTTGGCAACAATCCATCATGGCGTTCAGCGATACGGAGCACGATCGCGCCGGACTCGAACAGAGCGAGATCGCCGTCCTCATAGGTCGGAATCTGCCCGAACGGATGCAGCGCAAGATGCGCGGGGGTCTTCATCGCCGCGAACGACACGAGGCGGACGTCGTAGGGCTGGCCCACTTCCTCCAGCGCCCAGCGGACCCGCATGTCGCGCGCCTGCCCCTTGCCACGGTCGGGCGAGTTTTCAAAGGCTGTGATGGTGGGCATCTGGCGGCTCCGGGGTGATCGGCGTTGCATTCAAAGGACGAATGGTCGGCTCGGGTTCCGACAGGGTGCCGCAAAAAGTCCTGCGCCCATGTCGGTACAGTGTTCCGCCGCTCGTCCTTGGAACGATGGTCGCGCGTCCGGTCCAAGACGAAAGGATACAATTTCATGACGTCAATCACGCCGTTCCTCTGGTTCGCCAACAACGTCCCGGAAGCCGTCGCCTTCTACAAGGAGGTGTTCCCCAACGCAAAAGTCGAGACCGTCAGCGACTTCATGGCGGTGTTCGAACTCGAAGGCCAGCGCTTCCACGCGCTCAACGGCGGGCCGCAATACCGCTTCACCGAGGCGGTCTCGTTCTTCATCAGCGTGGAGACGCAAGCCGAGGTCGACTACTTCTGGAGCCGCCTCACTGCCGACGGCGGCGAGGAATCACGTTGCGGCTGGCTCAAGGACAAATTCGGACTGTCCTGGCAGGTGATCCCGTCAGCGCTCGGCCGCTACCTCGGCGATCCCGACCGCACCAAGGCGAACCGCGTCATGCAGGCGATGATGGAGATGCGGAAGATCGTCATCGCGGACCTCGACAGGGCGTACGCGGGGTGAGGGGCTGACGGTGTCGTTGGGTGGGTAAAGGCGCGCTCTTCGCGCGCCGTGCACGGCGCAAGAGCGTCTTTGCCCACCCTGCGAAGCCAGTGATCCGAATCGCCAATTCGCCTTGCATCGCTATACTGCCGACCATCAGCAGGATGGTGACCCCATGGGAAACGAATTGGAAGGCAAGGTTGCTGCCGTGACCGGGGCCGCGTCGGGCATCGGGTTGGCGAGTGCCGAGGCCATGCTGGCCGCGGGCGCGCGCGTGGTGATGGTCGACCGCGACGAGGCTGCGCTGGAGGCGCTCGGCAACAAGCATGGCGACGCCGTGATCCCGCTGGTCGTCGACCTCCTGGATCCCGGGGATTGCGCATCGTTGCTGCCGCGCGTCCTGGAGCAGGCAGGCCAGCTCGACATCCTGCATGCCAATGCGGGCACCTATGTCGGTGGCGATCTGGTCGATGCCGACACTATGGCGATCGACCGGATGCTGAACCTGAACATCAACGTCGTGATGAAGAACGTGCACGATGTGCTGCCGCACATGATCGCGCGCCGGAGCGGCGACATCATCGTCACGAGTTCGCTGGCGGCGCATTTTCCGACGCCCTGGGAGCCGGTCTATGCGTCGTCCAAATGGGCGATCAACTGCTTCGTCCAGACGGTGCGGCGCCAGGTCTTCAAGCACGGCATTCGCGTGGGTTCGATCTCGCCCGGCCCGGTCGTCACCTCGCTGCTCGCGGACTGGCCGCCCGAGAAGCTGCAGGAAGCCAGGGAAACGGGCAGCCTGCTGGAGGCGAGCGAGGTGGCTTCCGTGGTGATGTTCATGCTGACACGGCCGCGCGGCATGACCATTCGCGACGTGGTCATGCTGCCGACCAATTTCGATCTTTAGCGGCGCCGCAGTTCGTAGGGTGGATTAGCGAAGCGTAATCCACCGCTTCGGTTTCTGCGGGGGCAGACCTTGGTGGGTTACGCTACGCTAACCCACCCTACGAAGCGATCCACGCCGCGAGCTCCCGCCAAGGCTCCAGCGTCCAATGCCCCGACGCAGCCCCTGATGGCGACGGCAGCACGAAAATCTCCGGCAGGCGCGCATCGCGCTTTTGCCGCCCCAGCGCGATCCCGCTCGACGGCTTCCCATAAAACAAGCTCGCCGCCTTCTTGCTCGTGAACGCAATCGTCCGCGGCCGATATTTCTCGATCTTCGCCCTGAACCCCGGCACGTCGATCGATGCGGCCGCGATCTGGTGATCCATCCCGGCGCCCGACTTGGAGAGATCGGTGAAGCCGATCCCGAGATCGAGCAGCATGGCGAATTCGCTCGGCTGATAGCGCCGCGGCACGATGCCGGCCTCATGGATCGCGCGCCAGAAGCGGTTGCCGGGATGGGCGTAGTAGTGCCCGAGCTCGGCCGAGCGCGTGCTGGCCGCGGTGCCGACGAAGACGAGGCGGAGGTCGGGGCGGATCTGGTCGGGGAGGCGGTGGGGTGAAGAGGTGAGCAAATGCTATCGCAATCCGTGGTTTTCTTGATGACCGCGGCAGACATCAGCGGAATGATCCTGCGCCAATTTGACGATGTATCTCTGGAATACCTTCGAGTTCCAGTTCACCTTGACGCTATAAAAATGCTCAAAGCGTTGTTCTGCCCTTATCGTGGCAACGCCTCTAACGCCGTCAATGGCTCCAGGATCAAAGCCGGCTGCCTTCAGGCACAGCTGGCGAGACTTCCACACCTCTTTAATTCGAGTTGGTGCCGACTGCTGGCTCAAGCCCAGATCATTCGTGGCCTCACTGATTAGGCTTTCAGGATCTCCTGGAATGCTGCCATCAACCGTACAGACGTAATGCACGGGTGGAGGCGGTGGTAGTTCAACGTGGCGTGGGACATGACCAAACGCTGTTGAGACCAACAGATGAGCAACTACCGCTATGAAGAGATCCCTGCTGAAATGTTTTGCGCTCTCAATTGTTATCGACGCCCGAAACTTTGAAAAATAGGACCCGGTGACGGCTTGGTCCAGATTCTCGATATTGAACTGAATCTTTCCGCCCAGAAACGGAATGGCTAGAAAGTTGTCGCCAGAAGTTATCCCGACTTCCCTAAAATAGCTGTCCTGCTTCGATAAGAGGTCGTCTAGCGAAGCGTCGTCCTGGGAAATTACATAAGGATAGATCGGTCCGGTTTCTGACGTTGCAGGTCGAACCAACGTTGGAATATCAAATAGAGCTAGCGCGCGAGCCGTTTGGTCCACCAATCGCTGGCGGAGAAAAAACCTCGCCATCCTATCGTATTGGTCGGTGGTCTTCAGGTCGAGTTGTGGCCCATCCAGTAATGAAACACTGAGCAAAATACTTTTCATCATTCTAACACTCCAACTACAGCTCTATGGAGCTTTTAATTTTTGCACCTGGAATAACTCGGCCTCAAACGTCTAGTACTCTTCGGGGAGAATGGGTCTTCGAAAATTGCTGAGTTGCCGATGGGTATCTTATCTACCAAGGGTAAGTTGGTCAAAAACCAAAACGCAAAAAAAGCCGGGCAGTTGCCCGGCTTTTCACCCTCATTAGGTATCAAGATAACCTTGGAGGCATCCTGAGGTCTCTCACAGCACCCGATTGCTCTCCTTCACCTTCTCCGCATCCAGATACACGCTGCTCCCCATCTCCTTGAACTTCGCGCTCATCTGCTTCATGCCGTCCTCGGCGGTCCCGCTCAGCGACATGCCGACGCTGTTCGGATCATTGAGCGTCGCCGCATAATCCCGCACGTCCTGCGTGATCTTCATCGAGCAGAATTTCGGGCCGCACATCGAGCAGAAGTGCGCGACCTTGTGGGCTTCCTTCGGCAGGGTCTCGTCGTGGAAGTTCTTGGCAGTGTCGGGGTCGAGGCCGAGGTTGAACTGGTCGCTCCAGCGGAAGTCGAAGCGGGCGCGGGAGAGGGCGTCGTCGCGCAGTTGCGCGGCGGGGTGACCCTTGGCGAGATCGGACGCGTGAGCGGCGATCTTGTAGGTGATGACGCCCACCTTGACGTCGTTACGATCGGGCAGGCCGAGATGCTCTTTCGGCGTGACGTAGCAGAGCATGGCGCAGCCGAACCAGCCGATCATGGCGGCGCCGATGCCCGAGGTGATGTGGTCGTAGCCCGGCGCGATGTCGGTGGTCAGCGGTCCAAGCGTGTAGAACGGCGCTTCGCCACACTCCTTGAGCTGCTTGTCCATGTTGATCTTGATCTTGTGCATCGGCACGTGGCCGGGGCCCTCGATCATGACCTGGCAGCCCTTGTCCCACGCGATCTTGGTCAGCTCGCCGAGCGTCTCCAGCTCCGCGAACTGCGCGCGGTCGTTGGCGTCTGCGATCGAGCCGGGACGCAGGCCGTCGCCGAGCGAGAACGAGACGTCATACTTGCGCATGAGGTCGCAGATCTCGTCGAAATGCGTATAGAGGAAGCTCTCCTTGTGATGCGCGAGGCACCACTTCGCCATGATCGAGCCGCCGCGCGACACGATGCCGGTGACACGGTTGGCGGTGAGGTGGATGTAGGACAGGCGCACGCCGGCGTGGATCGTGAAATAGTCGACGCCCTGCTCGCACTGCTCGATCAGCGTGTCCTTGTAGAGCTCCCAGGTCAGTTTGACGGGATCGCCTTCGCACTTCTCCAGCGCCTGGTAAATCGGCACGGTGCCGATCGGGATCGGCGCGTTGCGCAGAATCCATTCCCGGGTGGTGTGGATGTTGCGGCCGGTGGAGAGGTCCATCACGGTGTCGGCGCCCCAGCGGATCGCCCACACCATCTTGTCGACTTCCTCTTCCACCGACGACGTCACGGCGGAGTTGCCAATATTGGCGTTGATCTTGGTGAGGAAGTTGCGGCCGATGATCATCGGCTCCAACTCAGCGTGGTTGATGTTGCAGGGGATGATGGCGCGGCCGCGCGCAATCTCGCTGCGGACGAACTCCGGCGTGATGAAGGCGGGCACCGCGGCACCAAAGCTTTCGCCATCGGCGAGCGCTGCCTCCGCGCGTTCGAGCTGTTTCTTGCGGCCGAGATTTTCGCGCTCAGCGACGTAGATCATCTCCTTCGTGATGATGCCGGCGCGGGCGAATTCGAGCTGGGTGATCTTGTGGCCGTCGAGGCCGCGTAGCGGCTTGTGGTGCGCGGTGAAGGCCTTTGCGGCATGCGAGGCGCCGACGTTGCCATTGTCCTCCGGCTTGATATCGCGGCCCTGATACTCCTCGACGCCGCCTCGCTCCTTGACCCAGGCGAGACGGTTGCGCGACAGGCCGGCGTTGACGTCGATGGTGACGGTCGGGTCGGTGTAGGGGCCCGAGGTGTCATAGACCGGCAGGTTCGGCTCGCCGGCGCCCTCGGAGAGGATGATCTCACGCAAGGGCACGCGGATGTCGGGCGCAGCGTCCGGAGACGCGAAGATTTTTCGCGACGAGGGCAGCGGGCCGGTGGTGACGGCGGGAACGGTCTTGTCGGGATTGGAGCGGATGTTCATGGGATCCTCCGGTTAATTCGTGTGTGTCGCTGTGCGAGAGACAATTACCGCTGTCATCCCCGCGAAAGCGGGGATCCAGTACTCCGAGGCGGTGCGGCTGGAGCCGAGAGGCTGCGGCGTACTGGATCGCCCGGTCGAGCCGGGCGATGACAGTGGAGTGTGGGGTGAGAGCGGAGCGTGCATCACGCAGCCTCCGCGGACTGGCCGAGCCACTGGCGCACCCGCGCGTCCGGGTCGGCGTTTTGGGTGACGTCGCTGACGACGGCGATGGAATCGGCGCCGGCGGCAAAGATCTCCGCGGCGTGCTCGAACTTGATGCCGCCGATCGCGACCAGCGGGATGCTGCCGATCCGTTTCTTCCATTCTGTGATCTTCGGAATGCCCTGCGGTTCGAAGCGCATCGACTTCAGCGTGGTGAAGAAGATCGGACCGAGCGCGACGTAGTCGGGCTCTGCGGCAAGCGCGGTCTCGAGCTCCGAATCGTCATGGGTGGAGATGCCGAGCGACAGGCCGGCCTCGCGGATGGCGTTGAGGTCCGCGTCCGCCAGGTCCTCCTGGCCGAGATGCAGATATTTTGCGCCGGCGACGACGGCCGCGCGCCAATAGTCGTTCACGACCAGCTTGGCCTGCGTGTCCTTCGTGATCGCCAGCGCGTCGGTGACGATCTGGAGCGCGTCGGCGTCGTTGAGGTCTTTCGCGCGCAGCTGGATGGTGCCGACGCCGAGCTTGGTCAGGCGTTCGACCCATTTGAGGCTGTCGACGACGGGATAGAAGCGATCAGGATACGGCATGCCAGAACGGGGTCCCAACGACAGGGGTGGAGGGGGAGGCGAAGTCGCGGGCGTTCATCAGCCCGGCTTCGTAGGCGGTCCGGCCGGCATCACAGCCGAGACGGAAGGCATTGGCCATCGCGACGGGATCGGCGGCCTTTGCGATGGCCGTGTTGAGCAGCACAGCGTCGTAGCCGAGCTCGAGCGCCTCGGCCGCATGCGACGGCGCGCCGATGCCGGCATCGACCACCAGCGTGATATCAGGCAGCCGCTCGCGCAGCAGTTTCAGCGCGTCGCGGTTGGTGATACCGCGGGCCGAGCCGATCGGCGCGGCCCAGGGCATGACGACCTTGCAGCCGGCATCGACCAGGCGGTTCGCGACCGAGAGATCCTCGGTGCAATAGGGGAACACCTCAAAGCCGTCCTTGATCAGGATGGTGGCGGCTTCGACCAGTCCGACGACATCGGGCTGCAGCGTGTCGTTGTCGGCGATCACTTCCAGCTTGATCCAGGACGTGCCGAACAGCTCGCGCGCGAGTTTTGCGGTGGTCACGGCTTCGCGCACGCTGCGGCAGCCGGCGGTGTTCGGCAGCACGCTGACGTCGAGCTCACGGATCAGATTCCAGAACGCATCGCCGGTCTTGCCGCCGGCGGCTTCACGGCGCAGCGACACCGTGACGATGTTCGAGCCGGAGGCACGGATCGCCGCCTGCATGATCGCGGGCGAGGGATACAGCGCGCTGCCGATCAGCAGGCGGGAGGCGAAGGTTTTGCCGTAGAAGGTCACCATGGTTTTAATTTCCTTGCAGGCGACTTGCACAGACCGTCATCTCCGCGCGAGCGCGAAGCGCTCGTCGCTGAAGGTGCGCGCACTTGCGCGCCTCGAAGGATGACTGCGCCGCTTGCGGCCATCCTTCGAGGCGAGCCGGAGGCGGCTCGCACCTCAGGATGACGGCGGAGTTCGTGGTGGCAAGCATCACCTCACCCTCCCTGCCGCGGCGTGATGATCTCGATCTCGTCGCCGGCCTTGAGGTGGGTCTCGGCCCAGCGGCTCTTCGGCACGACGTCGTAATTGAGCGCGATGGCGAAATGGGTGCCCTCGTAGTCTAGCTCGGTGAGCAGCGCGTCGACGCTGGCCGCATTGATCTCGCGCTGCTCGCCATTCACGATCACGCGCATTGCATCACCTCATTGTCGATCTGGCCGCGCTGGACGTATTGCAGCGTCAGCTCGGCGAGCGCCGGCGCGATCAGGAAGCCGTGGCGGTAGAGGCCGTTGACGGCGATCCTCTCGCCACGAATGCCGATGCGCGGCAGATTGTCGGGGAAAGCAGGGCGCAAGCCCGAGCCGAATTCGACGATCCGCGCCTCGCCGAAAGCCGGATGCACGGCATAGGCCGCACCCAGCAGCTCCAGCGCCGAGCGCACGCTGACGCCGGTGTCCTCGGCCTCGATCGAGGTCGCGCCGAGCATGAACAGATTGTCCTCGCGCGGGATCACGTAGAGCGGCCAGCGCGGATGGATCAGCCGCACCGGGCGCGCCAGCCGCACCTCGCCGGTCTCGATCAGGATCATCTCGCCCTTGACGCCGCGCAGCTCGCCCTGCTCGTCGCGCGCGCCAAGGCCGCGGCAGTCGATCACGATGCCGTCGAGGTCTTTGGCGGAGACGTCGCTATCAAACTTGATGGTGCCACCGGCGGCCCGGATGCGCTCGTGCAGCTTCGGCAGCACGCGGCGCGGCTCGACATGGCCCTCGGTCGGGAAGAACAGCGCGTCGCGGAAGCGGCCCTCCAGCGACGGCTCGAGCTCGGCAAGGCCGGTCGCATCGAGCCGGCGGTGGCCTTCGGTCATCCGCGCAAAGCGCTCGAAATCGTTGCGCTCGCGCGGGTGGGCGACGACCAGCGAGCCGTTGAAGGGGGTGTCCGGCAGCTCGCGCCGCCAGATGTCCAGGGAGCGCTGGCCGAGCCTGGAGATGATGGGTTCGGCGACCTCCGCCTCGCACCAGGGCGCGAGCATCCCGCCGGCCCAATGGCTGGTGGAATCGGTCATCGCGGCGTCACCGCGCTCGTGTAGGGTGACGGCATGGCCGGCCTGCGCGAACAACAGCGCCTGCCACGCACCTGCAATGCCTGCGCCGATGATGGATACCGGGGAATCCGGTCGCTTGGTGGTCTGCAACATCCCTGTCCCTTCGCCGGCATGACCCGGATCAGGTTCAAAGGGTCACCGCGGTCCTGGGCCTTCTGACCCATTTAGCGGTATCTCAGCTCCTCCTCGGAGCACCCCTCGGAACGCCTCTAATGTATGCCAGCGGGACGGGGTGGTCAACGCGCTTGGCCACAGGGCTGTCATTCCGGGCTCGATGCTGACGCATCGCCCCGGAATGACGGTGGCTAGTGGTTGGGAACCTGCGCCCGCGCATTGCGGACGCGCTGGGCCAGCTTCTTATGCGGCGCCGTCCCGAACATCGGCTGCGGATTGCCGTTCGGCTCGAGCCAGGTGTCGCCCATATTGGTGCCGCCCATATTGGCGACCTGCACGGCCTCCTGCCGCTGCCGCTTTGCAACGTAGTAATAGCCGCCCGCGAAATAACGCACGGCTCGGGCGTGGTCGCCATTGGCCGCGCGATAGGCGCCGGCGAGGTATTTGACGGCGTAGGTGAGGTTGGTGTTGGGATCGCGCAGGCCGGCGGCGTCGCCGGTGTAGCCGACCCCGCGGGCGGTCGCGAGCTTGATCTGCATCAGGCCGATGGTGCCGCCGCGGCCGATAAGGCCGGGCTGATAGCGGCTCTCGCGTATGATGACGCGATGCACCAGCGCTTCGGGCACGCCGTTGGCGCGGGCATGGGCCGCGACCATCTCGGCATACTCGGCTTCGCCCGCGAATGCGGCCTGCGGCAACATCAGCCCGGACGCAGCGAGCACGGCAATACGCAAAATTTTCATTGAATTATTCCTCGGCAGAACGAACCTGCACCGTGCGCGTTAGGCCGTGGGAACACGGCGATGATGTGGCGAAACGCCGCCAGCGGCGATTTTCGCGGGGCCGTCGTTTTTACGACTCAAACCCAGGTTAGGATTGCGATTGGCGGTGTGCGTTACGCGACAGCAGGTCTGTCCATTCGTGCGTTCGCCCAAAAAATCGCTATTCAAAACCAGCATTCGGGAGGACGTCCATGACCCGAGCAAACATCGGCGACATCCCCAAGCAGAACCCCTGCGCGCAATGTGGGGCACCGATCCCGTCTCCGGACTGGATCGAGCCGGGCGAAGGCCGCGTTTCCTATCTCTGGAAATGCCACGCCTGCGGCTACCGCTTCGAGGCGGTGGCGATCTTCGATGAGCACCCGATCGAGCATCCGCCGCTCGCCGCCTGAGGCGTGCCGTTAGGGCATGATCTCCGCGCACACGCGTTCCGCGTTTGTCGCGAGGGAAAACCGCTGTACGGTTTGCGCTAACGCGGCCCTTCGGGTCTGGATCATGCCTTACGCCGCCTGCCGCGGCTGTTGCCACACCGGCAATTGCATCCGCACGATCAGCCCGTGCGGCGCGCGGTCGTGCAACGACAATTCGCCGCCATGAGCGATCGCGATCGCGCGCGCGATCGACAGGCCGAGCCCGAAGCCGGTGTGCTCGTCCATGGTGCGTGCGTCGTCGCCGCGCGCGAACGGCTCCAGCATCTCCTGCTTGCGCGCATCCGAGATGCCGGGGCCGTCGTCCTCGACGTCGATGACGAGCCTTGTGCCTGATACGTCGAGGCGGATCGACACTTCGGCGCCGAAGCGCACCGCGTTCTCGACGAGGTTGGTGATGCCGCGGTGCAGATCGTCGGGCCGCGCGGCGGCCGTCGCGGAAGCGGGGCCGTCATAGTGCACGACATGACCCATGTCGCCGAACTGGTCGGCGATGACCTGGAGCGTGCTCGCGATGTCGACCAGCGTCATCGCCTCGATCTTGCGGTCGTTGCGCAGCAGCGACAACACGGACTCCAGCATCGAGCGCATCTGGTCGAGATCGATCAGCATGCGCCTGCGGTTGCCCTCGTCCTCGATGAACTCGGCGCGCAGGCGCAGCCGGGTGATCGGCGTTCGCAGGTCGTGGCTGATCGCCGCCAGCATCCGGGTGCGATCCGACATCAGCCGCGCGATCCGCTCATGCATGCGGTTGAGCGCGCGCGCGACCGAGCGGATCTCCTCCGGGCCGCGCTCGGGCAGCGGATCGGCCGTCCCGTCCAGGCTGAAATTCTCGGCTGCCCTGGCAAACGAGGACAGCGGCGCGGCCAGCGCGTAGGCCGCCCACAGGCCGAGCATCGTGACGCTGATCAGCGCGAACAGCAGCGTCATCATCCAGGGGCCGCCCCAGAACCGCGGCGGATGCGGGCCCTGCTCGACGCGACCTGCGATCACACTGCCGTCGGGAAGCTCGACCGCGACGCGGTGCACGCCGAAGTTCGGGGCCAGCGCGACCACCTTGTACTGATGGCCGAGATGCCGGCGCACGTTGCGCAGATGCGGGCCGTCCCTGTCGTCGGCGACGGAGAAGGTCCCTGGCGCGAGGAGCTCGATGCCGGCCTTCGGAAACGCACGCACGATATTGGCGAGGATGCGCGGCCGCTCGCTCGCATCCGTGCCGTTGAGCAGCAGGGCCGCGTCCGCGAGCTGATGGGCGGCGTCGGGCGGCGGCTCGGCTCGGTCCGGCCGGCTGATCAGGAAGCTGGCGGTGAGGATCAGATGCAGCGCGACGATCGACGCCACCACCAGCGCGGCGATCTGTCCGCCGATGCTTTTGAGGTGGAAGAAGCGGAACGGCGTCATGACGACCGCTCCACTAACTGCTCAGCGTCGCCGCGACCGCTTCATTGCCAGCTGCTTCAGTCCCAGCCGCTTCAGTCCGGGGCGTGAACAGATAACCGCCGGAGCGCACGGTCTTGATGATGGTGGGATCGGCCGGATTGGGCTCGATCTTGCGGCGGATGCGGCTGACCAGCACGTCGATTGAGCGCTCGAACGAGCCGGTGTTGCGCCCTTGCGTGAGGTCGAGCAGGCTGTCGCGCGACAGCACGCGGCCGGGCCGTTCGCAGAACGTCCGCAGGAGATCGAACTCGGCGCTGGTCACCGCCACGCGCGCGCCTTCCGGATTGCGCAATTCGCGCAGGCGCAGATCGATGCGCCAGCCCTCGAAGACGAGCGTGGAGGCGCCCTCGATCGAGCTTGCCGCCTGGGCTGCGGCCTGGCGGCGCAGCACCGCGTTGATGCGCGCGAGCAGCTCGCGCGGGTTGAACGGTTTTGGCAGATAGTCGTCCGCGCCCATCTCGAGGCCGACGATGCGATCGACGTCCTCGCCGCGCGCGGTCAGCATGATGATCGGCGTCTGCGCCTCCGAGCGTACCTTGCGGCACAGGCTTAGGCCGTCCTCGCCGGGCAGCATGACGTCGAGGATGATGAGGTCGACCCTGTGATCGGCCAAGGCACGCGACATCTCCCGGCCATCGCTCACGGTGGTGACGTTGCAGGCGTTGTTGCGCAGGTACTTTGCAATCAACGTCCGGGTTTCGCGGTCGTCCTCGACGACCAGGATGTTGGGATTGGCCATGCGCTTTGTTTGTCCAAGATTCGGGCCAAATGGCGAAGATTTTTGTTTCGGATTGTTTCTGCCTGTCCGGGCGCAACAGCAGGCAATACCCGGGCAGGGAAGCGGCAAGGTCTCGTTAAGGCCGCTAACCATACCGTGGCGGTGTCGCTTACGAAACCCCGCAAAAGCCACGGAGCCATTATGACCTCGATTTCGGCGGCCTCCGCCGGTAACTACCAGTCGCCCCTGCAGCGGCTTCAGCAGCAATTGCAATCGGACGTTTCCGACGGCACGATCTCGTCGTCGGACCAGTCGGCGCTCTCGACCGCGCTGACCGACATCGACACCGCCTTGCAGTCGAGCCGATCCAGCGACCAGTCGAGCGGCACGCGTCCCTCCAAGGACGAGATGAAGTCGAAGATCGACGATCTCATCGCCAACGAAGTGTCGAACGGGACGCTGACCTCGGACCAGGCCGACGAACTGAAGAACGTGTTTCAGTCCGCTTTCGCCAAGGGGCCCGGCGGCGCCGGTGGTCCCGGCGGTCCCGGTGGTGCGGGCGGACCGCCGCCCGGTCCGCCGCCGGATGACAGCTCGTCGGATTCGTCCTCGACGGGCTCGACCAGCAGCACGTCGACCGACTCGACCACGGCGGACATTCTCCAGCAATTCCTCCAGGCGCTCCAGCAGTCGCAATCATCGAGCGCGTCCTACGGCGCCAACGGCAGCTCATTCGGCGGTTCGGATTTCTCCGCACTTCTGATCGACTTCAAGAGCTGACCTGAGCGACGCAGGTCGGCGCGTTCCTCGCCGCGATCGTGCTTCACCCAGGGCGCATGATTGGCGGCGGGGAACTGTGCATCAGGAACGTTCCGTCGAACGTTCCTGAGTGACGCAGGAACTTTCATCGCAGCGCAGCGCCATCATCGCGCAACGAAATTGCCGCAGAAAAGGAACTGCGGATGATCGCCGCTGTTCTCTCCGCATAGGTTTTCTGCTGAAGGAGAGGACAACAATGTTGATGAAATCGATCGCCGCCGGCCTTGCCGGCACCGCACTGCTTGCGACCGTTTCGTTCGCGCAATCACCGACCGCCACCGGCGACAAGGCAGCGCCCGCAGCCACCACCACGACGACGATGACCGCGTCGGGCGAGTGGCGTGCCTCGAAGATGTCGGGCCTGAAGATCTACAACGACGCCAACGAGAACATTGGATCGATCAACGACCTGCTGATGGACAAGAGCGGCAACATCAAGATTGCCGTGATCGGCGTCGGCGGCTTCCTCGGCATGGGCGAGCATCTGGTTGCCGTCCCCTACGAGAAGCTGAAGTTCGTCAACGAGGCCGTCGCCTATACCGGCACCGGCGCGAAGCCTGCGGCGACCACGACCACTGGCGCTGCGACCGGCACCGAGAAGACCACGACGACGACGGCTACGACCGCCTCGTCCACGTCGAAATGGTATCCGGACCACGCCGTGTTCAATGCCAGCAAGGACGAGCTGAAGAACATGCCCGAGTTCAAGTACTCGGAGTAATGCTGCTCACGTGACGGCCGAAACGAAGCGCGCCCGGTTTTGACCGGGCGCGCTGTCGTGTCTTTCTTTTCGTCATCGTGAGCGATTGCCCCTTACCCTGAGGGGCCGCACTTGGAGCGTCTCGAAGGGCGAGGCCACCAGCCGGGCCTCCGTCCCTCGAGACGCTTGCTTCGCAAGCCCCTCAGGATGAGGGATCGACGGCCTGGTCGCTTCACGGGAAGCGTGCAGCGTTCAGTGCGTCACCAGTGGGCAGCCGCCCTTGTCGAGGGGGCGGAAGGCTTCGTCGCCGGGGACGGTGGCGATCAGCTTGTAGAGGTCCCACTCGCCCTTGGACTCCTCCGGCTTCTTCACCTCGAACAGATACATGTCGTGCACCATGCGGCCGTCGATGCGGATCTTGCCGTTCCTGGCGAAGAAATCGTTGACCGGCGTTTTGCGCATCTGCTCCATCACCTTCGGCGCCTCGTCGGTCTTGATGACCTCGATCGCCTTCAGATAGTGCATGGTTGCCGAGTAGAGACCGGCCTGGATCATGGTCGGCATATGACCGACCTTCTCGTTGAACCGCTTCGAGAAGGCGCGCGTCTCCTCGTTCATGTCCCAGTAGAACGCGTCGGTGACGATCAGGCCTTGCGTTGCCTTGATGCCGAGCGAATGGGTGTCGGTGATCTCCTGGAGCAGCGCGATCATCTTCTGGCCGCCCTGAACGAGTCCGAATTCGGCCGCCTGCTTCAGCGCGTTGGTGGTGTCGCCGCCGGCATTCGCCAGCGCGACCACCTTGGCCTTGGAGGCCTGGGCCTGCAGCAGGAAGGACGAGAAGTCCGAGGAGTTGAGCGGATGGCGGACCTCGCCGAGCACCTTGCCGCCGCTCTCCTTGACCACGTTGGCGGCGTCGCGCTGCAGCGCCATGCCGAAGGCGTAGTCGGCGGTGACGAAGAACCAGGTGTCTTCGCCGCGCTTCACCATCGCCTTGCCGGCAACGTTCGACAACGCATAGGTGTCGTAGGTCCAGTGCACCGTGTTGGGCGAGCAGGCGACGCCGGTGATGTCGGACGAGCCGCCGCCGGAGTTGATGTTGATCTTGTTCTTCTCGCGCGTCAGCGCCGAGATCGGCAGCGCCACCGAGGATGTCGGCACGTCGAAGATAGCGTCGACCTTGTCGTTGTCGTACCAGTTGCGGGCGATGTTGACGCCGACGTCGGGCTTGTTCTGGTGATCGGCGGCGACCACCTGCACCGGCTTGCCGGCGACCTTGGCGCCGTAATCGGCAACCGCCATCTCGACGGCGGCGAGCGAGCCCTTGCCGGTCGCGTCCGCATAGAGGCTCGACATGTCCGTGAGCACGCCGATCTTGACGACATCGTCGGAGATCTGCGCCTGCGCGACGCCGGATGTGGCCGCGAGAGCAAATCCGGCCGCGACGGCGGCGATGAGTTTTTGCATATGTTTCTCCCTGTCTTGTTGTTTGGGTTTTGTTGCAGGGACGGTTGTAGCGACAATCGGTCGCGGGGGCAAAGCCGGGGATGTGTGAGGTGGAGTGAGAAATAAGTAGGGGGGTCTGTCGTCATTCCGGGGCTCGCCCTCTTGGGCGCGAGCTTTGATGCGCGGTTGCGCATCAGCAGTTGCGCATCAGAGAATCCATTCATCCACCATCGCTGCGGCATGATGGATTCCCGGTTCGCGCTGCGCGCGCCCCGGAATGACAGTGGGGGCGGGTCAGGCGCTGTTGCCCTTGAGCCGTTCGTTGCGTCGGCGCAAGCCTTCCAGGGTGGCGAGGAGGATGACCGATACCGTCGTCAAGATCACCGCCGCTGCCGTGATGGTCGGGCTGATGTTCTCGCGGATGCCGCTGAACATCTCGCGCGGCAGGGTGCGCTGCTCCGGACCCGCCATGAACAGCACGATCACCACCTCATCGAAGCTGGTCGCGAAGGCGAAGAGCGCACCCGACGCCAGGCCGGGCAGGATCAGCGGCAGGATCACGCGGCGGAACGCATAAAGCGGTGAGGCACCGAGTGAGGCGGCGGCGCGTGCCAGATTGGTGTCGAAGCTTTGCAGCGTCGCGCCGACGGTGATCACCACAAAAGGCGTCGCCAGCGCGGTGTGGGCCAGGATCAAGCCGAGATAACTGCCGGTCAGCCCGATCGGCGCGAAGAAGAAATACAGGCCGACCGCGGTGATGACGCCGGGCACGACGACCGGCGACAGTACGAAAGCCAACACGAGCGGTTTGAACCGGCTCCTCCACTGCGCCAGCCCGAGCGCGGCCAACGTGCCAAGCACCATCGACAGCAGGGTCGAGGCGACGCCGATGATCATGCTGTTCTTCAGTGAATTCATCCAGCGCGGTGAATTGATGAAGTCGTCGTACCAGCGCAAGGAGAGGCCCGGCAGCGGATAGGTGAGGTACGAGCCCGAGCTGAAGGACAGCGGCATGATCGCAAGGATCGGCGCAATCAGGAAGATGAACACCAGCGTGGAGATGACGATGGTCGCGGTCCACGCGATGCGCTGGCTGGGCGTGCGGAGGGAAGAATGATCGCTCAATTCTTCATCCCTCCCGTGACTTGCTGTCCCTGCACCAGCTTGCCGTAGACGAGCGCGAGCAGAACAGTGGCCAGCAGCAGCACCGCACCCAACGCCGAAGCAAGGCCCCAATTGGCCGTCTCGGTCGTGTAGAGCGCGATGAAGTAGCTGATCATCTGATCGGCGGCGCCCCCGACGAGGGCCGGCGTGATGTAGTAACCGAGCGCCAGGATGAAGACGAGCAGGCTTCCCGCGCCGATGCCGGGCAGGGTCTGAGGCAGGTAGATCCGCAGGAAGGCAGTGGCCGGTGGCGCGCCGAGCGAGGCGGCGGCACGCATGTAAGCAGGCGAGATCGCCTTCATGCTGCTGTACAGCGGCAGGATCATGAACGGCAGGAGGACGTGGGTCATGGCCACGCAGACCCCGAAACGGTTGTAGATCAGGCGCAACGGCTCGTCGATGATGCCAAGCCAGTGCAGGCTGTCGTTCACGACGCCCTTGCTCTGCAACAAGACGATCCAGGCGCAGGTGCGGACCAGAAGCGACGTCCAGAACGGCAGCAGGACGAAGATCATCAGCAGGTTCGACCGGCCCGGCGGCAGTGTCGCCAGCAGGTACGCGACCGGGAAGCCGAGGATCAGGCAGAGTACCGTGACGCTGAAGCTGATGAGGAAGGTTCGGGTAAATACGTTGCGGTAGATCGCCTGATCTGGTGCGGCCGCGACGATCGCACCATCGACGTTCCGCGTCAGGTCGAGCGCCGCCAGCAGATAGAAGCCGGTCACCGGGCCACTGGCATCCTTGATCGTCGTCCAGGTGGTCCGTTCGCGCCAGGCCGGATTGATCTTGCCCAGTGTCTCCCTGGCGGTGCCGGGCTCTGGCTGTGCCTTCAGATTGCGTGAAGTGCTGGTCAGGATCGTACGAAAACCGTTCAGGGCGTAATTGAGCCGCTTGGCCGCGATGGCGATGGTGCCGGAGGCGCGCGCCGCCAGGATGTCGCTTGCCAGCGCTGCAAAGGCCTTTTCATCGGGCAGGTCCTTGCCGTCCCAGTCGGCGAGAGCAGCGATCGTTTGCGGCAGGACCTGACGCACCTCGCGGTCATCGACCGCGCGCCACAGCATGCCGGCGATCGGGCCCGCGAAAGTGAAGAGCAGGAAGACGAGAAGCGGCAGCACCAGCGCCAATGCCTTGACCTGACGTGTCCGCTCCGCACGCCTCAATCGGCGCTTGAGCGGCACCTCGGTCGACGCATTGGCGCCGGTCAAGAGCGCATCCGTCATTGGTCGAGCCTTGGATCGAGCCTTGCGGGCCGCGCTATTTCGCGGCCCATTTGTTGAAGCGTTCGGTCAGGCGGTCGATGTTCTCGAGCCAGAAGCCAACGTTGATCTCGACCGCGTTCTTGATGTTGTCAGGCGCTGTCGGCAGGTCCTTCAGAACGGCGGGCGCGAGCAGGCCGGCTGCGTCCTTGTTCGAGGTGCCATAGGCAATGTTCTGCGACAGCTTTGACTGGTTCTCCGCTTTACCTGCGAAGTCCAGGAACTTGTAGGCGGCGTCCTTGTTCGGGCTACCCTTCAGGATGACCCAACTGTCGAGGGTGAAGAGTGCGCCGTCCCATACGATGCCAAAATTCTTCTTGTCGTTCTTGTTCGCGGTGTCGATGCGGCCATTGTAGACCGAGGTCATCGCCACTTCGCCGGAGGCGAGCAATTGCGGCGGCTGGGCGCCGGCCTTCCACCAGACGATGTCGCCCTTGATGGTGTCCAGCTTCTTGAACGCGCGCTCGACGCCCTCGTCGGTCGCCAGCACCTTGTAGACGTCCTTCGGTGCGACCCCGTCGGCCATGAGGGCGATCTCCAGCGTGGTCTTCGGGCCCTGACGCAAGGCGCGCTTGCCCGGAATCTTCCTGGTATCGAAGAAGTCGGCCCAGCCGTTGGGGGCCTGCTTCAGCTTGTCCTTGTCGTAGCCGAGAACGAAATCGTAGAGGATGGCACCGACGCCGCAAGGGTTGACCGAGGGCGGTATATAGGCGGCCTCGCCGCCGATTTTGGAATAATCCATCTTCTCGAACAGGCCTTCCTCGCAGCCGACCGCGAGCTCGTCGCTCTCGACCTGGACGAGGTCCCAGGTGGCGGCACCACCCTGCACCTTGGCGCGCAACACGCCGACGCCGCCGTCCCAGGACTCGTCGTTCATCGCAACGCCGGCTGCTTTCTTGAACGGCTCGAAATAGACCTTCTTCTGGGCATCCTGATAGGCGCCGCCCCACGACACGACGGTGAGGTCACGCGCCTGCGCGACCGTGGCCAGCGCGGCGCTGGCGCTGAACGCCACGGCGAACCCCAGAGCAATCTTGCCAGTCTTGCGCTTCATCATGGTCCTTGTTCCTTCTTCATGTGCGTTGCGTTGAGTTTGATCGATGCCGGTCCGGATCAGACGGGATCGAGGGCCAGGCAGTCCTCGGGACGGAAGGTGATGAATACGCTTTCACCAGGTTTGAGGTTGCCAGGTCTTGGGCTGCCATGTCTGATTCCGTCATGCGTCTCCGGCTGAAGCTTGACCATGAACTCCCCGTTGCCGGCGACATCGAGCACGGCCAGTGCGTGGTCGCCGAGATAGATGGTGTTCTGCACCTTGGCCGCCAGCCGGTTCGGTCCCTCGCTGGAGGGGCCGTCCGGGATGATGGCGATCCGCTCCGGCCGCACCGACAGGGAGGTCGATGCGCCCGCGCCGGATACATTGACCGCCCGCGCGGTCACGGCGCCGCCGCCAGCCAGCGTGACGCGGCAATAGTCCTTCTCGACCGTCTCGACGGTGCCGGCCAGCACGTTGTTCTCACCGATGAAGTGAGCGACGAAGCTGTTTACCGGATGCTCATACAGCGCGTCGGGCCTGTCGATCTGCTGCACGATGCCGTCGTTGAACACGGCGATGCGATCCGACATGGTGAGCGCTTCGCTCTGATCGTGGGTGACGTAGACGACGGTGATGCCCATCGTCTCGTGCAGCTGCTTGATCTCCAGTTGCATCTGCTCCCGCAGGCGCTTGTCGAGGGCGCCCAGGGGCTCGTCCATCAGCACGAGCTGCGGATTGAAAACCAGCGCGCGGGCCAGCGCCACGCGCTGCTGCTGACCGCCGGACAGCTGCCCGGGCCGCCGGTGCGCCAGGGTTTCCATCTTGATCATGCGCAACGCCGCGTTGACGCGCTCCTGCGCCTCGGCCTTGGCCGTGTTGCGAACGGATAGCGGGAAGGCAATATTCTCCGCGATCGTCAGGTGCGGGAACAAGGCATAGTTCTGGAACACCATTCCGATGTCGCGCTTGTGCGGCGGCACGTTCTTGATCGGCCGTTCCGCGAGGTAGATTTCGCCATGGGTCGGAACCTCGAAGCCGGCCAGCATCATCAGCGTGGTCGTCTTGCCCGAGCCGGACGGGCCGAGCAGGGTGATGAACTCGCCCTTCCTGATTTCGAGATCGAGGTTCTTCACCACGAGGTGCTCGCCATCGTAGGTCTTCTGAATGCCGGAAAAGCGCACCAGCGCCGGCGCAGGCGTGACCATGCCGGCTTCCATGTTGTCCTCGCGTTGTCCCCTGCAGTGCTGTCAGCACCTCGTTCGAGGTTGCGGGAAACAGCTTAGCATCCTCCGACGAGAACGCCAGCGGCGCAAGCGGGTCCGGCGAATGAAGACGCGCTACATCCCCGACAGCTTCGTCACGTAGACGTTCAGCGAGCCGCCGGCTTCGGCGACGATGCGCAGCGTCTTGGAATCGAAGGCGATGTCGGCGAGGGTCAGGCTGTCGATCTTGGCGTCGACCTTGAGGCCGTCCTCGCTCTTCTGGTAGTCGGCGATCGCGGCCGCGATCTTCTCGCGCGCATTGGCGGCGATCGGCTTCAGGTCGAGCGTCGCTTTCTGCACCAATGCCTGCTGCATCTGCGGCACCACCGCGCGTGCGGCCGCGCCGAGCAGGCCGAAGGCGGCCTCGGACTCCACCGCGAGCTGGATGTCGGCGAGCCGCAGCGTCTGCTGCGCCTGGTCGAGCATCGGCCGGCCCCAGATGTGCACGGTCGCTTCGGCGCCGAGACCGAGCCAGCTCTTCTTCTCCTTGGCACGCACCAGCAGAGAGATCAGGAGACGATCGCCCGACGGCACCACGTTGACGCTTTTCACGGTGACGTCAACCGGGCCGGAGCCGTCCTCGGGATAGGTGTGGCCGACCATCTGTGCCGCGATCAGCTTGTTGATCTCGGTGAAGGGCACGTCGATCGGCACGCCGATGTTCACGCCGGTGCCGGTCGGCGGCACGATCGAGATCTTGTCGGGGAAGGGACAGTCCGGCTTGGTCGACGTCGAGGTCACGCGCGTCTCCAGCTCGAGGCCGAGCAGCAGCGTCACGTTCTGCGCGTCGACGCGCGGCTGCGCCGCGATGGCACGGGTCGGTTTCATCTCGAGCCAGAGCGGCGGCAGCGCGGCCGAGGAGCCCGAGCCCTGCAGCGGGATCGAGCGGCAGGCCTTGGTCCATTGCTGCTTCGCATTCTCGCGCAGCGACGGATCGTTGCGGATGCGCTCGGAGACGATGTTGATCTGCTCGCCGACATTCTTGTCGATCAGCGGCTTCACCTGCGCCGGTACATTGACCTTGGCGCCGGAGACGTTGAGGTTGGTGTCGCCGAGATTGACCTGGGCGCCGAGATTTGGCTCAAGATGCCAATTGGCCGCGAGCTTCGGGCGCGAGGTGACGACCACGTTGCCCTTGATCTCGGCACTGGCGTTCAAATTCTTGATGTTGACCGCGCCGATCCGTTTCGCTGCGTCACCGCCGAGCACGCTGCCAAGCGCGTCGCCGAGCGCGCCGGTGGCTTTCGACGACAGCGAGCCCGTCACGTTCAGCTTGCCGTTGAGCGGCGTCGAGATCGTCAGCACGTCCTTGTCGCCGGCAGCCGCCATCGGCCCGCGCGCCGCGGACCAGCCGATGTCGGCATTCTCCAGGATCTGCGAGATTGGATTGTCGGCCTTGCCGGCGAAATTGCGCGGCGCGGCTTTCTCGGCCTGTTCGCGGATCGCCGATATCGCGATCGCAACCGGCGCCACCACGATCGAGCTCTTCGCGACCGGCGGCAGCGGTGGCAATTGCGCGACCGGCGGCGCAGTCGTCGCCGCGCGCGGCGACAGCCAGTCCATCGCCTTCAGGCTGACGAAAAACGACGCCGCGAGCACCGCCACGGCGATCAGGACAGTCTTCAAGTTCAGCGTCAGTCGCATCAATCCCCCAAGCCGCCCAGGGCCGGAAGTCTACAGGGCAGGCGAGGGGGGCGCTAGAGCGCACCGATAGGGTGGAATTGGGGCGAACAGATTAACGGTTGCGGCAGCATCGGTGCCGCGTATCCGTCATCGCGCACCTAGCTGCGCCTCGGGCGGCGAACCGCCCTCACATTGCCGCGATCGCCACCGCCGCAGAAGAAGCGCTCACCGCCGTCGGACTCCAATCCTGAAACCATCGTCCCGGCGGGCAGGTCGAGCTGCTCCAGCACCTTGCCGGTCTCAGGATCGATCCGGCGCAAATCGCTTTCCTCGCCCTCCCAGGTGCCATGCCAGAGCTCGCCGTCGACCCAGGTGACGCCGGTCACGAAGCGCTTGCTTTCGATGGTGCGGAGGATCTTTCCCGTTTCCGGATCGACCTGATGGATCTTGCGCTCGCGATACTGACCGACCCACAGCGAGCCCTCCGCCCAGGCCAATCCGGAATCGCCGCCGCCGCCCGGAGCCGGAATCGTGCTGATCACCTTGCCGGTGGCGGCGTCGATTTTCTGGATGCGATCCTCGGCGATCTGGAACAGGTGCCGGCCGTCGAATGCCGTCCCCGCATGCGCGGCGACATCGATGGAGCGTGCGACCTTGCCGTTGGCCGGATCGACCGCATTCAGCTTGTCGCCGGACGCGAACCAGACATGGGTGCCGTCGTAGGTGACGCCATGCACGGCCTCGACTCCCGCAAAAGGTCCATACTCCCTGACGATCTCGGCGGCTGAACGCTTCATGTGCTTGATCCCTGTGATGTGACCCAACTTAGGCCTTCAGGAGCGGTCCGGGGAGTAACAAGCCTGTCGGGAAACCCGGGACGGGCGGGGTCATCCAGCGCCGTGCCCGGCCGTGTCCGAACGATTGCACCTTGTTCGACCGCGCCAGCTCTTCGAGGGCCCGCTGCACCGTGCGCGCGCTCGTTCCCAGCGCCAGCGCGAGCGCCGAGCTCGACCAGGGCTCGCCATCGGAGAG
The DNA here is from genome assembly GCF_052588265.1 of Bradyrhizobium sp. Pa8. Classification (NCBI taxonomy): domain Bacteria; kingdom Pseudomonadati; phylum Pseudomonadota; class Alphaproteobacteria; order Hyphomicrobiales; family Nitrobacteraceae; genus Bradyrhizobium; species Bradyrhizobium sp. Pa8. The sequence goes on along the minus strand of NZ_CP176767.1, from coordinate 7,482,736 downwards.
GACGGCGAGCACCGCGGCGTGCTTCTCCTCGACGGGACGTGCCAGCACGAGGACGTCGCGCGTCTTGCGCGGCGCCAGCACAAAGCCCTGCTTCGTCGCACTGATGTCTGCCAGCGGCTTGAGCTGGGTGCGGAGCCGCCCGATCTCCACGCGCAACCGGGCGCGATGCGATTCATCGGCGTGCTTCGCCAGGAACGCGCCTGATATCAGCGTCTCTCGCGAGACATCCGCCGGCCATGCCTGCGCCAGGAGGCGGGCGAGCGCGAACAGCACCGGCCGCGTTCCGAGCGATACGACACGGCCTTGCCTGCGCAGGGCATGATGAAAGGTGTCCACGACGAGCGCCGTCGAGGTCGCCAGTCTTTCGACCTCCCCGAGCAACAATGGGTGTTCGCTGCCGCGTGCGATCAGGCGCGCCGCCGGCGTGTCGAGGATCAGGTTCGCGCTGTCGACCTCGGCCACGAGCGCCGGGATCTTCGCCTGCCGCGCTGCGTGAGCCGCGCGGTTGAGCGCCGCGCGCGCATCTTTCGCTCTCAATCGTCTGATGGCGATGCCGGCGACCACGAGCTCGCGGACGACTTGCGATGCAGGCGGGAGCGGGGAGGGGCTGAGCTCGGCCAGCGTGCGCTCGGCTTCGTCGAGCTGCCCGACGAGGAGGAGGCGGCGCGCCTCGATGTGGCCCGCATGGGCAGCATTGGCGAGATCGCCGTGCTGTTCGAGTGTCGCGCGGGCCGCCGCGAGCGTTTTCACCGGCCAGCTCAGGTCGCGCGAGACGAGCGCGATCTCGGCTTCGGCCACCACGCATCTTGCGCGCGCCACCGCCTCTCTTGGGCCGAACGCGCGTGCGGCGCTCCGCAGCAGCGTCTTCGCTTTCGCGAGATCGCCGAGCTGCGCCATCGCGATGCCGCGTAGGGCCAGCGACGGCGCATCGTTGCGCAGCGCAACGCGGTTCAGCGCGCCGAGCGGATCGCCGGCCTCTAACGCGCGCGCGGCGGCCGTGATCAGCGACTCCATTCAAATCCCGCCACACTTGTTACTCCCACCGCGCAACTGCTTGGTGCCAGAAATCGTTGACGACCGACAATGTGCGGTGAGGGGCGAGCGGTTCCGCGTCCGTCGTAGCGCGACGCGGAATGACCGCCCGGACAAGAGGAATGGAGAGCCATGATGACATCAGCAGACAACGCAGGAACTAACGGACAGGCCGCCATGCAAACACCGCCGGTGGTGTCGCCGCAGGACTGGGAGGTCGCCCGTCAGCAACTGCTCGTGAAGGAAAAGACGCATACCCGTGCCCGCGACGCCCTTGCCGCCGAGCGCCGGCGCATGCCGTGGATGGAAGTCACCAAAACCTATGCGTTCGAGGGGCCCGGCGGCAAGATCAGTCTGGTCGATCTGTTCCAGGGCCGGCGGCAGCTGATCGTCTACCGGGCCTTCTTCGAGCCGGGCGTGTTCGGCTGGCCCGATCATGCCTGCCGTGGGTGCTCGATGGTCGCCGACCAGGTCGCCCATGTCTCGCACCTCAACGCCCGGGACACCACGCTCGTGTTCGCCTCGCGCGCGCCGCAGGCCGACATCATCAGGCTGAAGCAGCGGATGGGCTGGACCATGCCCTGGGTCACCGTCACCGACAGTTTCGACGCCGATTTCGGCGTCGACGAATGGCACGGCACCAACGTGTTCTACCGCGACGGCGACCGCATCTTCCGCACCTATTTCGTCAAGAGCCGGGGCGACGAGCAGATGGGCGGCACCTGGAACTATCTCGATATCACCCCGCTCGGCCGGCAGGAGGTCTGGGAGGACTCGCCAAAGGGCTATCCGCAGACGCCGACCTACAAATGGTGGAACTGGCACGACAGCTACACGGAAGGCGCTGCGCCCGACAAGAAATGGGTCGAGATCTCGACGGCCGGCGAGAAGGCTTTTCGCGAGGAGGCCGCGGAAGGCCGTGACTAGTCCCGCCAACGTGGCCACCGGCGCGAGCCGCGATGGCGTGGTGGCCGCACGCCACCTCGCCAGATGGCTGGCTCTGGCGGCGACGCCGACCTTCGCGATCATGGCCGTGTTGACGGCCGTGATCGGTAGCGGCCCGGCGGACACGCTGTGTGCCGCCGGGTACGGCTCTGTGCTGAGTGGGATGGTGCCGATGTATTTGCTGATGAGCGCTATTCATTCAGCGGCGTGGCTGAGGCTGATCGCGGAGCGGCGGCGGTAAACGGTTTCCGCCGGTGGGAACGCCTCGTCCTTCGAGACGCGCGCAAGGGCGCGCTCCTCAGGATGAGGCTTACGTTAAATCTCTGTCCTGCTACTGCCCGCCTACCGCCTGAAGATAAGCAACGATCTTGCCCGCCTCATCCGCGGAGACGCCGCCATATGGCTGCATCTTGTTGCCGGACACGACTTCATCCGGCTTGACCATGAAACGGGTTAGCTTGTCCTGGTCCCAGACGAAGCCGGCGTCCTTCATCGACGGAGAGTAGTTGTAGTCCGGCAGCGAGCCGGCCTTGCGTCCCACGATCTTGTTGAGATTGGGACCGAGGCGATTGTCGCCGCCCTTCACGGAGTGGCAGGTGCGACAGGAATTGTTGAAGGCCTGCTGAGCCGCCTCGTCGCTCGCCGGCTGCTGGGCGAGCGAGGAGGGCGCAGACAGAAGCAGCGTCAATGCGCCGGCAGCTGCGATCGAGCGCAGCCATGTATCTGGCGACATCTGCAGGCGTGATCGCATCTGCGCCTCCGAAGAGTGCTTTTCCAAGCGCGGCCGCCCGGAGAGCATGATGCAAACGAAAACGGCCCCGGTGGGTTCCGGGGCCGTTTGCGTCACAATGTCCTGTCGCTCAGCGCGTCGCGGCGCCGAGATCCGCGCGGCGTTCCGTCATCGGCAGCACGATCACCTTGGTGCCGACGTTGACGCGGGAGTAGAGGTCGGTGACGTCGCCGTTGGTCAGGCGGATGCAGCCGGACGAGACGTGCTTGCCGATCGTGTCGGGGGCGTTGGTGCCGTGGATGCGGTAGATGGTGCCGCCGAGATACATGGCACGCGCGCCGAGCGGATTGCCGGGGCCGCCGGCCATGTGGCGCGGCAGATAGGGCTGGCGGGCGATCATTTCCGGCGGCGGGGTCCAATCCGGCCACTCGGCCTTCTTGGTCACCGACTGCACGCCGGACCAGGTGAAGCCGTCGCGGCCGACGCCGATGCCGTAGCGAACCGCCTGGCCGTTGCCGAGCACGTAATAGAGATAGGTGTTGGGCGTATCGACGATGATGGTGCCGGGCGCCTCACGCGTCGTGTAGGAAACGGTCTGGCGGCGGAAGCGGGCCGGCATCTCGACCGCGTCCTGATCCTGGGACGGCGCGGCCTGGTAAGGCGTCGCCTGATAGGGCTGGTAAGGCTGCGGCGCGGCCACCGGCGGCAGCGGCTGGAAGAACGAGAAGAACTGCACCGGCGCAGCCTTGGCCGGACCGGCAAATGCGATTGCGGAAATCGCGACGGCGCTGAGCGCAACGGCGCGCGAATACGTCTTGAACGTGTCCAGATTGATCATTGATCGCCCCTGTTTGATCGGTGTTTCTTGACCACCGCGGCACCGTTTCGGTGCTCCGTTGCCCAAATGACTAACGACAAAACGTTTCGGGAGCTTTGCGCGGAAAACCGAAAACGGTTTCATGGCGGAAAGGATTTGTTTCATGACGGTTTCGTGGCGGCGCGGACCCGTTAACCAACAAAACAGCGGGCCGACACTTCTGTGACGTCACACGCCTGAAATATCCGTGGTTGATGGTCCTAAGCCGAGAATCATCAAACTCTCGGGATTTCCCCATGCGGGTATTAATCGCGACTGACGCCTGGCATCCGCAGGTTAACGGTGTGGTCCGGACGCTGACCTCGCTGGCGAACGCGGCCAAGGCGCTCGACGTCGAGATCGACTTCCTCACCCCGGACGGCTTTCGGTCCTGGCCGCTGCCGACCTATCCGGGCCTGCGCATCGCGCTGCCGAGCGGAAAGGAGATCGCGCGGCGGATCGAGAAGGCGGCGCCGGAAGCGTTGCACATCGCGACCGAGGGGCCGATCGGCTGGGCCGCGCGCGCCTATTGCCGCCGCAACCGCCTTGCCTTCACCACCTCCTACACGACGCGCTTTCCCGAATACGTCTCGGTGCGGACCGGCATCCCTGATGCCGTCGGCTATGCCGTGCTGCGCCACTTCCACGATGCCGCCGCGATGACCATGGTCGCGACGCCTTCGCTGCGGCAGGAGCTCTCCGAGCGCGGCTTCAAGCGACTCGGCTTCTGGACGCGCGGCGTCAACACCGAGCTGTTTCATCCCGACGCTCCTGCGAAGCTCGATTTGCCGGGCCCGATCTTCATGACCATGGGCCGCGTCGCGGTGGAGAAGAACCTCGAAGCGTTCCTCTCGCTCGACCTGCCCGGCACCAAGGTCGTCGTCGGCGACGGCCCGCAGAAGGCGGCGCTCGAAAAGAAATATCCGAATGCCGTCTTCCTCGGCGAGAAGAAGGGCGCGGATCTGACCGCCCATCTCGCCGCGGCCGATGTCTTCGTATTCCCCAGCCTGACCGACACGTTCGGTGTGGTGCAACTCGAGGCGCTCGCCTGCGGCACGCCGGTGGCGGCGTTTCCGGTGACGGGTCCCAAGGACGTCATCGCCGATCATCCGATCGGCGCGATCGACCATGATCTGCGTACCGCGTGCCTGCGCGCACTCACCATGTCGCGCGAGACCTGCCGCAACTTCGCGCTGGAGCGTTCCTGGGAGAACAGCGCGCGCCAATTCGTCGGCAACCTCACCTCACTTCAGCCCAGCCGCATCCTGCGCGCCTCGCCGGTCATGGCGCGGCGGCCGGTGCGCGGCTGATCTGCAACGTTTGACCCACAGCGAGAACCTCATCGATGGCTAAGATCATGAACCTTGACGGCACCCAGCAGCTCGACCTCACGCGTGGCACGGTCGAGCAGGCCTATGACCGCTGGGCGCCCGTCTACGATCTCGTGTTCGGCGGCGTATTCGCCAAGGGCCGGCAGGCCGCGATCGCGGCCACCAACAAGATCGGCGGCCGTGTGCTCGAAGTCGGCGTCGGCACCGGCATCTCGCTGCCGCTCTACGCGCCGCATCTGCGCATCTTCGGCACCGACATTTCGGAAGCGATGCTCGACAAGGCGCGCCAGCGCGTCAGCGAAGGCAATCTGAAGAACGTCGAGGGCCTCGCGGTGATGGACGCCGAGAAGCTCGAATTCCCCGACAATTCCTTCGACGTGGTGATGGCGCAATATGTCGTCACCGCCGTGCCGAACCCGGAGAAGGCGCTGGACGAATTCGCCCGCGTGCTGCGCCCCGGCGGCGAGCTGATCATCCTGACCCGCGTCAGCGCCGACACCGGCATGCGCCGCTTCATCGAGCAGAGGCTCCAGCCGGTGGTGCGCCCGCTCGGCTTCCGCACCGCCGAGTTCGCCTGGTCGCGTTATACGAAGTGGCTCGCCGGCGCCCACGGCATCGAACTCGCCGAGCGCCGCCTGATTCCGCCGCTTGGCCATTTCTCGCTGGTGCGCTTCCGCAAGGTCGACGTCGCCAAGGCGGCCTGAGCAAGGCTGCGTAAGAGCGGCGGCGCAATCCGCCGCTCACGCGTTCACGTGCGTCATCGCGCCGCTGCACATCGTCACATGACAAAATGATGATGTCACATGGCGTACATCGAATCCCTGTAAATCCTGAACCCGAAAGCATTTTGGGGGAGAGCATGATCAAGAATTATCTCGAGCAGCTGCGGATCCAGCGCTGGGACGACCATCGCTACTATCACCACAGCCGCATCAATCAGAGCCTGCACTTCGTCAGCGCGCTGAGCTTTCTCTTCGCCTATGTCTGGCTGTTCGTCGATCCTATGATCTCCGCGCTGGTTGGCTGGCTGGTCTCGATGACCTCGCGCCAGGCCGGTCACTTCTTCTTCGAGCCGCACGATTACGACCACATCAACCAGGCGACGCATGAGTACAAGGAAGACATCAAGGTCGGCTACAACCTTCAGCGCAAGGTGGTGCTGATGGCGATCTGGGCGCTGTCGCCGCTGGTGCTGGTCGTCGATCCGACGTTGTTCGGCCTGTTCACGCCCTGGGCGAGCGCGACCGATTTCATGCGGCAGGTTGCGAAAATCTGGCTGGTGATCGGCGGTGGCGGTCTTCTGTTCCGCACGGTGCATCTGTTCTTCATCCGCGACGTCGAGACCGGCCTCGTCTGGATGACCAAGATCCTGACCGACCCTTTCCACGACCTGATGCTCTATCGCAGCGCGCCGCTCGCCTTGATGCGCGGCGAGCTGATGGACCCCGGCCTGCATCTCAACCCCGAGCACACGCTGGGCCTCATCTCCGAGCCCACGCTCGAAGAGCAGCACGCCTGAGCGCGCAGCGCACACAAAGCACTCCGATGTCAGTTTGCTACGTCATGCCCGGCCTCGTGCCGGGCATCCACGTGTTGGGGATACCTTTAAAGTGACTCAGGCGAGCCCAGCGCTCTCTTCACCTCGCCCCGCTTGCGGGGAGAGGTCGGATTTGCGCGTAGCGCAAAGCCGGGTGAGGGGGGCTCTCCGCGGGGAGGCTGCTGGATGGTCGTCCGCCAACGCTCTCCGCGCACGCGGAGAGTCCCCCTCACCCCAACCCTCTCAGCGCGAGCGTAGCTCGTCGCGGCCCCGCATCCGCCTTCGCCAAGGCTTCGACGGACAAGGGCGGGGAGAGGGGGAGGCGCGGGCGCTGTTCGTGGTGAAGGGTCGAAACGCCTCAGCGCCCGAAACGCTTGGCCAGCATCTCTTTCAAGATCTGCCGCTTGATATTCTTGTTGGTGAGCACACCGTCGTGCCACCAGAAGCCGTCGGCTTTCATCTTCTCGGCCGCGCGGACGAAGCGGTCGGCGACTTCGGTGAAATCGGCGTCGGTGTAGTTCAGGCTGAAGATCAGCCGTCCGGTGCCGACCCAGCTCAGCGACAGGCCTTCGGCGCGCAGGTAATATTGCAGCATCCAGTTGTAGCGGGACGGGGTGGTGTACTTCACCGTCCAGATCGACGAGAAGTTGGCGAACCGCACCGGCAGGCCGGCATCGGTCATCATCTGGTTGAGCTTTTGCGCGCGGCCGTTCCAGGTCGCGTCCAGTCCGTCATAGATGGCGCGGAAGTTCGGGCTGGCGAGCCGGCTCAAGAACTCGTCCATCGCCGTCATGACGTAGGGATGCGAGTTGAAGGTGCCGCGGGCGAAGCAGATGTCGGCGGGACGATCGTCCCGGAAGCGGCGCATCAATTCCTTCTTGCCGCAGACCACGCCGACCGGCAGGCCGCCGGCGAGGCTCTTGCCGTAGGTCACCATGTCGGCCTTGACGCCAAAGTACTCTTGGGCGCCACCGGCGGCGAGACGGAAGCCGACGAAGACCTCGTCGAAGATCAGCGCGATGCCGCGCTCGGTGCAGACTTCGCGCAGCTTCTTGAGCCACTCGGTGTACGCCGCGCGGTCAAAGTTGCCGCCGCGGGAGGAATCGACCAGCGAGGAATCGCCGGGCGCGTTGCCGTTCGGATGCAGGCCCTGCAACGGATTGACCAGCACGCAGGCGATGTCCTTGCGCGTGCGCAGCACGTGCAGCGTCTTCTCGGACATCTCGGCGAGGGTGTAGGTCTCATGCGCGGGAATCGGATTGCCGACGCCGGGCTGCACGTCGCCCCACCAGCCGTGATAAGCGCCGGCGAAACGAACCAGATGCGTGCGCTTGGTGTGGTAGCGCGCCAGCCGCACCGCCTGCATGACGGCTTCGGTGCCGGACATGTGGAACGAGACCTCGTCGAGGCCCGAGATCTGGCAGAGCCGTTGTACGTTCTCGAGAATAACGGGATGGTAGGGGCCGAGCACGGGGCCAAGCGCGTGCGCGCGCTTCTCCGAGCCCTCGATGCACTCCTTGTAGAAGTCGTTGCCGAAGATGTTGACGCCGTAGGACCCGGTGAGGTCGTAGGACGTGTTGCCGTCGACATCCGTGACGGTGACGCCGCTGGACGATTCCATGAAGGTCGAGGTGCCCAGGTGCTCGCGGACGAGACGCGAGAACTGGAACGGCACGCGGTAGGTTTCGGTGAAGTGCAGGTCGGAGATCTTTTCCGCCGCTTCCTTCGTCATCGCGCGGCCCTTGGGGTAGCGCTCGGCGTAAAGGCTGGCGAGGCGGAAGAAGGCGTCCTTGCGCTGCTTCACCACGTTATCAGGTGCGCCGTCGCAGCCGAAATATGTGTCGCCTTCGAACTCGTAGAACGGGAGCAGCTTTGCCACCCGGCGCGACATCTTGGAGTGCCCGGCGAGCGAGCGGTGCTTGGCGCGGGAGAGTTCGACCCGCGCCTTGAGCTTCGGGAAGACGGCGGCAGCGGACGCTGCGGCGGCCACGGAAAATGAGAGAATCGGGAGTGTCGTTTCCATGACAACAAGCGCTAATACTGTGAGCTGACAGATTCATGACAGTCAAAGCCTTCATCGCCTCTTTCACCCAGCAGGAAGACCTCAACTTCCTGTTGACCAACCGCATCCCCCGGGCGGCCCTGACCCGCTTCATGGGCTGGTTCTCCAAGATCGAGAACCCGCTCGTCAGGGACTTCTCGATCGCGCTGTGGAAGCTGTTCTCCGACCTCGATCTGTCGGAGGCGCGCAAGACCCACTTCAAGAGCCTGCACGATTGCTTCACCCGGGAGCTCAAGCCGGGCCTGCGGCCCTTTGATCCCGACCCTTCCATTGTCGCCAGCCCCTCGGACGGCATCGTCGGCGCCCATGGCCGGATCGCCGACACCGAACTGTTCCAGGTCAAGGGCGCGCCCTATTCGTTGCTCGACCTGCTCGGCGATTCCGCGCTGGTCGATCAGCACCGCAACGGAAGCTTCGTCACGCTGCGGCTGACGTCGAGCATGTATCACCGCTTCCACGCGCCCTTTGACGCGCATATCGAACGCGTCACGCTGATCCATGGCGACGTCTGGAACGTCAACCCGATCGCGCTGAAGCGGGTCGAGCGTCTCTTCTGCAAGAACGAGCGCGCGGTGATCCGCACGCGTTTGTCGACCGGCGAGGCCGTGACGCTGGTGCCGGTCGCCGCGATCCTGGTCGCGAGCATCCGGCTGCACTTCCTCGATATGGTGCTGAACGCGCAGACCCGCGGCCCGGTTAATTTCCCCTGCGACGTCAACGTGACCAAGGGCGAGGAGCTCGGCTGGTTCGAGCACGGTTCAACCATCATCATCCTGGCGCCCAGTGATTTCAACTTCTGCGACGGCATCGGCGAGGGCACCCGTATTCGCGCAGGTCAAGCGCTGTTGAAGAAAAACTAGCCTTCAATCCGCCGCGTCGGCAGCCTATATCGTCCGCGGGGACGATTGGATCGACACGGAATTTTGTGATGGCGCGGGCGCCGGTGATGGCGGCGGGAGGTATTGTGCTGCGGCGTGGCGCGCCGCCGCTGGTTGCGGTCGTGCGCCAGCGCAAGCGCAACGAATGGGTCTTGCCCAAGGGCAAGCTCGACGACGGCGAGACGCCGAAGGAAGCCGCGCATCGCGAGGTGCTGGAGGAGACCGGCCACAATGTGGCCATCCACGAATTCCTCGGCACCCTCGTCTACCAATCGGGAGGGCGCTCCAAGGTCGTGCATTTCTGGCGCATGGAGGCCGAGGGCGGTCCCGTTCGCAAGCTGATGAACGACATCAAGGCGGTCGACTGGCTGACGCTGGAGGATGCGCTCGCGCGCCTGTCGCGCGAATATGAGCGCGCGTTCCTGGTGCAGGTCGGTCCGATCGCGCTTGCCGCCGCCGGGCTCGCCTCTTCGCTGGCGCCCGAGCCGGCGCCGGCGACCGACGAGACCGATACAGCCTTGCAGACGCTGACGCCCGCCGAAGCCGCGTCAGTTGGCGAGCTGCCTCATGGCCTGTTGCAAAAGGTGAAGGCCTGGCTGCGCGGCGAAGCGTGAGTCGTCTTCACGCTGCTCTGCTCGCGAATTTGGAAACATCCGCGAGCTAGCAAGTTTGTGGGAGCCTTAGTTCCCTCCAAGTCGTCATTGCGAGCGCAGCGAAGCAAAGCAATCCAGAGTCCCTCCGCGGAAAGATTCTGGATTGCTTCGCTTCGCTCGCAATGACGGAGGAGAGGGCCGCGCACTCGACGTCGACCCTCATGGTGAGGAGCGCGCATCGCGCGCGTCTCGAGCGTCTCGAGCCATGCGGCCCGACTGTGGCCTCGCCCTTCGAGATGCTTGCTTCGCAAGCTCCTCAGGGTGAGGGGAGGCACCGTTCACCGCCGCTCTTTCTTCTCCTTCGGAGCTGGCGACGGTTTGCGCGGTGCTGCGGGACGTTGCGCGGCGGGGAGGCGCTGCTGGAATCCGCCCTGGCGCTGGATGCCGCCTGGCTGCTGAGCCGCGGGCGGTTGGCCCGGCTGCAATCCGGTGCGCGGCGTTTGCGGCTGCGGCGTCGTGCCCGGCTGCGACGGCACGACTCCGCCGGGCTGCGCCGGGGTCTGTCCGTTTCGCTGTGGCTGCGTCTGCAGCGCGCCGCCGGGCTGCGTGCCTTGTCCAGCGCGCGGTGCACCTGCCGGCTGTCCCGCACCTTGCCGCTGACCTGGTTGCTGCAGGCCTTCTCGTTGCTGGCCTTGCTGCTGCTGCCCCTGGCCCGCGCGCGGCGCGCCCGGCTGCACGGCGCCGCCTTGTCCTTGCCGCTGCGGCGGCTGCGCGCCCTGGCGGCCCGGTGTACCCGGCTGCTGCTGGCCCGGACGGTTGTTCTGGCCGGGCTGGCCATTCGGGCGCTGCGGCTGCTGGCCGGGCGCTGTCGTCGGCCGCAATTGCTGCTGCTGCGGTGGCTGGGTCGGCCGCGGAATGCGGCTGATTGCGGTCGGATTGGCGCGGCGGAAGTCGCGCTGCTCGGTGACGATCTGCCGGCCCGTGGTCTGCGCCAGATGCACCTGGCTGACGAAGCCGCGGTCGCGCGCGATCTGCTGCGGGGCAATCGCGATCGGCACGGCCGCAAAGCGCATGCCGCCTGTGCCGCCGGCGCCCGGGCGGATCGCAAAGCCGCTTGCGGCCTGCGTCAGCGCGCCGAGTCGCGTGCCGCTGCTGCGGTCGTTGACCTCGATGTGGCCGACCCTGCCGTCGGCGTCGGGATAGAGCTTGATGTTGACGTTGTTCGCAGCACTGGCCGCCGCGCCTTCGGGAACGTCGACGACGCCGGTGGTGCCGCGGATGCCGAGCGTTGCGGTCGGCGTCGCGATCTTCATGTCGCCGGTTTTCGCCACTGCTGCCGCAACGAAGGCAACGGTGCCCTTGCCGATGTCGAAGATCGCCGAATTTTGCTTGCCGCCGTCCTCATAGACGTAATTGTCGATGGTAATCTTCGCGCTGGCGGAGAGGTTGAACGTGGTGGCGTCGTTGAAGGTGATGCCGAGCGAGGAGTTCGACGAGGTCTGCACGACGTCGTTGAGATAGATGTCGTCGCGCGCGCGCAGCGGATACGAGTTCTTGTCGCGGACCACGGTTGCGATCCCCGTGACTGTTGCGACGTTGCCGATCGGCTCGACGGCGGCAGGTTGCGCGTCCGTGGCGGGCGCAGGTGAAGCCGACGGCGTCGGGGAGGGGGCGGGATTTGGCTGCGCTTGGGGCTGGGCCTGCGCAAGCTCGATTGCATCAGATGCGAGCGCCACGCTCGCGCCGGCCAGCTGTAACGCCAGCAACGGAAGCGCGAAGACGAAGCGGCGCCAAGCCACCATTGATGTCACGAGGAAGTCCCGGTGAGAACGCGAGGCGAGATCGGCCGATATCAGCTGGGGCTAGCTGAATGGCGGATGAACATGTGTCGCATGGGAGGGGCGAGCGTGCAAACGGCGCGCGATACGAGCGAACGGGCTCGGCCCTCTCCACTGCGTCGTGGCCGGGCTTGTCCCGGCCATCCACGTCTTGACGCGCGGTATTAAAGAACGTGGATGCCCGGGCCTTCGCCTCGCCGAAGCGGCTTCGGCCGCGCAGGCGGGACAAGCCCGGGCATGACGAACGCTTGTGCGTGTCGCGCGAGATCCTCAGGTGCGCAATTGCGATGCTTCGCATCGCCCCCGGGATGACATCGCTGATGTCAGCTCACGCGCTTCCAGGTCTGGCCGCCGCAGAACATGCCGCCGAAGGCGCAGCCCTGCACGCGCATCGCATTCGGGCCCTTCATCGCGATCGTGGAGTCGTAGTTGCGGCCGGAGTCGGGATCGTGGATGCGGCCGCTCCACTTCGCGCCGTCGGGCTTCATGTTGATCAGGATGCGCTCGTTGGACTTCTCGGCGTAACCGCAGAGATTGGCGCCGCACTGTTCGACGCGGACATTGCCCTTGTTCTCTTCGGTCGCCCAGACGCCGATCGGCGTATTGGCGGCTAGCACGGGCGAGACGGGAGCAGGAGCAGGTGCCGGCGCCGGCGCATAAGCAGGAGCAGCGGCGACCGGCGCGGGGGCTGCAACCGGAGCAGGGGCGGCAACCGGCGCAGGCTGCGTGGTCGTGTCGACGGACGGCGCGGCGGCAACGGTCGTGGCCGGGGCGGCGGCAGCAACGGCGGGCGCGACTGGCGCGGTGGCCTGCACCGGCGCGGGCGCCACAGGCTGCTGCTGCACCGGAGCCGGCGCGGGCTTTGCCGTCGTCGTCGCCGGTGTGGTGTCGTCATCGTCCTTGGAGCCGCCAAGGCCGTTGAGATTGATGTTGTTCAGCTTGATCGGTTTGTTTGACAGGCCAGGGGCCACGATGGTGACGCAATCGAGCGAGGCGCAGTTGCGCGGCGTCTCGATGCGGATGTGCTGGCCTTCGATCTGGAACGCAATCGAGTTGCCGGCATGCGCGGCGGCGGTCGAAGCGAGGAAGAGCGCGGTGGCGGCGATGGTGAGCTTGTTCATGACAACCTCCGAAAATTGTGCCGGTCTGAACTGGTGTCGCTGGTGGATGAAGCGTGGTTCGACCCTATGCCGGGCCCGTCCCGACTTCTGTGATGGACGTCACAACAGTCCGCGCCAGCTGGGTGAGGCAGCGCACATTCAGCGGCGGGTCGTCCCGCGTAACCTCGTCGCGACACAGAGGGGAGGCGCCGATGAAGCGGCTTGCGACATCGCTTGGCACATTGATCGCTTTGGTGGCGATGGCGTCGTCGGCCCAGGCCGGTTCCTACGCCGGTTCCTACACCTTCTCGATCGGCGGCCACCGCTTTCATGTCGAGGCGCCGCGGAATTGCCGGTCTGCTTCCTGTGTGTCGGTTTCATCCAAGCGCAGCCTCCGGCCGACGAACGACGTCGACACGACACCTGCTCCGCCGCCCGCGGTCGCGCCGTCGCAACCGGCTTGTCCGGCAGCTCCGGTCAGGCCGGCGCCAGCGGCCGTCGTCGTGGCACCGCCAGCGCCGCCGGCCCCCGTCATGGCCGCGGCCACGTCGCAGCCTGTGGTCCTGCCGCCGCCAAGATTCGAGGCGCCAAGCCCCAATCTGCCGCGCGTTGAGCTGCCGCGCATGGATCAGCCGAAGACGGTCCTGCTCGATCCGCCGCGCATGGAGGCGACGGCTGTCGCTCCGAGGCCCGAGATCGGCGAAACATCAGCGATCGCACGGCGCAGCGATGACGAGCCGGCTTATTCGCCGCTCGGCGAATGGGAGAGCGCAGGCGCCAAGGGCACGGTTCGCATCGAACGCTGCGGCGCCGCGCTGTGCGGCTATGCGCTGACCGAAGCCTCGAGCCGCGGCGAAAGCGTGCTCGTCAACATGAAGCCGAAAACGCACGACGCCTGGAGCGGCAGCATCTACAGCCGTTCCAGCGGCAGCACCTATTATGCGACGATGACGCTGACGGCTTCCGGCAGGCTTCGCGTCGAAGCCTGCGCGCTCGGCCACTTCTGGTGCTCCGGCAACGATTGGACGCGCGTCGAGGAGCGGCAGCAGACGGTGATCACGACATCACGGCAGTGGGGGGCAAGGTCGTAGCGTTTCTCTTACCCTCCCCCTCCAGGGGAGGGTGAAAGACGGCATCCCCTGTCCAATTTGTAATCGTCCCGCACCGAACCTGCTTCTCGCTTGCACGCGACCGATGGCTGACGACGCATGCAAGGAGAGCGAACATGAAACGTCTCGGCTTCATCGCCGCGCTGCTGATCGGCGGCGCGATCCCGGCCCACGCCGACACCGACATCTGGAACAACATGCTGAAGCAGCAGCGCGGCGACGATGCGCTGCATGCGCGCGCGGGGCTGGCGTTTCAGTCATAGCGTTCGCGAGAAGGACGACGGCTATCCCGATCCTGACAATCCCGGCCTCGTCTGCCACGACTTCAAGATCGGCGGCGTCACGGGATCGTCCTGCTCGAATTTCTGAGCACGGCAATAGGCCCGGCGGCCGGATGATCCGGCGGCGCCGGGCAAGCCGGTGATGCGGTCGGTGATGTCTCTAGATCATGCCGAGCACGATGGCGCCGACAAAGGCCATGGCGAGGCACGCGGTGATCACGCTCAGTCTCCCGGCCAACGTCATAAGATCGCTCCCGCGGTTGCCCCCCGTGCGAGCGCATCATGGTTAACAGAGAGTCTCTCTCCGAAAAAGTCAGCCTTGCTTCCGCGGCTGCCGGGCGGCGTATGCGCGTGCGCGCCGGTATGGTTAAAGAACACTGAAATCAACACGTTGAAGAGTCTTTAAGTAAATTCACCGAACGTGCGTGCATGACGCGCGGAGTTCGTTTGTATCTCGTCGGCTCCATCGTCCTTGTTTCGCTTGCGGGTTGCGGACGCGGCTTTTTCCAGGCCGAACGTGAACCGTGGCGGGCCGAGGCCGAAGCCGCATGCCTGAAATCGGGCTCGGTGAAAGAGGGGCCGGATCTCGTCCGCATCGACCCGATCTCGGGCCCCGGCATGTGCGGCGCCGAGTTCCCGTTGAAGGTCGCCGCCATCGGCGAAGCCTCCGGCAGCTATGGCTTTGCCGACGAGGCACTGCGCCCGCCGGGGAATGTCGGCAACCAGCCGAAGTGGCCGGTCGCGCAGCCGCGATCGAACGCTCCGCAGAGCCAGAACTATCCGTCATCCTCCTATCCGCAGCGGTCGAACTATCCCGAGAGCGCGGTGCGCCAGCCCTCCGGCTATGGCAACGCGCCCGGCCCGATGTCGCTGAACGCGCCCGGCGTGGCACAGCAAGAGGACGAGATCGACCTGCCGCCCGAAGGCACCGATGCCGCGGGCGCGGCGCGCTACATGAATGCGCCAAGCTATCCGGCGCGGCAGCCCGGTCCCGCGCCTTACTCCCAGGCGCCCGCGCAGCAACCTTTGCCGCGTCTTGGTCCGGCGCAGGGCAATCCCGTCATCGCCGTCGGCCCCGTCGCGATCAAGCCGACCGCGACGCTCGCCTGTCCGATCGTTTCCGAGCTCGATCGCTGGCTCGCCGACACCGTGCAGCCATCGGCGGTGCGCTGGTTCGGTGCCCGCGTCGTCGAGATCAAGCAGATCTCCGCCTATTCCTGCCGCGGCATGAACGGCAACTCGCACGCCCACATTTCCGAGCACGCCTTTGGCAACGCGCTCGACATCGCCGCCTTCGTGCTCGCCGACGGCCGTCGCGTCACCGTGAAGGACGGCTGGCGCGGCATGCCGGAAGAGCAGGGGTTCCTGCGCGACGTGCAGTCGGGCGCGTGCGCGCATTTCACCACGGTGCTCGCGCCGGGCTCGAACGTCTATCACTACGATCATATCCACGTGGACCTGATGCGTCGCGCCAGCCGCCGCCTGATCTGCCAGCCCGCCGCCGTCTCGGGCGACGAGGTCGCCGGCCGCGCCCAGCAGCGCAACCCTTACGCCGGTCGGCGCGATCCGTATGTCACGGGCTCGCTCGGAACGCGCAAGAGCACGACGCGCAAGCAGGAAGAAGACGAGTACGGCGACGAGTAAGATGCCCGCCGATATCGTCCGCTATCTCACCCACCCGCAGGTGCAAATCGATCCCGCGGTGCCCGTGCCGCAATGGGGCCTCAGCCCGCTCGGTCGAACGCGCACCGAAGCGCTCGTGAATGCGGGCTGGCTCGCGAGCACCACGCAGATCGTCTCGAGCGCCGAGCGCAAGGCGATCGAGACCGCGGAGATCATCGCAGGCCCGCTCGGACTCATGATCGAGATCCGCGAGGCCATGCATGAGAACGACCGTTCGGCGACCGGCTTCCTGAAACCGGCCGAGTTCGAAGAGGTCGCCGACCAGTTTTTCGCGCAGCCACATCTCAGCGTCCGCGGCTGGGAGCGCGCCGTCGATGCGCAGGCGCGCATCGTGCGCGAGACCGAGGCAGTACTCGCCCGCCATCGTCCCGGCGACGTTCTCTTCGTCGGCCACGGAGCCGTCGGCACGCTGCTGTTCTGCCACCATGCCGGTCATGCCATCGATCGCGTTCACGATCAGGCGGCCGGCGGCGGCAATTGTTTCGCATTCACCCGGGAGGGTCGCCGCGTCCTGCATGGGTGGCGCAAGATGGAAGAGATCGGGACTTAGCTCCAGTGCCGGGCAGTCACTTCGGGGCCGGCTTCGACGGTGCGGGGACCAGCCCCATGCACCGCTGTACCTCGCCCGGGACGTTGTAGGTCCGCATGATATGGCGGCTGTCGCGCAAGCCGGACGCCTCACGTTGCACCACGAACATCCAGAGCGCCTGGCCGGCTTCCATCACCAGCTTGCGCCTCGCCGGTTGCATTGATGCCGGCGCCTCCGCGTGCGCGTGAGCGGCGTCGAATTCGCGCAAGCGCGCAAGGCTCTGTTCGAGTGCGCTGCCCATCCGTCCAAGCGCTGAGGCCTGTTCCTGGACGATCTCGTAATGGAGGATATCGACGGGCGGGCGAAGATCACGGGACATGGCACTTAATATAGTGCCGCGGGAGCGGCCCGCGCAACGCGGCCCGCTGCTGCTACGTCGCCCGGTACGCCGCCAGAAACATCCGCGTCGCGCTGTCAACCACCTCGGTCATGCGCTCTTCCGACGGCGCGGGCGCGGCCTGGAAGACGAAGGGCAGGAAGAGCGAGGCCTTGCACAGTTCCATGAACTGCGACGCCGCAAGGTCGCAATCGTCGATCTTGAGATCGCCGGAGGCGACATGGATCTTGAGATATTCGGAGAGCCGGTTGATGGTCTTGTCCAGCACGCGCAGATAATAGCGGCGGCCGACATCGGGCATGCGCTCGGCGATCGCCATCACGGTGCGAATCGCCGAACCGCCGCCGGGCCGGCACAGCAGATGGATATAGGCCTGGCCAAAATCCTTCAGCGTGGTCTCGGCGTCGCGCGCGGGATCGAAATTGAAAACGACCTGGCCGTGCTGGAGCGCCTCCTGCTCGAGGATGGCTTCGAACAGCGCGCATTTGTCGGCGAAGTAGACGTAGAGCGTGCCCTTGGAGACCTGCGCGGCGCGCGCGATCTCGCCCATGCTGGCACCGTCGAAACCGAGATCCATGAACACCTTGCGGGCCCCGTCCAGGATCTGGCGGCGCTTGGTGCTGTCCTCCTCTTGGACGACGTGGAGATGTTCGCGGCCGGCTACAACCATTGGTTCAGCGTCTCGGAAGGTTTCTGGATCGGGCCCGACCCATGAAACCCAAATAAAGGATTCGGGCCAGTAGGGTCCCGCCAGGAATATTATCTATGTTGACCGAACCGTTCGGTCAATGATATTTGGGATGGGCGAGAGGGAACCGGCCGCAGGACGGCCGTCCCTGGTCGCCGCTTTTTTGTTGGGGAGGCCTTTATGGCCGTATCGAGAGACCAGGCTGCGCGCGTCCTTCGCCAGGAAGCGGTGGAGGCGACGTCGGAGCAGGCCGGCAGTGAGGCTGCGACCGAGAAATCCGTCGCCCTTGCCGAGCAGTTGCGCTCTCATGTGGCCGAGGAGACCAAGCGCCGCACCGCTGAGGCGCCGGAGAAGCCCGTGACCGATAAGCCGGCCGCACCGGATGCGTCCGCCGCCGGCGCGCCGAAGCCCGGCAAGCGCAAATTCGTCTTGATGGGTGTTGGCCTCGTGCTGGCGCTCGCGGCCGCGAGCTATGCCGGCTACTACACGCTGGTCGGCCGCTTCTACGTCTCGACCGACGACGCCTATGTCCGCGCCAACAACACCATGCTGGGCGCGCGCGTTGCCGGCCACATCTCTTCGATCCTCGCCGGCGACAACACGATCGTGCGCGCCGGCGACGTCGTCTTCCGCATCGATGACGGCGACTACAGGATCGCGGTCGATGCCGCCGCGACCAGGATCGCGACCCAGCAGGCGACCATCGATCGCATCGGCCGCCAGATTGCAGCGCTCGAGAGCCAGGTTGCACAGGCCAAGGCGCAGCTCGTCTCGGCCGAGGCGGGCCTCAAGCGCGCCGATCTCGATTATGAGCGCCAGCAGGCGCTGAGCAGCAAGGGCTTTGCCTCGCGCGCCACGTTCGAAAGCTCGGAAGCCGGCCGCGACCAGGGCGCCGCCGCGGTCAAGGCCGCGCAGGCCGCCTACGACGTCGCGGTCAGCAATGTCGACGTCACCAAGGCGCAGCAGGCCGAAGCGCAGGCGCAGCTCGCCGAGCTCAAGACCTCGCTCGCCAAGGCCGAGCGCGATCTCGCCTTCACCGCGGTGCGCGCGCCGGTCGACGGCACGTTCTCGAACCGCCTGGTCAGCGCCGGTGATTTCGTCGCGGTCGGCCAGCGCCTCGGCAACATCGTGCCGCTCGACGACGTCTATATCGACGCCAATTTCAAGGAAACCCAGCTCAAGCGCATCCGTCCCGGCCAGCCGGTGACGATCAAGGTCGATGCCTACGGCATGCGCAAGTTCTCCGGAATCGTCGACAGCATCGCGGCGGGCTCCGGCTCGGTGTTCACGCTGCTGCCGCCTGACAACGCCACTGGCAACTTCACCAAGATCGTGCAGCGCGTGCCGGTGCGCATCCGCGTGCCGAAGTCGGTGGCGAAGCAGAACCTTCTCCGCGCCGGCATGTCGGTCTATGCGACCGTCGACACCAACAAGGGCGCGGCCGACGCCGACAGCGAGATCGATCTCGACGATCCCACCGCGATCCACCCGCAGTAGCCATAAATCGAGCGCTGCGAGGTCAGACCATGGCCAACGCCACCACCGCTTCACCCGCCATGACGGCGAACCCCGCTTCTGAGCGCATCGCGCCGAAGCGGCTGTTCGCCTTCATCATCATGGTGTTCGGGATGTTCATGTCGATCCTGGACATCCAGATCGTCTCGGCGTCCCTGAGCGAAATCCAGGCCGGCCTGTCGGCGAGCTCGAGCGAGGTCTCCTGGGTCCAGACCGCCTATCTGATCGCCGAAGTCATCGCGATCCCGTTGTCGGGATTCCTGTCGCGTGCGTTCGGCACGCGACTGTTGTTCGCGATCTCGGCCGCCGGCTTCACCGCCTCGAGCCTGCTGTGCGGCTTCGCCACCACGATCGAGGAGATGATCCTCTGGCGCGCGCTCCAGGGCTTCCTCGGCGCGGGCATGATCCCGACCGTGTTCGCCTCGGCCTACACCGTGTTCCCCCGCTCCAAATTCCACATCGTCGGTCCCATCATCGGGCTTGTTGCGACCCTGGCTCCCACGATCGGCCCGACGGTCGGCGGCTACATCACCGATCTGATGTCGTGGAACTGGCTGTTCTTCATCAACGTCGTGCCCGGCATCGGCATTACCCTGGGCGTGCTGGCGCTGGTCGATTTCGACGAGCCGCATTTCGAGCTGCTCGACCGTTTCGACTGGTGGGGCCTGCTCTTCATGGCCGGCTTCCTCGGCACGCTGGAATACGTGCTGGAGGAAGGTCCGCAATATGAATGGATGCAGGACACGTCCGTCGCGATCTGCGCCTGGATCTGCGTGATCTCGGCCATGGCCTTCTTCTGGCGCGTGTTCACGGCGGCCGAGCCGATCGTCAATTTGCGCACCTTCTCCAACCGCAATTTCGCGATCGGCTGCGTCCTGCAGTTCTGCATCGGCATCGGCCTCTACGGCCTGACCTACATCTATCCGCGCTATCTCGCCGAGGTGCGCGGCTACAGCGCGCTGATGATCGGCGAGACCATGTTCGTCTCGGGCATCACCATGTTCCTGGTCGCGCCGCTGGTCGGCCGGCTCATGGTCAAGCTCGACATGCGCTACATGATCGCGTTCGGTCTCGTCGTGTTCGCGATCGGCTCCTACCAGATGACCTGGATCACGCGCGACTACGATTTCTACGAGCTGCTGGTGCCGCAGATCCTGCGCGGCATCGGCATGATGTTCGCGATGGTGCCGACCAACAATATCGCGCTGGGCACGCTGGCGCCGGACAGGGTGAAGAACGCCTCCGGCCTGTTCAACCTGATGCGCAATCTCGGCGGCGCGGTCGGCCTTGCCGTCATCAACACCGTGCTCAACAACCGCACCGATTTGCACATCACCCGCCTTCAGGAGCGGGTGACCTGGGGCAATGCGACCGCGACCGAAACCCTGACCATGTTCATGCAGAAATTCCAGGGGCTCGGCGATTCTACGCTGATGGCGATGAAGCAGCTCAGCCAGATCGTGCACCGCCAGGCCGTGGTGATGAGCTTTGGCGATGCCTTCTTCGTGCTGACGCTGTTCTATCTCGGCCTCAGCCTGCTGGTCACGCTGCTGAGCAAACCGGCCTCGCTGGCCGGTGGCGGTGACGCGCATTAGGCAAGCGGCTTACGATGTGTCATCGCCCGCGGAGGCGGGCGATCCAGTACTCCGCGGCGGAAGTTGTGCGAGCTAACTATCGCCGCGGAGTACTGGATGCCCCGGCCAAGCCGGGGCATGACAGGGAGATTGAGGCGGCGGCGATGCTGGACCAAGGCGCCACGCACCAAATTGCAACACTCGTCCGTGAATTCGCGGAAGCCCCGTTGCAAATCAGCCGTGACACATCTATAAAGCGCACCTCATTCAATCGAGCCAGGGAGAGATTTGCATGATTTCGTCGCACTCGCAGATCGTACGCCCGCGTTCGATGTTCTGGTTCGGTATGTCGGCGGCCTGTTAGAGGCCCCTTCCGCCAGATTCGATCGGGTCACGAGTCCCGATCTCTCTACTTCCCAAGTCAAAATCAGCTGTGAGTGATGCCGGTCAGCCCTCCGTGGCGGACTTGCGTCCGTCGATGGAGCCGGCCCGCTCCGAAAGCGGCCGGATAATGTCATGAACTCTCTGTCAAAAAGGCCTGCGGCCATACGCGTGGTGCTGCCGTTCGTATTCCGGCACTGGCTGAAGCAGCCCGGACGCGGCCTGATCGTGGCCGGCGGCCTGCTGGGCGCAACCATCGCCGACCTGTTCATGCCGGTATTCTCCGGACATCTGGTCGATGCGCTGACGCGCGGCGCGTCCGATCCCGACGCGCGCCGCGCGGCGCTGGTTGCGTTCGGCGCCATCGTGGCGCTCGGTGCGGCGTCCGTGGTGCTGAGGTTGATCGGTCTCCAGGCGATCGTCCCGTTCACGCTCAAGATCATGTCGGATGTCGCCCAGGAGGCTTTCACGCGCGTCCAGCGCTTCTCGACCGACTGGCACGCCAACTCCTTTGCAGGCTCCACGGTGCGCAAGATCACCCGCGGCATGTGGGCGCTCGACCTGCTCAACGACACCATCCTGATGGCGTTGGCGCCGTCTCTGCTGGTGTTGATCGGCTCCATGGTCCTGATCGGCCTGCACTGGGCGTCGCTCGGCGCGGTGATCGCGGTGGGAGCGCTTTTCTACGTCGCCATCACCGTGCTGTTCTCGACGCGCTACATCGCGCCGGCCGCGCGCGTCTCCAACGCCTGGGACACCAAGGTCGGCGGCACGCTGGCGGACGCGCTGACCTGCAACGCCGTGGTGAAATCCTTCGGCGCCGAAGCGCGCGAGGATACGCGGCTCGGCCGCGTCATCAACCGCTGGCGCGCGCGCGTGCGGCGGACCTGGTTCCGCTACAACTACACGGCCATGGCGCAGCTCTCGCTGCTGCTATGCCTGCGTGCGTCCGTGATCGGCGGCGCGGTGCTGCTGTGGATGTCCGGGCACGCCTCGCCCGGCGACGTCACCTATGTGCTGACGAGCTACTACGTCATCCACGCCTATCTGCGTGACGTCGGCATGCACATCAACAACCTCCAGCGCTCGGTCAACGACATGGACGAATTGGTGGCGATCCATGGCGAGCCGATCGGGATTGCCGATGCGGCCAGTGCGCGACCGATCGCGATCGAGGCCGGCGAGATCGTGTTCGACGACGTCACGTTCCACTATGGCGGCCATCGCGCGCCACTGTATGACGGACTGTCGGTCACGATCCGCGCCGGCGAGCGAGTCGGCCTGGTCGGCCGCTCCGGTTCCGGCAAGACGACCTTCGTCAAGCTGGTGCAGCGGCTCTACGACGTCTCCGGTGGCCGCGTGCTGATCGACGGGCAGGACATCGCGTTCGCTACGCAGCAATCGCTGCGCAGCCAGATCGCGATCGTGCAGCAGGAGCCGATCCTGTTCCACCGCACGCTTGCGGAGAACATCGCCTATGGCCGGCCCGGTGCCAGCCTGGAGGCAATCGAGCACGCGGCGCGGCTGGCGAATGCGCACGACTTCATCCTGCGCCTGCCGAAGGGCTACGGCACGCTGGTTGGCGAGCGCGGCGTGAAGCTGTCGGGCGGCGAGCGGCAGCGCGTCGCGCTGGCGCGCGCCTTCCTGGCGGACGCGCCGGTGCTGATCCTGGACGAGGCGACGTCGAGCCTCGATTCGGAATCGGAGGCGCTGATCCAGCAGGCGATGGAGCGGCTGATGAAGGGCCGCACCTCGATCGTGATCGCACACCGGCTGTCGACGGTGCGCAGCCTCGATCGGATCCTGGTGTTCGACCGCGGCGAGATCGTCGAGCAAGGTACCCATGCCATGCTCGCGGGCAAGCCAGGGGGCATCTATCGTGGCCTGTTCGAGCGCCAGGTGGTGGAGCTCGGACATATCGCAGCAGCGGAGTGACTGGCGCGTGACGGCGGGACGCAAGTCCCGCGGTCACGCCGTTGAGGATGGAATGAGATGAAGGACCTGACGCGCGGCTCCATCGTGAGCCACATCCTGAGCATGGCGCCTCCGATCGTGGTCGGCATGATCACGATCATGATCTGTCAGCTCGTCGATCTGTATTTCGTCTCGGGTCTGGGCGAGGCGGCGATCGCCGGCGTCGCGGCGGCCGGCAATGCGGGCTTTCTGGTCAATGCGCTGATGCAGGTGCTCGGCGTCGGCACGGTTGCGCTGATGGCGCACGCCGTGGGGCGGAAGGACCGCGGCGACGCCAATCTGGTCTTCAACCAGTCGGTCGTCCTGTCGGTGCTGTTCGGGATCCTGACTTTGGTCGCGGGCTTCGCGCTGTCGCGCCCTTACATGCGCGCGGTTGCAGCCGACGAAGCTACGGTCGAAGCCGGTACCGTTTATCTGCTCTGGTTCATGCCGGCGCTGGCGCTGCAATTCGCCACGCAAGTGATGGCGTCCGCATTGCGGGCGACCGGCATCGTGCGGCCGAGCATGCTGGTGCAGGCGCTTGCCGTGGTCATCAACATCGCGCTGGCGCCGGTCCTGATCACGGGCTGGGGCACCGGACATGCGCTCGGTGTCGCCGGTGCCGGCCTTGCCAGCTCGATCGCCGTCTTCGTCGGCGTGCTGATGCTGCTCGGCTATTTCCTCAAGCTGGAGCGCTACGTCGCGTTTCACCCCGAGCAATGGCGGCCGCAGCTGTGGCAGTGGAAGAGAATCCTCAATGTCGGCCTGCCCGCGGGCGGGGAATTTGCGATGGTCTTCATCATCATGGCCGTGGGCTATTACGTGCTGAGCATTTTTGGCCCGGCGGCGCAGGCGGGGTTTGGCATCGGGACGCGTCTCCTCGGGCTGATCCAGATGCCGGCGCTCGCCATCGCCCTTGCTGCAGGGCCCATCGCCGGCCAGAATTTCGGCGCCGGCAATGGCGCACGTGTGCGGGAGACCTTTGTCAAGGCGTCGCTTATCGCGACCGCCGTGATGATTGTCTTCATGATCCTCGCGCAGCTCGCGCCCGGTCTGTTGCTTGCCGGGTTCTCCAGGGATCAGGAAACGATGGCGGTTGCGTCGCTGTTTCTGCGCCTCGTCTCGCTCAACATGGTGGCGCAGGGGCTGATCTTTACTTGCTCCAGCATGTTTCAGGGGCTTGGCAACACCAAGCCGGTGTTGTGGACCTCGGCGACGCGGGTTCTCACCTATTCCCTGCCGTCGATCTGGCTCTCGACGTGGCCGGGCTTCCGGATGGAGCATGTCTGGTATTTGTCGATCGCGACGACCACGCTACAGGCCGCCCTGAGCGTGTGGCTGTTGCTCCGGGAGTTCAGAAAACGCCTTGCGCTGCCGGCACAGGAGAAGGTCGCGAAGCCGGCAAATCCCGAGCCGGTTGTGCCTCCCATGCGCGAGCCCGCGTAGCAGATCGAACGGACGCGCGCTTGTACCCCACCCACGGCTCCGGCTAGTTTGCCGCGCCGTGGGTGGGCCGCGAATCTGCCGGGGATATGAATGACCGAGGTGTTGAACGAGCAGGGTCGAGCGTCCTGGCTCTCCGCGATCTGGGCGGCGCGCTACCGCACACCGGCCCGCTTCGTTGCGCTGGTCGCGTTGCTGCTGCCCTGGAGCACCACCGGCGTGACTTTTGCGCTCGTGCCCTGGCTGATCGCCTTTGCTTTCATCGACCTTCGCGAGCTCCCGCGCTCGCTGCTGCGCCCGATCTGCCTGCTGCCGACCGCGCTGTTCGTGCTGGCACTCGTCGGCACGCTCTGGTCGGTTGCGCCCTGGGCCGAGCGGCTGCACGCGCTCGGGCCGCCGGCAAAACTGCTGGTGATCCCGCTGCTGATCTACCAGTTCGAGCGCTGGCCCTACGGGAAATGGGTTTTTGCGGCGTTCCTGGTCTCCTGCGCGCTGCTCATGCTGTATTCCTTCACTGTTGCGATCGATCCCAGGCTCTCGCTAAAGCTCTATCTGTCGCGCGGGCCCTACCAGGTCGAGAGCGGGATTGCCGTGCGCAACTATATCGACCAGAGCCAGGAATTCGCGCTCTGTGCGATCGCGCTGGTCTACCCGATCGTGACGCTGGTCCGGCAGGGCCGCGTTCGGACCGCGGCGTTGTTCGCCATATTGGCGCTCGGCTTCCTCGCCAACATGATGCTCGTCGTGGTCTCGCGCACGGCGCTGGTGACGCTGCCGGTGCTGCTCGTGGTGTTTGCACTGCTGCATCTGCGCTGGCGGACGGCGCTCGTCGCCGGCGCTGCGACGGCGTTGATCGCCGTATCGCTCTGGGCCGTCTCGCCGCATCTGCGCGCGACCGTCGGCAAGTTCCAGAGCGATTATGAAAGGAGCCTGGAGGCCGACAACAATTCGATCAGCGGCATGGGCTCGCGTCTCGAATACTGGCGGAAGTCCCTCGGGTTCATCGCCGACGCGCCTCTGATCGGCCACGGCACCGGCTCGATCCGCGGTCTGTTCGCCGGCGTGGCCGCCAATCCGCACGACGACCCGCTGCGCGGCGAGATCGTCAGCAACCCGCACAATCAGACCCTCGGCAATGCCGTGCAGTGGGGCATCGTCGGCGTGCTGATCCTCTACGCGCTGTGGATCGCGCACCTCTTGATGTTTCGCGGCGAGGGGCTGGCCTGCTGGATAGGCATGCTGGTTGTGGTGCAGAACATGCTGTCCTCACTGCTCAACACGCATCTGTTCGATTTCACCTCGGGCTGGATCTACGTGCTCGGTGTCGGCGTCGCCGGCGGCATGGCGCTCGCCGCGAAGAGAGCATCGAGCTAGAGCGCGCCGATGCTGTTCCAGACGAGGGTGAGGCCCGACAGGAACAACAGGCCGAGCACGACATCGCCAAAATGCTTGTCGTTCAGCGCATGATAGACGCGGGCGCCGGCCCAGGCGCCGATCAGCGTGCCCGGGAAGGCGACCAGCGCGAGCCAGACCACCTTGAATTCGACGAGACCCGACGCCGTCTGCAACACCAGCGCGGTCGCAAGCACAGTGAAATTGAAGAGCTGGAAGATGCCGCGCCGCTCGTGCTTGTTCCAGCCGCGGATATTGGCCCAGAGGATCGGCAGCGGCCCGGACAATCCGGCGAGGCCGCCGAGAATGCCGCCGGCAAAGCCGATCGCGCCGTCGGCAATGCGGCCACCGAACGTCACGGCGAGGGGCCTCTTGTTGAGATAGAGAGCGGTCGAAAAGATCAGGATCAGCACGCCGACGCTCAGCTTGAACACTTTTGGATCGGCGGAGGCGATCAGCATGGTGCCGAGCGGCACGCCGATCAGGCCCCCGATCAGGAACGGCCAGACCAGCGACAGGTCAAAACTCTTCCACATCGACGGCAGCGTCGAGGTCTGCGCGATCACCGAGCAGATCAGCACCAGGGGCACCGCGAGCGAGGGCGGCAGGACGTAGAGCCAGATGCCGAGCGCCATCAGCGCGGTCCCGAATCCGGCCAGCCCCGAGACGAAGCCGCCGGCCAGTGCGCCGAACAGCAGCAGCGCATAAGTGAGCGTTTCCAACAGATTGTCCTTGTCGCAATGGGCGATCCCGAACTGTTGATCGCCAACGCCCGCATAGCACGGCTGCGGCCATGCAGGTCAATTCCAAAACCGCACGCAAGCGTGATCCCCAACCGCGGGCATTCGCCAAAGACAGGCCTACATGATGACCATACTTCAATGCGGGGGCCTGCCCGACGCCATGATGCGCTCCGATTGGCCGCTTCCCCGAACGAGCTGATGGAGAACGACCATGACCCGCACGAAGATTGCCGTTGCAGCCGCGCTGCTGTCTGCGGCGGCCCTGATGCCGACAATGGCGCAGGCGCAGTTCTCCGAACCCGCGGCCTATCAGGCGGCCCATCCCGACCGCGATGTGTTGAACGGCGGCCAGCTCACGCCTGCGGGCAGAGCGGCGCAAGGGCTGCAGGGAGTGCCGAGCGATGCCTTCGCATCGCAGGCCTATCCGTCACCTGTTGCGCCGGTCGTCCGTCCGCGTCATCGCCGTCACCACAATTGATCTAGACGATCTGTCTGGTGTCGGCGGGCCTGTGCAGCGCGCCGACCAGGATGCGCAGCGCCTCGGTCAATTCGGCCCTGTTGCGCGCGGCGCCGAGCGAGACGCGCGCGGCATGCGGCGGTGTTCCGTCCACGGTGAAGGCATCGCCGGCGACGACTGCGAGACCATTCCGCAAGAGATGTGCCGCGACATCAGGACGGCCATCCGGCAGCCGCAGCCAGAGATGATGGGCGGTGGGCTTGGCCAGGAACTGAATGCCTTTCAGCGCGCGCTGCGCAAGCTGCTGGCGGCCGACCGCCTCGTTGCGGATGGCGGTGATGATGCGATCGGCGATACCGGTCTCGATCCAATGCGTCACCAGCGCGACCATCAGCGGCGCCGGCATCTGCACGGTGGCCTGCAAGCCGGCACGCATGTCGCGCTGCGCGGCGTTGTCGGGCGTCACGAGATAGGCGACGCGCAGCGCCGGCGCGATGCACTTCGACAGCGTGGTCGCGAGATAGGTCCGCTCCGGAATGAGGTTTGCGATCGGCGATGCCGAACGGTCGAGCAGCCCGTAGGCATCGTCCTCGATCAGAATCGTATCGGCATCGCTGATGATCTTGGCGATGGCGTTGCGCCGCTCGGCGGAAAGCGTGGCGGTGGTCGGATTGTGCAGCGTCGGAATGAGATAGACGGCCTTGGGCCTGTATGTGCGGCACGCCTTCGCCAGCGCGTCGGGCAGGATGCCGGCGTCATCCATGGCGACACCGACGAGCTTGACGCCGAGCCGCGCCGCGGCGGCCTTGATGCCAGGGAAGGTGAGCGCTTCCGTCAGCACGACATCACCTGGCCGCGTAAAGTGCGCGAGCAGGTTGAACAGGATCGTCTGCGTGCCGGGAAAGATCACGAGCCTGTCGGCGTGCGCGTGCGGAACGCGTGCACGCATCCAGCGGGCCGCTACCTCGCGCTCATGCGTGCTGCCGCCGGGCGGCTGATAGTTGAGATGCGCCGTCAGGCCTGATTGCGCGCGGATGGCTTCCATCCCGGCAATGATCCGCTCGTCGAGCTGTGCTTCCAGCGGATGCGGCGGCACGTTCATCGAGAGATCGATCGCGACCGGATGCGGCAGGTCGACCGCGCGACGCGCGCTGGTCTCGGATACGAATGAGCCTTGTCCGACCCGGGCTTCCATGATGCCGCGGCGCCGCGCCTCGGTGTAGGCACGCGTCACCGTGGTGAGGTCGATGCCGAGGGCCTTGGCCAGCGCACGTTGCGTCGGTAGCTGCTGGCCGCGCACCAGCCGGCCCGCGGCGATGTCGGCCTCCATGGCCTCGACGATGCGCTGGTAGCGCGGCCCGCTCAGCTCCGAGATTGTAGGGGTCCAATCCATGCAATTTAGGCCCATATCCTTTGAATGTATGGATGCAAGATATTATTGTATGGATCAGCGAAAAGGAAGAGGTGCTGTGATGGCAACCGGTTCAGTCTCTCTCACGAAGGCGATGTGGCGCGGCTTCTTGGGCAAGTGCCCGAACTGCGGCGAAGGGCATATGTTCGGGCGTTTCCTGAAAGTGGCCGACAGCTGCGACCATTGCGGCGAGGAACTGTTCCACCAGCGCGCCGATGACTTCCCGGCCTATCTGGTGATGGTCGTAGTCGGCCATCTCGTCGTGCCGGCGATCCTCGCGGTCGAGACGGCTTACGCGCCGGCGGTCTGGCTGCAACTGGCCGTGTGGTTGCCGGTGACGCTGTTCGCTTCGCTCGCGCTGCTGCAGCCGACCAAGGGCGCCATCGTCGGGCTGCAATGGCAGATCGGCATGCATGGTTTTGAGGCGGACAAGCTGCGGCGCGAGGCGGTTGCGCCCGTCCTTGTGAAGGTGAACACCCGCGCGGCCTGAGAGGCCGCAGCGTTTACATCGCGCGCGCGGCCGCTACACTCCATCGTAGAAACAAGAACGATGGAAGCGCCGATGGCCGCACGCGCGAAGACTTTTCTGCTCTGTCATGGCGCATGGTCCGGCGGATGGGCCTGGAAGAAGATGCATCCGCTGATGGCGCAGGCCGGCCACCGCCTGGTGGCGCCGACCTACACCGGGCTCGGCGAGCGCGCGCATCTGGCCAGTCCCGCGATCGATCTCGACACGCACATCCAGGACATCCTCAACGTCATCAAGTTCGAGGACCTCAACGACATCGTGCTGCTCGGCCACAGCTATGGCGGCATGGTCGCGACCGGTATTGCCGATCGCGCGCGCGGGCGCGTCACCCAACTGATTTATCTCGACGCCTTCGTGCCGCGTGACGGCCAGTCGCTGTTCGATCTCAACGAGGGCGGGCGCGAGCCGATGCGCAAGGCGGCTGCCGCGGGCGACGGCTACCGCATCCCGCCGAACCCGCCGCCGCCGGATACGCCGCAGGCCGATCTCGACTGGCTCAATGCGCGACGCATCAACATGCCGGTCAAATGTTTCGAGACCAGGCTCAAGGTCGAGCATGGCGAGCCCGCCATGCCGCGCAGCTACATCTATTGCAAGCGCATTCCGCCGGGCGACGTATTCGGGCAGTTCGCGAAGCGCACGAAGAGCGAAGACGGCTGGCGATATTTCGAGCTCGATGCGAGTCATGCGCCGAACGTCACGGCGCCCGAGGCTTTGATGGCGGTGTTGGAGAAGATCGTGGCCTAATTCTCCGCCGTCATTCCGGGGCTCGCGAAGCGAGAGCCCGGAATCCATTTATCGACAAACTCTGCGGCACAATGGATTCCGGGTTCGTGCTTCGCACGCCCCAGAATGACACCATTTGAATGGCCGCACGCTCGGCCCAAAATGGTGAGGGGTCCGATGCGCTAGCACCGAACCCCTCGTCACTTTCTTAGTAAGACGCGTTTTCTCTACGCGAACCGGAAAACCACTTCGCTCGAAAACGCTTCAGAATATCAGCCGGCCTGTAAGCCGGGTTCTGTAGGGTACCGTCCGCTTGCGCGAACGATACGCGACGGCCATTCCTCTGGGACCATGTTTGCACATGACCTCGAGCAACCTACCCGGACGGCGGGCCTGACATCGCCCCGCGGCGTTATCGCTTGCGCGAACAGCCCGCTACGCCGTCCCTATTCGGTTTTGCTCCCGGTGGGGTTTACCATGCCGGCTCCGTTGCCGGAGCCGCGGTGCGCTCTTACCGCACCTTTTCACCCTTACCTGCCTACGCAGCTTGCGCTGCGACGGCGGGCGGTTCGTTCTCTGTGGCACTTTCCCTGGGGTTGCCCCCGCCGGACGTTATCCGGCACCGTATGTCAAGGGAGCCCGGACTTTCCTCCCCGGCGGCCTTTCGGCACCTGCCGGAGCGGCCGTCCGGCCGACTGACCGGGTACGCATGGAGCATTTGTGACGGTTCCGTCAAGCCGATATCGACGGGCAGGCATCGGCTGAAATAATTTATCCTGAAGATGTCGTTTGGAGCATGCCCCGTTCGACTGGATGTCGGCGATGCAGCCGAACAACAGGAGTTGAGCAATGCAGTATCTGCTGATGATCTACCAGAACGAAGTCGAATACGCGAAGCACGACGCTGCCACGGTCCAGAAGATGACGGCCGAATATCAGACTTTTACTCAGGACATCATCCAGAGCGGCAATTTCAAGGCCGGCGACCGGCTCCGGCCGACCACGACCGCGACGACGGTGCGCATCCGCGACGGCAAGATGCTGGCGACCGACGGGCCGTTTGCAGAGACGCGCGAACAGCTTGGTGGCTACTATCTGGTCGAGGCCAAGGATCTCAATGCTGCGATCGAGATCGCGGCGCGCATTCCAAGCGCGCGCATCGGGTCGATCGAGGTGCGGCCGATCTGGGTCTACGACAAGTGACGGCCGGGCCACGCATCGACGCATGAATCCAGGCGAGATTGACAAGATCTTCCGTGATGAGGCGGGGCGGGCGCTGGCCACCCTGATCCGCCTCGTCGGCGATTTTGATCTCGCCGAGGATGCTCTCCAGGATGCCTTTGCGGTCGCGCTCGAGCACTGGTCGGCGTGCGCGATACCGGACAATCCGCGCGCCTGGCTGGTCAACGTCGCCCGCAACAAGGCGATCGATCGGGTCCGCCGCCAGATCGCGTTCCGCGGCAAGCAGCAGGCGCTCGTGCACGAGCTCGAGCTCAACGCCCAAGCGCCGGACGAGCCGCCGGCGATGCTCGACGACGACATGCTGCGGCTGATCTTCACCTGCTGCCATCCCGCGTTCGCGCAGGAGGTCCAGGTCGCATTGACGCTGCGCACCGTCGGCGGACTCTCGACCGCGCAGGTCGCGCGCGCCTTCCTGGTCAGCGAAGAGGCGATGGCGCAGCGCCTCGTCCGCGCCAAGCAGAAGATCAGGCTCGCCGGCATTCCCTATGAAGTGCCCGAGCGCGACGCGATGGCGCCGCGGCTCGATGGAGTGCTCGCGGTGATCTATCTGGTCTTCACCGAAGGCTATGTCGCAACCGAGGGGGCGGATTTGATGCGGCCCGATCTCGCCGCCGAGGCCATCCGGCTCGGCCGCTTGCTCGACCGGCTGATGCCCGATCGCAGCAGCATCAAGGGCCTGCTGGCCTTGATGCTGCTTCATGATGCGCGCCGCGCCGGGCGCGAGACGCCGGCCGGCGACATCGTGTTGCTGGAAGAGCAGGACCGCTCGCTCTGGGATCGCGCGCAGATCGAGGCCGGCCTGCGGCTGGTGGACGATGCGCTGCGCGTGCCCGGCCCGCCGCAAGCCTATGCGGTGCAGGCCGCGATCGCCGCGCTGCATGCGCGTGCGCCGAGTTTCGAGCAGACCGACTGGCCGCAGATCGCCGGACTCTATGAGGTGCTGCTGCGCATCAGTCCGTCTCCGGTCATCGAGCTCAACCACGCCGCGGCGGTGTCGATGGTCGACGGTCCGGGACGCGCGCTCGATCTCGTCGATGCGACCGCCGCGCGCGGCGGGCTTCGTGGCTATGAGCTGTTGCCGGCGGTGCGTGCGGATCTGCTGCGGCGACTCGGCCGCAAGGACGAGGCGCGCGCGGCGTATCGCGCAGCGACGGAGGCGACGCAGCTGGAGCCGTTGCGGCGGCTCTATGCGCGACGGATGAGGGAGATGGAGTAGTTGCTACATACTCAGTCATTGCGAGGAGCGTAGCGACGAAGCAATTCAGACTCTTTCCACGGAGGCAGTCTGGATTGCTTCGCTGCGCTCGCAATGACGGAGTGTGTGGCTTGCGCCGTTACTTCGCCGCGACAGCCGTTGCATCCGCCGGCAGGCTCGCGAGCAATGCCTGCAATGTCGATAGCGTCGAGTGATCCGCGACACCATCGAGCCGCGCCGGGCGGAAATGGCGCTGGAAGGCGGTGACGACTTCCATCGTCGCGGCGTCGTATTTGCCGGTCAGCGGCACGCCGTAGCCGTATCGGGCGAGCGCCTGCTGCAGGCTCAGCACTTCGTCGCTGATGGTGCCGAGCATCAGGCTCTCGCCGCGCACGACCGGCGCGGGCGTCACCCAGTGTCCGACGCCGGAATTGGCCAGCGAATGCCACGGAAATTTCTCGCCGGGATCCTTCTTGCGTGCGGGCGCGACGTCGGAATGGCCGAGCACCCGGTGTGCGGCCACCTTGCGGCGAAGCATGATGCCGCGGCACAACGTGATCACGGCGGCGATCTGGCGCAGCGGATATTCCGGATAACCCCAGTCATGGCCGCGATTGATGATCTCGATGCCGATCGAGCAGGAGTTGATGTCGTCCTCGCCGGCCCAGGACGAGACGCCCGCATGCCAGGCGCGCTTGGCCTCGGGCACGCATTGCACGATGCGGCCGTCCTCCAGCACGACGTAATGCGCCGACACTTCGGTGCCCGCCGTGCACAGCCGCGCCAGCGCGCCCTCAACGTCGGGCATGCCGGTATAGTGCAGCACGATCATATCCGGCTGCCGTCCCTTGCTGCGGTCGCCATGGTTCGGCGAAGGGATGATGTCGGAGACGATCGAGGAATCCGGCTCGAACGTCCGCGTGTTCGCCGCGGCCTTGGGAACCGGGAGAACGCGTTGACGCTTCGAATCAGATCCAGACGGAGTGGACGGACCGGACGACATAGACAGCTCAAGTCGGAGAGTGGGCCAAGCCCTTCTCTTTACTATTCCTTTACCCTCCGCCGCACGCAATCGCGCGGCGCGGTTAACGGATGCATTTTGGCGCGTGTGTGTGGATGGAGCATCACCGACGCGTCACCTTTTCGACTTGTAACCAGCCGATCAACGCTTTCTTAACGCTAAGGGCCGTTACTGAGGATTGAAGAGCCGACCCGCGTCCGGAGGCGGCCAAAGCGTATTTTGGCTCGAAATCCCATGGCTGCCCGACAAATTCCACTGGGAACTCTGGGTTTGCGGCCCGGGATGACCGGGCTCGGTAACCATGCTGGACGAGGGTTGGGTCGTGGAACCGCCGCGACGCGGAATTATTCGAGGCGTTATGGACTCGCTCGTCCCAGATCTCGCATGGACGCTCTGCGGGTGTGGCGCATGAGCTCGGTTCCGCACATCCCCGTTCTTGGCCGTGAGGCGGTCGATCATCTCGCGCCGCGCGCGGGTGGGATCTATATCGACGCCACCTTCGGCGCCGGCGGCTACAGCCGCGCCATTCTCGACGTGCCTGGAACCCGCCTGATTGCGATTGATCGCGACCGCACGGCAATCGCCGGCGGGGCCGAAGTGGTCGAACGCTCCGCGGGCCGGCTGACACTGGTCGAGGACCGCTTCTCCAATCTCGCAGAGGTCTGTGCGGCGCAAGGCGTCGATGCCGTCGACGGCGTCGTGATGGATGTCGGGGTCTCCTCGATGCAGCTCGACCAGGCCGGTCGCGGCTTCTCCTTCCGTCTCGACGGTCCGCTCGACATGCGGATGGGGCAGGCGGGGCCGACGGCGGCCGACATCGTCGCGCGCGCCTCGGAAAGCGATCTCGCCGACATCATCTATCTCCTTGGTGAGGAGCGGCAGTCGCGCCGCATCGCCCGCGCCATCGTTGCCGACCGCCAGGAGACGCCGTTCACGACAACGCGCGCGCTGGCCGATCTCGTCGGCAGGGTCGTGCGCTCAAAACCCGGCGATATTCATCCGGCGACGCGAACGTTCCAGGCCCTGCGCATCTTCGTCAATGAAGAGCTCGACGAACTCCAGACCGCGCTCGCCGCGGCCGAGCGCGTGCTCAGACCGGACGGCCGCCTCGTGGTGGTCTCGTTCCATTCGCTCGAAGACCGCATCGTCAAGAATTTCCTTAGCCTGCGTTCGAAGACCGGCGGCGGCTCGCGGCATCTGCCGGAAGTCGCGCAAGTCCCGCCGAGCTTCCAGCTGCTGACGCGCCGGCCGGTGATCGCTGGCGAAGCGGAAGTCGCCCATAACCCGCGCGCGCGTTCCGCAAAATTGCGTGCCGCCGAGCGCACGTCCGCGCCCGCGCACGACGACGGCGAGACCTCGTCCTGGCCAAAGCTCTCCGATGTGATGAGGGGCGGCTAGCGCATGCGCTTCATCCACCTCCTCGTCATCGGCGCGCTGATCTTCGCGGCGGCCTATGTCTACCGGATCAAGATGGACTCCACGGCGCGCACCGAAAAGGTGCTGCGGCTGCATGCGGAGATCCGCGAGCAGCGCGATGCGATCGCGGCGCTGCGCTCCGAATGGGCCAAGCTCGATGCGCCCTTGCGTCTGCAGGGCCTGTCCGATCGACATCTGCCGCTCAAGCCGGTCAACGGCACGCAATATGACTCGCTGAAGAACCTGCCGGAGCGTCCGCCGCGGATGTTCAGGCCGGGCGAGCCGGATCCGATCGGGGCAATGCTCAACACCATCGAAGCCGCGAGCGATCCGGATACGGTGACGGGCTCCGTGCCTCAGCCCGAGGACAAGCAATGAGCGCTGTGACCCCGGCCAAGCCGACTCAAAAGCAGACCGAGCCCTGGCGGCAGCGGCTGATCCGCAGCCTGCTCTACGGGCGCAACGTCGACCGTGCCGCGAAGGCGCGGGCGCGTGTTGGCCTCGCGATGCTCGCCTTTACCTCGGTCTACGTCCTGATCGGCGGCCGGCTCGTGATGTTCGCGATCGGTGCCGACGCCCACAGCGCGCGCCGTGCTGCGGCGCAGGAGGTGGTCGCGACCGCGCGGCCCGACATCGTCGACCGCAACGGCGCGATCCTCGCAACCGACGTCAAGGCGGCGAGCCTGTTCGGCGAGCCGCGCCGCATCATCGACAAGGACGAGGCGATCGAGCTGCTCACGGCGACCGTGCCTGATCTCGACGAAGCCGAGGTGCGCGAGCGCCTGTCGTCGCGCAAGGGTTTCGTCTGGCTCAAGCGCGAGGTCACGGCGAAGCAGCAGCAGGACATCCACAAGCTCGGCGTTCCCGGCATCGGTTTCCTGCGCGAGAACAAGCGCGTCTATCCGACCGGCAACGAGGTCGCCCACCTCATCGGTCTCGTCAACATCGACAACCAGGGCATCGCCGGCATGGAGAAGTGGCTCGACAATCAAGGGCTCGCCGATCTCCACCGCGCGGGCTTTGCCACCGACCGGCTGCAGAAGCCGATCGAGCTCTCGATCGATCTGCGCGTCGAGCATGCGCTGCGCGACGAGCTCTTGAAGGCCAAGGAGAAGTTCCACACCAAGGCCGCCTCCGGCATCGTCTCCAATGTCAAGACCGGCGAGATCGTGGCGATGGTGTCGCTGCCGGACTTCGATCCCAACAATCCGAAGGAAGCGCACGACCCCGACCGCATCAATCGCCTGACCACCGGCGTCTACGAGATGGGCTCGACCTTCAAGGCGTTCACGCTGGCGATGGCGCTCGATTCCGGAAAGATCAATCTGAACACGCCGTGGGATGCACGTGGCAACCTGCACTACGGCAAGTTCACCATCCACGACAGTCATCCGCTCGGGCGTTTCATCAACACCAAGGAAGTGTTCACCTACTCGTCCAACATCGGCGCTGCGCGGATCGCGCTCGGCCAGGGCGTGGAGGCGCACAAGGCGTTCCTCGCCAAGATGGGCCAGCTGACGCGGCTGCGCACGGAGCTGCCGGAGAGCGCGGCTCCGCTGGTGCCGCGCCGCTGGGGCGAGCTGAACACGGTCACCATCGCGTTCGGCCAGGGTATGTCGGTGGCGCCGCTGCAAGCGGTGATGGGCATCAACGCGCTGGTGAACGGCGGCTATTTGATTCCGCCGACCTTCATGAAGCGCACCCCCGAGGAAGCCGCGGCGCTGGCCAAGCGCGTCATCAAGCCGGAGACCAGCGACAAGATGCGGTTCCTGATGCGGCTCAACGCCGAAATCGGAACCGCCAAGACCGCTGACGTCAAGGGCTACTATGTCGGCGGCAAGACCGGCACGTCCGAGAAGGTCATCAACGGCCGCTATGCCAAGAAGCGCGTGCTCAACTCGTTCACGGCGATCATGCCCTGCGACGATCCGAAGTATCAGATCCTGATCATGCTGGATGAGCCGCAGGCGATTCCCGAAACGAAGGGTTTCATCACCTCGGGCTGGAACGCGGTGCCGACCGGCGGCAAGGTGATCGAGCGGATCGCGCCGCTCCTGGGCGTCGAGCCGCGGTTTGACCTGCCGCCGTCCGACCGCCTTATTCTTGCAGCATCCAGGACAACCCAGTAATCAACGGGGGAGGCCGTCGCCGCTGCTGAGTCGGGACTTTTCCGAAGATTCGGCTTTCCGGCACGGCGTGTCGACTGGAAGACCATGAAGCTGCGCGACCTCCTAGGTCAGGACGTTCCAGGCAATGATGCCGCAATCGAGCCCGCTGTCGCGGCGCTCGATGTGACGGGCGTCGCACTCGACAGCCGTGTGGTCAAGCCCGGCGATCTCTTCTTCGCGCTCGCGGGCAGCAAGACCGACGGCGCACGCTTCATCGATGCCGCGATTGCCGCAGGCGCGGCGGCCGTCGTCGGCGACCATGCGCCAGCGGCCAGCAAGGTGCCGTTCGTTACCGTGGCCAATCCGCGCCGCGCGCTGGCGCTGGCCGCGGCCAAGTTCTTCCCCGCGCAGCCCGCGACCATCGCGGCGGTGACCGGCACCAGCGGCAAGACCTCGGTCGCCGCGTTCACGCGCCAGATCTGGGAGCGGCTCGGGCATGCCTCCGCCAGCATCGGCACCATCGGTCTCGTCTCGCCCAAGCGCACCGTCTATGGTTCGCTGACGACGCCGGATCCGATCGCGCTGCACCGGCAGCTCGATGAGATCGCGCGCGAAGGCGTCACGCATCTCGCCTTCGAGGCGTCCTCGCACGGGCTCGACCAGTACCGTCTCGACGGCGTGCGTGTCTCCGCCGGTGGCTTCACCAATCTCTCGCGCGACCATATGGATTACCATCCAACCGTCGCGCATTATCTCGCAGCAAAACTCCGCCTGTTCCGCGAGCTGGTCCCGGCGGATGGGGCGGCGGTGATCTCCGCCGATCATGATTGCTCGGCGGAAGCAATCAATGCTGCCAGGTCGCACCGCCTGCGCGTGATGGCGGTCGGCCGCAACGGCGACGGGGCAGGCGAGGGCATTCGTCTCGCCGGCGCCGAGGTCGAAGGTTTTTCGCAGGTGCTGGCCGTCGAGCATCGCGGCAAGCGCCATGCGATCCGGCTGCCGCTGGTCGGCGAATTCCAGATCGAGAACGCGCTGGTGGCGGCCGGACTTGCCATCGGCACCGGCAGTGACGCGGCCAACGTGTTCGCGAGCCTCGAACATCTCGAAGGCGCCAAGGGACGTCTCGAACGCGTCGGCGAGCGCAATGGCGCGCCGATCTTCGTCGATTATGCGCACAAGCCCGATGCGCTGGCGAAGGCGCTGCAGGCGTTGCGTCCCTACGCCAGGCGCAGGCTGGTCGTCGTGTTCGGCGCCGGCGGCGACCGCGATGCCGGCAAGCGCCCGATCATGGGTGAGATCGCGGCCGAGAACGCCGACCGCGTCATCATCACCGACGACAATCCGCGCAGCGAGAAGCCGGAAGCCATTCGCGCCGAAATCCTCGCGACTGCAAAAGGTGCCCGCGAAATCGGCGACCGCGCCGCGGCGATCCGCGCCGCGATCGAGGAATTGGAAGACGGCGATGCGCTGCTCGTCGCCGGCAAGGGCCACGAGACCGGGCAGATCGTCGGCGGCGAGGTGCTGCCCTTCAGTGATCACGAGGCGGTCGCCGCCGCATTAGCGTCGAGGGATGCATGAGCGCGCCAATATGGACGGTTGCCGAAGTGGCACGTGCGCTGGGCGCTGCGGGATCATTTCCGGACACGCCGATCGAGTTCGTTACCCAGGACAGCCGCCTGGTGAAGCCGGGTAGCCTGTTCATCGCGCTCAGCGGCACGCCGAGCGGCGGCTTCATCTCGGCCTTCGCCAGCGCGCGTGACGGCTGGGAATTCGCCGACAAGTCGGAAGCATCGGGCGCTGTCGCGATGATCGTGCCGCACGAGATCGCCGGCATCCGCATTCCCCAGATCGTCGTCAAGGACACGCTGATCGACGGTCTCTGGGGCCTCGCACGCGCCGCACGCGCCCGTTTCAACGGACCGGTGATCGGGCTCACCGGCAGCGCGGGCAAGACCAGCACCAAGGAATTCCTCGCGGCCTACCCCGGTGCCTATGCGAGCCCGTCGAGCTTCAACAATTTCTGGGGCGTGCCGCTGACGCTGTGCAACGCGAGGCCCGACGCCAGCCTCTGGGTCGTCGAGATGGGCATGAACCAGACCGGCGAGATCGCGCGGCTCAGCGAGCTCACGCGGCCGACCGTCGCGCTCGTCGTCAACGTTCAGCCGGTGCATCTGGAAAAGCTTGGCTCGCTCGAAGCCATCAGGCGCGAGAAGGTGTCGATCGCGCTCGGCCTGCCCGAGGATGGCGTGCTGGTGCTGCCTGCCGGGATCAAGGCGCCGGACTGGAAGGGCAAGGTCGTACGGTTCGGTGAGAAGGCCGAGGTGCACGAGGTCGCGCACGCGCCGCATGGCGAGAGCTGGCAGGTCGTGGCCGCGCTCGGCAAGAAGGAGATCGCCTTCAGTCTGACGCCGGGCGCACCGCACCGCGTGCAGAACGCGCTCGCTGCGCTCGCCTCGGTCCGCGCCGCGAACCTCGATGCTGCGACGCTCGCGATCAAGCTCGACCGGGTCGGCATCATGACCGGCCGCGGCGTCGAGCAGGCGATCGGCGGCGTCACCGTGATCGACGACAGCTTCAACGGCAATCCGGCCAGCGTGGCTGCTGCACTGCAAAGCCTCCAGGCGCGCAACGTGACCGGCGGTCGTCGCATTGCGGTGCTCGGCGACATGCTGGAACTGGGCGATGACGCACCAAGCTACCACACGGCCCTCGCCAAGCATCTCGACGGCATCGACGGCGTCTACTGCGTCGGTCCCCTGATGCGCCATCTCTACGACGAGTTGCCGGCGGGCAAGGGCCTGGGCTGGCACGACGACCCCGCCACGCTGAAGCCGGGCGAGGTCGCAAATCTGTTGAGGGCAGGCGATGTTGTGGTTGTCAAGGGCAGCAAGAAGATGTTCTGGGTCAACAAGTTTGTGCCGGGCCTAGTGGCCGCCTTGCAGGCAAAGGCGTAAACTGCTTGGAAGGCGCAGTTCCCGAATCCCACCCTTTGCGGCGCGAAGCCGTCCGTTTTCCCAGAGGTCGCCCGACCCCATGAAGAAGACCCGCGAATGCGCGTGAGGCAAGTCAAGGCCAACACCAGGGCCGCGTGCAAAGGCGCCATAGGACCGTCTGAATGTTTTACTGGCTGATCGAGCTCTCCAACACATTTCCCGGCTTCGGTGCCGTTCGCACCTTCCTGAACGTCTTCCGCTACATCACCTTCCGCACCGGCGGCGCCGTCGTCACCGGCGCGCTGTTCGTGTTCCTGTTCGGGCCCTGGATCATCGACCATCTGCGCATCCGTCAGGGCAAGGGCCAGCCGATCCGGACCGACGGCCCGCAATCGCATCTCGCCAAGAAAGGCACGCCCACCATGGGCGGGCTGATGATCCTGTCCGGCCTCACGGTCGGCACCGTGCTGTGGGCCAATCCGCTCAACCCCTACGTCTGGATCGTGCTGGCGGTGACGCTCGGCTTCGGCTTCGTCGGGTTCTATGACGATTACCTCAAGGTGACCAAGCAGACCACGACGGGCTTCGGCAGCAAGCTGCGCCTGCTGATCGAGGCCGCCATTGCGCTGGTCGCCTGCTATGCGCTGGTGCGGTTGAATCGCGATCCCGCGTCGACCGCGCTGACGATTCCCTTCCTCAAGGACACCGTGCTGCATTTCGGCTGGTTCTTCGTCGTGTTCGGCGCCTTCGTCATCGTCGGCGCCGGTAATGCGGTGAACCTCACCGACGGTCTCGACGGCCTTGCCATCGTTCCCGTGATGATAGCGACCGCGAGCTTTGCGATGATCGCCTATCTCGCCGGCAACGCGGTGTTCGCCGACTATCTCCAGATCAAATATGTCGCCGGCACCGGCGAGCTCGCGGTGCTCTGCGGCGCGCTGCTGGGCGCCGGCCTCGGGTTCCTCTGGTTCAACGCCCCGCCGGCCTCGATCTTCAT
Source organism: Bradyrhizobium sp. Pa8 (assembly GCF_052588265.1). Lineage (NCBI taxonomy): Bacteria > Pseudomonadati > Pseudomonadota > Alphaproteobacteria > Hyphomicrobiales > Nitrobacteraceae > Bradyrhizobium > Bradyrhizobium sp. Pa8. Next base: position 7,442,111 of record NZ_CP176767.1, on the reverse strand, counting down.
GGGCGACACCGGCTCGCTCGCGCTCGGCGGCATGCTCGGCGCAATCGCGGTCGCGGTGAAGCACGAGATCGTGCTCGCAGTGATCGGCGGCCTGTTCGTGCTGGAGGCGGTCTCCGTTATCGTGCAGGTGGTGTCCTTCAAGCTCACGGGAAAGCGCATCTTCCGGATGGCTCCGATCCATCACCATTTCGAACAGCTCGGCTGGACCGAGCCGCAGATCGTGATCCGCTTCTGGATCATCTCGGTGATGCTGGCGCTTGCCGGCCTGTCCACGCTGAAGCTGCGGTGATCGATCGATGATCCCGGTCACGTCCTTCGCCGGCAAGACGGTCGCGGTGTTCGGCCTCGGCGGCTCGGGGCTTGCGTCCTGTCACGCGTTGAAGGCGGGTGGCGCCGAGGTGATCGCCGCCGACGACAATGCCGAGAACGTCGCCAAGGCCGCGCAAGCGGGTTTCATCACCGCCGATTTGCGCAACGTCTCCTGGGCGAATTTCGCAGCGCTGGTGCTCGCGCCCGGCGTGCCGCTGACGCATCCGGTGCCGCACTGGAGCGCGCTGAAGGCGCGCGAGGTGGGCTGCGAGGTGATCGGCGATATCGAGCTGTTCTGCCGCGAGCGGCGGCGGCACGCGCCCAACGCCCCGTTCGTCGCGATCACCGGCACCAACGGCAAGTCGACCACGACGGCGCTGATCGCGCATCTCACAAAGGTCGCCGGCTACGACACCCAGATGGGCGGCAATATCGGCACCGCGATCCTGTCGCTGGAGCCGCCGCGCACGGGCCGCGTCCACGTCATCGAGATGTCGTCCTACCAGATCGACCTCACGCCCTCGCTCGATCCCTCCGTCGGCATCCTGCTCAATGTCAGCGAGGACCATATCGACCGTCACGGCACCATCGCGCATTACGCTGCGGTCAAGGAGCGCCTTGTCGCCAGCGTGCAGGCCGGCGGCACCTCGATCGTCGGCGTCGACGATGGTTTCTGCCGCGACATCGCCGACCGGCTCGACCGCGCCGGCAAGAACGTGGTGCGCATCTCCGTCAAGAACCCGCTGGCCTCCGGCATCCATGTCGAGCACGGCGCGATCGTGCGCACCGCGGGCGGCGCGAGGAGCGAGGTTGCAAAGCTCGGCGGCATCGGCTCGCTCCGCGGCCAGCACAACGCGCAGAACGCGGCCTGCGCCGCCGCCGCCGCGCTCGCGATGGGCATCAGCCTCGATGTGCTTCAGAACGGCCTGCGCAGCTTTCCCGGCCTTGCACATCGCATGGAGCAGGTCGGCCGCCGCGGCAACGTGCTGTTCGTCAACGACTCCAAGGGCACCAACGCCGATGCCACCGCGCATGCGCTGTCGTCCTTTGCCGATATCTTCTGGATCGCCGGCGGCAAGCCGAAGGCGGGCGGCATCACTGGCCTGACCGGCTACTTCCCGCGCATCCGCAAGGCCTATCTGATCGGCGAGGCCGCGCAGGAGTTTTCGGGAACGCTCGGCACGCAAGTGGCGCACGAGATCAGTCAGACCCTCGACGTCGCCGTCGAGCACGCCGCGCGCGACGCGGAAGCCTCGGGACTCACGGATGCGGTGGTGCTGCTGTCACCCGCCTGCGCGTCCTTCGACCAGTACCGCAACTTCGAGATCCGCGGCACCAAGTTCCGCGAACTGGTGCAGGCGCTGCCGGGTGTGAAGCCGGTGGTGTAGGGCACGGCTATTCTTGCTCCGCTGTCGTCGCCCGGCTTGACCGGGCGACCTATATCCCAGAGGCGGTGCTTGAGCCGGGAGGCCACGGCGTACTGGATGCCCCGGTTAAGCCGGGGCATGACGAGCATGTGAGGTCGGCGCTCGCCCCTATCTCGAAACATCCGCGTTTCCTTAACCCCCCGGTAACCAACCTCGGCGACCAATGGACCGACCTCTGTCCGAAAGCGGCCGCCCATGCTCTCCCGTGAAGAACGCACCCCCTTTTCCGAGTGGTGGTGGACCGTCGACAAGCCGTTGATGGGTGCCATCCTGGCGCTGATGCTGACCGGGGTGATCCTGTCGCTGGCGGCGAGCCCGCCGGTTGCGACCCGCATCGGGCTCGATCCCTTCCACTTCTTCAGCCGCCACGTGATGTTCCTGGCGCCGTCCTGCCTGGTGCTGCTCGGGGTGTCCTTCCTGTCGCCGCGCGCGATCCGTCGCTCGGCCCTGATCATCTTCGCGGCCAGCATCATCCTGATCGTGCTGACGCTCGCGATCGGCCCCGAAGTGAAGGGCTCGCGGCGCTGGATCACGCTGCTCGGCGTCAACATCCAGGCCTCCGAAATCGCAAAACCGTCCTTCGTCGTTGTCGCCGCCTGGCTGTTCGCGGAATCCACCAGGCGGCCGGAGATGCCGGCGACCTCGATGGCGCTGGTGCTGCTCTTGATGCTGGTCTCGCTGCTGGTGATGGAGCCCGATTTCGGCCAGACCATGCTGGTCCTGATGGTGTGGGGCTCGCTGTTCTTCATCGCGGGCATGCGCATGATCTGGGTGTTCGGCCTTGCTGGCGCCGCCGCGGCCGGTCTGTTCAGCGCTTATCTGTTCGTTCCGCACGTCGCCGGCCGCATCAAGCGCTTCATGAATCCGGCTTCCGGCGACACCTTCCAGGTCGATACCGCCATGGAAGCCTTCTACAACGGCGGATGGTTCGGGCTCGGGCCGGGCGAGGGCATCGCCAAGCGCAGCCTGCCGGACAGTCACACCGACTTCGTGTTCGCGGTGGCCGCCGAGGAGTTCGGCATCATTCTGTGCCTCGCGATGCTGGCGCTGTTCGCCTTCGTCGTGATCCGCACGCTGTCGCGCGCCTACGCCAATGAGGACATGTTCTCGCGCTTCGCCGCGTCCGGCCTTGCGATCCTGTTCGGCGTGCAGGCCGCGATCAACATGTCGGTCAACCTCCAGCTCATCCCCGCCAAGGGCATGACGCTGCCCTTCATCTCCTATGGTGGCTCCTCGATCGTGTCGCTGGCCTATGGTGTCGGCATGATGCTGGCGCTGACGCGGCTGCGCCCGCGCACCGAAGTCGAGGCGAGCGGCCACGCCGAGGCGATGCGCAGTTACGCGTAGTTCTTCGTCATTGCGAGCGAAGCGAAGCAATCCAGGCTGTCCCCGTGGAGGGATTCTGGATTGCTTCGCTTCGCTCGCAATGACGAGAAAGACCTTGTAAAAGGCGTCTTCATGGACACTTCCCCCCTGATTCTTCTCGCCGCGGGCGGCACCGGCGGCCATTTGTTTCCAGCCGAGGCGCTCGGTGTCGAGCTGATCCGGCGCGGCTTTCGCGTCCGCCTCGTCACGGACGAGCGGGCGCTGCGCTATAGCGGGCTGTTCAGCAAGGACATGATCGACGTCGTCTCGAGCGAGACCGCGCGTGGCCGCAATCCATTGCAGCTCGCCTATGCCGGCCTCACGCTCGCCGCCGGCACGCTGTCCGCCTACGGCCTGATCAAGCGATTGAAGCCCGTCGCGGTCGTCGGCTTCGGCGGCTATCCGACGCTGCCGCCGCTGGTCGCTGCGAAGTTTGCGGGCGTCCCTGGCATCATCCACGACGCCAATGCGGTGCTCGGCCGCGCCAACCGGTTCCTGTCGAGCCGCGTCCGTGCCATCGCGACGTCGCTGCCCGGCGTGCTCGACCGCGATCCGGCGCTGGCAGGCAAGACCACGACCGTGGGCACGCCGATGCGTCCGGCGATCCTCGCGGCAGCGGCCGTGCCCTATGTCGCGCCTGAAGCGAACGGACCGCTGCGCCTGCTCGTCGTCGGCGGCAGCCAGGGCGCACGCATCATGGCCGACATCGTCCCGGGTGCGATCGAGCGCCTTGAGCCTGCGCTGTGGAGCCGGCTCGTCCTGACCCAGCAGGTGCGCGACGAGGACACCACTCGCGTGCGCGCGGTCTACGACAAGCTCAGGATCAACGCCGAGCTCGCGCCCTTCTTCACCGACCTGCCGGCACGGCTCGCCTCCAACCATCTGGTGGTGTCGCGCTCCGGCGCCGGCACGGTCGCCGAACTCGCCGCGATCGGACGGCCCTCGATCCTGGTGCCGCTGCCCGGCTCGATCGACCAGGACCAGTTCGCCAATGCCGGCGTGCTGGCCAAGGTCGACGGCGCGATCCGTATCCCGCAGACCGAGTTCACCTCCGACCGGCTCGCCGCCGAGATTTCCGCCTTCGCCGCAGAGCCCGCGCGTCTTGCCTCCATGGCCGCAGCCGCGAAGGGGGCGGGGCGGCTCGATGCGGCCGAACGTTTGGCCGATCTGGTGGTCAAAGTCGCGGGAATCTGACGCGAAAAAGCCCTTGTCTTGGCCTTCCAAAGCGGGGCATCCAGTACCAACGGCGCGGCTGATTTGGCCGTGACCTTCGCCAGATGCCGCCTTTCCGGCGGCAAGGTCAGGGAACAGAGCATGAGACTGCCGCGCGAGATCGGACCCATCCACTTCGTCGGGATCGGCGGGATCGGCATGAGCGGTATCGCCGAGGTGCTGGTCAATCTCGGCTATGCCGTGCAGGGCTCGGACGCCTCCGACAATTACAATCTCGACCGTCTGCGCAAGGCGGGCGCAAAAGTCTCGGTCGGCCACAAGGCCGAGAATGTCGACGGCGCTGCGGTCGTCGTCGTGTCCACCGCGATCAAGCGCGACAATCCGGAACTGATGACGGCGCGCGAACGCCGCATTCCCGTGGTGCGCCGCGCCGAGATGCTGGCCGAGCTGATGCGGCTGAAGAGCTGCGTCGCCATAGCCGGCACCCATGGCAAGACCACCACGACCACGATGGTCGCAACGCTACTCGATGCCGGCGGCCTCGATCCCACCGTGATCAATGGCGGCATCATCAATGCCTATGGCTCGAATGCACGCCTCGGTGCCGGCGACTGGATGGTGGTCGAAGCGGACGAGAGCGATGGCACGTTCCTGAAGCTGCCGACCGATGTCGCGATCGTCACCAATGTCGACCCCGAGCATCTCGATCACTTCAAGACCTTCGAGGCGGTGCAGGACGCGTTCCGGCATTTTGTCGAGAACCTGCCGTTCTACGGCTTCGCCGTGATGTGCATCGACCATCCCGTCGTGCAGAGCCTCGTCGGCAAGATCGAGGATCGCCGCATCATCACCTACGGCGAAAATCCGCAGGCCGATGTGCGGCTCGTCGATCTCACCCCGATGGGCGGAGGTTCGAAGTTCAAAGTCGCGTTCCGCGATCGCAAGACCGGCGCCGTGCACGAGATCGCCGACCTCATGCTGCCGATGCCGGGACGCCACAACGCCTCCAACGCGACGGCCGCGATTGCGGTCGCGCGCGAGCTCGGCGTGTCGGACGAGGCGATCCGCAAGGCGATCGCAGGCTTCGGCGGCGTCAAGCGCCGCTTCACCAAGACCGGCGAGTGGAACGGCGTCACCGTGATCGACGATTACGGTCATCACCCCGTCGAGATCGCGGCCGTGCTGAAGGCGGCGCGGGAATCCACCAACGGCAAGATCGTCGCCGTGGTGCAGCCGCATCGCTACACCCGCCTGCAATCGCTGTTCGAGGAATTCTGCACCTGCTTCAACGATGCGGATGCGGTTGTTGTCGCCGATGTCTATGCCGCCGGCGAGGCGCCGATCGACGGCATCGACCGCGATCATTTCGTCGCCGGCCTGCGCGCCCATGGCCACCGCGAGGTGATCCCGCTGCCGGCAGCGCCGGAGCTCGCAGGTATCGTCAAGGGCCTGGCGAAGCCGGGCGATCTCGTCGTGTGCCTTGGCGCCGGCAACATCACGCAATGGGCGTATGCGCTGCCCGGCGAGTTGAAGGCGCTGGGGTAGGGCGGTGGGATTTCCCGACATCACCCCTGAACTCAAAGCCGCGATGCCGGACCTGCGCGGCCGGATGCTGGCCAACCAGTCGCTGGCCGAACTCACCTGGTTTCGGGTCGGTGGTCCCGCGCAGCTGCTGTTCACGCCGGCGGATGAGGACGATCTCGCTTACTTCCTCGCGCATCTTGCGTCCGACATTCCCGTCTATGTCGTCGGCGTCGGCTCCAACCTGATCGTGCGCGACGGTGGCATTGCTGGCGTGGTGATTCGGCTGGCGCCGCGCGCCTTTGGCGAGGCGAGCGCGAGCGGCGATGTCGTCACCGCTGGAACTGCCGCGCTCGACAAGCGCGTGGCGGAAGTGGCGGCCTCCGCCAATATCGGCGGGCTCGAATTCTACTTCGGCATTCCCGGCACCATCGGCGGTGCGCTGCGCATGAATGCGGGCGCCAATGGCGGCGAGACCAAGGACGTGTTGATCGAGGCGCGAGGTATCGGGCGCGACGGCACGAAACACGTGTTCTCCAACGCCGACATGAAGTTCGTCTACCGCAACAGCGGCGTCGATCCCTCCATCATCTTCACCTCCGCGCGCTTTCGCGGCGAGATCAGGGATTCTGATGCGATCCGCGCGCGCATGGCGGAGGTGCAGACCCATCGCGAGACCGCGCAGCCGATCCGCGAAAAGACCGGCGGCTCGACCTTCAAGAACCCGCCCGGCCATTCCGCCTGGAAGCTGGTCGACGCCGCCGGTTGCCGCGGCCTGCGCGTCGGCGGCGCGCAGGTCTCGGAGATGCACTGCAATTTCCTGATCAACACGGGCGATGCCACCGCGCACGACATCGAGACGCTGGGCGAGACCGTGCGCGAACGGGTGAAGGCAAACTCCGGAATTGAGCTACATTGGGAAATCAAGCGGATTGGTGTTTCTGCGTGAGTGTCATTCCGGGGCTCGCGAAGCGAGAGCCCGGAATCCATCGGTCTGCAGAGACGGTGGAGAAATGGATTCCGGGCTCGCGACTTCGTCGCGTCCCGGAATGACGAACTGGAGAGATTGCGGACTATGAACATGCGCATCACCATCCTCTTCGGCGGCTCCAACCGCGAGCGTCTGGTTTCGGTCGCCTCAGCCCAGGCGCTACATCAGGCGCTGCCCGAGGCCGATCTCTGGTGGTGGGACGTCGAGGACAAGGTGCATGTCGTGCAGTCGAAGCAACTGCTCGAGCACGCCCGTCCGTTCGAGGACGAGTTCAAGCCCGGCACATCAGGCATTCCGCTGGGGCAGGCGCTCGACCAGGCCAAGGCGGAGGGCCGCGTGCTGGTGCTCGGCCTGCATGGCGGGCGCGCCGAGAATGGCGAATTGCAGGTGATGTGCGAGGCGCGCGGCGTGCCTTTCACCGGATCGGGCTCGGCTTCCTCGCATCTCGCCTTCGACAAGATCGCGGCCAAGCATTTCGCCGCGCTCGGCGGCGTGACGCCGCCGGCCAATGTTGCGCTGGACAAGATCGACGAGGCCTTCGCCGAATACGGCCGGCTGATCGCAAAGCCGGCGCGCGACGGCTCGAGCTACGGCCTGATCTTCGTCAACGCCAGGCAGGATCTCGTCGCCGTCCGCAATGCCGCGAAGCACGAAGACTATGTGATCGAGCCCTACATCGCGGGCGTCGAGGCCACCTGCGGCGTGCTGGAGCGTACCGACGGCTCGATCATGTCGCTGCCGCCGATCGAGATCATTCCGGGCGAGGGCAATTTCGACTACGCCGCAAAATATCTCCTGAAGTCGACCCAGGAGATCTGCCCCGGCCGTTTTTCACCCGAGATCACCGCTGCGCTGAAGGAGCAGGCAATGCTGGCGCATCGCGCGATGTCCTGCACCGGCTATTCCCGCTCGGACTTCATCGTCTCCGACAGGGGCCTGATCTATCTCGAGACCAACACGCTGCCCGGGTTGACCAAGTCCTCGCTCTACCCGAAGGCGCTGAAAGCCGAAGGCATCGAGTTCGTCGACTTCCTGCGCGGCCTGGTCGAGCTCGCCGGGCGGGGCGTGAGAAAATAATTAGGACTGGTTAACGGCCGAACCGGCGAAACGGCCGGTTTTGGAACCCAAAACCGGTAAAATGCCGGACATCGCGGCATAAATGCCTCACAAGCCTGGGCAAAACGCATCCGGCGTTAACGAAGTTTACCTTTTGTTTACCAGGACGTCCGAAGGTTAACGCTGGCGGCGCATATGACGCTTTGGCTGCCGGCGCGTGGGCTGTTGCGGGTGATGTCACCTCCAGCGAACGCTTTGAAGGGGAGAGGTTTTCTTCTTCTGAAGACCAGCACCCGGCCCGGCAAGTCCGAGACGTCATGTTCGCCAGGACCCGCGCGATGTCGCGGGCTAACTGTTGACGAGCTCGTGCAATGGATGGTGCAGGCAGCCTCACCCGGTCGTTTCTGAGATCGCTGAGGCCCCAAGCTGACCTGAAGGCGGCCGCTATCGGAGCGGTCGTGCTTCTGCGCGAGTGGGTGCAGGACAAGCGTGACCAGAAGCGCGCTGTCGCCCAGAACAAGATCAGGTCCAAGACCAAGGCCAAGCCCGTCGTCGAGCGCGAGCCGCCGCCGCGCGTGGTTGCGCTGGTCGAGCGCTACGCGCCGCGCCGGGTCGGGATCACCATGACCGTTCTGCTGCTGGCCGGAAGCTGCGGCTTCGGCATCGTCAGGGGGGGCCACCTCCAGGATTTCATCGCCGCGGTCAGCGACACCCGCAACGCGCTGGCCAATTCCGCGGGCTTCCGCATCACCTCGGTCGTGATCAACGGCCGCAAGCAGCTCAGCCAGGACGAGATCCTCGCGGTCGGCGGGGTCAGCGGCCGCTCCTCGCTGCTGTTCCTTGACGCCGACGTCGTGCGCGACAAGCTCAAGGCCAATCCCTGGATTGCGGATGCGACCGTGCTGAAGCTCTATCCGGGCCGGCTCATGATCGACATCACCGAGCGCCAGGCGTTCGCGCTGTGGCAGGAGGCCGGCCGGCTCTCCGTCATCGCCGATGATGGTGCGGTGCTCGAGCCCTACGTCTCGCGCCGGTTCCTGTCGCTGCCGCTCGTGGTCGGCAAGGGTGCCGACACCCAGGCGCGCGATTTCCTGGCGCTGCTGGCGCGCTATCCGCAGATCAATTCGGTGACCAAGGCCGCGATCTATGTCGGTGAGCGGCGCTGGAACCTGAGGCTCAAGGATGGCCTCGACATCCGTCTGCCCGAGCAGGACGTCGGCAACGCCCTCGCGACGCTGTCCAGGCTCGACAAGGAGGACAAGCTGTTCTCCCGCGACATCGTCGCCGTCGACATGCGCCTGCCCGATCGCCTGGTGGTGCAGCTGTCCGACGACGCCGCCAAGGCGCGCGAGGACCTGTTCAAAGACAAGAAGAAAAAGAAGGCCGGGGACGCCGCATGACCGGTCTTGATCGCACCCAGACCCCGAAGACACGCCCGATGCCGCACAAGCGCGGCGGCATCGTCGCCTGCCTCGACATCGGCACCAGCAAGATCGCCTGCATGATTGCGCGGCTGAAGCCGTCGGCGGCGAGCGACGCCTTGCGCGGCCGTACCCATGCGGTGGAATTGATCGGTTACAGCCAGATCCAGTCGCGCGGCATGAAGGCCGGCGCGGTGATCGATCTTGCCGAATGCGAGCAGGCGGTGCGCCAGGCCGTCGGGCTGGCGGAGAAGATGGCCAAGGTGCGGGTCGAGTCCGTGCTGCTGTCGGTCTCCGGCGGCCGGCTTTCCGGCCAGCTGGTCGAAGCTGCCGCCGACATCCGCGGCGGCGCCGTGACGCCGGCCGATGTCAGCCGCGTCACCTCCACCGGCATGCGTCACGCCACCGGCGAGGGCCGCACCGTGCTGCACGCGCTGCCGGTCGGCTATACGCTCGACGGCGTCAAGGGCATCCGCGATCCGCGCGGCATGGTCGCGCATCAGTTCGGCGTCGACATGAACGTCGTCACCTGCGAGGCAACCGTTGCCCGCAACCTGATGCTGGCGGTGGAGCGCTGCCACATCAATGTCGAAGCCATGGCGGCGAGCCCCTATGTGGCCGGCCTGTCGGTGCTGACCGACGACGAGGCCGATCTCGGCGCCGCGGTCGTCGAGATGGGCGCGGGCACCACCACCATCGCGGTCTATTCCGGCGGCCGCTTCGTGCATGCGGCGGGCTTTGCGGTCGGCGGGCAACACATCACGATGGATCTCGCGCGCGGACTCTCCGCGACCATTGCCGATGCCGAGCGAATCAAGACGTTATATGGGACCGTCATCACCGGCGGATCGGACTCGCGTGAGCTGATGTCTGTACCGACAGCCGGTGACGAGCAGGATCTGCCGCAGATCGTCTCCCGCGCGACCATCGCCAACATCGTCAAGCACCGTGCCGAGGAAGTCTTCGAAATGGTTCGGGACAAGCTGAAGGATTCGCCCTTCGCCTCAGAGCCGAACGGCCGCGTCGTGCTCTCCGGCGGCGCCTCGCAGCTCACCGGACTCGTCGAACTCGGTACCCAGATTCTCGGCCGGCCCGTGCGGGTCGGACGTCCGCTCGGTTTCGGCCGGCTGCCCAACGAGGCGAAGAACGCCGCGTTCGCGGTGCCGGCCGGGCTCCTCGTCTACCCGCAATATGTTCATCACGAGCATGTCGAACCGCGGCATACGCGGCAGCAGGTCAAGACAGGGACGGGCGGTTATTTTGGAAAGGTCGGACGATGGCTACGCGAGGGCTTCTGATGAACCGGTTCCGCAACCTTCGCATTTCACCAACTCCCGCGGCCGCCGGCCGGGGCGAACCCACGCGCGCGTGATCGAGAGGCAAACATGACCATCAGCATCAATGTTCCTGATATTCACGAATTGAAGCCCCGGATCACCGTGTTCGGCGTCGGCGGCGCCGGTGGCAACGCCGTCAACAACATGATCACGGCGGGTCTCCAGGGCGTCGACTTCGTGGTCGCCAACACCGACGCGCAGGCGCTGACGATGTCGAAGGCGCAGCGCATCGTGCAGATGGGCACGGCGGTCACGCAAGGCCTCGGCGCGGGTTCGCAGCCGAACGTCGGCGCGGCGGCGGCGGAAGAGGTGATCGACGAACTGCGCGACCATCTCTCGGGCGCCAACATGGTGTTCGTCACCGCCGGCATGGGCGGCGGCACCGGCACCGGTGCTGCACCCGTCATCGCCAAGACCGCGCGCGACATGGGCATCCTCACCGTCGGCGTCGTGACCAAGCCGTTCCACTTCGAGGGCGGCCGCCGCATGCGCACCGCCGAGGCCGGCATCAACGAGTTGCACAAGGTCGTCGACACGCTCCTGATCATCCCGAACCAGAACCTGTTCCGGGTCGCCAACGAGAAGACCACCTTCGCCGACGCCTTCGCGATGGCCGACCAGGTGCTTTACTCCGGCGTTGCCTGCATCACCGACCTGATGGTCAAGGAAGGTCTGATCAACCTCGACTTCGCCGACGTTCGCGCCGTCATGCGCGAGATGGGCAAGGCGATGATGGGCACGGGCGAAGCTTCCGGTGACAAGCGCGCGCTGACCGCCGCTGAAGCCGCGATCGCCAACCCGCTGATCGACGATAGCTCGATGAAGGGCGCCAAGGGCCTCCTGATCTCGATCACCGGCGGCAAGGACCTGACTCTGTTCGAGGTTGACGAAGCCGCGACCCGCATCCGCGAGGAAGTCGACCAGGACGCCAACATCATCGTCGGTGCCACCTTCGACGAAGCGCTCGACGGCCTGATCCGCGTCTCGGTCGTTGCCACCGGCATCGAGCAGGCAACGATCGCCCGCAACACCCAGGCCACCAGCGCCCCGGTCGCGAACGCGGCGCCGCAGCAGATCCAGCAGGTGCAGCAGGCTCCCGCTGCTCCGGCCGCCGCTGCCGAGAGCCGTCTCGCCGACCTGACCGCGCGTCTGCGTGCCGACAATCAGCGCATGGCCGAGCGCGCCCAGAGGCTGGAAGCCCAGATCCCGGCCGCAACCCCGGGTGCTGCCGCGCCGACCGCGCCGCGTCCGAATGTCGAGCGCGCCGCGCTGGCCGCCATCGCGGCTGCCGTTGCCGAGGTCCCGCAGGCGCCCGCGCCGATGCAGACCTATGGCGACGTCACGGTGCGCCCGATCGCGCAGAAGCCGACGCTGTTTCCGGAGCCTGACATGGCCCCGGTCGCGATGCAGGAACCGATGACGCCGGATACCTTCATCCCGCCGCAGGCCGAGCGAGGGCCGGTCCGTGCCCCTCGGATGCCGCGTATCGACGAACTGCCGATGCCGGCCCAGGCCGAGCTTCGTCAGGCCCGCGGCGAGGTTGAAGAAGAGACCCCGCAGAAGACCCGCCTGTCGCTGCTCCAGCGCCTCGCCAATGTCGGCCTCGGCCGTCGCGACGAGGAGAGTGAGGCGCCGGTCGCAGCCCGCACCACCGGTCCCGCGATGCCGCCGCTCCCCGATCGCCGGCCCCAGAAGACCGTGGCACAGCAAATCGCGGCGAGCGAACCGGTATCGGAGTATGCCCGCCGTCCTGCGCCTCAGGGCCTGGACATGCATGGCCGCCCGGCGCCTGTTGCGCCGGCGCCACAGGGTGACGACCATCTTGATATCCCCGCCTTCCTGAGACGTCAGGCGACGTGAGGATTGTTACAATAAGGCTGACGAAAAAAGGTCCCGGCGGGAAGCTCGCCGGGACCTTTCCTTTAGTCCCGTGCATGTCCGGATTGCGGCACCAAACAACTGATTTTAAATCATTAATTACGCATTTGGTGGTTCAGTAAAACTGCCGATAACGGTCCCGAACTCCGGCGCAATTTGGTTAAGCCTTGGCGCGAATACGGCAGGTTTGGGGTAACAATCGGTAAAAAAGCGTGAGTTGGCGCTGTTTGAGGCTGTGACTATGGTTTGCCGTGACTTGGGGATACGGAGATTCGCAACCGTCGGCACTGGCCGGCCAAGCGGGCCTGGTATAAGTCGCAGTGGGTCGTAGTGGGGCGGATTCCTGATGAAATTTAGCCGGCAAACAACGCTTCGTGCGCAAGCCACCGTGGCCGGCGTAGGCGTTCATTCCGGTCTTCCCGTCACTCTCACGGTTGGGCCTGCGCCCGTCGATGCGGGGTTTGTTTTTGTCCGCACCGGCCTTGAGGGAAGTGACCGTGAGATCCAGGCGACCGCCGACCAGGTGATCGCGACCGACTTCGCCACCGTCCTCGGCGATCGTGACGGCCCGTTGGTTTCCACCGCCGAGCACGTGCTCGCTGCGCTGCGGGGCATGGGCGTCGACAACGCCACCATCGAGATCGACGGTCCGGAAGTGCCGATCATGGACGGCAGCGCCGCGGCTTTCATTGCCGCGATCGAGCAGGCCGGCATCGTCAGCCAGCCGGCACAGCGCCGCTTCATTCAGGTTTTGAAGCCGATCTCGGCCAAGGTCGGTGACTCCTTCGGCGAGATCCGGCCCTACGCCAACGGGTTCCGCGTTGATATCGAGATCGACTTCACGAATCCCGTCATCGGCCAGCAGAGCTACGGCTTCGACCTGAGCCCGGAGCGCTTCCGCCGCGAAGTCGGCCGCGCCCGGACATTCGGCCTGATGTGCGACGTCGCCCGGCTCTGGAGCGCGGGTTACGCACTCGGCGCTTCCTTCGACAATACCGTCGTGTTCGACGACGAGCGGCTGCTCAACACCGAGGGCCTGCGCTACGCCGACGAATGCGCCCGCCACAAGGTGCTGGACGTGATCGGCGATCTCGCGCTGGCCGGCCTGCCGCTGCTTGGCGCCTACCGCTCGGTGCGCGGCGGCCACAAGCTCAACCACGCTGTCCTGACCGCGCTGCTCGCCGACCGTACCGCCTGGCGGGTGGTCGAGGGCGAGGCGGTCCGCCGCACCACGCGTCCCGTGGGCGAAGTCGGTCGTGGCATCGTCGGCGGCCGGATCGCCGCGGCCTACGGGCCGGACGTGTCCTGACGAGACCTGTCGCCACTGGCGCTCTGTTGCCGCCTGCGTTTGGCGGCGGCTTTCCCCGGGAAACTCCTGGTAACGATGATCGGCTAGGATTGCGGCGCGTTCGCCTTAATCCGGGCGAAATGCCTGCCTATCCGGTTGGTTCGAGATCGTTTTTCGGTTACACGGCGTGGTCGCATGGCAGGCGCCACGGCTACATTTCGCGCCCATGACGGGGTTCATGGGCTGGCGGACACCGCATCACAGGGCGTCAGGGCTTAAATTCATGTCGGCACAGCGTATGACGCGCGGATATCTCTCGGTGTCGCCTGGAGTCCGCGGGCTGCTTCAAGCCGCCACCTTCGTGGTGCTCGCGCTGCCGCTGGCCGGCTGCGGCACCGGCGCACTCTGGGACAAGTTCACCGCCAAGGACGACACCTTCGTCGAGGAGCCCGCCGACAAGATCTATAATGAGGGCCTGTACCTCATGAACGAGAAGAAAGACATGAAGGGGGCGAACAAGAAGTTCGAAGAGGTCGACCGCCAGCATCCTTATTCCGACTGGGCCCGCAAATCGCTGCTGATGTCGGCCTATGCCTCCTACCAGGGCGGAGACTATGATGGCTGCATCGGCGCCGCGACCCGCTACGTCACGCTGCACCCCGGCAGCCCGGACGCGGCCTATGCGCAGTACCTGATCGCCGCCTCCCACTACGACCAGATCCCGGACATCAGCCGCGACCAGGCCCGCACCGAGAAAGCGATCGCCGCGCTGGAAGAGGTGAACCGCAAATATCCGAACTCGGAATATGCGACCTCGGCCAAGGCCAAGATCGAGGGTGCGCGCGACCAGCTCGCCGGCAAGGAAATGAATGTCGGTCGCTACTACATGCAGAAGCGCGACTACACGGCGGCGATCAACCGCTACAAGGCCGTCGTCACGCAGTACCAGACCACCCGCCATGTCGAGGAGGCGCTGTTCCGGCTCACCGAGGCCTATATGACGATCGGCATCGTCGCCGAGGCGCAGACCGCAGCCGCGGTGCTTGGCCACAATTTTCCTGACAGCCGCTGGTACAAGGACGCCTATAATCTTGTAAAATCCGGGGGTCTCGAGCCGAGCGAGAATCAGGGTTCCTGGATGAGCAGGGCCTTCAAGAAGATAGGCCTATAGTCTCGGCTAGGAAATTTGATTCCATGCTGGCGCGTCTGTCGATCCGTGACATCGTCCTGATCGAGCGGCTCGATATCGAATTCGCCACCGGACTTGCGGTTTTGACCGGTGAGACCGGTGCGGGCAAATCCATCCTGCTCGATGCCTTTGCACTGGCGCTCGGCGGCCGCGGCGACGCCGGGCTCGTGCGCCATGGCGCGGAGCAGGGGCAGGTCACCGCCGTCTTCGATATCCCCAAAAATCACCCCGCGACGAAGATTCTGGCCGAGAACGGCCTGGATGATACCGGCGAGATGATTCTCCGCCGGGTGCAACTCGCCGACGGCCGCACCCGCGCCTTCATCAACGACCAGTCGATCAGCGTGCAGACGCTGAAGGCGGTCGGTGCCGCCCTGGTCGAGATCCACGGCCAACATGACGAGCGTGCACTGGTCGACGCCGCCACCCACCGCCGCCTGCTTGACGCCTTTGCCGGGCTCGAAAAGGACGTCACCGCGGTCGAAGCGCTCTGGGACGCGCGCCGCACGGCCAGCGCCGCGCTGGAAGAGCACCGCGCCGCCATGGAGCGCGCCGCGCGCGAGGCGGACTATCTGCGCCACGCCTCCGACGAGCTGAAGCAGCTCGCGCCCAAGGAAGGCGAGGAGACCTCGCTGGCCGGTCGCCGCACCACCATGATGCAGGGCGAGAAGATCGCCTCCGATTTGCGCGAGGCGCAGGAAGCCGTCGGCGGCAATCATTCGCCGGTCGCCTCGCTGTCGGCCGCCGTGCGCCGGCTGGAGCGGCGCGGCGTCAACTCGCCGGCGCTGGTCGAACCTGCCGTGAAGGCGATCGACGCCGCGATCAACGCACTGGAGGAAGCCGATCAGCATCTCCTGGCCGCCCTCGCCGCGACCGACTTCGACCCGGGCGAGCTCGAGCGCATCGAGGAGCGGCTGTTCGCGCTGCGTGCCGCCTCGCGCAAATATTCGACGCCGGTCGATGGCCTCGCCGCGCTTGCCGCCAAATACGCTGCCGATGTCGTCCTGATCGATGCCGGTGCTTCGCGGTTGAAGAAGCTGGAGCAGGCGGCGATCGAGGCTGACGCGCGCTATGCCGCTGCCGCCAAGAAACTGTCGATGGCGCGGCAGAAGTCGGCGGACAAGCTCAACAAGGCGGTCAACGCCGAGCTCGCGCCGCTCAAGCTCGAACGCGCCAAGTTCATGACGCAGGTCGAGACCGATGAGGCCGCGCCGGGCCCGCAAGGTTTCGACCGCGTCGAGTTCTGGGTGCAGACCAATCCCGGCACCAAGCCGGGACCGATGATGAAGGTCGCTTCCGGCGGCGAGCTCTCGCGCTTCCTGCTGGCGCTCAAGGTCGTGCTGTCCGACCGCGGCTCGGCGCCGACGCTGGTGTTCGACGAAATCGACACCGGGGTCGGCGGTGCGGTCGCGGACGCCATCGGTGGGCGGCTCGCGCGGCTTGCCGGCAAGGTGCAGGTGATGGCCGTGACCCACGCCCCGCAGGTCGCCGCCCGTGCCGGCCAGCATCTGCTGATCTCCAAGGACGCCCTCGACAAGGGCAAGCGCGTCGCCACCCGCGTCAATGCGCTGGCCGCCGACCACCGCCGCGAGGAGATCGCCCGCATGCTCGCCGGCGCCGAGATCACGGCCGAGGCGAGAGCGGCCGCCGAACGGCTGCTCAAGGCGGCGAGTTAGACTTGTGTCCCGGGCGCGCGTAGCGCGAGCCGGGACCCGGAATGCCGCCACATAGGCCCCGGCTCTGCAGCGCGCCGCTCCGCGCTGCGCAGCGTCCGGGGCACGAGACCAACCGCCTTTACCCTCCCGCCCGCTCCGTCGTATCCAAGCACCATGGCAAGAGCAGCAAAATCCAAAGCAAGGCCGCTTCGCGACGTCGCCGACCTCACCAAGGCGCAGGCCAAGGTCGAGCACATGCGGCTCGCGCTCGAACTCGAAGAGCACGACAGGCGCTACTATCAAGAGGACGCGCCCACCGTGACCGACGCCGAGTACGACGCGTTGCGCCAGCGCTTCAACGCGATCGAAAAGCGCTTTCCGGATTTCGTCAGCGCGGAGTCGCCGTCCCAGAAAGTCGGCGCGGCGCCGTCGGGTCGCTTCAGGAAAGTCCGCCATTCCGTTCCGATGCTGTCGCTCGACAACGCGTTTGCCGAAGAGGACGTCCGCGACTTCGTCGGCCGCATCGTGCGCTTCCTGAAGCTCGACGACGACAAGGTCGATTTCTCGGCCGAGCCGAAGATCGACGGCCTCTCGATGTCGCTGCGCTACGAGGGCGGCGAGCTCGTCACCGCGGCGACCCGCGGTGATGGCGCTGAAGGCGAGGACGTCACCGCCAACATCCGTACGCTCGAAGACGTGCCGCAGAAGCTGAAAGGCCGCAACGTCCCCGACGTCTGCGAGGTGCGCGGCGAGGTCTACATGACCAAGAAGGCGTTCCTTGCGCTCAACGAGCGGCAGAAGGCGGAAGGCAGCACCATCTTCGCCAATCCGCGCAATTCGGCCGCAGGCTCGCTCCGGCAGAAGGACCCGACCATCACCGCCTCGCGCCCCCTGGGCTTCTTCGCCTATGCCTGGGGCGAGATGAGCGCGATGCCTGAGGGTACGCAGAGCGGCATGATCGGCTGGTTCGAGCGCTGCGGCTTCAAGACCAATCCGTTGACCAGGCTCTGTCATTCCGTCGAAGAACTGCTCGCGTTCCATCATTCGATCGAGGAGCAGCGCGCAAAACTCGATTACGACATCGACGGCGTCGTCTACAAGGTCGACCGCATCGACTGGCAGGAACGGCTCGGCTTCGTCTCACGCACGCCGCGCTGGGGCATCGCGCACAAATTTCCGGCCGAGCGCGCCGTGACGGTGCTGCGCGACATCGAGATCCAGGTCGGCCGCACCGGCTCGTTCACGCCGGTCGGCAAGCTCGAGCCGGTCGGCGTCGGCGGCGTGATCGTGCAGAACGTCACCCTGCACAACGAGGACTACATCAAGGGCATCGGCAACAAGGGTGAGGTGCTGCGTGAGGGGCGCGACATCAGGATCGGCGACACCGTCGTGATCCAGCGTGCCGGCGACGTCATCCCGCAGGTGGTCGACGTCGTTCTCGACAAGCGGCCGAAGACGGCCAAGGAATTCCATTTCCCGACGACGTGCCCGTGCCCGCTGCACACCGACGTCACGCGCGAGGAGACGGCGGCCGGCGAAGAGGGCTCGCGCGCCCGCTGCACCGGCGAGTTCGCCTGTCCCTATCAGAAGATCGAGCACCTCAAGCTGTTCGTGTCGCGGCGCGCCTTCGACATCGACGGTCTTGGCGAGAAGCAGCTCCAGTATTTCTTCGACGAGGAGTGGGTGAAGGAGCCCGCCGACATCTTCACGCTGGAGAAGCGCAATGCCAAGCTGAAGCTCGAGGAGATCGAGGGCTACGGCGCAACGTCGGTGCGCAACCTGTTCGGCGCCATCGAGAGCCGGCGCAAGATCGCGCTGGAGCGCTTCGTCTATGCGCTCGGGATGCGTCATGTCGGCGAGACCACGGCGCTGGCGCTCGCACGCGGCTATGGCTCGTGGGACGCTTTCCACGACGCCTGTCTCAAGGTCGCCAAGGGCGACGAGGAGGCGATGGCCGAGATGGACGCGCTGGACCAGATCGGCGACACCGTGATCAAGAGCATCGCCGACTATTTCGGCGAGAGCCACAATCGCGGCATCGTCGAGCGCCTGACCAAGGAAGTCGAGATCATCGACGCCGAGAAGCCGAAGAGCAACTCCGCCGTCGCCGGCAAGACGGTGGTGTTCACGGGGGCGCTGGAGAAGAT
The DNA here is from genome assembly GCF_052588265.1 of Bradyrhizobium sp. Pa8. Taxonomy (NCBI): domain Bacteria; kingdom Pseudomonadati; phylum Pseudomonadota; class Alphaproteobacteria; order Hyphomicrobiales; family Nitrobacteraceae; genus Bradyrhizobium; species Bradyrhizobium sp. Pa8. Next base: position 7,423,354 of record NZ_CP176767.1, on the reverse strand, counting down.
GACGCGCGACGAGGCTAAGGCCACCGCGGAGCGTCTGGGGGCGAAGGTGTCGGGCTCGGTCTCGAAGAAGACCGACCTCGTCGTCGCCGGCCCCGGCGCGGGCTCCAAGCTCGCGGAAGCCAACAAACACGGCGTCAAGGTGTTGACCGAGGACGAGTGGCTGACGCTGATCGGGGAGTGAGGTTTTCTTTCGTCATTGCGAGGAGCGCAGCGACGAAGCAATCCAGACTATATCCGCGGTCACAGTCTGGATTGCTTCGCTGCGCTCGCAATGACGGGGCTTGCGCTCCTGCGCCCCTCACATCATCCCGCTCTCTTCCTCTTCCGCCTGCTCGATCAACTCCTCGCTCACCACCAATTCGCGGCGGGGGACGACGAAGATCATCATGCAGGCGCAGAGCAGCGAGATCGCCAGCACCGCGGAGGTCAGCGGCAGCGTGGTGGCGGAGTGGCCGCCGAGATAGGCGCCGAATTGCGACATCAGCGCGCCGATGCCCTGCTGGAGGAAGCCCATCGCGCCTGACGCGGTGCCTGCGGCTTCAGGGCGGATGCTGATGGCGCCGGCGGCCGAGTTCGCCATCACGAAGGCATTGCCGACCATCACGATCATCTGCGTGCCGAACAGCCAGGCGGGCGCCTCGTTCCAGCCGGTGAAGCTCCAGAGCAGGTTCAACAGGCTGCCGCAGAGTTGCAGGCCAAGCCCGAACCAGATCAGCCTTTCCAGCGAGTGTCGCGGCGCGAAGCGGACGCAGAGCAGATTGCCGACGAGATATGCGAAGCCGGTCGTGGCGAACCAGGCGCCATATTCAGCGCTGGTCCGGCCCATCTGCGTGACGACGATGTAGGGGCCGCCGCCGGCGAAGGTGAAGATAATCTGGGACGCCAGCACCTGGCACATCACATAGCCGATGAAGGCGCGGCTCTTGATCAGGGTGCCGACGTCGCTGCGAAAGCCGCCGCTGCCGACCGCGCGATCGCGGCGGGTCTCGGGCAGCGCGATCGCGATGCCGACGGCGACCGCGATCGCGCCGATCGTGACGGCGTAGAAGATCGTCCGCCAGCCGAATGCGGTCTCGATCAAGCCGCCGGTGAGCGGTGAGACCATCTGGCCGATCATGAGCGCTGCGACGACGAGGCTGATCATGGAGGCGACGCGGTCGCGCTCGTAGATATCGCGGATGATGGCGCGGCTCACCACCATGCCGGAGGCGCCGCCGAGCGCCTGGAAGAAGCGCGCCGCGATCAGTTGCGGCAGGGTTTCGGCGAAGATGCAGGCGATGCTCGCCGCGACCATCAGCGCGAGGCCGCCAAGCAGCACCGGACGCCGGCCGAATTTGTCCGACAGCGGTCCCATGATGAGCTGCGACAGTGCGATGCCGACCATGTACAGCGACACCGTCATCTGCGCGATCGAGATGTCGCGGCCGAACGTCGTCGCCAGCACGGGCAGCGCCGGAACCAGGATGTAGAGCGAGATCGGCGCGATCCCGGTCATGACGACCAGCAGCAGCAACACCACGCGCGAGGTCGCGATGTTTTTCGTCGCCGCGTCCGGCGGCCTGCTGATCATGCCGTGCATAGTCGTCCGTCTTTCGAAGTCGAATCGACTGTAGCGTGCTCGCACAAGACGGATATCTGCGTTTCGGAATGCGGCTATTCGGATTTCGGGACGGTTACGATGAGGGCACGATGGCGACCGATTGGGCGCGCGTCTCGCTCCAGAAATGAGATGTCATTCCCAGCGAAAGCGGGGAATCCAGTACGCCGTGGCTTCTCCGCATACGGTTTCTGCCTCTGGAATACTGGATGCCCCGCCTTCGCGGGGCATGACAGTCATGGTGGCAAAGGAGCCGTGCGCAAATCGCGTAGCGCTATGCGTCTCGGAATGGTGAGCTTACGCCTTCAGCTCCGCCGTCGCCTGATCGAGCCAGGCCTTCGTCGCTTCGTCCAGCGCCGGTCGCACCTCGGCCCTCACGCGCGCGTGGTAGGCGTTCAGCCAGTCGAGCTCGTCCTTGCTCAGCATCGCGACATCGATCAGCCGGCGGTCGATCGGTGCCAGCGTCAGCGTCTCGAACGCGTTCATCGGCTTTTCCGCGCCCTCGATGTCGGCGCCGACCACCAGCTCGAGGTTCTCGATGCGGATGCCGAAGCCGTCGGTCTTGTAATAGCCGGGCTCGTTGGAGAGGATCATGCCGCGCTTCAGCGGCGTCGTGCCGAGCTTCGAGATCCGCGCCGGTCCTTCGTGCACACTGAGATAGCTGCCGACGCCGTGGCCGGTGCCGTGCTCGAAATCGACGCCGGCGGCCCAGAGATATTGCCGCGCCAGCGTGTCGAGCTGCGCGCCGGTGGTGCCGTCGGGAAACACCGCGCGCGCGATCGCGATGTGGCCCCGCAGCACGCGGGTGAAGCGGTCGTGCATCTCGCCGGTCGGTTCGCCCACGGCCATCGTGCGGGTGACGTCGGTGGTGCCGTCTTCATATTGCGCACCGGAATCGATCAGCAGCAGATCGCCCGGTGCGATGCGCCGGTTGCTCTTGCGAGTGACGCGGTAGTGCACGATGGCGCCGTTCGGGCCGGTGCCTGATATGGTCGGGAACGAGACGTCCTTCAGCGCGCCGGTGTCGCGGCGGAACGTCTCAAGCGCCTCGACCGCGTCGATCTCGGTCAGCTTGCCGCTTGGCGCCTCGCGGTCGACGAAGGCGAGGAAGCGCGCCAGCGCCACGGCGTCGCGGCGGTGCGCCGTCCGTGTGCCCTTGATCTCGGTCGCGTTCTTGACCGCTTTCAGCAGCGCAATCGGATCGCTGCCGCGCACCGGCTTGCCGCCGGCGCTTGCAATCAGCCGGCTGAGCGCGTCGGCCGCGGTGGCATTGTCGAGCGCGATCGCGGCGCCGCTCTTGGCCAGCGCCATCAGCGTCGGCGCCATCGCATCGGGCTCGCGCACGTCGGCGGACTGCTCCAGATGGTCGCGGGTCAAATTGGAGAGTTTTCGGTGGTCGATGAACACGGTCGGGCGGCCGTCCTTCGGCACCAGCGCGTAGGACAGCGGCAACGGCGTATGAGCGACGTCGGCGCCACGGATGTTGAAGGTCCAGGCCACGGCGTGGCTGTCGGAGAGCACCAGCGCGTCGACGCCGAGCTTGGCGATCTCGCTTTTGATTTGCGTGATCTTCTCGGCCTCGGCGACCCCGGCGTTTTGCAGGCTGTGCACGGCGACCGGGGCCAGCGGCGGCTGTGGCCGGTCCTGCCAGATCGCGTCGACCGGGTTGCTGTCGACCGCGACGAGCTCGGCGCCGGCCTTGGCGCAGGCGGCGGCGAGGCGCTCGGCTGCCGAAGAAGTGTGCAGCCACGGATCAAATCCGAGGCGGTCGCCGGCCTTCAGATGCGTCGACACCCAGCTCTCCGGCGGCGGATCGATCAGCGATTCCACCGCCCAGGCCTTTGCGTCGACCTGCTTGGCCGCCTGGATCGTGTAGCGGCCGTCGACGAAGACCGCGGCCTCATGCGTCAGCACCACCGCCAATCCCGCCGAGCCGGTAAAGCCGGTCAGCCACGCCAGCCGCTCCTCCGAGGGGGGCACATATTCGTTCTGCTGCTGGTCGGCGCGCGGAACGACGAAGCCGGTCAGCTTGCGGCGGGCGAGTTCCTCACGGAGCGCGGCCAGGCGCGCTGTCAATGCGACGCCGGCCTCGGGCTCCTCGAATGTCTGGAAGTGTGCTTCGAACATGGCTCAGTTTAGGATCATGACGATCAGTCCGCAATGTAGACGCATTTGGGGTCGCATCTGGCACGGACCGTGCTTGAAAATGTTCCATTCGAATTGAGTGGAGTACAGGATGCAGCAGTTGCGCTTCGTCCGGATAACAGGGAAATTCGAGCGAGTGGTTCATCTCAACGGCGAGGGGACACACGATGCCAGCGTTCATGTTTGAGAAGATTTCGCCGCCGGCCCACCGCGCCCCGGCCGCAACGACACCGAAGAAGCCGCGCGGCCTCATCAGCCAGATGATCGACCGTTTCGCCGAGCGCCGCGCCAGGCGTGCCTTGCAAAACGAACGCACGATGAGGCGGGACGAGAAGCCGGCGGAGTAGGGCGGTGTTCGTTCACCTCGCCCCGCTTGCGGGGAGAGGTCGGATTGCGAAGCAATCCGGGTGAGGGGGACTCTCCGCGAGTCCAACTCTCACCGTCGCTGCGGAGGCAGCCCCTTGCCCCAACCCTCTCCCCGTAAGAACGGGGCGAGGGGCGCAGTACCGCCGCGGACGCAGCTCAACCAACCTTCCTCAGCAACAAACTGCTCCACCCCTCGATCCGCAGGTGCCGCAGCGGCACGAGGCCGCGTGCGCGGTAGGCGGCGGTCACGGCGGGGGCCTGGTGGGTCAAGAGGCCGGAGAGGATGACGCGCGCGCCGGGCGCGAGGTGCCGCGCCATCGGGCCGGCCAATTGCCTTAACGGGTTGGCAAGGATGTTGGCCAGGACCAGGTCGAACGGGCCGCATCTGGCAAAGTCCGGTGCGGCAAATCCGGTGGCGCGGATCACCCGCACCTGGTTGCCGACGTGGTTCAGCGTCGCGTTCTCGGCTGCCACCCGCACCGACGGCGGGTCGATGTCGGAGGCGAGCACCCCGCGATGCAGCGCCTTCGCTGCGGCGATGCCCAGCACGCCGGTGCCGGTGCCGAGGTCGAGCAGGTTCCTCGGCCGGGAACTCTTCAGGACGTGGTCAAGCAACAGTAAACAGCCGCGGGTGGTGCCGTGGTGGCCGGTGCCGAAGGCGAGCGCTGCCTCAATCTCGATGGCAAGCTTGTTCGGCGCGACGCGGTCGCGGTCGTGGCTGCCGTGCACGACGAAGCGGCCGGCCGGCACCGGGACGAGATCTTCGAGGCTCGCCTTGACCCAGTCCTTGGCCTCGACGATGTCGAAGATGAGTGTTTCGGCGATGTCGTTTCCTGCTGTAGTTACAACGAGTTCGCGCAGCCATGCCTGATCGGGCGCGTCGGCGAAATGGAGCGTGACATCCCACTGTCCGTCCGGCCGCTCGAAGGCGGCGACTGCCGCATCGCCGTCGAAAAAGACCTCCGTGAGCACGTCGACGACGCGCTTGGCCGCGGCCTCGGTGCCGATCGAAAAGCAGACGCGATGAGTGGGAGAAAGCTGCATTCTAGGGTTCCGTCAGTTCAATTTTTGGAACTTTTGTTCCCAATTTTCCGTACAACTTGCAGGTTCCGATTTAACCTGACTGCAGGTTGTGTCCCGTAGATTTCCGGGTGTTGGATCCAGCCAACGCATCCTGGAATTGAAACGGAGGCGAGTCTTGAAGAGCATGGTTTTGAAGTTCTGGTCGGACGAATCCGGTGCGACCGCGATCGAGTACGGCCTGATCGCAGCGGGTATCGCGCTGGCGATCATCACCGTGGTGAACAGCCTGGGCACCAGCATGAACGAGAAGTTCGGTTCGATTAGCAGTTCCTTGAAGTAATTTCCGCCTCCCATTTCCCGGCGGGGGCTGTTTTTCTTTAGAGGCTGTTTCCTGATCACCGCCCGCTGGGGGAGTTGCCCCCCGGCGGGCGAGGTCGTTTTGGGGGGGCCCGGAATGCCCACGGCCCTCCACTCGTTTCGCCAAAGTTGTCCACGGCTTTATCCCGCCACTCGTCCCCAGCTTTTCCACCGCCTTGTGCGGGGCGCGCCGGGCCTGCCGCGCGCAGGCGACCCACTGCTTTCTCACAGCCTTGCCAACAGCCTGTCCACAGCTCTTTCCACAGACCTATCCACGGCTTCCGAACAGCGAGCGGTGATCCCTCAAGATCATCTGCGCGGCGTTATGGCCGGGGGCGCCGGTGACGCCGCCGCCGGGGTGGGCGCCGGAGCCGCAATGGTAGAGGCCCTTCAGGGGCCCGCGATAGTCGGCATGGCCCAGCATCGGCCGCGCCGAGAACAGCTGGTTCAGCGTCAGTGCGCCGTGGAAGATGTCGCCTCCCAACAGACCGAATTGCCGTTCGAGGTCGAGCGGGGAGAGGATCTGGCGGCCAAGCACGCTTGCCGCAAAGCCGGGTGCGTATTTGTCCACCGTCGCGATCATGAGATCGGCGACCTCCTCGCGATGGTCGTCCCAGGACTTTCCGTCGGGCAGTTCGGGCGCGACGTGCTGGCAGAACAGGCTCGCGACGTGTTGGCCCGCCGGTGCGAGCGTGTCGTCGAGCGTGGAGGGGATCAGCATTTCGACGACCGGCTCCCGGCTCCAGCCTAGCGCGCGCGCGTCGAGATAGGCGCGGTCCATGTAGCCGAGGCTTGGCGCCAGGATGATGCCGGAGGTGAGGTGATCGCCGTCGCCCGGGAGCGCGGTGAAGGAGGGCAGGCGGTCCAGCGCCACGTTCATGCGGAAGGTGCCGGAGCCGTTCTTCCAGTGCCGGATGCGCGCGAGGAAGTCCGGGGGCAGGGCGTCGGCCGCGATCAGCCGCGTATAGAGCAGCTTTGGATTGACGTTGGCCGCGACATATTTTGCGCGGATGGACGTGCCGTTCTCCAGCACCACGCCCACCGCGCGGTCGCGCTCGACGATGATCTCGCGCACACCCGCATCCGTGTCGATCGTGACGCCGCGGCCCTGCGCGGCGCGCGCCATCGCCTGCGTGATCGCGCCCATGCCGCCGATGGCGTGGCCCCAGACGCCCTTCTTGCCATTCACCTCGCCGAAGGCGTGGTGCAGCATCACATAGGCCGAGCCCGCCGCGTACGGACTGGCATAATTGCCGACGATGGCATCGAAGCCGAACAGCGCCTTGACCAGATCGTGCTCGAAGCGCTCGTCCAGCATCTCGCCGGCCGAGCGGGTGAAGAGATCGAGCAGGCTGCGGCTCTGCTCCAGCGTCAACCCACGCAGGATGTTGGCGCTCTGGAACGCGTTCACCGCTTCGCGGATCGCGTTCGTGCCAAAACCGTCGAGCAGGTTCGGCGGCGCACGCAGCACGAACTGCCGCAGCACGTCGGCGATATCCTCGAGCTCGCGCGAGAACCCGTCGAGCGCGCTGGCGTCGTGTGTGCTCAGCCGCGCGACGGACTCCTTCGTCCGCCCCTCGCCGGTGAGCAGATAGCTGCCGTCGGGCGCGGGCAGGAAATTCTGGGCGCGCCGTTCGACGATCCGCAGGCCCTGTTCAGTGAGGCCCAAGTCGCGGATCACCTGCGGATTGAGCAGGCTTACCGTGTAGGCCGCGACCGAGTTGCGGAATCCGGGGTGAAACTCCTCCGTGACCGCGGCCCCGCCGACCACCTTGCGGCGCTCGACGACGCGCACGCGCAGGCCCGCCATCGCGAGATAGGCCGCGCAGGTGAGGCCGTTATGGCCAGCGCCGATGATGATGACGTCGGTTTCGGTCATGAAGGATTCAAAATGTTCCACGGTCATTCCGGGATGGTCCGAAGGACCAGGCCTGGAATGACATCTGTATATCAAGCAATCGTCGCTGCAACATCACGAGACCCTTTATTGCCCGTTCATGCGCCCTGTGCTCCATTGCGCGCGTCCGGCGCCCGCCGGGGTTTAAGCCGGAGCTTCCATGGATTCGATCGTGCAACCCGCCGCCACGGAGCAGCCGTCCTCGTCACGCAACCGGCTGCTGCTGACGGTCTACACCGCCGCGATCTTCGTCAGCGCGCTGCTGCTGTTCTCGGTGCAGCCGCTGTTCGCCAAGATGGTGCTGCCGCGGCTCGGCGGCTCGCCGGCGGTGTGGTCGGTGGCGATGGTGTTCTTCCAGTCGCTGCTGCTGGCGGGCTATGCCTACGCGCATCTCTTGATGCAGATCAGGAATCGCATCGTTCCGGTCGCGGTGCATGTGGTTCTGCTGATCGCAGCCTTCGCCACGCTGCCGCTCGGCATCGCCACCGCCTACGGCGATCCACCGGCCTCCGGCTATGCGTTCTGGCTGCTCGGCCTGTTCGTGGTCTCGATCGGCTTGCCGTTCTTCGCGCTCGCCGCCAACAATCCACTGCTCCAGGCCTGGTTCGTCCGCACCGGCCACCCTGCCGGACACGATCCCTATTTCCTCTATGCGTCCTCCAACATCGGCAGCTTCCTCGCGCTGTTGTCCTATCCGTTCCTGCTGGAGCCGATTTTCACGCTGCACACGCAGAACCGGTTCTGGACCCTTGGCTATGGCCTCCTGATCCTCCTGATCGCAGCCTGCGGCGTTTTGCTGCTGCGTTCGCAGAAGCTGGCCGTGATCGACGCAAAAACCGAGGACGTCAATGCGCCCGCGCCTGACATGGTGACGCGGCTGCGCTGGATCTTCCTTGCCGCGGTGCCGTCCGGCCTGCTGATCGCCGTCACGGCGCACATCTCGACCGACGTCGCGGCGGCGCCGTTGCTCTGGGTGCTGCCGCTGTCGCTGTATCTGCTCACCTGGGTGGTGGTGTTCCAGTCGCGGCCGCTGCTGCCGCACAAATGGATGCTGATGCTCCAGCCGGTCGCGATCGCTGGCGTCATCGTCCTGCTGGCCTTCGGCGGCGAACAGAATCTGCTGCTGACCCTCGGCGGTCACCAATTGTGCTTCTTCGTCATCGCCATGGCCTGCCATGGCGAGCTGGCGCGGACACGCCCGGCCGCCAAATATCTCACGGGTTTCTATGTCGCGCTGTCGTTCGGCGGCATGGTCGGCGGACTCTTTGCCGGCCTCGTCGCTCCATTCACCTTCTCCTGGATCGCCGAATATCCGATCTTGGTTGCGCTCGCGGCGCTGTGCCGGCCGCCGGCGAACGAGCGGCTGGCGGGCATCGTCAGATGGTACTGGCTGGCACTCGCCGTGCTCGCAGTGGCGCTGGTCGCGCCGTCTTACATGACCGGCGGTCTTTCGACCTGGTTCGAGGATCATCGCGTCTGGGTCGCGGGGGCCGTCGGCGTGCTCGCAGCGCTTCTGGCGCTCGCGCTCAACGCCAGCCGCTGGAAGATCTTCGCCACCGCCGCGCTTGCGCTGGCGTTGATCCGCGTCTATCCGGCGGACGAAGGCCGCGTCACGACGGTGCGCAGCTTCTTTGGCGTGCACAAGATCGTGGTGACGCCCGGCGGCTATTTCCATGTGCTGATGCACGGCACCACGATCCACGGCGCCGAACGCTTCCGCAACAATGACGGCACGCCGGTCGTCGGCCGGCCCGAGCCGATCACCTACTATCACAAGGACGGCGGGATCGGGCAGGCCATCACCGCGATCCGCGAGCGCAAGGGCGCGCCGCTGAAGGTCGCTGCCATCGGCGTCGGATCGGGCACGCTCGCGTGCGCCGCGGAGTCCGGCGAAAGCTGGACCTTCTTCGAGATCGACCAGTCCATGGTCGACGCGGCGAGCGATCCGAAGAACTTTCGCTACATATCGAGCTGCATGCCGGGCCTGAAGCCGGTGATCGGCGATGCTCGCCTCACCTTCGCGAAAGAGCCCGACGGCGCGTATGATCTGATCATCGTCGACGCTTATTCGTCGGATGCGATCCCGATTCATCTCGCCACCGAAGAGGCGATGAGTATCTACAAGGACAAGCTGGCGCCGCACGGCGCCGTGGTGATGCACGTCTCCAACCGGCACCTCGATCTCGAGACCGTCGTGGTCGGTATTGCCGATGCCAACGATCTGAAGAGCTGGGTCTTCAACGAGGATTCCGGACGCGACGGGGACTACATCTTCTCGACCGACGTCGTCATCTCAGCGCGCGAGGAGGCCGACGTCGGCCGGCTCGCCTCCTCCAAGTCATGGGAGCAGACCGAAGCCGACGACCGGGTGCGGGTCTGGACCGACGACTATTCCAATATTTTGGGCGCGCTGTACCGGCGTCTGCGGGATGGGGAGTAGGGACGCCAAAGATACGGCGCGCAGATTTACGAGAGGCCGTCATGCCCGGATAGACTTCACGGCATCACCGGCGTTCCCGCCGGCAATGCAATTCCCTTCTCGCCCGCGACCTGCCGCAGCAGGTCCGGCCTGTCCGAGATGATGCCGTCGACGCCGAGCTCGATCATGCGCGCCATGTCCTCGCGCTTGTTGACGGTCCAGACCACGATGCGCAGTCCGAGCGTGTGCGCTTCAGAGATGACCGCCTCGGTCACATCGCCGTAATAGGGCGACCAGACGGTGCCGCCCGCAGCCTTGATCGTCCGCGGTAGCGAGCCGCCGTGATCGGCCGGGCTGAAACCCGCCGTCCAGTTCGTCGCCTTGTCCAACGACACCGTCTGGCCCGAGCCGCGCTGGAGCGTCAGGTAGACCGTCGGAATGTTGGGCGCTTGTTGCTGGACGAGCAGCAGGGTCCGCCAGTCGAACGACTGGATCATGACGCGATCGGAAAATCCTTCGGCCTCGATCAGCCCGAGCAGCTTTGCGACAAAGCCTCGCGGATCGAGCGACTCGTCCGGATGGTTTGGATCGATCTTGGTCTCGATATTGAGACGCACACGCGTGTTGCCGGCCTTGCGCACCAGCGCGAACAGCTCGCCCAGGGTGGGAATGCGTGTCCCCGGCACGGCCCGCTGGTCGGGGAATTGCTTCGCGTAGGAACTGTCGGGCCGGATCTGGCCAACGTCATAGGTCCTGACGTCGGCCAAGCGCAGCTTCACGAACGGCGTGCCGGGCGGGGCGACATAGGCGCCGCCTGCATCGCGCGCGAGGTCGGTATTGAGCCCGCGTTCATGCGACACGACGACCTCGCCATCCGCGGTCACGCCGACGTCGAGCTCCAGCGTGTCCACGCCCATCGACAGCGCGTTGGCGAAGGCCGGCAGGGTGTTTTCCGGCAACAGCGCGCGCCCGCCGCGATGCGCTTCGAGATCAAAGGCCATAGCTTGTAAGGTCATGGCTTGTCCCGCAGTGAGAACCGAGAGCACGATCAGGATTGTCGCGGCACGTGACGGCATCGAGGTTCGCAGCCCAGGTGAAAGGAGGAGCTTATGAAATCTTCGCCCGGTTCGTCCAGCTGGTCGACAGGTGCTTGACGGCGGCCGGCGAAGGCGGAAACTGGCTCTCAAAAAAGCATCGGTTCAGGGAGCCATTGATATGCGGCTTATCTTCATCGCAACGATGGCGGTTTTCATGGTCGGACAGGCGCTAGCCAAGGATGTGCTTTCGGGCGCGAGCCTCTATGAAGATGTGGCGCGCTATGCATCCTTCGGTCTGCACCGCTTCGGCTCTGCGGGCGATCGCGCGACGGCCGACTGGGTCGCCGGCGAGATGAAGCAGGCGGGTTTCGAAATCAGCTTCCAGCCCGTCGTGCTCGGGCGGCAATATGTCGTCGAGCGGGCCAGCGCTGAAGCTGCCGGCATCTCTGTCGAGGCGACGCCATTCTGGTGGCCGCCGGAGGACAAGGCCAGCTTCCATCTCGCCGCGCCGCTCGCGCGCGATGGCGACGTCACCGGCAAGATCCTTCTGCTCGACCTGCCGTTCGATCGCGGCGCCTATCTGGGGCCGAGCCATCGTGCGGCGATCGCGGAAGCCGCGGCAAGGAAGCCGGCGGCCATCCTGCTGATGATCGGCAATCCCGCCGATGACCGCTTCGCCTATAACGTCACGCAGGAGGATGCGCCCTGGCCGGTGCCGGTGATCGTGGTCGGCGCGGCGTCGCGAGCGGTGTTCGAGCGCGCGCTCGCCTCAGGCGCGCCTGTCACCTTCGACGTCAGGGGCCATTACGAGCGCGATGTCGTTGGCCGCAACGTCATCGCCGAGATCGGGGCCGGCCGTGGGCCGGTCATCGTCGTCTCCACGCCGATGACCGGCTGGTACTCGTGCGTATGCGAGCGCGGCCCCGGCATCGCCAACTTTCTCGCGCTGGCGCGCACCGTCGCCGCCGAGAAATGGCCGGCGCATCTTGTTTTCATCGCCACCGCCGGCCACGAGATCGGCCATGGCGGCATGGAGCTGTTTCTGAAGCACGGAGCGCCGGCACCGAAGGACACGCTGGCGTGGATTCATTTCGGTTCGTCGAACGCCTGCTATGCCTTCGCGGAAGGCGCCCGCACCGATCGGTCCGAGCAAGAGCGTTACCTCGTGCTGAGCAAATCCGCCGTCGCGCTGACCGACGAGACTTTTGCAAAAGTCGAGGCCAAACGTCTTGTGACGGAGAAGCAGGCGGTCGGTGAGCTGCGCGACGTGCATGCAGCGGGCTACGCCAATTTCCTCGGCATGGCTGGGCGCCATCGGACGTTTCATACGCCGTCAGACGATCTCGCCGCGACCGGGCCCGAGATCCTCGAGCCGGTCGCGCGCGCCTTTGTCGATGCTGCGCGAAAGATCGTCGAACGCGGCAACGCCGCGTTCCGGTAGCGTCAGTTCTGATAGTAACCGCGCGGCTGATAGTATTGCCGGGGCTGTGGCTGATAGTAGCCCTGCTGGCCGTAGCCTTGATTGTAGTACTGCTGCGGCTGCTGCTGTTGATAGACCTGCGCGTCATACAGCGGGCGGCTGGCCGAGCGCGGCGCGGGATAGCGCGTGCCGGTGTCGCTGCCGTCGGCCGGATAGATGTAATTGTCGTCCTGCGGCATGTAGCGGCGGGCGGGCTGCGCCGGCGGTGCGAGATTCACGGGATCGCCTGAGGTGGCGTACTGCTCTTCGGCGGGTTGCGGCGCGCGGGCCACCGCTGTGGGGTTGCGGCCGCGCGGATTGCGGGCGAGCGCGACCTGCGCCGAGCCGGTCAGCGTCACCGTGGTGTTGAGCACGCCCTGCTGCTGCACCAGTGCGTAGAGCGTCGAGGCATTCTGGCGCGACAGCCGCACGCAGCCATGCGACGCCGGCGAGCCGAGCCGGCCGACCGAGTCGGTGCCGTGGATGGCGTGCCCGACCTTGGTGAAGAAGATCGCGTGCGGCATCGGCGCGTCGTCGAATTCCTTGGAGTAGTGATCCTCTTCCATCCGGAAGGCGCGGAAGCCGCCGCTCGGCGTTTCGCGCGAGGGGATGCCTGTTGACACCGGCCAGTGATAGCGCGCGACGCCGTCGACGGCGACGGTCATCTGCTGATTGTCCTTGTCGACGGTGATCTCGACCTTGGCCTGCGCGGTGCCCGCGCTCAAAAGCATCAATGAGGAAAAAACGATGAAAAAGGAACGCATCTGGAAACGCATTTGAGGGAAACGCATTTGAGTTCTGGCCTCCGGCCTGTTCACGCTAGGCGCCGCGGCTCTCCGTCCCCCGGCGTGCAATATGCCTGCAATCCGGCTATCGTTCCAGCGGGCTGCCCGTCCATCGTTAACGCGATGCCGGGCGTAAGCAAGGCCGCTTTGTGCCGCGTGGCTGGCGGCGGTGCTGACATTTTCGCGAGCGTGCCGAGCAGTCACAACGCCGACAATTCGTCACAAAGACGCAACCATTCGGCCGCTTCAGGCGTTGATCGTGGCAGCCTCGACGGGCGGCTTCCGCTGCCCTTTCCCCTTTACTTCCCTTGGGACCGAAGATGAACAAAACCCGTGTCGCCGCCGCGCAAATGCCGGCCGGTTTGCCCATCCGCCTGCTGTTCGCAGCCACCGCCATGCTGCTCGCGCTGTTGTCGCTGCCGCAAGCCGGCCACGCCCAGGGCATCGTGCGCGGCGCCCAGGAGGGCTCCTATGAAGGCAACCGGATCGCCGGGCCTGTCGGTGGCGTAGTTGGCGGCGCGGTCGGCGCCGGTGTTGGAGGGGCCGTCGGTGCGGTCGAGGGCGTGTTCGGCATTCCACATCACCGCCATTACCGCTGCCGCGGCTACTATGACGGCTACCATCGCTTCCACTGCTACAGGTGAGGTAGCGCCGTAGCCCGGATGGAGCCAAGCGCAATCCGGGACCGCTGGTGCGTGAGTTGACGCTCGTCCCGGATTTCGTTGCGCTCCATCCGGGCTACGGAACTGCGGTCAGTTCTTCAGCCGATACCCGGTGCGGAAAATCCACCAGATCACGGCGAGGCAGATCACCAGGAACGTCGTCGTCATGCAGATGCTGACGGACACGCTGACATCCGCGATCTCGTAGAAGCTCCAGCGGAAGCCGGAGATCAGATAGACGACCGGGTTCAGCAGCGCCACCGTGCGCCAGCCTGCGGGCAGCATGTCGATGGAATAGAAGCTGCCGCCGAGGAAGGTCAGCGGCGTCACCACCAGCATCGGGATCATCTGCAGCTTTTCGAAGCCGTCGGCCCAGATGCCGATGATGAAGCCGAACAGGCTGAACGTCACTGCCGTCAGCACCAGGAAGGTCAGCATCCAGATTGGATGGTGGATATGGAGCGGCACGAACAGGCCGGCTGTCGCCAGGATGATGAGGCCCAAAATGATCGATTTGGTCGCGGCGGCGCCGACATAGCCGAGCACGATCTCGACATAGGAGATCGGCGCCGACAGGATTTCGTAGATCGTGCCGGTGAATTTCGGAAAGTAGATACCGAACGAGGCGTTGGCGATGCTCTGCGTCAGCACCGAGAGCATGATCAGCCCTGGCACGATGAAGGTGCCGTAGCTGACGCCCTCGACCTGGCTGATGCGCGAGCCGATGGCAGCACCGAACACCACGAAATAGAGCGAGGTCGAGACGACAGGCGAGACGATGCTTTGCAGCAGCGTACGCCAGGTGCGCGCCATTTCGAACAGATAGATGGCGCGGATGGCGCGATGGTTCATGACGTCCTCACGAGGTCGACGAAGATGTCCTCGAGCGACGATTGCGTCGTGTCGAGATCGTTGAAGCGGATGCCGGCGTTGCGGAGGTCGCTGAGCAGGCTGGTGATGCCGGTGCGCTCGCCCTTGGTGTCGTAGTCGTAGACGAGCGTCGCGCCGCCGTCGCAGAGGTCGAGCTCGTAATGGCTGAGGCTGTCCGGCAGCGCCGTGACCTTGCCCTGCAGATGCAGCGTCAACCGCTTCTTGCCGAGCTTCTCCATCAACGTCGCCTTCTCCTCGACCAGCACGATCTCGCCCTTGTTGATGACGCCGATGCGGTCGGCCATCTCCTCGGCTTCCTCGATGTAATGCGTGGTCAGGATGATGGTGACGCCGGATTGCTGCAGGGTGCGCACCACCTCCCACATGCCCTTGCGCAGCTCGACGTCGACGCCGGCGGTCGGCTCGTCCAGGAACAGGATCTGCGGCTCGTGCGACAGCGCTTTCGCGATCATCACGCGGCGCTTCATGCCGCCGGAGAGCGTGATGATCTTGTTGTCCTTCTTGTCCCAGAGCGAGAGGTCCTTCAGCACCTTCTCGATATGGTCGGGGTTCTTCGGCTTGCCGAACAGGCCGCGGGAGAAGCTCACCGTCGCCCACACGCTCTCGAAGGCGTCGGTGTGCAATTCCTGGGGCACGAGGCCGATCAGCGAGCGGGCCTTGCGGTACGAGGTCTGGATGTTCTCGCCGCCGACCAGGACCGTGCCTTCGCTTGGGTTGGCGATGCCGCAGATGATCGAGATCAGCGTGGTCTTGCCGGCGCCGTTGGGGCCGAGCAGCGCAAAAATCTCGCCGCGCTTGATCTCGAGATTAACGTTCTTGAGCGCCTTGAAGCCGGACCCATAGGTCTTCGACAAATTGGCGACGGAAATGATGGAGGACATGATGGCCGCAGGGCTGGGGGGCAAAGACTGGGGAGGGGAGGCTGGAACCGTCCCGGGAGGAGGTCAGCGGAGCCCTGAAATAGGAATGCACTTGCCCGGCCGCAATTGGCTGGGGAAAAATGGTCTCAAAACAGGCCCTTCGGCGGCAGGTTCCAGGCAAGTGTTGCGCGATGGTCACGGGCTGTGGCTAAGATTGCCGCTCACGCGCCTCTTTGTTGCGTCTGCGAGCAGGCCGTGGCTACGATTCCGGCCAATCGCAAAGCGTATTGTCCCCAGGGAAAAGATCGATGAGACCGAACGGCCGTCACACCGCCGGCGCCAGCCAGTTGTCCGCCCTCCGTGTGTGGGCAATCTGCCTGCTCCTGCTGTCAGCTGTTGCCATCAGCCCGACCACCGCCAAGGCCGCGCCCAGCCAGGCCGCCGCCACGACGCATGTCTACCTGCTCCGTGGTGTGCTCAACGTCTTCTCGCTCGGCCTCGACACGATCGGCGCCCGGCTCCAGGCGCAGGGCATCCCGGTAACCGTCGCGAACTTCGTGTCCTGGTCCTCGCTCGCCGATGAAGCCGCGGCCAATTACCGGGCCGGCCGCGTCAAGACCATCATCCTGGTCGGCCATTCCTCCGGTGCGACTGCGCTGCCGGACATGATCGCCAAGCTCAACCAGCTCGGCGTTCCCGTGAAGCTCGCGATCGGCCTCGATTCCGTGTTCAAGACCAGGCTGTCGACCGGCGCCGAACGCTACATCAACATCTATATCGGCGACGGCCCCGGCGAACCCGTGCGGGCCGCGTCTGGCCTCCGCGGCAAACTCGACAATGTCGACGTGCGCGGCACTGGCGTCGGCCACATCTCGATCGACAAGAGCGAGGCGATCCAGCGCCGCGTCATCGGCGAGATCGACGCCGCCATCATGCGCTCGCGCGCCCCGGCAAGTCCGGTCGCCGAACCCGGCGCGCCCAGGGCCCCGCGGCAGGCACGCTCGGCGGCGGCGACGGCGCCGGCGCGGAACTGAGGCGTCAGCCTGGAAATCGCTGATCCGATCACGCCGCCGTCGACTTCATTGTCGGCGGCGGCGATGTCTTGTCGGCGATGGAAGCATGACCGCCAGATGTGGGAAGGGCCCGCCGCAGTAGCGGCGAGCCCTTTCGAAGTGTCAGTCTGGACGGCCTTATTTCTTCTCGGGCACCCAGGTGGTGCTCGCCTTGTCGTATTTGAAGCCCGGCGCCTCCTGGATCACACGGACTTCACCTCGCCGCCGTCCATGCGCAGCACCGTGCCGGTCATCCAGCGCGCCGGGGGCGAGACGGTGAATGCGATCAGCTCGGCGACCTCGCCCGCCTCGCCGAAGCGCGTGATGCAGGCCTGATCGAGCACCTGCCGTCTGGCGTCGTCGAGCGCGATCTTGCGGGACGCCGCGGCCTTTTCGATCATCGACAACCGGCGACCGGTCATGATGGCGCCCGGCGAGATGCTGTTGACCTGGACACCGTCCGCGATACCGCGCTCCGCAAATGTCTTGGCAAGGGCCTCGATGGCGGCGTTGATCGTGCCGACGGCCGCTGCTCCAGGCTTCGGAATCACCGCCGCGTTGCCGGACATGAACACGACGCTTCCCCTCGTTTGCTTCAGGGCGTCCCAGGCTCGGATCGTCAGCCGGCGCGCACCGTGGAATTTGAGCGCCATGCCGGCGTCCCACTGCGTGTCGGTCATCTCGAAGAGGTCGAGACCGGCGACGGCGCCGGCGACATTGACGAGCGCATCGATACGGCCAAAGCGATCCAGCGTCCGGCTCACAAGCGTGTCTGCCGATGCAGCTTCCGCCAGGACGAGATCGAGCACTAGCGGTTCGGCACCGGCCGCCTCGATCTCGCGGCCGACCTCGTCGAGCTTTTCGGCGCTACGCGCCGCGATGGCGATCGCGCCGAAGTCGCGCGCAAGCCGAACCGCGGTGGCCCGGCCGATCCCCGAGCTTGCGCCTGTCACGATGGCGACGGATCTCGTCATGGTGATGTCCTCGTCCTATCGGAGGTGGCCCAGGAAATCGCGAATGCTGTCGGCGATCTCGCGTGCATGCGTCTCCAGCGCGAAATGGCCGGTGTCGAAGAACTGCACCACGGCATTGGGGTTGTCGCGTTTGAACGCCTCGGCCCCGGGCGGGATGAAGAACGGATCATTCTTGCCCCAGACCGCGAGGAAGGGCGGCTTGTGCTTGCGGAAATAGTCCTGGAATGACGGATAGAGCGCGACGTTGCTCTTGTAGTCGCCGAACAGGTCGAGCTGCACGTCGTCGGAACCGGGGCGCGCGAGATAGAAATTGTCGAGGTTCTGGCCGTCCGGCGACACGATGGTCACATCGGGAACGCCATGCGTGTATTGCCAGCGCGTCGCCTCGGGCGTGAGGAAGCCGCGCAGCGCGTCGCGATTGGCCGGCGAGGGGTCCTGCCAATAGGCCTTGATCGGAGTCCAGCCGTCGCTCAGCCCGTCCTCGTAGGCGTTGCCGTTCTGCGAGATGATCGCAGTAATCCGTTCGGGATGGCTGAGCGCAAGCCGGAAGCCGGTGGGCGCACCGTAATCGAAGACATAGACAGCAAAGCGATCAAAGCCGATCACTTCAGTGAAGCGCTCGATCACGTGCGCGACGTTGTCAAAGGTGTAGCGGAAGTTTTCGCGCGAAGGCATGTCGGACTGGCCGAACCCGGGCAAGTCCGGGGCCACGATGTGAAACGTGTCCGCGAGCAACGGGATCAGATCACGGAACATGTGGCCGGCACTCGGGAATCCGTGCAGCAACAGAAGCTTCGGCGCGCCCGAGGGCCCGGTCTCGCGATAGAACACGTTGAAGCCATCGATGTCGGCCGTGCGATATCTCGTAGAGGTCATGGCAGTCTCCGTTCCTGGTAATGGGTGTTATTGATTTGAGGCGGTTTGATCCGGATGCCGGACGCGCTAATTCCCGCTCACGGCGCGGACCGCATCGCGAATGATGTCGGCAACAGCCGCAGGCGCGGTGACGCTCGGTGTATGATCGACGGCGAGAGAGCGGCTGTTCGCCTTCATGCGTTCCGCCATGAAGCGCTGCGTCTCGGGCACGATCGTGCGGTCCTGCTCGGCGATCAGGTACCAGCTCGGCATGTCCTTCCAGAGCGGGCGCCCGGCCGGGACCGTGATGCAATTGAGCGAGATCGGCCGCTGCACGGCTGCGAGTACGGTGTGATCCTCCGTCGAGGCGTTCTGCGCGAACGCCGCGGCAAAGGCGTCCTTGGGCAGCCAGATCAGGCCATCGTCATCGGGAGCAAGCTTCGGCGCGAGCGGGTGCGGGGTTAGGCGATAGAACACGTCCGCGACCTTCTCACCTTCGTCGGGCGCGAGCGCTGCGACATAGACCAGCGCCTTCACGCGGGCAGGACGCGCAAGCGCGATGACTGCGCCGCCATAGGCATGTCCGGCCAGCACCACCGGGCCCTCGGTGCGGTCCAGGCTCCGGTTGAGGGCGGCGATATCGTCGGCAAGCGAGGTCAGCGGAAGCGGGGCCGCCTGCGCCTTGACGCCCTCGGCCTCGAGCGCGGTGATGACGCGCGCCCAGCTTGAGCCGTCAGCCCATGCGCCATGGGCCAAGACTACGGTCACATCCGCTTTGGCCATCTTCGCTTCCCCATTTGTAACCTGTTAAAAGCTACAAAGAGGTTACTTGGCGTATTCGTAACTTGTCAGTAGGCATTTAACAGGTTACATGAGCGGCATTCCGTCCGGCAGGGAAGCGACGCATGCCAAACAGACCGCCCGCCATGTTCATTGCCGACTCGCTCGGCCTCGATTTCCTGAACTCCATCGCGACGCCGGTTGATGTGGCCGTCGATTGGATCAGCGACGGTGACGGCCTGGTCGACTGGCTGGCGCAGGCAAAGCTTGTCCCCGCGGACGAACTGGAGTCGCTGAGGGCGCGCACAAGGCCAGACGAGCTGGACGCGGTCGCCGATCAGGCGAGGGCGTTGCGCGAGTGGTTCAGGACGTTCGTTCGCAAGCATGCCGGCGGGCCGCTCGGTTCGGATGCACTCCGCGAACTCGATCCGCTCAATAGCCTCCTGGCGCGTGACGAAGCTTTTCGCCGGATCGAATCCCGGCATGATGACGGCAATCCCGGCCTCGCGCTACGGATGACGCGGCGCTGGCGATCGCCTGAATCCCTGCTGCTGCCGGTCGGCGAGGCAATGGCGAAATTCGTCTGCGATGAAGACTTTTCCGACGTGAAGGCGTGCGAGGGCCATAACTGCACGATGCTGTTCGCGGACCACACCCGCAGGCGCGCGCGGCGATGGTGCACGATGGCGATCTGCGGCAACCGCGCCAAGCAGGCCGCACACCGCGACAGGCTCAAGAGCAGGCACTGACCGAGGGCAGCGCCAGATGCGGCGCAGCCTAGGCAGCCGTCACGCGGACCGGCATGCTCTCCAGCCCACGCAGGGAATTGTTGAGCCTGCGTTTCGGCTCTGCCGTGAGCTCGATGGTCTTCACGCGCCTTGCGAGCTCGCCGAAGATCAATTCGCCTTCCAGACGTGCGATCATCTGGCCGACGCAGGCGTGAATGCCGGCGCCGAAGCCGACATGTCCGGTCGCGACCCGCTCGACTTCGAAGCGGTCGGGTCGGTCCCAGCGCGCCGGATCGCGGTTGGCTGAGGCCATGAACAGCAGCACCTTGCGGTGCGCTGGGATCACGCCGCCACCCGTCTCGACGTCGCGCGAGGTGGTTCGGAAGAACGTCTGCACCGGTGAGTCGTAGCGCAGGCCTTCCTCGAAAGCGTTGCGCGCCAGCTCCGGCTTGTGGTGCAGCTTGCGATATTCATCCGGATGCGTGGCGAGTGCCAGCAGGGTATTCCCGATGCCATTGACGGTGGTGTCGATCCCGGCGGTGAGGAACGGCCGCACCAGGTGCGTTGCTTCGTGCTCGGTGATCTCGCCGTCGTCGGCGGCGTGGTAGATCATCATGCCGAGCCCGTCGGGCTGCAACGCGTCCCGGGCGCAGCATTCCATGATCCAGGTCTGCGCGGCGAGGCCCGCCTTGCGCGATGCGGCCAGCATCTCGTTCTCCGGGCCAAAGCTGTCGAACACGAAGGTGCTCCAGGCCAGCAGCTTCTCGCGGCCATCCGGCCGGATGCCGATCGCATCCGGAAACACTTTCATGGGATAGGCCTCCGCAAGATCGGTCACGGCATCGAAGGTGCCTTTGTCGATCAGCTCGGAGACCTTCCTCTCCGCTTCCTGCTGAAACGTCTCGCGCAGCTTCCTTGCGACGCCCGGGGACAGGGTGCGGCCAAGGACGCGGCGACCCTTGTCGTGATCGGGGGGATCGATCTGGAGCGTCAGCGGTTTCGGCAGGGCAGGATTCATCCCGTGAAGCCCGACACCCTCGCCACTGATGAAGGTCTTCCAGTCCTTCAGCGCCGCCTCGACCCCGGCATAGCCCGCCATGGCCCACACGTCGTAACGCGCGAGCCTGAACACGGGCCCCAGCGCACGCAAGGTTTCGTAGGCAGGATACGGATCGATCAGGAAATCAGGCGCAAATGGGTCGGCCTGGCTGCACGCGATGCCGGTCATCGTGAACTCCTGATGCCGCTTATTGACTGGAGAGTGGACACTTGCCTTCGCTCTCCGAGCGGAATGCGTCCTCGCCCTTGATCGTGGCGACGACCTTCAGCAGGTCCCAGGCCGAACTCGACTCCTCGGGCGCCTTGACCTGGAGCAAATAGAGCGGGTGGATCTTGCGCCCGTCCTTGCGGATGGTGCCCTTGCCGAACAGCGGATCGTCCGTCGGCATCTCCTTCATCGCCGCCACGACGGCCCTGCCGTCCTTGGCGCCGCCGACCTTGTCGACCGCCTTGAGGTAGTGAATGACCGAGGCATAGACGCCGGCCTGCATGTCGTTGGGATAAGCCTTCGAGGGAATGCGCTCGGCGAACCGCTTGGCAAAAGCCCGCGTGCCGTCGTTCAGATCCCAGTAGAACGGGTTCATGATCTGCGCGCCCTGCGCAAACTTCAGTCCGAGTGAGGGAAGGCCGTTCATCCCCAGGATCAATCCGACTAGCTTGTGGTCCTTGGTCAGCCCGAATTCGGCGGCCTGCTTCATCGAGGTGATGGTATCGTCGCCGGCGTTGGCGAAGCCGACGACGTTCGCGCCCGAAGCCTGGGCCTGGAGCAGGAAGGAGGCGTAGTCGGCCGTTCCCAGCGGATGCCGCACGCTGCCAAGCACCTCGCCGCCGGACGCTTTCACGGCCTCCGCGGCCTGCTTCTCCAGATCGTGACCGAACGCGTAGTCGGCGGTGATGAAGAACCACTTCTTGCCGCCCTGCTGCACGATCGCCTTGCCGAGGCCGCGCCCGTAGGCATAGGTGTCGTAGGTCCAGTGCACGGTGTTCGGCGTGCATTTCTCGCCGGTCAACAGCACCGTTCCAGCGCCCGATCCGACGAAGACCTTGTTCTTCTCGGCGCTCATGCCGGCGACAGCGAGCGCGATCGAGGAGTTGGGGATGTCGAAGGTCGCGTCCACGCCGTCATTCTCGTACCAGCGCCTGGCGATGCCGATCCCGATGTCGGTCTTGTTCTGGTGATCCGCCGCGACGACCTCGACGGGCTTGCCGGCGGCCTTGCCGCCATAATCCTCGACCGCCATTTTTGCGGCGACGACCGAGCCGATCCCCTGATAGCTCGCGAACGGACCGGATTGGTCGTTCAGGATGCCGATCTTCACGGCATCCTGGGCAAAGCCCGGCGCGGCAACCAGCATTGAGGCCAAAATGCACAATTTGTGCAGGAATTTGCTGTTCATTGTGTCCCTCCCATATGCGGTCTTGGTGCCGCTAAATAATAGTTATATTTTATAGCTATTTTTGAGAGTGTCAATTCGGCTGTGGCCGCCGGGGATTGAGGATCATGAGCTCGAAAACCGTAAGACCCGGGTTGAAGTCCGATCAGCAGCCGGAGAAATCGCTGGACCTGCGCGCGCTCCGGCGGACGCCCGGCTTCATGCTGCGCCTCGCGCAATTGAAGTTCTTCGAAGGCTTTTACGAGGAGTTCGCCGCGTTGGGCCTGACGCCGGCGACCTATGCGATCTTCGCCGTCATTCGCGACAATCCCGGCGTGCCGCCGAGCAGCCTCGCCAGCCTGCTTCGGCTGCGCCTGCCGAACCTGATCAAGATCCTGAACGAGCTCGAATCGTCCGGCTTCATCAAGCGCAACCGCTCGAAGGCGGACCGCCGCGCCGTCGAACTGATGCTGACGCCGAAGGGCGCAAAGCTCATTGTCGAGGGGGCAAGGCTGACCGACCCCTACAACGAAAAGATGCTGGCCCCGCTCAACGCGGCCGAGCAGCGCACGCTGCTGGAATTGCTGAACCGGCTCCTGCCGCTCTAGATCGGGCTCTATCGCTTCCTGACCAGCTTCAGGGGACGACCGGCCTTCTGAATGCGGGGCTTGATCGCAACGCTCTGTGCGTCGGGCGGGTTCAGGAAGCGCGCGAGCATTGTCCTCAAGTGCTCCACGTTCTGCTTGATATCCAGCTTGGGATTGCGGATCGGCATGGCGCGGGATCCGTCGATGAGGGCGATCAGGATGTTCGCCGTCGCCTCCGGATCTAACCCTGGATCCACCCGTCCCTGCTCCTGCGCCCGGCGCAGGAAGTCGCTCCACATGCGGCGGACCGCCCCGGTGTGGCGTTCGATGATCTCGGCGAATTCCGGATTGCGGGCGGCCTCCGCGAGGCCGTCCAGATTGAGGATCTGGGCGGGACGAAACCGCAGGCTGGTTTCCTCGATATCGACGAGCAGCGCCTCGATCACGTCGGTGGCCGCGAGAATCTTTTCAAACCGCTCCGCCGACCGCGCGAGACCGAGGTCGATCATCGCCTCGATGATCGCCTCCTTGCTCGCGAAGTAGTGATAGAGGTGGCCCGGACTGATGCCGGCTTCGGTGCAGATATCTGTCGTGCTGGCGCCGCGGAAGCCGTCCCTGATGAAGCAGCGGATCGCCGCGCCGAGGATTTCCCCGCGCTTCTGCTCATGCTTGACGGGGTCGACTTTCCTCAAACCGGACATCTCCATTCACACTCGCCCCGTTTAGCACGACGGTTCGCCACGAGAAAATCAAAATTAGAGAGTTCCATCTATTTATGTTGACGGATGTTGCGAGGCGTGAGAAGTTATTATTAGAGCGATCTCTCTAATAAACTGCCGATGCGGGAATGGGACCATGCGCTTTCCACGGACGGCCCTGATGGGTGCCGCGCTTGCGCTCGGAGGGTGTGCGACCGCGCCGCTCGAACAGGCCGGCTCGCTCAGGAGCTACGACCGGATGTCGGAGGCGAACGGGCTGGTGACGCGATCGAAAATCCGCGTGAACAAGCAGGATGTGCTGGCGGCGAAGACGATCCGGATCGCATCGACCGTCTTTCCCGCGCGCACCGATGTCGTGTTGAACGAAAAGGAACGTCGCCTGGTTGCGAACGCCATCAGCCGCGAGCTGTGTCTCCGCCTGAGCGAGCGCTTCCGTATCGTCTCATCCGATGACGACGCCGATCTCACGGTGCAGGCGACGGTGACGCATGCCGCGCCGACCAGCCCGACCGCCTCCGGCGCATCGAAAGCCCTGTCGATTGCCAAGACCGTTGCGCTTCCCGGGGTGCCTGTACCGGTGCCGAGGCTTCCGGTCGGGCTCGGCAGCCTGTCGGTCGAGGCGGAAGCGCGCGACTTTGCAGGATTTCAGAAGGCGGCCATGGTCTGGGCGCGCGGCGCCAACTCGATTACGAACTCTCCGCGGGTCGCCAATGAGGGCGATGCCTACGATCTCGCCGCCGATTTCGGCACGGACTTCGCAAAACTGGTTTCGACCGGAGAATCGCCGTTCGGCGGCATCCCTGCGCTGCCTCCGATCGACAGCATTCCCGTGCGGCTCGGCGGAGCGCCCAAATATGTCGCCTGCGAAGCGTTCGGACGGTTTCCCGGCATCACCGGCTTCGCGGGGCAGGGGCTCGGCCTGCCGCCGGCCTGGACCGATTCCGGCGCCAAGGAGAGCCCGGCCAACAATGCGGCCCCGCCGCCCGTGCCCGGAGCGAATTCAGAGCAGGCGCTGACACAGTGATGCGGTTGCGCGCCCCGCAACATCCGAACCCGACGCATTGGTCGCCGATCAGAGTTGATGACATGCTGACATCCGGAATAACTCGCCCTTCCCAACGCGCTTTGCGCCAAGGCGCAGCGCGCGACGATGCGCGCGCGAAGAGCGTTCCCCTGTTCACGGCCGATGAAGCTTGGAGCCGGACGAACGTTGATCGGCGTGCAGCCGACGAGAGGGATGACCAGGACTCGATGCTCGAGCCCGGCTTCTGGATGACGGCCCTCGTCGCGTGCCTGCCCACGGTCGCGGGCTGCCTCTATCTCGTCCTGACCCAGGGATGAGGCGCGCAGCGAGCGCCGCACCGGGGACAAGCGATGCATCCACGATATGAGTTGGCGCGGTGCGGCCAGCGAAGCTCCGTCTTCGGCCGCCGCAGATCTCTGGCGGCCTTGTCCGCCGTCTTGACGCTGCTGCTGGCGGGATGTGCGTCGAGCGGGAATTTGCCTCCTGTCTATCATCCTCCGCGGCCGCCTGGAGCCAAGGCGGTGCAGGAGGGCGTCAGGAAGGCAGCCGCTGAAGTCAAGCTGACCGGGGGACTCGAGACATCCGCCGTCCGTCCTACCGACCACGGGCCGGGGTCGTATTTCGTCTGCCTGAGGCAGCGCGGTAGTCCGTCTGACAGACGCCCGGCCTATTCGGTCTTTTTCGACGATGACGCCTACAAGGGAATCCAGATCTCGGTGATCCTCGATACCTGCGAAGCCCAGCCATGGGTTCCGTTCAATTGATGCCGGGGATGCAAGGGGGCAGAATGAGAACCTCGACCGACGGGCGTCAGGGGCCCGGTTCCGTGCCCCAAAATCCACCCAATCGGTGGTCACTAAGCCCGCGGAGGAGGCCTTTGCCTCCCATGGTGGGACTGCTGGACTGATGATCGATTTGAGGCGGCTAGTCGTGCTGGCAGCGGTTGCGCTGCTCGCCCTAGGCACCGGCGTGGCCGTTGCCTCACCTGCGAAGCCGAAGCGCCCCGCGGTCGCGACCGCCGTGCCGCCGCCTCCGGCACCGCCGGTCGAACCGCTGCCGCCGCCAAAAATCTACCTGTTCCGTGGCGCCATGGGGCCGATCTTCTCGACCGGCATGGACCGGCTCGGCGAAAAGCTGACGAAGGCCGGCTTCTCGGCCGACGTCTATGAATTCACCATCTGCCGGTGGATCGGCGAGCGTGCCATCTCCAGCTACAAGGAAAACCCGGCGCCGATCGTGCTGATCGGCCACTCCATGGGCGGGTTGTGCTCGATCGTGATCTCCGAGATGGCGGCCAAGGAGAACATCAAGATCAGCCTCGTCATCATCATCGATCCCGCGCATGCGACTGGAGACGTGCCGCTCAATGTCGAGCGCTTCATCAACATCTTCCTCTCCGACAGCGTGCTCGGCGGCGGCGACGTCGTGGCCGTGCCCGGCTATCGCGGCCATTACGCGAGCTATGATCTGAAGGACAACAGCCGCGTCTCGCACATCAACATCGAGAAGTCGGACGACATCCATCGCCAGATCGTCGAGATGGTGACGCAGCTGCCGCGCATCCCCGCGCAGAGCCAGGCCGATGCCGTGCCGCTGCGCTATCTCGTGCCGCCGAACACGCCGGTGGAATTGTGGGACTCTGGCGTGCGGGTGCCCGTGCGCGCCGGCGACACCATGGAGAGCATCGCTGCCGCCCGCCGCGTGCCGCTGTGGACGCTGGCGCAGAGCAATTCGCTGGCGGAGAACGCGACCCTCACCCCCGGCCAGTCCATCATCGTCCCGCGCCATCTGACGCCGCCGGAGCCTGTGGCCGCGATGGCGGCGCCGGCGCCTCCGCCGCAAGGGCGGAAGTAATTGATCCACAAACTCGTCATGCCCGGGCTTGTCCCGGGTATCAACGCTCTTGGTGTCGCGCGAAAGATCGTGGATGGCCGGGACAAGCCCGGCCATGACGTAGAGTAGCGATTAAACATTCGACCCGTGGATCGCGTCGATCACGGCATCCGTGACTTCCTTCGTGGTCGCCTTGCCGCCGACATCGGGCGTCAGCACGCCGGCCGCACACACCTTCTCCACCGCCGCCATTAATCGCACCGCGGCGTCCTTCTCGCCGAGATGCTCAAGCATCTGGGCACCGGTCCAGAAGGTCGCGACCGGGTTGGCGATGCCCTTGCCGGTGATGTCGAACGCCGAGCCGTGGATCGGCTCGAACATCGAGGGAAAGCGGCGCTGCGGGTCGATGTTGCCGGTCGGCGCCACCCCGAGGCTGCCGGCGAGTGCGCCGGCAAGATCGGAGAGGATGTCGGCGTGGAGGTTAGTCGCGACGATCGTGTCGAGGCTCTTCGGATGCAGCGTCATGCGCACCGTCATGGCGTCGACCAGCATCTTGTCCCAGGTCACATCGGGGAATTCGGACGCGACTTCGGCGGCGATCTCGTCCCACATCACCATGCCGTGGCGCTGCGCGTTCGACTTGGTCACGACGGTCAGGAATTTGCGCGGGCGCGACTGCGCGAGCTGAAAGGCGTAGCGCATGATGCGGGTGACGCCGACGCGGGTGAACACCGCGACCTCGGTGCCGACCTCTTCCGGCAGGCCCTTGTGGGCGCGGCCGCCCATGCCGGCATATTCGCCTTCCGAGTTCTCGCGCACGATCACCCAGTCGAGATCGCCGACGCCGACATTGCGCAATGGCGAGGCGACGCCGGGCAGGATCTTGGTCGGCCGCACATTGGCGTATTGGTCAAAGCCCTGGCAGATCGGCAGGCGCAGGCCCCACAGCGTGATGTGGTCGGGCACGTCAGGCGCGCCGACCGCGCCGAAATAGATCGCGTCGAACTTCTTCAGTTCAGCAAGGCCCTCGGCCGGCATCATCACGCCGTGCTTCTTGTAATAGTCCGAGCCCCAGTCGAACGTCTTGACGTTGAAGGCGAGGTCGCCGCTGCGTTTTGCCAGAGCCTCCAGCACGCGGACGCCGGCCGAGATGACCTCGGGGCCGATGCCGTCGGCCGGAATTGCTGCGATCGAATGGGTGCGCATGAAGATGCTCCGTTTGAGATGTCAGTGGGATTGCGGGACGGGTTCGACGGGCGCGGTCTGCGCGCGCGACAATAGCAGGGTCAGGACCGCCGAGAGAACGAGCAGGCCGCTGACGAAATAGAGGCCGCCGACAAAACTGCCGGTCTGCTCCTTGATCCAGCCGATCATGGCCGGACCAACGAAGCCGCCGAGATTGCCGATCGAGTTGATGGTGGCGATCCCTGCCGCGGCTGCTGGGCCGGACAGGAACAGCGTCGGCATGCTCCACAGTGGCGGCTTGGCCGAAGAGATGCCGATGTTCACGAGCGCCAGTGCGACCAGCACAGCGACAACGCCGGTCGCAAGGCCGGCATAGGCGAGGCCCGCGGCCGCGAGCAGGCAGGCGAGCACGACGTGCCAGGTGCGCTCGCCGGTGCGGTCCGAATGCCGCGCCCACAGCACCATGGCGACGACGGCGGCGGTTGCCGGCAGCGCATTGAGGAAGCCGACCTGGAGCGTGGACAGGCCGAACTGCTTGATGATCTGCGGCGCCCAGACGCCGAGCGTGTAGAGGCCGGCCGAGGTGCCGAAATAGATCAGCGACAGCGCCAGCACCCGTGGGTCCGCAAGCCCGCGCCAGATGCTGTGGCTCGCGGTCGCGGCTTTGCTGGTGGTCTCCGCATTCATGGTCTCGACCAGCCAGCGCCGCTCGTCCTCCGCAAGCCATTTCGCCTTCTCGGGGCGATCGGTCAGGAAACCAAGCACGACGAAGCCGAGCACCACGGCCGGCAGCGCCTCCAGCACGAACAGCCATTGCCAGCCCTTGAAGCCGAGATGGCCGTCCATCTCCAGCAGCGCGCCCGATATCGGCGAGCCCAGCACGG
This sequence comes from Bradyrhizobium sp. Pa8, assembly GCF_052588265.1. NCBI lineage: Bacteria > Pseudomonadati > Pseudomonadota > Alphaproteobacteria > Hyphomicrobiales > Nitrobacteraceae > Bradyrhizobium > Bradyrhizobium sp. Pa8. Next base: position 7,394,803 of record NZ_CP176767.1, on the reverse strand, counting down.
TCGAGAGTGGCGCGGCGGCCATGAACAGCGCGGTCACCGCGGCACGCTGGCGCGCCGGGAACCAGTAGGAGAGGTAGAGGATGATGCCGGGAAAGAAGCCGGCTTCGGCGACACCAAGCAGGAAGCGCAGCACGTAGAAGCTGGTCGTGCCCTGCACGAACGCCATCGCGGCCGAGACCAGCCCCCAGGTGATCATCACCCGCGCAATCCAGATCCGCGCGCCGACCTTGTGCAGGATGATGTTGGACGGCACCTCGAACAGGAAGTAGCCCCAGAAGAAGATGCCGGCGCCAAAGCCGTAGACCGTCGGCGACAGGCCGATGTCCTTGTTCATGGTCAGCGAGGCAAAGCCGATATTGACGCGGTCGATGAAGGCCACGAAGTACAGCAGCATGATGAAGGGAACGATGCGCCAGGTGATCTTGCGCAGCACGCGCGTCTGAATCTCGCTCGCCACCCTGGCCTCCTCGAGTTCCGGTTTGTTGTTGTATCGGCGGACCCGGAGGTCCACGCCGGCAACGAGCCTAGGCGGGGGAAGGAGGCATACTCAATTGGCGCTGGTTTATACAAAAAAATGATATAATCCCCGCCGGGAAGGCTGCCACAGCGTCATGGCCGGGCTTGTCCCGGCCATCCACGACGTTCCCCGCGGGCGCAAAGAACGTGGATGCCCGGGCGTAGGCGAGCGGAAGCGACGCGGTCCTTCGGACGGCAATGCCCGGGCATGACGACGACCTCGCGTAGATCTTCAAGCGCGATCGGGCGAGACGAGAGGACCTTGGATGGAATTGCATCAGCTTCGATGCTTCGTGGCGGCGGCCGAGCAGCTGCATTTCGGCCATGCGGCGCAGCAGCTCCAGATGCTGCCCTCCGCGCTCGGCCGGCAGATCAGGCTATTGGAAGAAGATCTGGGAACGCGTCTGTTCGCACGGACCACGCGCGCGGTGTCGCTGACGGAAGACGGCACGACGCTGCTGCGCGATGCGCGCGCGATCCTCGCCCGGGTCGAGGCGGTCGAGAGCAATCTGCGCAACCGCTCGCGCGCGGGCGCCGCGCGGCGGCTGCGGGTCGGCGCCGTCGACAGCGCGGCGGCTGGATTGCTGCCGCCGCTCTTGCGCGATTTCCGCGACAAGCATCCTGAGATCGCGGTGCAGCTGCTCGAAGACAAAACCGTCCGGCTGCTGCCGAAGATTTTGACCGGCGCGCTGGACCTCGCCTTCGTCCGCCCGCCCGACAGTGCGGACAAGCGGCTCGAATTCCGCGATCTGCTCCAGGAGACCGCGATCGTGGCGTTTCCGCAGCGCCATGCGTTGGCCGAGCGCAAGTCGATCACGTTGGCGCAGATCGCCGACGAGGCGATGCTGGTGCCGGACCGCCGCTCGCGGCCACACAGCCACGACCTCACGATCAAGCTGTTCGAGCAGGCCGGGCTGACGCCGCGCATCGTGCAGGTCGCCGACGAGAAGCAGACCATCATCCATCTGGTGGCAACGAAGCTCGGCGTTGCGATCGTGCCGCGCTGGACCACGCGGATGGCGGTATCAGGCGTGCGCTTCGTGCCGCTCCGGCCGAAGCAGAGCGGGCCCATCGGCCGGCTGCCGCTTGCCGCCGCGTGGCTGCGCGGTTCGCGCGACCCGGCCCGCGATGCCATGCTGGCGGTGCTGGAGGCGCGCCTGCGCAGCTATGCGCGGGAGGCTTGAGCGGCTATGACATTGGCCTGGCGAGAAGGTGGGATGCGATGACGGGACAGAAAGCTTCGAACGAATTGCGGGTTGCCATCGCAGGCCTGGGCTCGATCGGCACCAAGATCGCGTCGGCGCTCGATCAGGGTATCGAGGGCTTGACCCTGTCGGCCGTCGCGGTGCGCAATCCCGCAAAGCATCAGGCCCTTATCAGCGGTCTGCGCCGTCCGCCGCAAATCGTGCCGATCGGGCAGCTCGGCGAAGTCGCCGACATCGTGGTCGAATGCGCGCCGAGCAGCCAATTGCGCGCGATCGTCGAGCCCGCGGTGAAACGCGGCAAGGCCGCGGTCGTCGTCAGCGTCGGCGGGCTGCTCGACAATTTCGATCTCGTCGATCTCGCCCGCGCCAATGGGGGCCGCATCATCGTGCCGACCGGCGCGCTGATCGGGCTGGACGCCGTCAACGCCGCCGCAATCGGCACCATTCATTCGGTGAAGATGGTGACGCGCAAGCCGATCGACGGTCTGAAGGGAGCGCCCTTCATCGTCGAAAACAACATCGATATCGACAATCTGCGCGAGCCGCTCAAGCTGTTCGAGGGCACCGCGCGTGAAGCCGCAAAGGGCTTTCCGGCCAATCTCAATGTCGCGGTGGCGCTGTCGCTCGCGGGCGTCGGGCCGGACCGCACATCCGTGCAGATCTGGGCCGACCCGACCGTGACGCGCAACGTTCACCGCATCGAGGTCGAGGCGGATTCCGCGCGCTTCTCGATGTCTATCGAGAACATCCCGTCGGAGAATCCCAAGACGGGCCTGATCACGGCGCTGTCCGTGATCGCGCTGCTGCGCAAGCAGCGCGCCACGCTTTGCGTCGGAACGTAACCTCTACGCGCCCGTGACGCGCCAGATCACGTTGCCGACGTCGTCGGCCATCAGCAGCGACTTCTTGTCGGGTCCGATCACGACGCCAACCGGACGGCCGTAGGATTCCTTCTCGTCCGGGGACAGGAAGCCCGACAGGATGTCGCGACCGGGGCCGGAGGGCTTGCCGTTCTCGAACGGGATGAACACCAGTTTGTAGCCCGAGAGTGTGCTGCGATTCCACGAGCCGTGCTGGCCGATCACCATGCCGTCGGGGAAGCCGGGCAGGGTCCCCGCCGGCATCCAGCACAGGCCGAGCGAAGCGGTGTGGCCGCCGAGCGCGTAGTCCGGTTGAAGCGCCTTGGCGACCATGGCGGGATCCTGCGGCACGCGGTCGTCCACCGTCTTGCCCCAGTAGCAATAGGGCCAGCCGTAGAAGCCGCCGTCGCGCACCGAAGTGAGATAGTCCGGCGGCGTCTCGTCGCCGAGCCCGTCGCGCTCGTTGACGACGGTCCAGAGCACGTTCGTATTGGGCTCCCAGGCAAGACCAACAGGATTGCGCAGGCCCGCACCAAAAATGCGATGCGTGCCGGCGGCGAGATCGAGTTCATAGACCGCGGCGCGGCCTTGCTCGACCTCCATGCCCATCTCGGCAATGTTGCTGAGCGAGCCGACGCCGGCATAGAGCTTCTTGCCGTCGGGACTCGCGAGCAGGCTGCGCGTCCAGTGGCCGCTCGGCTTGAACGTCGTGAGCCGCTTGCCCGGCGCGGTGATGCGGTCGGCATTGGCGACATAGGGGAAGGCCATCACGCCGTCGGTGTTGCCGACATAGAATGTGTTGCCGACCAGCGCCATGCCGAACGGCTGGCTGAGGTTCTCCATGAAGGCGCCGCGCACTTCCGCGACGCCGTCGCCGTCCTTGTCGCGCAGCAGCGTGATGCGGTCGGCGCTGACGCCGAGCGCTGCGGCGCGTCGCATCGTCGCCTGCATCGCATAGTGAAACACCGACCTCGGCGCGCCCGCGATCTGCGTCGCCTCCGCGATCAGCACGTCGCCATTCGGCAGCACCTCGATCCAGCGCGGATGGTCGAGCCCGGTCGCGAACGCATTGACCTTGAGCCCGGGGGCGACCGTCGGCTTCTGCCCCTCGCTCCAGCCCCTGGCCGTCGGCATCTTCAGCGTCGGGATCGCGCCTTGCGGCTTGGCTTCGGGAATGGAGGGCGTCTGGCCCCAGGCCGGCGCAGGCACGGTGCCCGATAACTTCCGCCATTGCAGCGCGATGCCACCGAGGAGCGCAACGAACTGCGCAAAGATGCTGGAAAAAGTCATGAGAACCCCTGTCGAACCCTAGGCACAGTGCACAGTCCAACACCGGATCGCACCAAGCCCCGCGCGGGCTCAGGCCTGATCGTCGACCTCTCCAGATCCACGATGAATGTCGTCGTGCCTCGTTGCGCGCGCATCCAACTGGGTCGTGGGACAAAGGTCAACCGTTGCGGAACTCGACCGACGCCTATTCCCGTGGAATGGCAGCCGACCAAATTTGCATGGAGAGAGGAAGATCAGCGGCCGATCTGCCGTTCCAGCCGCCGGCGCGAGCCTCTGTTCCTCCGTTAGGCACGCCCAAAGCACATTGCTGACTGATTTTGCATGCCTTGCCCGCCGCGCGCAGTCGCGACATCTCCAGGCATGCAACTGTTTAACCATCCGTTAACCATACCTACTCATGATACTGCTCGTATGTGTGTTCGCGATGAGCTTGATCTGCATGGCGCAGCGTGGTTCCAGAGCGCCAGTTGGAGGGGATGAGGGCGTCCTGAGCTTTCCCTCACCGCTGGCACCAGACAAGGGAGCAACAGCTCTCGATCTGGTATATCAAGCGGCCGATGTCTTCCGCGATATGGAGAAGCACGCCCGCGAGACCGAAGCCCGCGCCCAATCACTTTGCACGAGCGCCATAGAAAGATTGCGGCTGGCCGAAGGGCGAGCGGAGGCCGCCGAGCGGGCACAGCGTGAACTCACCGTAGCCACCCAAACTAAGCTGCAAGATGCTTGCCGAGCGCTGGAGCAAGCCCAGTGCTGCATTGAAGCTCAGAAGGATAAGTTGACGGCCGTAGAGCTTCGCGCCGAAGTTGCGGAAGCCGAAGCGCGACAAGCCAAGGAAGCGCTCGCGCTCGTTGAAGAGGCCATTCGCAAGCGTCTGCTTTGCGCAAGCCCCCATGCCGATGGCACGTTGGCAGCGGTAGCCTGACCAATTGCGACTGCAATGGCTCACTGGTGCGCGGGCAGGCGCGGAGCGGGCGAACTCACCCTGCAGTGAGCCTGGCGGGAGCCAACGCATTTAGCATTTGAAATCGGGCGGGATGGGGTTCGGCCCAAAGAGGGGCCGGTGCAGCCTGAGAGGCTCATTTTACTTACGAGACAACACGCTGCGTTACCTGCGCGCGCCAATTCCAATGACAGAGCTAAACGATAACGAACTATTAACCATGTTGGGCTATCTGGAGAATTGGGCACTCGGGGCGCGTGTGCTGGCTTGCGGCCAGCCGGTAGCGTAGGCGTGGACCCATGGCCCTTGACCCGGAAGAACTCGTTACCCTGACAGATCATGGCTTGATGAAACTGCGCGCGGCTGTATCGCGCGCGATGACGTTGCCACCCAAGGAACGCAAGCGGACGACAATCGTCCGCGAGGGTGAACCGGCGATCCTGAATTTCGAACAGATCAAAAACCTTGCGGCGCAGTGGCACGAACGGCTCGTGCCACTCGACTGACTAGTTTGGCTGTACGGCCCCCGCGCCTCCCAAAGGGGCGGCGAGTGCACGGTCCCGTCGCCTTTCTGTAAGCTTGAGTGTGATGCCGGTAGCCGCATGCGGATTACCGTTCGTTGCGACCGGCCGCCACGAGGGCTGCCGAGATTTCTCGCAGCGCCGACTGCCCTTGGGCCGCACCCGCGCGACGCTTGGCTTCCGCTTCCCCGTTAAGATTTCATTAACCTTACGAGAGCAAGTCTTTTGGCCGGGGCCGGGCGGATCATTCGCAAGGAAAATCCCATGCCAAATCTGGAAGAGGCAATTCGCGAGCGCGCCTACCACCTCTGGGTCGCCGATGGTCAACCCGACGGAAAGGCGGAAGTCCATTGGATGTATGCTCAACACGAAATTCTCGCGGCGTCAGTTGCAAGCCCTGCCGCGGCTGACATTGCAATGACAAGACCCGCCAGGAGGGCGCGATCCCCGAAAAAGCAAAACTCGCGCTGACTGGTCCAGCGCGAGGACGTGCGCCGTTCGCAATTCGGTCGGCGGGCTGCCGGTTGTCGTTCATCCGACGATGCGGGAATTGGCAGCCTCGCTAACCCAAATTTCTTCGAGAGGAACAGACAACAACACCTAGACTATTTGTTGGGGTGGCAGTTCAATTGGCATTGGTTGATCGAGCCGGTTTCTCGCACCATCCAGCGCCGAGAGCGACGAGCGCCGACCTGACCAGAGCCGATGGCAACCAGTGTCCGACGGGACCAGTGTCCGTAAGGCCAGCGTCAAAGAGGCCAGGGTCCAGAAGGCCAGCGTAAAGCGAGCATCAACCCTGCAGGCAGCCCGCCAAGTCTGCTCGCAGCCAAACTTGGCAAGACACAGCAAAGCCTTTGCTAACGAAGAACCTTTGAAGCGTTTGGGACCATCGGTCGCTCCGATGGTCCCTTCTCATTGTGTTGCCATTGGCGCGAGACATCGCGTGGCTCTCGCTTACGCGTTCACCACGCAATCGATGCGCGGAACGCTATTTGATCGTCGCGTGCACAGTGATTACCGACGTGCCGGAAACCGTCGGGCCCTGCCCCGTTGCTCTGATGGCAAAAGTATCGCTCCCCTTATATCTCGCCTTCGCCTTGTATTCGAACGTAGACAGGTTGAGCCTTTTCAGCTTGCCGTGTGACGGCTTTTGAGAGATGTCCGCGCTACTCAAGGTGCCGCGCATCTTGATTGGAAATTGGCAACTTCCTCCAGACGTGAGGTCAATGTCGGCCGTCGAGTTCTCGCCCCAATCCGCTAGTGTCCCTGAGATTGAGCATTCGGAAGCGGCCCCCGCCCGAGATACAGACAGTAGGCTTGGACAGCTAGCAACAAGCGCCAACGCAGCGACCTTTGACAACTGCATGATAGGCTCTCCACAGTGTTGTCAGTTTACGGACATCACTCCTCTGGCACCCCGGCTGGGCGGATGCCCTCGCAGATCTGCTCTCGTCCGGCGAGATATTTCGTATTGTCGCTTGCTTGGCTGACAAGCAAGCGCCTGGATCGGGCGCAAGTCCCACATTAGCAGTAACGTCGTGCAGAGAAAGCGGACGGCAGGGACTGCGCCTTCGGGGCGCCTCAGCGCGGCGACAGGAACGGAATGATCATCGGCACGCGGCGGCAATAGGCGCCGTAGGCATCCTCGCCGAGCTCCTTCGACAGGAACACCTCTTCCATCCGGCCCTTCTGCCACATGCCGAGCGAGATCAGGATGGCGCCAAGGATCGTCGTCACCAGGCCGATCGCAACGCCGGTCACCAGCATGCCGAAGATCAGCCCGGTGTAGATCGGGTGGCGCACGATGCCATAGGGACCGGTATCGATGACGCGGTGGTCTTCCTTGTGGGTGATGGTGTTGGACCAGAATTTTCCGAGATGCAGCCGGCCCCACCAGGCGAAGGCGATGCCGGCGGCCGAGAGGACCGCGGCAACGGCGATGCCGGTGTTGCCGAGCACCCAGAGCGGCGTCCAGCCCAGGACCTGTGCAACCCACGGCGTGTACAGGATGCCGCCGACCAGGATCGGCAGGCGATAGCGCTGCGACTCCAGTGTCATAACCTGCTTCTTGGTCCGCCCCTGCCAAAACGAGGCGCCGACCCAGCTGGCGAGAAAGGCGAGCCAGATCAGGGCCAGAAGTTCGGTCGGCCAGGTCGTGGTCCAGCCACCCCAGGCCACGGAGAGAAGCTTGCTGAAATCGAAGGACATGAAGGTTCTTTGCGTTTGGGCGGCGGCTTCAGCTCGCGCGCGAGGACAGCGCGTGATGCTCGATGGCGCCGGAGGGCCGCTGGCCGTTGCGGGCGAGCAGATGGGTGATGGTTTCGCGCAAGACCGGTTCGATCGGGCGCGGCGCGTAGCCGAGCTCAGTGCGCGCCTTGCCGATCGAGAGGTCGCTTGCGGCGAGCGCAATGCGAACGCCCTCGGCGGTACCGTTGGGCGGCCGGCGCGTGATGCGATCGGAGATGGATTCGAGCATGATCGCGGAGAGCTCGGCGATCTTGCCGGGCACGACGACCGGGAACTGCCGGCGGCCGCTCATCGCCGACATCATCCGCAGGATGTTGCCGAGCGGGACGCAGTCGCCGCCGAGGATGTAGCGCTGGCCGATGCGGCCGCGCTCCATGGTCAGCACGAGACCCATCGCGACGTCACGGACATCGACGAGATTGACCAGGAAGTTGAGGTGCGGCTGCACCTTCTTCTGGAGGAAGTACCACAGCATCGCCGTCGGCGGCGTCAGATTGTGGTCGGCGGCACCGATCGGCATGGTCGGCGTGCCGATCACGAGCGGAAAGCCCGCGGCCGCAGCCTTCGCGGCGTGGTGCTCGGCGAGCGACTTCGACCGCGTATAGGCGCCGGGCATCGCATCGGCCGGCTGCAGCGCCTCTTCGGCGGCAACGCCGTTGAGGTCGGAATAGGGGAACAGGATCGATTCCGTCGAGCAGTGCAGGAAGCGCGACACGCCGCGCTTCATCGCCGCGGCAAGCACGATTTCGGTGCCGCGGCAATTGACGTCGTGGAAGTCCTGCTTGTTGGCGACCCACATGCCGGGTAGGCCGGCGAGGTGATAGACCTGATCGACACCGGCGATCGCGGCCTCGACCGCGGTACCGTCCAGCACCGAGCCGTGGATGTGTTCAACGTCCGCGTTCGCTGCGGCCGGCGCGCGGACATCGAGAACGCGTACCCGCTGCCCACGGGCGCGGAGCGCTTCTACGAGATGATGTCCGATGAAGCCGCTGCCACCGGTAACCAGTACGAGAGCCATGCAGAAGGTTTACTGTTTCGCTTCTAGAGCTATCGGGTTGAAAGGGAATTGGTCGGAACAGGCGCCAGAATCGCGGCAAGGTCGCGACGGAAGCCCAGTGCAATGAATAATTTCGCCATGACAAACATCGGTCCAAGCAGGAAATGCGCGGGGTGGTCGACCATCGACGGCTGCCGTTCCTCGAAAACCCTGTGGCCCACGATCTGCGCTGCGACGCCAAATCCGATCAGCACCGCAAAAATCGACCACATCATGACGATCGAGGCCTGATTGCCGATTGCGGTTGCGACCGAAAGCAGCACGATCATCGCGGCGAGGATGCCGAGTCCGATCCCGGCGTCCAACATCAGCCAGTAGACCAGCACCGGCAGGGCCGCAACCACGGCCAGGCTCACCTCGATCCCGAAGATGGGAAAACGCACGAGAGTGAGCGGCAGCACGGCACCGGTGAAGAGCAGGAGGATTCCGACCACGTGCATCGCGCAGTTCCAGGGATCGCGATGATATTCGACGTAATCGGCCAGTTGGCGTTGAAAATAACCAGCCATCTCGGTCTCGTGCAGCATGGGGTCGGGGATGGGCGAAAAGAGGCTATAGCACCTGATAGAGCAGTGCACAAACCGGCTCGCATGTCGCGCAAAGCATGGCTGTTGCGCTCTCGACAGGCCGCAAAATGGTCGAAACTTCAAAGAGTTCCGTCAGGGGAAGCGATCTCGCTCAGCGCTTCTTGGCGGGCTTTTTCGCCGCAGGCCCAGGCGCCGCAGCCGGATGCGCAGGCGCGTCCTCCGGCACCTTGGCATAGGTCAGGATTTGCAACTGGCCGTTGACGGCCGAGGTCGGCTTGGCCCGGTCGAGAAACTGCTCCTCGCCGAGGCCGATCGGATGCAGCCGCTTGGTCGAGATCTTGAAGGTGTTCACCAGGACGTCGCGGATCGCATCGGCGCGTCGCTGGCTCAGGATCGCATTGGCCTCGCGCGTCTTCGCATTGGATTCGACGTGGCCGACGATCAGGAAGGTGTAGGGCAGCAGCGAGGAATGGACCAGCGCGTCCGCGATGCGGCCGACGGTCTGGTAGGATGTCGGCTGGATGATCGGCGTGTCGGCGTCGAACTGGATCTGCGCGTTGAAGGCGGGAAGGTTGGCCAGATCAGGCGCGATCAGCGGCCGGTTCACCGGACCCGGATCGTTCTTGATCCTGGCCTTGGCGCGCTCCATCACCTGCTGCTTCAGCGCGGGAAGGTCGGCCTCGGCGGCCTGTTCGAAATGGTTCAGCTTGCCGACGATGTCGTCACGGGTCGGCGCCGCGGTCTGCGCGCTTGCTGCGCCCGGGAGCAGTGCCAGGACCATCGTGATGGCGATTCCGTTCGCGCGCATCACCGATACCCCGCGTCGTCGACGGCCTTCAGGCAGTTGTTGCTGATGCCCTTGGGCGTCGAGACCAGGCAGGGGATCGACTTGCTGGTCTCCTTGGTCGAGCCGCCGCAGACCTTGACGATCTCGCGCTGGCAGGCGTTCGCCACCGTGACGCGCGCGGCGACGCGCTTCTGGATGGCGTCGAAGGCGCCGAGATAATCGCTCTGGCATTGCTGGGAGAGCACGTCGCGATTGCGGGACAGGCACTCTTTCAGCCGGGTCGAGTCCGGGTTGACGCCGCGGCAATTGGCGACGATTTCCGCGCCGCAACTCTTGGCCAGGAGCCCGATCGAATCGCCAAAGCTCATGGTCTCCGCCGCCGCTAGCGACGGCATCCCCAATGCCAGCAAGATCAGTGTGATGGAGCCCCGGACCATGGGCGCATCTGATACGGGGAAGTTCGCGATGGTCAAGGGCTGTTCGGGCGAGAACCGTCGAACGTCCGGCCAGTGCGGCGAACAGTCCTCACTCCGCGTCGGGGAGGGGCGGCCATTCGATCAGGGCGACCGTGTGTTTCCTGAGGTCGTCGGCCACAGCAGGGTCGGCCTTGAGCTCGTCCAACGTCCGCGGCGCGGGAAGCTGGCGGCCGTCCGCGCTCAGCTCCTGCGCATAAAATGCGAGCGCCTCGGGCGCACTCTCCAGGGCCTCGTCGACGTCGTCGCCGCCGGAAATGCAGCCGGGCAGGTCGGGAAACCACAAGCTGACGGCGTCGTCCGGGCCTGCGTCCTCGATGATCGCAATGTACTGAGGCATGGCAGGCCTCACGCCCGCTGCACAAAGCTGTCCACGACCTTCTTCTCGCCGGCCTTGTCGAAGGCGATGGTGAGCTTGTTGCCGTCGATCTTGGTGACGCGGCCGTAGCCGAATTTCTGGTGGAAGACGCGGTCGGAGAGGGAAAATTCCGAGGTGGTGCCGGTGGATTTGGCGACCAGCTCGCCCTCGATCGTCATCGGCCCACGGCGGCGTGAGGAGAAGCTGCCGAAATCCGGGCTGGATGAGGAGGAGAACGACGAGGACTGTTCCTCGAAGCCGCTCTGGCCGCCGCCACTGCGTCCACCGCCCCGGTTGCGGTTGGCCTGGGCGCGCTGCCAGCCCGGGGTCGAATAGGTGGAGCCGAACGCCTCCATGTCGTCGAAACGCGAGGCGCCGTAGCCGCCGGTGCCGCCCCAGGCCGAGCCGCCCTTGGATTCCGTGATCTCTACATTGGCGGACGGCAGTTCGTCGAGGAAGCGCGACGGGATCGTGGTCGACCAGGTGCCATGGATCCGGCGGTTGGTCGCAAAGTAGATCTTTGCGCGGCGGCGGGCGCGGGTCAGGCCGACATGGCCGAGCCGGCGCTCTTCCTCGAGGCCGGCGCGGCCCTGTTCGTCCAGCGTGCGCTGGCTCGGGAACAGGCCTTCCTCCCAGCCGGGCAGGAACACGTTGTCGAATTCGAGGCCCTTGGCCGAATGCAGCGTCATCAGCGACACCGCGTCTTCCTCGGCGCCGCCGTCGCGATCCATCACCAGCGAGATGTGCTCCAAAAACCCCTGCAGGTTCTCGAACTCCTCCATCGAGCGCACGAGCTCTTTCAGGTTCTCCAGCCGGCCGGCGGCGTCGGCCGAGCGGTCCTTCTGCCACATCTCGGTATAGCCGCTCTCGTCGAGCACGATCTGGGCGAGATCAGTATGCGCGGTGACCTCGCGCTGGGCACGCCAGCGGTCGAACTGGGCGACGACGTCGCGCAAGCTTCCGCGCGCCTTCGGCTTCAACTCGTCGGTCTCGACCACCGCGCGCGCCGCCTCGAACAGCGGGATGCGGCGCTTGCGGGCGTGGTCGTGCAGCATCTGCACGGTAGCGTCGCCAAGACCCCGCTTGGGCACGTTGACGATGCGCTCGAAGGCGAGATCGTCGGCAGGCGAGTTGATGACGCGCAGATACGCCAGCGCGTCGCGGATTTCGGCGCGCTCGTAGAAGCGCGGGCCGCCGATCACGCGGTAGGGCAGGCCGAGCGTGACGAAACGGTCTTCGAATTCGCGCATCTGGTAGGAAGCGCGCACCAGGATCGCGATCTCGTTGAGCTTCTCGCCCTGGCGCTGCAACTGCTCGATCTCCTCGCCGATGCCGCGGGCTTCCTCTTCGGAATCCCACGAGCCCGTCACCGTGACCTTCTCGCCGTCATGATCCTCGGTGCGCAGCGTCTTGCCCAGCCGGCCTTCGTTGTGCGCGATCAAGTGCGAGGCGGCGGCGAGGATGTGGCCGGTCGAGCGGTAATTGCGCTCGAGGCGGATCACCTTGGCGCCGGGGAAATCGTGGTCGAAGCGCAGGATGTTGTCGACCTCGGCGCCGCGCCAGCCATAGATCGACTGGTCGTCGTCGCCGACGCAGCAGATGTTTTTGACGTGGGGCTTCTCCCTCTCCCCGTCCTTTACGAGGAGAGGCTCGGGCTGAGGAGCTGTCTCCACGAGTTCAGTCTGCGGAGAGTCCCCGTCACCCGCATCGCTTTGCGATGCGACCTCTCCCCGCACGCGGGGAGCGGTGAAGGAGGGAGACGCCGGCGCCTGCGACAGCAGCCGCAGCCACAGATATTGTGCGACGTTGGTGTCCTGATATTCGTCGACCAGGATGAATTTGAAGCGCTGCTGGTATTGCCGCAGGATGTCCGGGTGCTCGCGGAAGATCCGGATGTCCTCGAGCAGCAGGTCGCCGAAATCGGCGGCGTTCAAGATCTTCAGCCGCTCCTGATAGCTCGCATAGAGCTTGCCGCCCTTGCCGTTGGCGAAGACGGCGGCTTCGCCTGACGGCACCTGCGACGGCGTCAGGCCGCGGTTCTTCCAGCCGTCGATCAGGCCGGCCAGCATGCGTGCCGGCCAGCGCTTGTCGTCGATGTTGTCGGCCTGCAGCAGCTGCTTGAGCAGGCGCACCTGGTCATCGGTGTCGAGCACGGTGAAGTTCGACTTGAGCTGCGCCAGCTCGGCATGGGTGCGCAGGATGCGGCCGCCGATGGAGTGGAAGGTGCCGAGCCACGGCATGCCTTCGACCGCGTGGCCGAGCATCTGGCCGAGCCGATGCTTCATCTCGCGTGCGGCCTTGTTGGTGAAGGTCACCGACAGGATCTCGGCGGGGCGGGCGCGGCCCTGGCTGAGGATGTGGGCGATGCGCGTGGTCAGCACGCGCGTCTTGCCGGTGCCGGCGCCGGCCAGCACCAGGACCGGGCCGTCCAGCGTCTCCACGGCGTCGCGCTGCTCGGGATTGAGCCCGGACAGATATTTCGGGCCCACGGAGGCGCGCGCACGCGCGGCGATGCCGCCGGCTGCGGGCTGGTGGTCGGGGACGCTGGTGATCTTGCTCGGCTCGGTCATGCGAATCATTTGGCCCCACGTTGGCACCGCGGGGTGGCGGGAGGGAGCCTTCTTAACAGGGATTGGTGCCTATATGGGGCGCCGGGGCGGGGTTTTCCACGTGCGCGGCGGCCCGATTTGTTCCAGCGAGAAGCGCGAATTTCACCGTTATACGTGCCGGAACCATCGTTCCCGCGTCGAGATTGTCTGGACAGGTGGCGCGGCCAGCCGCGCCGACGCAGACAGACATCAAGACGAGGGTTTGACCATGCTAGGCTGGGTTGTGACGTTTCTGGTTATCGCACTGATCGCCGGCATCCTGGGCTTCGGCGGCATCGCCGGCGCCTCGATCGAGATCGCCAAGATCATCTTCTTCATCGCGGTCGTGCTGTTCCTGGTCTCGGCCGTGGTCGGCCTCGCCCGCGGCCGCAACAGGGTATAGCGCGGTCTGATGGGTGCATGATCTCCGCGCAAACGCATTCCGCGTTTGTCGCGAGGGAAAACCGCTTCTTTTCCGGATCATGCACTACCGCTTCGAGGGCATCGCCACGTTCCGGCCGATGCCCTCGGGCCGCGGCACGGCGCCGTGGGCGCCCACGACGGCTGCAATGCGCTGCCGGATATCGGGCGGAAAGGCCGCCACCTTTCGCGAGCCCATGTCGATGTGGAGCGACATGTTTTCGGAGGTCGCCGACAGCCAGCCTTCGGTCGCGTGCCGCAACTCCTGGAACGTATGCAACCGCTTGTCGTCGGCTTCGAGCAGCCAGACCGACACCTGCACGGGATCGCCGAGGTGGATTTCGCGCAGATACCGTACATGGCATTCGGCAGTGAAGGTCGAGCCGCCTCGCTCCTTCATGTAGCCCGGCCCGATCCCGAGCTGTAACCACATCTGGTCGATCGCGCGGTCGAACATGACGTTGTAATAGGCCATGTTGAGATGGCCGTTATAGTCGATCCATTGTGGCTCGATCTGCATGATCGACGAGCGGAACGGCTCGGCGGCGGTCTCCGGCATGTGTCTTTCCTGCTATGCGCGCGGTCGCTTGACTTGACCGGTCAGATGTCCTTTGCCACGGTTCTTCTGTCGGGAGGACTATCCGTGGGTACGACCATCACCAATAATCCGCCGCGGGTCGAGCCGAAAGCCCTCGCAAGCGCGCTGGAGCAGCTTGCCGCACGGTTCGGCAACCGCCTCATCACCTCGCAGGCCGTTCGCGAGCAGCACGGCCATACCACCACGTGGATCGTCAACCAGCCGCCGGACGGCGTGGTGATGGCGCAGGAGACCGCGGACATCCAGGACGTGGTGCGGATCTGCGCCAAGAACCGCGTCCCCGTCATCGCCTTCGGCACCGGCACCTCGCTCGAGGGCCAGGTCAACGCGCCGGCCGGCGGCATCTCGATCGACCTGCGCGACATGAACAAGGTGCTCGCGGTGCATGCCGAGGACCTCGACTGCGTGATCCAGCCCGGCGTCACACGCAAGGCGCTGAACGAGCATCTGCGCGACCAGGGCCTGTTCTTCCCCATCGACCCCGGCGCGGATGCTTCGCTCGGCGGCATGGCCTCGACCCGCGCCTCCGGCACCAACGCGGTGCGCTACGGCACCATGCGCGACAGCGTGCTCGCGCTGAAGGTCGTGCGCGGCGACGGCGAGATCATCACGACAGGCACGCGCGCCAAGAAATCATCCGCCGGCTACGACCTGACGCATCTGTTCGTCGGTGCCGAAGGCACGCTCGGCATCATCTCCGAGCTGACCATTCGCCTGCGCGGCATCCCCGACACGATCGCGGCCGGCGCGGTGTCGTTCGAGACCGTGCACGGGGCATGTCAGGCGGTGATCCTGGCGATTCAGACCGGCATTCCCGTGGCGCGCATCGAGCTGCTCAACGCCGCGCAGGTGAAGGCCTGCAATGCCTATTCGAAGCTGACGCTGCCGGAAACGCCGCTGCTGCTGATGGAATTCCACGGCAGCGAGGTCGAGGTCGGCGAGCAGTCCAAGGCCTTCGGCGAGATCGCAAAGGATTGCGGCGGTGGTGATTTCTCCTGGACCACCAAACCGGAGGATCGCACCAAGCTGTGGCAGGCGCGACACGACGCCTATTGGTCGGTGAAGGCGCTGCGTCCCGGCGACAGCATCGGCGTGGTTGCAACCGACGTTTGCGTGCCGATCTCGCGGCTTGCCGATTGCGTCGGCGAGACCGAGGAAGATCTCAAACGCCTCAACCTGCTGTCGCCGATCGTCGGCCATGTCGGTGACGGCAATTTCCACTGCTCGCTGGTCTGCGACACCAACGATGCCGATGAGATGGCGCGCGGCGAGGAGTTCATGCATCGCCTGGTCGAACGCGCGCAGGCGATGGACGGCACCTGCACCGGTGAGCACGGCATCGGCCAGGGCAAGCAGAAATATCTCAAGGCGGAACTCGGCCCCGAAGCGCTCGACGCGATGCGGGCGCTGAAAAATGCGCTCGATCCGCTGAACATCTTCAATCCCGGCAAGATCGTGCCGGAGGCATAGCGCGCGGCCGGCTGCGTCGCGGTCGCGGAACTTTCGGCAGTCAGGCCGGTTCCAATCCCGTCGATTTCCGATGCCACCTTGGCGCGGCTCTGCGGGAGGATGCGATGTTGCGACCTGTCATTGGAATTGCCGTGATGGCGCTTGCCTGCATGCTGGCGGGCACGGCTCTGGGCAAGGGCGGGCACGGTGGCGGCCATGGTGGTGGGCACGGAGGCGGGCATGGCGGCGGCGGCCATCACGGCGGCGGTCATCATGGGGGTGGTCATCATGGTGGCGGTCATCATGGAGGCGGCCATTTTGGCGGTCATGGCTTCGGACACGCGCATGGCGGCGGGCATCATGGCGGGCCTCGCTTCGCAACGGGAGCCCGACATCGTGGGCCGAACTTCGGTCAGATCCGCAATGCGGCCGTCCGTCCTGCGAATTTTCGCAACGCCCTCAACGCGCATTCCAGCGCCTTCCGCAACGGCCGTCTGATCAGCAATCCGGCCGCACGAGCCCAGATCGCGGCGGCGGCCGCACTCGCCGGCTGGCACGGCGCCAGCAGCGGGTGGTGGCAACATGCGGGTGGCGGTTATGGCTGGGTCGGACCGCTGTTCTGGCCGTTCGCCTACAACGATCTCTACGACTACACGATCTGGGGCGACGGTCTCGGCTTCTGGGGCTATGGCTATCCGGACATCTACGCCGGCATCTTCGGACCCTATGGCTATGATGGTCTCTCGGCCTATCTGCCGCAGCGGCCGCAAGGACGGCGCCAGGCGCGTGGCGTCCCGCTGGATCGGCTTTGCGGCAGCGATCGCCGCGAAATCGTCGGCCTGCCGATCGACCAGATCGCCGCCGCGGTGCAGCCGACCGAGGCGCAAGGCGCAAGCCTCGACGAGCTCGGCAACGCCTCGATCCAGGCGTCCGAGATGATCCGCGCGTCCTGCCCGTCGCAGGTCGCGGCGACAGCGCCAGGTCGGCTGACGGCGATGCAGCAGCGCATCGAGGCGATGGAGAAAGCCGTCGATCTCGTTCAGCCCGCCCTCGATCGATTCTACGGCTCGCTCACCGACGAGCAGAAGGCGCGCTTCAATGCGCTGGCCGAGGATCAGCGTCGTGCGACGGCTTCCACCAACACCGGGGGATCGCTGGTCCAGAATTGCGCGACGTCTGCTGCGCTCGATTGGCCGAGCGCCGATATCGAGGCGAGGCTTCATCCCAACGACACCCAGCGCGCTGCGCTACAGGTGCTCCAGGATACCAGCGCCAAGGTCAGCGCATCGCTCAAGGCAGCCTGCCAGCCCAGCGACGTGATGACGCCGCCGGCGCGAATGGCGGCGGTCCGCAAGCGGCTCGACACGATGCTCGACGGCGTCAAGTCGGTTCGCGCGGCGCTGGAGGATTTCTACGCCACGCTGAATGACGAGCAGAAGGCGCAGTTCGAGGCCATCGGACCGCGTCGGATGTCCTGAATGCATATCGATGATGTGTGGCAGAAAATCGCCTCGCCGATCTCGATGGGCCTCTCTATGCTGGGCGAGGCGGGAGCGCGGAACTACGGCGGCTGGAGGACCATTGGTGACGGGGCGATGAAGTGGTTCGCGAAGCAGAAGCCGGCGGACATCTGGCACGAGACGATCGAAGCACCGCTCGGCGACATCGAGGCCGCCGAGCGCATCCGCGCGATCTGTGACGCCGCAGCCGCGAGCGCGGCCGGTTCGGCGCGCAACGACAAGCGCGAAAGCGGGCGGTACGAGCGCGCGGCCAAGGTGGCGATGGAAATCGCGATGAAGATCTCGGATGGATTGATGCGCGACGCCGCGGTCCATCGCATCGTCGATCTCTGCATGAAGGCGGACGATCTCAAGACCGCGCAGATCCTGTTTCGCGCGATCCATGCCAGCTGGATCCGCGAGGCGGTGCAGCGGGATCACCCTGCGCTGGCCTAGATGCGGTAATGGGCCCGGCTCCGAGCAAGGGGTCATGATGGTGGCTGTCCCCCGATAGATGATGAAACGGGGTCACGATTTGAGTCGGCCCCAAGCATCTGGAGACGGAGGACAGCCGTGGACAATTATGCCGGAATCGACGTGTCATTGGAACTGTCGAGCGTGTGTGTTGTGGACGCCCAGGGTAAGATCCTGAGGGAAGCAAAGGTCGCAAGCGAGCCCGGCGCCTTAGTTGAGCTTTTTGAGGCGCTCGGCTTTGCAGTGAAGCGGATCGGGCTGGAGGCTGGGCCGCTGTCGCAATGGCTGCATGCGGGCCTGAGAGGTGCAGGATTCGAAACAGTTCTGCTGGAAACGCGGCACGTGAAGGCCGCGTTGTCTGCAATGACGGTTAAGACGGATCGGAAGGATGCCCGCGGGATCGCCCAGTTGATCCGGATGGGGTGGTATCGATCGGTACACGTAAAGTCGGTTGACGCGCAAGAGATCCGGGCACTCCTGATCGCACGCAAACAGCTTCTCGGGCGGCTCATCGATGTAGAACTAAGTATCCGAGGGATTTTGCGCGGCTTCGGTCTGAAGGTTGGTCCGGTGACGCGAAGGAATTTCGAAGCGCGGATTCGAGAGCTGGTTGCGGGCCAGGCGACATTGGAGCGCATTGCCGATGCGATGCTTTCGGCGCGATCGACCCTGAAGGCAGAATACGGAAGGCTACACAAGGCTGTGCTGGCAGCTGTGCGTGACGATGCGGTCTGTCGCCGGCTGATGACAGTGCCAGGCGTTGGTCCCCTAGTGGCTATTACCTACAAATCGGCGATTGATGATCCTAAGCGCATTGCAAAGTCAAAGGCAGCAGGCGCGCTGTTCGGGCTCACACCAAAGAAATATCAATCGGGAGAAAAGGACGTCACGGGCGGAATCACGCTGGCCGGCGATGAGACGGTGCGGACGGTCTTGTATGAAGCCGCCAACGTTCTGCTATCGCGTATCACACGGTTCTCGAAACTCAAGCGCTGGGGGATGGACGTCGCCAAACGGCGAGGCTCGAAGCGCGCAAAAGTCGCCCTGGCACGTAAGCTCGCAGTGATCTTGCATCGGATCTGGGTCGACGGCACAACTTACCGATGGGCTGAAGCGGGGCCGATAGCGGCATAGAACAGGCGGAGGAAATTAAGAACGCAACCGGGCTGAACTGAAGCCCAATGCCCGAAGTCCCGTCGCCGGGACGGTGGATCCGGTGAAGCCGTTACACGCCCAGTGGCCGTCGTCTGACGAACCACGCGTATCTAGATAGGCTCACCGCTCCCTCTGACAGCATGATGTGGCGGCCAGGCGTCGACCACGGACAGAAGCATGAGCTCGGCGGCGTGACGTTCACTCGGGAGGCTTGACATCATCGGGCCCATTACAGAAGGGGCGTGTACTCGTAAATCCGGTATGCCCGGCAACGAGCCAAGTGCCATCGCGCTCTCCGGGCGTCATCGAAGCTGGTGACAAGAAGGCGAATTCCCGCTCACCGGTGGAATTGATCCTCTGCCGGCGTCAGATGGCCGCCTCGGTCTGCGCGTCGAAAACATGAAGCCTGGAAGGCCGCATGGCAACGCGCAGCTTGTCGCCCACCCTCACCCTCGCGGTCGGCTCGACGCTCGCCACCATGATACTCTCGCCGACCTTCATATCGAGCAGGATTTCCGAGCCGAGTTGCTCGACCACCTCAATCACAGCATCGAAGCATGGGTGGCCGACATCAGTGCTACCCGCCACGGTGAGGTCCTCCGGCCGCACGCCGAGCATGACCTTGCGCCCGATACGGCCGCGCAGCCGCTGCGCGGTCTCGTCCGGCAGCTTGATGCGCAGGCCGGAGTTCTCGGCAATCAGCGATCCGTTCGCCTCGGTCACCGTAACGGCCGCGAAATTCATGGCTGGGGAGCCTATGAAGCCGGCGACGAACTTGTTGGAGGGATGATTGTAGAGTTCGAGCGGCTCCCCCACTTGCTGCACCACGCCGTCTCTCATGACGACGACCCGGTCACCCAGCGTCATGGCCTCGACCTGATCGTGAGTAACGTAAATGGCTGTGGTGCCGAGACGCAGATGTAGCTTTTTCAGCTCAACGCGCATCTGCACCCGCAGCTTGGCATCGAGGTTCGACAGCGGCTCGTCGAACAGGAACACGCGGGGGTGGCGCACGATAGCACGGCCTAACGCCACGCGCTGGCGCTGACCGCCTGAGAGCTGGCGTGGCCTGCGCGTTAGCAATTCACCAATGCCGAGGACGTCAGCTGCCTCCACCACGCGCTTGTCAATCTCGGGTTTCTCGAATTTGCGCATCTTCAGGCCGAACGCCATGTTGTCGTACACGGTCATATGCGGGTACAAGGCATAATTCTGGAACACCATGGCGATGTCGCGGTCCATGGGCGCCAATTCATTGACCACGTTGCCGTCGATGGAGATATCGCCGGAACTGATCGCTTCGAGCCCGGCGATCATCCTGAGCGTCGTCGTCTTGCCACAGCCAGAAGGGCCGACGAACACCATGAACTCTTTGTCGCGGATCTGAAGATTGACGTCTTTGACAGCGTGCACGTTGTCAAAGAACTTGTTGATCCCCTTGAGGACGACCTGGCCCATTCGCTTCCACCTGCCTCCCAAGGGTCTATGCGCAGTCTGCATGCGCGCTTTCGAATTCCCTTGACCGTGGTGCTGTCAGCCCTTCACCGATCCGGTCAGTCCCGCGACGTAGTGCTCGACGAAAAACGAATATGCGATAGCGACTGGTATCGATCCAAGCAGGGCCCCAGCCATCAGCGGCCCCCAGTAGAATACATCGCCGCGGATCAGCTCCGATGTGACGCCGACCGGCACAGTCTTCTGCTCTGGCGAGGACAGGAAGACGAGCGCATAGATGAACTCGTTCCAGGATAGCGTGAAAGCAAAGATGCCGGCCGAGAGGATGCCCGGGATCGCCACCGGGATGACGATGTAGAGCATCGCTTGCCAGCGCGAGGCGCCGTCAATGCGCGCGCATTCCTCGAGCTCCTTGGGTACCGCCTTGAAGTAGCCCATCATGATCCAGGTGCAGAATGGAATAAGAAAAGTTGGATAGGTCAGGATCAATGACCAAGGCGTGTCACCCAGCCGATAGTTGCGTATGATCTCTGCCAGCGGAATGAACAGCAGCGTCTGAGGCACCAGATAGGTAATGAAGATGGCGGTGCCCAGGCTGCCGGCAAATGGAAAGTTCAGCCGCGACAGAGCATAGCCGGCGAACACACCGCACACGAGCGAGATGGCGGTTGATGCGAGCGCGATGAACGTCGTGTTCCACAGCCACGATGCGAACAGCGTCTCCTCGAACAGGTACCTGACATGGTCCCAGGTCGGTTTCCAGGTCCAGAACGGATTGTAGTTGCTCGAATTCCAGGGTCGGTAAAGCTCGCCGTCCGGCCGCACCGAAGTGATCACCATCCAGTAAAACGGGAACAGCAGGAAAAGCAGGAACAACGTCATGGGGACGTAGAAGAACACCCACTTTCGCCACCTTGCGCCTTCGATCATGGCTCAGCGAACCTCCACGCGGCGGATGTAGAGAAGCTGCATGACGACGACCAGAAACAGGACCGGAAACATGGCGAGCGAGATGGCGGCGCCCTCGCTTAGGAGGCCTGTGCCGACGCCGATCTGATAGGCGTAGGTGGCGAACAGGTGCGTTGCGTTGGCCGGCCCGCCGCCCGTCATCACATAGACAATCTGGAAATCGGCGAACGTCTGAATCACCGAGAACAGCATCACGACCATGGTCACGGGCAACAGCAGCGGCCAGGTGATGTGCCAGAACCGCTGCCACGGCTTGGCGCCGTCGATGGCGGCGGCCTCGTTCAGTTCGGGACTGATGGTCTGCAGGCCGGCGAGCAAGCTGATGGCGAAGAACGGCACCCCGCGCCAGATGTTGACGATGATAATCGAGATCATCGCGAGGTCCGGATCGCCCAGCCAATTGATCCGCCCGGTGATCAAGCCGAGATGGTAGAGGAGCCAATTGAGAACGCTGAACGTCGGGTCGAACATCCACTTCCAGGCGAAAGTCGAGAGCACGGTCGGAATAATGAATGGCAGCAGGATGAAGGCACGGGTAAAAGCCTTGCCGCGGAAATTACGGTTGAGCAGCATGGCCAGCCACAGCCCGAGTCCCAGCTTGAAGACGGTGGTCACGCCCGTATAGAGGAAGGTATTGTAAACGGCGGTGCGAAAGATCCCGTCATTGAAGATCTTGTAGAAGTTGGCGAGGCCGACGAAGTCGCCGGGAATACCGACGCGCGAGCTGGTGACCGACAGCAATATCCCTCGCATGAAGGGATAGGCGATAAACATGCCGAGCAGCACGATGGTCGGCACCAACAGCACGAACGCCAGCCAGCGCTCGTCCTCGAGCAAACGCTGTCGCCGGGGAGGGGGCGCCTCGCGGAGCGTGGTGTCGGAAACCGCGCTAATCGCCATGTTCGATCCTCGTCGGCCGAATTCCTTGCCCCAGGAAAAATGGGGAGGGACGGCTTAACCTCAGACGTAGACCTTCCTGAGCTCAGCTTCCGCCCACTTCACGGCATCCTCGGGGGGCATGCCTTGGACGGCCTTTGCGTACATATCAACGATGACGTACTTGGTTACGACTTCGGCTGCCCTGCGCGTTGACGGTCCCTCGTAGCCAGCGAAGCGCCCTGTGCGGGCGGCTTGCTTGTAGGGCAGCATGATCGGGTCGTCGCCCCACAGCTTGTGCTTTTCCCAATCCGTGGTCGGGCCGACCGAGAAGCCCTTCTGGGAGACGAACCACTTGTCGTAGACGTCCTTGGAGTGAATCCAGCCAAGGAATTTCTTCGCCGCATCCTGGTTCTTGGAATAACCCATCAGGAGGTTCGAGAACGGGACGTGATAGCTGAACTGTCCGCCGGGGCCCTTGGGCAGCGCGGCATGCAGGATGTCGTCCTTCAGCGGCGCGCCGGTCTCCGTCTTGTAGGTATCCGGTTTGCGCAGAGTCTCGATGTAGATCGAGGCGCCATTGAGCGTGGCGCTGCATGTCCCGGACAGAAAAGCGCGGTTGTTGTTGGAATCGTCCCAGGCGAGCCCGCCTTCATCGAGGGCGTCCTTCCAGAAGGCCGCCATGAATTTAACCGACTCGACGGTTGCCGGGCTATTCAGCGCAATCGTCTTGCCGTCTGCTTCGACCTCCTTGCCGCCCCAGGACCACAGGTAGGGGTAGGCGAAGGCGGGGGCATCGCCGAAGGTGTGGCCCAGCGTTTGGCCGATGGGCCGTCCCTTTGCCTTCAGCTTCTTGCCGGCCTCGCGATACTCTTCCCACGTCTGGGGAAATTTTCCGTCGGTGTAGCCGATCTCGGCAAACCAGGACTTTCGGTACGCGATCTGCAGGCCGACGATGCTCCACGGCACTCCAATCCATTTCTTGCCGTCATTGGCGACGGCGCGGGACGTTTCGTAGAAGCCGCCCTGGCTCTTGCCGAGCGCTTCCGCGATGTCGCTGACGTCTACGACGCTTTCGCCGTAAAGTTGCCCCCAATTGTTGAGGACGCAGACGACGTCGGGGCCGGACCCCGACTGGATCGCCGAGGTGACGCGGGCCTGGATATCGTTGGCGTTGATGGTCTCGATATTGAGCTTTATGCCGAGCGACTTCTCGCACTCCTTGGCGATTTCGGTGCGCAGCAGCTGATCTGATGCCGGAACGAAGTCGGTCCAGCGCAGCCAGTGCACCGTGGCGGCTTGCGCATAGGCGGGCGCCCTGCCAGTCGCCAGAATGCCGGCCATGCCGCCCGCAAGCGCGGTACCGCCCTTGAGGACGCTACGTCGGGTTACTGTCGTCATGCATCCCTCCCTCGATGTGTCCGACCTGATGCCCCTGCGGCCAGTCTTGCGCCGGCTTGGAGTCCCTTTCAGTCTATTGCGTCTCCGTGGTTCGACGCATGCGCACGGCGTCGCCTGCGCAATACGTTGGCTCGATGATCATGTGGTGGTGCCACTTTTGCGGCACTGCGGCGGCGAGTGCGCCGCGAAACAGGTTGAATTGCTCGCGGAGCAGCGGCGCGATTGCATCGTTCGCAAGCCTACTGCGATAAGACCGGCGGCCTGAATCATGTCGGCGCTGCAGCGAGCGCTCGAACCCCACCGTCATAACGATCCCTCCCGCGCAGCGACGGTATAGCCGTGGCCAAGCGGGTTTTCCCCGTCTTATATGAAGTTCGATACCGGAAGCTGACGCGACGTCATTGTCGCCCGTCGCAGCAGGAAATCAAGTGCTAGCTTTGACGCGGCGGCCATGGTCTCGCTCCCCAAAATGGCCGGCGACCAAAAGTATCGCCCCCTTTGGGGCGGCGGACCGAGTGAAGGCGGTGGTTATTTCGCCAGCTTGCGCACGGCCTCGTCGACGCTGTGGAAGACGTGCTCGCGGGGCAGGGCGTCGAACAGTCTGAAACGTTCGAACGCGTTCTGCGCGCGCACCGATTCCAGCCGCGCCAGCGCGACCGTGACGCCCTGTTCGCTGCACGCCTTGAAGACGTCGAGCAGGATCTGCGCGGCGGTGAAGTCGATCTCGACCATGCCGCTTGCCTCCAGCACCAGCAGCTGCGGCGCCGACGTGCCGAGCACTTTCGCCACGTCGCTGCGAAAACCCGGCGCGTTGAGGAAGGAGAGCGGCGCCTGGAGCCCGATCACGGCGACGCCGGCGATGCGCTCGCCGGTGATGTGCGGATGCGCCGGCCACCAGATCGTGGTGCCCGGCACGCGCTCGAACTCGACCAGCTTGGCGCGCGTCGTGCTCCAGATGCCGTGCAGCAGCGACAGCACGATGCCGAGGAAGGCGCCCTGCTCGATCGGCAGCACGATGATCAGCGCGGCAGTGGCGACGATCAGCAGGAACTCGCTGAACGATTGCCGGTAGATCGTGGCGATCTGCTTCACCCGAATGATCCGCAGCGCCACGAACAGCAGGATGCCGCCGAGCGCGGCGTCCGGAACATGCTGCAGCAGCCCCGTTCCGAACGCGAGCAGCGCCAGCACGATTGCCCCGGCCGCAAGGCCCGCGAGCTGCGATTGTCCGCCGGTCTCGGCAACGATCCCGGTTCGCGGCGGGCTGGCATCGACCGGAAACGCGCCGAACAGGCCGGACAGCACGCTGCCGGCGCCCGCACCGAGGAAGTCGCGGTCGACATCGGCGGGCTTGTCGGGATCGGACGGGAACGACCGCGTCGTCGCGGCGGTCTGCACCATCACCACGACGGTGATGACGAAGGCGAGCGGCACCAGGCGCACCCACAGCTCCGGCGCAAGGTCGGGCAAGGTCGGTCGCGGCAGCGTGCCCGGCACCGCGCCGACGACGCTGACGCCCTTGCTTTCGAGGCCGAGGCCGATCA
This sequence comes from Bradyrhizobium sp. Pa8, assembly GCF_052588265.1. Classification (NCBI taxonomy): domain Bacteria; kingdom Pseudomonadati; phylum Pseudomonadota; class Alphaproteobacteria; order Hyphomicrobiales; family Nitrobacteraceae; genus Bradyrhizobium; species Bradyrhizobium sp. Pa8. Next base: position 7,369,591 of record NZ_CP176767.1, on the reverse strand, counting down.
CGGCCAATGTCGCGGCGACGAGCCCGATCAGCGCACCCGGAATTTTCGCGCTGATCTTTTCGGAGATGAAGACCACGGCGAGCACACCGAGACCGATGCAGAGCGTGAAGGGGTTGGTGCGGCCGAGTTCGGTCGCGAGCACGCCGATGCGGTCGAGCGTCGGCCCGCTTGGTGATGGAATCCCGAGCACGCCCGGCAGTTGCGAGACGATGATGTGGACGGAGATGCCGGCGAGGAAGCCGACCATCACCGGCACGGACAACAGGTTGGCGATGCCGCCGAGGCGGAAAGCGCCGCCGGCCAGCATCATCGCGCCGACCATCAGCGCCAGGGCGATGGCAAGCCCCTGATACTCGGGCGAGCCGGTGGCAGCGAGCGCGGCAAGTCCGCCGGCGAAGATTGGGGTGATCGTGGAATCCGCGCCGCAGGACAGGAAGCGGTTGCCGCCGAGCAGCGCGAAACCGAGCGAGCCCGCGATGAACGCAAAGAAGCCGATCTGCGGCGCAAAACCGCCGAGCCGCGCCGTGGCCATCTGCTCGGGGATCGCAATCGCCGCCAGCGTCAGCCCCGCCATGAGATCGCCGGGCAGGGAATAGGACGCGAGCGACCGGAACAGCGGCCATGAGTTCTTGGCGGGCGCGTCGTGCGGCATCGATATGGAATCCCCGGAAAGGCTGGCGTCGCTCAGACTACAGCATTTCCGGAAGGGGGAAGAGTCGTTGGTGGTCAGCCTCTCCATCGTCATTGCGAGCGAAGCGAAGCAATCCAGAATCCCACCGCGGAGGGAGTCTGGATTGCTTCGTCGCAAGGGCTCCTCGCAATGACGGAGGGCACATTTGTCCTCCGCATTGCGCGAGCGGTCTCAATACCTGCCGCGGTTGTAGTCGCCGCGTCCGTAGCCGCCTCCGCCACGGCCGCCCATGCCCATGCCGAGACCAATCCCGACACCGATTCCGACGCCCACGGCTTCAGGTGGCGGGCCAGGGGGCGGCGCGCGCTCGTAGACCACTTCGTCGGGAGGCGGCCGGCGTTGCTTCGGCGGCGTCTCCACCACCTTTCGCTTTGGCGGCGTGTCGTCGACGCGTTTCTTGATGACGGGCGCCACCGCCGGATTGACCGGCGTTGCCGGTGTCGACGGCGCCGAGCACGGGCAGGTCGGGGCCATTGCGACGGCGACCGGAGCAGGGGCCGCAGCGGCCGTGACGGGCAAGGCATAGTTGCGGTTCTGCACGCGGAGCAGCAGCCGGCGCGCCGTTGCGGCGAGATCGCTGTTGTCCCAGTTGGCCAGATAGGCCTCGAACGAAGCGCGGGTGTTGATCGCGGTGGCCCGCTCCCAGGCCAGCATCTGGCGCCGGCGCTCCAGGATCGTGCGCAGGCGCGGCGTGTAGGAGGCCTGTGCGTAGAGCTCGACATAGGCCTGATACGCCTCGACAGTGTCGTCGGCGATCACCAGCTCATAGGCAGCCTTCGGCTCCTTGCCCTGCAAATCCTTGCGCCAGTCCGCGACGCTGCGCGTGCCGCTGGCGAGTGCCATGGCGGATGCGCCCGGGAGAGCAGGCTGTCCGCCGCTGCTCTCGCCGCCGAAGAACTTGAAGTCGGTCGTCAGCGACGAGCTTTCCCACGGGATCTGCCGCCCGTCGGTCGATTGCGCCACGGCGATGCGGATGCGCTTGAACACTTCCTCGATCGGCAGGTTCGGCTGATTGGCAACACTCAGCGCTGCGGTGGTGTAGGGGCTGTCGATGCCGCTGCCGTCCTCGGCTTCCGCGCCGGGCGAGGTCGAATAGGAGATGAAGGAGCCGGGCGCGCCGGCCTTGGTGTCGACGATCGCGAGCCCGTGGCCGGCGCCGCTGAGCGCGGGGAAGGGATTGTTGCGGCAGGCATCGAGCATGAAGATGCGTGCCCGCGTCGGCAGCGCGCCGAGCGTGTTGAGCAGATCGTTCAGCCGCACGCCCTGGAGCGGAATATCGGCCTCGCGCTTGGGATCGAGATCGACCGGCACCAGATAGTTCTCGCCGTCGATCTGGAGACCGTGGCCGGCATAGAACACCAGTGCGACGGTGTCGGCGCCGCTGGCGCTGACCTTGCCGGCGAAATCGGAGATCGCAGCGCGCATCTCGTTCTGCGCCAAATTGGCCGCCGTGGTGACGGTGAAGCCGGCATTGCCGAGCAGCTCCGTCATGCCCTTGGCGTCGTTGGCGGCGTTGGGCAGCGCCGGCACGGTTCGATAGGCCGATTGACCGATCACGAGTGCGAGCCGCGCCTCGGCGTCGGCGTCCGTCGGCGTCATCAATTGCGCGAGCGCGACAAGGCTGGATGCAAGAAACAAATTGCGAAGGACCGGACGGCGCATGGTGTCACCTCCATCGGCAATGCGCACGATGATGTCACCTTTTCTAGGTCGCAGCCACGCGTCTGTCTGTGCACTGGGTCACGCTGCAAGCTGCGGCAAAATGGGGCAGGGCGTCTGCCGGAGCCGCCGGGTATCGCTCCGGCGGCATCCATGTGAATTGCGCATTGATCCATGCACCAATTGGATTGATCCCTGCTGCTGCGCGAAGCGTCCTGTCGCACATCGGCCGGCAGGCCGATCTGATCGAGAATGCCTGAAAAACACGGTTGTTTTGACCGCGCCGATGCCGTCGATGTTCGCAACACGCCGCTTTGCGGCGGCCGGCCGCAACCCTTGCCTGCCCCGTCGCTTTGGCCATACAGTCCGCGCAACAGGCCGTGGCAGCGATCTCGGCCGTAAACAAGAATATTCGGGGAGAGACCGCGCCATGACCATCGTGCCCGTGAGCCGTCGCACGTTCATCAAGTCGTCGACGGCGGTCACCGCCGGCCTCGTTCTCACTCCTGCCATCATCGGTCGCGCCGAAGCGGCGACGCTGAAGCTGAAATGCTCCTCCTCGCTGCCGAACGATCCGAAATACGCCAACGGCCGCGTCTACTATGACAACCTGGTCAAGAACCTGAAGGGCAACGGGCTCGGCGAGCAGGTCGAGGTCGCTTTCTTCCCGGACAACCAGCTCGGGCAGGAGATCGACGTCATCAATTCGGTGAAGCTCGGCGTCATCGACCTCATGGTGTCGGGCTCGTCGATCTCGGCCAATCTGGTGCCGCTGGTCGGCACCTTCGACCTCGGCTTTCTGTTCTCGAGCTTCCCGCAGCAGACCAAGGCGTTCGATTCCGGCGCCGCCAAGCCGATCGAGGACGCGCTGCTCAAGGGCGGCAATATCCGCATCATCGCCTGGGCCTATAATTTCGGCTCACGCAGTGTGCTCGCGAAGAAGCCGGTGAAGACGCCGGAGGATCTCGCCGGCCTCAAGATCAGGACGCTGCCGAATCCGGTGATCACGGAATGCCTCCGCCTGATGGGCGCCGCCGCGACGCCGCTGGCTTTCGGCGAGATCTACACGGCGTTGCAGGCCGGCGTGCTCGACGGGCTGGAGCACGATCCGCCGACGATCCTGGCCAGCAAGTTCTTCGAGACGGCAAAATTCTATGCACTGACGCAGCACAATTTCTCGCCGCTCGCGATCTACTTCAGCGACGTGACCTACAACCGCATGGATCCGAAGCTGCGCGAGGGTTTCCTCGATGCCGCCAAGAAGGCCGCGGCCGACACGCGCGCCCATGGGCTTGCGGTCGAGAAGGAGGCGCTGACGGCTTTGACCGAGAAGGGCGTGACGGTGGCCGAATGCGACCGCGAAGCCTTCAAGAAGCGCGTCGCTCCGCAGCACGAGAATTTCATCAAGGCGCGGCCGGAGTCCAAGGCCGTCATCGACATCATCCGCGCGACGCAAGCTTGAGATGACCAAGTCTGAGATGGCGTTGACAGCCGCCGTGCCCCTCTCGGGCGGCCGCCACGGGAGCATTACGCTGCTGCTTCGCCTCAGCGACGCGATTGCGGCCATCCTCCTGGCCGCCGATCTCGTGGTCGTCTGCGCGTCGGTGCTGCTGCGCTTCTGCTTCAACGCGCCGGTCGAATGGTCCGACGACGTCGCGCGCGGCCTGATGGTCGGCTCGGCCTTCTTCGGCGCGGCGAGCGCGCTCGCGCGCGGCGAGAATGTCGGCGTGTCCTTCTTCCGCGATCTGCTGCCGGTGCGGCTGCGCACGCTGGTCGATGCCGGGAGCGCGCTTCTGGTCGTGCTGATCTCCGGCTATGTCGCCTACAACGCGATCAAGCTGGGATCATTGACTTCAGGCCAGACCACCGGCTCAGGCCTGCCGCTGGAATTGACCTTCTACCCGATGGGCGTCGGTGCGCTGTTCATGACGGTGTTCGCGATCGACCAGCTCTGCGCGCGGCCGCTGCCCGACATCGTCAGGGGTCTCGTTGCGGTCGTCATCGTCAGCGGCCTCTATCTCGCCTGGGATTATCTGTCGCCGTCCACGGTGCCGTCGGCGGGCACGCTGATGTTTATCGGCTTCTTCGCAACCCTGTTCGGCGGCTTGCCGATCGGGTTCGCGCTGGCGCTGGCCGCGCTGATCTTCATCTGGGTCGAGGGCGCGCTGCCCGGCGTGATTTTCGCCCAGCAGATGGCGCGCGGCATCGACAATTTCGTGCTGCTCGCGATTCCCTTCTTCATCCTCGTCGGCTACCTCATGGAAGCCAACGGCATGTCGGTGCGGCTGATCGAGCTGCTACAGCGCGGCGTCGGCCGCATGCGCGGCGGCCTGAACGTCGTGATGGTGGCGTCGATGGTGCTATTCTCCGGCATCTCGGGCTCGAAGATGGCGGATGTCGCGGCGGTTGGCTCGGTGCTGATCCCGGCGGCGCGCCGCTCGAAGCAGAATCCGGGCGGCGCGGTGGCGCTGCTCGCCGCGTCCGCGGTAATGGCGGAAACCATTCCGCCCTGTATCAACCTGATCATCCTGGGTTTCGTCGCGAACCTGTCGATCGGCGGCCTGTTCGTCGCGGGACTGTTGCCGGCGGCGTTGATGGCGCTGGTCCTGATCGCGGTCTCGATCATCTTCGGCAAGCGGCCGGCGGATACCGAGGACGTCGCGCCGCAGATGCCGGTGTCGGGCCTCTGGAGCGGTGCGATCGCCTCGTTCGGCCTGATCTTCATGATCTTCTTTGGCTTCAAGAGCGGCTTTGCCACAGCCACGGAAATCTCCGCCTTTGCCGTCGCCTATGCGCTCGTTGTCGGCAGTCTCGTGTTCCGCGAGCTCGGCTTCAAATCGGCCGCGCACAGTTTTGTCCAGGCTGCGACGCGCGCGGGGCTCGTGCTGTTCATCGTCGCCGCGGCGCAGTCGCTGGCGTTCACGCTGACCTTGCAGCAGGTGCCGCATGCGGTCGGCGATTTCATGCTTGGATTGTCCAAGACCTCGGGCGTCTGGCTGTTCATCCTGCTCGCGATCGCGGTGCTGATCGTGATGGGCTCGGTGCTGGAAGGCGCCGCCGCGCTCATCATCTTCGGGCCGCTGCTGCTGCCGGTCGCTGTGCAGCTCGGCGTCGATCCCCTGCATTTCGGCGTCGTGCTGGTCATCGCGATGGGCATCGGCCTGTTCGCGCCGCCGCTCGGGCTTGGACTCTACGGCGCCTGCCTGATCGGCAATGTGCCGATCGAGCAGACGGTGAAGCCGATCATGGGCTATCTCGGCTTGTTGTTCCTCTGCCTGCTCGTCATCGCCTTCGTGCCATGGCTCTCGACCGCGCTGCCGCGGGCGTTCGGCTACTAAGGGAGTCCTGTCTTGAAAGTGTTGCTCGCCCATACGCCGGAGATGCGTCGCAATTACTACGGCGACCGCAGCCTGAACGGCCTGCGGGCAGCCGCCGAGGTGATCCTGCACGAGAGCGACGACACGCTGGATGCCGCCGGCCTCGTGCGCGCCGCCAAAGACGCCGACATCATCGTCGCCGATCGCATGACGGAAGGGCGCGGCGAGATCTTCGCGCAATTGCCGCGCCTGCGTGCCTTCGTCCGCTGCGCCGTCGACATTCGCAATGTCGATGTGGAAGCGGCCTCGAACGCCGGCGTGCTCGTGACCCGCGCCGGGCCCGGCTTCGTGCAGGCGGTGGCCGAGCTCGCGCTCGGCTTCATGGTCGATCTCTCCCGCGGCGTGTCCCGTGCGACGGCGGATTACCAGGCCGGCCGTAAGGTCGAGGCACGGATGGGCCGCCAGCTCGCCGGCAGCCGGATCGGCATCATCGGCTATGGCAGCATCGGGCGCTATCTCGCCGAAATCGCCAAGGTGATGCGCATGGAGGTGCTGGTCTCCGATCCCTTCGCTGATGTCAGCGACAGCGCGATCCGACAGGTCAGTCTCGAGGAGCTTCTTGATGCGTCCGACTACGTCGTCTGCCTCGCGATCGCCAACGAGCAGACCGAGAATTTGATCGGCGAGGCGGCGCTGGCGCGCATGCAGAAGCATGCCGTGTTCATCAATCTCTCGCGCGGCAATCTCGTCGATGAGGCCGCTCTGGCACGCGCGCTGCGCGAAAACCGCATCGCCGGCGCGGCGATGGATGTCGGCCGCGCGCCCGATCAGATGCCGAGCCCGGAGCTGGCGAGGCTTCCCAACGTTATCGCCACGCCACATGTCGGCGGGCTGACGCCGCAGGCGATCGAGTACCAGTCGCTGGAAACGGTGCGGCAGGTCGAGGCGATCGTCAAAGGCGAGGTCCCGCAAGGCGCCGTCAACGCCGACCGCTGGAGGCGGCGGCCCTAAAGCCTATCGACCGCCCGGAACGTTCCGTCCTTCTGGATCACGGTCAAAAACACCTTCGGCGGCGCGTCGGTCATGCGCGCGCCGACGGTGACGATGCTGCCGCTGATGTCAAAGCGGCCGACGTCGTTGATGGCGCGCAACAGGCTCGCGCGGGTCGGCTGCGGCCCGGCCTTCTCCAGCGCCGCGGCCGCGAGGCGGCCGGAGAGATAGCCTTCGAGCGACACGAAGTCCGGTGTCAGCGTCGGGTCGAACGCCCTCTGCGCCGCCTGGTAGTCGGCGACGAGCTTTTGCGAGCGATCCCAGGGAAACGGCACGACCTGCGAGACGATGACGCCTTCGCCGTCGGGGCCGAGCTCTCGGGCGAGCGCATTGGCGCCGACGAAGGAGATGTTGACGAAGGTCGGATGGAAGCCGCTGCGATGCGCGAGCTTGATGAACTCCGCGCAGGGGCCGTAGGTCCCGACCATGACGATGGCTTCGGGCTCGGCGCGCTTGATCATGCGCCAGGCCGAGCCGACCGCGCGGGTGTTGCGCTCGAAGGTGCCTTCGGCGGCGAGCTCGAGGCCGCGCCTGGCGAGCGCGCGCTTCACGCCGGCGAGACCGTCGCGGCCGAAGGAATCGTCCTGGTAAAAGATGCCGATGCGGGTGAAGTGGCGATCCTCGGTGAGGTGCTTGACCCAGGCTTCCGCCTCAGCGCCATAGCTCGCGCGGATGTTGACGACGTTCGCAAGCTCGAGGTCGCGCAGGAATTCGGCGCCGCTGAACGGTCCGATGAAGGGAATGTTCCTGGTACTGGTGATCGGTATCGTCGCCATCGCGGTCGGCGTGCCCACCGCGCCGATCAGCGCGAACACCTTGTCGTCCTCGATCAGCCGCAGCGTCTGCGCCACCGAGCGGTCGGGATCGTAGCCGTCGTCGCGGCTGATGAGCTGGAGCCTGCGGCCGTGGACGCCGCCCTTTTCGTTGATCTCGGTGAATGCCGCGACGATGCCTTGCCGCATCCGCTGTCCGAGCGCGGAGGAGGGGCCTTCGAGCGCGGCGGCCTGGCCGAACAGGATCGCATCGTCGCTGACGCCGACCTCGTCGCCTTTCGCTGCAGGATTGGCGGCGGCGAGTAGCGCGACGGCCAATGCGACGCAGGCCGCTGATCGCGATCGTGTCATGAGGATGCTTGCCGGATGAGGGAATACCTGCCGGAAACGATAGTCCCGTCGTCCTGAACAGCTCGCTAACCGCTGATGTAACGGTGCTCCGTAAGACTCCGGGGAAAAGCGGCAAATTACTCGCACAATGGGCCCTGCTTGCAGGCCAATCGTTAACTAAGCCGCGCAATCTGCGACGACCCGGTTCTCAAATTGTGCGGTTCTTAACCCCGATCCTTGTCCGATAGCGGTTCCGGCAGCTCAACCAGAAGTGGGTTGCCGCGCCGAGGGGGATTTGCGGGATCAAGATGGGCGGTCGGGGGCAGAACAATCAGGATCGGGAACGTAGGACGGGGTGGTGGCTTGCCGCGCCGCTGCTCGGACTCTATCGCCCCGCGCTCGTCGCAATCGGTGTCGGTCTTCTGTTCTCGCTCGTCGGCGCCGCCGCCGTGGCGCGATGGGAAGACCGCGTCAACAGGATCGAGTTCGAGAACGCCGCCGAAACCGAAGCCATCGTCATGCAGAACGGCATGAGCGAGTACATCTCAAGGCTCGTCGCGCTACGTACGCTGTTCGAATCGACCAACGAGGAAATCACCCGCAGCGAATTCGAGACCTTCAGCTCCCGGCTGTTCGAACGTCATCCCGGCATGCTGCGCATCGCCTGGCTGCCGCGCGTCAACCGCAAGGAGCGCGCCGAATACGAGGCCGCCGCCGTCGCGGACGGCGTGTCCGGCTATCGCATCAAGTCGCTCCAGGGCGAGACCTTCGCGACCGCGCCGCAGGCCGACGAATATTTCCCGGTGTTCTACTCGACCCAGCCGAAGACGTCGCCGGTCTACGGCATGGATTACGCGACCGTTCCGGAGCGCCGCGCAATCCTCGAGCGCGCGCGCGACAACGATCGCGTCGCCTCCATTCGCACACGCCTCTACGAGCCGAAGGAGGGTGGCCGGCAGCCCGACGTGCTCGTGGCCATTCCCGTCTACGCCAAGGGAACCTCCCGCGAGGCGGTGGTGGACCGGCGCCGCAATCTGGCGGGCTTCGTCGTCGGCGTCTTCGACCTGCCGCTGCTGATCCGGTCCATTCGCGTGACGACGGGAGCAAGCCCCGCGGTCAGCGTGAACGTCTATCCGCCCTTCACGGGACAGATCGTCAGCCTGGAGCAGACCCTGCCGGATTATTCGTCGACCGCCACGTCGCCGCAGTCGATGCGGGACGTCGCCCGGGCGCTGCACTGGTCGGGCAGCCTCAAGATCGGGGATACCGACTGGCAGGTGCGCGCCATGCCGACGGCCGGCGGTTCGCTGGAGACGGCCTACGACCGCGCGGTTGCCGTCATCGTCGTCGGCATGCTGCTGACGCTGTCGCTCGCAACCTATCTCATGCTCGCAAGCCGCAACTCGCGGCGGCTGTCGCTGGCGAACCGGCGAGTGCTGGAGCTCGCCCAGACCGACATCCTGACCGGGCTGCCGAACCGCGCCTTCTTCCTGACCCGGCTCGACCTGATGAACAGCCAGTTGAGCGTGCGGGGCCTGCCGTTCGCGATCCTGATGCTCGATCTCGACCGCTTCAAGAACGTCAACGACTCGCTCGGCCACGGTGCGGGCGATGCGCTGCTGCGCCAGGTGGCGCTGCGGCTGAGATCTGCGCTGCGCGCCACCGACGTGCTGGCGCGGCTCGGCGGCGACGAGTTCGCGATCATCCAGGAGGCTTGCGACGATCAGCGGGCCTGCGCGACCGAGCTCGCCGCGCGGATCGCGAAGCTGGTCGCCGAACCGTTCCTGCTGCCCGGCCACCGCGTCGAGATCGGCACCAGCATCGGCATCGCGATCGCACCGGACCACGGCAGCGACCAGGAGCAGCTGCTGAAGAAGGCGGATCTCGCGCTCTACCGCTCGAAATCGGCCGGCCGCAACTGCTTCACCATCTACGACGAGGCGATGTCGGCCGAGCTCGAGGCCCGCAATACCCTGGAAGGCGATTTGCGCGATGCCATCGCGCAGTGCCAGCTCGAGGTGCACTATCAGCCCTTTGTCGACGTCGCCGGTGGTGGCCGTCGCGGCTTCGAGGCGCTGGTGCGGTGGCGGCATCCGAGCCGCGGCCTGATCCCGCCGGACCAGTTCATCGCACTCGCCGAGGAAACCGGGCTGATCGTGCCGCTCGGCGAATTCGTGCTGCGGCGCGCCTGTGCGGACGCCGCGGCCTGGCCATGCGATCTCATGGTTGCCGTGAACCTGTCGCCGATCCAGTTCAAGGAAGCCGAGCTGTTCGAGACGATCTGCGCGGCGCTGGCGGATTCCGGCCTGGCGCCGCAGCGGCTGGAGATCGAGATCACCGAATCCGTGCTGCTGGAGCGCGGCGTCGAGAACCTTGCCTTCATGGAGCGGCTGAAGCACATCGGCATCGAGCTGGCGCTCGACGATTTCGGCACCGGCTATTCCTCGCTGAGCTATCTGACCGCGTTCCCGTTCGACAAGATCAAGATCGACAAGTCCTTTATCCGCAACCTCACGCATCAGCCGCGCAGCTCCGCGATCATCGCCTCGATCGTGACGCTCGCGCGCGGCCTCGATATGTCGGTCACCGCCGAAGGCGTCGAGACAGCTGAGGAGTTCGAGCGGCTGACGGTGCTCGGCGTCAATTTCGCGCAAGGTTATCTGTTCGGACGCCCGCAGCCAGTCGACCAGATCGCATTCGACGAGACCGCTCAGCCTTCGCAGCGCGACGCAGCCTGAGCGCGCGCCCGGCAACATTTGAACATATACGAGAGGTCGTCATGCCGGGGCTTGTCCCGCCTGCGCGGCCGAAGCCGCTTCGGCGAGGCGAAGGCCCGGGCATCCACGTTCTTTGTTCCACGTAGCGAAGACGTGGATGGCCGATACAAGCCCCGCCATGGCGATGTGGCAGCTTCTGCGCCCCGCCAAGAAATACATCCGCGAAAATCGCTTGACCCGGACGGCCCCGGATGGTCGGTAGCACTATCTAGGGATGAAATAAGCACACCATGCGGCTTCCGTTCTTCTACGGCTGGGTCGTGGTCGCGGTGACCTTCGTGACCATGGCGATCGGCGTCAACGCGCGCACCGCGTTTTCGCTGTTCTTTCCTCCCATCATCTCCGAATTCGGCTGGGAACGCGGCGTCACTGCCGGTGCGTTCTCCTTCGGCTTCGTCGTGTCGGGCATCGTCAGCCCGTTGATCGGCCGCCTGATGGATCGCGCCGGCCCGCGCGCGGTGATGGAGCTCGGTGTCGTGCTGATGGGCGGCGGGCTGCTGCTCGCGCCACTCACCAGCGCGCCCTGGCATCTCTACGTGACCATCGGCGTCATGGTCGGCGCCGGCTCGGTGTGTCTCGGCTATTCCGGCCAGTCGCTGTTCCTGCCGAACTGGTTCATCCGCAATCGCGGCTTCGCCATCGGGATTGCCTTTGCCGGCGTCGGCATCGGCTCGGTGACGCTGCTGCCCTGGGTGCAGCACATGATCGAAGAGACCGGCTGGCGCACCGCCTGTACCGCGATGGGGCTGCTCATCCTCGTCGTGCTGGCGCCGATCAATCTGTTCCTGCACAAGCGGCCCGAAGACATCGGCCTTCAGCCGGACGGCGATGCCACGCCGGCGGCGGGCGCGGCGACACCGGTCTCCAACATCGTCGATCCCGTCTGGGTCGGCACCGACTGGACGCTCAAGCGCGCGGTTGCGACCGCGCGCTTCTGGTGGATCGCGCTCGGCTATTTCAGCGGCCTGTACATCTGGTACGCGGTGCAGGTGCACCAGACCAAATTCCTGCTCGACATCGGCTTCAGCCCCGGTGTCGCGGTGTGGGCGCTCGGCATCGTCAGCCTGCTCGGCATTCCCGGCCAGATCCTGCTCGGCCACGTCTCCGACCGGATCGGACGGGAATGGGTGTGGGCGATCAGCTGCGCGGGCTTTGCGATCTGCTTCGCGGCGCTGATGGCGCTGAAATTCCAGCCGTCGCTGTGGCTGGTCTATATCATGGTGTTCGCGCAAGGCGCGCTCGGCTACGGCCTCACCTCGATCATGGGCGCGGTGGTGTTCGAGATCTTCCAGGGCAGGCACCAGGGCAGCATTTTTGGAACGATCATGCTGGCGGCCCTGGCCGGTGGCGCGGCGGGTCCCTGGCTCACGGGTTTCCTCTATGATCGCACCGGCGACTACACGCTCGCCTTCGCCATCGCCATGGTCGTGAGCGGACTGTCGGCGCTCTCGGTCTGGCAGGCCGCTCCCCGCAAGGTGCGGGCGGTCGCCGGCCGGTTGCACAAGCTCAAGCCCACAAGCGCGTCCGAATAGGTTCCGAACGCATCGGATTGCCTTCGCAGCTTTCGCGAGCCAGCGCACGACGCTGGCCGAGCTCGGCTGCGACGTCGTCCAGGGCTTCCTCTACGCGCCCGCGCTGCCGCCGGTCGCGTTCGAACGCTGGCTGATCGAGCACTGCGCCGAGCGGGCGAGGGCGATGCTAGGGCGGCTCGATGTTGCGCCGGTAGATCGCGACGTGGTGAAGCGCTCGGCGTAATCGCTTCCAGGGCGTTCGCGCACAATCCGGCAGTCATCCCTTTCTCCGGGTAGCTCCAGCCCCGGCTGATGATCGGCTGGTCGGATTTTTGTTTCTGGATATTACTAATTGCCGATTGGCAATATCGAGCAACCGGAGCGGCGCCCTGCCAAATGCTCCGCGCCAGCTCCCGTTCCTACCACCGCGCAACCGGGCAAATCCAACCGCCAGGGCGAACTCAGGACTGGATGGGACTCGGGGCAACGTCACCTCGGGTCCGCCAAAAGCACGGAAAGCCACCATGACCTCGATTTCTGCGCTCTCCTCCCATCACCACCGCTCATCACCGTTGCAACTGCTGCAAGACGAACTGCAAACGGAAGTCGGTTCCGGCGCGATCGATGCGTCGGATCAGTCGGCGCTGTCGGCCGCGCTCAGCAGCATCGGCTCCACGTTGCAGTCAACCGGCGCAAGCGATCAATCCGGCGGCGGGACATCTTCGCCCGACGCCTTCGAGTCGAAGATTAATGGCCTCATCCAGCAGCAAGTGTCGGCCGGCAAGCTGACGGACGCGCAGGCCACCGAGCTGCAGGGAGTTTTCAAGGCGGCGCTCTCGCATGGACCGCACGGAGCGGGTGGACCGCCGCCGGACGGGCCACCGCCATCCGGCGAGCCTCCCTCGGTCAACGGCACGGACGACTCGTCAAGCGGCAATTCGACGGCGGAGCTGCTGCAACAGTTTCTCCAGCAGCTGAAAAGCTCGCTTGCGGACTCGACCTATAGCGCGACGAAAGCAGGCGATACGACCACTGCGAACGATCCGTCGCTGTCCGGCGTCCTGATCAACGATCGGATCTGATATCGGCGGCGCGCCGCGCTGGCTCGCTTCGCCGCATCGAAACCAGGGCCCGCCATGAATGCGCGCCCTGGTCTCACGTTGGATCAGCGAGCGATCAGTAGTCCCAGAAGACCGGCACCCAGCGGAAGGCGTCGCCGGCGACCGCCACATGGCCGACGGACGGGAACGGCATGTGGGTTGCCACCAGCATCTCGCCGCTCGCGGCAATCTCTCGCAACAGACCGACCCGAACGCGCGCCGCCTCCTCGGGGTCGTGTTCGAAACCGTTGTGCCAGTCGGGTTGATCGAACCCGACGGCAAACACGGCGTCGCCGGCGAACGTCAGCCCGTCCCCGCCGGACGCCACGCGAACCACGCTGTGTCCGGGGGTGTGACCGCCGGTGCGACGAACGACGACGCCCGGCGCAACCTCGTGCTGCTCATCGAACTGCCGCAGCTGACTGCCGTACTCCTTGACGAACCGTTTGGCGGTCGCCCGAAGCGCGTCCGGGAAGCCCGGCGGCATCGCGGTGTGGGAGAAATCGGGCGCCTCCCAGAATTTGACCTCGGCGGCCGCGACGTGGATCCGCAGGTCTTTACGCAGCCGCTCCTTCACCCCGTCGACGAGCAGTCCGCCAATGTGATCCATGTGCAAGTGGGTCAGCACCAGATCGGTCACGGACGAAAGATCGATGCCAGCGGCCTCCAGTCGCTTGATCAACTGGCCGGCGCGCGGCAAGTGCAGATCCGGGTCTGACCCCAGTCCAGCGTCGATCAGGATGGTCTTGTCGCCGCTGCGGACCACGACCGCATTCAACGCCCAGTCGAAAGCGTCCTGCGGCAGGAACATGTCGTGCAGCCAGGTCGCCCGGACGGCCGGGTCGGCATTGTGCGCCAGCATCGTAGTCGGCAGCGGCAGCACGCCGTCGCTGACTACCAGCACGTCGATCTCGCCGACCTTCAGCGCGTAGCGCGATGGAACGAGCTCTTCCGGCTTCGATGTCGCGGGGTATGAGGTGTTGTGCAGGTTCATGTTGGTCTCCTGTTTCAAGGTAGGGCTCCCAGCTGGTCTTGGTTGAGCAGGCCGCGCAGCCAGGGAGGTGCGGCCGTCATCGTTTCGTGCCTTTAGAGATTCGTCACACGTTCCGGATCGGCCGATGCGAGCGCTGCGGCACGCTCGGCGCGGGGCGGGTAGATCCAGACCGTGTTGATCTCCTGCTTGGTCTTCTTCGCGACGTCGCCGACCATCTCGACCTTGCGCTCCCAGCCGCGCGTGAACAGCGCGCCGGCTTCGCCGAGATCGAGGCAGGTGACGTAGGCCTTCTGGTGATACGGCCTGGTCGGGACGCGCAGGAGTTCAGCGGCGGCATTGTTGCCGGCAAACGCGCCCATCCGCGTGGCGTGCTGGCACGACATCAGCGCGTAATTGCCCTCGTCGTCGCATGCGGCTCGCGCGGCATCGCCGGTGGCGAAGACGCCGGCGACGCCGGGCACGCGCAGATCGCGGTCCACCAGCAATCGGCCGAAATTGTCGCGCTCGGCGGGAATCTGCGCCGTCAGGGGCGCGGCGCGAATGCCGGCTGCCCAGATCACCGTCTCGGTTTCGATGTGTTCGCCGGTCGACAGCGTCACGCCGGATTTGTCGAGCGAGGCAACGCCTGTGCCGAGCCTTGTCTCCACGCCGAGCTTGCGCAGCGCCTGCTCGATGACCGGGCGGGAGCCTTCGCCCATGTCGGGAGCGATTGCGCCGTTACGCTCGACGATGATCACGCGCGTCCTGGCGTTTTGGCCGAAGATGGCGCGCAGGCGCGCGGGCAGCTCGGTCGCCGCCTCGATGCCGGTGAAGCCACCGCCGGCGACCACGACCGTGTCGCGTCCATTGACGGCCGGCCGGTCGGCGAGGCCATGCAGATGCTTGTCGAGGGCAACCGCATCGTCGAGCGAGTCGACGCTGAAGCCGTGCTCGGCTAGGCCGGGAATGTTGGGTCGGAAGAGGCGGCTGCCGGTGGCGATCACCAGGCGGTCGTAGGACAGGGTCTTACGGGTGCCCTTGGGAGTCGAGATCTGCACCGTCAGCGCCTCGGTGTTGACGGTCTCGGCGCTCCCCTGGATGTAGTCGACGTCGATCGCCTTGAGGACATCGAGCAGCGGCGCCGTCAGGGTTTCCGGCTTCGGCTCATAGAGTCGAGGGCGGACCACCAGCGTCGGCTCCGGTGCGATGAGCGCGATCTCGAGCTCGTCCGGCGAGATGCCCTGAATGTCGCGCAGGCGGGCGGCGGAGAGGGCGGCGTACATGCCGGCGAAGCCGGCGCCAATGATGAGCAGTCGCATGTGGTTCACTCCTGGATTTGGTTCTGGGTTTGTTGGTTCGAAACGCGCGCCATCGCCGCCGCTCGATGCGAGCAGAGCCTGTTGCGAGCGATGATGACGCGAAGAGGTGAGACGGAGACCGCCGGGCCCTTACGGCGCGGTGCAGTTCGGCAGCGAGGACAGCAGCGCAGGGCCTTCACATCCTGCGCGGCAGCTTCGCGGGCCCGATGGCCAGCCGCGCAGGGCGACCGGCAGCGCAGGTTTGTTGGTCCAGCCCCGATCGATCAGGATCGACGTCGAGACCTTGGCGTCTTGTGCGATCTGTGGCGGCGCCTCTTCGGCCGTCGGCGAGGTGAAACGCACGGTCAGCGAAAGCCCGTACATGAGCGCCGTCGAGACGGCCTTCCGTCGAGGCGCGATTGCAAGCCGTTTCCTGTCCATCGTTTGTCTCCGTCCCCATGATGTGACGTTGCGATGTTTAGCCAACCGGATCGTCGACTGCGCCAGAGCGATTGCCGTCCCTGTCGAGAGATTGCTGTTAACGGACGCGCCTGCGCCAATCGCTCGGTGCCTCGCCGGTTAGCGCCGCGAAGTCCCGGCGTATTTCCCGAAGCAGCCATGCCTTGCCCGATTCTGCTGCAAGCAGGCGTGCGTTTTCACAAACGCACGATGGGGGGCGGACGACGAGTTGTCGGAGAAACGAACGCCGGTCGGATCGCGGTCCGGTCGTGCGCCTGATATCGGCGGTCCAGGCTAGCACTACTTTGGCAGATCTATTTGCGCTGCGGATTTTCACGGATTCGTCTTCTGCAACATGGGCATCGCTGGGATGGCGGTCGAAGAATGAGATCGACGATGGCGTGACGAACGGCCGGCAAGCTTGGCTGAGGCGGGGGTCCGTTGATTCTTTTTTTTCCGCCCCGCTTGTGCGAGGCGACGGTGTTGCAAGAAGGCGTACGCGATCATGGTCATGAGTGCGTGACGATGAAGACCTTGCCAGGATCGTCCCTCGAAGTGATCAAGCCCGAGTTCCTCTTTCAACTGCTGATGCGCCTGTTCGCAGATCCATCGCGCCTTAATCGTGGCAGCCAGTGTGCGCAGATCTGTCGCGGCCGGCAGATTGGCGAGATAGTATTTCTTCTCCCCTGAGGTCCTGTGTTCACCGATCAGCCAGGCCTCCTCGCCGGGAAGATGCTGCTGGCCCTTATCCTTGATCCGCTGCGGTGGTCCATCGGCGATCCGCACCCGAACGGCCGCAAAACGCGCTTTCAATCGACCCTTGGTCCCGGTTCGCCAGCTCACAGTTTGCCATTTGGCATCGGCGAGCATGTCTTCGGCTGCCCTCGACAGGATGTCCGGAATGTACAGCTTGCGGGGACGCCCGCGCATAGCGACTGGCCAGATCAACTTGACGCCGACCGGGTACACCTTCTGGTGACGGGGGATGCCAACGGCCCAGACCAGCCCGCGTGCCGTGAGCCCTTGTCGAAACGGCGCGCTGAGGCCGTATCCTGCGTCCGCCAGCACACAACCAAAGCGCACGCCGGCCGTCATCGCGCGATCAATCTCGGCCAGAGCAATCTCTGGCTTGGATCGCGGCGCCCGGTATTCGACCGGTACGCCGGCGCGCTTCAAGCGTGCAGCGTCGCTTGTCCAGCTCTCTGGCAGGAAGAGACGCAACGCGATCATCACCGGCACTTCGCCGCGCGCAAGCGTCAGCGACACCAACGTTTGGCAATTTGCCGTCTTGCCAAGCGCCGAGGCATATTGAGCCGCGACACCGACCGAGCGTTCGCCCTTCTTCGGCACCGCGGTGTCATCGATAACCAGCACTGCATCGTCGCCGCCGACGAGCCGGTCGGCCTGACTGAACAACTCTGTCTCCAGCGGCGTCGCGTCCCAGACGCCATCGGCAATGAAATGGTGCAGCTGGTCGTAATCGCCCGCTGCAAAGCGCTCCGCCATCGGTTGAATGCTTTTGCGTTCACCAGGGCCGATCAGCCCCGCAATGTAAAGCGGACACATCCGTCGCCGGGCCTTATGACCCAAGCGATCCAGAAATGGCTTCAGCCAACGTTCGAGTTCGTCTTCCCAATCCGACGTCGCGTTCCCCATGGTCGGCGCTCCAAAAGCCGACCCCCTATGAATCATTGAAAAATCGATTCGGGAATCCTGACAGGCTCATTAAACCGACGAAACTGCCAAAGTAGTGCTAGGACGCGGACTCATTAAGGCGCAGCCATAGCTGACCTCCGCGTCGGGCACCGCAATGACCGGCTTAGCGGGCAGAAGCCTTGTCCGACAAAGCGCTGTCAAAAAAGATTGATGGGCGAAATCGCTTTGCAGCCAAGCCGAATTCTAGACGATCGGTCTAATTTATGGCACCTCGGAAAAGCGCGGTGAAATCAGCTTTGGTTGGGGCTCGGTCGCTACCGAGCGCTGACCGGTTGATGAGGGAATTTTCAACAACGTCCGCCGATACCTTCACGGTTGGGTGGATTCCAGCATGAGAGGTCACGCATGTTTCACAATATCGCGCTTGGAATGACGATCACTCTCGCAATGGCTCTAACCGCGCCGGTGGCCATTGCCCAGCAAAAGCACCACGTCAGCTATGATACGCCGGCAACTCAGACGGTATACACCCAACAACACGTCATCGACGTTGGCGACATTCCGGGACATCAAGCTCGGCTCTTCGAAATTCGGCGGACCTATGGTGACGATGCCCCCCTCATCAACGGATCGAGGTTGAAGGAGCAGTGGACGCGCGGCATGTCGGACTACATCGACAACAACGGCCCGGCTCTCATCTACAACGTTTGGATCCTGGAGAACGGGGAGAAGTTTTTTGTCAGGACATCTCTGGTCGCTCAAAGCAGTGGAGATGGGAAGCTTACGAACATGACATCGGGCGTCATTACCGGTGGCACGGGTAGCCTCGCCAGAATGCGTGGCATCATCAGCAGTCATGGCCCGTCCGAGCCGAAGGCCGGCACCAATGCCAATCAGACGGACATCGACTATTGGATGGAGTGAGAAGGCCTTCGCGATTGGCGATGGACCGGTGAAAAGTTTCCGGTCCATCATGTCCGTTCTGATACGGCGTGTCGTGATCAAGAAATGCTCGAAACAAGCCGCTATCCCCTATGGAGAATTCCCATGCCGCACCGTCGAAACGGGCGAATTGTGATGTTCTTGTTTTGCTTGTTCAGCCTGATCTCGACGGCGCGGCCAGTGAGCGCAGAAGTTACCCGGATCGAGTTCACGTCGAAGCAGCCTTACGGCACATTTCGCGCCGGCGACTATGTGATCTGGCAGGGCAAGATCCGCGGCGACCTATCGCCGCAAGAGGCCATCCCTGGGATCGACAAGGCGCCGCGCAATGAACGCGGGCGCGTCGACTACGCGGCGAAGATCATTCTCATGATGCCGGCGGCTCCGCGCGGGGAAAACGGCGCGTTGCTGGTGGACGTACCCAACCGCGGGCAAGTCTGGGCCGAGGCGATCTACAACTCGCCACGCGACGTGCGGTTTCTCCCGGGCACGCTGGAGCAGGGCACCGGCTTTCTTCAAGACCATGGTTTCGCGGTTGCGGAGGTTTTTTGGGAGCTTGGACAGGGGGCGGACCTGCCTTCGTTCGCTGACGCCGATGGCAAGACACGCTTCGTCGAGGGAGCGGGCTTTGCGATCGTCCGCGATGCCGCGGACTTCTTCGCGCATGCAGCTTCCGACAAGGGTGGAACGCCCAACCCGCTCAAGGGAGCGATCAACCGCGTGCTCGCGAGCGGCAGGTCCCAGGATGGACGATTCCTGAAGACCTTTCTCCTGAACGGCTTCAACATGACGGGCAACCGGCGCGTCTTCGACGGAATGCATGTGTTCGTCTCGGCCGCCGGCCTTCTTCCGATCCTGCAGACGGGCCTTGGACCAATGTCGAGCGCCGAGGGGGCTCCCACATTCGACAACCCGGATTTTCCCGGCGTGAATGACGGACCGCTCACGATCGGGGAGATCACGGCCAAGGTCGAGGCGCGCGGCGAGGTGCCTCCGAGGATGATACTCGTGAGCTCCACCACGGACTACTATTCGCTGCGCGCTTCGCTTGGCCGCACGGGCGCGTCCGGAACCGCGGATCAGCCACTGCCCGCCAATGTGCGGATGTATGATATTGCGGGAGGCCCGCATGTACCCGCCCCCAAGTCACCGGCCTGCACACTGACGCCGGGCCGCCTCGATTGGTCGCCGCTGTCGCGGGCCCTCCTGCTGCACCTTGATGCCTGGGTAAGCCGCGGCACCAAGCCGCCCGCCAGCGAACTGATGCCGCTTGAAGCCGCGGGCGGCGAGCCACCTGCGCTGCGCGGCCCGACCAGGCTTTCCGCAGCAGTGATACAAGTGCCGAAGCGCGATCAGGATGGCAATGCGCTCGGCGGCGTGCGGCTGCCGGATGTCGCGGTGCCGACCGGCACCAATGGCGCCCAGAACCAGCCGCAGACATTCACCTGCATGCTGATCGGGTCCTTCTCGCCATTCGCAGCGACGAAAGCGGAGCGAGAGCGTACCGGTGACGCCCGCCCGTCGATCGAAGAGCGCTATCACGGCCGCGACGATTACGTGAATCGGATCCGGATCGCCGCCCAGGATCTGATGGCGCGTGGGTTTCTGCTGCCGGAAGACGCGGCAGTGATCGTTCAGGAAGCCGCGTCGACTAACCTGTTCGCGCCCGCACCAACGAATGCCGAGCCACGTTGAGTGAGCCAAGCCGGAGCCTAGGCCTGCCACCGAGCTAGTGGATGGAGTGAGAGGGCCTCCGCCACTTGAAGAACGCCGCATCACGGGCAGTTTGCTTCCCCTAGACGATCGGTCTATTACGATCTGCATGAGCAAGACACTGCCTCGCCGCCGTCGCGGGCGACCTCCTAAGGAACTTGCCGGCACCAGCGCGACCCGTGACGCGCTGGTCCGTGCAGGTGTCGTTATGCTGACGGAGAAGGGCTATTCCGCGACGGGGATCGAGGAAGTCTTGCGGAGCGTCGATGTGCCAAAGGGGTCGTTCTACCACTACTTTCCGAGCAAAGAGGCATTTGGAGCGGAGCTGATCGACAGCTACGCTGGCTACTTTTCGTGGAAGCTCGACAGCTTCTTCCTGAACGAGCAGCATCCCCCGCTCGAAAGGCTCAGAGGTTTTACCGACGATGCTACGTCCGCGATGAAGCGCTTCCGTTATGTGCGAGGCTGTTTGGTGGGCAATCTTGGGCAGGAGATGGGCGTACTTCCACAATCATTTCGCCAGCAGCTGTTCGATGTGTTCATCGACTGGCAGCAGCGCACTGCCAAGTGCTTGAGAGCTGCCCAGGCTACTGGTGCAATCTCTTCCAGCCAAGATTGCGACTGGCTTGCCGAGTTCTTCTGGATCGGTTGGGAGGGCGCGGTTCTTCGCGCCAAACTCGAACGCCGTTCCGAACCGCTTCATTCCTTCTCAAAGGGCTTTTTCAAGCTCCTCGGTGAATGAGTCGTTTTTCGTGTAGATGGCCGAAGGCGCAATCCACCACACTATCTCCGCGCCATCATTTCAACCGGCTTGATCAGCCGCTCGCGCTCGGCCGCGAGAGCCTGCCGATCTAGAACATCCCGTTGAGCTGATCGATCTCATGCTCGTGGCAAACGGCGCTCAGGTTGTCGAATTCTTGGTTTTGCAAGCGCATCCCCGAGTTGATCTGAATAAATGTCGGCTTCTGGCTCATCTGACATTTGCTGCAGTTGCACAAGGGCGGTCGGGATCGGAGGACAGCGGACATCGCCGACGGTTTATGAGTACGCGGCCTAGTTCGACGACAATCCCGTCCTGCGCCTGAGATCCGTGATCGCGCGCAGAAAACTGTCGGCCGGCGTCGTCTCCGGATCGATCAGGCGGTGCAGGCGAAAGCCGTCTTCCAGCGCCAGCACGACGGAGGCCATCCACGGCGGATTCAGCGTGTCGTTCCTGCCGTTGCTCTTCAACGTGGCCTCGACGATGTCGGCGACCAGCTTGCGCCGCGCGCGTAGCCGCTTGGCAAGCTCCGGGCGGCGCTTCTCGGCGCGCGCGACGAACAGGATCATCTCCATGTGCAGGAGGGGCGAGCGGCCGAGCGGGTCTTGCCGGCTGCGATCCATCGTCTTCAGCGCCGCGATGAAATCGTCGAGATTGTCGTGCTGCGCGAGGATGTCGAGGTTGCGCCGGATCGACTGCTCGACATGATCCTCGAGCATGGCGATGATCAATTCGTCCTTGCTCTTGAAGTTGGAATAGAACGCGCCGCGGGTGAAGCCCGCGGCGGCCGCGATCGCCTCGATGCTGGCGCCGCCGATGCCGTCCGCCTCGAATACGCGTGCGGCCGCCTCGAACAGTTTGTCGCGCGTGTCGTCCCTGGTCGGCCTGGTTCTTACCCTTGACATCGGCGCAGGTTAAGGCAGAATGCAACTCGATACAACAATGTATCCAGTTGATAATCTTGGGGATGGTTACGCCGCGCGCAAGGGGGCTGCCGGCGTATTCGTGTCATGCGGCAACCGATCGAGGTCACCATGAACGAGCAAGTGCAACCCGCAGGCGGACCGCTGTTCAATCCGCTGTCGCCGGACTTCATCCGCGATCCCTATCCGCATTACGACCGGCTGCGCACGATCGAGCCGATCCATGTGACGCCGTTCGGCCAGTTCGTCACCAGCCGCCACGCCGATGTCAGCCTCGTGATGCGCGACAAGCGCTTCGGCAAGGATTTTGTCGAGCGCTCCAAGCGCCGCTATAGCCCTGCCATCATGGACGAGCCGGTGTTCCGCAGCATGAGCCACTGGATGCTGCAATCCGATCCGCCCGACCACACACGCCTGCGCGGCCTCGTCGTGAAGGCCTTCACCGCGCGCCGCGTCGAGGACATGCGGCCGCGGATCCAGGCGATCGTCGACCAGGCCATCGATGCCGTGATCGAGCGCGGCCACATGGACCTGATCGAGGATTTCGCATTCCGCCTGCCGGTCACCATCATCTGCGACATGCTCGGAATCCCCGAGGATCATCGCGAGACCTTCTACAACAGCTCGCGCGATGGCGGGCGGCTGCTCGACCCCGTGCCGCTCACGCCGGAGGAGATCGCGAAGGGCAACGCCGGCAACATGATGGCGCAGATGTATTTCCAGCAGCTGTTCGAGTTGCGCCGCCGCAATCCCGGCGACGATCTCACCACCCAGCTGGTGCATGCCGAGGAAGACGGCAACAAGCTCACCAACGAGGAATTGACCGCCAACATCATCCTGCTGTTCGGCGCCGGCCACGAGACCACCGTCAATCTGATCGGAAACGGCCTGCTCGCGCTGCATCGCAATCCGGATCAGCTCGCACTCCTGAAGGCGCGGCCCGAGTTGATGGTCAACGCGATCGAGGAATTCCTGCGCTACGATTCCTCGGTGCAGATGACCGGACGCGTGGCGCTGGAGGACATCGCGGATCTCGGCGGCAAGAGCATCCCCAAGGGCGAGACCGTGCTCTGCCTGCTCGGCTCGGCCAACCGCGATCCGGCGGTCTACCCTGATCGCCCCGACCGACTCGACGTTACCCGGCCCAACGTTAAGCCGCTGTCGTTCGGCGGCGGCATCCATTTCTGCCTGGGCGCCCAATTGGCGCGCATCGAGGCCGAAATCGCCATCGCGACGCTGCTGCGGCGGCTGCCGGATCTGCGCATCGACGACGTCGAGAACCCGGAATGGCGCCCGACCTTCGTGCTGCGCGGCCTGAAACGCCTGCCGGCAAGCTGGTGATGGCCGCCAGCGTTAACCTCCGCGCGCAACAGTCGCTGTGACTTCGCCACACTTCCCTTTATATAAGGGGCTGTTCCGGCGCGCCTGAGGCCCTCAGGTTCGGCCCGGGCCGGTTTGGCCGAGGGGAGACCCGTGCAGACGACGCTGCTCGGATTGGCGATTGCCTTCATCATTGCGCTGCTGACCGCGCTGATCGGGCCTTACTTCATCGACTGGAACCAGTTCAGGCCCCAGTTCGAGGCGGAGGCGGGCGCGATCATGGGCGTGCCGGTGCGGGTGGCGGGCGAGCTGGATGCGCGGCTGCTGCCGGCGCCGACGCTGCGGCTGCGCTCGGTCACCTTCGGCGGCAACAACGATCTCGGCCGCCTGCGCGCCGACAAGCTCGACGTCGAGTTCAGCCTGAGCTCGCTGATGCGCGGCGAATGGCGCGCCACCGAGCTGACCGTGAACGGCATGGCCGTGGATCTCGGCCTGGATGCCAAGGGCCGGGTCGATTTGCCGTCCACTGCGAGCGGCACCTTCAACCTGGCCTCGCTTGCGATCGAACGGCTGAACCTCACCGGCCGCATCGCCCTGCACGATGCCGCCAGCCGCTCGACGCTGGAATTGAACGACATCATCTTTTCGGGCGACGTGCGCTCGCTGGCCGGTTCGGTCCGCGGCGACGGCAGTTTCACCGCCAACAAGGTGCGCTATCCGTTCCGCGTCTCCTCCGGTCCCAGCGCCGACGGCAGCGCCACCCGTCTCCACCTCAACATCGATCCCGGCGAGCGCGCGATCTTGGCCGATCTCGAAGGCGTGCTCGCCTTCGACAACCGCCTGCCGAAATTCGACGGCGCGCTGACGCTCGCTGTGCCTCCGGTCAAGAAGGCGGGCACGGCGGGGCCGACACCCTGGAAGCTCACGGCAAAGCTCAAGGCCGACCCGGCCGGCGCCAAATTCGATCAGATCGATGCGAGCTTCGGCGCCGAGGACAATGCGCTCAAGTTCGGCGGTGTCGGCGATGTCAGGTTCGGCGCTTCGCCGCTGTTGCGCGCAGTGCTGTCGGCGCGCCAGGTCGATGCCGACAAGCTGGCGGGCAAGGACGATGCCGAGCCGCAGCGCGTCCTGCCGGCGCTGCGCGCGGGCCTTGCCGCGATCCCGCAGGCGCCGATGCCGGCGCAGATCGAGTTCAACTCCGACCAGATCATGCTGGGCGGGCGTCCGCTCCAGAACATCACGGCGGAGCTTCAGACCGACGGAAGGTCCTGGACTTTCCAGCGGCTCGAGCTGCGCGCACCCGGCATGACGCAGCTCTCGCTCAACGGCGCAACGCCCGGCGCCGACAGCTTCAGCGGCCGTCTCAGCGTCGAGTCGTCCGATCCCGATACGCTGGTGGCCTGGCTCCAGGGCCGCAGCGAGATCAACCGCCGCAGCACACGGCCGCTGCGCCTCGCCGGCGACGTCACCATCGCTGCCAACCATCTCGCCGTCGACAGGCTGAAGGCAGAGATCGAGGGCGGCGCGGTGGAGGGCCGCATCGCCTTCGTCCAGACCGGCGCGAGCAAGGGCTCGCGGATCGACGCCGAGCTCAAGGCCGACCGTCTCGACCTCGATGCCGCCGCAAGCTTCGTGCGCGCGCTCGCGGGGCCGCAGGGCGAATGGCCGGAGGAAGCCAAGCTCGCGCTCGATGTCGGTCGCGCGATGTCGGCCGGACAGGAGCTGCGGCCGTTCACGGCAAAACTCGGCTACGGCCCGGCGGCGCTGTCGCTGGAGCAGTTGCGCTTCGGCCAGGCGAGCGGGGTGACCACCGAAGCGAGCGGCAGCTTCGACCGCGTTCATGCCACCGGCAAGCTCGCACTGAAATCCTCGGCCAATTCGCTCCGTGAGCTCACCGCGCTGCTCGAGCCGATTGCACCTTCGGTGCGCGCACGGCTCGACGCCATCCCGTCAATAGCAGGCGCGACGCGGCTGAAGCTCGACCTCAGCCTCGACAAGAACGCCGACCATGCCGATCGCAACGACGCGCGCGCGGTGCTCGATCTCGATGCGCCGCAGCTCAAGGCCACCGCGACGCTGGCCGGGCAGACGCCGGTGGCGGCGGTCAACGGCATCGACATCGACCGCTTGCGTAACAGCGACTTCACGCTGGACTCGAAAATCTCGACGCCGAAGGCCGGCGCGTTGCTGGCGCTGCTCGGCCTCGATCGCGTCGCCGCCGCGGGCGAGGGCGCCTCGCAGTTCGAAGGCCGCTTGAGCGGCGCGTGGCGCCGGCCGCTGCAGTTGAACGCAAAGCTCAGTGGCGGCGGGCTGGATGCGGATGCGCAAGGCAGCATCGAATTGTCGGACCCCAGTTCGTCCCAGCCGAAGGCCAGCGTGAATTTGCGCGTGCGCAATGCCAATCTGGCGCCGCTGTTCGGGACCAGCCCAACCGACAGATCGGTGCAGAGCGTCAACCTGTCCTCGCGCGTTGGCCTCTCCGGCAACCGCCTGACCTTCGACGATCTCGACAGCAGCGCGGCCGGCTCGCATCTGCGCGGGCATCTCGCGGTGACGCTCGATCAGGAGAAGAGCGTCGATGGCGAAATCGGCCTCGATGCACTCGATCTTGCGCCCGCGCTCGCAATGGCCATCGGCGCCGCCGGACGTGATGCCGGCGATCCCCTGAGTGTGGGGCTGCTCGGCGGCTGGCGCGGCCGCATCGCCTTCCAGGCCTTGCGCGGCACCTTGCCCGACGGCATCGAGCTGCGCCCCGTCGGCGGCACGATCCGGAGCGACGGCCAGTCGCTCGCGCTTGACGCGCTCAAGGGCGGTGTCGGCGGCGGTGAGATGTCGGCGAGCTTCGACGCGCGCAATGGCGCCAACGGCGTTGCGCTGAATGCGCGTATCGAGCTGCGCAATGTCGATGCGGCGGCGCTGCGCTACCGCGATCTCGCATTGCCCAAGGGACGCGCCTCGGTGCAGATGGCCCTGACCAGCCAGGGCCGCAGCGTTGCGGCGTTGACCGGTGCGCTCGCCGGCAATGGCACGGTGATGCTCGAGGCGGCGGAAATCAGCGGCCTCAATCCGCGCGCCTTCGAGATCGCCATCCGCGCCAGCGACGGCGGCCAGGTTGCCGACGACAACAGGCTGCGGCAGCTCGTCGAGCCCGCGCTGTCGGCAGGTCCGATCGCGGTCGCCTCGGCGCAGATCCCGTTCACGATCCGCGACGGTCGCCTGCGCGTCGGCGCGACACCGCTGGAAGCCAAGAACGCCCGCGCCATCGTCTCCGGCGGCTACGACATTCCCGCCGACCAGGCCGACATCCGCGCCAGCCTGACGCCGATCATGACCGGGCTTTCCGGCGCGCCGCCGGAGATCCAGCTGTTCGCGGCGGGTCCCCCCGACAGGCTCAACCGCACCGTCGATCTCGCGCCGCTGTCGTCATGGCTCGCGGTGCGCACGATCGATCGGGAGACGCGCCGGCTGGACGCGATCGAGCGCGGCGAGCCGCCGCCGGCGACTGCGGCGTTGCCGACGCTGGTCTCGCCCGACCCGGTGCCCGAGCCGTCGCTGACCGACGTGCCGTTGCCCGGCCGCGATCCGCGCCGCGCGCCGCCGAAGCAAAAGGCCGCGCCGACGCCGAAGGCGCCGCAGGCCGCCCCCGCGGTGCCAAGTCCTCCACTGACAAGCCCGCCGCTCGCGAGCCAGCAGATCGCCCCGCTGCCGCCGCCGATCGAGGTGAGGCCGGCGCCAGGCCCGCCGCCCGCAAAACCCAAGCCGAAGCCGCCGCTGGTACTGACGCCGTCGAATCCTTGAGGGCAGCAGCCTATTCGGCAAGCGCAGGCCCTTGCCCTCCGGTAAACCCATTCCCGCGCATTTTAACGAATTTTGCCCGGCAAAACTGATCTGCCGGTTTTACCGGATTCTCGCGTTTGTTCCCTAGTCTCTGTTCCCAGAGGAATTCGGCATCGCGCCAGCACGAGCGGGATGGCTAGCCAAGAACTGGGGTACCGAGATGAACGGGGCAAAATCGCTTCTGCAGGATCTGGACGACGCGATCGCGCGCGGCACCGACGAGAGCCGGGCGAAGGCGTTGTGGCATGCGACCGACATCCTGATCACCGGCCGCTACAGCGACGACGAGATCAGCATGTTCGGCGAGGTCATCGGGCGGCTCGCCGACGAGATCGAGGTCGCCGCGCGGGCGCAGCTCTCCGAGCTGATGTCGGCCTGCGACCACGCTCCGCTCAATGTCATCGAAAAGCTCGCCCTCGACGACGAGATCGACGTGGCCGGTCCGGTGCTGCGCGACTCCAGCCGTATCGACGAGAAGATGCTGGTCGCGAGCGCCATGACCAAGGGCCAGGCGCATCTGCTTGCAATCGCCCAGCGCAAGTCGATCGGCGAAGCCGTCACCGACGTGCTGGTCAAGCGCGGCGACCAGGCGGTCGTGACCTCCGTCGCCAAGAACGAGGGCGCGCGCTTCTCCGGCTCGGGCCTGCTGCACATGGTCCGGCGCGCCGAGGGTGACTCGATCCTCGCCGAGCAGCTCGGCCTGCGCAAGGACGTGCCGCGCCACATCTTCCAGCAGCTCATTTCCAAGGCGTCGGAAGATGTCCGCCGCCGCCTCGAGCACGAGCGGCCCGAAATGATGGCGCAGATCCAGAGCTCTGTGACCGAGGTCACCGGCGATCTCCAGTCCAAGTTCGGTCCGTCCTCGCGCAGCTATTTCGTCGCCAAGCGCGTGGTGACGACGCAGTACCGCCAGGGCAACCTCAACCAGGACTCGATCTCGAACTATGCGCGCCAGCACCGTTTCGACGAGGTGCAGATCGGCCTGTCGCTGTTGTCGTCGCTTCCCGTCGACGTGATCGAGCGCGCGATGATGGACCGCAATCGCGAGATACTTCTGGTGCTGTGCAAGGCGCTCGACTTCTCGTGGGACACGACCATGTCGCTGCTGTTCCTCGGCGCCAAGGATCATCTGATCACGGCGCGCGAGCTTCATGACAGCGAGCGCGAGTTCGGCAAGCTCAAGATCGAGACGTCGCGCAGCGTTCTGAAGTTCTACCAGTCGCGCAAGACCGGCGCGGGTGCCGATACGGGCCGTCAGCCCGAGCTCCAGGTGCATTGAGCGAGAGGGGAGTATTTGCAATGTTGCCTCAATTCGGCACCGCAATTCGCAAGAACAAGATCCTCGACAAGGCCCCGGCCGGCGATATCGGCGGCGGAGCACCGGACAAGGCGTCGGTCGACGCCGCCTGGCTCGTGCTGGAAGCCGCCAACGATCTCGGCGACCACGCCGCAATCGCAGCCTGCCGCCGCGTCATCGACGCCGAGCTGAACGGCACGGTGGCGGGCAGCGCGGATATCGATCTCGTGCTGGGTTATTTCCGCTAAGACGCCATCCAGGCTAGGCGCCTGAGCGTGCCGGCGAATGACCGGTTGGCTGCGCTCGACTCGCCCCGCGGGATGGCTGAGCGCTGCCGTTTCCTTAAGGCACCTCCACGACCCCGAACGGACACTCGCC
This sequence comes from Bradyrhizobium sp. Pa8, assembly GCF_052588265.1. Lineage (NCBI taxonomy): Bacteria > Pseudomonadati > Pseudomonadota > Alphaproteobacteria > Hyphomicrobiales > Nitrobacteraceae > Bradyrhizobium > Bradyrhizobium sp. Pa8. The sequence goes on along the minus strand of NZ_CP176767.1, from coordinate 7,340,827 downwards.
GAACAGGCGCAGGCGAAAGCGTGCTATCATACCACCAGGGATAGCGCTCGCTATCCCTGAATTCGGGAGAGATAGCCATGAAGACCTTCGCGTTCTTCGCCGTCGGGCTCGCTGTCGCAACTCTTTCAATGCCGACAGCCAATGCCCAATACAAATGCTCCTGGAGTAGCGGCACCATTTCCCCGGTCCCGTGTGCCAAGCGTTATGCCGTCAACTACGAAGCGTGCCGGAAATACGTCATAGAACATGGATCGAGCTCGGCTGACGCCATGTGGTGGTGTACGAGCCAAGGTTACACCAAGTAAGGCTATACCAGCTGATTTGACGCCGACCACAAGCAAGAGGCCGCCTTGGTGGGCGGCCCCTTGCAACCGGATGTCGCCAGATTCCCGGATCGGTCCGACCGGAATTCGCGTCCGCCATGGGACGGCCAAACGCGATGAGATTGGGTCGAATCGTCACCGCGCTTCAGCTCTTTGTTTGAGTACGATCTCTTCGGAAAACCGCTTCACACTTTTCCGGATCATGCTCTAGGCGTTCGCGCCGCCGTCGACGGTCAAGGTCGAGCCGGTGATGTATTTTGCCTTCGCGCTCGCCAGGAATGCCACGGCATTCGCGATGTCATCCGTCGCACCATACCGGCCCAGTGCCATGAACTGTTTCAGCGTCTCCGCGGTCGGGCCGCTTGCCGGGTTCATGTCGGTGTCGATCGATCCCGGCTGCACCAGATTGACCGTGACGTCCCTGGGGCCGAGCTCCCGCGCCAGCGCTTTGGTGAACGCTGCAAGCGCCGACTTCGACGCCGCGTACACGCCGAGCACCGGCGCAGGCACGCGGTCGGCGAAATAGCTGCCGATGGTGATGATGCGGCCGCCTTTGCCGAGATGGGGCAGTGCGGCCTTGCTCGCGATCATTGGCGAGCGCACGTTGACGTTCAGCAGCGCATCGATGTCTTCCAGCGAGATGTCATTGAGGCCGCCCAACCGAAGAATTCCGGCGTTGTTGACCAGAATATCGAGCCCGCCCAGTTCAGTGACGGTCTTGGCAACCGAGGCCTGAACGGCAGCGACATCGGCGCTGTCGGCCTGGATCGCCACGGCTTTGCGCCCGCTTGCCTTGATGGCGTCAACGATCTTCGCGGCGCTGTCTGCGGACTTCTCGTAAGTGATTGCAACATCGGCGCCTTCCGCGGCCAGCGCTTTTGCAATGCCGGCACCGATACCCCTGCTTGCGCCCGTCACCAGGGCCCGTTTTCCTGCCAGATTCATTTGATCTCTCCAATTCTGTAACGATCGACACAGAATATGTGGAGTCTTGAACGGGCGCGTCAAGTCAATTATGTGTTGATCATTACAGAAAGGGCGAGATGGCCGGACGACCCCGGGAATTCGATCGAGAGGCAGCCCTCGAAGCCGCCATGTTCCTGTTTTGGCGCAAGGGTTTCGAGGCGGCCTCGATGCACGACCTCTGCGACGCCATGGGCGTCCGCTCGCCGAGCCTCTATGCGGCCTTCGAAAGCAAGGAGGCGCTCTACCTCGCTGCGATCGAGCATTACGTCCAGACCCAGGGACCTCCGGTGTGGGACAAGCTCGCGGACGGAAAAACCGCGCGCGAGGGCATCGAGCACCTGCTGATCGGGGCGACCGAGACCCTGCCGAAATCCCGGACCGCGCCGGCCGGCTGCATGGCCGTGCTCGGCGCCGTCAGCGACGAATGGCCGGCCACCATTGCCCGCGCAATCAGGAAGGTCCGGCTCGACATGCTCGGCAATCTGCGCGCGCGGATCGAAGGCGCGGTCGGCAGCGGCGAGCTGCCTGCCGCAACCGACGTCGATGCGCTGAGCCGGTTCTACCTGAGTGTCTTCCAGGGGATGGCGATCCAGGCCAAGGACGGCGCGACGCCTGAGGAGTTGAGAGGCGTAGCGAAGGCGGCCATGGCGATGTGGCCGGGCGAGCGGTAGTCCGTCGACAGTAGGATGGGTAGAGCGCAGCGAAACCTATTGTTCCGTCCAAGCGTGTCGAGGCGTGATGGGTTTCGCTCCGCTCTCCCGATCTTATGAGCTGATGTTGCCTCGTCGCGACGCAATCTGCGGCACCGAATGAACCGGAGATCGGCCATTTTGTTGCCTTGCGCTCAGCATCCCATCGTCATTCGCCGCGATTTGGTGCGGCGGCGACGACTCAATCCTCGACGAGACAGGTGCCCCATGGACGAACGTATCTACGGTCAGTCAAGCGCTCAGCAAGCAGGGTTTGCCGGTGTCACGCGCAAGATTCTCGAACGTCTTCCGTTGCCGGGCAATCATCAGGAGCTCATGGTCGTCGAGGTCACCTATCCGCCGGGCGGCGTCGCACCGCTGCACCGGCATCCCGTCGCGGGCGCGATCTACATCGTCGAGGGTGTCGCCGAGTCCGCCTATGGCACCGACGAGCCACGGCAATACCGGGCGGGCGAGACGTTGCAGGACCGAGCGGATCTCCCACATACCCTGTTTCGCAATTGCGATCCGGAACGTCCGCTCCGTTTCCTGACCATCTACGTGCTCGAACCCGGCCGCTCCTACACGCTGGAGCCGTGAAGTAGCCCACAGGATGGGTTTCGCTCCGCTCTACCCATCCTGCGAGCCATGGCTTGCCGTCCGCGAACACGCGCGTTGCACGCAGCTGTGATCGTGGAACCCCGCCGCGCAAGTAACGACGGACGCTCCCCTCCGAATAGCCAGTAGCGGACGCTTCGTTCGCCAACAGATGGATGCGCACTCCGGGGAGAAATCGTCGCATGATGGGATTCAACGTCGCAGAGAATGGTGGAGGCTCTTATCGTCCGCTCGCCATTCTCCGCTGGGTCATGGTGATCATATTCGTATCGTTTGGAATGCAGAAATTCACACCACAGTCAGCGCAGGGCATCGCCCAGTTCATCAGCAACAGCCCGTTCATCTCCTGGCTGTCGGTATTCGGCCTGAGGGGAGAGGCCTATGTTCTCGGTGTCGCCGAATTCGTGATTGCGGCGCTGCTCGTGGCCGGCAGTTTCAGTCCGGTCTTGTCGGCGCTGGGTTCATTCATGGGCATGGTGACCTTCGCGATCACGTGGTCGTTCTTCTTCACGACGCCGGGCGTCGTCACATGGAGCCTTTCAACCGATCCGATGGCGTGGAATCTGGCCGGCGAGTTCCTGTTCAAGGACATCGTCCTGCTGTGTGTCTGCGTCGTTCTGTTTGTCGCTTCGTTGCCGCAATCGGTTGTCCGGCTCCGCACCGGATGAGCGTTCAGCATCTCACCGCCGGATGCGGTAGATCACGACGGCTTCGCCGTGATGCATCGTGCTCTTCTCGAGGACGTAGTTCGACTTCTCCAGCACGCGGCGGGATGCGCCATGTCCGACAAAGACGAGGCCGATGAGGGACGGCAGCTCGAGTTGCGTCAGCCCGATCTCGGTCAGCGCCGTCGCGATCTCGCTCGCGAGGCCCTGACCCCAGAATTCGCGCTTGAACGTGTAGGCAATCTCGACTTCGTCCACGCCATCGACGAGGATATGCCGGATCCCCGCCCGCCCGGCGAAGGATCCGTCTTTGCGCAGCACCCACAATCCGAAGCCGTGCTGGTCCCAATGGGCCATGTTGACGGCGAGATAGGTCTTCGTCACCTCGGGCGTGCGCACGCCGCCGAGATAGCGGGACACTTCGGCATCGAGATGCAGCGTGACGAGGTCGTCGAGGTGGTCTTCGCGAAGCCTCTCGGCGGTCAATGTGTCGGTGCCGAAGCGGTCCATGGAGGCTGATAGCCGCTTTGGAGGCCGGTCGTCGATCGCTTTCACGATGCGACACCGAACGACATCAGCGTCGGCTGAACCGCTTCGACTCCGTGTCGAGCCCAGGTTCTGACTTTGCCGCGCCGAGCGCCGCGGCCAGCTCGTCGATATGATAGGGTTTCGGCAGAATCTGCAGACCCGCCAATTCGGCGTCGTGAACGGCGGCTTCGGAGTATCCGCTGGTCAGAAGCACGGGTATGTCGCTTCGCCTTCGCTTGATCTCCCGCGCCAGCTCGACCCCATTCATGCCGCCGGGCATCATGACATCGGAAAAGACGAGGTCGACGGCGCGGCCGTCGGCGAGGGCACCGAGCGCGGCGGCGCCACTCGCCGCGTGCGTGACCTCGTAACCGAGCTGGCCCAGCATCTCGCTCACCAGTGCGGCCACTTCGTCATCGTCTTCGACCAGAAGGATTCGGCCATGATTGCTCTTTTTCGGCCGCGCCATGTTGAGGTCGATCAGCTGTCGCTCCCTGGAAGGAATGCTGAGCGATCGCGGCAGATAGAGTTCGATGCTGGTGCCTCGGCCGACCTCCGATCGAATGCGGACCGTCCCCCGTGACTGCGTCGCAAAGCCATGAACCTGGGCTAGCCCGAGCCCCGAGCCCTTTCCGACCTCCTTGGTCGTGAAGAATGGTTCGAAAACGCGTGACAGGATCTCCGGACTCATGCCGACACCGGTATCGACGACGGACAGGCGCACGTAGTCGCCGGCGATCTGCTCGTCATTCAGATCCGGCAGATTTTCCCCGCGCACGAGAATCGTGCCGCCATTTGGCATGGCGTCGCGGGCGTTGACGGCGAGGTTGAGGATCACGAGTTCGAGCTCGCCGGGATCGACCTCCACCGGCCAGAGCGTGTCCGGAAAATCGAACTCGACGTGGACGTCGCCTCTCAGGCTTCGATCGAGCAGTTCGCGCATGCCGCCCATCTGCGAGGCGACGTCGACGGGCTCCGGCCGGAGCGTCTGCCGGCGGGAGAACGCGAGAAGCTGCCTGGTCAGGCTGGCCCCGCGCTGGGCGGCCTGGACCATCCCGTCCATGAGCCGGCGGCGACGGGCCGGATCGGTCTGGCGGTCGAGCATGTCGAGGCCGCCGGAGATCACCATCAGCAGATTGTTGAAGTCGTGCGCCACCCCGCCGGTCAGCTGTCCGATGGCCTCGATCTTCTGGGCTTGCCGAAGCGTCTCCTCGACCCGCGCGCGCTCGTTCATTTCCAGGCGCAATTGCTCATTGGCTTCCGCGAGGGCCCGCGTGCGCTCGACCACCAGAGTTTCGAGCTCCTGAGCCGCCTGTTCGCGCGCCGCGAACAGGGCCCGGATTTCATATTGCCGCCGCCTTGCGCGCAGGGCCGATTGAATGGCACTGGTCAGCGTCATCGGCTGAACCGGCCGCTCGAGCAGCGAAACGTTACGGAGAAGCGCGACAATGCTGCGGCGCCAGGCGAGGACGGCCGGCTGCTCGCGATGGCTGGTCAGGACGACGAAGGGCAGGTCGGACCAGGGCGGCTGGCTCTCGATCCATTGCGCAAGCGGCGACGTGTCTTTCCCGAACAGCGCTTCCTCGGCAAGGAAAACGGCGCCGACGCCGGCTGCCATCTCGCTGACGAGTTCGGGGAGACTGCGGCAGCTGGTCGCTTCCAGGTGCGAACTCCGGAACAGCTCGACGGAGGCAAGTCCGTCGCGCCCGATCGGAGCAAAGACGAGAACATGGTGATCTCGCTCAGCGCTCATTCAACCGACCCTTCGGGCTTGGGGGACCCGGTGTAACGCGGATTGCCGGAAAAGATGCCGCTGAACTCCTTCAGGGGCGGGCCGAGCGTGATGCCGGCGCGGCTGAGCCGAAATTCGCGGATAGTGTGCTCGTGTTGGCCGCTGCGCTTCTTGACGACAGACAGAGCGCGCCGCACCGTTCCGCCGACCTCGAAATAGCGCAGCATGAGCACCGCATCGCTGAGATAGCTTATGTCGAGAGGCGTATCCATCGGACCGACGAGGCCGTGCTGGGCGAGGACCAGGATGGTCAGCACACCCTGCTGCCCCAGGTAGCTCAGGAGTTCGTGCATCTGCAGGATGAGAAATCGCTCGTCCGGCATCGCGGCCAGATAGCCGTTCAGGCTGTCAATGATGACGAGGCGGGCATTGTCGGCCTCGACGCTCTTTCGCACGTTTGCGGCGAACTCACCCGGCGACAGCTCGGCGGGATCGATCTGCTGAAACCGGACATGTCCCGAATCGACGTGTTCTTGCAGGTGCAGGCCGAGTGTCCGGGCGCGCGCCTCGACCGTGCCGCGGCCTTCATCGAACGCGAAGAACACCGCGTGCTCGCCACGTTCGGCCGCCGCGATGGCATAGGTGAGCGCAACCGATGATTTGCCCACGCCGGCGGCGCCGATCAGCAGCGCATTGGTGCCGCGCTCGAGGCCGCCTCCCAGGAGCTGGTCGAGCTCGGCGTTGCCGCTGGGGGTGAACTCGCCGACGAAGGTCTTGTGATGCTCGGCCGCCACCAGGCGGGGGAATATCCGCAAGCCGCCTTGCTCGATCGTGAAATCGTGGTACCCGCCGCGAAACCTGATGCCGCGCATCTTGATCACGCGGAGCCGGCGCCGCTCGGCGCCGTAGTCGATCGCGAGCTGTTCGAGCATCACCACGCCGTGCGCAATGGAATGGAGCTGCAGATCGTCCTGAGATGACGAGAGATCGTCGAGCAGGACCACCGTGCAATTGCGGTTGGTGAAGAAATGTTTCAGCGCCAGTACCTGCCGCCTGTAGCGAAGCGGGTTCTGGGCAAGCAGGCGCAACTCGGACAGGCTGTCGAGCACGACGCGGGTGGGATTGATCCGCTCGACCTCCTTGAAAACAAGGTTTGTCGTTTCGCTCAGCTCCATCTCGGCGGGATGAAACACCGTGAGCTCGCGTTCCGGATCGAGCGTCGTCTCCGGCGGGACCAGTTCGAAGATGTCGATGCCGTCCAGCGACCAGCCGTGCCGCTGCGCCACGAGGTCCAGCTCGTGCTTGGTTTCGGACAGCGAAACGTAGAGCACGCGCTCTCCGTCCCGCACCCCTCTCAGCAGGAACTGGAGCGCGATGGTGGTCTTGCCCGTGCCGGGCCGCCCCTCGTAGAGATACATCCGGTTGGCGTCGAATCCGCCTCCCAGGATGTCATCCAAGCCGGCGCTGCCGGTCGATATTCTGGACACCTCTCGGGGCGCACTGTCTGCAACAGTGCTGGATGGACTTCTCATTGATCCCCCTTGACGCTTCGAAAAGGGCGCCATCGCCCCTGCGCAAGCTCCAAGGCTCGCACTCGGTTAAGCCGAAAGGCCTTGGGGGAGGAACTCTCAGATCGGCGCGGGGTTCCCTGCTCTTAGGGATGGTCTGACCCGCATCACGACGCCGATCCAGGTCGAAGACGGTATCGCATCGTCACTCGCAGGATGGAGCAGGTCGCGGGCCGGAGCCCAACGTTTCAATCGCCGCATCAACTCGTCAAGTAGCGACTTGATCTGAATCAAGCGCCGGGATCATGGCCGCATCACAACCGCCTCTGTGTGGTTCGTGAGAAGCTGATGTGTGCGATGATCCCGACCTGGTACGTCACCTTTGAAGTGCAAAAGCGGGGTATGCTGCCGAGACAACGGAGTCCTCGCGAGACAAGGACGTTTGTGACGGAGCACGACGCAAAGCTGTTCGCGCGCGCAAAACTCGACGAAGGCCTCGCTGTTTTTGCGGGCACGATCAATCCTCACCTTCCCAGACGGCTCATTCCAGCGTCCGGCATCAACGCGTGGCTTGCCGACGGACAGGACAGCGCTGCGGCGCCCGGCACTTCAAATAGCGACTAAGCACTTTCTCGTGCATAGCGATGACGTTTGAGTGTTGCCATTTTGGTACGGGCCAGGAATCCCCTCGCGCATAGACTTCAGGCTGTTCGCAGCACTTATGCACGCCAGTCTGCATAAGGGCTCGCATTTTTGACGGACGAGATTTGAGCAAAGGGGACGAGACGATGAAAAAGCTTTTGATCGCGCCGATCGGCTTCGCTGCGCTGAGCATGGCGGCTCCGGCCATGGCGGCCGATATGGCCGTCAAGGCGCCGCCGCCGGCACCGGTGGTGGCGGTTTACAACTGGACCGGGTTCTACATCGGCGCCAACGGAGGCTGGGGGCAGAGCCACGGTTGCGTCGATTTGATAACGCCCGCAGGCAACGTCGCAAGTGGTTGCGCCGATCGCTCCGGAGGCCTCGTCGGTGGACAGATCGGGTATCGCTGGCAGACCAATCAGTTCGTGCTCGGCCTGGAAGCCCAGGGTGATTGGGCCGAGATCAAGAACACACGCGTCAGTTTGATCGATCCGTTGATCTCGACCACGGGCAAGACCGATGCGATCGGGCTGTTCACGGCTCAGCTCGGTTGGGCATGGAACGCCTCACTGCTCTACGTGAAGGGCGGCGCCGCCGTGACGCGCAATCGCTTTGACATCTTCAACAATGTCACAGGCGTCGGCCTCGCCTCGGCAGGTCACACGCGTTGGGGCGGTGCCCTGGGTGTCGGCTGGGAGTATGGCTTCACCCCGAACTGGTCGGTCGGTGTCGAATACGACCATCTCTGGATGGGGCGTGACAACACCACCTTCGCAGGCGTTGTCACACCCGGTGGGTTCACCCTCACCGGCAGCGGAGTCACCCAGGATATCGACATGGTCACGGTTCGGTTGAATTACCGCTTCGGCGGTTTCGGCGGTTACGGCGCGCCGCGCTATTGATCCAAAGTCCTCCCAGTGAACTCAGGCTCCGGCATCGACCGGGGCCTCTTTCATGGGAAGCCGAAAACGCGAGGATGTCCGCCAGCGTCAGTTCCGCTGCCGCCTGTAGGTGGATTCGCTCGGGCTGACCATCGGATTCGAGGCGGCGGTCATTCCGAGTTCCCTGAGAGAATGCGGGCGGGGAGGGAGGCTGAGATCGCGTGCATCAGCATTGGACCAACTCCTCAATCTCATGGCGATCGGGCTTGTCAGTCGCGGAGCGTAGGCTGACACGGGGACAGTATCGCGCGGCTCTTGTTCGTGATGTCGAGCTTGTTTGAAAGCGGCGGGTGACTATCGCTCTAAGGTTCGTTGTACCAACGGACATGCAGGATTTGGCGCGTCACGATGCGCCGCCTTGATCTAGCGCAACGTGATTGTCCGCGCGGTTTCCATGCTTCGATGGCTGGATTTCACCAGCTTATGGAGGCGAATATGGATGCAAAACGACTGACTGCGGCGGTTGCCGCATCCGAGTGTGCAGCCTCAATGCTTTCAATCGACAAGGCCGAAGCAAGAGATAGGATCAGCGAATCGAAGGCGGCCTCGCGCCGCCCGCTTTTGATCTGTTGACTTTGGTCGGGACCGTGCGCGCCCAATTGTGTTGATGTTCGCAGCAAGAAGGCAGGTTGGCGCGCAGCAACCGACAAAACTTAAATCAGGAGATGAAGATGACTCGCCTGCTTCTCGCAATTCTAGCGGTTAGCTCAATTCTGGTGTCGGCGGCCTCGATCTCGTCCGCGGCCGAACGCCAGTATCGCCATGGCTATGTCGCCCCGAGCGGTCCGTATGACCTCTACTGCTTGCAGGGGCGGATCTGGGGATACCCGGGCAATTGCCAATTCGCGACCTATGAGCAGTGCATGGCAACCGCTTCAGGGATTCAAGCCTATTGCGGCGTCAATCCGACCTACGCCTTCGCGCAGCAGCGTGCCCCTCGGGGGCAGTGGTATCCGCGCTAGGATCGTTGTCGCTGGTCCGACAATTCTTCGACGATGCCATTCTGCCAGTGTTTTGCCCGACGGTGCAACTCGCGCGCAGCCCGTCGCGCGGGCGATTTTCGCACACGCGCGTAACCCCTTGATTTCACGAACCCCGTCTGCTGTGCATGGGGTTGTTTTCGCAGTTTTGGTTTGAGGGGGCCTTATCCCGCGCCGAGTGCGACCGCGACATTGTAGGTCAGGAGGCTCGCCGCATAGGCCAGCACCAGCATGTAGAAGAAGGTCACGGCCATCCAGGCCCAGCTTCCGGTCTCGCGCCGGATCACGGCCAGCGTGGAGGCGCATTGCGGGGCGAAGATGTACCAGGCCAGCATCGACAGCGCGGTCGCGAGCGACCATTTCGTCGCCAGCACCTGGCCGATCTGCTCGGCGGCTTCCTTGCCGCCTTCGATCGCGTAGACGGTGCCGAGGGCTGCGACCGCGACCTCGCGCGCCGCCATGCCCGGGATCAGCGCGACCGCGATCTGCCAGTTGAAGCCGACGGGGGCGAGCAGGGGCTCGAGCGCCTTGCCGATGATCGCGGCCAGGCTGAAGTCGATCGCGGGTTCGGTGGCGCCCGCGGGCGGCTGCGGGAACGAGGCCAGAAACCAGATCAGCACCATCATCGAGAAGATCGTGGTGCCGGCGCGGTGCAAAAACATCTTGGCCCGCGTGTAGACGCCGATCGCGATCGATTTCAGCCGCGGCATCTTGTAGTCCGGCAGCTCAAGCATGAACGGCGCCGGCGCATAGTCGCGCAGCATGAAGAATTTGATCAGGAACGAGACGAACAGCGCGCTGGTGATGCCGGCGGCGTAGAGGCCGAACATCACGAGGCCCTGGAGGTTGATGAAGCCCCAGACGTCCCTGGCCGGAATGAAGGCGGAGATGATCAGCGTGTAGACGGGAATGCGCGCCGAGCAGGTCATCAGCGGCGCGATCAGGATCGTGGTCAGCCGGTCGCGCTTGTTGTCGATCACGCGCGTCGCCATGATGCCGGGAATGGCGCAGGCAAAGCTCGACAGCAGCGGGATGAAGGCGCGGCCGTGTAGCCCCGCGCCGCCCATGATGCGGTCCATCAGGAACGCGGCGCGCGCCATGTAGCCGAAGTCTTCCAGCAGCAGGATGAACAGGAAGATGATGATGATCTGCGGCAGGAATACGATGACGCTGCCGACGCCTGATATCACGCCGTTCTGAAGGAAGCTCTGCAGCAGGCCGGCGGGCAGGGTGGCGTGCACGAATTCGCCGAGCGCGTCGAAGCCGTTGTTGAGCAGGTCCATCAGCGGCTGCGCCCAGGCGAACACCGCCTGGAACATCACGAACAGGATAGCCGCGAGCACGATCAGGCCGCCGACGGGATGGAGCACCACAGCATCGATCCGCGCGGTCCAGGTGTCGGGTCTAGCAGGCAGGCTGACGCAGTCGGCGATGATGCGATCGGCCTCGCGCTGGGTGGCGCGCAGCTCGGCGACGCTGAGCGCGCGCCAGCTGTTCTCCCGCGGCTCCGCGGCGAGTTTCGCCGAGATCTCGTCCGTCAGCGCCAACAGATCGGCCGTGCCGCTCTTGCGCACCGCGATCGAGGTGACCACGGGCACGCCGAGCTCCTTGGCGAGCCGCTCCACGTCGACGGTGATGCCGCGGCGGCTCGCTATGTCGAACATGTTGAGCACGAGGATCATCGGCCGGCCGGTGCGCTTCAGCTCCAGCAGCAGGCGGATGGTCAGGCGCAGATTGGTCGAGTCGGCCACGCACAGCACGAGGTCGGGCACGGTCTCGCCGGACGCCTTGCCGAGCACGAAGTCGCGGGTGATCTCCTCGTCCGGGCTGCGGCCGCGCAGCGAGTAGGTGCCGGGCAGGTCGACCACCGAGACCTGGCGTCCCAGGGGCGTGACGAAGAAGCCTTCCTTGCGCTCGACGGTGACGCCCGGATAGTTCGCGACCTTCTGTCGGCTTCCGGTCAGCGCGTTGAACAGCGACGTCTTGCCGCTGTTCGGCGTGCCCACCAGGGCGAGATGCAGGAGAGGAGCTTCCATGGGATCAGATTTCCGGTCGCGATCTAAGCGACAATGATGGCCATGGCTTCACGACGGCGGACCGCGATCGTGATGTTGTCGACACGGACGGCGATCGGGTCGCGCCCGACCAGGCCCTCGTGCAGGACCTCGACCCGGGCGCCCTCGACGAAGCCGAGCTCGATCAGCCGGCTCTCGAGCTCGATGTCCGAGAGCGCCGAGCCCGCATCCCCGGCGGAAAGGTGTTGGATGACGCCGATATAGCCGCGCTGGGCCAGGCCCAGCGGCATCCGCGAACGCGTGTCATTGGTGTCGGTCATGCCCTGTATTTTCAACGCAGGGCATTGAGGTCAAGCGCGCGGGTCGGCTGAAACTGCACCTTAGAGTGATTTTAAAGTGCAGAAACCGGGAGGCGCCATTGGAGGACGCCCAAACGCCTACTGGGCCGGGACCTTGTCCGCCTGGATGGCGGCCATGGCGCGGCTCTTGAAGTAGTCGAGGACGAACAGGCGGATCGCCGAGGACAGATTGCCCTGCTGGCGGTTGCCGTCGATCTCGCCGACCAGCTCGGACAGCGTCATGTTGCGCAGGCCCGAGATCTCCTTCATGCCGTTCCAGAACGCCTCTTCCAGGCTGACGCTGGTCTTGTGGCCGGCAACCACGATCGACCGTTTCACCACGGGCGATTTCATGACTGATCCTCGCGATCGATCTGATGCTGGTCCAGATGCGCCTTCGCCTTGTCCGCGCGCGTCTCCTCCGCCGACCGCTCCGCCTTCGTGCGGCCGAACTTCGCCCGGTTGACGTCCGCCTGCTTCGCCGTGGCTTCCCGCTCGGCGCGCTTCCTGAAACGATTCAGGTTGATGACGTTCCCCATGCCGCGTCTCCATCATCCGCTCCTCTTCTGGCAGGATGAAACATTCAGAAACTGGGTGCCGTGTTGCGCCCTATGAGACTTGATCGCCATTCGCTCGTCCTCGTCAATCGGCCTCTCGGGCCATCAAACGATGAATTAGCCCCGTCAAGGGCAGAGAGGCCCGCGTAGCACGCCGCCTCGCCACAACATTGACGGTAATCAAATCCCGTCCCTTAAGCCTTATATTTATGAGCCCCAGGGCACCGTATCATTACGGATGACTATCGGAATTCGGAATTCATCCAGGCCGCGTCATTTTCTCCGGCTGCACCAGGCGGTCGAACTCGTCGGCCGAGACGAAGCCGAGCCGCAGCGCCTCCTCCTTCAGCGTGGTGCCGTTGGCATGCGCGGTCTTCGCCACCTTGGCGGCGTTGTCGTAGCCGATCTTCGGGGCGAGCGCGGTCACCAGCATCAGCGAGCGCTGCATCAGCTCCTTGATGCGCTTTTCGTCGGCGCGGATGCCGCTGACGCAATGTTCGGTGAAGGAGCGCGCGGCGTCCGCCATCAGCCGGATCGAGTGCAGCATGTTGTAGGCGAGCACGGGCTTGTAGACGTTGAGCTCGAAATGGCCCTGGCTGCCGGCGACCGTGATCGCGGTGTGATTGCCGAACACCTGGCAGCACACCATCGTCATCGCCTCGCACTGCGTCGGGTTGACCTTGCCGGGCATGATCGAGGAGCCCGGCTCGTTCTCCGGCAGGATCAGTTCGCCGAGGCCCGAGCGCGGGCCCGATCCGAGCAGGCGGATGTCATTGGCGATCTTGAACAGGCCTGTCGCGACGGAATTGATGGCGCCGTGCGCCAGCACATAGGCGTCGTTCGAGGCCAGCGCCTCGAATTTGTTCGCGGCGCTGGTGAAGGGCAGCTTCGTAATCCCGGTAACGTGCTTTGCGAACAGTCTTGCGAAGCGCGGTTTGGAGTTGAGGCCGGTGCCGACGGCGGTGCCGCCCTGGGCCAGCGGATAGAGGTCCTTCACCGCCACCTTGAGGCGGGCGATGCCGCTTTCGACCTGCGCGGCGTAGCCGGAAAATTCCTGGCCGAGCGTCAGCGGTGTCGCATCCTGGGTGTGTGTCCGCCCGATCTTGACGATCTTTGCGAACTCCTTCTCCTTCTTGCGGAGCGCGCGCTGCAGCTCGCCGAGGGCAGGGACGAGATCGGCATTGATGCGGCTTGCGGCCGCGATGTGCATCGCGGTCGGGAACGAGTCGTTCGACGACTGGCTCATGTTGACGTGATCGTTGGGATGCACCGGCTTCTTGGCGCCGAGCTCGCCGCCGAGCAGCTCATTGGCGCGGTTGGCGATGACCTCGTTGAGGTTCATGTTGCTCTGCGTGCCCGAGCCGGTCTGCCACACGACAAGCGGGAAATGATCGTCCAGCTTTCCCTCGATCACCTCGCGCGCGGCGCGGATGATGGCGTTGGCCCGGCGCTGGTCGAGCAGGCCGAGCGCGAGGTTGGACTGTGCGGCGGCGAGCTTGACGATGCCGAGCGCATGCACGAGCGCGATCGGCATGCGGTCGATGCCGATACGGAAATTCTGGCGCGAGCGTTCGGTCTGTGCCCCCCAATAGCGATCGGCGGGGACCTCGATGGGACCGAAACTGTCGGTCTCGGTACGGCTGGCGGGGCGGGCAGTCTTCGAGCGAGCGGTCTTGGCCATGAGCACATCCATTCTGCGGCACGGAATGCCGTGCAGCCTCTTCATGTGCTCTTCTATATCGGCAGTTTGGCCGGGCGCGACCGTTTCGCGCCCAACCTAGATCATTTCTTGCGGAAACGATCGAGCCGCACCACCTCCGCGCCGCCCTGGTTCGGGGCGGTCGGCTCCTCGGCGCTTTCCGCCGGCTCGCTGGCAGGCGCGGGCACTGCGACGGCCGACGGCGCGGGAGCGGCCGGCAACGTCTCGGGCGAGACCTCGGCGACATCGGAGGTGTCGAACTGGAGGCCGAATTTCACGGACGGATCGAGGAAGCTCTTGATCGCGCTGAACGGCACGATCAGCCGCTCCGGAATGCCGCCGAATGACAGGCCGACCTCGAAACGGTCCTCGAGCACGGTCAGATCCCAGAACTGGTGCTGGAGGATGATCGTCATCTCTTCCGGGTATTGCGCCAAGAGCCGCGACGACAGCTTCACGCCCTCGGCCTTCGACACGAAGGTGATGAAGAAATGGTGCTCGCCCGGCAGCCCATGGGACGCGGCATCGGTCAGCACCTTCCGCAGCACGCCGCGCAGCGCGTCGCGGGCCAGCACATCGTATCGGATATGATCGGTCGCCATGGTGGTCCTGTTGCATTCCAGGAGTTGAGCCCTGCCGGCCCGACTCGCCAAGTCGCAATAGTACCGCGCCTGATGGGTCAGCAGGAGTCCCCGCCGGGAAGGAAATAAGAGGTAAGTGGAGGCTTCTGTTGCCAGGTGCCTCCGAACCCCGCCTAACGGAGCTTAACCCGTTAGGACTTTAAGATGGTCTTTCAAACTGCGTTACGCAGCCTGAGCAACCGGAGCAAAGTTGTCGTTGGCAACTATTGCAGTAGCCCGATAACGGCGGAACAATACCGGGAAAAAGCACGCCCTTTACGCCCTCGTCGATCCTATTTCGCCCCCGCCAAAACCCGCTCTGGGTGAGCCCGCTGGTGGGCTTTGGTGGAGGCGCCGGGTACCGCCCCCGGGTCCGAATGGTTTATTGCGACGACCGTTTATTTCCATAGCCGGCGAACCGGCAGCCCCAATATAGGGGGCAAAGGTTTCAAAAAACAGAGGTTTCGAGTGGGGACCCCACGGTTCTCTTTGGATAGGTTCCGGCCGGCCTCCGGTAAGATCTTGGCCGCATGGCGGGCTGCGTTCTAAGCTCCTGACATGTCCCCGGATTCAGCACCGGCCGCCCAAGAGCCGGACCGTCCAGCTACCCACGCCCCTCCACCCGGCCTCGTTGCGCTGTTCCTGGCCTTCGCCCGGATGTCGCTGGCCGGCTTTGGCGGGGTCCTGGTGTTTGCCCGCCACGCCATCGTCGATCAGCACCGCTGGATGACGGCGGACGAGTTCAACGAGACCTTTGCGCTCTGCCATTTCCTGCCCGGGCCCAACATCGTCAACCTGTCGATGGTGTTCGGGTCGCGGCTGCGCGGGATCGCCGGCGGCGTTGCCGCCTTTACCGGGCTGTTGCTGCCGCCGACGGTGATCATGACCGTGCTTGCGATCATCTACGCCCGGTTCGGCGACGTGGAGGTGCTGCGCCGCATCCTCGCGGGCATCTCCTGCGCGGCAGTCGGGCTGCTGATCGCGGTGGTCTTCCGCATGATGATGCCGTTGCTCAAGCGGATGGACGTCGTCGTGCTCATTCTCATGCTCGGCGTGTTCGTTGCGATCGGCGTGCTTCGCCTGCCGCTCCAGGCGGTGCTGCTGGTCGCGATTCCCGTCAGTATCGGCGTCACATATTGGATGCGGCGGAAGGTAGCAGCATGAACAGCGAAAACCCGATCTGGGCGCTGATCTCCACCTTTGGTCTAATGTCGCTATTCGCAGTCGGCGGCGCTGCGGCCGCGGTGCCGGAGATGCACCGCATCGCGGTCGACGTGCATCACTGGATGACCGAGAAGCAGTTCGCAGACGCCTATGCGATCGCGCAGCTCTCGCCAGGTCCGAACGTACTTATCGTCACGTTAATCGGCTATGCCGTCGCCGGCATCCCCGGCGCGCTGGCGGCGACGCTGGCGATGTGCCTGCCGACGGCGCTGCTTGCCTATTATGTCAGCCGTCTGTTGAGCCGGCCCAGCCAATCGCGCTGGCCCGCCTTGATTCAGACTGCACTGGTTCCGCTATCGATTGGATTGATGGCAGCCAGCGCCCTGATCCTGGCCCAGTCGACCGATCGCACCTTTGCTGCGCTGCTTCTGACCGCGGCGGTTGCAGTGCTCGCATCCGTCTCGCGCATCAATCCACTCTGGCTTCTGCTCGCCGGAGGCCTGTTTGGTTTTGCTGGCATTGTGTAATGAAAATCGCTAGGCAGTGATCCGGGCGGGGGATCCTTTTCCAGCCGATTAGAACAACAGTGCTCGTGACTTAGGAGTCGCGGAGGAGACAAGCATGGCCGACACGATGGGCCACTCGGCGACTGCCACCCGAAACACCTCGGTGGCGCTCGGCTTCTGCCTGCTGGCGATAGCGCCGCAGATTTTCGAATTCATCTGGTCGATCGGGACGATCTTCGGCTGGGGTGCCGGGCGCGGCCCACTGCAGGTCGTAACCAGCCATGCGACGGCGCTGCTCGCCGGTGCGCCCAGTACCATATTCGGATCGTTCGGTGGCGGCACCAAGAAGGCGTCACCCGAGGTGCTGCTGGCGCTGATCTATTCCTATCCGCTGTTTGCGGTGGCGATCCTCACGCTGTTCATGACGATCCGGTCGGCGCAGGACTATGTCGGCGGCGTCATCCTGATGGCGCTCGCCCTGTTCGCGCTGTGGGCGTCGAGCGATCTGCAGGGCATGCGCGGCTTCTCCTTTGGCGCCGGCACGGCACCGCGGATGTTCGGTGGATTGCTGGTGGCCTTGTCGGCCGGCATCGCCCTGACCGGCCTTCTGACCAATGGGCCGGCGATGGCCCATTATTCCTGGCGCGGGCCTCTGTTCGTGATGGTCGCGATCCTGTTTTTCGCGCTGGCGATCCGGCCGCTCGGCCTCGTGGTCACGGCCTTCGTGAGCTTCATGATTGCAGCGCTGGGCTCGCATGAGACGCGCTGGCTGGAGGCCGCCATCGTCGGCGCCTGCCTGACGCTCGGCTGCGCAATCCTGTTCCCGTATGTGCTCGGGTTGCCGATGCCGATGTTCCCGCGTTTCCTGGTTCAGTGAGGGTGTAATGGAGCTCTTTGCCAACCTCGCTCACGGTTTTGCCGTCGCGTTCTCTCCGATCAACCTGCTGATGTGCCTGATCGGTGCCCTCGTGGGCACGCTGGTCGGCGTGTTGCCGGGCATCGGTACCATCGCGACGGTCGCGATGCTCCTGCCGATCACTTTCGGCCTGCCGCCGGTCGGCGCGCTGATCATGCTCGCCGGCATCTATTACGGCGCCCAGTATGGCGGCTCGACCACGTCGATCCTGGTCAACATACCCGGTGAGGCGACATCGGTCGTCACCGCCATCGACGGCCACCAGATGGCCAAGCAGGGCCGCGCCGGCCCGGCGCTGGCGATCGCCGCGATCGGCTCGTTCTTCGCCGGCTGCGTTGCGACCATTTTGATCGCCGTGCTCGGCGCGCCACTCACAAAGCTCGCGCTGGCGTTCGGCCCGGCCGAGTATTTCTCGCTGATGGTGCTCGGCCTGATCTTCGCGGTGGTGCTGGCCAAAGGCTCGGTGCTGAAGGCGATCGCGATGATCGTGTTCGGCCTGCTGCTGTCGATGGTCGGCTCGGACATCGAGACCGGCGCCTCGCGCATGGCCTTCAACATTCCGGAGCTTGCCGACGGCCTCGGCTTCGCGACGGTGGCGATGGGTGTATTCGGCTTCGCCGAGATCATCCGCAACCTCGACGCCGGCGCCGAGATGAATCGCGATCTCGTGCAGCAGAAGATCACCGGCCTGATGCCGACCAGGAAAGACCTGGCCGACTCGACGCCTGCGATCCTGCGCGGCACCGTGCTCGGCTCGATCCTCGGCATTCTGCCGGGCGGCGGCGCGGTGATCGCGTCGTTTGCCGCCTATACGCTCGAGAAGAAGCTCGCCAAGAACCCGTCGCGGTTCGGCCGCGGCGCGATCGAGGGCGTGGCGGGGCCGGAAAGCGCCAACAATGCTGCGGCGCAGACCTCGTTCATTCCGCTGCTGACGCTCGGCATCCCGCCGAACGCGGTGATGGCGCTGATGGTCGGCGCGATGACCATCCACGGCATCGTGCCGGGCCCGCAGGTCATGCAGAAGCAGCCGGATCTGGTCTGGGGCATGATCGCCTCGATGTGGATCGGCAATCTGATGCTGATCATCATCAACCTGCCGCTCGTTGGAATCTGGGTGCGGCTGCTGCGGGTGCCTTACCGGCTGATGTTCCCCTCGATCGTGATCTTCTGCGCGATCGGCATCTACTCGGTGAACAACGCACCGGTCGACGTCATCCTCGCGGGCGTCTTCGGTCTGGTCGGCTACTGGCTGATCAAGCACGATTTCGAGCCGGCGCCGCTGCTGCTCGGCATGGTGCTCGGACCGCTGATGGAAGAGAACCTGCGTCGTGCGCTTCTGATCTCGCGCGGTGACTGGAGCGTGTTCCTGACGCGTCCGTTGTCGGCGGTACTGCTGGCGATCGCGGCGTTTCTGCTGATCCTCACGGTCCTGCCGGTGCTGCGCGCCAAGCGCGACGAGGTGTTCACCGAATCCGAGAACTGACCGCGCCTGCGTCGTCGCGGCGTCCTGCGTCGGCACGCCGCATTCGGAAGTCGAATCGACTTGTGTGACCTCTTCGTGAAATGAAAATGCCGGCCCTGTGGCCGGCATTTTTGTTTTACGTCCGAGGGATCGAGATGACTTCCATTCGCGCGCTTGCGGGCGCATGTGCCGCGGCGTTCGCATCGTTGTGCGCCTTTGTCGCACCGGCGGACGCGCAGACCTATCCGACGCGCAGCATCACCATGATCGTGCCGTTCGCGGCCGGCGGACCGACCGACGTGATTTCGCGCATCGTCACCGGGCACATGGCGCAGACGCTCGGACAGAGCATCATCATCGAGAACGTGGTTGGCGCCGGCGGCACCACCGCGACCACGCGCGCTGCGCGCGCGGCCAATGACGGCTATACGCTCATTACCGGGCATATGGGCACACATGCCGCCTCGGTGCCGCTCTATCCGAAACTCGCCTACCACCCGGAAAAGGATTTTGAGCCGGTCGCGCTGCTCGCGGGCACGCCGATCCTGATCCTGGCGCGCAAGGACTTTCCGCCGAAAGACCTCAAGGAGTTCGTCACCTACGTGAAAGCGAACGCCGAGAAGGTCAACGCCGCGCATGCCGGCGTCGGCTCGGTCTCGCACGTCTCCTGCGAGCTCCTGCACTCGATCCTCGACGTCAAGCCGGTCGGCGTGCCCTTCAACGGCACGGGCCCCGCGATGAATGCGCTGGTGGCCGGACAGGTCGATTACATGTGCGACCAGATCGTCAATGCCGTGCCGCAGATCAATGCCGGCACCATCAAGGCCTATGCGATCGCGACGGCCGAGCGCAATCCGTCGCTGCCGAACGTGCCGACGACGGCGGAGGCCGGCCTGCCTGCATTCCAGGCCCAGGCCTGGAACGCGATGTTCGCGCCGAAGGGAACCTCACCCGCGATCATCGCGAGCCTGAATGCCGCCGCCATCAAGGCGCTCGACGACGAGACCGTGAAGAAGCGCCTGCTCGAGCTCGGCAGCGTCATTCCGGGTCCCAAGGACCGGACGCCGGAGGCGCTGGCGACCCTCGTCAAGAACGAGATCGCGAAGTGGACCCCGGTGCTCAAGCCGGCAACTTAACCAGCACTTTCAAGCCGATAGGCGAGGGGCGGGACGTAAGTTCCGCCCCTTGTTGTTTGCGCCGGGAACAGCCACTTTTCGGGGTATAATGCGTTTAAACAGCGAATCGCAGCTGTCGTAGCGCGGGGCGCGCCGTTAAGTTCGCCGCCTCCCCAAAGGCTGCCGTCTTCCCAAAGGTTTTTGGCACATGCACCAGTATCAAGACCTGCTCGAGCGGATTCTTTCAGACGGCGCCGAGAAGACCGACCGGACCGGCACCGGCACGCTGTCGGTGTTCGGCCATCAGATGCGCTTCAACCTGTCCGCCGGCTTCCCGATGCTGACCACCAAGCGGCTGCCGCTGAAGGCGATCGTGCATGAGCTGTTGTGGTTCCTGAAGGGCGACACCAACATCAAATATCTGCGCGACAACGGCGTCACCATCTGGGACGAGTGGGCCGATGCCAATGGCGATCTCGGGCCGGTTTATGGCCATCAGTGGCGTTCCTGGCCCACGGCCGACGGGCGCCGCATCGACCAGATCGCCAATGTCATCGACATGATCAAGCGCACTCCGGATTCTCGCCGGCTGATCGTCACCGCCTGGAATCCCGCCGACGTCGAGAAGATGGCGCTGCCGCCCTGCCACCTGCTGTTCCAGTTCTATGTCGCGAACGGCAAACTGTCGTGCCAGCTCTATCAGCGCTCGGCCGACGTGTTCCTCGGCGTGCCCTTCAACATCGCCTCCTACGCGCTGCTCACCTTGATGGTCGCGCAGGTCACGGGATTGAAGCCCGGCGACTTCGTGCATTCGCTCGGCGACACCCATCTCTATTCCAACCACCTGGAGCAGGCGCGGCTTCAGCTCACGCGCGCGCCGCGCGCGTTGCCGGTGATGCGGATCAACCCCGATGTGAAGGACATCTTCTCCTTCCGGTACGAGGATTTCGAGCTCGTCGGCTACGATCCGCATCCGCACATCAAGGCGGAAGTCGCGGTCTAGCGCAAATGTCGCTCAACATCCGCCGCGCGCGCGCCGGCGAAGCCGGGCTCGTTCTTGCTTTCATCCGAGAGCTTGCCGAATACGAAAAGCTTTCGCACGAGGTCGAGGCGACCGAGGCGATGATTGCGGAAGCGCTGTTCGGCGAGCGTCCGCAGCTCTATTGCGCGATCGCCGAGTGGGACGGCGAGGCGGTCGGCTTTGCAGTGTGGTTTGCGAATTTCTCCACCTTCAGCGGCCGCCAAGGCATCTATCTCGAAGATCTCTTCGTGCGGCCGTCGCATCGGGGCAGGGGCCTCGGCAAGGCGCTGCTGGCCTACCTCGCGAAGGAGTGCGTCGACAACGGCTGGTCGCGCCTGCAATGGTCGGTGCTCGACTGGAACGCGCCGTCGATCGCGTTCTACAAATCGCTCGGCGCCGTCATGATGGACGACTGGACGCTGTGCCGCGTCACAGGCCCGGCACTGACACGACTTGCCGGGAGCGCGACCTGATGGAGATCGTCTTCGTCGTCGCGATTGCGGAGAACGGCGTCATCGGCGCCGGCAACGCGATCCCATGGCGATTGAAATCCGACATGGCGCGCTTCAAGGCGCTCACGATCGGCAAGCCTGTAATCATGGGCCGCAAGACCTTCGAATCCCTGCCGCGGCGGCCGCTTCCGGGCCGTACCAACATCGTCATCACGCGCCATGCGGATTATCGCGCCAATGGCGCCATCGTCACGTCGTCGGCTGCCGATGCAGAGGCGGTTGCCCGCGGCGATGCCCTGCGGCGTTCGGTCGCCGAGATCGCGGTGATCGGCGGCGCCGAGATCTTTCGGCAATGGCTCGATCGCGCCGACCGCCTCGAAATCACCGAGGTGCATGCGCGCCCCGAAGGCGACACGCATTTCGACATCGCCAAGGCAGAGTGGGATGAGGTCGAGCGCATCCGTCATCCTGCCGGACCCGACGACAGCGCCGACTACTCCTATGTGACATATCGTCGGCGGGCGGGCAATTAACCGCATTCGTCAATGTTTACATTGACTTTTTCGTGCCCGAGCATAGCTCGAAAGACGGCCCGGGCCGCGTTGTAAGGGACTTGCCTGTCCCCTATAAAGCCGGACCGGACAAAGCGGGCGGGGGCAAATTTCACCCTGCCGAGGAGAGCGTCGAATGCCGTGGAAGAATCAGGGCGGTGGCCCATGGGGCTCGGGTCCGAAGGGACCATGGGGCAACGGCCCGCAACCGGTCGGGCCAAGGCCGCCGGATCTGGAAGACCTTTTGCGGCGCGGCCAGGACCGCCTCCAGCAGATCATGCCAGGCGGCTATTTCTCCGGCATCGGCATCACGCTGATCGTCCTGCTCATCGTCGCGTTCTGGCTGCTGTCGGGCTTCTTCCGCGTGCAGTCCGAAGAGCTCGGCGTCGTGCTGCGTTTCGGCAAGCATGTCCGCACCGTGCAGCCGGGCCTCAACTATCATCTGCCCTATCCGATCGAGACCGTGCTGCTGCCCAAGGCGCTGCGCGTCAACACCACCTCCATCGGCATGACGCTGATCGACGATCCGGCCCGGCGCGGCCGCTCCATTCGCGACGTGCCGGAGGAGAGCCTGATGCTGACGGGTGACGAGAACATCGTCGACGTCGACTTCACCGTGCTCTGGCGCATCAAGCCGGACGGCGTCGGCGACTTCCTCTTCAACATCCAGAATCCCGAAGGCACCGTGAAGGCGGTCTCCGAGAGCGCGATGCGCGAGGTGATCGGCCGCTCGCAGATCCAGCCGATCCTGACCGGTGCGCGCAACGTCACCGAGCAGGGCGTGCAGGAGTTGATCCAGAGGACTCTGGACAGCTACGGCGCCGGTATTCTCATCACCCAGGTGCAGATGCAGAAGGTCGACCCGCCGGCGCAGGTGATCGACGCGTTCCGCGACGTCCAGGCGGCGCGCGCCAATCTCGAGCAGCTGCAGAACGAGGCGCAGACCTACGCCAACCAGGTCGTGCCGCAGGCCCGCGGACGTGCGGCGCAGATCATGCAGGCCGCCGAAGGCTACAGGGAGCAGACGGTCGCCGAGGCCAAGGGCCAGAGCTCCCGCTTCCTGAAGGTTTACGAGGAATACAAGAAGGCGCCCGACGTGACGCGTGAACGAATCTATCTGGAGACGATGGAGCGCGTGCTCGGCGGCGCCGACAAGCTCGTCTATGACGGCGGCCCCTCGGGCCAGGGCGTCGTGCCCTTTCTGCCGCTCAATGAGTTGACGACCAAGCGGCCGCCTACCACCGGTCAGCCCTCGAGCGGAGGCAACCGATGAGGTCTCCGGTCACAGGTATCGTCGCGCTGCTCGCCCTCCTGCTCGTCGTGATCGTCGGCTACATGTCGCTGTTCACGGTGCAACAGACCGAGCAGACCATCGTGCTGCAGTTCGGCCGTCCCGTCGATGTCGTCACCGCGCCCGGCCTGCACTTCAAGGCGCCGTGGAATTCGGTGATCAACATCGACAAGCGGATCCTCGATCTGGAGAACCCGTCGCAGGAAGCGATCGCGTCCGACCAGAAGCGGCTCGTGGTGGACGCCTTCGCGCGCTACCGCATCAAGGACGCGCTGCGCTTCTACCAGAGCGTCGGCTCGATCCAGGCCGCCAACATCCAGCTCACCACGCTCCTGAACGCGGCGCTGCGCCGCGTGCTCGGCGAGGTCACCTTCATCAACGTGGTGCGCGACGACCGCGAGAAGCTGATGCAGCGCATCCGCGACCAGCTCGATCGCGAGGCCGACGGCTACGGTATCCAGGTCGTCGACGTCCGGATCCGCCGCGCCGACCTGCCGGAGCAGAACAGCCAGGCGGTCTACCAGCGCATGAAGACCGAGCGCGAGCGCGAAGCCGCCGAGTTCCGCGCGCAGGGCGGCCAGAAGGCACAGGAGATCCGCTCCAAGGCCGACCGCGAGGCGACCGTGATCGAGGCGGAAGCCAGATCGCAGGCCGAGCAGACCCGCGGCGTCGGCGACGCCGAGCGCAACCGCCTGTTCGCCGAAGCCTACGGCAAGGACCCCGACTTCTTCGCTTTCTACCGGTCGATGACGGCCTATGAGAACGGGCTGCGCGCGAACGACACCCGCTTCCTGCTGCGGCCGGACTCGGATTTCTTCCGGTTCTTTGGTAACCCGTCCGGCAAGACGGCGACCGAGACGCCGGCGAAGCCGTGAGCTAGACAGAGGGCGGCAGTTCTGCCGCCCTTCGTCCAGACAAGAACAGCACAACGGGAGGTTCCATTCCGATGAGGTCCATTGCGTTCGCCGACTTCCTCATCGGCTTAGGCATCCTGTTCGTGCTGGAAGGCTTGATGTTCGCGGCAAGTCCCAACTGGATGCGCAAGGCCATGAAAAGCGCCATCGCCACGCCGGACAATATCCTGCGGGCGGTTGGGATCGGCTCGGCCGTGGCCGGCCTGGTCTTGATCTGGGTTATGCGCCGTCCGATTTAGGCGTCACGCCAACGCCAAAGTGAAGGCGAGAGACTGGTTTTCGCCGTATTATCCGGGTCTTGAGGCCCGTTAAGCTCCGCGCTTGCGCCGTCCCCCCGTTCGAGCGCAGTCTTGGAGGCGAATCCTTGGCGCCTGATCCTTTTCTCTGGAGATACCAATGACCGCTGCCACCATTGCCCCGACCCGCTTGCGCTTAGGGCTGGCCGCGCTCGCCGTCAGTGCATTCAGCGCGTTCGCCACGCCGGCCCTCGCGCGCGGCCCGGACGGGATCGCGGACGTCGCCGAGAAGGTGATCGACGCGGTCGTCAACATCTCGACCTCGCAGACCGTCGAAGCCAAGGGCGGCGGCAGCAACACCATGCCGCAACTGCCGCCCGGGTCGCCCTTCGAGGAGTTCTTCGACGACTTCTTCAAGAACCGCCGCGGCCCCGGCGGCGGCAGCAAGGGCGGCGAGCGCGGTGACAATCCGCCCCGCAAGACCAATTCGCTCGGCTCCGGCTTCATCATCGACACCGCCGGCGTCGTCGTCACCAACAACCACGTCATCGCGGACGCCGACGAGATCAACGTCATCCTCAACGACGGCACCAAGATCAAGGCCGACCTGGTTGGCGTCGACAAGAAGACCGACCTCGCCGTGCTGAAGTTCAAGCCGCCGAAGCCGCTGGTGGCCGTAAAATTCGGCGACTCCGACAAGCTGCGTCTCGGCGACTGGGTGATCGCGATCGGCAATCCGTTCAGCCTCGGCGGCACGGTGACGGCCGGTATCGTCTCGGCCAAGAACCGCGACATCTCCTCGGGACCGTATGACAGCTATATCCAGACCGACGCTTCCATCAACCGCGGCAATTCCGGCGGTCCGCTGTTCAACCTCGATGGCGACGTCATCGGCGTCAACACGCTGATCATCTCGCCCTCCGGAGGCTCGATCGGCATCGGCTTTGCCGTGCCCTCGAAGACGGTTGTCGCCGTGGTCGACCAGCTCCGCCAGTTCGGCGAACTGCGCCGCGGCTGGCTCGGCGTGCGCATCCAGAGCGTCACCGACGAGATCGCCGAGAGCCTCAACATCAAGCCCGCGCGCGGCGCGCTGGTCGCCGGCGTCGATGACAAGGGCCCGGCCAAGCCCGCCGGCATCGAGCCCGGCGACGTCGTGGTCAAGTTCGACGGCAAGGACGTCAAGGACCCCAAGGACCTCTCCCGCGTCGTCGCCGACACGGCGGTCGGCAAGGAGGTCGACGTCGTCATCATCCGCAAGGGCCAGGAGGAGATCAAGAAGGTCACGCTCGGCCGCCTCCAGGATCCCGACAAGGTGCAGGCCGCGGTGAAGACCGACGAGCCTGCGCCCGAGAAGCTGGTGACGCAGAAGGCGCTCGGTCTCGATCTCGCGGCGCTCAGCAAGGATTTGCGCACGCGCTACAAGATCAAGGACAGCGTCAAGGGCGTGGTCGTCACCAATGTCGAGGTCAATTCGGACGCTGCCGAGAAGCGCCTCTCCGCCGGCGACGTCATCGTCGAGGTTGCGCAGGAAGCGGTATCGAGCGGCGCCGACGTCCAGAAGCGGGTCGACCAGCTCAAGAAGGACGGCAAGAAGTCCGTGCTGCTGCTCGTCTCCAACGCCGACGGCGAGCTGCGGTTTGTGGCGCTGAGCGTGCAGTAAGGTACGTTGTTCGCTCGACGGTCACGGTCATGCCCCGCGAAAGCGGGGCATCGAGTATGTCGTGGCTTCTGGAATGTTGGATCGCCTGCTAGCGGGCACAGATAAAGGCTAAGCAGCCGGCCGTCCCTTCAGCATACCGGCGATGCCGAGGTCCTCGTCCAGCTCAGGCCAGTAAATGCCCATCGGCATCAACTCGAACTGACCGCGGGCAGCCGCGCTCGCATCCCTGAGACGCGGATACCAAGCTAGGGGCGTCGCGATCTTCCGGCCATCGGCCAGCGTTACCGTCAGTTCGTCAGCAGTGAAGGCAACCGCGACCGGCCGGATGTCGCCGACGTCAATTTCCAAAGTGCTCATGCCACTTGCCTTCAAGAAAATCGCGGTGCGACCTCAGATGCTTCACTATAGCGCCGATTTCGTGTGCTGAAATCCGGCATTGACGGCCACATCGAGGTCGTGCAGCCAAAACTTGGCTTCGTAGTTGCCCGCACGCACGTGGATATGCGGTGGCTCATTGCCTTCGTTTGAGTAGAAGAATGCCCGATATGGTCCCCAGCGTAGGACGGTCGGCATCTAGCTCTCCACGAACTCGTCCCGCCGATACCCCTGCGCATAGAGCAGCGCGGTGAGATCGCCATGGTCGATCCGCGCGGCGGCCGCAGCCGCGACCGCTGGCTTGGCGTGATACGCCACGCCCAGTCCCGCCGCCTGGATCATCGCGAGATCGTTGGCGCCATCGCCGACCACGACGGAGTCGATGTCGTCGAGATCGAACGACTCCATCAGATCCACCAGCGTCGCAAGCTTTGCCGCGCGGCCCAAAATCGGCTCCTTGACCTCGCCGGTGAACTTGCCGTCGCGGACGACGAGCTCGTTGGCGCGGTTCTCCTGGAAGCCGATTTTGGCGGCGACCGCGCGCGTGAACAGCGTGAAGCCGCCGGAGACGAGACAGGTATAGGCGCCGTGGGCGCGCATGGTCGCGACCAGTTCGCGGCCGCCCGGCGTCAACGTGATGCGCTTGGCCAGCACCTCGTCGACCACGCCGGCGGGAAGGTCCTTCAGCAGCGCGACGCGCTCGCGCAGCGCCGGCTCGAACTCGATCTCGCCGCGCATCGCGCGTTCGGTGATGGCGGCCACGTGGGCCTTCATCCCGACGAGATCGGCGAGCTCGTCGATGCATTCCTGGCCGATCATGGTGGAATCCATGTCGGCGAGAAAAAGCTTCTTGCGCCGGAAGCCGACTGGCTGCACCACGATGTCGATGGGAAGGTCGCCGCGAAGCTCGCGCAACCGGTGTTCGATGGCGTGGCGGTCGCCTTGGAGGTTATCCTGCGCGCCGAAGGGGATGTCGACCGCAATCCCGTCGAACAGCCAATGCGCAGGTTGCGCCTGGGGCAGCACGGCGCGGGCGCCGTCGACGATGGTGCTGTCGAGCGCGGGATTGTCGGGATTGCAGATCAGCGTGGCGACGAGGGACATTTGAGGTTTTCGTGAGCGAGGGGCAAGTCAGCAGAAGACATGTTGGCAAGGCCGTGCTTATCGCAGGCCCGACCGCCAGCGGCAAGTCGGCGCTGGCGCTCGAACTTGCCCTGAGTACGGGCGGAATCGTCATCAATGCCGATTCCATGCAGGTCTATCGCGACCTCCGCATCATCACCGCGCGCCCCACACATGGCGAGGAAGGACACGCGCCGCACCGTCTCTACGGCCACGTCGATGCGGCCGTGAATTTCTCGGCCGGCGCCTGGGTGATCGACGCGACGAAGGCGCTGGAAGAGGCGAAAGCCGAAGGCCGCCTGCCGATCTTCATCGGCGGCACGGGCCTTTATTTCAAGGCGCTGACGGCGGGCCTCTCCGTGGTGCCGCCGATTCCCGCCGAAATACGTGAGGACGTGCGCGCGCGGCTGGAGCGGAACGGCGTCGAGGCGCTGCACGAGGAACTTGCACGCCGTGATCCGCGCGCCGCCGGACGATTGAACCTGCGCGACCGCACCCGGATCGCGCGCGCGCTCGAAGTGGTCGAAGCGACGGGCCGTTCGCTGCTCGACTGGCACCATGAAGGCCAGCCGCCGCTGCTGCCCAAGGATAGTTTTCACGCGGTGTTTCTCGCCCCCGAGCGCGACGAGCTCTATGCCCGCATCGATGCCCGTTTCGATGCCATGCTCGGTGCCGGCGCGTTGAGGGAGGTTGAGCGGCTCGCCGCCAGACATCTCGATCCGCTGCTGCCGGCGATGAAAGCCCATGGCGTGCCGGCCCTGATCCGGCATCTGCGCGGTGAGATCGGCCTGGACGAGGCGGCCACGATCGGTCGCGCCGACACCCGCCACTACGCCAAGCGGCAATTCACCTGGTTCCGGCACCAATTGCCCGAATTCGAATGGGTCAAGCCGGAGGAGGCGCGGGGATGGCTCGCCGCCATCGTGAATGCAGCCCGGGACCCCGGCTGACGCGTTTTTGAACCTGAGTTCCCGAATTTACCTCTCGCTCAACCCCGGGAACACCGCTACACTGCCAAAATCGCGCGGGAACGGCCGCATTGCCTTGACATCCGGGCTTTGACCGCTATGTTTCGCGCAACCTTTGGGAAGCCGGGCGCCTGCCATGCGTAACATTATTACCAAACTCCTTATTGCCGTCGTACCCAGGCACACCGCCGGGGATGGCTAGCTGCCATCCACATGACAGGCGGTGTGCAGGGTCCCTCTTCGGGGCCTTTTTTATTTCCCGAACCCGACATGAACGAAGCCGCTGACAACAGCGCATCCGGAGCAAGACAATGAGCGACAAGAGCCACGATCCGAACCAGATGACCGGCGCCGCGATGATCGTCCGCGCGCTCATCGATCATGGCGTGACCGACATTTTCGGCTATCCCGGCGGCGCCGTGCTTCCGATCTATGACGAGATCTTCCAGCAGAGCGAGGTCCAGCACATCCTGGTCCGCCACGAGCAGGGCGCGGGCCACGCCGCCGAGGGCTATGCGCGCTCGACCGGCAAGCCGGGCGTTGCGCTGGTGACCTCCGGACCCGGCGCCACCAACATGGTGACGCCGCTGACCGACGCGCTGATGGACTCGATCCCGCTGGTCTGCATCTCCGGCCAGGTGCCGACGCATCTGATCGGCAACGACGCGTTCCAGGAGTGCGACACGGTCGGCATCACGCGGCCCTGCACCAAGCACAATTGGCTGGTGCGCGACGTCAACGATCTCGCCAAGGTGCTGCACGAGGCCTTCTATGTCGCGACCTCCGGCCGTCCCGGCCCGGTGCTCGTCGACGTGCCCAAGGACGTGCAGTTCGCGACCGGCACCTATCATCCGCCGCGCAAGTCGGACGTGCACCGCTCCTATGCGCCGCGCGTGAAGGGCGACGCGACGCAGATCCGCAAGGCCGTGTCGCTGCTCGCCAACGCCAAGCGCCCTGTGATCTACAGCGGTGGCGGCGTGATCAATTCCGGCCCCGGGGCGACCAAGCTCCTGCGTGAGCTGGTCGAGGTCACCGGTTTCCCGATCACCTCGACGCTGATGGGGCTGGGTGCCTATCCGGCGTCCGGAAAGAACTGGCTCGGCATGCTCGGCATGCACGGCACCTATGAAGCCAACATGACCATGCATGATTGCGACGTCATGCTGTGCGTCGGCGCGCGCTTCGACGACCGCATCACCGGCCGCGTCGATGCGTTCTCGCCGGGCTCGAAGAAGATCCACATCGACATCGATCCGTCCTCGATCAACAAGAACATCCGTGTCGACGTGCCGATCATCGGCGACTGCGGCAACATCCTCGGCGACATCCTCCAGGTGTTCAAGGCGGAAGCGAAGAAGCCCGACATCAAGGCCTGGTGGCAGCAGATCGCGCAGTGGCGCGCCCGCAACTCGCTCTATTACAAGAAGAGCAACGACGTGATCCTGCCGCAACACGCGATCCAGAGCCTGTTCGAGGCGACACGCGGCAAGGACACTTACATCACGACGGAAGTCGGCCAGCACCAGATGTGGGCGGCGCAGTTCTTCGGCTTCGAGGAGCCGCATCGCTGGATGACGTCGGGCGGTCTCGGCACCATGGGCTACGGCCTGCCGGCCGCGATCGGCGTGCAGGTTGCCCATCCCGACAGCCTCGTCATCGACATCGCGGGCGATGCTTCGGTGCAGATGACGATGCAGGAGATGTCGACGGCGGTTCAGTACGAATTGCCGATCAAGATCTTCATCCTGAACAACCAGTACATGGGCATGGTGCGGCAATGGCAGCAGCTGCTGCACGGCAATCGCCTGTCGCATTCCTATTCGGAGGCGTTGCCGGATTTCGTCAAGCTCGCGGAAGCTTATGGCGGCGTCGGCATCCAGGTGCACAAGCCCTCCGATCTCGACGGCGCCATCCAGGAGATGATCTCGGTGAAGCGTCCGGTGCTGTTCGACTGCCGCGTCGCGGCGCTCGAAAACTGCTTCCCGATGATCCCCTCCGGCAAGGCGCATAACGAGATGCTGTTGCCCGAGCAGGCGAACGACGAGGCCACGGCAAAGGCATTCGCCGGCGGCAAGGCGCTGGTGTGACGTCATGTTCGACCTGACGGAGCTCGAGCGCGCACATGCGATCGTGGGGCAGGCGGTGCCGGCGACGCCGGCACGCGGCTGGCCGCTGCTCGCCGAGCGCCTCGGGACGCAGGTCATCGTCAAGCACGAGAACCACACGCCGATCGGCGCCTTCAAGGTGCGCGGCGGTCTCGTCTATCTTGAACGGCTGAAGCGCGAGCGGCCGAACATTCCGGGTATCATCTCGGCGACGCGCGGCAATCATGGCCAGAGCCTGGCCTTTGCCGCGAGCCGCCACGGCGTGCCGGCGGTGATTTACGTGCCGCGCGGCAACTCGGTCGAGAAAAACCGGGCGATGAAGGCGTTTGGCGCCGAGCTCGTCGAGCATGGCGAGGACTTTCAGGCGGCCGCCGAAGAGGCGCAACGGCGCGCCCAGTTTACCGGCCTGCACATGGTGCCGTCGTTTCATCCGGATCTCGTGCTCGGCGTCGCCACCTACGCGCTCGAACTGTTCCGGACGGCGCCGGATCTCGATGTTCTCTATGTGCCGATCGGGCAGGGCTCAGGAATCTCCGGCTGCATCATGGCACGCGACCTTCTCGGCCTGAAAACCGAGATCGTCGGCGTGCAGTCGACCGAAGCGCCGTCCTACGCGCTGTCGTTCGCGGCCGGCAAGGTCGTGACGACGAAGACCAGCAACACGCTGGCCGACGGCATGGCAACGCGCATTCCCGATGCAGACGCGTTCGCGCTGATCCGCAAGGGTGCCGCGCGCATCGTGCAGGTTTCCGACGACGAGGTCGCCGCCGCGATCCGCGCCTACTGGACCGACACGCATAATCTCGCGGAAGGCGCCGGTGCCGCCGCGCTCGCCGCGGCGCTTCAAGAGAAAGCTAAACTGTCAGGCAAGCGCGTCGGTCTCGTGCTGTCCGGCGGCAATATCGATTTCGATCTGTTCCGCAGTTGGGTCGGGGCAGAGGCGCCAGCGCTGGCGTGACGGAGAGACAAGAGGGGACGACCATGAACCAGCCCGCATCCGCCTATTTCATCGAGGACCGCCACGATCCCAACGAGACGCATACGCTCTCGGTACTCGTGCAGAACGAGCCGGGCGTGCTCGCGCGCGTCATCGGCCTGTTCTCCGGGCGCGGCTACAACATCGAGAGTCTCACCGTCTCGGAGACCGAGAGCCAGAAGCATCTGTCGCGCATCACCATCGTCACCACGGGCACGCCGATGGTGATCGAGCAGATCAAGCACCAGCTCGACCGCATGATCCCGGTCTACCGCGTCGTCGACATGACGCTGACCAAGCGCTCGATCGAGCGCGAGCTTGCGATGGTGAAGGTGCGCGGGCAGGGCGAGCATCGCGTCGAGGCGCTGCGGCTGGCGGATGCGTTCCGCGCCCGCGTGATCGACGCCACCACCGAGAGCTTTGTGTTCGAGATCACGGGCAATACGGACAAGATCAATCAGTTTATCGACCTGATGCGCCCGCTCGGCCTTGTCGAGGTGTCGCGCACCGGCGTTGCCGCGATTGGCCGCGGGCCTGAGGGGATGTGAGCCATGCTGGCGCGCGACTGGTACTATAACGAGCGCAACCGGATGGGGATCGAGCCCGCAGTGGCTTCGATTTACGACGCCCATGACGATGCCGATCTGCGGGCGCGCGCCGCGCTGAAAATGCTCGGGGTGCAGCGCGGCTGGCGCATCGCGGATATCGGCTGCGGCAACGGCGTGCTCGCGACCGAAGCGGCGCTGATGGGTGCCGAGGTGGACGCCATCGATATCTCGCCGGCGATGCTGGCGCTCGCCGAGATCTACGCCCGCGACCGCAAGGCGCCGGTGCGCACGCAGTCG
The DNA here is from genome assembly GCF_052588265.1 of Bradyrhizobium sp. Pa8. NCBI lineage: Bacteria > Pseudomonadati > Pseudomonadota > Alphaproteobacteria > Hyphomicrobiales > Nitrobacteraceae > Bradyrhizobium > Bradyrhizobium sp. Pa8. Next base: position 7,308,327 of record NZ_CP176767.1, on the reverse strand, counting down.
GCCGGCTTGCTCAGCTTCGCCTACCGCCCGGAATCCTACGATCTGATCGTCAGCGAGTTCACGCTGCACCATCTGCCGGATTTCTGGAAGGCGGTGGCGATGTCGCGGATCTACCGTGCGCTGAAGCCGGGCGCGAGCTTCTATCTGCGCGACATCGTCTACGCCTCGATGCCGGACGCCATCGAGCGCGACGTCGAGCAATGGGCCGACTTCCATATCAAGAACCACGATTTTTCGCGCGAAAGCGTCGTCACGCACATGCGCGACGAATATTCCACCTTCGGCTGGGTGATGGAGCGGATGCTGACCGATGTCGGCTTCACGCTGGTCTCGGTCGACTACCACGCGCCCATGCACGGCACTTATCTGCTGCGGAAACCGAAAGCCGGCGAGCAAGGCTAGAACAGAACAACAAACAGGGCTGCACGACAAAGCAGAACCGAGAACAACAATGAAGCCGGCCGATATCCTCATCGCCATTCTGGTAGCGGTCATCTGGGGGCTTGCCTTCGTGGCGAGCCGGATCGCGCTCGACGAATTTTCGCCGGAGCTGATGACGGCGATGCGCTTCACCATTGCCGCGGTGCCGTGTCTGTTCATTCCCAAGCCTAAGATCGCCTGGTCGCTGCTGATCGCGATCAGCTTCACGCTGTTCCTCGGCCAGTTCCTGAGCCAGGCCTATGGCATCGCCCACGGTGTGCCGGTGGGGTTGACCAGCGTCGTCGTGCAGAGCCAGGCGTTGTTCACCATCGGCTTTGCCGCGATCGCATTCGGCGAGCGGCCGACGCCGGTGCAGACCCTTGGCATCGTCGTCGCCGCAGTCGGCCTGCTCTTGATCTGCGGTACCGTCGGTTACGATTTCAGCGTTGGTGCCTTCGCGGTGCTGATGATCGCCCCGATTTGTTTTGCCGTCGGCAATCTCCTGCTGCGCGGCGCCCGTGGCGCGCCGATGTTCGACCTGTTCGCCTGGCTCTGCCTCACCGCCGCCGTGCCGCTGTTCGCGCTGGCGCTGGTCGTCAACGGGCCGGCGCCGACCTTCCAGTCGCTGATCCATATGTCGCCGACTGGCCTCGTCTGCCTGTTGGCGATCGGCGCCATCTCCACCAGCATCGCCTATTGGCTGTGGGGCCGGCTGCTGCGTGATTATCCAGCCGCTCAAGTGGTGCCGTTCGCGCTGCTGGTGCCGTTTGTCGGCTCGGCCGCTTCCAGCATCGTGTTTGGCGAGAAGTTCGGCCCGTTGCGGCTGGCGGGGATGCTGACGGTCATCGGCGGCATCGCGGTGATGGTGCTGGCGAGACGCCCGCAGCCGCTGCCGAAGACCGCGTGAGGTGAGCATGTCCCAGTCGCTGCTCTATGCCTTCATCATCTTCGCCCTCGTGATGTTCTTCACGCCGGGGCCGAACAACATCATGCTGCTGTCGTCGGGACTGACTTACGGGTTCCGCCGCACCATCCCGCATATCGCCGGCATCACGATCGGCTTCGCCTTCATGGTCGGCGCCGTCGGCCTCGGGCTCGGCACGGTGTTTCTGGCCTATCCGATCCTCCAGACCATCCTGAAATATGCCGGCGCCGCCTACTTGATCTACCTCGCCGCGGTGATCGCCTTCTCGGGGCCGGCCAAGCCGGGCGAGGAGGACGGCCGTGGCCCGATGACCTTCTGGGGCGCGGCGATGTTCCAGTGGATCAACGCCAAGGGCTGGGTGATCGTGATCGGCACCATCACCGCTTATGCGGCCATCGCCCAATTCCCCCTGAACATCGCGATCCAGACCCTGATCAGCCTGCTCGTCGGCACGGTCTCGACGGTGGTCTGGGCCCTGTTCGGCACTGCACTACGACCGGTACTGACCTCGGAGCGGCTGGTCCGCGCCTTCAATATCGTGATGGCGCTCCTGCTGCTCGCCTCCCTCTACCCCGTTTTCATGGATGCATGATGTCGCGGATTTCCATGCAGAAACGGGTTTCCCTAGGGGCTGAAAATGCTCTAGACAGCCCCCGAAATCCGCAAATTTCACCCTTCGGACACTGACTATCGGCCGATTCTGGCCCTGAACGAGGAAACGACTATGCGTGTTTATTACGATCGCGACGCCGACCTGAACCTGATCAAGGGCAAGAAGGTCGCCATCGTCGGCTATGGCAGCCAGGGCCACGCCCATGCGCTCAACCTCAAGGACTCCGGCGTCAAGGAAGTCGCCATTGCGCTGCGCAAGGACTCGGGCTCGGTCAAGAAGGCGGAGGCCGCCGGCTTCAAGGTGATGGAAGTCGCCGACGCCGCCAAATGGGCCGACCTCGTCATGATGCTGACCCCGGACGAGCTCCAGGGCGACATCTATCGCGAGCACCTGCACGACAACATGAAGAAGGGCGCCGCCCTCGTGTTCGCGCACGGCCTCAACGTCCACTTCAACCTGCTCGACCCGCGCGCCGACCTCGACGTGCTCATGATCGCGCCGAAGGGCCCCGGCCACACGGTGCGTTCGGAGTATCAGCGCGGCGGCGGCGTGCCCTGCCTGATCGCGATCGCCAAGGACGTCTCGGGCAACGCCCATGACCTCGGCCTCTCCTACGCCTCCGCCGTCGGCGGCGGTCGTGCCGGCATCATCGAGACCACCTTCAAGGAAGAGTGCGAGACCGACCTGTTCGGCGAGCAGGTCGTGCTCTGCGGCGGCCTGGTCGAGCTGATCAAGGCCGGCTACGAGACCCTGGTCGAAGCCGGTTACGCCCCGGAGATGGCCTATTTCGAGTGCCTGCACGAAGTGAAGCTGATCGTCGACCTGATCTATGAAGGCGGCATCGCCAACATGAACTACTCGATCTCCAATACCGCGGAGTACGGCGAGTACGTCACCGGTCCGCGCATCGTCACCGCGGAGACCAAGGCCGAGATGAAGCGCGTTCTCGCCGACATCCAGGGCGGCAAGTTCGCCCGCGACTGGATGCTCGAGAACAAGGTCAACCAGACCTCGTTCAAGGCGACCCGCGCCAAGCTCGCCGCGCATCCGATCGAGGAAGTCGGCGCGAAGCTCCGCGACATGATGCCCTGGATCAAGAAGGGCGCGCTGGTCGACAAGAGCAAGAACTGACGGCTGCGCCGTCATTCCGGGTTCGCGACCTCGTCGCGCCCCGGAATGACGAGCGAAACACAAGCTTCGCTCGCCAAACCAAATTTTAAACCTTCTCGACTACATCGGAGCGAGATCGCGAACAGCGGTCTCGCTCCTTTCATCTCGCGCGAAGCATTGCCGCTTCATTCAAATTCTTCGCGAGCTGACATGCCCTCTGAGCGCGAAGAACTGACGCTTAAACCACATTCTTGGTCTCGCGTCGTTTTTCATAACTTCTCCAGAAGCTCGCGATCGCCAAAAGCCCAGCGTCTTCAAGATCGAGGATTCGGATCTTCATCTGCATCTTCAGGGCGCAATCAATCTGAAGTCGCGAAGCTTGCACGCCGCTTCATCTTAAGAATCGACACCCGCGACGTCCCTTTGAGCGTTGGGTGGCATTGCGCTGACACATCCTTCTCTCCATGATCGCGGGAACTTGAGGGGAGGGGTCTATGCGATCTGTCGTCGTCACCGGCGCGTCCACCGGCATCGGCTGGGCCATTGCGAAATTTCTGATCGGGCGCGGCTACCGCGTCTTCGGCAGCGTCCGCAAGCAGGCCGACGCCGACCGGCTCAGGGGTGAGTTCGGCGCGAACTTCACGCCGCTCCTGTTCGACGTTACCGACGAGGCCGCCGTGCTCGCCGCTGCGCGCCAGGTTCGCGAGGCGCTGGCTGGCGACACGCTGGCGGGGCTCGTCAACAATGCCGGCATTGCGGTCGCGGGGCCGGTCCTGGAATTGTCGGTCGACGATTTCCGCCGCCAGATGGACATCAACGTCATCGGCCCGGTCATCGCGACGCAAGCCTTCGGGCCGCTGCTCGGCGTGGACCCGTCGCTGACGGGGCCGAAGGGGCGGATCGTGATGATCAGCTCGGTCGCCGGCAAGAACGGCAATCCGCTGTCGGCGCCTTACTGCACCTCCAAGCATGCCATCGAAGGCCTGTCGGAGAGCCTGCGGCGCGAGCTGATGCTGTTCGGGATCGACGTCATCATCGTCGCCCCGGGCGCAGTGAAGACGCCGATCTGGAGCAAGGCCGAAGAGATCGATCTCTCCGTCTACCAGAACTCGCCCTATCTGCCGGCGCTGAACAAGGTCATGGCGTTCATGATGGACCTGGGTGCGAAGGGTCTGCCGGCCGAGCGGATCGCCGAAATCGTGTTCGAGGCGCTGACCGCCGCGAGCCCCAAGGTGCGCTACCAGATCACGCCGGACCCGCTGCGCCATCTGATTGGCGCATTGCTGCCGAAACGGACCGTCGATCGCATCATCGCCAAACGGCTGGGGTTCCTGCCGCAGGGCTGATCGACGTTCAGCTCGCTTCGGCCGTCCGTCGGCGGGGGTGGGCGGCCATCGCGATCAGCCGCAGCGCCATCACGGCGAGCAGCGGAATGAGGAAGGCGGCATGGAGCGGCATCGCCGGCACGCGCTTGCCGAACGACACCATGAACTGGAACCAGAGATAGTAGCCGCCCACGAGGTGCAGCGCGCGCCAGGCCTGCAGCCCGAGCAGCGCGGCGGTGCGGTCGAACGAGGTCGCGCTCATGGCGATGATGAATGCATAGCCGATGCCGCCGAAGATGTAGGAGGCGGCCGAAGTCGCCTCCACAAAGCCGGCCGTGTCCATTTTGGCGAAGGCAATGATCGCAACCGCGTGGATGGTGTGGGAGGCCGCAAAGCTCAGGCCCAGAGAGCGGCGGTTGCGGCGCTGCCAGCGGGTCCAGCTGTTAGGCCGCAGCCGTGCGAGTGCCGCAGCACTGAAGGCAACGCAGAACAGCAGCAGCGAGCTTCGCGCCGTGAAACGGATCACCATCCGCACGCCCTCGACCTCGAACTGCCGCATCGACGCGATCCACAGGCTGAGCGCGATGAGGCTCAGGGAGAGAACGGCGAGCAGCCGCCAGCCCTCGAACCAGTTTTGACGTTGTGACATGGCGATTTCCTCCCCTATGTAATCATCGATTACATTTCAGGCTGGCGAAATCGTCAACGGTGTAATCGATGATTACATTCACGTTCGGGTGATGCTAGGAAGCTTTATGCCTGCCCGACAGCCGTCCAAGCCGCGCGCCCGCCGCCAAACGCCAGAAGCCCGGCCCTATCATCACGGCGACCTCCGCCGCGTGCTGATCGATGCTGCGTTGCAACTGGCGGCGGAGGGAGCCGAGGTCTCGGTCCGCGAGGCCGCACGCCGGGCCGCGGTTTCGCCGGGGGCGCCGTTCCGGCACTTCCCCAACCGCGACGCGCTGATGGCGGCGGTGGCCGGGGAGGCGCAGCGGCGCTTTCGCGCCGAGATCGAGGTGGCGCTGGACCAGGCGCCGGCCACCGACCCGCTCGGTCGCTTCCGCGCCTTCGGGCTCGCCTACCTGCGCTGGGCGATGCGTAACCCCGCGCATTTCGAGATCATCTCCACGGGGCGCTACTTCGCCCATGGCAGCTCCGCGGAGCTGACACGCGACAATGCCGAGCTGATCGCTCTGACCGAACGGATGCTGGAAGACGCGGCGGAGCAGGGCCTGCTGCGGTCGGCCGATCTCAAGCGCATCCAGATCGCCGGCCGCGCCCTGGTCTACGGCTTTGCCCGGATGAATCTCGACGGCCACTTTCCGCGCTGGGGGGTGGAGGAGGGCGAGACCGAGCGGATGGCGGAAGGCGTGATCGACCTGTTCATCGCCGGGATCGCCGAGCCGACCCGCGGCGCCTGATCTGCCGGGACCCTCATGATGAGGAGGCGCGTAGCGCCGTCTGCGGACGATGCTCCGCATCGCCGCGAGAACCATGCAGGCCCGCTCGGGCCTCTCCCTTCGAGACGCCTGCTTCGCAGGCTCCTCAGGGTGAGGGATGGAGTTGGCCGTGCGGCTGTTCGCCGCCTGCTAACATTAAGCGAAGGTCGGACCGCGACACGCGTTGCTTGTCCGCGACCATTCAATTACAGTTTTATGACACGGTGCAGGCTTCCGGCTGCGCCGAACGCCGCAGGCCGACCCGACGGCTGGGTATTCATTGCGCCGGACCAGCTGTTGCGTGCCGTCGATGGCGTCCGCGCCCAATCCAGGTCCTTCTGCCACCACCGCCGTGCTGGCCAGCGTCGCCGCGCTCGGCATCTGGCGGCTGCTCGCGGTCGCCGCGCCGCATCTGGCAGCACTCGCGCTGATGTACGAGACCGAGACCGATTTCGGTTCGCGCCTCTCCTTCGTGCTCGCCTGGGGCATCCTCAATTTCTTCTGGATCACGCTGCTGCGCCGGCCGGCGCTGTCGGGCGCGCTGTCGCTGACCATGGTCGTTGTGCTGGTGCTGCTGTCGCGGCTCAAGCACGACGTCGTGCAGATGACGGTCAACTTCATCGACCTGATGATGATCGACCGCGACACCGTGGCGTTCCTGTTCACGATCTTCCCGAACCTGCGCTGGTCGGTGATCGGGGCCGGCCTCGTCACGCTGCCGCTGATGTATGCGCTGTGGTGGCTCGATCCGTTTCGCATCCGCCGCCTGCCGGCGTTCGCGTCCACGCTCGCCTGTCTTGCTGCACTGGTCGGCTATTCGCTCTATCATCCGGACGAGGCCTGGCGCGGCTATTACGACGACGGCTATCTCTCGAAATTCTTCCGCTCCGGTGTCAGCGCGGTCTCCGATTTCGCGCAATACGGTTTCATGGAGTCGGCCGCCTCGACCAACGAACGGCTCAACATGCCGCTGGTGGATGCCTGCCACCCCGCGGGGCGCCGGCCGAACATCATCATGGTCCATGATGAATCGAGCTTCGACATTCGCGCCGCGCAAGGCATCAAGGTGCCGCCGCGCTATGGCGATCATTTCAAATCCTTTGACGGAAAGCAGCGCACGTTCCTGGCCGAGAGCAATGGCGGGCCGAGCTGGTTCACCGAATACAACGTGCTCGCTGGCCTCTCCTCGCGCTCGTTCGGCCGCTTCGCCTATTTCGTGACGCGCATCGCCTCAAGCCGCGTCGAGCGCGGCCTGCCGCTGGCGCTGCGCCGCTGCGGCTATGACACGCTATCGCTCTATCCCGCCTATGGCGGCTTCATGGGCGCGCGCAGCTTTCAGGTGACGACCGGCGTCGAACGCTTCCTCGACTCGAAGGATCTCGGTGCCAAGGACGTCGAGCCGGACTCCTTCTTCTACGACAAGGCGCTCCAGCTGATGGGCCAGCAGCCGCCGAACAAGCCGCTGTTCACCTTCATCTATCTCGGCGCCAATCATTTCCCCTGGGAGACGCGCTTCCGCCCCGATCTGCTGCCGAACTGGCGCGCGCCGGGCAATGCGGCGTCCATCGACGAATATCTGCGTCGGCAGGCGATGAGCGCCGAGCAGTACAGAGCGTTTGTCGCGGGCCTGAAGAAGAATTTTCCCGGCGAGCCCTTCCTGATCGTGCGCTACGGCGATCATCAGCCCGAGTTTGCGCCGAACCTCCTCGAGCCCGGACTCGACGAGGGCGCGCTCGGCAAGAAGCTCGACGCTTACGATCCGCGTCTCTACGCGACTTATTACGCGATCGACGCCATCAATTTCGAGCCGGTGAAGAGCGAGGCCGTGATGGACACGGTCGACGGCCCCTATCTCCCGCTGGTGATTCAGGAAGCCGCCGGCATTCCGCTCGATCCCTCCTTTGCCGAGCAGAAGCAGATCATGCTCCGCTGCAAAGGCATCTTCTACGGCTGCAGGGACGGCGCCGAGGCGCGGCGGCTCAACCGGCTGCTGATCAATGCCGGGATCATCCGGGGGCTGTAGTTTCCATCGCGGCCATTCATTCGCCACCGCGTCGATCGATATTTTGGCTTTGGCATCCTCCTCCGAACGAGGGACGCGATGGAGGGCGATGCCGGCTAGTGGGGGCGCTCGATCAACCGCGAACCTTAAGGAGACGTCATTGGCAATTTCCGTGAAACAGATGCTCGAGGCCGCCAACGCGGCCGTGCCGAAGATCACGCCGGCCCAGGCCGAGGAGATGATCGGGAAGGGCGCGCTCGTGCTCGACGTGCGCGATGCGCCGGAAATCGAGAAGAGTGGCAAGATCCCGGGCGCGCTGAATATCTCCCGCGGCATGCTGGAGTTTCGGGCCGATCCGGACTCGCCCTATCACGATAAGACCCTCGCCAAGGACAAGGCCGTCATCCTCTATTGCGCCTCCGGCGGCCGTTCCGCGCTCGCCGGCAAGCTGCTTCAGGACATGGGCTATGGCCACGTCTACAACGTCGGCGGCTTCAAGGACTGGGTCGATGCCGGAGGGGCGACCGAGAAGGCCTAGCAAGGGCGGCGCCGCGGGGAGGCATTCCCTAGCGCCGGTCCACCTTCTCCCACAGCCACTTCGCCACCGCATCGGGCGATGAGTTCGCGTCATTGCCGCTGGCGCGCAGGTTCGCCTCGCGCATGGTGGCGATGTCGATCTTGCCGAGCAGCGGCTTGAGGGCCGCCTGCAATCGCTCGTCGGCGGCGCGCTTGGGGGCCAGCAGCAGGATTGCGTCATAGGGCGGGATAGCGTGCCTGGGATCGTCCAGCACGACCAGATCGTATTTCGCGATCAGTCCGTCGCTGGTGTAGCCGGCGATCACGTCGACCTCGCCGCTGGCGACGGCCGCATACATGAAATCCGGCTGCATCTGGCGCTGGGCGCGGAACGAGAGGCCATAGGATTTTTGCAGCGCCGCCCATTCGGGGCGCGAGAAGAACTCGTAGTCGCCGGCGATGGACAGCGCTGGAGCATGCGCGGCGAGATCGGCGATGGTGCGGATGCCGAGCGCCTCGGCGCGCTTCTTCGGCATCACCAGCGCATAGGCGTTCTCGAAGCCGAGCTCGCCGAGCAGGGTGATGTTGTCCTTCGCGAGCGCTGTCTTGAGCTCCGCCAACAACTCCGCGCGCGGCTTGATGTCCGTGCGGTGCAGCTGGTTGGCCCACAGCGTGCCGGAATAATCGACATAGAGATCGATGTCGCCGGCCTTGAGCGCCTCGAAGATGACGCTTGAGCCGAGACCCGACCGCGCGGTCGCGGAGAGACTGGCGGCCTGGAGGCGGTCCCTCAGCAGGGCCGACAGCACATATTGCTCGGCGAACGTCTTGGCGCCGACGACATAGCTCTGCGACGAGCGTCCCATCGTCGGCACCAGCGTTGCGAGGACCAGCGCCGCGATCCCGATGCCGCCGAGCGCGGCAGGCAGGCGGCTGCGGTGGCGCAAGCCGCTCTCGATCAGGCCGAGCAGCTGATCGACGGCGAGCGCGAGCAGGGCCGAGGCAAAGCAGCCGAACAGCACGAATACCCAGTTCTGGGTCTGAAGTCCGGCGAAAATGTAATTGCCGAGGCTGGTCTGCCCGATCGGCGTTGACAGGGTCGCGGTGCCGATCACCCACACCGCCGCGGTGCGGATGCCGGCCATCATCACCGGCAGCGCCAGCGGCAGCTCGACCATGATGAGCGACTGCCGCGCGGTCATGCCGACGCCTTTGGCGGCTTCGATCAGCGCGGGATCGATGCCGTTGAGGCCCGTGATGCCGTTGCGCAGCACCGGCAGCATCGAATAGAGCGCGAGCGCCAGCATCGCCGGCAGGAAGCCGAAAGCGGAGAAGGTGATTCCGAACCAGGCGAGTGTCACGGACGCGGCCAGCAACAGCAGCGGATAGAACAGCGCGAGCAGTGCCAAGCCGGGCACCGTCTGCACGACGCTTGCGAGCGCGAGCAGGACGGCGCGCGGCGCCGGGCGGTTGCGTGTCAGGATCGCCAGCGGCAGGCTGACGGCGAGGCCGAGCGCGAGCGCGGCGAGGCTGACCCGAACATGGTTGCCGAGATAGTCGGGCAGATGCGAGAGCGCCTCGCCCCAGCGCGGATCGGCGAACAGGCTCATGCCGCACCGCTCTGTGGCAGTAGCGCGTTCAGCCGCTCGACCTGGCGCCGCGGCGTGCGCAGCAGCTCCAGCACATAGGCGTCGCCGCTCGTGGAGAGTTCCGCGGGCGTGCCTTGCGCCAGCAGCTGTCCGCTGCGCATCACCGCGATGCGGTCGGCGAGGAGGATCGCTTCCGTCATGTCGTGGGTGATCATGACCGTGGTCAGGCCGAGCTTGCGATGCAGTTCGCGAAAATCCTCGCCGAGCGCATCGCGGGTGAGGGGATCGAGCGCGCCGAACGGCTCGTCCATCAGCACGATGCGGGGCCGTGCCGCGAGCGCCCGCGCCACCCCGACGCGCTGGCGCTGGCCGCCGGAGAGCGCCTCGGGCAGGCGATCGCGATGCGCGCGACGGTCGAGTTGCACGAGCTCGAGCAGCTCGTCGACCCGCGCGGTGATGTCCGCTGCCGGTGCGCCCAGCAGGCTTGGCGTGATCCCGATATTGTCGGCGACGCTCAGATGCGGAAACAGCCCGCCGCTCTGGAAGACGTAGCCGATCCGGCGCCGCAGCGCGACCGGATCGACGGTCTGCACATCCTCGCCCTCGACCGTGATCGTGCCGGCATCGGCCTCGATCAGGCGGTTGGCGAGCCGCAGCAGCGTGGTCTTGCCGGAGCCGGAGCCGCCGACGATGGCCAGAAATTCGCCCTCGGCGATGTCGAGCGACACATCGCCGACGGCCTTGAGTGAGCCGAAGTTCTTGCTGACGTGGGAATAGCCAATCATCGGCCTGGAAGGCATTGGGCGGGGCTCACTCTCTTACCCTCCCCTGAAGGGGGAGGGTCGCTTCGCATGTAGCGGAGCGGAGTGCGAAGCGGGGTGGGGTGACCTCTCCACGCGGGGACTGCCTCAAAGGAGAGACTGTCACCCCACCCCGTCTCACATTTCGCTGCGCTCATGTGGGCCGACCCTCCCCCTCCAGGGGAGGGTAAGAGCACGGCAGGCCCATGCGTAGCACGCTTGGCGGCTCGATTGAACTTGACCGCGCGAGCGGCTAAGGCATCGGGCCAAGTTCGGAGGGAACACATGACGACGCCCACGGCAGTGGCGCTGGAAGACGCCAAGGTCGCGTTCCGGCTGGGGGACGACCGGGTCTATACGGCGGTGGAGAAGGCGCATCTGATGGTCGCGCAGGGCGAGTTCGTCGCTATCGTCGGGCCGACGGGCTGCGGGAAATCGACGCTGCTCAATGTCGCAGCCGGTCTGCTCAAGCCCGCCGCCGGCAGCATCAAGATATTCGACCGGCCGCTCGCGGGGCTGAACCGGGACGCCGGCTACCTGTTCCAGGCCGATGCGCTGTTCCCCTGGAAGACCGCGCTCGACAATGTCGCGATCGGGCTCGAGATCGCGGGTACGCCCCGCGCCGAAGCGCTGCAACGCGCGCAAAAATGGCTGACGGCCGTCGGCCTCGGGGCTTTCGCCAACCGCTATCCGCACATGCTCTCCGGCGGCCAGCGCAAGCGCGTGGCGCTGGCACAGGTGCTGATCCGCGACCCAAAGATACTCCTGATGGACGAGCCGTTCGGGCCGCTCGATGCGCAGACCCGCCAGGTGATGGGCAATCTGCTGCTCGACCTCTGGAATGCCGACCGTAAGGCCGTGCTGTTCGTCACCCATGATCTCGAAGAGGCGATCGCGCTCGCCGATCGCGTCGTGATCATGTCGGCGGGGCCGTCCTCGCGCATCATCGGCGACTGGCGCGTGAGCTTGCCGCGCCCGCGCGATATTTTCGAGGTGCGGCTGGACAAGGAGTTCCATGCGCTCCACCGCGAGATCTGGAGCGTGCTCAAGGACGAGGTGATGAAGGGTTACGCGACCCAAGCGGCGGAGGCGATCTGATGTCGCGCGTGACGCTGCTTGCGCTGCAAGTTCTGGTCGCCGTCGTCTGCCTCGCACTATGGCAGCTCTTTGCGACCGTGCCGGTGTTCGGAAAAATCCTGTTGCCGCCGTTCTTCTTCTCCAATCCGGTCGACGTGTTCAGCCAGATCGTCAAGTGGTTCTCGTCCGGCGTGATCTGGAAGCATCTCGGCATCACGTTGACGGAATCGATTCTGGCGTTCGTGATCGGATCGCTCGGCGGCGTGCTGGTCGGCTTCTGGTTCGCGCGCCAGCCATTGGTTGCCGCGGTGTTCGATCCCTACGTCAAGATGGTCAACGCGCTGCCCCGCGTCGTGCTTGCGCCGATCTTCGCGCTGTGGCTGGGCCTCGGCATCTGGTCCAAGGTCGCGCTCGGCGTGACGCTGGTGTTCTTCATCGTGTTCTTCAACGTCTATCAGGGGGTCAAGGAAGTCAGCCGCACCGTGCTCGACAATGGCCGCATGCTCGGCATGAGCGAGCGGCAATTGATGCAGCACGTCTATTGGCCGTCGGCGCTGTCGTGGATGTTCTCCTCGCTGCACACCTCGGTCGGCTTCGCCGTGGTCGGCGCCGTCGTCGGCGAATATCTGGGATCGGCGGCGGGGCTCGGCTATCTGATCCAGCAGGCCGAAGGCATTTTCGACGTCGCCGGCGTGTTCGCCGGCATGTTCGTGTTGTCGGCCTTCGTCATCCTGATCGATTTCGGGGTGACGCTGGTTGAGCGCAGGCTGCTGGTCTGGCGGCCGACCGTGGACGGGCGGGGGTAGGCTGCCTCGTTTGCCTGCTGACGTTTATGTGATTGACCGCCCGGAATAGAACGCGCGGCCATACGTCATACCCCATGCAACCACCTGCATGGGAGTTCAGGATGCCCCCCTCACGGTTTCACCGCGCCGTAGCGGTGTTCGCAAGCAGATGCCGATGGCCCAGGCCCGGCCTCGGCACGGCGTTCCTTGCCGCGCGCATTCTGGTCGCGTTCGCACTCCCGCCGCTCGTGTTCGCGCATGAATTCCATCCGGCCGCCCCGCCGGCCGCGGTGAGCACGGAGGAGCGTGCGTTTCTGGAAGAAAACGAAGCGGCGATGACCAAGATGATGAACGACATGGCGGCCAAGCCGACCGGCGACATCGATCGCGACTTCGTCGCGATGATGAGCCCGCATCATCAGGGCGCGATCGACATGGCGGTGATCGAGTTGCGTTACGGCAAGAACGAGCAGCTGCGGCGCATCGCCCAGGAAATCATCGTCGACCAGATGCAGGAGATCGCGGCCATGAAGCTCGCGATCGGCGAACCCGCGACAGACACCACGCCCGCCCCGACCCAGCCGCCCTCTGCTCCCAACACAACCGTTCATCATCATCCGGGCATGCAGATGGATATGTCCACGGGAATGAAGAAGTAGGAGTCGCAGATGACCACGTCACGAAGCACTATGATGAAGACCATTTTCCTGGCGGCCACGATGCTTGCGACGGGTTCGGTCGCGTGGGCAGGGCAGGCGCCGGGCGCGCTGTCCGCCCCCGATATTCCGATCAGCCACCACGACCGCGTTTACGCAGCAGAGCAGTTCTCGAATACGGTCTCGGTCACCGATCCCGTCGACAACAAGCTGGTTGGCGTGATCCGGTTGGGCGACCCGCAACCCGGCAATTTCAGCCCGCTCTACAGGGGGCAGGTGCTCGTTCATGGCATGGGCTTCTCGCCCGATCACAAGACGCTCGCCGTGGTGTCGATCGGCTCCAATTCGGTGAGCTTCATCGACACTGCAACCAACGCGGTCAAGCATATCACTTACGTCGGACGATCGCCGCACGAGGCGTTCTTCACGCCGGACGGCAAGGAAGTGTGGGTCACCGTTCGCGGCGAGAACTACATCTCCGTCATCGATCCGATCAGCTTCAAGGAGAAGACCCGGATCACGACCCCGAACGGGCCGGGCATGCAGATTTTCTCACCCGACGGCAAATACGGCTACATCTGCTCGTCGTTCAATCCCGAGACCGACGTCGTCGCGGTGGCCGAGCACAAGATCATCGCCACGGTGAAGCAGGAGAGCCCGTTCTGCCCGAACATCGCGGCGACGCCGGATGGAAACCAGGTGTGGTTCACGCTGAAGGACGTCGGCCGGACACAGGTATTCAACGCCAGGCCACCGTTCAACGCGATCAAGACGATCGATACCGGGCCGATCACCAACCACGTCAACTTCGCGCACACCGCCAAGGGCACGTTCGCCTACGTCACCATCGGTGGCCTGAACGAGGTAAAGGTGTTCCGCACCGACGATTTCTCGCAGGTCGCGACGATCCCGGTCGGCAATCTGCCGCACGGCGTCTGGCCGTCCGGCGACGGCACACGCATCTATGTGGGGCTGGAGAACGCCGACGCGCTCGCGGCCATCGACACGGCGACCAATAAAGTGGTCGGGAACGTTCCGATCGGCCAGGCGCCGCAGGCAATCGCGTATGTTCCAAATGCCGCGCCTGACCCTGATGACCGCCGGAATTTGCAGGCCCTCGGCGTCGCCGGGCAGGTCGCTCATCTCACGCTTGCGTCGAAGGACGGTGCAAAGGACGGCACGGCGCCGACCAGCGTGTCGCTGTTCGATCAGGGCCTGATTCAGATCTTGCAGGCTTCGGTGACGGGACTTCAGCCCAAGCAGAAATATGTGCTTGCCCTGGCGGAGCATGGCGACGGAAGTGGCCCGTTGCAGCCGTTGGCGGCCTTCATGACCAATCCGGCTGGATCTGCCATCGTCAATGTGGCCGGTCCGATCCGGCAGATCGTCGACCAGTCTGCCGCTGAAGCAAGGCGGTACCTGGTGATTACGGCCGGCGACGCGGCTATGCCCGGTGAAGCGGTCCAGATCGAGGCGCAATGACGCGCCGTCCGACGTCGGCAAAGGGCAGGTGGAGCGCCTCGTGAAGGACATGCTGGTTCAGGTCGAGCCGCTTATCCCCGCGCTCCGCCGCTACGCGCGCGCGCTTTTGCGCGATCGCGCGGCTGCCGATGATCTGGTTCAGGATTGCCTGGAACGTGCCGTCAGCCATTGGCATCAGCGGCGCGACGGCAGCGTGCGCGCCTGGCTGTTCAGCATCCTCCACAATCTGGCGGTCACGCAATTCCGCCAGGCGACGGCGCGAGGCAGGCATATGCCGATCGACGATGCAGGCGAGCGTGAGCTTGTCAGTGCCGCCGCGCAGGAGCACAGGTTGATCTATCAGGATGTCCTGAGAAAGCTTGCGAAACTGCCGGAAGAGCAGCGTGCCGTGTTGTTGCTTGTTGCGGTTGAGGATCTATCCTACGCGGACGCCGCGGGAGTGCTGAAGATCCCGGTCGGGACCGTGATGTCACGCCTGTCGCGCGCGCGGGAGAGGCTTTTGCAGGAGATGGAGGGCGTGGCTCCAGGGAACGTCGTGGCATTGCGGGGTGTGAAATGAACAGGCGGCCGATCACCGAGGATGATCTCCACGCCTATGTCGACCAGGCGCTCGAGCCTGAACGGCGCGCGGAGGTCGCATCCTATCTGGACGATCATCAGGATGTCGCCGCGCGCGTTGCGGCGTTCGCCACCCAGCGCGAGCAGCTGCGCGGGGCGTTTGCGTCGATCGCCGACGAGCCGTTACCAGCCGAGTTGAATCTATCGCACATCATCGAGAGCCGGAGACGGTCTCCCATGCGGGCGTGGTGGGCGATCGCTGCGATGTTGCTTCTCGGCATCGGCGGTCTCGGCGGGTGGACCATGCGCGGCGTCTTGCAGGAGGGCTCGAATGGATTGTCTGCACTGGCGCAGGAGGCGGCCTATTCGTATGGCGTTTACGCACCGGACCGCGTGCGGCCGGTCGAGATAAGGGCGTCCGACAGTGCCGAGCTCACGCGATGGGTATCGAATCGGCTGAAACAGCCGGTCAAGGTGCCGGACCTCTCCGCCTCAGGCTATCGTCTGATGGGCGGTCGCCTGGTTGCGACGTCGCACGGCCCGGCAGCAATGTTCATGTACGATGACGATCACGGCGACCGGCTTGTCGTGCTGACGCGTCCGATGAGCAACCGCAATCTGGATACGCCGATGATGCCGCAATCGACCGGCGATGTCGCGGGCTTCGTGTGGGCGGATGGCGGCATGGGTTACACGCTCGTCGGCCAGCTTCCCGGAGATACGCTCAAGCCGATCGCGAACGAGATCCGGAAGCAGACGCGCCCGATCTAGCCTCGAAGCTGACGTAATGGGCCCGCACGGCAGTGCGAGCCCGAACGTTCAACCGGCCCGAACTGCGGGGAGCCTAGTCCAGCAGCTTGGTGTCATCGGGCGCCTGCGGAGGCGTCTTGATCGCGATGGCCTTGACCTGACCGCTGATCGGCTTGGTGCCGCCATGCGGGGTGCCCTTGGGGATGATGACGAGGTCGCCGGGTTTCACCGTCACCTCCTTGTCGCCGAGCCAGATCGTCCCGGTCCCGTCCAGGATGTACTGGATCTCGTTGGTGTTGGGATGCATGTGCTTGGGCACATTGCCGACCTGGATCGAGATGGTGGCGCCGTCGGCGCTGGCGAACATCTTGGAACGGTAGCCGACATTGTTGGCGGGGCCGAGTGCATCGCCCTCCATCTCGCCGGTGTGGATGATCTGCGCGGTGACGTTCTCGGCAGCCAGCGCCGGCCGGAGCAGTTGGTTCGCGCCGCATCCGGCGGCAAAGGCGGCGGCGATCGACAGGCCGATTGCAAGGCGATTCATGGATGATCCTCCCCATCAAGAATTGTTCTTGTCTGAGCATGTTATTGCGCCGAAAGGCCAATGGCCAGTGCCACTTAAGCGGTGCTTCTCAAGCCAGTCCCGCTGCTCTATGGTGCCGCCAGCCGAACGGAGGAAACCAATGAAGAACACGATTGCCAGGCTCGCCGGCGCGCTGCTCGCGCTGACGCTCACCACCGGTCTTGCCGCGGCGCAAAGCAAGGTGACCATCGCGGTCGGCGGTGGCGCCTGCCTGTGCTATCTGCCGACGGTGCTGGCCAAGCAGCTCGGCGAATACGAGAAGGCGGGCCTCAATGTCGAACTCGTGGACCTCAAGGGCGGCTCGGACGCGCTCAAGGCCGTGCTCGGCGGCAGCGCCGACGTCGTCTCCGGCTATTTCGACCATTGCGTCAATCTCGCGGCCAAGAAGCAGGAGCTTCAGGCCTTCGTGGTCTATGACCGCTATCCCGGCCTCGTGCTGGTGGTCGCGCCCTCGCGCACCAATGACATCAAGTCGGTCAAGGATCTCGCCGGCAAGAAGGTCGGCGTCAGCGCGCCCGGCTCCTCCACCGACTTCTTCCTCAAATATCTCCTGAAAAAGAGCGGGCTCGATCCCGCCGGCACCGCCGTGATCGGCGTCGGCCTCGGCGCCACCGCCGTGGCCGCGATGGAGCAGGGGCAGCTCGATGCAGCCGTGATGCTTGATCCCTCCGTCACCGTGCTCCAGGGCAGCCACAAGGATCTCCGCATCCTCAGCGACACCCGGACCCAGAAGGACACGCTCGAGACGTTCGGCGGCGAATATCCGGGCGGCGCGCTGTACTCGACCGTGGCATGGATCAACGGCCACGAGAAGGAAACGCAGGCGCTCACCAACGCAATGCTGGCCACGATCGGCTGGATCCATTCGCATTCGCCCGAGGAGATCATGGCGAAGATGCCGGACGAGATGGTCGGCAAGAACAAGGAGCTTTATCTCGCCGCGCTGAAGAACACGATCCCGATGTTCTCCGAAACCGGCAAGATGGACCCGAAGGGCGCGGACGCCGTGCTCGCGGTGTTCAGCGTCGGCTCGCCCGAGGTGGCCGCCGCCAAGATCGACGTCAGCAAGACCTTTACCAACAAGTACGTCGATCAGGCCAAGAAGACCACGGGGAACGCCAAATAACTGACGCGAAGGCATTATAATCAGGTGTCATGACGTCATTGGTCATTCATCGCGTCACGACGCTTGATCTTGCCGTGCGGCCGATCGCCTGGCCGTTCGCCGAGCAGCGCCGCGCCGAGATCGCGGCGCATTTCGCCGAGAAGCAGCGCGAGCGGCCGAAGATGTGGAACGGCCGCGTCCTGCTCGGGCGCGATGCCGTATTCACGGACGGCCATCTCGCCGCGACCTATTTCGAGACGGATTTCGCGAGCTTCCTTGCCTGGCGCGACTGGGGCTTTCCCGACAAGGCGGTGTTCAACGGCTTCGGCATGGGCGCGCTGCGCGCCTCGGATGGTGCCTTCATCCTGGGCGAGATGGCGCAGCACACCGCCAATGCAGGCCGTATCTATTTCCCCTCGGGCACGCCCGATCTGGACGACGTCAGGGACGGCGCGCTCGACATTCCCGGCAGTGTCATCCGCGAACTCGGGGAAGAGACCGGCTTGACCGCGGCCGACTACCGGACCCAGCCGGACTGGCACTGTGTCGTCACCGGTCCGTCGATTGCAATGATTCAAATTATCAACCTGGACATGCCGGGTGACGTGGCCCGGGCCCGGATCGAGGCCAATCTCGCGCGCGAAGCCGAGCCGGAGCTGTCGGCCATTCATCTCGTGCGCGGGATGAGCGATCTCACGCCGTCCATGCCGCGATTTGTCACGGCCTTCGTCGAGCAGCAGTTCGCGTCGCGCTGATGCGCGAGGCTTGACATCGCTGCGCCCAGCCCATGTGATGGGCCAAAAAGCAAAAGCAACAAGAATGCAATGCACAATCGTCCAGGGAGGTTTTGATGCGCCTGCGCATGGCTGCCCGCTTGGTACGTGGGCTGTTGGTCGCGATATCAGCGACGGGCTTGATGGCTTCGGCTCAGGCTCAAGAGAAGAAGATCAAGATCGGCGTTGTTTTCGACCTGACCGGGCCTCTCGCGGGCGGTGGATCTGAGCTCGGCTATATCGGCGCAAAAATTATTCTCGACCATTTCGCCAAGACCGGCGTCGAGGGCTACAAGATCGAGGCGGTCTATGCCGACGCGCAGAGCAAACCCGACATCGCCATCAACGAATCCGTCCGCCTGCTCGAGCAGGAGAAGGTGGACATGGTGCTCGGCTTCTTCTCCTCGGCGCAATGCGTGCCGGTCGCCGCCCGCGTCGAGCAGCTCAAGAAGTTCATGTGGATGACGACCTGCATCTCGTCGGCCGTGTTCAACGACAAGGGCTACAAGTACGTGTTCCGCCCGCAGGCGAGCGGCGACCAGTTCGGCATGATGACGATGGATTTCATCGCGCAGAACGCCAAGGCGAAGTTCGACAAGGAGCCGAAGGACCTGCGCGTCGCCATCATCCACGAGGATGGCGCCTATGGCGTCGACGTCTCCAGGGGCAATGAGGCCGGCGCGAAGAAGGCGGGCTTCAACGTCGTGATGAAGGAGGGCTATTCGGCGACGGCGCCCGATCTCTCCGCGCTGGTGACCAAGCTGAAGCGTGGCAAGCCCGATGTCATTTTCCACACGGGCTACAACCCTGATATCACGCTGCTGCTGCGCCAGGCCCGCGAGCAGGGGCTGAAGTTCGGCGCGCTGATGGGCCATGGTGCCGGCTACGGCGTCTACGAGAAGCTGAAAGAGGGGATGGGGGCTGACGCCACCTACATCTTCAACACCGACCCGATATCGATCTGGCTCGCCAACCAGAAGACCATGGATCCCAAGCTTCCGCCCGTCATCAAGATGGTCGGCGAGGAGTTCGACAAGATCAGGCCCGGCGTTGCCATCCGCTCGGCGCATGTCGGCATCGGCGCGTCCAACACTTACGTGTTCATGAGTGATGTGCTGCCGCGCGCGATCAAGAAGTATGGCGGCGTCGATCCCGACGCGCTGCGCAAGGCCGCGCTCGATACCGACATCCCCGAGGGCGGCACGATGCTCGGCTTCGGCGTCAAGTTCTACGGCGAGGGCACGCCGATGGCCGGGCAGAACGAGCGCTCGTTCCCGGTCGTGATCCAGTACATCGACGACAAATCCTCTGTGGTGTGGCCCAAGAGTCAGGCGCAGCGCGAGGCCGTGCTGCCGCTGCCGAAGGGCACCACCTACAGCAACCAGTAGCGGCGGAGCAGGACGGTGCTGGAAGTCAGCGGGCTGGTGAAGCGGTTTGGTGGCTTCACCGCCGTCAACAACGTGTCGTTTCGGGTCGATCAGGGCGAGATCCTCGGCCTGATCGGCCCCAACGGCTCGGGCAAGAGCACGATCTTCAACATGCTCTCCGGCACGCTGGCGCCGACATCCGGCTCGATCCTGTTCGGCGGCGCGGAGATCGCGGGCCTTGCGCCGCACCGGATCATCAATAGCGGTATCGGCCGCACCTTCCAGATTCCGCGGCCGTTCCGACGCCTGACAATTTTCGAGAACGTCGCACTGGCCGGCTTCTACGGCCAGGGCCGCCACAGTCGTGCCAGGGCGGAGGAGGCGGCCGAGCGGTCACTTGCGATGGTGGGCTTGCCGACCGATCGCCATGCCAGCGTCGATGGCCTGGGCGCGGCCGGCCTGAAGAAGCTCGAACTTGCGAAGGCGCTCGCCACCGCGCCAAAACTGCTGCTCGCCGACGAGAGCCTCGGCGGTCTCGACGAGACCGAGATGGACCAGGCGGCGGACATGCTGCGCAACATCCGCGACGAACTCGGCATCACCATCATCTGGGTCGAGCACATCATGGGCGTGCTGATGCGCGTCGTCGACCGCGTGATGGTGCTCGATCACGGCGAGAAGATCTCGGAAGGGTTGCCGAGCGCGGTTGCCGGCGACCCGCGCGTTATCGAGGTCTATCTCGGCACCGATGCCGAGACCACGCAGGCCGCGGCGGCGGAAGCGCGCCGCCGCTCGGGAGGCTAGACGATGCTGGAGCTTCGTTCGGTCAGCGCGGGTTACGGCACGTTCCAGGCGCTGTTCGACGTCAATCTCGACGTGAAGGCGGGCGAGGCCGTCGGCGTCATCGGTCCGAACGGCGCCGGCAAGACCACCTTGATGCGCGTCATCTCCGGCCTGATCCGTCCCACGCGCGGGTCGATCAGGATGGAGGGCGTCGATGTCGTGGCGACGCCGCCGCACAAGATCGTCAGCCTCGGGATCGCGCATGTGCCGGAGAACCGGCGGCTGTTTCCGCAGCTCACGGTCGACGACAATCTCAAGATGGGCGCCTTCATGAAGGAGGCGCGCGGCCACTATGCCGAGCGGCTGGATGTCGTGTTCGACCTGTTTCCGCGCCTGAAGGAACGCCGCCACCAGATGGCCGGCACCATGTCCGGCGGCGAGCAGCAGATGTGCGCGATCGGCCGCGCGCTGATGTCGAATCCAAAACTTTTGCTGCTCGACGAGCCGTCGGCGGGGCTGGCGCCGGTCGTGGTGCAGCAGGTGTTCGAGCTGGTGAAGCGGATCCGCGCCCGCGGCCTGACGGTGCTGATCGTCGAGCAGAACGTGCAGCAGGTGCTGAAAGTGGTTGATCGCGCCTATCTGATCGAGGCCGGCACGATCCGGGCATCCGGCACCTCGGCCGAGATGCTGGCGAGTGACACGGTCAAGGAAGCGTATCTCGGGGTGTGAGGTTCATGCAGGCATGCAAGCTTTTTTGGACATTTTCGACATCTATCTGCTGGAGGCCGTGATCAACGGCATCCTGCTCGGCGGCGTGCTGGCACTGCTCGCGCTCGGGCTCAATCTGATCTTTGGCGTCATCGACGTGACCTGGATCTGCTACGCAGAGCTGGTGATGATCGGCATGTACGCCATGTATTTCATGGTGCAGTATTACGGCCTCAGCTATTTCGTCGCCGCGCCGCTCACCATCCTGCTGGTCGCGGTGCTTGGCGCGGCGCTGCATTACCTCGTGATCGCACCATTGCTGACGGCGCCGCCGATCAACCAGCTGCTCGCCACCGGCGGCGTGCTGTTCGTGCTCCAGAGCTTTGCCACCGTCGCCTTCGGCATCGACTTCCGCAATCTCGGCATCCGCCTGCCGGTGCTCGCCTTTGGCGACATGAATTTCAGCTACGCGCGACTTCTGTCCTTCCTGGCGGCGCTGGTCGGCATGGTCGCGGTCTATCTGTTCATGACGCGGACCTTCACCGGCACCGCGATCCGCGCTATCTCGCAGGACCGGCAGATCATGGCGCTGATGGGCGTCGACACCAGGCGGATCTATCTCGTCACGTCGGCGTTGGGCGGTGCCCTGGCCGGGCTCGCGGCTTGTCTTCTTGTGCTGCAATATGACGTGCATCCGTTCGTCGGCCTGTCCTTCGGGCCAATCACCTTCCTCATTTGCGTGCTCGGGGGCCTGGGCAATTTCATCGGAGGCTTCATCGCCGCCTTCGTGTTCGCCGAGATCATCTCGCTCGGCGGCCTGTTCTCCGATCTCGAATGGGGTTACGTGCTCGCCTTCGCCTTCTTCATCGTCATGATGTTCATCCGGCCCGCGGGCCTGCTTGCGAGGCGCCGATGATGGGGCAGGGGCGGCTTGCAGCATGGGCGGTGGGGCTGGCGGCGCTGGTCGCGCTGCCCTTCCTCTATCGCGACCCCTATCATCTGCACATCCTGGTGCTGATCCTGATCTGGTCGTTCGCCTACACGTCCTGGTCGATGATGGGACGGTTCGGCCTGGTCTCGCTCGGCCATGGCGGCTTCATGGGGATCGGCGCCTATGTCACCGCGCTGCTGTGGAATCATCTGGGCTGGTCACCCTGGATCGGCATTCCCATCAGCATGGTTGCGGCGGGTGCGCTGGCGCTGATCGTCGGCTATCCCTGCTTCCGCTTCCGCATCACCGGACATTATTTCGTGCTGGTGACGCTGGCGCTGTCAGGCATCGTGCTCCAGGTCATCACGGCGACACGTGACTATACCGGCGGCTCGCTCGGCCTTACGCCGAATCGCGCCTCCGGCAACAAGCTGCTGGCGCTGCAATTCGACGACAAGACGACCTGGTATCTGATCGCGCTCGGGGTCTGGCTTTTCGGCATCGTGGTCTGGCACTGGGTCGACCGCAGCATGGCCCGCTATGCGCTGGAGGCGATCTCGGAGGACGAGGATGCCGCGGCCGCGGCAGGCGTCGACGTCACCGCCGAAAAGCTGAAGATCACGCTACTCAGTGCCGTGATGACGGCGCTCGCCGGCGCAATCTACTGCCAGTACCAGATGTTCATCACCCCAGACACCGTCAGCGGCATCGCGGTGTCGCTCCAGATGGTGTTCGCGGCCATCGTCGGCGGCCTGTTCGTCTCGCTCGGCCCGACCTTTGGCGCTGTCATCACCATTCTGCTGGCGGAAACCCTGCGGATCGGCTTCGGCACCAAGGCGGTCGGCTGGGACAACCTCGTCTATGGCGTGCTGCTGGTCCTTTTCATCATATTCCTTCCCAAGGGCATCCTTGGTAGCCTGCTCGACCGATTGAAGCCGCAACGCAAGGTGCCCCGCGCTCATGAGCAAGAAGCCGTCCAAATCGCTCGCCCAGGAACTTGACCGCTACATCACGCCGTTCCGCTACGACGGATCGGGCAAGTTTCACCTCAAGGATTACAAGACCAACGAGAAGGGCGATCTCGACAAGGAGAAGGCGCAGGAGATTCTCGACGCCAACAAGAAGCGGATGATCGAGTTTCAGGAGAAGCTCTACGCCCAGGACCGCTGGTCGGTGCTGATCGTGTTCCAGGCCATGGACGCCGGCGGCAAGGATAGTGCGATCAAGGCGATCTTCGAGGGCATCAATCCGCAGGGCTGCGAGGTCCATGCTTTCAAGGCGCCGAGCACCAAGGAACTCGATCACGATTTCCTCTGGCGCCACGCGATCGCGCTGCCCGAGCGCGGCCATATCGGCATCTTCAACCGCTCCCATTACGAGGAGTGCCTGGTCACGCGGGTGCACCCGGAGATTCTTGCCAGGCAGAAGCTGCCGCAAAGGCTCGTCACCAAGAACATCTGGAAGGAGCGGTTCGAGGACATCTCCGCTTTCGAGCGCCATCTCAGCCGCAACGGCACGGTGGTTCTGAAATTCTTCCTCAATCTATCCAAGGAGGAACAGCGCGAGCGCTTCCTTGAGCGGCTCGAGGAGCCGGCCAAGCAGTGGAAGTTCTCGATGGACGACATCAAGGAGCGCGCGCTGTGGCCGCGCTACCAGGCGGTCTATCAGGACATCGTCCGGCATACGGCAACGTCGCACGCGCCCTGGTATGTCGTGCCGGCCGACCACAAATGGTTCGCGCGCGTCGTGATCGGCTCGGCGATCGTCGCGGCGCTCGAAAAGCTGGACCTGCGCTTTCCCCGCGCCGACAAGGCCTCACTTGGCGAATTCGACGAGGTGCGCAAGGCGCTGGAGCGCGAGGGGAAGGGGAGCGGGAAGCGGTAAGTTGCCGCGGTCTCCTCGGGAATGTTGCGGAACTGCACGGACTCGATCGGCGCGAAGTCGACGACGAAGACGATCTTCTCCTTCGGCAGCCGCATCACCAGCGAATTGTCGGAATGGTTGCGGCCGACATAGTTCAGCTCCAGCGTGGTTCCGCCGAGCGTGATGCTCTTCTTGTCGTCGATCACCTGGTCCGGCATCACGACATCGGCGAGCAGCGAATTCTGCTTCTTCAACTCGAGCAGGCGCTCCTTGGTCCGCCGGTGCGCGATGAAGGTGGCATCGAGATCCTTGAAGGGCTGGCCGCCGGCGACGTGATCGTAGTGGTGGTGGCTGTAAATGACGTATTTGATCGGCTTGTCGGTGACGGCCTTGATGGCGTCGATATAGGGCTTTGCCGGACGCAAATACGAGATCGGGTCGGTCGCGATCGCGCCCTGCGGCGTCACGATGAACATCGACTGATGACCGCCATAGCGGAAGACGTAGACGTTCTAGGTGCCGTCGACCTTCTTGGTCGAGGTCTGCGGCGGGGTCTGCGCGAAGGCTGATCCAGTCAGGAGGGCCGCGACAGCGGCGATGCAAAGTAATGCCTTCATGTCTGGCTTTCTGGAAATGGATGGAATGCGGAAGGCGGATGGACTGTCTGACACAAACGCGGCAGGAGGGAATTTATTCCCTGATCCATTGCGACCGATCTTTCGCGGCGGGAGGGAACACGTCCGCAAATGTGATACCGGCACCATTGATCCTGCTTGACAGTCTTATGTCACGGGAGGAGCATGGCGTTGGTCGCAAACAAGCGACGCGTCGTCCACCTCAGAGCAAGGGGAGGTCTATGACTCCACCTCCGCAGATCCAGCCGCGTTAAGTGCGATGGAGCTCGTTCGGACTATCGCATAGCGGCAGAAACCGCGAACGGCACGCCGGGTCAAGGTTTAGCGGGCTGCATCAGTGAGGCAAAGCCCCTACCTTCCCGGCGCCTGTATTTTGCATCACACCGATCATGTCGGATGGCCGTGATGCGGCCGCCGTGACAGGCGCTTTGACATCCTGCTTTCTCCTCCTCCTCGCCGTCATTCCGGGCCGACTCCCGGAATGACGGGAGGGTTTTGTTGTGCGCATCGCCCATCGGTTGATGTTCGGCTCGTGCGGAGCCGACGGTTCCCGTTCCTGCATTGCGGCAAATGCCAAGAGAATGTCGCCTCGTTGGCCAACTTCCGACACAGCGTCGGGGCGAATAGCGTCGATACGACATGACGCAGTGCTTCGGCGGCGACAGTCCCGACTCCGCCGGCGCATGCATTTTTCCAGGGAATCCTCGTGTCGCACAAGCTTGCCCCGGCGTTCCTCGCCGTTCTCTTCATCGCGATCTCGTCTCTTTCCACCGTCCGCGCCGAGCCGCCTGCCGCCAACAGTGCTGCCGTACTGTCGCCGGAGCAAGCCAAGCGTGCGCTGGAGACGCTCCAGGACGACAAAAAGCGTGCGCAGATGATCGATACGCTGCGCGTGATCGCGAATGCGCCCGGTCAGCAGCAGCCAGTGCCCGCCGCGCCCGAGCAGAAATCGCCGATCCCGCTCTCGGCCGACGGCCTCGGGGCACAGCTCCTGCTCACGGTGTCGGAAGAGATCGGCGAGATCTCGCGCGAGATCGCCGACGTGGCGCGGACGCTGACGCATTTCCCCGCCTTCTATTACTGGATCGTACGGACCGCCAACGATCCCGCCGCCTACAACCTCCTGATCGAGATCGCGTGGAAGCTCGCGCTGGTGCTCGGCTGCGCCATTGCGGCGGAGTGGGTGATCTTCCGCGCGATCCGGCGTCCAGTCGCATTCCTGGAAGGACGCGTCCCGCAAACCGCGCGTCTGCCGGCGCAGGTGCTGCCCATCGCCGATCCGCCGTCATCGGTCGCCGATGTCACGCCCGCGCCCGAACTGCACAAGCGCCGCCACAGTCTCGCACGTGTCTGGCAATTGCTGCTGCGGCTGCCCTTCGTGCTCGGGCGTCTCCTGCTCGAGCTGCTTCCCGTGTTCGTTTTCATCGGTGTCGCAACCGCACTGCTCGGCACGGAGATCGGCGATCCCGCAACCGTCCGCCTCGTGATCCTCGCCGTCGTCAATGCCTATGCGTTCTCGCGCGGGCTCATCTGCGTCGTCCGCGCGCTGGCGGGGCCGTTTGGCCTCGTTCCGGTTCGGGCAGAGACTGCGGCCTATATCGAGATCTGGGCGCGGCGCATCGTCGGCGTCGGCGTCTCCGGCATCGCCTTCGCCAATGTGGCGCTGCTGCTCGGCCTGCATCGTGCCGGCTATGCGGCGCTGCTGCGCATGGTGATGCTGGTAGTGCATCTCTTCGTCGTCGTCATCATCCTGCAATGCCGCCGCCAGGTCGCCGAAGCCATCCGCGCGCCGGCGGAGCGGCAGGGGATTGCGGCGCGCCTGCGCAACCGCATTGCCGGCGGTTGGCACTATCTCGCCATCGCGCTCGACCTCGCGTTGTGGGCGGTGTGGGCGCTCAACATCCGCAATGGCTATTCACTGCTGCTGCAATATTTCGTCGGCACCGTCGTGGTGGCGCTGATCACGCGCGTCGCCATCATGGTGACGATGAGTCTGATCGACCGCGGCTTCCGCATCAAGCCGGAGATCCTCCAGCGCTTTCCGGGCCTCGAGACCCGCGCCAACCGCTATCTGCCGCTGCTGCGCAAGATCGTATCCAGCGTGATCGCGTTCATCGGCTTCGTGGCCGTGCTCGAAGTCTGGGGCGTCGACGCCATCGTCTGGTTCTATGGAGGTCAGATCGGCAGCCGGCTGATTTCGGCGGTGGCGACCATCGGCATCGCTGTGCTCATTGCTGCCGCCATCTGGGAAGCCAGCAACGCGCTGCTGGATCGCCAGATCAATACGCTGTCACGCGACGGGCACTACGCCCGCGCGGCGCGCCTGCGCACCTTCCAGCCGATGCTGCGAACGGCGCTGCTCTGCCTGATCGCCACCGTCGTAGGCCTCACCGCGCTGAGCGAGATCGGCGTCAACGTCGCGCCGCTGCTGGCCGGCGCCGGCATCGTCGGCATTGCCATCGGCTTCGGCTCGCAAAAGCTGGTGCAGGATCTCATCACCGGCCTGTTCCTGCTGCTGGAGAACACGGTCCAGGTCGGCGATAACGTCAGCGTCTCCGGCCTCTCCGGCGTGGTCGAGAACGTCTCGATCCGCACCATTCGTCTGCGCGCAGGCGACGGCGCGGTGCACATCGTGCCGTTCAGCGCGGTCACGACCATCACCAATGCCAGCCGCGGCGCCGGCAATGCATCCGTCAGCGTCAATGTTGCCTACAAGGAAGACACCGACCGCGCCGGCCAGATCCTCAAGGACATCGTCGACGAGATGCGCCGCGAGCCGGAGTTTCGCGCGGCCATTCGCGGCGACCTCGAGCTGTGGGGCATCGACAAGGTCGATGGTGCCATGGTGTCGATCGTCGGCCAGATCCGCTGCACGGAGGCCGGCCGCTGGCCGGTCCAGCGCGAATTCAACCGCCGCATGAAGCTGCGCTTCCAGCAGAACGGCATCGAGGTCGCATCCCCGGTCCAGACCATCCTGATGCAGATCGCGCCGCCGGCTGATAGCGCCGCCAATCTGGCCCCGCGGCGGGCGGCTGGTTAGCGCTCGGCATAATTTCCAGCTTGCCTCTGCCCGCCCGGCAGCGTTCACTCCGGCCCCAGCCCGCTGACAACATGCGGGCGATGAAAAAGGGTGGATGGAATGCCGGGTGTGTGGGCTGTACTACGCGGTCATGTGATCGTCATTTGCGCATTGATCGGATGCGCGGCGTGGGCCGTGCCGGCCGGCGCCCAGCCGTTCCCGTCGCGCCCCATCACCCTCGTGGTACCGTTCGCGGCGGGCGGCCCGACCGACACACTGGCGCGGATCCTGTCCGAGCGGATCGCCGCTCAGCTGCACACGACCGTCGTGGTCGAGAACGTGGCCGGTGCCTCCGGCAGCATTGCGGGCGCCCGCGTCGCGCGCGCGACGCCTGACGGCACGACGATCACGATCGGCCATTGGGGCACGCATGTGCTGAACGGCGCGATCTTCAAGCTGCCCTATGACGTGATCGCCGAGTTCGAGCCGGTCGCGACGATCGCGATGGGAACGCAGCTGATCGTTGGCCGGAAGTCGCTCGAGGCCAACAATCTGAAAGAGATGATTGCGTGGCTGAAGGCCAACCCCGGCAAGGCCACCGCCGGGACGGCTGGCGCGGGAACGGGCGCGCATGTAGCCGGCGTCTTCTTCAAGGAGAAGACCGGCACCGACTTCCAGTTCGTGCCTTATCGCGGCGCCGGCCCCGCCATGATCGATCTCGTCGCCGGCCAGATCGACATCATGTTCGACCAGGCCTCGAACTCGCTGCCGCAATACAAGAACGGAGCGATCAAGGCGTTTGCGGTGACGTCGCCGACCCGGCTCGCGTCCGCGCCTGATATCCCGACCGTCGACGAGGCGGGCCTGCCCGGTCTCTACATCTCCTACTGGCACGGCATCTGGGCACCGAAGAACACGCCGAAGGAGACCGTCACAAAGCTCAACGCGGCCATCGTCGCCGTGCTTGCCGATCCCTTTGTCAAGCAGCGTTTCGCCGAATTGGGGCAGGAGATTCCGCCGGTCGACCAGCAATCGCCTTCGGCGCTCGGCGCATTCCAGAAGGCGGAGACCGAGAAATGGTGGCCGATCGTGAAAGCCGCCGACATCAAGCCCGAGTAGTCCTGCTACGTTAATCCCTTCTCGTGCGCAAATGCCGGCTTTTCGCGAAATCTCGCTGCGGTGCGAGATCACAATCGAGCCTTGAGTCTCTACGTCCTTGATCTCAGGTGAGCACTGGCCGACAATGCTTGCAGTTCAATAAGAAACTCCCTGGGGGAATTCGTGAATAGACCTGCTCGGGTCAGCGCCCAATCTACATCATCCGACCCCGCTCACGGCATGACGCTGCTGCGCGATCCCTTGCTCAACAAGGGCACCGCCTTCACGGAAGCGGAGCGCGACGCGCTTGGCTTGCGCGGGCTGCTGCCGCCTTGCGTGCTGACGATGGAGACGCAGGTCGAGCGCGTGCTGACCAATCTGCGCACGCTGCCGACGGACCTGGAGAAATACGTCGCGCTGAATGCGCTGCATGACCGCAACGAGGCGCTGTTCTTCCGCGTCGTCGTCGACAATATCGACGAGATCCAGCCGATCATCTACACGCCGACGGTCGGGCTCGCCTGCCAGAAATACGGCCTGATCTTCCAGCGGCCGCGCGGCATGTTCATCTCATCGCGCGATCGCGGCCAGATCGCCGAGATCCTGGAGAACTGGCCCTATCCGGCCAAGCTGATCGTCGTGACCGATGGCGAACGCATCCTCGGGCTGGGCGATCTCGGCGCCAACGGCATGGGCATCCCGGTCGGAAAGCTCTCACTCTATTCAGCCTGCGCCGGCGTGCATCCCGAGCATTGCCTGCCGATCGTGCTCGACGTCGGCACCAACAACGAAGAGCTCTTGAACGATCCCTATTATCTGGGCTTGCGCGAGCGGCGGCTCACCGGCGAGGCCTATGACAGCTTCGTCGACGAGTTCATGCAGGCTGCGCGAAAGACGTTTCCGGGCGTGCTGATCCAGTTCGAGGATTTCGCCAATCACTCGGCGTTCAAGCTGCTGCACAAATATCGGGACGAGGCCTGCGTCTTCAACGACGACATCCAGGGCACCGCGGCCGTGGCACTCGCCGGCCTGTTCTCGGCGCTGCGCGTCAATGGCGGCAAGCTCAAGGATCAGCGCATCCTGTTCCTCGGTGCGGGCGAGGCGGCAACCGGCATCGCCGATCTCGTCGTCTCCGCCATGATGGCGGAGGGGATTTCCGAGGCGGAAGCTCTCCGGCGCAACTGGCTGGTGGATTCCCGCGGCCTCGTCGTCGGCGGCCGTGACGGCCTTTCTGGCCATAAGCTGCGCTATGCCCATGCCGGCCAGGCGCCGATCGCCGATTTCCTCACCGCGATCAAGACGCTGAAGCCGACGGCGATCATCGGTGTCGCCGCGGTCGGCGGCGCCTTCACTCCCGAGGTGCTCAAGGCGATGGCCGCGCTCAACGAGCAGCCGATCGTGTTCGCGCTCTCCAACCCGACCTCGAAGGCGGAATGCTCGGCCGAGGACGCCTACCGCTATACCGAGGGCCGCGCATTGTTCGCCTGCGGCAGTCCCTATGATCCGGTGACGCTCAACGGCCGCACCTTCGTGCCGCGCCAGGGCAACAACTCCTACATCTTCCCCGGCGTCGGCCTCGGCGTCATCGCCAGCCGCTCGCGCCTGGTGACGGACGAGATGTTCATGGCGGCCGCCCATACGCTCGCCGATTGCGTTGGCAAGGAGGACCTCGCGCAGGGCAGCCTCTATCCGGCACTCCCTCGCATTCGCGAGGTCTCGGCCCGCATCGCCGTTGCGGTGGCAGACGTCGCCTACCAGCGCGGTCTCGCCGACGGACCGGCTCCCAACGACGTGAAGGGCCTGGTCCAGTCCCAGATGTACGAGCCGCAGTATTGAGGCTCACAACTTCAGCCGAACGTGTGGAGGCAGCCCTCACCCCAACCCTCTCCCCGTAAGAACGGGGCGAGGGAGTGCAGTGGCGCGTCCCTTACATCGATAGCAGCCAGATAGTTCGCGGTGACGCTTCTTAACCTCTCCCCCGCTCTTTGCGGGGAGAGGTCGGATCGCGTGAGCGATCCGGGTGAGGGGCAAGGCACGCTGCTGGCCAAAATCGAAAGTTTACCCGTCTCGTCAGGCCGGCCCACGACACCATTTTAGGTGGAATCGCCGTTGCGCGGCGCGGCCGCATATGCGACGATCTGTAGCGTTACAAGAAACTCAATCCGCAAGGTCAGATGCCATGGACGATCGTTTGCCCGAACTGGGCGACCTCGAGCACGAGGTCATGCAATTGGTTTGGGCCCATGGTCCCGTTACGGCCGAGGTCGTGCGCGAGCGGCTGTCGCGGCGTCTGAAGGAATCCACCGTCCGCACGGTGCTGCGCCGGCTGGAAGAAAAGGGCTATGCTCGGCACACCGTGGACGGACGCACCTATGTCTACCACGCTGCGGAAGAGCGCGCGCGGGTCGCGGCCAAGGCGGTGCAGCGTATCGTCGACTGGTTCTGCAACGGCTCGATGGAGGAAGTCCTCGTCGGCATGGTGGACAATGCGATGCTCGACCAGCAGCAGCTGCGTACACTGGCCGACCAGGTGGCCAAGGCGAAGAAGGCGAGGGGAGTGAAGAAAGAATGATCGCAACTCTGGCTGAGGCGGCGCTACGCTCCTTCGTGCTGGGAGGCGTCGTCTGGTTCGGTCTCAACCTGTTTCGCGTGCGCAATCCGCACGTCCAAATGACGGCGTGGGTCGTCGTGCTGCTGGCATCGCTGGCGATGCCCTTCGTGATGCATTGGCCGACGCTGACGATCACCCGGATGCCTCTGCCGGTATCCGTGCCGGATGATTTCCTGCCGGCCGACATCTCGATGCTGGAGGCCCCGCAACCCGCGCTGCCGATTCCGCCGGGCGCGGCTGTCGTGGCGCCGGCAAAAGCTGTTGTATCGATCAATTGGTGGCTGGTCGCCACCATCGTCTATGCCGGCGTCGCCGGCGCGTTGCTGCTGCGGCTGGCCATCGGTCTCTGCCTGACCTGGCGTCTGGCGCGCGCGGCAAGGCCGATGAGCGGCCCGCAGCTGATCGACGCCGACGTGCGCGTCAGCCGCGAGGTCGGCGGTCCCGTCACGTTCGGCTCGACCATTCTGGTGCCGCCGCAGTTCTCCGGCTGGGATGCGAAGAAGCGCCTCGCGGTGCTCGCGCATGAGGGCGCGCATGTCGCCAATCGCGATTTCTACATCCTGCTGCTTGCCTCGCTCAACCGTGCAGTGTTCTGGTTCAGTCCGTTCTCGTGGTGGCAGCTCGCGCGTCTCGCCGAGCTCGCCGAGATCATCAGCGACGCCGAGGCGATCGAAGTCATCGACGACCGGTGGTCCTATGCCGAAATCCTGCTCGATGTTGCAACCAGCGCAAATCCGCGGCCGGTGGAGCTCGCGATGGCGCGGGTATCGACCGTGCGCGCACGCGTCGAGCGCATCATCGCGGCCGCCGCCATGCCCGTCGCGGTCGGCTGGCGCAAGCGGCTGTGGATCGCGGCCGCGATCATTCCGGCTGTGATCGTGTCCGCCGGCATGATCGCCTATCGCACCCCGGACCCCGCACCCGTCGCTGCGGAAACCGGCGAGGTGCCGGCCCAGCACTACCGCCCCTTCGTCAATTTCTACGCCATGGGTCCTGCCTCGGTGTTCGCCATCTTCCGTGAGGGCGACGACCTCTACGGCCAGCTCACCGGACAGCGCAGGTTGCGCCTGACGGTTGGCAGTGACGGCATCGCGGCCTACGCGGCCTCGTCCGGCGAGATCACGTTCCCGCTCGATGCTGAGCGCCGCTCCTCCGAGCTGACGCTGCGTATGAACGGCCACGATATCCGCGCGGTTCGCGTCGCCGAGATGCCGACGGCGGCCGCCGATCCGGCATCGCTCAACCAGTATGTCGGCTGGTACAGGATTGCTCCGAACCGCGTGCTGATGGTGCGGCGTGAGGGTGATCGTCTCCAGGTACAGGAAACCGTGCAGGGCCGGGCCACGCTCCTCGCCGAAGGTGCCGACGTCTTCTCGATCCGTGGCGAGAATCTCCTGATCTTCCTGCGTGACGAGCAATCAAAGGTCTCGCGGGTTCTGGTGCAGAATTCGGTCTTTGGCGCTCGCCTGGCGTCGCGGATCGATGCATCGGTGGCTCAGGCGATCGAGGCGGATTTCGCGCGCCGCCTTGCGGAGGTTCCTGACAGGTTCAGGGAGCAGGTCCCGGTTGCCGGCGGCAAGGAGATGATTCTGCGCGGGATCGAAGATCTGCGTCGCGGCACGCCGAATTACGATCGGATGAGTGCGCCGCTGGCGGCCAAGGTTCACCGGCAGCTCAGTGAATCGCAGGCGACGTTCGTGGCGCTCGGCGCGGTCGAGTCGATCTTCTTCCGCGGCGTCGGCCCCGGCGGCTATGACATCTATGGCGCGAAGTTCGAGAACGGCACGGCCGAATTCCGCCTGATGATAGAGCCCGACGGCAAGGCCGGCGACGTGATCTTCCGGCCGGACGGCAATGACGAGCTCGGCGGTATCGTGCCTTGTTCGGAGGAAGCGCGCGTGCGCGGCCGCGCCGGCACTTCGCCGATCAGGATCATGATCTATAACGAGATCGGCGACGACATCCAGGTCTTCAATCTCGACGCCGATGGCAATCGCAGGATGCAGAGCACCGTCAGGCCCAACGTGTCCTGGGCGTCCACGACCACCGTGAACAATCCCTGGGTGATTGCCGACAAGTCCGGGCGGTGCCTCGAGGTCCTGCTGCCGGGGCGGCAGACACGCTTCCACAATGTCGAAGCGTCGAACATCGGCGCGCGGCCGGGGCGCGCGGCGCGCCGCGCCGTTCCGATCGCCAATGGCGAGGAGATGCTGCGCCGCTATATCGAAGGCGTCGGCAAGGGCCAGCCGGACTACGAACGCATGACGTCAGAGGTGGCCGACATCACGCGTCAGCAGCTTCCGTTCGACCAGGCGATCCTGGCGCGGCTCGGCGCATTGCGCGCGGTTTCGTTTCGTGGCGTCACCGCGCTCGACAGCGACATCTATGTCGCCCAGTTCGCCAACGGCTCGGCGGAATGGCGCATCGGCGTCAGGAATGGCACGATCACGAAGATCGCGCTCGGACCCAATTTCTAGCGGTTCACATCCGCCGCAGGAGTGCCTGCTCAGATTTGTTGTGCTTCTGCGGAGACTGCGGAATGAGACTCGTCGCATCGATGTGGGCGATTCCCGTTGTGCTTTGCCTGTCGGGGATAGCGTTCGCCGATGACCTCGCGACGCCGGGCGATGCAAAAAGCCTGGGGTTCTCGGCCGCGCGTCTGGCGCGGATCGCGCCGTGGTATCAGGCGCGCTTCGATTCTTTCTCGCCGTCGGACGGCCTTTTGCCCGGCGCCGTCGTCGCCATCGCGAAGGGCGGCAAGCCCGCCTATTTGCAGGCCATCGGATTTCAGGACCGCGCCAAGACCGTCCCGATGAAGACGAATTCCATCTTCTGGATCGCCTCGATGTCAAAGCCGGTGGCCAGCGTTGCCGCCATGATTCTGGTGGATGAGGGCAAGCTCGACCTCGATGCTCCCGTCTCGCAATATCTGCCCGAGCTTGCGAACATGCGGGTCGCTTTCCAGAAGACGGACCCGGCGACAGGCGAAATGGACTACGGGCTCGGTCTGCCGAAACCACCAAAACGTCCGATGACGGTTCGCGATCTGTTACGCCATACGTCTGGCCTGATCTATCCGGAGCTCGATTTTGCCTACCCGGAACGGGGCCTTGCCGACGCAGGCGCCGACTTCGGGATCCGGATGATCCATGGGCTCTATGGCTTGAGGGGCGTGCGGAGACGCGACACGACGTTAGCGGATTTCGTGTCCAGCCTCGCCCGTCTGCCGCTCGCGCACGAGCCCGGCGAGGTCCATGAATATGGCTGGAGCGTCGAGGTGCTGAGCCGGGTTGTTGAAGTGGCGTCCGGTCAGCCCTTCGATCAGTTCTTGGAGGGCCGCATCTTTGGGCCGCTGCATATGGTCGACACCGGTTTCTTTGTGCCGAAGGAGAAGCTCGATCGGCTCGTCGATTCTCCCATGCCGGAACGGCCACCGATCTGGGATGTCACGACGCCGCCGAAGTTTTATTCCGGCGACGGCGGACTCGTATCGACCGCGCCCGATTATCTCCGCTTCTGCCAGATGCTGCTGAATGGCGGCGAGCTCGATGGCGTGCGCGTGCTCAGCCCGCGTGCGGTGAAGCAGATGACGACGAACGCGCTGCCATCGGGCGTCAGTATTTTCGGAGGTGACGAGGTTGGCGCCCGCGCCGGAACAACCTTCGGGCTTGGCTTCGCCATCCGCACCGATCCGGTCCAAAGCTGGATACCGGGAGCGGTTGGAAGCTTTTCCTGGGCTGGACATTGGAGCACGTATTTCTGGATCGATCCGGCGGAGCAATTGATCGGCGTACAGATGGTCCAGGCGACGCCCGGCAGCAAAGGGCGCCAGGCGGTGCTGTATTCGGGGATCAATCACCTCGTCTATGGCGCATTGACGATTCCCGAGTCGTCCGCCGTTCCGCCGGCTGTGCCGGTGACCCTGAGCCCGGAAGCGCTCGCCGATTTTGCCGGGACCTATGACTTCGGCGCCACGGTGAGCTCGCGTGACAGGCAGGGCCTGGCCGATGGCAAGACCGGATGGCTTGGAATCGGGAGTTTCGTCGCCATGGAGCAGGAGGGGCTGAGGATCAACAAGCCGAACCTTGGCGGCGGCCCCGCAACCAAGGCCGGTGTGACGGCCGGCGACCTCGTCACTGAAATTGATGGCGCGCCGCTGAAAGGCCTCGCGCTCGCCGATGTCCTGGCCAAGCTGCGAGGGCCAGCCAACACGACGATCAAGATGAAAATCGTCCACAGGGGTCAACGCAGCGCAGGCGATCTCAGCGTCGTAAGAGCCACCCGCCGTGCCAATTCGGTCCAGCTTCAACTTCGCGTCGAGCAAGGCAAGCTCATCGCGGAGGCGACGGGGGCTTGGCCGATCCTCGAATTCGAGAAGGGCAACGCGACGCCGCTCGTGGCGGCATCAAACAACGAATTCACCGTAGACGACGAAGATCATACCCGGATCGCTTTCATCAGGGACGCGGCAGGCAAAGTCTCCGGGCTCATCCTGAATCCGGGGCCTTGGGAGCTGCATGCCAAGAGCGCGCTTGGGCCCAATTTCTAGGACTGCCGCGGGTGCCCGTCTGTCGCGGCTCCCGACTTCTTGACCATAGCGTTTCAATCTCCGCTTGCCGGCGCATGTCCGTAATGCTACGATTTGTAGCATTACGTTTTGTAGCCTAGCGCGACACTGGTCGGCAGGCTCGAAAGAATGGGCGTTCGCCATGAGCAATTCCGCAAAGGCCGCGGCCGTGCTGGCGCTTCATCGTTTCGGGATGGGGCCGCGACCGGGATCACTTGCGGCTGTCGGGACCGACCCGCGCGGCGCGTTGATCGCAGAGCTCGATCGGCCGCTCGCATTGAGCGCTGCCGCCAGCCTTCCCACCAGTGCGAAGGCCTATCGGACAGTGGCCGATGCCAATGCGCGGCGAGCCGCGCGCGCCAAGCAGGCGCAGCAGCAGGCCAAGAAGCAGCAGGTGGCTGCGGTGCCAACTGCTCCGGGTGACCAGGGTCAAGCTCAAGCGCAGACCGAGGGGCAAGCGCCAGCACAGGGCCAGGAGAAGGATGCCGCCGAGATGGCGGCCAAGCAGGCGGCCGATGCCGTTCCCGATCCCGGCCGTCCGATCTACTTGCAGGAAGCCAAGCTGCGCACGGAAGCCGCGCTCGCCGCCGACATCGGCTTCGCCGAGCGGCTGGTGTGGTTCTGGTCGAACCATTTCTGCGTCTCGGCCAACCGGATCCAGAGCATGTCCGGCGCCTATGAACGCGAAGCCGTTCGCGCCAATGCGCTCGGCCGCTTCGTCGATCTCTTGCTGGCCGTCGAAGGCCATCCGGCGATGCTATTCTATCTCGACAATCTCGGCTCGATGGGCGCGAACTCGATCGCCGGCATCAATCGCAGCAGTGGCCTCAACGAGAACTTTGCGCGCGAGATCATGGAGCTGCATACGCTCAGCGTGCGCACCGGCTACACCCAGGACGACGTGATCAGCTTCGCCAACGTGTTGACCGGCTGGACGCTGGTGCCGCCGGGCGCCGATCCCCAGCATGGCGGCGAGTTCACCTTCAATCCGCGGCTGCACGAGCCCGGCGGGCAGACCGTGCTCGGCAAGCGCTACGAGCAGGAAGACGCCGAGCAGGGCCGCGCCGTGCTGCGCGACCTCGCCGCGCATCCGGCGACAGCGACGCATGTCGCGACCAAGCTCGCGCGCCATTTCGTTGCCGACGAGCCGCCGCCGGTTCTGGTCG
This sequence comes from Bradyrhizobium sp. Pa8, assembly GCF_052588265.1. Classification (NCBI taxonomy): domain Bacteria; kingdom Pseudomonadati; phylum Pseudomonadota; class Alphaproteobacteria; order Hyphomicrobiales; family Nitrobacteraceae; genus Bradyrhizobium; species Bradyrhizobium sp. Pa8. The sequence goes on along the minus strand of NZ_CP176767.1, from coordinate 7,271,071 downwards.
AGCAGATGGCCAAGACATTTCGCGACACCGAAGGCGATCTCAAGCAGGTCGCGATTTCGATGGTGTCGTCGGACGAAGCGTGGCGCGGGCCGCCGTCAAAGCTGAAGCGTCCCGGCGAATGGGTCGCCGGCATGGTACGCGCGACCGGCATCACGGTCGTCGATCCCGTGCGCTTCACCGGCGGCCAGGAGCTGCTGGGCGAGGCGCTGTGGCGGCCGTCGGCGCCGAAGGGCTATCCGGACGACGAAGCGAGCTGGATCGACGGTATCGGCCGGCGGCTCGACGTCGCCAACAATTTCGCCGAACGCATCACCGGCACCGCGGATCCGCAAGTCATCATCGAGGACGTCTTCGCATCGCAGATCGCGCCCGAGGTGAAGCAGGCGGTCGGACGCGCCGAGAGCCGGCAACAGGCACTGGCGCTATTGTTTATGTCGGCGGATTTTCAGAGGAGGTGAGCATGGGCTTCGTCAATCATTTGCCCACGCGGCGCGAGCTCCTGGTCGGCTCCGGTGCGCTGTTCGCGTGGAGCCAGATGCCGCGGATCGCACGTGCCGAAGGGCGCGATCCGCGCCTGCTCGTGATCGTCCTGCGCGGCGCGCTCGATGGTCTCGGTGCAGTCGCGCCGGTCGGCGATCCCGACTGGGTCGGCTTGCGCGGCGATCGCGCGCTGGTGCTGGACGGCAAGCCGCCGGCACTGCCGCTCGATTCCTTCTTCGCGCTCAATCCGGCGATGCCGAACCTGCATCGGCTCTACAAGACCGGCAAGGCCGCGATCGTCCATGCCACCGCGACGCCCTATCGCGAGCGCTCGCATTTCGATGGCCAGGACGTGCTGGAGAGCGGCATTTCGAAGCCCGGCGTGACCGCTTCGGGATGGCTCAACCGCGCGCTGATCGCGATGGAGTCGGGTGGGCGCGTCGATCCGCGCGGCAGCCGTGCGCTCGGCATCGGCTCGGTGACCCCGTTAGTGGTGCGCGGCTCGGCGCCCGTCATGACATGGGTGCCGCAAAAACTGTTACCGGCGAGCGAGGACACGCAGAACCGCCTGCTCGATCTCTACCAGCACACCGATCCGAAGCTTGCGACCGTGCTCCAGGCGCGCATGAAGCTCGCCTCGCTCGGCGGCGCGCCCGGCACGGGCGATCAGATGTCGGACGATCCTACATTGGTGCCGCCCGGCATTGCGCGCGTGCGCGCCTACTTCGCCGAAGCGGCCGGCACCGCCGCGCGCTATCTCGCCAAGCCCGACGGCCCGCGCGTCGGCGCCATGGGCTTCGTCGGCTGGGATACGCATATCGCCGAAGGCGCGGCCTCGGGCCAGCTCTACAATCTGCTCGGTGCGCTCGATGGCGCCTTTGCGGCGATCGAGACCAACATGGGCGAGGCTTGGCGGGAGACCGTCGTCGCCGTCGTCACCGAGTTCGGGCGCACCGCGCGCGTCAACGGCACCCAAGGTACTGATCACGGCACGGGCACGGTCGCCTTCCTCATTGGCGGCGCGCTCACCGGCGGCCGCGTGATCGCGGACTGGCCGGGACTGAAGTCCGCGCAATTGTTCGAGGATCGCGACCTCAAGCCGACCACCGATCTCCGCGCCGTGCTGAAGGGCCTGCTCAGGGATCATCTGCGCGTCGAGGAGAAGGTGCTGGCGGATGCGGTCTTCCCCGGCAGCGCGGATGTCAAGCCGATGGGAGGCCTCCTCGGCTGACGGCGCAGCCTTCGCAACCGGATCGGGTCCATGATGTGCACATTGACACAACGGGAGCTCGACTTTCTCGCCAGCCTGAAAACCGGCTGGCGGCGGCTCTATCGGCGCGAGCTGATGCGGCTCCTGAAGGGTGACACCGAGGCGAGCGAAGCGCAGCTCGAGACGCACCCGATCGTCTGGCGCGTTGTATCGGGCTGATTTTCGCACGTTTGTCTCGATTCACCTCACTGTGGTGGAATCGTCACAGCTGACGCGAAACGGCGGCGGCCTCAGGCCTGCTTTTGTTCCGACAAGGTTCTGCCCTCATTCCCGACCGAAACTCTCGGCAGTTCGGAGGGGCGTACCATGTCTCGCATTGCACGTGCCGCAAGTGCCCGGATTTCCCTCGCAACCTCGTGCCGGTTGCTGCTCGCCATCATCGGTGCCGCTTCACTCGCCGCCTGCGCGCAATCCCCGGTCGGCCGCCAAAAGGCTGATCTCGGCACCAGCCGGCAAGCCGCCGTCGAGCGGCCGCACAGGGTGGCGGCGCTGCATCCGCGGCCGATCCGCCGGGCGCGCGTTCCTGACGGTGGCGCAAAGCAAACCGCCTCGCATGGCGTTGCCAGCTTCTATTCGGATACGGAGACCGCGAGCGGCGAGAGGTTCGACAAGAACGAATTGACCGCGGCGCATCCCAGCCTGCCGTTCGGCACGAAGCTGCGCGTGACGGACGTTTCCTCCGGCCGCTTCGTGACCGTCCGGGTCAACGATCGCGGTCCCTATGTTCGCGGACGCGTGGTCGACATCTCGCCATCGGCAGCCGAGGCGCTCGGCATGGTCGACAAGGGCATCACCAATGTCCGGCTCGACGTGGTGCGATAGAGCGCGATTCATTGACTTGAGCCGCCCCGCTTAACCGAGTGTTAGTCGCCCTGGCGCACCATGAGTGCCCAAACAAATCGGGCTCCAATTTGGGGTCCTCGGGGGAGGCGGCGTTTGAACACGATCCAGTATCTCGAAGATCAGGCCGCGCGCGCCGAGCGGCTCGCCAAACGGATCACGGATACGCTGACGATCGAAAAGCTCCTGACCTTCGCTGACGAACGCCGCCGCGAAATCGAGGTCATCGCCGGCAAGTACCGGCGCGCCTGATAAACCATGCACTGAACGCATTCGCCCTCGCTGCGAGATGCGGAACTTCCGTTCGTCTTTGGCGTCATGTCAATGATGAATGTGGAGGAGGAAGTCATGGGTTTTGGACGAGGTGCTTTGCTTTGGCTTCTTGGCGTGCCGCTGCCGATCGTTCTGCTGCTGGCATTGTTCTGGCACCACTAAAGCATGACCCGGAAAAGCGTGGAGTGGTTTTCCGATAAGATCATGCTCAAACAATAATGCTGCCACACGAATAGCGCCGCGGAAGCGGCGCTTTTTTTGCCTGCGATTTGAAACGTATCAACGAGGACGAGGCGCGGTCAGCTATGGCTCTCGACGAAGTCGCTGAGATAGTCGGGAAGCCGGACGCCGTCGATGTCGCAGCGCGCCTTGATCTCGCCGGCGATTTCCGTCGAGATGTCCTTCATCCAATGCTCGAGCGTGTTGAACGAGATCACCTTGATCGGATCGTTGAAGCAGCCGGCGACGAGCTCGCCGATCGTGGCTTCAAGATCGCTTCGCTCGATGCGGATTTCAGTCGCCTTGTCGCGGCGATCAATCACCACGAACAGAGTCTGGTCTGCACCATAGGGCACGACCGCGGATGGTACGCCGGCTTCAAGCATCTTGGGCTCTCGTCTCGACTTCCGATCCCGGTTAACGGGAAAATCCGGTAAAAGGTTCCTGTCTTGTGAAAAGCTTGTCGCGCGCGTGCAGCTTCCGCGTCTGCACGCAATCAGAGAAATTCCCTCAACCGCGATAGCTCGATGACGTGCTCGGGCGAGAGGATATCGGTGACCAGTGGCGGCTGCGCAATCGTGTGAATCTCATAGAGATGCCTGATCGTGGCCGGCTTCTCCATGAAGGCCGAGATGCACTGGTCGAGCGTACCTTCGCTTATCGGATAAGAATCCCTGTCCGGTCGGCGCCGGTTCGCAAGCGACGGCCATTTATGCAGGGCTGCAGGCGCTCCGAAATCGACCTTTGAATCCGCAACCACGTCGCCCATCGTCCCGCCTCACGCAACAAAAATTGCCCCAACACGCGGATCTGCGTGCCGGGGCCCACACCTATCGCTGCATCTCAATGCCGAGCGCTCAACGCAGCAGCCGGGAAAAGGTTCCCGGCCGCCTTGCCGCAAATCAGCTCGCGGCCGCCGCAATTCTGTGGCCCGGGCTGGCATGATCGTGGCTATCCTCATCGCCGCGGCTGACTTCCGGCGGAAGCCCGGCGAAGCGCCGCAGGGCTTCGGCCATCTGCACCCGGCCTGCTACACCGGTGATCACCACGTCGACCATCGCAAAGGACGAGTGGAAATGGCCGCGCGCTCTGAGCTGCTCGACCGGGACGCCGGCGGCCGCCATTGCCTCGGCATAGGCGATGCCCTCGTCGCTCAACGGGTCGAATTCACAGGTGACGACCAAGGCCGGCGGCAGGCCGGCGACGTTGCCGCGCAGCGGCGAGACGCGCGGATCGGTGCGGTCGGCCGGTGAGCAGTAGAGGTCCCAGAACCAGTACATCAGCGAGCGCGTCAGGAAATAGCCGGTCGCGTTGTCGTTGTAGGAGGGCCGCTCGAAGGTGCAGTCGGTGACCGGGCAGACCAGGAGCTGGCCGGCGATCTCAGGCCCGCCGCGATCGCGCGCAAGCTGGCAGGTGACGGCGGCGATGTTGCCGCCGGCGCTCCAGCCCGCGACCAGTACCGGGCCCGGCCTGCCGCCAAGCTCGCTCGCGTGCTCGGCGATCCAGCGCGTTGCCGCATAGCCGTCCTCGGCCGCGGTCGGGAAACGATGCTCGGGCGCGTGGCGATAGCCGACGCTGACGAACATCATTCCGGTCCGCCGCACCAGATCGCGGCAGAGCGGCTCGTCCGATTGCTCGTCGCCGAGCACCCAGCCGCCGCCGTGGAAATAGACCACGACCGGATGGGGCCCCGGCGTTGCCGGCTTGTAGATCCGGTAAGGCAGCGGGCCGTCCGTGCCGGGCAGCGTGCCGTCGACGATATCGCCGATCGGCCGTCCCGCGGGCCGGCCCTTGTTGAACTCGTTGACGAAGGCGCGTGCGCCGAGCGCGCCCATCGACTCGATCGGCGGCAGGTTCAGCGATGTGAGCAGATTCAGCACCAGCCGCACATCCGGCTGCAGGCATACCACCTCGCCGTCGTTGCACTGCGCGGCGCCGTTGGGGCCGGTCAGCTTGAAGCCGAGCATGCCGCGGGCCGTGACCTCGTCGCAAATGCTGCGATAGGGGCCGACGCCGCCGGTGTAAGGCATCAGGCCCTGCACCTTGCCGGGCACGTTGGCGCCCGTGTACCAGGTGTTGGCGAGCCGGTGCAGGGTCACCATCGAACAGTCCGTCATGTGCCGGCTCCAGCCGGCCTGCGCCGTCTCGGTCGGCTCGATCGTGGTGAAGCCGGCGTCGCGCAGCGCAGCGATGCGGTCGACGACCCAGTCGACATGCTGCTCGATCGACACCGCCATGTTCGACAGCACCGACGGGCTGCCGGGCCCGGTGATCATGAAGAAGTTGGGGAAGCCCTCGACCGTCAGCCCGAGATAGGTCTGCGGCCCCCGCGCCCAGACATCGGTCAGCGACTTGCCGCCGCGTCCGGTGATCGGATGCACGGCGCGGATCGCGCCGGTCATGGCGTCGAAGCCGGTCGCGAACACGATGACGTCGACATCGACGCTGCGCTTCGCCGTTGTGATGCCGCTGGCGGTGATCGCCTTGATCGGCTCCTGGCGCAGATTGACCAGCGTGACGTTCGGCCGGTTGTAGGTCGCATAGTAATTGGTATCGAGGCAGGGGCGCTTTGCGCCGAAAGGATGATCGTGCGGCGTGAGCGCCGCAGCGGTCTCGGGGTCGTTGACGGCGGCGCGGATCTTCTCGCGGATCAGGTCCTGGACGATCTTGTTGCCGTCGACGTCGACGGCCTGGTCGGCCCAGAGCTGCGTCAGGATGTGGACGAGGTCGCCGGCTGCCCAAGCACGTTCGAACCGCTCACGACGCTCGGCGTCGCTCAATTGCCAGCTCACGACGGTCTGCTGCGGATAGGGCACGCCGGTCATCGACTGTCGCGCCTGCTCGCGATAGGCGGCGCGATCGCTCTGGAAAATATCCATGCGATCGGATGGCGAGGGGCCGTTATGCGCCGGCAGCGCGAAGTTTGGCGTGCGCTGGAACACGGTCAGATGCGCGGCCTGCTCGGCGATCAGCGGGATCGACTGGATGGCTGACGAGCCCGTGCCGATCACGGCGACGCGCTTGCCGGCGAGATCGACGCCGTCATTCGGCCAGCGCCCGGTGAAATAGACTTTGCCCTCGAAATCCTTGACGCCGTCGATTTCCGGCGGCTTCGGCGCGGAGAGGCAGCCTGTGGCCATGATGTAGTGGCGGCAGGAGACCGGCGTGCCGCTGCTCGTGGTGAGCTGCCAGCGCTCAGTCGCTTCATCCCATTTGGCTTCGGTGACCTTGGTCTTGAAGCGGATGTCGCGGCGCAGATCGTAGCGGTCGGCGACGAAGCCGAGATAGCGCAGGATCTCGGGCTGGGTCGCGTATTTCTTCGACCAGGTCCACGCGTTATCGAGCTCGGGATCGAAAGTGTAGCTGTAGTCGATGGTCTGGATATCGCAGCGCGCGCCGGGATAGCGGTTCCAGTACCAGGTGCCGCCGACATCGCCGGCTTCCTCGAGGGCGACCGCCGTGAGGCCGGACTTGCGCAGGCGATGGAGAAGATAAAGGCCGGCAAATCCGGCGCCGACCACGGCAACGTCGACCTGTTGGGCTGTTCCATTCGCCGCCTTGGACTCACGTGCGGCGACCATTGCGTCCGGCATGGTATTCCTCCCGTGTCGTTTGTTTTGCCGGCAGGCTATCGCCGCAGGCTTTGCTTGTCATCAGGACAGGTACAATCTTCGGTAGTCGTTTGCGGCACCATCGTGGCCGCGCGAAGGTTGCGGCGATACACGCACCGCGATGCACAACCGCCGGGATTGTCCGGGCTAATCAGACCACATCCTTCTGTGTATGCTTGCGGTTACAAGCCACGCGTACCGACCGGACGTCATGACAGAGTTGAGCGAGCGGACGAAAGCCAACATGGACGTCGTCCTGGAGCAGACGTGCCGCCAATTGCCGCACGGCGGCGATCACGACAGCCGCAGGTTCATCGCCGAGCGCCTGATCGAGGCGGCGCAATCAGGCCATTCCACGCTTGGTGAGCTCGGCATCGTCGCACGCCGCGCGCTGGCGGAGATCGTCGCCAAGGGCGGCTAGCTGGCGCCGCCGAGCTTGCCTCATCGCGGGCCGCAGACGTAAGCTGTCGGGGAACCTTTTGGCGCATCGAGATCCCCCAGGATGCGGCTCCAGTTTGCGCTCGTTGTGGCGTCTTCACTCCTTTGCTGGGACGGTGCGGCCGTCGCTCAGGCGGTCGGGCAGTTTCCGTTCGCACTGACGCGTGAAGGACAGATGCTCGGCGCGGTCGAGGGCGAGGTGGCGTCGTTCAAGGGGCTGGCCTACGCGGCGGCTCCGGTCGGCGCACTGCGCTGGCGCCCACCGCAGGCAACGGCCGAGAACCCCGAGATGCGCACCGCCTATGAGTACGGCGCGCCGTGTCTTCAGCCCTCGGTGCCGGGCACGAGCGAGGACTGCCTCACGCTCAACGTATTCCGTCCCTTCGGCGTCGACGGCCCGCTGCCGGTGATGGTCTTCATCCATGACAGCGGCTTCGTCAGCGGCACCGCGAATGATCCGCTGTTCGACGGTGCAAAGCTCGCGCAAGCCGGCCTCATCGTGGTCACCCTGAACTATCGTCTCGGCGTGCTCGGCTGGCTCACTCATCCCGCGCTGTCGGAAGGTGGCTCCGGTAATTACGGCCTGATGGACCAGATCGCGGCGCTGCATTGGGTACACGACAACATCGCGGCCTTCGGCGGCGATCCGAACAATGTCACCTTGTTCGGCGGCGGCGCGGGCGCAACATCGATCGCGCTGCTGATGCTGTGTGCGCAATCGCGCGACCTCTTCCAGAAAGCCATTCTGCAATCGCTGCCCGGCCGCGCGCGCCAGCGCCCGGTGCAGGAGGCGGAGGCCGTGGGCCGGCAATTCGTGGCGGCGCTTGGGCAGCAGGGGGCGGATTTGCGCGTCGTGGCGCCGGCGCGGCTGCTTGCTGCCGAACAAAAACTGCTCGCCAAATCCGAACGCAGCTTCGCGCCTGCGATGGATGGAATCCTGGTGCGCGAAGACGTGGCCGCGGGATTTGCGGCGGGACATGAAAGCCGTATTCCCCTCATCATCGGCTCGAATGACGACGAGACGCGTTTCGACGGCGAGCGGGAGATCAAGGAGACGCTGGCATCCTCGGGCGAGAGCAGCGATGAGCTGCGCCAGCTCTATCCTGATATCGCCAGGCCCTCGGAGCGCGCAGCCAAATTCTATTCCGACAAGGTTTTCTCCGAGCCGGTCAGGCTGCTTGCCCGCCTCCATGCGGCAACCGGTGCGCCTACGTTTCGCTATCGTTTCGCTTACGTGACCGAGGCCCGGCGCACAAATCCCGACGAAGGGCACGGGCGCGAGTTGCAATTCATCTTCGGCGCGGAAGGCGTGCCCGGCGCGGGACCGCTCACATGGGGGGATCGCGAGGTCGCGAACCGCATGCGCGCTTACTGGATCAACTTTGCAAGGAATGGCAATCCCAACGGCCCGGACCTGCCGCGTTGGGACGCGGCCGCAGACCGCGATCGCCTGCTGCTGATCGCGAACGATCGCATCGCGAGCGGCGACGACCCGTGGTCGGATCGCCTGGACCGGCTTGCAAGTGAGAGCAGAAAATGAGTTGGGCTTAGGCCGCGAGCTCGACGCGCGGCGCCGGGCTCAGCCGGTGTTCTTCCAGATGGTCCATCGCGCCGTCCTTCTCGACGGCGTAGAACTGGTGGCCGTCCTTGGACCTGTAGGCGGCGCGAACGACGCCGCGGCGGCCCTTGTCACTGTTGACGACGTCCCCCAGCGCAAACTTCTTCATCTCACGTCTCGCTTGTCTTCAGGCCGACTCCTTCGGCCACGGCCGGATTGTGGGCGGCAAATCGTTAACGACTTGCTAACCATACCGGTTTGCCTATGCTCGCCCGTTCGCGCGGGCAGCTCGCACGCGCATATTGTCAACGAGACGAGCCGGCATCCATGACGCGATCTCCAACCCTCTTCCTGTCGCATGGCGGCGGCCCCTGGCCCTTCATGGAGGACCGGCGGGTGCAATATGCCAAAACGGCCGCGGAGTTCGGCCGGCTGCCGCAGCTTCTCCCCGAGAGGCCGAAGGCCGTGCTCGTCATCACCGGTCATTGGGAGGCCGAAGCCTTCACCGTGTCGACCTCGCCGCAGCCGCCGATGGTGTACGACTATTACGGTTTCCCCGAGCATACCTATCACCTCAAATATCCGGCGCCGGGCAAGCCGGAGCTCGCCGCGGAGGTGAGGGCGCTGCTCAAGCACGCGGGCCTCGATTGCCGGGAGGATCCCAATCAGGGTTTCGATCACGGCACCTTCGTGCCGCTCGGCCTGATGTATCCGAACGCGGACATGCCGATCGTGCTGCTGTCGCTGAAGTCGAGCTACGATGCGGCCGAGCACATCAAGGTCGGACAGGCGATCGCATCGCTCCGCGACGAGGGCATCTTGATCGTCGGCAGCGGGCTCACCTATCACAACATGCGCGGCTTCAACCGGCCGGAGTCTAAGCCGGTCTCGTATGATTTCGAGGCCTATCTGAACGAGGCGATCAGCAATCCGGATACGGCGCGGCGCAACGCGATGCTGGTCGACTGGGAGAACGCGCCGAGCGCGCGTCTCGCGCATCCCCGCGAGGACCATCTGTTACCGCTGATGGTCGCGGCAGGTGCCGCCGGCAGCGACGTGGGCAAGCGCGTCTTCGTCGACGAGGTCGCGAGCGTCGCGATGGCGTCGTATGTGTTTGGATGAATCGTAGGGTGGATCAGCGCAGCGCAATCTACCATCGAGCCGCAATGAAGGTGGTGGATTGCGCTGGCGGACTGCGCTTCGCGCAGCCGCGGGCTAATCCACCTTACGGGGTTCCGACTAAATATGTTGAAAACAACCCCATGCACAGTAGAACGGCCCAGTAAATAGAATGGCTTAGCAGAGTACTTTTGCCGGGCAGGATACGCGAGCGGTATTTCGACGGGTTTGACACGTCGGGCAAAACAGCGGCAAAATTCGATCATGGCACCGCTCTCGCTCGGCCACACCAAGATCGAAGGCACGGTGCGCTATCTCGGCATCGAGGTTGACGACGTGCTCGCGATTGGCGAACAAGTTGGTGTGAATTATCAGGGCAGAGCGGACATGCCTTGCCCGTCGGCCATCAGCCGCTTCGGGCCAACAGGCGAGTTCGAAACAAGAGAACCGCCAAACGAACCGGTCTTCAGCGAGCGCGCATTGGGGAGGCCGCCAGTTGCGGACAACCGGGGGCAGCCTGATAGCTGAAGCACAGCGATTCACGGTATTTGCGAGGAGTCCGCTTTGGGTTCGTTGCGCCGTTGAAGGTGCGAGTCTCCGCCGCGATCAGGCGGCAGCTGTGGTGTCCGAGGCACAGTTCTCCAACAACTGGCTTCCAATCGGGAGGCCTGTCGATTTTGTCTAGACGGACAGTGCTAGTGCCGGCTTACTCTTGATTGTCCGAGTCTGGAAATACTTCGGTTTCAGGATTATCGACGCCTCTGATGACGCTGCATGTCACGGCCAACGACGCTCAGACTGGCGCCCCCCGCTGTGACGTGAAGGCGGTCATCGCCGTAGTTGGACTTGCGATCGAGGCCAGAATAGCCGGTGCGCCAGCGATGATCGCTGAAGGTGACCGGACCGCCTTTTACTTGCGTGACGCCATCAGACATGGCGCGCGCGGCATTATCAGTTTCGGGGTGTGCGGCGGGCTAGATCCGAAGCTCCGACCAGGTAACATTGTCATCGCCTCGTCGGTATTTGCCGCGAAAGATGAAGCTTATCCAGCTGACCTTCCCTGGGCCGAGGAGCTCCTTCGGATGATCCCGGGTGCCAGCTACTCTGCGATAGCTGGTGTCGCTTCCCCGATGACAAGTCTTGAAGAGAGACGGGATTTCCATGGCATCACCGGGGCGGTTGCCGCCGATATGGAGTCGCAGATCGTCGCTCGAATTGCTTCCGAACTCAGAATTCCCTTTGCCGTCTGTCGTGTTGTTCTAAACCCCGCTCATCGAAAACTTCCGAGGGCAGCGCTCATAGATATCGGGCCAGCAGGTAAGCCTGAACTGCGCAAGATTGGACGTTCGCTTGTTCAAGACCCGGGGCAACTCCCTGGTCTTAGCCGGCTCGCCGTTGACTCCGTCATGGCGGTGATGGCTTTGCGCAGCGCCAAGCGACGGCTCGGAGCTCACTTTGGTTTCCCGCACCTGTGTTCACGAGACCGAGTCCCCATTCCGACGCGCGTACTTGAAACGATAGCCACACGCGCCTGATCCTGCAGCAGCGCGCTCCCGATCTCAGACTCCAGGCTTGTCCAGGTCCGAGATGGTGTTTGAATCTGCACGCCGGCGCAGGAAGACGTTACTCACCGAAAGAGCCGGCGCGGCCAAAATATCCGCCAGCGCGTTCCAGGAAAACGTTGGCCGAGGCGCGCCCGCGTGGCACGAGGTCTGCTCGGCCGCTCGTCCGAAGCAGCCTCGTCGTCTCATAAATCGCCAGGCGAGCGGGTTCCAGTCGCGCCAAACCTGCTCGGCCCTTTGGGATAGCAAGCCCGAGACGATTTCCGGCGCAGGTCCGAAGACCTCAGGCAGTTTGCCCGACAAACTGTTGTCCGACAGAACGTCCCATCTCGAAAATCCGCCCATGATCGGAGATGAAATGGCGAACACCACGCGACCAATCCGCGCCTCCCGTGCCGGGAAAGAACACATTGGGCAAGGTTCGACAATTGAATACAAGGTGCAATCCGGCAAACGCTTTTGTCTTAGAATCTTCTGCGCCTCTGAAAGAGCCACGAGTTCCGCGTGTCGGGTCACGTCGCATTCCGATGAAACGTGGTTGGTCGCTTCTGCGATGACCTGTCCTCGAAACGCGATTACGGCGCCGAATGGCAGCTCTCCTTGCTTCACCCCTTGCCGGGCGAGTTCGAGGCATCTTTCCATCATTCGCAGATCTTGAACGTCAGCTTCTGATCTACTCATGGGCGGTCCCTCGGGAACGCAAAATCGGTGTTGAGAATGCGTTGGGTTCTGTCGCCGTCCTTTCAAATTGCGGCGGTGCCGGAGCGACGAAGAATCTTTCCGGCGCCGGAGGCCGCTCCTGCGGCCCGGCATATTGGCAATTAAACAACGGGCTACGAACAGTCTGACTTGATCTGGATCAAGGACCGTTACCTTTCAAGTACCGCACTGACCACGCGATGGTCGATTGTCTATGTCGGCTCCGGGGTCCCTCAAAATGGACATCCCGGATTTTATAGGTACACGCGCTAATCCGCCCTACGCAGAATCAAGCTCACCCGTACCTCAGCTTCATGAACAGGATGCCGCCGGCGAGCACTATGGTGATGGCGTTGGCCGCGACCAGCGGGGCGTCGCCAGTGAGCAGGCCGTAGATGAGCCAGAGCGCCAGGCCCAGCACCATGACCAGGAACATGCCGAGCGAGATGTCGCGCGCCGAGCGGGTCTTCCAGACCTTGATGAACTGCGGCGCGTAGGCGACGGTGGTGCAGGTGGCGGCAGCAAAGCCGATCAGCTTGATCGCGAAAGGTTCCATGCCGGCTCTATAGCATGGATTCGGTGGTGATCATGGCCAGAGCCTTTTCCGTTCCGATGAAATCGGAACGGGACTCTGGATTCTTGTTTTGACGCGTTTTCTTTACGCGAACCGGTATCCACTTCGCTCGAAAACGCTACGTCCGGCGCGCCGCCACGAGATCGCGATAGAGCACGGCATAGTCGCCGGCGCGGTTGCGCCAGGAGACGTCGGTCGCAAGGCCGCTCAATTGCAGCCGGCGCCAGGTCGCCTTGTTGCGGAAGGCGGTGTTGGCCTTGCGCAGCGTGCCGGTGAGGGCCTCTACGGTGACGGGCGCGAACTTGAAGCCGGTCGCGTCGCGGTCCGATGTGTTGGACTCGCCGATATCGACGATGGTGTCTTCGAGGCCGCCGACGCGCGACACGATCGGGACGGCGCCGTAGCGCAGCGCGTAGAGCTGGGTCAGGCCGCACGGCTCGAACCGCGAGGGCACGATGAGGGCGTCCGATCCGGCCTGGATCAGGTGCGCCAAAATCTCGTCATAGCCGATCACGACGCCGATCCGCCCGGGGTTCGCGCGGGCGACGGCCTGATAGCGATCCTGGAGATCGCGATCGCCGCTGCCGAGCAGCGCGAGCTGCATGCCGTCGCCCAAAATGGTCGGAATGGCCTCGAGCAGGAGATCGAGCCCCTTCTGCCAGGACAGGCGGCTGATGACGCCGAGCAACGGCGCCTCGTCCGAGGAATCGAGATTGAACTGTTGCTGAAGCACCGCCTTGTTCGCGGCGCGGAACGTGAGGTCCTCTGCGCCGAAGCGGTAGGCGATGTGCGGATCGGTTTGCGGATTCCACACGTCGATGTCGATGCCGTTGAGGATGCCGCTCAGCACATCGGCGCGTTCGCGCAGCAGCCCGCCGAGCCCCATGCCGCCTTCATCGCTCTGGATCTCCTGCGCATAGGTCGGCGATACCGTGGTGATGCGATCGGCGAGTTGAAGCCCCGCCTTGAGGAAGCTGATGCCGCCGAAATATTCGAGGCCGTGAACGTTCAAGGAATCCCAGGGCAGGCCGATCGAACCGATCAGCTCGGGAGCGAACTTGCCCTGATAGGCCATGTTGTGGATGGTCATCACGGTGCCGGGCCGCGGACGGTTGTCATAGTGCAGATAAGCGGGCGCAAGCCCCGCCTGCCAGTCATGGGCGTGCACGACATCGGGCACGAACGCGGGGACGAGGCCGTGGCCGATGTCGGCGGCAATGCGTGACAGTGCGGCGAAGCGCAGGCCATTGTCGGGCCAGTCGACGCCCTCGGCAGTGACGTAGGGATTGCCCGGCCGCGCATAGAGATGCGGCACGTCGAGCACGAATAGATCGAGCCCGTCATGCGAGCCGGCGAGCAGGCGTCCGGGGCCGCCGAAATAATCCGGCCAGCACCGGATTTCGCCGGCTCCCCTCAGCATTCGCATCACGTCGGGATAGCCCGGCATCAGCGTGCGCATCTCGACGCCGTGCGCCTTCAGCGCAAGCGGCAGTGCGCCGGCGACATCCGCGAGGCCGCCGGTCTTGACGATCGGGTAGACTTCAGAGGCGACCGCGAGGACGCGAACAGGCGTCATGTATTGAGCCTGTCGAGCATTGTCTGGGTGATGAGCGAAATGCCCTGCTCGGTGGTGCGGAAGCGCTTGGCGTCGAGTTCGGGGTCCTCGCCGACGACGAGCCCCTCGGGGATTTCGACGCCGCGGTCGATCACGACGTTCTTCAAGCGAGCGCCGCGGCCGACATTCACGTAGGGCATGATCACGGCGTTCTCGACAGTGGCGTAGGAGTTGACGCGCACGCCGGTGAACAGCAGCGAGCGACGCAGCGAGGCGCCGGAGATGATGCAGCCGCCCGAGACCAGCGAGCTCACGGCCTGGCCGCGCCGGCTCTCCTCGTCATGGACGAACTTGGCGGGCGGCGTGATCTCCGCATAGGACCAGATCGGCCAGGCGCGGTCGAACAGGTCGAGCTCCGGCACGACGTCGGTGAGGTCGATGTTCGCCGCCCAATAGGCGTCGACCGTGCCGACGTCGCGCCAGTAGGAGCGGGGGTCGCTGCCGGAGCGAACGCAGGAGGTCGAGAACTGGTGCGCGATCGCACGACCGTTCTTGACGATGTGGGGAATGATGTCCTTGCCGAAATCGTGGTTGGAGTTCGGGTCTTCGGCGTCGCGCTTGAGCTCGTCGAACAGGAATTTCGCGTCGAACACGTAGATGCCCATGCTGGCGAGCGAGACGTCCGGCTTGCCCGGCATCGGCGGCGGATCGGCCGGCTTCTCCAGGAACTGCTGGATCCAGCCGTTCTCGTCGATATGCATGATCCCGAAGCCGGAAGATTCCTGGCGCGGCATTTCGAGGCAGCCGACCGTGACGTCGGCGCCGCTGTCGACATGCTGGCGCAGCATCACCTCGTAGTCCATCTTGTAGATGTGGTCGCCGGCGAGCACGACGATGAAGCGTGCGTTGTGCGACTCGATGATGTCGATGTTCTGATAGATCGCATCCGCCGTGCCGACATACCACATGTTCTCCGACACGCGCTGGCTGGCCGGGAGGATGTCAAAACTCTCGTTGCGTTCGGGGCGGAAGAAGTTCCAGCCCATCTGAAGGTGCCGGATCAGGCTGTGCGCCTTGTACTGGGTCGCGACCGCGATCCGGCGGATGCCGGAATTCACCGCATTGGACAGCGCGAAATCGATGATGCGGGACTTGCCGCCGAAATAGACCGCGGGCTTGGCGCGCCGGTCGGTCAGTTCCAGGAGCCGGCTGCCGCGTCCGCCGGCCAGGACGAACGCCAGCGCCTGACGGGCAAGCGGCTCGGGTCTCGCGGCACTCATGTCATCCTCCCACACCTCTGGCGCTTCGCGAGTAGCCTCCCGGCCGCGCACATTGGAACCGATAGTAACGGTACGAATAGTAAATCAGGAAGGTGCTTGTTGGTTGCGAACGCATGGGAAGCTTAATGCTTTGCTGTGGCCTCCGGCTCCGTCGCACCAGTGTCATTTCCGTGCGGGCGCTGGCGTTGGCGCGGACCACAATCGAGGCATGCGCGGGTATTCTTGTGCGGTGCACGCAATGCAGACTGTGACTTTCGGAGGCTTTGACTTGGGGCAAGGATGCCCGATCATGGCCTTGCGATCCTTTTCCAAGCGAAACGTCAGACAGGGAGCAAGACGATGAGTATCTGGAAGACGGCAATTGCCTGTTCGCTGGCGGGCGCGGTGATGGCCGGCCAAATCGAGCAGGCGGCGGCGGCTCCGCTGCCGACCAACGTCGCGACCATGAAGGCCGCCGTTGGTGACGATGTCACCCCGGTGTATTGGCGCGGCCGTGGCTGGGGCGGAGGAGGCTGGGGATGGGGCGCAGGAGGCCTCCTTGCCGGAGCAATCATCGGCGGCGCCATCGCGAGCAGCGCGCCCTATGGTTACTATGGCGGCGGCCCGTATTACGGCGGCTATGGTTATGGGCCGGGCTATGGCTATGGCTACGCTCCGTCCTATGGCTATGCGCCGGCCTATTACGGCGGCTACGGGCCGAGCTATGGGTATGGCGGCTACTACGCGCGTCCCCGCTACTACGGCTATCGAGCCTATCGTCCGTACTACGGCCCTCGCTACGGCTACTACCGGTCGTACCGGGCCTATGGCGGATATTGGTAAGGGTCCTGCGCGGCTAGAGCGAGAGCCACACGATCAGGCTCATGCAGGCGAGATGCGCGAGCACGATCGCGGCGAGATGCAACGGGCCGGCCTTGAGGCTGGACTTGCGCATCCCGCCGCGCCCCGCGCTAGTTTGACCCCGCGGCCGCGGCCGTAAAGCTGCGGTCCACGGCTTTGCTCACGTCGAGCGTCTTCGGCAGGATGCCGTAGCGCGTCGAGCGGCCGGAGGCTTCCTGCACCTCCTTCACCACGTTCTGGTCGATCACGATCGGGCTGGTGCGCTGTGCGGTGTAGGCCGATAGCAGCACGTCCTCCGGCAGTTTTGTTAGTTCGGCCGTGCTCTTTGCGTATTCGGCAACATGATCGAGCGACCACAGCCGCGCCTTGTTCAGCCGCTGCACGAGGTCCTGCACCGCCGCGCGCTTGGTGGCGATGGCGTTGTCGGAGGTCACGATGAAGGTGATGGTCGGCGTCAGGCCTTCGCCGTCGGCGATCACGCGGGCCTTGTCCTTCAGCGTCGCGAACGAGACATAGGGCTCCCACACCGCCCAGGCATCGATCGAGCCGGCGACGAGTGCGATCTTGGCGTCGACAGGCCCGAGCGGCGCGAAGGTCGCGTCCTCCAGCTTGATCTGCGCTTTCTCCAGCGTCGCGTCGATCAGGAACTGGCCCCAGCCGCCGCGCGTGCCGGCGAGGCGTTTTCCCTTGAGATCGGCGGCCGACTTGATCGGCGAATCCTGGCGCACGAGGATCGCTTGCGTCTTCGCATCCGACTTTGTGCCGCCGATTGCCTTGATCGGCGCGCCGGCCGCATAGACCGAGAGGAAGGAGAGATCGCCGGTGTAGCCGACGTCGAGCGCGCCGGCGTTCAGCGCTTCCAGGATTGGAGCGGCGGCGGGGAATTCCGACCATTCGATCTTGTAGGGCAGGTCCTTCGCATAGCCGGAGATTTCGAGCAGCGAGCGGTTGCCGCCCTTCTGGTCGCCGACGCGCAGCACGACGGCGTCGGCCGCGAACGAGGCGGCAGCGGTCGACAAGGTGATGGCTGCGGCGAACAGCGATGCTGCGAGCCGGCGTGTGATGGAATGGTCGTCGAAGTTGATGCTCATGTGGCCTGTCTTGTTGCTTTGCCCACGACGCGTGAGCGAGCGATGCAGCGAGACGATCAAGTCTATGACGGCGCAATGCGCAGTCAATGAAATGGCTATCCGTATTGCAGATGCGTCGGGCAATGACGTTTCAGCGTAGCGCCGCTTTCGAGAACGCACCGCGTGCGCGGCGGGTGATGCGCAAGAATGATGCAGGCTGCGGAGTCGCGGCGCATCCTTGCAAGATGATGCAGCAACGAAAATCGTTTCATCGCTGTCCCATGCGCTGATGGAGAGAATGACCTCGCTTCGCGCCACATTCGAAATTCCATTTCATTGACGATGCGGCGGGCGCGCCGCATGATTTGCGCATCGCATCAAAGCGGCGCGGGAAGCGCCGGCGAAAATTATTCTCTCAACGCAGCTCCGTACGGAACATGCGCAACGCGAGGCGTTGCGCGCATGGCGGAGCTGTGCCAGCGCAGGAGCGGGGACTGATGGGCAACGACAACAAGAGCAGTGGATCGGGCCTCGACCGGCGTCATTTGCTGCAGGCGGGGCTTGCGGCGGCATTGGCCGCGCCGCTTGGTGCCTTTGGTGCAGCACAGGCCTTTGCGCCACAGTCGATCGCGCCCGGCGTTGATCTCTCGGAGTTTCCGCTGTGCCGGACGGCCGCGGATGGCCCCGTCCTCACCGGCGCGCCGCGCAAGCTGAAACTGTCGTGGAACGCCGGCGCGGTCTGTCTCGCGCCGGTGCCCGTCGCCATCGAGCACGGCTTCTTCCAGAAGCACAATCTCGACATCGAGCTCATCAACTATTCCGGCTCGACCGACCAGCTGCTCGAGGCGATCGCGACGGGAAAAAGCGATGCGGGGCTCGGCATGGCGCTGCGTTGGCTGAAGCCGTTGGAGCAGGGCTTTGACGTCAAGATCGCCGCCGGCACCCATGGCGGCTGCATGCGCGTCCTGACCCGCGCCGATTCCAGCGTGAGCAAGCTCGCCGACCTCAAGGGCAAGATCGTCGCGGTCGGCGATCTCGGTGGTCCCGACAAGAACTTCTTCTCCGTCCAGCTCGCCAAGCTCGGTATCGATCCCAACAAGGATGTCGACTGGCGCGCCTATCCCGGCAACCTGCTCAACGTCGCCGTCGAGAAGGGCGAGGTGCAGGCCTTCCTGTCGTCCGATCCGCTCGGCTATCTCTGGCTCAAGGACAGCCAGTACAAGGAAGTCGCTTCCAACCTTGACGGCGAATATCGCGACAAGAGCTGCTGCATCCTCGGCCTGCGCGGCAGCCTGGTGCGCGAGGAGCCGCAGGTCGCGCGCGCCCTGACGCAGGCGCTGCTCGATGCCGCGATGTTCACCGCGCAGAATCCGGCCGTGACGGCGAAGTCGTTCCAGCCTTACGCGCCGAAGACGGCGTCGCTCGCCGATATCGAGGGCATGGTGCGCTACCACACCCACCATCATCATCCCGTGGGTGAAGTGCTCAAGCGCGAGCTGAAGTCCTATGCCGACGATTTGAAGAGCGTCCAGGTCTTCAAGCAGAGCACCGATACGGCCAAATTCGCGGAGCGCATCTATGTCGACGTATTCGCTGTCTGACGGCCTCGCCTCCGGCGCGCCGCGCCTCTCGCGCGCGCCGGTCTTTGCGAACTGGGTCCGGGAATCCGGCGTCGGCATTCTCGCCAGCGTCGCGTGGATCGCGTTCGGCCTGTCCTGCCTGTGGTGGGAGGATGTCGGCGACTGGTCGCGGACGCACTCGCTAGGCATCGCCGCCTTCATCGTTGCCGCAATCGCCTTGTTCGGCACCGTCGGCGCCGATTATCTGGGTACCGCGGGTAAGGCCTTGCGCCAGCGCGCGCCCTGGCTGGTGGCGCTCGGCGTATTCCTGACGTTGTGGGAAGTTGCCACCGCAAAATTCGCCTGGCTGCCGCTGCCGTTCTTCCCGCCGCCGCAGTCGATCATCGAGGTCTATACCGACGATCTGCCAAAGCTGCTCGACAGCGTTTTCGCCTCGGTCAAGCTGCAGCTTGGCGGCTATCTGATCGGCGCCACGGTCGGCTTCCTGACCGGCGTTTCGATCGGCTGGTCGCGCGCGGTCGGCTATTGGGTGCATCCGGTGCTGCGCTTCATCGGCCCGCTGCCGGCAACCGCCTGGCTGCCGATTGCCTTCTTCACGTTTCCGTCGAGCTGGAGCGCCTCGACCTTCCTGATCGCGCTGGCGACCGGCTTCCCGGTCACTGTGCTGACCTGGTCCGGTGTCGCGAGCGTCAGCAACGCCTATTACGACGTCGCACGTACGCTGGGCGCAAAGCCGTCCTTCCTGGTGCTGAAGGTCGCGATTCCCGCGGCACTCCCGCACGTCTTCGTCGGCCTGTTCATGGGACTCGGCTCGTCCTTCGCCGTGCTCGTCGTGGCCGAGATGATCGGCGTGAAGGCCGGGCTCGGCTGGTACCTGCAATGGGCGCAGGGCTGGGCCGCCTACGCCAACATGTATGCAGCGCTGATCGTGATGTCGCTGCTCTGCTCCGGCGCCATCACGCTGCTGTTCGCCATCCGCGATCGCCTGCTGGTCTGGCAGAAGGGGACCGTGAAATGGTAGCCGCAACCGCACTGGCCGAAATCGCGCCCCCGTCGGCCGCCGGCGCCGCGCTCGACATCGAGCAGGTCAGCCACGCCTTCGACATCGATGGCACTGAGCTGCCTGTTCTCAGCGACGTCAGCATCTCCGTGGAGCCGGGCGAGTTCGTCGCGTTGCTTGGCCCGTCGGGCTGCGGCAAGTCCACGCTCCTGAGGCTCGTCGCCGGCCTCGACAAGCCCAGGGCCGGAACGCTGCGTGAGGACGAGAGCCGCATTAGGGCTCCGCATCCCTCGCGCGTCGTCGTGTTCCAGGATCCGACCCTTTTTCCCTGGCGGTCGGTCTGGGACAACGTCGCCCTGGGCCTCGAGGCCCAGGGCATTTTGAAGAGCCAGCGTCGCCGCGTCGATGCTGCGCTCGATCTCGTCGGCCTTGCGTCCTTCCGCAACGCCTATCCCCATCAGCTCTCCGGCGGCATGGCGCAGCGCGTCGCGCTCGCCCGCGCGCTCGTGAATGATCCAAAAATCCTGATCCTCGACGAGCCGCTCGGCAAGCTCGACTCGCTGACCCGCATCACCATGCAGGCCGAGCTCGTCTCGCTCTGGCAGCGCAAGGGCTTTACCACGCTGCTGGTGACGCACGACGCCGAGGAGGCGCTGGTGCTCGCCAACCGCGTCATCGTGTTCAGCGACCGCCCGGCGCGGGTGAAGGCCGACATCCGTGTCGACCGGCCCTATCCGCGCCATCGTGGCGATCCATATCTTGCGGATCTGCGCCGCCAGATTCTCGGCTTGTTGGGGCTGGACGCCACATGGTGACCTCTGTAGCCCAGGGCCGGGCGGCCCATGGCGAACCCGATTACATCGCGCGTGCAGAGGCGCTGGCAGAGCGCTTCGCCGCGCGCGCGGCCGAACATGATCGGACCGGCAGCTTTCCGTTCGAGAATTTTCGCGAGCTGTCCGATGCGGGCCTGCTGTCGCTGACGGTTCCGGCCGTTCATGGCGGGGCCGGGGCGGGCGCACGATACGCCGCGCGGGTCATCGGCATCATCGGCAAGGCCGATTCCTCGACCGCGCTGGTGCTGTCGATGCACTACATCAACCATCTGGTGATGGGGCGCAGCCCGACCTGGCCGTTACGGCACTCGCGCCAGCTTGCGCGCGAGAGCGTCGAGGGCCTCGCGCTCGTCAACGCGCTCCGCGTCGAGCCAGAGCTCGGCTCGCCCTCGCGCGGCGGCCTGCCGGCGACGATCGCGCGCCGCACCGAAACCGGCTGGCGCCTGACCGGTCACAAGATCTATTCGACGGGATCGCCGATCCTGAAATGGTATCTTGTCTGGGCGCGGACAGACGAAGCCGAGCCGCGCGTCGGGCAGTTCCTGGTGCCGGCGGGACTGCCGGGCACCCGCATCGTCGAGACCTGGGATCATCACGGCCTGCGCGCCAGCGGCAGTCACGACGTCATCTTCGACGACGTCGTGATCCCGCTCGATGCCGAGGTCGATGTCCGCAAGCCCCAGGGGTGGCGTGCGCCCGACGTTGCGCAAGCGACCGTCCACACGGTGTTCGTCGCCGCGATCTATGACGGAATTGCCCGTGCCGCGCGCGACTGGTTCGTCTCGTTCCTGAAGCAGCGCGTCCCCGCCAGCCTTCGCGCGCCGCTTGCGACCTTGCCGCGGGCGCAGGAGATCCTCGGTGCCATCGAGGCCAGGCTCGCAGTCAACGCGCGGCTGATCGAGACGTTCGCCCGCGACTTCGACGACGGCGTCGATCTCTCCACCGGCGAATCCAACGTGATCAAGCTGACGGTGACCAACAACGCCGTCGCAGTGGTCGAGGATGCACTGTCGCTGACCGGCAATCACGGCCTGTCCCGCACCAATCCGCTGGAGCGGCACTATCGCGACGTGCTGTGCGGCCGCGTGCACACGCCGCAGGACGATGCCACCCGCACCGGCCTCGGCCGCGCCGCATTGGGCCTTTAGCTTTCAGGACAACAAACAGGGAGACGATCATGTCGATCGAGTTCATCGGCTTCATCAGCAACAACAATTCGTCCGAGACCGTCGTCCGCGAGGGGCCGGTCCTCAACCCCACCCACATCGAAACGGTGGCCAAGGCGCACGAGAATGCCGGCTTCGACCGCGCGCTGCTGGCGTTTCATTCGACGACGCCGGATGCGCTCCAAATCGCCCAGCACGTGCTGGGCGTCACCGACCGTCTCAATGTGCTGATCGCGCAGCGGCCCGGGTTCACCGCGCCGACGCTGCTGGCGCGCCAGTTCGCCGTGCTCGACCAGCTTTCGCGCGGCAGGGTCGCGCTGCATGTCATCACCGGCGGCAATGCGACCGAGCTTCGGCAGGACGGCAACACGCTCGACGACAAGGACGAGCGTTATGCCCGGACCTCCGAGTTCCTCGATGTCCTCAAGCTGGAATGGACCAGCGACAAGCCGTTCACCTACAAGGGCAGGCACTACCAGGTCGAGAACGGGTTCTCGCAGGTGAAGCCGTATCGTCCCGAGGGCATCCGGATCTATTTCGGCGGCGCTTCGGATGCGGCGATCGAGGTCGCCGGCAAGCATGCCGACACCTTTGCGCTGTGGGGCGAATCCTATGCGCAGGTGCGCGACGTCACCTCCCGCGTCCACAACGCTGCGGTTCGTCAGGGACGGCCGACGCCGCGTTTCAGCCTCTCGGTGCGGCCGATCATTGCCCCGACCGAGAAGCAGGCCTGGGAGAAGGCGGAAGAGATTCTGGCGCGCGCCACCGCGCTCCAAGACAAGACCGGCTACCGCAAGCCTGCCGACGGCCATGCCACGGCCGGCGCGCGACGCCTGCTCTCGCTCGCCGACCAGGGCAGCCGCATCGACAAGCGGCTCTGGACCGAGATCGCAAAGCTCACCGGCGCCAACAGCAACACCACCGCGCTGGTCGGCACGCCCGAGCAAGTCGCCGAAGTGTTCGGCGACTATTACGACCTCGGTATCAGCCACTTCCTGATCCGCGGTTTCGATCCGCTGATCGACGCCATCGAATATGGCCGCGAGCTGATCCCGTTGACGCGCGAGCTGGTCGCCAAGCGCCAGGCCGTTCGCGGCGAGGCGGCGGAATGATCCGTCTCATGCTGGCCGGCGCGCTGCTGTTCGGCTCATTGGAGCTCGCGGCGGCGCAAACCACCTTGCGCGTTGGCGACCAGAAGGGCAATTCGCAGGCCGTGATGGAAGCGGCAGGCGTGCTCAAGGACGTGCCTTACAAGATCGAGTGGAAGGAATTTCCGGCGGCGGCACCGCTGCTGGAAGCGCTCAGCGCCGGAGCGATCGAGACCGGCATCGTGGGCGATGCACCCTTCACCTTCGCCGCCGCCTCCGGCGCGCCGGTGAAGGCGATCGCCGCGATCCGTCAGACGCGCGAGGGGCTCGCGATCCTGGTGCCCGAGAATTCACCGATCAAGAGTTTCGCCGATCTGCGCGGCAAGAAGATCGCAACTGGTCGTGGATCGATTGGTCATCAGCTGATCCTGGCTGCGCTGGAGAAGAACGGCCGGGCTGCGTCCGACGTGCAGATCGCGTTCCTGGCGCCGTCCGATGCCAAGATCGCCTACACGCAAGGCTCCGTCGATGCGTGGTCGACCTGGGAGCCGTATGTGAGCCAGGAAGAGGTGCTGTTCAAATCGCGCCGCGTCATCACCTCGGAGGGCCTGACGCCGGGGCTGAGCTTTCAGGTCGCGCGGCCCGACGCCATCCGCGACAAGCGCGCGGAGCTGACCGACTTCATCCGGCGCCTCACGGCGGCGCGGGCGTGGTCACTGAGCAACATCGACAGCTATGCCGCGACCTGGGGCAAGCTGATGAACATCCCGACCGCCGTGCCGCAGAACTGGCTGTCGCGCGCAAAGATCCGCATTGCCCCGATCGACGACGGCGTTGTCGCGGACGAGCAGAGCACGATCGACCTCTATTTCCGCTGGGGCCTGATCAAGCAGAAGCTCGATGCGGCCGAGATCGTCGACCGTTCATTTGCGGACGCGATCGCCAAGGCGGGGCTGTAAGGCAACGCTCTCCGTCGTCATTCCGGGGCGCGCCTCTTGGCGCGAGCCCGGAATCCATTCATCTACAAGTACTGCCGCCCGATGGATTCCGGGTTCGCCCTTCAGGCGCCCCGGAATGACGATGGGGGGATACGCAAGCTCACGACTACCTCAAGCATCCGTGAGGCTAGAATAACGCCTACAGTCTGATCGCCACTTTCGAAACGTTCCTTCTGCATTTAGCGCCTTCGACAACACCCGCATTGCTATTTGCAGCGCCTCCCTTGCACCACGCCACACCCCGTCAAAAATCAGACAGACGACCACATCGGGAGACCGGCCATGGGCCTGCAAGAAACAAGAATCGAATCGCTTCCCTTCGTCACTGCTGAACTCAATTACCTCGCGCCGGTTTCCGGCAAGCCGCGCACCTATGCTTTCGATCCGCCGCCGGGCGAGCCCAAGAGCACGTCGTTGCCGGAGCCGCATCAGGTCCCGATCTTCGATGCGCGCCTGATCGCGGACAATTTCTCGCTCGATCGCGAGGGCTTTGCGCTGGTGCGTCACCCGACCCAGGTGAAGGATTTTTACAACGACGAGGAAATCCGCACCGTCTACTATCGCGCCGTCGAGGCCTTTTTGCGGGCGACGCTGAAGGCCGATCGCGTCTTCATTTTCGATCACACCGTGCGCAGGCGCGTCGAAGGCGCTCCTGATATTCGCGACGGCGGCCCGCGCCAGCCTGCGACGCGCGTCCATGTCGACCAGACCGCTGTCTCCGGCGCCAACCGCGTGCGCGAGCATCTGCCCGACGAAGCCGATGCGCTGTTGAAAGGTCGTGTGCAGGTGATCAACCTCTGGCGGCCGATCCGCGGACCCTTGCGCGATTCACCGCTGGCGATGGCCGACGGCACGACGATCGCGCCCGACGATCTCGTCGCCTCCGATCTGATCTATCCCAATCGCCGCGGCGAGATCTATTCGGTGAAATACAATCCGAACCACCGCTGGTTCTATTTTCCGGAGATGACGCCGGACGAGGCGCTGCTGCTCAAGTGCCATGATTCCGCAACCGACGGCCGGACGCGGTTCGGGCCGCATACGGCGTTCGTCGATCCGACCACGCCGGCCGATGCGGCTCCGCGCGAAAGCATCGAGGTCCGCACGCTGGTGTTCCACAAACAGTAACAATGTGTGATGGCCCTGCCGGGCGCGCCTGGCAGTGTTCCTGGAACTTACCGGAACAAATCGACGTTTGCGGCGCCGGGCAGGGCAACCGGGAGCGGTGCCGTGCGAACGCAGACGACGCTTTTCTTCAGTCTGGCAACTTTTTCGCTTTCTGCATTTTCTGTCGCGCAAGCCGAAAGCGGGCTTGCCTCATACTACGGTTACGGAAAAGCCGGTAAGGGCGGCGAGCTGACCTGCGCCCACCGCACGCGCCCGTTCGGCACCGTGCTGAGGGTGTCCTACGGCAGCCGGTCGATCCAGTGCCGCGTCAATGATCGCGGCCCCTTCATCCGCGGCCGGATCGTCGATCTCTCGGTGCCGCGGCCAAGGCGCTCGGCATGATGAGCGCCGGCGTGGTGCGGGTCTCGGTGGAATAGGCTGGCCGTCACGCTATAGTGCCGCCCAACGCAAGGGTAAGGGGGGCGCTATGGCCAGGATTCGGGTGGGACTTGTCGGCTGCGGCTTCGTGTCGGAGCTGCATATGCATGCGTTCCGCCGCGTCTACGGTGTGGATGTCGAGGTCGCGGCGGTCGCGGCGCGCGGCGATCATGTCGTCGAATTTGCCGGCCGCCACGGCATTCCGCGGGTCTATCGCAGCTTCGCCGAACTGATCGCGGATCGCGAGCTCGATGTCATCGACATCTGCACCCCGCCCAATCTCCATGCCGACATGATCGTCGCCAGCATGCAGGCCGGCAAGCACGTGATCTGCGAGAAGCCGTTCGCCGGCTATTTCGGCCGTGCAGGCGACGCGCAGCCGATCGGCAAGCATGTGCCGAAGGCGCTGATGTATGAGCGGGTGCTGGAGGAGATGGACGCGACCCGCGCCGCGATCGAGCGCACCGGAAAACTCTTCATGTATGCGGAGGATTGGGTCTACGCGCCCGCGGTGACCAAGACCGCGGAGATCATCAGGGCGACGAAAGACAAGATCCTGTTCATGAAGGGCGAGGAGAGTCATTCCGGCTCGCACGCCGCGCATGCCGCGCAATGGGCGATGACCGGCGGCGGCTCGCTGATCCGCATGGGCTGCCATCCGCTCTCGGCCGTGCTTTATCTCAAGCAGGTGGAGGCCAGGGCGCGCGGCGAAACCATCCGCGTCGCCAGCGTCACCGGCGACGTCGGCAACGTCACGGCCGTCCTGAAGCCCGAGGAGCGCACCTACATCAAGGCCAACCCGGTCGATGTCGAAGATTGGGGCACGCTGACGGCGACCTTCTCCGACGGCACCAAGGCGACCGTGTTTTCCGGCGACATGATCATGGGCGGCGTGCGCAATCTGATCGAAACCTACACTTCCGGCGGTTCGCTGTTCGCCAACATCACCCCGAACACGCATCTGATGAGCTACCAGACCTCCGAGGAAAGGCTTGCCAGCGTCTACATCACCGAAAAGGTCGACCGCAAAACCGGCTGGCAATATGTCTGCCTCGAGGAGGAGTGGACGCGCGGCTATCTCCAGGAGATCCAGGATTTCATGGAATGCGCCGCGACCGGACGGCAGCCGCTGTCGGACCTGGCGCTGGCGTATGAGACGATCAAGGTGAACTACGCGGGCTACTGGGCCGCGGAGGAGGGACGGCGGGTGGTGTTGTAGGGCGCGGCTCCGTTACCCTCCCCTGGAGGGGGAGGGTCGATCGCGCGAAGCGCGAGCGGGGTGGGGTGATCTCTCAAATCGGGCAGTGTCCGTGAGGAGAGATCACCCCACCCCGCAACGCATTCCGCTCCGCTGCATGCGTAGCGACCCTCCCCCTCCCGGGGAGGGTGGCACCGTCCACGCCGTCCTCAGGCCCCGTAGGTCGAACCCTTCGGCAGCGGAAATACCGGGTCCTGCGTGCGGATGTTGGTCGGCCACACCACTGAGATGCGCTCGCCGGCATTCTGCATCACGACCGGGGTCGAGCGCTCGTTCTGGCCTGACAGCGGCGTTCCCGGCGGGAAGAATTTCACGCCATAGCCCTGGATGGTGCCGCCGGCGGGAATGTCGACGTCGAGCGCGGCCTTGCGGATGGCCTCGGGATCGAAGCTGCCGTATTTCTCCTTGGCGACCGGCAACACGTTGTTGAGCAGCAACCAGGTCTGGTTGAAGCCCATCGAGCAGTGTGGCGGCACTTCGGTCGCGCCGGTCTTGGCCTTGTAGCGCGTAACCATGGCGTTGGTCAGATCGCCGATACCCGGTGCGAGCTTCGCGGGATCGAGCAATTGCGCCGGTACCGGATCGATGTTGCAGAAATTGTCGATGTCGGCGCCGAAGGTCGCGCGCAGCTTGTCGAGCTGGCTGTAGCCGGCGCCGGCGCCGAACAGCATCTTGAAGCGCAATCCGCTCTCGCGCGCCTGGCGCAGGAACAGGGTGATGTCGGGGTTGTAACCGGCGTGCGAAATCACGTCGGCCTTGGCGCGCTTGATTTTCGTGACGAGCACCGAGAGGTCGGGCGCCGAGGCGGAGTAGCCCTCGCGCAGGACCACCTGGATGCCGGCCTGCTTCGCATAGGCCTCGTCGGCCGCCGCGACGCCGACGCCATAGGGGCCGTCCTCGTGGATCAACGCGACCTTGACGTCCTTCGGATCCATACCGAGCTTGCCTTGCGCATGCTCGGCGAGGAAGCTCGCGAACGCCTGGCCATACTGGTCGGAATGGATCTGCGCGCGAAACACGTATTGCAGGTTCTTGTCCTTGAACACGGCGGTCGAGACCGCGGTCGTGATCCAGAGGATCTTCTTCTGCTGCTCGACCTTGGCCGCGAGTGGCACTGCATGCGAGCTCGCATAGACGCCGTTGAGGATGTCGATCTTCTCCTGACTGATCAGGCGTTCGGCCTCGTTGATCGCAACGTCGGGTTTGCTCTGGGAATCCGCGGCGACCGGAACAATCTTGGTCTTGCCGCCGACACCGCCTTTCTCGTTGACGAGGTCGATCGCGATCTGCGCGCCGATTGACGAGGCGACCGAGCCGCCGGCGGCGAAGGGGCCGGTGAGATCGTAGATCAGGCCGATGCGCAAATTCTCGGCTTGCGCCTGGGCCCGGGTCCAATCGAGGCTGAGCGCAGCGGCGGCAGCCGCAGTGCTCTTCAGCAGCTGCCTGCGTGAAGTCGGCATCCTATCCTCCCTCAAACCCGTCTGTTGATTGGTCTTGTTATTTTTTTGCGAAGTATGGGGAGCGGGACGATGGAAAGTCAACATGGCGAAAGGTCGATAGGCGGGGCATGGCGCAGAACGCAACTGCGAAGACGAACTGCATCGAGCGATCTGCCCGACCTCAGTTCGTGTCGGAGCGCATGGCCTCGAATACCGCAAAGCCTGCACCGTCGAGCAACGGCACCACTCTCGCCAATCGGAATCCGGCCTGCTCCAGCAGGGATCGATATTCGGCGTCGGTGCGCTCCATGCCGGAGACATTGACCAGCATCTCCATGTCGATATGGAGCACGCGCATGGCGTCGCGATGATCCGGCTCGATCCGTCGTTCGATCAGCAGAACCCGAGCATGTCCTGGCATTGCCGCGCGAACATTTCGCAGGATTGCCAGCGATTGTTCGTCATCCCAATCATGGATGATCTGCTTCAGGATGTAGGCGTCTGCGTCTGCCGGAATGGTTTCGAAGAAGCTCCCGCCGATGATCTCACATCGATTCCTGCCTCCAATCGCCCCCAGAGAAGCACCGGCTACGACATCGGGAAGGTCGAACAGCACGCCTTGCATGGTCGGGTGATCGGCCAGAATCGTTGTGAGCGTGAATCCATGTCCGCCGCCTACGTCGACGATGCGGCCGATCCCGTGAAAATCGTAGTGCTTGAGAAGCGCGGTGGCCAACCGGGCGGAGCTGGTTGTCATCGTCGCGTTGAAAATCGCGGAGAGCTCGGCGTCCTCGCGCAAATAGTCGAAGACCCCCGTCCCGTGTGCGTGATCGAAGGCATGCTGGCCGGTCTGTACGGAGTGCAGAAGGTGGCTCCAGGATTGCCAGTGCGACTCGCTGAGCCACAGCCGCACCACCGGACAGATCGAGGCCGGGATATCGGCGCGGAGGGTAGACCCAAGCGGTGTCAGCGCAAACTGCTTCGGAGACGTCTCGTCGAGCAGACCGGCACCAGCCAGGAAGCGAAGCAGCCGGTAAAGGGTCGGAGCATGGCTTCCGGTCGTTGTCGCCAGATCATCGCAATGGCGCGGGCCTGCCGCCAGGTGATCCGGAATGCCAAGCTCGACGGCAACGCGCAGGGCCTGCGAAATGCGGTACCCACCGATCAGCCTGAATATCTGGGCGAAATCTTGAGGTGCGGGAGATTGTCCGGGAGAGATGCCTGCGTCCATCTGAGATGCTCCGCTTCATCACCGGCGGGTTACATGGCGGAGGTTGCGGCACAACGTCAACGTGACCCAAGGTCGCTACGTGTCGGCCGCGGCGCAGCATACTTCCTGAAGGGCAAAGAAAATCCCACCGCCCGCGAATGAGCGGTGGGCCTGATGCCGGGACGAGCCGGTTACTGCGACAGCTTCACGAAGGCGGGAAACTTCAGCTTGCCTTCGGCGATCTTCTCGGGCCAGACCACGACCTGCTTGCTGTCCTGCCACTGGAAGACGAGGCCGGACACGGTCGTGGGACCGGACTTGATGCCGTGGGTGAACTCGTCGTCCTTGCCGTAGAACTGGATGCGGCCGATCGTGCCCTCGTAGTCGGTCTTCTCCAGTTCAGCGACCATCTTGTCGGGATCGGTCGAGCCCGCGCGCTTGATCGCTTCGGTGATGAAGTAGACCTCGTCATAGGCGGTGTAGCCGGTATAGGCCGGCGGCGTGCCGAACTTGGCCTTGAAGGCGGCCGCGAACGGTTTTGTCTTGGCGGTCACGGCAACATCGGGTGTTGCCACTGCCAGCGACGGCACGCCGTCTGCGGCGCCATTGGTGTCCTTCCAGAAGGTCGGGCTCAGCGCCTGCGCGCTGATGCCGAACATCGGGATCGGCACCTGCTGGTTCTTCCACTGCACCGTCGGCTGCACGCCGACATGCGAGATGCCGGTGACGATCACGTCAGGCTTCTTGCCCTCGATGTTGTTGAAGATCGGCGTGAAGTCGGTGGTATCGGGCGAGAAGCGCACATGCTCCACGACCTTCAGGCCCGCCTTGGGCAGGCAGGCCTCGTAGCCGACGTCGAGTGGCTTGGTCCAGGCCGCGTCCTCGCTCATGATCGCAACGGTCTTGAACTTGAGCTTGTCGACCAGCAGATCCTTGGCGGCATCGCAGACGAGCTGGGCTTGCGCGGCCGAAGTCAGATAGCCGTGGAAGGTGTACTTGTTCTTCTCGTAGTCGTTGTGGATCGCCTTGGTGATTTCGTTCGAGGCGGCGCCGGGCGTGATCAGCGGCATCTTCAGCCGCGCCGCCCAGGGCTCGAGCGCGAGAACGACTTCGGAGATATAGCTCGCGATCACGGCGGAGACCTTGTCCTCGCTCACCGCGCGCTGGAAGGCTCGCACCGAGTCGGCCGACGAGCTCTTGTTGTCATAGGTGACGATCTCGACCTTGCGGCCGAGAATGCCGCCCTTGGCGTTGATCTCGTCGGCAGCGATCTGCGCGCCGCCCGGGGTCGCAGCGCCCGCGATCGACTGCACCTCGGCGATGACGCCGATCTTGATCGGATCGTTCGACTGCGCATCGGCGGGTGCGGCAAGGCACAGCGCCAGTGCGGAGGTGAGGAGGCTGCTGCCGAGGATTGAAGGCCGCATGGTCGTTTCCCTTTCTATGTTTTTATTGATGTTGACGGAGTTAAAGAAAATCGGCGCCGGCTTCGCTCGCGAAGCGGCCGGGATCGCCCTCCCAGACGATGCGGGCGTGCTCCAGCACATAGACGCGGTCGGCATGCGGCAGCGCGAAGGTGACGTTCTGCTCGCCGAGCAGCACCGTGATCGCGGTGGTCTGCCGCAGCTTCGTGAGCGCCTTGGACAATTGCTCGAGGATGACGGGAGCGAGGCCCAGCGTCGGCTCGTCCAGGATCAGGATCTGCGGCTGCATCATCAACGCGCGGCCGATCGCGAGCATCTGCTGCTCGCCGCCGGAGAGCGTTTGTGCCATCTGGCCCTGGCGCTCCTTCAGGATCGGGAACAGCTCGAACAGCCAGGCGAGCTGCGCGGCGCGCTTGTCGTCGGAGAGATGCTGGCCGCCGAGATCGAGGTTTTCGCGCACGCTCATCTCGCCGAACAGCTCGCGCGATTCCGGGCATTGCACGAGGCCGCTGCGGGCGATCTTTGCAGGGCTCGTGCCGCGCAACTTGTCGCCGCCGCGCACGATCTCGCCGCTATAGGGCAGGAAGCCGGAGATGGTGTTGAACAGCGTGGTCTTGCCGGCGCCGTTGAGGCCGACGACGGAGACGAACTCGCCCTCGTGGACGTGGATCGAGACGTTCTCCAGTGCCTGCGCCTTGCCATAGAACACGCTGACATTCTCGACCTGGAGCAGCGGCACCTTGTCCCTGAAGCTGGTCTCGGGCCGCGCATGGGTCTCGATGGCGCCGCCGAGATAGACCCGGCGCACCGTCTCGTTCTTCATGACGTCGTCGGCCTTGCCCGTGACGATCTCCTCGCCGAGATACATCGCGAGCACACGGTCGACCAGCGCGGCGACGCTCTTGACGTTGTGGTCGACCAGCATCACGGCGCGGCCCTCGTCGCGAAAGCTGCGGATCAGGTCGGAGAAGACGTCGACCTCCGCCCGCGTCAGCCCGGCAAAGGGCTCGTCCACCAGCACGACTTTTGGGTCACGCGCGATCGCTTTCGCAAGCTCCAGCCGGCGGAGGTCGGCGAAAGGCAGCGTCGGCGGTCGGCGGTTCATCACGCTGCCCAACCCGACGCGGTCGGCGATCCATTTGGCGCGCTCGACCAGCGCCTTGTCCGGGAACAGCATGAACAGGCTGTCCGGCAGCAGCGCGACCATGATGTTCTCCAGCACCGTCTGCCGGTTCAGCGGCCGCGAGTGCTGGAACACCATGCCAAAGCCTTTGCGCGCGATCTTGTGCGCGGGCAGGCCGGCGACGTTCTCGCCCTCGAAGATGACTTCGCCTGATGTCGGGCGCTCGATGCCCATCACGCTCTTCATCGCGGTCGACTTGCCGGATCCGTTCGGCCCGATCAGGCCGAAGATCTCGCCGGCGTTCACCTCGAAGCCGAGATTCTTCACCGCCGTCAATCCACCAAAGCGTTTTGTCAGGCCGCGGACGTCGAGCACGGGCCGGTTTGCGATCATATCCATCACGAGCGCGCCTCACGCGAGAGGGCCGCTCCGAGGAAGCCGCCGGGGAAGAACAGTACGACGAGCAGCGCGACCGCCGAGACGATGAAGGTCGCGAGCTCGCCGGTGGGACGCAGGAATTCACCGGCGACGATCAGGAAGATCGCGCCGAGCGCGGCGCCAAGCACGGTGCGCCGGCCGCCGAGCACGGCCGAGACGATCACGTTCACGCCGACCGCGACGTCGACGACGGTGCCGACCGAGGCGGTGCCGAAATAGAACACCAGCAGCGCTCCGGACAAACCAGAGAAGAACGCGCTGACGATGAAGGCGGCGAGCTTGTGCTTGACGATGTTGAAGCCGAGCGCGCCGGCCTGCACCGGATCCTGGCCGCTGGCCTGGAGCACGAGGCCAATCGGCGATTGCGACAGGCCGTAGAGGATCGCCGCCGAGATCGTCATGAAGCCGAGCGCGATCCAGTAATTGGCGCCGGCGTTGATGGTGATCACGTCGGGGATGGTCAGGCCGATCTCGCCGCCGGTGAGATCGGCGAACACCACGATGAAGTTCTGCAACATCAACACCGCGACCAGCGTGGTGAGGCCGAAATACGGCCCGCGCACGCGCAAAGCCGGCAGCGCCAGCACGAGGCCCGCGATGACGGAGGCCAGCGCCCCCAGCACGATGCAGAGATAGACCGACCAGCCGTACTGGGCGTTGAGAATGCCGGCTGTGTAGGCGCCGACGCCGATCAGGAAGGTGGGCCCGAAATTGACCTCGCCCGCGAAGCCGAACAGCAGGTCCCAGGCCATCGCGAACACGCCGAAATAGAACGCGACGGTGAGCAGGCCGAGCACGTAGCCGGAGACGTAAAGCGGCAGCGTCGCCGCGATGATGACGAGCGCGACCGAGATGAAGAACAGGCGGGAGGTGAAGAAGGTGGACATCTCAGCGCCTCCCCAGAAGGCCCTGGGGCCGGATATACATCACGAACACGAGCAGCAGCAGCGCCGGAATGGTGCGGTAGGCCGGCGAGACCAGGTAGGCCGTCAGCGTCTCGAGATAGCCGACCACGAAGGCCGCGATCAGCGAGCCGGAGACGCTGCCGAGACCACCGAGCACCACGATCGAGAACGCGCTCGCCGTCAGCGGTCCGACGCTGTAGGAGCTGACGCCTAAGAACATGCCGAGCAGCACGCCGGCGATGCCGGCAAGGATCCCGTAGATCGCCCACACCACGACGTAGATGTTGGTGAGCTCGAGCCCGAGCAGGGTGACGCCGCGCGGGTTCATCGACGCCGCCAGCACCGCCTTGCCGGTGCGGGTGCGGTTCACGAGCAGCCAAAGCAGGGCGATGACGAGGCAGCACACGATCGCGGTGAAGATCTCGTTCTTCGGCGTGCGGACGCCGAGGATCTCGACCACGCCCTCGACGATCGGCAGCACGGTCTTGGCATTGTTGGTGAAGAAATAGGCGATCAGCTCCTGGATCATGATGCCCCAGAGCAGCGTTCCCGTGAGGACGAAGATCTCCTTCTCCTCATTGGGGATGCGCCGGGAGTCCTGAATGGGCTTCACCACCGCGAAATAGGTCGCAAAGGCGGTGAGGAGGGCCACGGCGACCCCGATCAGCGCACCGGCATAGGTGCCGACGTTGAGGATGCTGGCAGCGGCCCAGGCCGCCACCGCTGCGGCCACCATGATGGCACCGTGGGAGAGGTTGAGCACGCCGGAGACGCCGAAGATCAGGGTGAAGCCGGTGGCACCGAGAGCGTAGAGTGCGCTGATGGCAAAGCCATCGATCAATATCTGGAAAGCTCGCATCTATGATTGGCCGGGTGGCAGCCGAGCTGCCGCTTTGAGGAAAGGTGCTGCGGAGAGCCGCATGTGGAAGCTCCCGGGAGGTGGTCCCGGGAGCATGTCCTGCTAGTTGCTGAGCTTGATGAAGCTCGGGAACTTGACGTCCACCTTGGCGACGTCCTTGGGCCAGACCGCGCTCTGCTTGCCGTCCTGCCATTGCAGCATCAGCCCGGTGATCAGGCCCTTGCCGTATTTGATCGAGTGGGTGAACGGATCGTCCTTGCCGTAGAACTGGACGCGGCCGATCGTGCCTTCCCAGTCGGTCTTCTCGAGCGCGGCGACGAGCTTGTCGGCGTCGCTCGAGCCGGCGCGCTTCACCGCGTCGGCGATGTAGTAGACCTCGTCATAGGCGGTGTAGCCGGCATAGGAGGGATAATTGCCGAACTTCTTCTTGAAGTTCTCCGCGAACGGCACCGATTTCGGCGTCACCGCGACGCCGGGCCCGGAGACGCCCTGATAGAGCACGCCTTCGGCCGCCTGGTTGGTGTCCTTGCCGAAGGTCTCGTTGGTTGCCTGCGAGGAGATGCCGAACATCGGGATCGGCACCTGCTGGTTCTTCCACTGCACCGTCGGCTGCACGCCCACATGGGAGATGCCGGTGATGATCACATCGGGCTTGGAGCCCTCGATCTTGTTGAAGATCGGCGTGAAGTCGGTCGTATCGGGCGAGAAGCGGATGTGGTCGAGCACCTTCAGCCCGATCTTGGGCAGGCATTCCTCGTAGCCGACGTCGAGCGGCTTGGTCCAGGCGGCGTCCTCGCTCATGATGACCGCGGTCTTCATGTGCATCCTGTCGACGAGCAGGTCCTTGGCGCCGTCGCAGACCGAGAGCGCCAGCGCGGCCGAGGTCAGATAGCCGTGGAAGGTGTACTTGTTCTTGTCGTAGTCGGCGTGGACGCTCTTGCTGATCTCGTTGGAGGCGGCACCCGGCGTGACGAACGGCGTCTTCAGCCGCGAGGCCCAGGGCTCCAGCGCCAGCACGACCTCGCTGATATAGCTGGCGATGACCACGTTGACCTTGTCCTCGTTCACCGCGCGCTGGAACGCACGCACTGAATCCGCCGACGAGGAGTGATTGTCGTAAGAGATGATCTCGATCTTGCGGCCGTCGACGCCGCCATTGGCGTTGATCTCGTCGGCGGCAAGCTGCGCCGCCTGCGGAATGGAGGCGCCTGCGATCGCCTGCGCTTCCGCGATCACGCCGATCCTGAGGGGATCGGCCGCAAGTGCTGCGCCTGACGCTGCCATCATCGCGCCGACCGAGGCCGCACCGAGCGCTATTCGCAATGCAACAGAGAGTCGTTTTTTCATGTTGTTCTCTCCCTTTGAACAGGCCTCTTGTGAGCCATTATGTCGCAACTATAACGGCGGAGCCATTCTCGGCAAGTGAAACCGCGTTCAGGATTGGTAGAGACGGACTAAAGTCTAGCGCTGCGCAAATTGCGGGCAGGATAGGTGCGAGACACTCATGACGCGCGCAGGCATGCAGTTTCTGTCGGCGGGCATGCGTGAGCGTCGAAGCCTTGGAGCGGGCGGTAGCCTACAAGACGAGCAGCGATGCCGGTTCAGCGCGCTTGCAGCGACGATGGATCGAGCGGCCTCAGCCGGGCCGGATCGAAGGGCGACAAGTCACCACGCGCCGCATCCTTGGCGATCAGCTGCGCCAGCGCTTCGCCGGTGGCGGGCGCATTGAGGATGCCCCAGACATTGTGCCCGGTCGCAACATAGAGGCCTTCGCTCTGCGGCACTTTGCCGATCAACGGCAGGCCATCCTCAGTCACCGGTCGGAAGCAGGCCTGCTGCGCGATGATCTTTTCGGGGCGAAACAGTGGCGACAGCCGTTCGCACATGATTTGCAGGCGCGCGATCGCATCGACGTCCGGCGTTACGGCCGCCGGATCGAGCGGCAGCGGCGCGATGTCCGAGAGTGCGGTGATATGCGTGCTGCCGTCGGCGCGTGGAAAGACCTCGATCGACACGGCGCTGCCGTCCTCGTCATACTCCAGGAACAACGCATCGGCCGGCACGTTGGAGCCGATGTCGTACACGATGCTCGGGCTGCGCTGGCCATAGACAGCGGGCAGGCGCATCCATTGCGCGGCGAGCAGCGACCATGGTCCCATCGCGATCACGACGGCGTCCGCCTCAACGAGGCTGCCTTCGACCTCGACCCCCTTCGCGGTCGTGCCATTCGCGTCGCGCACGATGCCCGTGATGCGGCCAACGCGAAGCTCGGCGCCTTGCGCGACTGCCGCGCTCATCACGGCCGACGTAAATTTGCGGGGATGAACGATCGCAGTCGTCTGCGTCGTACCGATGCGCTGCGCGATGACGACGCCGTTGGCGAGCCAGCCGAGCGCGGAGGGTGCATTCCGGCGCGGATCGCCGTCGGACGCAACAAAGCCGCCATACGCGGTCATCGGGCGATAGCCCCAATCGCCCGCGATCTCCTGCGCCAGCTGCGCATGAAGCGCAAAACTCCGCCGCGCGAGTGCGTCGAGCGGCGAGCCGGCGCACCAGTCACGCGCCAGAAAGCCGCCGGCCTTGCCGGAGGCGGCGGCCGCGACCTCGGTCCGTTCGACGACGATGACCTCGATGCCGCGGCGCCGGAGAAACAAGGCGGTGCAGGCTCCGATCACGCCGCCGCCGCAGATGATGACGCGCATGGCTTGTTCCTTGGATAGTGCTGCGCTGATGCGCGCAACATGGTCTGTTCCGGCACGATCGTTCAGGCGAAGATTGCCGCTTCGCCGCTAGAGGTGCAATTCTGTCGTATATCGAATGTCGTCACTCAACGATCATGCGAGCGTCATAAAGAATCACAAAAGCGTCATGCCGCAAGCCGCCAATTGAGCAGGCGCTGGGGGGAACACTCTACGGGGAGGGTAAACCATGGCGCTCAGATTCCGCAGCATCGACGGCTCGAACAACAATCGTGCGGATCCCACCTTGAACCAGGCCGACACCGACTTTGCTCGGCTGGGGCCGGCAAATTTCGTCGATGGGGTCAATGAAATGACGCCGGGTCCGAATCCGCGCGAGATCAGCAACATTGTCGTGGCGCAGACGGAAATTGGCGATGACGAGGAAGGCCCGCATCTGGTGGATGACGCCGGCGTCGCGCTGTCAGGCATGATGTATGCGTGGGGCCAGTTCATCGATCACGATCTGGATCTGCAGAAGGAGGGCACAGGCACGGATGATATCTCGATCAAGGTCCCGGCTGATGATGAGTTTC
The DNA here is from genome assembly GCF_052588265.1 of Bradyrhizobium sp. Pa8. Lineage (NCBI taxonomy): Bacteria > Pseudomonadati > Pseudomonadota > Alphaproteobacteria > Hyphomicrobiales > Nitrobacteraceae > Bradyrhizobium > Bradyrhizobium sp. Pa8. The sequence continues at coordinate 7,233,543 of NZ_CP176767.1, read as the reverse complement.
TGCCGCCCGGCAGCATGATCGCGTTGACGCGGGTGGCGATCGATCCTGCGACGGGGGTCACCGGGCATCCGGCGGCCGCGATAAACACGGTGACGGGTTGGCTGGACGGATCGCAGATCTACGGTTCCGACGCGGCCAGCGCAGCGAGCCTGCGAACGGCCGACGGCCATATGAAGGTGTCGGCGGGAGACAATCTCCCGATCGTCGAGACCGACCACGGCAACGTCTTTGCGGCCGGTGACGTACGGGCGCAGGAGAATCCCGACCTGACCGCCTTGCAAGTCTTGTTTGTGCGCGAGCACAATTACCAGGTCGATCGACTGCACGAGGACCATCCGAACTGGAGCGGCGACAAGCTATACGAGACGGCCAAGGCCATCACCACGGCCGAGATGGTCAACATCACCTACAACGAGTTCCTGCCGCATCTGTTGGGCGAGGACGCCATCAAGCCGTACCAAGGCTATGACCGCACGGCGGACGCGCGGATCACCGAAGAGTTTGCCGGTGCGGCCTTTCGCTTCGGTCACTCCATCGTCTCCGACGAGATCAGTGCAACCAGCAATCTGGGTGCCTTTACGTCGGAGCAGACGCTGGCGCAATCGTTCTTCGAAGACACGGCGACTTTCAAGGCGACTGGTGCGGATGGCCTGCTGCGGCATCTGTCGGGGGACCTGGCCAACCCGCTGGACGCTCACATTGTCGATGGCTTGCGAAACCTCCTGTTCGATCTTCCGGACGGCATGGATCTGGCAGCGATCAATATCCAACGCGGCCATGATCTTGGGCTGGGTACACTGAACCAAACCCGGGAGGCGCTGGGGCTTGCGCCTTACACCAGCTTCGATCAGCTCAGCTCTGATCCGGCGACGGCAGCAGCGTTCGAGGAAGCCTATGGTTCGATCGATGCCGTCGATTTGTGGGCCGGTGGATTGGCTGAGGATCATGCGCCAGGAGCCGTCATCGGGCCCACCTTCGGCATAATCATCGCCGACCAGTTCACCGCTTTGCGCGACGGCGATCGCTACTATTTCGAGAACCAGGGCTTCGATAAACAGACCCTGAATGAGATAAAGAACACCACGCTATCGGACCTCATTCTGCGCGACACCGATACCACTGCGATGCAGAGCGATGCCTTCGTCGCCACCGAACGGCACAGCGGCACGCTGGGCGGCGTAGACCCGACCGGAGAAGAGGCTGCAGCAGGCATGGCGCAGCTTGTGGTCGGATCTCCCGGCGGGGATACCCTGACTGGCGGAGATCTGGATGACACGCTGGTCGCCGCGGGCGGCCGCATGACCATGACCGGAGGTGCCGGTGCCGACACATTCGTATTCGACCTTGGTGTTCTCGCAGGTAAGCACAACACCGCGGTCATCACCGACTTCGATCCCAAACAGGACAAACTGCAATTTTCGAACGACGTTCACGTCACGAAATCATCTGACCAACATGGCGGAACACTGTTGCAGGTCGGCTCCGAGACCATCGACCTGCTGGGCGTAAAGCATGAGATAAATCATCACGAATGGGGATAATGCTGGGTCGCTTCAAACGAGCGATACAGCATCATTCGGCGCCGGCGGGGCACGCCGGCGCCGTGGTGCAATCCGTGCTTGCCCCTCAGCCCGGTCCGGCGCCCTGCGTCGCCGTATACACCGCGTAGAGCGACTGGCTCGCGGCCATGAACAAGCGGTTGCGCTTGGGGCCGCCGAAGCAGACGTTGCCGCACACTTCCGGCAGGCGGATGCGGCCGAGCAGCTTGCCCTCCGGCGACCACACCGTCACGCCGCTGTAGCCGACCGCGCGGCCGGCATTGCTGGAAGCCCAGACATTGCCGTTGACGTCGCAGCGCACGCCATCGGGCCCGCACTTCACCCCGTCGATCACGCAGTCGCTGAACTTCTTCACGTTGGAGAGCTTGTTGTCGGTGCCGACATCGAACACGAAGATCTCGCCCTTGCCGCCGGGCCCGGTGTCGCCCGGTCCCTTGCCGGTCGAGGCGACGTAGAGCTTCTTGTAGTCCGGTGAGAAGCACAGGCCGTTGGGATCGGGCACCTGGTCCTCGGTGACGACGAGGTCGATGCGGCCACTTGGATCGATGCGATAGCAGTTGGTCGGCAGCTCGCGTTTGCCCGGCACGAAGCCGGCCGGCTGTCCGATCCGCGGATTGAGCTTGCCGCCTGCATTGCTCGGGCCGCCGGCGACGTCGGGCTCGCCTTCATAGAGCTGGCCGCCATAGGGCGGGTCGGTGAACCAGTAGCTGCCGTCGGGATGCGCGGCGATGTCGTTCGGCGAGTTCAGGCGTTTGCCCTGGTAGGAATCCGCGAGCACCGTGGCGGTGCCGTCATGCTCGTAGCGCGTCACCCGCCGGGTCAGGTGTTCGCAGGAGAGCTGACGGCCCTGGAAGTCGAACGAGTTGCCGTTGGAATTGTTGGAGGGCGCGCGGAACACGCTGACGCGGCCGTCGTCCTCGGTCCAGCGCATCTGCCGGTTGTTGGGAATGTCGCTCCACAACAGATATCGGCCCTGCGCGCTCCAGGCCGGGCCTTCGGCCCACAACAGGCCGGTGTAGAGGCGCTTGATCGCGGTGTTGGGCTGCGCCAGGTCGTTGAAGGACGGATCGACGGCGATGATGTCGGGGTCCCAGAAATAAGTCGTCGGCGCGCCGTTGGGACCGAAATCGCGCGGCGGGGTGGTGATCGTCGTGGGCGGTGCGGCAGGTCCGGTCTGGGCCAGCGCGGGGCCGGCTACGGTCGCCGCTGCGCCGATCGCAAGTCCCCGCACAAGTGTTCGTCGTGAAAGCGCAGCATCATGGTCACGCTGCTCTGGGCGATTCATCGCGTCCTCCCGGTTATGTTCGGCTGGCCGGTTGATCCGGCCGAGCGGGCGAAGGTTAGTCCGGTCCGCGGCCGGTTGCGAGGGGCAGGTACGCATCCCCTACGCGATGGCAGGTCCGCAAAGGCTGGAACGCGGCGGCATTGCGGCGAGGCGAGGGCAGAAGCGGCAATTCGTCCCAGTCTCGCCGTTCGGGTCCTGCCGTCGGGCTTCTTGCTGTTAACCGGTGCGGCTTTTAGGACGTGTCAAGCCTTGACCTCACGCGTGATGATGGCAGAACGTTTCCGGGGTATCAGCCGGAGTTCATTGTGTTAGCCGTTGTTGCACTGGTCATTGCGCTCGCCATCGCGTTCGCCGCCGGCTATTTCACCCGCGATCTCGCCTCCCGCAAACGACGCGCGGAGGCGCGCCGCTGGCGCGAATATACCGAGCCGGGCTGGCTCCGCGCCGCCGCACCTGCCAACACCAACGAGGCCGCAAACACCAACGCGGCTGCCCCTGTCGCCACCGGCGAGCTCGGCCAGATGCTGGACCGCTGGGAAAGCAGGGCGCGCGCCCGTCGCGCGGGATAGCGGCGCGGATTGGCCGATACTGGAATCGGCATCCGAACGACAGCTCAGCAAAAGATCTGTGACTGCGGGAGGCGGAAGCGCTGTTTGCAAGGGCTGATCCGCTAATTGCTCCGTTTAGCATCGACGCAATCCGTAGACCTGGCGACAACGGACGGGCACGATCGCGGGCGCCCGCCCGCGCGATGGTGCGCCAGGCCTGCGAAACGTGCGTGCGATGAGAAGACCGCAGCAACGCTGCGCGTTTGGGCGCCGGCTTTTCGTCCGTCATTCGCGGCGTGCCATTTCTCCTTCATGCGACGGACATATCGTTATGCAACATAAGTTATGATATGAGATAAATTTTCCTAGATCAGAGCTTGTGCACGCCCGGCGCGGCCCCGAGGTCGATTCAGGCGGCCATGATCGATTGGCAGAGGAGTTCTGGCGCGTGGCAATGCCCGTTGTGAAGGTCGGTTCCGAATTCGTGGTCAACACCCAGACGGTGAGCAATCAATCGTCTCCGGCCATCACCGGTCTCGGGAATGGCAATTTTGTCGTCACCTGGCAGGACCTGAGCGGCACACTCGGAGACGCTAACGGGTTCAGCGTCAAGGCGCAGATATTTGCAGCCGACGGCACCCGGGTTGGCTCTGAATTCCTGGTCAATACGCAGATGGCTGGACATCAGGTCTCGCCGACCGTCACCGGCCTCGGCAATGGCGGCTTCGTCGCCACCTGGGAGGACTTCAGCGGGACGCTCGGGGACGGCGGCGGTACCAGCATCAAGGCCCAGGTCTTTGCCGCCGACGGCAGCAAGGTCGGCTCGGAATTCCTTGTCAATGGTGAGACGGCAAGTTTCCAGCAGGTTCCGACCGTCACGGGCTTGAGCAACGGCGGCTTCGTCGTCACCTGGCAGGACTTTAGCGGCACACTGGGAGACGCCAGCGGCACCAGCATCAAGGCTCAGGTCTTTGCCGCCGACGGCAGCAAGGTTGGTTCGGAATTTCTGGTCGACACGCAGACGGCGAACAACCAGACCGTTCCGACCGTCACCGGTCTTGGGAATGGCGGCTTCGTTGTCACCTGGCAGGACTTGAGCGGCACCCAGGGAGATGCCAGCGGCACCAGCATCAAGGCGCAGGTCTTTGCCGCCGATGGCAGCAAGGTTGGTTCGGAATTCCTCGTCGACAAGTATGCGGACGGCAATCAAGTCGTTCCGACGATCACCGGCCTCACCAATGGCGGCTTTGTCATCACTTGGCAGGACAACGCCTTCTTCGTGGGGGGGGCAGGTTTACAAGAGTGACGGTACAAAGACCGGCGCGGGATTCCAATTCTCCGCAGGTGGATCTCATTCTTCGCCCACTGTCACCGGCTTGAGCAACGGCGACTTCGTCGTCGCCTGGGACAACGGCCGCGACATCCAAGCGCAGGTATTCGGGGCTGACGGCAGCCAACTCGGCGGCAATTTTTTTATCAATACCCAGACAGGCGGCAACCAAACCGTTCCAAAAATCACCGCGCTCGGCAACGGCGGTTTTGCGGTTACCTGGCAGGATGACGGCGGTACGCTGGGCGACACCAGCGGCACCGCAATCAAGGCGCAGGTCTTTGTCTGGGATACGATGCCGCCTGCTGCGCCGGTGCTCGCTAATGCATCCGTCGTTGGCGGTTTCGTCAACGCGGCCGGTGACACGACGGCGCAGGCGCTGAGCGGAACCGCGGAAGCGGAAAGCATCGTCAACATCTATCTCAACGGATCGGCGACGCCGTCCTACGCGACGACGGCGGACAAAAACGGCAATTGGAGCGTCAAGATCGGTCACCTCGCCGATGGCAGCTATTCCTACACCGCCACCGCTACCGATCTGGCTGGTAACCAGAGTGCCGCAAGCGCCGCGCTGAACTTCGTCGTCGATACTGCCCCACCGGTCCTCGCCATCACGTCAATTGTCCCCGATGCCGGCGAAACCGCCACGGTGAGCGGCACGATCGACCTTGCGGACGCCGGCCGAACGATCACGCTCGCTGACATGACGCTTCCCTTTGCGTCGAATCCGAGTGTGTGGAGCGTGACGACCACGGCCGATGCCAGCGGACACTGGAGCATCAGCGGTGTGCCGGTGTCGGTGTTCAGCAACAGTCCAGCCGTCTATGCTTACGATGCGGCCGGTAATTCCGGCCTGTCCCAATACGTCTACACTGCGTCCTGGGGCAACGGAGCGGTGCTCGGCGACGGTCTTCGACAGTACGTCTACGGGCTCTCCAGCGGCTGGGTGATCGCGAGCGGTGCGCAGCAGAATGTTTATGCGGGCGGCTTGGCCTATAGTGCAGTGATCAGCGGCACGCAGATCGTTTGGGGCGCTGCCAACAATACGACGATGTACGGTGGCACGCAGTTCGTGTGGGGCTCCAGCACCAATACGACCATGTATTCCGGCAGCGCGCAGTATGTCGGCGGCACGGCTGCCAGCACGATCATCAATTTCGGTAGCCAAACCATTTATGGCGGCGCCAGCGCGAGTAGCACCGCGGTGCATGGTGGCAGCCAATCCGTGTACGGTGCGGCCGATCAGACGACGGTCGATGGCGGCGGCTTCCAGTACGTTTATGGCCGCGTCACCAACACGACAATCGTCTCCGGGCGGCAGAACATATACGCTGGCGGCATTGCCGTCGGCACCACAGTGAATGCCGGCAACGTTCAGATCGATTGGGGAATCGCCATCGACACGACGATCAACGGTGGCTCGCAGATTGTCTGGGGCTCCGCTACCGGCACGAGGATTTCTGGTGGCGTGCAGTATGTCGGTGGCACCGCCGCCAACACGATCGTCGACCATGGCGAGCAGGACATTTACGGCGGCGGTACGGCCAGTGACACCACCATCAACGCGTACGGTGTCGTGCGTCTCGCTGCGGGCGGCTCGATGCACAACGTGACCTTCGGAGCGCCAGTCGCAAGACTTGAACTCGCTCAATCATCGGCATTCTCGGGAACGATTTCCGGCTTCCAGGCCGGGAACAAGATCAATCTCGATGACATGGCTTATGATGTTCACATGCATCCAAGCTATGTGACGAATGCGGACCACACTGGAGGCACGTTAACCCTCTCGGATGGCGTTCATACGGCGACGCTCGCCTTGCTCGGACAGTACACGGCGGCCGATTTCGTGGTGGGCCACGATCTTGCCGGCACCTACCTTGCAACCACCCATCAGGCCCAGCCCCTGCTCGCAACGCCGGTTCAGGTTTAAGAAGCGGAGGCGGGACGGTTTGCGGCTAAGATGTCGTGGTGGGCCGCGGCTCGGTTCGATCATCGGCGGTCGTCGCAATTAGGTCATCTCTCCTGACCATCTTTTGGCGTTGCGGTTGCGGCCATTTCTCGTCTAGAAACGGCGCATCGAGCCTCCCGGCAACCAACCGTCAACGGTTTTGACCGAGGATTTGAGGGCTCAAAAGGGTCTGGCAATGCTGATTCGCGGCCAAATCGATGGGATTTCGGGGGAGGTGGCTCTGGCCGCCGCCACGATCCCGGCCGCGCTGCTGCCCACCCTCCTGATTGGCGGCCTTCTTCTTACTTGCCCCTGAGGGCCGGCTGGGCGCCATGCGCCTGGGCGCTCAGGGGTTGGTCGAGATCACTGGACACCTCAAGCGCCCAGCAGACTGACGGCGCAAAAAGCTCATAAAGGAATTTTGCAATGGCCCCCGTGAACAAGTCCGATAAGGACCGCGTCATCATTTTCGACACCACGCTGCGCGACGGCGAGCAGTGCCCCGGCGCCACTATGACCTTCGAGGAGAAGATCGAGATCGCCGAGATGCTCGACGACATGGGCGTCGACGTCATCGAGGCCGGTTTCCCGATCACCTCCGAAGGCGACTTCCAGGCCGTCAGCGAGATCGCCCGCCGCTCCAAGAACTCGGTGATCGCCGGCCTGTCGCGTGCCAACCCGAAGGACATCGACCGCTGCGCCGAAGCGGTGAAGTTCGCCAGGCGCGGCCGCGTCCACACCGTGATCGCGACCTCGCCGCTGCACATGCGCGTCAAGCTGAACATGACGCCGGAGCAGGTGATGGAGCTCTCGATCGCCAACGTGACCCGCGCCCGCAACCAGATCGACGACGTCGAATGGTCGGCCGAGGACGCCACCCGCAGCGAGATGGACTATCTCTGCCGCATCGTCGAGGCCGTGATCAAGGCCGGCGCGACCACCGTCAATATCCCCGATACCGTCGGCTACACCACGCCCGAGGAATATGCCCGTTTCATGCGCACGCTGATCGAGCGCGTGCCGAACTCCGACAAGGCGGTCTTCTCGGTTCATTGCCATAACGACCTCGGGATGGCCGTGGCGAATTCGCTGGCCGGCATTGCCGGCGGCGCGCGGCAGATCGAGTGCACCGTCAACGGCATCGGCGAGCGGGCTGGCAACGCTTCCCTCGAGGAAGTCGTGATGGCCATCAACGTCCGCAACGACGTGTTTCCGTGGTGGAACAAGATCGACACCACGCAGCTGACGCGCGCCTCGAAGGTCGTGTCGGCCGCAACCTCGTTCCCGGTCCAGTACAACAAGGCCATCGTCGGCCGGAACGCCTTCGCGCATGAGAGCGGCATCCACCAGGATGGCGTGCTGAAGGACGCCTCCACCTACGAGATCATGCGGCCCGAAATGGTCGGCCTGAAGCAGTCGTCGCTGGTGCTCGGCAAGCATTCCGGCCGCCACGCCTTCGTGCACAAGCTGGAGGAGATGGGCTACAAGCTCGGCGCCAACCAGCTGGAGGATGCGTTCACGCGGATGAAGGCGCTCGCCGACCGCAAGAAGGACATCTACGACGAGGACATCGAGGCGCTGGTCGACGAGGAGATGGCAGCGTCGCACGACCGCATCAAGCTGACCTCGCTGACCGTGATCGCCGGCACCCACGGCCCGCAGCGCGCGACCATGAAGCTCGACGTCGACGGCCAGATCAAGATCGAGGAGGCCGAGGGCAATGGTCCGGTCGACGCGGTCTTCAACTGCATCAAGGCGCTGGTGCCGCATGAGGCCAAGCTCGAGCTGTATCAGGTCCATGCGGTGACCGAAGGCACCGACGCGCAGGCGGAAGTCTCGGTGCGGCTGTCGCATGAGGGACGTGCGATGACCGCGCGCGCGGCCGATCCGGATACGCTGGTGGCCTCGGCAAAGGCCTATCTCGGCGCGCTCAACAAGATCGTCATGAAGCGCCAGCGCGATACGGTGACGACGGCAGCGGCAAGCTGACGCTTCATCCTCTCCATTTCATCGGCAAACGCGGCGCCCCTGGCGCCGCGTTTTTCGTTTGGGGCCTTTAAGATGTGGAGGAAGGGCGCATCACCGCAAGATTGTTATTATCATGTCACGTTAACATATCATTAACCACAGGTATCACGGACCTTGCCCGGCCTTCGATCGGGCCAGTCTTTCCCGCTTCGAGTCCCGACGCGGCAGAGCATGCCCGCTCTGCTGCGAGGGGCCGCAGTGCGCGCGCTGTTGGAGAATTGATATGTCGCTTTCGGCTGGATCCATTGCCTTCACCGGTTTCAACGCCGACGGCAACGACAATTTGTCCTTTGTTGCCCTGACCGACATCCCGCAGGGGACGGTGATCAACTTTACCGACAGCAACTGGGACGGAGCGAACTTTGCCGTCGGCAGCAATGCCGAAAGCACGATCGCCTGGACCGCAACCAGCGCGATTCCCGCCGGCACCGTCATCGACATCAACAACATCGGCAAGGGCACGTTCGGCACCAGTGCGGGCTCGGCCACCTTCACCAACGCCAACAATACCGGCCTGTCCAACGATAGCGAGGTCGTCTACGCCTATGTCGGCACCTCGACGTCGCCGACCTTCCTCGCCGCGATCTCCAATGTCGGCTATGCGACCTCAGACGGCACGCTGACCGGCACCGGCCTCGTCGCCGGCCAGACCGCGGTCAGCTTTACTGGCGGCCTCGACATCGCCGGCTATACCGGCCAGCGCTTCGGCTTGGCCAACTTCGCGGACTATCTCGCCGCGATCGGCGACACCGGCAACTGGGTCACCCAGAACGGCAGCGGCGATCAAAGCGCCGATGGCAACACGCCGGACGCGCCGTTCCCGACCACCGCCTTCACCGTGGCGCCCCCGGCGGCGCAATTGATATCGTTCTCGCCGTCGAGCGTGTCGATCGTCGAAGGCGACAACGGCACCAAAACCATGACCTTCACCATCGTGCGCAGCGGCAGCACCACCGGCGTCGCGAGCTTCTCGGGCAGCTTTGCCGCCGGCACCACCAACGCCGCCGATTACGGCGGCACGTTGCCGGCCCCCACCTTCAGCGGCACCATCGCCGATGGTGCGACCTCGGCGACCGTCACCGTGACGATTTCCGGCGACACAACCCCGGAGGCCGACGAGAGCTTCACGCTCACGCTCACCAGCGTCAGCAACCCCAGCGCAGTGACCGCGATCGGCACCGCGACGGCGACCGGCACGATTACCAAGGATGATGGGACGGTACTATCGGGCAATTCGTCCACCCCGGTCACGCTGGCGAACAACGATCCTCTCGTCATTTTCAGCGGAACGCTGTCCGGTTCGACCCCGGTCACCTGGATCGGCGGCAGCACCTCGCCCGGCGCGTTGGTCGACAATTCCGGCACCATCATCGGAGCCAGCCGCGCGATCTACACCAGCGGGTCCGCAAGCGGCAGCTTCACCGTGAGCAACGAATTCGGCGCGACCATCACGGCAACCAAGGATGCGGTGAAGATCTCGAATCTCGTCTCCGGCACCAGCGGTACCTTCACCGTCTACAACCAGGGCTTGATCTCGTCCACCGGCACCGGAAGCAATGGCGGCCAGGCGCTCGACCTCGACGACATCAATTCGAGCGGCGCTCGTACCGTCATAACAAATTGGTCGAGCGGCGTGATCGCGGCGGCCGATGCCGATGCGATCCGGGCCGGCGCCAACGCCACCATCAACAATTACGGCCAGATCGTCAGCCACAACGCTTCGGCGGCCTCTGATGGCAACGACGCGATCGACTTCCAGTCGGTCAATGCCGGCGGTGTCATCAACAACTATGCCGGCGGCACCATCGATGGCGCGCGCCACGGCATCACCGGCGACCAGCCGATCACCGTCAACAACATCGGCACCATCACCGGCGAGGCCGGCTCCGGCATCAACATGGATAGTGCGGCGAACACGACAACTGTCGTGACCAACCGCGGCGCCATCACCGGCACCTCCGTAAACCGCGCCGACGCCGACGGCATCGATGTCGACGGCCTGGTCTCGATCGAGAATTTCGGAACGATCAAGGCGGTCGGCCTGACCAGCGGCGCCAACGGCCTCAACGAGGCGCTCGCGATTGGCGGCGGCTCCGTCCGCAATAGGGCTGACGGCCTGATCGTCAGCGATCAGCGCGCGATCACGGTCGACGACAGCAACAATGGCAGCGCTTTCGGCGCCATGACGATCATCAATGACGGCACCATCCGCGGCAACAACGGCGAAGCGATCTCGATCGTCGGCACCTTCGGCGACACCGTCACCAACACCGGCGGGATCTTCGGCAGCGTGGCCACCGATGGCGGCAACGATACGCTCACAAACAGCGGCTCCATCACCGGCAGCATCGACATGGGCGGCGGGAATGATGCGTTGAGCAACATCGGCGTCATCACGGGCGATGTGTCAATGGGAGCCGGGGACGACAGCTTCACCCTCGTCGGCGGCTCGAGCGTGACCGGGGCGCATTCGGCTGTGACCGGGACGATCGATGGCGGTACGGGCAACGATACGCTCACGCTTTCGGGCTGGATTACGCTTTCGGACACGCGCTACGTCGGCACCGTGATCAACGTCGAGAATCTCGACGTACAGGGCGGCCACTGGTCTATCCAGGACAACCGCGGTTATTCCTATGTTAAGCTCGACAGCGCATCGACGGTATCCTTCTCTGGCGTCGGCTCGTCGCTCGTCGGCAAGACCATCTATAACGAGGGCAAGATCGAGGGCGGCGACCCGGCGCGCGCGGCCATCAACATCCTGGGAGGTTTTGACGACATCATCACTAACAAGGGGAATATTACCGGCGGAATCTTTTCGGACGGCGGCGCAGATACGCTGACCAACAGCGGCTCGATCGTGGCGATTTCCGGTTACGCAATCAAACTTGGCGACGGCGCCGATACCATCGCTACCACCGGCTCCATCACCGGCAGCATCGACATGGGCGGCGGCGCAGACACGCTGACCAACAGCGGCTCGATCGCGGCGACTTCCGGTTACGCAATCAATCTTGGCGACGGCGCTGATGCCATTGCCACCACCGGCTCCATCACCGGAGGCATCGATATGGGCGGCGGTGCAGACACGCTGACCAACAGCGGCTTGATCGCGGCGAAGTTCGATTCCGTAATCAAACTTGGCGACGGCGACGACACCGTCGCCAACACCCGCACCATCACCAGCAGCATCAACATGGGCAGCGGCAATGATGCGTTGAGTAACAAGGGCGTCATCACGGGCGATGTGTCGATGGGAGCCGGCGACGACAGTATCGCCCTCTTCACCGGCTTGAGATTGAACGGGCTATCTTCGGCCCTGACCGGGACGATCGATGGCGGTACGGGGAACGATACCCTCAATCTTTCGGGCACGGGCTACAACATCCAACTCGGCGCCGTGATCAACGTCGAGAATCTCGACGTACAGAGTGGCAACTGGAACGCCCGAGCCATCGCCAATTATTCCTATATCAAGATCGAGAGCGGAGCGACGGCCTACTTCATTGATACGAGCCCGTCGCTCGGCGCCACGACCATCTACAGTGAGGGTGGGATCACGTCCGCCATCAGCATCCTCGGCAGCTTCGCCGACACCATCACCAACAAGGGGAATATGACCGGTGGCATCTTTACGGACGGCGGCGGAGACACGCTGACCAACAGCGGCTTGATCGTGGTGTATTCCGGTTCCGCGATCGACCTTGGCGACGGCGACGATACGTTCACGAACACGGGTATTGTCGCTGGCGGTGTGAGGATGGGCGCCGGAAACGACACCATCAATCTTTTCACCGGTTCGACCATCGCCGGGACGATCGATGGCGGCGAGGGCAACGACACGATCAATCTGTCGGGGCTAGGCAGCTCGACGCTTGGAAAGACGATCGGCGTCGAGAATCTCGATGTGCGGAGCGGAAACTGGGCGACCAGCGCGGGCATGACCTATTCTTTTGTCACGGTCGAGACCGGAGCCAGCCTTTTCGTGCAAGGCCAGAGCTCAAGCTCAGCCGGCACGGTGGCGCAGGGCGCTGCGCTCTACGTTTACGGCAGAAGTGACGGCGCCGCCGTGCGCGGCGAGCAGTGGGTTGTGGGGAACGGCAAGGCGAACGGCACCATCCTGGACGGCGGCAGCCAGAACGTCTATGGCGCGGTCGTGACCCAGACCACGATCGGGAACGGCGGGGTCCAGTATCTCCATGGCAGCGCCATCACCACGATCCTCAACAACGGCGGCGGTCAAAACGTCTATTCCGACGGTACTGCGACCGGCACCACGATCAACACGGGCGGCGTTCAGAACGACTGGGGTACGACGAGCGGAACGACCCTCGAAGGCGGTGTTCAATATGTGTTCGGCAGGGCGAGCACGACAATTCTCAATTCGGGCTTGCAGGTCGTTGAGACTGGTGGCGGCGCCAACGCCACGACGATCCACGGCGGCGATCAGGTCGTCTTCGCCGGTGGAACAGCGACCGGTACCACCATGGACGGCGGCAGCCAGCAGGTTTACGGCGCGGTGGTGACCCAGACCACGATCGGCAACGGCGCGATCCAGCATCTCCATGGCAGCGCCATCACCACCATCCTCAACAATGGCGGCGGGCAGAACGTCTATTCCGACGGCACGGCGACCGGCACCACGATCAACGCCGGCGGCGTCCAGGTCGATTGGGGCGCCGCCAGCGCCACCATCGTCAATGGCGGCGTGCAATATGTGTATGGCAGCGCGACCGGCACGTCCGTCCTGGCCGGCACGCAGCAAGTGCAGTCCGGCGGGAGCGCGGACGACACCACGATCGGCTCGGGTGCGCTCGCCTTTGTCCATGCGGGCGGCACGATGGACGACGTGATCTTCGCCGGTGCCAATGCCTCGCTGGTGCTCGCCCAGGCCTCGGCCCTCACCGGAACGATCTCCGGCTGGCAGGACCATGACAGCATCGACCTCGGCGACATCCTGTTCAGCGACGACTCCACGTCGCTCGCTTACTCACAGAACAACGACAACACAGGCGGTACGCTGACCGTTTCTGACGGCACGCATGTTGCGACGTTGCACCTGCTCGGCCAATACACCGCCGCCGATTTTGCCATCGCGTCGGACGGACATGGCGGCACCCTGCTCACCGATCCGGCGCTTGCACCGCAGGTCGCGCTTGCACCGGCGCTGCATGGCTGAGGCCGGGAAGGCCAAAGTGCAATAGTTGCGGGATCGCGGCGCCTTCGGCGCCGCGTTTTTCGTTTGACCCACGATCACGTCATGCGGGGGTGCATCGCAACAAATATGTTATTAACATGTCATGCTAACGTTCCATTAACCGGCAGCGTCGCTGCGCCCTCGCTGCTGGAGAATTTGGAATGCCCCTTTCCGCTGGTTCGATCGCCTTCACCGGATTCAACGGCGACGGCAACGATAATTTGTCCTTTGTCGCCCTGACCGACATCCCGCAGGGCACGGTGATCAACTTCACCGACAACAACTGGAACGGAACCAGCTTCGCCACAGGCAGCAATGCCGAGAGCACGATCGCCTGGACCGCGACCGGCGCGATTCCCGCCGGCACCGTCATCGACATCAACAACATCGGCAAGGGCACGTTCGGCACCAGTGCGGGCTCGGCCACCTTCACCAACGCCAACAATACCGGCCTGTCCAACGATAGCGAGGTCGTCTACGCCTATGTCGGCACCTCGACGTCGCCGACCTTCCTCGCCGCGATCTCCAATGTCGGCTATGCGACCTCAGACGGCACGCTGACCGGCACCGGCCTCGTTGCCGGCCAGACCGCGGTCAGCTTCACCGGCGGCCTCGACATCGTCGGCTATAACGGCCCGCGCTCGGGCTTCGCCAGCTTCGCCGACTACCTCGCCGCGATCGGCAACACCGCCAACTGGGCGACCCAGAACGGCAGCGGCGACCAGAGCACGGACGGCACCACGCCCGACGCGCCGTTCCCGACGACCGCCTTCACGGTCGCGGCTCCCGCCACGCAGACGATCTCGTTCTCGTCGCCGAGCGTGTCGGTTGCCGAGGGGCAGAGCGGCACCAAGACCATGACTTTCACCATCGCGCGCACCGGCGGCACCACCGGTGTGCTCAGCTTCTCCGGCACGTTCGCCGCCGGCACCACCGATGCGGCCGATTTCGGCGGCACGCTGCCGGCCTCGCCCTTCAGCGGCAGCTTCGCCGACGGTGCGTCCTCGGCGACAATCACCATCACGATCTCCGGCGACACCACCGCAGAGCCCGACGAGAGCTTTACGCTCACGCTCACCAGCGCCAGCAATCCGGGCGCGGCGGTCACGATCGGCACCGCGACGGCGACCGGCACCATCGCCAATGACGACGGCACTCTCGTCTCCGGCAACTCGTCGAACCCGATCACGCTGGCGAACAACGATCATCTGACCGTTCTCGCCGGCGCGACCCTGTCGGGCTCGACCCCGGTCACCTGGGTCGGCGGCAGCACGACGCCCGGCGCGCTGGTTGACAATTTCGGCACCATCACCGGCAGCAGCCGCGCGATCGCCACCAGCGGTTCGACGAGCGGCAGCCTCACCATCAACAACAAGGCCGGCGCCACCATCACCGCGACCAAGGACGCGGTGAAGATCTCGAACCTGGTCTCGGGCAAGAGCGGCACCTTCACCGTCAACAACGAGGGCACGATCTCATCGACCGGGACCGGCAGCAATGCCGGCCAGGCGCTCGATCTCGACGACATCAATTCGAGCGGCGCCAATACCGTCATCAACAACGCCGTAACCGGCGTGATCTCGGCGGCCGATGCCGATGCGATCCGGCCCGGCGCCAACGCCACCATCAACAATTACGGTCAGATCGTCAGCCATAATGCTTCGGCGGCCTCTGATGGCAACGACGCGATCGACTTCCAGTCGGTCAACACCGGTGGCGTGGTCAACAACTATGCCGGCGGAATCATCGACGGCGCCCGCCACGCCATCACCGGCGACCAGCCGATCACCGTCAACAACGACGGCACGATCACCGGCCGCAGCGGCTCCGGCATCAACATGGACAGCGCGGCTAACACGACGACGGTCGTGACCAACCGTGGCACCATCACCGGCACGGCGGTCGGCGGTGCTGACGCCGACGGCATCGACGTCGACGGCCTGGTCTCGATCGAAAATTTCGGGACGATCGCGGCGGTCGGCCTGACCAGCGGCGCCAACGGCCTGAACGAGGCGCTCGCGATCGGCGGCGGCTTCGTCCACAACGAGGTGGGCGGCCTCATCATCAGCGATCAGCGCGCGATCACCGTGGACGACAGCAATGACGGTAGCGCCTTCGGCGTCATGACCATCATCAACGACGGCACGATCCGCGGCAACAACGGCGAGGCGATCTCGATCGTCGGCACCTTCGGCGACACCGTCACCAACACGGGCGGCATTTTCGGCAGCGTCGCCACCGACGGCGGCAACGATACGCTCACCAACAGCGGCTCCATCACCGGTGACGTCTCGATGGGCGCAGGCGACGACAGCATCAATCTCGCCACCGCTTCGATCGTCACCGGCACCATCGACGGCGGCGACGGCGTAGACACGCTGGTGCTGTCGGGCAGTGGCTCCGGTTCGCTCCTTGGCGCGGTCGTCAATGTCGAGAAGCTCGACGTCCAGAGCGGCATCTGGCGGATCAAGGACGCGGCCGGCTATTCCGACATCCAGGTTGAGAGCGGCGCGGCGGTCGTGCTGGAGGGCTCGGCCAATGGAATGGTGGTTGCTGCGGGCGCCGCGCAGCTGGTGTTCGGTCTGGCCTCGAACTCCGTGATCTCGGGCAATCAGTACATCCAGATCGGCGGCTCGGCCGACGGCACGGCGATCGAGGCCGGCGGCGACCAGGATATCCTCGGCGGTGGTATCGCAACCAACACCACCGTGGACGGCGGCACCCAGAACGTCTTCGGCGTTGCGATCCAGACCACGGTCGCGAATGGCGGCTTCCAGCACGTTCACAACAATGCTTTCAACACCGTCGTCAATGCCGGGGGTGAGCAGAACGTCTACATCGACGGCAGTGCGACCGGATCCATCATCAATGCCGGCGGCATCCAGATCGATTGGGGCTTCACGATCATCACGACGATCAGCGGCGGCGGTCAGTACGTGTTCGGGTCGGCGAGCCTCACGACGATCAATTCGGGCCTGCAGGCCGTCGAGGGCGGCGGCACGGCCTCGGACACGACGATCCATGGCGGCGGGCAGGACGTCTATTTGGGTGGAACCGCGATCAACACCACCATGGATGGCGGCATCCAGGCGGTCTATGGCGGCACGGTGGTCCAGACCACGATCAGCAATGGCGCCCTCCAGTACCTCCACGGCAACGCGTCGATGACGACGGTCAACGCCGGCAGCCAGCAGAGTGTCTACGTCGACGGCAGGGCGACCGGCACCACGATCAATGCCGGCGGAGTCCAGGTCGATTGGGGCGCCGCCAGCGCAACCATCGTCAACGGCGGCGTACAATATGTGTATGGCAGCGCGACAGGTACGACGGTCCTGGCCGGCGCACAGCACGTGCAGGCCGGCGGCAGCGCTGACGACACGACGATCGGCTCGGGCGCGCTCGCCTTTGTCCATGCGGGCGGCACGATCGACGATGTGATCTTCGCCGGTCCCAATGCCTCGCTGGTGCTGGCCCAGGCGTCGGCCTTCACGGGAACGATCTCCGGCTGGCAGGACCATGACAGTCTCGATCTCGGCGACATCCTGTTCAGCGACAGTCTGACCTCGCTGGCCTATGCGCAGAATGGCGACAACACCGGTGGCACGCTGACGGTCTCCGACGGCACCCACGTCGCGACGCTGCACTTGCTCGGTCAATACAGCGCGGCCGATTTCGCGCTGTCCTCGGACGGGCACGGCGGCACCCTGATCACCGATCCGGCGGTGGCGCAGCAGGCCCAGCTCGCGCCGGCGCTGCACGGCTGAGGTTGCGAGAGGCGGCAGCGGCGATGGCAGGGTTTCCCTGCCATCGCCCTGCGCGAGCCAGTCCGGCAGATTTCCCCTCCGGATACCGCATTTTTGCAAGCCGCCCCCTGCTAAGGGGCAATGGCGCCTGTGTCCGCTTCCCTATAATCCTGCCTTCAAGTCTTGAATCTAAGGCTTGGGGGCGACGGTTCGTGCCCCACCAAAAAACGTGCGGGAGGAAGCATGCGGAAACTCATTTGGGCTGCGGCATCGGTTGCGGTCTTGACCGGGGCGTTGGCCCTGACCGGGCCGGCATCGGCTCAATCGCCGATCATCATCAAGTTCAGTCACGTCGTCGCCACCGACACGCCGAAGGGCAAGGCGTCGGAGAAGTTCAAGGAGCTCGCCGAGAAGTACACCGGCGGCAAGGTCAAGATCGAAGTCTATCCGAACTCGACGCTCTACAAGGACAAGGAAGAGCTAGAGGCGCTCCAGCTCGGCAGTGTGCAGATGCTGGCGCCGTCCAACTCCAAGTTCGGCCCGCTCGGCATCCGCGAGTTCGAGGTGTTCGATCTGCCTTACATTCTTCCGGACCTGAAGACGCTGCGGAAGGTGACGGAAGGCCCGCTCGGCCTCCGGCTGCTCAAGCTCCTGGACTCAAAGGGCATCACCGGCCTTGCCTATTGGGACAACGGCTTCAAGCAGATGAGCGCCAACAAGAAGCTGGTCACGCCCGCCGACTACCAGGGCGTCAAGTTCCGCATCCAGTCATCGCGCGTGCTCCAGGCCCAGTTCAAGGCTCTCAGTTCGCTGCCGCAGGTGATGGCGTTCTCGGAAGTCTATCAGGCGCTGCAGACCGGCGTCGTCGACGGCCAGGAGAACACCTGGTCGAATATCTATACGCAGAAGATGCACGAGGTACAGAAGTACATCACCGAGACCAATCACGGCTACATCGGCTACGTCGTGATCGTGAACAAGAAGTTCTGGGACGATCTGCCGGCGGACATCCGCGACCAGCTGTCGAAGGCGATGAAGGAGGCGACCGACTTCAACAACGCGCAGTCGCAGAAGGAGAACGACGACGCGCTGGCCGAGATCAAGAAGAGCGGCAAGAGCGAGATCATCAAGCTCACGCCGCAGCAGGACGAGGCGATGCGCAAGGCGATGGAGCCGGTCTACAAGGACGCCGCAAGCCGCGTCGGCCAGCCGCTGATCGACGAGTTCCTCAAGGAATCGAAGAGCACGACGAACTGATCCGGATCGACCATCATTGAAGGGGCTTCCGTGCAGCCTGCGCGGAGGCCCTTTTTGTTGCAAATCGTTTCAGTCTGCATCTGAATGGACATTCAGGGGAGTTACATCTTCGTAAGAACGCCCTCTCTGTCCAAGTTGTAAGTTGCGCGTCTGCCGTCCGGCGCTCATCCTCACCGGCATCCTTCCAGAGGAGGTCCGTATGAGGAAGTTCACCATCGCCGCCATCGCCGTGCTCAGCATCGCCGGCTCGGGCGCGGTCTATGCCCAATTTCATCGCCCGTGGATGGAGCACTTCCGCCACGTCCGCATGAACCCGGAGGACCGTGCCGCCTTCGTCGACGCGCGGATCGCCGCCGTCCATGCCGGGCTGAAGCTCAACGCCGACCAGGAGAAGCTGTGGCCGCCGGTCGAGGCTGCCGTGCGCGACTTCGCCAAGCTGCGCATCGACCGCGCCAACGCGCGGATGAATACGGGCCCGGGTGACGCCGGCAAGGACGCCGACAAGCCCGAGGATCCGGTCGCCCGCCTGCGCCAGCGCGCCGAGGACATGGGCGCGACCTCCACCGCCCTGAAGAAGATCGCCGATGCCGCCGATCCGCTCTACAAGACGCTCGACGAAGGCCAGAAGCGGCGCCTTGCCGTGCTGACCCGCCACCGTGGCCCGTTCGGGGGCGGTGGGGACGGCCCGTCCCGACACTTCATGGAACGGGGCATGGACCGCATGATGGAGCGCGGCATGGACCGCTTCCACGGCGACCGTTTCGACCGTGACGGCCGCCCCGACCGGGATCGCGAGGGCCGGCTCTGAGCCATCAGGGATTTTGCGGGGATTGCCCCTGGAGAAGCCGCTGGAATCCAGCGGCTTTTCGCTTTTTGGGGACTGTGGAAAAACCTTCACCGCATCGCTTGCCATCCCCGGATCGCTTTGCTAAACGACCGGCCTCGCAAGGCATTTGACCGCCTTTCGGGCGCATAGCTCAGTTGGTAGAGCAGCTGACTCTTAATCAGCGGGTCCCAGGTTCGAGCCCTGGTGCGCCCACCATCTTAAGACGTTGGCCCGCAAGAGCTTTTTTATCTTGGTAGCAGAACAAAGCGGGTCTCGTGCGACGCTTTTGATGGTCGTACGTCGCACGCCGTGCGACGAGTCGGATAATTTGGGCGTGCATCAGGTGCGGGCCATCGTCGATGGCTAATCGTCTGCGTTGACAGATTCTCCAGTGTCGAAGCGCTTGGCGCGTTCTAGGAATGGGTTGAAACACAGAACGCGAGCTTGGGCTGGAGACATGCTCGGCTGGAACACCACCCGCCGAGACCGACCGTTCTGCGTTCAGCCCTTCATACCTTCCTTCAGCACCTGCAATTCAAGCCTGTCGATGCCGGAATCGGCTCGAGCCGCATTGCGGGCGCGGTAGTGCTTCACGATTGTCTGCGCACTTCGGTATGAATGTCCAGTGATGTCGCAGATCGTCAGCAGGTCGCAGCCAGCTCGATCGAGAAGCATGACACAGGTATCTCGTAGGTCTTGGTCGTGCTTTTGGTCGAGTTCGCCGGCGCCGTTTACAAACATCAGCGCGGGACAAGGCTTAAGCCGCCATGCCGTCTCATCTCCATTGCTGTCGCGTGCGGTCTGCGTATCCAGCCATTCCGCTAATGCGCGCTTGCGCTGATCGATTGCACGAGCGCGCTGCGCCTTGTTCTCCTCGCCGAGAGGAAAAGAGGCGAAAAGCCTGTCGACATCTTTACTCAGTTCGGCGTTTAGTCGCTCTGCCCGTACAATTGCCTGGCGGGCATTTTCGCGCGCGAGAAAGCCGAAGATCGCGACGGCCCGGGCGGTCGACACCCAATGGCGATAGGTACTCTCGTCATACGGTTCGCCATTGTCCTCATTGACCACGAGCTCGGGTGGCACCTTATCCAGTTGAAGCCGAAGCTTGAGCTCCTTTACGCGCGCGCGCGAAGCGCTCAGCCGCACACTGAGTTGTGGCGCCTCTTTGATGTCTACAAGTTCGCCGGTCTTGCTCTGCCGGAATGCGTGCCGGCCCTCGACGTCGCTCTCGTTGCGCATAATAAGACGGTCAGTCTGGCGCTGGCCCGTGAACAACGCCAGATGAAAACTATCGCCGACCGAAGGGCGTTCGATCGCATCGGCCGCGGCCACCCATGCGGAAAATTCGGACATCGTAACCTGCACGATGCGTCCCTCTGGATGATCGAACTCCATGCCTTCTCGCGGGTTGGGTCCAAGACGCCACAAGACGCTTTCCTGTCCCCAAGTGAATGCCGCTGAGAGCGTGGCTATCATCGAGAGCGCCATATGATGGCCGCGAGCCGATTTTGCATAGTTGTAGAAGGCGCGGAGCTCAGGTTTGCCGATTGATGTCGGAGTGGCAGTCGCAATTGCCTCGAGTTCTCGTACAGGCTCGGCCACGCCGAGCAGCCTGGCAGCACGGATTTCGGCACGCATCTTCGCTGCGGATTCGCGTGATTGCGGTCGGTACAAGATAGCGGAGATGCATTTACGATAGGAAGATTGCGAGGCGGGCGACAACGCCTTGAACTCAACCGACTTGCTCCAATCGTCCAGAAGATCTTCGATCGTAGAACGCTTCCGGATCGTGATTTTCTTGGGTAGCTTACCCGCGCGGCGCGCCGCCTCGATTTCCGACTTCCGTTTGTCTGAAAAGTCTGAGGCTTCTTGGAGATTGAACCAAGCACCGACCGGTCGGCCTTTTTCATCGTAGGGCGGATGACGCAGATCAGCATCACCAAAGCCGAGTGCTCTGGCGTGAGCGCCGTGCGATGAGCGAGGACGACCCTCTCGCCACTTCACATGGGGAAACTTGGGATCAGCCATAATAGGTCTCTCTGCCGGAAGAAGATCACGCTATTGGAATCTGGCGTTATCTGATCTGTCAAGCGTCAGACTGGCCGTATGCCTTCCGCAGCCGCTCGCGGTGTTCGTCGTCGTTTCCTGGTGGCGGCGGGACGAATGCGTCATTAGCAATCGACTTTGGGCGCATAGGATGATTTCGGGTCAGCCACGCATCGAAGCCGGTTCGTTCCCATTTCAGCGGGCCCCTCTCACTGATCGGCGAAGGCAAGCCGTCGCGCTCGTGCCTGAGGCGGCGCGTGCGATAGAATGTGTCAAGTGAGATGCCTATCGCCGTCGCGACATCGGTCGAGGAATAGGGCGGCTGCATGCTCAAGTGACGCAACGTATGACCTTGTTCACCGAAGCCCTGAACCAGAATGAAAATGTGCGATCGTGACGGAGACCTTCCAACGCGCGTCAGGGATTCCGTCAGGTCTTGCATTCGATCATGAGCTCTGGGTTTGCGCCAGCCGGAACAATTTGCGAGCAGCGGCATCGAGATCAAGCTGCCATCGGATCGGGATGCCATCCCGCTATCTAAATCATGCTCGGTCTTGTCGTTCACTTTGCCTTGAGGCTTGACGAGACGTGCTCGGGCCAGACGATCGCCGATAAACGAGATAGCGCCGCTATCGAGGGTATTCCTCCTCGGCGCGAATTGTCGCCCGAATGCACACAATTCATATCCGAGCCTTCAACGCGAGACAGCCAGACCTCAGGCGAATAAGATACTTATCGGGACAAGGAAAGCTGTCCACGTGCGGCAGTGCCGCACCGGGCTCTCGTGGACCGGGCCGCGTTGCGTCTCGGCCATTCGGCTTCGATCCCTCGCGCAAGCAGCAGATATATAATGTGTCGCTCGCCGGAGGCACTCGCACGAAGGGCTGCCGCTTCGCGGCACCGCTATCACTGCCCGTCGCGCGGGTGCCTTATTGAACCGGTCTCGCGACTGCACTCGGTCCCGGGTCCCGCCGCGTTCCGCGTCGGCGCTATGCTGACCCTCTTGCGGGTGCCTCTTTTGATTTGCTCATTGTTGCTCATGTTTCCGATGTCTTGCTTTCGCTCGCGCTGACTTGCTCAATATTCCAACGCTTGAGAGCTCAGTCCGTATGTCCTTGAGCGCCAGCATAGCGGTGCCACCGGTCTCCGTCACAGTCGAGCCGCCGCCGCGTATGAAGGCGCGGCGGCTCGACATCGGAGAATGCAGATGCAGAAGGTTCTTTACGTGGGGCTCGACGTTCACAAAGTCAGCATTTCGGTAACGGTGGCGGAAGATGGACGTGAGGGAGCGGTCAATTTCATCGGAGCGGTACCAAATACGCCGGCGGCGCTATCCAAGCTGAGCAAACGCTTGTCCAAGAACGGCCATCGACTGGAGTTTTGTTACGAAGCTGGCTTTTGTGGCTATGTCATCTATCGCCAGCTGACCAGTCTGGGACATGGTTGCACTGTTGCTGCGACATCCATGATCCCGCGTAAGCCGGGGGAGCGGATCAAGACAGATCGCCGCGACTCCCAGAAGCTGGCAATTTTGAACCGATCTGGCGACCTCACGCGGGTATGGGTCCCAGACGAGGGACATGAGGCCATGCGTGATCTCACCAGGGCTCGGATGGATGCATCGATGCACCTCATGCGGGCACGACAGCAATTGCTGGCATTTTTGCTGCGCCACGGCCGCTCATACGATACCGGCAAACACTGGACTCAACGACATCGTTCGTGGCTTGCAGGCCAAACATTCGATCAGCCCGCGCACCAGATTGTCTTCCAGGACTATATAGAAGCGGTTTGGACAACCCAGGAACGGCGCGACCAACTCGTCGGTCGCATCAGCGCCATAGCAGCCGATTGGTCGATGGGACCCCTCGTGGAAGCGCTACGCTCGTTGCGAGGGCTTGATTTTATCTCATCCGCAACATTTGTCGCGGCGATCGGTGATCTGGCCCGCTTCGAGAGTGCTCGCCATTTGATGGCGTATCTCGGCCTGGTGCCTTCAGAGCAGTCGAGTGGTGAACGGATCCGGCGTGGCGGTATCACTAAGACTGGCAACACCGAGGCTCGGCGCATGCTGATCGAGGCCGCCTGGAGCTATCGTTATCCGCCTCGTGTCGCGAAAGAGAAGGCTGAAGTGATCGTACGTCTTCCAAAAGCAGTTCGAGATATTGCTTGGAAGGCGCAGCTTCGGCTCTGCAAACGATATCGGACGCTGAGCGCCGCTGGAAAGAAGCCCACCGTCGTCGTGGCCGCAATCGCGCGAGAGCTCTGCGGCTTCATCTGGGCGATCGGCCGGGAGGTGAAGCCGGTGACAACGTAGTCAAGCTGACGCCGGCCTGTTTGGCCGGGAGCAGGACACTCGGTCAGGGCAACCCTCGAGAGCCCCATCGGGCCGGTTCACCCCGACGCCCGTTCTAAGTCCGAGGTAGGCCCGCGGCGAAAAACGCTCATGCGGTCTCGACCCGCGAATGGAAGATTGATCGACCGTCGCCATCGTCGTTCTGCTCCCGACCTGACAGCATCACCTCGCAACTGTACTCACCAGCGCACCTCCGGTGCGGTGATGGACGCTCCGCGTCTTTCTCCTTGCAAAAGGACATGGAAGGGGCGCTGCCCCTCGCGCGCGCCAGGGTGAAGCGCCGGCTATCGCCGGCGCCGACCCGAGCGGTCTCCCCGGTCTTCCGCGCTCTTATCACACTGCTGACTCGGGCTTCATGGCTCACACGCTTGTGCAGACCCGCTCTCTCGAGCGGCCCTTACTGGGCGGGCGATCCCCCACCGCTCGGGTCGCCCTGGCACTTGCTACCCCCGATCTCGCCGATGGGCAGGGGTGCAGGCGCGTGGTGCGCCTTGCACCCATGGAAGCAAAAGGAAGTTTGGTCATGTCGGCAAAATCAGTTGAGATCATTCCCGCGAGCGGGACGGAGACCTTCATTCCGCTCAACAAGCTCAAGAAGTCTCCGAATAATGCGCGCAAGACGCCGCACAGTGAGGCGGCAATCGAGGGCTACGCGGCGAGTATCGCCGCCAAGGGCATCCTGCAAAATCTGGTGGTTGAGCCCGAACTGGACGGCGAGGGTGTGGCGACCGGGTTCTATTTGGTCACCATCGGTGAGGGCCGGCGGCTTGCCCAGCTGCTGCGGGTGAAGCGGAAGGAGATCAGGAAGACGGAGGCGATCCGCTGCATCATCGACACCGCGAATGATCCCCACGAAATCAGCCTGGACGAGAATGTCACCCGGGAAAACATGCATCCCGCCGACCAGTTCGAGGCGTTCAGGAAGCTTTCGGAGGAGCGCGGCTTCGGCGCGGAAGAGATCGCCGCCCGGTTCGGCGTGACGGCTCATGTGGTCCGGCAGCGGCTGCGATTGGGGGCGGTTTCTCCCAAACTGGTTCAGCTCTATCGCGACGGCGATCTGACCCTTGAGCAGTTGATGGCCTTTGCCATCACCGACGATCAAGTCCGACAGGAAAACGTCTTTGAGCGCCTGTCCTACGACCGCGATGCCAGCACCATCCGCCGTCTCCTCACAGCGACCCACGTCGCCGCAACCGATCGCCGGGCGCGGTTTGTCGGGCTCGAAGCCTATGTCGAGGCGGGCGGGACGATCCTGCGCGACCTCTTTACCGAAGATCGCGGCGGCTATCTGGAAGATTTGGCGCTGCTCGATTTGCTGGTGACGGCACGGCTTGGCCGCGAGGCGGACGCCTTGCGGGCCGCTGAGGGATGGAAGTGGACGGAGCCCCATCTCGACTTCCCGCACGCCCACGGTATGCGCCGCGCCTACCCGCATCAGGTCGAGCTTTCGGCGGAAGATCAGGCCACCCTTCAGGTCGTCCAGGCCGAGTTCGACCGGCTGACCGAGCAGTATTCAACGGCCGAGGAATTGCCTGACGAAGTGGATGCGCGGTTCGGTGAACTGGAGATCCAAATCGAACAACTGGAAGCGAAACGGCAGGCCTACGATCCCGGTGATATCGCGCGCGGCGGTGCATTCGTGACGCTCAATCATGACGGCACCGTCAGGATCGAACGCGGTTTCATCCGCCCCGAGGACGAGAAACCCCAGTCCGAAACCGGGCAAGACGGGGATGCTCAAGCACCCGACGAGGAGGGCGAAGGAAACGATCAGGTCAAACGCGAAGGTGAAGGCGAGGAGGCGGAGAACGAGGAGGAAGACGAGGAACAGAGGCTGTCCGACACGCTCGTTCGCGACCTCACCGCGCATCGGACCTTGGGGCTGCGCCTCAATTTGAGTGAGCAGCCTGACGTCGCCATCATGGCGCTCACGCATGCGCTCGCCGCGCAAATCTTCTATATCGGGGCCAATGCCCATGTGGTCGGCATTCAACCGGTGAAAACAGATTTGGCCGTGCATGCGCCTGGAATCGAGGACACCCCGGCCAGCAAGGCGTGGTCGGATCGCCACGCCAATTGGGCGAGGCAAATGCCGCGAGATGTCGCGAGGCTTTGGGAATTCGTGACCGAACTCGATCACGACAGCCGCATGGCGCTGTTCGCGCATTGCACGGCATTGACGGTCAACGCGGTCAAATTGCCGTTTGATCTGCGGCCGCGCGCGTTGGCGGCGGCCAGCCGTTTGGCCGGGGCCGTCGGCCTCGACATGACCGGATACTGGCGACCCACGGTGCCAAGTTATCTCGGCCGGGTCACCAAGGCGGGCATCCTTGACGCAGTCCGCGAAGGCGTCAGTGAGGAGGCCGCCGAACGCTTGTCGGGAATGAAAAAGGCCGAGATGGCCGCAGCGGCCGAACAGCTGCTGGCGGCGACCGACTGGTTGCCAGCTGTGCTGCGCACGGCCAGGACAGAGGATCAGGCTCGTGCACCAGACAAGACACAAGGGCATGATTTCTGCTCGCAAGCAGCAGAGTAAGAAGCGTGACGGGGGCGCAAGGACGCCCCCGGCACCCATTAAATTCCGGCCGCGCACCTGACGGTGCGCGGCCGGTTCAGTTGAAATGAAGCGGCGACAACGCCTGTCAACCCGTCTCCAAAGGCGGGCTACGATCGATCCGATCTACGCCGTTTGCAGCGGCCAGTGAGGCTGTGCCGCGCCGTCTTCTGCACCAGCGAGGCGATCAAGCTACGGGCAATTGATCGTGTCCAGACCTCTCGTTTCGAGAGCGCAATCGCGCGGATAATCCTGGCCGGCGCTCGTCGTTTCCTGATGCGAAAATGCGGCCGGATTCGCTTTGATTTGTCCGGTGCATCGTGCTCGCAATTGATGCGCAGACGTCGGCTTTTCTCTGATCGATCCCGCCGTTTTCCGATGCTGTGGTGGGCGTTGGCAGCCACAGTCATCTCCGTCAGTCCGGTCAAGGGCTCGCGTCCAACGCACCGTCGATTGGCTGATCAGGCCCGAGGGTCGGCAAGAGCCTCGATCGCCTTCCCGCAACAGCTTACGCCTGCTTTTTTCCCCTGCCGCCAAGCGGCGGTATTCCTCGCGGAAGACAAAAAAGCAGGCTTTCGCCGTCCTCCGCTGCGCTGCGGGCCTTGCGGCTGCGGGCCGATCGCTCCCCGGGCAAGGGATCGCCATCGAGGCTGCGATAGGCGCGGCCCGAACAACAGACAGACGGAGATCACCATGGCCACCATCGGCACTTTCACCGCTTCGGACAACGGCTACACCGGCTCGATCAAGACGCTGACGCTGAACATCAAGGCCAAGCTCACGGCCTCCGAGAAGGACAACGACAAGGCTCCCGACTACCGGATTTTCGCAGGAGCGACCGAGTTCGGCGCCGCCTGGAAGAAGACCGTTCGCGACAGCGACCGCGAATATCTCTCGGTCAAGCTCGACGATCCGAGCTTCCCCGCTCCGATCTACGCCTCGCTGGTCAAGGTCGAAGGCGAGGACGGTTTCAGCCTGATCTGGTCGCGCCGCAGCGGCGACTGACGCCTGGGATCATTGGCCCCGCCTCCTCGGAGGCGGGGCTTTTTTGCGTTTCCTGCGCCGCTTTGAAGGGAAGACGAAGGGCATTTCTCCCTCAAAAGGGAGGCGCCAGCCTGCGAATTTGCGGGGCCCCCCAAGCGCGATTGGAGGCGCCGAGTTACGAATTCATCGGACTTCTGAGGGCGCTTTCGTTGGCGGTCCGTGAGCTCAACCGCCATTCGCGCGGTCGACCAATCGCGCCGGATTCGGCGTGATGGCCGCCACCAGGAGACTACCCCTCGGATGCGCAACCGAGCCGCTTTCCCCGCGAGATAATCGGCTCTGGACCGCCGTTTGCGCGGGTGAATAGCGCCCTGCGGCAATGCCTGACTCCTTCGTCTGAAGGGGCACGATTCCCTGCTTATGGCGCTACGACCTATGGCAGCCGCCCCCCATCCGAAACCCTCGCACGGTTCCTTTTTTCCCCGCCGGCAAGCCGGCTCCTCGCGGTCGCTTCGCTGCAAAAAAGAGGCGAGCTCGGGTGCGCCGCTGCGCTTCGCCCCGCGGGGTTCGGATGCGTGCCGGCCGCCATGAACGGTCTCGCCATCGCAGGGCATCGGCCCTGCGGCACGAAGGAGACAGACCATGACCGCGATCGGCTTCGTCACCCGCACAACTCACGGCGGCTTCAGCGGCGAGCTCAATTTGCTGCCCATCTGCGCCCACATCGACATCGTTCCAAACCGCGATAAGTCCGGCGATACTTCACCAGACTTCCGTATCTTCACCCAAGGGGTCGAGGTCGGATCCGGTCGGATTCTGAGCGGCGAAAGCCGTGGAACGGACTACGTCAGCCTGTCACTTGCGGCACCTGGCCTCGGGGTCCGTAAGCTCTGCGCCAACCTTGGTCGAACCGTCGGCCTTAACGGTGACGGCAGCTTCTTCCTGATCTGGAATTCCGTCGACTAAGTCAAAATCTTGGGCTCCCGCGCATTGCGCGGGAGCCCTTTCTTGTCTCCGGCTATCAGGTTTTGAATAGCGCCGACTAATCGAGAGCGCCAGTAACTAAACCCAGATAGGAGCGAGCGCGGCTGAGTGGCTTGCGAAAACGTGCCATTTAGATCGAACAAATGCACTCGCACGGAGTCGAGTTTAGCCTGGCGTCCGAGGGTCGCTCGACAGCTTTTTCCTCCTCATTCCGACGCAGAAGTTCGCTCGATCGCCATCAAAATCTGCACCAATCTGCGGACAAGTGAGCGGTCCCAATCGATGGCTTTGACGCAAGCTGGGGCCAATTCTTCGTGTGCTTCTATCCCAAAAAACTTGTTTCACGCAGTCGCTGGCGACGTGTCGCAGCTGAATTTTTGAACTCGGATCGTCCACTTTTTTCGACGACGGGGCAGGAGATCTGTGCGTTGGTCGGTGGATCGTCAGATGCGAGTGCAGCAAAAAGAGGAAGGGTGAGCGAGTAACAATGAGGAGAGGGGAGAGGGCTCTTCTAATCGGGACTCGGGCAGCCAGCGTGTCGAGATAGCACGGACGGTGGCGGAAGTTTGAGCCTGGTGCAACGATCTGGACGTCGTTCGCACGAAGGAGAGACGCCATGGAATTCTATGTTGGACTAGACGTCGGTCTGCAGGAAACCAGCATTTGCGTCGTCGACAAGGACGGAAAAACGGTCCGCGAAACCAAGGTCAGCACAGAACCGGAGGCGATCTCGCTCCGCGCTGGAGGGCTACGCGGATCGCCTCGCACGGGTCGGGGTTGAAGCGTCATCGCTCGGCATGTGGCTGCATCGTGAGCTTCACCCCGCGGGGCTTCCTGTGATCGTTGTGGAAGCCCGCCACATGCGTGTCTCGCTGTCGGCGATGCGGAACAAAACCGATCGCAACGACGCCCTCGGCATTGCCCAGATGATGCGATTGGGCTGGTTCCGTGCCGTCCATGTGAAGAACGTCGACATGCAAAAAATGCGCACACTGCTGTCAAACCGCAAGCTGTTGAAGCGCAAATTGGTCGACATCGAAAACCACATTCGGGGCGCGCTCCGCACCTATGGATTGCTGGTCGGCGCGGTTAGCCGCGGCCGTTACGAGGCACGGATCCGCGAGCTGATTGAGCGCGCCGACATTGTGTTCACGACGATGATCGAGACCATGCTGGACGTACGCCGAGCGATTCTTGCCGGCTACGACAGGCTGCACCGGGTGCTATTGCAGGTGGTGCAATACGATGCGGTTTGCCGGCGCTTGATGACGGTTCCCGGCGTCGGTCCGGTGACGGCGCTCTCCTTCAAGGTTGGCGTCGATGATCCACTGCGCTTCACCCGATCGCGGACGGTCGGAGCGCATTTTGGTCTGACACCCAGGCGCCACCAATCCGGAACATCGATCGATTATGAGGGACGAATTACAAAGCAGGGGGACATCAACGTCCGCGAGGCATTGTGTGAAGCGGCAGCGAGCCTGCTGCTGCGCGTTCGAAGGTGGTCCGCATTGCGGGCATGGGGACTTCGGGTCGCCAAGCGCTCGAGTATGCTGTGCGCCATTGTCGCCGTTGCACGTAAAATGGCCGGCATTCTGCACCGGATGTGGATCGACGGAAGCGACTTCCAGGTCGGTTTTGGCGCCAAGATCACGCAGCGTCTGAAGCTAAAACCCGCGTCCTGAGGTGGTTATAGTGCGGTGAATTGATCGGCTGTCGGCGTCGCTGCCAGCCTGTTTAAGGAGGAAATATCGCCATCCGCGCGCGCGGTGAGCGTCCCCTGGCGGGGCCGCGAAATGGGGAATGTCCGCTATCTCTTGCCTGCTGCCGTCCATCGTGATGAGAGCGCCTGACTGCTTGGACTGCCCTGTTTACGAACCTGATGAAGAGCATGCGACAGCCCTGTGCTGAACGCGAAGTAACGCATGGACCCCGCCTGGACGATGCAAACCGTGCGACGGATAAGCGGCGAACTCTGCTCGTTGTGCAGGGAGAAGGGAGAGCCGTCGTGAGCAATGTGATCAAGCAAAAACACAGATGAGCATTGACAGTAGGTGCCCGATTAGTAACGCAAGATAAAAGCACTGTCGCCGAAGTGCAGCTAAGTTGTTGTCTGCACATCCAAGATTTGGCGCTCTTAGGATCCTCACTGTCGCCACGTTCGACCTAGCGCAATGGCGGACTTGCGCAATTGCGTCTGCGTCTCCCCGGCCTCACAAATTACCGGCACTTTCAACGTCGGATGTTGTGGCAACCTTAAACGATGTCCTCCGCTGGGCACTCCGGGCATGTATCGCCGATCGATTCCAGAACTTCGGTGATCGCGACCGCGGCGGCCTCCGGAGAATACCCCTCTGGTGGATCCTGCCGCGCCACATCGAACGCACGCTCATGGGCGTGCGGGTCGCCGCGATCTTGCATCCAGCCGTGCTCCCCGCATTCCCTGATGGCTCCGGCCTCGTTGAGGATCGAAACGGCCCAGCCGCGCAGCGTGCGGATCGCAGGTCGTCTTTCCCTAAACATCAGCATGAATGCGCTCCACCGAAACGAATCCTCGATCCTCGCCCTCGTTCCAGGCGGTTAACACAGGGTAGGGATTCGAAATCGTCGGCGCTGGATCTTGTCCACGTGTTCCGCCCTCTTGTGCACAACACTAGGCCGCGGCTGGGTCTTCCTTCTCGCCGGTCGCCACGATCTTCAGCGCGCCGTCCGGGAGCGGCCGCTAGCAGCGCCTTCGCCTCGCCCCAAGGCGCGCGCATCCAGGTGTCGTGTTCCTCGGCCGTTATGAGGATGACCGGCATTGCCTTCGGATGGACGCGTTTCACTTCCGCGTTGGGATCACAGGTTAGAAACCCAAAGATATCGGCCGTCACCTCGCCTTCCTTTGCCTTCCGCACAGACGTCCAGTTGGTCCAGATCCCGCCGAAGGCGAGTAGGGGACGGCTCTCATCTGGGGAGAACCACACAGGGACCTTCTTTCCATCGATGGTGTCGTACTCGCTGAAGCTGGTGAACGGGACCAGGCAGCGATTGTCCGGCTCGAGCCACCGCTTCCAGTGGCTGCTTTTCGTATTGCGGATATTTGTCGTCCCGGAGTCTGGCTCCATTCGGAGCAACTCCTTAAATTCGATCTGCTTGCCCTTGGCCTCGAGCTTCTCAACTCGCTTCTTTGTGGCGTCCATTAAGGCCTTCGAGGAGGAAGGCATTCCCCATCGCGCCATGACGATCTCGCGTCCGTCTGAGGCGTTGCGGACGATGGGCGCGGGATAGTCTGGAAAGATGCCTGGCATGCTTGGCAGATTGCCGACGCGGCTGTTCAAGGCTCCGAACAGCTGACGTATTGCATCAACGTTCTTGGTCATCGAGTACAGATTGCACATCATCACGTCTCTGAAACAGCAGGGCGGGGGCGGCGCACGAGCTGCAGCAGCGTCGCCACAGGACGGCGTCCCGCCTTAGCACATTTGTTGCACCGGAGCCTGCCAGCCAGGTCATGGACAAAGGTTGTGGGGGCATGCGGCAATACAGACAGATCAACGTCACGTCGGGTCTTGCAGCGGGAGCATTGGATCTCCAGCCAAGGATAACCACCGTTGATCGCCTGATCGATTGCCGGGGAAGGATCGATCGGCTCGCCGTTCGCCCACATCCGCTCGTTCCAGCTCTCACTCAGGAGGCGATCGGCCTGTTCGATCAGTGCTTCACCTTTGGCGCGAGCCGCTGTGGACTGCTCGGCCAGGATGGTGGTCATCGCGCGTGCCTTGCCGAGCTCCTTGCCAAGCGCCTTCCGGTCGCCGCCGGAGAGTGGCGTCGGGTGATGCTTCGGAGCCATCCTCGGCGACGCGGATGATCGGTTAAACGGGCCCGAAGGCCGGCCAGCAACCGTCCTCCTCGTGGCGGCCAGTTCGATTCTGGCACGTGTTGTCCAGCAACCGTTGCCCGACCTCCTTCCAGCTCGCCTGCTGTCCGTACAGACGGACGGCGTCCACTTTCTGGATCTCAACAATGCGCTCGCACCTGCGGCAGGAAACGCGCAGGACATGCTGTGGGATTTCGCAGAGGCGCTGGACGAGGCTCGAACCTCCCGAGGCCGCTGTCTGGTCGTGGGCGTCGAGGAGGGCACGCCAGTATTCGTCGGGCATGTCGTCCTTGGGAGCGAGCGAACGCTCCCTCGGAGCTTTCTTTCCCATTGAGCCGGTTAGCTTTTCCATCTGTTTCGGGGTGGGCATCCGCCAACTCGCAGGTCGATCCTTCATGTTGGTATTAGAACATAAAGAGAACAAAAGTCGAGTCCGACCAAAGGCGGCTGGTGGATTTATTTGCCCCTGACAATGTCGGAACCAGCCGCCTTCGATCGTCTTGAGTCCGAACCGTCCGACATGGAGTTCTGCGTACATGGCCCCCCGCGCCAACTGGAAAGGCTTCCTGCGTCTGTCCCTCGTGACTTGCCCGGTGGCGCTGTACCCAGCGACTTCTGAGTCCGAGAAGATCTCCTTTAATCAGCTCAATCGTCAGACGGGCCACCGCATCAAGTACATCAAGGTGGATCAGGACACGGGCGACGAGGTGCCCAACGAAGACATCGTCAAGGGCTATGAAGTGGAGAAGGGGCAGTTCATTGAGGTGACGAAGGAAGAGCTCGAAGAGATCGCGCTGGAATCGACCCGCACGATCGAAATCGATGAGTTCGTCGATAAGTCAGACATCGACCCGCGCTACCTGATCCGACCCTACTACCTTCGACCGGATGGGAAGGTCGGCCACGACGCCTTCGCGGTGATCCGGGAGACCATCCGCGAAATGAACAAGGTCGCCATCGGCCGCGTCGTACTGACCAATCGCGAGCACATCATTGCGCTTGAGCCGATGGGCAAGGGGCTCGTGGGAACGTTGTTGCTTTACCCCTACGAGGTCCGCAGCGAGCAGGAATACTTCGACGAGATCCAGGACGTCAAAATCACCAAAGACATGCTGGATCTCGCCAAGCACATCGTGAACCAGAAGGCAGGCACATTCGATCCTGAAAAGTTCGAGGACCATTACGAAAGCGCCCTGGTCGAACTGATCAACCAGAAGCGCGCCGGCAAGATGATCCGCCCCAAAGAGCGGCCAAAAGGTGAGAACGTCGTCGATCTGATGGAGGCGTTACGACAAAGCGTCGGCAGGGAGAAATCGACGGAGACTGCAAATCATCCGAAGAAGTCGGCCAAGAAGACGCGCAAGGCCGCAAGCGGTCAGAAAGAGATGCTGATGCCTATCGTCGGTAAGAAGCAGGCAAAGGAGACAGGTGCAAAGAAGCAGCCGGCAAAATCGCAACGTCGGTCTGCTTAGCCCTGTGTTTCACGAACGAAGCGTGCTTCGCTTCCCCTAACGCTTATTGAGTTTCCGCACGACCTCGGCGGGGTCAAAGCCAATGGCTCGACCCAGCTCGATCAGCTCAACGACGTCTATTCGACGTTGCCCAGATTCAAGGTGGGTTACCCAGGATTGGTAGACACCAAGCTTGTTGGCGAGATCAACCTGACGGAGCCCAGCACCCTTTCTCAGCTCAACCAACATTGCGGCGAGCTTCTTTTGAATGGGCGAGGTAACCGTCTTGGGCATCTGGCCTCCGAAAAGGGGGCCAGACACATAGAACGACTTTTCAGATACCGATAAATTAGGTATTCTCGGAGGAGGAGCTAATGTTGACGGAGTTAAGGTATTGGCTCTTGCTGCTCGACAAGCAATTGAACCCTTTGCAGAACGCGTGCGCCTCGGAAATGCGCGAACGCCGGATGATCTTTATCGGTTTGGATACAGAGTCAGTGAGACCGGGACCGTTGTCGCGGCGATTGAAATTCCCGCTGGGCTGTTAGAAGAAGCAATTTCATCCAACTTGACGTCGTCGTGCAGACTTACCCCGGACGGCGATCTGATTTCTGAGTCATCGTTTGATTACGGAAACGCTTCGGCGGCAATGTCGACTTCCCCAATGCCGCTCGACCAACTCATCCGAGCAACTCTCGCCCCTCAAAATCTACATATGGAGGAAGCAACGGTCGCTAACTTGAGGACCATGCTTCAAAGACTAGAAGAATCGACCAGCGCTGTAAGAGAAACGTTGGCTCGCTACGTTCAGGATGAAGAGTCAAATTACGGCGGAAGTCCAGTCGAGTAGCGACCTCCTGTCGCTTCCTCGCCAAAAGAAAGCCCCGTCGCCCCAAAGCGTGCTCTCAAATATGCGTAAACATCGACCGGTCTCAATTTTGATCGGACGGCCAATATTTCTCTTGTACGCTTGTCGGACGACTTGCTTGCCTTCAGGAATTCGGACACCTCGGCTGGAGTGCTGGCGCGCCAAGTTTCCACCTTTGTACAAGCTGGCACGACCTTAATCCCCACGCGCGAGTGCGATCCGCAAGCGTCTCGCGCGATCTTGAAAGGCTCTTTCGCCGCCCTCTAGAATATCGCAGACGAGCTTGCGTATTGGCTTTTCGTCCAACCCGCCACTCCGATAAGTGATCGGTGGTAGTCCATCGGCCGTATGCGGACCTACCTCAGCCACGATAATCTGATCGGCGTCGGTATTGATCACTAGGTTGGCGTTGTGCGTCACCATGATCACTTGACGCTTGCGCTTCGCGGCCTGAAGCAAAGGGACAAGCTCCACGTAAATGGATTGCGGATCGAGGTTTTCTTCCGGTTGATCAATGACCAGTGGTCTATAGTCACCGTCGTCCAGGGCGAGATAGAGTAAAACAAGCACGATGCCGCGCGTGCCGTTCCTCGGAGCCGATCTTCCCAGACGAGGCGCTTCCTTATTTGGAAACGCCTGCTAAGCAATTGATATCGCTAAAGGCGAATTCAGTCATTTTTTCCAAATGCACCTTGAAATAACTAGATAGTCGAACTGATTTTGATTCCGCCATTCGGAGGTTCGATCCCTCCCGCCCCAGCCAGACGCCCCGCTTCCCCTGAAATCACTGACAAATCCGGCCTGGCTGGGGCGCTGCTGCACAGCGCTGCGACACATTACTGCTGCACAGGTGTCGTGCCCCATGGCTGCGCATATTTTCCGGAGGAATGCTGTGTATTACTGGCGCCGCCGTCCACCGCGACCGCTTGCCAGTTTCTTTTCTCGTCCGCATCTTTTTCTGAGCTTGAAGACGACCAGCCGCGCGACGGCGCGGCGCCTGGCCGTTCAACTCGATCTGATCCTGGAAGATGCAGCGATGCTCGCTGAGCGCGACACTCTCGATCTGTCTTCGTCTCAAATTGAGACAATGCTGCGTGCCGTGGTGACTAATCATCTCGGCAGGCTGGAGCGCGTTGCGTTTGCCGCCAAACGCAATCCGGACTTCGACGTTCAACAGGCGCGTTTGGATGACAAGAAGGCCTTCTGGACCTACGCACTCCTGGATGCGCAAGGCCCGGCTGCTTACCTGCGACGGGAGGACTACGATCAGATGGTCGCAGACGGGTTCAGCGCCTCTGACATCAACGACGTGTGGCAGCACCTCTGTTTGCTGCGGACGAACAAGCTGGTCCCGACCAAGCAACATGTGCTGCGCCGACTGCTCGATGACGTCGAGGCGGTGCCGACGGCCATGAACCTCGACATTGCCCAAGGCATTTACTATCGCGGTTTGAAGCTGGCTCTTGCCAGCGTCGATCGCCGCTACGGCAGCAACCGGGTCGAGGACGCCGGCTTTGTCGACCGGATGGTCCTTGCGCAAAACGATCCACCGGCGCCGCCCCCGGCTGTGGCAGTGGTGCGCGATAACGATCCACCGCGCGACCCACCGAAGCAGGAAACCCTATTGGCGAGCGCGGGCCTCCCGATGGCGAGCTTTGAGGATTTCACCGAAAAGCTCATCGCCGCAAACGCCAAGCAGGAGCATTGGGACGGCAAGACTCAGCGGCAGGTCCGCAACATCAGCAGGCTGTTCGTCAAGTTCATGCTGCAGGACCAGCATGTCGAGGATCTGCATTCGGTGGACAAGGCGCATGTGGCGGCCTTCGTCGACTTCCTGAATCTCGACATCTACGTGCACTACGGCAAATCATCCGCCGATGAAGGCCGCAGCATCGGGGAACTGCGCGCGGTTGCCCTGACCCATGACAAGAGCAAGCGCGGAATTACCGGCGATACCCTCAATCGGCATCTGGGAAATCTGGGACAGGTCTTCAACTTTGCCGCCGCGCGCAGCGCGACCGCCCTTGCGGGGATCGACCTGACCAAGCTTCGCGCCAAGGGCAAGAAGGGGCGTGCCCGCAACGCGCGCGCCAAGCTGCCGCTGGAGAAGGCGGCGGCGATCTTTCATGCGCCCGTCTTCAACAATTGCGCGGCCTGGGACGCTCTGGATAAGCCCGGACCTGAGGGGCAGAGCCTGGTCTTTCATTGCGCGCTCTACTTCGTTCCGATGCTCATCTTCTACACCGGCTGTCGCCGGGAGGAGTTGTGCGGCTTGATGGTCGACGATGTCATCACCGACAATGGCGATATCCCCTATCTCCATATCGCCAAGAATGAGCAGCGGCGGATCAAGAACGCGCAATCCCAACGTAACATCCCGCTCCACCCGGAGGTGTTGCGGCTGAATTTCCTTGCCTACGTCGAGGCCATCAAGGCGCTCGGTTATCGTCTTCTGTTTCCGGATCTCTTCTCGCCGTCGACCAGTTCTCCGATGGGTGATCGCTTTTACAAGGATTTCAAGTCGGTCCTCGAAGCCGCAGGCGTGACCGAGAAGGGTTTGGGCGCGCATGCCGTACGGCATCTCTTTGGCGCACAGCTGAAGAAGAAGCTGGTGGCGAAGGAAGGTCGTTCCGACCTGCTTGGGCATGGTGGCGACGGCGAGACCGACGAGCGGTATTGCGAGCCGCACGAAATCGCGACCCTCCTGCAGTTTGTCATGATGCTTCCAGAGGTGACGGCTCACTTGCAGCCGCATGAGGTCCGGTTGCTTCCGTGGGTCATCAAGAAAACGGTTGCGCCGTTTTCGCAGCCCTCTCGAGCAAAGCGTTCAGCTTAAATTCTAACCGTCGGCGGCCGAGACTTGGATCGGCAATGGCCTTCGACAATTGACGAAGCTCAAAGCCCGGGAATCATAATCCTGGGGTCGGGGGTTCGAGTCCCTCTCCCGCTACCACACCTAGGGTAGCTACCAACTCCCAAAATTCTACAGATATTTCAATGGTTTCAGCCGTATCTTGTCGCGGCGGCGCGACCTGTGTCCCTCACACTGGACACGGTCTTGAAGATGGCTCGCCACGCTTATCTTTCCCGCCGGGACGGCAGATACCTGTTTAGAGCGCGCCTGCCGCCTTGCCTGGCGGTGGGATCCAAGTCAGCTTTTCGGATAAGCCTACAGACGTCGGACCAAAAGGTCGCCGTCCGGGGGGCAGCCCGAATTGCGAGCTGGATGATGAGCGTCAAGGCGGCCGAGGATCCGAGGGAGGTGCTGCAAGCGTTGTGGCCACGCTTGCAGGCCCTGGCGGTCGAGCCCGTGCGTGATGAAGCTGATATCGTGGAACGCCGGGCGTTTCAGGATATGGCCTTTGTTGCCCAATGGACCGTGCGCGGCTTGTCTCTCAAACCGAATGACGTGGTGCCCGGATGGGACGAACACTTCGTCACGCTGGTGCGCGAGAACAGCCGTGCATCCAAGGCGATCGAAAAGTCCAAGTCTGTCGAGGGGCAGTTGGAGCAGAAGCGCTTGGAGTATGCGCTCGCCAGCCAGGCCATGGTGTTGCCGCCGCCGGAGATGGCAACCCGCCACTTCGGAACGGAGGCGCCGCTCGCGCCCGTCCATCACGCCACGGTGCAATCCACCAAGTATGTCCGACTGAAGATGTCCGAGGTGCTGACCAGGTTCGTGGCCACCCAGAGGAACCAGGGCATCGACGGTCGAGTGGAAAGCGAGGTCGCTCCGATCGTCAATTTCGTGATCAGCCTGCTGGATGAGATATCAGTGATTCAGTCTGTCTAATTGGCAGGACTGAAGGTCATGATGGGGCATCGGCAAGTCGATCAGGCTGCGTTGTTCTATGATTTCTCGCTCGAGAAGCATATTCCCGCCGACCACCTGCTGAGGTCGGTCGACAGGTTCGTCGATCTGCAAGAGATCAGGCAGGACCTGGCGCCTTTCTACAGTAGCATCGGCCGGCCTTCGATCGATCCCGAACTGATGATCCGGATGCTCCTGATCGGTTACTGCTTCGGCATTCGATCGGAGCGGCGCTTGTGCGATGAGGTTCATCTTAATTTACCCTACCCCTCAAGCTTAATTGCAGGCTTCGATTGCGCCGCTCGCCTTCCCGGTTACGCTGTCATCACCGGACGAGTTGCCCCTGTCCGGGTTCAGCATGGCGGAGTCGGCGCGCCATCATACTCGGCGCGTCGGTTTCGTTTTCTCCCAGCTGAGATCAGCAGTGTGGCCCTACGGAATCGCGGCGCTATGCGTTGCACTCCTGATCGTCGGAGCTTTCGCACTCATTATTTTCAGCTTCGATTTTCCGGACGAGCCTAAGGCCTAAGTTAGCAGTGAGGCGCGGCACCTTCGGCCAGCTTCAGCCAATCTGCAGCAAGCCTTAACCAAGCTTCCTTGTCCGATTGTTTGATGGCCTTCTCAGCCAATCGGCGGCATTCCTCAGCTTCGGTTCGATAGCGATCAGCTTCTTCCTCGCTCATCATTCGAATCCCCAGCGAACCAGGCTAGGATGGCCGATGAGGAAATCAGAGGATATTCGACGATAGGCCCAAACGACGACTTGAAACCGTCACGTCGCGGTTTGAAAGGGCTCAACCTATTCGTAGATTTTCCGCCGAGTCTTTGCCGCGATTGTTCACGACGTCGAAGCTAACCTTGGCTCCCTCCGCGAGAGAGCTGAAACCAGCTTTCTCAACTGCCGAGATATGGACAAAGACGTCCTTGCCGCCGTTGTAAGGCTGTATAAATCCATAACCCTTGGTTGGGTTGAACCACTTCACTGTCCCCATAGCCACGCTACATCTCCATCATTAAAAAAAATAAGGTAGTGCCAAAAATTCGACAAAAGCAAGACTTCTCCAATTGAGAAATTTCCACCATGACTCAACCAAACAGACGCAACCTACCGAACTTGCTGGACCTCACACTCGTCAAAAACGAGCTAGTGAAAGGGCAACGGATCATCGTGAACGCAGCGGCGGGGCCCAGAATGGCCGGCCGACATGGCGTTGTTCTCGGATCTGGCGGAACGCGCCACCGCCTTCGTGTTCTGCTTGATGGATCGAAGCATGAGATGACTCTACACGCGCGCTTTGTGGATGCACTGAATCAGGACGAGCCATCCGCTTGACCGCTGCAGTCGCGTCCGCCGCGCGCGGGTTAGATCCGACGTCCCGCTCTGGACGGCACAGGTTTGCACACACCGCGCCACGTGTTAGACCGCGCCCTCAACGTTGAAGGAGCGCCGCATTGGCTAAGAAGAAAAAGGTAATTCGCCGCGAGTGGACTGCTGCCGATATCAAGGAATTGAAGGCGCACTCGAAAGCACGAACGCCTGTCGTCAAAATAGCCAAGATGACCAAGCGAACCGAGGGTGCGCCACCGAAACGGGAGACCGACAATGCGCAAGCCCATCATTCTCGCTGCTATCGCTCTGTTCGCCGCTTCTAGCGGAGCCGCGCTGGCAGACCACGCCGATACGTCCCTTCACCGGACCTCGCGTAACCGGGAAATACTGCTGGGGCGGCTTAAACAGAAGATCGACACTCTCGGCTACGATATCCGGAGCGTCGAGCTCGACGACGGGGTCTTCAAGGCCCGCATCGTCGACCGCCAAAGCGGGCTTCCAGTGAGGGCGAAATTCGACGCGGTCAGCAGCGAGCTGCTCCGCGCCGCTCCCGGTTCTGAATGGGCGCCGACACTGCGCTGCAGGATCGTTTTGGCGATCGCGTCGTGCTCAATGGCCATGCGACACATTGTTTGCCCAACGCCCTGAACACCGGCAGGATCGGCGCGGATTCCTGGGACAGCTCAGCGATATCGCAGCATCGACGAGTTCGGCGCGCCACTCGGGACGGATCGAGATCGCGCCGGTCCTCGCCGAAGCGGTATATTTTCGAGCTCTTTGCTCCTACGGCACTCGTTGAGGGGCGCGACCGATCATTGGGCTTTCTTGTCGCCCATGTGGTGGGGTGTCGACGTTCCGGCGCCGCCTGTATAGTGATGTCCTCCGGACGCTTTTTGCCGAGACACGCCGACCGTATCCTTCTTGCCCATGTGATGGGGCACTTCGGTCTTGGGGCCACCCTGATAGTGGTGGCCGCTCTGTTCCTTGTCGGTGGTCTGCGCAACGGCCGGAATCGCGATCAGCGAAATTGCGGCGGTGACGGATATTAGCATTCTTGCAATCATGGCCGGTTCTCCTTTCTGAATGATATGCAATGCCGACTCGCGTCGGACGCCGTTGAGCTGCATCAACAACTCAAGCGTTTGCGATGGCTGGTGCACTGCAGCGGACTTCCCCGCATAGCGCGAGTTGATTTGCCTCAAGCTGAACTCGGAGCAATTCGGCACCATCGCTACCTCACACCAACACCGGAGTACGATCCATGCGACGCCCAACCATTGCTGCAGCGCTGCTCTTGACGGCCCTTAGCTGTCCCGCATTCGCTCAATCTCCAGCCGATCATGAGACCCATCATCCCGGAGCGGACCAAGTACCGCCTATCACGCAACCGGCACCCTCCGTAGGCCAGGCTGGCGAGCGTCAGGGCATGAAGAGCGGCGGAGATATGATGGGAGGAGGTATGATGGGCCGAGGTATGATGGGGCGCGGCATGATGGGTGGGGACACGAAGGGCCCCGCGATCATGTTCCGCATGATTTTCGCGCTGATGGACGCCGATGGCGATGGGACTATCTCATCGGCGGAGTTCCAGGTCGCCCACGAGCGGATTTTCAAGGCGATGGACAGCAGCAAAGATGGCAAGCTCACTATGGAGGAGATGCTGATGTTCATGCACGGCACCAGGAGCGCTGGTCCGCAGTAACGGAACGCTCTGTCGATCGGTAGGCCATTAGGCTTAAGTCTGCTGAGTTGGCGTTTAGATGCGTCAGGGCTCGCATTTTGGGAGCGCTGTTTCGTCGCCCCATGCCTGAGGCGAGCGCGTCGTCCGAAATCTCAACTGTACCTCTCGTTGACTTGAATCAAGTTCGCTTCAGCGGTCTCGCTTAGACTGGCAACCGAAGGAGCAATTTGGATGA
Source organism: Bradyrhizobium sp. Pa8 (assembly GCF_052588265.1). Classification (NCBI taxonomy): domain Bacteria; kingdom Pseudomonadati; phylum Pseudomonadota; class Alphaproteobacteria; order Hyphomicrobiales; family Nitrobacteraceae; genus Bradyrhizobium; species Bradyrhizobium sp. Pa8. Next base: position 7,191,666 of record NZ_CP176767.1, on the reverse strand, counting down.
GCCTCCAGGATCGCGCCGAAAGCGAGGGGCATGCGCGAGGCATGTCCACGAATACCCGCATCAGGCTGGTGTTCGCCGGCTTCGCACCTGTCGCGAGCGCTCTGCTGTTCACTGAGCACAGGGCACACGTGCTCGGATTGCTGGTATGGCTGCCGGTACTCGCCTGTCCGCTGATGCACTTCTTCATGCATGGACGACACGGGCACCATCACGGCGGCGGAGCCGAACGGAGGAATCCATGAGCGATACCGCGCCCGACTACGGACTCTGGAGTCTGGTCGTCGTCAATTCCGTGGTCTTCATCCTGTTCGCCTACAGCTTCTTCAAGCCGCAGACTTCGCGCGACTGGCGCTCGTTCGGCGCCTTCAGCGCGTTTCTGGTGGCGCTATTCGTGGAAATGTACGGCTTCCCGCTCACCATCTACTTTCTGTCGGGCTGGCTGCAGTCGCACTACCCGAATGTCGACTGGTTCTCCCATGATGCCGGCCACCTGCTCGAGATGATGTTTGGCTGGAAGACCAACCCGCACGCCGGACCATTCCACATCATGAGCTTCATTTTCATCGGGGCCGGCTTCGTTCTGATCTCCGCTGCCTGGAGGGTGCTGTACGACGCACAGCAGACCCGCAGCCTCGCGACCACCGGGCCCTACAGCTACGTTCGGCACCCGCAGTACGTCGGCTTCATCCTGGTCATGCTCGGCTTCCTGGTACAGTGGCCGACGATTCTCACGCTGGCGATGTTTCCCGTGCTGACTGTCATACGTGAAGTTGGCGCGTGACGAGGAACGTGACGCGCGGTCCGAGTTCGGCGAGGCCTACGCGAAGTACGCGGCGGACGTGCCGGCATTCATTCCGCACCTGAGCCGCCTGTTCGGACAGGCCCCTCCGCGCGGTTATCGGCACGGCTGATTTCGGCGCAGGAAGGCAGCGGCTCGAAAGGAAGCCGATGACCCAGCCTGTCTTCACGGTAAAGCATCTGACCAAGACCTATGACACGGGCGAGGTGAGGGTGCATGCGCTCAACGAGGTGGATCTCGAGATCGGCGAGAAGGAAGTGGTCGTGCTGCTCGGGCCCTCCGGAAGCGGCAAGACGACACTGCTCAACATCATGGGCGGTCTCGACCGGCCGACCAGCGGCAGGCTGTTCTTCCGCGATCTCGACCTGACGGATCTCGAGGATCGCGAGCTCACCAAGTACCGCCGCGATCACGTCGGCTTCGTTTTCCAGTTCTACAATCTGGTGCCGAGCCTCACCGCCTACGAAAATGTCGCGCTGGTCACCGAAGTGGCCAAGGACCCGATGCTTCCCACCGACGCCCTCGCGTTGGTCGGCCTCGAAGAGCGGATGCATCACTTTCCCGCCCAGCTATCCGGCGGCGAGCAGCAGCGGATCGCCATCGCTCGCGCGATCGCAAAGCGCCCGGCGGTACTGCTCTGCGACGAGCCGACCGGTGCGCTGGACTCGAAGACCGGCATTCGCGTCATTGAGGCGCTGCTCGGGGTGAACCGGCAGGTCGGCACCACGACGGTCATCATCACGCACAACGCCAGCATCCGGGAAGTGGCCGATCGGGTGCTGTTCTTCGCCGACGGCCGGATCTCCAGGATCCAGAAGAACGAGACCCGGCGGGAAGCGGCCGAGCTCACCTGGTGACGACATGACCGCGCTCAACATCAAGCTGTTTCGGGACGTCAGGCGGCTGTGGGCGCAGGTGCTCGCCGTGGCGCTGGTCGTCGGAGGGGGCGTCGCGACGCTGGTGCTCGCGGTCGGATCGCATCGCTCCCTGGAAGAGACGCGGATCGCGTACTACGAACGCTATGGCTTCGGCGACGTGTTCGCTCAGGCGAAGCGGGCGCCCAAGGCGCTCGGCGACAGGATAGGCGAGATACCCGGCGTGGCCGCCGTCGACATCCGCATCGCCAAGCCGGCGCTGCTGGACATTCCCGGCTTCTCAGAGCCCGCCAGCGGGCAGTTCGTTTCGCTGCCCGACAACGGCGAGCCGCGTCTCAATCGGCTCTATATGCGTTCCGGACGCCTTCCGGAAGCCGGACGGACCGAAGAGATCGTCGTCAACGAGCCGTTCGCTCGAGCGCACGCCTTCTCGGAGGGGGCGCGGTTCTCGGCCATCCTGAACGGCACCAAGCGCGAGCTCGTCATCGTCGGCATCGCGCTGTCACCCGAGTTCATCTACACTGTCGGGCCGGGCGACCTGATGCCGGATGACCGCCGCTACGCGATCGTATGGATGTCGGAAAAGGCGCTTGCCGGCGTCTACGATCTCGACGGTGCTTTCTCGGCGGTGTCGGTCAAGCTGCAGTCCGGCGCATCCGAGCGCGAGGTGATCGCGCGGCTCGACGTCTTGCTCGACCCGTACGGCGGGCAGGCGGCCCACGGCCGCAAGGACCAGACCTCGCACGCCTGGCTCGATCATGAGCTCGACATGCTCAACAACATGAGCCGCACGCTGCCGCCGATCTTTCTGCTGGTGGCCGCGTTCCTTGTCAATCTCACCCTGAGCCGGCTGGTCGCGCTGGAGCGCGAGCAGATCGGCCTCCTGAAGGCGCTGGGCTATGCTGATGGCAGCATCGTGCTGCACTATTTCAAGTTCGTGGCGCTAATCGTCGTGATCGGAATCATCCTGGGCGGCGTCGCCGGCACTTGGCTCGGATTGCGCGTCACCGCGCTGTTCGGCGACTTTTTCCACTTCCCGTTCCTGGTGTTCGCGAGGGCGCCGGACCTGTACGTAACCGCGGGCGCGCTTAGCGCGGTCGCCGCCGCGATCGGCGCACTGCGGGCGCTGCGCGACGTGGTGAAGCTGCCGCCAGCCGTCGCCATGCAACCGCCGGCCCCGCCGGTCTATCGGCGGCTGCTGCCGGCCAGCATCCAGCTCGATCAAATCGTGTCACAGCCGACGCTCATGATGATCCGCAACATCGCGCGGCACCCCGTCCGGGCCGCGTTCACGGCGCTTGGGATGGCGCTGGCCACAGCGATTCTGGTCGTCTCGCTGTTCACGCGGGACACGATGGAACAACTGATCGACGTAACCTACTTCCTCGCCGACCGGCAGGACGCGACCATCGGCTTTTCCGAGAAGCGGATCGAGAACGTGGTGGAGCAGGTGAACCGGCTTCCTGGCGTTCTCGCGACCGAGCCGCTCCGCGAGGTGCCCGTCCGGATTCGCCATGGCAACATAGAACGGCGGATCACGATCAGCGGCCGACCGGCCGATGGCGATCTCAGGCGCATCATCGACGCCGACCTCCGGCCGGTGATGCTTCCGGAAACGGGCCTTGCGATCTCCAGCATGCTCGGTCACATCCTCGGGGTGGGGGCCGGCGATACCGTCGAGCTCGATTTGCTGGAGGGTGCCCGCCGCACCGTGACGATGCCGATCGTGGACACCGTCGAGGACTATTTCGGGATCAGGGGAATGATGGACATCGAGGCGCTCCGGAAGCTGATGCGCGAGGCGCCCGTCGTCAACAGCGTGAACCTCAGCCTCGACGAGAACCGGAAGGAGGACTTCTACGCGGCGGTGAAGTCCATGCCGACGGTCGGCGGCGTGGCGCTGCAGCGCGTGTCGCTGGCGAACTTCCGCAAGACCGTCGCGCTGCTCGTCACCACGATGGCGAGCATCTACACCGGACTCGCCGCAGTGATAGCGTTCGGCGTCGTCTACAACAATGCTCGGATCTCGCTCTCCGAACGGGCGCGGGAATTGGCCAGCCTGCGGGTGCTGGGCTTCACGCGCGGCGAAGTGCTGCGGATCCTGCTGCTCGAGCTCGCCATCCTGACGCTGATCGCCCAGCCGCCCGGCTGGGCGATGGGCTACGGGCTCGCGTGGGTCATGAAGACGAACCTGGCTGGCGAACTGATGCGCGTCCGCCTCGTCGTCGAACATTCGACCTATGTCATCGCCACCTCCGTCGTGGTGCTGGCGGCCATCACCTCCGCAGCGGTCATCCGCGAACGCATCGACAAACTGGACCTCGTCGCGGTCCTCAAGACGCGAGACTAGCCATGCCGGCAAAGTGGACCAAACGTATCATCGGCGCATTGGCGATGGCCGCGATCGCGGGAGGACTGGCTTGGTTCGCTTGGCCGCGGCCAGTTCTGGTGGACCTCGCGACTGTCGCGAAGGGCCCGATCGAAGTCACGGCGGATGACGACGGCAAGACGCATGTCCGCCACGTCTACACGGTCTCGGCGCCGATCGCAGGAAAGGTCCTCAGGATTTCGCATCCGCTCGGCGAGCAGGGTCCTTCGCTTCACGTCGGCGACGAGGTCGTCGCCAATCAGACAGTCGTCGCCCTGATGCAGCCGACGCTGCCGGGCTTCATCGACGTGCGTTCGCGCGATCAGCTCCAAGCCGAAGTCTTGGCTGCGGATGCCGCCATCCAGCAACAGGAAGCCGAGGTGCAGCGGATCGAAGCCGCGCTGGACTTCTCCCGGACCGAATTCCAGCGGGCCCAGGCGCTTTCGCGGACGCAGACCATCTCGGCCCAGGCTTTCGACAAGGCGAAGTTCGACGTGGCCACCAACGAGGCCGCCTTGGCGAGCGCGAAGGCTCAGGTCGACATGCGTCGCGCGGTGCGTACCAGCTTTGCGGCCCGGCTGATGGATCCGGCCAACGCCGCGCCGTCGGCGGAGCCGACGTGCTGCGTCCGGGTGCTCGCGCCGGCGAGCGGACAGGTTCTTAAGATCGCCCAGGACAGCGAGGCGACGGTCCTGCCCGGGACGCCGCTGGTCGACATTGGCAACCCTCTTGATCTGGAGGTCGTGGCGGACCTGCTCTCGACCGACGCCGTCCAGATCAAGGTGGGCGCGCCGGTCCGGATCGACGGCTGGGGCGGGGCGCCGATCACGGGTAACGTGGTGCGTGTGGACCCCGCCGGCTTCCTGAAGGTCTCCGCGCTCGGCATCGAGGAGCAGCGGGTCCGGGTGACCATCGATTTCAACGACCCGCCGCAGGCCTGGTCGCAGCTAGGTCACGACTACCGCGTCGTCGTCCACGTCACCACTTGGAGCGCTCAGGAGGTCCTGACCGTGCCGATAAGCGCCCTATTCCGAAAGGGTGATCGGTGGGCTGTTTTTGCCGATGAGAACGGCCGTGCGCGCGCCAAGCTAGTTCAGATCGGTCACCGCAACAATCGGTTCGCCGAGGTGGTGTCTGGACTGGCTGCGGGGGATCAGGTCGCTGTACATCCAAGCGATCGAATTGCCGACGGAAGCAGGATTGCGCAGCGAGACGCACCATGAGTAGAGAGCCTCAGGCCTTAAGCGGCTGCCGGCGCAAAGTGGCCATTGTCCTAGCTCGTCAGAACGTCCTTTGGCTCCTCAGCGTTGCCAAGCGCTACGACGCCTTTGCTCGCTATGGCCTCCCGCGCCTTCGGCAACGCCCACCGCTACTCGGAATCTTAGTAGTTCGCGATCGGCTACTGTGTCGAATTCGACTTTGCCATGCTCGACAAATACATTCTTCCACTGTTGGGCATCGCGTTGCCTAACGAGCGCATCGAAATTTCGCGGCTCCATTACTAACGCAAATACGGTGATGCTCATCGATCTCTCGTTCGCAGCAACCCTCCGGGACCACGCTTGAGATTTTGAAGCGCAAGGGGACCGCTTTGATCTGGACGGATTCATTCTGTAGCTTTCCCAGATGCTCTGAGAGGACGTCGCCAGCCGAAGTTGGTCATCAGCACGCTTTCGCGCAGAATTTGCTGGCGCAAAGCGGATGTTTGCCCGACCCAGATGTCCCAGAAGGGCATATCACGGAAGCCGCTGCAGTCAAGGCTCCCACTCAATAGCCGCTGCTTCGGCCGACAGGCCGGAGACCATCCAGGCTCGTGTCGATCACGATGAAGCTGAACGCCTCTATTAGGCGGATCTAAGAAGAACGTTTTCGCGAACGGCCACCTAGTCCGACAACGTCGGGCCTGCCGATTTGAGCCAGATCAAGACTGAACCTCAGGTCAGCAATATTCTCTGTCACGTAGCGATATGATCGCAAAATAGCTGCGGCATGGAGCCTGTCCTTGCGTCGAATTGCGAGATTACAGGGGGATCACCCATGATAGAGCTGCGCAATCGAGTAGTTCAAGTTAGCAGCTTCGGTGATCCGGAGAGGCTGGAGGTGATAGACGCTCCCCTGCCGACCGCTGGTCGGGGAGAGGTGCGGGTCCGTGTAATCGCGTCAAGCCTCAATTACACCGAGGTGTTGATCAGGCGCCACCTATACCCGCAAACGATGCGCCTCCGCCCGCCGTTCGTCATGGGCTACGACGTCGTCGGGGTAATCGATCAGCTCGGCGACGGCGTGCACGATTTTCAGATTGGCGACCGCGTAGCCGACATGACTGTGGTCGGGTCAAACGTCGACTATCGTACGCTTCGGGCAAACGACGTGGCCCGCGTGCCTTTAGACGTAGACGCGGCGGAGGCGGCCACCCTGATCTTGAGCTGGACGACCGCGTACCAGCTTCTGCACCGCGCGGCCCGGGTGCAGCCAGGCCAGCGCGTGCTGGTGCACGGCGCCGCCGGCGCCGTCGGCCAGGCGCTGCTCGAGCTTGGAAGGCTGGCTCGCCTCGAGCTCTGGGGCACCGCGCGCGGCGAGCACATAGGGCTCGTCCGAGAGCTAGGGGCAACGCCGATCGACTACCAGCATGAGGACTTCACGCGGGTCCTGCCGGGCGGGTTCGACGTCATCATCGACGGCGTTGGCGAAGATGGCTATCGCCGCTCCTACGCTGCGCTCAAGCCAGGCGGCCTGCTCTGCGCCATCGGCTTCTCGGCGAGCGTGCAGGCACAGCGCCGCATGCTCCCCATTTTGATGGAGGTCGCGCGTCTTTACCTGTGGAGATTGCTGCCCGGCGGCAAGCGCGTCCGCTTTTATTCGGTCAATGCGATGCGGGCACGACATCCGACCTGGTTCAAGGAGGACTTGGAGCGGCTGTTCGGGCTTTTGGCAACTCGCGCCATCCGGCCGCGCGTCGCCGAGCGGATCTCCTTCGGCGAGGTCGCCGAGGCTCACCGTCGCCTCGAGGCGGGGGGTCTCGAGGGCAAACTCGTGCTGTGTCCGGATCTCGCACCGCGACACGACCGGCGTGCCGCTTGACATGGCGCGCGGCGCTTGGAAGTCCTCACTTTCAATCCGCGCAAAAATCCAAAAGGACAACCAACTCATCAGGCAACGATTTCGGAAGACTTGCCCGCGGCGTCGATGAGATGCACGCGCTCGATATCTACGTGGGGCAGCAGCGAGCGGATGCGCTCCTCCGGCATCAGGCTGAAGGCGGTCGACAAAGCATCGGCCGCGGTCGCGGTGCGGGACACGGTCGTGACGCTGCGGTAGCGCCCGGCGCAGCCGCCGGTCCGGGGATCGAAAAGATGATTGAAGCGCCCCTGTGGTTCGAACCGGAAGCCATAGGCTCCCGATGTCGATACGGCGCGGTCGACCACCGGAAGCACCGTTTCAGTGCGCCCCGCAGCGTTCGGATCGGCAACGCCGACTTCCCAGGGGTGTCCGTCCGGACGAGAGCCGATGGCTCGGGTCTCGCCCATGTCGACCAAGCTGTGGGCGATGCCGTAGGCTCGCAGCAGGTCGACGACCTTGTCCGTCACGTAGCCTTGCGCGATCCCGTTCAGAGTCACGGCCATGCCGCGCGGCATCACAATCCGGTCGCGGCGGACCGACAGGCGGCCGCAATCGACGCGCGCGAGCGCGGCTTGGATTGCCGCGGGCGGCGGGCCGGCCGGATCCGCATCCTCGCGGGCGAAGTGGCCGGCGTAGAGGTCCCAGAGCGGTTGCACGGTGACATCGAAGTGTCCGCCGGTCAGTTTGGCATAGTGTTGCGAGATCGTCAGCAAGTCGACCATCTCGGCGGCGGGATCCACCAGGATTCCGGTCCGGTTCAACTCGACGAGCGCGGATTCCTTCAGGTAGAGGCTGAACAGTCGTTCCATCCGCCGAGCTTCCGCGCACGCCATCGAGACCAGGCGCTCCGCTTCGGCCCCGTCGTCGTGGTGGACCTCCATGGTCGCGACCGCGCCCAGCATCGTTCCGCGCCAGATGACGGGCGCCGTGCCGGCGCGGGCAGGGCGTCCCGAGGAGAGAAGTCCGAGACCTGCCGCTGCGGCGGTGATCCGGATAAAGCGTCGGCGGGAGATCCTGCCTCCTGTCATCTGGTTCTCCTCAATCGCTCGGTCGGCGTTGCAGGTTGGCCTCGTCGTCGGGCCTAGCGCCTCCCTGAGCGCCCGTAGACGTCAGGACGTAATCCCGAGGTACGTGATCGAAGGCGACGATTCTGCCCCCGTTTTCTCCGACAAACTTCTCGGCGGCGGTTCGGTCCGAGAACGGCACGGCCTCGTCGCCGCCCATGCCGCCCTTGACGCGACTGCCGATCACGAACAGCGCCTTGCGGGCCTCGACCCAGTTGTCGGCGCCGGGCTTGTCCCAGCTCGGCGCCTTGGCCATGTCGGACACGTAGATCGCCTGAATGTCCTTCGGCTCATCCGGCAGCACAGTGAAGGCGATGGTGTCACGCACCGAAGAGAACCAGACCGGCTCGATCAGACTGGCCACGAAGATCTGCCCCTTCGGGCCCGAGTGCTCGAGCACGTTCATGCCGCAGTAGTGACCGATCACCTCAGCCGTCATCTTGTGAGGCGTTGGCGGTTGCGCGGCCTGCTTCTCGCCGCAGCCAGCGAGTGCGAGCAGACCCAGGAACGTCAAGGCGAGGCGTCTCATAATTCCCTTCGCGAAAAAGCGGCCGCAGCAAGTCCCAGCGGCACGAACGTCCAGACCAGCAGCGCCATCAAGAGCACTTGGGCGGACAATGTCGTGCTCTGAGCGAGGCCGGCCATGCCCGCGAAGCCGCTGACATTCGCGAAGCCGGTCAGGTTGAACAACCGGTAGACGTCGGTCGGGTTCAGCAGGAGCATCGCATCGACGGCGGCCGCCGAGATGCTGCGGCCCTGATCCACGGCGAGGACGCCGAGCAGTGCCATGTCGTAGATCAGGACCAGAAGGAGCCACAGGCCGATGCAGATGCCGGCGGCCGTGCCGCGATCGCGCACCGTTGCGCTGACGAGATAGCCGATCGCGACGAATACCGCGCCGAGGAGCACGGAGGAGCCGATCATCGCGGCGAAGGCCGCAAGGCTGTCGGAATCGATCCGGCTTCCGGTGGCGATCAGGGCCGCAGCGGCTATCCCGTAGCCAAGACAGGTCGCGAACGCGAGCACCGCCAGATGGCCGATGAACTTGCCGAGGAGAACCTGCCAGCGGGCAACCGGGTAGCCGAGCAAAAGGAGCATGGTCCCGCGCTCCATGTCGCCGACGATGGCATCGTGCGAGATCAGCAGCGCGATCAGCGGAATCAGGAAGATGGTGAGACTTGAGAGGCTGACGATCACCACGTCCAGCGCACGCACGCCGACGGTGCCGGTCGGGGCGCTGCCGAGGAATGTCAGCGACAATGCCAGTCCGGCGAGCAGCAGCGTGGATGCCAGCACCCAACGGTTCCGAACCGCCGTGTGGATCTCCTTGCGTGCGATGATCAGCGCATTCATGTCGTCTTCTCCGCCTCTCGCAAGAAATGCGCGTAGAGCTCGTCCAACGTCGGCGCGATCACATCGATGTCCTCGACCGAGCTTCCTGCCGCCGTGGCCCTGTGGAGCAAGCTGATCTTCTGCTCCGGCGCAGCATCGATCTCGACGATATGACCATTGAGGCGCCGACAGGCTGCATCGCTTGGCAACCACGTCGGTAGTGCGGAGGGTGCAAGTCCAGCGACCTTCAGCCGTATCCTGGTCGGCAATCGCGCGACGTTGCGTAACTTCTCGATCGATCCATCGGCGACCTTGACGCCGCGATTCATGATGATCACGCGGCCTGCGCGTTCTTCGAGTTCGGTCAAGGCGTGGGACGACAAGAGAACCGTGGTGCCCTCGGTCGCGAGCCGCTGGATAACCTCATAGAAAGTCTGGCGTAGCTCCGGATCCAGTCCTGTCGTGGGCTCGTCCAGCAGCAGCACGCGCGGATGCCCGATGAGCGCCTGTGCAAGCCCCAGGCGCTGGCGCATGCCTTTGGAATAGGTGCCGACCCGCCGCTGGGAGGCGTCACCTAGGCCCACGGTGTCGAGAAGCTTCAGCGCGCTGGCAACCGGTTCCCGCTTGAGCCGCGCGTAAAAGGCCAGGGTCTCGCGCCCGGTAAGGGCGGTATCGAACGAGACATTCTCCGGAAGGTAGCCGAGCTGTCGGCGGCCGGCGAATTGCCCTGCCGCCGGATTGTCGCCGAGCACCTCGATCGACCCGCCGGTTGGACGGATCAGTCCGAGCATCAGCTTCATCAGCGTGGTTTTGCCCGCGCCATTGTGGCCGATCAGCGCCACGAGTTCGCCTTGGCCCAGCTCGAACGAAGCTCCGCGGACCGCTTTGACGCGGCCGTAGTCCTTGATGACGTCGGAGATGCGCACCGTTTTCATCGCCGCGCCTCCTCGGCCGGATGGCGCGCGGGCGGGGACATGAGCGGGTGGCTGTCGATCACGCCGCCTGGCAGCAACGCCGGAAATTGAGCCTGCGCCCAGCGGATCACCTGCACGGCGGGACTGTTGATGAGGAGCTTCGCAGCCGGCGCTGTCCAGAGCACGCGATCGATGAGGTCGTTCGGCCGGTATGCCGTGTCGGCAATGCCATCCCCATTGAGGTCGAAGGCCGGATTGTCGCTCCAGTAGTTGCCGCGTCCGCCGGTTGACCAGTCCAGGTGCCGCGTACCGACGTATTTCACTTGGTTGGCGTTGTTGACGAAGGCGTTGCCAGTGATCTCGTTACCTTCGGAGCCCGCAGTGAAGTGCACACCGATGGCACAGCCTTCGAACCAGTTGTTGCGGAATTTGTTGTGGTTGGTGTTGTAGATGAACACGCATTTTTCCGGACCGCTCCGGAGAGCTTGCTCTCGTTTCACGTCCGGACTCATGCCTAGTTCGTCGTCAGGGCTCTCCTCCGCCTTGCCCACGATGGTACCCAAGGGCCCTCCCGTCACTCTGTTGCCGTCGATCTCGGCATAGTTCGCGTAGTTGAATAGGAGCCCGTGGTCGCGATCGTGATCGGAGATGTTGCCGCGGATCACCAGCCGGTTCGAATACATGATGGCGTAGCCGACATGGTTGCCGACAGAAACGTTGCCGCTGACTTCGCTGTCGTTGGTGTACATATAGTGGACCGCGAAGCGGACCCGCTCGAAGCGATTGTTGACGAAGCGGTCCTTCCGGCTGGAAATCGTGAAGATGCCGTCACGGCCGTAGCGGAACGTGTTGTCCGCAATGGTGACGTCAGGCGCATTCCAGAGCGAGACGCCGTTGCCCGCCTCGCTGAGACGCCCGCCACGCAGTCCTTCGATCACGTTGCGGACGACCCGCGAGCCCTGTGCCCCGTGCACGTAAACGCCGAACAGGTTTCCCACCAAACGGTTGTTCTCGATCGCCGCCCGTTCGGCGGTCTTTTGCAGGAAGATTCCGGAGTTCATCGCCTGGAGATCGCGTCCCGATCCCCGGACAGTCACGCCGCGAACGGTAACGTCCGGCGCGCTTACCGTGACGACGTTGCCGTCGCCGACGCCGTCGAGCACCGCGTCTGGGCCTCCAGTCAACACCAGAGGTCGATCGATCCGGATTGCGCCGCGGTATTCGCCCGGAGCAAGTTCGACGACGTCGCCGGCGCGCGCACGGTCCAATAGCTCCTGCAGCGGCCGGTCTGGCGCAGCCGTCAGCGTCTCCGCAGCGGCGAAGCCCGATAGTCCGGCGGCGACGAGCGCCGCCGGAAGCATTCGTGAGAGCAGACGCACAGGGCCGCTCCCGATCAGACCGATTTCGGTTCGACGAACATGCGGCCCTTCATCTCCATGTGCATGGCGTGGCAGAACCAGGAGCAGTAGTACCAATAGACGCCCGGTTTATCGGCCATGAAGGTCACCGACGCGGTCGCCATCGGCGCGATCTCCATCTGGATGCCGTAGTTGACGATGCAGAATCCATGCGTCAGGTCTTCGACCGCATCGATATTGGTGATGAATACGGTGACCTCGTCGCCTTGTTTGACCTGGAATTGTTCGAGCCCATAGGCGGGCGCGGTCGACGTCATATAGACACGCACCTTGTTGCCATCCCGAATGAGCTTGGAATCGGCCTCGAGGTTGATGCCGTCGGCCTTGGCCTGCTTGACCGCATCCGCAAACATCGGATCCGCTCGGTCAAAGATCGAGATCGGGTTGATCTTGGAACGGTGGACGATCGTGGCGTCATGCGGCTCGGCGAAGCTCGGGCCGTCGTGGACCAGGATCATCTTGTCGCCGGAAATGTCGATGAGCTGGTCGTTCTCGGGTTTCAGCGGACCGACGTTGAGGAAGCGGTCCTTGGAGAACTTGTTCAGCGAGATCAGCCACTTTCCGTCCGCCTCCTTAGTCTGGCCCATTGAGGAATGGTTGTGGCCCGGCTGGTAGTGCACGTCGAGCTTCTGGAGGATAGGATCGACCTTCTCGCCCTTGAAGGCGCGTTTGGCGAGCTCGATGTTCCATTTGCAGACCTGGCTGTCCAGGAACAGCGTGGTGTAGGCGTTGCCCTTACCGTCGTAGGCGGTGTGCAGCGGGCCGAGGCCGAGCTCCGGCTCCGCGACGACGACGTCGCGCGGTTTGATCTTGTCGTCGAACAATTGGTCGAACAGCCGCACGTCCATCACCGTCACCGTCGGCGAGAGCTTTCCGGCCGCGACGATGTGGATCCCATCGGGCGCGGTGTTCATGCCGTGTGGATTGTTCGAGACGGGAACGTAGCGCGTGTAGGCCGAGCCCTTCCGGCCGTCGATTACGGGCACACCGTTCATTTCCTTGAAGTCGCCCTTCTTGACCGCTTCCTCGATCCGCTTGAGGTTGAAGATGACCACCCAATCCTGCTCGTTGGCAGTCATTTCTGCCAGGGTGACGCCTTCCTCTCCGTTGTAGCAGGTCGAGAAGCAATATTTGCCTTGATAGTCGGAATCGACGTTGTCGAGATTGCCGCTGACGATCACCTGCCAGGCCACCTTCATCGTGTCGCCGTCGAGCGCCGTGAAGATGGAGTGGTAGTCCTTTGGATTGTCGAGAATTTTACCGTCGTTCGGCAGCGGCACGCCGTCTTCGCCGTTGCAGTACACATACCCGGTGCGCGGATACTTTTGCAGTCGCAGGCCATGAACCGTGTGTTGGTTCGGCAATTCGATGATCTTGTCGCACTTCATGATGTCGAGCCGCACCCGCGCCACGCGGCTGTTGGCCTTGTCGTTCATGAAGGCGTAGCGGCCGTCGTAGGTGCCGTCCGTGAACGAGACGTGCGGATGGTGCAGATCGCCGTTCATGAACGTGCCGCCGCGATTCTTGAGGAATTCACGGGTTGCGGGCTGCATCCCTTCGGTCAGGACCTTCAGGCTTTCGTTGGTCTGGCCCCAACCGGTCGCGCTACAGCGGTTGAACACCGGAACGCGCATCAGTTCGCGCATCGACGGGAGCCCGATGATCCGCATCTCGCCGGACTGGCCGCTCGAGAAGAACACGTAGTATTCATCGAGTTCGCCGGGCGCGACTTCGGTCTTCTGCACCGCTGGCCGGGCCGCCGGCGCCTTCGGTGCGGCCGTCTTGGTCTGCGCGTCCGCGGTCGAGACGAGGCCGCTGCCATCCTTCGTCACCACCGCTCCTCCCGCCAGGCCCATGCCGGCAGCGGCGGCCGTGGTCCCCAGCAGGGTTCGTCGGCTGACACCCTTTCCGTTCTCGTTGTCACTCATGATGGTTCTCCTCGGCTTCGGTTTCAGGTTGCGGGTGGAGTGATGGCATCGACAGGTGGCGCACCGACGGGCTTTCCCCCGGCGGTGATGACGGTCGCGGGACCTTTGCCGCCTGTGCGCATCGAAGATGACGACAGCGCCTGGCGCTTCTCCCGCTTCAGCCGCACCTGGATCATGTGCGGGCAGCGGTGGTCGTCGAAATAGAGTTCCTGACAGTGCATGCAGTAGATGCACTCGTTGACGTTGATGTGCCCTTCCGGATGAATCGCCTGGACCGGACACTCGTTGGCGCACCGCTGACAGGGCGAGCCGCATTCGGGCCAGCGCCGCAGCCACTCGAACATGCGGATGCGGCCGGGGATCGCCAGCGCCGCGCCAAGCGGACACAGGTAGCGGCAGAAGAAGCGCTCGACGAAGAGTCCCACTGCGAGCAGGGTCAACGCGTAGACGACGAACGGCCACTCGCGTGCGAATTTCAGGATGATCGAGGTCTTGAACGGTTCGACCTCGGCAAGTTGCTCCGCGAACGCGGTAGAGTAGAGCGACATGCCGAACAGGCCGAGGAAGATGATGTACTTGATCGGCCAAAGCCGTTCGTGAAGCCCCCAGGGAACGCGGTACTGCGGGACTTTGAGCGCCTGCGCGACGTTGTTGAGAAGTTCCTGCAGGGCGCCGAACGGGCAGAGCCAGCCGCAGAACGGTCCGCGTCCCCAGAACAGCAGTCCCGCCGCGATCGAGGCCCAGAGGACGAAGATCAGCGGTGCCGAGAGGAAATACTCCCAACTGAAACCGGTCAGCAGCGAGTTGGTAAAGGTCAGGACGTTGACGACCGAAAGCTGCGCGTTCGCGTACCAGCCCAACCAGACAAGGATGAAGAGCAGATAGGCCCGGCGGCCCCAAACGTACAAGGCGGGACGGCGGACCAGGATGTTCTGAAAAAAGAAGATCAGGGTGAGCGCACCCAGCGCCATCATGGTGAAGCCGATTTTGACGGTATTGCCGCGCCAAATCCGCATCCACAGCGGTTCCTCGTCGGACGCGGCTGGCGGCGTTCCGACTTCGCGCGCCTCGGCAGCCGCGGGTGCCGACGACGTCGCAGGTGTAGCCTGTGCAGGCTGCGTTGGCGGCGCTTCGCGTTTCACGTAGATGTCGGGAAGCGTATAGCCGACATCGAAGGTAACCAGAGCCTTGTCTCGCGCCCCAACCACGCGCTGTACCAGGAGCTGCAGCACCCATGGTTCGGTCGGATCGAGCGCGAGCTCGGGCGGCACCGTAAACAGCGCGATCTCCGGGAAGTCGGGCGTGCCCTCGGCCGCAAGGCTGCCAAGCCGGGTGTGATCGCGGTCCCTGAAGCGGACACTGTTGGTCTCCTGGATCAGTTCGATGCGGTCGAAGATCCCCCCGCGGACGTAGGCGGCGCCCTTGAACGAGTAGCGCCCGGATCCGGCGACGACGAGCGCCTGTTGACCCGGTTTCAGCCGTCCGGCGAGCCGATTGAAGCCTTCGTCCCCAAGAAGACTGCGGCCGATCGTGGGGACGGCGACGTCGGCGACATACAGGTCGATGAACGTGTCGTCCGGATCGCCTTCCTCCGGATGCGCGACTGCGGCGGCGTTGCCGGTGTTTTCGAAGGCCTTGTTGATGTCCGCAACCGAGAGGAATAGTCGCCGGACCGAGCCGTCACCGACGAGACTCTGCCAGTCGCGAACCTCGTTTTTGCCGGAATCGATAGCTTTCGTCGCTTGCGGCGTCGCGCTAGTGGCCGCATTGCCTTGGGTGCCGAGCCGACCGCTCTTGATCAGCCTCGTCGCGGAACGAACGATGCTGTCGCCGATCACCAGAACGGTTACCGTAGCGCCGCTGACGATGTCGACCTGGGGTGCCGGCGTCGATCCGCGCGCGACGCTTCCCATGTCGACGCCGACCAGCTTGTTGACGGCCTCGAGAATGCGTTTTTCCGGGATGCCCACGAGCACGATCGGTTCCTTGTGCTCGACGAGTTTGAGACCGGCGATGACTCCCGTCGGATCGATTCCGACCAGAAGCCGGATCGGCTTCCCTGAATAGCCGATCGCATTGGCGAAGTCGGAATTGAGGTAGACGAATCCTTGCAACTGCTCGCCGCGGTAGACGGGAACAATCGGCGGGCCCCCCTGCGGCGGCCCGAAACGGTCCGCCCCCGAAAAGAAGTCGCCCGGCGCGACTTTCGGCAGATAGCTGGCGAGATCGCCGGCCGCATGCGCCGCATGTGCCCACAACGTCGCGCAAATCGCGAGAATGGCGACGCAGGCCAATGCTGGCGCAGGTTTGGAGGCGGCGAAAAGACGCCCGACCATGGCGTACCTCAAAGCGGAACAGCCCGCCGCAAATTCCATCGAGTTGAATGTTTGATGTCCGGGATCGCCGTTGACACCGGATAAGACGACGGGTTGAGCCAAGACAACTTGATCTGGGTCAAGAGGGGCTATGTAGTGGGAAGAAACAACGTGAACTTTGCGCTGCAGCAAACAGCGAAGGAAATCGATCATGCCGTTGTTGCGAACGACGCTCCTGCGGGCCGAGCCCGCAGGTACCCTGCATTCGCTCGACGAACTGTTCGCACTCGCCAATGCGATGGAACGTGAGGCGGCGACAAAATACGCGGAACTCGCCGAAGAGATGCAACGGCAAGACCGTCCTGATCTGGTCGCGGTTTTCTCTGAACTTGCCGACGCCGAGCGCGAGCACGTTGACAGCGTGCAGCGCTGGTCGCAGTCGCGGCGCGGGAAGCCGCCGGATCCCGCCCTGGTCCGCTGGGAAGCGCCGGAGACGTTCGACCCGGAGACGTCCGCGGAAATCAAGGCATCTCGTCTGATGACGCCCTACCGCGCGCTGGCCATGGCCGTGCAGAATGAGGAACGGGCCTTCGCATTCTGGTCGTATCTGGCCGCATCTGCGCAAGATGCGGAAATCAAGAGGGCGGCCGAAGCGATGGCCCGCGAAGAGCTGGGACATGTTTCGACGCTCAGGAAGGAGCGGCGCCACGCCTACCATCGCGAGCACGGCCGGACGGACGCTGACGGATGGGCGAGGGTGGCGCCCTCGCAGGTCGATGCGCGAAGGCTCGAGCTTCGGCTCGCTACGCACCTTGCGGATGCCGAGCGCTGCCTACAGGGGGCGGCGGCGGCGCGTGCGCGCGAACTTCTCGACGAGACGATGGAGATGGCCGATCGAGCCGGGAGTTTCGGCAGCTTCTCCGGCGCCCTTGAGCAGCGGGACGCTGAAGTCATCGCCGAGGCTTTGGCCGACGCTTACCTCGAAGGAGCTGAACGCTCGGACGATGCCGATCGCGTCAAAATCCTGCAGCGACTCGCGGAGAGGGCGATCTTGAGACTGGCCTGGCTGCGCTCGCTTTCGGCGATCTGAATGCGCGTTGGCTGCAGCAGCGCCTGGTCCGCACGCAGCTAATCGTGCGGATCGTGCCGATCGCACTCAGGGCATCGACCGTCCTCGGCGGCGCCGAGCTGACGGCCAAACTCTTCCCTGAGAGCGTCCGATGGCCAGGCCTCGCCATCGCTCCTAACGATTCGTTTGGCGCGTTCGAAGGCATGGCTCTCGGCGGCATCGTCACCCACGCGGATGAGCACCTCCTCGTGGAAAGGGCAGACCATCGTGGCCCGGGTGGTCTCGAGTGCATAGCGCACAACTGCAGCGAGGTCGTCTGTGTAGAGGTTCGCGAACATCATATGGCTCTCCTTCCTGAGTGCCCCGAACGCGTCTTTGTCAGTCGGCAGACGGGCCTCGCCCGCGGCAGCCCGTTGTCCCGGCCTGAACGGGCCGGACGCAAATAAGCCGCGGCTTCCTGAAGGAGCGCCGAGGCCGATTTCCACCTTCCGTTCAGTTCAGGGCTTCGGCGGTCCAACCCGGCAAGGCCGACCGTAGTTCTACCGAACGGGCCGGCGGAGCTGCTTCAGGAGCCGACCCATGGTCGCGGTCGCAAGACCCAAGGAGTCCGAGGCTCCGCAACCGTAACGGCACCGGCGCGCGCTCATGCCATTCGGTACAATTTAAGTATAGGCTTGAGGCGGCGGTTAGCCTTGACCTGCCTCAAACACGATGAGGGCGGCAGGGCCGCGCACAGAGACATGAACTGTGCTGCCAAGCCGAAAGAGGGAACGCCTTGCAAATAGCTCCCTCTGGAGTTCGGTCGCGAGGTCCCTGATCAATTCAACGCGCAGCACACCTCTAGCGCGCCGATGCGTTTCGGCTCTTCTTACTTGAGTGAGCGGATGTATTCGGCCAAATCCAATATTTCCGATCGCTGGAGCGACAGGCTTGGCATATTGGGGTGCGGCTTGAGCAGCAGGAACGCGAGTTGGTTCTGATCGAAGTCGGGTGTTCGCGCGATTTGGCTGAATGGCGGCGCATGATCGATGGCATTCGTCTGGCCGGACTCGACGACATGACAGTTTGAGCACCAGCGTTTTGCGATGTCCTTGCCGTGTTGGGGATCGGCCACTGCGGATTGCGCCAGAATCGCGAACAGGAGAAATACGACGAAGGAGGATTTGAGTGCTTCGGACATGGTAGCTCTTTTAACGTTTCGGCTCGACGATAGTAGTCGGTACGACTATGATGGACCTTACTCGCCATTAAAGCCCTATAACCGGGGGAACGCGGCTACTTCCGCTCGGCTTCAGCCTCCTGCTCCAGCCGCAAAATATGTGCGCGTAGCGCATCGAACCGCTCTTCGGCCACATCGCTGAACAGCGGATCCCTACGACCGGTTACCGCCGAGGCGATCTCGGTCCAATCCTGTGGCTTGAGCGCCTTAAGCGCAGCGGGAAAGAAGTCGCGATCTTCCATCATCATATGACGGCGCTCCTGCTCGATGAAATCGCGAACGATGGTATCCACATTCTGGCGGAGCAACTCACGATCCGCGAGCACGCTGTCAATCGCGTGAGCGACGCGACGCAAGCGTTCGGCCCCTTTCTGATGCTCGCGAGCTAGATCGCCGATCTTCGCAGCCGCAGCTGGATCACGAGCTTTTAGCTTGGCAAAGACGCGATCTTCCTGGGGATGGTGATATATTTCCAGGTAGACTTCGAAATAACTGATCACGGCGCGAATTACTTCGTAGTCGGGGCGGTCTCCGCGGTCGAACACCTCAAGTTCCCGCTCGAGGATGGCGAGCAGTGTCTCAATATTACGATGCTCTTGGGACAGGCGTTCAATGATCATGGCAACACTCCATTGAGTGAACCATTTGAAAGAATGATCCTCTGGCCTGTATCTGCTTTGCGACAGATCAAATCTGGTCAGATTCAGCATGCAGCCGCGCACGCTGAAATGAGTTTCGCCCGGGCAAAGGCTCGGCGACTAGCCGCACGCCATCATGGGACCGCACACGAAGCCGAGATCGATTGTCTCGACTTGGATGTCTCCTGAACCGACGTCATGTGGTCGAGGACTGCGCCTCTACGTCAGCTACCGGAGAACGAGCAAATCGTTGATCTAGATCATTTCACCATACTGCCAACATCGCATGCTGCGCACCGGACACGAGGGAGGTTCCATATGGCACCGGTCTCAGCACTGCATAACGAAAAATGCCCTCGCTGTGGTTCCGGGTTAGTGCACCTCGAGTGGCACGAACGCATTAATGCTCAGGAAGCCCAAGAGCTCTGGCCTTGCTGGAATTGTAAAAGCGAATTTGTCGACCGCCGTCGAGTCGGACGGGACGGAGTCGTCAGCCGCCGACATCACCGAACCATTCTTTACGAACCTGCTTGTCTGATCAAATAGGCCCGGGCCGATCCACAAGAATGCTATCGTGCCTCATCCATTTCAGGCGCTGCCATGAAGTTACGGACTCAGATGATCGCCGCGATTGCTGCGATGCTCCCGCTATTCAATGCGGGAGCACAGGTGAACTTGCCTGCTGGCGGCACGTCAATCCAACTATCCGACCTTATGATCACGCTACAATTCCAGCACACCAAATTATGGTTTGCCGGAAAGTTCAGCAACTGGGATTTGGCGAATTATGAGCTTCGACAGATCCAGATAAACTTGCGGAGGGCAATGCCGTCTCCCTCCAAAAGCTTGCGATCATCCCAAGCCACCGAGCAGCTGCAAGCTCTGGATCGCGCGATCCAACAGAAAGATGGTGCAGCTTTCGCCAAGGCTTACTCGGATCTCACGAACGGCTGCAACGCCTGCCACCGGACCAGCGGATTCGGTTCGATCACCATCCAGGTGCCGGCCAAGTCGCCCTTCAGCGATCAGCTGTTCGCGGATCAGATCGCACAGGGGCGCGCGCTCGCTCACGGGGCCTGCGGCCTCTGTCACGTCGTCTCGGATTCTTCAAGGGAGACGCCGGCTTTTCGTTTCCCCGCGCCAAGCTTCAGCGAAATTGCCAGTCGACCATCTTTTTCATCCGACGACCTCCGACAGCTATTGACGTCGAACCACCGTCGCGTAGGCCCGAACCAGGCTATGCTCAAGCCAAAGCTCGTCGAATACCAGATTGACGCGATCGTGGCGTTCTTCGAGACCTTGCAAGCCGACCGGGTTCGCTAAGACCTTAGCTTACGGTCACGGTTGGGGCCGATCAGCGTTCTAGTCCTGGCTCTTTAGGCTAAGGATATAATTCGCGAGAGCTTCGGCCTGATCAGGCGCGATGACTAGGTCTGGCATGTTTTGGTGGCTGGTCTTCAGGAACACTTTCAGCGAAAGCGCTGTCGTTCCATGCCTGTTTGCGATTGCCGCGAAGCCCGGTGCTTGATTTGATAATCCCGCCATGTGCGGCTCGATTGCATGACATGGCTTGCACCATGCGTCCGCGAGGCGACGTCCTTCCAACGCGCTGTCTGCAGCAAGTTTAGATCCGTCCGCCTTGTGCATGCGGATGAGAAGCAATGCTGCTAACGCGATCAAAATCGCAAGGCTGATGTCAACTCGGATGCTGCGCAATATGTTTCCTTCTCAACTCGCGGTCGGCCACTCACGGCAACACCGCGCGAGCGCATGCGGGCATTTTCATCGCCAAAGCCGCATGCCGATCAGCAATTCCGGCGACGGAAAGCAGAATGACAGAGAGCAACCGCGCGCGCTAACGGAAGTCGCAGCTCTTTAGCACGCGATCAGGTCGGTATGTCCAAATCCCTTTGAGTAGTCGAGCAGGGAGACGATCGTCGGTGTCAGTCGGAAGACGCAGACATCCGAAGTTTTCGGCATGGGGAGATCAAGGGCCTTTTGGTTCGGATATCGCGAGATCAGGAGCCGCAGGGCTTTTTCGAATTCGGCGGGATCCGTTACGAGCTTCGCGCGTGCCGCCATCGATAGACCCGCGATGTCCATCACCTGGGCGGGATCGTCGTCCACCGTTAGCGAGACCCGATCGTCCCTCGCTAGGTTGGCTGCCTTCTGGCTGTCCGCCCCGCAAAGAAAATAGATGGCGAGTCCATCGTTGGCGTAGCCGACGGTGGTCACCTGGGGCCAGCCGTCAGATCGTACCGTCGCGATCCTCGTGGTCCGGTGCTGATCCAGAAGCCGAAGGATTTTCCGCCTGAACATTTCGTCCATTGGTCGCCTCCGATTTCGACCAGTGTAGTTCCCGAGCAGCGGGCACATATTGAGGCAGGTCAAGTATCGGTGACGCCGGCCGCCAAGCCTGGCAGCCGCATACGCCTGAGGGCAATTGTGCCGGTGCTCCGGATGGGGCGCTGTTATTTGGCGGCGCATTTGTCGCTATAGCGGACCCATCCACCGCGCCGATTCGTTGAGCTGCATCAAGCTGGCTTTTAACAGCGGTGACATCGTGCGAATTGGGAGGACTGCTTTGATGCGCCGGTTTGCCCTGAAGGCCCTATTTACGGCCTTGGCTTTCAGGAGAGCCGAGATGGAGCGAGTCGATTGGGATCGGAATATTTTGGTCTTCTCGACGGCGGTAACCGTCGCGTTGGTTGCGCTCTATGTTTACGGCAAGGCAACCTCGCGCTGGTGAACTGTTTCGCGGGAACGACTGCGAAGATGCGATGCTTGCTGATACTTTCGACAATAGTTCTCTGGTCGAGCACCGGCGCCCGCGCGCTCGGCGAGGAACAGCAACATGGCAAAGAGCTGTTGCAAAAAATGTGCGCCCGCTGTCACTCAGTTGGCAGGACCGGGGCAAGTCCTAACAGGCAAGCGCCGCCCTTTCGCAGCTTTAGCGAAACCAAGCTCTACGATAGCGACTTCCTGGAGCGACTACAGGAGGGCTACAGCAGCATTCATCCTGCGATGCCCACCTTCCGCTTCAACAGGGATGACGCGGAAGCAGCCCTGAATTACATGAAGGCAATTCAGGAACCACCTAAACAACCACCTAAGCCGGGACGCAAGTAGCTGCGGAATGAGACCATGTCGTTTGAACGGGTTCTGCGATGGGCCCTGGTTGCCATCGCAATCGCGGGATTGACCGCGGGTATTCTTGCGCGAGCCGCGGGTCGGCCTGAACTGGCCGACCTCGCATGGGCAATCGGCACGGCGCCCGTGATAGGAGGACTGGCGGTCTCGATCGTCAGGGACTTGCTGGGCGGCCGGCTGGGAGTTGATGCGATCGCGCTCCTTTCGATGAGCGCGGCGTTGGCGCTCGGCCAGCCACTTGCAGGGGCTGTGGTCGCGCTGATGTATTCCGGTGGAAACGTGCTGGAGGATATCGCGATCGCACGAGCAGAGCACGACCTGCGGTCGCTGGTCGATCGTGCGCCGCGCCAGGCACATCGCAAGACCGGCGAGCGGGTGGAGGAGGTGCCGGTCGAGGTAGTCTCCGTCGGAGAAGAGCTGCTGGTACGCGCCGGCGAGATCGTGCCGGTCGACGGGATCGTCCATTCGGCCGGGGCGACTATCGACGAGTCCGCCGTTACGGGAGAGCCGATACCTGTCGAGAAGACGCGCGGCAGTGCTGTTCTTTCTGGTTCGCTGAATGCGGGAGAGACGTTCGAGTTGACCGTTACCGCACCGGCCGGCGAGAGCACCTACTCTGGTATTGTACGCATGGTAACGGCGGCGCAAACGGCGAAGGCTCCATTTGTGCGGTTGGCCGATCGCTACGCGCTGATCTTTCTGCCGGTGACGCTCGTCATCGCCTTCCTGGCGTGGTGGATCTCCGGTGATTTGACCCGCAGCCTCGCCGTGCTGGTGGCGGCAACGCCTTGTCCCCTGATTCTGGCCGCACCGGTCGCCTTCATCGCCGGCGTGGCGCAAGCGGCCCGCCGCGGCATCTTGGCCAAGGGCGGAGCGGCGCTGGAGGCGCTGGCGCGCGCGCACACCGTCCTGTTCGACAAAACCGGCACCCTTACGGTTGGAGGTGCGCGGTTGCTTTCGGTCGAGGTCGCTCCGGGGGAAAACCCAGACGAAGTCCTCACTCTTGGGGCATCGCTCGAGCAGGCCTCGCATCATGTCCTTGCCAAGACCGTCGTTGCTGCGGCCGTTGATCGCGGCCTCAATCTCAAAGCGCCCGAACAGGTCAAGGAAACCATGGGCACTGGTTTGTCCGGCCTGGTCGACGGCCGCAAGGTAACCGCGGGCTCGCGAGAGCTGCTTCGCTTGCATGCCGAGCTGTCGCCGTGGGAGCTGCGGGCAATCCGGCGCGCATCGTGGCGCTCGGCGCTGATCGTCTTTGTCGCTGTGGACGGCCGTCCGATCGGCGCGCTGCTACTGGCCGACGAGCTGCGGCCTGATACGCCGCGAGCGATCCGGTTGCTGCGCGACGCGGGCATCGCGCGAATGGTGATGGTCACCGGCGATCGCGCCGCAGCGGCGCAGGCCATCGGAGCAGCGCTCGATCTCGATGCCGTGCTGGCCGACCGCGTTCCCTCGGACAAGGTCGAGGCCGTGCGCACGGAGCAGCGGCTGCATCCGACCATCATGGTCGGCGATGGCATCAATGATGCCCCGGCGCTGGCCGTGGCCGATATCGGGGTCGCGCTCGGCGCGCGTGGCGCGAGCGCCTCGTCCGAGGCGGCAGATGTGGTCATCCTGGCCGATCGGCTTGATCGCGTCGGCGAAGCGATCATGATTGCGCAGCGGGCACGGCGGATCGCCCTCCAAAGCATCCTTGTGGGGATGGGATTGTCGTTGGCCGCCATGGTGGCCGCCACCGTTGGCTGGCTCGATCCCGTACCGGCGGCGATCGTGCAGGAGGTGATCGATGTTGCGGTCATCCTGAACGCGCTGCGGGCGCTCACTCCAGCTCATGGGAGCGCTGGTCGGCGGATATCCGCAGAGCAGGGCCTGGCACTGCATCACGACCATCAGGCACTGTTCCGGGATCTCGACCGGCTGCGCAAGATCGTCGATGCGATCGACGATGTGCCACCGAACACCGCGGCGGCCTTTATCGAAGAGGCCAATCGCCTGGTTCAGGGCAGCGTAGTGACGCACGAGCGCGACGACGAGGGCAGCGTCTATCCGAAGATTGCAGAGGTGCTGCGTGAACGCCACGGCCTTTCGGCCATGAGCCGCGCGCATCGTGAGATCCTGCACCTTGCGCGGCTGCTCGCGCGGATCGCGGCGGACCTACCGTCAGAAAAGATCGACCGTTATCTTATTCGAGACGCCCAGCGGGTGATCGAGGCCATCGAAACGCTGGTGCGCATGCATACGGCCCAGGAGGAGGATATCTACGAAGCCGTGTCGGCTCAGGCACCGGCTTAGCTGCACAATCCGCGCGCTTCTTCCTTTGGAACGGCACTATCCGTCTTGGTAGGCTGCCACGCCGGCTTCGGATGCTTGGGCAATCATCAGCTTTCATTGCTCCGGATTTTGGTAGCCCTCGCTTGCTCCATGTCAATAGCGGTTATCAAGGGGCATCTACCCTCTGTATCTGTTTTCCGGCGCAAAGGAGGTTCGCCATCGAAAAGCACGCGGTCGCTGAACAGACAATGCTGCCGGAAACCCCGCATTCTCTGCCCGTCGCTCAGCTGCTTCCGCAGCTGCGCGTGTCCGGTGCCGAAGGACTCTCCGATGTCGAGGTCAACGCGCGGCGCAAGCGTTTCGGTTCGAATACGATAGCCGCGCGGCGCGCCGCCAGCAGCTTGCGCTTACTATTGCACCAGTTCAAGAGCCCGATCATCTACCTTTTGAGCTGCGCTGCCGGGCTGGCGTTCTATTTCGGCGAGCTGGAGGAAGGCAGCGCCATCATTGCGGTCCTCGCCATCAACGCGCTGATCGGGTTCATGACGGAATCGAAGGCGGCGCGATCCATCGAGGCCTTGCGTGCGCTTGGCACGCGCACCGTTCGCGTCCGACGCGAGGGTCGCGTTCATCTCGTCCCGGCCGAGGAGCTCGTTCCGGGCGACATCGTGGTTTTGGACGCTGGCGACGCCGTGTCGGCGGACCTGCGCCTCATCGAGACTTCCAATCTCTCCGCAGACGAGTCGACGTTGACCGGCGAGTCGGTCAACGTCGACAAACAGACGCACCCGGTCAGCGCGGACGCCCGTCTGAGCGATCGCGCGTCGATGCTGTTCAAGGGTACCGCCGTCACGCGCGGTACCGGCACCGGCGTCGTAGTGGCAACCGGCCTCGCCACGGAACTTGGCCAGGTGACGCGGCTCGTCCTGGAAGCCGACCCGGGCAGCTCGCCCCTCGAACGCAAGCTCGGGCGTCTGTCGGCGCAACTCGTCTGGGCCACCATCGTTGTCGCCGCCGTGATTGGCGTGGTCGGCCTCATGGGCGGCGGCGATCCTCTTCTCATGGTCGAGGCGGCCATTGCACTCGCCGTGGCGGCGATTCCCGAGGGGCTTCCGATCGTTGCGACCCTTGCACTCGGCCGCGGTATGTGGCGCATGGCGCGGCAGAATGCGCTGATCGAGCGCCTTTCCGCGGTCGAGACACTCGGAGCCACCACTGTCATCCTCACCGACAAGACCGGCACCCTGACCGAAAACCGGATGACGGTTCGGCGGCTCTGCACTGCCTCGGGCGAGATCCAGCTCGAGACGGGAGCGCCAAAGGACGGCGAGCGTTCGCAACTCGCCGGCGATCCACAGGCCGCCGTATTGCTGCGCGTTGCAGTCCTCTGCAACGACGCCCATCTCGATAGCGCAGGGGAAGGCGGCAGCGGCGACCCAATGGAAATCTCACTCTTGCGTGCCGGGCTGCACGCGGGCTTGAAGCGGACCGACTTGCTGGACGTGCATCGCATCGTTCGCAAGCATGCCTTTGACCCGACCACCAAGATGATGGCGACGGTTCATGAAGATAGCGACGGCATGCTGGTTGCGGTGAAGGGAGCACCGGAAGCGGTCCTGGCGGCCGCGACATGCGCAACCGTCGAGCACGGCGAGGTCGCGCTCGATGACGCCACGCGCACAGAGTGGCTAAGCCGCGCCGATCGCCTCGGCCATCACGGCCTGCGGGTAATCGCCTGCGCCATGAAGAGGGGCACGCTGGCCGATGTTGCACCGTACGAGCGGTTGGTATTTGTCGGCCTTATCGGTCTGGAAGACCCTGCGCGTGCCGACGTGCCACAGGCGCTTCAGGACTGCCGCCAAGCGGGAATTCGCGTTGTCATGGTCACCGGCGACCACGCGGTGACGGCACGAAGCATCGGTCGAGCCGTCGGTCTTGGAGAGACCATCGCGAATGTCGTGGAGGGCAAGAAAATCGCGCAGGTAATCCAAACCGGGCAGCCTGCACTCCGCGACGTCGGAATTTTCGCCAGAGTGAGCCCCGATGAGAAGCTTGCCCTCGTCAAGGCCTATCAGGCCGCAGGCGAGATCGTCGCCATGACCGGGGACGGGGTTAACGACGCGCCCGCACTGCGACAGGCCGATATCGGCGTGGCGATGGGCCTGCGAGGCTCCGATGTCGCGCGCGAAGCGGCCGCCATGATTCTGCTTGACGACGCGTTTCCTACAATCGTCGGCGCGATCCGCGAAGGCCGCGTCATCTTCGCCAATATCCGCCGTTTTGTCGCTTACCTCTTGTCCTGCAATCTCAGCGAAGTGATGGTGGTCGGCTTGGCCGTGTTGTCTGCGCTCCCATTGCCGCTCCTGCCACTGCAAATTCTGTATCTCAATCTCGTAACCGACGTGTTCCCAGCCTTCGCGCTCGCCATGGGCGAGGGTGAGGCCGGTATCCTCAAGCATCCGCCGCGAGACCCAAAAGAGCCCATTTTGGGCCGTTGGCAATGGATCACGATTGTCCTGCATGGCGCTGCGTTGACCGCCGGCACATTCGGGGCGCTGGCTGCGTCGTCTTGGCTCGGTCTCGACGCTGGAGCAACGGTGACTGTTACGTTCCTCACTCTCGCGTTCGCGCAGCTCTGGCATACGTTCAACATGCGCGATCTTCACTCACGGCCTGTCGTCAACGAAGTCACCCGAAACGGCTGGCTATGGGCTGCGCTTCTGCTTTGCGCGGGGCTGCTCGCCGCGCCGCCGTACCTTCCCCCGGCCGCCCATCTATTGAACCTGGCTCCTCTCAACGCGGACATGTGGTCGGTCGTCCTCACTTTCAGTTTGGCACCGCTAATCGTGACGCAAGCAATTGCGGTTGTCATCAGCAGCTGGCAGGCGAGGGGTCAATGCTGACGAGGTCTTGGTTGACCGGAAATTCGGGAGTGTGCGTCGTGCCTCGATGAGAGGACCCGTGCATCGAATGATGGACTTCCGCGTCAGTCGATGATTCCGAATTCCGTCACGGGCAGGATCCAGTAGACAAGATTGGTGCCGGCAAACGAAGCCCGAAGCCGTTCGAGCAGGCGTTCGGCATCGCTCCGTCCCAGGACAATCCTTACGATGATCTGATCTGCGTGCCCTTTGACGCGCTCGGCCATGCTTTGGAGTCGCACGCCGGCGCCGTGTCCGGCAGCGTCGGAAGCCGTATAACCCTTCACCAGGTCGGTCTGTTCGGCGAGATAGTCGAACAGCTCATCGCGAAGCTGGCGCGGCAGGATCAGCGCCAGGCAGACGGAGACGCTCGTCATTTGGCCTCCTTCGCAGCGCCGCCGTAGCGGCGATACAGGATCGGCAGCAAGATCAGCGTCAGCAGGGTGGACGACACCAGGCCCCCAATCACGACGATGGCAAGCGGTCGCTGCACTTCGGATCCTGGACCGGAGGCGAACAATAGCGGGATCAATCCGAGCGCCGTGATACTGGCCGTCATTAGCACCGGCCTGAGCCGGCGTTTGGCGCCTTCGGCGACGATGCGCCCCTCGCTCAAGCCGTGAGCACGGAGCTGGTTGAAATAGGAGACGAGCACGACGCCGTTCAGCACGGCTATGCCGAGCAGCGCAATAAATCCGACCGACGCCGGAACGGACAGATATTCGCCGCTCGAGACCAGCGCGAACACGCCGCCGATCAGCGCGAAGGGGATGTTGACCAGCACCAGCAGGGCATGGCGCACTGAGCCGAACGTGGTGAACAGGAGCATGAAGATCAGGCCGATGGCGACCGGCACCACGACAGAGAGCCGCGCGGCGGCGCGCTGCTGGTTCTCGAACTGGCCGCCCCAGGTCAGCCGATAGCCGTCTGGCAGCGGAAGCTCGGTTGCGACCTTCTGCTGAGCTGCCTGGACGAATCCGACCATGTCGCGGCCGCGGACGTTAGCGCGAACCACGCTCATCCGATTGCCGTTTTCGCGGTCGATCTTCACGGGCCCATCGACGCGCTGGATACGGGCGACCTGCGACAGCGCGACGTGCTGCCCCGACGAGAGCGTCAACGGCAGGCTGGCGAGCAGTGTCGGCGCCTCCCGAGTCGTCTCGCTGCCGCGGACCAGGATGGGCGTGCGGCGCCCCTCCTCGAGCGCCGTCCCGATGGTCCGGCCCTCGATCTGTGTGCGCAGCAAGTTGGCAATGGAATCGACCGTCAGGCCGAGGCGGCCGGCCTCCATCCGGTTGACGGCGACGGTATAGTATTGGGCGCCTTCGTTGAGCGTGGTGTAGACATCTTCGGCACCATCAATGCCGGACAGAATGGATGACAGTTTCGCCGCGATCTCATTGAGCCTGACGATGTTCGAGCCGAAAATCTTGACTGCGACGTCGCCGCGTACGCCACTGATCATCTCCTGCACGCGCATATCGATCGGCTGAGTGAAGCTGAGTGAGATGCCGGGAAAGCCGGCCAGAACCTCGCGAAGCTTCTGCAGCAGGGCTTCCCTGTCCGTAGTCTCTCTCTCTGCGGCAGGCTTGAGCACGAGAAACGTATCAGTTTGATTGGGACCCATGGGATCGAGGCCGAGCTCGTCCGAGCCGGTCCGGGCGATAATGCCGGCAAGGTCCGGCACCTTCAACAGCGCGGATTGTAGCCTGGCATTGAGGGCGAGCGATTCGTCCAGGTTAACCGAAGGGAGCGTCTCAACGCTGACAATGACGTCGCCCTCGTCCATGGTCGGCATGAAGGTCTTGCCGAGTCTTGTGTAAGCAAAGCCCGCGGCGATTAGGCCGATCAGCGCCGCCGCGATGACTTTGCGCTCATTGATCAAGGCCCAACCCAGAACAGGCGCGTAGGCGCGCTGCGCGGCCCGGATCAGGAGGGGATCGCCATGCGAGGCGGACTTGAGCATGAAGGAGGTCGCGACTGGAACGACTGTGAGCGCAAGCAGCAGCGAGCCGGCCAGGGCGAAAATGATTGCGAGCGCCACGGGAATGAAGAGCTTTCCCTCAAGTCCTTGAAGGGTCAGGAGCGGCACGAACACGATGATGATGACCAGCACGCCAGAAGCGACGGGTTGCAAGACTTCGCAGACCGAGCGGAATACGATGTGGATCAGCGGCGCGGCTCTGCCGGGATCGTGCTTGCTGAGATTACCAACGATGTTCTCGACTACGACCACAAGTGCGTCGATCAGCATGCCAATCGCGATTGCAAGGCCGCCGAGACTCATCAGGTTGGCCGACATCCCGACCGCCCGCATCGCAATCAGCGCGATGACGATGGCGAGTGGCAAGCTGAGGGCGATGACCAGAGAGGCGCGCCAATTACCTAGGAACAGCAGCAGGAGCAGAATCACGAGCACAGTGGCTTCGCCAAGTGCCCGTACCACAGTGCCGACGGCACGGTTGACCAGGTGGCTCCGGTCGTAGAACACGTTGATCGAGACGCTCTTCGGCAGCGACGGTTGCAGCTCCGCGAGGCGCGCCTGGACATCACGGACAAGCTGGCCCGCATTGGCGCCACGCAGGCCGAGCACCAGCCCCTCGACCGTCTCGCCGCGGCCGTCGGCCGTGACCGCCCCGTAGCGGGTCAGCGCGCCGACCTGGACGCGTGCAACGTCATTGACTCGGATCGGAATGCCATCGCGGGTGTCGACGACGATCGCCCGGACGTCATCGATGCCCCGAATGCTGCCTTCGATGCGAACGAGTGCGCTATCTTCGCCCTGATTCACGCGGCCCGCGCCGTCATTGCGGCTGTTGGCCTCGATGGCCCGGCGGAACAGGTCGTAGGAGATGCCGCGGGCGGCGAGCGCGTCGGTCCGCGGCACGATCTCGAAGGCACGGACATAGCCGCCGAGCGCGTTGACGTCGGCAACGCCGGGAACCGTGCGCAAGGCCGGGCGGATCACCCAGTCGAGCAGCGTCCGCCGCTCCGCCAGCGACAGCTCGGAACTGTCGATCGTGAACATGAACATCTCGCCCAAGGGGCTGGTGATTGGCGCGAGTCCGCCGCTCACGCCGTCCGGGAAGTCGCGCGAGATGTTTGACAGGCGTTCCGAGACCTGGTTGCGCGCCCAGTAAATGTCGGTGCCGTCCTCGAAATCGACGGTAATGTCAGCCAGCGCGTATTTCGTGGTCGAGCGCAGAATCTTCTTGTTGGGGAGTCCGAGCAGCTCAAGCTCGATGGGAACTGTGATGCGCTGTTCGACCTCCTCGGGGGTGAGGCCCGGCGCCTTCATGATGACCTTCACC
Organism: Bradyrhizobium sp. Pa8; assembly: GCF_052588265.1. NCBI lineage: Bacteria > Pseudomonadati > Pseudomonadota > Alphaproteobacteria > Hyphomicrobiales > Nitrobacteraceae > Bradyrhizobium > Bradyrhizobium sp. Pa8. The sequence continues at coordinate 7,160,954 of NZ_CP176767.1, read as the reverse complement.
TGAACCGGTGATACGTCCGGAAAGGCGTCGATCGGCAAACTTGGCAGAAACACGGCGCCGGCACCGATCAACAGCAGCGCGCTCAGGACGACGAACAGCCGCTGCGAAAGTGCAAATGCGACGAGGCGCTGGAGCATCTATTGCCCTAACCCAGAGATAATACCGCGAAGCGCCGAAATGCCGCCGATCGCGATCTCGTTCTTATCCGTGATGGGGCCGGATACCACGACGTGGTCCTGGTCTTCTGCGAGCAGCGTAACCGGAACGAGGCGGAAACCGCCGTCGATGGCCACGAAGACCCAAGTCTGTTCGCCGCGGCGGACCAGCCCGCTATAAGGAATCTCCCAGGCGCTTTCGCCAGCGGAGAGGAAGCCAATGCGCGCTGCAGCCGTCTGGCCGGGATGCAGCTCTCCGTTATTGGCGATTTCCGCGCGCACCAGAATGGTCTGGGTTGCCGCGTCCGTAGTCTCGGAGACCAGCACGACTTTGCCCGGTATAGCATAGCCTTCTATATCAATCTTCGCGCCGGCGCGGATCGCACGGATGTTGGCCGCTGGAATTGCGATTTCTGCCCAGAGTGACGATAGCTGCGCAAGCTTGACGAGCGGTGCGGACTGCTCGAGGCGCTGGCCTGGTGAAACCGCAATGTCGACCACGGAGGCCGCCCGCGGTGCGATGACGGTCAGCCTTGCGCTGATCGCCGCTTCGTTGGTCAGCCGCGAAATTGCTTCGTCGGACAGTCCGCTTAGACGCAGCATTTGACGCCGCTCCGCGACCGCGATGCTTGCCTGCCGCGCCTCGGTCTGGCTGGCCTCCAGCACACGTTGCGGCACCGCCTTGCCTTCAAACAAGTCGGCGTTGCGCTTGAGTTGCTGGGCGGCGAGAACTTCTTGCGCGACCGCTTGCAGATATTCGCGTTGCTGCGAGACGAAGCTTGGGCTTTCCAGCGTAAGGAGTGGCTGACCGGCATTGACACGATCTCCGCGCGCAACAGCCAGATTGGAGACCATGCCGGCAACGGGAGCGCTGACGACCCACAATTGCGGCGTTGGAATCACGATCTGCGCCGGATAGGGCAGCGTTTGGTCGATACGGCTCGATACCGGATGCGTCACCCGGACTCCGAGATTGTGAGCCTGCACCGCGCTTAGCTTCACCTCATCTTCCGCCATCGATGCCGAGGACGGAAGAATGAACGCCAGCGCAACAAGAGCGCGGACCGTGCCCCGAAACGGGATTGGACGGAGCGTCGCCTGCCGGAGCTGCATGACGGATGTCCTCTGTCGCCGGGCAGCCAAAGCGTCCCGTGATTTCAGATATCGCTTACTTCCCCAGAGCGTTGACGGGTTGATTTGCATCAACCGACCACGAACCGCCCGACAAGTGGGGATGCAGTGAGTGCTTCAACGATCTCCCTGCCGGTCGTCGGCAGATTTCACTTGATCTCGCTCAATCTGTTCGCGGCGTTGGAGGCTAGATTGGTTCAAAAGGCTTGAGGAGCTCTGGGCAGTGAAGTCAATCAGAATCACTTCGGTACTTGCAAACGCCCTTTTTGCTTTACTCGGGCTCCTGCAGCCGGCCCTCTCCCATAGCGGAACGGCGCAGGACCCCTGGAATGCCGCGCATCTTCAGATGCTGCCTCCCGAAATTCGAGCGGACGTGAAAAAATGGGATTCGATGTGCGGGGGCACAGTAGCTGCGGCCCAGCGGTTTGGGCTTTATCTCACGGTTCCGAGCGCGCAGTTTTTAACTCTCCATTTCGACGACTTTCGTTGCCGCAATAGGACAGTGGTTTGCGGCGCCGCCGGATGCCTGCACGAAATCTATGTCTCGACGACCGGTCGGTATCGCCGTGTGCTTTCCGTCCATGCTCAGGACGTTCGGTTGCTGTCCGTTCATGATCATGCCGTCCTGGAAGTTGTGGATGCGCACGGTAACAGCAGCTTGCTACGGTGGAACGGGACCCGGTTTGTCGGACAATCTGGCGCAGTCTCTGGCAGGTCAGCCAAATGATCTAAATCGGCACGCAAACGGCGGCTTTCCGAGGGTCTTGTGGATGTGACACAGTCGTCCGCGTCAGTCCGGCAGTCTCGTGGTGACTGAGCGCGATTGGTTGAGAATAGCGAGATCTCGCAAATCGCCCTCAAGAAGGAAAGTCGGCCGGCTTCACGTCGATGCGATCGGCGTGAAGTGACCAGTCTCGAATTGCGCGCTCCTCGCAGAAGCTCCTCTTCGCCAGCAAGGCTGCTTCCGTCTCGTCGTGCGCTTCGACGTCAATTGTGCGCTGGCACGCCTCGCAAGGCTGGCCCTGGTCGCCAAATACATCTTTTATGAAGCGGACCACAAAATGTGCCATGCATACCTCGTTGTGTAATCCAAAATATCTGCATTGCGTCAATAGACGAAGACTGGTGTCTCGAGCAGGTGATCATTCACCGTTACGACACCGGGAATGGCCTCGGCCGCTACGCGGATGGCTGAGCGTTCGGCCGCAGATGGCGCAAAGCCCCATAAATCGACGATGCCATTCTGCACGGTCGCGTTCAGGTTGAACGTGTGCGTCCAAGGCTGTTTCTTGAGCTCGTCGAGCAGCTTCCTCTTGATGATCGAATCGGGAAGCGAGATATCGAGCGCCGGCTTTGCGCTCGCGATCGCCTGAAGCAGGTTGGCTCGGCTGACGATTCCGACGAGCTGCCCTTGTTCATTGACGATCGGCACGCGTTTGATTTGGTTCGCTTCGAGCAGCATGGCGATCTCGTGCAGCGGCGTCTCGGGCGCAGCGGTTACGACGTCGCGCGTCATTATGTCGTTTACCATGACCGCATGCGATTTGACGTAGTCGGTTGCCAGTTGAGCATCGCCGGTCAAAGCGCGCAGCCACCAGGAGTAGGACCGTTCGGTGCCGGCTTCGGCTCGATGCATCAGATCGCCTTCGCTCACGATCCCAAGGATTTTGTTGTCTGCATCGACGACGGGCACCGCGCTGATGCGTCGAGCAAGCAGGAGTTGCGCGATCTCGCGGACGGTGGCGTTGGCGTCGACGGTCAAAACGGGGGAAACCATCACGTCTCGTGCCTGCATGACAACCTCCCTTACAATCGCTCGGGTTCGAATTGTCGTGGCATCTTGCCCGATCGCGAGCGGTCGAGATTGATCGGGATCAAGCGACACGACCTGCGGAACGGTAAGAATTATCGTCCCTCGAGGGAGGAGATCCGAATGACCAAGATACCGCATCGTGCCGTGGTGTTCGTCGGCGACGGACGAAAGGCGCTTTTCCTTCGTAACGAAGGCCACGAGAAGTTCCCGGACTTGCAGGTGGAAGCCGTCTTCGAGGACCAGAATCCGGCGGCTCACGACCAGGGAAGCGATCGTCCAGGCCGGGTGAGCAATGCCTCGCAATCGGGGCAGAGAAGCGCGGTGGAGATGACCGACTGGCATGAGCTCGAGGAGCGCCGCTTTGTGAAGCAAGTGGCGGCTGCGGCGGAACGCATTGTACGCGGCGAGCCGTCGACCGTACTGATCATCGTCGCTCCACCCCGCACGCTGGCGGCGCTTCGGTCGGATTTTCACCCTGATGTGAAACGACGGATCGTGGCGGAGCTTGCCAAGGACCTTACCAGGCATCCGGTCGGCGACATCGAAAAGCATCTGCTGGACGAGTAGGGCAGGCCGCGTGGGAGCGGCCTGCTTGAGGCGCTTCCGACTACAGGCGATCCGGACAGTCGACCATTGTTTCGCTTGATATGCATCAAGCCTGGAAGCGGCCGGATGCAGGATAAGAGCACATCGCCTGAGCTAACGGAGTTCGGACATGTCTTTCGCCAGCGTCATGGTCTACGTCGATCCAGAGCAGCAGGAGGAAGGGCAGATTGCAGTCGCGGAGGGCGTCGCGAGCGGATTTGGGGCGTCCATCCTCGGTGTCTCGGCGATTGCAACAGAGCCCCTGATTGTTGCCGAGGGCGTGATCATCCAGGAAACGACAGCCGAGGATCTCGAGCGCATACGGGCAGCGCTGTCAGCCAAGGAGGCGTGGTTCAGACGGATTGTTCGTCTGCCAAGCGAAAAGGTTGAATGGCGCTCGGCGATCGGTTTCCCGACCGAGTTTCTGGCTGAGCAAGCCAGGGCCGCTGACCTTATCGTCGTTAAGCGCAAGCAGCTCAGGACCAACTACCCTCGCTATCTGGACTCTGCCGGTGCCATGCTGCGGATGGGCCGTCCCACGCTTTCAGTGCCGGAAGGTGTGACGCAACTGGCAGGCGATCGCATCGTGGTCGGCTGGAAGGATACCCGGGAAGCGCGCCTTGCCGTTCGCGAGGCCTTGCCGTTTTTAACCCGGGCCTCGAAGATCACGATAGCTGAGATCTGCACTTCGGATGAACAGGACGCGGCGCATGCGCGAGTCCGCGATGTCGCCAACTATCTCAAAAAACACGGCGCGAGTTGCGAGCACGAAGTTCGTGTACATGCAACGGAGTCGGATGCCGGTTATCTCGTTCGCTTGGCCGCGGACGTCGGCGCCGATCTCATCGTTGCGGGAGCCTATGGACATAGCCGATTGGGCGAGTGGATATTCGGCGGCATGACACATAGCCTTTTGCAACAGGCGCCAGTCTGCTTGCTGATGGCCCACTAGGCCGCGATGCTCCTTCTATTCAGGTCGACTGATGGCCGCTCAATAGCGCGATCAAGAGGACCGAGGCGCGGTTCCGATGGAGAGAAGCAATGCGGGCGTCAGATATCATGCGGACCTCGTTCGCAACGGTGAAGCCGGAGACGCCGCTGCTAGAGGCCCTCCATCTCCTACTCGAGACCAATCAACGTGGCCTGCCGGTTCTCGATGATGGAGGGGCTTTGGTCGGCATCGTTGCCGAAGGCGACTTCCTTCATCGCCGCGAGTTGGGCGTCAGTTATCCCGAGGGGTTCTGGCTCGAATGGCTACTGGGGAAGCAGGAAGGTCAGCTCGTCAGTGAGCGAACGAGGGGACTAGGGGTCGATGCAGTCATGAGCCGTCATCCCGTTTGCGTCGACGAGAACGCGACGATCGAGGCGGTCGTCAAGGAAATGGATATGCACCAGATCTCGCAGGTGCTGGTGCTGCACGACAGGCAGGCCGTCGGTATCGTCGGCCGGATGCAGATCCTCACAGCGCTGGAGAGGTGTCTTAGAGAACCTGGAAAGCCTTAAGGGAATAGGATCAGCTGAGCGGGGGCTTCGAATACTTGCGATGGGTCCACTCGACAATATGCCAGACCGGGACATTCGGCTCGATGCCTGCAGAGGGGTTGCGCTCTGGTTTGTCTTCATCAATCATATCCCGGGGAATATCTGCAGTTGGCTTACGTCGAGCCATTATGGGTTCAGCGACACCACTGAAGTCTTCATGTTTGTCTCGGGGCTGACGTGCGCGATGGCATATGGACGCGTGCTCCGAAGCACCGGGTCTTGGGCGACAATCTGTCATACGGTTCGACGAAGCTGGGAGATTTATGCTGCATTTCTGCTGCTGACGCTGTTTCTGGTCGTCGCCGTTCATTGGATGGATGCCGAACTCGCAGACGATGAAAATGTGGCGATCGTCCTGCAGCAACCGGGAGAGGCGCTGTCGCGTGCGGCGATCCTGCAATACCGGCCCGTCAATACGGATGTGCTGCCGACCTTCGTGCTCTTCCATTTGCTGTTTGCGCCGTTGCTGTTTTTGTTGCTCAGGTGCCCGAATGTCACCTTGGCCGCTTCGGCCCTGCTGTACGGTCTTGTTCAACTATACGGCTGGAACCTCCGGGGATGGCCGACGAACGACTGGTATTTCAACCCGTTCGCCTGGCAATTCCTCGTCACGCTCGGGGGATGGTGGGTGGTCGTGGGGCGCTGGCGGCTAATGCCACTCGTGACGTCACGTCCGGTGATCCTGCTGTCGGCCGCATACCTGATTTGGTCGCTGGCTGTTACGATGAGTTGGATCAACCCGGCTCTCGAGCTCGCGGTTCCTCAGTTCCTGAAAGGGTTGGTCTATCCGATAGACAAGTCGGGTCTCGATCCGCTGCGGCTCATGCATTTCCTTGCGCTTGCGGTCTGTGTCACCAATCTCGTGCCGGCGCATTGGACCGGTTTACGGTCGCGGGCGCTGGTGGGCGCCATTCGTTGCGGAGAGAACTCGCTCGAGGTTTACTGTGTGGGAGTTCTGCTGTCGCTTGTCGCTTATATCTTTCTGAGGACTGTATCCGACGGCGTCGTTGCTCAAGTCATGGTTAGTGCCACCGGGATCGCACTTCTCACAGTCTTTGCGACCGTGTTTACCTGGCTCACCGACCTTGCCGCGCCTCGAATAAGATTGTTCTGACCAAATCTCTCTTCAGTCTTCGCGCAGATTCGAGGCTAGGATCAGCGAGCACCGTTCACGCCCCTTCAAGCGCTCTGCGCAATTTCCGGATGATGACGCCGCGTGATCGATCGTCCGCCGCGGCCTCGATCTGGTCATTGATATCGAGAAGAAGCTTGGACATATCGTTGTGCCAATCGAGGTTGACGACCGCATCGGGAGTGAGCCTGCGGCGGCGAGAGACGTCGATCGGTGTCGGTGCGGCGGTCGATAGTTCGTAGACATCGTCCAGCATCGGCGTGAAAATCTGGGCGGTTGGAACGGTTCGTTCGGCGATCCGGCTCAGAAGGCCTCCGAGCGCGTGCTCTTCCCCGTGCACGATGAACAAACCGCGATGAATGGGGCGGCGCGCGGCTATCCAGCGCGCAAGTTCGGGACCGTCGGCATGCCCGGAGTATTCGTCGATATACCGAATTCTCGCCGCAACCTTGATTTCGTCACCCTGGATCCTCACCGCCTTCGCGCCATCGCGCAGGAAGCGGCCCAGGGTGCCTTGGGCTTGGAATCCTGCGAGCAGGACTGTGCCCTCCCTGCGCCATAACCATCGCTTCAGATGATGGCGGATGCGGCCGGCGTCGCACATTCCGCTGGCGGCAATGATGATGTGAAAGCCGGAGAGCCTGGCGATAGATTTGCTCTCGTCGACGGTTTCCGTGAAGTGCAACTGATTGAACGTAAGAAGTCGGTCCAGATCGACGGTCGGGTCGAGGCTCGCCGCGTTATTCCTGAAGACCTCCGTCGCACGGATCGCCAAAGGCGAATCGAGGAAGATCGGTGCGGTCGGAATCTCACCACGGGCCATCAAGTCGGCCAGATCGACGATCAACTCCTGGGTCCGTTCTACCGCGAAAGCAGGGATCAGCAGCGCGCCGCGCCCGCTGGCGGCATCGCGCACCTCCTGGGCCAGATGCGAGCGACGCAGCGCATGCGTTGTGGACGGGCGGTCGCTATCGCCGTAGGTCGACTCGCAAAACACGTAGTCAAGGCTGGTCGGGCCCTCCGGATCCGGCTCCAGCAGTTTGGCATCCGGGCCGATGTCACCCGACATCAGGACACGCAAGGGCCGCCCGTTACCACCTTGATCTGCGAACTCCAGCTCGATCGAAGCCGAGCCGAGCAGGTGTCCGGCATTCCAATAGCGGGCGCGCACGCCCGGTATCACGGTGTACCAGGCCTGGTATTCGACCGGCCGGAAGGCGTCCAGGGTCGCAATCGCATCGGCTTGCGAGTAGATGGGCGTGACGGCGGCCCGCCCTCGGGTGGCGTTCCGGCGGTTCAGGGCGGCAACCTCCGTTTCCTGGATGTTGCCTGCGTCGGGAAGCATGTAGGAGCAGAGCTCGATAGTGCCGCGCGTCGCCAGGATCGGACCTGAAAGGCCTTCGCGCTTGAGCTTCGGTAGGAGCCCGCTGTGGTCGATGTGGGCGTGCGTCAGTAATACGGCGTCGACATCCCCCGGGCGAAACGGGAACGCACCATAGTTCAGCGCTTTCAGCGTTTTCTGTCCCTGGAACAATCCGCAATCCACCAGGAATCGTCCCTTCGGCGTAACAAAGAGATAGCAGGAGCCGGTAACGGTGCGGGCGGCGCCGCAAAACTGGACGGTAACGCTCATGGGGTGCTCCCAATCTCCGGTATGCCAACCACCTCCCGCCGTAATGCGCGAGCAAGAAGATCGTCGAGGCTGACGGCGTTCGTTGGATGTGGCACGCTGTTGGTGGATCGGACGGCACGGATGCCGGCGCGACCGAACGCCGTCATAAGCGCCGGCGGAAACAGTGCGTGGACGACGATAGCCTCGATAGAAGAGGCTCCTGACGCGGCGATAGCTTCCGCACAGGCGGTAAGCGTCCCGCCGGACGACACGATATCGTCGATGAAGAGCGCCGGACGGTCGACGAACAGCGCCGCATCTGTCAACGCAATCTGTACCGATTGATCACTCCGGCGCACTTTTTGCGCCACGGTGTACGCAAGTCCGAGACGGCCGGCAACGTCGGCCACCCATGATCGCGACTCTTCATCGGGGCCGACCACGACCGTCGTCGGAGCGATTGTCTCGGCACGAAGCAGAGCCTCGATCGCAGGAGCGGCCGACAGATTGTCCGCTTCAATTCCGGGAAAAACGCTGGTGAGGCTCGGCGTGCGATGAAGATGTGCATCAACCGTGATGACGCGATCAAAGATGTTCGCCAGAAGAGCACCGATTGCGCGCTGACTAATCGCCTCACCCGGATGGAACGCCGTGTCCTGGCGCATATAACCGAGATAAGGCGAAACGAGCACGAGCCGCTTGGCTCCGTTGCGTCGCAAGGCCTCCGCTCCGAACAACAGCGCTACCAGCTTTTCATTGGGCTGATTGAGCGAGCAACAAACTATCGTGGTGGCGGCCGCCGGGCCAACAGTTGCCCGCAGCTCTCCATCCGGAAATCGATGTAGGGTAATTTCATGGCCGGCAATACCCAGAGTTTCAGCAAGCCGAGGCCCGAAATGGGTAGAAGTGGGCAGCCATTGAACCGCAGTCCGGATCATCGTGAGGCCTCGGCTTGCGGTTCGATTCGGTAAGCAGAGTCCAACTGAGCCATACCGACAGCAAGGTCGAACCCCGAGGGTTCGAACGCGTGAATGCGATAGAGCGGCTCTCCTTGCTCGACCCGATTGCCGATTTTCTTGAACAATTTGATGCCTGCGCCTTTGTCGAGCGGAGCGCCTGCCGTCCGTGCCAGCCGATTAAGGTGCAAGCAATCGATCGCCGAGACGACACCATCTCTTGCGGCGTGAATGTCCATGGTAAGACTACCGAATTCGCTTGCGGAAGGCGCAGGGCCCTGGGCTTCGATAATCTTCACCATCTGTCGAAGCGCCGCCCCGCTCTCCAGGAGCTCGCTCGCACGCGCATAACCTGCACCGCCGCGCAAGTCAGGGTCACACTCCAGAAGATGGGCGGCAAGGCGTAACGACTTCTCACGAAGATCGCGCGGAGCCTCGGGCTCATTAGCGAGGACTGCCATCACGTCGTGCGCCTCGAGCGCCGGGCCGATTCCGTTGCCGATGGGTTGCCGTCCATCTGTGGTCACGACCTCGACTTCGAGGCCAAAACGATCGCCGACGAACTGAAACAGTTTGCGAAGCCGCATGGCTTGCGATGCGGTCGTGAGCTTGGCGTTGGGTCCCACCGGAAGATCGATGAGAAGATGCGTCGAGCCGGCGGCCAGCTTCTTCGACATAATGGAAGCAACCATCTGCTCGTGCGTATCCAGCGCCAGCGGTCGCTCGACGCTGATCAGAATGTCGTCCGCCGGCGACAGATTGACGTGCCCGCCCCAGGCGAGGCAGCCGTTGCATGACGCGACGACCTCTTTCATCGCCTCGACGCTGAGGTCGACGCGGGCCAGCACCTCCATGGTGTCGGCCGTTCCGGCGGGCGACGTGATCGCGCGCGACGACGTCTTCGGGATTGTCAGGCCGTGGGCGGCCACAATCGGGACCACGATCATGGACGTGCGATTGCCGGGAATGCCGCCAATGCAGTGCTTGTCGACGACGGTCGTTGCCTTCCATCTCAGCTGCGTCCCGGCTCTCGCCATAGCCACCGTAAGAGCGATTAGCTCTCCGGATGTCATGAAATTGGCGGAGCTAACGAGGAACGCAGCGATTTCCATGTCCGAATAGCGATAGTGCACGAGATCATCGACGACTGCGCCGATCTCGGGAGCCTCAAGCGTCTTGCCCTGAATCTTGGCGCGAACTGCGTCCAGACTGGGTGGGGAGGGGGCAGGGGTCACCGCAATATAGCTGCCTGCCGGCTGTCCAAAGCGCCGAAATGCCGGCTCCGCCATGCCAAGCTCGTCGGGCCCGACCAGGCTGTCGTCATCTGTGAGCAGCAATGTCGCCAGTTGCGTCTTCGAGTCGCTGCGCAGCTCGACTCTGGAAAAGCCTCGAAACAGGTCCGGCCGCAGCGCGGTGGACCGGCGGGAGATCACAACGACGTTCTCCCGGCCGGTGTCGAGATTGACACGGCGGGATTTGAGCTGGGCGCGTCCGGATGCTATGTCACTCATCGAGAGGAAGATCTTTGTCGCAGATGCAACAGGGTACCGACGCGACCGAGCGGCATGTTGACCCAGATCATTGTTTGCTCATGGCTGGCCGAATCAGTGAGCCGGCCATAGTGGAAATGGCAAATCAACCGATCTCACTTTGATCAAGCGAGCCGCGAAGATGGCTCGAGCCGAAATGCCAGGTTTTTTTACGCATCCATCTTGCGTAGCCGATCGCGGTTACGCAGTTCGATCTGACGCGCACCGGAAAAGTCGAGAACGCCCTGCACATGGAGCCGAGAGAGCGCGCGCGAGACCGTTTCGAGGGTGAGCCCGAGGTAGTCGCCGATGTCGCGCCGGCACATCGGCAGCGCCATCATGCCGGTGACGGAAAGACGCCGGTCCATATCCAGAAGGAAATTCGCAATCCGCTCCAATGCGTTCTTGCGCCCGAGGAGCAGCATATGATTTTCCGCCCGCTTCAACTCACCGGCGGTCATGATCCAAAGCTTGCGGGCAACGCTGACGTCGGCGCTTGCGGCCTTTTCAAGAGAGTTGCGCTTGATAAGGCGTACCGTCGTATCCACGATAGCCTCAGCAGCGAGCCGGTGAACCGAGCTGGCTTCCAGTCCGAAAACGTCGCCGGGCAGGTGGAATGCACCAATCTGACGACGTCCGTCTGACAAAAGCTTGTAGCTGCGCACCGCGCCGGACGTCACCTGGTAGACGTATTCGGCCGGCTCATCCTCGCCGAATATCTCCTCGTCCTTCTTGTAAGTGAACTCGCTGGCGACCAGGCCGACATGGCCGGTAATGCCCGCGAATTGGTCGGAGACGTGGTTGGGGGCAGGTGCAATCTTGTTAGCAGCGATCCGCGTGATGGTGGTGGGGGCGCTTGTGAGCATCGGCCATCTCCCTCGTGATCGACAGACAGTATGTGACCCCATTCAGGAATGATATTTCGCAGGAAACCCTAAGGAGAACTACGTACTCGTCCTATGGTGCCGGAGCGGAGCGGTATAGCTGCCAAGCAGCAATCAGCCACCTGCGTCCGGGACGATACGGTCGCGCTACGTGCCATCAGCAAAGGCGAAAACGCCCATCGGGCTGCAATCATAGCCTGCGAGAACGTTCCAGGTGTTCGAGAGATGGACGACCGCCTTTGTCTCCAGCCGTCGATCCCGACCCGGAGGACGACTACGGCGGAGGCGATTTCGTGTCGCTGTAGACGGAGCCGTCTACGCCGGACCACGACCGCTGTAACCCCTTGCGCCATCGCGGCGACGTTCGAGCGGTTCGATTGGCAATGTATCCGCATTGATCCGCGTCAAATTGAAGGCATCGGATGCGGCCTAACGTGCGATCGCGAGCGGAGCAGCGATCATGTTTCCGCCAATCTTGCTCCACCGCCATTTTTGGGGCCACAAGACGACATCCTTCTTTCGCGCACGTCCGTCGACGACTAGAGCGAAAGAGGCGTCGCAATGAGAGTTTCAGACGATAGCGGCTGGCCTGCGCTTAAACGCAGGTCTCCGCTCCTCCCTTCAGCGTAACGGGAATACTGAGATAGCGTACGCCGTTGGCTTCCGCCGGTGGGAATTTGCCGGCGCGGATGTTCACCTGGATGGAGGGCAGCAGCAACCGCGGCGCCGAGAGCTTGGCGTCGCGCGCCTTGCGCATGGCCACAAACTCATCCTCCGTGACGCCCTCCTTGACCTGGACGTTCTTCTCGTGCTCTTCGCGCACCGTCGTCTCCCAGGCGTAGATGTCGCGGCCGGGAGCCTTGTAGTCGTGACACATGAAAAGCCGCGTCTCTTGCGGCAGCGCCAGGAGCCGCTGGATCGATCGATAGAGCTTGTGCGCGTCGCCACCGGGGAAATCGGCCCGAGCCGTGCCGTAGTCCGGCATGAACAGGGTGTCGCCGACGAACACGGCATCCTCGATCTTGTAAGAGACGTCGGCAGGCGTGTGCCCCGGCGTATAGATCACCTCCACGTCGAGTTCGCCGATCTTGAAGCGCTCGCCGTCCCGGAAGAGCCGGTCGAAGTCGCTGCCGTCGGTCTTCAGGTCCGTGGCGTTGAATATTGGCCGGAAGATGCGCTGCACGTCCTTGATGTGCTCGCCGATGCCGATTTTGGCGCCGGTCTTCGCCTTGATGAAAGGGGCGCCCGAGAGGTGGTCGGCATGGGCATGCGTCTCGAGCACCCATTCGATCGTGTAGCCCGCCTCTTCGGCGGTCTTCAGCATGGACTCGACCGAGCGCGTGTCCACCTCACCCGAACTGTGGTCGTAGTCGAATACCGGGTCGATGATGGCGGCTCTCTTGGTCGCCGGATCGGCAACCAGATAGCTCACCGTGTTGGTCGGCTCGTCGAAGAACGCTCGGATGATCGGTTGTCCTGACATGGCTTGAACCTCCTGGATGTCACCTGTTCCGCTGCTCTTGACAAATATATTAGCAATATCTAAATTAGCAATACCTTAAATAAGGTAGCGGCCAATGGCCTCCCGGGCCTTCGATCTGGAGACTTTCGAAAAGCAGGCGGTCGAGGTCGCCGGCATTTTGCGCGCGCTCGCCAACGAGCGTCGGCTGATGATCCTGTGCCAGCTCGTCGAATGTGGCGAGAGCAACGTGAGTGCGCTCGCGGAAGCCGTAGGGCTATCGCAATCGGCACTGTCGCAGCACCTCGCGAGGATGCGCGAGGAGGGCCTCGTCGCGTTTCGGCGCGAAAGCCAGACGCTCTGGTACCGCATCGCCGATCCGCGCATCGAGCAACTCTTTGCCACGCTGCACAGGCTGTTTTGCAAGCCCACCAAGGCGAAGAACTAATTCAGGAAAGTAGAGGAGCTAATCATGTCACTACCCACAATCAAGCCAGCCGAGGCGCGTCGCCTTCTCGACAGCGGCGCCGTCCTGATCGACATCCGCGAAGCCGATGAGCACGCCCGCGAAAAGATCCCGGGCGCGCGGCACTTTCCCTTGTCGAAGCTCGACGAGGCAGATGTCGCCTTGCATCAGGGCAGGCCGGTCATCTTTCACTGCAAAAGCGGCGCGCGCACTCAGGCCAACGCGCCCCGGCTCGCGGCGAAGCTTGGCGAAACCTGCGAAGCTTTTATCGTCGAAGGCGGACTCGACGCCTGGCGCAAGGCGGGCCTGCCGGTCGTGAACGACCGGCGCCAACCGCTGGAGCTTCAGCGCCAGGTACAGATTGGGGCCGGCAGTCTTGCTGTCGTGGGCACGCTGCTCGGGCTCTTCGTGTCGCCCTGGTTCTTCGCGGTGCCGGCCTTCGTCGGCGCCGGGCTGCTCACGGCCGGCCTCACCGGCTTTTGCGGCATGGCCCGCATTCTCATGCGCGCGCCTTGGAACCGCAGCGTCTACGGCTCGCCCACACGGGCCGGATGACAGCGGTTTGAAATGAGGAGTAGCCCACTATGCTGGCGCTGACCCAAGGCGCGCTCGGCCTCGTCTCTGGCTCGTTGGTCGGATTTTCGCTGGGGCTGGTTGGAGGCGGCGGCTCGATTTTGGCCGTGCCGCTCCTCGTCTATCTGGTCGGCGTGTCGGATCCGCATGTGGCGATCGGCACCAGCGCGATCGCCGTCGCGGCGAACGCTGCCGCGAACCTCGTCAACCACGCCCGCGCCGGCAACGTGAAGTGGCGCTGCGCCTCCGTATTCGCAGTCGCAGGCGTGGCCGGCGCCTTCCTCGGCTCTACCCTCGGCAAGATCGTCGAGGGCCAGAAGTTGCTCGCGCTGTTCGCCACCGTCATGATGGTCGTGGGCGCGCTGATGCTGAAGGGCCGCTCCGGCATGGGTGAGCCATCGGTCCGGCTCAACCGCGAGAACCTGCCGAGGCTTCTCGCCTCAGGGCTCATCACGGGAGCTTTGTCCGGCTTCTTCGGGATCGGCGGCGGCTTCCTGATCGTGCCGGCACTCATCGCTGCCACCGGCATGCCGATCCTCTACGCGGTTGGCTCCTCTCTCGTGGCGGTGACCGCCTTTGGGCTGACGACGGCGGCCAACTACGCCCTGTCCGGCCTCGTCGATTGGTATCTTGCCGCGTTGTTTGTCTGCGGCGGAGTTCTCGGGGGGCTCTTTGGCGCCCGCTCGGCCAGCTCCCTCGCCGAGCGCAAAGGTACGTTGAACACCGTGTTCGCGGCGCTCATATTCGCGGTGGCGATCTATATGCTGGTTCGCAACCTTGGCCTGACGTGATTGGACAATGGGCGAAGGTCGCAACGTCGAAATACCCAGTGCGTCGTAGAACGTATGCATCACCTCGGAGGTGAACGATGCATTTATGAGTGCGCGCCCTGGTCCTCCTGTGTTCGACCGGCAAGTTCGGCGGTGGCGGTTCGGTTGCGCGGGCGAACCAGACGTTTGCGAAAATCGCCAATCGACGAATAAAAGAGCGTGATTTCGAGCACGCTATACAGCGCCAATATCATCAACGCCTTGATCGCTTCGGCGGTCATCTCACGATCCTCCAACAGCCGATCTAAATCGGGTGCCTCTCGCGTCGCGCGACCTCGGTAAGAGCATGGGCTGAACGAGCCTCGTAGACCGTCTGAGTCGTCGCCTTCGCATTCATTTCCGGATGAGTCAGGCGGGCGGTCAGTGCGGTCGCTACAATGGCGATGCTGGCGAGCAGCACGGAGACGACCACCTTCAGGTGCGTTGCCTTATCCACGGTGCAGATCGAATGGTTCATTGCAGGCCGCTCGTCATCGAGCCAAATGCGTGCCTGCGAAGCCCTTCTAAAGCATCCACCGTGCGGCTGAAATTTGGGGGCTTCACCTAAGGAAGTATCCTTAGGCCGGAAAAAGGTGGTGCAGCCCGTGGCCATCCAACATCCACCCGGAAATCTGCGAGCAGAGCGAAGCAATTTGAGAATCCTCAAATCGCTCCCAATCCAGGTCGTTAGTCTCTTCAGGTAACGTACTCTGATCGCCGGGGGCGGTGCCCTATGTCACACAGTATGTTTTGCCGATGTCTGAGATGGATAGGCCTCTCGGTGTGGAGTCTGACGCTTGTCCTCGGGTCCAGTGCCTGTTGGGGCGACGGTCTCTATAGAGAACAAGAAGAGACTTACTCGACGAGAAGCCTTGCTCCCCTCGTGAAACGCGTCTCGCCGGCTGTGGTGGGGATACGAAGCTGGGGCCTGCCGTCAGAGCCACGAATATTCGATCCGGAAGCTGGATTTCCAGATCCTCCTACACCTCGAGAGTTGCAGGGAGCGGGCGTAATCGTGGATGCCCTGACAGGGCTGATCGTCACCGCAGATCACCTGGTTGCAAACGCAACGGTCGTAAAAGCATTGCTCCAGGATGGGCGAGCCCTGAACGCCGTTCTGCTGGCCCGATCCGAGCGAGATGACGTTGCGCTACTGCGAATCGCCGCCGATAACCTTCGTGTACTGGCTTTGGAGAAACCTGGCGCGCTTGAGGTGGGAGAGCCCGTCCTGGCGATCGGCGATCCCCAGGATTGGGGACAGAGCGTGACATTTGGCATTGTTTCAGCGTTGCATCGTTCGTGCCCAGGCATCGCCAATAGCGATCTGATCCAATCAGATGTGCTTGTGGGCCAGGGGAGCTCGGGAGGCGCGCTGGTGAATATAAAGGGCAAGCTGATCGGAGTGATCGTCGCTCGAATAGGTGGTTTCGCTTTTGCAGCACCGGTCGACGCGATCACGAGGCTTTTTGTGTCCGCCCAATAGGATCAAGATCTTGCCGCGGTCATCGTCCTCGGCCCGTCGGCGATCCGAATTCCGATCCGGACGTATGCATGTTCAGCGAGGGGCGCGTCGGCTGCGCCCGGAATAGGCCGCAGCCAGCCCGACCAGGCCTGTGACAAGGAGCACTGCAACAAAGGTCTGAATCAAGCCGAAGTTCAGCGCGTCACCACGCGCTACGAACAGCGCCGTGATCGGCGCTGCTATGACAAATAGAATCCGAACGATCCATCCGAGCATGGCGACCTCGATCCGCGAGCAGACTAGCCCGCAGCCTTCATGTCTTTCTCCGACTCGGCCAAATATTCCGAGTAGGTGTGGCGGAGGTGGTCGTGAACCTCCTTGACGCCATTGGTGTTCTCGGCGGCAACGATCGTTGCCCGCCGGGCCTGATCGGTGGTGATGAGCCCGTGCAGATGCACGACACCTCGGCGGACGCTCACCTCAAATCCGATTGGGCGCCAGTCAGCCGCGTTGACCGCACGCGTGATGCGCTCGCGAATGTGCTCGTCATCGGCAGTCGGGTCGGGGATTTCATGCGCGAGGCTCGCCATTGCTTGCAACAGATTCGTCCTCGTGACGATTCCGACCGGCGCCTTGCTCCGCATTACCGGAACACGTTTGATGTCGTGCTTTTCCATCAGGTCGACCAGCTCGGCGAGCGAGGTCTCTTCCTGCACCGTGATAACGTGCCGCGTCATGACATCTTCGACCTTGCGGCCGCGCTCGTGAATGAATTCGGTGGCCGCTCGTGCCGGTCCCATGAAGAACTTCAGCCAGCCGGCGTGCTTGCGAGCGGTGCCGATCTCGCTGCGGCGAAGGAAGTCGCTTTCCGAGACGACGCCAACGAGTTTGCCGGCATCATCGATGACGGGCAGACCGCTGATGCGCATCCGAAGCATGATCTTGGCAGCTTCTTCGATCGTGGTGTGCGGCGTCACGGCGACGACGTCTTTAGTCATGACATGATGTGCGCGCATGATACGCCCTCCAAGGTCGACAATGCTCTGACTTCCATGATAGGGGCGAGGCTGCGGCTGGGGGCAGCCTCGCTCCGGTGAGGCCCTCAGGCGGCCCTCACGTTGATCGTCTTGGCCGGCTTCTGCGCCGCCTCGGTCTTCGGAAGCGTGACCTTGAGCACGCCGTTCTTGAAGGTCGCCTCGATCTTGTCGGCGTCGACCCCGTCCGGCAGCGTAAAATAGCGCTCGAAGGTGCCGTAGCGGCGCTCGGAGACGTAGTAGTCCTTCTTCTTTTGCTCGGTCTCTTCCCGCTTCTCGCCCTTGATGGTGAGAGCGCCGTTTGCGACCGTAATGTTGATGTTCTTTTCGTCGAGGCCAGGCAGCTCCGCCGTGATCTCGTAGGCCTTGTCGCTTTCGGCGACGTCGACGGCCGGCGCAGAGATCGACTTGGAGAGGTCGCGTTCGAGCCGTGCGAGCGATCGGAACGGCCGATTCCAGAAGCCGCTGCCGAAATCGTCGAAGATCTGATCGATTTCGCTTCTCAGTGCTTGAAACGGCCGCCATGTCTCGCTGCCGGCAACGGGCGCGCTGGACGGTTTCGTGACAGGTAATCTTGTCTCGGTTGCCATGATGATTTCTCCTTCGAGGTTTGACCATCCCGGTCGCCATGAAGCATAAGCACGGCCATCGGACGGAGGTTGATTTCGCTCAAGTTCGCGAGCCGCGCCGCAAAGGTGTTTCGAGCTGCCCGGGTTACACTCGCGTTTAGATTCACTGGAAAAAAGGTGGTGAGTGAGGCCTCGTTCAACGTGGCGCGAGCTCGGCGATCAGCGCCCTTCCGACGGAGCAAAATGCGGCAGCGAGACAGACATTTCTCGACCAACGGTCGAGATCATATGCGTCGGTCATGCATCCGGTCCCTCGGCGCCCATTGGTCGCCAAGTTTCACGTAGGAGCGCTTCACGGCGGCCCAGGCCGTTCGGTGTGCGATCTCTTCCTGCCGGAGGTCCCCGACATGCGAGGCAAAGGAGTGGTTGAACACTTCCCGATAGATGTCCAGGCCATGAGGGGGCAAGTGGTGTCGTACTCCGGCGGGAAGATCTTCGTTTGAACGATAAGGCATCGTCACATCCTGTGACAAATGATCCCGATGCTGGAGTTTGCGGCAGGGACGTGCCGCAACTACATCGCCATGTCGGGCTCAGGCAACCGCTCGCGTTTCGGTTCCGGAATTTCCGTCATCGTCGCTTCCGTCAAAAGAAGCACGCTTGCGACGGAAACCGCGTTTTCAAGCGCGGTCCGTACGACCTTCACCGGGTCGACGATGCCGGCCTCCACGAGGTCGACATAGACCTTCCGGGCGGCATCGAAGCCGAAATTGCCCTCGCTGCCAAGCATCCGTGCAACCACGACGCCCCCGTCGGTCGCGGAGTTCTCGGCAATTTGACGTGCGGGGGCTTCGAGTGCGCGCCTCAGGATCTGTACGCCCGTCCGTTCGTCGCCCTCGCACGTGGCCTCTTCCTTGGCCACAGCCTCGACGGCCCGAAGCAGCGCAAGGCCGCCGCCCGGCACGATGCCTTCCGCGACCGCAGCTTTCGTCGAGCTGATCGCGTCGTCCAGCGCCTCCTTTTTCGTTTTCATCTCTGCTTCGGTCGGTGCTCCCACCCGGATCACGGCAACGCCGCCCGATAGCTTGGCGAGGCGCTCCTCGAGCTTCTCGCGATCGTAGTCGCTGGTCGTCTTTTCGATTTCGACGCGGATTTGGGCGAGCCGCGCATCGATGCGGGCACGATCGCCACCACTGCCGATCAGGGTTGTATTCTCCTTGTCGGAGACCACGCGCGCGGCGCGACCGAGCTGTTGCAGGGCAGCGCTTTCCAGTTTCATGCCGATCTCCTCGGAGATCACTTGCGCGCCGGTCAGTATGGCAATGTCCTCCAGCATGGCCTTGCGTCGATCGCCAAAGCCGGGTGCCTTGACCGCGCAGGCCTTGAGTACGCCCCGAAGTTGATTGACGATGAGGGTGGCCAGGGCTTCGCCCTCGATGTCCTCGGCGATGATCAGAAGCGACCGGCCGCTTTTGGCGACCTGCTCGAGCAGGGGGACCAGATCGCGTAGCGCTCCGATCTTTTGATCGCAGAGCAGGACGTGTGGATCCTCCAACACAGCTTCCATCCGGTCGGCATCCGTGACGAAATAGGGCGACAGGAAGCCGCGGTCGAATTTCATGCCTTCGACGACGTCCAGGAGAGTCTCGGTCGTCTTGGACTCCTCGACCGAGATGACGCCGTCGCCGCCGACCTTTTCGATCGCATCTGCCACCAATTCACCAATGGACACATCGTTGTGCGCCGAAATCGTGGCGACCTGTACTTTCTCCGCTCTGGTCTTCACCGGCTTCGCCATGGCGTGCAAAGCCGCGATGGCGGCCCGGGTCCCACGATCGAGCCCGCGCTTGAGGTCGATCGCGCTGGCGCCGGCGACGACATTTCGAACTCCGTCCGAAAGGATGGCGTGAGCAAGGATGGTTGAAGTGCTGGTACCGTCGCCGACGACGTCTCCGGTCTTCTCTGCTGCCTGCCGCAACACCTGAGCACCCAGGTTCTCTTCGGCATCCTTGAGGTCGAATTCCTTGGCAATGGTGACGCCATCATTGCAGACGATAGGCGCCCCCCACCCCTTCTGAATCAGAACGGACTTTGACTTCGGGCCCAGGGTTACGCGCACGGCGTCTGCGAGCAGGGATGCGCCGCGCAGGACTTTTTCACGGGCTGCTGAGTGAAACAGGACTTGTTTGTGCGCCATTTGAATGCCTCAGATTTTCTGCCGATCCGAGACCAGTGTGTACGACTGCGCTTGGCCCAGCTTGATCCTGGTCAACGTGAGGCTGAGGGCCGAGACGCCCTTTGTAGTCGGCAGCGCAAAGTTCCACGCGGAGTGTTCCTAGCGCAATCTGCCCAGGGCACTGGTGCGGCATCCTGATTATGAAATCTTGAAACGTAGGTCCGCCGATGATCGCAGGCTGGGGGCAGGAAGCCTTCTCAGTCTCGTCACGCGAAACCCCGAGCACGCCGAGAGCCATATGCTTCTTCTCGGCCGAAAGAGGGCGCCGGAAAGGGTGGCCGCACTCCTCCTCGAAATGGACGAACGGCTGACCGTTTCACGCACTCTTTCGATCCTCAGAGATGAACAATTGCTGGTCTTCGACGGGCCGACACAGCGAAGGATCGAGTTGCTCGATCGCAAAGGACTGCGCTGCGTCAATTGTTCTGCGCTTTCCTCGATGGAGAGAATATCTGATTGGCAGGTGGCTCCTGGTCTGTCGGTATTGCCATTGCGATGAAGCTGCGCCCCAGCGAGGTATGGCAGGCATTACAGCCGTCCGTCAGTCCGCGCATGGAAGCAGCGAACTTGCGGCCGTCTCTCGTTTCTATCGCGTCTGCTATTGAGAGCAGCGGTTCTTCCATCGTGGTCACGTTGCTCACGGGAATGCCCGGGTAGAGTATGGCAGCTTGGGTAAGACTATCCGTCAACTGGCGCAGTTCATACGCGGCGAGCTCCCAGTTCTTCGACTTGCCTGCAAACCACAATTTCAGATGCTGAAGCTGCGCCGAACTCATGAGTTCGACCAGACGAGGCGCATACTGCCTTACGGTTGTGGAAGGCTGGAAGTCCGATTGGGCAGTTGCGGCTGTGCCCGCCAACGCCGAGATGGCAAAAGCCGCGCAGAGATTCCGTAGAGTCATCCAGCCATTCTCCAGAAATCGAGCCCTCATTGCTCCAGCGTCTTCAGGAAGGCCATAAAATCGCCAACCTGGTCCGAATCGAAACGAAACTCCGGCATCGCCGGATGCCCAGTGACGATGCCCTCGGCCAGTGCCTCTTGCAGCATCTCGATCGGATATCGTTCGTGTAGCGTCCTGAACGGAGGAGCGATCTTTAGTGGGCTGGGACTGACCCTGTCGGTGGAGTGGCACTTTGCACAATACAGCAGTGCGAGCCGCCGTCCTTGCTCGATGCTCGACGCCATAGTGGGGCCTGCGAAGAGAAGCAAAGCCGCGGCGAGAATGGCGCCTGTTATGGCGAGTTCAGTTCGGCGAAGTGTCCTCACGTCGTGCTCCATCAGTGCGACATTAGGACAGGAAGGGTCATACTCCGGAACATCTCCCGCGTAACGCCGCCGAACACCGTTTCCTGAAGCCGAGAATGCCCGTAGCCACCCATAACCAGGAGGTCGAGGCCTTCATCCGCAGCGATCGACAGGATGCTCGACTGCAGATTGCCACGGTCGGATTGAAGCGAAATGACTTTCGTCGGCAGGCCCTTCCGCGCAAGGTGTCTCGCGAGCCGTTCGGGCGATGCGTCGGCCGGAACCTCGGACGCGTTGAGGCTGATGGTCGTCAGGGCATCTGCTTCGGTGATGAATGGCATCGCGTCCCGCAACGCGCGAGCGGCGAGGCGACTGCCATCCCAGCAGATGCCGATGCGTGACGCTTTAAACGCGCCACGGAAAGTGTAAGGGATGAACAGCACCGGCCCGCCCGCCTGCAAGAGAAGCTCCTGTGGGACCCGGTTGTCGAACGTTTCGACGTCCGGATTCCCTTGTGACACGACCGTCAAATCGTGGAGGCGAGCCGCCGCACCAACCCTCGAAATGGTCTCGGCGACAGAGTCGCTCAGTGCGTATATCCCATAGGCGATCTTCGCGTTCTTCGCCTCGACCTCGAAAATGCGCAATGCGGCGTCGGCCCGTTCCAGAGCACGTTCGTACTCGAATTGCAGAGACGATGCGATGGCCGCACCGCCTTCCGCAACAAATGGTACGATCGTCGACGTGTATCCGGTCGCAATTGCATCCAGCTGTGCGCCTGTAGTCATCGCTAGGGAAACGGAAGCGTCGATGGCGGGCTGCGGCGAGCGCTCCGTCGGAATGTGCACCAGTAGGTCTCTAAACATGCGTGCCTCCCGCTCCGGTCTGGACGTTTAAGAACAGCACGTGTCGCCATTGGGTACCTTGACGCACGTCAAAGCGGCGGCAGGCGCGCCGGATATGTGTTTGTTACGACATGGGAGCTTTTTGACATGGTGCGGGTGGCATTGGTGACTGGCGGGACGAGGGGGATTGGTGCCGCCGTATCGCAAGCGCTCCAGAGTGCGGGTTACCTGGTGGCGGCGACCCACGCTGGAAACACCGAGGCGGCCAAAGCCTTCGCGAGCCGAACGGGCATCTCATCCTATCAATGGGACATCGGCGATTTCGATGGTTGTGCTGCCGGGGTGAGGTCCGTTGAGGCCTCGCTCGGGCCGATTGACATCCTGGTCAACAATGCCGGCATCGTTCGCGATGCGGCGCTTCACAAGATGACCCGGCCGCAGTGGGAGGCCGTGATCCGCACCAATCTCGACGGCATGTTCAACATGTGCCGGCAGGTGATCGAGGGCATGCGCGCACGAAAATATGGCCGGATCATCAACATTTCTTCGATCAACGGGCAGAAGGGCCAGTTCGGACAGACCAACTACTCCGCGGCCAAAGCCGGCGAGCTTGGGTTTACCAAGGCACTGGCGCTGGAGACGGCGCGGTTCGGAATCACGGTCAATGCCATTTGCCCCGGCTATATTCGTACCGAGATGCTGGACGCGGTGCCGCAGGATGTTCTGGAAAAGAATATCTTGCCGCAGATTCCTGTCGGCCGTCTTGGCCGACCCGAAGAGGTCGCGCGCGCCGTCGTGTTCCTGGCGGCGGATGAGGCGGGCTTCATCACCGGATCGACGCTCTCGATCAATGGCGGACAGTATATGGTTTGAGCGTGGGGTTGGTCGCCGATGTCAACGCTCCCAATTCGCACGAGCCGCTCACTTGAGGCTTACGAACTTGAACCAGCGGGGCGCTGGTCTGCTTCGGCCTGCGATAGACCGTCCGGACCGGAGCCGAGCGCGCCGTAGAGGACGTCCTTTGGCGTTTGCCAGAACTCGGCAGCTGCCAAACCCTTGGCCACGCTAGGCTGCTCGATCATCGATAGGCTCGCCGGTCTGTTGCTGCCTGGGCCAAGCGAAGGTGAGCGGCAGTCCAATCTCCGGGTTGATGCAGCTCAATCCGGCAGCGGTCGATATTGGTAGGCTGGTCGCGCCAAAGGAGTTCACCATGTCGCTTCCAGCATCCGCCGGCCGCATTCCCACGGCTTCCAATTCTGATCAGGTCCCCTTGGCGCCCCCGATCAATGACAGACCGGCGCCAGAGCAGCCGTCGAGCTCCGATACCGCCGTTGATGCCATCGACCGATCCTTTCACGCAACGCTGGTGCGCTTTACTGGCGGCCTCTCGCCGGCTGCGCTGGCTCTGGCCTTTGCCGACTGGCAATTGCATCTGCTGGCCTCGCCCGGAAAGCAGGCCAGTCTTGCCGGTCGCGCAATCCAGAACGCATTTGATTTTGTCGACGCCATGGTGCCGAGACATGCAACGTTCAAGGCTTGGTCCGTGATCAAGCCGCCGGAGAACGATCGCCGTTTCACGGGTACGGATTGGGAGCTGCCATCCTTCAATTTCTTAGCCCAGGCTTTCCTGCTGACCGAACAATGGTGGCATTCGACGACAACTGGCATTCACGGACTAGCCCATTCGAACGCAGCGATCGTCGACTTCGCGCTTCGTCAATGCCTGGACACGGTGGCCCCGACCAATTTTGCCATCAGTAATCCAGAGGTTCTGCGCAAGATCATGGAGACGGGCGGCGGCAATTTCGTCTACGGCCTGCACAACTTTGTCGAGGATTGGCGGGCTCTGCTCGCTGGTGCGAGGCTGAGGAGCGATCAGACTTGCGTGGTGGGTAAGGACGTTGCGATCACACCCGGCAAAGTCGTCTATCGCAACGAGCTGATCGAACTCATCCAGTATTCTCCGACGACGCCGACT
The DNA here is from genome assembly GCF_052588265.1 of Bradyrhizobium sp. Pa8. Lineage (NCBI taxonomy): Bacteria > Pseudomonadati > Pseudomonadota > Alphaproteobacteria > Hyphomicrobiales > Nitrobacteraceae > Bradyrhizobium > Bradyrhizobium sp. Pa8. Next base: position 7,136,938 of record NZ_CP176767.1, on the reverse strand, counting down.
GCGCGGCCCGAACCCGTTCTGATCGTGCCTGCCTGGATCATGAAGTACTACATTCTCGACCTGTCGCCGCGTAATTCTCTGGTCCGCTACCTAATTGAAAGCGGCTTCACCGTCTTCATAATCTCATGGAAGAACCCAACATCTGAGTATCGCAATCTCAGTCTCGAAGACTATCGCGAACTCGGGGTGGATGCCGCGATCACTGCCATCGACTCGATTCGGCCTGGGCAAGCCATCCACGCCGCGGGCTATTGCCTCGGCGGCACGCTGTTGTCGATCGCGGCGGCCAGGCTGGCTCGCGAGCGCCCCGACTGCCTGCGAACCGTGACATTGCTCGCGGCGCAAACCGATTTCACGGAAGCCGGCGAGCTGACCCTGTTCATCAACGAAAGCCAGGTCGCGTTCCTGGAGGATATGATGTGGCGGCAGGGGTTGCTCGGGACGGCACAGATGGCCGGTGCATTTCAGATGTTGCGGACCAACGACCTACTCTGGTCGCGAGTTGTGCGGGACTATCTGGTCGGAGAGCGCGCCGCACCGAGCGAGCTGATGTCGTGGAATGCCGATGCCACGCGTATGCCCTATCAAATGCATTCGGACTATCTGCGGCGGCTGTTCCTCAACAATGATCTTGCCGAGGGGCGTTATCAGGTCAACGGCAGGCCGGTCGCTCTCTCGGATATTCATATGCCGATGTTTGTCGTCGGCACGTTACGCGACCATGTCGCGCCCTGGAAATCGACGTACAAGATCAATTTCCTTGCCGATGCCGACATCACTTATGTCCTAACCAGTGGCGGACACAATGCCGGCATTGTCGCGCCGCTAGGCGAAGAGGGACGCAGCTATCAGGTGCTCACCAAGAAAGCGCATGATCTCTATCTCGGCCCGGACGAATGGATCCAGCGTGCGCCATCTCACGAAGGATCATGGTGGACCGAGTGGACGCGATTTCTTACCGCCCATTCCGGTCAACCTGTTCCGGCCCCCTTGCCAGGTGCGACAGAAAAAGGCGCGCCCTTGGGCGATGCGCCGGGCTCCTACGTGCTCGAGCAGTAGACGCGGCGGTCATGGACACAACACGGCTGCACCAACGAGCTTGCCGTCCCTCAGACGGGCGAGCGCCTCGTTGGCCTGACTGAGCGGGAATACGGTCGTGTGTGTTTGAATGTCGATCCTCGCCGCGGCGGCGAGAAAATCGATGCCGTCCTTTCGGGTCAGGTTTGCCACCGATATGATCTGCCGTTCACCCCAGAGGATATGGTAGGGAAACGACGGAATGTCGGACATGTGAATGCCGGCGCAGACGACACGCCCGCCCTTGCGCACCGCGCGCAGGGCCAGCGGCACCAATGGTCCGACCGGTGCGTATATGATCGCGGCATCGAGCTCGGTGGGCGGGGTATCCCCAGAGCCGCCGGCCCAGTCTGCGCCGAGCGAAAGCGCGAGCTCCTGTGCTTCCTGGTCGCCACCGCGGGTGAAGGCATAGACCTTCCGCCCTTGCCCACGAGCGACCTGCGCCACGATATGGCCGGCAGCACCGAAGCCATAGATGCCGAGCGTCTTGCCGTCGCCGGCCATCGCCAGGGATCGCCAGCCGATCAGACCGGCGCAAAGGAGAGGTGAAAGCGCGGCGTCTTCGCCGCGCTCGCCGAGCGGAAAGCAGTATCTGGCGTCGGCGATGAGGTGGCTGGCAAAGCCGCCGTCGCGCGTGTAGCCGGTAAATTTCGGACGATCGCAGAGATTTTCCTTGTCGGCGCCGCAGTACGCGCACTCGCCGCAGGTGAAGCCGAGCCAGGGAACGCCCACCCGCATGCCTAGTTCTAGCTCGTTGACGCTTGCTCCCAGTGCTTCGATGCGGCCGACGACTTCGTGCCCGGGGATGATTGGATAGCGAATGCCGGATAACTCGCCATCGACCACGTGCAGGTCAGTCCTGCACACACCGCACGCGCTGACTCTGACGCGGACCTCGCCAGGGCCCGGGATCGGGTCAGGTCGCTCTTGGAACGTCAACGGCGCGCCGCGCGCGGAGAGAACCATCGCGTACATGTCGCATTCCCGTTGTGGCCCGCTTGCACCGTGCCGTCGCGTCTCGCGGTCTACGGAGACAGTTTGCGGCGTTCGCTAGGAAGGCGCAACAAGTGATTTCCGCAGGCGCTTCACGATGACTGCTATTAACGCGTGAGCAGCGATAGCGAGGCGGTGTAGGCGGCGCTCAAGAATCGCGCCGATTGCTGGGATAGACTTCGCCGCAGGCGACCATATACCCGAAGTCGGGCAAGGGTTGACCTGCGTCAAATCGGCGACATTGGGATCAGCTAGAATAGGGCCATTCTCGGAGAAGCGTTGATGGCTATCAAGGATATGCTTTTGCCGCTCATTGGGAACCCAAGCCCAAGATTAACTGCAGCGATCGCGAAATGCGTTGATGTGGCGGCGAGTTTCGACGCCGAGATCACTGCGCTGGCTGTCGAAGAGGATGTCTCTGTTCGGCCGCAAGTCATGATCTCGGCCGATTTCCCCGACGAGGTCAGAAGCACTACGGATGCGCAAGGCTTATTGAAAGCGTTCGATGCCGCCGTCTCCGAGGTCGGGGTACGCAACGTACAGAGGGTTGCGCATTTGAGAGTGGGGGATGCCCCGAAACACCTTGCGCTATGCGCACGCCCGAAGGATTTGTCGATTGTTCCGGTCAAGCCGGACGATGACCGAGCGGAAAAGGTCATCGAGGGATTGATTTTTCAATCAGGTCGACCGATTCTGTTGTGCCCGGAAGAACTCGCCGCCGAGCTGCCTGTCAACTTCGACCGGGTGATCGTTGCCTGGGACCATAGCGCGCCGGCTGCAAGAGTCGTTGGCGATGCCCTGTCGATGCTGCGCCGTGCTCGCGATGTGCAGATCATCACAGCGACCGACGGCAACACCCTGGCGGAGCAGCAGTCGGGTGCGGCAGTGGTCCGCCATCTGGCTGAACATGGCATTAGCGCAAGCTTCGAAACGGTGCGGATTGATGGCAGTTCCGTCGGGAAGATACTCGAGGCGGAGGTCAAAGTTAGAGGCGCCGATCTCTTGGTCATGGGGGCCTACGGTCATTATCGGTTGAGCGAATGGGTTTGGGGCGGCGCGACCAAGACTATCATCGGGCGGCCACCCTGCTGGGTGATAATGTCGCATTGAAACGCTCGTCTCGGGCCGAGCAAGGGTGACGCTCGATGTGGGACACGGCTGTGGAATGGGCAGCCCGGACCATCCGGGACCGCGACTTCGAGTCTCAAGCGTCGTGTTCTGCAATAGTGGCTCCTGGTCTTTGACCTTGTACAACGACAAGCACCTCTTCAACCCTAACGACCTCAAGCGCTACTCGCTCGGCACCAAGAACAAGAACCTGAAGCGCAATGCCGACGGGTCGCTCTCGCTGTACGCCGGCGCGAAGTCGCCGGGTGGAGACAAGGAATCGAACTGGCTGCCCGCGCCAGGCGGACGTTTCTCGCTCTATCTTCGCTCCTACTGGGGGAAGGAGGGCATCCTCGATGGATCGTGGAAGCCGCCGGTCCTCCGGAAGGTCGCTCAAGAAGTTCTGTGTCGGGGGTCTGCAAGGGCCCTCGGCAAAGTCCGCTCTGGGTTAAAATGCGAAGAACTCAACTTGAGCAAATCGAGTCCACAATGCCTTTCGGAGCGGACCTCATTGGGACGTGCCGCCACTTCCCTGATGGGCCGATACTGTTGCAAAAGTCGAAAGTTGCAGCGGTCCAAATTTTTAGCGAAAACCTGAAGCGCAAAGAGGTCGACGATTCACATAGCCTCGGTCGCGCTACCGAAGTCGCCCATGAATTTGGCGCAAGGCGACGAGGTCCCTCAGATCATTACACGAAGAACGCGCCAGCGGCCCTCAGAATTTTTGACGTCTCCTGCAAAACGACTTTTGCAACACAATCGGCCACTTGCTGACATCGCAGGAGTGAAACGCCGTGGTTAGCCGTGGGTCACGCCCGCAGCCCGAAGTCAGATTAGCGCCGCTAGAACTCCAGCAACGGCGCTGAAGGCGACCACGACCAGCGGAGGGGCGCGCCAGGCGACCAGCAAGACGAAGCCGACAAGCGCAATGCCAAAATCCTTCCCCGTGTGCACGGTCGTGGTCCAGACCGGCTCGTAAAGTGCAGCACCTGCACGCCGACCACGGCGGCATTGAGCCCACCAAGGTAGCCGGCTCGCATCAGGCCGATCGAGAAGCCGACCTGGCTGCTGGCGGGGCCGGGCAGGAATTGGCACAGGCCGACGAGGTCGGCGAAGGCGTGCTCATCGATCCACTTTCGTCGCAGAACGAACTCGTCGCGGAAGTAACCGATGTGGGCGATCGGACCGCCGAAACACGTCAGCCCCAATTTGAGAAAGATCAGGAGCACTTCAGCAGGCGAGACGACACCTGTGCTCCCGTCGGTCGCGTCATCCCTCATACTTTTCCTTCACCCCGCATCTTCGGATGTCGTTCTGGCGGTTATCGAATTTCGATAAAAGGGCGGTTCTCTCGTCCGTTTCGGCCAAAACGGACTCCCTCACTCAACTTCTTTTGTTGGCGGAATTTGCTCTCTTGGCTGTCGCGGGCCGATCGACCGGTGATACTCAACGGCGTCCGAAGGAGGCTAGAGCGATGACAAAGATCGATCGACGTGGAGACACGCGGAGACGAACGCTTATCAGCCGGAGAACTCTGCTGCGCGGCGCGCAGGCCGGTGCACTCTCGCTCATGAGCGCCAAGACCCTCCCGCTCGTTCGTGCTCAGGCGCTGCCCAAGGAGACTGTCGACCACAAGATCAGAATTGCACCGACATCGCTTGAGATCGCGCCCGGACAGGTCATCAAGACCACCGCCTACAACGGGACTGTTCCCGGGCCCGCGCTGCGCGTCAAGGAAGGCCAGCCCGTCCGGATCGAAGTCACCAACGATTCCGGCTACCCTAACTTGATCCACTCGCACGGCTTGATGATCCCTTCGCAGCAGGATGGGTCGACGGAAGAAGGCTCGCCGATCATCGAGCCCGGCAAATCCTTGACCTACGAGTACGTCGCGAAACCCGCTGGGACCCGCTGGTACCACAGCCACGCGATGGCCATGACCGATCTCAACAAGAGCACCTATACGGGCGAGTTCGGATTCCTCATCGTGGAGCCCGCCGCCGGCGATCCCGGCAGCTATGACCGCGAGGTGCTTCTTGCCGCTCACCATTGGGGCGGTCACTGGGTCAGCATGCAGGACATCAAAAAAGGCCCGCCGCCGGACAACGGACTTGAGGTCATGTATCACGCCGCGACCCTCGGCGATCGCATGCTGGGCCACGGAGAACCGATCCGGGTGCGCGAAGGCGAGCGCGTGCTCTTCCGGGTGCTCAACGCGAGCGGCAATATGGGCATCTCGCTTGCACTGCCCGGACATCGTTTCAAGGTGCTGGCGCTGGACGGCAATCCGGTCCCGACATCTGCGACCGTTGATAACCTGAAACTCGACGTCGCCGAGCGCGCCGACGTGATCGTGGAGATGAACAATCCCGGCGTCTGGGTCTTCGGCTCGACGGAGGATGAGGACCGCAACATGGGAATGGGCGTGGTCGTCGAATACGCCGGCCACAGCGGCGAGCCGACCTGGTCGGCGCCCGCGGAATCTAGTTGGGATTACACCGCATTCGGACACTCCGAGGTGCCGGCCGCTGCGCCGGACGAGACGATTGGCCTCAAATTCGAGAAGATTCCCGGCGGAAGGGGCGGCTACAATCGCTGGACCATCAACGGAAAGTCATGGCCGGACACGAATCCGCTTTTCACCGTCGTCAAGGGCAAGCGGTATCGTCTGGTGCTGAACAACAACAGCGGCGACGAGCATCCCGTGCACCTGCATCGCCACTCGTTCGAGATCACGAAGGTCGGGGACAAGCCGACCTCCGGGGTGATCAAGGATACGATCAGCATGCCCAGGTACTCTACTGCCGAGGTCGATTTCGTTGCCGACGACCCCGGACCGACCTTCTTCCACTGCCACCACCAAGACCACATGGACGAAGGCTTCGCGGGGCTGATCACGTACGGATGACCCGATCGCCTATTTCTCGATGGCTTCGCCCGTGAATTCGAGTACCCGCAATTTCGCCAGCGCCAGCCCGCGCTTGCCGAGCAGCGTCGCCCGGTAGAGCGTGCGCGCGATTTGACCCGGATGCTCCTTGCGTGGCCGCTGCACCGAGAAACGTCCTGAACTTCATCCCGTCTTCCTCCGCTTCTTAATCTCGGCGATCCGCAAGTCGGCTTCGGAGCGCTCTTCACGTGATCTTTGGTCGATCAAATGGCCGTGGCCGTGGCCGTTGGCTGATGGTTGGCTGGCCCGGACGGCGGCCCCGACGCCGCGAGCAAACAGGTCAGTCAATGCCGAAGATTGCCATTCGGCGCCTTGCGCGGTCGCAGCTGCTGCCCGAATTTGGCTTCGCAGACGCATCCTCCCAAAGCGCTCGTGAGCTTTGATTTTGGGCTTAGTCTGCGTTGTCGTGGAACCGACCGAGAAATGAGAACTTTGCAGGCTTGGTTGAACTGCATTCACTCATTTAGATGTCAGTTTGGATGTCGCGCAGTCCTGGCAAGCTGACCTGGGCGTACAATATCGAACTCAAAGACCACCACCGCGCCCTATGCGACGCTCGCGCAGCAGCCCAACTTGATCAATGCAAAGCGTGATGAGAGTAGGAGCGGGACAGAAGAGATTGCGGCGTGATCGCAGATCCTGAAGTCGAGCGAGCGCCGGTACCTCGCCACGGCAAGCTCCTCTTCATCAAGCAAGGGTGCGCGCTTGCGTCTCTCGCCACAACTTTGTATCACCGACACAAGACACAGGCGCATCGTGTTCGGTCGATTTAATTGATTTATCTGCAGAATTTCCGGTTTTGGTAGAGAGTCCCTCTCCCGCTACCACAACTAGGGTAGCTACCAACTCCCGAAATTCTTCAGTTATTTCAATGGATTGAACCGTATTCTATCGCAGCGGCGCGACCTGTGTCCCTCACACTGGACACGGTCTTGAAGATGGCTCGCCACGCTTACCTTTCCCGCCGGGACGGCAGATACCTGTTTAGAGCGCGTCTGCCGGCTTGTCTGGCGGTGGGATCCAAGTCAGCGTTTCGGATAAGCGACCGGGCGCATCTCTACATCGCGAAGACGCGTAGCCGACATCAAGCCGGTTTGTCGCAGACGCTACTTGAGACCCATATCAGGATCGGTTCAGTCTCAGGCGCGATCTAGCCATCAGCGGCTTGGGACCACGATTCTCAGCGCGGACGGCCTCGCGTCTGGGCTTCGTGATGCGCGCCTTGAGAGTGTTCCGCCGGTAACGGCCGCTCACCCACGTTCGAAGAAGACGGTACGCCGTTGGGCCTGCAACTGGTCTGCGCGTAACACAAGATGCGGATCTCTTCGCGATCTCGCGTGGGATATCGCTTGATCAGATGGGTCCCAACCACGATCGTGACAGGGTCGATGCCCGATCGGTGCAGGCGCAGCCGCAACTTTTCCGGAATCGGACGGACTAGCGTCACATCTCTTTGAGGGACCGGTGCGGGCCTTTTCCGTTTGGTCCCGTTCTATGGCGAAGAGCGCCATTTAATCGATGCCTCCCTGCCGGTGATTCTCGCCTCACCCAGAGGCGCGGTATTCCCTAGCTATGCTCGCGATTTCGGCAATCGCGCCAGCGAGGTCCTATCCGCCGTCAAACGGCTTTTCGAGGTTTAGCGAGCTGCGCCGCTTCGGATTGCTGCCTGCGCCGGCTAGGCCCGGGGTCGGGTCCATCCGGCCTTGCGTCGGCGCCGGCGTCGTCAGAAGCGGCGTTGCTGTTGCCGGTGCCGGCTACAAGCTCAGGTCGGATCTGGACCTCGAAGCATAGGCGGCGAGATGGGTGGAGCGCGCACCCGCTGCATCGAGACGACCGCGAACGCGCGTACGGCAAAACCGTGTGGTCCTTTCCGCAAGAGCCTTTTATGGTCTGTCAAGATCGTTGTAAGATATTGAATATGAAGACAATTATCAAATGTAGTTGAAGGGTTGAGGGTCCGCCACGAACCCGCCGGGCCCTATTAGGCCCTATTTCACATGTTGCTCGCCGTGGTCCGTTCCCGGTGTCCTGTAGCCCTACCGCTCCGGGCGGTCGTGCGGCCTTCCTAGGACCTCGCCCCTGACGCCTTTGCGTCGCCGCTCCCGGTGTGCGGTGTGCTAGGCTGCTTCTTGTCTCAGCGGCGTGGTTAGTCTGGCCGTTCGGAGGGCCGCCGTGACCGAGCAGCGGGTTCAGAGACGACTAGCGGCGATCTTGGCTGCCGACGTCGTCGGTTACTCTGCGTTGATGCAACGCGCTGAGGAAGCCACCTACGCCGAGTTCGAGTGGCTGAAGCGCGAAGTCATCGAGCCTGGCCTCTCCCGCAACAATGGGCGACTGATCAAGACCACGGGTGACGGCGCGTTGGCCGAGTTCGCAAGTCCATCGGCTGCGGTGCGGTGCGCGGTGGAGATACAGGAAAGCATCGCATCAGGCCGAAGCTCCCTTAAGCTACGCATCGGGGTCAATCTCGGGGAGGTTATCGTCGGCGCCGACGGCGATCTTTTTGGCGACGGGATCAACATTGCTGTCCGGCTGGAGGGGACAGCCGATCCAGGCGGCATCCTGATTTCCGAAAAGGTGCACAGCGAGGTCGAGGGTAAGCTGGACGTTGGCTTCGAGGACCGGGGCGAACAGCAGCTCAAGAACATTTCTAAACCGATCCGTGCTTACGCGGTACGCGCAGGGGGGGATAGCGCGCGGATCGATAGGCTGAGTGCGGTCCCGCCACTCCCGGACAAGCCCTCCATCGCCGTGTTGCCGTTCGAGAACATGAGCGGCGATCCCGAACAGGAGTATTTTGCGGACGGAATGGTGGAGGAAATCATCACCGCACTCTCGCGGTTCAAATGGTTGTTCGTGATCGCTCGCAATTCGAGCTTTACTTTCAAGGGGCGAGCGGTCGATGCCAAGGAAGTCGGGCTCAGGCTTGGCGTCCGCTACGTACTTGAAGGCTCTGTGCGCAAGGCGTCAGGGAAAGTTCGTATCACAGGGCAACTAATTGACGCGATCACAGGGGCACACATTTGGGCGGACAGGTTCGAGCGTGATCTGACAGATATTTTCGCGCTTCAGGACGACGTGACGGTCGCCGTTGTCTCAGCCATTGAACCAAAGTTGCTTCAAACGGAAATAGCAATGGCGGCGCGGCGGCGACCGGAGAACCTGACCGCCTATGACTTTTTTCTGCGGGCTATGCAGCAGTGGTACCTAGCGACCCGCGAAGGGAATACCGAGGCGATCAGGTTGGCGCATTGTGCTTTGGAGCTGGACCCTCGGTTCGGCCCAGTCGCGGCTCTGGCAGGTAACCTTCACATGCAAAACGTCCTTCAGGGCTATGCTGTCGATCCTCAATTCGAGCGCCGGGAAGCAGTTCGGCTTTCTCGTTTGGCATTGAGCATCGACGACAGTGATCCCGACACGTTAGCAAGAGCTGCCGCAATCTCGGCGTTCATGGTCGGCGATAGTGAAAGTGAGATCGAAATGGCAGACCGGGCGGTCGCCCTCAACCCGAATTCATTTTGGGCATGGCACTGCAGAGGCTGGGTCTTAAAAGTTGCCGGGCTGCCGGAGGGAGCGATCCTGAGCTTCGAACGCGCCATTCGCATGAGTCCGGTAGACCCGCTGCTACACCGGTCGTTTACTGGGATGGGGACTGCCTTAATCGAGCTTGGTCGGTTTGACGAGGCCATCGCCGCAGGGAAAAAATCCCTACGTCAGAACCCTTCCTTTCCGACATCTTACCGCTGTCTCGCGTCCGCATTTGCCCACCTCGGACGTGATGCGGAAGCACGTGAGGCGGCAGCGCATCTGCTTGAGACCGATCCCGCGTTTACGATATCCGCGTACATCGCCCGGGGCGGACAATCAAACTCGAAACTGCTGATTGAGGGCCTCCGGAAAGCGGGGTTGCCCGAATAGCGCTCCAACTGCGACCAGCTGATCGATCGACGGCTTATGGGCACTAAGTTGCGGTCCCGGATTATCCGTTCTCGCGTCGCTCTTGGTGGCTGACGGCGGCTCAATGCTGGCACGCTTCACATCGAGGGGCGTGAGAAGGTTGCAGATCACTCGGTAGATGATTGAGCGCGCCCCGGGGGCCGGCTCACTGCGGCCAATCCTTGCAGAGTTTGACTGCGATCATGATCATCGAGCCGATCGCGACCAGCACCGGGCAGGTAAACGGCAACTCTTCCAGCAGGCCGGCAAGGGCCACCCGGACGCGGAGAGTTCTCTTCACACGCGCGAAGCGCCAGCCTGCCACACCCATCGGACATCTCCGTTTGGCCCCCAGCAGCGGCGGTCTCACTCTTCAGCGCGAAGCGATCTCCGGCTATAGCCCATTCGGATGTATCCCTGGATCAAGGTGAAGGAACCCTTGCATGGCCTGCTCGGCCCCTTGCAGCCGATCAGCGCCGCTGCAGTAGTCCGTGAGCACGCAGGTAGCCCCGCGCTCCTGGCGTGGTGCAGGGCTTTCCTGCGGCCTTACGCAGCGCCAAGTCTGCGCTTCTGCCGTCCCGTGAGGTCGAGTTGTCCGCGTTCTCAGCGGCCGTCGCCCGCGCATTGTGATGGGGCGCAGCATGACTTCTGCCGCACGATCGATGCGGCGCGCACGCCTGATGGCGTCTCGCCGAAGCGCCGGCGGAACGAGCGATTGAAATGAGAAACGTCACCAAAGCCGACTGCAAACGCGATATCGATGATGGCCAAATGCAGGTGGCGCGGGTCAGTCAGCATCGCGAAGGCACGCTCAAGCCGGCACCCTGCAAGGTGCTCGGTGAACGACTTTCCAGTCCCCTCGAGCAATTTTTGCACGTATCGCCGCGACATACCGACTGCTCCAGCGACATTGTGCAGATCGAAATTGGGATCGCTGGAGCGCTTCGCGACCTCCGCTAGGATCGCCTGTAGCCTGGCTGCCTTCACACCACGCTCCGCAACGATGTTTGCAGCTTCGGCGGTCGGTCCGAGCGTCGCGGCCACGAGATCGAGGAGATGTGCGCCGACGGTGGAGGCGAGTTTTGATGACGAAGGTTCTTTGAAGGATGCGAGCGACCGCAGGTAGAGGTGGAGCAGCCGAAGCGCCGGTCCAGGATGCACCGGCCGACCTGATAGATCTTCCGGCTGCGCAACCAGAGACCTAAGGGCGGCAGCCTGCACGGTCACGAATTTGACCCTGGCGCCGCGCGACCCAAATACTCGAAGCAGCCTTCCCCGGTCAATCAAACAAGCGGAGCCGGCATTATAGACATGTTCCTGGCCGGCATTTGCAAATTGGACCGGTCCAGCCTCGACGATGTTTAGTCCGAATTGCTCACGGCTATCCTTGAGGTGGTATTTGTGACGGATAAACTCGACCGGCCTGGTGCTAATGCTACAAACGCCAACCGTGCCGAGCGGCAAGTAAGTGACGTCGATACGCGGGCGGCCGCCGCTGTGATCTATCACGTCCAAGGCGAGGTTCAGCCGCGCAAACTCTTCACGGAACGTGGAGAACCGCATGTGCTCCGGCAGCATCTCAGTCGACCATCGCACAAGGGGAGATGACGTTGGCATGCTGGCCTCCCGTTTCGGTGCCAAACCACGCAAGAACGACTGAGCCCGCCCGAACGAAATCTGTAAATGCCTCGAATGACGCCAAGACGTCTCAAGAGATTATATCGCGCCGCAGCTGCGGTTCAGGTGTGAAGTGGATTACAGACGGAGGTGGAACCTCAAGAAAATGATGTGGAATTTCCCGTCGGGCTATCGATGCTGACGCGGTTCGCATCGAGGTTGCGATGATACGCGAGACCTCGTGGGTAGCGGACCCTCCGCAATCGGTCGTTCGGGTCCTTCGCGGCGTGTGGGTTTGGGGGGACCGCGCGACGGCGTCCTCGGCGGACGTCTACATAGGGGTACATGCCGGCGTCGCGGCGATCTTCGTCCTCGGTCCGCTCGCACCCCGCAAGCCGACACAACGTGTGCGAATAGGGAAGCAGCTAAGGGCCAAGAGCCGTTCGCCGTGCTCCACGCAATCTACCAGTTTACAGTTTTAGCGAACCGGCGGAACTTTCTCGATCAACTGCGTCCACTCTGACTTCCGCTCGCGCTTGAGGCTGATCGCGTTCAGTAGCCGCGCGGCGACGATCATCATCAGGACTCCAGCAAAACTGACCACGATCTGCATCGCAAGCCCCTCGGAGAGGTCGAGCAGCGTAAGGTGGCCAGCGAGCGCCAGAAGGACGCCGAGACAATAGATCGGCAGCGAATTCTCGCCACACCACCTTGCGCAGCTCAGCGCCGGCGTTGATAGCGCTCCCCAATTCTGAGGAATGAATCGCAGTGCCACAATTGCAAGAGCCACAAAATGCAGCAGCCGTATCGGACTGAGATTCGATTTATCCAATGGAAACACCAGATCCTTCAAAATTTGCGGGACCAGCGGCTTGATGCTCCAACTCTGTGCAAGGAGCAGGCCGAAAACCAGATAGAGAACGGCCAGAACAAGCGCCGGGCGCGACATCATCCATGGCCGGAATTTCCCTCCCTCAACGACGCACCATGCGCCCAGCACGATCAGAAGCTGCCAAGCCAGCGGATTAAAGAACCAGACGCCATTGGGCCAGGCTGGCACACTCCAACCGAAAACGTGCACGAGTGCGTACAGCAACAGGGACGCTCCAAGCGTCACCTTCGGTGCTCGCAGCAGCAGCCACAGCAGCGGCGGAAACAGCACGTGAAAAATCACAAAAACCGGCAAGACGTCGGTATTGACGGGCCGGTATTGCAGGATTGCGGCGTGCGCAAGCGTGGCGCCCGGATGCTCGAGCAGAATTCGCGTATTGCTCTCGTCGGCGAGATCATCGCTGCCCGCAAGGTAGACGAGGACGACGCAAGCGAGCGTGAGCAGCAGAAACGCCGCATAGATGTCCCATCCTCGCCGCAGCGAACGGCCGATCATGCCGCTCCAGCCCTCGCGCTCCCGTGCTCTGCCGTAGGCGAGTGCGCAGGTCGCGCCCGAGAGGAACATGAATATCTCGGCGGCATCGCAGAAGCCGTAGTTGCGCGGTGTCAGCCAGCTCCCGATGTTATTGGGAACGTGATCGAGAAAGATCCACCATAACGCGATCCCGCGACAGATGTCGATACGCAGATCGCGGCCAGCCGCTTTGAACTCCGGCGGAGTTTCGCCGAACCATCGCGTCGAGGTGTGAGTTCGATCATCCATCTGCCGGCCTGTCTGCGCGCGCTCGCACTCATGGGGTCGATAACGCGCGCCAGCTACCCGTTGGATGATGGGGGCTCCTTGGTCGCCCAGCTGCTCCTCTGAGCGCCGGGGTCGGCAGGATCGTCGTCCTCCCAAGGCACTTGCAAGGTTATGTCGCCGACGCCCCGTATCAAAAGTTGCTTTCGCATTTCGATGAGACGCGCACGGCAGTATTCGCGATAAAGCATGTCGACTATGGCGGACATGATCGAATCCCTTCCTGATCACCACGGTTGACGTCCCATGTGACAGATTTCGACCATTTCACCCGGCGGCTGAAAAGGAGCTGTGCCGGGACGTAATTTGTGTCCGACGGACCTTAATGGTGATGCGACGATCAAGGCACGACAGGAAATCGGTAGAGGATAGTCTCGTGCTGCAGAACTTCTGCTCGCGGGTCGATGAGCCCGAGCAGTCGCGAACAGCGTTGTAAAGTTTGACTTGGTCTTGCAACCTGCCAGGGATTTCCAAATAGGATCCGATGGCAGCAATTTGAAATAGAGCCATCACAATCATCCCCTCAAAGGAGATATTTGCACGCGATATTCGCAATCAAAGATTGTCGCAATTTTCCGGTCGCCACGTGAGCCAGTTCACATCAACATCAATCACAGGTGAACGAGACTAGCAGACAAGCGATGTAGCTTCTTGGAGGCCTGCGTACCTCAAGGGACGGTCGGTGCGCAAATTGCAAAGTACGGATACCGACAGCTGGCCTTTCGCTGCATTTGAACCCAATGTCTTATCAAGGCTGGAGGTCCCCATGTCTACGGACGCAGCCGATTTCGTATCGCATCGATTTTCGACGCGCGAACATCCGGAGCGGATGCGACTTCCACTATGGCGCGAGAGCTTTGTGCGGGGGATAGTCCACGTCGATGTCGAGCCTCTTGCGAACATTCCGTTTCAAGTCGACGCAACGCTGCAGGCGATCCGCAGTTTGCGCAGGCTCGCACTGAAAGGCTCGCCAATGCGCTTCCAGCGCTTGCGGACGAGCATTGCCGACGGTGACGACTCGATCGGCCTGATCGTCTCCTCGCCCGGCAAAAGTCAGCTGACGCAGCGGGGCCGCGACGTCGAGCTTTGCGCCGGCGGCGCAGTCTCGATTCTGCATTCGGAGCCCGCCACCGTCACCTATGTCGACGGAATACTATTCGGTCTGGCCGTGCCCCGCGAGGCGCTTGCGCAGCGCGTGACGGACATCGAGAGCCTCGCTATGCGACCGATCCCTCAGCGAAATGAACCGCTTCGTCTCCTCATGGCCTATCTGAAGTCGGCATTCAAGGAGGGGGCTCTGGCCGCCCCCAAGCTGCGTGAAGTCGTCATGGCTCACACCTGTGATCTCGTAGCGCTCGCAGTCGGCGGGTGCGCTCCCTTGGGCGAGAGCGATGCGAGTGCGGTCGTGGCCTCGCGCCACAGTGCCGTCCTCGACTACATCGCGACACACTTTCAGGAGCCCGGGCTCAGCGTCGAAACGGCCGCTCGCTGCCAGGGCATTTCACCTCGCTATCTGCAGCGCCTGATGGCGCTGTCAGGATCGTCGTTCACCGGGCACGTGAATGAGCTACGTCTGCAACTTGCGCTCAAATTGCTGACCGAGGCGCGCGCCGGTGCGCAACTGATTTCCGATATCGCCCTGGAGGTGGGTTTCTCGGACGTTTCGCATTTCAATCGCCTGTTCCGAGTTCGCTTCGGCGATTCGCCGCGTGGGGTTCGCTACATCGGCAGGGATCGCGGCTGAGCGATGTGCTCTTGATCGGCCCATGCGCGAGATGCTGCTACCGAATGTCCGCCTCGGGGGTCAGAAGGGGCACCGGCGGGGCAGGGGCGTCAAGCCCTGAAGTCCGCTAAGGGCTGGCCCTAAACGGACGGTCGGTCGGCACTAAAGCGCCCACGGGTAAGCCCCATTGGCATAATTTTAGTTGGCGGACGCTCAGTTTCGGACTCGCTATGTCGGCCAGTTAAGTTCAGCATAGTTCCATTGCTGGACCTAGCAAGGCACACCGGCACCTGAGAGACCATTTGCGCTCCCGCCGTCAGGGCAAAGGGAGTGTTGTCATGATCGAACATCCCATTTCGCCTCCTATTCAACCCCAGCTCGTATCTGCCTTGTCGTTGCTGTCATCGGCGGCACCACTCGTCGCAGTGGCGATCATAAGCGTTTATTTCACGCACAAATTCACCGGAGCAACTCGAAATGCCACTTAACCTTGGGAAGGGGCCACCAAAACAAGAGTACCGTGCATACATCTTGGGCCTCGATGGACATATCGAGCTTCGCATCGATCTAATGTGCAAGGACGAAAGCGAAGCAAAGAGACGCGCCAGATGTCTGGCAGACGGCTGCGACGTGGAGCTCTGGAGGCAAGATCAAAAGGTTGCGGAGTTTAAGAGTGAGTAACGCCGCCTCGGTAGGCGGCCCCAAACTTCCGCTTAGTGACCCCGAATGGACATTCGGTCCGCGCGGCGCGTTTGATTAGCTAAGCGTCCTTGCGATCAGATGGGATTAGGATCAATGCCGCCTATTGGCCCTTCAGAGACTTGCCGACCTCCACGGTGAATGTCCGCGTTCGAGTGCAAAGCGGAAAAAATATACTCGCACTGAACTCTTCTCAGTTTGCCCTGAGCGGGCGCTCGGCGAGGTTTCACTCCCCTTTCCCCCCGGGGCTGGGGCAGCTTGTCTCTCCCCTAGAATTCCCAGTTGTTGTTCGTTTTGGCACGAACTGCACAGGCTTTCGGCCTTAACCTGAGTTGGTTTAGGTCATGGGCAGTGAGCTACTGGTGCGTGTGGTTGCTGTTGCGGCGGGTGTCTTCACCGTGGCCGCCGTCTCGGTGCTGATCCTCCACCATTGATCTATCTCAATTCACTTCCCGCTCTCAGGTGCCGCTTGGTATGAGCAATTAAACCCGTAGCGCGAATGCGATCAGGGATGCTCAATCGATGGTTTGGGCTCGCTGGTATCGGCCTGCTCGCTATGCTTTTTGCCTGAGCTGCCTCCAGCTGAGAGGGGGAATAGCAGATGAGAGTTCGGGAGCTCGTGCAAGCGCTTCAGGCGCTGCCCGATCAGGATGCTACGGTGGTTATCGGCGAGGGGAGTAAGCCTGACGAGTGGCTAATTGTATCGGGTTTAACGCCGCGCAGGATTGTTCGATTGGACGATGACCGCGCAAAGCCCGGAAGCGATATGGCAGTTGAGATAGTTTAGATCGACAACTGCGGCGACCCACGACACGCTCGACGGCTGCAACTTAAGGCGACCGCTTCCAGTTAACTTGCAAACTTTCCGCGACTTCCGCTTCCGATGCTGTGGACGGCTCCGCCACCGGCGCGAGAGCGCCAAGGGCCGTTTGAGGCTCCCACGATTCGGAGGAGCAGCCTATTTAGTCAATTTCGACAATCGGTCTGGATATCGCGAAGTCGGTCTTTCAAGTGCATGGCGTTGATGCAGCCGGCCAGGTGGTCATCCGTCGTCAGTTAAAGCGCCAGCAGGTCGTGGCGTTTTCCAGAAGTTGCCGCCATGCCTGGTCGGGATCAAGGCTTGCGCCTCATCGCATCATTGGTGCCGCGAGCTGCAGGCGTTGGGGCATACGGTGCGATTAATGCCTCCGGCCTATGTGAAGCCCTACGTTAAGCGACAGAAGAACGACAGCACGGAGCGCGTCTAGTTCTTTTTTCCAGTCCATCGCTTCGCTCCCCGCGACACTGTGGAGCAGAGGCGAGGGGTCAAACATTGTGGTTAACGGGCTTGCAGGGTTAGCCGCCGTGGGCGGGGCCTTCGGGGATTGGAACCGCTCATTATCGGTCGGGTTACCTAGGCGGCCCTGCTAGCCCCAGGACGAGCGCCCGCCGCCAATGAGTACGGACATGGGGCGAGCAGAATTAGACGAGATACGCGCTCGCGCCTACAAGCTTTGGGAGGAGGCCGAGAAGCCTAATGACCGGATGACGAATTTTTGTTTCAGGCCGAGCAGTCGCTGAAGACACCGGACACTCTTTGACTAGCGTGCGAGTGCGTTATGGATTACCTGCCTGAACTTCGGCGACTAGAGCATCAGCTTGATTTGGCGCATCGAGCGGTCTCACTCATTGCCGATGGAGCGACCGTAGAGCGGCTCGAAGCTTTCGCTTGGGAGATCAGCGTGAGACTTCGCAGACTAAAAGCGGAGAGCAAAGAAGAGCAAATCAGGATGCGGGCGCACGAGCTTTGGGAGCGCGCGGGGCGGCCCGGGGGGAGGGACCTAGAGTTTTGGCTCTCGGCAGAACGCGAACTGTTAGACGGAGCGTAAGGTGAAAATGGTACGCTCGGGATGCGCGCCCGCGATCAGAACGATATTCGGCAGCACGCGTGGCAGCCACGGCATCTTCCATTCCGTGGTTTCTGCGAATATCCTCTGCATATCGACGCAGATATGAACTGCGTTCTGTCCAAGACTTCCCCAGCGAAGGTCGTCGTTCTTTGCCATGGCCCTATCCTCAAACGCCAGCTCCAACGGAGCGGGGCGGAGCCTGGTTCCTGTCCATAAATGGGTTGCGCCTGCGGCAATGAGCGGGGATTAGCGGTCAAGGGTGCTCTTCGCACGAGCGCGAGCGAGCTCGCCTTTGACGGCTGCAGGGGGCGAGTCCCGGCTTTCAGCGCGAAGGATCGTCACCGGATGGCCGGGACGAAGACCCGGGCGCGGCACGCGCTAGAGCCTGGCCGGCTGCGCACCATCCGGCGCGCCCATCTCCAGAACGGAACCCTGCGGCTCCGCTTGTAGTTGGATGAGAACACAAGCTGGGGATTGGAATGAAGCGCATTACAAAATGGCGAGCCGCCGCCAGACGCGAACTAATCGAGACCAAGGGCGACAAGCGTTACATCCGGCGCGACGCGAAAGGCCGGATCAAAGAGAGCGATAACGTCGGTCGCTCGCTTTCGCAGGACAAGCGCACCAAGGCAAAGAGAGCCGCCAAAGCGGGCCAAGGCGACCGCAAGCCTGCAAAGGCAAAGTCACGGAAAAAAACGGGTGCGCGAAAGTAGCGGTATATTAGATCTTTTGGGAGGGGTCAGCGCAGCAAGCAGCCATCGCGCTGCGACGCACCGTAGAAGCTGCAGAACCGAAGGCACAAATCATATTAGCCTCCAGCATCCGCAGCTTGGCTTCTACTCCGGTGGTGCAGTCTTTCGATCTCGAAATTGCTCAAGCTTCGCTATTGCATTGGTCGCCAGCACGCCCCGTGTGGCGGGGTAGAGATCGATCACCTTCCGCACCTTGTCGACGCTCCAGCATAGCGCCTCGGCGATCTCCGGGGCCGTTGCGCCGGCATCAGCGAGCAGCGTCGCGGCTGTGCCGCGGTTGTCGTGGAAATTGGCCAGCGCGCTTTGACGCATTCGGCGTTCTTGTCGTTAGCTTCGGCCTCGGCCTGGAAGGGCCTTGCCGTCGCCGAGCCCCTCGCGGACATCGCGTGCGACCGCGCGGACCGTTTCGTTGGCGGCAGCGAAAGTTGGGGTTTGGGTTTGGGATGGCGTGTCAGTCATGGCGTCCTCCTCGAGCGATAATGAACCGTGGAGAGCCTGGTTCCTCTAGAACTGACGGGGTCTGCTGTGCCTTACTGTGTGCGACAAGACGGCATGCTGTTCGTCTCGAGCTTTAGGAACGAGGCAATAACGCAACGTATTGTCAGAGGAAGTGGCGGCGGAGCCTCGCAATGATCAGCGTGTCAAGGAAAGATCTGGTGCTGATAGCACTGCAGGAGATCCGGAGCTTTCCGGGGGGCGAATTGGTCATCGCGGTCGAAATCGAATGCGACGAAGGTTATCCGAACGACATGAATTGGCGTTTGGACGTTACTGCGGCCGATAACGCCGACATAGATCGCATCGAGTATGCCGCTCGGACGACAACCGCAAGATTAAAACGTCGATACATTTTCCGGGGGCACTGAAGATCGATCGCGAGAACTTCTTGAGCTGGTTTGCGCAATAGGGAGGAGCGACCGATGCCAAACTTAGATGCGGTAATGGGCCCGGCTCCGAGCAAGGGGTCATGATGGTGGCTGTCCCCCGATAGATGATGAAACGGGGTCACGATTTGAGTCGGCCCCAAGCATCTGGAGACGGAGGACAGCCGTGGACAATTATGCCGGAATCGACGTGTCATTGGAACTGTCGAGCGTGTGTGTTGTGGACGCCCAGGGTAAGATCCTGAGGGAAGCAAAGGTCGCAAGCGAGCCCGGCGCCTTAGTTGAGCTTTTTGAGGCGCTCGGCTTTGCAGTGAAGCGGATCGGGCTGGAGGCTGGGCCGCTGTCGCAATGGCTGCATGCGGGCCTGAGAGGTGCAGGATTCGAAACAGTTCTGCTGGAAACGCGGCACGTGAAGGCCGCGTTGTCTGCAATGACGGTTAAGACGGATCGGAAGGATGCCCGCGGGATCGCCCAGTTGATCCGGATGGGGTGGTATCGATCGGTACACGTAAAGTCGGTTGACGCGCAAGAGATCCGGGCACTCCTGATCGCACGCAAACAGCTTCTCGGGCGGCTCATCGATGTAGAACTAAGTATCCGAGGGATTTTGCGCGGCTTCGGTCTGAAGGTTGGTCCGGTGACGCGAAGGAATTTCGAAGCGCGGATTCGAGAGCTGGTTGCGGGCCAGGCGACATTGGAGCGCATTGCCGATGCGATGCTTTCGGCGCGATCGACCCTGAAGGCAGAATACGGAAGGCTACACAAGGCTGTGCTGGCAGCTGTGCGTGACGATGCGGTCTGTCGCCGGCTGATGACAGTGCCAGGCGTTGGTCCCCTAGTGGCTATTACCTACAAATCGGCGATTGATGATCCTAAGCGCATTGCAAAGTCAAAGGCAGCAGGCGCGCTGTTCGGGCTCACACCAAAGAAATATCAATCGGGAGAAAAGGACGTCACGGGCGGAATCACGCTGGCCGGCGATGAGACGGTGCGGACGGTCTTGTATGAAGCCGCCAACGTTCTGCTATCGCGTATCACACGGTTCTCGAAACTCAAGCGCTGGGGGATGGACGTCGCCAAACGGCGAGGCTCGAAGCGCGCAAAAGTCGCCCTGGCACGTAAGCTCGCAGTGATCTTGCATCGGATCTGGGTCGACGGCACAACTTACCGATGGGCTGAAGCGGGGCCGATAGCGGCATAGAACAGGCGGAGGAAATTAAGAACGCAACCGGGCTGAACTGAAGCCCAATGCCCGAAGTCCCGTCGCCGGGACGGTGGATCCGGTGAAGCCGTTACACGCCCAGTGGCCGTCGTCTGACGAACCACGCGTATCTAGATAGGCTCACCGCTCCCTCTGACAGCATGATGTGGCGGCCAGGCGTCGACCACGGACAGAAGCATGAGCTCGGCGGCGTGACGTTCACTCGGGAGGCTTGACATCATCGGGCCCATTACAGAAGGGCGTGTACTCATGAACGCCCTGCGTCTGCTTTGAGGCGCAAACCGGAAAGCATTTGCTCAAACTGAAGCTTACGGCTTTTGACCCGAACCAGACGTCAAGTTCCCACCACTTGTGAAGGGACAATTCAGGACTTGCATTGAAAGATCAGGTCTGGCTGGCTCTTGATCTCCAACTGCCAGATTGGGACTTGCCATGATTCATTTCGACACCTTGCTGACCTACATCGCAGTAGTTCTCGGTCTCTTCCTCATTCCGGGGCCCGCCGTCCTCTTGGTGCTCGCGCGATCGTCCGTAGGCGGACATCGCGTCGGAATAGCCACAGGTCTCGGCATTGCCACCGGCGACATGCTTCACACGGCGATGGCCACGCTCGGATTGTCGGCAGTGCTGTTGACGTCCGCTCTCGCCTTCAGCCTGGTGAAGTATGCCGGTGCCGCTTACCTCATCTATCTTGGCATCCGCGCGTTGATGGAACGAGGCGAAGATCTCAAGTTGGCGCAGTCGCGTTTGGTCGACGCACCGCTTGCCTTCCGGCAGGCCGTTCTCGCTGAAGTGCTTAATCCGAAGACGGCGCTCTTCTTTCTGGCCTTCCTGCCCCAGTTCGTGCATCCCGAGCTAGGCTCCGTCGTCGCGCAGCTTGCGGTTCTCGGCCTTGTCTTCGTGATCATGAGCGCGATCTACACGGCGTTGATCGCTCTCACCGCCGGCCAAGTCGCCGGCTGGCTCGCTCGTCATCGCAGCATCGGTCGCTGGCAAGGCCGCGTCATCGGAGCGATCTACCTGGGTCTTGGTGTTCGCATGGCCTTGCAAGAGAGGTAGTCTGGTCAACGGATAGCGCCATCGAGTTGACGGACCACGACGCAAGGTCCGCCTTCCATCGAAGAGCAGCGAGGTTCCGTTCACGTCGCTGTCCGTGTCGGAAGCCGGGAATAGAACGGCAGGGCCAGCCATGATCGGCTTCGTTGTTAGAAACGACCTCGCCCTGATGACCGGCCTCGGGCTGGGCGTCGCCGTCTACGTGGGCGCCAATTGGGCATCGATGCCAGTCCCGCAGCGGATGGTGGTCTTTTCTTCGTCGGGCTGGTGCTGCATCTGTGGGAGGAGGGCCGCTTCCCCGGCGGGTTCGTCGAACTCATCACGGCGCATCTGCACTTCACCGCGAGCAATCGAAATTTCGGCGAGATAATCACCGCGGCCTACGCGCTGCTGATTGCCTTTGTCCCATTAGTTTTTCCGCACGTGATGTTTCTGACTATGGCGACCATGATGCTCGGAATTATGGAGGCGATTATGCATATCTCCATGATCCGGATGTTCCGGCTCGAACACTTCTACTCTCCGGGCCTGGCGACCGCCCTGGTGATCCTTTTGCCGATCTCGCTCTACACATTCGCCTACGTGATCCATTACAATCTGGCGCAGCCAATTTCATGGCTGCTTGCATTCCTCTACATGCTGTTCGGGCTCGCGATCGCGCAGCAGACCGTCGTCAGAACGAGCGGCATGAAATATTCCGAGTTCCTTAGGAACGTCAGAACGGCGTTTTTCAAGCGAGAAGCAGAATCTTGACCACGATTTGGCAATCTCTGACTTCCGCTTGTGGCCCCACGCCGAACAGCGTTCAAGCCATTGAAATGTCGGCTGTGGGAGGTAGAGCAGACGATGGGCAGCACCGGCGTTCACCGCCGCTTGCGACCCATCTCGGACATCGCAAGGATGCAGTGACCTTAGTAATTCATGAACCGCAAAAAAGCCCCGGCGAGCCGGGGCTTTGGTTTGCGCAGATGGAGCGATTAGTATCTGGCCGGAGAGCCGTAACCGCCGAAGCGATAGTTCAACCGGACGGTGACCATGTCGACATCCTGACTGAACCTTTCGCCAACGAGAGTGACACCACCGGGCGTGACCAAGCCTGCACCCACGAAGGTGCGGGTGTCATTCCCCATCCAGAGGTGGTCGTATTCAACACCAACCGTCCAGTTCGGCGTGAAGCCATATTCCCAGCCGACGCCCAAGGCGCCGCCCCAGCGCGTATGACTTGCCGAGTCCAGACCCACTCCGGTGAAGTTGTTGAAGACATCAAGACGATTGTGGGTCACGGCCGCACCACCCTTCACGTAGAGCAGCGAGGCGTTCCACGCCCAACCGAGTTGAGCCGTGAAGAGACCAATAGCGTCGGTTTTCCCTGTGGTCGAAATGAGTGGATCGACTAGGCTGACGCGCGTGTTCTTGATGTCGGCCCAATCGCCCTGCGCTTCCAACCCGAAAACGAACTGGTTGGTTTGCCAGCGATACCCGATCTGTCCGCCGACAAGGCCGCCGGAGCGATCCGCGCAACCACCTGCGACTGTTCCGAGATCAGTTACGAAATCCACGCAACCGCGGCTTTGGCCCCATCCGCCGTTGGCGCCAATGTAGAAGCCAGTCCAGTCATAGACCGGAGAGACAATCGGGGGTGGCGCCTTGGTGTACGGGCGTGCCGCCAAATCAGCCGCCGACGCAGGAGCAGATAGACCCACGGCCATCATCCCGGCCGCGGCAAATAGAAGCTTTTTCATTACGAGAAATCTCCCCAGAAAGAAGTTCAAAAAAGGCGCGACGCCCACTTAAGGAATCGATGCTATCCCGTTCGCCCGCAGGTTGATGTAGCTCAGCCGCAACACTGGGCTCAGATGTTTAGCGGGATTTCTTTATATTTGTTAAGGACTTACAAGGAACCAAATTCCCGGCAAGGTGCATATATTAATAGCGCGGAGTCTTGTGCCCCATTCAAGCCGAGGATTTTGTTGCGGTCATGCGGGCTGTTCGGCCGGTTGAATGCTCCTGACATTGCACCTTGGTACAGTGACCTTAGAGACAGTCCCCTCTGCGCGGCTGCGTGGCTCTTTAGCTCCACTACGGAGATCCGTAATCGATTTTGGATGAAACGATGTGGTCCTCACGTCGCAGCGCGTAAAACGCATCAGCGGCTCTAGGAATTTTCGTTCGTCGCCCCAAAAAGACTTTTGCAACAATATCGCCCCTTAGCTGATCTCGTAGCGCAGCTCGCCGACCGTCACTCTTGACCCCGAAGCGTTCGCAGCGGGCGCCATTCACTAACTTATCGATGAGCTCGGAGGCTTCGGTCTTGTTTAGCTCCTTCTCGGGAAGGGGCTTGTTGGACTGCTCAGCCAAGGTCTCTTGAGGTACGATTCCTAGGCCCCCGTCATCGGAGGGCTCAGCCGCTAGGGTCATTCCCCCTAGGCTCTTGTAAAAACTTTGGCGGATGACCGCGTCCCTCGCCGCGGTCACGCGGGGCGGGGCGTTCGGACGGGTCGCGGCCGAGCTTGGATTGCAGCTCGACGAGGTCGGTGAAGACGTCGGCCTGGCGGCGCAGCTCGTCGGCAATCATCGGCGGCTGGCTCGCGATGGTGGAGATCACGGTGACCCGGACGCCGCGGCGCTGGACGGCTTCGACCAGGGAGCGGAAGTCGCCGTCACCCGAGAACAGCACCATCTGGTCGATGTGCTCGGCGAGCTCCATGGCGTCCACGGCGAGCTCGATGTCCATGTTGCCCTTGACCTTGCGGCGGCCGGAGGCGTCGATGAACTCCTTGGTCGCCTTGGTGACGACCGTATAGCCGTTGTAGTTGAGCCAGTCGATCAGCGGGCGGATCGAGGAGTATTCCTGATCCTCAATGATCGCGGTGTAGTAGAACGCCCGTAACAGCGTCCCGCGGCTCTGAAACTCCTTCAGCAGGCGCTTGTAGTCGATGTCGAAGCCCAGAGTTTTCGCCGTCGCGTAGAGATTGGCCCCGTCGATGAAGAGCGCGATCTTGTTAGTGGCAGAAGGTGACATGGCTGCCGTTTCCGAGCGACCTGCAACGTAATAGCTGAGAGGAAGCTACATCCGCACCGGGAAGTAGTCGGTCGCATTTTATACAGATAGCCACCGAAGATCGTCAGCGCCATGGTGCTTTCGGGACACCCGTACGCAGTCTCAGGAACTCGTGCACTAGCCGAAAGTTGTTCTGTCAGAATTGTAATGTTTGCTGTCTATTCTTGAAGCTCTTTGATGGGGCGCCCAATGGCCTTTGGCGATTTTGCTCTCTTCGACCTTTCGATTTGCAGGCGCGGCCGCACCTGGCGGTGGTTTGTTTCAGATGGATGCGGAAGTCCTCTGTTGGCCGGTGACGAGCGCAGCCGGTCCGCTGCGCAATACATGGCAGCTCGAGCTATTTTCCAGTTACTGTTGACCGCTCCCTATCGCAATCGAATGAGATCCGAGGATGCACCGCCCACGCTGGGCAGTAGACAGGGAGCCCGCTAGGACCCGGCGGGTCGCAGCGCGCATGACCATTGGTGAGTTTTTTCCCCAAGGTTGCAACGAGGCGGATCTCTGACGTGCTGCGGCTCAGGCGCCGCGTTCGGCGCGCAGTGACGCGAAAGACGGAAATGGAGGATTGCTTAGTAGTCACGATGCGAAGCCCACGGGCCGCTGACCGGAGGTGGCATGGCTCCTCCTTGGGCGGGGGCGCCGACGTAGCCCACGTGGTTACCTGGAGCACTTGATCGATCGCAGTGCGCTTCGCTTGAACACGAGCTGACCAGCATCTCCAGCTTGGATTGCTCCTCGCTTAGGCGCCTTTCGACAAACTGGCACTCGCACTCGGTCAGATTAGTTTGCAATAAAAGGCGATAGCGTTGAATATTCTTGCGATGTGCACGCGCCAAATGGTCGTCGATCATCGTGTGCCTGTGACGGATACACTAATCCATTCCATCGTTTGCTTGATGGGGCACGCAACCCGGAGTAGCACTGCAAGACCTAGCGAAGTATCTTCGCCCGTTCTCGTCCACGGTAGTGAGCTTTTCTTTCCCGATCTGTGAACTAGTTCACATTCCCAGCGCCAGGTCGTCGCCTTCAGATCGCTTGCCCGTATCAGACCACTGATTGCTTACACTACTCGACGTTCGCGCGCGGCGGGAATTTTGCTTGTCAGCACCAAGGCGGTCGACCTAGGCTATGCTCATTGTTCAACCAGGAGGCGGACGTGGCGATAGGCATTGTGAAATGGTTTAACCCAACCAAGGGATTCGGTTTCATCCAGCCCGATGACGGCGGCCAGGATGTTTTCGTGCATATTAGCGCAGTGGAGCGCGCCGGCTTATCGGGCTTGGCTGAGGGGCAGAAGGTCTCTTACGAAATTCAAGTTGATCGCAAGCGCGGAAAGAGCAGCGCAGAAAATCTGCGCGTCTGACGGCTTCCGCGACCATAGCGCTGCGGTTTTGATCACTGCACCTTTTGTCCGAGGTCTCTCAGGAGCGCGTGGAGAAAGTCACTGGCATGGTCGTATCGCGCGTTGCCATCCGTGATTGGATGGGCGCGCGGCTCCATTAAGCGGCCAACGGATTCGGAACCGAGCAGCTCAACTCCGTCCGACCACTGCAGCAGCAGACTATCGGGGATGTCTTCCGCCAGATCCGAAGAACGCGACAACCTTCAGGCGCATGCTGGCCACCGTACCCAAGGTCTGACACGTAGAATTGGAACTCCGCCTGTCATGGGAACGTTCTCACGTGTTTGGAGAACATCATGACCAGCAGATCGCTCTGGATGGATACTGACGTCGCACCTGGTTCACGCGTGCTCGACGGCGCGCAGGGGGGCGACGTCGCCGTGATCGGCTCCGGGATCGCCGGGATATCAACGGCGTATGAGCTTTGCCAGCGGGGCAAGTCCGTCATTGTCATCGACCGCGGCCGCATTTGCGGTGGCATGACGTCGCGGACGTCGGCTCACCTTGCTCCCTTGTGCGACGATCTCGTCAGCGAAATGACGAAGATCAGGGGGCACGAGGCGACAAAGCTCTTTTGCGGCAGCCAAGCGGCTGCGATCGACCGCATCGAAGGAATCCAGAAGATAGAGAAGATCGATTGCGACTTTCGCAGGCTTGACGGCTATCTTTTTCAGGGTCGCGACATGCCGTCCGATACGATCGACCAGGAAATGGATGCGGTCCGCAAGGTCGGCGCCCCCGTTTACCGGCTGATGGGGGTACCTCTCAAAGGGTGCGAGAACCGTCACGCTCTGCGCTATCCGCGGCAGGCGACGTTTCACCCCCTCAAATATCTGGCCGGGGTGGCAAAGGCCAGCAGTAAGAAGGGCGTCATCTTTTTCCGGGACAGCCCGGTAGATGAAGTGACAGAAGACGATGGTATCGTTACGGTCAAAGCCGCGCGCGGCACTATTCGCGCCAAACATGCGGTTGTCGCAACGAACTCGTCGATCTCCGACCGCTTTGCCATCCACACCAAGACGGCACCCTACCGGACTTATGTCATCACCTTCGAGATCAAGCGCGGCGCGCTACCTGACGCGCTCTATTGGGACACCGAGGATCCTTACCATTACCTGCGCCTGCAACCCGGTCCGGCCAATACTGACTATGTGCTGGTCGGAGGCGAAGATCACAAAAGCGGAGAGGCAGACGATGCTGATAGCCGTTTTGATCGGCTGGGAGCCTGGGCCCGCAGCCTGATCTCCGGCCTCGGCAAAGAGACGCACCGCTGGTCGGGGCAGGTGCTCGATACAATCGATTATGCCGGCTTCGTCGGACAGGATTCCGGCGGCAAGAAAATTTACGTTGCAATGGGTGATTCCGGACAAGGCCTGACACATGGTGTCGCCGGTGCGATGCTGAATACGAGCCTCATTTTAGGTGAGGATCACCCTTGGAGGGACATCTACGAGCCAAGCCGGGTTCCTCTTAAAGCCGCCAAAAACTTTGTGACTGAGAACGTCACCGCAATTAAAAGCTTTGCGGAGTATGTGGCGCCTGGCGAGGTCAGTTCACTCGACGATATCAAGCCCGGCAAAGGCGCGATTGTGCGACGTGGACTGGAAAAACTTGCTGCCTTTAGAGACGAGGAAGGTGCCCTGCACCTGAGATCGGCGAGTTGTACTCACGTGGGATGTCACCTGCATTGGAACAGCTTTGAGATGTGTTGGGACTGCCCCTGTCATGGATCGATGTTCGATGTCGACGGTCAGCCAATGAACGCTCCGGCCATCGGGCCTCTCGCTCGTGTCGAAGACTGACCGGCGTGAAAAAGCGCCGCATCGTCATCGAGGCCATGGAGGCCCGTTCGGTCGACACCATTCCGATCGGGGAGCAATGGCTGTACGAGCCGAAATGGGATGGCTTTCGTTGCCTTCTGGTGCGGGAGGGCGAGCAAGTCGATCTCCATTCGAAGTCCGGACGGAACCTCGACCGGTACTTTCCCGAAATAATGGCTGGCGCTCTGACGGTCCGCGAGAAAGACTTTGTCCTCGATGGTGAAATCGTCGTTCCGATAGGTGGTCAGTTCTCATTTGATGACCTGCTGCAGCGCATTCACCCCGCCGCAAGCCGCGTGAAAAAATTGGCTACGGAGACCCCAGCCTTTTTCGTCGCGTTCGACCTTCTGATGAAATGCGGTAGCGATATGGCGGGTGAGCCTCTCGCCAAGCGGCGACCACTTCTGGAGAATTTCGCCGCTCGTTTCTTCTCGAAGGCAAACTTGTTTCGCCTTTCGCCGGCCAGCTCGAAGCTAAGGGATGCCCAACGCTGGCTCGCGTCGGCTGGCGGTGGAAGCGATGGTGTCATCGCGAAGCGCCTCGACCTTCCTTACCAGGCCGGCAATCGAGAGGGTATGCAAAAGATAAAGCGTTACCGTAGTGCGGACTGTGTCATCGGCGGCTTTCGCTACGGTGAAAACCGTCTCGCGGGTCGGCAGGTTGTCGGATCGATTCTTCTCGGGCTCTACGATGACGACGGGTTGCTGCACCACATCGGATTTTCGTCGGGAATCAAAGCAAGGGACAGGCTGGCTTTGACCGACAAGCTTGAAGCCGTCAAGCAAGCTCAGAGCTTTACAGGGAATGCCCCGGGCGGTCCCAGTCGCTGGTCGAAGAAGCGATCGTCAGAATGGCAGCCGATCAAGGCGAAATATGTGGTCGAAGTGTCCTACGATCATTTCACCGGCGGCCGCTTCCGTCACGGGACTTCGATCATCAGGTGGCGACCGGACAAAAAGCCTTCTCAATGCACGTTTGAACAGGTTAGGCAAAAAGCCGATCGCACTCTCTTATCAAAGCTCGGGATTGGAGGACGTTTGTCTCGGTAAGGAGGTTGCGAGCGAGATCGGCGCCGTTACTCCGGAATGAACTCCGCCACAGCGCGATCGTCGGCTTGCTGTCCAAAGTCTTTGGCCTTGGAAGAGAACGCTGACCAGCTGTTGAACTAGGTCGCTCGCTCGCTGATGTCGGTTGCCAAGATGCCGATTGCGATAGAGCACGCCGACCCGGCGGAATAGCTCTTAGGTCGGCGCAAAGGATTGGTCGGGAACCGTGGGATCAGGCGAGCATTATTTCAATTAGGAAGGTCTCCATTATGCGCCGCTCAAAACCGCAAGCCTTTCGCAACAAGCTCGACCTGTCGGATCGCACGCAGGTCCGGATACTCAAGAAACGGCTCCGCGTCACGGACGCGGAGCTAGGTGAAATCGTCGGCGGGATCGGCAATTCTATAGCCGCCATCAGCAAGGAAGTGGCTAACCAGAAGGCCTGTCTCGTTCCGAAGGTCGCCGAGCTTCCCGCTGCAGCAGTCATCGCCTCCGTAACCACCGTCGATCCGACCCCGGTCGGGACCATCGAACACGCCCCTAGTGGGGTGCTCATTTCTTGAGGGGGCTTATGGATTTATCGACGAACGCACGAGAGAAGCTCGTTCTCGCAGCATCCAGCCTGCGACGCTCCCGGATCACCGAAGGCAAGCCGTTCCCGCTCGGGGCCACCTGGGACGGACTCGGGGTCAACTTCGCACTGTTTTCCGCCAATGCCACCAAAGTCGAGCTCTGTCTGTTTGACGACGCCGGCAAAACCGAACTCGAGCGGATCGAGCTGCCCGAATATACCGACGAGGTCTGGCACGGCTATTTGCCCTCGGCCCGTCCCGGGACCGTCTACGGCTACCGTGTTCATGGTCCCTATGAGCCGGACGCAGGACATCGGTTTAACCCGAACAAGCTGGTCCTCGATCCCTATGCCAAACAGTTGGTCGGCCAATTGCGCTGGGGGCCGGAGCTTTTTGGCTACCAGCTCGATCATTCCGACAAGGATCTCTCTTACGACGAGCGTGATAGTGCATCTCTAATGCAGAAATGCCGGGTCATCGACCCGGCTTTCACCTGGGGCGGGTCGCGCAAGCCTGAAGTGCCGTGGGAACGCACCATTTTCTATGAGATGCACGTAAAGGGCTTTACCGCTCGGCACCCGCTCGTGCCGGAGGATGATCGCGGCACGTTCACTGGCCTCGCGTACACCGACGTCCCTGCCTATTTGCGCTCGCTCGGTATCACAAGCGCCGAACTCCTGCCGATCCACGCCTTCGTCGATGACAGCTATCTGGTCGAAAAGGGATTGCGCAACTATTGGGGCTACAACTCCATCGCCTTTTTCGCGCCGGAGCCGCGCTATCTCAAGACGCCGGTCGCAAACGAATTCAAGGCCATGGTAAATCAGTTTCATGCCCATGGTATCGAGATCATTCTTGACGTCGTCTACAATCACACGGCGGAAGGAAATGAGCTCGGCCCGACCTTATCATTCAAAGGCATTGACAACGCCAGCTACTACCGTCTTCTCCCCGATCAGAAGCGTTACTACATCAACGATACAGGCACCGGGAATACGGTAAACCTTTCACACCAGCGTGTGTTGCAGCTGGTCGCGGATTCACTTCGCTACTGGGCGACCGAGATGCGGGTCGACGGCTTTCGTTTCGACCTAGCGACCATTCTCGCTAGGGAGCCGTACGGCTTCGATGAAGGCGGCGGATTCCTCGATGCATGTCGCCAGGATCCTGTTCTTTCGACTGTGAAGCTCATTGCCGAGCCCTGGGATATCGGGCCAGGCGGCTACCAGGTTGGCCAATTCCCTCCGGGGTGGGCCGAGTGGAACGACAAGTTCAGGGATGCTGCACGAGCCTTCTGGAAAGGCGACGACGGAACGATGCCCGAGTTTGCCAAGCGTATTTCCGGGTCCGGCGATCTCTTCAACAAGCGTGGGCGCAGGCCCTGGGCGAGCGTCAATTTCGTGACCGCCCATGACGGCTTCAATCTCAACGACCTCGTTTCCTACAACGAAAAATACAACGAAGCGAATGGCGAGGACAATCGCGATGGCCATGACGACAACCACTCGTGGAATTGTGGGATCGAGGGACCGAGCGAGGACGCAGACATCACGGCATTGCGGGAGCGTCAGAAGCGAAACATGTTCGCAACGATGCTGCTCTCGCACGGTACCCCGATGCTGCTGGCGGGCGACGAATTCGGTCATACCCAGAATGGAAACAACAACGCCTATGCCCAGGACAATGAGACGAGCTGGCTCGACTGGATGGGTATGTCGGCTAAGGGACGAAGCCTGCGCAATTTCGTTCGGAGGCTGATAGTCCTGCGCAAGGCGTTCCCGATCCTGTACCGTAGCCGTTTCCTGGTCGGAACGCATAACGAGGAGCTGGACGTCAAGGATGTGACGTGGCTGTCGCCGACTGGCGAGGAAATGACTGCGGAGCAATGGCAGGATGGCAACGCGAAATGCTTCGGGATGTTGCTGGATGGACGCGCCCAGGAGAGCGGGATCAAGCGGCGCGGTTCGGACGCAACTATGCTGCTGATCTATAACGCCCACCACGACGTCGTGAACTTCACCTTGCCCGTCGTGGCCGAGGGGCGAAATTGGACGGGACTTATCGACACGAACCAGCCGGAAAGTCAGATGCCGGCCTTCGAGTTCGGCCATGCTTACGAGGTCACCGGGCGATCGTTGCTCGTGTTCGTTCTAACTGCCGACAACGTCCCGTCGCCTAATGTGCGGCGAAGCCTTGATGCCGTGCTTGAAGTTTCCGAAATGCCCTTGATCTGAGACTTCGGCTCAGGCTTCCGAACGGGCCAGCAGGTGCCGGCCGCCTAGAGCGACCGACAGGAACTCCTTCCATCCACTGTGATCGAAATCGTGGAGGGACTGATGACGTCGAGAAAGCTTCTGGCGGACAAAACGACCCCACTGGATGGAGCTTGGCCGCAGCGTTCGGTTTGCTCCATGCTTTGGCTTGGCGGGGGTTTTTCCTGGTACGCCGGCAATGTCGGCAAGTGGATCGGCACGCAAAAGCGAGTCGCTGTAGCCTTCCATCGGACCGGCCGGCCGGCTGGCTCGTTCTCGTGACCGCGGCCTGGCTTGCGCCAGTGGCCGCCACGCCGAGAAGGGAGGTCGCTGGGGTTGCGAGCACGGCGGCCCGCAGGACCCGAAGCCAGGGCCCAGGCTACAAGGCCGTGCGCCGTGTCGCGAAAATACACTTCGTCGTTGTGGACGCCCGTCCAACCGGAGCGCAGGCGGCCGGCAAGATAGCCGCCGATCGAGGAGGCGATCATCGCAATCACGATGAGAGTTGGTGATCTTGAAGGTGGTTGCCGATACGCCGGAGCCCGACCAGGGCGACATCATGGTCAAGCCGAGGCCAGTCCCGAAGGCAAGAAGAAGCAAGGTGATTGCGCAAGCAACGATGGCCCGGCAACAATGGCTGGCCACGAGAGGCCGGGGAGTGACGAACCGGGAGTATCTCTTGGGGTAACGACGACGGTGTCAATCATGAACGAGGTGCTCCTGATGATGACGTCTCACGCGCCATTGCCGCAATAATGTGCATGCCTTCCGAAGGTTCCTGACCACGAGACGTGCGGCATGCCTCAGTCCGGCGAGGCGATACTTTCTCGCACTGCTGCGTCTTCCGGTTCGGCGTCGAAGAACTCGTCCGACAATATTCAGGTTGTCCGACGCTCAGGTTCAGGCCATTGAAGCAAGCCACCAGTCGCCGATCGCTTCCGTCAGATCGCGCCAAAGGCTCGAGGGGAGATCCGGCACGGCTATGCGGACGCTATAACGATCGGTCGTCAAGTCGTGGAACCATTCCGTCGCCGCGAAATCGAACCCGAAACTTCCGGCGTGACGGATGGGAAACCCGACTTCGCTTAGCTCCTCGCTCATGGCGGCGGCCGCCTGCCGCGCTGCCGCCTCGTCGAGAGGTTCGCGAGATCCCAACGTGACGTAGAGTCCGTGAACGGGCTGCAACTGCGACGGCACGCCTCGCAGCCTCAAGGCGAAATGCCGGGAGGAGAAACGACCATTATGAAGGATCGAGGCCATACGCCTCCGCGTCAGGGAACGGTAGGAGGATGTACCCACGAAAGGCGGAAAGTGTGCGGGCAAGGCCGCATTGCCGAGGAGCCTTATGGCGTTGCGCGTTTCCGTCATAAGGTTTTCAAGGCATGGAGAAGGTATCCGCTTCGTCGCAAAGTCGTCGTGGATCAATGTAATGGAACCTAACCGCCCGTACTCCGCACCTAGCGAATCCAGCTTATTGTGACTTCTGACCAGGATCAACGGAATGCCCCGGCGCCATGCCCACCTAACGACCTGCTCAATACGACCTGAACTGCTGGTGAAACAGGTCGTATCGAAGATGACGAGGTCGAATTCCAGCTTTCCGCAATTGATGACATCGCCGAAATCGCGAGACGCAATGCACGAATCCAACAGCAGAATTCTGCAAGAGCTGCTGTCCGCCGGGAAACGCTCGACCGACCCGACCACCAGGTGCAATTGACCAGCATAGCTTTCGATCAGTTCCAGCGTTTCTCCGTAAGAGCCAGGCAGCGCAAGGACCTCCGCACCTCCGATCGATTTGCAGAATGCCAGCAGCAGCGAAGCGATCGCCGCCATGCCGGACGCCGTGTAGATCGTTTGTCGAATGTGCCACGCATCGAGCGCATAGAATGACGGTCCTTCCACGGCGAGGTCCGCGCGTTGATAGTCGTATTGGAATTTAAAGGGCCCCCTGACTGGATGCGCGCTGCCGGCCCAGGCCGTCTCGGTGGCGTTCCACTCCTGCATCTCATGCGCGGCTCTGAGAGCGGCGGTCAGCTGAAATTTGCGACGAACGACGTCGGCGACCGAACCGGGACGATCCAGAGATAGTGGTGCGGCCAGACAGCTGTTCAGAAGCCTCAGTTCTGCCAGCTTGCGATCGAAATACGCGTCCGTGCTCTCCATTGTAATCCTGCTCGGATAGCCGACAGTCGTAAGGCTCCGAAGGGCTTCATCACGACCTTGATGCAGCCGTCCTTCTTGTCGCGGAAGGTCTTGTAGAGTTCCGGTCCCTCCTCGAGTGTCGCGCGATGGGTGATGACGAAGGACGGATTGATCTCGCCCTTCTGGATGCGCTCCATCAGCTTCGGCATGTAATGCTGGACGGGGGTCTGGGCCATCCGGAAGGTGAGCCCACGATTGATGGCGCTGCCCATGGG
This sequence comes from Bradyrhizobium sp. Pa8, assembly GCF_052588265.1. Classification (NCBI taxonomy): domain Bacteria; kingdom Pseudomonadati; phylum Pseudomonadota; class Alphaproteobacteria; order Hyphomicrobiales; family Nitrobacteraceae; genus Bradyrhizobium; species Bradyrhizobium sp. Pa8. The sequence continues at coordinate 7,102,773 of NZ_CP176767.1, read as the reverse complement.
AATCTTGTCCAGATAACCGCCATAGACGCCGACGATCGAAACCGTCCCGAAATTGCGGCAGCACTCGATCGCCTGACGGAAGACATGTGGCCGGTCCGTTCCCATGAAGGTCGCGACCTTGATCCGGTCGATCACGGAGCTAATGCTGGCCGTCGTGTCAGGCTCGGTGCCCACAGCGTCGATGCAAGCGTCCGCGCCGCGCCCGCCGGTCAACTCCTGGATACGATCGTAGATGTCATCCTTCTGAAAATCGAGCGTAGTCGCGCCCGATTGTCTGGCAAGTGCCAAGCGTTCCGGAACGGTGTCGATGGCCAGCACGCGTTCGGCTCCCAGCAAAAATGCGCTCTTGATCGCGAACTGCCCGACCGGACCGCAACCCCACACGGCCACTGTGTCGCACTGGCCGGCCGGCGAGTGTCCCCACATCTTCTCGGCCATCTTGGCGTTTGGGTTTGACCGCTCGCATCCAGAGTAGAAACCGTTCTTGCAGAAGAAGCATTCACCGCAAGAGATCGTGAAGGGCACCACGACCCGGTCTCCGACCTTGAGCTTGGTATTGTCCTTCCCGACGTCGACGACCTCGCCCAACGTCTCGTGGCCCACGACGTCGCCGTTTTCCATGCTCGGCATGACGCCGTCGAGCAGATGCAGGTCCGATCCGCAGATCGCGCAGGCGGTCACTTTGATGATGGCGTCGCGCCCATGTTCGATCCTGGGATCCGGCACGGTCTCGCACCTAATGTCGCCTTTGCCGTGCCAAGTGAGAGCTTTCATGGGGAACTCCAAGCGCGGGATGACGGCTAAGCGGGACTGTGCCTCGAAGTTCCTATCGCGTTAGGAACGGCCGAAGCTTGGCGCGATTAGACAGGCGAGTTCCGCGACAATACGGAGAGCAGAGATGGACAGGCAATTTGCAATCGTGACCGGCGCATCGACGGGGATCGGTTACGAGTTTGAGCGCATTTGCGCGCGTGAAGGATTTGACCTGCTGATTGCCGCGGACGAGGTGGAGATCGCGGCCGCCGATTTGAGAAGCGAGCCTGGTGTGGGCGCCATCGAGGCTCTCCACGTCGACCTCGCAACGCAGGAAGGCATTGAACAGCTCCAAGCGGCTACCAAGGACCGTCCGATCGACGTGCCCATGGCGAACGCCGGGCGCGGACTTGGGCATGCTTTCCTCGATCGGGACCTGGCCCGGATTCGCGGTGTCGTACACACCAATGTCACTGGGACCACCGGTCTGCTGCACAAACTCGGCTACGACACGCGCCGACGCAATCAAGGCCACATTCTGATTACGGGCTCGATTGCCGGCTTTACCCCCGGCAACTTCCAGGCGGTCTATAACGCGTCGAAGGCCTATCTGAATTCTCTGTCGTTTGCGCTTCGCGAGGAGCTTCGCGACACGGAGATCAGCGTGACCTGCCTCATGCCGGGCGCCACCGAGACCGAGTTCTTCCGGCGCGCCGACATGCTCGATACCAAGGTGGGTTCAGAAGAGAAAGACGATCCCGCCATGGTTGCGTGTCAAGGCTTTAACGCCATGATGAAGGGCGAGGGCGATGTCGTCACGGGACTCAAGAACAAGATCCAATCCGCGATCGCAAACGTGACGCCTGCCGAGGCGCTCGCAAAGCAGCATCGCAAAACGGCGGAACCCGGCTCCGCTAAGCATTAGCCGGCAAAACAGGAGGAAATGTCATGCTTATGAAGTCAATGCTGGTCGGCGCGTTGCTGGCAGTTAGCTCTACCGTCGCGCTTGCCGGTCCTTGCAGCACCGCCAATCGAGACGCCGGATCGGGACCGGTCACGGCCGGCAAGGCGAGCGAGACCACGGGCACTGCTGCGCCGGCCGCCAAGGAGCATCCGCCGACGTCGGCCATGAACAAGGCCAGCGAACATACCGCAACATCGTCGCAGGATGCCCAGCGTCAGCTGCAAGGCCAGCCGACGGCATCCGAACAATCGAAGACGACGGCCGGCGCCGGCGACAAGGATTGCTAGATCGGAAAGATTAAAAAAGGGAGCGCGAGGGGTTGGCAGTGTCAGTTGCTTCTCGCGCTCAGGTTCCAGGAGAAGGTTTGACCGGTGATCCATCATGTATCGATCGGAACGAACGACGTGCCTCGGGCGCGCACGTTCTATGATCCATTGATGGCATTGATCGGCTTTCGCGTTATCAAGTCCTCGGATCAATCTGTTCACTACGGCGCACCCGACATCGTGCTCAGTCTCGAAACGCCGGCAAATGGTGAGCCTGCCAGCCCGGGAAACGGCGTCCACATTGCCTTCCGGGCGTCCGACCGGGCGGTCGTGAGACGCTTCTATGCGGCGGCGGTGGCGAACGGCGGAAGTGACGACGGGGCGCCAGGCATTCGTGAAAAATACAATGTCAACTACTATGGGGCCTTCGTGCGCGATCTAGACGGCAACAAAATCGAAGCCGTGACCTATACGGCTCGGGAGAGCTTCAGCCTTTGATCAGAGCAAAAGATGTATCGATCGTCGTAGCTATGATCCATGGGCTTGATGGTATGGCGCGGAATGAGGATGGTTAGAGTTAAGCCGTCGTCAGTCCTCACGCGGAGGCGGGGAGTTCATTGATGGATGACGCCGTCAAAAAGCCTGAACAACGAATTCAGGAGCGACCAACGAGCGGATACGTTCGCGTGCGCGGTGCCCGCGAGCACAATCTGAAGAACGTGGACTTGGATGTCCCGCGTGACGCCCTGGTCGTCTTCACTGGCGTGTCAGGCTCCGGGAAGTCGTCCCTGGCGTTCGGAACACTCTACGCGGAAGCCCAGCGCCGCTATCTCGAATCGGTCTCTCCATACGCTCGACGGTTGTTTCACCAGATGGCTGTGCCGGAGGTCGACGAGATCGAGGGCCTGCCGCCGGCGGTCGCGCTTCAGCAGCAGAGGGGATCGCCGACGACGCGATCAAGCGTCGGCAGCGTGACGACCCTGTCGAATCTACTTCGCATGCTCTATTCGCGCGCGGGAGATTATCCGCGATCACAGACGCTGTTGTACGCCGAGGCCTTTTCGCCCAACTCGGCAGAGGGCGCCTGCCCACGGTGCCACGGGCTCGGGCGGATCTATGACGTAACCGAGCACTCAATGGTGCCGAACGACAGGTTGACCATCCGGGAGCGGGCGATCGCAGCATGGCCGACCGCATGGCACGGCCAGAACCTGCGCGACATCCTGACAACGCTCGGTTACGACATCGACAAGCCCTGGCGCGAGCTGCCCAAGAAGGCGCGTAACTGGATACTGTTCACGGACGAGCAGCCGACCGTCCCTGTCTATGCAGGATATGATGCGGAGGAAGTGCGCAGGGCGCTGAAGCGCAAGGAGGAGCCGAGCTATCAGGGCACGTTTACTGGCGCCCGGCGCTACGTGATCGAGACCTTCGCAAATACGACCAGCGCGATGATGAAGAAGCGGGTCTCTCAGTTCATGCTGAGCACCGAATGTCCCGCATGTCACGGCAAGCGGCTGAAGCCGGAGGCACTGTCCGTCAAATTCGCCGGCATGGACATTGCCGACATCGCTCGAATTCCGTTGCAACGGCTGACTGAGCTGATGCGGCCTCACTGCGAGGATGCCGGCGCAGGTCGCGAGGCTCATCCGGAAAAGGCCGTGGTCGTGCAGCGCATCGCGCAGGATCTGGTCGGTCGGCTTGGCGTACTGCTCGATCTCGGGCTCGGTTACCTCACGCTCGAGCGCAGCACGCCAACCCTGTCGCCGGGGGAATTACAGCGCCTTCGGCTTGCAACGCAGGTCCGGTCCAATCTTTTCGGGGTTGTTTATGTGTTAGACGAGCCATCCGCCGGGCTTCATCCAGCAGACACCGAGGCTCTTCTCCGCGCGCTCGATCGGCTAAAGGCGGCGGGCAATTCACTGTTTGTGGTCGAGCACGAACTGGACGTCGTTCGCCACTCTGACTGGATCGTCGATGTCGGGCCAGATGCCGGAACGTATGGCGGCGAGATTCTCTACAGCGGTCCGCTGAACGGTCTAAGCAAGGTCGAGAGATCCCGCACCCGAGAATATCTGTTCGGATCGCGTGCTCCGCCGAGGCGGAGAGAACGATCCCCGCAGGGCTGGCTTCGTCTGCGCGGAGTCACCCGCAACAACCTGCGAAACCTTGACGTCAATTTGCCTCTCGGTGTGCTGGCGAGCGTGACTGGCGTATCCGGATCCGGCAAATCCAGCCTGGTCAGCCAATTTCTCGTCGACGCGCTGGTACAGCATTTCGGACATGCAACATCGGCGAATGAGCCGAACGAAGATGACCTCGAGCGTGCGCCGAGTGGAGCTACCGGCGGTGACATCGTAGAAGGGCTCGAAGGTCTGAAGCGTCTGGTCGTCGTCGACCAGAAGCCGATCGGCAGAACGCCGCGATCGAACCTGGCAACCTACACGGGGCTGTTCGATCAGGTCCGCAAGCTCTTTGCGGGAACCAAGGAAGCGCGCCGGCGTCGCTACGACGCCGGACGCTTCTCGTTCAATCTGCCCAAGGGCCGATGCCCGACATGTCAAGGTGAGGGCTTCGTATGCGTCGAGCTTCTCTTCCTGCCCAGCGTCTATGCGCCTTGTCCGGACTGCCATGGTGCGCGCTACAACGGTGAGACGCTCGCCGTCAAGCTGAACGGCAAATCGATCGCCGACGTGCTCGCAATGACGGTCGAAGGCGCCCACGCGTTCTTCGCCGACGATCCCGTCATCGCGCGCTCTCTCGATGTCTTGCGCCAGGTCGGACTTGGATACATCCGGCTTGGTCAACCCGCCACAGAGCTGTCCGGCGGCGAGGCGCAGCGCGTCAAGCTCGCCACCGAGCTACAGCGCACTCAGCGTTCCCAGACAATATATGTCCTGGACGAGCCGACGACGGGCCTGCATCCGTCCGACGTCGAAAAAATGATCGTTCAGCTGGACGGTCTTGTCGAGTCCGGCAGCTCGGTGATCATCGTCGAGCACGACATGGCGGTCGTCGCCGCAAGCGACTGGGTGATCGATATCGGCCCGGGCGCGGGTGAAGACGGGGGGCGTATCGTCGCGGCAGGAACGCCTATGGAGGTCGCGCGTCAACCGCTCAGCCGCACAGCGCACTATCTCGCGCGTGCGCTAGGACGAGAAAATCAGAAATGACGCCTTGAAAGGACACTCAACGCTGGAAGAGACTCACGCAACGGAACCGGGACTCCTTCCTCAAGCTAGGAACAGGCGCAGCAAGACGGGGTTTAAAGGGGAAAACGTCGTCGATCTGATGCTGCGGCGGAGCGTCGGTCGGGAGGCTGCGCCGGCGAAGGAAGCATCGGCGAAGAAACCCGCGGCGGGCCAGCGGCGGAGGTCGGCTTAGGCGGTTGATGTCCGGGCACCGCGGTGCATCAGCAAGCCGCGGCCCAACGCGCGACCTTCCCCATCGGCATCATCTCGGATACGCACGGCCTGCTCAGGCGGGAGGCTCTTCGCATGCGAGGCCCATGTCGACCACATCATTCACGGCGGCGACATCGGTAATCCCGAGATCATCACCGCGCTGCGGAGAATTGCCCCCCGGCACGGCGGTCAGAGGAAAGGTGGATACGGGCGAGTGGGCCACCGAATTTGCCGAAACCGAGTTCGTGCGGCTCGCTGGACGGTGGTTCTACGTTCTGCACGACCTCAACACCCTGCTTTCTGCTCGACCGTTTCGATCGCCGTGGCTTTCGCTTTTGCAGACAAGCCCGGCACTTTCTTCCAAAGTTCCGTCAAGCCCCTCTTGTATAGGGCGTAGTACCATCCATATCCCATCCCATCAGATGGTATATGGATGGCGAAGCAAATGCCCTCGAATGTTCAAGAACTGAGGCCGAAGTCTCCGGAAACTGAAAAGATCACCATCAATCTCGGTTTCGTCGACCTGGGCCACGTCGATCTGATGGTGAAGGATGGGTTCTATTCGAACCGCACGGATTTCATCCGGACGGCGATCCGCAATCAGCTCGAGCGTCACGCCGAGGTGGTCAAGCAATCTACCGCCCGTCAAGGCTTGGATCTCGGCCTCCGGAATTACACGCGCGCGGATCTCGAAGCGGCGCGGCGAGCCGGCGAGATGGTGCACATCAATGTGCTTGGCCTTGCCAGCATCGCGCAGGACGTCACGGCCGAACTCGCCCGCGCCACCATCGGCTCGGTTTCCGTGCTCGGAGCCCTCCATGCCACCCCCGCGGTCAAGGCCGCTCTCGCCGACAGAACAAGGTGAACACGATGTTGAATCACGACACGCTGCGCGAAGCGACGCGGTTGACGCGAGCGGGGCAACTGACCGAAGCCACGGCGCTGCTACAACGCATGTTCAAAGGCGAGCATGCGCCCGCTGCGGCATCGCTCGTCACGCAGCTCGTCGGTCTTCCAGGCGGCGTTCCGGCCAGCATCGACCTCAAGTCTACCCGCGTCGGCAGGGCTGACCTCAAAGCTCCGGCTACGACGGCACGTCGGTACCCGCCGCTGTTCGATCGGGCCAAGGACGGCACCTGGCTTGGCCTGCGGGGCGCCAAGCACGCGCCTGCTTCGATCACCGACATCGTGCCGGAAGGAACGAAGTTCATCGGCGGCACCTATAGCAACCACGCCGGAAGCCGGATCTACAAGCTGTTCATCCCCAGCGGCTACCAACGCGGTCAGCCGCGCCCACTGGTCGTCATGCTGCATGGCTGCACGCAGTCGCCGGACGATTTCGCAGCCGGCACCAGAATGAACTTCATCGCGGAAGAACAGAACTGCCTGGTGGTCTATCCGGCACAGCCTGGCGGCGCCAATCCGTCCAAGTGCTGGAACTGGTTTCGCGCGTCCGACCAGCGCCGCGACGAAGGCGAGCCCTCGCTGATCGCCGGCATCACGCGCCAAGTCATGCGTGACTACTCGATCGATCCAAAGCGCGTCTTCGTCGCCGGCCTCTCGGCCGGGGGCGCCGCTGCAGCAATCATGGGAGCTACCTATAGCGATCTATACGCGGCGGTCGGGATCCATTCCGGACTCGCTTACGGAGCCGCCACCGATATGCCCTCGGCGTTCAATGCCATGCGGCAAGGGGGCAAAGGCGCTCGTCTTGTGGCGACCGGCCCGATGATCCCAACCATTGTTTTTCACGGCGATCGCGACACTACCGTCCATCCCGACAATGGCGCCCAGGTCGTCAGGCAGGCTATCGGAGCGACCAAGACGCAGAAGAAAGTGCATCGCGGGCAAATTCCGGGAGGGCATGGATATACCCGAACGACCCACGTCGACGGCCAGCGCGAGATTTTGGAGCACTGGAACATCCACGGCGCCAGCCACGCCTGGTCCGGAGGGAGCCCCGCCGGATCCTATACGGACGGAGAGGGGCCGGATGCGACGAAGGAAATGCTGCGATTCTTTCTGGAGCATCCGCACGCCGGATGAATCGTGAAGCGGAGCTAACTCGACGGCATCGTGAATGTGAAGCGCGTCTCCTTCGGCGACGACGCCACGGTCAAAGAGCCGTCATGCGCCTTCGCGATCTGAGAAGCGATGTATGGCCCCAACCCGAGTCCTTGCCTGCTTGCGCGGGCCTCGGCCACGCTCCGCACGAAGGCGCCCTCCGGCGGTATCTCCACGAGCTACCGTGAGCAGCTGCACCAGGCTTTGCCAGTTCCAGTTTTTGAATTCGTCAACTCCGCCGGGTTACGCGCGACACGGAAGCGTATCGTAGATCTGGTTCAGCGTAATGGTTGTAGCTAATGATGGTAGGCGGATGACGGTCGCTGCCATTCCCCGGACGCGATGCTAGCTGAGTGCAACGCCCTCAGCACAGGCGATCGCTGCTTGGCATCGCTTTTCAACAATGGGCGGATTTCTCGTGGGCCCTGGTTTTTTTGGGATGTTGGGGCGCTGGACGGTCTCGAGCCCGGCACTATTTTCTGGCTTGGGGCCAATGGCAGCCGCTGATTCCCGCTCCCGCCCGATGAGCTCACACTCGCCAAGCCGAAAGCAAGCAAACCGTAGTCGCCGCGTTGAGCCCATCTGTTTTGCCGCAGCGGCTACGGCTTGGACTGTCATTGTCCGGGCAGAACCGGGAGTTCACGAGACGCGTCGATGCGCCAGAACGGATATGCAGCCATTTCTTTCGCATGCTGCCCGAACATGGCGATCCGTCTGCTTGTAAAGTCCGTAATGACAGCGCAAAATTCCGTTGGCGACCTGGTCGCCGCAAGCCTCAGGCCGAATTCAAAAGCAAATTGTCCGTTGGCCTGGGCTATCTCAAGAAGCTTCGCTTGATAAGTCTGCATATTTACCGTCGCTAAAGCGAAGACTTTCGTTGGATCGCTGTCCATCATCTTCTGACTGAGGTCACTTGGTAGCGTATCCATCCGGGTCTCAATGAGGGGCGCATCGTGCTTTGGATGGTCATGAAGCTTAAGAGGCGGTTCAATCGAGACTGCCGCAACAGAGCCCGACAAACCGTCTTTCGGGCTTCTAAGAACGTCCTGCTTGTTCTGCTGGGCCCTTGCTGCCTTTTTCGGATTGCGGGCGCGCTTTGCCCCTGTTGCCAGTTTGCGTTTGCTCATCTCACGCTCCAAGAAAGTGGGCCACAATCATTTCTGAAAAGACAACAGGCATTGCGATGTGGCGTTCCAAACCCTCGGATTGTAGGAGTTCCGCCAGAACCAAGATCAATCGCACATTTTGGAAGTCGAGGATGATTCTAGGTAGCAACTCCAACCAACGAACGTCTAGCTGGCGATCCCACAGACACACGTCCAACGGGTCAGTCTGAGAAGAGCCAGTCCTCCCGCGCTCTGCTTACCAATGATAGCTTCGAGTTGCCGCGACTGCGCGGGCGCTCATGCCGTTTCTTCGCGAACGACTTGCTCGATGGGAACGTTCGGGGTAGGAATCGCCGAAGGCTATTGGCAACTGATTTTGCTCGAGCAATGACTGATATGGGTCACTAGGCGTGCCTTTATTGCCAAGGAAATCCCTTCGGCATCGCCTTTGGCCCACCTAAACGACGGTAGTCCCAGTTCGCCGCGTTCTGTGCGGAAATCGACGACACGCGCACGTATCTGAAAGCTAACGCCGAAACAAAGCTTTGTCCGCCATGGGTCTTGGCCGTGTAAAAACGGCCTTGCAGGGCCGTCAGTCTTGAAGCCAAAACTGGGCCCGCCTCAGGCCGCGATCGCGGCGATCAGCGGCCTGATCCCGAGGATATTCATTGCTCGGGTCAGATTATAGGCCAGAACCGAGAGGGCCATCTCGGTGGCTACCTTTGGGAGAGTTTTGGTCAGGAAGTGCGTCGCTCCCATGCGTGCCTTCATCGTGCCGAACGGATGCTCGACAGTCTCGCGACGAAGGCGCATAGCGAGCGGGCTCGCATCGAGCCGCTGCTGCACGGCGTCGAGCAGATCCTCGTGCTTCCATCGCGTGATCCGTCGCTCTGACCCGGGCGTGCACTGGGGTTTGATCGAACAATTCTTACAGGCGTTGGTCCAGTAGCGCCGCAGCATCTTGTCGGCTTCTTCGTTTGTATAGCGATACGGCAATCGCTCCCCGGCCGGACAACGATAGGCGTCTTCCTCCGGCAAATAGACAAAGTCCTGCTTACCGAAGCGTCCGTCCGACTTGGCGCCCGAAGTCATCGGCTTGGGCAGAGTTACCGTGATGCCGGCCTCGTGGCAGGCGAGGATCTCCGGGCTGCTGAAGTAGCCGCGATCGGCAACGGCCTCGAGCGTCTCAGTCCTCAGAACAGCCTTCGCCTGCCTGGCCATATTGGCAAGCTGTGCCCGATCTGAGCCGCTGTTCGTCACCTCATGCGCGATGATTAGGTGATGGTCGGTATCGACGGCGACTTGGACATTGTAGCCGACAACGCCGGATCCGCGGCCACTGGTTGCCATCGAACGGCTATCCGGATCGGTCAGGGAGATTTGCTGATCCGGCGAAGCAAGCATCTGCTTCTCGTAGGCAGCAAGCTTAGCCATCTCCCCCTTCAGCTTCGTCAGCTTCTCGGTCAGCCTCGTCACCTTCGCCGCCAGCACCTCGCTCGGCTCCTGTCGGTCGGCCGTGTCAAGTTGGCTCAGATAGCGCGCGACGCTCTCCTCCAACTGAGCACGCCGCCGCTCCACCTTCGCGCGCGTGAAGTTCCTGTCCCGGTTGTTCACGGCCTTAAACTTGCTCCCATCAATGGCGACGCTCGCCGTCGTGAGAAGACCCATCCCGCGGCACAGCTCGACAAAGCGCGCACAGACCTTACCCAGCCCCAGGCTGTTGTTCTTGCGGAAGTCCGCGATCGTCTTGTGATCGGGAGCAAGCCGACCCAGCAGCCACATCACCTCGATGTTGCGTCCAGCCTCTCGTTCCGGCCGCCGGCTTGACTGCACCCGGTTCAGATAGCCGTAGATGTAAAGCTTCAGGAGGACCGAGGGGTGATACGACGGCCGGCCAGTCGCCGCCGGCGTAACTCCACCGAAGCACATCTCGGCCAGATCAAGCGCATCGACAAACCCGTCGATCGCGCGAACAGGGTTGTGCTCGTCAATGAAATCATCGAGGCATTCAGGCAGCAGCGTCCGCTGCCCACGATCCGCCTCTTCAACGAAGCGCCTCATCGATTCCCCCAAAGAATCACAGGAGAATCATAACAGCAGCCCCAGCGTTTTCACACGGCCAGGGTCAAAAGCAGCGGTCGGCCTCTCGGTCGGGAGGCATCCGGCTTCCCTCAGACAGCAGACATGGCAATGGCTTCAGTGGCATTCAGCTCAAGGCCACTAGGCGACATTTCATCTCATCGACTAGTCAGGGCCGCGCGAGCGAACTCGTAGCAAGTCAAATCGGGAAAGCCTTGTTACGCATTGGATCGCGCCGATACTCCGTCCGCCTCTAGCTAGTCGGCATGCTATTCCAGATGTCGCGATGCAAGTGCCACCGGCCATCCCTTTGGAGCCAAACAACGAGGTACTTTACCTTCGCCTGTCCAGAGCTGAGCTTCAGGTCGGCCTCGCCAATCTCGTAAGCGGTGTCGCCGGCAACCTCGAGGTCGATCGTCTTGAGAGTGACGTCTATTAGACCCAGCGCGTCTGCCGCCGTCCGCCAAAATTCCTCTATCGGCTTTCTCCCCGAAACAATCGGCGCATCGGGCGGTAGAACCTTGGCGTCCTCGGTATAGAACGCAGCCATACCGGCATAGTCCTTGCCGGCGGCGGCGACGCCAAACCTGCGATTTGCCTCATCGACTGCCTGTCGAACCTGATCAGAGTTCATGACGATCCTCCCGCTCTAACAATGTTACTTGCCCAGCATTGTCGCGAATGGCGCAGAGTTTTTGCCGCTGCCGTAGGTTCTCAATGCCCTACGCATCCGCGTACGACGTTACCTTCCAACATCTCGTCACTCGACAGCCGCCCGGTCCAGCAATAGAATTTGACCGCCCCTGAAATCGACTGTCCGAAAGGGCGGCTTCGCCACGTGCGGATCAGGGTGAGTTGAGATTTTCGCCGGACGTGGCGCAAACTACCGCAAATCTCATCGCACCTCTAGGAGGCGAACATGGATATATCCCAAGCATTTTCCAATTTGAATGCCAGGTTTGTCGAACTGGTCAACGGTCACGACGCGCATCGTTGGGCGGCATTGTTCTCCGATGACGCTGTTCTCGTACCGGCCGGACAACCGACTGTGGTCGGGCGCAAAGGCATCGAAGAATGGGCCGAAGTCGCGACCAAAATCTGGAATCATCTTGAGATCCAGCAGGGACACTGCTCGGACGACGGAAGCGTTATTTGGGAGCAAGGGACTTGGACCGGGAATGTCAACCTGCCCGATGACAAGACAACGGATATCAGCGGAAACTTCTTGCTTATCGCAGAGAAAGACGCCCCCGATTTGCGGATCAAGGCGCACACGTGGAACGTCAATCAGATGCCGTAGTGATTGCCTGCTTTAAGCGTGCGCCGCTTTATAGGCCGGTGACTTTCAGGACCCCCTGGTCACCGGCAAGACATGACGAACACCTATTGAGGGTTCGCGGCCTTGTCGAAAGCAGCGACGATCTTGCCAAAGCGCTCCTCGACCGCGGCACCCGGGTTGGCGTACGTGAAGATATAGAGGTCGTTATCACGCACGGCCGCCATGACGCGCTGTGCGACCGTTTGCGGATCCAATCCCGCCTGCACGAGTGCTTCCAATTGCGCATTGGCTTGGGCAAGCGGGCCGCCGAACCGCGGCGGGCGGTTGCGCGAACTGGTAGCGATCCGCGTACGGACGAATGACGAACACAGCACGGTGACGCCAATCGGGCTTCCGCCAATTCGGCAGCCAGCGTCTCGGAGAGAGCTACAACACCAAATTTGAAAGCGTCTTATGGGGCGGTTCCGGGCGGACAAATAACGCCTGCAAGCGAAGCGGTATTGACGATGTGAGCGTCCTCACCATGCGCCCTGATGTGGGGCAAAAGCGCCCGTACGCCATGGACGACGCCCATGAGATTGACCGCGATGACCCATTTCCAGTCGTTCGGGGCAATCATCTCGAATTGACCTCCGACGCCCACACCGGCATTGTTCCAGAGGAGGTGAATGTTGCCGAAGGCAGCGAACGCCTGCTCTGCTGCACGCTCCACGGAAGCGCGATTGGAAACGTCGCAAACCACTGCGCGTAACGAACAGTTAGCTCACGGCCAATCTGCTGAAGATTTATCGCTTTGCCCTTGCACGTGAATGCGATGTGTCGGCCGATGACAAAACGAGCCGGAGACACGCGACAAGTCCGTGGTCAGGCTCGGTCACACCATCAACGAAATATTCTCGCTCGGGATCTCCGCTGAGATTGGCGAACGGCAGCACAACGATTGAAAGGCGAGGGGCTGAAGACGGCGTCTCTTCAGTCTCTACACGATACGTCGTCGAACCGGCCTGCTCGGCCCGGCTTCCCTGCCTTTCTTCCTGCACGATGCGAAGCGGAAACCTTTGCGCGACACCGTCTTGATGAGACCTTGCCGTTCGCCGCTGTCGCCAATCACACGTCGTGCGACATTCAGACGGTTGTGAGCGCGGCATCAGATACCGCGCGTCCGTACCAGATCGCATTGATCAGCTCATCCTTGCTGACGACGCGCTCCCGGTGAGGTATCAGGTGCGCGAGCAAGTCAAATACCTGGGGCGCTACGGGCAACGCATCCGGTCCGCGACGAAACTCGCGGCGGTCGGTGTCCAACGCGTGGCACGAGGGAATGTAGCAGTAGGGTGCGACGCAGAAAATAAGCCTCTGGTGAGGAAAATGTGAGCTCGGTGTCAAGCGCCTCCGATCTGCCCTGGCAAGGTCGCCCCGTGGGTGGTCACTCCGGGATATAGCGATGAGCACGATTTATACTGCGACGGGATCGGCGCAGACGTCAGTGTCGACGCAGCGCCCCCCAATTTTCTTAAGAGTCATTTTGACGCTTTTTGTGCTTGTCGTATCCGCCAAACCTTCCGAGCGACGCTGGACGACCTGAGCGAGCTGGAGCTCAGGGATATCGGAATAACTAGGGGCGAGATCGAGTATCTCGTTCAAGGATCCCTCGACCGACCCACGCGGTCTCCTAGACCAATCGGGGGCTCCTTCGATTGGAAGTCGCTTGGGAGAAGCGAGATTCGACGACGTCGGTTCAAGGAACGGGATGGCTTAAGGAAGTACCCACTTATAGTTTGTTTGCTGCCGGACGAGACATCTTAAGATTGTGTTGGATGCAGTCGAGGAGGACTTCCGATGCGCAGGCAGCCTGTTCCGCTTACTCCGGGTGACCTAGTCAATCGTCAATTTGGCACCGACGACAACCTGATAGGCAATCCTGACGCACCGACCCTATTCGGGGATGCTGGTGGTAGCATGTTTGACTTTTCGAAGGGAGGGAACGACACCTTCGATGAAATCGGACTTTCCAATTACACATTTTATGGCGACGTGGTTGGCAGCATTTTCGATTTTGCGCAGGGCGGCGATGACACATTTAACGGACTCCCAATGGCTGGTGTCACTGCCTACGGGGACGCTGGCGCGGACATGTCGGACCACAGTAAGGGCGGCAACGACACCTTCTTGAGTGGAACTGGCAGACAGCAAATCAATACGTTTTTCGGCGATGCCGGCGGCGCCATGTCGGGTCACGCTCAGGGCGGCGATGACACTTTTATTACTCAGACGGTACAGGGCGGCACCCACACTTTTTACGGCGATGCGGGCGGCGAAATGTCTGGCCACAGCAAGGGTGGCAATGACAGCTTCCAGGGCTCCAGGCAGGCGGCAAATATCTTTTTCGGGGACACCGGGAGCAACATGTCCGGCCACGCCCAGGGCGGCGATGACACATTCACAGCCAGAACGGACTCAGGCAACACATTCTACGGAGATGCCGGCGGTGACATGACCGGCTACAGCAAAGGTGGCAACGACACCTTCAACGGGGCCTTGTTCGCCACGCAGGTGTTCTATGGTGATGCCGGAGGTAACATGTCGGGCCATGCTGAGGGAGGCGACGACAGTTTCATGGGCTCCGGTGGGGCGGTAACGTCAAAGACCTTTTATGGCGATGCCGGCGGCGACATCTCCGGCTTTGCCGAGGGCGGCAACGATACTTTCGTCAACGACGGCGGCTCCACAGTGTCTTTTTACGGGGACGCCGGCGCCACAATGTCGGGCCATGCGAAAGGCGGCGACGACGTTGCGACGTTGCAGGGGAGCAAAAACTTCGCCCTCGGCGATGCTGTTACGATGCTCGACGCTGCCAGCGGAGGTGGTGACAGTCTAAGCGGCGGCGACAGGTCGCTGACCGATGTTGTAAACGAGCTCTATGGCGACGCCCAGGCCATGGGCGGGGCGACCCAAGGAGGCGATGATCTTCTCGTCGGCGGCCACGCCGTTGAAATCGGCCGGGTCGACAACTTCTTGTGGGGCGATGCGGCGCAAATGTCCGGTCGTGCCAAGGGCGGCAGCGATGTCCTATACGCGGGGACGGCTGGGCAAGGTTGCACAGTCAGCAATGAGATGTGGGGAGATGGCGAGCTGAGCGGCAATGCTCATGGAGGTGCCGATACGTTTGTATTCAAGGACGACGGTTCAATGACCGTAGGAACCAACAATGTCATCCAGGATTTCAGCCAATGCCAGGATGATAAAATAGCCTTCATTGATGTTGCGGGCGTGCAGTCGTTTGATGACCTTGTCATCACCCAAAGCGGAAGTAGCACCATTATCATGGCGGGAGCTGATCAAGTCACGCTTGCAAACTTCACGGGCTTGATGATGGCGAATGACTTTTTGTTTGTTTGAAAGCGCCCTCTTCGTCACCATGGCTTCATCTAACAGGCCGCCCTAATGGGAATCGGTATTACCGTGGTTTGGCTGCCCGGGTACCTTGCGACCTTCTTTAACGCTTGAAGGTCCAACCTCTATGTGGCCCCTCTCGGGGCTGGAGGCACTACCACTTCGCGGGCTGCTGAACGGCGTGGATCGGGCAATGTCTTCATGATGCGGTCACTAGTGACCACTCGCCGCGGGGTGGATCGGATCGTCGTTTTTGCTGCGCGCATGAGTCCGGATTTGATGCTGTGGACGGCTCCTCCACGGGCACGAGAGTGCCAAGGAGTGGGCGCCGTTTGAGGCTCCCACGATTCGGAGGAGCAGCCTATGCAGTCAATTTCGACAATCGGTCTGGATATCGCGAAGTCGGTCTTTCAAGTGCATGGCGTTGATGCAGCCGGCCAGGTAGTCGTCCGCCGTCAGTTAAAGCGCCAGCAGGTCGTGGCATTTTTCCAGAAGTTGCCACCATGTTTGGTGGGGATCGAGGCCTGCGCCTCGTCGCATCATTGGTCCCGCGAGCTGCAGGCGCGCTGGGGCATACGGTGCGATTAATGCCTCCGGCCTATGTGAAGCCCTACGTCAAGCGACAGAAGAACGACAGCACGGACGCGGAGGCGATTTGCGACGCGGTCACGAGACCCAACATGCGGTTTCGTGCCGACCAAGACGGTCGAGCAACAGGGCTGTCTGATGCTCCACCGGGCGCGTCATCTCTTCATCCGCCAGCAGACTGCCGTCATCAATTCAACCCGCGCCTATCTTGTCGAGTTCGGGATTGTTGCCCCCGTCGGGCGCAGGGGTGTCGAGCAGTTGCTGGAAGTCGTCGCCGATACAGCTGATCGCCGGCTCCCAGACGTGGCCCGCGCGTGTCTTGCTGCTCTCGGCAGCCAATTGCGCGTGCTGAAGGGCCAGATCCTGGAGTTCGACCGACGCATCATCGCCTGGCATCGATCAAGCGCGACGAGCAAGCGGCTGGACGCGATCCCGGGCGTCGGTCCGGCGCTGGCAACAGCGCTGGTCGCGAGTGTTGCCGATGCCAGGGCCTTCCGATCGGGACGGGATTTCTCAGCTTGGGTTGGGCTCGTGCCGAGGCAGAACTCGAGCGGTGGCAAAGACAAGCTCGGCAGTATCAGCAAACAAGGCGATCGCTATTTGCGCAGCCTGTTCACGGCCGGAGCGCTCGCCGTGATCCGCTATGCCAAGATCCATGGCACCGGGCATCGGCCCTGGCTCACGGGGCTGTTGGCGCGTCGACCGACAAAAGTCGCTGCGATTGCACTCGCCAATAAGCTCGCCAGGATGGCATGGGCGATGATGGCCAGGGGTGAGCTCTACAGGGAGCCCGTCGCACTCGCGGCGTAAAGGAATCGCGCCGGATATCCGGCGTGACGTCACGGTTGGGAGGGCGACAGCACGTAATGCAGCGCCGGTCGATCCGGCGATCAGGACAACCCACATGGGCCACAGCATCATCGAATGCGAGGTTTTGAGAGGGACCTGATCCGCGGAGGGCATTATGGCCAGCGGTCATGAGTACCGCGCAAACAGGCCGAACACATGGCTGCTCCGACCACCGCCGCAGACGTGAAGAAAACTCTTGCCAACCCGGAGCCGTCCACACATGGCCCTTAACAGAACAAGGCTTGAGCATTTGCCAGGTCGGCTGACAGCGGTAGGCCGGACATCGGCCAGTGCAGCTTCACACCGCCGCTTGTGACCCGGAGCGGTCTTGGGCGCGGCACTTTTGCTGTGACGCACAATAGGGATGTGGCAGGGCGGGTTCGTCAACTTGAGGGAAGAGCATGAGAAGTCGTCCCCGCTAATCGAAGGGTGCCATAACACGCATCGTCTCCTCGGATGCCAAAGCCATCGCATTCGTCGTCAGCGATGCCCTATTGCCACGTAAGCCTCAATTGGTGCGGCGAGGCCATCGCCAACGCGGTAGGCGGCAAGTGCATCTCTTACGTCGGCGGTAATCTTTGCGTGTGCCTCCTTGTCCAAGCCGGCAACTGCTGCTGCGACAGGGGTTGCTGAAATATAGCCTGGCACGTATTCAGCTATTGAGGTGTGTCGAATGGTCTCGCTGTCGATTCGAATTTCGACGTCTCGAAATCGCGCCGCAACAATGACTTGTTGTAACTGGTCAGCGTCACCGAAGCTGAATGCTGATCGAATTTGCGCAGCCTGTTCACTCCCCACATTACGATCAACAGCCTCAGCGATCGCCGCTTGCCACGGGCAATGCTCGATTGAACGCCAGACGCTAATAACTGTCCGACCTCGATCGGCCAACACTCGATGCATTTCGGAAACCGCTGCGGCTTTGTCAGGAATGAACTGCAAGCCATGTTGGCAAATGACACAGTCGAAAGTCGCATCAGCAAACGGCATGTCTGTAGCGCTGCCCACACGCCAATCGATCGCGCCGGCTGTTTCATGCGAAGTGCGCGCCCGCGCGAGCATGCCCTCGTTGAGATCAAAGCCGACAACCTGTCCTGTAGAACCGATCCTATTTGCTACGAGTCGGGTCACAACACCAGTGCCGCACGCGACGTCCAGCACGCGATCGCCCGGTTTGATCGCGGCGAGTTCCACAAGTCGGCGCGAGTAGTCCTTTAAGAAGACCTCGACGATGTGTGTGTCGTAGGCGAGGGGAGCGTTACCTTCGAGCTGCCAACCGGGAGCGCCGGAGCTACTTTGTGACATTTTCGCCTCCGTCGCAGGCAGAACGGAAACAATTTTAGTAGCCAAGCGAGAAACTTTCCACGTCACACATACATGCGTCGAGATCAGTGTGCCGGCAAGCGTTCATCTTCACCGCCACCGACGATCTGCAGTGTCGGCCTCGTGATCGAGTAAAACCGCCAATTGCTGCGGTGCATGAGTCCGGTTATGGCCCTGAGCCGAAGTCCTCGGCGGCCGCCGGCGCGTCTGTTGTTGGGTATAGATAGAACGCGAGGATTGCCCACCATCGGCTGCTCCGGAGCGGACATCATCAATTAGACTTCACCGCAACAACTCGTAAGAGGTGTGAACTTGGTCAGCAACCTTGACCAACGGGACGCCGCAAAAACCTGCTAGGCTTGAGCATCCGGGCACTTAGCCCTGCGAGGATGCAAAGGTGACGAATTCAGAAGTCTCCAGCGGCCAACAGGACAAACCGCCATCCGAAAATGACTCGCTGAACAAAACGCCTTCCGACAACGAGCCACCGGACCAGCCGGCATCGACTCTCAACTTTAAGGGTCTCGTGCGGGCGCGGTTGCAGCTGATCGGCGGGGCGCTCGCCTCGATTGCCGCGATCGGCGCGGTCGCGGGGGGCCTCGTCGGCTACTGGACTGTGTACGTATCACTTACGGACGTCGCGAGCGGTCGGGACGTCTGGTCCGATCGTTTCGACGGCGATCGTCCGAACCTCGCCGCCTTGCAGGACCAGATCACAGCGCGGCTCGCTCGCTCGCTGAACATTGAATTGATCCAAGCGGAAAGCCGTCGCAGCGAAGTGGATCGAACGAGGAATCCAGACGCCACGGACTTCACGATGCGCGGCTGGGCAAAGCTCTTCGAGCCGCCGTCGAAGATTCAGAATAGTCAGGCAAAGGACCTGTTCGATAGTGCGCTGCGCCTTGATTCAGACAACGCTGAGGCCATGGTCGGGAAAGCGCGGTGTTTGGCCGCCGATGTGAACAATCGATGGTCTGCTTCCGTGGTCGAAGACAAAAAACAAGCGATCGACCTCATAGACAAAGTTCTGTCCAAGAACTCGTCAAGCGCGACTGCTCATGCGATCAAGGGAACCCTTCTTCTATTTGGAAACCCTGAGGGGGCTATGGCTGAATACGATGCTGCGCTCGAAATTGATCCAAATAATCCTGATGTCTACGCTGCCAAAACAATTGCACTTGTTACCTCTGGGCGAGCGCGCGAAGCCTTCTCGCCGGCCCAGTTGGCTCTCCGAATCAGCCCCAAAGATCCCTTTGCTTCCCGTTGGCGCTATTGGCTCTGCCATGCACACTTGCACCTACGCCAATATGGAGAAGCCATCGAAGAATGCAGGCGCTCGGCCAATCCGAACAACTGGTACGCCTATGTGGATCTGACATCGGCTTATGGAGCCACGGGGCAATTCGAACAGGCACAGCAGAGCTTGACTGAATTGAACAAGCTCCGGCCGGACTTTACGATCCAGTGGTACCGTGACCTCGGTTACTCAATCTCAAGCAACCCGCAGTTTCGTCGAGAGTTCGATGACATTCTCGATGGGCTGAGGAAGGGAGGTGTCAGGGAGCAATAAAAATGCAAAGCCATTTGCCTGCTGACATTGCCCGCCTCTTCCATCTCGAATGTCACCTATTGGCCCATGGCTGACTTCGCCGCCGCTGCCGCTCGCGTCCGATCTCGGAGGGAAAGCGGACCAAAACACGATTGGCCGGTGATGACAGCTTTGACCCACAGCAGAAGTGGCGTGTCTGCAAGATGTCCGCTTTGCCCGGTGTCTAAACCGGTCGGTTCGGCCTTGGTAGCCCTTTGAACCCAAAGTCAGCCTGCGAGATGCTCTGTCTTGTCCGGAACCCAGATCGAGTGGTTAATGCGTCAACTTGGTCACAAGTCTGCCAGCAACTTGCGAGCTTCCACGAGATCGCGTGTTTCCAAGCCCTCACTGAACCAGCTGTAGATCGGCACAAGAGCGTTGCGCGCCTCTCGCCGCATGCCGCGTGCCGCTTGAAGTCTGGCGCGCGCAACGCTTGCGCGAAGCTCGGGCAACCTTGCTCCTTGGGCCGCGGCAATTTCAATCGCAGCCTCGAACTCCGCGTCCGCTTGATTTTCGGCCTCCGCCCCGGCTGCGAGCAACAGCAGTTCACCGCGCTCCCGGTGAAGTTCGACGGCGCACCAGCTCTCGAGACTTGCGTCCGCAAGTGCGACCGCTTCGTCGATGACCCGAAGCCCGGCCACGGCGTTTCCAGCCTTGCGACGAAGCGCGGCGAGCAAGCCAAGATGGTGCGGAATACGTAGCCCCGCACTTGTGCGCCGGAAATCCTCAAGCCCCGCATCAAAGTCCGCAAGACCTTCGTCACGCCGGCCGGATTCTGCAATCGCCCAGGCGCGAACGAGGCTGGCCCATGCGCCATAGTAGTCGAAGCCGTACTTGGCGCAGATGTCGCGTGACTCGACAGCGGCTTGCAGTGCGGCATTTGGCTCCCGATGGAATTGATGGAGCATCGCCAGATAGTTGAGCGCGAGCGCAATGCTGAATGGATGTGAAATCTCACGCGCCACGGCGAGCCCTTCCTCCGCAATCCTGAGGCTACGAACGGGATAGCCCAGATGCCAGTCGCAATGGCTCATATAGGCACGGCAGAATACGCTCATATTAATTCCGTAAACTTCGGAATAATAGCGGCCGCGGTATTCGCCGGCTTGTGCGCTTCTCTCGAGCCGATCGCGCGAGAATTGAAATTGGCCAAGGTGGAACGAGAGCACTCCCGCAAGATGATCGGCTTCGGCCTGACGCACGGGATCACCGCTTCGTTTGGCCAGCAACTCCGTCTCCTCCACGAGGCTTGTGACCTCGCGCAGGTTGGCGCGCACGTGATAGACGTGGCCGAGCCCCTTCAACGCGGCGGAGAGATCAGCCTCGCTCTGCAGCTCGCGGCTGAGCTCCTGCGCACGCTGGAACGCCGCTTCCGCCTCGCGCGACGCAAATCCCTTCGTTGCAATCAACGGGCCGCCAAGCCCAAGCTGCAGGTCGAGCTCGAAGCGCGAGCGTGTTGCGCCGAGGAGAAGTGTTCGGGCGCACTCGAGCCCTGATCTCAAATGGGCAATTGCCTCCATATTCGCCGATCCAGCGGCTGCGAGGCGACCGGCCCTCAGCCAGTATGGAATGGCCTTCTCTGCCAATCCGGCCTCGCCGAAGTGACGGGCGACGAGCTCCGGCTGCGCTTCGATAAGTTGAGGACACAGCGCTTCGATCGACGTGGCAATCCGCGCGTGCAATTCCTGGCGGCGCCGTTTGAGCAGGCTTTCATAGGCGGCGTCGCGCACCAGGGCGTGCTTGAAGACATAGGTAGCGGCAGGCGCTAGCCCCCGCCGGAAAACGAGCTCTGCGGCCACCAGGCGGTCAAGCGCCGCGGCGAGCTCCACCTCTGGCATCGACACGACTGCAGCAAGCAGCTCGTGATCGAACTCGCGGCCGATGCAGGCTCCGATTTGGGCGACCTCCTTGACGGGAGCAAGGCGGTCAAGCCGCGCCATCAACGAATCGTGCAGCGTCGCTGGAATCGCCAAGGACGGTAATGCTCCGGCGAGCACGTAGCGAGCGCCGGTGTAGCGGAGAATCCCGGCTTCAAGAACGGCCTTCGTGAGCTCCTCGGTGAAAAGCGGCACACCCTCGGTCCGCTCCAGTATCCGATCGAGAACCTCGGCGGGAAGCGCTTTACCATCGGTGATCCGGTCGACGAGCACGACCACCTGCGCCTGTGGTAGGCGGTTCAGCATGAGCAACGTGACGTGCGGAAACCCGGTCCATGGCGGCGGGAGCTCCGGGCGGAATGTGGCGACGACCAGCACTGGCAAGTCCTGGAGACGATCCACGATCTGGTCGAACAGCTCGCGCGAGGTCGGATCGAGCCAGTGCGCGTCTTCAAGCACCATCAGAACCGGGCCACAAGCGGCAAGTCGATTGAGCCGGGCCAAGAATGTGCGGAACAGGAGCGCCTTCCTTTGCTGCGGCGACATCTCTGGCTGGGTGCTCGGTCTCTCACTTGGAAAGCCAAGCAGTTCGGCAAGAAGCTGGATTTCATCGCTAGACAGCCTTTCGCCGTCTTCGCCAAGGAGTAATTTGAGGCGCTTGAGCCTTGCTTCCGCGGCATCCTCAGGTGCGAACCGCGCCTCGCGCTCGAGCTGCGAGATAAAGGGAAAGAGCGGGCTGTTCAGGTGATGCGGCGAACAGGCATAGCTAACGAGCGCGATTTGTTTGGTCTGTAGCCGCTCGCGCATTGCGAGCACCAATCGTGATTTTCCAATTCCCGGCTCGCCAAAAAGCAAGACGACCTGTCCAGCCCCTCCTTCTGCAAGCCTCCACCGTGACAGCATCAGTTCGAGTTCCTCGCCGCGCCCAACGAGTGGCGTGACGTGGGCGCCGTGCAGAGCCTCGAACCTGCTCTCTGCCCTGCCTTCGCCTATGACCCGCCACGCTTGGACCGGTTCGACAAAGCCCTTGAGCTGAAGGGAACCGAGCTCAACAAATTCGAAGAGATCGCCGACGAGGCGGCGCGTGCTGTCGGCGATAACGACCGTACCGGGCTCCGCAATCTGTTGCAGACGGGCAGCGAGATTGGGTGTCTCCCCGGTGACCGTTTCCTCCTGCGCAGCACCTTCCCCGAGCAGATCGCCCACCACGACAAGCCCGGTGGCGATGCCGATACGTGCCGCCAGCAGGCCCCCTGCGCCTGACGACATGCCGCTGACCGCTGTTGCGACGGCAAGTCCCGCCCGGACGGCTTGCTCCGCCGCATCTTCGCTTGCGCGCGGCCAGCCGAAATAGGCCTGCACCCCGTCTCCTAGAAACTTCGCGACGTGGCCCTCCAGTCGCGCAATCTCTCCCGCCACTGTATTCGAGTAGGCCCGCATGACGTCGCGCAGTTCCTCGGGATCGAGACGGCGGCTGAGGTCGGTCGATCCGACGAGGTCGACGAACATGAGCGTGAGCTGACGTCGCTCGACCGACGCAGGGGGCCGCGCCGCTGCCAGGTCCGCTGGCAGCAGGCCGATTGCATCGAGAATCTTTCGCCGATGGCCTACGGCCTGGACTCCAATCTCCTTGAGATCTTCAACCGTCAGATGGGACAGGATCTCAGGGTCAATTCCGTTGTCGCGGAAGGTCTGCTCATAGGACTGCAAGCCCAGGGTGCGCAGCCATTCTCCGATGTCCAACTTCGTCTCCGTTGCGCCTCAACTACGGTTTCTTGTCAGGCGGCCGGTCGCTGTGCGGCGGACGGCATGACGTTCTGGTTTAACCGGAACAGGTTGCCGGGATCGTACTTGGCCTTCAGCGCCGCGAGACGAGCATAGTTCGGGCCGTAGGCGCCCGCCACGCGATCGGTCTCGTCCTCCGGCATGAAGTTGACGTAAACGCCGCCGGTTGCGTGGGATGCGGTCTCAGCAAAGAGCTGGCGCGCCCAGCTGATCGAACGTTGCTCATCCGCCGGGTCGCGCCATCGTGTGTGAACGTTCATGACGAACTTCGCATCGCGGTGGGGGAACACCGTGGCGTCGATGGCTACGCGGCTGGTGGCACCGCCGAGCTGACCAATGAAAATCTCGCACTCCCCAGTCGGCAAGCTTGTCGTCTGACTTACCAGCGTGTCGAGGAGCCCGTCCTTCAGCTCAACGAAATTGTGCGACTTCCAGTAATTATAGGCGCCGGGCGTGAGCAATGGGTCAAACGCAGTCTGCCACGTCGCGAAGGGCTGCATGCCGATCACGTCCGCGATCGGCTCTCCGAGCGCGCGCAACGGCTCCAATGCGCGCTTGCCCTCGTTCTCATCTCCCGCATAACAGACGGCGAACGCGACAATCTCCTTGCCGTGAACCTCGGCAGGCAAGAACGGCAACGGCGGCGCCTGCCTGAGCACCACCCACACGGTCAACTCATCGGGCGCCTTGGCGGCGACGTCACGATAGCCCGCGAGCAGCTCCTTCGCCCGGGCAAAGGGATGGATGATAAGCCCGGCCAGAACCATTGGGCCAACAGGGTGCAGGCGGAACTCAAAGGAGCTCACCACCCCGAAATTGGCTCCGCCTCCGCGCAGCGCCCAGAACAGGTCGGTATTCTCGGCGATGCTTGCCCGGATGAGCTCACCTTCGGCCGTCACCACGTCGGCCGAGATCAGATTGTCGGCGGCAAGCCCGAACTTGCGGCTAAGCCACCCGAACCCGCCGCCCAGCGTCAATCCCGCAACGCCGGTCGTCGAGTTGATCCCGAGCGGGGTAGCAAGGCGGAAAGCTTGCGCCTCCTTGTCGAAGTCGCCAAGCGTTGCCCCCGGGTCCACGCGCGCCGTGCGGTGAAATGCATCAACCCGGACGGAACGCATGAGCGAGAGATCGATCAAGAGCCCGCCGTTACAAACGGCATTGCCCGCGATGTTGTGTCCGCCGCCGCGCACGGCGACCAAGAGGCCGTACTCTCGCGCAAACCGTACGGCACGAATGATGTCTGCGGCCCCTTTGCAGCGCACGACCGCGCCTGGGCGGCGATCGATCATCGCATTCCAGATCGTACGTGCTTCATCGTAGCCCGGCTCCTCGGCCAGACAGACGTTACCCCGCAAGGTTTGGCGAAAGGCCTCAATTGCATCGCTTTCAAGTGTAATCGCCTCGCCCTGCAGCGAGGCCAGCCGGATCTGCGTCATGGCATCTCCTCCGTGACTAGCGGTAGTATTTCGGCAGTCAGTTCTCACTTGAACGGATCAGCGGAAAGGACGACCACGTCCACGGCTGTTGCAATCGACGTGGCGCATCACACCGCTGCACGCCCGTTCGACATTGCGAACGGCAGATATCCGCCTAGAGTTTAGTCCTCCGGCAAAACGAATGGTTCAGCGACAGAATGTCTCGTGGATGAGGAGCGCCTACAAGCCTGCGCGGGTCCACTTTCCGTCACCTGCAAACGAAACCATGAAAATCCGGTCCACTAAGGGAACTTCGGGGTGGAGGAAAGGATGGAGGTCGAAGCCAACTCGTCGGCCGATGCCGCTTTGCCGTCCAAAGCTGCCATTTCTCGCAAGTCGGTTACTGGCCCTTAGCAGGTAGCGAGCCGCTTATCGTCACGTCGGCTGTTCGCGTTAAAACGGACGCCGGGTGGTTTTGCCTCGACTGCCGCAAGTGACCCAAACCGGTCCTCCAAGAGGGTGCTCTAGACAGGCTGTCTCGACTGCGGGATCATGCAGCGCGAGGCGAACCGGGGCGCCATCATGGACGTCGGAGTTTGGCTGCGGAGGCTTGGCCTCGAACAGTATGAGGCGGCGTTCCGCGAAAATGAGATCAGTGAGAAGGTCCTGCCCAATCTGACGGCGGAGGACTTGAAAGACTTGGGCGTCGCCATGGTTGGGCACCGCCGCATGCTTCTAGATGCGATTGCGGCTCTGCGCGCGGAAAAGAGCGCAGCCACGCCAGTATTCGACGTTTCTCTGGCAATCCAGGAAGAGGACACCGCCGAGCGTCGCCAAGTGACCGTAATGTTCTCGGATCTCGTCGGCTCGACGGCGCTCTCGGTCCGGATGGACCCAGAGGATTTGCGCGAGGTCATCACGGCCTACCAGAAGTGTGTTGCCGAGACCGTCCGCAGCTTCGGCGGGTTCGTGGCGAAATACATGGGCGACGGCGTTCTCGTCTACTTTGGTTATCCTCAGGCGCATGAGGATGACGCCGAGCGAGCTGTTCGTGCCGGCCTTGCCCTGATCGACGCGGTTGCTGCCCTCTCAGCTCGCGAGCCCCTGCAGATGCGGGTTGGGGTTGCCACCGGGCTGGTGGTCGTCGGAGATCTCGTCGGCTCCGGCGAAGCGCAGGAGCGCGGGATTGTCGGCGAGACGCCGAACCTTGCGGCCCGTCTGCAAAGCATCGCGGAACCGAACACGGTCGTCATTGCCGAGGGCACGCGCAAACTGCTGGGCAATCTCTTCGAGCTGCGGGACCTCGGGCCAACGGAGCTTAAGGGGATCACAGGTCCAGTGCGAGCTTTCGCGGTGCTGCGGGCCAGTTCTGTCGAGAGCCGTTTCGATGCAATGCATCCCGGCGGCCTGACCGCACTCGTCGGCCGCGAAGAAGAGCTTGAACTCCTGTTACGGCGCTGGGCAAAAGCCAAGGCCGGCGAAGGCCAGGTGGTGCTGCTGTCCGGTGAGGCCGGGATCGGCAAATCCAGACTCTCCACCGCGCTCATGGAGCGCCTGACCGCCGAACCTCACACACGGCTTCGTTATTTCTGCTCGCCCCAACACATCGACAGCGTTCTTTATCCGATCATCGGGCAGTTCAAACGGGCTGCCGGACTTGTGCACGGCGACATACCGCTAGCCAAGCTCGACAAACTCGATGCGCTCCTGGCGCAGACTTCGACGTCCCGGCAGGACGCGGCGCTGTTGGCCGAGATGTTGTCGCTACCTAACGACGGACGCTATCCCGCTCTGGAGCCTGTTCCCGAACAGCGCCGGCAGAAAATGCTGGCGGCACTCGGCGTCCAATTGGAAGCCCTAGCGCGGTCCAGCCCCGTGCTCATGATCGTCGAGGATGCGCACTGGGGCGATCCCACGAGCCTGGAAGCGTTCGGTCGCTCGGTGAACCGGATCGCGAGCCTTCGCGTGCTCTTGATCGTGACGTTTCGGCCTGAGTTCGACGCGCCCTGGGTCGGACAACCGCATGTGACAACGATTGCCCTCAATCGGCTGGGGCATCGCGAGGTCGGGACCGTCATCGAGTGCGTCGTCGGCAACAAGCTGCTGCCGGCGAAGGTCAGAAAGGACATTGTCGAGCGCACCGACGGTATCCCGTTGTTCGTCGAGGAGATGACGAAGGCGGTGCTGGAGGCTGGGGGCGAGCGCGGAGCGATGCAGACTGCGGGCGCGATTCCCTCTCCAGCGCTGGCGGTCCCCGCGAGCCTGTATGCTTCGCTGATGGCGCGGCTCGACCGGCTTGGCCCGGCCAAGGAAGTAGCACAAATCGGAGCGGTGATAGGTCGTGAGTTCTCTCATGTGCTGTTAGCCGCCGTGCTGCGGCAGTCAGAGCCGGAACTGGTCTCGGCGCTCGACCGCCTGATGCAATCCGGGTTGCTGTTCCGAAACGGCATCCCGCCGCACGCGACTTATTTGTTCAAGCACGCCCTCGTTCAGGACACCGCCTATGGCACATTGCTGCGTAACAGGCGGCATGCGCTGCATGCGCGCATCGCCCGGGCGCTCGAGGAGACGTTCCCGGACATCGCGGCAACCCAGCCGGAGGTGCTTGCGCACCACTTCACCGAAGCTGATCTTGCGGAAAACGCCGTTGCCTACTGGCAAGCGGCCGGCCAGCGCGCGGCTGAGCGCTCGGCGCATGCCGAGTGCCTTGCCCATCTCTACAAGGGGCTGGCGCTCGTCAGGCGGGTCGTCGATCCGGCGGAGCGTGCCCGCCGCGAACTCGCCCTGCAGCTCGTGCTTGCGCCGGTGCTGATCGCCACCAAGGGCTATTCGGCGCCGGAGGTGGAGCAAGCCTACCTGCGCGCACGCGATCTGTGTCAGCGAGCCGGCGATGTAGCGCAACTGTTTGCCGTGAACTGGGGGCTGTGGGTTGTTTACCAGCAGCGCTGCGAGTTCAAGGCGGCTCGCGGCTTATTGGACGGCCTGTTCGCGATCGCTCGGCAGAGCGCCGATCCGGCGCTCCTCCTGCAGGCGCATCATGCCGCATGGACGACGCTCCTCCATCTCCCGGAACTGACCGCGTGCCGGACGCATCTTGAAGCCGGATGGGCGCTATATCGGCCAGACGCGCACCGTGCCCATATGTTCCTGTATGGCGGCCACGACGCAGCCGTCTGCAATCGATACACCTCGGCCGCCACGCTGTGGCCGCTTGGCTTCCCCGAGCAAGCGCTTGCCACGGCGCGCGAAGCAGTGAGGATGGCGCGGGGGCTATCGCACCCCTTCAGCCTTGTTCTCGCCCTGGTGTTCGCGGCAATGATCTACCAGCATCGGCGGGAAGCGGAGCCGGCCCAGGAGCATGCGGAGACCGCAATCGCGGTGTGCGCCGAGCATGGCATCGCGCCGCACCTGGCGGCGGCTGGGAGCATCTTGCGGGGGTGGGCGATCGCGGCACGCGGGCAAGCGGCGGAAGGTATCGCGGAGATTCGCGGCGGTCTCGCGGCCGTCGAGCCGACAGGCGTGCGCATCCGTCGGCCCTATTATCTCGCGTCGCTGGCTGAAGCATCGGCGTGGGCCGGAGAAATCGAGCAAGGATTAACCGCGCTGGTCGAGGCTGCGCGCGTTGTCGAGGAAACCGGCGAGCGGCGATGGGAGGCGGAAATCTGCCGGTTAACTGGGGAGCTGACGCTTGCCAGGCGGAGCGGCGACGGGACCGAAGCAGAGGGGTGGTTTCAGCGTGCGCTAGACGTGGCTGGTTGCCAGAGCGCCAAATGCCTGGAGCTGCGCGCTGCCACCAGCTTGGCCCAGATCTGGCGCGACCGTGGCAAGCGCAGAGAATCCCGCGATCTCCTCGCGCCTATCTACGGCTGGTTCACCGAGGGCTTCGACACGTTGGATTTGAAGCAGGCCAAGTCCTTACTCGACGAGCTGGCGCAATGAAGTTGCTTGTGGTCGCGGGGGGCCACATGGAAGGTCAGGTTATGGCGCTTAGCTGAACCGCGCAGGGGCCATTGCGAAGTCTGCTTCCAAGGGTGAACCGGACGCAGGCTGCCGATCAGAGGAACGACTAAAGCGCTGTGGCGCTTTTCGGCCACCGGCTCTACTTATCTAGCTATGCCGATTTCCGCGGACTCCATCTGCCAAGACATGGGCATTGAGATTGTGCCGACGACGGTTCGCCCCGGCGATCGCCAGACGTGCGCCGACACGACGATCGCGACCATTTTCGATGAGCATGGGCCCGGTCACCTGACGCTAGTCCTGCGGACGATCACGGAATTGACCGGTAACGAACGAGCCCTCAAAGCGCCTATCATCTGGGCCAGATCTGATCGCAGCGCAGCCGGCCTGGGCTGACCTTGGACTCCGCTGGATCGAGGCCTTCGACAACATCAACTTGCTGGCCCTTATGCGGCAGGCGCAGCCCAACCGGCAGGCCGTTCAGCTGCGGGCGGCAATCTGCACCCTGTTGTTCGAACGCCTCTCAGCGGTGCTCGGCTGGCCGGGAATTGTCATTCGGAAGTGCGCCGCCGAAACTGAGGCCGCAGCCTGACCAAGCGGCACCTCCGCTACATGGTGGTTTGGTAGCTATCGGAACTGGTGCGTTCCCGCGCGAAGACCACGATAGGAACATCGCCATTGACGCTCGATTGATTTCTCTAAACCGAGGAGAGATTAGATGGGCAATTCTGGTGTAGGTATGCTGCTGGGCGACACCTCAGCCTCGCTTTTGTGGCTGTGGTTTCTTAGCGCTTTCGTGTTGGGCGGAGCGATTCTGTACGGCGTGATGAAATCCGGCCGTTTGCGCCGCAGCGAGCGCGCTCAACTAGACCGGACAACGAAAGCAGCGCAGCGGCGGGATGACCCGCAGAAGCGCTATCCCTAGCTCTCTTCCAGGAAGACGGCCGCACCCAGCGACGTCTCGGCCTTCAGGCGGCGCTACGGCCACGAACGCCTTTCAAGCCGACCAGCGATCCTGCTCTTCCCGGTGAGCATGCTCGTTTAGCTGTTCGGCGATCTGGTCAGCGAGCTTATGCGACGAGGCCGTTGCGACCGGCTTGCCCTTTTGCGTCCTCAACTTTTGGTCTTCGACCTCAAGAGGAAAATCGTCCGGTTTGAGAGGAGTGTCCGTGGCCATGTGGCACCTCGACGCGTCTGCACCAGCATAGGAACGTTGCACTGGAGGGTCGGTTGCAAACAAACTTCAACAGGAGGAAACGACAATGAAGTTTGGTAGGATAGTCCTTGCAGCTGCCCTTGTATTCGGATCGATCGCTGCTGCCTCGGCGCAGGGCGGCGCTGGAGGCGGTGCGGGTGGTGCAGGCGGAGCTGGAGCCGGTGCAGGCGGAGCTGGAGCCGGCGCGGGCGCTGGATCGGGCGGAGCCGGCGGCGCAGGTGCGGGATCTGGGGGCGGCGGCAATTCTCCAGCCGCGACCAGCGGTCAAGGGCCATCGAGCAGCCCGAGTTCAGCTAACCCGGGGGCGACCATGAATGACCCGAAGATGAAAGGGAAATAGAAGGGAAAAGAAATAGCCCGCTGACATGATCGAGCGGGCCGTTTTCATGAAGCAGTCGCGGAGCGATCGAGGCCGCCTTAGGCCAACCGGGAGGGAACCGGTGGCAAGAACGTTGGTGTCCAAGTCGATCACGAACTGATCGCTCTTCAAGAGGATCCGGCA
Organism: Bradyrhizobium sp. Pa8; assembly: GCF_052588265.1. Classification (NCBI taxonomy): domain Bacteria; kingdom Pseudomonadati; phylum Pseudomonadota; class Alphaproteobacteria; order Hyphomicrobiales; family Nitrobacteraceae; genus Bradyrhizobium; species Bradyrhizobium sp. Pa8. The sequence goes on along the minus strand of NZ_CP176767.1, from coordinate 7,072,362 downwards.
CGTGTCCGGCGGGGCGCTCGATCTCCGTCGAGATTGAACACAGCGACGTGGAACCAATGGCCTGAATTGGCGACAGCTCGTGATTGCGGAAGACGGTGCGGACCTCGATCGGCTCGAGTGCGCCGCCACAACCACGAGCCACCGGCTGAAACGTCGATACCAACTTGTCATCCAGGCGGGCAGCTCGGCGGGTGGCTAAGGCTAGAGGCCGGCCCCCAATACCAACAGAAGGACACCGATTGCCAGAAGGAGAATGCCCGGCCAGTTCGCTCCGACCCCCAAAAATCCCACGCCGCGCCGGGTCGGCTCTAGTGTATCGCCAGCGGGCCGACTAAGCGATCCCCGCCAAATAGTAGCGCCTGCCATGTACAAGATTCCGCCGAGAACAAGCAGAGCGCCAAATCCTATCAGGACCATTCTCGCCTCCTCAATTCATAGTTGCCATGTCAAGCGCCGGGAGGTTCGAGCCGCACCTCACTCGGACTTGGCCGGCATACGGCCCTTGCCTTCCGCACTTCACGCAGCGGCCCGGATAGGTCCTACGGCCGGGCTCGGACTCCCGCGCGGGCAGCGATCCCGCGCCGTCGCAAGCGTCGAACCGGACTTCGATCGCGCCCTTCGTCACGCCTCGCCCGACCCCGAGAGGATCGACCCCGGCGGCGTGGCGCGCACCGGCAGCAGCCGCTCCGCGGCCTTCAAGGGACCGGCCGCCCTGAGGGCGTATCGGCCGACCAGCGCCAACAGACCGCGCCTGGTGAAGGAGATCAGCCCGCTCAGCCGAATGCGTTGCGTCTGTTCCTTGCAGTAGTCCTCATCTATCGCGCCACTCACACCGAACTTCAGTTTGGCGGCTTCAGCTCACCGGCGAGCCAGCCGACCGCGTCTGTTTGCATCGTATCCACGGCGAAGCGGACCACTTCGGTACGCTCGCAAGTCGAGCACTCGAAGGTGCGCTCATCGAACCCGCGGGGCCGGGAGAGATGCGCGCCAACACCATCCGGTGCTTGCACACAGGACACATCGGACGCTCGTTGGTCGAGACAGCCATCCCCGAAATCTCCACGGCCGATGATACGCCGTCCGCAGCCGGAGTCTTCAATATTCGCGCACAAAGAACCCTTCCGAGGAGCGCCACAGCGCGATCAAGGTCGAGCAGCTCCTTGGCCGAGTTGCGGCGAAGGTTGTGGGAGGCGTGGCACTGCACGGATGTACTCCTAGCGCCACCCAAGGTTCTCGTCCTAGACCGGGGGCCTTTTGCCATTGAAAAAAGCGCAGCTACGCTGCCCGAAGCGGAGGATTATGATTTAAGTACAGACGCACGAACTTGGCGTCATTCGCGATCGCCTGCACCTGGTGGATCGGCATCGCGACCATGTTGCTGTGGCTTCCACCTCAAGGCGGTTCTTAGCCACCCCCACTTAGCCTCGACCCATTTCAAAAAGATGAGGAGGGGTTTTTGAAGGATCGGTACGTCCTGTGCGATGAGAAGGAGCCCGAGAGGAAGCATCCAGAGACCAAAGACGGGCAAAAAGCTGAAGACACCTCCCAGAATGAGCAACATTGCGACAATAACACGAACCCAAAATGAAGAGGGTTCACGTAGCCACCGAATGAAACGGAATACCCTCGTGGGTACTCGGCGCTGGATCAACTCGAAGTATCTGTTCAACTCCGCCTTAACGGGAGCCATGCGTTTCTGGGCCTCTTTGCATCAGGGGGTGCTGCGCCTCTCATATACGCGCCCGCAACTGCGACCCATCCACAAAGGCAAAGGCGCCGGAGGCGTCATCGTTCCACTGATCCGGTAGGGTACATTCCTCATGACGCGGCTGTGAGCCGTAGCCCTTCGCGTGGGGCATTCTGCGACATGCCTTCGGCGAGCGGGAAGCACCGATCGACTTCACCACACCGGCTGATGTCTTCGGGGGCGAGATTTCCCGAAGTCTTCGGAACATTGCTTAGCGCATTCTGTATTTGCGCTCGATTGGGGCGACGGGCAGGCATTCCGCTGAGGTAGATTTGTCCGGGCCGGCTTTCGTAGATTGGCAACTCGCAGAGCATTCGAGGCTCGGTCCGAAGATCAATGAGCTCGTTCCGCAAAAAGTTGTCTTGCCCGAAGCGCCGCGCGGACAGACCACTGCTGCGCAGTACGTCCGTATGCCGAAGTTTCACGGTCGCGCAGGTGAGCTCCCGACATGCCGAGTAGGCAATTTAAGGTCGGAGTGCTCCGCGAACCGCTCATTCGATCCGGCCGGGCCGCTTAAGCACCGCGCTCGGGCAAGCCATAGTCGCAGCAACGACGACCGGATCGTCGGTCTCCTTGGCAGAGCCTTGATGGAAGAGATTTCCGCCGGCGCCTCACGCCTCCAGCGCCTTCTTCATGGACAGCGTGGCAATCGCGAGATCGTAGAATCCCAGCGATGTTTGGTAGGTCAAGACCGGACATGGCCAGTTTGCCCTAGCTAGTCGGCTCGGACCTTGCCCAAATTGACGCTCCTCCTGGTCTGCCAAGGCTCCGGTCCTGCATCAGACTGCGTTTTCTCGGAGCATCCTATTCAGAGGTCAGGCGCTGCAAGCTATGGTGGGAGGGGCGCGCAGTCCGAGCAACCCTGACCAGCCGAGGGGCCGTTCGTCGCAGCGAGGAACGGCTGCCCCTCTGTTCGGTTGACAGTGTTCAGTCAGTGGAGGAATACATGGCCACAGAACAACGCGAAACAGGCAGCCTAATTGGTAGCGACAAGGTGGAAGGAACCGCCGTCTACGGCGCCGACAACGAGAAGATCGGCTCGATTGAACGAGTGATGATCGAAAAGCAGAGCGGCAAGATCTCATATGCCGTACTCGGCTTCGGCGGATTCCTCGGCATCGGCGATGATCACTATCCTCTGCCCTGGCAATCGTTGAAATACGATACCAGCTTGGAGGGCTACCGCACCAACGTCACGAAGCAACAACTCGAAGGCGCACCGAAGTACGCCGACGAGAGCAGCTGGAATTGGGAAGACCCCAGCCGAACGCGTACGGTCAACGACTATTACGCCGGCTTCTAATTAAAGCGAAGAGCCTCGTCCCCGCGGGGTCAGGCTCTTCCTCCCCGCCGACTACCGTAAAAACCGCGACGGGGGATCGCCAAAGTGTGATGCACAGTTTGTGCCAGCGAAAAACGGAGGTGTTGCGTCCGCTTTGGGTCATTCACCTCGAGAGCGGCATTTATGAGTACATGGCCTAATCAAATATCTTCGCGCAGCCCCTTGAAGAACGGATGCCTCACATTCCTCGGCCGACTTCGCGCGGTACTCGATCTCAGCAAATAGCTTCGGTTGGACCCATATGCCTTTGCACAATCCTCTTGGCATAGGGCTGTGTCCTCCGGACCAGCGGCTCGAGGCGCCGCCGCGACTCGGCCGCCGATGTTTTGTCGAAGCCGTGATCGACCTTGCCGGCAAAGATCAGGTTGTCGCCCTTGCGCCGCGCGATAAATGCCGTCCCATTTGCCATCATCGAGCGCGAAGCCGGCAATCGTCAGCGTCTCGCGTTGGGCGCAGTTCTTGACCCAATTGTTGCCCCTGCTGCTCGGGTAGATGCTGTCACGCTCCTTCGAGACGTCGCGACACAGGCCGCAGGAGCTGTCTTCAGGCGGCGTCCTGCGGCCTCTCATTTGGCACCTTCTTTTCGCCGCCGCGTTGGACGCGATGGGCGACGCTGATTTTGCCAGATACCTGCATCAAGCGCAGAATTGCCTGGATGAGGCTGAAAAGGCGACCCGTGAGGTCGACAAGGAGGCGTGGCTGAAGCTTGGGGAAGAATGGATGGAGATGGCGCGCAGAGCTCAACGACAAAAGCCCTCCGAGCACTGAGGCCACGCGGGCTTCTCCGGCGGCGACCAGAGTTCAATTTTAGGAACTCAATGCCGCTGTAGCAGTTGGGGATTCGTTTTTTAACGAATCAAAGGTGCGCCATGCGCCGCAGAGTGAAGCAAACCCGCTCGCTTGACGAACGAATGGCCGAGCAGGCCGCTAAGCTTAAAGAACTGGCCAGCCAGTTGCCCGCCGGGGCAGAACGTGAAGCGCTGCTGAAGCGAGCACGGATCGCTGAGACCGGCGCGCACCTGAGTGATTGGCTGACGTCCCCCGGGTTGGGGCAACCAGACTAAGCCGCGTCGACCTAGCGCGAACCTGCCGTAACGCAAGCATGCCAAGATACTTCTTCCACATCACCCACGAACGCACCGACGTCGATGACGTGGGAGAGGAGCTTTCGGACAAGCACGCCGCATGGAAGGAAGCCACGGTCACGGCCGGGCAGATGCTTCAGGGCATCGACGGAAAGCTGAGGCCGGGGCACGATTGGCGTATGGAAGTGACGGACGAGTTTCAGAACACGCTCTACGTCCTGCACATCCAAGCTGAGAAGCCAAAGTAAACCTCGCAATGATGTCGAGTGAAGAAAGCTTCTCCCTTCTCCTAGACCTGCGATGTCCGCTTATTCGCTAACAGCGGCGCAGAAGGCGACATTTCACGAAGGCCCGCTGAGGGCCAACAACCGACGTTACACTAGTCTTGGAGGTAGAGTTTCTCCATCAATCGGCGTTATTCCTCTCCCATGTTCTCTTGTTCGAACCAATATTGCGCCCGAGTCTTGTCCTTCTCGACGCTTTTGCCCTCAGCGTATAACCTTCCGAAAAGACCCGTCTGCGAGGGCTTGCCGCCGCTGCATTGAGGCGCTCAGCACCCGCGCTGGCGACTCGAGTTCCAAACCCATTTTCCGCAAAATTTAACATGCCTGAATCGCCAGGCTGGAAGAACCAAGCTAGGATGGCATTTTCCCGTTTAGGGGCAGGTCATGTTCGACACGGCAACCACCGCGCTTTTGCGCGCGGTCTTCGACGAAGTATGCGAAAGCGTCTCGCGCCGCGAGATCGGAGCACGGACTCACGTCGGAGCGAAGATACTGGAGGCCGCTACCAGAGGTGAGGTTTCGCCCGAACGGCTTCAGGCAGGTCGGCCGCAACGCCCTATCCCGTGCGCCCACGATGTGGCGCTGATCGATCCGGAGCGGGCGTGAACTTTCAGGTGACGGTCCTCAAGATCCTGGTGAGCTATCCGGACGGCTTCGCAGTCATGAAGGACCTCAAGCGGGACTTGGCCATCCTGGCGACCAGTGGCCGGGATTGGACGGAGCGGACCAAACGCCTCGCTGCGCGGGTTCCGGATCTCGACATCTTTTCACAGGGGCTGGTCGAACGCATCAGGGGCGGCTGGCAGATCACGTCCAAGGGACGGGTAGTGCTTGAGTTCATGGAGGCCCGCCCCGCCGCGTTCGAGCCAGCCCGGCAGGCCGCTGTCGACGAGGCTAAAGCGGTATGCACTTCCTGCCCTCAAGCACTCAACCCTGTTGCAAAAACCTGAAACTGCGCACGTTGTGCGATGTCCCGAAGTTTTTCACATGGGTTAGTGCGAGGAGCGCGACCGGCTTCGTTCGGCAAAGGCTGTCGGCGATCAGGACGCCGAAGCCGCGGCTTAGGTGGGGGCAGTCAGAAAATCGAGACGTTTGCGAAGAAATGCCAGCACCATAATCTCGTCGGAAGTGAGCTTGGTGTACTGGCGCTTGAACTTCTGCGCGATCTTGGCTTCAATCATCTTCACGAGGTCACCTGACATGTAGGCGTTCAGGACTTCCGGGTGCACGTAGCACTTGCGGCAGATGGCCGGCGTGTTGCCGAGCTGCTTCGAGACGCTCTCGATCGCGGCGACGACGTTGCGCTTGGCCTCGGCCTGGCTGTCGTACTTCTTGAATTCGGCCAGCGCCAACGCTGCCAGAACCGTCCCTGCCCAGGTCCGGAAATCCTTGGCGCTGAAGTCCTTGCCCGTGATGTCCTTGATGTAGGCGTTGACGTCGCCGGAATCGACAGTGCGGGGCTGTCCGTCGTCGTCGAGGTATTTGAAGAGCTCGTGTCCCGGGATCTCCGCGCAGCGCTTCACGATCGCGGCTATCCGCTTGTCCTCGACGCGAAGCTTCCATTGTTTGCCTGACTTGCCCGTGAAGTCGAACCGAAGTACGCCGCGGCCAACCGCGACATGCTTGCGGCGCATGGTGGTGAGCCCATAGGACTTGTTTGTTTCGGCATACTCGGCGTTGCCGACCCGGATTAGCGTCTTCTCCAGAAGACTGACGATCGTGGCCAGCACCTTCTCGCGAGGTAGTCCGTCCAGCTTCATGTCGGCGGCGACACGGTCGCGTAGCGCGGGCAGCGCGACCGCGAACTGGATGATGTGCTCGTACTTGTTTTGGTCGCGCAGCTCGCGCCATTTCGCGTGGTAGCGATACTGCTTGCGGCCCCGCGCATCGAGCCCGGTCGCCTGGATGTGGCCGTTGGCCGAGGGGCAAATCCACACGGATTCGTAGGCCGGCGGGATGCCGATTGACTTGATGCGGCGGACGACGCCGGCGTCGGTGATGCGCCTTCCGTCCTTGTCGTAGTAGCTGAAGGTGGTCCCGGTCCGCTTGCGCGTGTAGCCGGGGGCGGAGTCGCTGACGTACCGAAGCCCTTCTTCCGCGATGGTGGCCGCCACTTCGGCGGTGCGGTCTAGAACCTGTTCTTCGTTGCCGGTCTGTCGGAGCATGGGCCTGTCCCTCGGAAGCACCCTGAGATTGAGGCCCCACTCCCTCTAAAGGAACGAAGGCACCTGTTGGTTCCGTTCTGGGGTCGGCGGACGCGATGTGTAGATGCAGCGAAGACTATCCGGACCACGGATGGGAGCCGGTGGTTCCTTTCGACAAGCGCTGCGCAGGTCGAGGAGGGGCATGGCTTAACTTCAGACAATCGCCACAAAGTTCATCGACACGCTCCCCAGAGTCAGACCCCAGCAAGGCCGCTATGTCCCAATATTCACTCGATCTATTGCGTCAACGCTATGTCGTCGAGAAAAGACCGCTCGAGGCCAGCATCGAGGAGATCTTGCGGGCCGACACCCGCGCGGGAGCCCGTGCCATCCTGGCTTCAATCGACAAACGGCGTTTCGGAAATAGGTCCGAAGGGCAGCGTCTCCGCAAGATGCTCCGCTTCGAAACATCTCTCTGGGAAAGCGGCCATCATGCAGTGGCAGGCGTGGACGAAGCCGGAATGAGCCCTCTCGCCGGGCCCGTCTCCTCTGGCGCCGTGATTCTCAAACCGGGCACGCGGATAGTCGGAATCGACGACTCGAAGAAGCTCGACACCGCAGCTCGCGAAGAACTCGCGAAGGAGATCAAGGAAAAGGCAGAGAGTTGGTGTGTGGCGTTCGTCGAGGTCGAGGAGATCGACGCGATCAACATCTATTGGGCAGGCATCCAGGCTATGCAGCGTGCGGTCCAGGGACTAGGGTTGACGCCGCAGCACTTGCTGATCGATGCGAAGCGCTTGAAGGAAATCGACATCCCTCAGCAGGCCATCATTAAAGGCGACGCCAAGTCCGCCAGCATCGCCGCCGCCTCCATCCTCGCGAAAGTCGAGCGCGACGCCGTCATGCGGACGCTCGATTTGCGCCACCCCGGCTACGGCTTCGCGGATCACAAGGGCTACCCGGTGCCGGCTCATTATGAGGCGCTCGCCAGGCTCGGCGCATGCGCAGCTCACCGGCGATCGTTCGGACCTATACGCAAGGCTCTCGGGTTGCCGCCCCTGCCGCCGTGGCCTTCAGCATCCGAGCGCGAAACCGGCTGAACTCCAAGTCGTACGCTTCGTCTCGGCGACGTTATTTTCGCGACCAACTCTTTTCGCGAACGATATCCTTGGCCTTTTTGTCGGACCGCAGGCCGAGATAGACCGGCTGGCGCAGCTCGCCCTTGCTGGTCCACTCCGCGAACTTCACTTCAGCAACCAACGAAGGACGCACCCAGGTAGTGACCCGCTCATCCTTCACCCTGGCAGGAAAGGGCGATTTGGCTGTCTTGAGCCTCACGAGCTTGCCGTGAAGCTCTTCGAGAACTTGGTGGCTGAAGCCGGTGCCTACGTGGCCGATGTACCGCCACGCATCGTCCTCGCGTACCGCCAGCACGAGGGCTCCGAAGAAGGGCCGGGTTCGCCTCGGCGCCGTGAAGCCGACGATAACTACCTCCTGCCGCTGCGCGGTCTTCACCTTCAGCCAGTCGGCGGTCCGGCGTCCGGACGCGTACGGGCTGTCGGCACGCTTAGCCATGATGCCTTCAAGATGTCTCCGCTCGGCTTCTGCGAAGAACTTTGTGCCGCTGCCTTTGCGGTGGTTGCTGAACGCGATCAGCTTGTGGCGCGGCAGGATGACCTTGAGCCGCTTCTTGCGCTCGAGGAGCGGCAGCGCACGCAGGTCCTTGCCGTCTGCGAACATGAGGTCGAACGCGCAGTACAAAAGCTTAGCCTCGTGGCGCAGGGCGTTTTGAAGCAACTGGAAATGGGATACGCCGTCCTTCCCGATCGCGACGAGCTCGCCATCGATCACGGCGTCGGCCTTCACGCCCTCAAGTGCTTTCGCGACCTCGACATAGGAGTGGCTGATGATTTTCCCGTTGCGGCTATAGAGCGCGACCCTACCCCCGCGGATTTCCGCGACCATACGAAAACCATCGAATTTGTCCTCGAAGACCCAATTAGGATCGTCAAACGGTGAGTCGGTCAGCGTGGCTAGCATGGGCTGCAGGCGATGAGGCAGCGTGGATTTTCGGGTCATGGCCGGACGACGGGACAACAGTGGGCAAGGAACGTGTAGGATGCATCGTGAGTTCCGTCGGACAAGGAAAGGCCGAGCCCGAAACCACATCGCTGGCTGTTCGCGCCCGTCACCCGACGCCACCTCGAGGCGACTTCGAGAAGGGAAGCGAAGAGCTCGAACCGCTCTGCAGCGCGGCTCGTCTCTCGGCGGCGGCATGATCGAAGAGGTCGAGCACCAAACCGAATGCGGCCATGTCCTCCTGTTCGATTGCTCCATCATCGTAGCACTTGAGTGTCTCGGCGATGATCGCGTCGACCTCGCGTTGCGATGTCCGCAGATCCTCTTCTGACCGGGCTTCCCCAATGCCCGAGACCAGTTCGAGAATGCGGTTGCGGTTGCTGGTGTTGTCGTCTCGCTCGTCCCGGTTCAGGTAGCGACGCAGCCAGGCGGCGGCCGAACCGATGCCGGAAAGAAGAAGCAGGGCGAACCAGAAGTAGTCGCCGTACTTGTCCAGAAACGTCCGCTCGGTCCCGTTGATGACCGCAGCAGCGCCCCGGTGCACGGAAGGCTCTGCCTCTTTCTCCGTCTCCGGCTTCGTGATGTGCGCGGCGCCGGCGACACGTTGCGTGATCGTGTCCCGGACAGCGAAAAGCTGCCGGTAGAACGCCGCGGCCTTGGCTTCTGACAGCTGTTTTCTGCCCAGGATGAGATGGTTGACGCTGATGGTGTCGACCTTGTCCTCCGGCCAAGCCGGATTTGCGTTGAAGACGCTGCCGGGGATTTCCTCGGCTTCGTAGCGCGGGTGCCTCAGGGAGATGGCTTCGGGCGTTTCGACTGGAATAAACTTCGGCGCTCCGCGCGATCGGGACGTCGCGGCGATGGCCGCGGCCGTGATCTTGCTGTCGAGGGGCCCGACGGCGAGATACGCGTCCAGCGTGGTGTCTTGCGCAAGCTTTTCGATCTCTTCGGTCCCGAATTGAGCCGTGGAAACCTTGTCAGGCTGCACGCCGGAGCCCTCTAGAATTGTCCGCAGGAGTGCGACGTTGGCGCCGGTCCTTCCGATGATGCCGACCTTACGCCCCGACAGATCGGCTATCTCTGCGATCTTGGCCCCTGCCTTTTTCTTGATGTCCTTGCCCTGTCGCCCGGAGGGCGACCACAGGACGACGTAATTCTTACGTAGGACGGCGAGCGTCTGCGCGTCGGCCGGCATGGCAAGATCGCCCCGGCCGACCGCCAAGTCGGCTTTGCCGGCGCCCATGAGGGCCAGGGATTCGGCCGCTCCTGCGGTCGTGATCGGCAAGATCCTGACCGTCCTGCTTTCCTCCTCGAAGGCCTCGGCCATCGCCTCGACCACGTGGTGATCTTCGCTGCCTGAGGGGCCGACGGCGATCCGGAGTGTCTCGGGCTGCAGCACGTAGAAGAGGGCGGCCGCTGCAGCGCCGAAGGCTACGAATCCCATCGCCAAGACGATTAGAAGCCTTCGTTGGCGCCGATCAGGAACGCTTCTGACCGCGTTGGATGGTGGCATCAGCAGACTCTCCGTGAACAAGCGTCTTCTTGGGAGTTCAAGCGCGCAGCCAGGGAACTTGGCGAACCGGCGCCGGACCTGAATGTTCCGTCGCATGAGAGGACGTCGGGATGGCGCGCATACGGCGGCGAGGACGGAAGCGGTGTCGTCATGATCAAGGGGATGGCTGCGGCAGGCCAGTGATCACCTACCGCTTTGGATCGATGCCAGAAGTCGTCGAGGACGGCATCACGGATCATCGTGGAAGGCCACCCTTTCGGCGAACTGATCGCCAAGAAGATCATCCGATCGGGCCGGCTCATGAAGCCTCGGGATAATCTGGGGCGGGTCGTCGAGGTATTGGGCCTTCTACAGAGCCGGGAGGGCGCGAAATGGCGAGGACGGAAGCCGAATTCGCGCGATATCGCCAGCCGCAACCGTCCCGCCGGCCCGGACCGCGCCCAGCACCCCGGACTTGAACGGACGGCCCGTTTCCGCCGACGAGAGCACCTGCCGTTTGAGGCCAGCCCGGTAGCGGTCGATGAGGACGCAGGGCGTCCGGAGCCCGGTCAGCTCTATGATCGCCGTCGGCCCGAGTTCGATCAGGCACCTGAGCGGCAAGCGCTCGAGGTCCAGGCCGGCAGTGGTGATGTTCTCGCCGAGGTCGCCGGCACCGACCTCAAAGCCAGCTTTAAGTAGCGTTGCGAAGAGTTCGGATGGGATCAGGTGGACCTGCCGGAGATTGGGCAGGCGGGGTCTGCGACGGGCCAGATAGCGGTGCCGGACGAAAGGGCCGGCGTGGCGTCGCCTTCGACGCCATTGCCTTCCACCAGAACTATGCGGTCCTTCGTCGGTTTGCTGAAACGGTGCCCGCGATCGGCGGCGACCGCCACCACCCTTCCCTCGAGCGATCGTGCCCCTGCGGCATCAGGCGGCGCGGGCGAGCGAGCGCCGCTTGTGGCGGAGGTAGCGCGTGATCTCCCCAAGCGTCATTGCGTTCCCGCAGGAGGCCTTGCACGGTGCGAGCGTCGGAGGCCACTCAACGAGCCTCCCGTCCCATGCTTCGCGTAGTCGCCGGAGCAAAGCGACTTTGTCGAGGCGTCATCGGGCCGATCGTCGAAAGATCGATCGAGTTTCTGCGCTGCCCGGAAGTCCTCGAGGTGCTGCGTGTTCGGGCCATAAGCGGCCTCTTTCTTGAGGAGATTATAGATCCGCCCGGCCATAAGCTGGAGATGTTTCATCTTGCCCTGCGGCATCGATCGGGCCCTGCAAAGGGCTCTAACAGCGTAGGCGCGGAAGTAATCAAAAGCGTCTGACATGATCAGGGTAAACGCCGGCGCTCTCCTACTAGTTAGGTCGAAACCGGTGGAGATGGAAGCCCGCTCGGCCGCCACTTTAGGAAGTGATTGAAATCTGAGGAGGGTTGCGATTCTCTGGGGGCAGCGCCGTCCTCGCGCCAGAACAGCCCTCTTCGGAGGGCATTGCAACGATGTACCGCTGTTCCCGTTGCCTCTTCACAAGGAGAAGCACATGTCCGAAATCAGAGAACACATGAAAATCGTCGGTAAGGACGGCGTCCAGGTTGGCACTGTCGATAAAGTAGAGGGGGATCGCATCAAGCTGACGAAGAAGGATAGCCCCGAGGGTCACAAGGACCATCACCACTATATCGACAAGAAGCTTGTCGGATCGGTCGAAGGCGACGTCGTCAAGCTCTCACTCAACGCCGACGCCGTTCCCAAACAGGAAGGTTAAAAGAGCGCGCGGGCCCTGCACCATACACCGCAGGTATACCGCGCGCTGACGGCCTCCCCGCGAGCACGGGGACCGTAGGAATGAAAAGCCCACAAGCTGGACGATGTTCCTGCCAGGAACCAACAACCTGATTCGTGCCTTGAATCGTTTTGGAGGCACCGATGGCAGTAAACAAACCGTCTGGAGACAACGCACGCAAGGGCGCGGTGAAGAAGCGGACGCAACTCAAGAACCCTCTCACCAAAACCTCGACCAAGCGCAACAAGACGAGCGGCGAGTTCATGGCCGTCAAGAAGACCGCGAAGAAGTTTAAGGGTGTTCGGAAGGAGAACTGATGGGCCGGTTTTTCATCGGCATCATCATCCTCAGCATCGCTATCGTGCTGGGGATGTATCTTCACATCATAGCGCTTTGAATACCTGCGCCGCCTCAGTCAGGCTGCGCCTTCGATGCCTGCGTGCTGCTGACCGGATCCGACGCTGGGAAGCTGTACTTCAGACCTTGTTCGAGCTCCTCGTCTTTCGTCTTTTCCTTGCCTTGGACATTTTGGTTGGGGTCTTTGGCATGCTTGTCCTGTGGTGCCGGATCGAATTTTTCAGCCATGGGCTTTCCTTTGTTTCCGCCAACATGAACGCTTGGCGGGCGGCGCCGTTCCTCCGCAGGAACCAACGCTTTGGCGCGGGCTTGCTTCAGAGGAAGGATTCCAAAATGTACAGTAATCGCCAACGCCCGATCGTCGAGAGTCCGTGGAAGTCCGTCAGGCAGAACCCGACCCAGTGTCCTCGTGCTCCTGCTCGCCAGCCTCGCGTTGGCGGCCGCGAGCCTCGTCGCCGTATGGACATTGTTTTTCCACTCTTGAGCGCGGCTTAGCGCGACATTCGTGGCGCGCATGAAAGTGGGGGCAAGACTTGTTGAAAATCCGCCCGACCAAATCCCGTGATATCTCCGCTTGAGAGCTGCTTATGGATGAGATGAACGCCCGGATCGAGACGTCCTTGATGAACGATCGCGTTGCGCGAGTAGTTCCGCGCCGTCAAAAATGGTTTTGGGCATCGCAGCGATGTCTTCGACAACTGACGTTCCCAAATAGTGAAGCAGGTAGAGTTTGAGGGCGTCCCTTCGTTAAACTCGCCGTAGATATTGATAGGGCCGCCCGAGTGTTTGACGAAGCGTACAGCTGGCTGAGGCCGAGACCGGTGCCTTGGCCGGTCTGTTGATGCTGAGAACGGCTCGCGCATTCGATCTATTTAATGCCTTGACCTATCCGAACGCTGTTGTCGGTGGCGGCGATCAATAACGTATTGCTCGGCCTGACGTCGCCATGCTGACAACGATAGGCGTCGTCCGATAGGAGTTGCCGTCAGCCATTGCGATTCCCCCCTCTCCCGACAGAGCCGATGCATCTTCAATGAAGGCCAGACAAATTGGTTTTATGACACGCATATGAACTTGGAACTCGTCCGGACGTTATGATGGCAGATGCAATTCGAACAACGTTGCTTCTCCGGGCAGCGACGGACGAGCTGATGGCCCTAGTTGAGGTTAAGCCTACCAAGCCCGATTTGCTGATTGCGCAAACCGTGGCGCGCAACACAAACCATCGCGCGGAGATGGTCTCACGTGGACTGACGTGGGGCGTCGACGAAAAGATACTGCTGGCGTTGGCTGTCGCCGGGTGGGTCGCGAGCCGAGGCAGATCGGAGCAGTTGCAACGCGCCGGTAACCACGCGCTCTTGGTTACTGTCGCGGTGTCCTTGGTACCTCACGGCTTGAAGTCGGTGATTGACCAGACTCGTCCGGATCGCAAGACGGTGCTCGGCCACGTGCACGGCGTCTCGTTTTCGGGCAAGCGGGAGGACGCTTTTCCATCGGAGCATGCGCTGCATATGGGCGCCTTGGCGTCCGCCGCGGGCACTTTACCGCCGATGCCGCGAAGAGTGATCCAAACCTTGGCGGTGGGCCTTTCCCTGACGCGGATCGTCGTACTGGCGCACTGGGCGAGCGACGTGGTCGCAGGCTTTGCGCTCGGTGCTGTCATGGAGCGGATGCTGCGGTTCTGGACGGGATATCCGCTGCGATCCTCGGATGAGAGGCGGCCGAAATGACCGAGTACGTCATCCGCTTTCTGATCGGTGGCGTCGTGGTGTCGGCGTTCTCAATGCTTGGGGACGTGCTGAAGCCCAAGAGCTTCGCCGGCTTGTTCGGGGCCGCGCCCTCGGTCGCGCTGGCCACGCTGGGCATCGCGATTTACCGGCACGGCGAATCCTACGCAGCCGTCCAAAGCCTGTCGATGATGGCGGGTGCGGTCGCACTTGCCGTCTACAGCGTCGTCGTCTGCCAGTTGCTGATTCGCGCGCGGATTAGCGCGCTGCTGGCGACCTTGCTGTCGATCGTCGCTTGGTTAACCACGGCCTTTTGCCTTTAGGCAGCCGCCGGAGGTCAGACATGAGCACGCCCATCTGCGTCTCGCCGTCCTCGCTGCGGGAAGGCCGCTGGTATGAGTATGTGGTCCGCTTCGCGCTCGGCGGGGCGGCGACGGTCTTCACCGGTCTGATCAGCAGCCGCTATGGAGCGTCCGTGGGCGGCCTATTCCTCGCTCTGCCGGCCATCTTCTGCGCCAGCGCCACGCTCATCGAGAAACATGAAATCCGCCGCATGCGGCAGGCTGGGCTACAAGGCGAGCGGCGAGGCCAACAGGCCGCAGCGCTCGACGCCGCCGGCGCCGCGCTCGGGGCGCTGGGCATGTTGGCGTTCGCCGTAGTGTTTTGGTTGCTGGTCGAACGCAGCGTCGTCGGCGCGTTTACTGGCGCCTCCCTAGCTTGGCTTTGCGTTTCTGTGGCCGCTTGGTTCGCCCGGCGCAAGCTGCGTGCTGCTCGCAAGCCCGAACGCGGCAGCGGCCCCGCGATGTCACGGAGCCGCTGAACATTCAACGGAAGGATTTCAGGCCGCGTCGGAGGCTTTGGCGTTGACGCCCTTGCGGAGCGCTACCGTGTTGAGCTTGGTGTTCGCCGCCTTCTCTTCGTTCAGGTTGGTCGTGAGGAAGCGCACGATCTCGTCGTGGCCCAGCTGCTCGGCCCAAGCGATTAGCGTCCCGTAGCGGCACATCTCGTAGTGCTCGACGGCTTGCGCGTTTGCGACGATGGCGGCATCCAAGACCGCTTTGTCTTCGATTTCGCCGGCGGTCTCGTCAGCCTCCTTGATGATGCCGTCGATGGCTGGGCACTTCGTGCCGCTCGGCTCCTTGCCGAGCTTGATGAATGCCTTCTCAAGCCGTTCGACTTGCTTGTTGGTTTCCTCGAGATGGGTCTTGAGGCCGGTGACCAAGTCGCGGTTTGTTGCCTTGTCGATCATCTTTGGCAGCGCTTTGAGGATCTGCTGCTCGGCATAGTAGATGTCCTGCAGACCGTGGATCAACAGGTCGTCCATCGTCTTGATGTCTTTGGTGAAGAATCCCATAAAAACACCTCCTTGCACAATGATGGCAAGGGAACGCCGAAGAATCGCTCAGGTTCCGTCACGGCGGCCGCGTTCGTTAGTTGTCTATTTCACCTTCTGGACGATTTGCGCCGGGTGATGGTGCTTTTGCACTATGAGGCTTTTATGCACCGGTCGGGCCGCCATGGGAAAAAGCCTGTCGCGTAATGATCGGCAGCTCCGGATGGTGCTGGCGACAACGCTCTGCGATCTGCCACCCGTCTATATTTCCCGGCATCGAGATACGGTCACCAGCACGTCCGCTGCCGTGCGTTTGCACCACGCAAGCGCCTTTTCGCCGTCCGAGACGTGGAAGACGTGGCAGCGTTCGTCGCTCCACGATGAACTCACGGATCTATATGAAACTTCCGAACGTTTAGACCGTCTGGGCCAAAAACTTTAGGTCGCGGCGTGTGTCGCGCCGACCGTATCCGCCATCTTCGCGCCGCGAGCGCCGAGCGGTTTGGGCCGTCCTGTGGTGGTATCGCGCGCGGTTTGATGCTCCATCTCCGCATTGAGTTCACCGCCGAGCAGGATCACGATCGCCGAGAGCCATAGCCACGTCATGAAGCCGATGACGGCGCCGAGGGAGCCGTAGGCCTCATTGAAAGTACCGAAGTTGGCGGCGTACCACGAGAACAGCGCGGAGGCCGCGAGCCAAAGCAAGGTTGCACCTGTGCTACCCCAAGTGATCCATCTCCATCGCGGT
Organism: Bradyrhizobium sp. Pa8; assembly: GCF_052588265.1. Lineage (NCBI taxonomy): Bacteria > Pseudomonadati > Pseudomonadota > Alphaproteobacteria > Hyphomicrobiales > Nitrobacteraceae > Bradyrhizobium > Bradyrhizobium sp. Pa8. Next base: position 7,056,251 of record NZ_CP176767.1, on the reverse strand, counting down.
GCCTGCCTGCTTGGACCGAAGCGGTAGATGCAGGACAGGCCCAGCGCGACGGCGAAGAACATCGCCGGCCAAACCGCGAAACGAATGAGAAGTTCGACGGGGTCGGAGAGCCAAAGGTGCTGCAAAACGATGGGGATGGCGACGACGGCGGCCAATGCGGCCAGGATGAAGCCGATGGCGGCGACGGTGAAGGTCAGCGACATGGCATTCAGTTTGAAGAAGCCCCGCTTCTCCTGCTCGCCATAGACGATGTTCAGCGTGTCAAACAGAGACTTCATGGCGGCGTTCGCGCTCCAGAGCGAAATCGCAAGCCCGACCGCAAAGGTGAAGCCCAACGTTCGATCGCCTTTCGTGGCAACACGAGTGAGCTGCTCGCGCGCCACATCAATAGCGCCGCCGGGTACGAAACCGGCTATCTCATCGAGATGTTTGGCGATACTGCCCGGGTCGGAGAAGAGACCGTAAATGGACACCAGCGCGGCCAGCGCTGGGAAGATGGCGAGGATGCTGTAGTAGGTCATCCCGGCGGCGAGGGCGAGGATGCGATGGTCGCCGATGTTGCCGTGCACCCGCCACAGGATGTCCTTCCAACCCCTCGCGGGAATTTCCGACGGCGATGCCGCGTGCCGCCCACGGTCTCCTCCCTCGGTGGCCACGGCGGTGGCGGATGCATGCCGGCTCTCGTTATCCTCCGGCTCCAAGCCGCCGCTTTCTTTTGGCTCCGTGGGAGCTATGCGGTCCCATAAGAACGCTACGGCGAGCAGCCCTAGCGCTGCGGCGATGCTCCAGCCGTCGGCGCTGGCGTGTTTCCTCGGTCGGCTCCGGACGTCCATTCTCTTCTCCGCGACCGCTAACGGCCTTGGCGAAGAAGCAGTTCCTGCGGACGTGTCAGATGCGGAGCGATGCCAGCGGCAAGGACATGACCAGCCCGTCCGGCTTCCAGTCCCCGATCCGGTCTGTCGTCGTTTCTACCAATCTGGTGCCGAAGCCCGGCGCCGTCGGTCGCTCTTCTGGGCTCCGTATTTGGCCGCGTTGATGGCGAGCTCGTGGAAGACCTGTCCTTTGCCGCCGCACTTGCCGCATCGCCCGGGATAGATTTGGGGTCCGGGCGCCGTCTCCGCGCGGCGGGACGAGCCCGGCCCGTCGCGCTGGTTTGTTCAAAAATTGCTTTCGACGTGCGAGGCCCAGGCATTTTGGAGGAGGCGGGGCCGGTGGCCTCGCGGACAATCTGTTGGTCCTCGACGTCCGACCCGAGCGACTGGCGTGTCCCGCGACGACCGTACGTCGAAGGGGTTCATCGAGAGAGGGATCAAAAGTTGCCTTCTTGGGTTGCTGCTCGCTTGTGAACCAGCAACGCAACTTCGGGGCGCGATTCACCGCGGTGTGTCCGGGGCGTACGTGATGCTTCCAAGACATGGTGGCGCGGAGCTGGCCGCCAAATTGGGGAGCCAAGCCCGCTGTCGGCCGGCAAGCCGACAGCGGGGATCGGATTACTCAGCTTCCCCTGTCTGCTCGATCGCCGATGGCATCCTGGCGATTGACATGAGCGAGCGCGCGACCTGGTTGAGTAGTTGGTCGGCGTTCTCCTCTTCGGCCAGCGACTTCGACAGAAGGGCGACGATGGCACTGTGTCGGAGCTGCTGAGCGAGATTCCGGGCGGTGGTGTAGCCGGAAATCTCGTAGTGCTCGACCCGCTGCGCCGCGCCGATCAAGGCGAGGTCCGCTGTGGCATCCTCCTTCTCTTCGCCCTCTTCGATGACCTCTTGGCCTTCTTCAACTAGGCCCATCATGCCCTTGCAGGGCTTAGCGCGGGCCGTCTTGCCCAGTAGCTCGAAGCATTCGTTGATCCGCTCGATCTGGGCTTCCGTCTCGGCGAGGTGCTGTTCGAACAATTCGCGCAGCTGATCGTGGCGCGCCGCTTCCGCCATCTTCGGTATCGCCTTGGTGAGCTGCTTTTCGGCGTGCAGGATATCGCCGAGCTCGTCGATCAGAAGTGCGCCGAGACCGACCTCATCAGCGGTTGGCGAGCTTTCGGCGACGATCGAGGATGCGGGACCGGGGTCTCCCGCTTGGATGGCCGGCGATTCCGTGAAGACCCAGTCTCCGCCCTCGTTCCAGGGGCCGCGGGTGTCGATCTCGCCGTGGTCGCCGGCGCCAGTGGAGTCGTTGAAGAACTGGTCGACGAGGCCCGGCGTTGGCGCAATGCGCCCGATGCTCAGCTGCGGCTTGCCCATGCTCTCGAGCGCCAGCGAGAATGCTTTCATGTGCGTGATTTCGCGCGTCATGAGGAACTGTAGCGCGTCCTTTGTTCCTGCATCGTCCGTGAAATTGATGAGGCGTTCGTAGACGATCTTGGCGCGCGCCTCGGCAGCTATGTTGCTGCGTAGGTCGACGTCGAGTTCGCCGGTTATCTTGAGATAGTCGGCGGTCCAGGCGTTACCCTGCGAATTGAATAGGTTCACGCCGCCGCCGCCGGCGATCGCGATCAACGGGTCGGCCTCCGCGGCCTGGCGGTCGAACTTCGACGGCTTGAGATGCATGCGGGCGAGCGTGCCGACGACCTCGAGGTGGCTGAGTTCCTCGGTCCCGATGTCCATAAGCAGATCCTTGCGATCCGGATCCTCGCAGTTGATGCCTTGTATCGAATACTGCATGGCGGCCGCTAGTTCGCCGTTGGCGCCGCCGAACTGCTCGAGGAGCATATTGCCGAAGCGCGGATCCGGCTCGTCGACGCGGACGGTGAACATGAGTTTCTTGACGTGATGATACATGGGGAGCCTCGGCGTTCAAGGAGGGATGGTTACCGAAGAACAGGGTGTGAGCATTCCCGTTCCTATTCGCCGCACAAGGATTCGCCGCGACCGCGAGGGCCATGTAACCAGCTGGAATTCGGTGCCAAGCGCTTCAAAGGCTATGAAGCGGAGGAGATCATCGGTCGTCATTCCTCGACCTTCTACACGGACGCTGAGCGGGAGCAAAAAGTGCCTGCATTTGCCTTGGAAGAGCCGAAGCGCAAAGCACATCGTGAACCAAAAAAGCCGGGTCGTTCGAGCCGGACAAGTTCGAAGACCAATACGAAGTCGATCTCATCAACCAGAAGCGTGCCGGCAAGCCGATTGCGCCGAAGGAGAGGCCGAAGGGCTGCAACGTCGTCGATTTGAGGAGGCCCTGCGGCGCAGCGTGTCTGGAGCTGGGGCCGAAGAGAAGGCGCCAAAGAAATCGGCGAAGAAGCCGCAAGGCTGCCGCTGGCCAGAAGGAGATGCTGATGTCGATCGCCGGCAAGAAGCCGGCGAAGGAAGCGGCGTCGAAGAAGTTGTCCAGGTCGCAGCGGAAGCCCGCCTGAGCGTTTACAAAGCCCGTTCAGGAACTTGCGGTCTTTCGCGCGGGTTATCCGCTCCGTCAGCCAATGGAGAGCGGCATGGACCCCAAGGAAACGGCGGCAATGACGGAGGCCTCTGGCCTCGTGGATCCGGAACGCGCCACGGTCGCCAGCGCAAGATCGTCCGGAGCGGAAGGGAGCGCCCTCGGCATGCCCTCGCAAGATGATTTCGATCGCTGGGCCGAAAAGTTGCGCGAGGTGACCGTCAAAGCGCCGCTCCGATCGCTCTTCGTCGCCTTCCTTGTCGGGATATGGGTGGCGCGCCGGCGCTGAGCGGCAGCCGTCAGTCGAAGCGGAAGGCCCTGTGTCGGACGAGCCGGACAACAGCGCCAGAAATGGCACGGTCCAGGCCGCCGAGACGTGGCCGAGCAGCACCATTCCGAGAACGGCCTCACGCAGACCTCCGCCGCGCGGCGGCCCAAGGCCGCCTCAGCCGCATGGTGCGCCGCCCGGGCGGGGCGGATCGTCGTCCTCGCCATTCAGACGCCGCAGCGCCGCTAGGATATCGTCAAGGCGGATGGTGTGACCCATGCCGGGGATATTGCGCAGCGCGGGACAGGATACGACGGCGGACATGTCGGACGCCCAAGACGACAGGATGATCCGCTTCTCGGGCGCCGAGAGGGGCTCGTCGTTCAGCAAGTGGCCCGGCGACGCATAGTACGCGGCGGGCTGGAAGAGAGGATTGAAATTGCTGGAATTCGTCGGCCTCCGTTACGCTCCTTTCATGATGATTGATGGACGGCGGGCGCGAACCCGCCGTCGCTCTTCTTCGGTTGGAAGCGGTTAGGCCGCCTTCTTCTGCTCGATCTGAGGAAGGAGCGCTGCCTGCGATCTGGATCCTTCGCGGCTTCATGGCCTCGGGCACCTCGCGCATGAGGTCGATGATCAGCAGCCCGTCCTGGAAGGAGGCCTGTTTTACCTGGACGTAGTCGGCCAGATTGAAGACCCGCCGGAACGGCCGCGTGGCGATGCCCTGGTACAGGAATTCGCCGACCGCCTTGTCGGGCTTCCTGCCCTCGATGGTCAGCGCGTTCTGCTCGGCGGTGACGGCGATGTCGTCGGCGCCGAAGCCCGCGACCGCCAACGTGATCCGGTAGTTGTACTCGCCTGAGCGTTCGATGTTGTAGGGTGGGTAGTTGTCTTCGGCCGCCTACCGCAGCGCGCTATCGACGAGGCCGGCCAGATGGTCGAAGCCGACTGTGGAGCGCCAGAGGGGCGCGAAGTCGAAGGTGGTGCTCATATCCAAGTCCTCCTAGGAGCAAGATGGTACAAGAAGCGCAGGACGGCTGTCCGAAACCCTGCCGGCCGGCGCCCGTGCCGGACCCTTGAAGGCGTCCGACACCGCGCTCGCGGCGAAAAACGACCTAGAAAAACGCAAGGACGATTCAAGAGGCCGACCGCAAATTTTTTGCGTGCCGCGATTGGTTAACACGCTTGGCCCAAGGATTTCGGCATCGCACGGCTGATGTCTTGACAGCCTTTTCGCGGCGAATATTTTCCCCGTGGGAAGCTCGCTTCCCCGTTCTCGAACCGCAAAGGACAACTGAAGACCGTCAGGGAGTGGCGACGATGCTCGACGAAGAATTTGCCCGTATCCGTGCGCACCGCAACAACATTCACCGCTATCGCAGCCTGCTGAAGACGCAGCTATCGGATATCGAGCGCCAGTTCATCGAACGGCGCATGGCCGAGGAGACTGCATCACTCGAGGCGCTAAATTCTGAAACCTTCCCCATCGGATTTGCCCTGTCCGAAACGCCGGCCGCGCAGGCGAGCGCGGGGGTGGTGTCATGACCGTCAGCGATCTGCTGATCCGCGGCAGCGAGAAGGTCATCGATCAATACCGCCTGCTGCTTGCCGGCGCCAAGACCGAGAAAGAGCGCGAGCTCTATCTTAGCCGGATCGAGAGTGAGCAGCGGCTTCTCGACCAGCTCCAGATTGGCTTGCCGAAGGTGGCGGCGTGACTTCTCCGGGCGGAGAGGATCGATTTGCGGGGTTCGACATCGTGCTGAAGAGGCGTGGTCGCGGCCGATGGAAGTGGGCCGTCTGCACCGTCGGAGGAGACGTCGTCATGTCCGGCTCGGAGTGCAGTCGCGTGGGCGCAAGGTACAAGGCCGAGCGCGCTCTCTTTCTCCTGCTTTGTGCAAGCGCGTCACGGGTGGTGTCGGGAGGAGAGAGGCGGGCGACGGGTTAGGAACCTTGATGGCCTTCAGTCGGTTGTCGCGCTCTCGACCCGTGGAGACCGATCTCAATGCCTGACTATCCGAAGCCGCCTTACCCCAGCCAGAAGCAGCCGACGCCCGGGTCGACCGCGAAGATGGACCCACGCCCCGATCACGGAGAAGCCAGCTACAAGGGATCCGGGCGACTGAAGGGCAAGCGTGCCATCATCACGGGCGGAGATAGCGGGATAGGAAGGGCGGTCGCTATCGCTTTCGCCCGCGAGGGCGCCGACGTTCTGATCGCCTATCTCGAGGAGCACGAAGACGCCAAGGAGGTTGCGGCGCTCGTCGAAGCGGAAGGCCGCAAGGCCGTTTTGGTCGAGGGCGATCTGAGGTCCGCGGACCATTGCAGGAAGGTCGTCGATCGGGCAATCCGCGATCTGGGCGGCGTCGACATTCTCGTCAACAACGCCGCCCATCAGGCGACCTTCAAGAATCTCGCCGACATCAGCGATGAGGAATGGCGGATGACGTTCGATGTGAACATCCACGCCATGTTCTTTCTTGCGAAGGCCGCCGTGCCCCAAATGCAGCCGGGCGGCGCCATTATCAACACCGCCTCCGTGAACTCGGACATGCCGAATCCGACACTGCTCGCCTATGCAACGACGAAGGGCGCCATTCAGAACTTTACCGGCGGGCTGGCCCAGATGCTGGCGGAGAAGGGCATCCGTGTGAACGCCGTGGCGCCTGGGCCGATCTGGACGCCGCTGATCCCGTCGACCATGCCCGACGACGCTGTGAAGAACTTCGGCAAGCAGGTACCGATGAAGCGGGCCGGGCAGCCGGCCGAGCTGGCGACGGCGTACGTGATGCTGGCGGATCCGCTTTCGAGTTACACGTCTGGCACGACGGTCGCCGTGACCGGAGGCAAACCGTTCATCTGATCCCGGGTCTTGAACCCGTTACGCTGAACTCTACCTCGTCGTCTGCAGGTGACTCGGGCGGACGAGCGGCATCGATCTTGCCTCATTAGGCGAGGCGCGTCGGCGGCAACCCGTCAGCACTGTGTTGGAAGTCATGTTATTTGAGGCGCGCACGCCCAGGTCCGCCTCTGCCGCAGCTTGCTGATAAGGCCACGCGCGGCGGCGTGCTCGCACGAACGCTTTGTGGATAGCTATTATGGCACGCTCTCTCGACGACAAATTGGTAAAGATCGTTGGATCTGATTGGCAAACGCCCGGACAAATCCAGGCGGCGGTGAAGCCCATGAGATAGCGAATGTGCTGGATCGGCTTTGGAGAGCCGGACGCATCGAACGGCAGACGCAGGCAATAGGTATCGGTACGAAACGCAAAGGCGGAGGCTGTAGCCTGTGCCGTATCAGATACCGCTCAAAATAGCGCTCGGCTGTGAGCCTTACGCGAATGCGTTACGACCGGCGCGTCGGCGCTGTCAGTCAGACAGGCCTTGCTCTTCAGGCCGAAATATCCACTCTCGCCAGACCGTCAATAGTACGGCCATGATGACGGGTCCTAGAAACAAACCGAGTAGGCCAAAGGCAGCCAGCCCACCAAAAATTCCGACGAATGCAAAGAGGAAAGGGAGCCGCGCCGCTCCCCCGACCAAAGTTGGCCACACAAAGTGATCCCCAGCAAGCATGACAGCAGCGCCCCAAACGAAGACGCCTGCGGCCGCGATCCCGCTGCCACCGCCGGACAAAAGAGTCGCGGCGGCGGCCGTGAACACTGCCCAAGCGCCGAACGGAAGCATCGCAAAGGCGGTCGTTATGATGGTAAACATCACGGCATTTGGTACGCCTGCAGCAAGGTATCCGACGCCGATCAACAGGCCCTCGCCGATGGCGACGATCACGGTACCGTTCACCGTCCCTCGGATCGAATCCACGATCTTCTGCACCACACCCTCGCCGGGGTGCCCCAGAATACGATCACACGTTTCAACGGTGCGATTGGCGACAGAGCGGCCATTGCTGAGCAGCACAAACAAGGCAAATAGAGAGAAGAAGAGCATTAACAGGCGACGCATTAACTGACCGCCGAATGTGTTGAATAGACCAGACGCATCATCCGCATTTATGGTCTTGAGCCAGGCAGTCGCGGCTTTTGGATCCGACAGATTATCGCGCCACCATTGCTGCACGATTTCTGCTGCGACCGGTAGGCGAGCGATCCAGTCGGGCACTTCTATTCCACTCTCTCTGGCCTTCTTCAGCCAGTTCGTGATGTCACCGCTTTGCTCGGCCACCTGGTAGATAGCGAGTGCCATAGGCGTAAACAGGATAAGCGCGACGATAACCGTGAAGGCGACGGCTGCAAGCGTTGTTGGGCCCGAGGTTAGCCGTGCAGCGAACTTGATGTAGAGGGGCCATAAGGTGACAGCGAGAATGGTCGCCCAGATCAAAGGTGGCAAGAACTCTCCGGCGGTCCATAACGCGAGCGCTACGATCGCCACCGCAAACACCACTCGGGCATTCATGCGTGCGCCCGAACCGAGAGGGAGTGGCTTTTGCTCCGCCACTTCGCGATCAGTCGCCGTCGGTGTGCCGGGCTTGGCTATCCTTTTGCTGACCGCGTTCGGGCGACCCACTTGGTACCTCGCTTGGCGGGCTCGTCCTTGCCGATTTTACCAGGGCCGGAAATCTAATGCGCAAGAATGCACCGCTCGCCGGAAAACTCGCGAGACTTGATCCAGGTTCCTCGCGTTTTCCTTGCACTGACGTCAGCAACCCTTGCAGTTAAGCATCCTTCTGAAAGGGTTGGCGCTGGTCCCGACAAACCGAGGCTACGTGTGGCGGGCCGCGTCTGGCAATCGACAATCAATTGGAACGCGCGCCCTTCCTCCTCGATTGAAGGAACAAGGAAGCGCCGTGACCCAAGCCGATGCTGAACGATTTAAGAGCAACGCCGACGAATGTCGTCGGTCGGCGGCGGGGGCGATACCGTGAGGATGATCGGCAAGCGTGGTTGCGCCTCGCCAATGAGTGGCACGCTTTCTGAACATGCGCGTACCGCCGTGGAATCTTTAATGCGTATGAGAAGTGATTTCGTCCAGGAATGAAAAATGCCATTCACAATCGGCAAGCCATCGCCCAACCGCATGAAGCCTTGGTCGTCCGAGGACGAGGCTAAACTGCAAGACATGCGATCTGCCGGTTCGCCTTGGCCGGTCGTTGCCAAGACCCTAGGGCGGACGCAAGCCTCCTGCGAAAGCCGCTTTGCAATGCTGAGAAAGCGGCTGGTCGTTCCGGTCAAGAACTAACTGATCTGGTCAGGCGCCTCAGTTTGCGAGAAGTGCAGCCGCATCGGTGATTTTGTACCAGATGGCGGCGGATGGAGAACATCCCGCGCTCACCAACCCGACTTCGGTCAACCGCCCGACGAGGTTGTGATCGAACAGCGGAGGACTGGCCCTAGGCTCGACAGCTAATCTCGATAAGAAGTCGCGCTCCAAGCCGGTAAGAACCATTCTCACAAGGTCTCGAATGGGGAGAGGCCCCCCAAGGTTTCCCTTGAGGCCTCTTGTTCGTCTAGCGGTTACCTTGCTGCTGACTGCCCTGGCCCGGCTTGTCCTGTCCGGGGTTCTGTGTCTGCTGACCCGGCTTCTGGTTTGGGTTCTGGCCCTGCTGGCCACCCTTATCGCCCTGTTGATTTTGCTGGCCGCCTTGGTTCTGATTGTTTTGGCTCATGATCGGAAGTCCCTTGTTTTAGGCCGCCGTCATCAGTGACGGGAGTTGTCCAACCGACGAAGGCAAAGCGACGTTCCTGACGGCAACGCAGCAAAAGTCGTGGCGCCCGCAATCGCTGTGTGCACTTTGGTGCTCGCGTAAGTTGCGGGCGTTTGACGCTATCGTTCCCAAAGAACGAACCTACTAGCATGAGCGATAATGCTGATGCAGCGCTGATGACCGCCAAGCGGAAGTGCGATGGCCAACTTCTGTTGGCCAGGCCGCGGCGCGTCGCGTCCTTAAACGCCCAAAAAGCGCTCGGCGAACGCGATTCGGGTGGTTGAAGGACGACTCGCCGGATCGAAATAATCACATTGGAAGTGTGCGTCCCGTGGTTTCGACGTCTTCCCTCCGTCAAATGAGCACCTGAGATTTTTTCGGCTGTCGATGCGGGGCATTAGCTGAATCGAGGATCCGGCCGGTCCCGTCGTGGCTATTCGTTCGATCCGAAACGGGAAAAATAGGAACATCGTCGCAACGAGCATGTTGTGCCCGGCCACTATTGGAGGACGACATGAATAAGAAATTTCTCTTGTTGCTGACGGCTGCTTCCCTTCTGGCTGGTCCGTCGTTTGCGCAGAATCCGCCGGCGACGGATCGGCCCAACAACAACGCGGTCAACAGCTCCGGACAGAACAATTCCGACAAGCCGGTCTCAGGTGCCAACAGCTTCACCGAGGGTCAGGCCAAATCGAAGATCGAAGAAGCTGGCTACACCAACGTGACTTCCTTGAAGAAGGACGACAATGGCGTGTGGCGCGGGAAGGCGAGCAAGGGCGGTAGCGCCACCGATGTCAGCCTGGACTTCCAAGGCAACGTGAACGCAGCCAAGTGAGCGATCGCTCAACACCGATAACCGAGAAGGATTCGATATGACCGTTACGATTTCACGTCTCTACGACAACTATTCCGACGCGCAGCGCGCGGTGACCGGCCTGGAGGCGGCGGGCGTGCCGCATTCGGATCTGAGCATCGTCGCCAACAACTCGGACAATTGGTACAACACCGACAAGAGGGTCGATCGTGACCGCGACGGGGTCGACGATCGTGCCGAAGGTGCGGCTACGGGAGCAGGAGTAGGCGCGGGTCTCGGCGGCGCCGCCGGTCTGCTCGCGGGCCTTGGCCTATTGGCGATCCCCGGCCTGGGGCCGGTTGTCGCAGCCGGATGGCTTGCGTCGACCGCTTTGGGCGCGACAGCTGGCGCAGCCACAGGCGGGGTCGTCGGGGCCTTGACGCAGGCCGGTGTCTCCGACGAGGAAGCACCGCTCTACGCTGAGGGCGTGAGGCGCGGCGGCACGCTGGTTTCGGCCCGCGTCCCGGATGCGGATCGGGCGCGATACGAAGCGATCCTGAACCAGTCCGCCGTCAATCTGCGCGACCGTAGCGCGGCTTGGCAGAAGGCTGGCTGGAAGAGTTACGATCCTGCCGCCCAGCCTTATGGCGCAGAAGAGGTTCGGAGAGAGCGTCAACTCTACGGCACCGGAGCGCGGTGAGTTCCCGGGCGGTCCGCCCGGCGGACCGCCTTTTCTCGAGATAATCAGTGATCTAATTCAGGAGCCGACAATGAGCCGCGGAATGCCATCGATGACTGCGTTGCTGGGTCTGCTCGCGATTGCCGGCTACCAAAATCGTGACAAACTGGCGGACTTGTTCCGCAACGCTACATCCGGTCAGCCGACGGGGGACGGAAAGGATTCCCTGAGCAGTATGCTCGGCAATCTAGGCGGTCTGGTAGGCGGCGGCGGTGTGGGCTCGCTGCTTAACGGCGGGATCGGAGAACTGCTCGAACACTTCAAGCAGAATGGTCAGGCCGATACGGCTCAATCCTGGATCAATCAAGGTCCGAACAGGGAAGTGACACCACCCGAACTTCAGCAAGCAATCGGTCCGGATGTTCTCCAAAAATTGGAGCAACAGACCGGCCTGTCGCAGCGAGAAATCCTCGACCGGTTGTCACGGGAGCTGCCTGCAGCCGTTGACAAATACACGCCGGACGGACGCCTTCCAGCCTAACATTCGCACCATTTGGATCAGTCATGAGCATCATTTGGACGATCATCATCGGCTTCGTCGCGGGCGTCATCGCGAAATTTATCATGCCCGGAGACAACGAGCCGTCGGGATTCATCCTGACAACCGTCCTTGGCATCGTTGGAGCCTTTGTAGCCACATATTTGGGACAAGCCCTCGCCTGGTATCGGCCGGGAGAAGGAGCCGGTCTTATCGGAGCCGTCGTCGGCGCCGTCATCGTGCTCTTTGTGTACGGACTGGTAACTGGTCGAAGCCGTCGAACCATCTGAGCGGTGAGTTGCTCAGGTTCAGACCTTTGAACGGCTTGATGCGTCGCCGCGTCCTTCAAGAGCATCGCCGATGAAGTGGGTGCACTTACCATGGCCGACGTGAGCCATTACGGCGGCTTGATTGCCGGCAACGTTCTGCGCAATCCGCTCGATGCGGGTTTCGACATCATCACGACGACGTCGCACAAGACACTTCGCGGGCCGCGCGGCGGAATCATTCTTTGTCGTCGGGAGTTTGCGGGCAAGATCGACGCGTCGGTGTTCCCCGGACTGCAAGGCGGTCCGCACATGAATGTCGTGGCCGCGACCGCCGTAACGCTGAAGAAAGCAACGACATCCGACTATCAGGCCTACGCACGGCTGGTCATACGCAATGCGAAGATTCTAGCCGAAGCGTTGATGGAACGCGGGATGAAGTTGATTACAGACGGAACCGACAATCACATGATGGTCGTGGATACGGTGACGAGTGCTGGGTTAGACGGCGGCGCGGCCGAAGACATTCTCGACGCCGTCGGAATAACTGCAAACAAGCAGATCATTCCCGATGATCCGCGTCCGCCGCTCAAACCAAGCGGCGTTCGCCTCGGTACGCCGGCAGCGACCACGCGTGGCATGGGTGAGCCCGAAATGCGGCTTATCGCCGAACTCATTGCGGACTCTCTCAGGTCGAAGGGAGATGCAGCAGTAGTAAGGCGACTCAGAGCGAAGAGCGTTGAAATGTGCCGCGCTTTCCCTGTCCCAGGGATAGCGCCGTCATAGGTCGCCGGGCCGCCTTCTTGTTCCGCTTCTGGCCCATCAGCGAAGTCGCCGAGCGCTTCGTTGAGGTCCGCTCAGTACGGCAATGCGGACCAGATTTGGTCCGGTTGAGTTCTTCGCATTATGACCCCGAACCGGACATAGCCCGTCATCATCTTGTGCCGTCGCTTACAGTCATGTCCTAAGGAAAGAACACGATTGTCGCGTCGTCGGTGGTCTGCCCGACCTCTCTGAGGTCATGCTGAGGTGCCTGAGTCAGCGTCCCGAGCATGAAGAGCGAAAGATCGTCCGTGGAAGCGTCACGCTTTTCTTTGGATGGCATCGGCGATGCGTCTTCTGCATCTTGGTTCGGCGGAGCGCCGCGATCGCTCAGGAATGCTCCGCCAACAGCCCCAGGGCCACAGCAATGTTCCAACCGCCCGGACGTCTTTCTTCGTAAGAGCTTGGCATAAGATGTGCCTAGAATATCGAGATGAGATTTTGCGCGTTATCCTCTTGCGGCTGGAAAGCCGCCGCCAAGCAGGCGGCGTTTTACTTCTCAGCTTGGCGGGTTGAGGGAATCTTCGAAGCGCTCCAACCGCTCGGCATCCGCGTCCAAGTCCTCGGCTAAAGCCTTCAGAGTCTGGCAGTCTTGATTGCTGCTGACAGATTGAGAGAGCCGTTCCGCTCTACGGGCCTGTTCTCTGAGGTACTCGGTTTGCTTGCTCATAAGGGGCAAGAAACTTGGAATAGGGGCGTTCTAAATCAGAACAACTATTCCTAGCGATTGACTCGTTACCCCCTATTTGTTCTCATTGAGCTCCGTAACTCATTGAAAAACAGATGCCCACACTCTTATATCTCCGCTCTGAGATCGAGCGCATGCGCGCGCAAATAGGCCGGCAGCGCAAGGAAATCCTTCAGCTCCAGCGTGCCGGGTAGGGACCGCCTCGGCGGAAGCTCTGCTAAGCCGGATGCAGGCCAAGGTCGATGGCCTCTGTTTGCAGCGGGACGAGATGAAGAAAGCGCAGCCGCAGGAAACCAGTACGCGCGTTCTAGGAGGGCGGAAGTGGTAGTTGAACGACCGAAGTATTTCTCCGACATTCAGGATGCTCCCGAATTCCTGAAGTCACTCGACCAGACGCGGAGGCTGTCGACCCGTGAAGGTTGGTGCAGGGCGCACATCGAGGCCATCCAGGTCGCGATTGACCAGTATGCGGAAGCCGCTTTCGGCAACCGGGAGTTCTTCCTCAACAAGCCGCACAGCATCGGCCCGAGTCGAAGCAGGAGCGACATTCCCTAGCCCCGTTCTCTTTTATCACATCAGGTTCACGCGCTGTTCGAGAACCGTTCTTAAAAATACAACCTGCAAAGGCGCTCGCGGTTGTAGGAGACGCTGGGATGTATTCACGGATGGAACGCGTCTCCGGCCTCCGAAGTTAGAAACTCGTTGAGTAAGGTAGGTAGACTGCCCGCCGCGGGCCCCGACACCGGCGGCGGGTATTTTTGTGAGTAGCGTAAGTGGCAAGGCGTAACCTCTATGCCTGTGAGCAGACGAAAGGACGCTTGACGCGATGATGGACAGCCAGCAACCGGCGTTGTTGCCTCCGCATGAAGTTCTCTAGATCAGGGCGATATTTACGCTATGGATTAAATGCGTTTAGCGCATGTTTCAGTTGAATGAGGTCGACAAGCTGCTCATACATCTTGATCGCGATGTGGTTCATCTCGCCGACGTATAGAGGTATTTGGGATTGCCGTTGCTGTCGAACCAGTTGCGGTGTTGATGCGAGGGGGAACCATCTGCTGAGCTGATCTCTCTGGCATATCCGCGACGGTTGCAGCCTTCGACCTGGTCCAGGGCGATCACTAATAGCTCGACCATTCGGCGATGCGTTCGCTCTTCTCCCATCGCACAACAGTCTGTCGGGCAGTATGGGCTCAATACTGCGCCTCGAGGGTCGGAAGCCCAACAGAAAGCTAACGATGAAATCCGCCACCGTTGCAGGGCAGAGTTCGACGCCGCTCTGTGTTCGTCGCTTACCAGAAGTGGTTAGATCAATCCGCAGAGGCTTCCGGTCTTTATGACGGTTGAGGCAACGGACCGACGACGAAGTGAACACCCCCGCTACATAGGCGCTGATGCCAGACTAGTTGTTGAACGAGGATGATGTGAATAGCTCGTTGCCATTGAAGAGTTCGGCGTTGGCTGGTGAAGAGAAAGTGAGGCTTGCGCACTCTGGTGTGGCAGCCGCAAACGTTGGCGGATCACCGCTCCTCCAAAGAGGCATGCGCGAGTAGCTACGGTGACAAGCTGCAAACAATTGGCCCAAACGTGAGCAACCGCCGACAGAAGGTAACACTTTAAGATCGGCGGCACGCGTCGTGCGGCGGGGAGTTCATTTGCCCGGCGCACTCGCGAATTTGATAAAGCGAACTTGTTCCACGAAACCGTGATGGGATGTGCATTGCGGGTGCACGCCTGCGAGGAATCGCCTCAGGGCTTCGCGGCCGGTTGTTCAAGGGCCTCCGACGAGCAACGGCAGCACGTCTGCGCCGCCTGCCATGAGGGGATTCGACGGCTCGAAGTGTTCCCGCAATTCTCGCTTCCGGACGAGTGAGCGCGCATCCAGAAACGCATCCTTCACACTAACGGCTTTCCGGAGCGCGATGTTGAAAAATGCGTCGCCGAAATAGGTCCACTTGGCCTTGTCCTGACAGCCGAACGACGGATGGTTGGCATCGGCCGCGGTGATGACCAGCACATCGGGATTCGCCAGGCGCGGGATAAAGACCCCGGAATAACAAGCCGAGATGACAACCACCTTGTGTCGCACACCTGTCTTCGCGAGCATGTTGCTGAGACGAGATGGCGTGAGCGTCTCTGTGTGCCGCCCCGCCTTGATTGCGAGGCCGTCTGGAGAGCCATGCGAGGTGAGAATCAAAAAGAGAACGTCTTTCTCAGCATCCAGGCGGTTGGCTGCCGCCTGCAACGACCTGGTCAGCGCTTCGATCGTTGCATTTCCGCCCTTCTTGGAATTGTACTCCACATTGATCGATCCAGTCCGAAAACGGCCAGCTACGACCTGAGCTGCACCGGTCGCCTCGGATCTAAACACGCCTTGATCCCCGAACAGGCCAAAGGACACCACGCCAACCTTTCCAGCGTCCTCAACAGCATGTACCGACGAAACTAACGGCCAGATGGTCAGAAAAAAAGCGACGAGCGGCGCACCGAGCCAACTGATCGAGGACCTGGAGGTCATAGCGAACCTCGTTTCGAAATCGCCGCGCGTGTGCGAGCCTTTGGTTCCGGGGGCGCGCCCACGTCTCCCATCTCGCTGTAATAAGCGCTGTAGACCTCGCGAACGGCTAGGGCCGTGGACTCGGTCTCGCTCATTGTCTCGAGCCGAGTTCGATAGTTAGTCAGAAAGCTTTGGGCGCTGGACGGCAGGTCATCGAAACCACCGAGCTTGGCCATCATGAGCCAGGTGGCAAAATCCGCCTCAGCCTTCGTGCGCGCTTTCTTGGCGATACTAGCTTTGGAGCTAGAGGACATGGTGGTCCGATTGGTTTGAACCCGGCCGCGAAGCTGTTCATTGACACCATCCGCGCGGCGGGAAAGGCAATTGGCAATCCAGTCACAGTAATGACGGCGCGGGAGAGTTCAAACGCGAATCTTACCAACTAGTCGGCTCCTGGCCCAGGTTGAAGCGGACTGAGCAGGCTAGAGCCTTTCATTGCTTAATGGAATCGGAGGGGATTCCGGTTTTTGGCGGATTGTGATTCAAGATGCTGACTGGATTGGAGGCCAGCATCGCATGACCCGACCTCTTTCCCTGGATCTTCGCGAGCGTGTGGTGGCGTCGGTTTTGGCGGGCGAGAGCTGCCGGTCTGTGGCGGAACGGTTTGGTGTTGCGGTCTCGTCGGTTGTGAAGTGGTCACAGCGGCAGCGGGCGACCGGCTCGGTTGTGCCTGGCAAGATGGGCGGTCACCGCAAGCCTGTGCTTGATCCGCACCGCGCCTTCATCGTCGAGCGGATCACTCAGACGCCGCACCTGACGCTGCATGGTCTGAAGGCGGAACTGGCAACCCGTGGGGTCAAGGTCTCACACAACGCGGTCTGGCTGTTCCTGCGTCGGGAAGGGCTGCGGTTCAAAAAAAACACTGTTCGCCCTCGAACAGGCTCGCGCCGACGTCTCTCGTAGGCGCCAGCGTTGGCGATCCTGGCAGGCCGGACTTGATCCGGGCCGGCTCGTCTTCATCGATGAGACCTGGATCAAGACCAACATGGCCCCTTTGCGGGGCTGGGGCCCCAAAGGGGCACGCCTGCGCGGCTTCGCCCCACACGGTCACTGGCGTACCCTCACATTCCTCGGCGCGCTCCGTCATGACCAACTCACGGCACCCTGCGTCTTCGACGGCCCGATCAACGGCGAATGCTTCCGCGCTTATGTGAAGCACCTTCTCCTGCCAACCCTGCGCGAAGGCGACATCGTCATTCTCGACAATCTCGGAAGCCACAAGTCGAAAGCTGTCAGGCAGATGATCCAGGCTGCTGGCGCCAGGCTCTGGTACCTGCCGCCATACTCGCCCGACCTCAACCCGATCGAACAGGCCTTCTCCAAGATCAAACACTGGATGCGGCAAGCTCAGAAGCGCACCATCGAGGACACTTGGCGCCACATCGGTCACCTCGTCCACGACATCCAGCCTCGCGAATGCGCCAACTACTTCGCCAACGCCGGTTATGCTTCAGTCAAAATGTGAAACGCTCTAGCTAGGGTAGGGCTCACCTCCGCTGATGCCCCAACGGCAGTAGCTCTGCGACGCACACACGAACAGTAAGCGCGGAAAACAGCGCTGAAACGAGACGCTGGGCAAGGCGAGCGAAAAGCTTGCAGTTGACATTAAAGGGTTTGCGCAGACTGCGGGTAGACCCCTTGAGGAAGCCTCCAGGAAGTCTAGTGAGACGCTTGAAAAATTCAACACAGGTGTCGTCGAAACCCTGGAGGCGATTTCTGAGCGTCTTAGTCACGAGGGCGATGCCGTGGCGCGGAGCACGGCGAATATGACCAAAGCCATAGACGGGGTCACATCAAAGCTGGCAACCCTTCAGACTCCAGACCAGATCATCGAAATCAAGCCTTCTCCCGTGATGTCGGCTTTGACGAGAGCTATCAATTCATTCAACAAAAGCGCCGAGGTCCAGGCACAGACGATCGAGGCCAATCTTCAGCAAACGCAAGCCGTTGGCGCAGCCGTCGTGCGGCTCATGCAGGAAATCCGAACCGCAGAAGCTGCGCGGGCCGCTGACGAAGCGTTGCGGTCAAGGTAATCAAGGCCCTGGAGGAATTTGAGGATAGCTATGGCTATAGACGGCGAGATCATCCAAGAGCGCTCATCGTACCGGCAAGGTCTTGTGCTCGGGCTCACCATGGCTGAGATCATGCTGTTGCTGGTGTTCTGCCTGCTTATCGTCATGGCGACCTTTCTGAAACGCGAACAAGATAAGCGGGTAACCGCGGAACATAAGTTGCAGCAGCAAATCGCACAGAACCAGCGCGATCGAGATACGGTCGCGTCGCTCCGCGAGAACACGGCGGTTGCCGAGAAGCTCAAGAATCTCTCGGGCCTCTCTGATTCCAATGAAATCGACAAATACTGGCGGGAGCTAGTGGATAGCCAAACCGCAATGGCCGACCTTGAGAAGAGCGGCGTGTCGATTAAGGAGCTTCGGGAGCGAATCGCTGATCTCGACCGGCTGAAGGCAAATGGGCTTAACGTCGACAGAGCCATTAGGAATGCGGAAACCGTCGGCGCGATCAATCGTGCGATGTCCAAGCCCGGACAGCCGCAGGTCTCGACGTTGGCGATATTGGAAGCGATCGAGCGTGGAACGACTGCGTCTCCAGGGGCGGGCCCCAGCGGCCACCAATGGCCTCCGATTATTACGCTGAGCGATGCGGCGGGTTATTCATTCAAAAGTGGGAGCGCAGAACTCTCACAGAAACTGATGGACGCGCTTACTGGCAAAACGCCTGAGGAAATTCTCGCATATATCAAGAAGTACGACGTCGATGTTATCGAGGTTGTTGGCCATACTGACGAACAGCCGTTAGGCGTTCGGCCGACGAATTTAGATCGGGACCTGCCTTCAGTCCTCAAGGGCACTTCGAGCATATCGACGCTGGTTCCTGCCGATAACGCGGGTCTGGGGCTGGCCAGGGCCGCCTCTGTTGTGAGCGTGCTCAGGCAGAGTCAATTGTTGGCGCCATACAAGCTGTTGCCCCTATCCGGAGCTCAACTTGTCAATACCGACGAGACGCTTGCGATTGAGGGGGCACCACGCGATGATCCGCAGCGCCGCCGCATCGAGATCCGATTGCGGAAATCCGTGCCCCGCGAGATAGTCATTCCAATAGAACCGGCCACTGTAACGCCACCGCCTATGCCCAGGCCGAGACCGGTCCAAAAGCCACAGCCCCTATCGCTCACGCCTCCACCTAAACCAGTCCGGGCTCCCCTTTGGACGCCTGGGGACTAACATTTGGGCGTGCCTTGCGGGCCGGGCTTTAGGCTGCGCCCGGAGCCGCTATGCCGTCTCCGCCCATTCGGGTCACAATCCCTCACGCGAAGCGCTGATGACTTCTTGCCGGAGGCACTCGGTCAAGCATCTGCCTGCGGCACCGCTAACACTGATGCGCGCGCCGGGTGCATTACTCCTGGCTCCGCGTTGCTTCGCTGTCCAGAAACTCAAAGCCACCCTGTCCTGACCGCGTCAAGGCCAAGCCCGATGGGCGCTACACGGCCTTGACCCGCTCATGTCAGGGCGGAGAGGGCCTTCCATCGCGCTAAAGCGCACTCAGGTCGGTCGGGACCTCACCAAACTTCTTGATCAGCTTGGCATCGCTGAAGTCACCAGTGGCAGGGTTTCCCGTCCGCGAGAACGCGACAGCGCCGATATGCCCGGGCTTTCGCGACAGCGCTTCGGCCCGTACCACGGCTGCATTGGGATTGAAGCACTCGGTTGGCTCGCCAGGCGCCATGCCGTCATCGGCGGCGACAAAGGGCAACGCGACGTAATAGGTGACTTCTGACATCTCGTCCGTTCCTAGCCGTTGTAAGGATGAAATCTTCCGCGCGCGTAGGCGTGCGAAACCGACTTCATAAGCTCGGCAACTTCAGCTTCCAGGTATTCGTTGGCCAGGATCAAAGCCCTGATCGTGGCACGTGCATCGCCGCCGCAGGCCGCGAGTGCCTGATCGACGGATTCCTCAAGGGCGTCCGCGTCGCCTTGTGGAATAGGCGTGGGACTTTGAGGCATCGGCCGCTTTCCGCATTCAGAAGAACTGGTAAAATGTTCTCGCAGTTTGTCGACCGCGCGCGCTCCGCGCATGCGCTCGACATCGTCCTGCCTGAGCGGACGGGACTCAACAGCGAACAATCAGGGCGGCGAGAAGCGCCGTCCTGATTTTCATCCGTCAAGCTTGCATGCGCCTCCCGTCAACCATGAGGCGTTATGTAGCGGACAATGCCCTCATCTCGCGAGTCCAATCGATTGGTCGAGGGCGGCTACTTTGTCGAGCGATGGACAGCGCATCCTGATGGATCACCGGGAGGCCAGGCTTGTCCGGCAAATCAAGAGAACCGCGATCCAGCCAGCAAATTGGAGGAGTCCGTATCGAAGTTGGTGTCAGCATTGTCCAAAGGCTGATGGAGCATTCGAGCGAACTCTTTCGCTATTCGGAGGCTACGAGGCCGAGCTTCGGCAATGCCTATATATTTTTGCCTTGTGAAGCCTACCGGCGTTTGCGTCGCGCCCCAGTGGGCAGCGACTGGTCGTCTGCTTGTGTGGCCCTGAGCTGACCTCAACCGAGCGGAGCAACAGTCCGCTTTCAGGGTAGGAGCGGACCGAACTGGGAACGATCCCAACGTCCGATTGCGAAAGCATGCTTTGCTGCGAGTTTTCCCTCCCCCGGTGGTCCGCCAGAAATCATCGCTGAGGTAAGACCTCTCGCCTCAGTTTTCGAACGCTCGATAGACCGACGCGCGGTCAATCTTCAGCGCTTTGGCGATGGCCCCATGCCATCAGCCGTCATCTTCCGATCTTCTCTGGATCGACTGTCGCTTTGCGTCCCTTGTAGACGCCGCGCGCCTTTGCGTCGGCGATCCCTTCGAGTTGTCGCTCACGCCGCAAATTGGTCTCGAACTCTGCGAAACCCCCAGCATATCTAGGAAGCCCTCGCGCTGCCGTGCTCGCATTGTGCGGTTGGAGACTTTTCTCGGCACATAATCACACACACTTGGCGACGTTTCCGACACGACTATGGCCAGAGATCATCTCGGCAACGCCCCCTGCGAAGATAGCTAGATCACATCGCCCGATTGGATGATACCGCGATTGGCAACAATACTCTCGCTGCCGTGGATCAGCCGCTGGGGGGTATCCAAAGGGTATGCTCTGCTGTCTTTACGCGTTCTCATTAGAGAGCTATTGATACGAGTGCTACTTTTTCCCGACGCGATCACGTCGGGGTCAAATGGAATTTGCAGATCGCGCTATGTCAGCGACGGTTTTTCCGTTCGCTTCTCCACCTGCACTCGTGGGAAGGAGGCATGCAAATGCGGTCCATAGCTCATTGGTCCACAACGCGTCGATCGAGGCTCCTCTTCGCGACGGGCCCACCCGGCAGGTCTGATAGGGCGAACGAGGAGTAGCAGCAGCTCCCGCCGCGCCCCGATTTTCCTCTCCAAGAACTGCGGAAACTGACGACACATCGCGGCGATCAAGGCAGATCGCCGAAGAGTGGGCGCATGGATTGCGCTTTGCTTTGCATCGAAGCCGCGAAGCGGCGATTCGAACGCTACTAACAGCCGATGAGGCTCGCAACAGTGGAGGCGATAATGACTGTCACGACCACGACGACGAACCTGACGATCGATGAAACTGCGGGCCTGCAGAACGCAACCGCAACACCGTCGCCCGCAGGAGACGCGAACGATAATGACATCGCTATCGCCTCGCTCCCGAGTGCGTTCGCAACCCGGCTGACGGCTGTAGGCGCTACAGCGACACAGGCGGCGGAGAGCGGCTTCGACGGCAGCAATACCGGCGCCGATATCGTCTCCATCACGCCCGATCCCGGGGGCACGATCACCGGCTTGTCCTTCGCGAAGGACTCAAGCGGCGATCCGCTGCCGATATACCAGGACAACACCGCAGGCGTCGTTTACGTCGATACCGGATTTAAGACCACCAGCGGGCGCGAAATTTTCCTGTTCGTCGATGGGACAAACAACAACATCGCCTATGGCGTGGAAGGCAACAGCGACGGCACGGCCAATCCCAGCGGCAACATCGCCTTCGCCGTCTATCTCGATGAGACAAAGGACGCCTCGGGCAATATCACCGGCGCCAAGATGTGGACGGTGATCACCGAACCGCTTGCCCAGGATTCGGCGAGCGACACGCCCGACGACTCGGTCGACCTCACAAACAAGCTCTTTGTAGCAGCCGAGCAACGCCTCACATTCGACGCCTCGAACTCGCCGTCGGGCAACAACCTGTTCATCATGTTCGCCGGCAGCAACGGGACCAAGGCCGTCGTCGCGACCGGCATGCAGCCGGCAAACCAGTCCACCGGCGCAAACATCTCGAGCGGTGACACCATCGTCACCAGCCAGGTCACCAACACGACCTTCGGCACCAACGCCCAGCAGATAAAGCCGCCATCGACTCAGGACCCGAACGGAAACGGCATCTGGTTCACCTTCGTCACCAATCCGAACCCGGACTTCACCGTTCCGAATCTCAGCCCGACAGAGGCTAACGTCGAAGCGGATATCCAATACGGCACGTTCTTCAGCGCCAACGAAGCGACGTTCGATGTCGTTCAGTTGCAAAGCGGAAAATCGGCGGTTGTCAAGCTCACCGCGGTCAACTCGCCACACGATGGGTCAGCAGAGGATGGAACACTTTACGTCGATGGCGTTCTGGACGACTTCAACAATCTGGCCAGCAGAACTGTTAGCATTGACAAGGTCGTGTTGAGCGGGTCGCTCAGCGCGAGCTTTACGCGCCCGGCAGGGGGAACCGGGACTCAGTCGAGTGGCGGGGCGACCGTAACATGGACCGCCGACGGCAGCGTCACAATTGGCGGCGTGCTGGCCCGCACCCACATCGACTACACGACCAATGGCAGCCACGAACGGGTGCTGATCCGGAACGCCGGCAGCGGCACAGGCAACGCCAGCGCCGCCTTCGACGTCGGCGGCTTCCAGATCGTCAGCGTCTCAACCAGCGCGACAGAGGTCGGGTCGCACACCTTCTTCGAGGATGACGGTCCGACGGTCAACTTGAGCGGAGCGTCGCAGACCGTCACGGACGACGAGAGCTTCCTGGCCACAGACAATCATGCCAATTTCGCGGGCGTGTTCACGCCGAATTTCGGCGCCGACGGGCCGGCAAGCCCAGGCAGTCTGAGTTACGCGCTCTCGACCGCCGGAGGCACTTCGAACCTGACCGACACCGCGACCGGCCAATCGGTCGTGGTGTCGCAGGATGCCGTCACCGGAAATATCATCGGCAAGACGGCAATCACGGGCGCTACGGTGTTCGTGATCAGCGTCAACTCCGCGACCGGGGAGGTAACGCTCGACCAGCAGCGGGCGGTGGTACACCCAAGCGCCAACGATCCCAACGACTCGGTGACGCTGTCTGGCACTAACCTTGTCCAGCTGACGGCAACCGCCAAGGACGGCGATGGCGATACCGCCGCGAAGACGGCTGACATCACATCGAGCTTCAAGTTTCTCGATGACGCTCCGACGGTCACCTCGACGGGAAACTCGCAGACCGTCACAGATGACGAGAGCGACCTCACCACGAACAATTCGGCCGATTTCTCGGGCCTGTTCTCGGTCAGCTTCGGGGCCGACGGGGCAGGCAGCTCGCCCAATCCGACCTATGGGCTCTCGACCGCTGGAGGCAATTCGAACCTGGTCGATACCGCCACCGGCAAGACGGTGGTCATGCTCCAGAACGGTGCCAACGTAGTCGGGGTCGCGGGAACGACGCTGTCCGACCCGATCGTGTTCGTGATCAGCGTCAATTTCTCGACCGGGTTCGTGACACTCGACCAGCAGCGGGCGGTGGTACACGCAAACGCCAACGATCCCAATGATTCGGTGACGCTCTCTGGCACCAATCTCGTCAAGCTGACGGCAACCGCCACGGACGGCGATGGCGATCCCGGCTCGAACACGGTCGACATCACGTCAAGCTTCAAATTCCTCGACGACGGCCCGGCGATCACGGTCAACGACTCCTCCGGCACCTACAGCGCGGGCGCCCAGGGCACCTGGACCGAGGCTCCCGGCGCCGATGGGTTCAAGTCACTGAACCTGGCACTGAACAGCTTCGAGATCGACACGCATGGTACTGTGACCGCCACGCCTTCCAACAGCTCGCTGACCAAGACGGACAATTTCCACTACAGCGGGTCGATCACAGCCGACTTTACTGCCGACGGCATCGCCAACAGTCAGACGGTGCAGTTTACACTGACCCTCGACCCGAATGCTGGTCCTCCCCCCACCTATAACTTCCAACTGACGACTCCCCCCGGGTCGATAACGACGATTTCAACCGCGAACGGAAGCCTCGGTGCGGGCGGCCCGGACCCGGTGCAGACATTGACGATCGGAAGCAGCAAGATCGTATTCAGCGCAGTTAATGCCCTTGCGCCGGTAGGTGATATCGAAGGCAATCTTGACAAGACCGAAGCCCAAATCCAGACTAACCCCCTCCCGTCCTACATCAGCTCGGCGGCCATGAACGTCAGCACGTCGGGCATCGGGCTGGCCAACAACAACTTCGACGGCAACGCCCTTGCCGGCGTCGACGGCCAGACGACACAGGGAGGTGCCATCGACGAGAGCTTCGTCGTTGACCCGACGGCTTTCCTGGTCAGCAGCATGAAGTTCTTCATCGACAATTCGGTCGGCGGCTACGACCCCACGACCGAGGGCATCTTCTACAGGACCTACACCCGCAACGCCGACAACTCGGTCACCGCGGGCGCGATCACCAAGGTGGCGAGCACGGATCTCCACTCAGAAGCAGGCGGGCAAGTGAGCTTCGTCATCCCCTCCGTCGACCAAAAAAACGACCTCGACGCGGTCCAGCTCTTCATGGGTTCGGGCACAGTTAAGGTTCCGGTGATCGAGTTCAATATTTCCACGACGTTCAACCCGGAGCCGCTCAACGTGAACCTCACGGCAACCATCGCCGATGGCGATAACGACACCAAGAGCGACCCGTTCTCGATCCACGTCGCGAACGCTTAACGCCATGCAGCAGCGGCCGGGGCGAAAGCCCGGCCGCTTTTTTGGAGTAGGTCTAGGATTAGGTCATGGACGCGGTGCCCGAAACCTTTGTCGACGCCTTTGGCGAGATCTCGTTGAAGCACGGCATGATCCGCATCGAACTGGTATCGCTGTCGGGTCCCGAGCCGCAGGTGACGCAGCGGCTAATCACCAGTCTGCAGGCCTTCTCACAAATGTTGCAGGCGCAGAACGGCATGCGCGAGCAGCTCGAAAAGGCCGGCGTGATCCGCTCGCCCACCCTTCCGCCCGCAGCCGAGCCGTCGCCTGAGCGGGGCGGCGGCGTAGCGGCGGTGCGGCGGCTGGGGCGCATCGAGCCGGTGCCCCAACCCGCACCCCTTCCGGCGCCGGTGGGCGGGCCCGCTCTTCAGCCCGCGCCGGAGTCGGGGCCGCCGAAATCGCCGAACTTTAGCGAGAATTAGTCAATGGAAGGCACCGCGCTCGAAACCGCATTGAAATGTTTTGTTGCGGTCGCGCGGCACCACGGCGTCGACCTCTCCATCGACCGCATCAGGCACGATTATGCGCTGAAATCCGACGACGACATCACGCGGTTGTTGCCGAAGATCGCGCGCGGCAGCGGGATGCGCAGCCGTAAATTGCAGGTCGGCTGGAAGGACCTGCAACGCCTCGGCGAGGCATATCCGACGATCGCCCGGCTGAACAATGGCAACAGCGTCGTCGTGCTCGGATTTCACGATGACAAGGTCGGCGTCCTCGACCCCTTGGCCGACCGCGTCGCGGCATTGCACCTCGACCAGGCGGCCTTCTGCAAGAAGTGGAACGGCGAGCTCTTGCTGCTGCGCCGCACCTTCGCGTTCGCGGATGAGAGCCGGCCCTTCGGCTTTGCCTGGTTCATCCCGGAAGTCGTCCGCAACGGCGCGACGTTCCGCGACATCGCGGTGGCCGCGGTGATGCTGCAGGTGCTGGCGCTTGCCCTGCCGATCTTTATCCAGATCACGATCGACAAGGTGCTCGTGCACCATGCCTATACGACGCTCTATGTGCTCGCCGCCGGGGTCAGCGCCGCCGTCCTGTTCGATGCGGTCTTCAACTACCTGCGGCGGATTCTGTTGGTCTACGCCTCGGCGCGGATCGATGTCAGAACCTCGATCCGGACCTTCGAGCGTCTGATGTCATTGCCAATCGATTTCTTCGAGCGCGCCTCCGCCGGGGTCATCACCAAGCACATGCAGCAGGTCGAAAAGATCCGCGAGTTCCTGACCGGTCGATTATTCCTGACATTGCTCGACGCCACCTCGCTTTTGGTCGTCGTGCCGCTGCTGTTCTTCTACAGCGGCCGCCTCGCCACGCTGGTGCTTGGCTTTTCGGCCATGACCGCTTGTATAATCGGCGGGTTGATCCCGCTCTACCGCCGCAAGTTGCGCGTCCTTTACGAGGCCGAAGGGCAGCGTCAGGCCTATCTCGTCGAGACCATCCACGGCATGGAGACGGTCAAGGGGTTGGCGACCGAGCCGTTGCGCCAGCGCGATTGGGACGCGCGCTGCGCCCAGGCCGCCGAGTCGCGATTCGATGTCGGGCGGATTTCGACGTCGGCGCAGGCGGTGATCGGGCTCCTCGAAAAACTGCTTACGGTCGCGGTCATCGGCTTCGGCGCCCTGTTGGTCTTCGACGGCCAGATGACAGTTGGCGCGCTCATCGCGTTCAACATGCTGTCGGGCCGGGTCACCTCGCCGCTCGCGCAGATCGTCGGACTGGTGCAGGGCTACCAGGAGGCTGGGCTCTCGGTGCGAATGCTCGGCCAAATCATGAACCGCACTCCGGAGCGGGCTTCGAATGCACGCGGCCTGCGCCCGCCGATCGAGGGGGCGGTCGAGTTCGAGCATGTTATCTTCCGCTACAGCGAGAGCGCCCCGCCGGCCCTGGACGATGTGTCGCTGACCATACCGGCCGGGTCGGTTTTCGGCATCGTCGGCCGCAGCGGTTCCGGTAAGACGACGTTGACCCGACTGATCCGCGGCATGTACCCGGTGCAGCTCGGCTCCGTGCGGATCGATGGACACGACGTTCGCGAGCTCGATCTGCCGCACTTGCGCAGCCAGGTCGGCGTCGTGATGCAGCAGTGCTTTCTGTTCCGCGGAACCGTGCGGGAAAATATCGCTGCCACCAAGCCCGATGTGAGCCTCGAGGAGATCGTCCACGCCGCCACGATGGCCGGCGCCGACGAGTTCATCAAAGTTCTTCCGCAGGGCTACGACACATTCCTCGAGGAGGGCGGTACCAATCTCTCCGGCGGCCAGCAGCAGCGCCTGTCGATCGCCCGTGCATTGCTGCGTGGGCCGCGCATCCTGGTCTTGGACGAAGCGACTTCCGCCCTCGACCCGGAGAGTGAGGCGATCGTCCAGGCAAATCTCGCCCGCATTGCCGAGGGGCGGACCGTGATCATGGTGTCGCATCGACTGTCCTCGCTCGTGGCAGCGGACGCCATTGTCGTGCTCGATCGTGGCCGTATTGCAGATTACGGCAAGCACAGCGAACTCCTCTCCCGCTGCATGACTTACCGTCAGCTGTGGAACCAGCAGCACAGGCACCTCGCCCGATGAATACGCTTCTCACAGCAGTGATCGACTTCCAAAGCGATGCCCGCAAAATTGACGAGCGGCGCCCGCCCTGGGTCACGCGAGCCACTCTGTACGTGCTTGTCGCGGTCATCATAATTGCAGGCATTTGGGCGGCAGTGGCCAAGGTAGACCGGATCGTGGTCGCGTCGGGCAAACTGGTCACGACGGCATCAACGATCGTCGTGCAGCCGCTCGAGACCTCGACGGTGCGCAGCCTGCACGCCAGGGTGGGCGACGTCGTGCGGAAAGGCGACGCATTGGCGACGCTCGACCCGACTTTCAGTGAAGCCGATGTCAGCCAACTGCGGGGAAGGGTCGAGAGCCTCGCCGCGCAGATCGAGCGGCTCGAAGCCGAGCTCAACGATCGGCCGTACGAGCCCCAAAGACTCGATGACGAAGCGCGCCTGCAGTCGACGATCTGGATTCGCAGAATCGAGCAGAACAAGGCAAGGCTCGCCGCTTACGATCAGCAAATCCGCCATGTTGAAGCTGAGATGGCGACCAAGAGCGCCGATCGCGCTGCATTAGAGGTCCGCCTTGGCGTGGCAACGGACCTTGAGACAATGCGGGACTATCTCATGCAGAGGCAGATCGGCTCAAAGGTCAATTATCTTGATGCCAAGAGTCAGCGACTGCAGGTCGAGCGAGAAATTCTTCTTGCGGTCAACAGCATGACGGAACTCAAGGAGGATATGGAGCGCTTCAAGGCCGAGAAAGCGGCCTACCTCGCAGAGTTCCGCCAGAAGACCGCCGAGGAGATGGTCCAAGCGCGCCGCGACCACGACGCCGGGACCAAGCAACTCGGCAAGGCGGCACGGCGGAATGCTGTCACGGTGCTAAGCGCACCCGCCGACGCGATCGTGCTCGAAGTGGCGCAGCGCTCTGTCGGCTCGGTCTTGAAAGAAGCCGAGGCCCTTTACACCCTCGTTCCTCTCGAATCCCCGTTAGAGGCAGAAGTCTCGGTCGAGGGGCTTGATGTCGGTCTTGTCGAAACCGGTGGTCAAGCTCGCCTCAAACTCGAGGCATGGCCCTTCCAGAAGCACGGTACCCTGTCCGGTAAGATTCGAACCGTCACGGACGACACCTTCACGCCGGATCCGAAGAAAGATGGGCAGCAGCGTCCTTACTACAAGGCGCGGGTGGAGTTGACCGCGACCGACCTGCGTGATGTGCCGCGCAGTTTCCGCCTGATCCCTGGCATGGCGGTAACCGCGGAGATCAAGGCCGGCGAGCGCACGATCCTGTCTTATTTCCTCTATCCGCTGCTGCGTGGTCTCGACGAAAGCATCCGCGAACCCTGAGGCAGATCGACGCTCCATCGGGATCAAACAACACCAAGAGGTCAAATCTCTAGAACTGCGGACAGCTATGGTCTTGGGGCAAGCTGAGCCAATTACAGCTTGCATCGAGACGCCGCTCAAGGAACCGCCGCTAAGCGGCGTCCTTCAGAGGCTCAGTTGGAACAACGAGCGGGTCACCAGGATGTGGACATGGTCTTCGGCGGCTACGGTGCTCCGATCGCGGCCAGGTACTAATCGCCTCAGTCTACGCAAACCGAAGCCCCGGCTCGCCGAGGCTTTTTTTGGTTATGAATTGCTTGCGATTACTGCATTTGCGATGTCTGTTCTGGGTCACAAGCCGAAGTGCAGATGGGCCGCGAGCCAGTCCGCTCTATTCCTGAAGGCAGACAGTCGTCCTCGCTTCTGACAAAGGCGTCTGTTCATCGGAAGGGTGCCTTGTCCGAGCACTCTGAAGGCCGTTCACCGGCCCGGGTGCAGGCCCGGTACCGCCACGGCTCGACAAAACTGCCCGCCCACATCCCAGCGCTGGCACGCTCTGCCCGCTGCTGTGCCTCCGCGTACTGACCTGCAGAGTATTGCGGCCAGTCGAGTGCGTGTCCGTTGGAAACCATCCAGTGCGCAATGTCTGGTCCAGGATCGCCGATCTTGCACAAGGCGACGATGCGGCCGTACTGGTCTCGATCCTTTCGATCGCAGATTACTGGGCGCGCGATCGCGAAGAACAAGCCAGCCAGGGCGGCGGCAGCCTTTTGACCACACCGATAAAGCTCGCTGTCGCTGCCACGGCAACGCGGATCGCTCTCAGGCGCATCGATGCCCCACAATCGGATGCGGGTGCCGTGAATCTCGATCGTGTCGCCATCGATCACGCTGGCGCGGCCGACGATGCTTTCCTCAGCGGCGAGCGCGTTGGGAAGAAGCTCCGCCAACGAGAGCAAGATCGCGAACAGTTTAATCATTTGTTGTGACCTATCGGCAAGATGTCGGATGGCTTGGCGGGCACAGGCCTTTTGTTCGCGCACTCGCTGAAAAGATCTGCGGGAAGGAGCTTCAAAAATCAGTTGATTGGGTCTTCCTTCGTACCTCTTGCGACGATCTTAAGACGCCCGTTCGCAAGTGGTCGCTGCAATGCCATGGCTTCATCCCAAGGTGACCCCAACCACGTGTCGACTTCAGCGGGAGTCGTCAAGATAACCGGCATTGCTTTGGGGGGACGTCGTGAACCTCAGCGTTTGCATCTGTGGTCAGAAACGCAAAAAGATCGTTCGTCGTTTCACCTTCCTTGACCTTCCGCACCGACGTCCAGTTCGTCCAGAGCCCGGCGAAGCAGGCGAGGGGGCGCGCTTCGTCCAGCGCAAACCAGATATCGTCGCCGGCGTCTCTGTTGAGCTCGCTGAACGATGTGAACGGTACGACGCAGCGGTGTTCCGTGCCGTATCATCGGCTCCAGTGTTTGCTGTTCAGTCGCCGGATGTTTGTGGTGCCACCATCTGGCTCGAACCGAAGCAGTTCCTTGAAGTCGACAGTCTTGCCCTTGGCCTCTAACTTCTGCGCGCGCTTCTTGGTGGCTGATCTCGTGCCCGTTTGCGGCATTTCGGACACTCGACGATGCCGCGCATTACACGCGTTGCGATGCCGTTGTGCTATACATACGCAAGGACGACTTTCGCCAGGTCTCGTCAATTCTCGAGAGCACCTACCGGGCGATCGAAACGAGCTTGCGGTCGACAACGCCCGCATTGACCAAGCGACTCGCTGCGGGTGTGGGAATTGCGGAGAGTCCGCCGTCGGACCTCAGCTTCGGGCTCAGTCGCTGCCGGGCATTGGCAGAGGGGATGCTGCGGGCCCATGAAGCGGGCAAAACCTCGATTGAGGATCGATTGCAATCGGTAGAGCAATGCTTCATCGAAGATAGCATTGATTTCGAATCCCCCTATTTAAACCTCGGATCGCTCGACCGATTCGAGTTTGTGCCTCGTTCAGGACGAGGGCCCGCGCCGGATGCCGCGCCTGGAGCGTGCAGCAGCGCAGAATGCCTGGAAGCGGCTGCTGAAATCGGCCGCGTCTTGGTTCAACAGGCGATATGGCACGACCAGCGATGTAACTGGATCGGTGCAGAGCTCGTGCTCGACCACGCCAAAACGAGTTCCCACTTCAATACAGTGTACAGGACATTGGGGCCAGACGTGTATGCCGGAACCAGCGGCGTCGCCCTGTTCATGGCGGAGCTGGCAGTGCTAACCGGCGATCCAGAGGTACGCCGGACCGCTGTTGGCGCTATCAGGCACGCGCTCGCCTGTTTCCGGAGCGTGCCTCCGGAAAAGCGTTTTGGATTCTACTCAGGCCTGACAGGAATTGCATGCGCGGCTGCACGTATTGGAACGATCTTCGGTGACGAAAGTCTATCGGCGGGTGCCGCCAAGCTTTTGACCCTTCTTGGACATGCAAACCGGACGGACAGGCAATTTGATCTGATCGCCGGGAAGGCTGGTGCGATCATCGGACTGTTGCGGCTGCGATATGATTTGGGAGATGCGGCTCACATCGATCTTGCACGTCAACTGGGAGACGGGTTGTTGAGAGACGCCGAGCATTCTGCTCTCGGATGCTCCTGGCGGTCACATACCTTCCGCTACCGGCACAATTTGATAGGTTTTTCCCATGGTACAGCCGGGGTCGCTTACGCTCTCCTCGAGCTTTATAACGCGACAAAGGAGGCCGGGTATTTGAGAACTGCGGAGGATGCTCTCAGCCATGAGCGACAGTTCTTCAATAGCGATCTTGGAAACTGGCCTGATTTTCGCGAGGAGTCGCATCGCACGAACCGCAAGAGCCCTCTGTCCTACAAGACGTTTTGGTGTCACGGGGCCGCAGGGATCGCGCTGTCCCGGCTCCGTGCCTATCAAATTACGGGCAACGACGCATATCGGGAAGAAGCCGAGATTGCCTTGAACACGACGCGTGCGGCGATCGTTGCCGCAATGGAGTCTCGTCGATTGGAGCATTCGCTGTGTCATGGGCTGCCGGGGAACGCCGACGTGCTGATTTCCGGTTACCAGGTGCTCGGCCCGGCAAGGGCAGATGATATTCATGTTGCCAGACAAGCCGCCAGCGCGATCACCCGATTTCGCGGCCTGGCTGACGTCGAAAGTCCAGGCTTGATGCTCGGCCTGGCGGGCGCTGGATACTTTTTTCTTCGGCTATGCAATGCCGAGATTCCGTCGGTTCTGCTTTTGCCTGTAGCAAGCGACGTCCCGCCTGAAGTGGGCCGGTCGAGGGGCTGATTCTGGCGGTATTGACGCGGTTTGCCGCCAGCAGCCGCTCGAGCGCGACGCGGTAGTCTCGCTGCGTATAGGCTTTGCCGTCGGGATCGTCGGCGATGACCTTCGGCCCATAGTTCGACGCGTGGGCCGATGGGCTGACCGGTCGGTTCTGCCTTATCAATTTGCCGAGAACGTCTGGCCGAACCAGGTCATTCCGACAGAGAGAAAAGCCTTTGCGGCTTCAATGAAGGTCTATCGACCCAATTGTCGGAATGCCGATTGATTTCTTTAACAAATCATACGCCCGCTTAATCAGCGGCTCGTCCGAACGCCAACTCGTCTGCGATGTCGAAGGTCGACGTCGGAAAACTAGAACTGTCGCCTCAGCGGGGACGTTCCGTTTCGTGCGTACTTGAAGATGTCTGAGCTACCCAAGTCGTCGAGCTCGTCCTCTGTCAAACCGAGGTTGATCAGCGTTTGCTGTGCATTGGCGAGACGGCCCCGCGCCCCTTCAGCTTCATCAGATTCGTCGTCCATCCGTTCTATCCTCCGGGGTTCGGCTGTACCTAACGTCGGCTGCGGAAAGTCCAAAGAGGAGGGGCGCCCTCGGTAGCGGCAATTGGTCTTCGAGGCAGCGATATCGGTGCTAGAGCATCCGCGGCGGATGACGATCGGCTCGGCGCCGTCCGATATCGATGTGCCCACATTGTGCCCCAGCTTTTTTGGGGCACGCGGCGAGGGAATTAAACTACCAAGCGCTTGAATAGAAGGATGAAATGGTGGGCGCACAAGGGATCGAACCTTGGACCTCTCCCGAGTGAAGGGAGTGCCGATTGCCAAGATGAATTCGACAGCTGGCGAGCAACTGACTACCGATTGACCACCGAAGCCCCGTGAACGGACGGTGATAAAGCTGGTCAACTGCAGGCAAACTACATTGTTTTTGTTGATCTTTTCGATTGCTAGTTACGTTCGGGACGCAGGGGCTGCAGGTCGTGTGGGTTGCTCCGCTACGATTTACAATTCCTCGGTAACCTATTGATCTGATTAGGTGTCTTGAGGTCTCCTTTTGAACTTAAGCGATTGATTTTGCTTCGAAAGTGGCTGACTCTTAATCAGCGGGTCCCAGGTTCGAGCCCCGGTGCGCCCACCATCTCAAAGCCCTGCTGATGTAGGGTTTTCAATTCCGGGCGGAAACCAAAGCGCGTTTCGTGCAATGCTTTTCGCGATCGGACGTCGCACGGTCGGATTGTTGTGCGACCTTTTTCTTTGCTTCTGCATCTTCACCCCATTCGATAGAGCGCGCAGATGCGATGGTACAGGTCGATTATGTCCCCGTCGTAGAACGGAATACTAGGGCGAGCAAAACTGTGAACGTGATCGAACACCCTTGTGTCGATCATTGCGGTCATTCTGTCTCCATTATCAAGCGAGCCAGCTCCGACGGATTTTCGACAGCCGAGAAGTGGCCGGTATTCTTGAGAGTCACCATCTGCGAAGCAGGAATCAGCGAGCGTGTGCGTTCGCGTTCATCTGGCCGCGACCAATCGCTGTCGCCGTAAATGAGCGTCACGGGCGCTGAGATCTGCCGATAGTAATCGCGTGCCTTGCTCCAGGATCGCCAGCCTGCCAGCACCTTGCGTGCGACCCGCTTGTATCCCGGGCGACGGGCTACTTCACCGAACTCAGCAAGCAGATCCGCCGGGAGTTTGCGCGGGTCGTGATATCCGCCGCCCATGATCTTGCCGAGCACGATCTTGTTCTCGAGCGAAGCATTGATCGCGCCGAGCACCGGGATCTGCAAGCTTCCGATGATGAAGTTCGCGGACCAGTTGCCGCGTCGAATACCGTCGCCGTAGCGAGTCTCGTAATCGTAGGGGTTGATCGCGTAGACCCGCTTCACGCTCTGGGGAAGCGACGCCGCCACCGTGAGGGCCAATGCGCCGCCGATCGACTCGCCGACGATCGTGACGTCCGAAAGATTGAGTTCCTCGATGAAGCGAATGACGGCCTGCCTAAGGTAGGGTTCGTCGAAGTTCGCGCTCGGATCTATAGGTGAGTGGCCGTGGCCCGGGAGGTCAATAGTATACACCGTGTGCGATCTGGCGAGGAGGGGCGCAAGAGCGCGGAAATATTCAAGCTGCGTCCGGATCGTATGAATGAGGAGCAGCGGAGGCCCGCTACCGGTCTTTTGAAAGCGTACGCTTAGCTTATCCGATATCTTCAGCAAACTTGGTTTGGCTTCATTCATGCTGAGCATTCGATCTCTCCGTGAGGGCGCGCGCTTTCAAGCGGAAGCGACGTCGCGAACCTGTTCGGCCGCGGCGTCCAAAAGCGCCTGAGCCAGATCAGGGTCGTTGACGATGCGCGATAGCGTCACTGCGCCGACCATCGTCGCGAGAATGGTCATGGCCTTGCCGCGGGAGGCCTCGTCGCCGGTCCCGGCGATGAAGCGGCCGAGCACGTCGAGATGCGCTTTGATTCCCGCTTCGAATTCCGCCTTCACGTCGGGGCCCTGTCGGGCGGCATCTGAGCCGAGAGCCACGATCGGGCAGCCGTCCATCTTTTCTCCGCGATGGTCGCCACTGAGGTAAAACGCGATCACCGCGCCAAGCGGATCATCAGGATGTGCCGCGGCAGCGTCCGACCATCGGCCGGACGCACTCTCCAATGCGCGCCTGGACGCCTCTACCGCCAGATCCTCTTTTGAGCCGAACTGCTTGTAGAAGGCGCCTTGGGTTAGCCCGGCACCTTTCATCAGATCCTTGAGCCCGATGCCATCAAAGCCGCGCTCCCTGAAGAGGCGACTTGCCACATTGATCACGGTTTGGCGGTTCTCCGCCGCCTGAGTGCGACTCACTCGCATCGTAGATCTCCATTTGGATTTCGTTCGACTTCTATATGAGATATAGAGTTCAAGCGCAATCTATCAAGTTGCGCGGCTGGATTTGACCGGCGCGTGGCGGAGGATTCCGGGATCACGTTCCCGTTAGCCGCCAATTATGGATTGCGATCGACATCTAAATGGATTATAGATGTCATACGAAATCTAAAATTCAAAGGAGACGGGTCATGATGAGGGGTGTTGCGGTGCTCGCTGGTATTTTGGTGCCTGCGGGGGTGGCGACCTTCGTTGCTCTTGCGACTCCCTCCCATGAAGCCTCCGCGGTCAGCGACCCCAGGCAGGAGCCCCCGATGGTCCGTCTGGTGACGGCCGCGCGAGTCGGCGGATCCGAACGCGGGTTCACCGGGACCATCGGCGCGAGAGTGGAGGGCAATCTTGGTTTTCGCGTTGCCGGGAAGATCGTCGAACGACTCGTGAATGTCGGTGAGCAGGTCAAATCCGGCCAGCCGCTGATGCGGATCGACGAAACCGACCTCCGTCTGGCGGTCGCAGCGAAGCGCAACGCCGTCGCCGCTGCGCGTGCAGTTGTCGTTCAGACCGACGCCGACGAGCGGCGCTACGCCAACCTCGTGAACGACGGATGGACGTCCAAACAGCGCTACGAGCAGGCGAAGGCCGCATCGGACACCGCCAAAGCGCAGCTTGCCGCAGCGGAAGCCGAAGCAGGGGTCGCCGAGAACCAGGCAACCTATTCCGTCCTGGTGGCCGATGCGGACGGAACGGTCACCCAAACACTTGGCGAGCCGGGACAAGTGGTCTCCGCCGGCCAAACGGTCGTTCGGCTGGCACAGTCCGGTCCTCGCGAAGCTGTGGTGGCGCTTCCCGAAACGACCCGGCCGGCGATTGGTTCGCTCGCCGATGCAAGCCTGTATGGGGGCGATGGGCGCCGCTATAGCGCACATCTTCGGCAGTTGTCGGATTCCGCTGATCCCCAGACCCGCACCTATGAGGCCCGCTACGTGCTCGATGGTGAGGCCGCGGTGGCACCACTTGGCGCGACGGTCACCATTCGGCTTGCAAGCCAGGATAGTCAGCCCGAACTCCAGGTGCCTCTGGGAGCCGTGCTCGATGACGGCAGGACGACGGGCGTTTGGGTCTTCGACGGCGCCACCTCGACCGTACGCCTGCAGCCCGTCAAGCTTCTTCGTGTGACCAGCGAAACGGCCGTTATCTCCGGATCGAACGCCGGTGATCAGATTGTTTCACTCGGCGCTCATCTCCTGCACGAGGGCGCTCGCGTCCGGACCGCGTCGGAAAGCAGGAGCAACTGATGAGCTTCAATCTTTCCGCGCTCGCCGTCCGCGAGCGGGCCGTCACCCTGTTCTTCATCCTCCTGCTGGCGGCCGCAGGCGCCTACGCCTTCATCATGCTCGGGCGTGCCGAGGACCCGTCCTTCACCATCAAGACCCTGACGGTCACCACCGTGTGGCCGGGCGCGACGGCTCGCGAGATGCAGGACCAGGTCGCCGAACCCCTGGAGAAGCGGATTCAGGAACTGACCTGGTACGACCGGGTGGAGACGACGACGCGGCCCGGTTATGCCTACATGACGGTGACGCTGAAGGACAGCACGCCGCCATCGAGCGTGCAGGAGGAATTCTATCAGGCCCGCAAGAAGCTGGGAGATGAAGCGCGCAAGCTGCCCTCTGGCGTGCTCGGCCCCTTCGTCAACGACGAATATTCGGATGTGAGCTTCGCCCTTTATGCCCTCAAGGCCAAGGGCATGCCGATGCGCGAGCTCGCCAGGCAAGCCGAGGTCATCCGTCAGGACCTCCTGCACGTGCCCGGCGTCAAGAAGATCAACATCCTCGGCGAACGTCCCGAGCAAATCTTCGTCGAGTTTTCCTATGCTAAGCTGGCAACCCTCGGTGTGTCGGCAACGGATATCGTTGCCGCCTTGCAGCGGCAGAACACGGTGACACCGGCAGGCTCGATCGACACCAAGGGGCCGCAGGTCTTCATCCGGGTCGATGGCGCTTATGACAGCGTCCAGGCGATTGCCGACACGCCGATCGTCGCTGCCGGGCGAACGCTGAAGCTTTCCGACATTGCCGAGGTCCGCCGCGGCTACGAGGATCCTCCCACCTACATCATCCGACACCAGGGTGAGCCCACCATCATGCTCGCAGCGGTGATGCAGGAGGGCTGGAATGGTCTGGCGCTTGGCAAGGCGCTGGAGGACAGGTCCGCAGCCATCGCTCGGACGCTGCCGCTCGGGATGACCCTGGCCAAAGTCAGCGATCAGGCCGTCAACATCACCTCGGCGGTCGACGAGTTCATGATGAAGTTCGCGATGGCGCTCGGCGTGGTGCTGCTGGTGAGCCTGCTCAGCCTCGGCTGGCGCGTCGGCATCGTGGTCGCGGCTGCTGTTCCTCTGACGCTCGCCGTCGTGTTCCTCATCATGTTGGAGACCGCCCGATTCTTCGACCGCATCACGCTCGGCGCCCTCATCCTGGCGCTTGGCCTTCTCGTCGACGACGCCATCATCGCCATCGAGGTGATGGTGGTGAAAATGGAAGAGGGCATGGACCGCATCTCGGCGGCAGCCTATGCGTGGAGTCACACTGCGGCGCCGATGCTGTCCGGAACACTCGTGACGATCGCAGGCTTCCTGCCGGTGGGCTTTGCGCGCTCGACCGCCGGCGAATACGCCGGCAACATCTTTTGGGTCGTGGGCTTTGCCCTCATCGTCTCATGGATCGTCGCGGTGATCTTCACGCCCTATCTCGGCGTCAAGATGCTGCCCGCGATCAAGCCGGTCGAAGGCGGTCACCACGCGATCTACGGCACGCCCAACTATCAGCGCCTGCGAGGCCTCATCACCTTCGCCGTCCGCCACAAGTTCCTGACCTGCAGCATCGTCGCCGTCGCCTTCGCGCTTTCCGTCGTCGGCATGGGCGGCGTCAAGCAGCAGTTCTTCCCGACCTCCGACCGCCCGGAAGTGCTAGTGGAGGTTCGCTTGCCGGAAGGCACCAGCATCGAGACGACGACGGCCACCGTCGAGAAGCTCGAGGGCTGGCTGCACGATCAATCCGAGGCCAAGATCATCACGAGCTATGTCGGTCAGGGTGCGCCGCGCTTCTTCTTCGCGATGGCACCCGAGCTGCCGGATCCGGCCTTCGCCAAGATCGTCGTGCTGACGCCCGACGCGGAAGCGCGCGAAGTTTTGAAGCACCGGCTCCGACAGGCCGTGTCACAGGGCCTTGCAGCCGAGGCCAATCTGCGCGTCACCCAGCTCGTGTTCGGACCCTATACGCCGTTCCCGGT
Organism: Bradyrhizobium sp. Pa8; assembly: GCF_052588265.1. NCBI lineage: Bacteria > Pseudomonadati > Pseudomonadota > Alphaproteobacteria > Hyphomicrobiales > Nitrobacteraceae > Bradyrhizobium > Bradyrhizobium sp. Pa8. The sequence goes on along the minus strand of NZ_CP176767.1, from coordinate 7,018,216 downwards.
GGAGTTCCGGGTCATGGGGCCCGACCCCGCGCAGTTGTACGCGATCTCTCAAAAAGCCCTCGAGATCATGCGCGGCGTCCCGGACGCGCGGCAGACAAATCGGGATTGGGGCGATCGCACGCCCGTGCTTCGCTTCATCCCGGATCAGGACCGACTGAACCTGATCGGCCTTTCGCCGGCCGAGGTGGGCCGCCAGCTCCAGTTCCTCCTCACGGGCATCGCCGTGACGCAGGTTCGCGAGGACATCCGCAATGTCCCGATCGTGGCACGTAGCGCCGGTGGCGAGCGGCTCGATCCGGCGCGTCTGGCGGATTTCTCGTTGATGAGCCGGGACGGCGGTTCGATTCCGCTCGACCAGGTCGGCCATTCGGAAATCCGACTTGAAGAGCCGATTATGAAGCGCCGCGATCGCACCCCCGTCGTCACGATACGCTCGGATGTCAATGAGGCGACCCAACCTCCGGAAGTCTCCAAGGAGATCAAGACGGCCCTGCAGCCCCTGATCGCATCTCTTCCGGCCGGCTATCGTATCGAGCTGGGCGGATCGATCGAGGAGGCAACCAAGGCCAATGACGCGTTGGCGACGATCTTCCCGGCCATGATTGCCGCCATGCTGATCGTCGTCATGCTGCAGGTGCGATCCTTCTCGACGATGGCCATGGTCGTGCTGACGGGGCCACTTGGCCTCGTCGGCGTCGTGCCGATGTTGCTGATCTTTCACCAGCCCTTCGGATTCAACGCCATTCTGGGCCTGATTGGACTGGCGGGCATCCTGATGCGCAACACTCTAATCTTGACCGAACAAATCAAGGAAAACCTTGCCGCCGGCCTTGATGACTATCACGCCGTTATCGAAGCGACGGTGCAACGCACGAGGCCGGTGATCCTGACCGCATTGGCTGCCGTGCTGGCCTTCATCCCGCTCACGCATTCCGTTTTCTGGGGATCGATGGCCTATACGCTGATCGGTGGCACCGCGGTCGGAACGGTTCTGATCCTGTTGTTCCTTCCTGCGCTGTATGCCGCGTGGTTTCGGATCAAGCCGACCGCAGATGATATGCACGAGGCTTCGCGCGAGAAGCCAGAATTGCGACCAGCATTGGCTGCCGAGTAAGGCTCTGTTGCTCCAATGGATCGTCCGGTCCGAACGGGAAAAGAGTCCGACGAGGCCCGCGCCCGGATCCTGGGAGCGGCGGAAGAGCGCTTTCGGCGCGTCGGTCACCACAGGACGTCGGTGGCCGACATCGCCGCTGAACTCGGCATGAGCCCGGCGAATATCTACCGCTTCTTTCCCTCCAGGAATGCAATCAACGAGTCCATCTGCGGGCGTCTGATGAACCAGGTTGCCGAGATCGCCTTTGCGATCGCACGCACGGACGCGCCGGCCGGGGAGAAACTCGACCAACTGCTGACCGTCGTTCACCACCACAGCAAGAGATGTTGGCCAAGGCAAAGCCCATGCACGAGTTGATCGTCGCTGCCACGCAGGAGAACTGGCCGATCATTCAGGCGCACATCGAGCGGATGCTGATGATCTTGGAGGCGATCATAAGCAAGGGCGCTGACACGGGCGAGTTCGACGTCGAAGACGCCGCGGAAGTCGCACGAGCGGTCAGATCCGCGTTCGCGCCCTTCTTCCATCCGATTCTGATCGAGCACTGCGTTGCACACGGTGAAGACACTGAAGCAAGCATGCGCGCCCAAATTTGCTTTATCCTGAAAGCTTTGGGCAAGTCCGGCTAAGCAGCCTGCCGTATTTAGGCCTGATGTCCCTTATTCGGGCAGCAAGAGTAATTCGCATCGCGAACTTTGATGCCAAGGTTCGACTCTGGGATTGACTTCCGCGCTCGGACGATAGTCAGCGCGAAATGCGATGATCGTGCGACGAATGCCCATTCTCGGCCGGAGAGGTCCAGCGGTGCGACGGGTAAGTCATTGATTGTTCTCAAGCCGTGGCTGACTCTTAATCAGCGGGTCCCAGGTTCGAGCCCTGGTGCGCCCACCAAATAAGATCAACGATTTGGGACATTTGGGGATCAGAACGGGCCCCACAGTTGCGAAATCGGCTTGATCCGCTCTGATAACCTCGCGTGGGAATCAAACTTTCATGACCATGCGCTTGTCCTTGTTCTGTACCTTCGCGCGCTGAAGTACAGCGCGCAGACCACTTGGTACAGATCGGTTGCGATCTCATCGCAAGTTGGGATGCCAGGGCGTGGAAATCGGACAACCCACTGCTCGTCGCAAAGCCACAACCGGAATATTCGGATCGCTGGGGCGAGCCGCTCCCGACTTGAACTCCCGATAAGGCACCAACGGGGGCGATGTCAGGTGGCGGTCGGCAGCACCGACGGTTTTCTCAAGCTTGCCAAGTTGCACGGTTGGCTGGAGCTTGCCCGAGAGCGTCGTTGGCGAGGGTGCAGTACGCGGCCGCTCGCTGGCGATTCAGCAAACGCGGTGTGAGCTAAGCGCTCAACGATGTGAGCATCGGTTCAAAGGCCATCTTCGAGCTCAGGGCTGAGATGGTCTCGCAAGGGAGAACTCGGATGCGCCGTCGGCGCGATATTGTCCTCGAACAGCCGGGGCAGCCAATTTTGCGGCTGGAAAGACGGAGAGCGACGTCACGGTCAAGCTGATGACCACCGTGCCAATGGCAACAGCTCTAACGTCCTAGTACGCGCCGGACGCAAAGCATTCTGATTTCGTTAGTTTGGTGTAGTTGCTCAGCACTCGGGGGATCAATGGAGCCGAGAGTCTCGATACTAAACTTCGCTTCCAACTCTGACGCCATGCAGATGCAAATCTGCAAGCAAGCGTCCGTCGAAAAGCCGCTTTGCTGCACGCAACCGTTTCGGCACGCTGAGAGAAACTGCGGTCGCCATTCTGCAGCCGTGGCGATTGTTATAAAATTGACGGCAGCTATCGTCAGAGCAGGGAGAAACGCGGACATTGCTTCGCTTCCCTTTTTTAGTTTGCCGAGGGGCCGCTCTAATTCGACTCCATCTTTTTCGGCTCTAGCAATATGTAGCTATTTGCGTAGTTGTCCCCTGAAGCGGAACCACAAATGACCGATCAGTGATAGGACTATGGCGGTCAGAATTATCGGGAGCCAGATCGACGTGGTTATGATGAACAAGGATATGATCACCACACGTCCAAAGACCGATTCGGTGACCGGATTCTTAAGACGAGCGAAATAGGCGTAGATAATAAAGATGGTGGCCGGCACCATCCACGCGGCGACAAGCACCAGTAACAGGTCAAAAAGTTGGCTGGCATAATGGTGCATGAGCGCACCTCCTGACAGCGTCGGCGCGAATTGCTGTCACCGCTGCGAGAGATGCGGTGATTGTCGACGATAATTGGTCTTTGTTCGCGTTGGTGGGCACCTGCACGCTCGGCATCGCTGTCACGGCCGGTGCCCAAACTCTTGCGAGCCCGCAGCCTTCGATTCGCCTGGTCTAGGGCCTCTCAACGCGCGCTCGTTGAGATGGCTCGGGCAAGGGCTCGTCCAATGCAATCATAACCATCGGCGGTGTTGTGCAATCCGTCCCACGTTACAAGCGCGCTTTGCGCAACTCCGGCACTGACCGAGTTTCGCATCAGCGCAAAACGAGAGAATAGCCCGACCCGTTCCTGTTTTGCGACATCGATGATGATGTCCTCCATCGTCGAATAGCCAGCTGAGGCGAGCACCTGTGGCGCATATTGCAGATCCATCAACACGACATCGGCAGAGCCCGCCTTAAGTGCCCTTACCCCTTCAACAACGTTTCTTTTGAGCCCTTGGTCCGGCCGGCCACCCCAGGCGACGTCATTGGTACCTAATTGCCAGATAACGAGATCAGGCGTGTGCGCGAAAACGTCACGCTCGAACCGCGCGACGTTGTTCGGAATCGTATCGCCGACTCGACCGCTGTTGATGACCTCGATCGTTGCGTTGGATCGAAGTCTCGAGAGTTCTCGGCGCATCACCTGCGGATATGTGGCCGCGGACCGAAGTACCCAGAGCCCCACGGTCGACGATGATCCGATCGCGACAATCTTTAGCGGCTCACCAGATCTCAAGCGCGCCGCCGTGCGGGGCAATTGTGCGCCCAGCGAAACATCCAAATTTGCAGCAAGGCATCTCTCGCCAGATGATGCCTCGTTCTGCGCTTGAGAGGGCGCCGTGCTGGACAATCCGATAATCGCGGCAGCACCGATCGACGCTATTGTTCGAGCGGTTCGGCTTACGGATGGCAGAACAAATCGACACATGTTCCCCAATAACTGGTGGATTCTCTCTTGACAACCCTTGGCGTCAAACGTCTGTTTTTGATTACAGATCGATTGAGGGGGCAGCGAGCAGCACGCATGAGTCCGGGGATAGGACAATGTCCGGCAAGCCTGTAGCGAAACGGTTGGTATTCCATATCGGCGGCTATGATCCAATCACGTCGCATGCCAGCGCGCAACGACGCTTTGTGCGCGAAATTGCGAGGTTCCAACGTACTTGGTCAGTGAAAGCGACCGTCGACGGTTCGCATGATACCGCCGACCAGATACAATGGAACGTGACGACAATCGGCCCCGATTGGCTCGTCGAAACCGATTACCGTCTGGTCCGATGGCACGATGTAATTGAGGTGTTCGGGGGGCGAAGCATCGGCTCACGCATTTCCGTCGGCATTCTTGCGTTTCTGGATTTCGTATTGGCCGGCACTCTTTGGCGTTACTTGCAGACCAATTGGCGCTACGCACTTTTCTTTCTCTATCCATTTGTCGCGTTCGGATTGCTCATCGCTGCCGCCTTTTTGATTGGCGTGGCTGCATTCAAGATCACCGGATCAATTGCCATTGCTACCGGTGGCGGCCTCTTCGGGCTCGCAGCCGTGTTGGCGGGTCCGTGGCGCTGGCTGCACCTGGGCGACTTGTTCGACGATTGGATCTTTTCTTGCGAGTACATCCGATTCGGTAATTCGGAGATAGAGCAGAGGCTGGACAGGTTGGCCGCCGAGCTCGTGGTTGCGGCGAGCAACTCTGCCGCAGACGAAATTTTGGTCGTGGGGCATAGCCTTGGCGCCGTGCTAGCGGTTGATCTACTCGATCGCGCCTTGAAGCTGGACCCTGCGCTCGGTCGGAAGAAGATTCCCGTCACATTCTTGAGCGTTGGATCATCCATACTCAAGATCGGCATGCACCCGAAGGCAGTACGCTTTCGTAGGGCGGTGGAACGCGTCGCCAATTCCCGCGCGATCTTCTGGGGCGACTATCAAGCCCTCACCGACGTGTTGAATTTTTACAAATGCCGGCCAATGGCCGAAATGGGCTTGTCGACAGAAAACGAGGCGACCGTCAGGGTCGTGAAGATTAGTCGAATGCTTAACGACGACATGTATCAACGCATCCGCTTCAATTTCTTCCGCGTGCACTGCCAGTTCGTCAGTGGAAATGACAGGCGAACATCGTACGACTACTTCATGCTCACATGCGGACCTATTTCAGCCAAATCCCAGACGCTCGCCCCGGATGGCGCTGTGTCGATGATCGCTGACGACGGAGGCCTTATTGCGGGCGCGCCGGTGTCGGAAAGCGAACTGCTGGGAAATCCGGGCGCGGCAGCCTGATTCAAATGACGCCCACCATTTCAAAAGTCATCTTCGTTGCGTTGGCGATCGGCTGGTACCTCATACGCTATAAGTACGCGCGGCGTTCCCGCCGTGCGAGGGTTGTGCGGAGCGCTCGCGGCCCCCTGGAAACTGCGCTCCTGCTCATATCTCTTTCGGGACTCGGACTTGTTCCGCTTTTCTACGTAGCGACAGGAATGCCTCGTTTCGCAGCTCACAGCTTTTATCCCGCGTTGGCTTGGCTGGGCTCTTTCTTTGCGATTGCGGCTTTGGGCGTGTTTCACCTGACTCACCGTGCACTCGGCCGGAATTGGTCGATAAGTCTCGACGTGCGGGAGAATCATGAGCTCGTGACGGAAGGGATTTACCGGAGAGTTCGACACCCGATGTATTCGGCATTTTGGCTGTGGGCTATCGCCCAGGCATTGCTGCTGCCGAATTGGATTGCCGGTTTTGCGGGCCTGGCCGGCTTCGGGATCTTGTTCTTTGGCCGCGTCGCAAGGGAGGAGCGAATGATGTTGCAGACGTTTGGCGACAGCTATCGCGATTATATGGCACGGACCGGTCGGGTCTTCCCGTGGATACTCTGAGCTAGGTCCCGGCATGTCTCGACCTGTGGTACGCACGAGACTGATTTGGAACCAGACGCCTCAATTTGCGTGCCATTTCCGCAACATACGCCAGGAAAAAGCGGTCGGAACCGCGGACTCCCGGTCTATTCGTTGGTGCTGTGGCGAGTGTCGGGTTATTCCTATGCGTGTCAGGTGAATCCAATCGTTCCGAACAATGGTGAGAACCGATGTTGAAATTCGTTGTCCTTGGAATCGCTACTTTGGCTTTCGTGGGAACCGCAGCTGCTGCGGACCTGCCACGGCCTCAGCCGGTTGCCGCCGCGGCGCCCGTTGGCAAAGCTCCGATCGGCAAATATCCCGTGGGTAAGAGCCCCGTGGGCAAATACCCGGTCGCTGCCCCGGCTCCGTTGGTGACCAAGGGTTGATCTGACTATTCATTCGTACGCCAGCGGCGTTCGTTTGGGGTAGCAGACTACCTGTGGCATCGGATCTTGGATCCAAGAGGGTTCGAAGATGGCGGGACTGATTCGGAAATATCCGGGTCTAAAGCTTCTTGCAAAGGCCGCCATGCTGGCGGCCTTTGTAGGCTTGGGGGGCGGGATCAGTAGCGCGCAACCAGTCGTGGCGCGTACTGACCAGCAGCAACGGGACGCTCTCCCCAGTTCGGCGACGAAGCATGCGGCGAGCATGGCTGCTGCTACGCCGGCGATATCCGATGTAAAGCCAGCTCGAAGAGCTGCCGCCACGGGTCCCTACTACGTTGATTTTCGTGCCCGCACGGCGGCAACGTACGGTCATGCATTCGTCTGGTATGGAAAGACGGGCGAAAAGCAGGTCGAGGTCGCTGGTCTGGCTCCGGCCGGCGACGAGGTGCCCTATATCCTGGGACACATCATGTTTGTCCCTTCTGAGACGGGCGCGACCTACGGTGATCTTGACGAGCAATATCTGACGGCCAGCTATCGCGTCTATTTGTCTGAGGCAGACGCCAAGAAGGTCTTTGCTTATATCAAGCGCCAGCAGGCGTCTTCGCCGCTCTGGAATGCAGCAACGACAAACTGTACTGCCTTTATCGGCCGCATAGCGACGTTCATGGGCCTCAACGCTCCGTTTCATCTGCTAAAGCCTGAGGAATACGTCAACAAACTCAGAGAGCTGAACGGGGGGCGAAAAACTGCGCAGCTTGAACCCGGTCGAGGCTAGAATCCTCGGATTGAGTTCATCCAGTTTTCCGCGCGTCAAGATGGGTGTGAGGTCTTCAAGAAATTCAAGCGAGCTTGTTCTTTGAGGATGCGGTTCGATACGACCAACATTCGTAGGCTGCCTCGCCTGGTTGATGAATAGGCCGGGAGATCATGGGAGCGTCCGTGGCGCTGCGCTGCAAGGCAGCTCCACCTCCGCTTTGACATTGCTAAGCTCTTGTTGAAAGCCGTTTCGAGGGCGAAGTCCTCCTTGGCGTAGTTCCGGAAGGTTCGCAGAACTTGTCGTCGCAGACGAAGATTGCCGTTTTGGGCAATGGTTCTGCGTCAAGGCCGAGCATCAACATCAATCGACCAGTGCACGTCGCGTACACGGCGGGACAATAGACGCTCTCCGTGCCGAATCGAGATCTGTACCATCAGCACGCTTGTCGCGGTCTATGGCGATCCGCGATCATGATCGCGGTGTAGCCGACCTTTGCAGCGGTCACGGCGCGGAAAGCTGCGTGTTATCAAGTCGACAAGCGCTCCTTCGGCTCTGTGGAAATGGAAGAGCTGAGTTCACGTCGCTCGTATTCGAGCGCGATGGATCAGACGCTTTTTTTGAGCTAAGCCGTCTGAGCCGCCTGGCACGGCGCGGGCGGCCGCTCTATTGCGGCATACTCAATGCTTGCAAGCTATCGCGCCGGTATTCGGGGGACGTGGATGCGGGTCCATATGATTGTTGCCGGCCTAATCCTAGCTATCATCGGGACGGCCAGCGCCACGGTTGTCGATAAGGGAACCGACGCGCAAAAGTCTTGCGAGCTGCTTGTCAAGAACTCGCTTCGCAATCAGGACGAAGCTCGGTCCGCAGGTGCATGTGAGGGAATGATCGAGACCGCGATGCTCTTTTCACCAAATCTGCCCGCTGACGTGCGTGCATGCCCCCCCGCGCAAGGCAGCCCATTGCAAAGTGCGAAGGTTTTTCTGCAGTATCTTGATAACAATCCGGATCGGGTGAATGAACCGGGGATCACCGTCGCGATCGAAGCATTCAGGGATGCTTGGCCCTGCCGTGGGGACGCTGCCGGGACTGGACTGAAAAAGCATGCCCCAAAAAAATCCAAATAGAACGCGTATCTGCGGAAACTGATACTAGCCTTGCGGCCGGCGATGTTCGCGTCAGGCCTGATTGATTCGCAATGCACTACCGCCGAGGTGCGCGAACTGAACCGCAGCGCTCACCTCCACCAGTACTCAGACGCCTTATCGATAAGCGAAGCGAACCCTTGAGCCCCGATCAACAGCGGGGCATTGTGCCATCAACGCCTGGGCTGGAACAGCATGACAATCCCATGCCGCGTCCTGATGATCTATCCGAAGTTCGTTCCGAATTCGTTTTGGAACTATGCGGAGGCCTGCGAACTCGTCGGCGCGAAGTATCCAACGGCGCCACTCGGCCTGATCACCGTCGCCGCTATGTTGCCGAAGCATTGGGACATCCGGCTCGTCAACCGCAATACCGAAGCGTTGACAGATGCGGACCTCGATTGGGCCGATCTTGTGATGATCGGCGGTATGCTCAACCAGCAGCCTGATGCCATCTACCTGATCGATCTCGCCCATCTGCGCGGCAAGCCAGTATGTGTTGGTGGGCCGGACGTCTCCTCCAGCCCGCATCTTTACGCGGACGCGGACTTTCAGGTGATCGGCGAGGCCGAGCATGTCATCGAGCAGTTCATCGCCGCCTGGGAAAGCGGCGAACGCAAGGGCGTGTTCGTCGCCGAGAAATTCAAGATAGATGTCACGCTGAGCCCGATGCCTCGCTACGATCTTCTCAATTTCGATCACTATCTATACGTCGGCTTGCAGTATTCGCGTGGCTGCCCGTTCACCTGCGAGTTTTGCGATATTATCGAGCTGTATGGTCGTGTGCCGCGTACCAAGACCAACGATCAGATTCTCGCAGAGTTGCAGGCGCTCTACGATCACGGTTATCGCGGGCATGTCGATTTCGTCGACGACAATTTCATCGGCAACAAGAAGAACCTCCGCACCTTGATGCCGCGGCTCAAAGCCTGGCTGGAAGACCACGATTATCCATTCGAGTTCTCAACCGAAGCCTCGATCAACATCGCGGACGACAGCGAACTGCTGCAGGCGATGAAGGATGCGAACTTCTTCGCGATTTTCGTCGGCATCGAGAGCCCGGATCCCGAGACGCTCGTGCAGATGAAGAAGAAGCAGAATACCAAGCGCAACATCGCCGAGTGCATTCACAAGATTTACGGCTACGGCATGTTCGTCACCGCTGGCTTCATCGTCGGGTTCGATAGCGAAAATGCCTCGATAGGACAGGCAATGGCCGACCTCATCGAGGAGGCGAGCATTCCAGTCTCCATCGTTGGACTGCTTTATGCGCTGCCTGGGACGCAGCTTACACGGCGGTTGGCTGCGGAAGGCCGCTTGCACCAGGGCCATGACCTCATGAACGTCGAGCAGATGGGCGATCAGTGCACGCTCGGCTGTAATTTCGATACCAAGCGTCCGCTTCGTGACATCCTTGCCGATTACAAGGCCGTGCTCGGGCACGTCTACAGTCCGGTAGCATATGCTGGACGGCTGTCGCGTCTCGCAGCCATGCTCGACCGGTCCGACCGGCGACGCGATCTCCCGGATGGCGATGTGCGCAAGAGGCTTGGCGGCATCGACAGCGTACACAAGATCATGCGGGCTCTGCCGAAGGTTCGCGAGCCGTTCTGGAAGACCTTCGTCGAAGTCGCGGAGACCAATCCGGGCGCGCTACGGTACATCGTGATGCTGATGGCGTTGTACATGCACCTCGGGCCGTTCTCGGAACGCGTGATCGGCGAGATTGACCGCCGCATTGCCGAGTTGGACGATGTACCTCCACTAAGGGTGACCGCGGTTAGTCAAGTGCTACCTCCAGCGACGGTGTAGCCACAGCCACTGATCGGGATATTCGCGGATCCAGCCCTCGATGACCGACGTGACCGCTTGCATCGTTCCCTGAATGTCAATTTGTCCGGCGGCATCGCGGACCGGCTTCACTTCTTCAGACAGTTCGCCACGAAAGCGTTGTCCGGGCAGACGGATGACGCGCACACCATGAATCGGGCACTCAATCTGCCGCAGCAGTCGGGCAAGCATCGGATTGGCCCTGGTCTTGCGGCCGAAGAAAGTAACCTCGACGCCGTTGGTCAGATACTGGTCGACCAGCATTCCAACGTGCTGGCCACTTTTAAGGGCCTCGGCAAGTCTTAAGGGCGCGTCACGACCCGCTGGAATGAGTGTGCCCATTTTCACGGCGCGCAAATCCTGGATGATGCGGTCGGCGGACGCGATGTTGGGTCGGCGATACAGGATCGCGGTATCCAGCCCGTGCGCGACGGCTGCCAGGGCCGGAATTTCCCAGTTAGCGAGATGACTCGCAAAGATCAGCGCCGGTTTCCCGTCGAGCCGCAACTGCGTAAACAAATCATACGAGCGCTTGTCGATTTCGATCCGGCTATCCTCGGGCCGCGCGGGATCGTAGTTCCAGATGTGATCAAGATGCGCGAATTCGGCGCCGACTCGACCGAGATTGTCCCAGACGCCTGCGAGAATGGTATCGATCTCCGCAGGCGATCTTTCCGGAAATGCGGCGGTTAGATTGGCTCGACCGGTCTTTTGCTCCCGCATCATGGGCCCGATTGAGCGAGTGATCCGAGCGAATAAGTTGGCGGTCTTGGTTGGATCGAAATAGCGAGCGGTACGTAATATTCCGATCGTCAACGTGCCCACCGCCGCTTGGCCCAGGGGCTTGGTCACGTCGCGAAGTCGGGGCCTGGTCCGCATTGAAACGACAACCTTGGCTTACACTTTCGGCTTTCCATGGGCTTCAGCGCGCATCATCATACCACTGATACGCGATGCGATCAAAGACACCGATGGGTTGCGCAGAGCGCATCTTCGATGATCCCAAGTTCATCGAAAGCGTACTCGGTTTCTTCGATGGTCTGAAAATCATGCAGCAGAAGAACCTAGACGACGAGCATCCCGACCATGTGCGGATCGGGGCTCAGCCGATGGCTTCAGGCCAGGAAGCTGCCAAGTTTGCCGACGTAATCAAAGCAGTGTCGTTCTCAATCGACGAGGGGTTTGAACGACAACACGAAGGCGCTGGCTGCCAGCTCCTCTGACTATGTGCAGGACTTGATGGACCTGGACGACGTGCCGATGGCGGCGGAAGCCCTGAATGTACGGATGCGCGCACGTCTGTCGGCGTCATACCGAACTCGCGTCTGAAAATACGGCTGAAGCTCGACTGATCGGCGAAGCACAGACTTGTCGCGATCTCGCCGATCGGCTGCGCATTTGAAGTGTCACACAGCATGGAAAAGCTTTCAGAGAGACGACGGCGCTGGATGTAACTCGCCACGCCGCCTTCGCTCTCGAGGACGCGATAGAGCTGGGACCGCGACATGGCCGTTTGGCGACACAGTTGGTCTGGGCCCAAGGATGGAGAGGCAGACTTTTGGAAACCGCCTGACGGACCTTTTCCAGCAGCGTGGGTCTGATCTGTGGGAGCGCCCATGCCGATCGATCATCAGAAGGAGAAACGCAGCCCGCCACCATGGCTCGAACGGCATTCGGAAGGCGCGCCGCACCATCGATAGTCAGATTTGGCAGGTTGCGTTCCAACAAGAGCATATAGTCTGCGAGCAGCAGGCCTGGTCCCCGTATCGAGCATCGAACCTACCGCCATGTCCAAGGATCCACCCGGAATTTCAAAGAAGTGGCCCCGGGCGGAATATGGAAAGACGTCTTACCTAAACAGCGGCGGACTGTTCTGCGGCGCAACACCCTCGCCGGGCCGCTCGATTGCTGCCGCCGCCGTCAGGCGGGCGATGACACAGCGCGCAGATTGACGGACGCGTCTTCATAATCGCGTTTTCGACGACCCGCATGCTGCTCCTTGCATGCAGCTCCTTGATTTGAATCAGGGAGCATCGCGCCAAATTTGGGATGCTCGGCACACGACGGGGATTGGCTGCCTAGAGGATTTCTACGTAGTGGCTTATACTGATTGTTTGGTCGTATGTCGCGGCGGTAGGCTAAATTTATCGGAGAGTTGTCTGCATATGCCAGGAAACTAGCAGTTCGAAAGTTAGCACTGCAGGAAGGCGAGTGTATCATGTCCCTTCAGGAGATACCGGTCAGCCGACATGTTCGAAATGCCTCCGGAGGATCGAGGCATGCGCGCAAGGCGAATTCCGAACAGCTCGCTCTGCAGGAAGAAGTTCATCGTCAAATTGCGTCGGAGCTTCACGATTCAACGTGCCAGCATCTGGCGGCGGCGAGCCTCATTCTGATGCAAGTAAGGAGCGCGCTCGGCGATCCTCTGAAGGCGACGAGACATTGCGATCAGCTCGACATCTCGATCGGTCGCGCTATGAAGGAATTGCGGTCTCTCACATATCTGCTTCACCCTCAGGACCTGTTTGAAGGAGGGCTCAGGACGACAATCGAGCAATTCGCAGAAGGGTTCGCAGCCCGAACGCCGCTGAATATTGAGGTTTCGATATCGTCCGCGGTCGACGGCCTGCCATACGGGGCGCAGCGAGCGTTGCTGAGAATTGTTCAGGAGGCCCTGACGAACGTTTACCGCCACGCCAAGGCGACACAGGTCGCCATAACTATCGGGGCGAGGGACAGGAAGTTCAAGCTCGAGGTTCGAGACGACGGACAAGGCATGGTCGCTGCAGATGGCGCATGCCGCTCTCGTCCGTGGGTACCCGGAGCGGGAATCCGTATCATGCGAGCTCGATTGCAAGAGATGGGAGGGCAGCTTGAGATATTATCGGCACCCACAACGCTGCGGCGCGGAACCATCCTGCGCGCGACCTTTCCATGTGCTCTTGCGCGCGAATGAGATGGCCCGGTTGGAGATGCTGCTGAAACGCAGAGCCCATAGTTCGTCCAGGTTTTCTTACGACAAGATCATCGAGGCAGCCCTCTCATGAAACGAATTCTCATTGCTGATGATCATGATGCTGTTCGATCCGGGCTACGGGCGGTCCTCGAGCAGCGGCCGGGTTGGATGATTGTCGCCGAGGCGTCCGACGGAAAATCGGCATTTGAGGCCGCTCTCAAAGAGCGGCCCGATGTTGCGATCGTCGACTTCTTCATGCCGCGCATGACGGGACTGGAAATAACCCGAGGAATAAGAAAACATCTCCGCGAAACTGAGGTGCTGATCTTTACCGCGCACGAATCCGGCGTGCTGGCTCAAGAGGCACTTCAAGCGGGTGCGCGCGCGTTCCTGGTCAAGTCGGACGCAAACAAGCTGCTGCTGGCTGCTGTTGAAGCGCTAATGGCACGTAAGCCATTCGTCGGCGGACGATTTTGTGGTCAGTCGGGTCGAGAAGACGAAGCTGGCGAGGGGCATGTGAAGCTGTCTCCGCGAGAGCGGCTCGTTGTCAAGCTTGTGGCCGAGGGGTACAGCAATAAGGGTATCAGCGCGATGCTGAGCTCAAGCGTGAAGACCACGGAAACGCATCGGGCGTCGGCCATGGGAAAACTGGGGGTCAATTCGATAGCTGGACTGGTCCGCTACGCGATCAGAGCTAAATTGATTGAAGAGTGAACGAAATCAGCGGCTCGGCGCCGCCGCGCTTCGCAACCGATCGCGGCGGTGAAGCAGAGCTGATCGCTGCGGAAGCGCAGCTCTGTCCTTTCCCGTCCGCAAAGGGATCGCGGACGGTCACCTCCACCGCCACCCGCAATGGCGGCGACCGCGGTGCATCCGACGAAACCCCGAGCAATTGGTTCGGAGTATTCCCGCCGTCCTGGATACTCGGGTCATGTGGTCCGCGTCGGGACCGGTCGTGCCTTCGCGCGCTCGCGCAGGCGCTGAAACGGGACGTAGAGCATCGGCACCATAAAAATCCCGATTGAGCTTGCGGCGAGCATGCCATCGTCTGATCGCTTCCACGATGCCGACAGCGGGCGGAGGGTCTGCGGCTGGCTGTGTCCAGCCCGTGCCGTCAGCGGTGAATGTCAGGAAACCCGCCGCCAGCATCCTGACCGAGACGTCCGCAAGGTCCATTGTCCCCTCCTTGCTCCGGGGTTCGGGACAAGCCGCTATTCCGGTCCGCGCGGGCCGAGTGTCAGGTTCGTAACTCCCGCCGCAAGGTTCAATCCGATCGATCGCTCGATCGACAGAGGCTGGAGCGCAATCGTCCGGCGAGAGCCTCCGATCAGAACGTTCGCTCCGAGACCGGGGCCGAACGCGACATTGCCGCTCGCCCCCACGTAGCTCCCGCGCAGCGTGCCGGGGCCGACGCGCGAGTTCCTGGCGAAGACGGCCCATGAGAGGGTTCCTGCGCTGGTCACGCCGATGTCGAGACCAACGCGCCTGATCCGTCCGTCGTAGACGTACTGCCGGGCCGGGCGTCTCGTGATGAATATACAACGAAGCTCCTGCGCGGAGCCAAGCACCAGCCCAACGCGCGGAGTGCTGGTGCATACGAGCCGGCCGACCCTGAAGGCCTCGGCGCGTGCGGGCAGGGCGTCGGCGCACATCAAGGCGGATCCAGAGATGATCGCAAGAAGCAGGTTAATGCGCATTCAGGCCTCCATTTGACTTCCGGTGTCGGTGGGCGAACTCCCTGGGCTGCGATCCTGGCGAAGCCAGAACGTGATGCCGAGGCCGATCAGCAGGACGGCGCCCAACAGGAAGAAGATGATGGATTGCTGTAACCAGGATATCGCCGGAACCGTGACGCCCATCGCAAGGCCGAGGAAGGCAATTTGCGGCGACAGAAGACTGACGCCCGCGAGGAAGGTACCGAGCGCAAGTAATGTGAGAAGAACGAGGCTGGTTGCCGGCGTCGGCAACAATTGCTGAACGCCTGACACCAGCATGATGTTCATCGTGACCAGGACGGCAACCCAGTGCAGCGCCTGGGTCCAGATCAGTCGCCACCGGGCCTCCTTGCCATCGACCTCCGGCCATTTGTTGATGACGCACACAACGCCGATGGCAAGCGCGAGAAATTCCCAATAGCCAACGAGAGGCTGGTGAGAGGCGTTGGTATAGGCGACGCCCGCGACGGCGAGCACCAGTGCGATGATGTAGGGAAGTTGCTGCCACAGAAAATGTGTCATCCGCGCGTGCGCCGGGGATGGCTCCATTCCATTGTTCCGTTCGGCTCGAATCTCGCTCATGGCGCGCCCATTTGCGATGGTCCCCTGTTGGACATCCGCCCGCTGCTATCGCCGAGGTAATCCTCGACGTAGAATCTGATGATCGCGACCCGGCCGACGGCGACCAGCGGCATGGCGAGTGCGATACCCATCACGCCTAGCATTGCGCCCAACAGTACGATCGCGACCAATGTCCATGCGGGAGGAATTTCGACCGCCTGGCGCTGGATCAACGGGCCTATCACATAGCCCTCGATCGATTGAATGATTGTGTAGATGACGACGGCCCAGATCAGCAGCGATGCGCCGAGCGGCATCGCGACGAGCGCGATCGGGATCGCGGCAAGGATGGGTCCCAGATACGGAACGAAGTTGGAAAGGCCCGCCTGCAGCCCAAGCACGAACGGGCCGGGAAGCCCGATCAGATAGAGCGCGACCCACACGCACAGTGTCATCAGGATGATGCGGATCAGCTGTCCGACGAACCACAGCCGCAGGACGTTTCCCATCTCGTTCATTACGGCGCGTGTTCGGGCGCGATAGGAAGGCTTCGCCAGCATCACCAGACTCTCGCGATGGCTGGTGGGATCAAAGGCGAAGAGGATACCGAGGAACGCGATCACCAGCACACCGGTCAGAAAGCTCGACGCTCTGCCAACGACGAGCTGGGCGTGGCTGAAGAACCGGCCCTGATCGGACAGCAGCCATTGCGCAAAATCGCGCCCCGATTCCGGACCAAGCAGATCGACGCCGTACGTCAGAAGGCGTTGCTGCAAGACGTCGAACTGGGTGTCCATGACCTTCAGCAGGATGCGTGTTTGCTCCGGCAGCTTGCCGCCTCCCCAGACGAGGCCTAGTCCGACCAAGGTGGTGAGCAGCAGCAGCACGAATGTCAGCCGCCAGACACGATTGAGTGGAATTAGTAGCGCCAGTGCGCGTGCGGCGGCATCCAGAAAGGCAGCAAACAGTACGCCTGCGAAGATGATGAGAAGACTCGAGGCCGTTTGCCATACGAGGAAGAGAGCAACGCAGATGGCGAGCAGGGCGAGACCCGTTGCGAGAAAGCCGCGCCGCCTGTCGGTCATGCCCTGGTCTGGAGGATCGCGGACCACGGCCTCGCGCGGTTGCTCTTGTCCTGTCCTCACATCGCTCATCGATCGGGGTGTCTCGGCGGCGGATTGCAATGACGAACTGTCGCGCCGGGGCTCAGGTGCGAACACGACGGCTGCCAAAATGGGGATGCGAGCCGCCGCGATGACGCCAGTAGCGATGCTTGGTGGGGTTCGTATTCGTATTTGGCGCGGCGGTGCTTGGGGCAGGTGTCGTGACCTGCTTTGGCACGGATGCGGCCGGATCGGTTGTCTGCGCCTGGGAACTGGTCGACTGCGCGGACGCAATCGATCCGGCAAGGATCACGGCACCGCAAATGGTCCGGACATTCATGTTTGTCTCCAACTGACCCACAACACTTCAGATCGAGATGGCGCCGACGGCCAACGCATAGACGCGGACGCGTGCGGCGAGCCCTCAACCCCGGAGATGAGGTGGGCGGAAGGGTCGAATTTGAACGGGGTAGGCCCGCCACCCTCGGTTACGAGACTAGAGGCAGCTTCTCGGTCGGCACATCAGGGATTCTATGTAGCGGGCGAGGCAGGAAATCGGCCGACTCCTCTAATGAGGACTTGCCGATCCGGGCGCAGCGGCCGGGGCGACCAACACGAAGCTCGCGCGGAACAACTCGCCTGCCTTAGCGAGTTCAGTCGCGATATGCCTGGCGTGCAGAACGGCGGCGTCATGGTCGGCGCACTCGCATCCAATTCCGTCCGGACAAAGGCCGTATCTGTCGACGATGTGAAAGAAGTAGCGCATGCGAACGGATTAGGCCGGTGCGTGACCAGCTTCCAGTGACAAAGGTGTCAGAGTCCAGGCAAAAAGGATGAGAAGCCTGGGGCAACCCAGGGTTACGTTTCGGTAAGTCGCTCTGACGGGATACGGGTATCCCGAGATAGGGTGATACATCTTCCGACGCTCGGGTGATCATCCGATGTCCCCGCAAGGGCCGCACCGCTAGCTTGGTTTGTTCATGCGAACCAAACCGAGGAGGCAAGCGATGTCGAATTATGATCCGAATCTGACTGCCTCAGGCACTGGTGGCAGCGCGCTTGCGATCGATCCCGGATTGCGCGCCTACATGCTGCGCATCTACAATTATATGGCCGCGGGCGTGGGCCTGACCGCAATTGTGGCGTGGCTGACGTATCAGCTCATGGGGCCCGCATTGCTTGAGAGCCCGTTGATGTGGGTTTTCATCCTGGCGCCACTCGGGCTGGTGTTCTTCATCGGGGCGCGCATCAATACGCTGTCGGCGGAAACGGCGCGCATTCTGTTCTTCGTCTATGCGGCGCTGGTCGGCGTCTCGCTCTCGACGCTGCTGCACATCTACACCAGCTCCTCGATAACGCGCGTGTTCTTCATCGCGGCTGCGATGTTCGGGGCACTCAGCGTCTTCGGCTACACCACGAGGCGCGACCTGTCCGCAGTCGGCAGCTTCCTGTTCATGGGCCTGATCGGCATCATCGTCGCAAGCCTGGTCAATATCTTCCTGAGGTCGACGGGGCTCGATTGGTTGATCTCGATCGTCGGCGTTGGCGTCTTTGCGGGACTCACAGCCTATGATACGCAGCGGATCAAGGGGATGTACGAGAGCAGAGACGATGCGACGACGGCAGGCCGCAAGTCTGTGATCGCGGCACTGTCGCTCTACCTCAACTTCCTCAATCTGTTCATGATGCTGCTGCGCCTGCTCGGCGGCAGGCGGTAGGCGGCTTCAGGCCGCCGGCCGCTCCGCCGCGCTGGCGAGCGCATCGCGCAGGATCTTTTCCTTGGTCTCGTCCAGGGACGTTTTCAATACGACTCCGCCGGCATCCTTGATTTCGTTCAACACCTTGTCGGCCGTCATGTTCTTGATCAGGACGAAGAGCGCGGCGTTGCCGGGATGGAGCGAAGCGGACAGCTCCTTCATGAAGGAATCGTTGATGCCGAAATCGGACAAGGCGCCTCCAAGCGCGCCGGACGCAGCGCCGACCGCGACACCGATGATCGGATTGAGGAAGAGCACGCCGACCAGGAGTCCCCAGAAGCTGCCGGTAATCGCGCCCGTTGCCGTGGTGTTGACGAGCTGGTTGAGCTTGATGTTGCCGTTCTCGGCCTTGACGGCGATCACGGCGTCACTGATGGTGATCAAATATTCCTTTTGCAATTTGAACAGCCGATTCCGGACTTCTTCGGCCTTTGCTTCGGTCGGGTATACGATCGCAACCAGATCAGACATGGAGACCTCCTGGGCATTCCCGCAGGGTCCGCGGGAAGACTGATGCCAACTGCATGGCGCGGAGACTAAACGGCGAATTGCAAGCTCGACATCCGAGAAAACCCTTGGGCGCGGGAGAGAATGTTCCGGATCATTAGAGCAGGGGAATCCCTCGGCCCGATCTGCGCGATCCGGCTGTTCTGAGTCTTCAATTTGCGGCTAACATCGACGCGGCGAGCAGCAGCGACACCAGGAGCAGGGAGATGCCCGCGGCGGACCATTGACGGAGAACTTCGTCGCTTCTTTCGACAAGGCTGCCGAATCCAAGACAGCCGCGCCGGAGCGGACCGACCACTCTCATGAGCGCTTTCCAGGCCGCGGATGAGCCCAGCGGGTGTGGCCACGGGCTGAGCAGGATCGCGAGCGCCGCCCCTCCCAGCACCGGCAGGAGCAATTTGGATAGCGCGTCGATGCCGAACAGCTTCGATGTCGCATCATACGGGACCGGCAAATACGAATCCCAGGGCAGCAAGCCAAGGAACAAAGAACAGAGGGCCAAGGCAAGTGCCGCGAGGTCGCGGCTGAGCGGTGCCGGGCCGACGAGGGCAATCGGCTGGTCCGATGGCGCGAGCGCATGGGACAGGACCAGCACGACATAGGCCGTCGTGAACATTCCGCCGGCCTCGAGCACGACGGCCCACCACCACTGCCCCGTTCTCGCCGTGTCCTGGAGCAACAACTCCTTCGCGAGTGACGCTCCGCTCGGTTGAACACCCATCAGGGCGATACCGCCAATTGCGAACGCCAGGACGCTCAAGGGCAGGGCCCGTGCGACACCGCGCAGCCCGGTGATGCGATCGTGGCCGAGCCCGGTGTAGATTGATCCGACGGCCATGAACATCGCCGCCTTGGCAGTCGCATGGGAAACTGCCTGCAACAGGCCGCCCGCCAGGGCCTGGTCACTTTCGAGCTTCCCGGACGCGCCGAACGCAAGAGGAAACATCAGGAAGAGATACCCGATCTGAGCCAGCGTCGAATAGGCAATCAGGAGCTTGAGGCGCTCTTGCCGGAGAGCGACAACGCTTCCGAACAAGATCGCTCCGGCTCCCAGCGCCGCGAGCAATTGTGCGGCAGCCAAGCCGGGCAAACCCGGCATGACGTGGAACCAGAGCCGCACAAGGATGAAGAACGATCCCTTCACGACCAGGGCGGACAGGATCGCGCTAGCTGCGGCCGGTGCGCCGGCGTGAGCGGGCGGCAGCCAGAGGTGCAACGGAAAGAGTGCAGTTTTTGCGAGGAGACCGGTCGTCATCAAGGCTGCCGCGATGAGCACGCCGGAGTCCGCGCTCACGCGATGCGACAACAACTCGATATCAAGGGTGCCGCAGAGACCATAGAGCAGCGCGGTGCCCATCAGGTAGAGGACCGAGCCGAGCAGTGCGAAGAGCAGATACCGCAGCGCAGCCCGAAGCGTCTCCGCGCGACCGTCGAGAGAGACCAGAGGCACCGCGGCGAACGTGAGCAATTCCAGCGCAACATACAGCGTGAAGAGGTCCCCCGCGACGAAGATCGTGTTCAGCGCACCCCAGATTGCCAGAAGCAGGATCCAGAATGCGAAAGGTGCGCGCGCTTCGACAGATTGCGGACGAAAATCGGTTGCGGCAAAAATGGCGACCGCGCAGATCACGACCGCCGTCGTCGCGAGCATGACCGCCGACAATCCGTCCGCGCGGAGGGCTACGCCGAGCGGGGGTGGCCAGGCGCCGAGCAGGTAGACGAGGTGGCCGTCGCTCCGAGGCAAGAGCACGAGAACGGCGAGAGCAATCGCCGACCCGACCGGTACGACCGTGGAGGCAACCTGCCGGACGTAGCGCTGGCCGAGAGCGAACGCCAGCAAGACGCCCGCGACCGGTACGACGATCGACAGCACCAGCAGAAAGCCGCCGGCGGTGGTCACCAGCGCGGGGGCGGGGGGCAGCATCAGTGACCGGACGGATCGGAGCGCGGGCTCGCCGCCCCCCGACTATTGAGCGTCGTCGAGCCTGCGATCTGAAAAAGCCGCAGCAACAAGGCTATCGCCAGAGCCGTTGCGGAAAACGCGACCACGACTCCTGTGATCACCATGGCCTGCGGCACCGGGTCGTTGCCAAAGCCCGCTGCGGCGCCTCGCCGCCCGACGATGCCGAACAGAAGAAACACGCCGCTGCCGAGCAGGTTGAATGCGATGATCTTGCGAAGCGGTTGCGGATTGGCAATCAGGCCGTAGAGCCCGAGCCCGACCGCCGCGGCGGCGCATAGTCCGAACACCGTCACGGAGCTCATCGCTCAGCGCTCCTTTCAGGTGCACCGGCGAGCAGCAGGCCGAGCGTCGTCGCGATCGTCAGGAGCATCGCGACCTCAATGCTCAGAATTAGCGGCTTGGCGAACGCAACGGGATAGGCAAGGAACGCCGACCCAAAACAGAGCCCGCCAAGGCCGACGGCAAGGAATAGGCCGGGGCCGGCCACCAGGATGAGACGTAGCCATCGACTGCGCACGGGCGGGGTATCCACCAGCCCGGCCATGATCACCAGCAGCCACATCGATGCCAGAACCGCGCCGCCCTGAAATGCTCCGCCGGGGTGATCAGCGCCCGTCCACAGCATGTAAATGCCGACGACGATGCCGGCGGGTGGCAACAGGCGCGCAAGAAAGGCGAGAACGCCATTTGGATCAGCTTGATGGCGTGGTCCGGGACGACCGCCCCAGGCCTGGTCCGACGCAAGCGACCAGACACCGACGATGGCGAGCAGGAGCACGACCTTCTCGAGCATGGTGTCCATTCCGCGGAATGCCATGAGCACGTTGGTGACGGGGTTGGCCATTCCGGTCGCCCCGGCATTCGCGACGACGGCGGGCGCGAGCGTTGGCGCCGGATCGGGCAGCAGCAGGATCGTGACGGCCAGCGCTGCGGCGATCGACGCGGACAGTATGGCCGCGCTCAAGCGCACGATCAGGCTGGGCCCTTCCGTTGTCATCGCCTCGGTATCGCGCAGCCGGGCGGCCGCACCCAACAGCACGACGCCGCCGAGGCCTCCGCCAATTGCAGCCTCGGTCAGCGCGACATCGACGGCGTCAAGACGGACCCAGATCAGCGCAACCAGCAGTCCGTAGGCGATAAAACCGACCGTGGCCGAATAGGTGTCGGGGACGGCGATCGTCCAGATGGCGA
Source organism: Bradyrhizobium sp. Pa8 (assembly GCF_052588265.1). Taxonomy (NCBI): domain Bacteria; kingdom Pseudomonadati; phylum Pseudomonadota; class Alphaproteobacteria; order Hyphomicrobiales; family Nitrobacteraceae; genus Bradyrhizobium; species Bradyrhizobium sp. Pa8. The sequence continues at coordinate 6,996,122 of NZ_CP176767.1, read as the reverse complement.
GGCCCAGCACCACGGCGGCGAGCGCGATCTCGAACACTGTTGCGATGTTCATTTGCCTGACCCACTCTGACGTGCCGTGCGCGCGATCAATTGGGAGACCGTGGCGCCCGCGAGCAGCACGAGCATCCAGATGCTGATCAGCTTCAGTCCGTCGCGCAGACCTCCTGTTTGGGGGAGCAGCCCGAGCACGACGAAACCCAGGCCGAGGTTATCGGCCTTGCTGAGCGCGTGCAGACGAGTCAGGGTGTCGGGAAAGCGAAGAAGGCCGACGGTGCCGGCGAAAAAGAAGAATACGCCTGCCGACACTCCCGCAACCGTGATGATGTCGCGTGCGACGCTCATCTGTCCTCCCCCGGATCGGCCCCATCGGTTTCGAGGCGGGAGAGCCCCTTCTTGACGAATGCGATGGATGCGAAAGTGGCGAGCAGTGCCAGTATCAATGCCACGTCGACGGCCGCCGGCACGCCTGTCACGGTGCCGAGCAGTAGCAAGACGGCAATGCCGGCAGTCCCGATCAGTTGCGCCGCCATCATCCGGTCGGCATCTGTCGGGCCACGCAAGATGGAGACCAGCCCGAGCCCCAGCATCGCCAGGATCAAGCCGACTGCGGCGGTCAGGAATTCAGTCATTGTAGAGGGCCCGAACCAACGCCGCTTCCTCCGCGGCAAGTTCGGCAACGACAGGTTGCTCGACGTCGAGACAGTGATAGACGAGCTGCCCGTTCTCCTCCCCGGTTGGCACAGTGCCAGGCAAAAGGCTGGTGAGTGTCGTGAACACGTTACGTCGCATCCCGCGTGAGAGGCCGGTCGGATAGAACACAAATCCCGGCCGCAGCGGCAGCCGGGGATCGAGCGCGCGGCGTGCGACGTCTACGCCGGCGACCACCGATTGGTACAGGAAAAGCAGCGCCAGGCGGACCATGGCAGGAATTGACCGCCGGGATCTGCTCGGCTCCAGCAAGCGCAGGCTTGCCCAGGTTGCTGCCGCGATTGCTGCCGCCGCGGCAGGAATATCGGTCGGATTGGCGCCGGCAAGCACGAGCCAGAGGCAAAGGAAAAATGCGGCTCTGAAAGTCGCAGTTCGCCACGATCCTCCAACCTCGACGACGGCACGCCCATATCGATCACCTGAGGACCCTGTCATCCCGGTTTCCTCGGTTGCTCCCGGATTGTGTCGTCCGGGTCTGCCGTGTTTTGAAGAAGCGCGTTTGCGCGCCCCAGACGAGAACGGCGGAGCCGCGACAGGGGTCGCGACTGCTTCACCTGACGATTGCATCATGCGTCGTGGACGGAACCGGCGACATCGGGTGATTGCCTGATCATGTCTCAGGAATCTGCTGATGGCCGAGCACGGATTCCATCCGGCGCCACCGAGTAGATTTACCGATGTTGACGGCGGACTCCTTCGGCAAAAATGCGGATGGCGGTACCGGGGAAAATGCGACTGCGGACTGAGCAATCCCCCCGGCAAGATCTCACTTCCGGAACGGAACAGGTCATGTTCATGCACGGCAGCCGATCCGCGCCCCGAAACATCCTCACATCGACGCTGGTGACGGCGTTCTCGCTGATGCTGGCAGGATGTGGACGGGAAACCGAAACCAAGGACGCATCCCCGCCGCGGATCGTACGCACAGCGACCGTAGAAAAACGCAAGGTCACAACGCCGCTGACATTCTCCGGACGGGTCGAGGCAGAAGACGAGGTGAATGTCGCATTCCGGATCTCGGGACGATTGTTGAGTAATGACACCAAGATAGGCGACCGGGTCAAGGCCAGCCAGGTGCTGGCACGATTGGAGTCGCAGAATGAACTGAGCACGCTGCGGCAGGCGCAGGCCTCCCTTGCCGCCGCTCAGGGGCAATTGACCCAGGCGCGCAATCACTTCGATCGTCAGGAGACGCTGTTGGCGCAGGGGTGGACCACGCGCGCCAACTATGATGCCGCAACCCAGGCACGGCAAACCGCGCAATCGCAAGTCGATGCGGCCGAAGCGCAACTGAGTTCTGCGCATGACCTCGTTGGTTTCACCGAACTCAAGGCTGATGCGCCCGGTGTGATAACAGCTACAGGTCCGGTCGCCGGCGAGGTCGTCCAAGTCGGGCAGATGATCGCCAGGATCGCACGGCAGGACGGTCGCGATGCGATCTTCGATGTCCCCGCTCAATTGATCAGGTCGGCCTCCACCGATCCAGAGATCACTGTCAGCTTGGCTGACGATCCGTCGATAACGGCGCAAGGGCGCATTCGCGAAGTCGCTGCACAGGCCAGTGCTGTGACCCGAACCTTCGAGGTCAAGGTCGGCCTGACGGATCCGCCGGCCGCGATGCGGTTGGGTGCGTCAGTGATAGGGCGAGTGAGTACCACTGCAGGGCCGATGATCGATATTCCATCTTCCGCGCTGACCAGGATGAACGAGCAGCCCGCCGTATGGGTCGTCGACCCGGCCACCGCGACGGTCGCGGTGCGCAATGTGGACGTGCTGCGATTCGATGAAGCGCAGGCCATCATTTCCCAGGGGCTCGACATCGGCGAAATAGTTGTCACCGCCGGCGTTCAGGCGCTGCATCCGGGTCAGAAGGTCCGGATTCTTGGATCCGAGCCATGAGCGGAATTAATCTTTCCGACTGGGCTCTGAAACACCGTTCGCTGGTCGTCTATATGATGATGATTGCGGTGGTCGGGGGGGCGCTGTCCTATTTCCGGTTGGGGCGCAACGAAGATCCCGCCTTCATCATCAAGACCATGGTCGTCCAGGCCGCGTGGCCCGGCGCAACTGTGGAAGAGACGATGAAGCAGGTGACTGAGCGCCTCGAACGTCACTTGCAGGAAACGCCGCATCTGGACTTCCTGCGGAGCTTCACAAGGGCCGGTGTCGCGACCGTCTTTGTAAATCTGAAGGGGAGCGCGAATGCGAAACAGGTGGCCGACACCTGGTACCACGTACGAAAGACGATCGGAGACATGCGTCATACACTGCCCGCAGGCGTGATCGGGCCGGGGTTTAATGACGAATTCGGTGATACATTCGGCATCATCTATGGTTTTACCAGTGACGGCTTCACTCAGCGCGAGTTGCGCGATCGGGTCGAGGACATCCGCTCAAGGCTGCTTCTCGTCCCTGACGTGTCAAAGATTGAGCTTCTGGGCGAACAGGATGAAGTGATCTTCGTCGAGTTTTCCACGAAGGAGCTCGCGGCCCTCGGAATTGATCGGTCCGCTCTTATTGCGGCGCTCCAGTCGCAAAACATCGTGCGTCCGGCGGGAACGATTCAGACCGGCTTGGAAAGCATCTCGATTCGGGTATCAGGCAGCTTCCAGTCGGAGCAGGACATCGCCAACATCAATTTTTCCGCCGGCGGCCGCATGCTTCGCCTGAGCGATATTGCGCAGGTGCGACGCGGCTACACGGATCCGTCCCAGCCGATGTTTCGGATCAATGGCAAACCGGCAATAGGCCTTGCAATCGCCATGCGGGATGGCGGCGACATTCTCGCGCTCGGCGCCAATATCGGAAAGGCAATGGCGCAAATCACCGCGGATCTACCCATTGGAATCGAGCCCAGCCTGGTCGCGGACCAGCCCGTTGTCGTCGACCAGGCGATCCGCGAGTTTACGGTCTCGCTGATGCAGGCGATCGGCATCATCATGGTGGTGAGTTTCATCAGCCTGGGCGTACGACCCGGCTTGATCATCGCGCTGGCCATACCGTTCACGCTGGCGATCGTGTTTCCGATCATGGGACTTCTCAGCATCGATATGCAGCGAATATCGCTTGGCGCGCTCATCATTGCGCTCGCATTGCTGGTCGACGATGCGATGACCACGACCGATGCGACGCTCAGTCGACTCGCAGAGGGCGCCAGTAAGATCGAGGCGGCAACTTTCGCATATCGGACCCATGCAATGGCGATGCTCGCGGGCACGCTAGTCACGATAGCGGGCTTTATACCGGTCGGCTTTGCCGCGAGTTCCGCCGGTGAATACACGTTCTCGCTCTTCGCAGTGGTCACGATCGCACTTCTGGTTTCCTGGTTCGTTGCGGTCATTTTCACGCCACTGCTCGGAGCAGCGATCCTTGTTCCACCGAAGCAGACAAGTACGGCGGATCCGGGCAGGATCTTCCGCATGTATCGGAGTTTCCTGACTTTCGCGATGCGCGCGAAATGGCTGACGATCGCGATCTCCTTGGCGCTCTTCGTTTGTTCGGTGCTTGCGCTGCCGCTCATCCCGCGACAATTCTTTCCATCGTCGGACCGTCCCGAATTGCTCGTGGACCTGAGCTTGCCGCAGAACTCTTCAATCCACGCGAGCGAGGCTGCGGCAAAGCGCCTGGATGCTGCCCTTTCGACCGATGCCGATGTGGCGCGGTGGAGCACCTATGTCGGGCGCGGCGCCATCCGCTTCTATTTGCCCCTTAATGTTCAGCTCCCGAACGATTTCTTCACGCAGGCCGTGGTGATCGCCAAGGATGTCGCTGCACGCGAGCGCCTGCATTCCAAGCTCGAAAAGCTGCTCGCGCAAGATTTTCCTAACGCGATTGCGTTCGTTTCTCCGCTTGAGCTCGGACCGCCGGTTGGATGGCCGGTGCAGTATCGGGTCAGTGGGCCCGACGTGGAACGGGTGCGCGAAATCGCGCTCAAAGTCGGACAGATCGTAGCCTCCAGTCCGGACACCAAACAGGTGAATTTCGATTGGATGGAACCCAATCGCCAAGTGCGTATTCGCGTGGACCAGAACGAGGCTCGCCTTCTCGGCCTCAGTTCGCAAGCGATCGCGACAGTCCTGAATACGGTCATATCCGGCACACCCATTACCCAGGTTCGCGACGATATCTATCTGGTCAATGTGGTGGCGCGCGCGACCAACGAGCAGAGGGGCTCGCTGGACGGTCTGCGCAACTTGCAAGTGGCGCTGCCGGGTGGGCAAACTGTTCCTCTCAGCCAGTTCGCCTCCTTCGAATATGACCAGGAGTTTCCGCTCGTCTGGCGGCGCGACCGCATTCCGACCCTGACGGTTCAGGCTGCTATTGCCGGCGACAAGCTGCCGGAGAGCGTGGTTACGTCGCTTTCGATGGCGATCGAGAACTTCAGAAAGAGCCTTCCGTCGGGGTACAGCGTCGTCGTGGGTGGCACCGTGGAGGAAAGTCAGAAGTCGCAGGCGTCTGTGCTGGCGGTGGTGCCGGTGATGCTGTTCGTCATGTTTACCGTCCTCATGGTGCAGCTCCAGAGCTTTCCGAGACTGTTCATGGTGCTCAGCGTAGCGCCGCTCGGCCTTATCGGCGTGGTTGCAGCGTTGATGCTGTCCGGCAGGCCCCTGGGTTTTGTCGCCATTCTCGGCGTGCTCGCGCTGCTCGGCATGATCAGCAAGAACGCGGTCATTCTGATCGGTCAGATCGACGCCGAACGCGCTTTGGGCAAGACGGCCTGGGACGCTGCGGTGGATGCCAGCAGCTCCCGTTTTCGGCCGATCATGTTGACGGCCGTATCGACTGTTCTCGGGATGATTCCAATCGCGCCAACAGTATTCTGGGGACCGATGGCATTCGCGATCATGGGCGGACTCCTGGTCGCCACCGTTCTGACGCTGGTCTTCCTGCCGACGCTGTATGTAGCCTGGTTTGCGCGGGACGAGAAAGTGCAACCGTCCGCGGGATCGCGCCCGGCCTGACGGCCGCTAAAATCGAAGCAGCCAAGGCACCAGCGCCAGGGTCGCTACCATCACGACGACGGTAAAAGGGACACCAATCTTCAAGAAATCACCGAACCCGTAATTGCCCGGTCCGACCACCAAGGTGTTCACCGGCGAAGACACAGGCGTCATGAAGGCGGCCGAGGCCGCGATGGCGATAGTCATCGCGAAAGGATACGGCGAGGCGCTGATGTCCTTCGCGACAGCGAGCGCTACTGGCGCCATGAGCACCGCGGTCGCCGTATTCGAGATGAACAGGCCAAGGGCAGCCGTGATCACGAAGAGCAGCGCCAACAGGACTCGCGGTGATGCCTCGCCCGCAAGATGCGTCACCGCGTCGGCGGCGAGATCGACGCCACCGGTTCGTTGCAGCGCCATCGAAAAGGGCAGCATGCCGACAATAAGAACCAGGCTCTTCCAATTGATCGAGGCATAGGCGCTGTTGAAATCCACGCAGCCCAGCAACCCCATCAGCAAGCAGCCGATCAGAACCGCGTGCACGTTCGGCACCACACCGCTGACCATCATGCCGACCGTCAAAGCCAGCACCGCCAGAGCCTGAGGTGCGAGGTTCGCGGCCGGCAGAACCTCTTTGTGCTCGGTCGGCAGGTTCAGGACGACAAGATCCGAGAATTCGGATCGCAGCTTGCGGATGTCAGACCAGAAGCCGGTCAGCAGAAGGGTGTCACCGACCTTCAAGGTCTCATCGAGCAGCTCCCGGCTGACGACCTTGCGACCGTGCCGCAACCCCAGCACGGTCAATCCCATTTCGCTGCGCACCCGCGCCTGCAAAATGCTCTGGCCAATCAGCTTGGACTCCGCCGGGACGATGACTTCGACCATGCCGATCTCCTGCGAACGATCGGTGAAGTAGCCGCAATCGCCCAAAGGAAGCCTTTCGACCATATAGTCATTCAGCATCCGGTTGGTTTCAGCAGGGGACGCGATGACGTCGAGCAGCAAGATCTCCCCCGCGGCGAGCTCGGTCCTTGCGTTCGGGCGGATCGCCTCGGACCCGAAACGGCCGGGAAGCTCGATGGCGAGCAAATTCACGCCACTGTTCCGGAGCGGGAGCTCTTCCAGGCGCTTGCCGACCAGCGGCGAGTCAGTCAGCACGCGTACGCGCAAGGCGCGATCGGTGAGGCCATACTGCGTTACCCAATCAAGCAAGTTCGGCTGACGGCGCTCGCCGTCCACACGCTTGGCCCAGACGGGCAGAAACCGCCGCGCGAACAGCATATAGGCAATGCCGAGCGCCAGGAATGTGAGCCCAAAGGGCGTGAAGCTGAAAAAGCCGAAGCCTGCCGCACCCTGGCGGATCAACTCGGCGTTGACCACGAGATTTGGCGCCGTCGCGACCAGGGTGAGCATGCCACTGATCAGGGCCGCAAAGCTCAAGGGCATCATCAACTGGCTCGGCGCGGCGCCCGTGTTCTGACAGATGCGCAGCACGACCGGGATGAATATGGCCACCACGGCGGTCGAACTCATGAATGCACCGAGCCCGCTGACTGCCAGCATCAGCAGCACCAGCATGCGCGTCTCGCTGCTGCCGGCAGTCGCATTTAGCCAGTCGCCGAGGCGCCGCGCCACGCCGGTGCGCACCAGCCCTTCTCCGATCACGAAGAGGCCCGCGATCAGCACGATGCTGGGATCACTGAACCCCGCCAGCGCCTCGTTGATGGTAATCACCCCAGTAAATGGCATGATCACGATCATCAGCAGCGCGACCGCATCCATGCGCGGGCGATTGGCCATAAACATCACGATCGCTGCCGCAAGCAGCAGAAGAACCAAAGCAAGATTGGTGTTCATACGGAAATATCCGGTCGGTTAAGACGCAAATCAATCATCCTGCGTAAACTGCTCATCCTGCGAATGGCCAGAAGATGGGCACGAGAAACGTGCCTACCAGGAAGAACCAGAGCAGCAACGGTAGACCCATCCTCCAGAAATCGCCAAATCGATAGCCGCCGGGGCCCTGCACCATGAGGCTCGCTGAGGCGGCGATTGGCGTAAGAAAGGAAGCGGCCGCAGCCACCGCTACAGTCACCAGCGCGGTGCGCGGCGAGACACCGACAGCTTCCGCGGAGGCAATGGCTATCGGAATGACGATGAGTGTCGTCGCTGTGCTGCTGATCAACTGACCAATTAGTGCCGTGAGCAAAAATAGCCCCGCCAACAGCGCGTACGGGCTCGCATTGCCGACAATGGCAACGAGTGTATCGGCGATGAGATAGGCTGCACCGGTCTTGTACATGGCGGTCGAGAGCGGGATCAGCGAAGCGACCATGATCAGCACGTTCCAGTTGATCGCCCGATAGGCTCGTTCGATCTTGAGTACGCCCAGCAGGATCACCGCGCAGGCCGCCGCCAATCCAGCGACGACTCTTGGCACGACGCCCGTCGCTAGCAGCGTAACCATGACCGCGAGAATGACAATGGCGCGTATGGAGCCGGTGCCCAGGGGCCTGGCCTGGCTGCGGATCATGTCGGGGGCAGCAACGACGAGCACGTTGGGATCGCGCCCGTACTCCTCAAGCGCTTCCCAACGACCTTGCAGCAACAGCGTGTCACCCGCCGCAAGAACGGCTTCGCCCGGTCCGAGATTCTCGCCGCCGCGTTGAACGCCCAGGATAATCAGATCGCCACTTTCGGTGACCATGCCGGGGAAGACGGTCTCACCGATCAAACGAGAGCGGGGCGGCAGCACTACCTCGGAGAAGCCGTGGCTATCGTTAAACAGTGCCTCCCGCATTTTGCCGATCGTCTCCTCGCAGGGCGTCAGGCCATGCTGCTCCGCGAACGCGTCCATCGCCGCCTGTTCGCCGCGCATGATGAGTCGATCGCCCTCGACGAGAGAATGCTGCCACGAGATGCTGTTCTGGCGGCGCGGGCGAATAGCGATGAAGCTGAGCTCCGGGTGGTTCTCGCGCTCCAGCCGCGATTCCAGCACCGCCTGCAACGTGCCGCGATAGGGCGAGGCGGCGGTGATCTCGAGCTGGTACACTTGGTCAAACAGCTTGTATTGCTCAGTCAGCATGCGCGAATGGTGGCTAAGGTCCTCCGGCATCTCCCGGCTAGTGCGCACCGGCAGCAGCATATCGCCGAAAAGAACTACAATGGCCACGGTACCGGCCAGGAGTGGTACGCCGATCACCGTCATCTCGAAAAAGCCGAAGGGCGCGAGGCCGACATCGCTTGCCGCGTCGGAAAGCAGCACGTTCACAAGGCTTCCGGTCAGTACCAGCATCGAACCCGAATAGGAGGCGAAGGCGAGAGGCATCATGAGTTGTGCAGGCGGACGCTTGAGCCGGACGGAGACGATCACCAGCACGGGCAGCAGGGCAGCCACCGCGCCACCCGAGCCGATCAGCGCCGTGAGAAAGGCCACGAGCAACATCGACAGCACCAACAGGCGTGTCCGGCTTTCGCCGGCGTAACGGATCAGCACCTGGCCTGCCCACGTGGTGACGCCGGACGAATCCAGGCTGGCACTCACCACGAAGAGCGAAGCAATGAAGAGTATCGTGGAGTCGCCGAAGCCTGCCAGCGCCTCGGAGAGCTCCAGAATGCCGGTCGCGTAAAGCACGAGTGTCGCACTTAGCGCCACGACCGCGACCGGCACCCGGTTCGAGACGAACAGCAGCACCATCGTGGCGATGATGGCAAAGGTAATGAGGATATGCGGCGTCATCGCACCTCGCGAGGGCGGTCCGGCCCGGAGCCAGCGCTGCGTGCCCGTGCCGCTCTACCGCGACAGCGCGTCCAGAATACGTGCCCAGGAGCGGATGCCCTTATGGAAGCTCTTGAGATTGTACTTCTCGTTCGGGCTGTGGATGCGGTCATCCTCGAGGCCGAAGCCCGCAAGCACCACGTCCATGCCCAGCGATTGTTTGAGCTGATGGGTTACGGGAATGGAGCCGCCACCGCCGATGAAGACTGCGGGCTTGCCCCATTCGGCCGTCAGTGCGTCGCGCGCCTTGCCGAAGGCCGGGGCCTCGATCGGGAAGCGGATCGCCTGACCCGCGCCATGCTCCAGGAATTCCACACGACAATCGGCCGGGACGCGTGCATGCACATGCTCCCGGAAGGCTTTGCGGATGGCATGGGGGTCCTGATCGAAAACCAGACGGAATGACACCTTTGCCGATGCCATGGCGGGAATCACGGTCTTGAATCCGGCCCCCTGGTAGCCGCCGCCCATGCCGTTGATTTCGCAGGTCGGGCGCGACCAGACCATCTCCAGCGCGTCGCGGCCCTTCTCGCCGGCGGGAATCGAAAGCCCGATTGCGCCGAGGAAGGACTTAGCGCTGAAGTTCAGGCTGTCCCATTGCTCGCGCAGCGCCTTGGGCAGTTCCGGTACGCCGTCATAGAATCCGCGCAGCGTGACGCGTCCGTTGTCGTCGTGCAGGTCAGAGAGGATGCGGGCGAGGATGCGGTTCGGATTGGCCGCGGCCGAACCATAGAAGCCCGAGTGCAGGTCGCGGTCGGCGGCGTGTATGATGACCTCTTCACCGCAGAGTCCGCGCAGCATGGTCTGGATCGCCGGCGTCTCGGGGTCCCACATGTTGGTGTCGCAGATCAGGCCGATATCTGCGCGCAGTTCGGCGGCATGGGCATCGAGAAAGCCGGGCAGGTTCACGCCACCGGATTCCTCCTCCCCCTCCAGCAGGATCGAAATCGGAATCGGTAGCTTGCCGGTGACCGCCTTCCAGGCGCGACAGGCCTCGACAAAGGCCATGAGTTGGCCTTTGTCGTCGGCGGAGCCGCGGCCAGTGATGATCTTCGCGCCATCGGGCATCGTCTGGATAGACGGGTCAAAGGGATCGCGATCCCAGAGCTCGAGAGGATCGACCGGCTGCACATCGTAATGACCGTAGAACAGCGCCGAGGGGCCGGGCGCGTTGCGGTCATGCGCCACGACCATCGGGTGCCCCGGTGTCGGGCGCACCGAGGCGTCGAAGCCAATGCTCTTGAGGTCGGCCACGTGCCATTCGGCATTGGCCATACATTCGGCCTTGTAAGCCGGATCGGTCGAAATCGACTTGATGCGCAGGATCGCGAACAGACGCTCGAGAGCCGCATCGAGATTTGCGTCGACGTTGGACAGGACATCATCGAGCTTGGTCATGGAGCCCTCCGGAGGGTCGTTTGAGCCGTTGGTCAATACGCGCACGATTGCCACATCGTCCGTTGTCGCAAGGGCTGTTCCTTGCCGCGAGGTGACGATTGCTATTCGTTCCTTCCGCGCTTACGCGGCGCCGGGTCGGGAATTTCGCCTGGCAGGAAGTTGGGAAGCTTTCCTGCCGGGAAAATTGCAAGCAAGGCAACGCCAGCCATGATGATGAGGCCAATTTTCAAAGCGCGCAATCGCACGACAGTATTGACGCGCACCGCTTCCGCCACTTGAGTCGGAGAGGCCGTGGTTTGCTCCATCACGCTCTGCAGCCGGTCATTGCTGATGAAGGTGATGTTATCCAGGTCCAGCTGCGCCTGTATCTCAGGCGGCAATTTTGGATTTTCGGCGATGGTCCGCAAAACAGCCGCGCTTAACAGGCCGACGAGGAGTGCCCCGGCCACCGCTGTGCCGACGGCCGCGGCGAGATTGTTGGTCGTGCCGCGCAGCGAGCCGACGTCGCCGGCGAGCTCTTTCGGCGAAGCCGTGACCAGCACGTTGAACAGCAGTGTGACCAGCGATCCCTGTCCAATGCCGAAAATCACCAGGCCAAGGAGAACCGGGACGGCGCTCCAATCATTCCTCACGACAAAGGCGAGCCAAAGGAGCGCCACAGTGCAGAGTATGAAGCCATAGCGTCCGATCTGCCGCGGCGTGAACCGACCATAGAATCGCACGATCAGCATCGCAGCGAAGAAGACGGTGAGATTGAAGGGCATCATGGCGATCGTTGTCGCCAGCGGCGTGCGCCCCTGCACGATCTGGATGTATAGTGGAACCGAGAAATTGAGCATCGATTCCAGCGCCACGACAGCAAACATCGCATACACCGCGGCCCGCTCCTGCGGGGAGTCGATCACCTCGAGCGCAAGAAGCGGCGTCTTCCCCGCAGCCTGCTGTCTGTGGGTCCAACTCAGAAAGCCCTGACCGAGCACGATACCCACCACGATCATGATCGGGGCGGGAGATACGCCAAAGAGGTCGAATGGCGCATTGGGCCCCGCCAATCCCAGCCCCCACCGATTGAGGTTGTTGAAACCGAAGCTGATCAGAATGATGGCTGCGGCAGCGAGAATGACACCTACGAAATCGATCCGGACCTCCGGACGGGCCTCATCGGGCTTGAGGCGAAAGCTCAAAAGGAAAACCACAGCCGACACGGCAATCAGAATCCCGAACGCCGGGCGCCATCCGATGAATGTGCCCAGAGTGCCGCCGATGACGAATGCCAGAACGCCCGCAGCAGCGCGGGCGGATCCCAGTGCGCCAACGGCCGTTGCCTGCTGCCGTCCCTTGTAGTTTTCCGCGATAAGCGCCACCAGCGACGGAACGATCACCGCACCAGCCGCGCCGGACAAGGACTGTGCGGTAATCATGAGGTCTGCGTTTGGACTGAACGTCATCAACACCTGCGCGGCGCCGAACACGGCAACGGCAATGCGGAAGACGTGCGTCGCCCCGTAGCGCTGTGTCAGCTTCGCACCGAGCATGACGAAGCCGGCAACCAGCATCGAGTAAGCGACGACGCCGGTGGCGACAGTTGTAGGCGGAACGCCAAAACTGTTGACCATCCCTCCCAGCGCAACTGGCAAGGAGGCGACGTTGTAGGACATGATCATCTGGCCGAGGGCGATGGTGATCATTGGCACCCAGGATGCATTCTCTTCTTCAACAGAGTGAACCGTCGTCGCGGATGCCATCGTCATGGCGTGTCCCCTGTCATTTTTTCTGAAGTCCAGCCAAAGTCGGTGCGGGCTGAATCTCCGACAATTGCAAACCTACGCTTCCGGGTTGGACATGAATAAATCCATGCCCAGCCGCTGCGACAGATACTTCGCTACAAGCTGTCCCTTGACGCTGTTTCCGGCGCTGTCCAGCGGCGGCGCAAAAGTCCCCAGACCGCCTTTTCCCGGGGAGACCGTGACGATCCCGCCGCCGATGCCGCTCTTGCCGGGGAGCCCGACATCGTAAAGCCAATCGCCTGATGTCTCGTACATTCCGGCAGTCGTCATGACGGCCAGTGCGTAGTGGCAGACCGACGGATCGACCACGCGCACTTTCGTGATGGGGTTCATGCCACCGTCCGCCAAAGTCGCACCCATCACCGCCAGATCCTTGGCACTCACATTCAGCGCGCATTGTCTGGTGTAAAGATCGGTCGCCTCTGCGGGATCACAGTAAATCCGTTCGAAACTCTGGAGCAGGCGGGCGATGCTCTGGTTTCGGAAGTTGGTCTCCGACGCCGAGGCATAAACCTCGTCGTTGAGCGCAAGCGGACGTCCGGCGAACTGTGACAATCCGTCGTAGATGAACTTCCATTTCGCATCAGCCGTCGTTCCCGGGACGAGGCTTGTCGTCGCAATCGCGCCCGCATTCACCATCGGATTTGTGCGGCCATCGGGGCTGCGTTCGACGGCAGCGAGCGAGTTGAACGGAAGGCCGGTCGCGTTCGCTCCAAGCTTCTGGCGTGCCTGCGCCGGGCCGAGGGCCTGACAGACCAATGCAAAGATGAACGGCTTGGAAACGCTCATGATCGAGAACTCGTATTCGGCCGCCCCCACAGCGTAGACCGCGCCGTTGGTGCCGACCACGCAAACGCCGAACAGGTCGCTCGGCACTTCGGCGAGCGCGGGATATACTTGAGAGTTCTTGCCGTCCGTATTTGATTTGTAGCGCGCGTACACCTCGTCGATCAGCGAGATGACTTCAGCTTCGGCCGGCAGGTGTCCGGTTGATACATAGGAATAGTTGTTCTCGGCATCGGCGTTCGCATTCATTGCGCGTTCCAAGCCTCCATAATGAGAAGCACCGAGGGAGCCCCGACATGTGTCGGGTCAAACGCTCCTCACTCGCCGTTTTCGTTCACTGCCTTTAACGAAGTCCAACGGACCGTCATCTAACGTGATTTTCCTTGGTGAACAATCAGGCCCTTTACCCGGACATCTCGGGGTTTTTCCGGGTTAGGGCTGCCTTGCGCCTCACAATCCCCAAGGCAAGCCCAGCAGGTACCAGACAACGAACAGCACGGTCCAAATGATCGCCATCCAGAGAGTGTACGGCAACATCAGCGCGACAACCGTCCCGACACCCGCTTTCTTGTCGTAAATCTGGGCAAATCCGACCACCATGGCAAAGTAGGCATTGAGCGGGGTGATCGCGTTGATCGGCGAGTCGCCGACGCGGTAGGCGGCCAGGACGGCTGCGGGATCGACGTTAAGCTGCACGAACACCGGTACGAAGACCGGCGCGAAGATGGCCCATTTGGCGATCGCCGGCGTGAACACGAAGTCCAGGATCATGACGACAATGATGAAGCCAACAAGCAGCCACAGCGTGCCGATATTCGCGCTCTTCAAGACATCGGCCATCGTCAGAGCCATCAACGTTGGAATGTTGCTATAGTTGAAGTAATCGACGAACTGGCTGATGACGACGAAGAGGAGGATGGTGCCGCTCAGCGAAGCCACCGCCTTGGTCATGGCCGCGATGACGGCCGTGGAGCTATTCACCGTTTTAGCGCCGATGCCGTATGCGATTCCAGTTGCAAGGAACAGCACCATGATGACCCCGATCAGGCCGTTCATGAATGGTGAGTTGCCGATCAGGACGCCCGTCGTCGGATTGCGCAGGGGCGCGCCCGACGGAGCCGTCAACAGAAGGAACAGGATCACGACCCCGAGCAGCGCAAAGCCGCTGTACCTCAGCCCACGCGACTCGTCGGCGGAAAGCTGCCCTCCGTTCGCCGCCGGCTGAGTGTTGGCGGTCTTCTCGGCTTGGTAAGCGCCCAGCCGTGGCTCGATGATCCGGTTGTTGATGAGCGCGATGACGATGGTCAGGGCAAGAACGGAGGCGATCGAGAACGAGACGTTGGCGGTCAGATCCAGCGACGTGGTGGGGTTGACCATGTGGATTGCGTCGTTGGTGATTTCCGTCAGAACGGCATCAAGCGGCTTGATGATCATGTTCACGGTGAATGCACCGGCGACTGCGGCAAATCCCACAGCGAGCCCGGCGAGAGGATGCCGGCCAACGCTCAAGAAGGCGGCGCCGGCCAACGGGATCAACACCACATAGCCGGCGTCTGCGGCAATGCTGGACAAGATGCCGACGAACGCGACGATGTAAACGAGTGCCCAGCTCGGAGAGACGGCTACGAGTTTTCTGATCAACGCGTTGATCAGGCCGGCTTCCTCGGCGACGCCGACGCCCATCATGGCGACGATCAATAGCCCAACCGCGGTGAAACCCATGAGGTTTGGCACGAGCCGGGTGTAAATATGACGAATTCCATCCGCCGTCAGCAGGCTATTGGCGGCAGAGGTCGCGGTCTCGATCTTGTGAGTATCCGGATTGATGGCCTGATAGGTGACGCTTGCCCCCAAGATGTAGAGTAAGTGAGACAGCACCAACACGATGGCGATGAGGATCAGAAATATCACGACCGGGTGCGGGACGCTGTTTCCGACGCGTTCGACAGTGTCGAGGGCTCTTTGCGTCATCGTCTTCGATGGCGGCGTGTTTGTGGCGTCACTGCGCGCGCTCATGTCGGAAATCCTCCCGCTCCATTAGCGACGGCTGGAGCAGCGCTGGTACCATGATGATCCATGCTATGAGAACAGCGAGGAAGGATCGGACGCCAATGCGCGCTCGAAACCGCTGATCTCGTAATCAACGCGACGACCCCGCTACTCCTCTGACGAAGATGCCAGCGTCATCGCCGCGAGTGCGGCGACGATCTGAAAGGACCATGGAGACACGGAGGCCTCTCGGGAGAGGATTGCTCATCCTTTCGCGATCTGTCCGTTCACACGCTGCCTTACGAACAATCAATAAGGCGCATCAAAATCCGCCTGAATACCGAATGCGCCTAGATTGTTCCGGGGCAATTACCGACCCGAACGAACGTCTGTGTCAGCAAGGCTTCCATGTCTGCCTGCGAAGCAACAAGGCTGTCTTCAGAACCGCACAGTGGCCGAGCCAAGGATGCGATTGGCGGTACCAGAGCCGGCGCTGACCGGGGCTGTTGCTGCGGTGCCGCCGTACACGTCCCGATGGGAGTAAACATATTCAAGACCGACGTCGAGCCATCCGGTCCCGACGCTGTTGCCACGAAGCTCGGCGAACGGGCTCCAGATCAAATTGACGATCCCCTGCTGCATGGTGCTGTTCAACGACGTCGCCGAGGCAGATCCCGGCACGAACAATTGCGCATAGGACGGATATTGCTGCCATGCGTAGGAGTAGACGAAATTGCTGCGCAATTGCGGTGTCCAGAAGCGGCGGTAGCCTGCGCTCGCGCCATAGGTCGGCAGGGCGTCGAGGCTGGGATCGACAGCGCCGGGCAGGCCGATGTTGGACAGCGCATCCTGGCCGAAGGTATTGCCGCCGAAATAGCGCCCGATGCCTTGGCCGTAATAGGCCATGCCAACCAGCTCGTCCGGACCGAAAGCTGGTGACAGCCATCGCATTGGGAAGCGACCACTGCCCGCGAGACCCCAACCGGCGGTATTGCGCTCGACCGCTGGCGGCGCCGCCGCCGTACCAGCCGTGCGGATGGTGAGATCGCGCAGCAGGCCGCGCAGGTCGAGGCCCAGGCCATCGTTCCGGTATTCGAGCCGGCCGAGTAGATCGGGCACGGAGGCAAATGACGGACTCAATCCACCAAAGCCAGCCGGGGTGCTGATCTGCGTGAATACGCCTGCCGCGGACGTGTACTGCGTATCCGGCATTTCGATCGAAACGTGCCCGGTCAATCCCGGAGCCAATGTCGCGGTCGCCCGAACCTGCGCCTGGCGCACGAATGACTGGTTGAGATTGGTCGAGAAGTTCACAGTTTCATAGACGCCCTCGTTCCACAGGCTGTTCGCCCAGCCGACCAGGACACGAAACTGTTCGCTGCCGACCTCGCCCCAGGCCTGACGGAGCCGAAAGACCGCATTGGGTGAGGCTGCCGTGCCCCCGCCGAAGTCGCCTTCAAAGCGGGTTTCCAGAGTGCCCCAGGCGGTCGCCGTGCGCGTATCCATACCGATGCGGCTGAACCGGGCGGACAATCCGGTATCGCCTCCCTGGATGTCGGCGGGGCTTCCGGAAAGCGGAATGGTTTGCACTGTCGGCGCATCGGACTGATTGCGGCCATTGAAGTCGTGGTAGCCATTGACGTTCGCGAAACCGTAGAATCGCACCTCGGACTGCGAACCCGGGATGCGCAAGGACAAACCCGGGAGATCGGAACGCAGCGCGTCCTCGCCTTCGCCGTCGAACTGACTGCCCATCGGTTCGGGCGGACGCAGGCCCGGAATGGGCGCCGCCGCGGCTTGTGGAGGGACCGCAGCACTCGCAGTCATTCGCGGCTCAGTCGACGCAACCGGAATCGCAGGCGGCTTTTGCCCGGCGGTCGGTGCGACGACGTCACGACGTGCGGTGGCGGCCTGGGACTTCGAATGCTTATCGCGTGTTTCGAGTTCGTCGACGCGACGGCGCAGCGCGCTGATCAGCTTGTCACCTTCTGTTGCGCGGGCTTGCAGCGCATCGAGACGGCGCATCAACTCTTCCATGGAAGGTTTCTGGTCCTGACTGGCGGGTGTCTGTGCCAAAGCCGGACCGGCAAATACTGCGATTGATGCAACGCCGCAAAGCGCTCGGAATGTTCGCACGCAAGCCTCCTGTTGGCACGTTCGGGGCACATCGAGTTTTGCGCTTGATTTCAGCGATCGCAAGCCGGCTCCATCGAAGGTCGAAATTTTCGGCGAGATTGTGCCATTTCGGTTGTACCGCAGCGCAGTTGCATCGCGCGCGATCGGCTCAACATCATCCTGCAGCGCAGAAAGCGATCTCAGGATAGGGAGGGGTGCGTGAAATCGATATGGCTCACAATCCCACCACTGTGCGCTGCGTCCCGTATCGTCGCGTCTTGGGTGTCGCCGCCATATTTGCGTGGCACGAACTGCATAGTCATATGCCGGAATTCATGCCAGTCATGCGAGGTTTTGGTCTTCGGAGAATACAACCTGCTGGCTCAGGGTAAGATCGAGCGTATAGTCCGATCTCTCCCCTAGGGCGTTTCCTGTAGTCCGGTGATCGATGCCGGGACGACTGGAGAGGGGAGCTTTCGAGATTGAGCGTTGAGTTCGACCTCGAAAACGACCCGGAAAGTTGGGTGCGTACCGTGAAGCCACACAGTTCTCCTGCTTGCGAACCGACGCGTCCCTTTATCGACGGTCACCTGATTGGCCCGGACGCAATTAGCGATCGCTCAAATTGGACACACTCCGAAGAGCTCCTTTTCGCGGTCCGCCCCTTACGGGGCGGGCGCTTCGTGTACGAGGCAATCAATCAGGCCTTCGAGGCTCTCCTTGGAATGTCGCAGCAGGAGGTCCGAGAGCTGGACGTCTTCGAATGTCTTGCCAAGGAAGACGCCGAGCGTCTCTGTGAAATCCTCAAGGGATGTCTTGCGGAAGGAACCGAGGCCAAAATCCAGCACAGTCTGATGCTCGGCGGCTTGCTGCGGGATGTCGAGACAACCGTTGTTCCGATCCTCCATCGCATGGCCGGCAATGCGGCCCGGTTGATTGGCGGTCATCGGTTACTCCACAAGGAGGGGCTCGACTGTATGACTGAAGAGGCTGCTTTCCTTCACGGGGACGTCAGCCTGATGTCCATCCGCGAGGACATCCACCAGCGGATCGCATCGGAGCTTCATGATTCGACATGCCAGGAGCTGGTTGCCGCCAGTCTTGGTGTGATGCGTGTCCGCACTTGCCTCGATAACCCGCGCGGCGTCGAGCGGCTTTGCGATGATATCGACGCGTCGATCGACGCGGCACTCAGGGAAATCCGTTCCCTGACCTATCTGCTCCACCCCCAGGATCTGACGGACCGGGGACTCAAGGCGACGATCGAGCAGCATGCCTTGGGGTTTGGTGCACGTACGTCGTTGCGGGTGAGCACGAGGATTCCCGTCGCCGTCGATCAGCTACCTTACGCGAGCCAGCTCTCGGTGCTGCGGGTCATTCAGGAAGCGCTCACCAACATATTCCGTCACGCGAAGGCGACGGAGGTCAGAATCGTCGTTGAGGCGATCGAGGGGCACTTCCATCTGACGATCAGCGACAACGGGCGCGGTTTTCCGGTCGATCACACAAAACGTGGCAACGGTGCGATATCGTCCGGTGTCGGCATTCCCGCCATGAGAGCGAGACTTAAGCAGCTTGGGGGCACGTTCGAGATCCGGTCCGATGCTGCACCGCGACACTCCGGCACGACGCTGTGCGCGGTGTTCCCGCATGGTCTCATGACCAAAAGGCGCAGCCGGCGCGCGTCACTGAAATCATAAGCCAGCGTGCGCACGGAATGACGGAGATCATGGACCCCCGAGGGCAGGCAGTCTCTGTCCGTCGGTTTCCGGAGTTCCCTCCACGAAACGAAGGCTGATCGACGATGATCGTGTCGCGGTCCGATTTGGGCTGCGCGCGGGCAAGACCCGTCGATGTCCGATTGGAAACGCTGATGTTTGGTACATCCGCCTGGAGATATCAGGGTTTTGTAGGATAACCCATTGAAGGATAATCGGTAGATTTGGCAAACTTGACTGCTGGAAATCCCCATCGATTGCCCGACAGGTTCTGGGCCCGCATACGGGAACGACGCCGTGAAACGCATCGTGATTGCGGATGATCATGAAGTCGTACGTTCCGGGCTCCGAGCGATCGTTGAGACCCGCTCAGACTGGATCGTCAGCGGAGAGGCGACCAACGGCGAGCAGGCTGTGGCCGTGGCGATGGAGACACGTCCGGACGTCGTGATAGCCGACTATTCGATGCCGCTGATGAACGGACTTGAGGTCAGCCGCCGCCTCAAGTCGATGCATCTGCGCACCGAAGTATTGATCCTGACGATGCACGAGAATGAGGAATTGCTGACTGAAGCCATCCTGGCTGGCGTTCGCGGCTTCCTGTTCAAATCGGACGCCAGTAGGCACCTGATCTTCGCGATCGAGGCCTTGCTCGATAGCAGACCTTACTTCACGGGCGTTCTGTTGGAGAAGTTGCTCCACGAATACCAGGCCGGCAGGCAAAATACGTCCGACATGCTGCTCACCGCGCGCGAGCAGGGCGTTGTCCAGCTTATTGCAGAGGGACACACCAACAAGTCGATCGGTGTCATCCTGAAGCTGAGCGTAAAGACCGTCGAGACCCACCGCGCGTCAGCGATGCGCAAGCTCAGAATGTCATCGACGGCCGAGTTGGTCCGCTACGCCGTTCGCAGGAAGCTCGTCAATCCTTGATGGAGCTTTCAATACGAGTCGCCGCGTCGCTAGCGATCAGCGACAACACGTTCTCCTGTTTCCGCTGGACCGACAGCGGTGCTGCCAACGATTTCCGGACTTGGGCAGACCCGCGCCAGGTGCATCCGGGCATTTCCTTCCAGCCGCCCAAGGCTCGGACGCACGACGTTGATTTACCGAATTCGACGGAGCAACGTCTTAATCAGCGGGTCCCGGTTCGAGCCCTGGTGCGCCCACCATTCAAAAAGCCTTCCCCTACAATAAGTTACGCATTGGGACGCCCCGAACAAAACGGGTCTCGTGCGACGCTTTTTGTCGTCGCAGGTCGCACGGGTGCGACGAGTGGCACAGCGGTCGTGCTTGAATCCCGCAAGGCGGGATGCCGCCGATGAGCAAGGCGTCTCGCGGCGAAGATCAATGGGAGCGCTACGCGGTCGAGTGTGCTTGGCGCCAGGTCTCACGCCCGGCAGTGAGGATTGCAATCACGGCGCCCGACTCGGAATCGGGCTGCGTTGTGCGATCGCAAATTCCCGCATCGCGGGCGCGCTCATGCTTCACGATCGTCTACGCGCTAAAGCCAAACACGGCGACGGCGCGCGCGGTTGAGACCCAGTGGCGATGAGTGCTCTCGTCATACGGCTCACCATTGCCCTCGTTGACGACGAGTTCGAGCGGTACCCTCTCAATCCGAAGGTGCAGTTTGAGCTCCTTTATTCTCACGCGCGAGGCGTTTAACCGAGCGCTGAGTTGTGGTGCCTCCTTGATGTCGACGAGTTCGCCACTTTTGCTCGGTGCGGTTGCAGACGGTCCAAGAGCGGACCAAATCGGCCATGATTGCTTTCACGATTGGTCTTTTGCGGTCATTTCGGCACGGGTCTGGAGCCCGATCTAATCCGCCCCATCCAGGCATGGGCCGGACAACGGCGCGCGCTTAATGGGCGCTTAATGCTTTTGCGCAACAGATAGATCACCAGCGCGGAATTAGTCCTAGTTACGAGTGCGAGCCGAGCTCCCAAGGAGGGGAATCGGATGGGACTGCTTTTTGTTGGAGTGCTGGCAGGGGTCCTGATCGGCTTTGGCTGGTTCGCGCCTTCCCGAGGGTATTTCCTTGGCTGCGCGTCACGCCCCTGCTTCGACAGGGTTGCAGTCGCCCGACCCGCGCAGCCAATGCAGGCGGCCCTGGCGCCGGTTCCTGCGATCGTCAAATCGGATTCTGCAACCCCAGGACGGTCCGACAAGAAATCGTTTCCAAAGAAGCGCGGATCGGCCGATCTCGCCAAAGCGGCGTCCCCGCGGACGAAGATCAGCGTGCCGGCATCCGAGCGGCCCGCGGAAGTATCAGATCCTGTCCTGGACAAGGCGAAGGTCACCATCGCGGCGAAGATGGAGGATCCAGGATCGGCCGAATTCACCGAAATGAAGCGCACAATGCGAAAGAACATGCTTGGACGCCCCGTGGATACGATATGCGGGCGTGTGAAAGGAAGAAGCGCATCAGGCGGCGAGACCGGAGAGAGACCATTTCTTTATCTTGTGAAGGAGGATGAAGCCTATGTCGTCGACGGCAAAACGTGGTCGGCGGCGTCAACGGCGTATCGAAATATCTGCAATTGAGGGAATGCGTCGACTGCGCCGCCGCGCAGTACGCGCCCACATGATTTGAGCGGAAAGAATTTCCCCCCAGGTGCCAGCGATCCCGCAGTGGATGCGGCGCTAACGGCGGCACTGCGCCGCTCTCGTGATGATGCATTCAGGATGAATGCAGCAGCAGGGGAGACGCAATACGGAATGGGAATATCGCGGAAGTTCTTTTCATCTCGAGGACATCATGCACGACATAACCAACACTTCAAAACGACTCAATGAATCGCTTCACTTGCCGGTTCTGGTGATCATCGAGCCGCTCCTGTTGCCTCGTACATGCATTCTGCACGTCCTCAGGCGGGAGTTGGACGAACTTGAGATCCTTGACATGGCATCGGTCCAAGGCCTGGACTGCACGTCAGCCCGCGATGTTCGTCTGGTGATGCTGAGTATCGCGGACAAGCCCGTCGGTGATCCCTCGGTTGAGGACGATCTCGCCTTCGTTGCGGAGTGTTGTCCCAACGCCGCCACTGTGGTCCTGTCAAACCATGACGACGAGCCGACCGTGCAGGCCGCGATGCAGCGGGGCGTGCGCGGCTTTCTTTCCACCTCGCTACCGATCGAGATCGCCATAGCTGGCCTGCGCCTTGTTCTTGTCGGCGGCGCCTACAGGCCGTTGCCCGTGGCCGGGATGAACAGGATACCGGATTTCGAGCCGCCGGATGCGCGCGGGCTCACGCCCGCATATCTGATGAACGAGGGAGCCAGAGTGGCTATCGACAGGAGCGTGACCGATCTCACGCCTCGTGAGCAACAGGTTCTGGCGGAACTGGAGCTCGGCCTGCCCAACAAGCTGATCGCCGCCAAATTGGGCCTCTCGGAAAGCACTGTCAAAATGCACATTCAGCATATCATGAGGAAATGTGCTGCCCACAATCGCACGGAAGCCGTCCTCCGCTGGCGCGGCCGGTTGCCCGCGCAGAGTCGCGATCACGACCCCGGCGCGGCTCTCATGCCGGAGACCTGAAGCATGATCCGGCCCCGGAAAGTGCGATGACGATCCACCCCGATCTCACCGCGCTTTAGTCCTCTCTGAAGGCACCACGGAAGCTGTCGAGCAGGGGCCTGAGCGCGTAGAGAGCCACGGTGCCGCGCCCCGTCGTGATGAACACCTGAACCGGCATGCCGGGGACGATCTGGATGTCGTTCGCGACGATCTGCCCGTCGTCGATCCGGATCCTGGTCGCGTAGTATGGCTGGTCGGTACGCTTGTCGAGCAGCCGGTCTGCGGATACGTGCACGACGGTTCCCTTGAGGCGAGGCACGCGACGCTGATTGTACGGTACGAGTTGAACCTCGGCATTGAGGCCGGGATGAACCACATCGATGTCCTCGGGCCTGAGGCGCGCGGTCACGATGAGGCGGTCTTGCCGGGGCACCAGGTCCATGAGCGGAGCGCCCGCTCCGACGACGCCGCCGGCCGTATGAATCCGCAGATCGGTTATCACGCCGTCCTCGGGCGCCTTGATCTCCGTTCGCGATAGCTGATCCCTGGCCGCAAGCAACCGCTCGCGGAGCTGGAATATCTGGTTCTGTGCTTCACGAAGCGACTGTGCGATCTCGTTCTGCCTTTCGCTCTCGAGCTTGAACAAGGTGGCCTGCTGTTCGCTGATGACCTGCCCGGCGCGGGCAATCTGCGCGGCGATCTCGCCGCGGCGGCCCTCAACGTCAGCCAGCTCCCGCTGCAGGTTCAGAAGCCGCGGCCGCCGTTCGAGTCCCTTGTTGACGAGGGTCACGACCATATCCAGTTCCTCCCGAACGATGTCGACCCGCTGCCCGGTGGCGGTTTCCTGAGCCTTGAGACCTTCGATCTCCTTCTCGACTTGACGCCTTCGTTCGCGAATGACCGCAAGCTGCGACTCGTGAACCTGCAGGCGTGCCTGAAAAATGAATTGCTGCGCCGACACCGCGGCGGCCGCCACCCCGCTCTGCCTGCTGTCCTGTTCAAGCGCGTCCGGGATTGCGATCCTCTCGAATCTCTGCTGCTCGGCTTGAAGCCGTGCGGCACGAGCAGCTGCATCCCAAAATTGGCCTTGGAGGCTTTGCATCTCCGAGCCGGCCCGGGTGTCGTCCAGCTCGATCAGCGTTTGGCCGCCGCGCACGATATCGCCATCCGAAACCAGGATCTTCCTGACGATACCGCCTTCCAGATGCTGAATCGTCTTACGGCTCGATTCCGATTCCACGACGCCGGACGCGATCGCGGCGCTCTCGAGAGGTGCGAAGCTCGCCCATGTCCCAAGCCCCAGCATGAAACAGAGCACCAGCAAATTGCCCGCGACCGTGATACCGCGAAGCCTTCCGCGCGGAGAGGTCGGCGTGGGCGTCGAACACCATGGAAACTCCAGAGGCTCGAAATCGTCGATTGCGGTCACCACGCCAAATCGCCGGGCGGGCGGGGGGCTCGCCGGCGCTCGCATGAGCTGGTCCCAGATCATGGGAAGTCTCGAGACGGCGGGAAGCTTCCAGATGGTGAGAGAGTTCCAGATCATGGCGCAATCTGCGAAGTAACCTGGGGTCGGCTCAGGTGCCGTTCAAAGATGTCCTCGCTGTCGCCGAACGCGGCGACCGCACCGCCCTCCATGATGGCAATCTTGTTCGTGGCGGCGAGGAGACCCATCCTGTGGGTGACGACGACAAGGATGACGCCTGCGAGCTTCATGTGCTCGATGACATCCAGGAGCATTCGCTCGCCCCCGTAGTCGAGGCTGGCGTTGGGTTCGTCGAGAACGACGAGGCGTGGACTGCCGAAAAAGGCGCGGGCAAGACCGAGGCGCTGCCGATACCCGCGCGAGAAGGTTGCTTCACTCTGAACCACCGTGTCGTAACCCAGCGGCAGGCCCATGATCGCCCCATGGATGCCGACGAGCTTGGCCGCTTCGATGACCTTCCGCCGGTCGGCATCTTCAAGGCGTGCGATGATGTCGTTGATCGTGTCGCCGAGCAGGTTGATGTCCTGGGGGAGATATCCGAGGCGGTCGCCGTTTCGGCCCTCGCGAAGCAGCGAGACGTCGGTATTGTCGAGGACGATACGGCCATGCGTTGGCATCGACAGCCCGGCGATCACCTGGCCGAGCAAGGACTTGCCTGACCCGGACGGACCAATGATGCCAAGGCATTCTCCGGGCATGAGGCTGAACGAGACGCCGTTCAGCAGAAGACGGTTGGTCCCCGCAAGCCTCACGTCAACGTTGTCGACGACGAGGCCGCTTCGCGCCTGCGGCGGAGAAACCTCCGCGCTCTGCTGTCGGGCGACGGGGAATGCGGCGAGAAGTGCGCCGAGCCGCTGACAGGCGCTCACGGCCGTCACGAGTGATTTCCAGCCTGCAACCGCACTTTCAACCGGCGCGAGCGCCCGACTGAACATCAGCGTGGAAGCAAAGATGATTGCCGGACTCTTCCCGTGATCGAGGACGAGCCATGCGGCAGCCCCCATGATCAGGACCTGCGACAGCGCGCGAACCGGCTTGGTGGCCAGTGAGACGATCTCGCCTCGCCGCAGTGCCACATCGTGCTCTCTGCGGGCGTGCTGCGCGTCACGGTGGATCATGCGCGCAGCGCTATCGAACATTCCCATGGCGCGGATCATGTGGATGTTGCTCGCCGCAGTCTGGAGGCGGCCGCAGCTTCTGGACAGCGCGGCGCCGGATCTGAGCAGAGCGTCTTGCGTGACCAGCTCTCCGGCAACCGTGAGCGCGAACAGGAAGGCGACACAGCAGGCGCCCACCACGCCAAGCAGGGGATGGATCAGAAAGAGCACAAGGAGGAACAAGGGCGCCCAGAGCGCGTCGAACAGCATCGTACATGCGCCGGACTCGACGAACTGGCGCAGCACGGTGAGATCCCGATACGCGCCCGACGCTTGCGTCCAATCGCTGCGAAGCGCCGATCCGAGGCCGGCCGAAAGCACGCAAGGACGAAGGCGATCGTCGAGCCAGGCGCCAAGGCGTCCAAGGACGGCGCGCCGCAATGCATCGAACACGCCGCCGACGACCACCGTGATCGCGACAATGAGCGTGAGTAGGAGCAGTGTGTCGCCGCTTCGGCTCGACAACACCCGGTCGTAGATTTGAAGAAGATAGATGGAGGGCGCAAACAGAAGCAGGTTGTAGCTGCAGCTATACGCGAATACGAGACCGAGCGGTCCCGCGCAGGACCGGAGGGCCGCGTGCAGTGGCGTCCCGATCTGCGGCAGGATAGGCAACTGAAGGGGCGGCATCAGCATGATCGTCACCGCCTGAAATCGAGGTCCGGCGCACTTGACCGAGGGCCAACGCAATCCGGCAACGGCATTGTTAGATCATTGGCGTGAAATCCAGGACCGGCGGCCGCGGCCGCCGGTCCTGCCAGTCGGACGAGCGGCTGGTTAGAGCGTATCGAGATGGAAGGTTACTCCGCCACCCCATGCGAAGTTGCCGTCTCCGCCATCGCCGCCGATGCCGGCCACAACGTCCTGGTGCTGGTCCACCATGACCTTGTTGATCTGGGTCGCATCGGTATTGGCGTAGACCTTGGAGGTATCGTAGCCGCTGTAGGATTTCTGGCTTCCGTTCGACTCGGCGTCTCCGCCATGGGCCTTCGAAAAATACGAGGCCTTCGCGTTGGCGCCGCCGGCATCCCAATCCGCCGTTTGTTTGACGTGATCGCCGGTGCTCACGTGAACGTCGGCACCTTCCGCCTTGTTGGTCGGATCGAAGTTGACAGTCGGCTTGCTGATGATGGCTCCCTTGAAAGTACCGTCGCCGCCATTTCCGGCACTTTGACCACCGGTGTCGATCGATTTGACTTTGATCGTATCCGAGATGTTGATTGCCTTTGGCATCATTTGAGGCCTCCGTCGTTTTGTTGGGTGTCGTGCAACATCCATCCCGATCAGGCGGACGCGCGCGGCAAGTCTGATCCGCCCACGCGCGAGGGCGATAGATGTCAAATCGGACACCATCCGGTTTGGTCGACCTACGTACGAAAGTATGGCGTTCGTCGCGCAACACCAGAGCTCGAAACATCCGGGAGGGCCCGCAGGGCGTGCTTGCATGCGCAGAGTGTCGATGCAGCGCGCGATCGGGCTTGTGCTAGCGGCGCGATGCTTCGCTAAGCCATCAGGTGAAGATCCGACAGAAGATGGGCGGAAAGATCGCCACCCAGCGCGAGATTGCCGTTGCCGCCGTCCCCGCCAACGCCGGCGATCTGGACCGCACTCTGGTCGATGTGCACGTTGTTGACCTGATCGGCTACGGCCGTCGAATGGGGACCTGCGATTGCGATATTGATGGGTGCATAGATCGCGACGCTGACGTCGATCAGATTGCCGGCAAAATGGCCGTTGCCGCCATTGCCTGCGCTGTTCGAACCGGTCGCGATCGTATCGGAGCCGCCCCACAGATTATGGGAGAGAAGGCTTGCATGGCCGCCCGCTGCGGCGTTGTCGTTGCCGCCGTGCCCGCCAATGCCAGCGATCTGAACCGCGGATTGATCCACGGAGACATCATTTATCTGGACCGCGTAGGTGCTGGAACCATAGCCCGCGATTGCGATGTTGATCGGGTTGTACACTACAAACGAGGTATGGACGAGTTCACCGTAGAACACGCCGTCACCGCCATTGCCCGCCTGGCTTCCGCCCGTTTGAACGCCAAAGACGCTCTCTCCGTTGCTTGATCCCCAGCTGGGGTCGAGCGTCATGACGCTGCCGCCGGCGGCCAAATTGCCATTTCCGCCACTTCCGCCGACGCCGGCGATCTGAGTGGCCGATTGATCGATGTCCACCGTGTTCGATTGACTTGCATGCGCAGTGCCGCTCGAGGCCGCCACCGCAATATTGATCGGATGATAGATCACCACGGGAGCGTCCACGATCGCACCCGAGAAATAGCCGCTGCCGCCGTTTCCGGCGCCGTTGTCGCCGGTCGCGATCACGCCGGCGCCTAAGGACGTACTGACGCTGCCTCCCGATGCAATGTTGTCATTGCCGCCATGGCCGCCGACGCCGGCCATCTGAAAGGCGGATTGATCGACATTCAAATTGTTGGACTGGTTGGCCAGGGCGACCGAGCCGTATCCAAAACTCACCGAAATGTTGATCGGTTGATAGATCAACAGGGACGCGTGAATGATACTTCCGTAAAAGTAGCCATCTCCGCCATTCCCGGCCGTGTTGGCTCCGCTCTCGACCGTAGCGATGCTCATCCCGGGATGTGACGCGCCGGAAGCGGGCGTGGTGGGCGATACATCCAGGCCCGCCGCAGCGTGGTTGCCGACGTGGCCGCCCGTGTCGCCCACCGATGTGGGATGTTTGGATGGAATCGGGTCGGAGTCATTATGCTGGGTATTTGCGCGCGCGGGGTGCGCTCCAGGATCAGCAGATTGACCTACAAATTGATCTGCAAACGGGCCGGGACCATGGACCAGGGTGCCACCACCGACTGCGTCAGCCACGAACGGGGCACTCGGTGCCGGGCCCGCTTCGTCGTCACCATCGTACCCATCGTGCCGATGAGAGGCGTGATGCAGCCGGATCCCATCCGACATCCGCGAAAAATCCATCGTAGCCTCCCTCATCGCAATCGCTCCACGCAATCGGACGGGTTCTGGACTCCAGACAGAATGTCATCCCGGGAAGGTCGAAAGCCCAGTCGTCAGTTCGGATATAGCGCTTCGTCTGGCAGCCGTAACATCGGCTACATCCGTTCGGGTAAAGTTACAGCGTTTGCAACTTTGCGTGGGCCGATGCTTGAAAGTGCGACCTTGAGGGGATGACGAAAATGGACAATCGAGCTGACGGCCAGGTCGCCTGCATCTCGCCTGCGGCCAAAATGAATCCACCGCGTTGCCGGATTTAAGTCGCATTGCGACCTAGGTCACGGCCAAAGCTCCCGTTCGGGCAGGAGCGCAACACCGGGGTTTTTCATGTCCGGTCATTTGCGAGTTTGTTACGCCGCTTTTGCGCTTCTTGCGGGTCTCTCGACATCATCCGCGTTTTCGACTCCCCTTTCCGAACTCTTCAATGCCGGTCCCGCCACAGCCCCTGCGCCCGCTTCCGCGGAAGCGGCGTGCTTGGCGCGGCCCGGCAAGTCGACCGCCGATGGCCAGCACTGGGTCTATCGGGTGGAAGGCCAGCGCAGATGCTGGTTCCAGGTCGCCGAAGGAACAGAGACGGTGAAGAAGCTGGTTCAGCAACGCGCCACCAAACATCGTGTCGCCACGGCCGAAGAGAACCAGACCGCGGCGCGCAAGCGGAAGGTGGTGGTGGATGCGCGCGCGGAGCTGCCGCGCTCCGCACCTGCGGATACATCCCGGCCGAGCCCGTCCGTGCCCGCGCAGGTGGTTGACGCCAGTCCCGTCCTCGCCACCGGGATCGCAACCCGCGCGTCGCCGGCCCCGCTTTCCAAACGCGACCGGCTCACGGCTGACGAGATCACGCCGCGCCAGGTTGACGTGGAGGCACTCCTGGCGGCGGCGCCGGCCGCCAGTGACGTGGTTGCCGCCTCGGCGGCGCCGCCCACCTTTTCCGCCGCGGAGGCGGGCGATGACGGACGGGTCTGGACCTGGCTTGGCATGCTGCTGATGGCTTTGGGGCTTGTCTCGGTCTTGAGCGCGAGTCCAACCATTCGATGGGCCGCGCTGCTGCCCCAGCTATCATTCGCTTGCCAGCGGCTGCTGCTGGTCAAGACGCGACTACGCGCGGACGCGGGGCAAAGCGGCCATTCGGCCTGAACCGCACGTCTCGGATCGGCTCCGGCTGCGACCTGAACAGTTGAGACGGACTTTGGTTCAGGTCGGACTTTCCGAACAGGCGTCAGGGCCCGATCTTGGGTCGGCGACGGCGATCCATTGTTGTGCTCACGCAGCGAGGCCTGCTTCTACGTCCGCCCGAGCAGCGTCAGCAGGTCTTCGCCATCCAGCGTTACATGTTACAGAGACGGTGCACTTAGTTCATGAGCCTTCGAATCCGCGAAAGCGGCCAGAGCCATTGAGTGCAGTGTCACCGTAATCTTCGACATCTCTTCCACCAGTTGATCGCCAAAGCCTCAGAAGAGGTGCGGCCAAAGCTGCAGAGGGAGCGGCCCGGGGTCATTGAGTACACTGTCACCGTAATCCCGACGTCAGACATGTGTGGATGTGGGTGCGGGTCACGCAACGGTGAGTGCCGTTCGCGCGGCCGTGATTTTCCACCGCGTGTCCTTTCTCAAGCGCATACCTACGTAATCCTTATCCAAAAAAGTTCTAAGGAAACGCTTTCAACAGAGCAGCCTATTCCGGCCAGCGCGAACGCTCCGCACGAAAACAACAACCGTTCGGAGTACGACTATGATTGGATTCAGGACTTCCATTATTGCAGCGATGATGTCGATTGGCGTGATAAGCTCTGCCAGTGCCCAGTGCCCGACGTGGGCGACTTCAAATCCAGCTTCGTTTCAGGCGCAATATCCCGACAGGGATATATTGAACGACTGCGAGTTAACGCCAGCAGGCAGAATGGGCCTTGAGCTCCCCGGCGGCGCGGCTCCCTGGTTTGGGCCCAACAGGGCTTATGGGGCAATGCCTGGCGTTGCTCAACACCACAGCTTTCAGCACCGATCGCGGTGAGTATCTGAAGGCTTCTCTTGTCGAGGGCGAGTTCTCTCGAGAAATTTCATGCGTTCGCTCAATCGCGAGCCGCCGGGCGCCCTGCCCATTCGGAAGCAACCCAGTTTCGCAGACCATCGATCGTGCGAAACCCGTCGGCGGCGTAGCATCGGATCGATGGATGGAAGCCTTGCATCATCTCGGCAAGCGCGTGTCCTGGACCGAGATCCAGGACTTGATCGACCCCGAGCTCTACGAGAGCCTCCAGCGTCGCCGCCCAGTCGATCGGGCGCGCGATCTGGCATGCGAGCTTTGCTGTCGCATTGGTCACGGAGAAGATGCGCTCGCCGCCATCCCCGGCGAGAAGAGTCCGTTGATCTGCGACAGGAGTGCGTCTGCTGGTCGCAAGCGCCTGCTGCAAGGGTGTGCAGGCTGGTTCGAGACGCGTCGTATGCGAGGCGATTTTGACGGCGAGGAGACCCGCGCGGGCGGCGCCTTGTGTCGTCGCCTCCCGACAGAGGTCGATGACATCGCGCTCCGCGCCTCCAAACACGACAAGAAGGTCGGGATTCCTGATTGCGATCTCGCAGCGGTGCCTCTCGAGCAGGTGTTCGAGCGCGGTTCGTTCGAGCCCGCGGACATAGCCGAGCCGCCCATCCGGCCCCGCCACGCCGTCCATCAATCGGGCGCGAATATCGGTCAGTCGCAACGCTTCGGCGGCGGTCCATATTCCCGCAACGCTCCAGGCCGCCATCTCGCCGACGCTGTAGCCCGTGACAGCGGTGTCCTCAGTCAGCAAGTCCACGATACAGGCGTGGATCGCGAGCGCCGATGTGACGGTCAGGATCTGGCTGGCATGGTTGGCGGACAGCTCTTCCGCGCTGCGTGTCGTGATCAATTTCCGCGGATCTTCACCGAGACAAGCGGTCGCGCCGGCGAAAACCGATTCCGTAGCAGGCCGATCGGCGACGAGATCGAAGATCTTGTCCGACAGGGTGCCTTGTCCGCCGCAGAGCAGTGCAAGCATCAGGGGGCCAGCCGATCGACGAAGAGAGCGTCCACAAACAGAGCCATGGCGAGCAGATCTGCCGATCCGCCCGGACTGAGATTGCGCGCGACGAAAGCCTGGTGAATGCCGTCGGCGTGTTTGCGCCAGCCTGGGCAACCGATTCCGCCTGCGGCAAGGAATGCGGATGCGCTGGCCTGCGCGAAGCGCAATCCGTCAGCTCCGCCCCTGTGCAACAGATTGGTGTCGGCAACATCTGCGATCAGCGCCATGCAGGTCTGAACCCGGACCGCCTCTTCATCCTGAGGCGCGAGCCTCCGTGCCGCACGTAGCGCGGGAAGGGCGATGACATAGACGGAGGGGAAGCCGCAAGCCGCTTCCGCCCTGGCGCCGCCGGTGCCGTAGCGACGTGACGCCACGGCGCCGTGGCTGCGCAGGGATATCGGGCCCGCGTGGATGGCGTCGCCCCAACGTTGCGACACCAATTCGCCGAGCGGCTTCCGAATGCCGAGAGCATTACGATACCCGGCCGCGGCGCAGAGCAGACCCAGTCCGAAGATCGCACCGCGATGCGTGTTCACACCTGAGGTCGCCGCCAACATCGCGCGCTCCGCCGCAACCCCGATCGCGCGCAACCGGTCCATGCTGGCGCCCTCGGCGCCCGCGGTTGCGAGGTCGCAAAAGAACGGAGCCAGCGTGTCGGCACTCCGGCACAAGAGCCCGGCGTCCATATCGCGATGCGCGCCGTTGTCGACGTGGCTGACGAGCCCGGGCTTCGGATAGGTCTCGACCTCGCGCTTCAGGCACAGCGGTGCGAGATGACCGAGCTGCTCCGCGCGGAGCGCGCGTTGCGGCGGCGCTTGCCATCTCAGCGCGACATTCATGATGCGCCGCCCGCGAGAAACGCCGCACGCGTGGTGACATGAACGCCGGCCGCGCCCTTGACGAGGACTTCGTCCTCGTCAGCGCCGGTCAGCTCGCGCCATTGCACGGCGCCGGCGTGATAGACGATCTCGCCGTCGAGCCGCATCGGCGCCGTCTCTGCGATCCGCGCGATGTCGGATGGCAGGGTGTTCGCGTGCCTCGCCGAGGACAGCGGCCAGAGCAGGTCGAGGTCCGATCCATCGGACAGATAGGGCAGGCCGGTGAGATGCTGCCAGGCCAGACTGCCGAACGTGCGCGTCTCCGGAAGAAGGCCGACGAGCAGGTCGATGGTCTCGCGCCACGACGCAGGCGCGGCTGCTGCCGCATCCGCCAGCAATGGCGGCGGCGCAAGCGCGAAGAGGTCGCCGGGGGCGAGCGCGACCGCGATACGCCGCTTGCCGGAACTCGGCGGCAGCGGCAGGCCGAGCGGAACCATGCCTGCGGGATCGTTGCAGGCCGGCCTGCGAACCACGAGCGGGCGACCGGCGCGCGCCCAGCCCTCGATGATCGGCTCGCTGGCGAGTGCGGGGTTTCGGCTCATCGCGGCCGCCCATCCGGTGGCCGAGGCGGTCACCATCGTATGGCGCTGGAGGGCTTCAACCATGTTGCGCCCCCTGACGCGCGGCTGCCGCGAGTGTGACAACCCGATCGGCGATCTCGGCCGCCTTCCGCCGTCCGCCACGCTCGGCGCCGAGCCGCGCGCGATCGTCCTGTCCCTGCGGCCGTTGCAGCACGGCGGCAAGCTGCGGCGCCAACGGGGCGCTTTCGTTCCAGACAACGTGAATGCCACCGGTCTGCACCATGTTCTCGAGGCCGGGCGCGAACACCGGTGTGGCTTCCGCCTTCGCTTTCAAAACATCGATCGGAAGCTTGGTGACCCGCGCCATCGACGGCAGGTCCATCACCGCGGGATGCGCGCCGGGCAGTGCCACCAGCGTGCCGGTGGCGAGCGCGGTGGCGATGAATGCACCAGCCGCGCTGCCGCCATAGAGCAGGCCGACGGTGCGGTGTCCCCCGGCTTCCGCCAGCAGCAGGGCCTTGGCGAGATGCGACAGGTATTCGCTGAGGCCGAGCAATTCGTCGCGCTTGCTCATGCGCTGGCTGGCGGAATCCACCAGGACCAGGATCGGCGCGCGATCGCCGGATTTGACGATCTCGATCACGCGCCCTGCGAGCACGATGGCTTCGTCCACGCCGAGCGGCTGACCCTGCGTGATGCCGAGCACGTGGACGGGACCTCCATCGGGAAGGATCGCCTGTCCCGTGATCATTGCGCCGTTTGTTTCGATCTTGCTGCCGTTCAGGAACAGGCCGGCCAGAATGTCATCGAGCGTCATCGGCGCTCTCCCTGTTGCTTGCCGCGCGAAGAAATGCGGCTGTGGGAAGCGCGGGAATCTGGGTCGGCTGGTCGATGCTAAGCGTCTGCCAGATTTCGACGGCGTCCTCGGCCTCGCCGAAACGCTGCAATCGCCGCTCGAGGCGCGTCTGCTCGGCTTCGAGCACCACCACGTCGCATCGCCTGTTGGCTTTGAGCGCGTCGACCGCCGCCTGACGAAACGCCTGCGCCTCGTCGTCGACGAACGCATCAGCGCCGCCGATGAGGTAGCGATGCTTGCCGCCCATGGTGCGCCATACGAGGGCGCGGTCGCGCGAGTCGAATTCCTCGATACCCTTGTTGGTTTCGATGACCTCGGGGCCGCTGACACTGAGCCGGCCTTGTTCCGAGATGATCAGGCACGAACAGGTGCCGGCGATCAGGCTTCCGCCGCCGTAGCATCCGGCGCGTCCGCCGATCAGCCCGACGACGTTGATGCCGGCGCGCCGTGCCTCGATGATCTCGCGCATGATCTCGGCGATGGCGAGCTCGCCGGCATTGGCTTCCTGAAGCCGCACGCCGCCGGTGTCGAACAGGATCAGTACGTCCTGATGAAGCGCACGCGCGGCGCGCAAGAGGCCCGTGAGCTTGGCGCCATGGATCTCGCCGAAGGCGCCACCCATGAAGCGTCCCTCCTGTGCGGCGACGAGCACGGGCGCGCCGTCCAGGCGGCCGCGGCCGACGACGATGCCGTCGTCGAACTGCTCCGGCAGGTCGAAGATCGCCAGATGCGGGCTCATCTCGCGCAGCTCGGGGCCGATGAGTTCGGCAAAGCTGCCGGCATCGACGAGCGCGTCGATGCGCTGGCGGGCGCTGGCCTCGTACCAGCTCAGCGAGACTTTGTCGGCTGTGGTCGCTGTCATCGTTCCAGCTCCTCGATCTTGCGGACGCCTTGTGCGAGGCGCAGCGCCACTGTGTCGGGCCTGGCGCCACCGTCATTGATGGAAATGCGTAAGCCGCCGGCGGAGCGGCGGGCGACGAAGTCGCGGACCACGGCGTCCCAGACCATGCCGAACCCATGAGCGGCCGTCGCGATGTCGATGGTGCAGACATCTGTCGGCGAGACGCGTTCCAGCAGCACCTCAAGATTGCCGGAGGCGACGACGCCGACGATCGCCTGGGTGCGGGTGCCGCAGGCGCATCTCGGGGCAGTCAGTCTGAAGCTGAGCTTTTCCATGCAAAACTCCTCACCAATTGCGGAAGCGGCTGGGCGGGCGGTAGAGACCGCCGGAGGCCAGCATGAGGTCCTTGATCGAGCGGGCCGCCAGCAGGCGCCGGTCGGCGTCGAGCGGATCGATGCCGATATCCTCGGGGCGCTGGATCACGCCGCGCTGCCTGAGCTGTTCGACCAGCTTCGCATCACGCGCGCGTCCGATGTCGGTGTAGCCGGCAACGCCGCGGATCGCCTGCTCGCGCTCGTCCTTGCTCCGGCACATCAGCAGGTTGGCGATGCCTTCCTCGGTGACGATGTGGGTGACGTCGTCCGAGTAGACCATGACTGGCGCGAGATCGAGCTTGAGCTCGCGCGCTAGATCGAGCGCATCGAGCCGCTCGACGAACAGCGGGGCATTGCGCTCGCCAAAGGTCTCGCCGATCTGCACCACCAGCTTGCGGCCACGGCGCAGCGCCGCGTTGGAGTCGGGATCGGCTTCGGCGCCGGCCTTGAGCCAGGGTTCGCTCGGGTGGCGGCGGCCGCGCGGATCGGAGCCCATGTTGGGCGCGCCGCCGAAGCCGGCGATGCGGCTGGTCGTCACCGTCGAGCTGTGGCCCTTGAGGTCGATCTGGAGCGTCGATCCGATGAACATGTCGCAGGCATAGAGGCCCGCCGTCTGGCAGAAGGCGCGGTTCGATCGCAGCGAGCCGTCGGGCCCGGTGAAGAAGACATCGGAACGCGCCGCGACGTAATCCTCCATGCCGACTTCCGAGCCGAAACAGTGGATCTGCTCGACCCAGCCGGATTCGATCGCCGGAATGATCGTGGGATGCGGGTTGAGCGCGAAATGGGTGCAGATCTTGCCCTTGAGGCCGAGCCTCTCGCCATAAGTCGGCAGCAGCAGCTCGATCGCGGCGGTGTTGAAGCCGATACCATGGTTGAGCCGGCGCACGCCGTAGGGCGCGTAGATGCCCTTGATCGCAAGCATTGCGGTCAAGATCTGGGTCTCGGTGATCGCGGCCGGGTCGCGGGTGAAGAGCGGCTCGACATAGAAGGGGCGGCCGGCCTCGACCACGAAATGCACGAGGTCGCCGGGAATATCGACGCGCGGCACCTTGTCGACGATTTCGGTGACCTGCGCCACGACGAGACCGTTCTTGTAGCTCGTCGCCTCGACCACCGTCGGCGTGTCTTCGGTGTTCGGCCCCGTATAGAGATTGCCGTCCTTGTCGGCGCTCACCGCCGCGATGAGTGCGACGTTCGGCGTGAGATCGATGAAATATCGGGCGAACAGCTCGAGGTATGTGTGCACGGCCCCGAGCTCGATGTTGCGGCCGAACAGCATGCGCGCGATGCGGGCCGATTGCGGGCCCGAATAGGAGAAGTCGAGCCGCCGCGCGATTCCCTTGTCGAATATGTCGAGGTGGGAGGGCAGGACCACCCCCGACTGCACCATGTGCAGGTCATGGACATCCTGGGGGTCGAGGTTTGCGAGCGCCGAGGCGAGGATGTCGGCCTGCTTCTGATTATCGCCCTCCAGGCACACCCGGTCTCCTGACCGGATCACCGCCTTCAGGAATGCAGGCAGGTTCGCGATGGGCACCATCTTGCCCTTCGCGTGCTGGGCACCGGCCGCCAGGCGCTCGGCCAGGGCGGCCTTTTGCATACCCCAATCGCTCATTTTGGCTCCTTGGCATGCGGGGTTGGCTTTCGATCGCCCTAATGTATGCGTATTGCCTTCTGATGTCAATTAGTGTATACATAAACCCATAAGCGATGGATATTCGCATACACAGGAGGGAATTTACGATGCGAATGCATGCAGATAGTCCAAGCCCTGGGGATCGTGCCTTGCTCGCCGAGGGGAGGCGCCCGTGACGATTTCCGGCGTAGCGCTGCTCGCGATCTGCACCCTCTTAGGGGGCCTGCTGGGGGACCTGCTCGGCGTCGCCCTCGGCGTGAAGGCCAATGTCGGCGGCGTCGGCATCGCCATGATGTTCTTGATCGCGGCCCGGCTCTGGCTGGTGCGGCACGGCATACTCAGCCACGGGTTCAAGACCGGCGTCGAGTTCTGGGGCAGCTTCTACATTCCGATCGTGGTCGCCATGGCCGCGCAGCAGAACGTGGTCGCAGCGGCAAAAGGCGGTCCGATCGTCGTCATTGCGGGGATCGGCGCGGTCGCGCTGTGTTTCGCGATGGTGGCCCTGATCGGGCGGTTCAGCGGTCGCGTCGAGACCATGGACGAGATCGAGGCGCGAGAGGCCGAGGCGCTCGCCGCACCTGTGCCCCACTTCAAGTCCGGGAGGATCGGATGATCATGATCTCTCACATTCTCGCCGCCAATGCGCTGATCACTGCGTTCGCGGCCGTCGGAATCCTGATGTGGATCTCCGGGACGATCTCGAAATATCTCACCTTCGGGCGCATTCACGCCTCGGCGATCGCGATCATCCTAGGCCTTGCGCTGGCCTTTTGGGGAGGCGTCTCCACCGGCGGCGAGAAGGGCGTGGCCGACCTGCCGGCCCTGGCCGGGATCGGCTTGATGGGCGGAGCGATGCTGCGCGATTTCGCCATCGTCGCCACTGCCTTCGAGGTCGACGTCGTCCATGCGCGCAAGGCCGGGGTGATTGGTGCGGTCGCACTCGGACTGGGAACGGTGGTGCCGTTCATTCTCGGCGTGTTCGTCGCCGCGGCGTTTGGCTACACTGACGCGGAATCGTTGACGACGATCGGCGCCGGCGCGGTCACCTACATCGTGGGCCCGGTCACGGGCGCGGCGATCGGCGCATCCTCACCGGTTATTGCGCTCTCGATCGCGACCGGTGTATTCAAGGCGGTGATCGTCATGATCGGCACGCCCTTTGTGGCGAAGATGATCGGCCTGAACAATCCGCGTAGCGCGATGGTGTTTGGCGGCTTGATGGGAACGGTCAGCGGCGTGTCTGGAGGGTTGGCGGCGACGGACCGGCGTCTGGTGCCCTATGGTGCGCTGACGGCGACATTCCACACCGGGCTCGGATGCCTGGTCGCGCCCTCGATCCTTTACTTCGCGGTGCGCGCGATCACGGGAGGCTGAATGGCAGAAGTATT
The DNA here is from genome assembly GCF_052588265.1 of Bradyrhizobium sp. Pa8. Taxonomy (NCBI): domain Bacteria; kingdom Pseudomonadati; phylum Pseudomonadota; class Alphaproteobacteria; order Hyphomicrobiales; family Nitrobacteraceae; genus Bradyrhizobium; species Bradyrhizobium sp. Pa8. Next base: position 6,958,213 of record NZ_CP176767.1, on the reverse strand, counting down.
GAAGGTCGCAGTCGACGCGGAGGACGATGGCGGGCTGCTCTCCGATCGCATCCGGAACGCGCTCACGGACGAGATTGCTTCAGGTGCGCTCGTCGCCGGTTCGGCCCTGGAAGAGCAGCAGCTTGCCGATCGTTTTGGAGCTTCCCGCACGCCGGTGCGGGAGGCGCTTCGCCAGCTCGTGGTCAGCGGCCTCGTCGAGGTGCGCGGCCGCCGCGGCCTCGTCGTTGCACGGATGACGCCGGAGCGCATCATGGACATGTTCGAGACCAGCGCCGAGGTCGAGGCCATGTGCGTCAGGCTCGCGACCTACCGCATGACGCCGCTCGAGCGCAGCCATCTGATCGAGCTTCATGACGCCTCGCTCAGGATGGTCGAGGCCAACGATGTTGACGCCTATGACGCGTTCAACCGCGAATTCCACGAATGCATCTACCGCGCAACGCACAACTCGTTTCTCGCCGAGCAGGCGCAGGACGTGCGTTCGCGGCTCAGCGCCTTCCGCCGCACCCAATTGCGGCAGGGCGATCGCATTCGCAAGTCCCGCGACGAGCATGACGCCATCATGCAGGCGATCGCGGAAGGTGACGGAGAGACCGCAGCGCGCCGAATGCGTGCGCACATGCTGAATGCCGCGTCCGCGCTCAGGCGCTACATCGATGATCGCCTCGGCTGAGTAGCCCGATCGCACGATCGGGCCGATAGCTTGACCGCATCCGGCGGCCGCAGGCATTGACCATTGATAAGGTCGCGTGCCCATTCTGCCTGATCGAGGCGCGCCGCGCTCGCATCGCGCCGAGCGTGATGTACCATGCAGCCGGTCGGCGAACGCCAATCAGTTCAAGCCATGGTCCAATTCCATCAATCACTACGGCCGAGATTGAGTGGCGCCGCCCGCTATAAGAATTCGCTATGGCGGCAGAGGACAGTCGTGCTTCCCCTGTCATCGAACGTAAATCTATTTTTTACCGTCGGCCGCAGCAAAAAATTCCAAGGGCAAGACCACAGAGGTGGCGGCGTTCGCGGGCGCATCATCTTGTAGCAGCAACGGAGCGGGCAAATGACCATCGAGTTGAGCCGACGAGGATTTTGCATCGGAACCGCCATGGTTGGACTACAGACCGCTTCCTCCAGCGCCTTCGCGGCGCGAAGCGAAGATGGGACGGTTAGGCTCGGTCTCGTCGCGCCGATGAGCGGACCGAATGCCCGCTACGGCGCCTTCTCGATGCGCGGTGCCCAGTTGGCGGCGAAGGAGATCAACGGCGCTGGCGGCGTCGGCGGGCGCAAGATCAACATCCTGGCCGGCGACAGCCAAGGTACTCCGGTCGAGGGCGTCTCGGCAACCCGGCGCCTCATCGACCAGGACCAGGTCGACTTCATCATCGGCGACGTCTCGAGCTCGGTGACGCTCGCGATGCAACCGGTCGCGGAGGACGCCGGTGTGCTTCTCCTCAACGCCGCCTCGTCGAATCCGAAGATCACCTACAAGGCGGGCGTCGGCGGGTTCAAATGGACCTATCGTAATTATCCGACCGACGAAAACCGCGCCCTGGTCGTGCTGCAATACGCCGCCGAGAAGAAGGGATTTACCAAATACGCCGTGCTGTCGGTTGACACCGACTACGGGCGTGCGGCCATTGAGTTCACCAAGAAGTACCTGCCGCGCTTCAAGAGTCAGATCTTGACGGAAGACTATTACAAGGAAGGCGAGGTGGATTTCCGCAGCGTCCTGTCCAAGATCCGCGATTCCGGCGCCCAGGCCATCATCATGTATGGCAATGCCGATTCCACACCCATCGTCGGGCGTCAAATGATCGAAACCGGGATTGCCGGCAAGATCCCCCTGATCGGCAACGCCGAGTTCAACACAGCGAGCTCCATCAAGGCGGCGCCGAAGGCGCTCGAGGGAGCAATCGAAGCCGCGGCCTGGCTTCCAGCCTATGAATCCGAGAAGAGCAAGGCCTTCGTCGACAAGTTCACCGCCGAGTATCGCGAAGCCCCCAACAATCACGCCTATGTGCACTGGGAGACGACGCATCTTCTGGCCAAGGCAATCGAGCAGGCCCAGAGCATCGACCGCGAGAAGGTTCGTACCGCGCTCTCCACTATCCACTATGCGAGCGCGGTCGGCGAAGTCACCTTCGACGACCACAATCAGGCGCGCCTGCCGATGATCCTGCTCGAGATCGAGAACGGCAAGCCGGCCATCAAAGGAGCCTATTCGGCCGAGATCGACTATCCCAAGTAAGGCAACGGGACGGCAGACCACATGTTCTACACGATCATCGAGCAGGTTGTTAACGGCATCGTATCCGGATCGGTTTATGCGATCGTTGCCGTCGGCATGACGATGATCTTCGGCGTGCTGCGCGCCATCAATTTCGCCCATGGCGAATATTACATGCTCGGTACCTTCGGGGCCTGGTTCGCGATCGAGTATTTCGATCTGCCGTATCCGGTGGCGGTCGTGATCGGCGTGGTTGCCACCGCGGTGATCGCCGTGGTGGTCGGCAATTTCGTGATGCAGCGGATCGTGGGGGCGCCGGCCGAGGCCGGCGTGCTCGCGACGCTGGGCGTTGCCCTGATCCTGCAGAACACCGTCATCCTGGTCTTTGGCGGCGGCTACAAGTTCTTCTCCGGCGGCTACATCGAGCCGGTGACTCTGTTCGGCTTCACTTTGGCCGAGCAGCGCATCCTGATCATCATCATCGGCCTGATCGTGTTCGTCGGCCTCGAGCTGATGGTCACCTATAGCCGGATGGGCAAGGCGATGCGTGCGGTCTCGCAGAACATCGAGTGCTGCGCGGTGGTCGGCATCGACGTTCGGCATGTCGCGCTGTGGACGTTCATCCTTGGCGCCGGTCTTGCGGGGCTCTCGGGTGTGTTGACCGCGCCCGTGAACGTCAGTGTCTACGGCGGCATGGGGGAGCTCATCACGTTCAAGACGCTGCCGATCATCATCATGGGCGGGCTGGGTAACGTCCGCGGCACATTCGTGGCGGCGATGATCCTCGGCATCGCGGAGAGCCTGGTCGCGACTTATGTCGGACTGCAGTTCCGCGACACCGTGGGCTTTGCGACCCTGATGCTGGTGCTGATGTGGCGTCCGCATGGGCTCTTCTCCGCACAGGCGCGCTTCTGATCGCCATGGATGTGACATGACTGAGATCGTCCGAGAACAGACCATGATACCAGCCGAAAGCCCGGTTGCGGCGACGGGGCGGGATCTCCGTATTCCGTTTGGCCTCGCGCTCATCGCGCTGGCCTGCGTTGCGCCGCTGTTCCTCGGGAATTATCCGCTGCATGCGATCATCATTGCGCTGATCTTCCTGCTGCCGGCACATGGTCTCAATCTGCTGCTCGGCTACACCGGCCTTCTGTCATTGGCGCAGGCGGCGTTCTTCGGCATCGGGGCCTATACTTCGGCGCTGCTGGCGGTCCATGTCGGCACGCCGTTCTATCTGAATTTCCTCGCCGCCGGCCTCGTGACCGGCGCGGTTGCGGCGCCGCTCGGAATTCCTGCTCTGAGGCTGCGTGCGACGTCGTTCGTGATGTGCACGCTCGGTTTCGTCATCATTGGGCAGGCCATCGCCAAGAACTGGATCAGCCTGACGCGCGGAGACATGGGGCTGGCGGCGATTCCAAAGCCTTACTTCGCGCTGGGGCCGGCGTCGTTCACGGTCTCCGGAACCGTCGGCTTCTATTATCTTGTCCTGGTCATCGCGGCCCTGGCGACACTGGCGATCTATCTGATCGTGCGATCGCCGGCCGGCCGCAACATGATCGCCATTCGCGAGAACGAGACGCTCGCTGAATCCGTGGGCATCCCGACCTGGCACTACAAGCTCGTCGTCTTCATGATCAGCGCCGCCTTCGCCGGCTTCGGCGGCAGCCTCTATGCGCATTACCTGACGGTCGTCAGCCCGCTGACCTTCCAGATGTACTACTCGACGACGATGCTGATCATCGTGCTCGGCGGAGGAGCGGGGACGATCTCGGGCGTCATTTTCGGCAGCTTGCTGTTCGTCGGCCTGACGGAAGCCCTGCGTGTGGCGCCGGAGTTGCGCATGATCGCCTATGGCTTCTTCCTGCTCGGGCTCGTGTTCTGGTTCCCGAGCGGATTCGCGCCATTGATCGGCCGGTTCTGGTCATTCCTCGAGAGGCGCAAATGACCGGCCTGCCAATTCTCGATATCTCCGGCCTCTGCAAATCCTACGGCGCGGTGCGCGCGGTCGATGGTGTCGACCTGCATGTCGACCGCGGCGAGATCTGCGGTCTCATCGGCCCGAACGGCTCGGGCAAGTCCACCTTCTTCGATTGCGTGACCGGGCTCGCGAGGCCGAGCGCGGGCGCGGTGAAGCTCGACGGGCAGGACATCACGGGCTGGTCGCTGAACGACATCGCGCGGGAGGGGCGCATGCTGCGCTCGTTCCAGAAGACCGTGGTGTTTTCTGCGCTCGACATCGAGGAGAACCTCGTGATCGCCGGCCAGATGTTCACCTTCCCCGGTATCTTGTCGACCTTCGGGATCGGCGCCGCGGCCCGCAATCGTGTCGCGGCGTTGCGGGAGCGGGCGCGCGAGCTGATCAGGATCGCCGGGCTCTGGGACGTGCGGTTCCAGCCCGCGGGCAAGCTCTCCGGTGGCCAGCAGAAGCTGATCCAGTTCGCCTCGATGCTGATGCCGGAACCAAAGCTCATCCTGCTCGACGAGCCGATGGCCGGCATCAATCCGAAGCTGATCGAGCGTGTGGTCGAGAGCATCCGCCTGGCCAATACCTCCTTCGGCGTCAGCTTCCTGATCATCGAGCATAACATCGACGTGGTCACGAGCCTGTGCAGGCGCGTGGTCGTGCTCGACCAGGGGCGTAAGCTCGCGGAAGGAACACCCGACGAAATCGTCCAGAACCAGGCGGTGCGGGAGGCCTATCTCGGTGGCTGAATCTTCTCTTTCAATTAAACGCCTGCGCGCGGGTTACGGCTCGCTCGACATCCTCAATGGCGTCGATCTCGACGTGCCCCAGGGGCAGTTCGTCGCCCTGATGGGACCGAACGGTGCCGGCAAGTCGACGCTGCTGAAGACACTCTACGGTATGACCACCGTCAAGGGCGGCAGCATCGACTGGCAGGGTAAGGACATCACTGCCTTGAAATCTCGCGCAATCCTGGCCGAAGGCATCTCCTGGGTGCCGCAGGGCCGCTGCAACTTTCCGGTCATGACGGTCGACGAGAACCTTCAGATGGCGGCCTATACGCTGCGCGATAGCAGGGTGAAGGCCGAGCGCGACTATGTCTACGATCTCTTTCCGATCCTGAAGACACGTCGCAACACACTGGCCGGCAACATGTCCGGCGGCGAGCAGCAGTTGCTCGAGGTCGCGATGGCGGTGTTGCAGCGGCCAAAGATCCTGCTGGTCGACGAGCCCTCTGTCGGCCTGTCGCCGACCGCGATCGGAATCGTCTTCGATGAGTTGTTGCGGATCAACGCGGCCGGCCAGACCATTTTGCTTGTCGAGCAGAACACCAAGAAGGCGATGGCGGTGGCACAGCGCGCGGTCATCCTGCGGCTCGGCAAGGTGATCTGGGACGGCCGTCCCGCCGACATCACCCACGACGAGCTCGGCGAACTCTTCCTCACCGGCCGCATGCGCGGCGAGACCGACGTCGAACATTGACAATGGGCGCCTGCTTGACGGCGCGGACCATCGAAAACGCAAAGGACGACCATAGTGACGATTTTCGTGCCGGCCGCGCGCGTCTCGCGCATCAAGATATCCCCCACCACGGCGGCGTCCGCGCGCGTGCGCGAGCTGAAGGCCGCCGGCCGCGACATCGTCGACATGGCGATCGGCGAACCCGACTTCGACACGCCCGATCATGTCAAGACCGCGGCGCATGAGGCGATCGAGCGCGGCGAGACGAAATACACCGCCGTCAATGGCACCGTCGCGCTACGAAACGCGATTATCGCGGACTACAAGCGCCGCCTTGGTCTTGAGTATTCGGACAACGAGATCTGCGTCGGAGGCGGCGCCAAGCAGATCCTGTTTCTCGCGCTGATGGCGAGCGTGGAGGAGGGGGCCGAGGTCATCATTCCTGCGCCGTATTGGGTCTCGTATCCCGACATGGTCATCGCCAATGACGGCAAGCCTGTCATCGTCCGCTGCTCCGAGAACCAGGGGTTCAAGCTGACCGCGGAGGCACTGGAGGCCGCGATCACGCCGCGCACGCGCTGGCTGATCCTCAATGCGCCCTCGAACCCGACCGGCGCGGCCTATTCTCGCGAAGACCTCAAGGCGATCGGCGACGTGCTGCTCCGCCATCCCAATGTCCTCGTGTTGTCGGACGATATCTACGACCAGATCTGGTACCGCGACGAGCCCGCGACGACCCTTGCCGCCGCAGTGCCGGCCCTGAAGGACCGCGTCCTGCTCGCCAATGGCGTGTCCAAGACCTACGCAATGACCGGCTGGCGGATTGGTTATGCCGCAGGTCCTGCGCCGCTGGTCGCCGCCATCAACAAGCTGCAGTCGCAGATGTCATCTTGTCCCTCGTCGATCAGCCAGGCGGCCGCCGCCCATGCGCTGACCAGCGACCAGTCGTTCGTTCGCGATAGCGTCAGGCTCTACAAGGAGCGCCGCGACTATGCCTGCGCGCGGTTGAACGCGATCCCCGGCCTGTCCTGCCTGGTGCCTGATGGCGCCTTCTATCTCTATCCCGGCTGCGCGGGGGTGATCGGCAAGACGACGCCTGATGGTAAGCTCATCGAGAGCGATCTCGATTTCGTGCTCTATCTGCTCGATGATGTCGGCGTAGCCGCGGTGCAGGGCGCGGCCTATGGGCTCTCGCCGTATTTCCGCCTGTCGATTGCGACCTCGATGGGGGCGATCAAGGACGCCTGTGACCGAATTGAGAAGGCCTGCAGGGCGCTGCGCTGAGGGCAATCAAGCAAATCGGCGCGCAGGCGACGAAACCGATTGAAATCAATGGGCTAGATAAAGGATAGTGTCGATCCAGACCGTGTTTTCATGAACGGCCGCGCGGGCGTTGCCCGTTCGGTTCAGGACCAGCGTTCGACACAGATGAGCGTCGATTTCAGGAAGCTGAAGAGCTTCGTCAAGGTGGTCGATGCCGGTAGCGTCTCGCGCGCCGCCGGTCTGCTCCGCACGGCGCAGCCGGCGCTGTCGCAGCAGATCGCAGCCCTCGAAACTCACTTCAAGCACAAGCTGCTGCTGCGCAGCAATCACGGCATCGTCCCGACCGAGGCCGGCCTCATCCTCTACCGCCATGCGCAATTGCTGCTGAAGCAGATCGAGCAGGCGCAGATCGACATCGATCAGTCGACCAAAGCGCTGGCCGGGCGGGTCTCGATCGGGCTTGCGACCTATTCGGCATCGAGCACGTTGTCGCTGCCGATCTTGAAGGAGATGTCGACGCTGCATCCGCAGATCATCGTCCATATCAACGACAGCTTTGGCCATGTGTTGAGCGAGTTGATCATGACCGGCAAGATGGACATGGCCATGATCTACGGCTCCGGCCCGATCAAAGGCGTGAAGCTGCAGCCGTTGTTCCGCGAGGAGTTGTATCTCGTTTCGCCGGCGGGGCCCGCCGCGAAAAAGCCGACCGACGAACCTCTGCCGCTGTCCGCACTGGCCGACGTAAAGCTGTTGCTGCCGAGCCAGGGGCATTTCCTGCGGCGCTTGATCGATGAATCGCTGGCGCGGGCACGGGTGAAGCCGAATGTCGCCTCCGAGATCGAATCCGTCTCCGCGCTCGGTGCGGCCGTGACCGAGGGCCTCGGTTCGACCATCCTGCCGGCCTCGGTTGCAGCGACCGCGTCGAGCTTTGGTGGCGTCGAAGTGCGGCGACTGGTACGTCCCGCGATCGAGGCGACCGTGTCCCTGTGTATCTCGGACCATCTGCCGCTGTCGGAGCCCGCGCTCGCCACGCGCTCGGTGCTTCTGACCGTGGTCGAGAAGCTGATGCGCAGCCACCCGCAGGGCATCAAAGCGGTCTAGGCAACACGGCTCCAGGCCAGAGTCCGGGCAACGCCGTGCGCGGCGGCCGCATCGCGCCGGTTTCGTCAGGCCATAAACAAAACCTATGGCGGCAGACGGGAGTTGTGGTGGTCGGCCGCAACCGCATTTTCTACCTTCGAAGACAATCGCTTCGAGGACAAAGATGGCCAAGCTCGCATTCGATACCGGTGGAACCTTTACCGATTTCGCGCTGCTCGACGACAAGGGCGAATTGCATCTCCACAAGGTGCTGAGCACGCCGGCCAACCCGGCCGAGGCCGTGGTTCGTGGAGTGTCCGAGTTGCTCGAACAATTCGGAGGCGACGTCGATCTCGACGGGCTTCAGGTGCTCGGCGCCACCACCGTGGTCACCAATGCCGTGCTGGAGCGCAAGGGCGTCAAGACCGGCTTCATCTCGACTGCCGGCTTCCAGGACATGCTGCGTATTCGTAACGAAGGCCGTTACGATCTCTACGATCTGAACCTGAAATATCCCGACCCGCTGGTGACGCGTGCCAACAGCTTTGGCGCGGTCGAGCGTATCGCTGCCGATGGCGAGGTCATCACGGCGCTGGATGAGGAGACGGTCCGCGACATCTCCGGCCGGCTGCGCGAGGAGGGCATTAAATCCGTCGCCGTCTGTCTGCTGCACGCCTACAAATATCCTGATCATGAGCAGCGCATCGCCGCACTGCTGCGTGAAGAAGACCCGGATATCTTTGTGTCGCTATCCTCCGAAGTCTGCCCGGAGGTGCGCGAGTTCGACCGGGCCTCGACTACCGTCGTCAACGCCTATACGCGACCGCAGATGTCGGGACACGTCGCGCATCTCGAGCGTGAGTTCGCCGCCAAGGGGATCAGTCGACAGGTGCTGTGGATGACTTCGTCGGGCGGCCTCGTGCCAAGCAGCCGCGCCGCGGAGTTGCCGGTGCGCCTGATTGAGTCGGGTCCGGCCGCAGGCGCTGTTGCTGCCGCCGAATTCGGCCACATCGCCGGCGAGGGCAGCGTGCTGTCCTTCGACATGGGCGGGACCACCGCCAAATTGTGCCTGATCCCGAACGGCGAGCCGACGGTCGGCACCGATCTCGAGGTCGCGCATTATCATCGCTTTCGCAAGGGCTCGGGCTTCCCGCTGAAGATCCAGTCGATCCGCATGATCGAGATCGGCGCCGGCGGCGGTTCGATCGCGGCGAAGAACCCGCTGGGCCTGCTCGATGTCGGGCCACGCTCGGCAGGCGCGATGCCGGGGCCGGCCGCCTATCAGCGCGGCGGAACCGAGCCGACCGTCACTGATGCCGATATCCTGCTCGGCTATATGGGCACCGAATCCTTTGTCGGCGGCTCGTTCAAGGTGTCGAAGGACGCCGCGCTCGCGGCGATGACAAAGCTGGCAGCCTCGCTCGACGTCAGCTTGCCCCGCTGCGCCTTCGGCATCCACGATCTCGTCAATGAATCCATGAGCAAGGCGGCGGCGGTGCACGCGACCGACCTCGGCGTCGATCCGCGCAGCCTGCCGATGGTCGCCTTCGGCGGCGCGGGCCCGGTGCATGCCTACGGCATCGCGCGCAAGCTCGGCATCAAGCGCATCATCTGCCCGACCGGCGCCGGCGTCACCTCGGCGATCGGTCTTTTGATCGCGCCGGTCGCCGTCGATCTGTCCGCGAGCTTTCCGATGCAGGTCGACCATTGGGATTTTGCGGCGATGGATCGCCTGCTCGGCGATCTCGCAGTGCAAGGCGCGGAAGTCGTCCGCGCCGCCGGTGTTGCGCCCGAGACCATCACCAACACCTACACCGTCGACATGCGCCACGTCGGCCAGGGCCACGAGATCACGGTCGCGCTGCCGGATCGCAGCCTGTCGCCGAAGCAGTTCCACCAAGAGCTTCTCGCCAATTTTTACAAGCTCTACCGCGAACTGTTCGGTCGCACTGTCTCGGGTTCATCGGTCGAGGTGATCACCTGGCGCTTGCGCTCCAGCGGACAAAAGGATCAGGTGACCCGCCCGCACACGCGGCATGCTGCCGAGGCCGAGAAAGGTAACCGTTCGGTCTATTTCAGTGAGCGCAATGGCTTCGTCGAAACACCGGTCTACGATCACTACAAGCTGCCGGTCGGCGAAGAGATCGAGGGTCCGGCCATTGTCGAGCAGCGGGAATCCACCGCGGTCGTCGGACCGAGCGGCACGGCTCACGTCGACATCAACGGTAATCTCGTGATCAACATCGCCTGAGGACGACGCACCCATGTCCGTGAACGCCGCCGATTTCAACGATCCCATCAACTTGCAGGTAATGTGGAATCGCCTGATCTTCATCGCCGACCAGGCCGACATCGTGCTCGGCCGCACCGCGTTCTCGCCGATCGTGCGCGAGAACCACGACTACGTGACCGTGCTGCTCGACAGCCGCGGCCGCGCGCTGGCGCAATGCACATGGTCGATCCCGGTATTCATCACCTCGCTGCCGGTTGCCGCACAGAAGTATTTCCTGCCGAAGTTTCCGGCCGGGACCCTGCAAGAAGGCGACGTGCTCGCCACCAACGATCCGGAAATCGGCACCGGGCACCTGCCCGACGTGACGATGATCACGCCGATCTTCAAGAAGGGGAAGGTCGTGGCCTATGCCGGCTCGATCGCGCATCTGCCGGATATCGGTGGTGCTCCCTTGCATTCCGAAGCAAGCGACATCTTCGAGGAGGGCATCCGTTTTCCGATCGTGAAGCTGCACAAGGCCGGAGTTCCCAACCAGGACGTGCTCGACATCATTGCCGCCTCCGTTCGCCTTCCGACCGAGGTGATGGGCGATCTCGAATCAATGGTCGCGGCCAACAATGTCATGGGCCGCGAACTGGTGAAATTCCTCGACGAATATGATCTCGATGGGATCGACGAGCTGGCCGACGCGGTCCACACCCGCTCCGAAGCGCAGACCCGCCGCGCCATCCGGCAATGGCCGAATGGTACCTATAGTGCCGAGGTGCTGCTCGACGGCTACGACACCGATGTGACGCTGCAGGCGGCCGTGATCGTCCGCGACGATTCCATTCACGTCGACTACACCGGAACATCCGAGCAAATTCTTCACTCGATCAACTGCCGGACCAATTATCGCTACGCCCATTCGGTCTACGCGCTGAAATGCCTGCTCGACCCGGACACGCCGAACAATGAAGGTTGCATCACGCCGATCACGGACGAGGCGCCGCTCGGCTCGATTCTCAATCCAGAGGAATGGACGGCGGGAAATTCGCGTAACCTGATCGGGCATGTCATCCCATCGCTGATTTTCAAGGCGTTGGAAGGCGTGGTGCCGGATAAGGTGATGGGCGATAGCGGCGGCGCGCCGATCTGGGCCGCCAACTGCGTGGGACGGCGCGACGACGGCACGCAATACGGCTCGGTGCAGAATTTTCACGGCGGGCAGGGCGCCCGCTCGGAGTTCGACGGTTTGGACACGTTGAGCTTTCCGTCCAACTGCAGGGTCACGGCGATCGAGATGTTCGAGATCGCGGTGCCCGCGCTCACCGAGTGCAAGGAGCTGATTCCGGACTCCGGCGGTGCCGGAAAGAGCCGTGGCGGCCTCGGCCAGCGTGTCGTGCTGCGCAATCTCGGACGCAATCCCATGAACATCTATCTGGCGTCTGAGCGCGTGCGTCATCCCTGCTTCGGTGTCGTCGACGGCAAGTCCGGCAGTGCCGGCAAGGTGTACAAGAACGGGGATCCGCAATTTCCCAAGGGAAAGGTGGTTCTGAAGACGGGTGACCGTCTGGAGGTCGAGACGCCCGGCGGTGGCGGATGGGGACGGACGTCTGAGCGCTCGGCGTCCGCAATCGAGCTCGACCTCGCCGAAGGCTTGATCACGCCTGCGGCGGCGAGACAGATTTACGGCTATCAGCGCTCAAACGTGGCGGCGACCGCCGCCGAATAGGAATGTCATGGGTCTGCTCGATGGAAAGATCGCGCTTGTCACCGGCGCCGGAACGGGAATCGGACGTGAGACCGCGATCCTGCTCGCGCAGGAAGGCGCAACGGTCGTCCTGACCGGGCGTCGGATAGATCCGCTGCGGGACGTCGTCGCTATCATCGAGAAGGCGGGCGGCAAAGCCACCGCTTGTGCGCTCGATGTCGCCTCGCGGGACGCGATCCTGGAGACGGTTGCCTGGGCCAAGCGCAACGTTGGGGCGATCGATACTCTCGTCAACAACGCCGGTAGTGCCAGCAAAGTGCTGAACGCCCGCTTCATCACCGAGGCCGAGTGGAATGCCACAGTGAACGTCAATCTCACGGCGGTGTTCAATCTGACCCAGGCCGTGTTGGAGGACATGATCGCAAAGAAGGAGGGCACGGTGATTACCGTCTCGTCGCTCGCGGTCGTCAATCCGAACCTGCTCGGCGGCGCCGCCTATGGTGCGGCCAAGGCCGGCGTGAAGAACTTCATGGCTTTCCTGCACAACACCTATCGCAACCAGGGTATCCGGGCGACGACGATCCTGCCCGGCGAGACTGACACGCCGATCATGGACAATCGCGCGCGGCCGCCGTTGGACAGCGAACGCGCCGTGATGCTCAATCCGCATGATGTTGCGCGCGCGGTGCTGCTCTGCGCCAGCCTGCAGAAGGGCGCCGTAATCCCCGAACTGCACATCTGTCCGACCTTCCTGCGCGACACTTCCGCCGACATTGAAACCGCGCGTTGGGTCGGCGCGCCCGAAGGCCTTGCCGACAAGCCGAAGAGCTAAAGAAGAGGATCTCCCATGAATGGAGCCAAATTGCGCGAGCGTCTTGCCAAGGGCCATGCAGTCACCATGTTCACGCCGCACCACGCCTCATCGGGCTTGGCGGTCCGTCTGGTCGAGCTTGGTGCGGATGCCATCTTCGTTGATTGCGAGCATGGCACCTGGAGCTTTGAGGATGTGCGGGTCGCGGCTCAGGCCATCCGCGGCGCAGGCGGCGCCGCGATCGTTCGCCCTCACTCCCACGAGCGGCCGGTCCTGATCCGCTATCTCAACGCCGGCGCGGACGGACTGATGGTGCCGATGGTCGATACCGCGGACCAGGCGCGCGCCGTCGTCGACGCGGTGCGCTATGCGTGCCCGGCCGATCACGAGAAGCGTCTTGTCATTGCCATGATCGAGACGCCCAAGGCGATCGACGACATCGACGCGCTGCTCGCGGTCGAGGGGATCGACGTCTTCTTCATTGGACCCGGCGACCTCTCGCAGAACATGGGCTATCCGCCGGCGCCGCCGTTCGGGCAGCCGCGGCCGCAGGCCGTTATGGAACGGGTTGCCCATGCAGTGAAGAAGATCCGTGCGGCTGGCAAGATCGCCGGCACGCTCGTGACGTCGGACGAACTGCCATTCTGGCTTGAGCGCGGCGTCAAATATTTCTACATCCACTCAGATCCGTTCCTGCGTGCCGGTTTGACAGGTATCGGGAAGCTGTTAGGGCGATAGTCCGGCCTCACCAGCCAGTCGATCGGGGCGTCGAACGCGACGCAAGACAGGTCGATCATGGCGCGCGCGACGTGAACTGCCGATTGGGCGGCTTGGGCCGGCGCCTGGCTTGAGGCGCGGGTCCTTGTCCCTAGGCATAGGGACAGACACGGCTCTGCGCTCCGCTTAGGGTCGCTCGCCTGGTTGCTCGTAACCCCGGGACAGGGCTTTGAATATCGGATGATCTCCTCCGGGTCCTTGATGCTGCCCCGCGGGGTCCGATGCAACTGGCCGAAGCACTGGGGCGGACAGGGAGGAGCTGCATGACGATCGGTTTCACGCGAGTTTGTCTTGTTGTGGCCTGCGTACTTTATGGATACGCGGCGCACGCGGAAATTAAAGTGGGAATTGTGATTTCGGCCACCGGCCCGGGAGCTGCGTTGGGGCAACCTCAGCTCAAGACTGTCGCAGCTCTGCCAAAAGAGATCGGCGGAGAGAAGGTGACCTACATCATCTTGGACGACGAGTCTGACTCGACCAAAGGAATCCAGAACGCGCGCCGGCTCGTGATCCAGGACAAGGTCGATGTGCTGGTCGGGTCTTCTCTGACGCCGGTGACCATGCCGATGCTCGACGTCGCGCTGGAGTCGAAGACGCCGTTGCTATCGCTTGCGGCCGCCACCGCCATCGTTCAGCCGCTGGACGACAAACGGTCCTGGGCCTTCAAGGTCGTCCCCAACGATGACCTGATGGCGAGCGCCATTCTCAAATACATTGCGAAATCCGGCGCGAAGACGCTTGGCTTTATCGGTGTTTCGGATGGGTATGGGGAAGGTTACTATAAAGAGGTGAGCCGCCTTGCGCCGACCTTGGGCCTGATGGTGACGACACATGAAGTCTACGCGCGTGCGGACACCAGCGTCACCGGCCAGGCGTTGAAGGTGATGTCGACGAATCCTGACGCCGTCTTCATTGCCTCTGCAGGTACCCCGGCGGTCCTGCCGCAACAGGCGCTCCGTGAGCGCGGATACACTGGAATGATCTTTCAGACACATGGCGTTGCCAGCGAGGAGTTCATCAAGCTCGGAGGCGCGACCGTCGAAGGCGCTATTTTCGCCGGCGAGGCCTTTACCATCGCGGCCGATCTTCCGGCGGGGGACCCGTTCCGTCACGCGACGGAGCAGTTCGTGACCGCCTATGAGGCGGTGAACGGTCAGAAGCCAAATATGTTCGCGGCTCACCTCTGGGATGTCGTCGCGCTGATCGGGAAAGCCGTTCCGAACGCGCTGAAGACGACGAAGCCGGGCACGCCCGAGTTTCGTGCGGCTCTGCGGGACGAACTCGAGCGCGGGGAGAACATCTATCTCAACAACGGGCTGTCGAACATGAGCAAGACCGACCACAACGGCTATGATGAACGCTCAGCCTTTTTGATCAAGGTCGAGGGCGGGAAGTTCCGCTTGGCGAAATAGCAGCGCGCCATCCTCGGGAAGACGCGATGGGCGCGTCCCTCGCCGTCAGCGAGCCACGAGAGGGACATAGTGCTCGAGTTCGGGATCCGGGAAATGGATGGTCCGGCCAAGTTCTGCGGAGCGATAGAGTCCCATAAGCATTTCCATGACGCCGACCCCGTCATCGAAGGTTTCGGCCGGACTCATGCCTCGCCTGAATGCCTCCACCATATGGCGGTTCTCGTCGGTGTAGCCGTAGATGCCGGCTTCGTCCTCGACAACCGGCATCAGACCTTGCTCGGAATTCTGCTTCTCGACGAGGTCCTCGCCCTCTGATCCGCTGATCGCGCGGGAGAGGAAGACCTTGAGGCCAGTTGAGAGCGAGGAGAACTCCATCGAATATTCGGGACCAAGCAATTCAAGCTGGATGCGCAAGCCCGCGCCGACATACGCCCATGAGGTCGTCGCCTCGATCATCAATTGATGCCCGTCGGTATCTTCCATCGCAAGAATCCCGCGCGCGAAATCTTCGACCGGACGTTTCGTGAAATCGACCCCCATTCGGCTCTTGAGGTCGGCAGCGTAGTGGGGGCGCGTCCATTTGAGATTGGCCGTCGTGGCGCTGGCACTGACCAGCCGTAAGGAGTCGCGCTTTGCGCCTGGCGCGGTCAGCATGAAGCGTGCGACCTCGACTGAATGGCACATCATGTCGGAGAGCACGCCCCCTCCTTGCTTGTCGCCTTGCCAGAACCACGGCTCGTGCGGTCCTGAATGCTCCTCGGCGGCACGCGCGAGATAGGGGCGTCCACTTCCGGGTACGGCTCGGCGCCAGATGATGTCCTTGCCGCGCATCACCGCGGTCGAGAAAAGCTGGTTCTCCAGATAACCGTGAAGCAGGCCTGCATCTTCGACGAGCCTGCGCATTTCCCGTGCTTCGGCAAGCGTGCGGGCGAGCGGTTTTTCGCAAGCAACGGCGCGCAGCGGGGCCCGGGCCTTGGTCACGCGGTGGATCTCGCGCATGATGTCGAGACGGCTGTCGTTCGGCGTCAGCAGCCAAAGCGCATCGACCTCGCCGGACATTGCCATCGCTTCGATGCTGTCAAACACATGCGCCGGCCCAAGGCCAAGATTGCGCGCCTTGTCGGCGATGCGCGTCCGCCGCTCGGCAGAACGGCTGTAGACGCCGCCGACGCTGACGTTGCGCACGCCGAGCATCGACTGCAGATGGAACGCGGCAATGAAGCCGCTGCCGACAAGGCCGATGCGCAGCATTGGAAGTTCCGTGAGCTTCTGCATGTCAGAGACCTCCTTCAATGAAAATGCGGTGGTTCAGACCGACGTGGGCGTTCTGCGTTGCCTGCCCGGGATCGCGGCCAGCAGTGCCTGCGTGTAGGGATGCTCCGGCCGTTCCAGCAGATCCGCCGTCGGCCTGATCTCGACGATTTCTCCGAGGCGCATCACTGCGATCCTGTCGCAGACCTGGGCCGCGACGTTGAGATCGTGGGTGATGAACAGCACCGCCAGCCGCAGCCGCGTCTTCAATGTCTCGAGCAAGGTGAGCACCTGCGCCTGGACGGAGACGTCCAGCGCTGACACCGGTTCGTCGGCCACCAGCACCTCTGGGTCGAGCGCCAGCGCGCGCGCAATTCCGATCCGCTGGCGTTGCCCTCCGGAGAATTCATGCGGAAAGCGCCGCGCGGCGCTCGGGTCGAGACCCACGAGCGCCAGCAGTTCCTCGGCGCGCGCGAAGGCCTGTGCCGGCGGGACGCCGTGCGCGATCGGCCCGTCGGCGATAATTCGCCCGACGCGGCGGCGTGGATTGAGCGAGGCGAAGGGATCCTGGAACACCATTTGGACATGCTTGCGGGCGGCCCGCAGGCGGGCACCGCGAGCCTCGGAGAAATCCAGTTCGCCAATACGGACCACGCCCGCATCGGCGTCGGTGAGGCGCATCACCAGCCGACCGATCGTGCTCTTGCCCGAGCCGGACTCTCCAACGAGGCCGAGCGTCTCGCCGCGCCGGATTTCGAAGGTCACACTCTTCACGGCTGCGACCTCGGTCTGGGAGCTGAACCAGTCGCTGCCACGATAGATCTTCGCAAGGCCTGTCGCGGCGCAGGCGATCGGTTCGTCCTCGACCCGGACCCGGACCGGCGGGGTCCCGCCGGGCACCGCGGCGAGCAGCCGACGCGTATAGGGATGCTGCGGGCGTTCGAGCACGTCCTCCACGGACCCCTGTTCGACGACGCGACCCTTCTCCATAACTGCGACGCGGTCCGCGATGTCGGCGACGACGCCGAAATCATGGGTGATGAACAGCACCGCCATGCCGCGCCGCTGCTGAATGTCCCGGATCAATCGAAGGATCTGTGCCTGTGTCGTGACGTCGAGGGCCGTGGTTGGTTCGTCCGCGACCAGGATCGATGGTTCGAGCGCAAGGGCAATTGCGATCATGGCACGCTGACGCTGGCCACCCGACAACTGATGCGGGTAGCTGCGGATGATCCGCTCGAGATCGCGCATGCCGACCTCTTCGAGGAGGGCGCGCAAGTGGGCCTGCCGCTCAGTCGGCGTGAATTGTCCGTGCGCCTCGAACGCTTCCATGATCTGGTCGCCGATCCGGATCACAGGATTAAGCGCTGTCATAGGTTCCTGGAAGATCATCGCGATGCGTCGCCCGCGCAACGTCCGCCATTCTGCCGCGGGGAGGTTCAGCAGATCGCGTCCCTCAAAGTGTATGGCCCCTGCAACCGGGCGAATGGCCCTGGGCAGCAGGCCCATTACAGCAGACGCGCAGACCGATTTACCGGAGCCGGATTCACCGACGACGCAGAGGATTTGTCGCGGATGCAGAGCAAGCGAAACGTCCTCGACGGCAGAGGCACGATCCCCGCCGGCGGGCAGCGCCAGCGTCAGCCGCTCGATCGACAGGATCGCCTCCGTTGTCTCGCTCATGCTGCCCGATCCGACATCACGGTCTTTCTCATCCTGGTCACGCCGCCAGTGCAATGCCGTCCTTGCGATGGTCCGACGCGCCGAGAATGACGCCTCTGGAAAGATCGACGTGCACGGCCTGACAACCTCCGAGCGGTTCGTCCGCCCAGATCACACGATGACCGCGCGCAATCAATTCGTCGGCGACGGAGCTGGGAATCGTGGGTTCGAGGCTTAGCGTGCCATCAAACGCAAAGCTGCGCGGCGCATCCGAGGACTGCTGAATGTCGAGCCCACGATCGAGCACGCCGCTCAGGATCTGCACATGTCCTGCCGCCTGGTATTGTCCACCCATCACGCCAAAGGCCATGATCGGCTTGCCATGCTTCGCCAGCAGACCCGGAATGATGGTGTGAAAGGGACGCTTTCGCGGCGCGATGGCATTGGGATGTCCTTCGGAGAGGGAGAATCCCGAACCTCGGTTCTGCAATAGCACCCCCGCGCGCGGGGCGTAAATGCCGCTGCCGAACGCGAAGAAAAGCGAATTGATGAAAGATACCATGTTGCCGTCGCGGTCGGCGACTGCAACGTAAGCCGTGTCACGATGAACAGGCATGTCAAAATCCGCCGATGCGCTGGCACACTTCCGGTCGATGGAGGAGCGCAATGCCGCGACTGACGCCTCCGAGAGGAGCGAGTCGACATCGAGCGGACGGAACGCCGGATCGGCGACCAGCGCGTCGCGCTGCCGGTAGGCCGCCTTGGTTGCCTCGGCAAGGAGGTGAATGCGATCCGCCTCGCCGAGCGCCGGATTGGCCATGTCGAAGCCGGCAAGGATGCGGGCGATCAGCAGCGCCGCGACGCCCTGTCCGTTAGGTGGACATTGCAGGATTTGATGATCGCGGTAGTCGGCGCTGATCGGCTCAACGTACTCCGATCGGGCACTTGCGAGATCTTCAAGCTGCATCATTCCGCCCAGCGCCTTCAATGTCGCGACGATTTCCTCGGCGACGGCACCTTCGTAAAACGCGGCGCGTCCCTCGCGTGCGATCCGACGCAGCGTCGCGCCGAGTGCGGGATGATTGAGCTTGCTGCCAACGACGGGCGCAGCGCGACCGGGCAGATAGACCGGTACGCCGGTCTGATGTCGTTCGATGCGATCGGCGTAGCGCGCCCAATCCAGCGCGGCGCGGGGCGTGACCAAAAAGCCGGTCTCGGCCGCGCGGATCGCCGGCGCCAGAACCTCGTCCAGACCTTTTGAACCATAGTCGCCGGAGAGGCGGCACCAGGCATCGACCGCACCCGGAACTGTGACTGCATGGGGTGAATCGTCCGGGATCGACGCCAGCCCGCGTTGCCGAAACCAGCCGAGCTCGGCCTTCGCCGGTGCTCGGCCCGAGCCGTTGACGGCGACAGGTTTGCCGGAGGCGGGAGCATAGATCGCAAAACAGTCGCCGCCGATGCCGGTCATATGCGGATCAATGACACCCTGGAGGGCGATCGCGGCAACGGCGGCATCGACTGCATTGCCGCCACTGCGCAGAATCTCGACCGCAGCGAGCGTGACAGCCGGATGAGAGGTCGCGGCCATGCCCCGGTCGCCCACCGCCAGCGAGCGCCCCGGCACCATGAAATCGCGCTGTCCCCAGCTCATGCCCTTCTCCGATTGTTGTTGTGGGGCCGCTTGGCGAGGGCAGCGGCAGCCGGTTCATCGCAAAGGATATCGACGTTGCCGTGCAGGCGGAGTGCCGAGGCAGGACAAGCTGCTGCGATCGGACCCTCGATCGCGGCTGCGACTGCGGCGGCTTTCTCCGGCCCTCTGGCGATAAGGAGGATGCTCCGAGCCTCCAGGATTGTCGCTATTCCCATTGTGATCGCACGTTCGGGAACCGACGCCGGATCGGGAAAATTGATGGCATTCGCGATGCGGGTTGCATCGTCGAGGCTGACCTCGCGGGTACGGGAGGCGAAATCCGAACCTGGCTCATTGAAGCCGATATGGCCGTTGGCGCCGATGCCGAGGAGCAGCAGGTCGATGCCCCCGGCAGCCGCAATCTGCGCCTCATAGCGCGCGGCCTCGGCGGCGACGTCGTCGGCCGTGCCATCGGGGATCTTTGCCCGACCGGCTTCCATATCCACATGCCCGAACAAATGCTGCTGCATGTAGGCATGGAAGCTTCCGGGCGATTGGGGTGCGACGCCCACATATTCATCGAGGTTGAAACTCGACACCGTTCGGAATGAGATGAGGCCGGCGCGGGTCGCGGCGACAAGGCGGGCATAGAGCGGCGCCATTGTCGCTCCGGTCGCAAGACCGAGGGTCGTCGGCCGTCGATCGTGCAGCCGCGCGATGACGAGCGCGGCTGCGCGATCCGCGACGGCGGCGGCATTGCCGACAACTTCGATTCTAGGCGCCTGCTCCTTCATGCCGCGACATCTGTTGCCGTGAAAGGAAGAGCCAGCGGGCCCGCATCCTTGCCGATGCCGAACAGCGAGCGATGCACGAGGTCGATCGCGCTGCCGATCGCGCCGATCAGCGTAGCGCGATTGCCGAGCGCGCTGAGCTCGATACGAACAGGCTCGCGCATGCAGCGTCCCAGATGTTCATCGATCCGGACCTTCAACTCGGGCCGCGCGCCGATGCTGCCGCCCATGATGATGATTTCCGAATCGAGGATGCTGTGCACCGCCAGGATCGCGGTCGTGAGGATCCGGCCGACCTCGTCGATCGTAACTCGTGCCGCCTCCTCGACCGCGAGCCGATCGAAGACATCGCGCACGGTACTGCCGGGCGCGCCGCCGAGCGCGATATAGCGTTCGACAATGCCGGCGCTGCCGATCGCGGTTTCCAGGGTGCCGAACCGAAGGCCACGCGCATCGTAGGGATCGCCCCCAAGCGGCAGGTAGGCTATCTCGCCGGCCGCCCCGCGTGCGCCGCGCACGAGATAGCCGTCCGAAAAGATGCCCATGCCAATGCCGGTACCGACTGCGATGAAGGCGAAACTGCGCGCCTTGCGGCTGTTGCCGCGCCAATGCTCCCCGATTGCGGCGAGATTGACGTCATTTTCGATGGCAACGTCGATTCCGAGCCGTTCGCGCAGCGCGGCCCTCACGTCCAGGCTATCCAATCCAGGGATATTGGGCGCGATGACGATGCTGCCCGACGCTGGGTCGACCATCCCCGGACTTCCCATCACGCCGCCGCGCAAACGTTGCGCCGATACGGACGCACGCTGAAGCAGGGCATCCTTCATGCGATCGATCTGTGCGACCACGGCAGCGCCGCCGTCGCAGGATGTCGGTTCGATGCTCTCGGCGACGATCTCACCGTGCAGATCGGCAAGAGCGACATGCAGTTTCGTGCCGCCAAGGTCGATACCCAGCACGAAGGCGGCGTCTGGCCGGAGCGCATAGGTGACGGCGCTTCTCCCGACACTGCCCTGAATCTGACCGTCCTCTTGGACCCAGCCGTCGCGCTCGAGATCACGCATCACTTCGGAGATGGTCTGCTTGGACAGGCCCGTGCTGCGGGCGATTTCGGCGCGCGATACCGAGCGATCACGCAGCAGGCGCTCAATCACAAGGCGCACGGATTGCTGTCGCGCAACGGGCGATGAGGGGGCGTCTGGCATGGGCCTCAATCCAATTAGTCAATATACCGAACTAATACCTCGCCTGATCTGCCGTCAAGAGGTGTGGTGCGAAGATTTTTCGCTCTGTAGAGCGATGTATTGCAATTTGGTTCCATACGGCAGGATGATTTGTTCGAGACGTTTACAAATAGGTTCAGTCGTGCTTGTCTTGACCTTCAGCAGCAGAGCCTTGGAAGCCTTGGGATAGGCGTGCGACGAAAGGAATTCCGTATGAAGCGGACGGGCACGGCGTTGGCGGCAATTCTGATGATCGCATCGGGCCTTGTCTCGGCGAGTGCCGCGACATTGCGGGTCGGCATCCAGGACGATCCCGATGCGCTCGACCCGGCACTCAGCGGCACCTACTCCGGCCGCTTCGTGTTTGCGGCGCTGTGCGACAAGCTTGTCGATATCTCCCCCGACCTCAAGATCGTGCCGCAGCTGGCAGAGGCATGGGAGTGGTCCGCGGACGGCAAGTCGATCACCTTTATGCTGCGCAAGAACGTTACGTTCCACGATGGCACCGCGTTCGATGCGGCAGCAGTCAAGTTCAATATCGAGCGCATGAAGACGATGCCGGATTCCAAGCGCAAGGCCGAGCTGGCGCCGATCGCGAGCGTCGAAGCGCTTGCCGCGGACAAGGTGAAGTTCAACCTGTCGGAGCCGTTCGTGCCGCTGCTTGCCAATCTCAGCGATCGTGCCGGCATGATGGTCTCGCCCAAGGCCGCCACGGAGAAAGCCGGGGAATTTGCAGCCGCGCCGGTCTGTGCCGGTCCGTATCAATTTGTCGAGCGCAAGTCGCGCGACCTCATTCGCGTCAAGAAATATCCTGGCTACTGGAATGCTGCACGGGTCGGCTATGACGAGGTCGTCTACTACTACGTTCCCGACTCGACCGTGCGGTTGTCGCGTGTCCGGGCGGGCGATCTCGATCTCGCGGAGCGGATCGCGCCGACCGATCTCAAGACCGTACGCGACGATCCCAACCTCGCCCTGCATTCCGGCCAGGGACTTGCCGTCTCGCATCTGATGTTCAATGTCGGCGCGGGCGCGAAGGCCGATACGCCACTCGGCAAGAACACGACGCTGCGTCAGGCCTTTGAGCTGGCGATCGATCGCAACGTCATCAATCGCGTTGCCTTCAACGGCGAGTTCCTGGCGGATAACCAGATGATTCCGCCATCATCTCCGTTCTACGATAGCGTGCGCAAGGCGCCGGCTCGCGATGTTGCCAAGGCAAAGGCAATGATTGCCGCGGCCGGGATGACTCGCGTGCCGGTGGAGATCCAGTACGAGAATACGGCCGGCGACTCCCGGGTCGCACAGATCATACAGTCGATGGCGGGCGAGGCCGGTTTCGACGTCAAGCTGCTGCCCATGGAAACGACCACGGCCATCGAGCGCTATATGAACGGCAATTTCGAAGCCTATATCGGCAACTGGAGTGGCCGCGCCGACCCGGACCCGACGCTGGTCGCCTTTTTCAGTTGCGCGGGCTCCCAGAACGTCAACAAGTACTGCAACAAGGACCTCGATGCGATCCTGAACCAGGCCCGGGGCGAGGCTGACGAAGCCAAGCGCAAGGCACTCTATGCCAAAGCGACGGACATTTACCTGACGGCGCTCTCGTCGATTCCCCTCCATCACCCGAACTGGTTCTTCGCGGCCCGCAAATCGGTCGGCGGCATCGTCATGGTGCCGGACGGTCTGTTGCGTTTGGTCGGTGTCGGGCCTGTGAATTGATGCACAACGCCTCGCGCCCGCCGACGCGCTCGCCCTGGTGAGGACTAGTCTGCCCCGATGAAGACCTTGCTTCTGCGCCGGCTTGCCGTCCTGCTGCCGACCCTGTTGCTGGTGTCGATGATGGTGTTCGGTCTGCAGAAACTGCTGCCCGGCGATCCTGCGCTGGCGCTCGCCGGAGAAGAGCGTAATCCCGAAGTCGTTGAGTATCTTCGGCAGAAGTATCGCTTCAATGATCCGATCCCGGTGCAATACGCCATCTGGCTGAAAGCCCTGGTGCACGGTGATTTCGGCACTTCGGTACGCACCCGATTGCCGATCGGCACCATGCTGGTGGAAAAACTGCCGGTGACCGCCGAGCTCGCGATGCTGTCGATGCTGGTCGCGCTGCTCGTCGGGTTGCCGATCGGGATCTTCGCGGCGCTGGGGCGCGGGACGCCCTTCGACTACGGTGCCAGTCTGTTCGGGCTTGCCGGACTGTCGATCCCGCATTTCTGGCTGGGGATCATGTTGATCCTTCTGTTCTCGGTGAATCTCGGTTGGCTTCCGGCCGGAGGTTTCGTTCCGCTGTCCGAGAGCGTGGGAGGCAATCTGCTTTCGATGCTGATGCCCGCCTTGGTGCTCGGCACGGGCACCGCTGCGATCATGATGCGCCATGTCCGCAGCGCGATGATCGAGGCGATGAAGCAGGACTACGTGCGCACCGCCCGCGCGAAGGGCGTCCGCGAAAGCACCATCGTGCTGCGTCATGCGTTGCCGAACGCGCTGATCCCCGTGGTCACGCTGGGCACACTGCAATTTGGCGAACTGCTGGCCGGCGCGGTGTTGACGGAGCAGGTCTTTTCCATCCCGGGTTTCGGCAAGATGGTCGTCGACGGCGTGTTCAGCCGCGACTATGCCGTGGTTCAGGCGGTCGTGCTCTGCACAGCAGCCGTATTCCTCCTGATGAGCCTGATTGCCGACGTGGCCTATGTGCTGCTCAATCCGAGGCTCAGATCATGAGCTCGATTGAGACGGTGCCGGTCGCAAGTCAGGCGCGCGCCACCGCTCCTTCGGAAATTCGTCGCCTGTTGCGCGAACCATCCGCCGTCATCGGGGCCACGATCATTCTGTTCTTCGTCGTGCTGGCGGTGTTTGCCTCGTGGATTGCGCCATACGATCCAAACTCGCCGGACTGGATGGCGATTCGCGCGGCACCCGGTGCGGCACACTGGTTCGGCACCGACGATCTCGGTCGGGACGTGCTCTCACGCGTGATCTTCGGCACGCAAGCCTCGCTTGCCGCCGGCATGGTCTCCGTGACGGTCGCCGTGCTGATCGGCCTCCCGTTTGGCCTCATGGCCGGCTATTTCGGCGGCCTCACCGACATGGTGATCTCGCGCCTCGCCGATGCGCTGCTCGCTTGCCCGTTTCTGGTGCTGGCGATTGCGCTCGCCGCGTTCCTGGGCCCCAGCCTGCAAAATGCGATGATTGCCATCGGCATTTCCGCCGTGCCCGTTTTCGTTCGTGTTGCGCGTGCCGAGACGCTGGTCGTCTGCACCGAGGATTACATCGCGGCGGCCCGGTCCCAAGGGCTCGGCCATCTCGCCATCCTGACCGGACAGGTGCTGCCGAACGTGCTTGCGCCGACGATTGTGCAGGCGACGCTTACCATGGCGATTGCAGTTCTCGCCGAGGCGAGCCTGGCCTTTCTGGGGCTTGGCCAGCTTCCTCCGGCCCCGTCATGGGGCGCCATGCTTGACGTTGCCAGGCAATTTCTCGGCGAGGCGCCATGGATGGCCTTCTGGCCCGGCCTCGCGATCATTGCGCTCGTCATCGGCTTCAACCTGATGGGTGACGGCCTGAATGATGCCCTCAATCCCAGGCACTAGGTGGAAGACGAGCCTGTCCGCTGAGGGACTGCGCAGCGTGGCCTAGGGCTTTTTGATTTCAGGCGGCAGAGCAAAGCCTGTCTCGTCCGAGCGTTGCAGCGCGCAGATCCGATGACGCAGGTCGATGACGTGCTCGTCGTAGACTAGAGCGTATTGGCGCGAGCATTGGGCGCGCTGTTGATCTGTATCAAGCCCGCCGCGGGATAGAAGCCGCTAGGTTTCCTGCAGGAGCGTTGCCCGAGACACAGGCCTTGAACACCCCTCGCCAGTATCTGTTTGCCGATGGCATCATCCAGCTCGTGATCCGGCTCGGATTGCTGGCGCTGGTGATCCTGTGGACTTTCCTGATCATCCGCCCCTTCGTCCCAATCCTGGCCTGGAGTGCGGTGCTCGCAGTGGCGTTCTATCCAATCTTCGGCTGGCTCGCCAAACGCCTCGGGGGCCGCCCGCGCACCGCCGCGTTCATTCTCACGCTGGTTATGCTGGGCATCGTCATCGGTCCTGTGGCCTGGCTCGGCATGAGCGCAGTCGACGGCATCAGGGATCTCGCGGGCCAGATCAGCAGCGGCGATCTGGCGCTTCGGGAGGCGCCCGAACAGATCAAGAGCTGGCCGCTGATCGGCACCCAACTCTACGATCTCTGGACCCAGGCCAACAGCAATATTCGCGCGGTGCTGAGCGAAGTGGCGCCGTATCTGAAACCGCTTGCCGGGATGATGCTGTCGTTCGCGGGCGATGCCGGTGTCGGCACGCTCCAGTTCCTGCTGTCGGTATTCGTCGCCGGCTTCCTCTTTCCCCACGGTCCGCAGCTTGTCGGTGCGGTGCGCGGCTTCCTGTTCCGGGTCGTACCGGAGCAGAGCGAACATTTTCTGGAGCTCGCCGGCGCGACCATCCGCGCGGTGTCGCAGGGCGTGATCGGTGTCGCAATCGTGCAGTCGCTATTGGCCGGCATCGGATTCAAGGTCGCAGGCGTCCCGAGTGCCGGCCTGCTGGCGTTCGTCGTCCTGTTGCTGTCGATCGTGCAGATCGGCCCCTTCCTCGTTCTCTTCCCCGTGGTTGTCTGGATCTGGATGGACAAGGACGTGACCACGGCACTGCTCCTGACCGTCTTCTTCGGCGCCGTCGGCCTCCTCGACAACATCCTGAAGCCCATCGTCATGGGGCGCGGCCTGACCACGCCGACGATCGTGATCCTGATCGGGGTGATCGGCGGAACGCTCGCGCACGGAATCATCGGCCTCTTCATCGGGCCGATCGTCCTGTCGGTCGCCTGGGAACTCGCGGCGGCCTGGATTCGGAACGACCGTGCCGTTGCGCCGAAAAGGCCGTAACAGACCTGAATCTCCGCACGCATCACCTTGACCTAAGTCAATCCTCTCGACTCCCGATGCGCCTTGATTGCGCGAAGGCAGATCTGACCTCAGGCATGTCGATGGCCCATCAAACGTCGCAGCGGGATTGCGTATTCGGGCAAACGTCCCCGGCGATGACGGCCGTCGACTGACCGCCATGGATGCGATCCTTGCCATCGATGCGAATGCAGGGGGCGTGAACTTCCAGCTCTTCTCCGTACGAGGCGAGGGGAGGCTGGAACAGCAAATCAAGGGACGGCTTGACGGGCTCGGCAGCCATCCGCGCCTCAGGGCGAGCGGGGCGAACGGCGATCCGATGGCACACCGCACCTATCAGAACGACGACGTCGGTGACGTTCCGGCGGCAAGCGCGGTTGTCGACACCTGGCTGCGGGACGAATTGGGAATCCACCTGTTGGCCGTGGGACATCGCGTCGCTCAGGGAGGACCGGATGACGCCCAGCCGGCCATGATCGATGACGCCGTGATGGCGCGTCTGGAACGGCTGATTGCACTCGCGCCGCTGCTTCAGCCGCATAATCTTGCGCCAATCCGTATCATGCAGGCGAATCATCCTGCGCTACCGCAAGTCGCCTGCTTCGATACTGCATTCCATCTTGGCAAGGTGGCGGAGAGCGGCAGCTATCCTATTGTGCATCAACTCTGCGCAGGTGACGTAAGACGTTACGGGGCTCACGGTCTTTGCTACGAGTCGATCGCACGAGCTCTGACGCTTGAGGCCCCCCAGATCGCCGCGCGCCGCGTGATCGTTGCGTGCCTCGGCGACACCAGCTCGATGTGCGCGCTGAAGGAAGGCCGCAGCGTCGAAAGCACGAATGGATTCTATACCTTTAGCGCGTCGCCGCCGGACTATTCCGCAGGCGAAATCGATCCCGGCGACGGGTTTCTGCTCACCAATCCGAGTGACGACGGCGCGGCGGCTCGTTCTCTACGAGCAGAACAGGCCGTCGAGCACCTCGCCTACTGCGCCGGCCTCAACGCCGGCCTGCTTGCGGCCGCGCTGGAGGGGCTCGATGCCTTTGTTTTCACCGGCGCGATCGGCCAAGGCTCGACAGCGATCCGCGCGCGCATCGCCGAAAGGCTGAGCTGGCTCGGTGCAATACTGGATGCGACGGCCAACGCCCATAACGCACGGCTGATCTCGCGCCGCGATAGCCGTATCCCTCTCTACGTGCTCCCGTCCGACGACGAATTGACCATCGCGCGGCACACGTTGGCGCTCTTGCTGAACGGGCCGTCGTCACATTGAGGCAGCTTCCCGGAAAGCTGAAAAGGATTGGCGGCGCGCGATGCTTCTTCAATTCCTGGTCGGTACGCTGGTCAGCGTGATCAATATCGGCATCCATGCGCTGGTGACCATCGTCGCCGTCGGGATCGCCCGCGGCGCGGGCCTGCGGCAAACCAGGAGACCAAGAGTGCACCTGATGGGTGTCATGGTCGCGACAGCCGTGGTGTTGCAGGTTGCGCATACGCTGGAGGTTCTGGCATGGGCTCTGATGTATGAAGTTGTTCAGGCCGCCGCACCGGGCAGTGATTTGCTCTATTTCGCCTTCGTCAACTACACCACGCTCGGCTACGGCGATATCACGCCGGTGCGCGAATGGCGCCTCATCGGCCCGTTGACGGCCATGAACGGTGTCCTGCTGTTCGGCTGGTCGGCCGCCATCCTGTTCGAGGTCTTGCGCAAGACACTCGAGCACCTCGGCGTAACCCGGGCGCCTGGCCTCAAATGATCCTGATACCGATGGAAGCTTCGGTCAGAGCCGAGCTCACCCCAGGAAAAGGATCATGGCCGTGAACGCCACCGGCAGCGTCCCGAACAAAACGACTGCGATCCGAAATACGGTCTCGTTCCACATCGGGAGAGTTTAGCATCGGACGGAACCGGTGTGATGTGCAGTTTGTGCCATTCGCCGACGGCGGCCTGTTCAAGGCTGCAGGTCGAGGCTTGCAAGCTGGTGCCGATCCAGCAGCACGATCTGGCGCTGGGTGTTACCGACGAAGCCGAGGGCGCCGAGCTCATGGAGCCGTGACAGCGCGCGGGATACGGTCTCCAGCGTCAGGCCGAGGTAATCGGCGATATCGCGCCGCGACATCGGCAGCGCCATGACGCCGGACGCCGTCAACCGCCCGTCCATCTCGAGCAGGAACGCCGCGACCCGCTCCAGCGAGGTCTTGCGTCCCAGCAGCAGCATGTGGTCTTCCGCATGCTGGAGGTTGTTCGTGGTCATGCTGAGCAGGTTTCTGGCGACCATCGCATCACTTTCGGCCACCATTTCGAGGCTTTGCCGTCTGACCAGGCGCACCGTGGTGTCGACGATCGCTTCCGTGGTGAAGCGGTGCTCGCTGCCGTTCTCGAGGCCAAAAATATCGCCGGCGAGGTGAAAGGCGCCAATCTGCCTGCGGCCGTCCGACAGCAGCTTGTAGCTTCGCACCGCACCAGACGTCACCTGATAGACATATTCGGCAGGCTCTCTCTCCCCGTAGATTTCGCTGCCCTTTTTATAGGTAAATTGGCTTAAACTGACGAGCGCATTTGAATCGCTGGTCATGCCGAGGTCGCGAAGGGAGTTGGGACGCGGCGTGGAATCCGTTGTGATGCGAACGAACATAGGCCAACTCCTCAGCTCATCGCCGAATTGGTCTGTCGGACGAAAACTCTCGTCGCTGGGAATGCGCCGCGCTGTCCCACTCCCGCCGAAGTTGATTTACGACTAAGGCGGCATTCTCATCCATTGTCCCAAGGTTCATTGTACCAAGGGACAGCGTGGACGCCTGTTGGGAGGTTGTTGCGCGGATTGAGAAGTTGCCGTTGGTGGTTGGCGAATTCAGCAAGAGGTGATGCGTGCCCGGCCTTGTTCACGTGGTGGACGACGACGATTCCTTCCGGACGGCGATCGCGCGCCGGCTGAAGCTCGCCGGCTACGACGTTGCGACCTACGCGTCGGCACAGGATTTGCTGGATGCGGCGCCTGACGACGCGCAGCCGGGATGCATCCTGCTCGACGTGTGGATACCGGGGCTGAGCGGCCCCGACTTGCAGACCCGATTGATCGCGTCGGGCTCGACGCTGCCAATCATATTCCTGACCGGACACGCCGACACGCCAACCACGGTGCAGGCCATCAAGGCCGGCGCGGAGGATTTCCTGACCAAGCCGGTATCCTCCGAGCAGTTGATCGCTGCGATTGAGCGCGCGCTGGCGCGCCAGCGCGCCGCGCAGGCACATCGCGGAAGGCTCGAGACCTTCCGCATTCACCTCGCCACATTGACGCATCGCGAGCGTCAGGTGTTCGATCTCATCGTCCGCGGCAGGATCAACAAGCAGATAGCGCATGAGCTTGGAACCACCGAACGCACCGTGAAGGCACACCGTCACCAGGTGATGGAGAAGATGCAGGTTCATTCGCTCGCGGAGCTCGTTTCGATCGCGGAGCGGCTTGGAATGCTCGATACGAGCGACGACTAGCTGATTTGTCGTCACGGCACAGTTCCCGCGGTGTGACTTCCCCAAGAGACAATATGAAATTCGTTGGTGCGGTGTCATGGAGGGCGGTGGTTTGCCTGACCCGCAAGTGGAAACCAGGCGAATTCAATATGGCCAGAGCCGCCGCGATCAGTCGTTCGGCTCGAAGGGGCACTTCCTTGTCAGAGCGTGGCTCTGTTTTTGTCGTCGATGACGATCCGTCCATCCGGACCAGCTTGAACAGGCTGCTCCGCGAGCATGGCTTTACCGCGACGCTCTTCGACTCCGCTCGAGCTTTGCTCGATCACGACAGCTTCGACCAGGCGATCTGCATCGTCCTCGATATCGACCTGAACGGAAGGTCCGGCATCGACCTGCGCCGGCAACTGGCAGAGGAGGGCGTCACCGCGCCGGTGATCTACATCACCGGAAACGACAGCTCTGCGAACCGCGCTGCCGCGGTCGCGTCCGGATGCATTGCCTATCTGGTCAAGCCATTTACGGCCCAGTCTCTGATCGAATCGGTCGCGCGTGCGTCGGCTGCCTAATGCAGCATGCCGCTCATTCGTCGACATATTGCTCCAGCGTCCTGGCCGGTGCGCCCTTGTGGACGGACGCGAACTGCGCCAGCGGCACCAAGGTCGTCAATGCCAGAAGGTTTGAATCGACGACCTCGAGGGCAAGTGTCTTCCCTGACTCCATCTCCTTGATGATCGCGGGAGGCGCGACGTCGGCCGCAATGCAGGCGTTGGTCAGGCACCAGCTGTAGGGGATGCGGAGGGGGCTGCCCTGGTCGACAGTCAGCTTCGCCGGCTGTTGCAGGTACATGCCGACGGGCACGAAGAGTTGCAGCCGTGCCGAGGGAGTGCCTTCGCGCTCGATCAGGTCCACGCGAACAGCCGTCTGGCCGGTTGGAAACTTGCCGGTGATTGAGGTCCGGCACAGCGTCGGCGCACCGCCTGCCTTGAAGCAGAGCTTCTGCCAGTCTCCGTAGACGATGTCCTTTGCCTCGCGCTGGCCGCGCGTCGCGACCTCGGCGGGCTTGTCGGCCTGCGCGGATTTCGGCGCCGCGATGCCGGCACATGTCGCGCTTCCGGCGACCGCGACGACCAGCAGGCCAGAGAGACAATTGCGGGGACTTGGCATGATGTGCCTCCGAGCCTGAACTCTATTTCTGCGCGTCGAGGAACTTCGCCACCAGCGGCGACCACAGCTGGATCGCGTCCGGCGAGCCGATGAAGAAATGGCCCTCGTTGCCGAAGGGCGGCATCAGATGATATTCGGCGCGGCCGCCAGCCGCCGTGAACGCTGCATGCATGCGCTTCGACAAGTCGGGGCCGAAAAACGTGTCGTTCTCGATGTAGATCCACAGCATCGGCACCCGCGACGTGCTGCCGAAATCCGCGGTCGCCTCGACCAGCTTGTCGGGTGCGCAATTGTTGTTCGGCTTGCCGCCGACCCGCCCGCCGCGGCCGGCGGCGAAGGTGATGATGGCCTTCACCTGTGGTGGGTTCACGCTGGACAAGGCGATTGAAGCCCAGCCTCCGGCGGACTGGCCGACCACGATCACGTCCTTTGGAATGATCCGTTTCTCGGCGGCCATGTAGTCGATGATCCAGAGATCGACCTTGGCGACTGCGAGGCCCGCATCATGGAAGTTGGGGTTCGTGCACTTTCCGACCTTGGAAAAGAATGGCCCATAGAGCGCGCGCTCGGGAATGTCGATGGCCGCGGCGCCATAGCCGCTGCCGACCGGTGCGACCACGAGATAGCCGCGCTTGGCGAACCACTTTGCAGCGTCGCGGAATTCCACCAGCGGGAAGAAGCTCCGGTCGGTCGGATTGAGAGAGACGCCGTGGTTCATGATCACCAGAGGGAAAGGGCCGTCGCCGACCGGGCGCACCAGATAGGCGAACATCGGCAGCGGCAGTGGCAAGGCCCAGATCTCCTCCTGGATTCGGACCTCGTCCTCGGCCCGCGTTGGGGCGGTGAGCGAGGCCAGAGCGAGCAGGGTGGTCGCCAGGGATCGGAGCGTTACAGCCAGAAGCGAGCGCATCGCGATCTCCTTCAGCCCGTATAGGTGGCGGCAACGACGATGGGGCCCAGCACCGTCAGCACGACATTGCCGACCGCGTAGGGCACGGCGACGCCGAGCACCGGCGTCTTGCTCTCGGCGACGTCGCACGCGCCGGTGACGGCGGCATCGACGGTCATGGCGCCGGCCAGAGCGCCGCAAGTCACGACGGGATTCATGCGTAGCACGTAGTATGCGACGAGAGTGCCCGACGACGAGCGGGACCAGCGTGACGACGATGCCCATGCCGACCAGCAGCAAGCCATGAGCCTGGATCGCCGACCAGGCAGCGAGGCCGTTGCCGAGTCCAATGGCTGCGATGAAGCCGCCAAGGCCGAGGTCGCTCAGTGTTTGCTGTGCCGCCGGCGGCATCGCGCCCATGTTGGGTTTGCGCGAGCGCAGCCAGCCGCAGACGAGGCCCGCGATCAGCGCGCCGCCGCCACCACCGAGCGTCAACGCGACCGCGCCGACCTTGAAGCTGGCGAGGCCAGCCAGGAGACCGACGGCGATGCCGGCGGCGAGGAAAGCGATGTCGGTCCGGTCGCTTGCGCTCAAGGCGTGGCCGACCTGCGATGTCGCGCGCGCGATATTGCCGGTGCTGCCGACCAGCGTCATGACATCGCCGACATAGAGCCGTGTTTCGGGCCCGAGCGGTACCTCCCGACCCATCCGTGTCAGGGTGCGCAGGAAGACGCCGCGTGCGTTGTCGCCGACGATCTCGGCCACTTCCCTAATCGCGCGGCCGTGCAGCTTGCGGTTCTCCACGAGTATCTCGATCACGTTGCCGGGCAGACCGCGCAGCAGCTCGTCGGCGTCGACTTCCAGACCAATGACGGGCTCTGCGGCGACGATGGCGGTGGTCGGACCGGTCAGGACGATGTCGTCGCCTTCCTCGAGCATCGCGTCGCGACGGGGCGCAACGTCGGTGCCGCGGCGAACGATCCGCTCCACGATAGTGCGACCGCCGATCTCCGTCTCGACGGCCTCGACCGTACGGCCCGCGGCAGCCGAGACGCGATAGGCGCGGGCCTGGAATTTGCGATAGGACAGGTTGTCCGTCTTCGCGGGGGCGCCGCCGGCCAGCTCCGCCTCGAGCTTTTTCGCCTCTGCTTTCAGATCGATCCCCATCAGACGCGGCGCGAGGAAGGGGACGAACAGCAGCGTCAGGATGTAGCCAAGCACATATGTCACGGCATAGCCGGCGGCGATGTTGGCCTCCTGCTGCTTCAAGACCTCGTCGGGCAATCCGAGCTGTGCCAGCGCGCCCGATGCGGTGCCAATCACGGAGGACTGTGTCAGCGCGCCGGCAGTGAGGCCCGCGGCCGTTCCGGTGTCGAGCTTGAACAGCTGGGCGAAGATGAGCACGAGAACGAGGCCCGTCGCGCCGATCACCAGCGCCAGCACGACTTGGGCCAGCGTCCGCACGCTCAGGGACGCGAAGAACTCCGGCCCTGACCGATAACCGATGGTGAATACGAACAGGCTGAACAGCACGGCCCGGAGGATCGGCGGGAAGGTGAAACTGCCGAGCTGTCCGATCAGGACGGACACGATCAGGACGCAGGCTGTCGTCCCGATCGAGAACCCATGAATCTTCTGGCGGCCGAGAATGGTGCCGAGCGCAACGGCCAGCAGCAGGAATATCTCCGGTGCGGTGGTGATGATCCACCTGACGGCGTCCATGGTCACATATCCCCCGGCGCTTTGCGCTGGATTTGATTTGCAGCGGGAGAAGATTGCTTGATCCAGATCAAGCCTCGGCGGAGGCGAGGCGATGCCTATGACATGATGAAGAGTTTGCGACAGCCCTTATCGCCGACATGAGCACCCTCGACGTCGCAGCCGGCACGATTCGCCGCGACGAAACCGTCGAGATCGTATTACTGCTCGCCTTCGCCGGCGGCTATATCGATGCCTATACCTGGATCATCCACGGCGTGATGGCGAATGCGCAGACCGCCAATCTGATCTTCCTCTGGGTCTATGCGATGGCCGGCGATTGGGCGAAGGCGTTTCACTTCGTGCCGCCCATTCTCGCCTTTGCGGTGGGTATCGTGGTCGCCGCATGGCTGCGCCGCGCCGTCGGCGGACGGGCCAGCGTGATCAGCACGTTGGTCGAAATCCTGCTCTTGATCGCGGTCGGTATTTTGCATAACCGGCTACCAGATCTCGCCGGAACACTCGGCATTTCATTCGTCGCCGCGATGCAGGCGGCGATGTTCGTCAAGGTCGAGGGCACCGTTTGCAGCACGGTGATGATCACCGGCAACATGCGCCAGGCCATCGAGAACGTCTTCGCGGTCGTGTACGGAGGCGCACCACTCGGGACGGTGCGCCGGTCCGGCATCTTCTTCGCGCTGTGCGCGGTGTTTGGCTTCGGCGCCGCCGCCGGTGCCTACGCCACCAAGATCATTCCCAACCTCGCGCTCGGTTTTCCCGTGATCGCGCTGCTGATCGTCCTGCTGCGCTGCGAAACGACGCCTCGTGAGGTGACCGGATGAATTCGCCTCCTGAAGCGAGCTGGATGCGTTTCTTCCCACCGTTCGGCTGGCTCGCGGCCTATCGGCGCGAATGGCTGCCATCCGACGCCGTCGCTGGCATCACGCTCGCTGCCTACGCGATCCCGGTGTCGCTCGCTTATGCCGCGCTCGCCGGATTGCCATCGCAGATCGGGGTCTACGGCTACATGCTCGGCGGCATCGGTTATGCGCTGCTCGGCTCTTCGCGCCAGCTTGCGATCGGCCCGACCTCCGCGATCTCCCTGATGATCGCCGCGACCGTCGGCGCGCTCGCCGGTGGAGACGCGGTGCGCTATGCGCAGATCGCAAGCCTTGCGGCGTTTGCCGTGGCGGTGTTGTGCTTCATCGCCTGGCTGTTCAAGCTGAGCGTGCTCGTGCGCCTCGTCAGCGACAGCATATTGGTCGGCTTCAAGGCGGGGGCAGGGCTCACCATCATCATGAGCCAGTTGCCGAGCCTGCTCGGCGTTGCTGGCGGCGGCCACAATTTCTTCGACCGCGCCATCAAGCTCGCCGGGCAGCTCGGTACCACCGATCCGCTTGTGCTCGCGATCGGCGCGGTCGCACTACTGCTGCTCTTGCTCGGCGAGCGGCTGCTGCCAGGAAAGCCGGTCGGCATCACCATCGTCGCACTCGCGATCGTCGTAGCGACGGTGCTGGGTCTCCCGTCTCTCGGTGTGCCCGTCACCGGGAAGATACCCGAAGGGTTGCCGGCTCTGGCGATGCCGACCTTCGGCCTGCTGGAATTCGACGATCTGTTTCCGCTTGCCGCCGGTTGCGTGCTGCTGGCCTATATCGAAGGCGTCTCGGCGGCCCGCAGCTTTGCCGCCAAGCACGGCTACCCGCTCGACGTCCGACAGGAGTTTTTGGGTCTTGGCGCCGCGAACCTCGCGGCCGCCTTTGGCCATGGCTATCCCGTCGCAGGCGGCCTGTCGCAATCGGCCGTCAATGACAGCGCCGGCGCCCGGACGCCGCTGGCGCTGGTGATTTGCTCCGTGATGCTGGGGCTTTGTCTTCTGTTCTTTACCGGTCTCTTGACCAACCTGCCCAAGGCAGTGCTCGCGGCCATCGTCTTTGCCGCGGTCTACAAGCTCGTGGATGTGCGCGCGCTGCTGCGGATGTGGCGGGTCAGCCGGATCGACTTCTACGCGGCGGCGATTGCCTTGGTATCGGTGCTGCTGCTCGGCATTCTCCAGGGCGTCCTGCTGGCAGCAATTGCGTCGATCTTCCTGCTGCTGGCGCGCGCCTCGCGGCCGAATGTCGCGTTCCTTGGCCGATTGCCCGGCAGCGGCCGCTATTCCGATAGCGCCAGGCACGAGGACGTGGAGCCACTGGCCGGCGTTATTGCATTCCGCCCCGAAGCATCGCTGCTCTACATCAATGCCGAGACGATCCTGGAGACGGTCCTGATCGCGCTCCGGAGGTCGCCAGGCATCCGGCTGGTGGCCTGCGACCTTTCGGCGTCGCCCTACATCGATCTCGCCGGCGCGCGCATGCTGCACGAACTCTACGACGAACTTGCCTCCCGCGATGTCCGCCTTTGCATCGTCGGCGCGCATGCGCAGCTGCGCGACTTGTTGCGCGCCGAAGGGTTGGCGGAAAAAACCGACAGCGGCCAGTGGCTGCGGTCGCTCGACAGCGTCTTGGGCGACGATCCAGCCAATACCGCGCAACGAACGGTCTGACGCCTCGGTATTGCGATGCAAAGGGCATCGTCCTGTCCGTCCGCTAATCAGAATGCCCACGACCGTTGACTTGGATCAATGGAGCGACCGGCCCCGCACCCACGATCCGGCATCACCTTTGCCCAAGGGATCGGGAGAGCCGCATGCCCAAAGAAGCCAAGCCCGCGCAAAAGCGCATCGATCAGTTCTTCTCCGGGCCCGGCGGACGGGCGGACAACTGGCGCGATCTGGTGGAGGCCGCGAAGGCGTGGGTGCGTGGCGGAGATCGCGCGAAATATGACACTGCGCTGGCCGATCTCTCCATAACGGAGGAATTTCACGGCTATCCCGGCCTTCACCTCATGGCGGCCCTGCGGGACGCGGCCGCGGCCGGCGATGCGGCGGGCTCACTCGCCCTTGCGGCACGGATGATGCAGGCCTTGACGACGAGGTCGTTTCGCCAACATGCCGGCGACGGGAGCGCCAATGACGATGGCAACGGTGACAACCCCGATCTGGTGCCGCAAATGTCCGGGCAGCATGGCGCGCGCCGTCCCTATTTCGAGACGCTGATCGTCACCGGCCTCTCGTCCGGCAATTGGCCCGCGCTCGCCAACGAATGGCGCAAGCTGCGGCGGCCGCTCGATCCATTCGTCTATGAGCCGGTGATCGTCGGCAGCCTCGAAGACGCGTTCTGCGCCGCCATCCTCAACCCCAATCTCGCAGCCGTCGTCATCAACGAGGGCTTTGCGCTGCGCTCACGCCATGACGCGCCGGTGCTCCGTACGATGACTTCGTCGGCCGGATTGAACGACGAGTCCGATGCCTCGGCGCTGCGGCTTGCCCACGTCATCAAGCGGGTCCGTCCCGAACTCGACCTCTATCTGATGTCCAATCGCGACGTGGAGGCGATGGCCGGAAATCCCGAGGCCGATGTCGTCCGCCGCATCTTCTATTCGGTCGAGGAGCTGCTCGAGCTGCATCTCTCGATCCTGGAAGGTGTGCAGGATCGCTACGACACGCCGTTCTTCGACAATCTGAAGAAATATGCACAGCGTCCGATCGGAACGTTCCATGCGCTGCCGATCGCGCGCGGCAAATCGGTCTTCAAGTCGGACTGGATCCGTGACATGGGCGAATTCTACGGCCTGAACCTGTTCCTGGCGGAAAGCAGCGCGACCACCGGCGGCCTGGATAGCCTGCTGGAGCCGACCGGCAACATCAAGAAGGCGCAGGACAAGGCGGCACGCGCGCTTGGCGCCGATCGCGTCTTCTTCGTCACCAACGGCACCTCGACCTCGAACAAGATGGCGGTGCAGGCGCTGCTCGCGCCGGGCGACATCGCGATCGTCGACCGCAATTGTCACAAGTCGCATCATTACGGCATGGTGCTGGCCGGCGCGCAGCCGCTCTATGTCGAAGCCTTCCCGATGACGGAATATTCGATGTACGGCGCCGTGCCGCTGAAGACCATCAAGCAGGCCTTGCTGAACGCCAAGGCCGACGGCCGGCTCGACCGCGTCAAGTTGCTGGATCTGACCAACTGCACCTTCGACGGCCACATCTACAACACCCGCCGGGTGATGGAGGAATGCCTCGCCATCAAGCCCGACCTGATCTTCCTATGGGACGAGGCCTGGTTCGGCTTTGCGCGCTTTTCGCCGTTCCTGCGGCGGCGCACCGCGATGGGCGCCGCCAACGCGATCGAGGCCTGGATGCGCGATCCGAGATCGGTCGCAGCTTACGAAGCCCAACAAGCCACGCTCGGCAAGAACCCCTCGAACGAGGTGCTGCTCAAGACCCGGCTGATCCCCGATCCGCGCCAGATACGCTTGCGCGTCTATCAGACCAATTCGACCCACAAGTCGATGTCGGCGATCCGTCAGGGCTCGATGCTCTCGGTCAAGGACGTCGAATTCCACACGGTCGAGCAGCAGTTCAAGGAGGCCGTCTTTACCCATGCCTCCACGAGTCCGAACCAGCAGTTGATCGCGAGCCTCGACGTCTCGCGGCGCCAGATGGAGCTGGAAGGGTATGGTCTGGTGGCCAATGCGATCGAGATCGCGCTTGCCATCCGTCACGCCGTCAACGCCAATCCGCTGCTCTCGAAATATTTCCGCATCCTCGGCGCCGACGCCATGGTGCCGGCGCAATATCGCCAGAGCGGCTTCACCGATTATCTGGCCGCCGGCGCGAACTGGGCGAGCGCTCTGAAGAGCCTGGACGAGGATGAGTTCTGTCTCGATCCGACCCGCATGACACTGGTGTGCGGCACCGCCGGCTACGATGGCACGCAGTTCAAGGGCATCCTGGCGAACGACTACAACATCCAGGTCAACAAGACCTCACGCAATTCGGTGCTGCTCCAGTCCAACATCAACAACACCCGCAGCGACGTCGCACATCTTGTCAGGGTTTTGGCCGAGATCGCGGGTGAGGTTGATCGCGGCCTCGCCCGAGGCGGTGCCAATGCGAAGAAGACCTTCGAGGCACGGGTGAAGAGTCTGATGACTGACGTGCCTGATTTGCCGAACTTCTCGCACTTCCACCAGAGCTTCCGTGGCGATGCCGGCAGCAAGACCAATGAAGGTGATATCCGCAGCGGATTCTACGCGGCCTACGACGCGGCGGGATGCGAATATATCAGGCTCGCTGATCCCGAGATCGACCGCCGCCTGAAAGCAGGCCCCGACCTCGTCTCCGCCAGTTTCGTGATTCCCTATCCGCCGGGCTTCCCGATCATGGTGCCGGGTCAGGTGATCACCCAGGAAACCATCGACTTCATGCGCAAGCTCGATGTGAAGGAGATCCATGGCTACGACGCCAAGGAAGGCCTCAAGCTCGTGCGCGCCGAAGCCTTGGCGAAGATCGGCAGGCCCAAGCCCGGCGCGCAGCCGAAGCTGAAGGCCGCCTCGTAAAAAGGGGACGAACATGCAAGGCTTCTTCACCTTCCTGCAGCAGAATCCGTTTCTGCTGTTGTTCTTCGTCGTTGGTCTTGCCGTCTATATCGGGCGGGCCAGCATCAAGGGCTATGGCCTCGGCATGGTTGCCGGTGCCATCGTGGTGGGCGCCGGCTTGTCGGTCTGGGCGTCCACTTATGGCGTGAAGCTCGAGCTGAATAATTTCGTCAAGAGCCTGTTCTACTATCTCTTCATGTACGGCGTGGGCTTGCGCGTCGGTCCGTCCTTTATCAACAGCCTGAGGGGCGACGGGCTGAAATTCTGTGTCCTGGCCGTGGTGTCGAGTGTTCTTGGCCTCGCGCTCGTCGTCATCTGTACGAAGTTGTTCGCGCTGCCGATCGGCGCCGCCGGTGGTATGCTGGCGGGGTCTCAGACCATGTCGGCTGCGATCGGTTCGGCCGAGCAGGCCATCACCTCCGGTGTCGTCAAGCTGCCCGAGGGCATGAAGCCCGAGGACGCCTCCGGGATGATCGCGTTGTCCTACGGCATCACTTACATCTGGGGCACCGTCGGCATCATCCTGATCTGCAAATATCTGCCGCGCTGGTGGGGTGTCGACGCCAAGGCCGCCGCGAAGCAGTATGAGCGGGAATTTGGTGTCAAGGATCTCGAGGGCGGCGGCCTGACCGGTTATCGCCAGTTCAGCCTGCGCGCGTACCGGCTGGAAAATCCCGCGACGGTCGGCATGAGCATCGCAAAATTCCGTACCGTGAATCCGGAATACCGCATCGTCAATGTTGGGCGGAACGGTGAGCCGCAAGGCGCCGATGCTGACCTCATCTTGCAAAAAGGCGACATCGTCGCACTGGGCGGTGCGACCGAGCATCTCACGGAGAAAATGGGCCTGATCGGTCCGGAGGTTGCGGACGCCAAGACGCTCGGCATCCCCATGGACCAGGCGGACATCCTCGTCACCAACAAGGACATGGTGGGACGCACCTTCGAGTCCTTCCGCGACACCGCAATCGCCGGCCAGTTGCAGGTGACCAAGGTTGAGCGTGGAGGCGTCCAGATTCCGGCGGGTCTCAAGACCAAGCTGGAGCGGATGGACATCGTCTCCGTGGTCGGTCTGAAGTCCGCGGTCAACGAGCTCGGCGAGATGTGGGGGCGCATCGCGCGTACCAACACCTCGACCGACCTGCTGACGCTGGCGGTCGGCATGATCATCGGCTTCCTGATCGGCATGATCGAATTCCCGGCCTTCGGTGCCAAGATCGGCCTCGGTAACGCCGGCGGTCTATTGCTGTCGGGCGTCATCGTGTCCTCGATCGCGTCGCGCCTGCGTTTCTTCGGCAACACGCCGAACGCGGCGCGCAATGTGCTGGAGGATCTCGGTCTCGTGGTCTTCGTCGCGATCGTCGGCGTCAATGCCGGCGCCGGGCTGCTGGCGCAGCTCACCGGTGCGGTTGCCTTGAAAATTTTCGTCGCCGGTTTCATCGCTTGCACGATCCCACCGTTCATCGTCTGGGCGATCGGCTTCCACCTCTTCAAGATCAATCCGGCGGTGCTGATGGGCGGCGTTGCCGGTGCGCGGTCGCATTCGGGCCCGGCCCGCGAGGCCGCAGTCGAAATTCAGAGCTCCGTGCCCTGGATCGGGTTCCCGGTCGGCTACGCCGTGTCGGGCATCCTGCTCACCGTGTTCGGCTACTTCGCGATGATCCTGGCTCAATAGTTCGACGTCAAAACCAAAAGGGGAATGAAAGTCATGAATAAATCTGCCATCCGCGCCGCTCTGATCGCCTTGCTCGCAGGTGTTGCCGGTTTCAGCACGCCGTCGCGTGCCGAGACCGGCCAGGTCGCCGTCGTCTTCACCAAGGGCGGCTTCATCGTCGGCGTCGGCGGCGGCGAGGGCGTTTTGGTGTTGCGGGGCAAGAAATATCCCTTCACCGTGTCAGGCATGAGCGTCGGTTTCACGATCGGAGCTTCGACGACCAAGTTCGTCGGCCGCGCCCTCAATCTCAGGGGGCCGCAGTCGATTGAAGGCTCTTACGCGGTGGGCGGGGCCGGCGGCGCCGTCGCCGCGGGGGCCGGAGCCGTGCAGTTGCAGAACGGCAATGGCGTGATCCTTCAGCTCAGCGGCCCGAAGATTGGCGCGGAGGTGTCGGCCGCGGTCGGCGGCGTCACGATCCGGCTGAAATAGGCCCGGCAGGGCGCTCAAGCCAAACGGGCTGCGTCACCGCAGCCCGTTTCGCGTCTCAGTAGCGTTCCTCGACGAACTTCAGGCCGCGCAGGCTCGCCTGGTCGTTGTAACGTCCCTTGTGGGACCGCGGCGGCAGCTTGACCGTCTCCCGCTTGACCTCCTTGTAAGGGATCGTTCTCAGGATGTGCGAGATGACGTTGAGCCGCGCTCGCCGCTTGTCGTCGGAGCGGATCAATCGCCACGGTGCATGCTTCGTGTCGGTCGCCTCGAACATCATGTCACGCGCGCGCGAGTAATCGTACCAGCGCCCGAACGACTCGGTGTCCATCGGGCTCAGCTTCCACTGCCGCAGTGGATCCTCGATACGTGCCTTGAAGCGGAGCTCCTGCTCCTCCATCCCGACCTCGAGCCAGAGCTTGATCAGGACGATGCCGGCGTCCACGGCGAATTTCTCGACCAGCGGACACAATTCCAGGAAGCGCTTGTGTTCGGTCGGCGAGCAGAAGCCCATGACGTATTCAACGCCGGCGCGGTTGTACCAGCTGCGGTCAAAAATCACGATCTCACCGCCGGCCGGGAATTGCTCGATATAGCGCTGCAGGAACAGCTGGGATTTCTGCCGGTCGGAGGGCGCGGGCAGGGCGCAGACACGGAACACGCGCGGGCTCACCTTTTCGGTCAGCGCCTTGATCGTCCCGCCCTTGCCGGCCGCGTCGCGCCCCTCGAAGATGATGATCACCTTCAGTTTCTGGGCTCTGACCCATTCCTGAAGGTGACACAACTCGACCTGGAGTTTTTCGAGCTCCTTCTCATAGTCCTTCCGCTTCATCCGCTCCGTGGACTCGTCCTTGGCCATGCTCAATCACCCCAGGAAATGGTCACGCCGATATCGCCGGGCACACCGCCTGGAAAATCGATGATCTGATAGGCGATGCGATAGCCGCGCGGTTTCAGGTAATCGATCCAGAGCTGGAAGATTTCCTTCGGAATCCCGGTCAGGGTGTTCTCCCAGCCCGTTTCCATCTGATTGATGGCGCGGCCCTTGTCGGTGCACAGCGTGTTGGGGAAGCGATAGACCTGAACCTCGGTCAAGCCGTTCCGCACCGCACGCTGGATGACCGTCGAGGCGAGCTTGATCTTTTCGTCCTCGGTCTTGCCAGAAGGCTTGCTGAGGCGTTCAATGAGGGCGTGTTTCTCGGCTTCGGCGGCGGCGGCAAGGCGCGCATATTCGTCGGCCTTCGCTGCCTCCTTGAGGGCTGCTTCCTTGCGGATCTGCGTGGCGCTGGGGATGAGATCATCGATGCCGGGCATGGCTGGCGGCTCCTGTTGTTGCGCGTCTTTCAGGCGAGGCTAGGTGGG
This sequence comes from Bradyrhizobium sp. Pa8, assembly GCF_052588265.1. Classification (NCBI taxonomy): domain Bacteria; kingdom Pseudomonadati; phylum Pseudomonadota; class Alphaproteobacteria; order Hyphomicrobiales; family Nitrobacteraceae; genus Bradyrhizobium; species Bradyrhizobium sp. Pa8. The sequence goes on along the minus strand of NZ_CP176767.1, from coordinate 6,915,585 downwards.
GCCGTTCCAGGCCCGTTGATCCAAATCAAGCAATTGCGCCACCCGATACCGACACTGCATTCGACGCATTCAAGTGGAAACGCGCCTGATGAGGAGAGACCGTTGAGCGAGCAGCTTCATCCGATGGCGCCGCATCATCTCCCGTTCTATCTCGCACCGGGAAGCGGGGTGGATCCGCTGATGGTCGTGATGGGGATTTTCCTGATCGGCACCGTGCTCTGGGTCGGCACTCTTTATTGGAAGCTGCACAGCCTGCCTGAGCGAATGGCGCACAAGTCGCAGAAACTGCAATTCGAATTCGTAGCCGTGCTCGGCCTGATCTCGCTCTTTACCCACATGCATATCTTCTGGGTGGCGGGCCTGTTGCTTGCGCTGATTGATCTTCCCGATTTCGGCACGCCGCTTCGCAGCATTGCTGGCTCCGTTGAGAAGATTGCCGACGCAACGCCGGGCGAAGCAGGCGACGTGGTGCTCGATTCCCGATCGGACGCCGGGGCCAGTGCGTCGCCGACAGGGAAATCCGGTCCCGCGAAGGAGAAGGAGCACAGCCATGTTTGAGCTCATGTTCTGCTCGCTCCTCACGATCCTGCCCGACTACCTCTACCGCCGCTATGTCCAGGGCAAGCGCTTCGGCAAGGAGATTACCTTCTTCTCGGTTTGGTACGAGCTCAGATGGGGCATCACGGGCTGCCTGATGCTCACGGTCTCGCTGATCACCATGATCTTCTATTTCCACCCTTCCACCTCGTCCGCGGCGCTCTATTTCCGCACCGTGCCGATCCTGCCCGAAGGGTCGGGACGAGTGGCAGAGGTCAAGGTGGGCTTCAGCGCGCCGGTGAAGCAGGGCGACGTGCTGTTCACGCTGGATAGTTCCAGACAGCAGGCCGCGTTTGAGACGGCCGCGCGCAAGGTTGCCGAGGTCGAGGCGTCGATGACGGCGGCGCAATCCGACGTGGTCAAGGCCGAAGCCCAGATCCAGGAGGCCAAAGCTAATCATCAGCAGGCCAAGGACGAGCTCGACACCAAGTCCGACCTTCAGCGCCGCAATCCCGGCATCGTGCCGCAGCGCGACATCGAAAAGCTCCAAGTGCTGGTCGATCAGCGCCAGGCTGGCGTAGACGCGGCGACCGCCGCGAAGCAGTCGGCGAGCTTGCAGGTCTCGACACTCATTCCGGCGCAGAAGGCGAGCGCCGAAGCAGCGCTGGCACAAGCCCAGGTGGATCTCGACAAGACCGTCGTTCGCGCGGGCGTCGACGGACGTGTCGAGCAATTCCTGGTTCGCACCGGTGACGTCGTCAACCAGTTAATGCGGCCGGCCGGCATTCTGATCCCGGAAGGGGCCGGCCGGAAGGCGCTACAGGCAGGCTTCGGCCAGATCGAAGCGCAGGTGATGAAGGAAGGGATGGTGGCGGAGGCAACTTGCATGTCGAGGCCCTGGGTGATCATTCCGATGGTCATCACAACGGTGCAGGACTACATCGCCGCCGGACAGTTTCGCTCCGGTGAGCAACTGATCGATCCGCAGAATATCGCGCGGCCGGGCACTATTCTGGTGTTCCTGGAGCCGCTCTACAAGGGCGGCCTCGACGGCGTGACGGCGGGCAGCAGTTGCATCGTCAATGCCTATACCAGCAATCACGAGGAGATCTCCGCAAAGGACACCAGTACCGGCCGCAAAATCGCACTGCATGTCATCGACGGGGTCGGTCTGGTGCACGCTTTGCTGCTGCGCATCCAGGCGCTGTTGCTGCCGATCAAGACGCTGGTGCTGAGCGGGCACTGACGTGCCAGGTCGGATCGTTTCGCGAATGGACCGCCCTGCATGCAGCTTGACTGCGTCCTCGGCACTGTCGAAGCGACCCAGTTCTCGCTAGAATTGTGCTCCGGAGGCGCCGGAGCGCGGCCGAGGCGGAGGGGAGCGGGCGCATGACCATGGCGTCGGTCAAGCAGTGGCGGGTTGCGACCACGCTGTTGGGTCTCGGCCTGTTGCTCGCTGCGTGCATGCTGTCCGGGCTCGCGCGAGCCGCTGAGCCCGGCTCGGCTGCGCGCAGCGAGCCAAAGCGCGTGCTGATCCTGCACTCCTTCGGCCGCGAGTTTCGCCCCTGGAGTGAATATGCGCGGAGCATCAAGGCCGAGCTCGAGCGGCAATCGCCCTGGCCGCTCGACGTCCAGGAGCACACGCTGCTCATCGCGCGCTTCAACAATCCGGGCCCCGAAGCGCCCTTCGTCGATTATCTCGCTTCGCTCTACCAGGGCACGCCGCCCGACATCGTGCTGAGCATCGGCGCACCTGCGGCGCGGTTCGTGCAGAAATACCGTGCGAAGCTCTTTCCGGAAACGCCGGCGGTGCTGACCGTGGTCGAACAACGGCTGGTGAACCGCCTGGACCTCACCGACAATGACGTGGTCGTGTCCGTCCGCAATGATTTTGTTGCGGCCTTCGAGAACATTCTTAAGCTCTTGCCCGATACCAAAACGGTTGCCGTTGTGGTCGGTGCCTCGCCCCTCGAGAAATTCTGGATTGACGAGGTGAAGCGGGAGTTGAAACCGTTGGAAGGCCGGCTCGACCTCGTCTGGTACTCCGACTTGCCGTTTGAGGAGATCCTGAAGCGCGCATCGGCGCTTCCGCCTCATACCGTGCTGTTCTGGGGACTGATGTCGGTCGACGCCGCCGGCATTGTCCACGAAGGCGATATCGCCCTGCACAGGCTGCATGCGGTCGCGAACGCGCCGATCTTCTCGTATCAGGAACCTTTCTTCGGCGGCGCGAGCGTCGGCGGGCCCATGCATTCCATCGCCGAAACCAGTGCGAAGACCGTCAGTGCCGCGATCCCGATCCTCGGCGGCGAGAAGCCGGCCCGCATCAAATACGAGCCGATCGGATTCGGGTCGCCGAAATATGATTGGCGGGAATTGCAGCGCTGGGGGATCGGCGAGAGCAGTCTGCCGCCGGGCAGCGAAATCCTGTTTCGTGAGTCGACCGTCTGGGATCGCTATCGCTGGCAGATGCTGCTGATCGCGGCGGTGATTTTGATACAGGCCGGTTTCATCAGCGGGCTTCTGCACGAGCGCCATCGCCGTCAATTGGCCGAGATCGAGTCGCGACAACGCCTGGCGGAGCTCGCCCACGCCAATCGCTATTCGGCCGTCGGCGAGTTGACGACGTCGATTGCCCACGAGCTGAACCAGCCGCTCGGCTCCATTCTGACCAATGCCGAGACGGCGGAGCTCATGCTCAAAGCCACTTCACCCGACATCAACGAGATCCGCCAGATTCTGGCCGACATCAGGCGCGACGATCAGCGGGCGTCCGAGGTCATCCGCAGGCTTCGCAGCGTCCTGAAGAAGCGGCCGTTTGAAATCGAGGACACCGAACTGAACGACACGGTACGGGAAGCCATTGGCCTGGTGACAGCGGTCGCCGACGGGCGCCGGATCACGCTGGCGTATGCGCCAGCCGCTGTGGAGCTGAACGTCAAGGGCGATCCCGTCCAGCTGCAGCAGGTCGTTCTCAACCTGATCATCAATGCGTTGGATGCGGTCTCCGACGCGGACATGAAGAAGCGCGAGGTCAGCGTATCGACCGGGCGCGCCGGAAGCCACGCCGAGATCCGGATCGCCGATACCGGTTCGGGCATTGCGGTCGGCGACCTCGCGAACGTCTTCAATCCATTCTTCACGACCAAGCCTCAGGGCATGGGTATGGGGCTTGCAATCGTCAAGACCATCGTCGAGGCCCATCACGGCACCATAGCCGCCGAGAACCAGCCGTCTGGCGGTGCGCTGTTCACGATCAGGCTCCCGATCACCCATTAGCGCGGACGTCTTGCGATCCGGCAGCGCGGCATTGCTCTCGCGCCGCAACAAGGCGGTCAAGCAGGCCTTCGTTGATCTTGATCAATAAATGCCAGTACCGCGGCCCGATCTTGGTGGCCGGAAAGTTCGATGGAGGAAGGTATGTTTCGCTGCGGCAAGATCCTGATGGCACTTGCGCTGGTGCTGACGATGCCGATCACCGCGACCGCGCAGACAGCTGACAAGCCGGCGGCGCCAAGCACGCAGGCACAGCCCGCAAGTCCGCCTCCGCCGAGCGCCGAACTCCTGAAACCCGAGCAGCTCGAGGCGCTGGTGGCGCCAATCGCGCTCTATCCCGACGAGCTGCTGGCCAATGTGCTGGCGGCATCGACCTATCCGCTGGAAGTCGTGCAGGCCGATCGCTGGCTGAAAGAGCGCAAGACGCTGAAGGGCGATGCGCTGAAGGCGGAGGTCGACAAGCAGGCCTGGGACGACAGCGTCAAGGCGCTCGCCAGCACCGCCGATGTGTTGTCGATGATGAGCGACAAGCTCGAATGGACCCAGGAGCTGGGCGATGCCTTTCTCGCGCAGCAGCCCGACGTGATGGATGCGATCCAGCGCCTGCGGAACAAGGCCTATGACAACAAGAAGCTGGTCACGACCAAACAGCAGAAGGTCAGCGTTCAGAGCCAGGAAGGCAAGCAGGTGGTCGTCATCCAGCAGGCCAATCCCGCCGAGATGTATGTGCCCTACTACGATCCGGCCACGGTCTACGGCACCTGGCCTTACGCGGAGTACCCGCCGTATTACTGGGGCTATCCGTCCTATATCGGCGCCGGCGTGGTCGCGGCCGGCATTGCCTTCGGCACGGCCTGGGCGATCGGGCGCTGGGGCAATTACTGGGGCGGCGGCTGCAACTGGGGCAACCGCAACGTCTACGTCAATCATCGTACCACCAACATCGCCAACGGCTGGCAGCACAATCCGGCGCATCGCGGCGGCGTGCGCTACAACAACACCAACGTCCAGCAGCGTTTTGGCAACACCAATGTGAGGGCGGGCGCGTCGGATCGGATGGATTTCCGCGGCCGTGACGGCAACCAGGTGCTGCGTCCGAGCCAAGGTGCGGGAGATCGGGCGGGAGATCGCGCCGGCGACCGTGCCGGTGATCGTGGCGGTCCGGGTGACCGTGCAGGAGATCGTGCTGGTGATCGCGGTGATCGTGCCGGCAATCGCGGCGACCGGCCCGGCGGCGGCGATCGCGCTGGCGCGGGAGATCGTGCCAAGGGTGGCGGAGATCGCGCCAAGAATGCAGGCAAGGGCGGCGGCGATCGTGCAAAGGCTGCGAACCGTGCCGGCGGCGGTGCTGCCGCCAATCGTGGCGGTGGCGGCAATCGCGGCGGTGCGATGAACGTCTCTTCGGGCCGGGCGGCGGCCGCAGCATCGGCGCGCGGACGCTCCAGCATGGCGAGCATGCCGCGCGGTGGTGGCGGCGGAGGCTTTGCCGGGCGTGGCGGCGGTGGCGGAATGGCCATGCATGGTGGTGGTGGCGGCTTCCGTGGTGGAGGCGGAGGAGGAGGCCGCGGCGGTGGCGGCGGTGGCCGGCGCTCCGACATCGCGCTGAAGCACGACATCACGCTGCTCGGCCATCTCTCTAACGGCCTCGGCTATTATCACTTCAGGTACATTGGCAGCGACAAGGCCTATGTCGGCGTCATGGCGCAGGAGGTCGAGGGCGTGATGCCGGGCGCAGTGACTCGCGGCAGTGACGGTTATCTCCGGGTCTACTACGAAAAGCTCGGTCTGAAATTCCGCACCTACAGCGACTGGCTCGCCGGCGGCGCAAGGATTCCTGCGGAGGTGTCGCCATGATGGGTCGGAAATTGCTTCATCGTACCGTCTTGCCGGGCATCTTGGCGCTCGTACTGATGGGCACGGCAAGCCAGGCACAGCAGTCCTACCCGACACCGGAGGAGGCGGCATCCGCGCTCGCCGCTGCTGCCAAGAACGGTCCGCGCGATATCCTGAAGGTGCTCGGCAGGGCAGCGGACGACATCGTTTCGTCCGGCGACGAGGTTGCCGATGCCGACATTCGCGCGCGTTTCGTCTCGATGTATGACGCCAAGCACGCGATCAAGGCAGAGGGCAACAAGAAGGCGACGCTGCTGCTTGGCCCCGATGACTTCCCGTTCCCGATCCCGCTGGTCAATAACAAAGCGGGTTGGGAATTCGACACCGACGAGGGACGGATCGAGGTGCTTCGCCGCCGCATCGGCCGCAACGAGCTCGATGCGATCCAGACCGCGCTCGCCTATGTCGACGCCCAGAACGAATATGCAGACAAGGATCGCGGCCAGGGCGTCGGCGTCTACGCGCAACGCTTCCTCTCCACGCCCGGGAAGAAGGACGGCTTGTTCTGGCGCGATGACAGCGATCCAAGTCCGCTCGGCGCGCTGGTCGCGGAGGCGTCGGCCGAAGGTTACAAGCCGGGCGAGGGGCCGGCGCCCTACCACGGCTATTACTTCCGCATCCTGAAGGGCCAGGGGTCTGACGCGCCCGGCGGCGCGCTCAACTACGTGGTCAAGGACAAGATGATCGGCGGCTTCGCGTTGATCGCCTGGCCGGCCGAATACGGCAATTCCGGCGTGATGACCTTCTTGGTCAATCATGCTGGCACCGTCTACGAGAAGGATCTCGGCACGCGGACCGATTTCGTGGCGCCGCGCATGACGCTGTTCGATCCCGACCAGACCTGGAAGAAGGCCGATGCCGGAAAACCGTAGGCCGAAACGCATGCGGCGCGCGATCGCAATCGGCCTTGCGGCGCTCGCGCTCCTCCTGCTCGCGATGCCGGCCACGCCGTCGTTCGCGCAAGCCAGCGGCCATGTCCAGGTGAAGTTCGTCAAGGCTGGCCTGCTGGTCGGAGGCGGCACCGGCAGTGGTGTGCTGAACTACCGCGGTCGGAACTATTCCTTCAAGGTCTCCGGCTTGAGCGTCGGCATCACGGCCGGCGCGAGCGTCGGCAGATTTGATGGCCGGGCATCAGGCATCCGCGATGTCGGCGACTTCGTCGGCACCTACAGCTCCGTCGGCGGCGGCTTCGCCCTCGTCGGCGGCGTCAACGGCGTCCACCTGCGCAACGAAAAGGGCGTGACGATCGTGCTGCAAGGCCCGAAGGCCGGAGTTGAACTCGCCTCCAACATCAGCGCGATCACGATCGCATGGAAGTGAGCGCGTCGAGCCTGGGTTACCGGGCCGCGATGGCAGTCATCTCGAGTTTGACGCTTGGACCGAGATCGGCCACGCCGATCGCAGCGCGCGCCGGCAGGTGAGCTTCCGCAAAGTGCGCCTTCCAGGCCGCGTTGAACTCCGCCTTCTCCTTGAGGTTGGTCATGAAGATGGTCACCTGCAAGACGTTGGTGATATCGGAGCCGAGCGTCTTCAGCAGCCGGGCCAGCTGCCCGAGGACGTCGTTGGCCTGGCCCGACATGTCGAGGCTGGTGTCCTCGGGGACGATCCCGCCGATGTAGAGCACGCCATTATGCTCGACCACTTCGTGGAGGAGTCCTTCGTAGGGCAAGACGCGCTGGATCATGATGAGACCGATGCTGCTGTGGGGATGGGCGGCATATCGCACATTTCCATGTCGATGTCGTTTGAAGAGATTTCGCGACCGGGCGTCCCGAAGGTGATCGGACAAGATATTGACAATAAACAATAAATTGGCTCAAAAATCGCCGCTCGTCGTGCGGTCGGACGGTCACCAAGCTGTACTTGCGCGCGGGAGCCCGGCGTTTCCGACGGCCCTGATCCCGACGACATCGGGATGCGGATCGGTATACTGCCACCGGAATTGACGCGGCAGCGGCTGGGCCCGTGCCGTACCGGAACAAGGATCAGACGATGGACGATACGATTGGCTTTCCCGACCCCGGCCTCGACCTGTCTGACGGCTTCAAGCCCCACACCTCGCATTGGGGCGTGTTTTCCGCGCGTCAAAGCGAAGCCGGACTCGAGGTCAGGGCCTATGCGGGCGACCCCGATCCGAACGGCATCATCGGCAATTTCCCCGGCGCGCTGCGGCATCAGGCGCGCATCGCCCAGCCGGCGATCCGCCGCGGCTGGCTCGAGCGCGGACCTGGCCCGGACGATCGCCGCGGCCGCGATGAGTTCGTCTCCGTCAGTTGGGAGAAGGCGCTCGATCTGCTCGGCGACGAGCTCGGCCGCATTCGCGACACGCGCGGCCCCGGCGTCGTGTTCGGCGGCTCCTACGGCTGGTCGAGCGCGGGCCGCTTCCATCATGCCCAGAGCCAGGTGCATCGCTTCCTCAACATCGCGATGGGCGGCTATGTGCGTTCGGTGAACACTTACTCTTCGGGCGCATCCTCGGTGCTGCTGCCGCAAATTCTCGCCGGCTACGAGGACATCACCAAGCGCAACGTCACCTGGGAGCAGATTGCCGAGAACACCGACATCGTGCTGGCGTTCGGCGGCATGGCGCTGAAGAACTCCATGGTGGCCGGCGGCTCGATCAGCAAGCATGTCGAGCGCGGCGCCATGGAAGCCGCGCGCCGGCGCGGCTGCGCGTTCATCCTGGTCAGCCCGCTGCGCGACGATCTTCCCGTCGAGGCCGGCGCCGAATGGATGACGTGCCTGCCCGGCACCGACACCGCCCTGATGCTCGGCATCGTCCACACACTTGTGAGCGAAGGTCTGCACGACCAGGCCTTCCTCGATCGCTACACCGAAGGCTGGCCCGTGTTCCTGCGCTATCTCACTGGCGAGAGCGACGGGCAGGCCAAGCATGCCGAATGGGCCGCCGCGATTTGCGGTGTCGATGCGGACGCGATCCGCGAACTCGCGCGCCGCGCCGCCGGAAAGCGTGCGCTGATCACCGTTTCGCATTCGCTCCAGCGCGCCGAGCATGGCGAGCAGCCGGTGTGGATGGGCATGGTGCTCGCAGCAGCGCTCGGCCAGATCGGCCTTCCCGGCGGCGGCTATGCTTATTCGCTCGGCGCGATCGGCTATTACGGCCGCCGCGTCAACGACGTGCCGGGACCAACGCTGGGGCAGGGCCGCAACGGCGTGCGTGATTTCATTCCGGTCGCGCGCATCGCCGACATGCTGCTCAATCCCGGCACGACCTATCGCTACAATGGCGAGACGCGTACCTATCCGGACATCCGTCTCGTCTACTGGGCCGGCGGCAATCCCTTCCATCACCATCAGGACATCAACCGCTTGCGCAAGGCTTTTGCGCAGCTCGATACGTTCGTCGTGCACGAGCTCGCCTGGACCGCGACGGCGCGGCACGCGGACATCGTGCTGCCCTCGACCATGACGCTGGAGCGCGAGGACATCGGCTATTCGACCAACGATCCCCTGATGGTCGCGATGCACCGGATCGCCGAGCCCTTCGGCCTTGCGCGGGACGATTACGACATCTTTGCCGATCTCGCCGAGCGCCTGGGTGCACGCGAACCTTTCACCGAAGGGCGCACGTCGCGGCAGTGGCTCGAACATCTGTACGAGCCGACTCGCGCCTCACTTCAAGCGCGTGGCCTCGAGGCGCCTTATTTCGACGAATTCTGGCGGCGCGGCAGCCTGGTGGTGCCGCAGCAGCCAGATGACGGTGGCCGACTGCGCAGTTTCCGCGACGACCCAGTCGCACATCCGCTGCCGACGCCGAGCGGCCGTATCGAGATTTTCTCAGCCAAGATCGCTGCGCACGGCGATGCCGATTGCCCCGGCCATCCGGTCTGGCTGGAGAAGACCGACATGCCAAAACCCGGTGCGCCGTGCTTCCTCGTCGCCAACCAGCCGGTGACGCGCCTGCACAGTCAGCTCGATTTCGGCGGACACTCGCTTGCCGCAAAACATCGCGGCCGCGAAGTCGCGCGCATGAACCCGCGCGATGCGGACGTTCGCGGCATCAGGGACGGCGACATCATCCGCCTGTTCAACGAGCGCGGCGCGTGTCTTGCCGCAGTCCACGTCACCGACGGCATCGCGCCCGGCGTGGTGCAGTTGCCGACCGGCGCCTGGTACGACCCGATGGACCCCGAGGACGAAGCGCCGCTCTGCGTTCACGGCAATCCCAACGTGCTCACCCGCGACATTGGCACCTCGTCCTTCGCGCAGGGATGCACCGGCCAGCTCACGACGGTCGAGGTGGAGAAGTTCACGGGCAATCTGCCGCCGATCCGGGCGTTCGATCCGGTATAGGCGGCGTCGCCGGGACTGCTGCGGCCGTATTGCGAAGGCGCCGGATTACACTGCGCTCCATCCGGTCTACGCGAAATGCGCTCGCAATGACGACATGGAGGGACTGTGGATCATATTGCGCTCTCGTGCCCGTGCCGTAGCGCGTCCACGACATCAGAGCAGAAAGAAAAGGGGCCGCCCTGTGTGGGCGCAGGGACGGCCCCGAGTGGCTCGCAGGCCCGGGAGGAAAAGGGCTCGAGCCGGCGCGAGTGGCAGGGCACTCACGCCAAAGAAATCGCAAACCGGCCGAAGTGCAGATGGCGCGATGCCAAGTGCCTTGATCTTAAGTCGCTTGATTCCAGTCGCTTGATTCCAAGTTCCTTGATTCCAGATCCCTCGATCCCAATTTGCCTGCCGGCGCACGAACTACGCCGCTGCGCCGACCATCCACTCCATGTCCGCGGCAGGGCGCCGCCGCGGAAGCGCCTCCGTAGCAGGCAGCACAGTCCTGCTGGCCAGACGCCAGCGTGCCGGTGACTCGCCGCTGATGCGCTTGAACACGGTCGAAAAATGCGCCTGGGTGCTGAAGCCGACGGCAAGCGCGATCTCCGCCAGCGGCCGCTCGGTCGTCGTGAGCAAGGTCTTCGCATGCTCGACGCGATGATTGAGCAGATATTCGCGTGGGCGGTAGCCGGTCGCGGCGCGGAACTGTGCCGCGAAATGCATCCTTGAGAGGCCTGCGACATTGGCGAGCTCGGACAGGCTGATGCAGCGATCAAAGTGATCGGCGATATGTTGCTCGACGCGCCGCAGCCGCCATTTCGGCAAGGCATTGACTTTTGCGCGTGGCAGCTCGAGCCGGGTCAGATGCATCGCAAGGGTCTCGCCGATGCAGCGCGCGAACTGCTGGTCCGCGGCATCGCCATGCTCAGTCAGTGCCTTGGCGAGTTCGGCGGCAAGCGGGTCGCGCAGCAGGACGAGGTCGTTGAGCCCCTCGGTCGCCGGCCGCGCCGCCGAAAAATGATCAGTGGAGATGTGGAAGTGCAGGAATGCGCAGGGCGACTGGAATTGCACGCCGACAAGCTTCGATGGTGCACTGACGTACAGCGTACCCGCGGGCATGGTGCCGTCGAAGATGATCTGACGGTCCCGCGTCAGCTTTACCCGAGCGGTCTTCAGGGCGATGGCGACGAAATAGCGGTCCGCCGGCGTCGTCGCTTCGTGCGACGAGATGGCCCGCGAGTCCTCCCATCGCGAAATCGTGATGTCCGCGTCCGGGCCGCGGTCGATCTTGCGCCATCCGCTTTCCTGCGCGATTGCTCGCATCCCGTGCGAAACCTCGCGATCACACCGGCTGGCGGGAAATTCGATCCAGGCATGCGCCGCTTGCAAGTCAGTGAACATCGCTCGTCCTCTCCTGGCCTCGTCGCCGCTTGCAGCGATCGGCCAACTCTCAGTGCTTTCCACGATCAGAGGATAGGCGTGAGCCAGGCAAGAAGCCCGTTAGTGATGATTAGGAGGTGTTAGATTTTGTGCGTGCGCATAAAGTGTGACAGCCCGCCGCAGGACGTTTGATTTTGTCCAGCTTTTCAATTATTTGCGCAGGTCGGTGCGGTGTGAGGAAGTTGCAGAACATCGCGCGGCGGTCGATGTGCCGGTATGAGGCCGGCGCGGTGCGTTGCTGGACCGCGCATCGACGGCGGGTATAGTCGCCGCGCATTTGAATGAAATGGCCGTCAAGATGAGTCAGAAGTGACCGAACCCCCGGCAGGACATAGCTCGCCCGGCAATGGCGCCGGGGCGAGCCTTGATTTCGACGCAGTCTCGTTCGGACCGTTTTCGCTGAGGTCGCGGTTGCTCGAGAGGGACGGAGCGCCGGTCAAGCTCGGCAGCCGCGCGATGGACATTCTGCGCCTGCTCCTCAGCCGTGCCGGCGAAGTGGTGCCGAAGAACGAGATTCTGAGCTACGCGTGGTCCGGCCTCGCGGTCGAGGAGATCAGCCTGCGCGTCCATGTCGCGGAGCTTCGCAAGGTGCTTGGCGACGGCAAGGACGGGGCTCGCTACATCACCAACGTCCCGAGCCGCGGCTATTGCTTCGTCGCGCCTGTGCAACGTGGCGAACGCAACGCCGCTCCGGCACTCGCGCCGCGTGCACCTGAAAGAACGGCGCCGCCTGCAGCCTTGCCGCACCGGCTGGACCGGATGATCGGTCGGGACGACGTGCTGCCCGAGTTGTCGGCGCGTCTGCTGAGCGACCGCTTCGTCACGCTGCGAGGACCGGGCGGCATCGGCAAGACCACGGTTGCGACCGCGCTCGCGCATGACATGTGGCAGGCATTCGAGGGCGACGTTCATTTCCTTGAATTCGGCCCACTGAAGGACGCCACGCTGGTCGCGAGCACGGTTGCCGCCGCTCTGGGCCTCGTCGTGCATCACGATGATCCCTCAGGCAGCATCGTCAATTTCCTGCGCGGACGGCGGCTGCTTCTCATCCTCGACAGCTGCGAGCACGTCATCGACGAGGTCGCTCGTCTGGCCGAAAACATCTATCGCGAGGCGCCTGGCATCGCCATTCTCGCCACCAGCCGCGAGTCGCTGTTGGTGGAAGGCGAGCAGATCTTCGAGCTCATTCCGCTGGCCGGCCCGCCGCAAGGCGCCCACCTCAGTGCCGGCGAAGTGCTAGATTATCCGGCCGCGCAGCTGTTCATCGATCGTGCCGCGGCCGCAGGCCATCGCGGCGATATCACGGACGAGGATGCCGAGGTCCTGGCCGAGATCTGCGGCAAGCTCGACGGCATCGCGCTCGCGATCGAGCTCGCCGCCGTGCGCGTCGGCGTCTACGGATTGCGGGAGATGGCCGCGTTGCTCGACTCCAGGCTCAAGCTCGATTGGCGCGGACGGCGAACGGCGCCGCCACGGCAGCAGACGCTCGGCGCGACGCTCGACTGGAGTTTTGGCCTGATCGGCGAGAGCGAACGCACAGTGTTTCAGCGACTCGCCATCTTCGCCGGCCCCTTCACGCTCAAGGGGGCGATCGCAGTCGCCGCGGATGAGGGCGCCGCGCCCGATCGCGTCGTCGAAGCGCTGGAGCAACTCGTCGCAAAATCGCTGGTGTCGGCGCAGCCGGATGGCGCGTCGCGGCGCTATCGCCTGCTGGATGCCACGCGCGTCTATGCCATGCAGAAGCTGGTCGACGAAGGCGAAGCGGCCGCGATCGCGCGCCGTCACACGGCATATGTTCAGCGCACGCTCGAAGCCGGCTTGGCGGAGCAGGGCGACCAGGCTTCGCGTCTGCAGGCGCGCGCGAGCCTGCTCGCAGATGCCCGTGCGGCGTTGGAATGGAGTTTTGCCGACCACGACGGTGCCGCCTTGCGCGTGCCGCTCGCCGGCAGCGCCGCAAGGCTGTTCGTCGAGCTCAATCTGCTGAACGAGGCGCGCATCTGGTCGGGCCGCGCGCTCGCGATGCTCGACGATGCCAACCAGGGCGGCAAATGGGAGCTCGAGCTGCAGTCGACGCTCGGCCACGCCTTCATGTTCACGGAGCGCAACAGTGAGCAGGCCGAGGCCGCACTCCGGCGCGGGCTGGAGATCGCGGAAGCGCTCGACGATCACGCCAATGCGTTCAGGCTGCTGTCGCGGCTGAACATGTTCTATCGCCGCACGGGCGACTACAGGCACCTCGTGCCGACCGCACTCCAGGCCGAGCGCATCGCCCGCCAGATCGGCGACACCGCGGGGATCGCAGGCAGCAAGGCGCTTCTCGGCGTGTCGTATCATCTCGCCGGCGACCAGGCCGAGGCGCAGGCCCACCTCGACGAAGGCGTGCGCGACGACGCCGCGCTGCGCGGGACGGAGCCCGGGCATTTCGCCTATTCACGCACGCCACAGATTCCGCTCGCACGGGTGCTGTGGCTGCGCGGCTTTCCCGACCGCGCACTCGATTGCGTCCGCCCGCTCGTCGGCGCCGCCGCGCCGCGCGACGTGGTGATGTATTGCATCGCGCTGTGCTGGTCATCCTCGGTGTTCGGCTGGGTCGGCGACTGCGCCGCCGTCGAGACGATGACGGGGCGCCTCGCGACCCATGCGAACGTGCACGGGCTCGCGCCGTACGAAGCCGTCGCGACCGGCTTTCGCGCGCAGACCATGATCGCCCGCGGCGAGCTGGCCGGCGGTGTCGATCTGCTGCGGAGCGCGCTGCCGCGCCTGCATGCGGATCGCTACGAGCTCTACGCATCCGCGTTCGCCGCAGACCTGTCGCAAGGACTGGCTGCGCTGGGACGGTTGACGGAAGGGCTGCAAGTCCTGCACGAGACGATCGCTCGTGTCGAGCACGGTGGTGGAGGTTTTGACATGCCCGAGCTCCTGCGCCGGCGCGGCGACCTCGAGGCGCGGACCGGTGATCTCGGTGCCGCCGAAGCGAGCTTTGCCGCATCGCTCGCGCTGGCCGAGCAGCAGGGCGCGCTGTCCTGGCGATTGCGGACGGAGATGTCGCTTGCGGCGCTTCGGCTTCGGCAGGGCATCAAGAATCCGCTCGACGATCTCGCCGCAACCTATGCGCGGTTCTCGGAAGGATTCGAGACGGCGGATTTGAAGGCCGCACGGCTCGTGCTGGACGAGGCATCGGCCTGACAAGGCTCAGTCGAACCGGAAATCCGCGAGATCGATCGACACCATCAGCTCATCACGCAGCGGCATCAGATCGTCGCCGCGCAGATAGATGCGCCGGCGGGTCGGGAGCTCGAAGCCGTCAACGGTGACGGGATCGGATACGTACTGAGCTGCCGGAAAATTGCCGGCGATCTCGACCCGGTAATCATGCCGGCGGATGAGCATGTCGGGGCCAAAATAGAAATCCTGTTCGGCGCTGTGGCTTGCGATCGCGGCCGGGAAGGTCGCCCGCAATCCGCGCCAGACCTCCGCGCCCTCGCGCCAGGGTGCGATCTCCCGGACCTCGAACCCGTCCGCCGCCAGCAGGAACGGCGCAGTCATGTAGGTCCAGAGTGCGTAGCCGTTGAAATAAGCGCGATGCAGCGGATCCCAATGCGTGCGCATATCGTGCCGCGCGAACGAGCCGCGCGGATTGTTGCGCTCCGCGACGATGCGGCCGTCCGCAGCCACGATGGCGATCCGCTCCGGGCTGAAGTCGGTGCGCTGGCCGGGCTTGCCGAACGGCTCCACGGAAGCCCGCTCGCGATGCAGCTCGATCCGCATCGTGCGCGGCGCCTGGTCCTGATCGACGCCCTTCAACATCCAGAGGTCGCCGCCCGTCACGATCGTGGCGGTGAGTCGCTCGTGGGCATTCCATCGATCGAGCCCGCCATGGGCCTCGATCGCATTTGCCAGCAGCGGAATCATCCGGCCGTTTCCTCTCGCATCGGTGGTGTCGCCCCAATAGAGATACCCCCGTGCGCAGACGATCGCCCGTTAAGCGTTGTTAAGTGCCGTTGGCAGGTCCGGCGACTAGGCTTCGGCCATGACGTCCAGCACCGCGTCGGCAAAGGCCTTCGGCGCCTCTTGCGGCAGATTGTGGCCGATACCGCCCTTGATGGTCCGGTGCGAATAGCGCCCGGAGAATTTCTTCGCGTAAGCGGACGGCTCCGGATGCGGCGCGCCGTTGGCGTCACCCTCCATGGTGATGGTGGGCACGGCGATCACGGGGGCTTGCGCCAATTTCGCCTCGTCGTCGGCGTATTTCGCTTCGCCTTCGGCGAGGCCCAGCCGCCAACGATAATTATGGATCACGATCGCCACATGGTCCGGATTGTCGAACGCCTTCGCGCTGCGGTCGAAGGTGGCGTCGTCGAAATGCCATTGGGGCGAAGCGAGCTGCCAGATCAGCTTCGAGAAATCGTGGCGGTACTTGTCGTAGCCCTCGCGGCCGCGCTCGGTCGCGAAATAGAACTGGTACCACCATTGCAACTCGGCCTTCGGCGGCAGCGGCATCTTGCCGGCCTGCTGGCTGCCGATCAGATAGCCGCTCACGGACACCATCGCCTTGACCCGCTCCGGCCAGAGCGCAGCGATGATGTTGGCGGTGCGCGCACCCCAGTCGAAGCCGGCAATCGTCGCCTTGTCGATTCCGAACGCGTCCATCAGGGCGACGATGTCGGCCGCGATCGCCGCCGGCTGCCCGTTCCGCATCGTCGAGTCGGAGAGGAAATGCGTGCTGCCGTAGCCGCGCAGGTAAGGCACGATCACGCGACGGCCGGCCGCGGCGAGCAACGGTGCGACATCGACGAAGGCGTAGATGTCATAGGGCCAGCCGTGCAGGAGGATCACGGGCGGGCCATCCGCGGGACCCGCCTCGGCATAACCGACGTTGAGGAGGCCGGCGTCGATCTGTTTCAGGGACGCGAACGAGGTGTTGGCGCGAGGCTTGACGACGGTGGCGGACTTCGCCGGCTGCGCCGTAGCCGTCGTGCTCAGCGCAAGTTGGGTCGCGGCGAGTGTCATCGCAGCCCTGCCGACGAAACGACGTCGCTCGTGGTTGATGTTGTCGGGCATGTGTGCCTCCTGTGGTCGGTGCATAGTGCAAATCGCTGTTCAGCCCTTGCGCCCATCCAGACGCGCAAGGAAGTCGCGGACCAGCGTAGCGATCTCGTCGGTTGCCTCGTCGAGCGCGAAGTGGCCGGCTTCGACGATGTGGACCTCCGCATCCGGCACATCGTCGCGATAGGCCGAAGCGCCGGCGACGGCGAAGGACGGATCGTACTTGCCCCACACCACCAGCGTCGGCGGCCGCGTCTTGCGCAGCCACTCCTGCCATTTCGGATAGGAGGCGACGTTGGTCCGATAATCCAGGAACAGCGTGGTCTGGATCTCGGCCTGCCCCGGACGCGTCAGGAATGCGTATTCGTCGGTCCATGTGTCAGGGTCGTAGCGCTCGGGGTGCGGGCTGGACCCGAGGTGCCGTTGGCGCGTCGCGGCCAAGGATGTGAAGTTGGCCTTGAGCGCCTCGAGCTCATGCGCCGGATCAGCCCAATATTTGCGACGCGCTTCCCAGAGCGGGCTCAGTCCCTGTTCATGCGAAACGGCATTCTGGATCATGATGGCGCGGACGCGCTCGGGATGCGCCAGCGCCATGCGGAAGCCGATCGGGCCGCCATAGTCCTGCATGAACAGCACGTAGTTGGTCAGGCCGAGCTTGTTCGTCAGCTCGCCCATCACGCCGGCGATGTTGTCAAAAGTATAGGTGAAATCGGACGGCGGCGGCGCGCTGCTGTTGCCGAAGCCGGGATAATCAGGCGCGATCAGGTGATATTTGTCGGCGAGCAGCGGCAGCAGAGGCTCCCACATCCGCGACGAGGAGGGGAAACCATGGAGCAGCAGCACGGTCGGCGCGTCAGCGGGCCCGGCCTCGCGGTAGAAGATGTTGAGACCCCCGATATCGATCGTGTGATAGCTGATCGAGCGTCGGCTCGACCGCAGATCCTGTGCCGAGGCCTGCACGGTGGTGCAGGCGAGGGCGGCTGCGAGGGCGAGGGTGGCTGGAATATTCATGTCATCGCTCCGATGTGGGCGTGTCGCGTCGAGACGTGCCGGCGCGTCATGCGCCGGCAACCGCTCTGACGGGATTGAGCGGCACGCTGCCACCTTGATCGCTGTTGTGCGCAGCAGCTTCCGCTCGCCGGATCACATTCGTGAGCTCCGGCGTAAAGCTTTCGTCATCGTCCTCGATGTGTCCGGTCAGCCGCGTGGTGATCTCCTGGAACACCCAGCCATTGCCATCGGGATCGCTGAACGAGGCGTAGGAAGCATAGCTCTTCCGCTGCGGATTGGGGCCGGCAGCAAGCTCGTTCGCGTCGGCATGCTGGAAGATGCCGCCGGGATCGTGGAACGGCTCGCTGACGGCGATGCCGCGGCGGCGCAGATCGTCACATGCGGCCTCGATGTCGGACACGATGAGATGGAGCCCCTTCACGGAGCCGGGCGGGACTGTGGTGAGGTTGCCGCCGAAGATCACCGAACATCCGGAGCCGGGCGGCGTGAACTGGATGACGCGATAGTTGTCCTCGCCCTGGTAGTCGATGTCGAGCCGCCAGCCGAGATCGGCATAAAAGCGCTTGGCGCGCTCGACGTCAGAAACCGGGAGGACGACGACCTCGAGTTTCATGTCGATCGCGGCTGCGACCGCGGGTTCGCGAAGCCCGGCTTCGAGGATCTCGACGTCCTGCTCGACGGTGCCGCCGCTGATGCCGACGCCGGCGACGAACTGTCCGTCGATGTGCAGCGGGGCGCCGCCGCCCATCGAGCAGAACCGTCCGCCCGCAACTCCCATCAAGGGAAACAGGGCCTGTCCGGGCTGTACCATCGGAGAGAGTTCCGCCGTGCGAAGCCCTACCAGCGCCGACGTATAGGCCTTCCGCTCCGACAGTTCGAGCGAGAAGGTCGGCGCCCCGTTCATGCGGTGCTTGAGAATGATGTTGCCGTGAACATCGATGATGCAAACGGCGACAGGAACCTTGGCGCGTGCAGCCTCCGCTTCAATGCGTTCTGCGATCGTCTTGGTGTAGGCAAGCAAATCCATGATTGTGTCCTCTTCTCCAGCTCTCGGGCCGACATGTGGCCGGGTTCATCTTGTCGCGCGTCATCCCTCTCCGAACGCCGGTTGGCGACAGAGTTGCGTCGGTCATCGATTTGATTGTGCCGGGGCGGTGCTCATTGATGAGCACCGCCCCGATGCGAGTCTGACTTACGCGGCCGACTTCGCCTTCTTGGCCAGGGCGGCGAGCAGCGTCTGCGCGGCCGGGCCGGAGGAGTGCGGATTCTGTCCCGTGATGAGCTGGCCCGCGCTGACGACGTGAACGCCCCAGTTCGCCGTTTTCGAGAAGACCGCGCCGAGCTTCAACATCTCGTCCTCGACGAGGAACGGCACGACATGGGTCAGGCCCACGTCCTCTTCCTCACCATTGGTGAAGCCGGTCACTTCCTTGCCCTCGACCAGAGGCTTGCCATCGGGCGTCTTGACGTGGCGCAGCGCACCGGTCGAGTGACACACCACCGCGATGGTCTTGCCGGCGGCGAGGAAGGATTCGATCAGCTTGACCGAGTCCTTGTCTTCGGCGAGGTCCCACATCGGGCCGTGACCGCCGGGATAGAACAGCGTGTCGAAGTCTTCCTGCTTGACGCTGTCGAGGCGCACCGTCTTGTCGAGCTGGGCTTCAGCGGCAGCGTCCGCCTCGAAGCGCAGTGTCAGGTCAGTGCGGAACTCGGGCTCGTTGCTCTTGGGATCGAGTGGCGGCCGGCCGCCCTTGGGCGAAGCCAGTGTGATCTCCGCGCCGGAATCCCTGAACACGTAGTAGGGGGCGGCGAGCTCCTCGAGCCAGAACCCGGTCTTGCGTCCGGTGTTGCCGAGCTGGTCGTGGGAGGTGATAACCATAAGAATCTTCATGACGATCTCCTTGAGTGCGTTCGCTGCAATGACGCATTCCCTCGTGGTGGAGGTGCGCCGGCCTCGGTCTCGTTCGAGCACGACACTTGTTCGTTGCTCGTGAGCCCAATGTTGCACCCAAGGCCGCCTGTTAGCTCGTTATGTATTGTTAGGCGTTGAGAGCAGTGAAGGGTTCTCGCTCTCGCGCGTCGCCACCGCTACTCGAACACGGCGTCGAAGATCTCGACGTCCATCAGCACGGGCCTGGCGATCACGCTTCCATCAGGCCGCAGCGTCTGCACACGCCGCAATGTCGGCACGACGATGCCGCCGAAGCTGTCATGGGCCCAGGAATAATGTGCGACCTTGTTTCCGAACAGATCGTGATCCGTCCGCCGTTGCAGGGCGTTCTCGTCGAAGTAGAAGATCTGCTCGGGCGCGAGCGTGATCAGGTTCGGCGGGAACTGCGCGCGCAGCCGCCGCCACGTGTCAGCGGTTTCGCGCCACGGCGGAAGCTCCTCCGTGACGACGTCGGGATGGGCGAGCAGAAATAGGTTGGTCAGATAATTCCAGATCGCAACGCCGCAGAAGAAGACGAGGTGCAGTTCGTCCGCGAGCGCAGGAGAGCCGGTCTCGGGAAATGCAAGGCTCGGGTTATCCCAGGTGCGCAGGACCTCACCCTCGAGGCTCTCGATCGTGATCGCGTCGGGCTGAAAGCAGCCGGAGTGTTCACCCCCGGTGATGCCGGTGAAGCGGACCGACTGGGCGCGGGTCGAGCCCTCCGCCGTCACGTCCTTGAATTCGCTGGCATGTCCGGCGCTGGAGAACAACGAGCCGCCGACGGAAAGGTGGAGCGTGAATCGGTTCAAGCTATTCCAGCGGGCCATACCGCCGCTGGCATCAATTACATCGTCAAGAAGCGCCATATCCCGCCATATCCACCGTGAAGTGCCACCACCATGGCGGGGCGGATGCGGCTTGGCGTGTTAGAAGTTGTTAGGACTTGCGAGCAGGTGCTTCGGCGGTATCCCGTTGAAGATACTGTCAATTCAGCGCGCTCAGGAGCTCCCTGGCGGCCACGAGATCGCGGGTCTCGAGGCCTTCCTGGTATCGCGCGACGAGCGGGGCGAGCAGGGCGCGTGCTTCGCCCGCTTGTCCGGCCTGGCGCCAGACCCGGCCGAGGCTGATCGCCCCCCGCAGCTCCCAGCCGAGCGCGCATTGCCGGCGCGACAGATCAAGCGATTTCCGGAAGCAGCGCTCGGCCTCCGCGGTGTTTCCCGACCGGACGAGGATGTCGCCCTTGACCCGGAGCATCTCCGGCATGTCGAAGGATTCGCCATGATCTGGAATCTGCGTAATGGCCTCATTGATCGTGCGCAGGGCCTCGTCCGGCTGGTTCTCCGCAACGAGGCCCTCCGCCAGCGCCGTCGCAAACACCGTCGTCATGATCCGGTGCCGCGTCGCGTACAGCGTGGCCTGGCTGCGGCGAAGATGCTCGATCCCGCCGGCGATGTCGCCGCGGCGAAGCATGAGCTCGCCCTTCTGGCCGATGCCGACGGCGTGATAGGGACCAAGGAAGTGCCGCGCCGAATGGTCGATCAGCCGCTCGATCAGGATTTCGGCATTGGCCCAGTCGCCGACCCAGAGGGACACGTAGATCGTCCAGATCAGGGAGATGCCGAGGGTGAGCGGTTGTTCGAGCAGTTCGGCCTCGCGAACGGTGTATCTCGCCGCCTCGATCGCGCGATCGGGCCGGCCGGTGAGCCAGAGCCCGCGCGCCAGCGCGACCAGCGCGACGATGCGGTCGTCATAACCGAGATGCCCGATGTTCAGCCGCTGCGAGCCGGGATTGTGCACCATCGCGCTCTCGCAGAACTGCACGGCCTTGTCCTGATTGCCGATCAAATGGTGCGCGACGCCCAGCATCCATTCCACGTTCAGCGCGGCGGCCGGATCATTCAGCTTGCGCGCAACGCTCTCGCCCTGCTCGCCGGTGCCGAGCGCGCCGTGAAAATCCCCGACCCTGGTCAGGTAGATGTGCAATCCGCGCAGCAGCCAGAGCTGCCAGTGCAGATCCTCGAGATCCCGCGCAAGCTGAAGACTGCGCGTGAACGCCGACCGGACCGCCTCGGTATTGCCCTGCGTGAACATCACGGAGACGCCGAACGCGGCCTGCAGCGTCATCTCCTGGCGGCGGTCGATCGAATTCCTATCGAGAGAGACCAGCGCCTGCTGCGTCCAGCGATAGCACTCCGTCAGCAATGTCAGTTCGAGGAAAAACTGGGCCGCCGAAGCCGCCAGATCCACGCCGATCGTCCGGTCGGCGCTATCCGAAAAGCTCCAGGTCAGCGCGGCCCTGACATTGGGCAAATGGTCGGCATAGGGAAGGAAGCCGCCCGCGGTCTGCATGCCCGTGGATTTGAGCGCGATGTCGCGCAGGAAGTCGCGGAAATATTCGGCGTGAGCGCGCGCGACACGGGGCGCTTCGCCGTTCTCGACGAGCTTCGCGCCGACGAAGGCGCGGGTGGTGTCGAGCAGACGATAGCGCAGCCGCCGCTCCGCAGGTGAGGTTGCGATCAGCGATTTGGAGAGCAGGTTCGAGATGGCCTCGACCGCCTCGGGCTCGCTGATGCCCTGGCTGAACGCAACGGCGAGCGCGGCCTCCATCGTGAATGGCCCGACGAACACCGACAAACCGCGCAGCGTCGCGCTTTCGGCTGCCGGCAACAGATCATAGCTCCAGGCGAGCGCGGCGCTCAGGGTCTGGTGCCGCGGGATCGCGGTGCGGCGTCCCCGCCACAGCAGCGAGAAGCGGCTGTCGAGCAGTGAGGCGGTCCCGGCAATTCCATAGGCGTTCACGCGTCCGGCGGCGAGCTCGATCGCGAGCGCGATGCCGTCCAGTCGCCGGCAGATCTCGGCGACAAGCGGTGCATCCTCCTCGCTCAGTTCGAATTCGCCCAGGCTCTCGGCAATGCGTTCCACGAAGAGCTGGCTTGCGGGATAGGCAAGGATCTCGGCGATGCCGAGCCCGTCACGCTGGGGCGGGCAGTCCAGCGGAAACAACCGGTGGACGCGTTCGCCTTCGGTGCGAAAGGATTCGCGGCTGGTGGCGAGAATATGCAGCTCGGGCGCTTCCTGGACGATGTGCTCGGCCAGGGGCGCGAGCTCGTCGATGATGTGCTCGCAGCTGTCGAAGATCAGCAGCATCCGACGGTTGCGCAGCACCGTCAGCAGGCCCGGCATCGGGTCCTCGGAATTGACGGTCAGGCCGAGCGTGGTGGCGATGGTGCTTGGAACGAGCCTGGCATCCGTCAGCGCGCCGAAATCAACGAAGTCGACCTGACCGTCAAAGGCCTGGAGCTCGCGATGCGCGACGGCGAGCGCGACGGAAGTCTTGCCAACTCCGCCGGGGCCGACAATTGTCACGAAGCGATGCTGCGCAAGCTCGGTGGAAATCCGCTCGACCGCGTCGTCTCGTCCGATCATCCTGGCAAGCGGCGGGGGGAGTATGTGAGGCGACGGGACGGCCGGGCCTGTCCGCGTCTCCGACGATTCGGACCGGACCAGCGGGCCCGCGAAGCAATAGCCACGGCCGGGCACGTTGACGACATAGCGGGAGCCTTCGCCGGCATCCCCCAAGGCCTTGCGTAGTGTCGTGATGTGGAAGCGCAGGCTGCCTTCATCGACCGTCACGTCGGCCCAGACGCGCTTGATCAACTCACGCTTGTCGATGACCTCGCCGGCGCGTTCGACGAGAAAAATGAGGATGTCGAGTGCGCGGCCGCCGAGGTGAAGCGGAGCGCCGTCCTTCTCGAGCAGGCGCGACCTTGCGTACAGCCGGAATGGCCCGAAGGAAATCGCCGCATCCTGGTCGTTAGTGTCCACCACGCGCCAATGAATCCAGTGAAGGGGCTGTTGTCCGCATCCTCATCTAGCAGAACGAGGTCATGAGTAAACTGGTCGAAAGTGGCGAAATCGCGCGGCAAATCAGCCGGCCGCACCGGGATGATGCGTGACAAATTTCGTTTAAACGCGAGCGGCTTGGGAAGCGATCGGGACGACCCGTCAGCGTGCTTGACCATCGAGAGGACAGTCTGGCTTGTGATGCCGCCGATCATAACAAAATCTTGCAACGTCTAACGAGCAAAACGCGCGCGGCGCATCCAGTATAGGCTTCGAGCTAGGTCCTAGGTCCAACGGGGAGGCTATCATGTCCACTATCGGCTTGGAGACGAACGACCAGTTCGTCCGATCTCAGCACATTGCCAGCCTTGATGATCAGTCGCGTGACTGGGAACTCGTGCTGCGGGAATCCCACCATCGGATGAAGAACACGCTGACGCTGCTGGGTGCGTCAGTCCGCCGCGACTTCTCGCGGCCGGGCACCAGGGACATGTCGGGCGCGGTGGACCGGTTCGAGCAGCGCATCGTCGCGTTCGGCAGGCTCTATCAACTCTTGTCCGACAGCGACAGCCTGTCCGCCGTCTCCGTCGAGGCCTTCTTCGAAAACCTGTGCGAGGCGCTCTCCGAGGCAGTGCTGGAACCGGCCGGCATCTGCTGCGAGGCAGCGATCGAGAGCGGGGCGCTGCCGGCATCGCAGTGTCATCGGCTGGCGTTGATGCTGACGGAACTGGTCACGAATGCCGCCAAACATGCCTTCCCGAACAAGAACGATGCGCTGATCCGCATCGAAATGGCCAACCGCGACGGCGCCTGGCTCTGTACGGTGGCTGACAACGGCATCGGCGCGACCGGTCCGCTTCAGGGCACCGGCAGCCGCATCCTTGAAGGGCTCGCACGCAGTATCGACGCGCGGTTGCAGGGCGAGGCGAGCCAGGGCGGCACACGCGTGACGATCGTGATGCCAACTGCCACTTGAAGCTCGCTTCAATTTCAACTCAGGGAGTTCGACATGGCCACCACCGAAATGGACCGCGACGCCGCGGCGAGGTCTCTGAACACGTCATCGACATCGCGTAGCGTTGACCTGAAGCTCGAGGTCGTCGTCATCCCCGTGTCGGATGTCGACCGCGCCAAGGCGTTCTACACGCGCCTCGGCTGGCGATTGGACGCCGATTTTGCCTCAGGTGACGAATGGCGCGTGATCCAGTTCACGCCACCGGGTTCGGCCTGTTCTGTGATCTTCGGCAAGAACGTCACACCGGCAGCGCCCGGTTCGGCGCGCGGACTGTACCTGATCGTCTCCGATCTGGCGGCGGCGCGACAGGATCTATTCGACCGCGGCATCGCGGTGAGCGCACCATTCCATGGTGCGGGCGACGTTCACGCCGGTCCGGACGAGCCGTATCTGTTCGGTAGCGTCCGGGTCAGCGGTGTTGACCCGAAGCGCGGCAGCTACAGCTCGTTTGCCTCGTTCAGCGATCCCGACGGCAATGGCTGGCTGTTCCAGGAGGTTACGACGCGACTGCCTGGACGCATCGAGGGGGACGGCACGACGTTTGCCTCAACGGCCGATCTGGCCGCAACCCTGCGACGTGCCGCGGTCGCGCATGGTGAGCACGAGAAGCGCATCGGCGGACACGACGAGAACTGGGCGGACTGGTACGCCGACTACATCGTCCGCGAGCAAGCCGGTCAACCGCTGCCCTCCTGAGTTGTAATGAACCTATCTCCTGAATTCATAGACAGGGCGCGCGCCGATTGAACTCGTCGCGCGCCGTGTCGCTTCTGCATCGCGCGCATCGTCATCGTCGCTCGCTCTCTTGCACCCCGCGGACTCGCAACGGCTAACGCAGCCTAACAACCGATAACGAGCTAATTGCCAGGACCTGCGCCAATCTCTCTTCACGACGAGCCGACGCGTCGATTTTGAATTCGGTTGGCGTCACCGACCAAAGCAAGGGAGATCCGACATGACAACGCAAGCACGAGCCGAGATTCTCAATCCCGACCGCCGTCAATTGCTGAGCCAGGCCGCAATGACCGCGGTCGCTGCCAGCGTGGCGAGCCTGCTGCCGCTGCGTCCGGCGAAGGCCGCCGCAAGCGGCGCCATCCGGCCGTTCCGCGTCAGCGTGCCCGAGGAAGATCTACTTGACCTCCGCCGCCGCCTCGCAGCGACACGCTGGCCCGATCGCGAGATCGTCGCCGACCAATCGCAGGGCGTGCAGCTCACGACGCTTCAGCAACTCGTGCGGTACTGGCAGAACGACTACGACTGGCGCAAGATGGAGGCGCGGCTGAACGCCTTGCCGCAATTCGTCACCGAGGTCGACGGCATCGACATCCACTTCATTCACATCCGCTCCCGCCACGAGAACGCGCTGCCGATGGTCGTCACGCATGGCTGGCCGGGCTCGATCATCGAACAGATGAAGATCGTCGGCCCGCTCACCGACCCCACCGCGCATGGTGCTAAGGCTGCGGATGCATTCGACCTGGTGATCCCCTCGCTTCCGGGCCACGGCTTCTCCGGCAAGCCGACGGAGCTCGGCTGGGATCCCCAGCGCATCGCGCGCGCCTGGATCGTGCTGATGAAGCGCCTCGGCTACAACCGCTACGTGGCGCAGGGCGGCGATTGGGGCAATGCCGTCACCGAGCAGATGGCGGTGATCGCACCGCCGGAACTGCTCGGCATTCACACCAACATGCCCGCCACCGTTCCCGACGACATCGCCAAAGCGCTTCAGCCCGGTGGGACACGGCCGTCAAACCTCTCGGCCGACGAGCGCATTGCCTACGACCAGCTCGACGATTTCTACAAGCACGGCCTCGGTTACGCGATCGAGATGTCGAACCGGCCGCAGACGCTCTATGGCCTCGTGGACTCGCCGGCCGGTCTTGCATCCTGGATGCTTGATCACGACGCACGCAGTGCTGCGATGATTGCGCGGGTGTTCGACGGCAAGACCGAAGGCCTGTCGCGGGACGACGTGATCGACAACATCACGCTCTACTGGCTCACGAACACCGCGGTGTCGTCGGCGCGGCTCTACTGGGAGAACAAGCTGGTGTTCTTCGAGCCCAAGCACATCAAGATCCCGGTCGCCGTCAGCGTGTTCCCTGACGAGATCTATGCCGCGCCGCGCAGCTGGGCCGAGAAGGCCTATCCCAAGCTGATGCACTACAACCGCCTCGACAAGGGCGGCCACTTCGCGGCCTGGGAGCAGCCCGCGCTGTTCTCTGCGGAAATGCGCACCGCGTTCCGCCCGCTGCGCCAGTCGATCTGAACCGAGCAGGGGACACGCGCTGCCGTGCGTCCCTTTTCCGAACACACATATCAGGAGTGCCAACAATGAGCCGCCCCGTACAGATCTTCACCACCGAGGACATTCGCCTGGAGCGTCGCCTGCCGACATACTGGCGCGTCACCTTCGACATGCCGCCGGTGAACATCTTCGGCCCAAAGCACCTTCCGCTGCTCAACGACATCATCACCGCGATTGAGACCGATCCTGACGTGAAGGTCGTCGTATTCGACAGCGCCGTCGAAGGCTTCTTCATCACGCATTACGACTTCCTGGCGCCGCTGGAGGACTCTCTCGGCGTTCCGCCGGGGCCGACCGGCCTGCAGGCGCTGCCGGACATGCTGGTGCGCCTCAGCCGCGCGCCGGTCGTCTCCATCGCCTCGATCCGGGGCCGTGCGACCGGGGTCGGCAGCGAGCTCGCGCTGGCGAGCGACATGCGCTTTGCCAGCCGCGAGAAGGCGATCCTGTCGCAATGGGAGGTCGGCGCGGGACTTGTGCCCGGCGGCGGACCGATGGCCCGGTTGCCGCGGCTGATGGGCCGAGGCCGTGCGCTCGAAGTTTTGCTCGGTGCCGACGACATCCACGGCGATCTCGCCGAGCGTTACGGCTACGTGAACCGTTCGCTGCCGGATGCGGAGCTCGACGGCTTCGTCGAGGCGCTCGCCATGCGCATCGCGTCGTTCGACAAGGAGGCCATCGCCGAGACCAAGCGTCTCGTCGATGTTGCGAGCCTGCCGCCGGATGACGAGATCAAGCCGGAGTGGGACGCGTTCCTGGCCGCGCTCGGCCGTCCCGCCAGCCAGACCCGTATCAAGGCGCTGATGGCGCGCGGTTTCCACCGCGCCGGCGACGTCGAGAACCGGCTCGGCTTCCACGTCGGACAAATCGGGAGTTAACGGAACCGCTGCGGCGTTCGGCCGGTTGGAGGGGTGACAGGCGGTCGTGCCAATGTCGCTTTCCTCCGCTACCGAGCGCCGGTGCTAAAAACCAACCTGAAGACCAGCAAGGAGAATTGAGATGATCCGCAAGGCAACAGCAGTCTGGAAGGGCACCGGTCGCGACGGCACCGGCCATCTGTCGAGCGAATCCGGCGTGCTCGCCGGGACGCCCTATTCGTTCAAGACCCGCTTCGAGAGCGAGAAGGGCACCAATCCCGAGGAGTTGATCGCGGCGGCCCATGCCGGTTGCTTTACCATGGCGCTGGCCTTCGGCCTTCAGCTCGCCGGCTTCACGCCGGACGAGCTGTCGACGGAAGCCGCCATCACGCTCGAGCCGGAAGGCAAGGGCTTCAAGATCAGCAAGTCGGCACTGACCCTCCGCGCCAAGGTGCCGAACCTTGACGACGCAGGTTTCGCCAAGATCGCCGGCGAGGCCGAGAAGAACTGTCCGGTGTCGAAGGTGCTCAACGCCGCGATCTCGCTCGACGCCAAATTGACCTGATTGAACACAGGGAGCGGTGCCATGTCTCTTCAAGATCTGCCTCGCCAAGATCTGCCTCGCCAAGATCTGCCTCGCCAGCATCAGCCGGATGAAGACAGGTTCCGGGCGATTTTGCCCGAGGACATCGCATGGCAACCGTTCCCCGCGTTCCCGCCGGGCGCGCGGCTGGCCGTGATGGTCGGCCATCCCAGCGAACCCGGACCTTACGTGGTCCGGGTGAAGGTGCCCGGGGGCACAAAACTGATGCCGCACAAGCATCCGGAAGATCGCATCTACACGGTCATGTCGGGTGTATTCTACATCGGGCTCGGCGAGCGTTTTGATGGCGACCAGGTGAAAGCCTATCCGCCGGGCAGCGTCATCGTGCTGCCCGGTGAAACCTGGCATTTTCACTGGGCGAAGTCCGGCGAATACGTCACACAGGTCTCCGCCATCGGGCCGCTGGGCCTCGAATATCACGACGACCATGATGACCCGCGCTTGCATCCGGCAGCGGACAAGCGCTGAGTATCTCGACGAAACGAATGGAGCATCAGATGACGACAGAGCGCGCAGTTTTGGCCGGAGGCTGCTTCTGGGGCATGCAGGTTCTGATCCGCAGGCAACCGGGGGTGATCTCCACCCGTGTCGGTTACACTGGCGGGCATGTGAAGAACGCCACCTATCGCAATCACGAGGGCCACGCCGAGGCGATCGAGATCATCTTCAATCCCGCCAAGACGAGCTTCCGGACCATGCTGGAGTTCTTCTTCCAGATTCACGATCCCACCACGCTCAATCGCCAGGGCAATGATCGGGGCACGAGCTACCGCTCGGCAATTTTCTATACTAGTGACGAGCAGAAGAGAGTCGCCGAAGACACCATCGCCGATGTCGAGGCGTCAGGTCTCTGGCCCGGCAAGGTGGTGACCGAGGTTGCACCCGCAGCGGAGTTCTGGGAAGCCGAGCCGGAGCACCAAGATTATCTCGAGCGCTATCCCGATGGCTACACCTGCCACTTCATCCGGCCCGACTGGAAGCTGCCAAGGCGCGCGGCTGCCGCGGGAGGCTAGGCGGATTGTCGCGTACGGCCGCCGAGGGCCTTTTGACGAGGAGTGCAAATGTGCGAACTCCCCTCATCGTACGATCACGAGAATTCCTCGCGGCTCAATGCGCCTCCGGCCGGCATCGGCAGATCACGGTCACCGCCTTGCGGGCAATCTCCCTCAGATCGGCGCGGCGTGCGCCGGCCCGGGCGCGGATGGCGATCGTCTGCATCGTGGCGGCGGCAAGGATCGCAAGTGCAGCCGGATCGGCCTCGCGATCCAGCTCGCCCTTGTCCTGCGCCAGGCGAAAGCGGGCCTCGAAATCGGCATCGATCGTCCGCAGTCCCGTGGCAACGCTGCTCCGGATCGCCGCATCCTCGGCGACTTCGGTCACCGCGGTACCGACCACGAAGCAGCCGCGCGCTGATCCCTTGCCGGAAAAGTAGATCGACAGCGCCGCGTCATAGGCCTGCATCAGCGCTTCGTCCAGGGGATGGTCCCCTGCGAGAGCCTCGCGCGTTGCCGCGAGGCTGATCTCCCAATAGCGCGCCAACGCCTCGAGATAGAGCGCGTGCTTATTGCCGAACACCGCGTAGAGGCTCGGTGGACTCATACCGGTCGCGGCCGCGACCTTGTCCAGGGACGTGCCGGAATAGCCCGTCCTCCAGAACGTTTCCGTGGCCCGCTTGAGGGCCGTCTCAGTGTCGTAGGCGGGCGGCCGTCCCCGGCGCGCCGGCCCCGTCTCGCTCTTTTTCCGTGCCATGTCGTCCGAACCTGGTTGCCATGTTCCACACATATATTTGTATGGGTCGTTATAAAAATCAATGGCCGCGCGGCTTGATCGCCGCATCGGGGTACAATATTTGTAACGAACGTTAGTAAATGAGATAGGGACGAGGACGATGGGTTTGAACTTTGCGCCAATCGCCGGCTGGCTGGGCGATCGCAGCTTCCGCGGGAGCGAGGCTGCTGCGCCGTTGTTCGGAGCGGATCTTGCCAGGCGGCTGCGCCGGCCCCTGATGCTCGCGGTGCCGGCCGCGGCTGCCGTGTTCGGCGCCTTCATGTATCTGGCGCGGGAACAATACGTCTCGACCGACGATGCGTTCGTACGCGCGGCGAAGGTCACCATCAACGCGCGGGTGTCGGGCCAGGCGGTCGAGATCGCCGTGCGCGACAATGAGCGCGTTCGGCAGGGCCAGGTCCTGTTTCGAATTGATCCGGAGCCCTACCAGATCGCCGTCGATCAAGCCGAGGCCCGGCTCGGCAGCGCGCGGCTCCAGATCGACTCCCTCAAGGCGACCTACCGCCAGCAGCAGGCGGAGCTGCAATCGGCGAAGGATTCGGCCTCTTTCGACGAGCGCGAGTTCGACCGCAAGAGGATGCTGGTCGCCTCCGACTTCACGCCGCGTGCGGTCTACGAGCGGGCCGAGACCGATCTCAAGGTCGCGCGCCATCGGATGGCATCGATCGAACAGCAGATCGCCAATACGGTCGTCGCGCTCAACGGCGACCCCGACATCGACGTCGACCGCCATCCGACAGTCCGCGCGGCCAGGGCGCAGCTCGATCGCGCGCGGCTCGATCTCTCCTACGCCACGGTGAGAGCGCCCGACGACGGTATCGTGACCAAGGTCGACGATCTGCAGATCGGCGGTTTCGTCAACGCAGGCGCGCCCACGTTCTCACTGATGTCGAGCCGGGACGTCTGGATCGAGGCGAATTTTCGTGAGACGGGCCTGATCCACATGCGGCCGGGCCAGGAGGCGACGATCGACGTCGACGCCTATCCGGATCGAAAATTCAAGGCGCATATCGTCAGCATGAGTCCCGGCACCGGGTCGGACTTCTCGATCCTGCCACCGGAGAATGCGACCGGAAACTGGGTCAAGGTCGTCCAGCGACTGCCGGTGCGCCTCGAACTCGACGATCCCGATTCGACCCGGCCACTGTTCTCCGGCATCAGCGTGACGGCGCGGGTCGACACCGGCCATCGTCGCAACTGGTTGCATCTGCTCCAGCCTGCGCTTGCGACGGAGGGCAAATGAGCACGCCCCTCCCATCGACCGCGACCGGCGGTCATCATGCAATCTCGGCGGCCGCCCTGATGGCGACTTACATGCAGGCCGTCAACATTTCGATCCCGAACGCCGCGCTGCCGCACATCCAGGCCACGCTCTCGATGGCCAATGACGAGGTCGGCTGGGTGTTCTCCTCGTATATCGCTGCAAGCGCCGTGACCATGTCGGTCACGCAATGGCTCGCGGGACGCTATGGCCGCAAGGCGGTCTATCAGGCAGCCCTTGCCGTCTTCACGCTTGGTCTTGTCCTCGACACGCTCGCGACGACGTCGATCCAGTTCGTGCTGGCGCGGATTCTCCAGGGCGCGGCGAGCGGACCACTTGCGCCGCTCTCATTGGCGATTCTGCTGGAGGCGACGCCAGCGGCGCGGCAAGCGCGCATGGGCCTGGCATTGACGGTCTGCTCGCTGCTCGGCATCAGCACCGGTCCCGCTCTTGGTGGCTGGCTCAGCGAATATTACGGCTGGCCGTCGATCTTCTATGTCAGCCTGCCCATGACGGCCTTCATCGCCCTGACGATGGCCCTGTCGCTGGGCGAGAAGCGGGCAGAGCGGAGCCAGCCCTTCGATGTCTTCGGCCTGACGACCTTCTCCGCCGGCATGATCGGGCTGCAGATGCTTCTGGATCGCGGCGAGCGCCTCGAATGGTTCGCCTCGACGGAGATCTGGGTCGAAGCGATCGCCTCGGTCCTGGCCTTCTATCTCTTCATTGTGCACGTTCTGACGAAGAAGGAACATTTTCTCCGCACGGCGCTGTTCAGGGATCGCAATCTCGTTCTCTCGACGGTGATCTCCTTCGCGCTCGGCTTCGTCCTGCTGCCGACATTGGCGTTGACGTCCCCGATGCTGGAGGAGTTGCTCAACTACCCAGTCGACACCACCGGCTACATGAGCATTCCGCGCGGCGTGGCGCTGGTGGGAGCGCTGGTGCTGACCAGCCTGGTTCCGGGGCAGGTCGATTACCGGCCGTTCCTCATGGGGGGCATGGCGCTGGTGGTCTATGCCAACTGGCTGATGCTCGGCTATTCGCCGGCGATGGATTGGCGGCCGGTCGTCGAAGCGGGTTTCCTCCAGGGCGCCGGTCTCGGCATGTTGTTGCCGGCGCTCGTGAGGGCCGCGTTCGGAACGCTCGATCCGAAGCTTCGCCCTGAAGGCAGTGCGCTGATCAACCTGTCGCGCCTTTACGGCAGCACCATCGGCATCGCGGTGGTCCAGCTGTTCTTCTATGCTAACACCCAGGCCGTGCATATCGCGCTCGCCAAGCATCTCACGGCTTATCGTGTCGCGGCGAATGTCACGGGCCCGATCGGGAAGCCAGGTCTTGCCGCCCTCAACGGCATGGTCACGCGCCAGGCGGCCACGGTCGCGGTCATTGATCAGTTCGAGATCCTGATGTTCGCCATGCTCGTCGTGATCCCGCTGGTGTTCTTTCTTCGTAGGCCGCGTCCCGCCGGCTAACGCCGGAGAGTCGTGAAATGACGTTGTGTCCGCAACCTCGATCGCTTCGTCCGCATCGGGCGGCTAGCAGTCAACAAGGAGTATCACCATGACGACCTCCGATTCACTTCGTTACACGAGAATTCCCACGCATGAGGCCGTGACGATTCCCGCAGTCGGATTTGGCACGCTCATTCCGGATCCGCACGTGACCAGGCAGGCCACCAGGGCTGCATTGGAGGCCGGATTTCGACATCTCGATTGTGCCGAGCGCTATCGCAACGAAGCGGCCGTCGGCGACGCGCTACAGGATGCGTTCAGGGCGGGCACGCTTCGTCGCCAGGACCTGTTCGTTACGACGAAGCTATGGAACACCAATCATCGGCCGGAGCGGGTCAGGCCTGCCTTCGACGCCAGTCGCCGGCGGCTGCAACTCGACGAGATCGACTGCTACATCATCCATACGCCCTTCGCCTTTCAACCCGGCGACGAGCAGGACCCGAGGGATGCGAGCGGCCATGTGATCTATGATTCAGGCGTGACGCTGGCGGAGACATGGGGGGCGCTGGAGCGCCTCGTCGACGAGGGGCACTGCAAGTCGATCGGCTTGTCGGACATCACCTTGGAGAAGCTGCGCGAGATCGTCGAGGTCGCGCGGATCAGGCCTGCCATGGTGCAGGTCGAATCGCATCCGTACCTGCCCGAATGGGAGCTGCTCGACTTCTGTCGGGAGCATGGAATTGTCCTGCAGGCGTTTGCCGCGCTGGGACACGCCATGAAGCCGAATCTCCTCGCTGACCCCGTGATCACTGCCATCGCGGAACGCCTGCACAAGACGCCGGCTCAAGTCGCCCTGGCCTGGGCCGTCCAGCGCGGCACGGCTTTCCTGACGACCTCGACCAATCCTCGGCGTATCGAGGAGAACTTCGATATTTCGACGCTGCCTGAAGACGCCATGCGGGAGATGCGGGATCACATCACGACGAATGTCCGGTTCAACACAGTGGTCGAGACCGGCGTGCCCGGATTCATTCCGCGGGCAGGATGAAGCGAGCGGCGCGGTACGAAGGCCGAAGGCCTTCGGCCGGCCTCGTCAAGTCCGGAGTTGCGCGATCAAATTGCGCGCGCTGCGGATATCGGCGATGCCGGCGCCCTCGCTGAACGGCCCGCATGCACGTTCGAGAATTGCCAGGGCCTCGGCATTCTGGCCGGCTCCGATCATGAACCGCGCGAGGCTGATCGCACCGCGCAGCTCCCAGAATCGCGCGCCCTGCTGGCTGGCAATGTCCATGGCCTCGCGAAAGCGCGCCTCGGCGTCCCCCGCATGCCGCGGGCTCTTGAGCAATAATTCGCCCTTGATGCGGATCAGTTCCGGCAGGTACCACAGCTCCTGCCGGTCGTTGCAGCGGGTCAGGACGTCCTCGATCACGTCGAGGCCACGGTCGATCTGGTGGGCCTCGCCGGAACACGCGGCGAGCTCGCCGAGCAGCGGAAGAAAGCGCGGCAGGAAACGCGCATCGCCGGCGCGATTGAGCTCTTCGCGCAGCAGCGGCAGGCCGGTCGCGACGTCGCCACGCCTTACGACGACCGCCGCGTTGAAGGCCCGTGCCCACAGGCCCCACAGCCGGATGGCGTGGCGCTCGGTGTGTTCGAGCAGCTCGGCGCCGTGGCGCTCCGCGGCTTCGAAATCGCCGGACCAGAAGGCGATCGGGCAGGCGGCTTGCCCCAGCACGCTGCAGAAAGTCAGCGCGTGGCCGTTGGCACGGCCTTCCTCGATGTTTCGGGCGGCGAGCGCCTGAGCCTGATCGGCGAGGCCCTGAAGCCACAGGATGCGGGCCCGGAAATATTGCGTCGATATCCTGAGGTCGAGCGGGAAGATCTTCGGCTTTTCCGCCAGCACATGCAGCGACGCGTTCACGCGCTCGATGCGCAGCCGCGCGTCGTTCTGATCGCCGAGATAATGCAGCGCCACCGCCATCAGCCGGTCGCCCAGCATGAGATCGGTCCTGTCCGACGAGTTCGCCGCTGCATTCGCAAACCGGTCGGCGAGCGCGCGGGCCCTGCCGAACTGTCCGTTGTTGAACTGGTCGATGCACAAGCCCCAGAGCGCGCGCAGCCGGAAGTCCTTGTCGTCGAGCCTGTCAGCCAGCTCCAGGGTCGTCTCGAGGATCGGACGCGCCTCGCGGGCGCGGCCCTCGCCATACATCAGCGACCAGCCGAGCGCCGACAGGAGTTGCATGCGAATGCGATCGTCGCCGCCGCTGTCGCCGAGCGCGGTGAGCGCCGTCTTGGCGCGCTCGCGGCATTCGGCGAACAGGGACAGGCGGACCCACAGCGTGACGGCAGCCGCCGTCAGCGCGATCCCGAGTGCGGCGTCGCCGTCGGGCCCGAAGGCCCAGTTCAATGCGGCGCGCACATTGTCCAGCTCCGCGCCATAGATGCTCAGCCATTCCGGCAGCGGCGTCGATGTATCGGCCTCCGCGCGCTCGAAGAAGTCGCGAAAATGCTCTGCATGGCGCCGCGCGAACTGACTGGTCTCACCGAGCTCGTTTAGCTTTCCATGCGCATAGGTGCGTGTGGTGTCGAGCAGGCGATAGCGCAGCGTTCGCGAGCCGGATGGCGAGATCAGCGATTTGGTGACGAGGCTGTCGATCGCCTCCAGCGTTTCGGACGCGCCAAGGCCGTCGACGGCGGCCACCGCGGCAGCCGCCTCCGGCGCGAAGGGCCCGGCAAAGACCGACAGGCGTCGCAGCGTGGCACTCTCGGCGGGAGGTAGCAGATCGTAGCTCCAGTCGAGCGCTGCCGCGAGCGTCTGGTGTCGTGGCACGGCGGTGCGCCGACCCCGCCACTGCAACGAGAAGCGGCTGTCGAGCAGCGACGCCGTTCCGGCAATGCCGTACGCATTGACACGGCCCGCCGCGAGCTCGATCGCAAGCGCGATGCCGTCGAGGCGCCGGCAAATGCTCGCGACGAGCGGCGCTTCTTCCGCACTGAGCTGGAACGGACCCGAGCTCTGCGCAATGCGCTCGACGAAGAGCTGGGCCGCGGGGTAAGCGAGGACCTCGGCGACACCCAGGTCCTCGCGCTCCGGCGGGCAATCCAGCGGGAACAGGCGGAAAATCCGTTCGCCGTCGCTCCGGAACGACTCGCGGCTGGTAGCGAGAACGCGAAGCTGCGGTGCGTCGCGAACGATGCGCTCGACGAGCGGTGCCAGCGCATCCAGCACATGCTCGCAGCTGTCGAAGATCAGCAAGGCTGGGCCGGTCTTCAGAAATGTCAGCAGGGCCGGCGTCGGATCCTCCGCGCTGATGGTCAGTCCCAGTGCGGAGGCGATGGTGGTCGCGATGTGGCTGGCATCCCTCAGCGGACCGAAGTCGACGAAGAATACGCGCCCAGCGAAATCCGCCGATCTGCGATGTCCGACGGTGACGGCGACGGCGGTCTTGCCGATGCCGCCGGGGCCGACCACCGTCATGAAGCGATGCAACGAAAGCCCGTTCGATATCTTCTCGACGATCTCCTCACGTCCGACCATTTTGGAGAGCGGCGAGGGAAGGGAGCGGGGAGGTGAGATGTTCACGGCGGGCTGACCGGCCGGCGGGGCCGCCTGAGCGAGCGAGGCGACAAAGCAGTAGCCGCGGCCGGGCACATTGACGACATAACGGGCCGACTTGCCGGTGTCGCCCAGCGCCTTGCGCAGTGCCGCGACGTGGAAGCGCAGGCTGCCCTCGTCGACATTGACGTCGGCCCAGATGCGCTTGACCAGCTCTCTCTTGTCGATGACTTCGCCGGGGCGCTCGGCGAGGAAGATCAGAATATCGAGCGCGCGGCCGCCGACGTGAAGCGGCGAGCCCTCCT
Organism: Bradyrhizobium sp. Pa8; assembly: GCF_052588265.1. Classification (NCBI taxonomy): domain Bacteria; kingdom Pseudomonadati; phylum Pseudomonadota; class Alphaproteobacteria; order Hyphomicrobiales; family Nitrobacteraceae; genus Bradyrhizobium; species Bradyrhizobium sp. Pa8. The sequence continues at coordinate 6,879,174 of NZ_CP176767.1, read as the reverse complement.
TCTCCAAGAGCCGGGACTTCGGAAATAGTCGGAATGGCCCAAAGGAAATGGCCGAGTCTTCGGTACGATCTGGCACGCGCCATTGCCCCCGCCACGGGAGTCAAAATGTATTACTTTTTGGTCTAACAGAACGAGGCGTACAGTAAACTGGCCGAAAGCAGTGGGCAGAGCTGGCAGCCCTGCGCGCATGGCTTGGGTCGGTCGGTCCGCTGAAATAACCCTTAGGAAGTAAAGGGTTATGCTGACATGACAAGGCGATGACACCGGTGCTCTCATCCGGATGGCGCATTGACGGCGGTAGCAGATTGCTGAGATTGGATGGTTCGGGAGCCGGTCCCGCCTCGACAGTGACCACCGACTTCCGGAATTTCGAACATGGCTTCCTTCTCGCGGCGACGATTCGTCCATGCGCTATCGGGCGCAGCGGCGCTGGCGGCCATCCCGCGCAGCGGACAAGCCGCCGACTATCCGTCTCGTCCCATTCGCCTCGTGCTTCCGTATGGAGCCGGCGGAGCGGGGGACCAGATCGGGCGTCCCTGGGTGGACAAGATGTCATCGCTGCTTGGGCCGACCTTCGTGGAATATATCGGCGGCGCGGGCGGCGCGATCGGGGCTGCGACGGTCGCGCGCGAGGAGCCCGATGGCTATTCGCTGCTGCTCGGCAACGGCAGCACGCAGGTCATCATTCCCCTGACCTCGAAAAATCCCGGCTATTCCGTCGACGATTTTCGCGCCATCTATCGCTTGATCAGCACTGCGCTGGTTTTCGCGATCCATCCGTCGGTGCCTGCCACGGATCTGCGTGAGCTGATCGCCTACGCGAAGGTCAATCCGGGAAAGCTGTCCTACGGTACGCCCGGCATCGGCACCGGCAATCATCTGGTTGGCGAATCCTTCAAGCAGCAGGCAGGCGCGCTGGACATCGTCCACGTTCCGTATCGGGGCATTTCGCAGGCGACCAACGACCTCGCCGGTGGCCAGATCTCGCTTGTCATTGGCGTCATGTCGGACCAGTTGAAGCAACTGGCCGAGGCCGGGAAGGTCAGGCTGCTGGCGGTCACCAGCGACAAGCGGCTGAGCGGCGCGCCGGAGATTCCGACCGCTGTCGAATCCGGCATGCCCGATCTTCGCTATGAGGGGTGGTTCGGCATCTTTGCGCCCAGGCACACCGACGATGCGATCATCGACCGGATCGCGCAGGCAACGCGCGTCGCGATGGCCGATCCTGCGCTTCAGGCAAGCTACCGTGCGCAGGGCATCGAGCCGGACAGCGATTCGAGCCCCGAGAAATTCCAGCGCATTGTCGATACGACGACGGCAAGCCTGGCGCCGGTGATCAAGTCGATCGGGCTGAGCAATTTGTGAGGCCGCTCAGGCCTCGACGCGCGATGTCTGGCGGCCCTCCGCCGTGACAATGCGCGCCGACAGCGCGACGAGACACATCAGTACGGCCAGCAGCCAGAACGCTGTCGGCAATCCGCCAAGCCGAGCGACGAAGCCGACGCCGGCGGGGCCGATGAGGATGCCCGCGTAGCCTGCGGTCGTGATGGCGGCGACGGCGAGCCCCGTGGGCATCACAGTCTGCCTGGCCGCCCGGCGGAACAGCACCGGCACGAGGTTCGATGCACCGAGGCCGATCAGCAGGAAGCCGCCGATGGCGACCGCCGCTACGGGCGCCGTGAGCAGCACCACAAAGCCCGCGACGGCGATGAGGCTTCCCCACAACAATGTCGTGCGATCCCCGATGCGTGCAACGACAGCGTCGCCGCCGAGCCGCCCCGCGGTCATCGCGATCGAGAACACGATGTAGCCGATCCCGCCTTGCGCCTCCGAGACGAGGCCGGCGCCTATGACGAGCAGCGCGCCCCAATCGAGCATCGCGCCCTCGACGAGGAAAGTGATGGCGCCGAGCAGCGCCAGCAGGAGCACGGAGCCATGCGGCAGCACGAAGAGCGGTCCGTCCTGCACCTGCACCGAACGAAGCAGGCGCGGCCAGGCCGCCAGCGTCGCGACCAGCATCAGCACGGAGCAGATCAGCGTGCAGGCGAGCGCGCCGAGTTGCAGCGAGAGCAGCGCGGTCATCAAGGCGGATCCCGCGAAGCCGCCGATGCTGAACAGCGCGTGGAAGCCGGACATCAGCGGGCGGCCCGCGTCGCGCTCCACCTCGACCGCGTGGATGTTCATGGCGACGTCGATCGAGCCGAGCGCGGCGCCGAAGGCGAACAGGGCCAGCGCCAGCGTTGCCGGCGAGCTTGCGATCGCCAGCAGGGGCAGCACCAGCGCCAGACCGAGTCCGCCCGCAATAATGATCGGCTTGCTGCCGTAGCGCGCGCTCATGACCCCGGTCAGAAGCATCGCGACGACCGAGCCGATGCCGAGGCTGAGCAGGAGCAATCCAAGAACGCCGTCATCGACGCCGAGCCGCGTCTTTGCGAACGGCACCAGCGGCGCCCAGCACGCGATGCCGAAGCCCGCGACGAGAAAGGCGAGCCGCGTCGCGAGGCGCGTTGCCGGCCGGTCGGCAGAATGCATGGGAACTCCGGGGAAGCAGGGGGCGTGGCGATCGACAAGCCCTGAGATTGCCGCGCCTTTATGTCCGAGGCGTGCTCGAATTGTCGCAGACTGTGCTCAAGAACGGCGCGACGTCAACCTGGGTTCCGAAGCGTGTGGCGTTCGGGACGATATTCGTGAGCGCTCCGTCGGGGCCGCCCGTCGGGCCGCGAGGATGCGAAGGTGTGTCCGCAGCACGCGCTGTCATCGCCCGCGAAGGCGGACGATCCAGCATGCCAGAGGCGGGTGTGGTTGAGCGCTGCGCTTCGACTATGCCGTGCCGATCACGAAGGGCAAGTACGACATCGTCCAGGAGTTCAGGTTCGGCGGCGGCACGTCGTTCTAACCACCCAGGAGCCGCCGGCAGGCGTCGACAAAGACCTGCGCGCCCGTGACGATGTCGGCGTCGGCGGTGTTCTCGGTCCAGTGGTGGCTGATGCCGCCGATCGACGGCACGAACAGCATGCCCGCGGGCATGACGGTCGCAAGCATCTGCGCGTCGTGGCCGGCGCCGCTGGGCATACGGACGGATCGTCCATCGGCCAGGGCCTTGCTCGCGGCCTCGATTGCGTCCTGAATGCCGGGGTTCATCATCGCGGGAGCACCGGTGCGCAGCTTCTCCACGGTGACGGCGCAAGGGCCCTTCGCGGTGGCCTCGTCCGCCATGCTCCGCAGCAGTTGCTCCAGCCGCGAGATCACAGTTGGATCGTCGTCGCGGATCTGGAACAGCAATTCGGCCTTGCCCGGGATGATGCTCGGCGCGCCGGGATCGAGCGTGATGCGGCCGGTGGTCCAGACCGTGCGCGGGCCGCAGGCCCCTGGGAACCGCTCGTCGATCGCGACGCAGAATTTGGCCAGCGCGAGGCCGGCATCCTTCCGCGCCGCCATGCGGGTGGTGCCGGCATGGTTCTGCTCGCCGACGAAATTGATCTGGTACTGCCAGATGCCGACGATGGAGGTCACCACGCCGATCGCGAGCTTGCCGCTTTCGAGCGTGTCACCCTGCTCGATATGCGCCTCCAGATATCCGACGTGGTGTCCAGGCTCGGCAGCGACGCGCGCGCGGCCCGAGAGCCGCATGTCGGCGAGTGCGTCGCGCATGGTGCGGCCGCTGGTGCGGTCGCGGGCGGCATCGATGTCGGCCTCGGTCACCTGTCCGACATAGGAGCGCGAGCCGAGAAAGTGCCCAAAGTGTCCTTCCTCGTCGCACCAGGCGGCGACTTCGACCGCGCCCTCGAGCGAGGGATCGGCATTGAGCACGCGGGCCGCTTCGAGCGCATAGACGACGCCGAGTGGGCCATCGAGCCAGCCCGCGTAGTTCTGGCTTTCCAGATGCGATCCCGCCAGCAGCTTTGGCCCCGGCTTTGCGCTGGTGCCGAACACGTTGCCGATGCCGTCGATCGCGGCGGTAAGGCCCGCGTCGGGCAGCTTCTGCACGAGCCAGTCGAGCGACTGCTTGTGCGGCTCGGAGAAGGTCGGCTTGTGCACGCCGGTCTTGTAGGCGCCGATGGCACGGAGCGCATTGAGGTCGGCGAGAACGCGTTGCCCATCGGCACGCGGCTTGGTGTCAGGCATGTTCGGCAACCTTCAGCGCCTCGGTGCGGATCTCCTCGACCAGCCGTTCCTTCAACTGGACGAATTCGGGCGTTGTCTTGATCTTGTAGGAGCGCGGATGCGGCAGGTCCACATTGATCTCGGCCTTGATGCGGCCGGGGCGCGCGCTCATCACGATGACGCGGCTGCCGAGGAAGATGGCTTCCTCGATGTCGTGGGTGACGAACAGCACGGTCTTCTGGTCGCGCTCCCAGATCCCGAGCAACATTTCCTGCATCAACGCGCGGGTCTGGTTGTCGAGCGCGCCGAAGGGCTCGTCGAGCAGCAGGATCTTTGGATCGTTGGCGAGCGCACGCGCAATCGCGGTGCGCTGCTGCATGCCGCCGGAGAGCTGCTTCGGCCAGTGGTTCTCGAAGCCGGACAGCCCGACCTGACGGATGAAGGCATCGGCGATCTTGTTACGCTCATCCTGCGTCACGCCGCGCTCGCGCAGGCCGAAGGCGATGTTCTCGCGCACGCTCAGCCAGGGAAACAGCGTGTAGGACTGGAATACCATGCCGCGATCGGCACCGGGGCCGGTCACCGCGCGCCCGTCGAGCGTGACGCGCCCGCTGGTCGGCCGGTCGAGACCGGCGACGATGCGAAGAAGCGTGGACTTGCCGCAGCCGGAGGGGCCGAGGATGGTGACGAAGTCGTTGTTGCCGATGGTGAGGTCGGTCGGCTCCAGCGCCCTGGTCGGTGCGTTGCCGTGGCGCGCGGGGAAGGTTCGCGAGACCTGTTCGATCTTCAGCGTGGTCATGCGAGCCTCCACGGGAACAGCCAGGCGTTGAACGCCTTGAACATGAAGTCCGAGAGGAGGCCGATCAGTCCGATCACGATGATGCCGAAGATGATCTGGCCGGTGTTGAGCAGCGCCTGGCTGTCGGTGATCATGTGGCCGATGCCCGAGGACGAGCCGATCAGCTCGGCGACGATGACGTAGGTCCAGGCCCAGCCCAGCACCAGCCGCAGGATTTCCGCGATCTCGGGTGCGGAGGAGGGCAGCAGCACGCGCCGGATGATGCCGCGGTCGCTGGCCCCGAGCGTATAGGCCGCCTCGACCAGATCGCGCCGCGTGGTGCCCACGGTTACGGCGATCATCAGGATGATCTGGAACACCGAGCCGATGAAGATGACGAGCAGCTTCTGCAATTCGCCGATGCCGGCCCACAGGATCAGCAGCGGGATAAAGGCCGAGGCAGGCAAATAGCGAGCAAAGGAGACGAACGGTTCGAGGAACGCTTCGACCGGTTTGTAGGCACCCATCAACACGCCGAGCGGAACCGCGATGATCGCAGCGAGCGCGAAGCCGCCGACGACGCGCCAGATCGTCATACCGATGTCGAACAGGAAGCCCTGCTTGGCGAGCAGGTCATAGCCTTCCTGCATCATGGTCAGCGGATTGGCGAGAAAGGTCTTCGACACATGGCCGCCGAGCGTTGCCCACGACCAGAGGGCGACGAACAGCACGAAGAACGCGAGGCCGTAAGCCACGCGCTGCTTCGATGTCACGGGATCCAGGGGACGCATCAACGATCTATCCGGGTGGTGAACGAGTTTGCCGGCCCCGCCGCGAGACGGGGCCGGTCGCTGTTGAAAGAGTTACTTGATGTAGCTCGCGTCGAAGAGGTCCTCGACCTTCGGCGCGGCCTTGATGATGCCGATCTCGAGCAGGAGGTCGGCGGCCTCCTTGTTGAAGGCCAGGAAATCGCCGGCAAAGAACTTCTGGTTCGCGGCCTTGTCCTGCCAGCGCAGATATTTTGCCGAGTTGCCGAACGCCTCGCCGGTCTGTTTCACATCGGCACCCATAATCTCATAGGCCTTGGCCTGATCCTTGGCGATCATCTCGAGCGCCTCGAAATAACTATCGGCGAGCGCCTTGGCAGCCTTCGGGTTCTCGGTGAGGAACTTCGGCGTGCAGCCAAACGTGTCCATGACCATCGGATAGTCGAGCGTGGTCGCGATGATCTTGCCCTTGTCGGGCGCGGCGCGAACCGTCGACAGATACGGCTCGTAGGTCATCGCGGCGTCGTTCTGGCCGGAGACGAAGGCCTGCGCGGCCGCCGCAGGCTCGAGGTTCACGACGGTGACGTCCTTCACCGAGAGCCCGTTCTTCTTCAGCATCCAGGCCAGCGCGAAATAGGGCGAGGTGCCGGGCGCGGAAGCCGCGACGGTCTTGCCCTTGAGGTCCTTGATCGACGCGAGATCGTTGCGCACGGCCATGCCGTCAGCACCATAGCTCTTATCGAGCTGGAAGATCTGCTTGGTCGCAACGCCATTGGCGTTCCAGGAGATCCAGGTCTCGACCGTCGTGGCCGCGCACTGGACGTCGCCGGAGGCGATCGCGAGGTGGCGGTCCTTCTGCGGGATCTTCTTGATCGTCACGTCAAGACCGTTCTTCTTGAAGATGCCGGCCTCCTTCGCCAGCGTGAGCGGCGCGAAGCCGGTCCAGCCGGAGATGCCGACGCCGACCTTGACGTCGTCCGCGAGCACGGGAGTGGAGGCCGCAAGTGCAATGATTGTCGCAAATACCTTTGAAGTACGCATGATTGTCGTCCTCTTGCCGATCGATGGTTTGACGTCCTGTTGATCATTGCCGGCCCATATGGACCGTTGCCCGAAGCGTTGCACGATTTGTGCCGACATCGTTCTCTCAGCCTCCCTTGAATCGGGCGACAAGGCGGTGAGAGTCACCGGGATAGAGCAGGCGCACTGCGGTGATGGTGCGCGCGCTGCGCCAGGTATAGCGGTCGATCACGAGACAAGGAGCGCCGACGGCGATGTCGAGCGCTTCCGCCGTGCGATCGTCCGCGACGATGGCGCTGATCGTATGCTCGGCTTCCGTCCATGGGACATGATGAAGCAGCCACGAGCCGGGCGGCTCGCGCGAGAAATCCGCGGTCGCGGCATCCGGCACGGACGACAGATCGATCAGTCTGTCCTCGACGGCAAACGGCACCTTGTCGGCGCTGTGCCGGCAGGTGATCGCAACCACCTTTCCGGCCTTCTTGACGCCAAGACGCTCGCGGTCGGCGGCGGTCGCCGCGCGCAGCTTGCGTCCGATCAGCTCGTAGCCGTAGCCGCGGCCAAGCGCGGTGATCTCGGCGCGAATGTCTGCGATCTTCAGCACCGCCGACAGATGCTGCGGCCGGCGTACGAACGAGCCGGCGCGCCGCCGCCGTTCGATCAGGTCTGCCTGCGCGAGCTCCGACAGCGCCTTGTTCACCGTCATGCGCGAGCAGCCGTAACGTGCGACCAATTCGTGCTCGAACGGGATCCGATGCCCGGGCGGCCACTCGCCGGTCAGGATGCGCTTCTCGATGTCGGCGCGGATGCGCTTGTAGAGCGTCGGCTGGTCGGCGGCATCGGTGGCCAGGCTCATGCGACGAGCCTCCGCACCGCCGCGTTGAAGCGTTCGCGCGCGGTCTGTCGCAGTCTGTGTCGTCCGCCTTCGACGACCTTGTGGCCGCCAGCCCAGACGCAATCGATCGCACCGGTCCCTCCGGCAAAAATCCAACCGTCGATGGCGGCGTCGCGCAAACGTCCCGCGAGCGACGGATGTGCGGTGTCGAGCGTGACGATGTCGGCGCGTGCGCCGGGCCCGAGGCCAACCGTCGTTTGTGCCAGCGCGCATGCACCGCCGGCGAGCGTATGATCGAACAGCGCACGTCCCGTCGAGCGGCCTGCACCGCCGGAGAGCACGTTGCGCTCGCGATGCTTGAGACGCTGGCCATATTCGAGCTGGCGCAGCTCGTCGGCTGCGCCGACCAGCACGTTGGAGTCGGTGCCCACACCGAACACGCCGCCGGCCTCGACGAATTCGCGCGCCGGAAAGATGCCGTCGCCGAGACTCGCTTCCGTGATGGGGCAAAGACCCGCCACCGCACCAGTCCTGGCGAATGCGGCAACTTCCTCATCCGTCGTATGGGTCGCGTGGATGAGGCACCAGCGTTGATCGAGCGGCGCGCTCTCCAGCAGCCATTGCACCGGCCGTCGTCCCGACCAGGCCAGGCAATCCTCGACTTCCTTCACTTGCTCGGCGGCATGAATATGCACCGGCCCGCCATCCGCAAGTGGAATGATCGCCGCGAGCTCGCCCGGCGTCACCGCGCGCAGGCTGTGCGGCGCGATGCCGATATTGGCGCCCGGTAAGCTTGCGATCGCCTTGCGCGATGCAGCCATCAGCGCGGCGAACTGATCGACCGAACAGATGAAGCGGCGTTGTCCGGCATGCGGTGCGGCGCCGCCGAAGGAGCCATGCGCATAAAAACTCGACAGCAGCGTCAGCGCAATGCCGGAAGCTTCGGCGGCTTGTGCAATGCGCGCAGCCATTTCCGCGAGGTCGGCATAAGGAGAGCCGTCGCGATCGTGGTGGAGGTAGTGGAATTCGCCGACGCGGGTAAAGCCCTGTTCCAGCATCTCGACATAAAGCAGCGTCGCAACGGCGGCGACATCGTCCGGCGTCATCGCCAGCGCGAAGCGATACATCGTTTCGCGCCAGGTCCAGAACGTATCGGTGCTATCGCCGCGCAGCTCGGCCAGCCCCGCCATGCCGCGCTGGAATGCGTGGCTGTGCAGGCTCGCCAACCCCGGAAGCGCAATTCCGTGACGCTCGTCGCCGGCGGCCGGCGACACGCCCGGCGTCACCTCGGCGATCGCGCCGGCGGTGATCACCATCTGCACGTCATTGGCCCAGCCCGAAGGCAGGAGCGCGGAGGCGAAATGCAGTCGGGTCATGATTACACGCCGGCTGGACAGAACCGCCCCACGATTATATGTCTAGACATATAAGTCAAGCATCCCACGAAGGGACCATTGCATGGCAGAGCGCTTCGACCGGATCTGGCACAACGCCCGGCTCGCCACGATGCGGGCCGACCGTCCCGATCTCGGCGAGATCGAGCACGGCGTGATCGCCACGCGCGGCGGCCATATCGTCTATGCGGGCGCAGCGGCGGATTTCCCCGGTGATGCGGACGCGATCAAGCGGATCGACTGTGAGGGGCGCTGGATCACGCCCGGCCTCGTCGATTGCCATACCCATCTCGTCTACGGCGGCAACCGCGCGCATGAATTCGAGCTGCGCCTGAAGGGCGCAAGCTACGAGGAAATCGCGCGCGCCGGCGGCGGCATTGTCTCGACAGTCGCCGCGACGCGCAAGGCGAGCGAGGCCGAGCTCGTTGCAAGCGCGCTGCCGCGGCTCGATGCGCTGATTGGCGAGGGCGCCACCACCATCGAGATCAAATCCGGTTACGGCCTCGATGTCGAGACCGAGATGCGGCAGCTCTCAGCGGCGCGCATCCTCGGCCGTCAGCGGCCGGTTGCGATCCGCACCTCCTTTCTCGGGGCGCATGCGCTGCCTGTAGACGCCGGCGGTGACAAGGATCGCTACATCGATCTCGTGTGTCATGAGATGCTGCCGGCTGTGGCAAGGGCCGGTCTTGCCGATGCCGTCGATGCCTTCATGGAAGGTATCGCGTTCTCGGCCGAGCAGACCGCGCGGGTGTTCGAGACGGCGAGGGGGCTTGGGCTGCCGGTCAAGCTCCATGCCGACCAGCTGTCGAACCTCGGCGGCGCTGCGCTCGCCGCAAAATTCTCCGCGCTCTCCGCCGATCATCTCGAGCACACCGACGAGGCCGGCGCCGCCGCAATGGCGAAGGCCGGAACTGTCGCCGTGCTGCTGCCCGGCGCCTTCTATTTCATTCGCGAGACGCAGAAGCCGCCGGTCGAGGCGTTCCGCAGGCACGGCGTCCATTTGGCGCTCGCGACCGACTGCAATCCCGGCAGCTCGCCGCTGACATCGCTCCTGCTCACGATGAACATGGGCGCGACGCTGTTCCGGATGACGGTGGCCGAATGCCTCGCTGGTGTCACCCGTGAAGGCGCGCGGGCGCTCGGCGTGCTCAATGAAACCGGCACGCTGGAAGCTGGGAAGTGGTGCGATCTCGCGATCTGGGACATCGAGCGGCCCGCCGAGCTCGTCTACCGCATCGGCATCAATCCGCTGTATCGCCGGGTGTGGAGGGGACAGTGACGAAGCAGGGCGCGGCGATCGTCGTCAATCCGGGAGCTGTCAGCCTCGATGATGTCGCGCGCGTGCTCAAGGGACAATCCGTCGTACTCGATCCGTCATTCTGGCCGCGCGTCGAGGCAGCCGCGGAGATCGTCGCAAAGGCAGCACACGCCCCCGCGCCGGTCTACGGCATCAATACCGGGTTTGGAAAGCTGGCCTCGAAGCGCATTCCGCCCGACCAGACCGCGCTGCTCCAGCGCAATCTCATCGTCTCGCATTGCTGCGGCGTCGGCCCGGCCACGCCGGAGCCGATCGTCCGGCTGATGATGGCGCTGAAGATCGTCTCGCTCGGCCGCGGCGCCTCCGGCGTGCGTCGCGAGGTGATCGAGCAATTGCAGGCCATGTTGGCGCGGGACGTCTATCCGCTGGTGCCGCAGCAGGGCTCGGTCGGCGCCTCCGGCGATCTTGCGCCGCTCGCGCACATGACGGCGGTGATGATCGGCGAGGGGCAGGCGATCGTCGATGGCAAGACTGTCTCCGGCCGTGAGGCACTCGCCGTCGCCGGACTTGCGCCGCTGACGCTGGGCCCCAAGGAGGGGCTCGCGTTGATCAACGGCACGCAGTTCTCGGCCGCCTACGCAATCTCCGGCGCGCTTCGCGCGTTTCGCCTGGCTCGCGCCGCGCTCGTCACCGGCGCGCTGTCGGTCGATGCGGCAATGGCCTCGACGGTGCCGTTCCGCCCCGAGATTCAGGCGTTGCGCGGTCACGCAGGACAGATCGCTGCCGCCGCGACGTTGACCGCGTTGCTCGACGGCAGCGATATCAGGTTGTCGCATCTCGAAGGTGACGAGCGCGTGCAGGATCCCTATTGCCTGCGTTGCCAGCCGCAGGTCGCGGGCGCTGCGCTCGACCTGATCACGCAGGCCGCACGGGCGCTGATCGTCGAAGCCAATGCCGTTACCGACAATCCGCTCGTCCTGGTCGAGACAGGTGAGATCGTCTCGGGCGGCAATTTCCACGCCGAGCCGGTGGCCTTTGCCGCCGATACAATCGCGCTGGCGCTGTCGGAAATCGGCGCGATCAGCGAACGCCGTATCGCGACGCTGGTCGATCCCGCGCTCAATTTCGGTCTGCCGCCGTTTCTGACGCCCGATCCCGGCATCAATTCCGGCTTCATGATCGCGGAGGTCACGGCCGCCGCGCTCTACGCCGAGAACAAGCAGCGTGCGGCTGCCTGCTCGATCGATTCGACCCCGACCAGCGCCAACCAGGAAGACCATGTCTCGATGGCCGCGCACGCCGCGCGTCGCTTGTCCGACATGGCCGATAATCTCGCCGCCATCCTCGGCATCGAGCTCCTGGTCGCCGCGCAGGGAATCACGCTGCGCGCGCCGCATGCGACCAGTGCCCCACTCGCAGCCGTTATCGCCGCGCTTCGCGAGCTTGTGCCCGCACTCGCCGCCGACCGCTACATGGCCGGCGATCTCGCCAAGGCGGCTGCGCTGATCGAAGCCGATGCGCTACCGGCCGTGGCGATTGCGGCGCTTCCAACCGATCCGTTCCCGAGACTTGACTAAAGAGGTGCTCCGCATGAACCGCCGACTGGACAATGACCGCACCATCCGCGCCCCCCGCGGCAGCGACATCAGCGCCAAGAGCTGGCTGACGGAAGCGCCCCTGCGCATGCTGATGAACAATCTCGATCCTGATGTTGCGGAGCGTCCGAGCGAGCTCGTCGTCTATGGCGGCATTGGCCGCGCCGCGCGCGACTGGGAGAGCTTTGACCGCATCACGGCGGCCTTGCGCAAGCTCGAAAATGACGAGACGCTGCTGGTCCAGTCCGGCAAGCCGGTCGGTGTCTTCCGCACCCACGCCGACGCGCCGCGTGTCCTTATCGCGAACTCCAACATCGTGCCGCATTGGGCGACGCTCGATCATTTCAACGAGCTCGATCGCAAGGGCCTGATGATGTACGGCCAGATGACGGCCGGCTCCTGGATCTATATCGGCAGCCAGGGCATCGTGCAGGGCACTTACGAGACGTTCGTCGAGGTCGGCCGTCGCCACTACGGCGGCAGCCTCGCGGGCAAATGGATTCTCACCGCCGGTCTCGGTGGTATGGGCGGCGCGCAGCCGTTGGCCGCGACCATGGCCGGCGCCTCGATGCTTGCGGTCGAATGCCAGCCGAGCCGCATCGAGATGCGGCTGCGCACCGGCTATCTCGATCGACAGGCCGCAACGCTCGATGAAGCGCTCGGGATCATGGAAGAGGCCGCAAAGACGAAGCAGGCGATATCGGTCGGCCTGCTCGGCAACGCCGCGGAGATTTTCCCGGAGCTGGTGCGCCGCGGCGTCAAGCCCGACATCGTCACCGACCAGACCAGCGCGCATGATCCGATCAACGGGTACTTGCCAAAGGGCTGGACGCTCGCCGATTGGGAAGCCAAGCGTGCGTCCGATCCGAAGGCGGTGGAGCGCGCCTCAAAAACGTCGATGGTCGAGCACGTCCAGGCTATGCTGGATTTCCATGCGCAAGGCATTCCGACGCTCGACTACGGCAACAACATTCGCCAGATGGCGCAGGACATGGGCCTGAAGAACGCCTTCGATTTCCCGGGCTTCGTGCCCGCCTATATCCGCCCCTTGTTCTGCCGCGGCGTCGGGCCGTTCCGCTGGGCTGCGCTCTCGGGAGATCCCGAGGACATCTTCAAGACCGACGCCAAGGTCAAGGAGCTGATGCCCAACGACAAGCATCTGCACAACTGGCTCGACATGGCCAGGGAACGCATCAAGTTCCAGGGCCTGCCGGCGCGGATCTGCTGGGTCGGCCTCGGCGACCGAGATCGCCTGGGCCTTGCCTTCAACGAGATGGTGGCACGCGGCGAATTGAAGGCGCCGATCGTGATCGGTCGCGATCATCTCGACAGCGGCTCGGTGGCAAGCCCCAACCGCGAGACTGAGGCGATGAAGGACGGTTCGGACGCGGTGTCCGACTGGCCTTTGCTCAACGCGCTGCTCAATTGCGCCAGCGGCGCGACCTGGGTCTCGCTGCATCACGGCGGCGGCGTCGGCATCGGCTACTCGCAGCATGCGGGCATGGTGATCGTCGCCGACGGCACGCCGGAAGCCGCGAAGCGCATTGAGCGTGTGCTGTGGAATGATCCCGCCAGCGGCGTCATGCGCCACGCCGATGCGGGCTATGAGACTGCGATCGATTGTGCCCGTGACAAGGGCCTCGATCTGCCAAGCCTTGCGAAGTAACTAGCCGCTCACCAGCAGCTTCGGCATCGTCATCTTCGCGCCGTCCATAAAGGTCTGGACGGCGTCGCGGACGATCGCGTCGAGATCGGGCGGGATCGGCGTCTCGTAAATGAACTTGCGGATGGCGAGATAGAAAATGCGGCCGTGCAGGCCCCAGAACAGCTCGGTCTCGCGTTCGCTGAGCGGATGGGCTTTTGCATCGGGCAGCTTCAGGTCGTGGCGCAGCTCGGCCGCCGCGGGCTCGATGATCTCGCGGCGGACAATGTCGAGATAACGGCCGGTGATGCCGAACGACTTCATGCCGGAGAAGACGAAGATCCGGACCCAATTGTACTCGAACACGCGCTCGACATAATCGAGGTAGAAGCGCGTCAGCCGCGCCTCCAGCGACAGCGAGCGGTCGCGGATCATCGGCCCCCAATCGGGCGACCAGCGGCTGAGATAGACCTCCTGGTAGACCCGCTCGATCAGCGCCTCCTTGCTCGGGAAGTGGCGATAGATCGCCGAATGCGTGATGCCCATGCGTTTGGCGAGTTCGCGGGTCTGGCCCTCGAAGCCATGCTCGGCGAAGAAGCGGATCGCCTCGTCCACGATTGCACGCTCGCGGTCGGCCGCACGCATGTTGCGGCGCTTTGGCGCGGACTTGCTGCCTGTGTCCGTCCGCTTCCGGACCGGTCGCTTCGCTGGTTTCTGCGCTTTTCGGGCCATTTCGTCGCTGAATCACAATCTCAGGCTGCCTTCTTAGCCTAAAGATGCATTTGTGACCAAATGGTCATTTCCTGTTGACCGCCTCCCGGCGGCGTGTCAGGATTTTGAGACCAGATGGTTACAAATCTGGCATCCCGGCTGATGAGCCGACGGATCTCGAGGAAACGGCGGTGAAGGCGAGGGCTTTCAGCTATTTTCGTGCTGCGACGATCGACCAGGCGCTGGATGCTCATGCCCGCGCCGGCGATGACGCACGCTTCATTGCCGGCGGCCAGAGCCTCGTGCCGGCGCTGTCGCTGCGTCTGCAGGCGCCGCGGCTGCTGATCGACATCACCCACATCCACGAGCTGCGCGGCGTCAGGCGCGAAGGCGGTTATTTGCGCATCGGTGCGCTAACCCGTCACTGCGAGATGCTGAGCGAGCCGCTGATCGCCGAGTTCGCGCCGCTGCTGCATGCGGCCGCCCCCTTCGTCGCCCATCCCGCGATCCGCAATCGCGGCACCTTCGGCGGAAGCATTGCGCTCGCTGATCCTGCCTCGGAATTCCCGGCGATGACCTTGGCGCTCGATGCCGAGATCGAGATCGCCGGCCCTTCCGGCAGCCGGCGTGTGAAAGCCGATGACTTCTTCGTCGAGTTGTTCGAGACCGCGTTGCAGCCCGGCGAGTTGATCACCGCGATCTACGTTCCGTTGTTCAAGGCCGATCAGCGCTTTGCGTTCGACGAGCTGGCGCGCCGGCGCGGGGACTATGCTCTGGTCGGATGCGGCATGCTTGCGACCTGCACCGGAGAGCGCATCGACGATATCCGCATCTCCTTCTTCTCCGTCGGCAATACGCCGACGCGCGTGAAGGGGGCTGAGGCGACCCTCATCGGCTCAAGCCTCGATGCAGAACGCATCAACGCCGCACAAGCTGCGCTCGAAGGCGATCTCGCGCCGCCTGACAGCGACGAGGTGCCGCCGGCGATGCGGTTGCATCTCGCCCGCGTGCTGCTCGGCCGCCTGCTCGGACGTCTGGGTGAGGGCGCATGAGCGGGTTTGACGAAACCCTTCTGGACGACGCGGACGAGACGGTGCGGGTCCGCTTCGTCGTCAATGGCCGCAAGGTCGCCTGCGAGGTGGCGCCGCGCGAGACGCTGGTCGATTGCCTGCGCAACGCGCTCGAACTGACCGGCACGCATGCCGGCTGCGAGATGGGCGCCTGTGGCGCCTGCCTCGTGCAGCTCGATAATCGTGCCGTGCATTCCTGCCTGATCTTTGCAGTGCAGGCCGATGGCGCCAAGATCAATACCATTGAAGGCCTTACCGAGAGCGGTGCGATCGCCGATCTCCAGGCCGAATTCCATCGCCGCAACGCGCTGCAATGCGGCTTCTGCACGCCGGGCATGTTGGTCAATGCGCACGAGTTGCTCTCGCAGGTGGCGCTGCCCAGCCGCGATGAAATTCGCGATGCGCTGTCGGGCAATTACTGCCGCTGCACCGGCTATGAGGCGATCGTGGACGCCATCGGCGCGGTGGCCAAAGCGCGCAAAGAAAGCGGAGGCGCGACATGAGCGCGCCGCTGACCTCGCTCGACCGCCCGAATTCCTATATCGGCCGCTCCGTGCCGCGCCCGAACGCCAAGCGGCTGCTCGCCGGCCGCGGACGCTATGTCAGCGACCTTCGCCTGCCGCGTATGCTCCATGCCGCCTTTCTGCGCAGTCCGCATGCGCACGCAAAGATCGTCGCCATCAATACCGAGCAAGCGCGCGTACTCGAAGGGGTGCATCTCGTTGCCACCGGCGAGGACCTCGCAAAGATCTGCACGCCCTGGACCGGCACGCTCGACCACTTCAAGGGCATGACGTCGGCTCCGCAATTGCCATTGCCGCTCGACCGCGTGGTCTGGGCCGGGCAGGCTGTGGTGGGCCGTCGTCGCCGAGAGCCGGGCGCTTGCGGAAGATGCGCTGGAGCTGATCGAGATCGATTACGAGGACCTCCCTGTCGTCGTCGATATCGACAGTGCACGAGAGGTTGGTGGCCCGCTGATCAATCCGGGCAGTGTCAATAACACCTGTTTCCGGGCCCAGCTCGACAATGGCGCCGTTGACGACGCCTTTGCGCATGCCGCGCACGTGGTGGAAGAAGAGTTCTCCTTCGGCCGCCACACCGCGGTGACGCTGGAGCCGCGCGCCATCGTCTCCGACTACGATCCCGCCGCCGATGCGCTGACCGTGCATCACGCGACGCAGACGCCCTACCAGTTCCAGGATCTCTATTCGCGCCACTATGGTATCCCCGAGGCCCGCGTTCGCGTCATCGCGACCGACATCGGCGGCTCCTTCGGGATGAAGCTGCATGTCTATCACGAGGACATGGCGGTGGTCGGCCTCTCGATCCTGCTCGGCCGTCCCGTCAAATACGTCGCAGACCGGATCGAGTCCTTTGTCTCCGACATCCACGCCCGCGATCATCGCGTCCGCGCCCGCATGGCGCTCGATGCGAAGGGCGAGATCCTGGCGATGGACGTGCTGGACCTGACCGCGATCGGCGCGTTCTCGACCTATCCGCGCACCAGCGTGGTCGAAGGCAACCAGGTGATCCGCCTGATCGGCGCGCCCTATCGTTTCAAGAACTATCGGGCCACACTGGAGGTGATCTTCCAGAACAAGGTGCAGACCAGCCAGTATCGCGCCGTCGGCCATCCCATTGCCTGCGCCGTCACCGAGCGGCTGGTCGACATGGCCGCGGCGAAGGTTGGCCTCGATCCCTTCGCCATCCGCGCGCAGAACGTTATCGCTGACGATGCCTATCCGCAGACCTCGCCGACCGGCTATCGCTTCGAGGCGCTGTCACACCATTCCTGCCTGAAGCGCCTGCACGAGATGATGGGTTATGAGGCGTTGCGCGCCGAGCAGGCCGACTTGCGCAAGCGCGGCATCTATCGCGGCATCGGCATTGCGGCCTTCGTCGAGATCACCAATCCCAGCCCGGCCTTCTACGGCGTCGGCGGTGCGCGCATCTCGTCGCAGGACGGTGCGATCCTCAGCCTGACGCCATCGGGCGAGGTCCGCTGCCTGATCTCGGTCACCGAGCAGGGGCAGGGAACCGAGGCGATCATCAGCCAGATCGTGGCCGACCAGCTCGGTCTCGCGCAGGAGCACGTCAAGGTCATCACCGGAGATACCGAAGTGACACCGCATGGCGGCGCCACCTGGGCTTGCCGCGGCGCCGGCATCGGCGGCGAGACCGCGCTTCAGGCGACGCGCGTTCTCAAGCGCAACATTCTGGAGATCGCCGCGCTGATCCTCCAGGAGCAGCCGTCCGCGCTCGACATCATCGATGGTCAGGTGGTGGATGCAGCGACGCGGAACCAGCGGATGCCGATCTCGGAGATCGCGCGCATCGCCTATTTCCGCTCCGACACGCTGCCGCCCGGCACACAGGCACAGCTCACCGTCAGCCATCACTTCGCGCCCCAGGGCTATCCGTTCGCCTTCACCAACGGCATTCAGGGCTGTTCGCTGGAGGTCGACGTCGAGACCGGCTTCATCAAGGTGCTGAAGCACTTCATCGTCGAGGATTGCGGCCGCGTCATCAATCCGATGCTGGTGGACGAGCAGCTGCGCGGCGGCATCGTGCAGGGGCTGGGTGCGGCGCTGTTCGAGGAGTGCCGCTACAGCGAGACTGGTCAGCTCATGAACGGCTCGCTCGCCGACTACCTCGTTCCGATGCCGATGGAGATGCCCGACATCGTCATCGGCCATGTCGAGACGCCGACCGCCGACACCGTGCTCGGAGCCAAGGGGGTTGGCGAAGCCGGCACGGCGGCGGCATCCGCCTGCGTTCTCAACGCCGTCAACGACGCGCTCGCGCCGTTCGGCGCGACGATCAATTCGATCCCGATCACGCCCATAAAAGTCCTGAAGGCCCTGAAGCGTTTCTAGAAAAAAGACAGTTGGAGGAAATCATGCCCAAATCCGGTTCGACCTCGACAATATCCCGCCGCACTGCGCTCGCTGGCCTCTCCGCCTGCGCCGGCCTGCTCGCCATGCCGCGTCTCGGCCGCGCCGCGGACGAGACGATTCGCATTGGCTTCCCGACGCCGCTGACCGGACCGTTCGCCGCTGAGGCGCGCGATCAGGTCAAATGCGCTGAGCTTGCCGTCAAGCTCGTCAACGACAAGGGCGGCATCGGCAGCCGCAAGGTCGAGCTCTTGGTGCGTGACGACAAGCTCAATGCCGGTGAGGCCGCGACCCGGACCCTGGAGCTGATCGAGAAGGACAAGGTCCACGCCGTGGTGGGCGCGCTTTCCAGCGCGGTGCAGCTCGCCGTCAACGAGGTGACCCGCGCCCGCGGCGTGATCTACGTCTCGATCAGCCAGTCCGATACGATCAACGAGGCCAAGGACTTCAGCAAATACACCTTCCATGAGGCGCTGAACCCGCACATGACGACCGCTGCCGTGGCGCGGCAGACCCTGAAGAAGGGGATGAAGGTCGCCCATCTCGTGGCCGACTATGCGTATGGCCATGAGATGCTGCGCGGCTTCAAGCGCGCGCAGGCGGCGATCGGCGCGGACAATGTCGGCGAGATCCTGCATCCATTCGGCGCGGCCGACTATTCCACCTTCATGCCGCGCCTGATGTCGATGCGGCCGGACGTGCTCTGCATCTCCAATTTCGGCCGGGACCAGGCCAACGCGATCAAGCAGGCCGTGGATTTCGGCGTCAAGCAGCAGATGAAGATCGTGGTGCCCGTCATCCTGCACAACCAGCGGCTCGCGGTCGGCCCCGACGTGTTCGAGGGCGTGGTCGGTGGCGCCAATTACTACTGGGGCCTGGAGACGCAGAGCAAGTCGGCAGCCGCTTTCAACGCAGCATTCAAGGCTGCCAATGGCGGCGCGATCCCGACCGATTACGGCGCCTATGGCTATTCCGGCGTCGGATCGCTGCTGGCAGCCATGCAGGCTGCCGGGGGCACCGACACCGACAAGGTCATCGATGCCCTCGAGAAGCTGCAATATGACTTGACCAAGGGCCCGCAGCACTACCGCAAATGCGACCACCAGTCGGTGCAGTCGGTGCTGGTGCTGGAGTCCAAGAAGAAGTCGGCGATGGCGAACGACAACGATCTGTTCGCGATTCTCGCCAACGATTCGGGCTCCGACGATATGCTGCGCAGCTGCAGCGAGCTCGGTCACGCGACCTGAAGCCTGGCCGATGGACCTGTCGCTGATCATCATGCAGCTTCTTTCCGGGATCGCCCTTGGGGCGGTACTGGTAATCACTGCGCTTGGACTGACCATCGTGTTCGGCATGCTCGGGGTGGTCAATTTCGCCCATGGTGCGCTGTTCATGATCGGAGCCTATGCGGGGCTGTATCTGGCATCGCTCACCGGCAGTTTCTGGTGGGGATTGCTGCTCGCTCCCATCTTGATCGGCGCGTTCGGCATGCTGATCGAGCTCGTCCTGATCCGCAGGCTCTATGGACGCTCGATCGACGATCCGCTGCTGCTCACCTTCGGCCTCAGCTACATCCTGGTCGAGGGCGTGCGCATCGTGTTCGGCAGCGACGGCATTCCGTTTCCGACCCCGCCACAGCTCGTCGGCGTGCTCGATCTCGGCATCGGCTTCTTCCCGCGTTACCGCCTGTTCGTCATCGCGCTGGTGGCGGTGGTGCTGCTGGTGCTCTGGCTGACGCTGGAGAAGACCCGCATCGGCCTCATTGTGCGCGCGGGCGCCCGCGATCCCACCATCATGCAGGTGCTCGGCGTCGATATCGGCCGGGTCTGGCTCGCGATTTTTGGCCTTGGCGTCGGACTTGCCGCGCTGGGCGGTGTGCTCGCGGGTCCCATGCGCAGCGTCAATCCGGAGATGGGCTCGCTGGTACTGGCGGAGGCCTTCGTCGTGACCGTGATCGGCGGGCTCGGCTCGATCGTCGGCGCGGTCGTCGCCGGCCTCATGGTCGGCATCTCCATCAGCCTGGTGGCGCTGTTCGCGCCTGAAATGGCGACCATCGTCATGTTCGCGCTGATGGCGATTGTGCTGCTGATCCGCCCGCAAGGCCTGTTCGGCGTGAGAGGGAGGACCGCGTGACGTCACCATCGAGCGGCGAAGCGGTCGCCAAGCCCTCGTCCAGCGGGCTTAGTTGGCTTCTCGAGCAGCGCGTGCTGCTGTCGATTGCGGTGCTGGCCGTGCTGCCTTGGCTGCTGCCGTCGCAGGCGCTGGCCGTCAACGTCCTGATCTACGGCGTCGTGGTGATGGGCTACAATCTGCTGTTCGGTTACACGGGGCTGCTGTCGTTCGGGCAGGCGGCGTTCTTCGGCGCGGGCGCCTACTTCACCGGCATTGCGATCGGCCGCTACGGCGTGCCCTGGTTCGCCGCGGTGCCGATCGCCGTCCTCCTGAGCACCGGCCTTGCCGCCGCAATCGGCATCGTCTCGACGCGCACCCGCGGCATCTATTTTTCCATGGTGACGCTGGCGCTGGCCCAGCTTGTCTACTACGTCGCGCTGCAGGCCTCGTCCTTCACGGGCGGCGAGAACGGCCTGCGCGGCTTCACCGTCGACCGCATCAGCCTGTTCGGCTTCCCCATCAATTTCCTCGACCCCGTCAACAAATATTACGTGCTGATGGCCTTCGCGGCGCTCGCGATGTGGTTCCAGTCGCGGATCCTGAACTCGCCGTTCGGCGCCGTCATCGAGGCCATCCGCGAAAACGAGCAGCGGGCGCGGGCGTGCGGCTATGACGTCGAGCGTAGCAAGCTGATCGTGTTCATGCTGTCGGGTGCGATCTCCTCGCTTGGCGGCTGCATGCTGGCGCTGCACCTGTCGATCGTACCGCTGGACCTTTTGCACTACCAGACATCGGGCATGATCGTGATGATGGTGCTGCTCGGCGGCGCGCGCAGCTTCTTCGGGCCCTTCGTCGGGGCGGCGAGCTTCCTGATCCTGGAGGACGTCATTTCGCTCTGGACGCCGCACTGGCAGATTTTCGTCGGCGCGATCTTCGTGCTGTTCGTGCTGTTCCTGCCCAAGGGGATCTGGGGAACGCTGCTCGACACGCTCGGCATCGGAAAGGCGCGGCCATGAGCGGCGAACTGCTTCGCGTCGAGGGGGTCGGCAAGCGTTTTGGCGGCTTCGTCGCGCTCGAAGACATTACCGTGTCCTTTGCGGCGGGACAGCTCACCTCGATCATCGGGCCGAACGGCGCTGGCAAGAGCACCTTCTTCAACATTCTCTCCGGCGCGCTGACCCCGACGTCGGGCACGCTGCACTTCAGGGGCCGCGAGCTGAACGGCCTGCCGCAGCACCGCTTCGTGCATCAGGGCATCTCGCGCTCCTACCAGATCACGAACATCTTTCCGGACTTGTCCGTGCACGAGAATGTGCGCGTGGCGGCGCAGGCGCTGACCGTGAGCTACGACATCTGGCGCAACCGCGCCCGGCTCACGGAGCTGAACGCACGCGCCGACGCGGCGCTTGAGGCGGTCGGACTGCTCGGCAAGCGCGCTGAATTGGCAAAATTCCTCTCGCACGGCCAGCAGCGCGCGCTGGAGATCGCGATCGCGCTGGTCTCTGAGCCCGAGCTGCTCCTGCTCGACGAGCCCACCGCCGGCATGGGTCCGGAAGAGACCAAGGACATGGTCGCGCTGCTCGAGCGGCTCGCGGAGAAGCGCACGGTGCTGCTGGTCGAGCACAAGATGAAAATGGTGCTCGGCCTGTCCAAGCGTGTCGTGGTGCTGCATCACGGCCGTCTGCTGGCGGACGGCGCGCCCGACGAGATCAGGAGCAACCCGGAAGTCCGGCGGGTTTACCTCGGACAGAGTGAAGGTTATGGCTGAGACCGCGCTGCTCGAAATCAATGATCTCCACGCCTGGTATGGCGCAAGCCATATCCTGCACGGCATCTCCCTGCACGTGAAGGAGGGCGAGGTGGTAGCTCTCGTCGGCCGCAACGGCGCCGGCAAGACCACGACCTTGCGGTCGATGATGGGTCTGATGCCGAAGGCCGCCGGCCGCGTGCGCTTTGTGGGCAGGGAGCTGCTGCCGCTCCGCGCTCATCAGCGATTCCACCTCGGTTTGGCCTATGTGCCCGAGGAGCGCCGCATCGTTCCCGGGCTCTCCGTGCGCGAGAACTTGCGGCTCGGCCTGGTCGCGGCCGGAAGCGAGATCGAGGAGCGCGCCGCGATCGACGAGATCGCCGAAACCTTTCCGCGCCTGAAGGAACGCCTCGATCAGGAGGGCGTCACGCTTTCAGGCGGCGAGCAACAGATGCTCGCGATCGCCCGCGCGCTGATCGCAAAGCCCAAGATGATCCTGCTCGACGAGCCCTCGGAAGGCATCATGCCTGTCCTGGTCGAGGAGATGGGCGTGCTGTTCCGCCGCCTGCGCGACGAAGGCAAGACACTGCTGCTGGTCGAGCAGAACGTCGAATGGGCCCTGCGGCTGGCCGACCGCGCCGTGATCATCGACCAGGGCGAGGTCGTGCATCAAAGCAGCGCCGCGGCACTGCTGGCGGACAAGGACATCCAGGAGCGCTACTGCGCGGTGTGATGGCTCCGGAGGGCGTTTCGACGCATGTGAAGCGGACGATTGACGGGCAGCAATTTAATTTATCAGCGCTGCGCGTGCGGAGAAATCTGGCCTTCAGGCCACGACCTTGGCGTCGCCGAGACGCTGGCGTTCCTTTGCGAGATAGTCACCGATCGCATCGCCCGACATCGGCTTTGCGAAGTAGTAGCCCTGGATGAAGTCGCATCCGAGGCGGCGCAGGCTGTCGAGCTGGGCGCGGGTTTCGACGCCCTCGGCAACGCAGGCGATCTCCATGTCGTCGCACAGGCCGGCGAGAGACTTGATGATCTTGTGACTCACCGGATTTTCGTTGATGTCTGCGACGAAGCTGCGATCGATCTTGATCTTGTCGAGCGGCAGCCGATGCACGTGGCTCAGCGAGGAATAACCGGTGCCGAAATCGTCCAGTGAAATGCCGCAGCCCATGGCCTTCAGCGTCGCGATCGACTGCTGCGCGCGCACGAAGTCGAAGGTGACGGCGGTCTCGGTGATCTCGAAGTCGATCCGGTGCGGCGGCAACCCGCTCTTCTCGATGATCGAGATCAGCGGCAAAATCCCCTCGGCTGCGCAGACATCGTGAGCGGAGAGGTTGAACGACAGGCGGATGTGGTCGGGCCAGCTCCTTGCCGTCACGAGAGCGCGGGCCAGCAGCGCCTGCGTCAGCGGCCGGATCAGGCCGATGCGCTCTGCGGCCGGAATGAAGTCGGCCGGTGAGACCAGCCCGAGGCGGGAGCTGTGCCAGCGCGCCAGGACTTCGAAGCCGGCGGTGTGCTCGCTCATGGCGTCCACGATCGGCTGGAACACCAGATCCATCTCGGTGCTGAAATCGGCGGTGCGGAGCAAGTTCTCGATGACGCCGCGGCTGCGGATCTCGGCCTCGAGCTCGCTCGAGAAGATCACGGTACGGCCGCGCAGATGGCGCTTGGCATGATAGAGCGAGTAGTCGGCGCATTCATAGAGCGCTTCGGAGCTGGTCGCCGAGCTTGGGAACAGCGCGAAGCCGATCGAGCAGGATAGCCCGGTATGGGCGGTGTCGAGCTGGTAGGGCAGCTTGACCTGTTCGCCGATGCGCTGGCCGAGCCGCATCAGATCGTCATCTTCGGGATCGCCGCAGACCACGAGGCCGAACTCGTCGCCGCCGAGCCTGGCAAATTCCACCCGCTGCGGGCCGAAGCCTTCGCAAACTTCGCGGATGCGGCGCCCGGCTTCGATCAGGACGCGATCGCCGACCGAATGGCCGTAATTGTCGTTGATCGGCTTGAAGCCGTCGAGGTCGATGATCCCCACCGCGACGCGAACGCGCCTGCGCTCGGCGTCGGTGAAGGCGCTCGACAGCTCGGCGAAGAAGCGGCGGCGGTTCGGCAGCTCGGTGAGGGAATCGAGATTGGCGAGGCGGAAGTTCTCGTCCGAGAGCGCTTGCGTCGCCGCCTGCTGCGCCAGCAGCGACTTGCGGCTGGAGACGAGGTCGGCGAAGTCGCGGTAGTAAATGAACAGCACCGTCACCATCGCGCCCGACACGAGCAGGTTGTTGACCGCGATCGCCTTCAGCGTCGGTTCGCCGGTGGCCCAGAAGAACAGCACATAGGGAACGTCGACGACGAGCGTCACGATCAACGCCGCGGAACGCAGATGCATCAGCGAAAAGATGCAGCCGATCACGGTCACCGCCATGTAGAAGGCGACCTGGCTCTTGGCGAAGGCATCGCCGTAAGGGTACAGCGCAAAGGACCATGCGGTGAAGCCGGCGCCGATCGGCAATGTCATCCAGTTGGTGGCGCGCAGATTGCGCAG
Source organism: Bradyrhizobium sp. Pa8 (assembly GCF_052588265.1). Classification (NCBI taxonomy): domain Bacteria; kingdom Pseudomonadati; phylum Pseudomonadota; class Alphaproteobacteria; order Hyphomicrobiales; family Nitrobacteraceae; genus Bradyrhizobium; species Bradyrhizobium sp. Pa8. The sequence goes on along the minus strand of NZ_CP176767.1, from coordinate 6,854,705 downwards.
GATATCGGCATCGCTGCGCACGAGGTGCCGCTGGCGCAGCCACCAGAAGGTCCGAAGCGCGGCGAGCACGGTGAGGACGCTCGGCACGATCAACGTCAGCCAGTCCGGCGCCACGTTGACATAGGTGTAGGCGACGGCGATCGTGTTGCTCATCAAGATGAAATAGAGCAGCGGGATCTGCTTGGAGAAGGCGTCGAACTGCGCGCGCGTCAGGTCCGAGTTATCGGCCGGCACGCGAAACAGCCGCATCGCGGCGGCGAGCTGAGACTTCAAATTGGCGACAGGCATTGCAATACGCGCCCCGGATCCCTTCAAAACGGTGGCGAACTTGCACGACGGGGGTAAAGTTCGCGTTAGGTGGGGCTGCACGAAAAGCCAGCGCAGGTTGCGCGCGGCCACGGGATTTTCCAGCCGCGTGCATTGGTGAGACCGTGTTAAGAATATCCGGCGGCCGAGGCGCGTGTCTCAGGCACGCCTCGCCCGGGGCCACCCGCAGCTACGATCTGCTAACCATGCGAGATCTTGGCTTTTCACGTCGGCGACGGCGCATGGCCGCGCGGTCAGCCGACGCGCGCGCTTCACCTCTCCCCGCGGGAGGAGAGGTGAAGAGAGGGCAAACGGCCGTTATTTCTTCTCCAATGCCGCCGTCTGCTTGGCGAGTTGCTTGTCGAAATCCTCCGACAGGCTGGTTGCGTAGGTTGCGAGCTCGCCCGGCTTGACGAACGGGTTCGGTGCGTCGTCCTTCATCTCCGCACGCTTGGCCTGCATGCCATAGACTTCCGGATGCGGTCCGAGCAGCACGTCGATCTTCATTGCCTTGGCCTTGGCGAAGGTCGCGCGGTAATCATCACCGATGCCGGCATAGGTCGGCTGGCCGACCAGCCGGTTCAGCGCCACCGTGCCGCTGCAGAAGAACAGCACCTCGCGGTCCTGGCCACCGTCCTTGACGGTCATCTCCCAGCTCGTGCAGCCCGGCGAGTGGCCGGGCGTTGCATGTGCCGTCAGCGTGGTGTCGCCGAGCGTGACCTTGTCGCCTTCCTTCACCGTGCGGTCGACCTTCACCGCGGGGAAGGCGAGGTCCTCGTTCTTCTCGTCGCCTGGATAGTAGCCGCCTTCGAGCAGCGGCTTGTCGCGCTCACCGGCAACGAGCTGTGCGCCGGTCTCCTTCTTGATCTCGGCGAAGCCGCCGGTGTGGTCGAGATGCGCATGCGTGTTGAGGATGATCTTGATGTCGGCGACCTTGAGGCCGAGCTTCGCGATGTTGTCCTTGATCATGTCGGTCGACTGGGGCATCGCCGTGTCCATCAGGATCAGGCCCTCCGATGTCTTGATGACATAAACGGCAATGCCGTCGGTACCGACATAATAGATGTTGCCGATCAGCTGGAACGGATCGAATGGCGCCGTCCATTTCTGCATGACCGCCGCCAGGAAATCCTTGATGGTCTGCGCCTGTGCGCCCGTTGCGAGGAACGCCAGCGCACATAGCGTGGCCGCGAGCTTCTTCATAGGTTGCCTCCCGAAGTGTTCTTGTTCGTTTCGACTGTGCGCGCCTTTTGCGCAGCACGGCCGGCGCGCAAGCTACGTCGTGCGAGCTGCGGCAGCAACGGCCTCGTATCCGGAAAAATTCATGGGCATGCACGGAATAGCGGTCGCCGTTCGGTTTGAGCATGGCGGCTATCGCTGGAATGCGGCCGCTTGCTGTTTGACCGCGCGCAGGCGGCCCGCCATACTTTGCGTCAAGGCGAGCCAGAAAGACTTGTCGGCACCGGGAGCTGAAATGACCAATTCATTCTCCGTCCTCGCGGGGACGCTGATTTCCCTCCTCTCCTTCACTTCAATTGCAGTGTCGCAGCCGGCCTGCGTCACCCAGAACATGGCTGTGCCGCCCGGGGCCAACACCATCGACAAGGCGGCACCGTTCTTCATCGACACGGCGGGCCTGGATTTCAAGACGACACCGCCGACGCGCGATCCCTCGAACCCCAACTATCCGCGCGCGACCGAGCTGCCCGACGGAACGCTGCCGCCGCCCGGCGCCGAGGGCAATTTCATCATCGGGCCCACCCACAATCCCGCGCCGGAGACGATTGCGAAGGAAGGCGTACCACGCGGCACGACAAAATCCTTCACGCTGACGTCGAAGGAGAGCACGATCTACAATCCCGGCCTGATCCGCGACGACGTCGCCGGCTGCACCAATTCCTCGATCATGACGACCGTCACCGCGCCGGATGAAAAGTCGCACATGATCGTCACCACCAGCCATCCTGGAATCTGGTCGCGCACGATCGATGTCTACGTGCCGGCGCAATATGTGCGCGGCACCGAGGCGCCGTTCATCGTGGTCGGCGACGGCGGCTCCAACGCCTACAAGGATCTCGCCACGACGCTCGATAATCTGATCGCGCAGCGCCGCGTGCCGCCGATGATCGCGATCCAGATCGGCAACGGCGGCCAGGATGCGCAGGGCAGCCAGCGTGGCCGCGAATATGACGCGGTGTCAGGCGCGTATGCGCAATTCGTCGAGCGCGAGGTGCTGCCGCTGGTCGAAAAGAATGCCGACGTCAAGCTGACCAGGAATCCGGACGGGCGCGCGACTATGGGGCTGAGCTCGAGCGGGGCTGCGGCCTTCACCATGGCGTGGTTCTATCCCGATCTCTATCACCGCGTGCTGGCCTTCTCGCCGACGATGGTCAACCAGCAGTGGCCGCACGATCCGTCGCTGCGTGGCGGCGCTTGGGAATATCACAGCACATGGACGGGGCCGGCCGGTCCCAACCTCATATCAAAGGCCGGCGTGCTCACGCCGGCCGAGCCGCCCGGCGTGCCGCTGATCGTCGCCGCGCCGGCGAAGCCGATCCGCTTCTGGTTTTTCGGCGGCGACCAGGACCTGTTCTATCCGAACCCCACCATTCCCGACGGCATGCACGACTGGACCCTGTCGAACGCGCTGATGGCGAAGGTGCTGGCGGAGAAGGACTACCACTACCAGTTCCTGTTCGTGCGCAACGCCAAGCACGTCGACCGGCCAACGATCGCGCAAACGCTGCCGTCGGCGCTGGAGTGGGTCAAGGGCTATCCGATCCCCTGAACGCGAAGCCGCGCGAAGTCTAGCGCCCGATCGTCACGCCGGCGGTCGAGCGCATGGCGTCGCGGAGGGTCGTCGCCTTCATGTCGTCGAGGACCTGACGCGTCAGCACGGTGGTCTGGCCCGGCGTGTTGAGGATCGTCTGGCCGCGCGAGTTGGAGAGCCGGTCGGCCTTGTAGGGCGCGGCCGGATCGGTGGCGGGCACATGGTGTGGGCGTTTGCTGGACGCCGCAAAGGCCCCTTGCGAGATGCAGAGGGCGGCGATCACGACCAGACGCAATGATCTTGCTGGCATGCAGCCTCCCATGTCCAAGGCGTCAGCCTAGCATATGGCGGGCATGGTTGCAGAGGACAAGGGTCAGGCGAGAGCGGCCTGGCGTTCCCGTACCGGTTCGCGGGTCAGGTCGAGGTTACGCGGCTCGGCGAGCCGGGTAAAGCTGCGGTGACCCGCCGACGCGGGCGCCTCGACGACGACGCCCTCACAGACGATCTGCCCGCCCGACATCCTGAATTCGAGCTTGTCGTAGCGCGGCATGGTCTCGCCGGGCGCGGGCGGTAGCAGCTCGACGCGGCCCTGGATGTTCAGCGTGGCGTCGCCGGCGCCGAGAAGCCGCGGATTCCACATCCTGATCCCGGTCTCCGTCCAGCGCTGCCGGATCAACGTGGCGCGGTCGACGGGTTCCACGACCTTTGCGCGCGTCTTCGGCGCGCTGGGGATCACCGGAGCGGGAGACTCGAGGATCGGCTCCGGCGCGACATGCGTGACGACGCTTGCTGTGTCGGCAGAGAAATTCTCCGCGGCGATCGCTGCGACCGAGGCGGGATCGTTGGCCGCGACCGGCTCGATCTCCATCGCGACGATAGGGATGGCAACGCTGTCGATGCTGCTCTCGGAGACCTCCTCTGCCGAGACGTCGCTGTCCGCAAGCGCGACACACGGGTCCTCCACGACAGCCGGCTCAACATCAGCGACGTCAGAGGAGGTGTCGTCGTTGACGGTGAGAACGGGGGCATCAACCGGAGCGATCTCGATGTCGATAGACGAGACCAGCGTCTCCTGTGCGACGACGAGCTCCACCTCGGTCGAATGTTCGGGAGATGGATCGCTGCAGATGACGGGCTCGGAAACGTCGGCCTGCCGGCTCTCGGCCTCGACAGGCGATAGCCGGACCTCTTCAACGATGACGGGTTCAGCGTTCACCGGGAGTTCCGTAGGTGGGTTGCTGCCGACGAGCTCGGGTGCAACGACCGGCTCGCTCTCGATCTCGACAACGAGGACCGGTGTTTCTTCTACGACGACGGGTGCGACGCTGGTCTCAGGCTCCGCGGGCGGATCGCTGCTGACGAGCTCATGAGCATCAACGGCCGCGCTCTCCACCTCGACTGACGAGACCGAAACCTCTTCGACGACGACCACCTCGACCTCTGTCGGCGCTTCCAAGGATGAATCATCAGCGACGGTGATATCAGTTGGCGCTGCGGACGGGCTCTCGGGGATGACAGAGATAGCGGCGCCCTCTTCAGCGACCGGAGCCGCAACGGCGATCTCGCTGTCACTGCGCTGCGGGCTCGTGCTGATGCTGTCGGGAGCCGGAACAGCTTCTGCGATGTCGGCAACGGTTGCGGGCGAATCGCTTGCCGCGATCGGCGCGACATCGATGCTGCCGCCGTGAGGCAAGGGCCTAAGCCGGGTGAACGCCCATTTCACCGCAGGAATGCGGCGCAGCAACGATATCAGTCTCGAAAGCACAGGGAGTTGTCCAAGAGGTACTCGGCGTGAGGCAATCGCTGATTCGCCAGCAATGCAAAAAAATGCCCCGGCCGTCACATCGATGTCAATGTAGGTGGGACCAATTGCAGAACATCCGTGCGTCCACCGCGCGGGAAAGGGCAACGCGACTGCCGTGTCGGATGCGACAACGCACCACCGCCGGGTTGCGGGCGGTCGCGCCTAGGATGGGCGGGACAGCAATGCAAAGCACGCGCATGTCCGATCCTCCCGACGACAGGATCGTTCCGATCCGCTCGTTGCAAGGCGCCCGGCTCGACGAGCGCTTTGACGCAACGCTTGCGGACCTTGAGGCGCGCCGCGATGAACTCGTGCAAATCATCTCGCGTCTCACCGACGGCTTGAGCGTGATCGATCAGGCCACCGCTGGCGGATCAGCCCAGTCGGCGCGCGATCTGCTCGATCTGCTGGCCACGGCCAAAGCCCAGCTGAACGAGGTGACGGCCATCATCGAAAAGCTGCGGTCGTCCTGAAGCTCCGACGACAAGCTTTGGGTTGCCTGGCAAGAGCAGGGGGTGAAGGAGCCGGAGCGCAGGGCTACCGCAACGTCATGCGGTACTGCCCCGGCCGCTGATCCTGCGTCGAACGTCGGACTTCCCCGCGTCATCCTTCCCGCCTAAGTTCAAACATCAGGAGAGTGAGGACAACGCAATGAGAAAGCTTGCCGCCATCGCAGCGGTCCTGTTCTGGTCGACATGCGCATTCGCGCAGGATCGCACCATCACGGTGGCCTCGACGACGTCGACGGAGCAGTCGGGCCTGTTCGGTTACCTGCTGCCGTTGTTCTCGAAGGCCGAGGGCATCGAGGTGAAGGTCGTTGCCGTCGGCACCGGCCAGGCGCTCGATATCGGGCGGCGCGGCGATGCCGACGTGGTGTTCGTGCATGACAGGCCGGCCGAGGACAAGTTCATGTCCGAGGGGCAGGGCGTGAAGCGCTTTGATGTCATGTACAATGACTTCATCATTGTCGGTCCGAAGAGCGATCCCGCAAAGATCTCCGGCGGCAAGGACGTCGCGGATGCGCTGCGCAAGATCGCGGCGGCGAAGGCGCCGTTCATCTCGCGCGGCGACAAGTCCGGGACCCATGCGGCGGAGCTGAGATTGTGGAAGGAGGCGGGCGTCGACATCGGTGCCGGCAAGGACAGCTGGTATCGCGAGATCGGGCAGGGCATGGGTCCGGCGCTGAACATGGCCTCGTCGTCGAATGCTTATGTTCTGTCGGACCGCGGCACCTGGCTGTCGTTCAAGAACCGGGGCGAGCTTGCCGTCCTGACCGAGGGCGACAAGCGGCTGTTCAACCAGTACGGCGTCATGCTGGTGAATCCGGCCATGCATGCGAACGTGAAGGCGAAGGACGGACAGGCCTTCATCGACTGGCTGGTCTCGCCGAAGGGCCAAGACGCGATCGCCGGCTACAAGGTCGGCGGCGAGCAGCTATTTTTCCCCAACGCGTCCCACTAGCAGGAAGGCGACGGTCGACACCGCCACGCTGAGCGCGAGCAGGATCAGTCCGAGCCCGAGTGCCAGCGGCAGGTCGCCCTTGCTGGTCTCCAGCGCGATCGCGGTCGTCATCGTGCGCGTGAAGCCGCGGATGTTGCCACCGACGATGATGATGGCGCCGACCTCGGCGATCGCGCGCCCGAAAGCCGCGAGAAAGGCCGTCAGCAGCGACGTTCGGCCGAGCGCGAACAGCAAGCCGATGCTGCGAAGCGTCGATAGTCCGTCGATCCGCGCGAGGTCGCCATACTCCGCCCAAAGCAGGCTCGCCGGCCGGTGCACCAGCGCGACCACGATCGGGGTCGCGAGCAGGGTCTGCGCGATCACCATGGCGGTCGGCGTGAACAACAGTCCGGCTGCACCAAGCGGGCCGGACCGCGACAGCAGAAGATAGAGCGCAAGCCCGACCACGACCGGCGGCAGGCCGAGCAGAGCATTGGTCAGCACGATGACGACTTGTCGCCCGCGGAATCGGGTGATCGCGAGCAGCGCCCCGAAGGGCGCGCCGATGAGCAGCGCGACGATGCCGGCGGTCAGGCTGACACGAACGGACAGCGCGACGATGCCGAGCAGCTCGGCGTCGGCCTCGCCGATCAGCGTGAGCGCGGCGCCGATGGATCGCGCGAAATCGTTCATCCGGCCGGACGCTTCGGCGTCGGGCAGAATGCCTCCGGTTCGTCGACGTCGAGGCCGCGCAATCGCTTCACGGACTGGTCCCTGCGAGTCTTGTTCAACGACAGAATACCGGGCAGGAACGATTTGAAAACGCGATTCATCCAAAAAAAGAACGTCGGTGCCGTGTTATGCAGGCTTCCGGGACGTGATCTGAGCCGTGATTCGCTCTTCGGTGGCTCCGCCCCGAGATGTCCCATATGGAACGCTTCGATGGTCGGTCTGCTCAGGCGGTGCGATCGATCGCGAAGTCGTCGAGTAGCGGAGAATTGCCTCCGGAGCAAAACGTCGCGAGCAGTTCAGCCGCAAGATAACTGAACGTAATGCCGTTGCCGCCGTAGCCATAGGCGGCGAAAATGTTCTTCTGGCCGGGCACCGCGCCGATGAGCGGCAATCCGTCCTGCGTCGTGTCGAACGCCCCCGACCAGCAATAGTCGATCTTGTGGGATGATCGAGGCCAAAGCGCCCCAAGCTTCTGCCTCAGGCGTTCCCGCTTGGCAGAGGTGAGCGCTTCGCGCGCCTGCGGTTCTATCGCGGAATCATCATCCTCACCGCCGAAGATGATCCGGCCGTCCGACGTGCTGCGGGCATAGTGGTAGTCATGGCTCGCTTCCCAGATCAGCGCGTCCTCGGGCCACAGATTTAGAGGCTGAGGCTCTGTGGCAATGGCCCAGCTCGAGGCCGGGCGCTGGATGGTCGGACGCACGATGCTGGGCATCACGTAACCCGTACACAACACCACGCGGTTCGCCTCGATCTCGTGGCCGCCGTCGAGGCCAACGGCGACCTTGGAGCCGGCGCTTTCGAAAGCCGTCGCGTTGGCTTGCCGGACAAGGGCCCCCCGTCCGATGGAGATCTTCAGAAGTCCGTGAGTGAGCTCGACAGGATCGGCATCTGCGGCAAGCGGCGACAGAATCGCACCCGCACGGGCAACCTCGAACCGGCGGAGCAGTGACGCGTGATCGAGAAATACGCCGGGCAACTCGGCGCGCGCTCTCAGATCAGACTCCTCTCTCAGGGATTTTCCGCTGTCGTCAACTGCAAGGTAGAGTGAAAGCCGGTCTCTGATGTGGCATGGGATGCGATAGTGGCGCGTCAACGACAACAAGCCCTGGACGGCGCGGAGGCTCGCCGTGTAGCAACGCGCCGCACGTTCGAATCCGTAAGCCTGGGTAAGCTCGGACAAAGGTCGATCGATTTCCCAGAGCAACATCGCGGTGCTGGCGCCGGTACTGCCGTGTCCGGGAGTTTCCCGGTCGATGACGACGACCTCGTGCCCGCGACGGGTGAAGCTTTCGGCGACCATGGCGCCGGTGATCCCCGCACCGATAACGAGGACGTCGCATGCGAAGCTTCCGATGACGGGTCGAACGTCTGGTCCGCCGCTCGTGACCCAGGGGGTTACAGAGCTCCTGAGGTCACCGTGGTCGATGTCTTCATCGTCGGAAAAGATCGCAAGGCCTCCAACCGGCCGAGTTCAGGCCCGGTGCCAGCTCAACGTGCTCGACGCGCGCAAAGTTCCAGCGGGGGATGGCCTGCCGGCGATTGATCTCTGGCCAGACTTGCTTCGAGCCTCAGCGCTTGACTGCAGCCGATGCCGAAATCGTGGGCGCACCAAGGCTCTGCTCCCAGTAGCGCTCGATCTGGTCGACCAGGGCGGCCGGCAGCGGCACGTAATTGAGCGTCTCGGCCTGAGCCTTTCCGTTCTCCAGCGACCAGCGCATGAAGTCGATGGCCGCTCCCGATCGTTCCTCGGATTTCGGCGCCTTCGGCATCAGCACGAACGTCGTGGCCGTGATGGGGTAGGCGTCTTCGCCGGGCGCGTTGGTGAGCACGAGATGGAAATCCTTCTCCGCCTTCCAGTCCGCGCTCGAGGCCGCGGCCTGGAACGATGCGGCGTCGGGGACGACGAAATTTCCGGCGCTGTTCTGCACGACGCCGAAGGAAATCCTGTCGAGCCGTTGCAGCGCGTAAGTGTATTCGAGATAGCCGATCGAGCCGGGAACGAGGCTGACCAGCGAGGCGACACCGTCATTGCCCTTGCCGCCGAGACCAAGCGGCCACTCGACCGAGGTGCCTTCGCCCACGCTCGTCTTCCACTGCGGGCTGACCTTCGAGAGGTAGTTCGACCAGTTGAACGTCGTGCCGGATCCGTCGGTGCGATGAATCACCGTGATCGGCGTGTTCGGCAGCCTGATGTCGGGGTTGATCGCGCGAATGACCGGATCGTTCCATGATTTCAGCTTGCCGAGATAGATGTCGGCAAGCAATTGGCCGGTGAAGCGGATCTGGCCGGGCTTGACACCGTCGATATTGACGACCGGCACGACGCCTCCGATCACGATCGGGAATTGCATGAGGCCGAGCCTTTCCAACTCCTTCGCGTCGAGCGGCATGTCGCTTGCGCCGAAGTCGACGGCCTCTTTCTTGATCAGGCCGACGCCGATGCTCGAGCCGACCGCTTGATAGCTGACGGTGTTGCCGGTCTTCGTCTTGTATGCGTCGATCCATTTCGCCATCACGGGCGAAACGAAGGTTGAGCCGGCTCCCTTGGTCTCGGCCGCCAGGCTTTGCGTGGCGACGAGCAGGGCGCTAAAAACGATTGGTAGTGCAATCTGTTTGTTCATGTGTGCGACGCTAACAGCTGGGGCACGAAGCCCATGTGGTCTATGTCACAATGGCGTCGCGGAGCAGTCGCGCTGGCCATTGCGCATCGATTACACCCCGCTGGCGGGCACTGCATCGTCTGATCGATGGAGATCGTGCGTTGCGCCGCTCTTCCGCCGGCGACGCGCCGGGCAGGCGCAAATTCGGCGAAAACCGGCTGCCAGGCCGCCAGATCATGCCGTTTCGCGCCCGAATGGCGGCTTTATTCCCGCCTGGGATGCTTTAAGGAGGGGCAGGATCAGGTCGCACCCGCCCGGCGGCGGTGCTAGACCCTGATGCAGGAACAATGGGGCCGGGCCGTCTGGCACGCCCGCAAGGATGAAGGATACGAGGCAATGATCAACACGGTTGGCATCATCGGGGCAGGGACCATGGGGAACGGCATCGCGCAGATTTGTGCCGCGGCCGGGCTCTCGGTCGTGATGGTCGACATCTCCGATGCGGCGGTGAACCGCGGGCTGTCGACCGTCGGCGGCAGCCTCGAGCGCCTGGTCAAGAAGGAGAAGATGTCGGCGGCCGATCGCGAGGCGGCTCTCAAGCGCATCGCCGGCACCACCGACCGCGCGAAGCTCGCCGATTGCGACCTCGTCATCGAGGCCGCGACCGAGAACGAGGAGCTCAAGGTCAAGATCCTGAAGGACCTCTGCGCCACGCTGTCGCCGCGCACGCTGCTCGCGACCAACACCTCCTCGATCTCGATCACGAAGCTTGCCGCCGCAACCGATCGTCCCGATCGCTTCATCGGCATGCACTTCTTCAACCCGGTGCCGGTGATGGCGCTGCTGGAACTCATCCGCGGCTTGCAGACCTCCGACGACACCCACGCCAAGGCGCTGGATTTCGCCAAGCGGGTCGGCAAGGTGGCGATCACGGCCAAGAACAGCCCCGGCTTCGCCGTCAACCGCATCCTCTGCCCGATGATCAACGAGGCGATCTTTGCGCTCCAGGAAGGGATCGCGACCGCCGAGGAGATCGACGCCGGCATGAAGCTCGGCTGCAACCATCCGATCGGGCCGCTGGCGCTCGCCGATCTCGTCGGGCTGGACACCATGCTCTCGGTGATGGAGGTCTTCTATAAGGGCTTCAACGATCCCAAATACCGTCCGGCCCCCTTGCTCAAGGAAATGGTCGATGCCGGCCATCTCGGCCGCAAGACCGGCCAGGGCTTCTACACCTATAGCGCCTGATGGCGCCGGCGGCGGGTGCCCGGCATCCGCCGCCTGATCCCCGCAATTTGCGCTACGACAAAGACGCCGCGCGCAATTGGCCCGACAATGTCGAACGGGCGGCCTGCGGGAACAAATGAACGGATAACGAAGGACATGTCGGATCGACTGAAGGCCGAGCGCGAGGCGGCGGCCGCGCGCCGGAACCTGCTGACCCAGGATGCGATCGAGCGCACCGGGATCACCGAGGAGATGATCGGGGAGCTCGTCACCCGCTTCTACGGACGCGTGCGCGAGGATGCGCTGCTGGGGCCGGTCTTTGCGATCGTGCAGAATTGGGATGAGCATCTCGCCAAACTCAAGGATTTCTGGTCGTCGGTCGTGTTGATGAGCGGCCGCTATCATGGTTCGCCGATGCGGGCGCATGTGCCGCTCAGGCTGGTCGGCGATCATTTCGACCGCTGGCTCGATCTGTTCGAGCAGACCGCGCGCGAGGTCTGTCCCCCGCCGGCGGCCGCGCTCTTCATCGACAAGGCGCGTCGCATCGCCGACAGTTTTGAGATGGCGTCGGCGACCATCGCCGGCCGCATCGCTGCGCCGCGTCACGTGCTCCGGTCCTGACGGCAGTAAGTCTGCCTGCAAAACGTGCAGTTGTATCGCTTCGAGGTTGCGCTGCGCGGTCAATAACGCGTTGCACCAATTCCGGCATCATCGGTCTGATCTGCAAAATCATCATGCCGATCGCGCGACGCGACGTTGCAATTGCAAATTTGCGCTGGAACGCATTCATTTGCGTTCAACCAAAGCGAGCAAAGACATATTGATGCGCTGCGGCGCCAATTCTCCGCCTTTTTTTCGGCAGAGTTCCAGCGCCTGCTAACGTGCATGTCGCGCGCATCATTCAACACCACTTCCTCATCGTCCTCCGAGAGCACCGCGGAACCTGAAGTCGACGCGGGTACAGAACAGACGCGGCGAACGCTGCTGCTTGGCGCGCTCGCCACGACCGCCTGCCTTGGTTGTTCCACGCAGGCGCGCGCGGGCGAGGATCCGCCAGGCTCCGACGAACGTCCGCAGAAGGGTGATCTCCTCGTCTTCTCCGAAGGCGATCAGGAAGGAAAGCTCATCACCGCGGCCGATCTCCCGGCCGGTGGACCGCCGGTCCATGCGTGGCCGAAGGATCCCAACACATCGGTGGTGCGCAGCGCCTCGCGCCTCAACGAAATCCTGATCATCCGGCTCAATCCCGCCGAGCTCGACGAGAAGACCCGCGCGCGTGCCGTCGACGGCATCCTGGCCTATTCGGCGATCTGCTCGCATGCCGGCTGTCCAGTCACCGCCTGGGTCAAGAGCGATGTCGGCGACAAGGACGTGTTCAAGTGCATGTGTCACAACTCCGAATACGATCCACGCGCGGGCGCGCAGGTCGTGTTCGGGCCGGCGCCGCGGCGGCTTGCCGCGCTGCCGCTCGCGCTCGCTGACGGTTCGCTCAGCGTGGTCGGCAACTTCATTGGAAAGGTAGGTGGCGTGCAGCCAGGATGATGGACGGTGCGGGTTATGCCTGCGTCACGAGAGGCCGCATCCGCCGAGGGCGGACGACGGGACGAACGACAAGAATTCAAAACAAGAATTCAAACGGATGAAAAAGGGGAACGTCCATGAAAACGTCCATGACCAGGAAGCAATGGTTACTGTCCGGCTTCGTCGCCTTCACGTGTCTTGCCTCGACCGCGGCCGGCGCCGGCCCGATCGAGAATTATTCTCCCGTCACCGCGCAGCGGCTGGAAAATCCGGAACCCAGCAACTGGATGCTCTATCGGCGCACCTATGACGGGCAGGGTTATAGCCCGCTCGACCAGATCAACACCTCGAACGTCAAGAATCTCACGCCGGTCTGGACGTTTGCCACTGGCGTGGTCGAAGGCCACGAGGCGCCGCCGATTGTCAACAACGGCGTGATGTTCGTGGCGACCCCGATGGGCCAGGTGATCGCGCTGAACGCGAAGACCGGCGACGAGTACTGGCGCTACAAGCGGCAGCTCCCCGACGATCTGTTCCAGCTGCATCCGACCAGTCGCGGTGTCGGCCTCTGGGAGGACAAGCTCTATCTCGCCACCACCGACGACCACGTCGTGGCGCTCGACGCCAAGACCGGCAAGGTGGTGTGGGACACCAAGGTGCAGGATTACAAGAAGGGCCAGTACATGACCCTGATGCCGCTGATCATCGACGGCAAGGTCATCGTCGGCGGCTCCGGCGGCGAGTTCGGCGTGCGCGGCTATGTCGCCGCCTACGATGCCAAGGACGGCAAGGAGCTGTGGCGGACCTACACCATTCCGGGCGAAGGCGAGCCCGGTCACGACACCTGGCAGGGCGACGACTGGAAGAACGGCGGCGGCTCGGCCTGGATGACCGGCAATTACGACAAGGACACCAAGACGATCTATTGGGGGGTCGGCAATGCCGCGCCGTGGCCCGGTGAGATGCACCCCGGCGACAACCTCTACACCTCGTCGGTGCTCGCGCTCGATCCCAGCAACGGCAAGATCAAGACCTATCACCAGTATCACCAGAACGATTCCTGGGACTGGGACGAGGTCGAAGCTCCGATGCTGATCGACCTGCAACGCAATGGGCGCAACATCAAGAGCCTGGTCCATCCCGGCCGCGACGCGATCTTCTGGGTGCTCGAGCGCACGCCGACCAAGATCAACTATGTCGCCGGCTGGCCGTTCGTCTCCACCGACGTCTGGAAGGGCATCGATGCCGAGAGCGGACGGCCGATCGTCGATCCCGATCACAAGCCGGCCGTCGGCAAGCGCGTCGAGTTCTGTCCGTCGCTGTGGGGCGGCAAGGACTGGCCGTCGGCGGCCTACAGCCAGAAGACAGGCCTCGTCTACGTGCCCGCCAACGAGAATTTCTGCGGCGGCTTTACCGGCGAGAAGCTTCCGCTCAAGCCCGGCGAGCTCTGGCTCGGCACCAAGCCGGAAGACATTGGCCTGAAGACCAAGCCCGGCGCGGATCATTTCGGCGAGCTTCAGGCCTGGGATCCCGTCACCGGCAAGAAGGTGTGGCAGCACAATTTCCCGAAGTCGCAGTTGTTCGGCTCGGTGACGGCGACCGCAGGCGATCTCGTCTTCGTCGGCGGCACCAACGACCGCAACTTCCGCGCCTTCAATGCCAAGACCGGCGAGCTGCTGTGGGAGCAGAAGACCAACTCCGGCATCATGGGCATGCCGTCGTCCTATGAGATCGACGGCACGCAATACATCGCGATCCAGTCCGGATGGGGCGTCGACGCCCAGCGCATCCAGGATGCGCTCGCGACCAACAATATCGGCATCGAATCCAATGTGCCGCAGGGCGGCGTCATCTGGGTCTTCGCGCTGAAGAAATAAGCTCCGCGGACGGATCGAAGGAAGCGGAGCGTCAAGGGGGCAAATGCGGCGGACGGCAACGTCCGCCGCATTTTGCGTGTGCGGTGCTCGCGCCACGAACTCGTCATGCCCGGGCTTGTCCCGCCTGCGCGGCCGAAGCCGCTTCGGCGAGGCGAAGGCCCGGGCATCCACGTTCTTCGTGCCGCGGCAGAGGTCGTGGATGGCCGGGACAAGCCCGGCCATGACGGCGAGCGGCGGTTTGTGGGCGCAGGCGCTGAACCGCTACTTCCCCTGCCGATCAACCTTGTCCTTTTCCTTCTGGTTCATCTCCTGAACCTTCGGATCGGAGCTGGTCTGCCCGGTGGTCTGCGTGGTCGAAGGGGGCGGGGCGCCGGCGTTGGGAAGCGAGTTCTGCTCTGGCGCGGTGGGGCGCGTGGCGGTGGTCGGCGGGGTGGTGTTGCTTTGAGCGAACGCAGCCGTGGTCGTCATGAAAAAGGCGCCCGACAGCAACGAGACTGCGAGCGCCTTTGAGATGTTGGTCATCGATCTGCTCCTGTCAGATCGATGGAAACGGCGCGAGGCCGCTCAATGTTCCGTCTCAAGCCTCCAATTGCTTGCCGAGCGGAAGGCTGCGGATACGCTTTCCGGTCGCGGCGAAGATCGCGTTCATCAGCGCGGGTGCGAAGGGCGGAACACCGGGCTCGCCGACGCCGCTCGGCGGCGTGTCGGGTCCGGGCGGGACGATGTAGACGTTGGTTACAAGAGGAGATTCATCCATCCTGAGGACCTGGAAGTCGTCGAAGTTCTTCTGCTCCACCTTGCCGTCCTTGAAGGTGATCGCGCCGTATTTGGCGACGCTCAGCCCCATGATCGCCGCGCCTTCCATCTGCGAGGCGATGCGCTCGGGATTGACATAGGTGCCGCAGTCGATCGCGGTGTCGACCCGCGGCACGGTCAGCTTGCCCTTCTCGTCGACGGCCACCTCGACGATGGTCGCGATGTAGCTGACGAAGCTGCGGTGCACGGCAATGCCGAGGCCGTGGCCTTTCGGCACCTGACGGCCCCATTCGCCCTTCTCGGCGACCAGCTCGACCACCTTGCGCAGGCGCGTGGTGTCGATCGGGTAGCTGTCATAGGGCTCGCCGTAGTTCCACATGTCCTTCACCGCCGGCTTGACGATGCGCGGGCTGCCGATCAGCGCGAGCAGCGTCTCCTTCTGGTCGCGCCCGGTCGCCTGCGCGATCTCGCCGACCATCGACTGCACCGCAAAGGCCCGCGGGATGTTCGAGACCGAACGGAACCAGCCGATGCGAGTGAACGCCGCTGCTTCCGGGTTTTCGCAGGAGATGTTGGGGATCTCGAACGGCATGTCGACAAGGCCCATGCCGAGCTCGAAGGGGGCCTGGTGGTTTGCACCCGCGGCGAAGGTCGAGGCGATGCTCGGGGCCACGCTGCGGTGGCGCCAGGCGATCACCTTGCCGTTCTTGTCGAGTCCCGCCTCGATCCGTTCGACCGAGACGGTGTGCAGGAAGTCGTGACGGACGTCGTCCTCGCGCGTCCATTGTACCTTCACCGGCGCGCCGAGCTCCTTCGACAGCAGTGCGGCCTCGAGCGCGAAGTCGCATTTCGACTTGCGGCCGAAACCACCGCCGAGCAGCGTGACGTTCACCGTGACGTTGTCCTCGGGAATGCCGAGCGTCTTGGCGACGTCCTCGCGGGTGCCGCCGGGACTCTGCACCGGCGCCCAGATCTCCGCCTTGTCGCCCTTGACGTCGGCGACCGCCACCGGCGGCTCCATGCTGACATGGGCGAGGTGCGGCAGATAGTATTCGCCGACGACGACCTTGTCGGCGCCCTTCAGCGCAGCGTCTGCGTCACCCTCCTGGCGTACGACGAGGCCCGGTTTGCGCGAGGCTTCCTCGAGCTCCTTGCGATAGGCGACAGAGTCGTATTTGCCGTTGGCGCCGTCGTCCCAGGTCAGCTTCAGCGCGTCGCGGCCCTTGATCGCCGCGCCGGTGTTGCGCGCGATCACCGCAACGCCGCCGAGCGGCTGGAACTTCGACGGCCACGGCCAGCCGCGCACCTGCATCACCTTCTCGACGCCGGGGACCTTCAGCGCCGCGTCCGGATCGAACGAGACCAGCTTGCCGCCGGTCACCGGCGGGCGTGCGATGACAGCATATTTCATGCCGGGCAGGCGTACGTCCGCGCCGTAGCGCGCCTTGCCGGTGGTGATGTCGTGGAGATCGACGATGCCGATCTGGCCCTTGCCGAGATAACGGAAGTCCTTGGGGTCCTTCAGCTTGAGGCCTTCGATGCTCGGCACCGATTGCTTGGCTGCGTCCGCGGCGAGCTCGCCGAAGCCGAGCTTGCGGCCGCTGGCACTGTGGACGACCTCGTGATTGACGGCCTTGACCTCGGTCGCCGGCACGCCCCAGCGCTTGGCCGCGGCCTGCTCCAGCATGGTGCGGGCGGAGGCGCCGATCTGGCGCATCGGGATCAGATAATGCCGCGTGCTGCGGGAGCCGTCGGTGTCCTGGTTGCCGAACTTGACCTCGTCGCCGTGGGCCTGCTGCACTTTGACCCTGGACCAGTCGGCTTCCATCTCTTCGGCCACGATCAGCGGCAGGCTGGTGCGCACGCCGGTGCCCATTTCGGCACGGTGGGCGAGGATGGTGACGGTGCCGTCGGGCGCGACCGCAACGAAGACGCGCGGATCGACCACGACGCCGTGTGGCATCTTGCCGGCGCCGGTCTCATAGGCGAAGGCCTGGCGTGACATTACGGGGGCGGCGAGCACGAAGCCGCCGGTGATGCCGAGCCCCTTCAGGATGCTGCGGCGCGAGACCTTCTCGACCTTGAGGTTCTTTTCGAAGCCACGGAGCTTCGTCGGGTTCTCGATGAAGTTCATGTCACACTCCCGTCGATGCGAGATGGACTGCGTTCTCGATGCGCTGGTAGCAGCCGCAGCGGCAGATGTTGCCGGCCATCGCTTCGCGGATCTGGTCGTGTGACGGCTTGGGATTCTCCATCAGCAGCGCTGCGGCCTGCATGATCTGGCCAGCCTGGCAGAAGCCGCATTGGGGCACGTTGACCTGGCGCCAGGCCTTCTGGACGGGATGGTCGCCGTTCGGATGCAGCCCTTCGATGGTGGTCACCTCGCGCCCGGCGACGTCGTTGATCGACGTGATGCAGGAGCGCACGGCCTCCTTGTCGACGATGACGGTGCAGGCGCCGCACAGGGCCTGGCCGCAGCCGAACTTGGTGCCGGTCAGCCCGGCCTCGTCACGCAAGAACCAGAGTAGCGGGAGATCCGGGTCGCCGTCCCAGCTCTGTTCCTGGCCGTTGATCTTCACCTTGATCATGATCGTCCCTCGCTCTTCATAAGCTTGTGATTTTGAACGCGCCGCCCTCGGCCGGCGCAATGGTCCGTGCGTCGTCACGCCCGCATCCTCGCCTGTCGCCCCGCGCGGGCAGATCCCGGCGGGCGGCTGGAATACGAATCGCAATGTCCGGATGTGCTCGATACCTCCCGTTTTATTCTTGATTGATTGAACGTCGCGGCATCGTCACGACGCAATCATAGCAGAGATCGCCTCGGCCCGGCGTTCACAGCCGGGTGTTCTTGACGGGAAAGGATTGCAACCAAGGTTTGTCAAAAGCAGGGCGCGGCATTACGCCCCTGCGCCTGCGGAATGTGCACGACCAAAAAAGCTTCGTCCGGCAGAGACTGCGCGGACGAAGCAGGATGCCTCAGTCAAGGGAGGGAGAAACGCAGAGGCGCGGACTTCGAGGGGGAAGTGGGCGGCACTGCGCAGTCATTCAGAGACCAGGACTGAGGAGCTCATCTGAGGAGCTCATGGCCCTCGCATCTTGCGTCGTGCGAAGCGGAGGCATCGCAGCGATTTGGTCGGGGACCGGACCGTCCGGCTCGCTGGCGATGGTCGGGGCCAGCGAGCGGACGGGCACGGCGAAGGTCTGGCGGCCTTGTCAGGCAGCCTTGTCAGGCAGCCTTGGCTTTCGCCACGTGGGTCGCGATCGCGTCCATCAGCGCCGGCGACAGGCAGTCATAGGGCTCGAGCCCGATTTCCTTCAGCCGCGAGCGGATGCCTGCCATCTGTTCCGGCTTCACGCCGGATTCGATCACGGAGGAGACGAAGGCGGCGAATTGCGGCGCCTGCGAGCCCTGCTCCTGGAACAGCTCGGGATGGATGAAGTCGAGGCCGTAGAACGGGTGGCCCTTGTTCTCGATGCGGCCGTACATGTGCGTGCCGCAGGCCTTGCAGGCGTAGCGCTGGATCACCGCCGAGGGATCGACGATCTGGAGCTTGTCGCCGTTCTCGGTCACGCTGACGTTCTGGCGCGGCACCACGGCGACCACCGAGAAGTTCGCGCCTTGCGGCTTCCAGCACTTGGTGCAGCCGCAGGCGTGGTTGTGGGCAACGTCGCCCTTCACCGCGACCTTGACCGGGTGGTCCGTGCATTTGCAGACCAGCGTGCCGCCGGCAAAGTTGCCGCTGCCCTGTTTGACGCCGTTATCGATCGAGGGATGGAGTGCAACAGTCATGGGTCGATCCTCCTTGGGTGTGACGCTTTCGAACTAGAACACGACGACTGAACGGATGGATTTGCCCTCGTGCATGAGGTCAAAGCCCTTGTTGATCTCCTCGAGCTTGAGCACGTGGGTGATCATCGGATCAATCTGGATCTTTCCGTTCATGTACCAGTCGACGATCTTGGGCACGTCGGTGCGGCCGCGTGCGCCGCCAAAGGCCGTGCCGCGCCAGTTGCGCCCGGTGACGAGCTGGAACGGGCGGGTGGCGATCTCCTTGCCGGATTCGGCAACGCCGATGATGATTGAGGTACCCCAGCCGCGATGGCAGGCTTCCAGCGCCTGGCGCATCACGGTGGTGTTGCCGGTGCAATCGAAGGTGTAGTCGGCGCCACCGTCGGTCAAATTGACCAGATGCGCGACGATGTCGCCGGTGATCTTCTTGGGGTTGACGAACTCGGTCATGCCGAACCGGCGGCCCCAATCCTCCTTGGAGTCGTTGATGTCGACGCCGATGATCTTGTCGGCGCCGGCCATCTTGGCGCCCTGGATCACGTTGAGGCCGATGCCGCCGAGGCCGAACACGACCACGTTGGAGCCCGGCGTGACCTTCGCGGTGTTGACGACCGCGCCGACGCCGGTGGTGACGCCGCAGCCGATGTAGCAGCTCTTGTCGAACGGCGCGTCCTCGCGGATCTTGGCCACGGCGATCTCCGGCAGCACGGTGAAGTTCGAGAAGGTCGAGCAGCCCATGTAGTGGTAGACCGGCTTGCCCTTGTAGGAGAAGCGGCTGGTGCCATCAGGCATCACGCCCTTGCCCTGCGTCGCGCGGATCGCGGTGCAGAGATTGGTCTTCTGGCTCAGGCAGCTTTTGCACTGCCGGCACTCCGGCGTGTAGAGCGGGATGACGTGGTCACCCGGTTTCACCGAGGTCACGCCCGGTCCGATCTCGCGGATGATACCGGCGCCCTCATGACCCAGGATCGACGGGAAGATTCCTTCGCTGTCGAAGCCGTCGAGCGTGTAGGCGTCGGTATGGCAGATGCCCGTCGCCTTGATCTCGACCAGGACTTCGCCCGCCTTCGGTCCTTCCAGATCGACTTCGACGATCTCGAGTGGTTTCTTGGCTTCGAAAGCAACGGCGGCACGTGTCTTCATCGTAAACTCCTCAAATTCTCGCAGGACGCCACGAGGTGGTATCGGTCCTGGTAACCTTCATTTCTTGCCCATGCAGGCGTCTTCCGCCTTGGTGTAGGTCTCGTTCTTCTCCTCCTTCTTGGAGGGACGTTGACGGCCCCACGCCTCGTCGGAGCGGGCGCGCAGATAGACGTAGAGATCGTCCATGTAGCAGGCGACGTTCGGGTTGTCGCCGAAGGCAGGCATGACGTTCTCCTGCGCGGTCGAGATGTTCTTGCGACCGGAGGCAACGACGCCGAGGAAGTCGCCATAGCTCATGGTCTTGACCGAATCCTTCAACGACGGTGCGTAGGTGGATCCCATGCCGTCGGGGCCATGGCAGACGTGGCAGTCGGAATGATAGCGGCGATATCCGGAATAGGTGAACCAGTCCACGGTGCCGTCGGCCGAAATCTTGTAGGTCGGGTTTCCTTCCTTATCGAGCCACTTTCCGTCGTCTTCCTTCTTGACGGCGGTCGGGTCGCCCGGACCGTCCGCAACGGCAATTCCCCCCGAGGTCACGAAGATGGTCGCAGCGATGACAAAGCAGATTTTACGCAAGAGATGATCCTCGAAGGCGTTCGGTGGAGACGAGCCGGCGCGTGGAGTTGATCCACGCGCCGGAGCGATACGAAGGTGAGGCTAGTTCGCCGCCGGCAGCGAGAACACGGTCAGCGTACCGCCGAGTGCCGTGTAGTTGCTGAGAGCCGCGTAGCCACCGACTGCGCCGAGACCGGCGGTCGGATCGGTCAGACCAGCTGCCAGACCGATACCGGCCCAGCCGCCCACGCCGGAGAGCACTGCGACATACTGCTTGCCGCCGTTCTCATAGGTCGTGACGTTGCCGATGATGCCGGAGGGAGTCTTGAACTTGTAGAGCTCCTTGCCGGACTTGGCGTCGACCGCCTTCAGGTAGCCTTCGAGCGTGCCGTAGAACACCACGCCGCCGGCGGTTGCGAGCGCACCCGACCAGACCGAGAACTGCTCCTTGTTCGACCAGACGATCTTGCCGGTCTTGCCGTCCCAGGCGATGAAATTACCCATGTGGGTTTCACCCTGCGGCGGATACATCGAGAGCGTCGCACCCACATAGGGCTGGCCCGCGGTGTAGCTCACCTTGAACGGTTCGTAGTCCATGCAGACGTGGTTGGTCGGAACGTAGAACAGCTGCGTGTCCGGCGAGTAGGCTGCCGGCTGCTCGTCCTTGGTACCGAGCGCGGCCGGGCAGATGCCCTTCACGTTGTGGTCTTCGCCGGCCTTGTCGGTCGACGCTGCGTCGAGCACCTTCGGACGGCCATAGGTCGCCGAGTTCTTGTCCATGTCGACGCCGGAGGTCCAGTTCACCTTCGGATCGTACTTTTCGGCGACCAGCAGTTCGCCGTTCTCACGGTCCATCGTGTAGGCGAGGCCGTTACGGTCGAAATGAGTCAGCAGCTTGCGCGGCTGGCCGTTGATCTGCTGATCCGAGAGGATCATCTCGTTGACGCCGTCATAGTCCCACTCGTCGTGGGGCGTCATCTGATAGACCCACTTGGCCATGCCGCTGTCCGCGTCGCGCGCGAAAATGGTCATCGACCACTTGTTGTCGCCCGGACGCTGTTTCGGATTCCAGGTCGAGGGGTTGCCCGACCCGTAATACACGAGGTTCAGAGCGGGATCATAGGACATCCAGCCCCAGGTGCAGCCGCCGCCGATCTTCCACTGATCGCCTTGCCAGGTCTTCAGCGAGGAATCGGCTCCGACCGGCTTGCCGAGCGACGTTGTCTTGGCCGGATCGACCTTGATCTGGTCATCCGGACCTTCGGAGAAGGCGCGCCAGACCTGCTTGCCGCTCTTGAGGTCGTAAGCGGTGACGTGGCACTGCACGCCGAACTCGCCGCCGGAGATGCCGACCAGGACCTTGTCCTTGACGACCAGCGCCGCCGACGTACCGGTCTCGCCCTTCGCGGGGTTGCCGTTCGTCGCCGACCACTCGACCTTGCCGGTCTTGGCGTCGAGCGCGACGAGGTTGGTGTCGGCCTGATGCAGGATGATCTTGCCGTCACCGTAGGACAGGCCGCGGTTAACCGTATCGCAGCACATCACCGGGATGACGTTCGGATCCTGCTTCGGCTCGTACTTCCAGACGATCTTGTTCTCGTTGGAAAGGTCAATAGCGTAGACCTTGTTCGGGAACGGCGTGTGGACGTACATCATGTTGCCGATGATCAGCGGGCCGCCTTCGTGGCCGCGCAGCACGCCGGTGGAGAAGGTCCAGGCGACCTGGAGCTTGCCTACGTTTTGTGCGTTGATCTGGTTCAGCTTCGAATAGCGGGTATTGGCGTAGTCTCCCGCCGGCATCACCCAGTCTTTGGGATTCTGCGACATCTTGATCAGCTCGTCATTGGCTGACGCGCTGCCGACGGCGAGCATCGCCGCGGAGCCAAGATAGGTCGCCATTAGCACCTTGCGCATAGTCATTCCTCCGTTGGTCTCGTTTATTGTTTCCGAAGCATTGCTTAATCACCGGGCTTCTAGTCCGGCGTCTGCTCGTGCAGGGCGGTCACGTTTGGGACCAGAAACGATGCTGTGCTGTTTCCTCCTCCGGATGAGAGCTACGGGTCCACGTGCAGGAGAGGCCCGTTTTTGTTGTTCCTGCCGCAATCCCTAACGACTTCGTCATCGGGAAACTTGCCCAAGAGGGAAGCCGGTTTGCTTGACAGCGCACGGACGCGAAGTTTTTGATTTTGCAGTAGCGAATTCAGCGGCTTCCGCGCGGCTTCGCGACCGCCTTCGACGCTCAGGTTCCCCTTGACGGCGCTGCAACTAAGGCGGAGGATTAACCGTCAAGGGTGGCAATGGAACGATCGCGCTCGTTGCAACAGACCGCTCAAATTCGAGGTAAACGTCACGCAATCATGGCTGAGGGCTCCGGCAGCGCTGGTTGCGATTCGCGTCGAATCTCCAGATGAAACCAGCGGCTGGATTAATGTCCGACACCATTCACACGCTCTCGACGACCGGTTTGACGCCGAAGCGGCAGATCCAGAGCTGGATCGACGGGCTGACAAGCCTGTGTGGGCATTTCGACGTCGATCCGCTCGAGGCGTCCTCGCTCGAGGGCCGCATCGACTACACGAGCGTCTCGCGCCTGAAGCTCTGCCAGATCGAGGTCAGCCAGCATCGCATCGCGCACACGCTGGCGCGCGCCAAGGCCAACGAACACCCGTACATCAAGATCCACTTCCAGACCTACGGCGTGTCCTATTTCGAGCAGGAGGGCCGCCACATCGAGCTGAACCCGGGCGACATCATCGCCTATGACGTCTCCTGTCCGCATTCGATCATCAGCCCCGCCTTCACCCGCCACGACGTGGTGATCGTGCCGAAGGCCTTGCTGCGCGACCGCGGATTCCCGTCGCAGCGGATGCCGGCCTGCAAATTGTCGGCGAAGACCGGGACGGGGAGGATCGCCCATGATTTCGTCCATGCCACCTTCGACGAGGCGGCCAAGCTGTCGGCGAACAGCGCGGTCGGTGTCGCCGATTCGCTGATCGACCTCTTGCTGCTGCCGTTGCGCGAAGCGGACACGATGTTCGATCGCGTCGGGCCCGAGGCGATGTATGTGCGCGCGCAATTCTTCATTCGCGAGCACCTGCGCGATCCGGATCTGTGCATCGACCAGATCTCCGCCGAGCTCGGCTGCTCCAAGCGCTATCTGCACATGCTGTTCTCCGAGCGCGGCACCACGGTGAGCGACTATATCTGGCAGGCGCGCTTGCAGAACTGCCGCCAGGAGCTCGAGGCGCACGGCGGCAAGACCATCACCGACGTCGCCTTCTCCTGGGGCTTCTCCAGCTCATCGCATTTCAGCCGCGTGTTCCGGAAATATTTTGGCGTGGTGCCGTCCTCGATCCACAAGGCCCAGCAGGGCGCCGCGGCCTCGGGCGAGCATTAGGCGAGCGCCGCAGTCGGCGCAGGCCGCGCGGCGATATCTCTCAGGCCGATATGGCGACGTAGGGAATGCTGGTCACGAGAGCGACGAGCAGGACCGCGTTTCCCAGCATTCCGCTCCAATGCAGGCGTCGCAGCCGACGCGGAGCCTCGGCATCTCCGGCGTCCCTCGCGCGGAGCTGGTCGTCCATCCGTTGCATGAACCAGCGGCGTCCCCAGATCGCCAGGGCCGCGAGCAGGCCGACGCCCATCGCGGCGACCAGGCGACCGTCGAGCAGGAAAGCCAGCGCCCCAATCACGCCGGCGACGCGCATCACCAGAAAATGGGCATTGAACATCCCACGCAATAGCTGGGCGACGGGCTGGATATCGAGCTTCACCAGCAGGAAGGCGGGCGAGGCCAGCGTGAAATAGCCCATCGGAAAGAGCAGGATGATCATGACGGCAACGGCGACGCCATCCGGTGTCATGCGATCGGCCTTTCTTGTCCGCCGGTGAGGGGTTCCGGCACCGGCGCACAATCATAGCGGGAAAACGCGGTTCCAACACTAGGCTTTGGTCGGATGCCGGGCTCCGATGGGACAGCCCCGTGCGCCGCGCAGGGTTCAGGCCGGCTCGAGGCCGAGCGACCGCGCGCTCTCGATCCAGATCGGCAACTCGCGCTGATACAGGGCATTGGTCTCCTTGAAGCCGATTGCCGGCTCGAGCACGAAGGTCGCGAGAACCTCCTTCACCTTCGGATCGCTGTTGGCGGCGACGCAGAGCTCCGCCAGGCGGTCGACCACCGGCTGCGGCGTCGCCTTCGGCACGGCCCAGCCGGAGAAGCCGCTCACGGTGAAGAATTTTGACGTTGCGCCCTGCTCCGGGAGGGTCTTGATGGCGGGGATCGCGTCGACCTTCTTCGAATGCACGGCGAACACGGTGCCGCGATCGCTTTGCAGGACGGACTGCGCCGCCGTGTAGCTGCCCATTGCGGCATCGAGCGTGCCTTCCAGCATCCCCGTCCACATCGGCGCTTCGCCGCGGTAGTGAACCGGCTCGATGGAAAGACCGTACTGCTTGTTGAGCTCGTTGATCGTCATGTGCGGGGCCGAGCCCGCGCTATAGGTGCCGAAGTTGACCTTGCCGCTCTTGCGCGCGAAGGCGACGAAATCCTCCAGCGTCTTGACCCCGGTCTTGGGGTTCGCGACCAGCAACAGGCCGGCGCCCGGAATGACGCTGACCAGCGTCAGATCCTTGTCCATGTCGTAGCCGGGATTCTTCATCACGACCCGGTTCATAATGTAGGTGGTCGAGATCGAGCACAGGATGGTATGGCCGTCGGGCTCGGCGCGGGCGACCTCTGCCGTGCCGATCGCGCCGGAGGCGCCGGGCTTGTTCTCGACCACGACGGTCTTGCCGACCTGCTTGGAGATGAATTCGCCATAGGCGCGCGCGAGCAAATCGGTCTGTCCGCCGGCGGGATAGCTGCAAATCATGCGGATCTGCCGCGACGGCCAAGTGCCTTGCGACGTGCCTTGCGCCGAGGCGCCGCGCGCGACGAAGGGCATCGCGAGTGCACTGGTACCGGCGGCGATGAAGTGGCGGCGATCGAATTTTGCGGGCATGATTCCCTCCTGATTTTTGCCGACCCTACTGCATCAGGCTGGCGCCGCCATGGGCGGTAGGCGAGACAGATTGGCGCATTCGACAAGGCCGCGCGGTGCCGTTTGCGCGTCATCCGGGTGATCGGGTCTTCCGCATCACCCGCAGCCAGACGATCTCGGTCAGGGCCACCGCAGTCAGGCCGAACGTACCGCCGATCAGCACGTTGACGATGCGCTCCTCGGCGATGCCGCTGGCGCCGCCGGCAAAGGATGCGGCGAGCGCAATGAAGAAGCAGCGCAGGCCGAAGCCGACGATGTAGCGGGAGAACGAGATCAGGGTGAGGGTGGCCGCGAGAATCGCGATGGCGTAGCCGACGCGGCTTTCCGGCAGGGCAAGGCCCGCGAGAAAGCCGAGCGGCACGCCGACGAAGGCGCCGATCGCCCGCTGCTTTAGCTTGCCGGTGGACGCCGTGAGGTCGCCGACCACGACGCTTGCGGCCGACCACATCACCCATTGCCCCTGCGCGAGGTTGAAGATCTCGACCAGGGCGGCTGCGGCAAAGACGGCCATGGCGGTTGCCGCTGCGGGCGGAAACCATTCGGCCGCGGGCGGTCCGAACGAGGTCGCGGCATCGCCGCGCTGCCGCTGGTCGTAAGCCTGGATAGCGCAGACGAGCGCCAGCGCGATCGGGGAGGAGGCGACGATCACGCCGGCATGACGTATTGCTTCCTCGGCGCTCACGCCCTCCCGCACCTCGCAGGCGAGATAGACGGCGGGGATGAACACCCAATTGCCGAGCGTGCGGAAATGTTCGCCGTAGCGCGTCCCCGCCACCGCAAGGAAGCCTGCGAGTGCCGTCAGCACCACGAATAGCGGCTTGACCGGAGCTGCAAGGAAAAGCGCGGCAAAGGTGACGAGGATGGCGAGATAATGCCACGCGACGACTTTTGGCGGAAAGTGTTGCCTGAGCGCCGGAATGAGCAGCGAGACCGCGACGAGCCCGAGGTTCAGCAGCGCCGTCTCGCGCGCGATGAAATAGGCGGCGACCATCGGGCCGACGACGATCAGCGCGCGCAGGAGCTCGCTGGTCTTGACTTCGCGGGAGAGGAGATCGCGCAAGTTTGTGGCAGAGGCACTCACGACTTCACCAAATGGCCCAATGACCGGCCGCATTATACGAAGTGAGACGCCGCGAGCCACACCCGCCGTCATTCCGGGATGCGTGCGAAGCACGCAGGCCCGGAATCCATCGGCCGCATGCGCTGCGGAGAAATGGATTCCGGGCTCGCCCTACGGACGCCCCGGAATGACGATTGTTATCTGTGCCCCGGACGCAGCGCAGCGCCACTTCAGCGGTGCGCTGCAGAGCCGGGGCCTATGCCGCAGCGAATTGCGTAGCCTCCTGGGTCCCGGCTCTGCGGAGCGTCACTGCGTGCCGCACCGCGTCCGGGACACGAGACCGTCACCTTTGAATGATCTTCGCCCAGACATCGCCGAGCACGGCAGGCTCGCGCGGCGGCAGATAGGTGAGGCCGGCCTGCTTGCCGAACTCGGCGATCTTGCCCTCGGCGGCAAGGCTGGTCAGCGCCTTGTTGACCGCGTCGATCAGTGCGCCGTCGCTGGCGAGCCCGACATAGCCGCGATTGGCGCCGATCGGATAATAATAGCCCGACGCGGTGATCGTCGTGCCGGGGTGCGCGGCGCGGTGGGCATCGAAGCGGCCGAGGTCGATCAGCGTCGCGTCATGGTCGCCGCGCTGGAGCGCGCCGAGGAGATCGTCGCGGCCGGGGACGAGATGGGTGATGCTGTCGATCAGGCGTCCCTTGTCGAAGGTCATCAGGATGGCATCGCCCAGCGAGCCGCTCTCGATCGCAAGGCGAAGGCCGGCGAGGTCGCCAATGTCGTCGATCTTGCGGCCCTGCGCTTTCGGCCCGAGTACCACCGTCATCGGCGAATAGACGTAAGGCTGGCTGGGCGCAAGCACGCCGAGCGCGACGCGGCGGCGCCGGTCGTCGCGCGTGGCCCCGGCGAAATCCGGCAAGCGTGCCGTCTTCATGCCGGGCTTGACGAGGGAATCCGTCGTCAGCGCATAGCCGCCGACCAGCGAGCAGCGCCCATCGGAGAGCAAGGCGTTGGCCTCGAGCTGCGGGCTCGAATCCTCGTCCAGCTTGCTCTCGAACCACTGGATCTTCAGCGGCCGGCCGATCCGGTCCGCGATCGCCTGCGCCAGCAGCACATCGAAGCCGGCATCCGGCTTGCCCTTGTGATGCATTGAGAGCGGAGGCCGATCCTCATCGAGGCAAACCTTCAGCGGCTCCTCGGCCGCGCGCGCGGCGGTGGTCGCCGCCGCGAGGGTCGCGGCAAGGCTCCATGCGGCGAGCCAGGGTCTCATGGCTTTCTCCTGCTCGAGACGAAGGCCCAGAGATTGCCGATCTCGTCGTCGCTCAAAATATCGGCCCAGGGCGGCATCTTGTTGTTCTTGCCGTTCTTCACCGTGGTGACGAAGCGCGTCTTGTCGTCGGGAAAGGCGCGCAGGTCCGGCGTGATGGTGCCGGAATTCATCATGTTGGGGCCGTGGCAGTGCGAGCATTTCGAAGCATAGGTCGACTTGCCATGGTCGATCTGTGCCTGCACGGGATTGCCGGTTGCATCGTCCGCGGCACGAACGGTCGCCGCAAGCGCGACCGTCAGCACCGCGACGGTGGCGATCGTCGCCACCGTCTTGTGAGATATGTCCTTCAGCATCGGGCCGTGGTTATTGCTTGACCGCAAAAACCCACAGCGAGCCGCCGGGCGGCACCTTGGCAAGCCGCTCGTCGCCGGAGAACAGCGAGTAGACGCCGCCATAGCCGGAGGTGACGGCAACGTACTGCACGCCATCCTGCTGCCAGGTCACCGGTTGCCCCTCGATGCCGGAGCCGGTCTGGAACTGCCAGAGCTTCTTGCCGGTGTCGGCATCGAAGGCTTCGAACTCGCCTGTCAGTGCGCCCGAGAACACGACGCCGCCTGCGGTCGACAGCACGCCCGAGAAGCGCGGGATGTCGCTTGGCGCTTCCCACTTGGCCTTGCCGGTCATGGGATCGATCGCCTTCAGATGACCGCGCGGGCCGTCACCCCACTCCCAGAGGTCGGTGAGGTCCATGCCGAGATACCATTCGCCCTGCTTGAAGGTGACGGGCTCGGTCTTGTACCTGCCGCCGAAGGCGAGCGTGTTGGCGTAGGCCAATCCGGTCTGCGGATTGAACGACATCGGCTCCCAGTTCTTGCCGCCGAGGATCGACGGATAGACGGTGACCTTCTTGCCGTCGCGCGCGTCCTTCGAGACGTCGGTCTCGATCGGCTTGCCGGTCTTCATGTCGATGCCGGTCGCCCAATTCACCTTCACGTAAGGATTGGCCGCGAGCAGCTTTCCGTTGGTGCGGTCGAGCACGTAGAAGAAGCCGTTGCGGTTGGCGTCCATCAGCACCTTGGTCGGCTTGCCCTCGACATTCATGTCGGCGAGGACCATCTCGGCCACCGAGTCATAGTCGAACGGATTGTTCGGCGAGAACTGGTAGTGCCACTTGATCTTGCCGGTCTTGGGATCCATCGCCAGCACGGAGCAGGTGTAGAGGTTGTCGCCGGGACGCACCGCCGAGTTGAACGGTCCGGGATTGCCGATGCCCCAATAGACCGTGTTGAGCTCGGGATCGTAGGAGCCGGTGATCCAGGTCGAGCCGCCGCCGAGCTTCCAGGTGTCGCCCTTCCAGGTGTCGCCGCCGGGTTCGTCGGGCGAGGGGATCGAATGGGTACGCCAGAGATGCTTGCCCGTCGCCGGATCCCAGCCGTCGATAAAGCCGCGGGTGCCGAACTCGGCGCCGGAGATGCCGGTGATGACGACACCGTCGGCGACCAGCGGCGCCACCGTCATCGAATAGCCTTCCTTGATGTCGGCCGCCTTCTGCCGCCACAGCTCCTTGCCGTCCTTGGCATCGAGCGCGATCACGTTGGCGTCGAGCGTGGTGCGGAAGACCTTGCCGTCATAGAGCGCGGCGCCGCGGTTGATGATGCCGCAGCAGACGATGCGAGGCGTCTCGGCGGGATACTCGACCTTGGATTTCCAGATCTGCTTGCCGGTCTTGGCGTCGACCGCCATGGTGGCGTTGTGCGAGGTCACGTAGATCACGCCCTGGTACACCAGCGGCTGCGATTCCTCGCTGCGATCGTCGTTGAAACTGTAGTTCCAGACCGGGACGAGATTCTTGACGGTGTCCTTGTTGACCTGGTTCAGCGTCGAGAAGCGCTGCAGATTGTAGCCCATCCCGTAATTGAGAACGTTCGATGTATCGGTCGCGCCCTTGACCAGTTGCTCGGTGGTCTGTGCGCTCGCACAAGTTGATGCAAGCATGACGAGGCTCGCGGCCATCGCAAAGCGTTTCATCCGTTCCTCCCAATATGCGCGCCTTTTGACGCTGCGGGAGCAACACTCCGCCCGAACGCAAAACACGTCAATACGAAAGTCGTAAGTGCGTTGCCGATATGTTGGATGCCAGATGCCGGTCACCTGACGGAAACCTGACAACCGACTTTCACTTGTGCGCAGACGCTGAAAAAATTCCGTGGCATGAAGCGGTGCCGGCTTCGGCCGCTCTCCTCGGGCCGTCGGGTTCCGCGAGTTGTGCGGTGCGCCGGTTGCAATTCCGGACTTGAACCGGGGCTCGCTTGTAGACTTATGTCGTTTCGATCCCGTGCGAATCGGGGGTCTGGTCAGGAGGGTTTGATGATTTCACGTCGCTCAGTTGCGCTTGCGCTCACGATTGCAGTGCTGTCCGGTCCAGCGTGGGCTGCTTCCGGCAACGCCGTAAAGATGTTCGATACCGACAATGACGGCACGCTCGATCTCGCCGAGGTGAAGAAGGCGGCCGCTGCGCTGTTCGCAAAGCTCGATCCCGATCACGACGGCACGCTGGACGCGCGCGAATTGCGCGGACGGTTAACGGCGAAAGAACTCGCCGCCGCCGATCCCGATCGCGACGGGACTCTCACGCTCGACGAATATCTCGCGGTGGTGGAGCAGCGCTTCAACGCGGCGAATCCCGACAAGGACGGAACGCTGGATGCGAAGGAGCTGAACTCGCGCGCCGGCCGCGCGCTGCTGCGATTGTTGCGGTGAGAGATGTGACGCTTGACTGGGAGCGAAGGCGATTTGCCCGAGAGGGAAATTCGCGAGCACAATGCGACGGTTCGCTGTGTTTGCGCTTCGATTCCAGGCTTGCGCTGCACCTGACGCAGCCCTAGGTTTTGCCCCGCGCGATGTCGCGCTCAATACCCTTGGGAGACCCGAATGGCTTGGAAAGCTCCGAAGATCGTGGAAGTGCCGGTCGGCATGGAAATCAACATGTACGCCTGCGCTGCGCGCAAGTAAGACTGACGACCTGCCACGGCTTCGATGGCGAACGCCGTCGAAGCCGTGGTAGTGTTCGCAATGCCCATTGGAGCCCACACGATCTGGACGGCAATTGCGTTCGGTGTTGCGCTTGCACCGGCGTGTGTCAGTGCCGAAGAGGGCTTCGATACCGAGCACATCTTCGGCTTCATGATCGGCACCGACGTCGGCAATCCCGGCGAGCGGGAATTCCAGACCCAAACGACAGGAAGCTTCGGCAAGGGCGGCGGCACCTATCGCGCCCTCCAGCAGGAGGTCGAGATCGAGGTCGTGCCGCTGCCGAACTTCCGTGTCGAGGTCGGCGGCACCGCCACGCTGCACGACATCACCGGCGTCCCCGATATCGACGACCGCCGCCAGTTCAATTTCCAGGGTGCCTCGCTCGATCTGCGTTACCGCCTGCTCGACCGCGAGCGCGCGCCATTCGGGTTGACTGTCGCCGCCGAACTCCATGGCGATCGCATCGACGAGACCAGCGGCGCGAAGGGACGGATGTACGGCTCCGAATTCACGCTCGCTTTCGACCGTCAGCTGATTCCGAACTACGCCATCGCAGCGCTCAACCTGATCTATCAGCCGGAATGGGCGCGCTTCGAGGTGGCGGGAGTGTCCGAGAAGAGCTCGACGATCGGCGCGGCCTTTGGCGCCTTGGTGCGCGTGCGCCCCAATTTTCTGCTCGGCGGGGAGATGCGCTACTTTCGCCAGTACGAGGGCATCGGCCTCGGTGAGCTCTCGGGGCAGGCGCTGTTTGTCGGTCCGACCGCCTATTTCCAGCTATCGGAGAAGTCGCGGCTCACCCTGAGCTGGAGCATGCAGGCCTGGGGCCGCCCGGCCGGATCAGGCGGCAATCTCGACCTCGTCAATTTCGAGCGTCATCAGGCACGATTGGTGTTCGGAGTAAACTTCTAGGTGTTTGTTCCGCCTCTCCCCACGCGCTGGGAGCGGGAACATCCTGTACGTTTGAAACTTCCCGCTCCTCGGAACGTAATCTTTCGTGCTAATCTCCATTGTCCCCTTGCGACAGGATCCCGGCATGAACCCGATTGACCTGGTGGTGACTGTGTGTGCGGTGCTCTCGCCTGCGACCTGCGAGGAGCAGCATCTGGTGTTCAACTTTGCGGGGTCCCCGAGGCAATGCGTGATGGCCGCGCCGCCCTATATCGCGCAATGGGTTGGCGACCATCCGAAGTGGCAGGCGGTGCGGTGGCGCTGCGAATATCCGCATCCGAACGACAAGGCGTAAGCCGCCTTCGTTATTTCGTGCAGTCCTTCAGATCCTTGTCGGCGATCGAGAACACCGCGTCGGCCTTGATCTCGATGTCGCGGACGATGCACTGCCGCGCATTGGGATAGCTGACCCTGGCGTCGTAGCGGCCGGGTTCGACGCCGGTGATGCGCAGCCGCTCGTCGTGGTCGACCTCCTTGTCCTTGTCGTTCAGGCACTGGTTCAGCCCCCATTCGGTCTTGCCGGCGGGCGAGAGCTGGAAGCCGGAGATCGTCTCCGTCGTCAGATTCCAGAGCCGGATGCCCTTGCCCTTGCTTTGGGCTGCGGCTTCGCCGGCCAACGTCAACAACGCGATCAAAGCCAGAAACCAACGCATCAGCCGATCCTCCCAAAGGCGCGCCTGTTATTCCTTGATCAGACGCTCGCGGTTCTTTGCCTTGTCGAAATTCCTGGCGCGGTCAAGGCCGATCGGCGCGATCAGCTTCGCCGAGGCAAGATCGGCGCCCTCGAAATCGGCGTCAGTGACGGTGGCTCCGGTCAGGTCGGCGCCGCCGAGCTGAGCATTTTTGAGCGACGCGCCGGTCAGGTCGGCTCCCTTGAGGGAGGCAAATTCAAGATCGACGCGCGACAGGTCGGCGTTGCGCGCGTTCAACCCTTCCAGATTGGCGGATCGCAGCACGGCGCGCATCAGCCCCATCGACTGGTTGCGCATATCGGCGCCAAGATGCGCGTCCGCAATCGAGGCGCCGAGCAGGCTTGCGCCGGTGAGGTCGGCCGCGATGCGAGCACCGGTCAGATCCGCGCCGTCCAGACGCGCGCGCGCCATCTGCGAGGCGAACAGATTGGCGCCCTTCAGGCTCGCACCGGCGAGATCAGCGTTCAGCAGCCACGCCTGATCGAGGATCGCCTGATCAAGACGGGCACCGGCGAGTTTTGTCTTGTTGAGTCGTGCCGCACGGAGAATCGCCGTGGAAAGATCGAGACCCGAGAGGTCGAGCCCCGACAACCGCTTGCCGGTGAAATCGGCCGGCGCCCCGGCGCTGGCTTTGGCCAGGATGGCCTCGACCTCCTGACGGCTCATTTCCGCGGAGACCATCGCGGGTGACGTGAGGTCGACGTCACGCATCATGTCCTGCGCGCTCGCCATGGTCGCGACGAGAGCGAGGCCAAGCGTCATGAGGGCGACCATTCGCTTCATCATCAGGCTCCGCTACCGGCCATATTTAGCACGCGCTTTGCCTGGCTGCCTATGAGGCATCACGTCCGTCGCGTTCGCCGCCATGTTCACCTTGGGTCCTCGCCAAGAGGCCCGCCTTGATCGTGGCGATCTCTGCGTCGCCGCGTGCGCCACGCGGGATGCTGATGGGCACCTCTGCCAGAATTCGCGCCGGCTGCGGCGACAGGAAGAACAAGCGGTCACCGAGGCGGATCGCATCGTCGAGGCTGTGGGTGACGAGCAGCGTCATCATGGGGCGGCTTGCGACCAGCGTCGCGATCTCGTCGCGCAGGCGGCCCGCGAGCGCGTCGTCGAGCGAGGCGAGGGGCTCGTCGAGCACGAGCAGATCGGGCTCGACCGCGAAGGCGCGGGCCAGCGCGACGCGCCGGGCGAGTCCCAGCGACAATTCGCCGGGAAAGTGGCTGCGATGCGCTTCCAGCTCCAGGATCCTGAAAAGCTCCGACAGCTTCGCGTCGGAGATGTCCGGGGCCGCAAGCCGCACATTCTGCTCGACCGAGCGCCACGGCAGCAGCCGCGGCTCCTGGAACACCATCCCGATCCGCGCCTCCGGTGGACGCGCGATGGTCCCGTGGAAATCGCGGTCGAGCCCGAGGATGATGCGCAGCATCGTGCTCTTGCCGCAGCCGGAGGGGCCGATCAAAACGCCGACCTCACCGGATTGAAGCGCGAAGCTGACCGGGGCCAGCACCTCGTGCGTTTCGCCCGCGGCACTCCTGAATGTCTTTCCGGAGATATCGACTTCAAGCCGCACGGGGCCGCCACCGTGTTGCGCGGGCTTCGAACGGCTGCACCAGCAAGGTTTCGATGACGAGCACGACGGCCGCGAAGGTGAGCGAATAGGCCAGCAGTCGCGGCGTGTCGAACAGCTGGAAGGCGACGCCAATCTCGAAGCCGACGCCGTTCGGCCGTCCCAGCAGCTCGGCGACCAGCACGATCTTCCATACCAGCGACAATCCGGAGCGGGCCGAGGCTGCGATATAGGGCGCAAGCTGGGGCAGCACGACGTGGCGGAACGCACGCCAGCGCGGCATCGCGAACACGGTGGCCATCTCGTCGAGCGAACGGTCGAGCGCGCGGGTGCCCTCGCGCAAGGTGACGATGGCGGTCGGCAGCTTGTTGATGGCGATCGCCGCGATCGCGGCCGCTTCGGTCAGGCCGGCCCAGATATAGGCCAGCACGATCACGACCAGCGCCGGCAGGTTCAGGAGCAGGATCAGCCAGGGATCGCCGAGCCGGTCGGCGAGCTTCACCCGTCCCATCAAATAGCCGATGGCGCTGCCGAGCGACATCGCCAGCACGAAGGCGAGTGCGACGCGCGCCAGCGTGGCGCCGAGATGCAGGAACAGGGCGCCGCTCGATGCTTCCGCGATGATGACGTTGAGCACGGCAGGCGGGGAGGGCAGCTTTGCGCCGCCGACGAACAGCGCTGCAATCCACCACGTCGCGAGGAACAGGGAAAACGAGAGAAGACGCAGCACCTCAGTCTCCGGGGACCGCGTGATAGAAGGTGCCGGGATCGAGCTCGGCCGCCGGCCCGACCAGGTCGCGTCCGCCGATCTCGGCGAGCACGCGATAGAGCACGCGCGCATCCGCCTCCTCGTCCACGATGCTCCGGCGCGGAATGCCGTCGCGATAGCGGTCGCGGTAGGTCTTGAGGATGGCCGGATCGCTCGCGCCGGTGAGCGGCGCGATCTTGTCCCAGGCGGCGTCCGAGGTGACCAGCAGCTGCTTGGCCTTGCGGGTCATCGCAATGAAACGCGCCACCGCATCGCGATGGCTTGCGGCCCAGCTCTCGTCGAAGACATAACCGACCGCGGACACCGCGCCCTTGGCCCCCAGCTTCGGCAAAATCTCCTCGATGCCGGCGAGGCGGCGAAAACCCTTGGCCTCGAGCTGAGCACAGAAATTCCAGAAGTTGAGGCTCGCATCCATCTCGCCATCGAGCGCCTTGGCGGCGATCAAGGGCGGCGCGCCATAGACGATGCTCGCGTCCGACTTCAGGTCGATGCCGTCTTGCTTCATCCGCGCCTGCAGCAGCAGCCAGCTCTTGTCGATCGCGCCGCCGCCGACGCCAAGCTTCCGTCCCTTCAAGTCGGCGAGCGTCCTGATCGGCGAGGATGCGGGCACCATCACCGCGCCGAGCGCGCTGGAATACGGATAGAAGGTGAGCTTGGCGCCGAGCACGCGCTCGCGCGACACCCACAGCCAGTCCGACAGGATGATGTCGGCACTCCCGGCGCGCAGCGCGATCTTGCCGGCCTCGGGGCTCGCGAGCTCGGCGACGTCGAGCGACAGATCGGCTTCCTTGTCGAGCCCGCCGGCGCGGATCGCGGCCAGCTCCCAGGAGAATGTTCCCGTCTTCTGCACTGCAAGGCGGATCGTATCCGCGGCGCGGCCGGGGTCGGCCAGCGACAGCGCCAGCGTCATCGCGAGCGCCAATGTTCGTCCAGGCGCTCTCAAACCAAGTGCTCTCATCACCTTGTGAGCCGTTTCCTCGAAGGGAGTGCTTTTCATGACAATACGCATAGCATAGCTTTCGTCGCAACCAGCGGGAGGACGCTCATGAATCTGGCGGGACAGCTACGACCGATTGTCGCCGCATTGGCGGTGTGGGCTGCGACCGTCTATGCCGCGCGTGCCGAGGAGGCCAATGATTATCCGACCTCGGCGCGTGCCGAATACGTCTATGGCTGCATGAAGGCCAATGGCGAGAGCCGGCAGTCGATCGAGCAATGCTCCTGCTCGATCGACGTGGTGGCCTCGATCGTGTCCTATGACCGCTACGTCACCGCCGAGACGGCGCTGAGCATGTCCCAGGTGCGCGGCAATCTCGGCGTCCAGTTTCGTACGTCCGAGCAGGCGAACTCAGCGGTGAATGATCTCAGGCGCGCCCAGGCGGAAGCCGAGGTGAGGTGTTTCTAACGGCCAGCTTCACGCCAACCGTAGCCGTCATGCCTGGGCTTGTCCCGGGCATCCACGTTCTTAGGATAGGCGCGAAGTCCGTGGATGGCCGGGACATAGGCGAGCAAAGCGACGCCGTCCTTCGGACGGCTATGCCCGGCCATGACGATCGAGAGCCTCACGTCCCCGGCTTCTCCACATCCCATTCATTGCGGAACACGTGCCCGTCCGTATCCTTTGCCTCCGCGCGGAATCGCTTGGCACCGTTGGACACATACGTGAAGCGCAGATTGGGATCTTCCGAGATCGAGATGCCGCCCTCCATCGACAGCACGGGGCTGTCGTCCTGCGTCAGCTTCAGCTGGTTGACGAAAAAGGCGGGGATGTAAAGCTGCGTGACCTGATCCATTTGCAGCCCGGAATTGTTGGGATGGCCGATCATGATCTGCGCCTCGCGGACGCGGCTCGCAGGTGCCTCCTCGCGCGCGAATTGCCGGTAGCGCATCTGGCCGAGCCGGTTCCTGGCTTCCTCGATGTTCTTTCCCGCCGGCGCCGAGCAGCCGCCTGAGGCCTTCACATAGGTCTTGGCGACGTAGAGCTGGCCGTCGCTGAGCTCGGCGACCGCGTGGACGTCGGTGTAGTTGTTGACGCGCACCCGCGTGGAGATCTCGGTGACGTTGGCATCTGCGCCGAGCTCGAACTTCGCTGCCATCGGCGCGGGGTTGCGGTCGATGACGAGGGTGATCGAACGGATGCGGCGGCTATCCGCGGGCGACAGTTTGCTGCGCAGGGTGACCGGCACGATCGCCGCGTCCTCGGCGCGATAGGGCATCTCGATGCCGATGACGTCGTTGCCGTCGTTGATCGGACGGTTGCTGAAGATGTCCTGCACCAGGCCCGGCCAGGGATCGTAAGCCTCCTCGGCGCTCGCCGGCACAGCGAAGGCGATGCCGAGCAATGCGGCGATCAGGGGCAGGCGGCGGCGTGTGCATCCCGTCATGGTCGTGGTCCCGTGCGGACGAAGCAGTTTTCTCTGGGTCGGCGTAGCCGATCCGCGTCCAGCGTAGCGCGTCCACTACTCCCATTCAATTTCCGAAAATGCTGCGGTTGCGTTGCGAGCATTGTAGTCGTCGAACAATTGCCAATGCGGCCGTTCCGATGCGGCCGCCTTGTCGGCTGCAGTCCGGATCGGCTCGCCCTTCTTGTTCGACGCCCGGACGTCCGCCAGCAGCGTCGTGAGATAACGCCGCTCGTCGCCGAGCGCGGCAGGCCAGTCGCTCACAGGCCCGTGACCGGGCACGACGCGCTGCGCCGGAATCTTGCCGAGTTCCCCGAGGATGCTGAGCCAGCCGCGGATGCTGCCGTCCATCACCGGAATATGGCGGAGGAAGACGAGGTCGCCCGCGAACAGCGTCTTGCTGGTCTCGTCGAACACGGTCAGATCGTTGTCGCTGTGCCCGGCCGGCCAGGCCCGCAAGGTGAGGCGGCGCGACCCGAGATCGAGCGTCAGGGTATCAACGACGAGCAGGGTGGGCGGCACGATCTTCACGGGATCGATCAGTTCGCTACCCATGAGGCGTCTAAAATTGTCGAGATAATACGGCCCGCGCGTCGCCAGCGCCTGCGGCAGCTTGCTGTGGCCGACGAAGCGGGTTCCCTCTGCGGCAAAGGCCGCATTGCCGAAGACATGGTCGGGATGGCCATGGGTGCTGATGACGTAGCGGATCGGCTTGGATGTGCGAGCCCGCACCGCCGCCAGCAGCGCCTGGCCCTCGCGGAGACTGCCGCCGGTGTCGATCACGGCCACCGCGTCCTCGCCGACGATGAAGCCGACATTGGCGATGTCGCCTTCGTTCTCGCGGGTCATCAGCGCGATGGCCCCGGAGTGTACGAAGATTCCCGGCGCGACTTCGCTCACAGGCAATTCGGCCGCTTCAGTGCGTGCTAGCGTCGCCATCCCCAGCAGGGACAAGGCTGCGATCACGAGAGCGATGCGAGACACTTTTCCGCCTCAGTTCAAAGGGTTGCGCGCTTTGCACTGCAACAAAGCAAAGCCAGCACAAAGTTTGGCAAAACATGGCGCGTCATGCGTTGCATGGCTAGCATTCAAACAAACCGAGGAGGAAGCGCGATGACGGAGGCCGGACGACATCGTCGCTGGTTGTTTTCACTGTGGGTCCTGGTGGCGTCCTGCGCGTTCGGCGACGTCGCCATTGCGCAGACCAGCGAGACCGGCGACCTCTCGTTCGAGCTGGTCGATCCAAAAGTGCTGCGCGTCTGTGCCGACCCGCGCAATCTGCCGTTCTCGAACGAGAAGGGCGAGGGGTTCGAGAACAAGCTCGCCGAGCTGCTCGCGGACAAGCTCCAGAAGAAGCTCGACTACGTCTTCTTCCCGCAGGCCACCGGCTTCGTGCGCATGACGCTGGGCGCGCATCGCTGCGACGTCATCATGGGATTCCCGCAAGGTGACGACCTCGTGCAGGGCACCAATCCCTATTACCGCACGACCTATGCGCTGGTCGCCAAGATCGGCAGCGGCCTCGAGGACGTCGATACGCTCGAAGACGCGCGCCTGAAGGGCAAGCATGTCGGCATCGTCGCCGGCACGCCGCCGGCGACCAACATGGCGCTGGCCGGCCTGATGGGCGATGCAAAGCCCTATCCGCTGATGATCGACACGCGCTTCGACAATTCGGCGCAGGCGATGGTCGACGACCTCGTCGCCGGCAAGATCGACGCAGGCGTGCTGTGGGGTCCGATGGCCGGGTATTATGCGAAGAAGGCTGGCTCGCTTCATGTCACGCCGCTGGTGAAGGAAACCTCGGGGCCAAAGCTGGTCTATCGCATCGGCATGGGCGTGCGCCCCGCCGACCAGAACTGGAAGCGGCAGCTCAACAAGCTGATCCAGGAGAACCAGGGCGAGATCAACAAGATCCTGCTCGACTTCGGCGTACCGCTGCTTGACGAGAGCGACCGGCCGCTCGGTGCGGAGACGGCCAAGAAGACGCCATGAGGCGGCGCGTTGCCGCTGCGCTGGTTGCCGCCATTCTGGTGGCGCCGGCGTTGGCGCAGCAGCAGGAGCCGTTCGAGCCCGAGGGATATCGCGCCGACAATTTCCGCGCGCCGGTGCCGGCGATGCTCACTGGGGCGCGCGTGCTGACGACTGCGGAGGCCGAAGCAATCTGGCGTGCGAAGAGCGGCGCGTTCATCGACGTGCTGCCACGCGCGCCGAAGCCGAAGAACCTTCCCGAAGGCACCGTCTGGCGCGATATGCCGCGGAAAAACATTCCGGGCAGCACCTGGCTGCCGGACACCGGCTACGGCGTGCTGCCGCCCGCCATGGACGATTATTTCCAGCGCGGCCTCGCCCACGCCGCGCGCGGCGACAAGGCTAAGCTGCTCGTGATCTATTGCTTGGCCGACTGCTGGATGTCCTGGAACGCCGCCAAGCGCGCCTTGGCTTACGGTTATTCCAACGTCGCCTGGTACCCCGACGGCACCGACGGCTGGGAGCGCGCGAACCTCCCGACCGAGGAGACGCCGCCGCAGCCGCGGCCAGAGCAGTAGCCACAGGCCGTCATGCCCGGGCTTGTCCCGGGCATCCACGTACTTCAATCCGTGTGGTTGGGCGTGGATGGCCGGGACAAGCCCGGCCATGACGCCGTGCCGCGCGGGGAGAGGTGAAGATGCAGGGTTACTGCTTCTGCAACTTGGTCAGCGTGCCCGCACCGTTGTTGTCGGTCGCCGAGTACGTCACCCTGTCGCCGGCATGGACCGCATCCAGCATCGCGGCGTCCTTGGCCTTGTACTCCTGAAGCGCGCCGGCGCCGCCCGCGCTGCCTCCGACCGTGCCTTTCTGCGTCTGCTGGATCGAGATCGTGCTGTTGAGCCGGTCTATCCTGGTGACCATTCCGGTCATGTCGTCAGCAAGAGCGCTGGTTGCGAGCATGCCGAGGGCCGCAGCACCCGCAAAGATGAATTTTGTTGTTCCCATCGAGGCCTCCCGACGTCTTGAAGTTCACTTCGACAAGCCATCTTGAATGGATTTAGTTCCGGCAGATAGCGCGGCAAAAGGTTAACGATCCCGAGGCGATCGCGGGAACTTTTGGTGAGCGGTCAGCGAGGCTGACGCTATTCCATTTCCTGCTGGATCACGCGTCCGAGAGCGAACAGGCGCTGGTCGATCGTGGTCGGAACTTCGCAAACGAACCGCACCACCTTGTGGCGGTCCTCGAAGATGCGGGTCTTCCAGATCAGCTCGTTGCTGAGCGCCTCGACCTTGGCCTCGTCGCGCGGCGTTGCGCCCTGGAGCGCCTGCAGGGCCAGGGTCTCCTCGCGAATCTTGTCGGCGGCCTCGCGCTGCTTGCGGCTGACGCGTTCGAGCCCGCTCATGACCTGGGAGCGCTGCGCGTTGAGCGTGTCGAACAGGCCGGCGAACAGGAGTTTTGCGTTCGCGGTCTTGTCAGCGGCGGAGCCCGCCAGAAATTCCTTGACCGACTTCTCCGCCTCGTCGAGCGGCGTCTTGCGCGCCGACAGCTTTGACACCAGCGCGCTGATCTTGGCGTCGTCCTTCCACTTGGTCTCGGCGTCGTCGAGCGCCGGACCGGCCCACACCGCGGCGAGAGAAATCACCGGCACTTTTGCCTGCGTGCAGGGCCAGTCGGGATAGCGTGGATCGGCCGCGCGCGCGGCCGTGCCCGCAACAGCGAGCGCCACAGCGGCTACGATCACGATCCCTGATCTCATCATTCGCCTCCCGCAGGGCCCCGTCGCGCCAGCCCGCGCGAGGGATCATAGGCCAGAATCGCGCCGATCATGAAGACGATTGTGCAGGCAGCCACCACCGCCAGCGAGATCCAGTTGATTTGCCCGTAGAACGCAAAACGGATCAGCTCGACCGCATGGGTGAACGGGTTGGCCGCGCAGAGATAGTAGAGATAGGGGCTGCCCTCCTGCACCCGCCAGAGCGGGTAGAGCGCGGAGGAGGCGAAGAACATCGGAAAGATCACGAAGTTCATCACGCCGGCGAAGCTTTCAAGCTGCTTG
Source organism: Bradyrhizobium sp. Pa8 (assembly GCF_052588265.1). Classification (NCBI taxonomy): domain Bacteria; kingdom Pseudomonadati; phylum Pseudomonadota; class Alphaproteobacteria; order Hyphomicrobiales; family Nitrobacteraceae; genus Bradyrhizobium; species Bradyrhizobium sp. Pa8. Next base: position 6,813,364 of record NZ_CP176767.1, on the reverse strand, counting down.
ATGCCCGAGGAGATCAGCATGCCGAGCGAGCCCAGCATCAGTCCGGACAGGATCAACGCCGGCAGCACGGTGAGATAGCCGATCGGGGGAGGGGTGATGTCCCAGAACCAGGCGATCAGCAGGAACGCATAGACCTGGAGCAGCGACACCGCGGTGCCCGCCAGCAGCTTGCAGAACAAGAGGAACCCGCGCGGTAGCGGGCTCACCAGCAGCGTCCGCATATTGCCCATTTCGCGGTCATAGACCATCGAGAGCGAGGACTGCATGCCGTTGAAGAGCTGGATCATTGCCATCAGCCCGGGTGCGATATAGACCTCGTAGAGGATGTAGGTCTCGTAAGGCGGGATGATCGAGATGCCGAGCACCTGGCGGAAGCCGGCGGCGAAGATGAACAGCCACAACAGGGGGCGTACCAGCGCGGAGACGAAGCGCTCGCGCTGATGCAGGAAGCGCAGCCCCTCGCGCCAGACGATGCCGGTGAGGCAGGTCATGTATTCCGCGGCCGAGAAACCGCGCGGCGTATCCCGCGTCGTGATGCTGCTCATGCGCCGCCTCCCGGCATCGTCTGCGCACCGGTCAGGCGCATGAAGGCGGTGTTGACGTCCTGCGCGCCGGCATCCGTGATGACGCGGCTCATCGGCCCCTGCGCCAGCACCTTGCCCTGGTGCAGCACCACGAGGTCGTCACCGGCCATGATCTCGTCGAACAGATGCGTGGCCCAGAGCGCGCCGATGCCTTGCTCGGTGACGAGCTGGCGGACATGGCTGATGATGTCGGCGCGCGCCTTGACGTCGAGGCCGACGGTCGGCTCGTCCAGCAACAGCAGCCGCGGCCGGTGCAGCAGGGCGCGTGCGATCTCCAGCCGCCGCATCTGGCCGCCCGAGAGATCGCGCACCTTGCTGCCGGCACGCTCGGAGAGGCCGATGCGGCCGAGCAGCTCGCCGCTGCGCGCGGCCGCCTCGCGCCGGCTGATGCCGTGGAGTGCGGCGTGATAGAGCAGGTTCTGCGTCAGCGACAGGTCGAGATCGAGCGTGCGCGGCTGGAACACGACGCCGAGCAGCCGCAGCGCCTCGCCGGGGCTCTTGCTGATGTCGTGGCCGAAAATGCCGACGCGGCCGCTCTGGATGCCGAACAGGCGCGTGATCAGCGAGAACAGCGTGCTCTTGCCGGCGCCGTTGAGCCCGAGCAGCGCGGTGAAGCTCGCGGGCTGGACATTGAAGGAGACGTCCATCAACGCCCGGCGCGGCCCATAGGAATGGCTGACGCCGTCGATCGACAGCGCCGGCACCGCGGCCGTTTCCAGCCTCGGCATCTCCTGTGGTTCGGCGATGGGAGCAGGGCTGGTCATGGCGCGATCGTAATGCCCCAGGGCAGTTCGCCCACCTGAATAGTCTTGATCACCTTTTGCGCGGCGACGTCGATGACCGAGACGTCGTTGGACACGCCATTGGTCGTGAGCAGATATTTCTCGTCCGGCGTGAACGCCAGGTGCCAGACCCGCTGCCCCACCAGCAGGTATTTCGTCACCTTGCGCGAGGCGACGTCGACCACGGCGACGCGGTTGGCCGGGCCGAGCGCGACGAAGGCGGTCTTGTCGTCCCTGGTCATGCCGATGCCGACCGGCTGGATCGCCTCTTTCCGCAACCCCGGAATCTCGAACGTGACCTTGCCGGTCACCTCGTGCTTTTTGGGATCGATGATCGAGACCGTGCCGCCGATCTCCGAGGATACCCACAGCTCTGAACTGTCATGCTTGAATTCGGCAAAGCGCGGCCGCGCGTCGACCAGCACGTTGGCGACGATCTGGCGCGACGAGGTGTCGATGAAATGCGCCATGTTGGTCGTCTCGGACGTGTTGATAAGCGTCTTGCCGTCGGGGCTGATGGTCATGCCCTCGGGCTCGACACCGACCTGGATGTCGCCGAGCCGCGCGCGCTTTTCCAGATCGATCACGGTCACCGTGTTGTCGTTCTCGTTGGCGACATAGAGGATTTTTCCGGCCGCATCCTGCGCGAACAATTCCGGGTCGGGCCCGGAGGGCAGGCTGTCCACCACGGCCTGGGTCTTGGCATCGATCACCTGGATGGTGTCGTCGTCGCCGACCGCGACCATCACGAACTTGCCGTCGCGCGTGAAATCGATGCCGCGCGGGCGCTGGCCGACCTTGATGGTCTTGGTCACGGTCCAGCTGTCGGTGTCGATTACCGAGACCGTGTTGCTCTTCTCGTTCGAGACATAGGCGATGAACGCATGCGCGGGCGCGGGCGCAAACGCCAGTCCGGACAGCAACCCCACACGCCACATGCGCAACATTCGCGTCCTCACTTCAGCTTGCATTTGCTCTCCGGGCGGTCGTAGCCGAGCGTGTCGAGCTCGGAGACCTGGTGCAGAAATCCCTCCTGCGGCGACACCGACACCACCATGCGGCCGTCGACCAGCAGGATCGGCTGGCGCAGCTGCAGGTTCCAGTCGCGCAGGGTCAGTTTCGTGCCCTTGAAGGCGGCGACCGAGAAGTCCGGCCCCTTGATGAAGTCGGTGACTTTCTTTACGTCGCCGGAATTGGTGCGCGAGGTGGCCTCGCCGAGCATGCGCACCGCCGTCCAGGCCTGCATGTCGAGCGCGGTCATGCGCCGCGAGTTCAGCTTTATGAAGCGGTTCTGCATCTGGATCGCGCCCCACTGGTCCTGTGCCGCGTCCCAGCTGCGCGGCACGAGGCCGGCCGAGCCCGCGACGGGGCGCGGATCCCAGGTGCGATAGGGCAGATAGGCGCCGAACACTTCGCTCTCGTCGGCGGCGACCAGCACGTCATAGGCCGGCAACTGTTGCGTGAACACCGGCATCTGGCGCTGGATCAGCGTGACACCGCTATCGGTGCGGCGCGCGCCGCCCTTGTCCTCGAAGGTCTTCTCTTGCACGATCTTGGCGCCGAAGCGTGTGGCGGCACGCCGGAGCGCGTCTGCAAACAGCTTGTCCTCGTCATGCGAGCCGACCACGAGCACCCAGCGCTTCCACTGCTTCCAAACCAGATATTGGCCGAGCGCATCGGCCAGCATCGCGCGCGTCGGTGCGGTGTGGATGACATTGGCGCGGCAATCGGCCTCGCGCAGCCGCTCGTCGATTGCGCCGGCGTTGAACAGCAGCGTGCCGCGTTCGCGCAGGGCATCCGAGACCTTCAACAGCGCGTCGGCCGGCAGGTCGGCGATGATGAAGCCGTTTTTCTCGGCAAGCGCAGCCGCAGCCTCAACCGGATCTTCGCCTTCCTTGATGCGGCGCTCCTCCAGCGTGAAACGCTGGTTGAGGAATTTTCCCGTGGTGTTGTTGTCTTCGATGGCGAGGCGCGCGCCAGCGACGCCGTCATTCTCCGCGGGCTGCTCGAACAGCGACAGCGTCGATCTGGTGCCGGCGACGCCGAGATAGCCGACGCCGATCTGCACCGGGTCGGCCGCGAGCGCGCTCGTCGCGGCAAGACCCAGGCCGATCAGGCCGACCAACCATCGGATCATGTTTCCTCCAGATGTTCTCCCTGGCTTGACCGCCGGTGGAGAATTGTCTCTGCTAAAGCATGACCGATTTGGCCCGGCTTGCAACCCCGCATTTCGTCCCCGCGCGCGCGAGGCCGGGAATCACGATCATGCGAGCGCTGATATGTTTCGCAGCTTTGCTGTTGACGGGTTCGGTCGCGTTGGCCGATCCGCCGAAACTGGCGGTGTTCGATTTCGAGCTGATCGACACCAGCCTTCCCGGCGAGTTCTACGGCTCCAAGCCGGAAGAGGCGCGGCTCGAGCGCATCAGCGAGCAGCTGCGCAAGGAACTGGCTCTGTCGGGAAGGTTCCAGCTGCTCGACATCGCACCGGTCAGGGATGCCGCCCGTCACGCCAATCTTCAGGCCTGCGGCGGCTGCGACCTCAAGCTCGCGGGAGAGTTGGGCGCTGATCTCGAGATCACTGGCATGGTGCAGAAGGTCTCGAACCTGATCATCAATCTCAACATCTATTTGCGCGACGTGAAGACCGGCAACATGATCACCGCCGCCAGCGCCGACATGCGCGGCAACACGGACGAATCGTGGTCGCGCACGATGAGCTACCTGATCCGCAATCGATTGCTGGCGCCGAATTACGGCAAGCCGGAGTAGTGGGCGCTCTCACCCTCCCCCTCAAGGGGAGGGTGAGAAAGATCACCCCTTCAATCTTTCCGCATGCCAGTGCAGATGATCGCCCATGAACGTCGAGATGAAATAATAGCTGTGGTCATATCCCGCCTGCCGCCGCAGCGTCAGCGGGATGCCCGCCTTGGTGCAGGCGGCCTCGAGCAGCTCGGGTCTGAGCTGTTCTTTCAGGAAATTGTCGGCCTCGCCGACGTCGACGAGGAAGCCGGAATATTTCGCGCCGTCCTCGATCAGCGCCACGGTGTCATGGTTGCGCCAGGTCTCCTTGTTCGGTCCGAGATAGCCGGTCAGCGCCTTGATGCCCCAGGGCACGAGCGAGGGCGCCACGATCGGCGCAAACGCGCTGGCCGCGCGATAGCGGTGCGGATTGCGCAGCGCGACCGTCAGCGCGCCGTGGCCGCCCATCGAATGGCCCATCACCGATTGCCGCTTGGCGTCGACCGGAAAATTCTCCGCCACGAGCTTGGGCAGCTCGTCGGTGACATAGCTCCACATGCGATAGTTGCGCGCAAACGGTTCTTGCGTCGCGTCGACATAGAAGCCGGCGCCGAGGCCGAAATCATAGGCATTGTTGGCATCGCCCGGCACGTCGGGCCCGCGCGGGCTGGTGTCCGGCGCGATGAAGATCAGGCCGAGCTCGGCGCAGGCTTTGCGGAATTCGCCCTTCTCGGTGACGTTGGCATGGGTGCAGGTGAGGCCGGAGAGATACCAGACCACGGGCAGCTTTGCGCCGGCGGCATGTGGGGGAACATAGACCGAGAACACCATGTCGGTTCCGGTCGACTGGCTGGCATGGCGGTACACGCCCTGCACGCCGCCATAGGATGTGTTGGTCGAGACAGTCTGGATCGTCATGCCGTTATGCTCCGTGGCATCTAACCACATCAAGATTGCAACGCTTGTGTGACCGAATTCGTGGCGGTGTTTGTCAGGCGACGCCGCTGTCGATCGCCAGCCGTACCAGCTCGACCGAGGTCTTCACGCCGAGCTTCTGTCGCATGATCGAGGAGGTGTTGGCGACAGTCTTGTAGGACGACTGCACCAGCCAGGCGATCTCGGACAGGCTCTTTCCGGCGCTGAGCAGCCGCAGGATTTCCATCTCGCGCGCGTTCAGCTTCGACAGCGGGCTTTGCGCCAGCGTCGGTCCTGCAAACGCGATACTGCGCGCGATCGCGGTCGGCAGATAAGTGCCGCCGCCACCGACGGCGCGGATCGCCTCGACGAGGTCGTCGGGGTCGCCGGTCTTGGAGACGTAGCCCTTGGCCCCGCACTCGATCGCGCGCGCGGCGAACGCAGGGTCGTCGTTCATGCTGAACATGATGATGCGGGCCCCGGGCGCGCGTTCGAGGATGCGGCGCGCGAGCTCGAAGCCGGAGACGGTCGGCAGGTTGATGTCGATGATGCAGAGGTCGGGACGCTCGACAATGAAGACGCATTCGCCGTCTTCGGCGTCGGCGGCCTCCAAAATCTCGATCTCGCCCTCGTCGGCCAGCACGGCACGGCAGCCGGAGGCGACAATGGGATGATCATCGACGATCAGAATGCGCATAGGCGTTCCCCGTGACAGCGCGTTCCCCTTGACAGAATTTGCCTGTTTTGCGCCGCACGATCCAACAAGAACGCTGCGCGCGTCTCATGTCGCCTCATGCAACCCGGCCGGGATTGCTGTACGCTTTCGATTAGATATCGGGCGCTTCGCCTCTGTCAACGTCATCGGACAGGCGCGGGCCAACCTTCGCGAGGCACGGGCGGCACCAATGTGGCAAAATCTATCGTTGCGCGCGCGCATCAACCTTCTGCTGGCGCTGCTGCTGGCGCTGGGGCTCGCCGTCAATATCGGCCGCCAGGTCGCGGAAGCCGGGCCGCGCGTGCAGGCCGAGGACCAGAGCGTGATCCGGCTTGCGCGCGAATTCATCGAGATGATCGTGGCCGATCTGAACGAGGCGCCCGATCCGGATGCCAGGCTGAACCAGATCGCGCGCGATCTGAGCCGCCTGCGCCATGTCAGCATCGCGCTTCAGGACGCCGGCGGTAACCCGCTGACGCCGCCCCGGCCTGCCGACGACGACGCGCGCGGACCGCCGGCCTGGTTCGTCAGCCTGGTTCATCCCGAGCAGACCGCGGTGAGCGTGCCGGTCTCGGTCCGTGGCAAGCCGGGCTCGCTGGTGATCACCGCGCATCCCGACGACGAGATCGCCGAGATCTGGGACGCCATCGTGACCCAGCTCGAGGTCGGCTCGGTGATCGCGCTCGCGCTGTTCCTGGTGATGATGACGGTGGTCGGCCGCGCGCTCGCGCCGCTGCAGTCGTTGGCGCAGACGATGACCGCGATCGAGGGCGGGCATTATGACGCGCGCGCCACGCCGGGCGGTGCGCCCGAGCTGGCCGCGATCTGCGGCAAGCTCAATCATCTCGCGGCGGCGCTCGGCGCGGCGGTGGAGGAAAAGCGGCTCCTGGCCGAGCGCGCGGTGTCGCTCCAGGACGTCGAGCGCAAGGAGATCGCGCGCGAGCTGCATGACGAATTCGGGCCGTATCTGTTCTCGCTGCGCGCGCATGCGAGCGCGCTGGCGAAGCTCGCGGACGGGCGCGCGCCGAATGCCGACTCGGTCCGAAAGCACGGCAGCGCCTTGCTGGAACAGATCAACCAGCTCCAGCAGTTCACCCGCCGCGTGCTGGAGCGGCTCCGGCCCGTCGGCCTTGCCGAGCTCGGCCTGCGCCAGGCGCTGGAATCGCTCTCGCGGCTGTGGCGGGAGTCGCATCCCGACGTCGCGATCGAAACCGTGATCTCGGCCACGCTCGGGGTCACCGGCGAGACGGCCGACCTCACCATCTACCGCATCGTGCAGGAGGCGCTCACCAACGTGTTCCGCCACGCCGGCGCGACTTCGGTCAATGTCGTGATCGAGCCCGTCGAGCAGGCCGGCGGCCGCGGCTACGCGCGCGTGCGGGTCAGCGACAACGGCCGCGGCATGGAGCCGGGCCAGAAGCTCGGCTTCGGCCTCGTCGGCATGCGCGAGCGCATTCTGGCGCTGGGCGGCACGCTCAACGTAGTCTCCGGCGACGGCGGCTTGACCGTGGAGGCGCTGGTTCCGACGGCGGCGTCCTGATCGCATCGGGAAAAATTCCCGATTTTGTCGGGAAAACGGGTGCGCATAGTGCCAGACCTTTTGTGGCTGGCGGACTCACTGCCGCTGAATACACTCGTCTCAACCAAACGGCGAAAATCAAAACAGCCGGTGGTCACGGATGGGAAGGCAGGGATGGGCACGCCTCTTTGGTTCAAGCGTCGTTTGTTGATGGCCTCGGTGTCGACGGGGCTGGTGTCGGGCCTGGTCTTTGCAGGCCCCGCCGCAGCCGCGCAGGATGAGGAAACCAACGTCCAGAACCTGCCGCCCGTCGAGGTGACGGCACCTCCGCCGTCGGCCGCGAGGCGCAGTGCGCCGACGCGGCCGGTCGCGCGCATAGGGGCGCCGGCGTCCGCCAGCCCGAAGACGCGCCTCTACGTCTACCCGACCTCGCCGGGCACCGGCCGAGGTCTCGATGTCGACAAGGTGCCGTCCGCGATCAATGCGGTTGATGCCAGCCAGATCAGGCGTACCGCCTCGCCAGATATCGCCGTTGCCCTGCAGCAGTACGTGCCTGGTCTCAGCATCAATGAAGTGACCGGCAATCCATTCCAGCCCGATGTGCAGTTTCGCGGCTTCGTTGCCTCACCTCTGGCCGGCACGCCGCAGGGCCTCGCCGTCTACCAGAACGGCGTACGCATCAACGAGGCGTTTTCCGACACTGTTAATTGGGATCTGATCCCGACGGCTGCGATCCGATCGGCAGTGGTCGTAACCAACAATCCGGCATACGGCCTCAATGCCCTCGGCGGCGCCATCGATCTGCAGATGAAGAACGGCTTTAACTATCAGGGTGCCGAAATCGATATCATGGGCGGGTCATTCGGCCGCATCCAGGGCTCTGCACAATGGGGCAAGCAGGTCGACAATAATTGGTCGGTCTACGGAGCGCTCGAAGGCGTTCACGACAACGGCTTCCGCAATTTCTCGCAATCGGACGTCCGGCGCTTCTATGGCGATGTCGGGTATCGCTTCGAAGGCAACGAGTTCCACCTCAATGGCGGCGTCGCCAACAATTCCCTGGCAGGACCCAGCACTGTTCCGGCCGAATTGCTCCAGCAATATTGGGGCGCGACCTATACAACGCCACAAACCATTTCCAACAAGGTCGGCTATCTCAACCTGACCGGCAAGGTGGAGGCGACGCCGACCTGGACCTTTGAGGGCACGGCGCATCTGCGGCGCTTCAAACAGAGCACCGTGGACGGAAACCCGACCGACGCCCAGCCTTGTGTCGATCCAACCCTCCTGTGCTTTGGCGATGATACGGTCCCGGCTTTTGGCCTGAATGGCGTTCAGCTGGCCAATCCCTTTGCGCCGGACGCCATACTCGGCGAGATCGATCGCACCAGCACGAGATCGACCACCTTTGGCATATCCGGCCAGGCGACCAACAGCGATCAGTTGTTCGGTCATGAGAACCGCCTCGTGATCGGCGCAAGCTATGATGTGAGCAGCACTCGCTTCACCGGTAGTGCCGAATTGGGAACGATAGGCACGAACTATGTCGTCACGGGCAGCGGCGTATTCCTGGGTGCGTCCGGTGACCCGACATCGGTTGGCCCCGTGTCGCTTCGTACCGTCAACCAATATCAGGGGCTCTATGCGCTCGACACGTTCAACGTGGATGATCGCTTTGCGGTGACGGCAGGCGGCCGGTTCAATGCGGCCCGTGTCACGCTGATGGACCAGCTCGGCACCGCACTCAATGGCGATCATACCTATGATCGATTCAATCCGATCATCGGCGGCACCTACAAGATCACCTCTGAAGTGACAGCCTATGCGGGCTATTCCGAAGCCAACCGGGTGCCGACGCCGCTCGAACTCGGCTGCGCCGATCCGGCGAGGCCATGCATCATCGGACAGTTCCTGATCGCCGACCCCCCACTGCAGCAAGTCGTATCCAAGACGTTCGAAGCGGGCTTCCGCGGGACCAAGGAATTGAACATCGGTTCGCTCGGCTGGAAGATCGGCGCTTTCCGGGCGACCAACTACGACGACATTCTCGCGACTCCGATTCCTGGATTGACCGGCTTCGGTTTTTTCCAGAACGTCGGCCGGACACGCAGGCAGGGTGTCGAAGCCGAGGTGAGCCTGAAGTCGAATGTGCTTCAGTTCCAGGCGAGCTACGCGTTCCTGGACGCACGCTTCCTCGACGCGCTGACGCTTGGCTCAGACAGCCCGTTCGCCGACGACGGCAATATCCAGGTCTTGCCGGGCAATCACATTCCGCGCCTCCCTAGCCACCTTATTAAGGCAAGCATCGAATATGCGGTTACCGATGTCTGGAAGGTCGGGGGTGACGCGCTCTTCGTCTCGAGCCAGTATTTCGTCGGCGATGAGTCCAACCAGTTTCCGAAGCTGCCGTCCTACGCCGTGTTCAATCTCCACACCTCTTACCAGATCACCAAGAACCTGCAGATTTACGGTCGCGTCGCCAACATCTTCGACAACCGCTACTCGACCCTTGGCACCTTCTTCGATAGGGAAGCCTTGCCCAACTTCACCAATGGCGGTGCGGAATTTAATGACCCGCGATCGCTGAGCCCGGCAAGGCCCCGTGCGTTCTATGCGGGCATGCGGATGACGTTCTGAGTTCGACACGCAAGCCCGGCCGCCTCTGTAGGGCGAAAGACATCATTTTTACTCTGCCCAGCCTCGGGCGAGGATCGCGGCTTGCTGCAAGGAAATGCGCCGGACCAGCGGGTCTGCATGGCGGTGTACCAGCTGCCAATCCGTGCTGTCCTTGCGATAGATTTCCGTGACGCGCAGCGACCAGTCCTGGGCAGGCAAGCCGCCGACCTCCGCGCGCTGGCGTTCGATCATGACGAGCGCGACGAGCCCGTTCGAGGCATAGGTCTGCAAGACCTCCAGTCCGGTTTCCCCGTTCCTGAAATATTGCGCCAGGTCAGCCAACCGTTTTGGGCTGTTGTCGAATCCGAAGCTGGCAGGGCCACCGAAGGGCTGCATCAGCGTGAAATCCGGGGCAATGCGGACGAGCTGCGACCAGCGGTCCATGTCGCCACGCATGAAGGCGGCATTCTTCTCGCCGGCGAGCCTGATGAGACCGGCTGTCGCATCGTCCTCGGCGGCCGCGTCGGCTGAAAGCTGAGCGGAAGCAGGAATTGCCGCCGCCGCCATCATCATCGAGCGCCTCGACATTCTGTGCGGCGAGTCCTGGTTGTCCGGCGAGCCATGGCCTTTGCTCACCTCTTTCGACCTTCTGATCATTTCGAGGCTCCTGATTGCACGATCTACGCATTCCATGAGGCCTTGATCTCGATGAATCCAGCGATATGATTTCAGCAATATGCTGAACCAAATTGATCTATCCAGGGTCGAACTGAATCTCCTGGTGCTCTTCCGCGTGGTCCTGGAAGAGCGCCATGTCGCGCGCGCAGCCGCGCGACTGAACCTGACGCCGTCGGCTGTCAGCCATGCGCTTGGCCGGCTGCGTCTTGTTTTGAACGACCCGTTGTTCCTGCGAACGCCGAAGGGCGTCGTTCCAACGGAGCGGGCCCTGGAGCTTGACCACCCGATCGCTGAAATCATCGCGCGCGTCGAACAACTGGTCGGCTCGGCTACACCATTCGACCCCGCGAAAAGCCGTCGCCGTTTTACGATCGGCGCACCCGATGCTGTTCTCGCCTCGACAACGGGGCCGCTACTCGGTTCGATCGCGAGCAGGGCGCCCCATATCGACATCGGATTGATCCATGTGATGCCCGCGCCCCGCGGCGGTGCGATCGGCGAACCCTGGCACGAGTGCCTCGAGATGCTCGAAAGACGAGAGCTGGACGTCGCGATGCTGCCGCTGTCGGCGGTATCGCCGCGTTTCGAGGCGCGCAGGCTCTACGACGAGGAATTCGTGCTGGCCATGCGCAAGGGACACGCCTTCGCCAGAGCTCCGACACCTGCGGCTTTCTCGCAATCGCAGCATCTGCTGGTGTCTCTCAGCGGTGAGCCGCGCGGCTTCGTCGATGAGATGTTGGCAAAGCGCGGTCTCAAGCGCCGCATTGCCTTGACTGTCCCGAACTTTATGATGGCGCTCGTCCAGCTTGCAGGGTCCGAACTGATCGCTGCATTGCCGCGGCGTCTGGTGCAGCAGCACGCCGGGCATTTCGGATTGATGTTCGTCGAGCTGCCTTTCGCCCGTAAACCGGATGCGATCTGCGCCATCGCGACCAAGGCTGCGATGAAGGACGCCGGTGTTGCATGGCTGATGGAAGTTGTCTTCGCCTCGGTCGGAGCAGGTCGGAACCGCAATCGGTAGCGCGCGCTCGCTCAGTTGGGCGGCCCCCAGACGGTTTCCTCCGTCCAGCCCAGATCGGCAAACTCGGATGCCCTCAACGGCGCTTCGGCAGCTGAAAAGAACTCGTCGAGCTGCGGCGGCTTGACGCGCGTTCCCGATAACATCGTATGCGCCTGCCCTCGGTGGTGAATTTGATGCTGAATGAGATGCATCAGCAGGCGGTCGCGTCGCTCGATCTGGATACGAGGACCTCGATTGATCCGTACGTCTTCGTTCAACGAGGTGGGTGTCAGAGCATCGCAGACGCTGATGAAGCGCCGGTCCATCAATGCTTGAGCTTTCGAGAGCCCTGCAAGAGTTGGAAACGGGATCGGATCCTCCCAGGCCTTTGGCCCAAGCCATCCGCTCTCGAGTGCATCGACGTAAAAGAGGTCGACGACATAAATATGGTTCAGCGTCCGTTGTAAGCTCGGGAAGAAGCCCGTCCGCTCGACCTCAAATGCGCCTTGGCTCAGCTCGGCGCACGCGCGGAGCAACCGGTGGTTCGCCCAGGCATTGTTGTAGGCGAAGGCGCGATAGCTTTGAACGATCGACATTGCAAACCCCGCACACCTGCCTGCTCGGCGCCGTGTTCCTTTACCGATCAGAAACCATAGCAAATGATCTGAAAATTGTAACGAAACGACTTGGCTGTTTCCGGGTAGGTTTGCCGGAGGGCCCGTCCGATGACAGAACACCAGTTGCGAGAGCGGGAATTCCAGATCGCGCGCTACAGGCTTCTGGAGCGCGAAGTCACCGATCCGCTTGCCGCATGTCTGCTTCACAGCATCATCGAGGAACTGGAAGCCGAGTTGCGAAAAGACAGACCGGATTCGCACGGGCCGCGCGATTAACCGTTTCTTAGCGCTGATCATGCGGATTATTCGCGAGGGAATGTCAAGGGAGACTGCTCCCATGCTGAAGGACGGCACCTACGCGGCGTGGTACAAGACGCCACTGGACCAGGGCACCGGGATCGTCCATGTCGCAGACGGACAAATCTGGGGCTGCGACAGCCTGATGACCTATCACGGATCATGCAAGGTCGATGGAGATCGCTTCACCGCCTCCGTGTCGACGAAGCGTCATACCGACGGACGTGCAACGGTCTTCGGCATCGACGATGAGCTCACGCTGGACATCGAGGGAAACTGCCCCGGCAAGGTCGCGACTTACACGGCGACGGCAGCGGAGATGCCGGGAATGATCCTCCAGGGTACGCTCATCCTCTCGGAACAGCAGCCGCCCGCACGTGAACGAACCGAGCAGGCACCGGCGTTCAATCCCGACAAGCTTCCGAAATTGCCCAAGCGCTCGCGCTGATCGAGGGAGCCGGGTCGCTCGGCGTGCTCGGTTCAATGCAGCATCATGTCGGACAAGGCTTCGCGGCGCCTGCTTGCCAGGCTGGCCGTATGTCCGCAGCCGGACTCGCAATCACTCGGGGCAGCGCTTGTGAACGGACGTATACGTTCTTGCGCCATCCCTGGAAGAGCGCCGGATCGTTCTATCATCCAGAAGTTCGATGTATTCGGACGATCGCTGCTGCATTCGCAGCCTGAAGATCATACCGCCCAACGGCAAGGACCGCGACTTCGTGGTGGATGGGCTGGGCTCGCGAGCTGTGATCAATTCGCTGTTGGCGTGCTTCGACGCGGCTCGGGGCGTGAATGACAAAAAGAAGGGCACGGGGTAAATCCGGGGGCGTTCTTCTGCATTTTTGCATCAGCAAGTCCCGGAACTCCGGCTTCTCAAGCAGCTTCCGACACGCCATTGTGCCGCTGCAACAATCGTCTCAAGGGGCAGTATCAATGTCGGACAAGGTCTCGCGTCGCCAGTTTGCCAAGCTGGCGGGATTGTCCGCAGCCGGAATCGCAAATCCGCTGGAGGCCGCCGAGGTCAAGCCGGCACCCGCGCCGCGGGGCATGGACGGCTTTCCGGCGGGCTTTGTCTGGGGCACGGCGACCTCGTCCTATCAGGTCGAGGGTGCGGTCGACGTCGACGGGCGGGGGGCTTCGATCTGGGACAAGTTCGTACGCATCCCCGGCAAGATCGAGGACGGCACCACCGGCGATCGCGCCGTTGAGCATTATCACCGCTACAAGGAGGACATCGCGCTCATCAAGGAACTCGGCTGCAAGGCCTACCGCTTCTCGGTGGCGTGGCCGCGGGTGTTTCCGGACGGCGACGGCAAGCCGAACCCGAAGGGACTGGACTTCTACAATCGGCTCATTGACGAGCTGCTGAAGAACGGCATCGAGCCGTGGCTGACGCTTTACCATTGGGACCTGCCGCAATCGCTCCAGGATCGCTTCGGCGGCTGGCGCTCGACGGAGACCTGCAAGATCTTCGGCGACTATGCGGGCTATGTGGCCGAGCGCCTGACCGATCGCGTCAAGAACGTGTTCACGCTGAACGAGAGCGGACGTTTCGTCCAGTTCGGCTATGGCCTCGGCATCGACGCGCCCGGCGTGACGCTGCCGCAAGCTGAGGTCAACCAGGTCAGGCATAACAGCGCGCTCGCGCACGGGCTCGCGGTGCAGGCGGTGCGGGCGCACGGCCGCCGCGGCACCAGGGTCGGGCCGGCCGAGAATATCGACGTCTGCGTTCCCGCAATCGACACGCCCGAGCATGTCCGCGCGGCCGAGATCGCGCTGCGCGAGATGAACGCCGGCTATCTCAACGTCATCATGACGGGCCGGTATACCGACGCCTTCCTGAAATACGCGGGCGCCGATGCGCCGAAATACACCGACGCCGAGTTGAAGATCATCTCCTCGCCGGTCGACTTCCTCGGTCTCAACATCTACGCGCCGCAGAACTACGTGGTGCCCTCCGACCAGGGCGCGGGCTTCATGCCGCTGCCGATCCCGAAATCGTTCCCGCACATGAACTCGAACTGGCTCCGCGTCGCGCCGGAGACGATCTACTGGGTGCCGAAGCTGGCCGCAAAGATCTGGAAGACGGATGCGATCTACATCAGCGAGAACGGCACCTCCGGCGACGACGTGGTGACGCCCGACGGCAAGATCTACGACACCGATCGCATCATGTATCTGCGCAACTATCTCGCCCAGCTCCAGCGCGCGACCGCGGAGGGCGTGCCGGTGCGCGGCTACTTCCTCTGGAGTCTGCTGGACAATTTTGAATGGGTGTTCGGGCTCAACAAGCGTTTCGGGCTCTATCACGTCAATTTCGACACGCAGGTGCGCACGCCGAAGCTCAGCGCGACCTTCTACCGCAACGTGATCGCGAAGAACGCGGCGGGGGCGTAGCTTTCTCTCCCTCTCCCGGATTTTCCGCCGCGCGTAAAATCCGACCCCTTCCCGCAGGCGGGGCGAGGTGACGCACGATCGCGCGGCCACGGCCGTTTAGCCTGACAAGCCAATCGCTTCACCGGTCTCACCGCGCCTCATGCGGAACCCGCGCTTCTACTGCGCATGGGGTTGTTTTTCAGTTTTTTGCAAGGAGGCCGCGCGGCACCGCACGTTGACTCCACTCTTCCCCTGATTCAGAAACGACATCAACACCCATAAACAAGAGGACAACGCCAATGGCTGACGCGCTGATCATCGATGCCTGCCGGACCCCGCGGGGCGTCGGCAAGGCCAGCAAGGGAGCACTCTCGGGCATTCATCCGCAGCAGCTCGGCGCGACCGTGCTGCGCGCGCTGGCCGATCGCACCGGCATCGACACCGCCGATGTCGACGACATCGTCTGGGGCTGCAGCGCGCAGGTCGCGACCCAAAGCGGCGACCTTGGCCGCATGTCGGCGCTCGATGCCGGCTACGACGTGCGCGCCAGCGCGGTGACGCTGGACCGCTTCTGCGGAAGCGGCATCACCAGCGTCAACATGGCGGCGGCCTCGATCATGTCGGGCACCGAAGACCTCGTCATCGCCGGCGGCTGCGAGATGATGTCGATGGAAGGACGCCGCGGCGGCGGTCCGATGATGATGGACAGCGGCAATCTGCGCCTGCGTGCGCGGCATCCGCAGTCGCATCAGGGCGTCTGCGCCGACGCGATCGCGACGCTGGAAGGCATCACGCGAAGCGACGTCGACGCGCTAGGTCTCGAAAGCCAGAAACGCGCGGCGCAGGCGACTGCCGGCGGCCACTTCAAGAAGAGCCTCGTGCCCGTCCATCGCGAGGACGGCAGCCTCGCGCTCGACCATGAAGAGTATCCGCGGCCGCAGACCACGATGGAAGGGCTGAGCGCATTGAAGCCCGCATTCCCCGCGGTCGCCGATTATGCGCTCGACGACAAGGGCACGACCTATCGTGGCCTGATCCTGCAGAAATATCCGGACCTGAACATCGACTTCGTGCATCACGCCGGCAACTCGTCCGGCGTCGTGGACGGTGCCGCCGCGATCCTGCTCGCATCGCCCGCTTATGCCAGGGCGCACGGTCTGAAGCCGCGCGCTCGCGTCGTCGCAATGGCCAACATGGGGGACTCGCCGACCCTGATGCTGAACGCGCCGGTGCCGGCCACGCGCAAGGTGCTGGCGAAGGCGGGGCTCTCCATCGACGACATCGACCTGTTCGAGATCAACGAGGCCTTTGCGGTGGTGGCGGAAAAGTACATCCGCGACCTCAAGCTCGACCGCGCCAAGGTCAACGTCAATGGCGGCTCGATCGCACTCGGCCATCCCATCGGCGCCACCGGCTCGATCCTGATCGGCACCGTGCTCGACGAGCTCGAACGGCGCGACCTGAAGCGCGGTCTCGTCACCATGTGCGCCGCCGGCGGCATGGCTCCCGCCGTCATCATCGAGCGTATCTAGCGCGAGCGAAGCTCGTCGCGCCCCCGTAAGAACAGGGTGAGAGAGCAGCCGAGACGCCGCAACACGACGATCTAGCCTTATTTTTCAGGGTGAATCGCGACCGGCCTGTCACAAAGAGGCCGGTCGTCGCTTGTCGAAAGCAGCGAATCAGCTTTAGCAAGGCGGCGTGCGGGCCTTTGAAACAAGGCAAAAACCGCTGCCGGAGGCTCCTTCCGCTCTGGAAGCCGCTGAAAAGCAGGGTTTTTTGCCACAGGGGGCCAAAAAAGCCCGTAAAATCGCGACAAAACTGTGCAGAAGGCTCTGGGCCTTCAACGGTTGGTCTAATATGCAACCGGCAACGAATCAGAGGAGACACGATGCCAACCCAAATGTCCAAATCGCAGCTGATCGAAAAGATTGCGACCGCCACCGAGCTTTCCAAGCGCGACGTCAAGAGCGTCATGGAGACGCTGACCGACGTCGGTCACAAGGAGCTCAAGAAGAACGGCCTGTTCCTGGTGCCGGGCTTCGCCAAGTTCGTGGTCATCAAGAAGCCCGCGACCAAGGCGCGCAAGGGTACCAACCCGTTCACGGGTGAAGAGATGATGTTCAAGGCCAAGCCGGCCCGGAAGATCGTCCGCGCCCGCCCGGTCAAGGCCGCCAAGGACGCGGTGGGCTAACAACGCAAAGGCCCCCTCGGCTAGGAGGGGGCCTTTTGTTTGGGGCTGCCGCGAGGGCTTGAGACGGAGGGCTCAACCCTTGCGGCGCTTCACCCGGACCGGAACGGGCTGAAGCCGCGGCCCTGGTGCCGCCAGCGCATCGCGAACCCGGTCGATCGCACGGTCGAGCAGCTGACGCAGCCGCTGCGTCTTCCGCGATCGCCTCGCTTTTTCCAGCAGTTTCTTCATCGTCTTCACTCCGCCGCTTCGACCTTGGCATCAGCCGGCTCGAGCGCTGCGGCGATGGCCTCGTCGACGCGCTCCAGCCAGATGAATTCGAGGTTGTCCCGCGCGCTCTTCGGGATGTCGTCGTAGTCCCGCTTGTTGCGTGCCGGCAGCATCACCCGCTTCAATCCGGCGGCGGCCGCAGCCACCACCTTCTCCTTGATGCCGCCGACCGGCAACACCAGACCGCGCAGCGAGATCTCGCCGGTCATCGCGGTGTCGCTGCGCACCGTGCGATTGGTGAGCAGGGACGTCAACGCCGTGAACATCGCAACGCCCGCGCTCGGTCCGTCCTTCGGGGTTGCGCCCGCCGGCACGTGAACGTGGATGTCGTTCTTCTCGAACACCGACGGATCGATGCCGAGCTGCGTGGCTTTGCTCTTCACCAGCGTCATCGCAGCCTGCACGCTCTCGCGCATGACGTCGCCGAGCTGGCCGGTCAGGATCATGCCGCCCCGGCCGGGCACGCGCGAAGCCTCGATGAACAGGATGTCGCCGCCGACCGGCGTCCAGGCGAGCCCGGTGGCGACGCCCGGAATGCTGGTCCGCTGCGCGATCTCGCCCTCGAAGCGCGGCTGGCCGAGCACGGTGGCGATGTCCTTCGGGCTCACCACGACCTTGGCAGCCGTGCCCTCGGCGATTTGCACCGCGGCATGGCGGAACACCTTGCCGATCTCGCGCTCGAGGTTGCGCACGCCGGCTTCGCGGGTGTAGCCCTTGACGACCAGCTTCAACGCCTCCGGCTCGATCTCGGCCTGCTCGGCCGTCAGGCCGTTGGCCTCAAGCTGACGCCGCACCAGGTAGCGGCGCGCGATCTCCAGCTTCTCCTCCTCGGTGTAGCCTGCGAGGCTGATCAGCTCCATGCGATCCAGCAGCGGACCCGGAATCTGGTCCAGCATGTTGGCCGTCGCGATGAACACCACGCGCGACAGGTCGAACGGCACGGCCAGGTAGTTGTCCCGGAACGTCCCGTTCTGCTCGGGGTCGAGCACCTCCAGCATGGCGGCGGAAGGATCGCCCTGCACGCCACGGCCCATCTTGTCGATCTCGTCCAGCATCATGACGCAGTTCCGCGTGCCGGCCTTCTTGATGCCCTGGATGATGTTGCCGGGCAGCGCGCCGATATAGGTGCGCCGATGGCCGCGGATCTCGGCCTCGTCATGCACGCCGCCGAGGCTGACGCGCACGAAGGGGCGATCCATCGCGCGTGCGATGGACTGGCCGAGCGAGGTCTTGCCGACGCCGGGCGGCCCGACGAAGCACAGGATCGGCGCCTTGCCCTGCGGAGCGAGCTTGCGCACCGCCAGATATTCGATGATCCGGCCCTTGATCTTCTCCAGGCCAAAGTGATCAGCGTCGAGGATGCGGCGTGCTTCCTTGATGTCGATCGGCTTCTCCGCGGGCAGCGCCCAGGGCAGCTCGATCAGCCAGTCGAGATAGGTGCGGACCATGCCGGACTCACCGGCAGCCTCGGGCATGCGCTCGTAGCGGCGCAGCTCCTTCTTGGCGTGCGCCTCCGCTTCCGGCGGCATGTTGGCCTTGGCGATCGCAGCCGTCAGCTCGGCGACCTCCGCCGCCTTGCCGTCGCCTTCGCCGAGCTGGCGCTGGATGGTCGCCATCTGCTCGCGCAGGATCGCCTCGCGCTGCCGCTCGTCGAAAGAGGCCTTGGTCTTCTGGCCGATCTCGTTGGAGATGCGCAGCACTTCCAGCCGCTCGGCCAGATGCTTCGACACCTTCTCGACCCGCAAGGCGAGGTCGATGGTCTCCAGCACCTCCTGCTTGTCCTGCGGCTTGATGTCCATGAACGACGTCGCCAGGTCCGCCAGCGCGCCGGGCGCGGTGGTGCTCTGGAACATCGCGACCAGCTCGGGCGGCGCCTGCGGCAGCAGCTCGACCGCCTCGATGGCCTGGCGCTGCAGATTCAGCGCACGCGCCTCGATCTCGGGAGAACTCGTGGTCGGCTCGGGGATCTGCTGGAAACGCGCGGCCAGGAACGGCGTCCCCGGCAGGAAGTCGAGGATGCGGGCACGCTGCACGCCTTGGCAGACGATGTGATGCGTTCCGTCGGGCGCGGTGATGTAGCGCACGATGTTGGCGATGGTCGCGACCCGGTAGAGGTCATCAGGCCCGGGCTCCTCGATCTCAGGGCTGCGCTGTAGGACGATGCCGACCGGCCGCTGCTCGCGCAGCGCCTGCTGCGCGGCGGCGATGGACTTCGCCCGGCCGATCGCGATCGGCGCGATGGCGCCGGGAAACAGCACCATTTCGCGCACCGGGATGACGATCAGCGCGTCTTCGGGAATCTTCACGTCGGAATTGTTCTGGGAATTGGTTTGTGCGGTATTCATCTGTTCGGTGGCCATGATCGACCTCAGGATTTGGCGAGGCGCAGCGCGACGCAGCCGTCCATCACGAAGCGGCTGATGGCGTAGCGGCCGACGGGAAGCGCGATGCGCCGCTCGAAGCGGCCCTGCGGCAGCTCGAGCCGGTGGATGCGGGCGTTGCGAAGCTCCGGCGGCAGCGTGCGCTGGCCGGAGATGACGAGCACGCCGTCGAGGATCACCGTCTCGACATTGTCAGGATTGACGCCGGGAAGCGCGACCAGGATCAAAAGCTCATGCTCGGTTTCGAGCACGTCGATCGGCGGCTCCCAGCAGGCTTCCTGACGGCCGAACTGCTGCCGCAGCCGTTCGGCGCGGGTCAGCGAGTCCAGGGCTTCGGACAGCATCCAGTCGAGGGGATTTTTGGGTTGCATGGCAAAACTCGGGGAAGGCGCTGCGGTTGGAAAACGAGCATATGGGGTCGGTTCCCCAAAATTCCAGCATCGCGCGTTTGGAGCATGCCTGGCCCCTCCAACCGGAGAGGCCCTTGCAGTCGCACGCTTCGACGCCGCGGGGATATTCCGCGGCATCGAAGGCAACAGTTGGGCGCGTCGCGCCGATCAGGCTGCGGCGCGGTACTCCTCTTCCGCTTCGAGGTTGATGACCGAGGTCGCGAGCTCGGTCAGCGTGTGATCGGTCGCCTCTTCCTCGTCCAGCGTCTCCTGGAGCAGCCTTGCGGCGTCCGGCATGCCGAGCTCCTCGGCCCAGGTGCGCAGCGTGCCGTAGCGGGAGATCTCGTAGTGCTCGACGGCCTGCGCCGCCGCGAGCAGGCCGGCGTCGAGGGCAGGGGCGTTCTTGAAATCCTTCATGATCTCGGCGCCCTCGTCGGTGATGCCGTTGATCGCTTCGCAGGGCTTGCCGCGGGCCGGCTTGCCCAGCATCTTGAAGATCTGGTCGAGCCGTTTGACCTGGCCCTGCGTCTCGCGCAGATGCTTGTTGAAGGCGGCGGCAAGGTCCTTGGAATGCGCGGCCTTGGCCATCTTCGGCAACGTCTTGATGATCTTGTTCTCGGCGAAATAGATGTCCTTCAGCGTCTCCAGGAACAGGTCGCTCAACATCTTCGGTGCCTGACGCGGACGGCGCGCCGCCGTCTTTTTCGCGTTCGCACGTTTCTTTGCTCGTTTAGCCATAAATCCTCCTCTTGAGGCGACATGGGAAGGCATGCCCTTCCTCAATCCTCGCGCGACCAAGACTCTGCGAAGGCAAATGTTCCTCGCGAAGGCTTCCTCGAGCGGTTATGGATTGCGGCTGCACCTCGCGTGAGACCCACCCGCATGCTCGACTTTGCCCTGTCCGCCTTCGTGACGCTGCTGCTGGTGGTCGATCCCGTCGGCCTTGCGCCGGCCTTCCTCGCCGCGACCGGAGGCATGCCCGACAAGGTCAAGCGCACGATCGCGCTGCGCGCGCCGCTGATCGCGGCCTCGATCCTGGTGGTGATCTCGCTGGCCGGAAACTGGCTGTTGCGCCAGCTCGGGATCGGCATCCCCGCCTTCCAGATCGCCGGCGGGCTGCTGCTGTTCGGCGTCTCCTACCAGATGATCTTCGGCGACCGTCCGCATCGCGAGGCGCGCGAGGCCGACAAGGCGACCTCGGAGCATGCCTCCGACGTCGCGGTGTTTCCGTTGGCCATCCCGATGATGGCCGGTCCCGGTGCGATCGCGACCACGCTGCTACTGACGGGCAATGCCGGCTATGGGGCCAAGCTCGCGATCATCATCGCGGTCGTCGTCTCCGTCTGCCTGCTCTGCATGCTGTGCTTCGTTTCCGCGAGCCTGATCGCGCGCACCCTCGGGCGCACCGGAAATGCCGTGCTCTCACGCGTGCTCGGCATGCTGCTCGCAGCCTATTCGGTGCAGTTCGTGATCAACGGGATCGCGGCCGTCCGGGCGAGCCTGCCCTAGGGGTTGCCCTAGGCCTGCGACAATCTGCTAATTTATTGATTTTAAGTGATATTTTGTGGCTTGGCGGGACTGCCGGCAAGACGGTACTTGATCCGGGCCGCTTTCGCTTGCGCTGCCACATTGCTTTGACGTACTCCCGGTCTAACAAACGCCCATCGCCAAAAAGTCGAGATGAAATCGGGATGTCGATGACAGCGGACGAGCTCGATAAGAGACAGGCCATCATCGACGCGTGCCGCCGCATGAACGCGCTCGGCATCAACCAGGGCACCTCGGGCAATATCAGCGTCCGGCATGTGGACGGGCTCTTGGTCACGCCGACCAGCGTGCCCTATGACGCCATGACGCCCGACCAGATCGTGTTCATGGCGATGGACGGCTCCCATGCCCCCGGTCAGAAGCCGTCCAGTGAATGGCGCTTCCACCGCGACATCCTGAAATCGCGGCCCGACGTCAACGCCGTCGTCCACGCTCATCCCACCTATTGCACCATCCTGGCGATCATGGGCATGGAGATTCCGCCCGTGCACTACATGATCGCGGCCGCCGGCGGTGACAGTATCCGCTGCGCACCCTATGCCACCTTCGGAACGGCGGACCTGTCCGAGCATGCGCTGCGGGCGCTGGAGGGCCGGCTCGCCTGCCTGCTCGACCATCACGGCATGATTGCGGTCGGCAAGACGCTGGACAAGGCGATGTGGCTCGCCGTCGAGGTCGAGACGCTGGCGCGGCAGTATCACGGCTGCCTCCAGATCGGAAAACCGCCGCTGCTGTCGAGTGCCGAGATCGAACGGGTCGGCCAGCGCATGGCCGGTTACGGCATGTCGGAAGGGTAGGGCGGGCAAAAAGGTGTTCGCGCGCATCAGACACATCGCCGATCGCAAGGGATCGAACCGCGTCATGGTTCGCCTGCGTGCGCTCTTGCGCAGCAACGAGTTCTACCTGATCCCGCTCGCGCTCGTGATCGGCACGTTTACCGGCGCCATCGTGACGCTGATGGCCGAGATCGCGCAGATTGCCCATATGGTGATCTACGGCATTCCCGTCGATGTTCGCCTATCCGCCCACGCCCGGGTCAGCCCCTGGGCGGCCCTGATCGCACCCGCGCTCGGCGGACTGGCGCTCGGTATCATGGAGTGGTGGCGGCGGCGGCTGAAGATCTCCAACGCGGTCGACCCGATCGAGGCGAACGCGCTACGCGGCGGCAATCTGTCGATGCGCGACAGCATGGTGGTGTCGAGCCAAACGCTGATCTCGAACGGCTGCGGCGCCTCGGTCGGCCTCGAGGCCGGCTACACCCAGATCGGCTCGGGCATCGCCTCACTGCTCGGCAAGTTCTTCAATCTGCGCCGCAACGATTTGCGCCTGATCGTCGGTTGCGGCGCTGCCGCGGCGATCGCAGCGGCGTTTGGCGCGCCGATCACCGGCGCCTTCTATGCCTGCGAGCTGATCGTCGGCGTCTATTCGGTCGGCAGCGCCGCGCCGATCCTGGCGGCCTCGCTTGCTGGCGCGCTGACCGCGCAATGGCTCGGCGGCGCGCCGTACTCTATCGAAATACCGAAGGTCAGCGCGGTCGGCGTCGAGCAATATCTGGCATTGATCGGGCTTGCGCTCATTACCAGCGGCGTCGGCATCGCGGTGATGCGGTCGTCTTCGATGTTCGAGCGCCTGTTTGTCTGGCTGCCGGTCTGGCTGCGCCCGGTGATCGGCGGCCTTATCGTCGGCAGCTTTGCCATCGTCACGCCGCAGGTGCTCGCGGCCGGCCACGGCGCCATGGTGCTCGATCTGTTTCACGACATGACGATCGGCCTGATCGCGATCATCATCGCCTTGAAGGTGACGGCCTGCCTGATCTCGCTCGCCTCGGGTTTCCGCGGCGGTCTGTTCTTTGCCTCGTTGTTCGTCGGCAGCCTGATCGGAAAGTTCTTCGCTGCGGTTCTTTTGCTCATCAGCCCGGAATTCGTGATCGACCCGCTGGTCGCGATGCTGACGGGTATGGCGACGCTCGGCGTCGCCATTGTCGGCGGTCCGCTGACCATGTCGTTCCTCGTGCTGGAAATGACCCGCAATGTCGACGTCACCGCCGTGGTGCTGGCCGGCTGCATCGTCACGTCGATCTGCGTCCGCTTCATGTTCGGTCATTCCTTCTCGACCTGGCGCCTGCATCTGCGCGGCGAGACCATCCGCAGCGCCAACGACGTCGGCTGGCTGCGCAACCTTACCGTCGAGCGGCTGATGCGCTCCGACGTCGGCAAGGTGCCGTCGACCACCACGATCGCCGCCGTGCGCGGCGAATTCGCACTGGGCTCGCGGCCCGGCATCGTCATCGTCAACAATGCGGACGAGTATGTCGGCCTCGTCCTGCTGCCCGACCTGTTCTCCAGCGACCTCGACACCATCGCCGACGACATCCAGGTGATCGAGCTCGCCCGCCTGACCGAGATCGTGCTGATCCCGGAAATGAACGTGAAGTCGGCGATGGCCGTGTTCGACGAAGCGGAAGCCGAGATGCTGGCGGTGGTGGATTCCACCGACAGCCGGAAGGTGGTCGGCTTCCTCACCGAGACGTTTGTCCGCCGCCGCTATGTCGAGGAGATCGACAAGGCAACGCGCGGCGTGCTCGGGGCGCTGTCGTAAGGGTCCGCGGCCTCGGGGTCGAGAGAGGTATTGGGGGAGGGGACCATGGCGCCCGGAGTCGTCCCGCCACCGAATTTCCTTGAAGGCGTCTTGCTTTGGACAAAGCGCGTCAGCGATGATCAGGGTAAGCAAATGCGACGGACGCCTTCGGGCGACATTGGGCTGAGAAGGGGAGCGCCAATGAACTCCGTGACGACACCGGTCGAGCCGCGTTATGCGCCGTCCGCGCGCATGGACGAAGAGCTCACGCATACCTTCGAGAAAATCAGGAGCGTGGATGAAGAGATCGCGCGCGCCAGCGAGCAGCTTGCCCGGCTGGAGCGCGATGCCGTGCGCAGTCGCCCGCGGCGTGGCGGGACGGCGCTGCGCGGCTTCGTCGGTCTGGGGCTGGCTGCGGGAATTGGCATCGCGGCCTTGGTCTCGCAATCATCCCACGGTGATACGGTCAGGCAGATGATCGCCGGTTGGGCGCCGCTGCACGCTGCGACGTCGTCGCAGTTGCAAGCGGAGCCGGCGCGCGAAGCTGAGGCGAGCCCGACTGCTCAATTGGCCGAGGCGTCGCCGCAACCGGCATCCGCCGCCGAAACCATACCAGAGGTAGTCGCGCCAACCGGCAGCACGCTCCCGCCGGAGTTGACCGAATTGCTGCAGAAGCTGGCGAGCGATCTCGCAAACGTGCAGCAAGGCATCGATCAGCTCAAGGCGAGCCAGGCGCAATTGAAAGCGAACCAGGAGCAAATGTCGCTCGACAATCTCAGGCTTGCCGATGAGTTGAAGGCAGGCCAGGAACAAATGGCGCGGCTCGTCGCCAAGATGCCCGGAGACAAGGCGTCTGAAAACAAGACGCCGGATAACAAGATCCCCGAGATCGCCGGGAAAACGACCGACCGGTCGAACGCGGGGCAGAAGACGAGCGCAGCACCCGTGCCTGCGCCACGCCCGGCTGCGGCCCAGACGCGCAAGCCCGCGCCAGCAACGTCGTCACCGCGTGCCGCGGTGCGACGGCCGGCTCCGGTCCAGCTGCAATCGGCGCGACAATAGTCGCGATCGATATGGGCCCGTAGCCGCGGCCGCATTCACGACAACGATCGCCCCACGTCGGTGGTGCCGACGCCGTCGAGAACTACCGCCGGCATCGCGCCGAGTAAGGCGGCGGTCATGCAGCTTTCGAATTCGCCGAGCCACACCAGCGCGACGCGGACTATGCCGCTGATCGTATGGCGCCCATCGCCATCAGCGCGATGATCGAGCCCTGCGAGGCCGAGAGAGTAGGCGCTGCCGGTTAGTGCATGGATCTGCCAGCCAATCGCCGCGGTGAGCGACCTGATAGGAGCATTCCGACAGGGTTCGCGACGCGATGTAGGGCAGCAGCCGACGGCGTCGCGACAAGGCAACGGGTAGAGATGACAGAGTGGAAGCTCGATCCAAGGTGTCGAGCAATCATGGAAGCGGGACGGCGTGCTTCGTGCGCCGCCGTCCGCGCCTTCTATCGGCCTGGTTGAGATGGAGAAGCGACGACGCACGCCACGATCCGTTGGACCAGTGGCAGCACCATCAGCAGCGTCGGAAAGGCGACGAGCCATGACAGCGCCCAGGCGCCCGGCCAGGTCGCGAGGAACGCCGGCGTCGCGCCGAGGCTCCGGAGCGTCGAAATGACCGACACCACGGCCGTCATGAGGATGGACAGCACAAATGGCATCACGATCGGCGCATAGCGCGCCGGCAGTTTGCGAACCGCAATCATCTGATTTCTCTTGAAGAAAAGGACGCGTCAGTCACGTTGAACCCTAAAATTGGCATCGATCCCGACGGCGTCGGTTGATGCGTTGGTTCACGTGAAACGCTTACGGCGACCGAAAAACGGCGCGGCTGTTCATTATCCGCTCAGGTTGAGTGGTTCAAGCTCGATCTGGTCATTCGGTTTACAATCGTTCGAAGTGGCCGATTGCCGCGATCACGAAACTTTTCAGTGATTTTCACGTTGTAGGTCGTTTCATAATTTGACTTTGAACGAGAACAAAGGACGCTGAGATGAGCGATAGGCCCGTAAATTCCAGGTTTGGTCGCAACGCCGCGCTGGCTGCGTTTGCGGGTCTGGCTCTGGCGACAGCTTCCGTCTCGCCCTCGTCTGCGGCGCCGGCCGGTTCGCCGCCCGTCAGCGCGGACTCTGCGACGTCAAGCAGATCCGTAGCGACCGATTTCAGCGCCGCCCGCCGCCACCGCTACTATCGCCGGGGTCCAAATGCGGCAGGGCTTGCCTTCATGGGCGTAGCGGCAGGTCTGATCGGAGGCGCAATCGCAGAGAGTCGGCGCCAGGAGTACTACGAGAATCGCAATTATTACGGCCCGGGTCCTTACTATGGTGGTCAGGGATATTATGGCGGCGGTCCCTATTACGGTCCGCGTGGCTACTATCAGCCTTATTAGGCGCCTGTTCTCGCCGTAGCCCGGATTGTCTTTCATCGGGCGGCGCTTCGCGCCGACCCGTTGGCTCCGTCCGGCTACGCGCCTCTGCGTCGCCCGACGGGCAAAACACCCGAGAGGGCGTCAAGCCGCGCTCACGAAAATATTCTACTTTGCCGAAATTCGGATTTGTCGTATGTGTCGCCCATCCCGGCTCACCAAGAGGGGCGATCTTGTGTCGTCACTGTCGCGGGCCGGGCTTGCGGTGGACGCGGCAGCGTCGGGCGCGAGAGGTCAAAGGCAGGGCGGATTGCTCTCCGTGAGCCCAAAACTTCGTGCCGGATGAGCGGCGCTGTCAGGTTCGTCTCGTCTGTAAGTTTCCGGCTCCGTCGACAGGGCTGGGAAAACTGCGGCGAAATGGCGGGCCGTGCGTACGGAAAAACCGTGTGGTCCTTTCCGCAAGCTCTATTTTGGGCCTCTTAAAATCGTCGGAAGAGATTGAAAAAAAGGCATTTTTCGGTAGCGGGCGGATAGCGGGCGACCGCCGGGAAATGGGCTGGGCCCTAATAGGCCCTGTTTCACACCTAGAAGCCAACCCCATATCTTCGGCAAGCGCCTATCGGCAGGAGCCACTCATGCTTGCTTCGATCATGTTCGGCTTAGTCGTTATCGGGTTGATGCTTTACTGCGGGCGCGTAACTGCCAACTTTGCGGAAGAGAGAGGCCGGTCGAGACGCGCCTGGTTTCTCTTGGGAGCGCTATTCTTCCCGCTCTTCCCGGCTCAATGGTTCGTCTTGGTGTTGCTGCCAAGAAAGTAAGGCACTACCTCAGGCGCATCCTCGCGGCGACGTTGATCGAGATCAATTTCGTCGTCGCGCTCTCTTAGTATGCTGGCCCTCAATGGGCGGTCACGCCTACTGTCATTGGGCAGAGGTATTGGGAGTGACCGACAGGGGGTCGCCGGGAATTGCTGGGAGTTACCGGCGGCCCACTTCACGCTAGGCAGGCTTAGGGCCAACGGGCGGGGAATTCGCAAGCAATCACCAGCCGATCCGCGCGAACAGGCTCACGAGCAGCACTAGCAGAGCGAGCCAGACTAGCAGGCTCACAGTCTGGCGGGCGCGACCGACAAAGGCCTGGCGGCTGACTGGTGTAGCGAGGGCGACAGCGAACAGGATGCCAATGATGCAAACAACAACCACGCCAAACGGGGTCATCGTTTCCCAGCTCCATGCCTCGCGAAGCGCTCCAATTCCGGTACCAGCCTCAGACTGTTAGTTTGGTTGATCACGACTTGCGAGCCACTGCCGGTCACGGATGACGATCTCGCGTTGCGTGTTCCCGATGAAATCGAGTACCCCCTCGTCGCGCAGGATCGACAGCATGCGAGTGACGGTCTCGTGCGCGACACCCAGATAGTCCGCGATGTCGCGGCGACCCATCGGCAGCGCCATTATTCCGGCCTTCGTCAGTCTCTCATCCATCTCCAGCAAAAACGCCGCGATCTTCTCCGTCGCGGATTTGCGTCCCAGCAACAGCATGTGGTTTTCGGCGTGCTGTAGATTTCTGGTCGTCATGTCGAGCAGCTTGCGATAGACGGGAGCATCGGTCCCCGCGAGGGCTTCGAGGCTCTCCCGCTGTATCAGAACGACCTCGGTCGCAACGACAGCCTCGGCGGTAAGGTGATGAGCGTCGCTGTTCTCTAAGCCAAAAATATCGCCCACCAGATGGAATGCCCCTATCTGACGGCGACCGTCCGAAAGTAGTTTGTAACGGCGCACCGCGCCGTGTCGCACCTGATAAATGTATCGGGCCGGTTCGCCCTCGCCGTAGATTTCCTGCCCCTTTTTGTAACTGAACGCGCTGAGCGCGATGGGGAGGCTAAAGGCGCGGTCGCCGAGGGGTGTGTCGCGCATAAGCATGGCCTTCTCCATACTTTTTGGACGCTGGTAGGAGCGCAGTCGCAAATTGGATTTTACGCCCAGAGGTTGTGATGGAATGCGATACGTTACGCCCATACTTGTCAGAAGTTATTGTACCAAGGGACAATGCGGCGATGAGCCCCTTATTCGCTTCCATCACCATCCGTTTAACCTGCGAAAGCAATCAACTCGCCTGCTCAGGTCCGGCCGCAGTTTTCATCGGGGTGTGGAATGGATTATCGCGCGTTCACGAACGACAGTCTCACGATGATGTATGAGAGCGTTCGGGGTGCGCGTGTGCCATCGGAGATGGACAATGACCATAAGAACCTTCTGCACGCTTGCCGCTGCCATCTTTGCCCTGATCGCGCTTCTGCAGTTGATCCGGATTGTGATGGGTTGGTCCGTCACGTTGAATGGCGTCAATATACCGTTCTGGCCGAGCTGGATTGCCATCATTGTTGCGGGCGCGTTGAGCTTCTTCGGCTTCCGCGCCGCCGTACGCAGCTAAAAGCTGGCAGAGGGCCCCGGGCCAATCTGTTGCCGGGGAGCGGAGCCACTTGACTACTTGCGGGTTGGTGAACGTCTGGCCCAGCCTAAGTGCTGACTAGAAGGCAAGTCGCGTTTTGCCCTGGATTAGCTTTTGTTCTGGCGTCGCTCCGGTTCCGGGTGCACAATGGTTGTATCACCGTGCTTTGGATCGGTGATGAGAACGCCGGTTGCGCTCCCTCCCAATTCACGCAGGGATAGGAGAGTGCCATGGGACGACACCCACAATCCCACACTAACGACGACCTGAATGCGGAACGAGCCCGCATCATAGCGGAGCTGAAAAACACGCAGCCAGGACCGCAACGTGATCTTCTAGAACGCAGATTACGCCAGCTCGAAACCGCTTCTAATATAGACGAATGGCTGACCTCGCCGGGCCTGCAACCCCCAGAAGAATAGGTCCGCCTCAGTTGGTGGCCTCTCGTTTGTGAAACGGAGGTCAGAAGATGCAAGAGTACCGCGCACTTATCATGGGCTTTGACGGACATATCGAGCCATCATCCCACTAGTTTGCGAGGACGAGACCGAAGCCAAGAAGCGCGCCAGATGTTTGGCTGACGGCTACGACGTAGAGCTATGGTGTCAAGATCGAAAGATCGCCGAATTTAATGCTCCTTGTCTCAGCGGCGTGGTTAGTCTGGCCCTTCGGAGGACCGCCGTGACCGAGCAGCGGGTTCAGAGACGACTAGCGGCGATCTTGGCTGCCGACGTGGTCGGTTACTCCGCGTTGATGCAACGCGCTGAGGAAGCCACTTATGCCGAGTTCGAGCGGCTCAAGCGCGAAGTCATCGAGCCTGGCCTGTTCCGCCACGACGGGCGACTGATCAAGACCACGGGTGACGGCGCGTTGGCCGAGTTCGCAAGTCCATCGGCTGCGGTGCGATGCGCAGTGGAGATACAGGAAAGCATCGCCTCAGGCCGAAGCTCCCTAAAGCTGCGCATTGGGGTCAATCTCGGGGAGGTTATCGTCGGAGCTGACGGCGATCTTTTTGGCGACGGCATCAACATTGCTGTCCGGCTGGAAGGGACAGCCGATCCAGGCGGCATTTTAATTTCCGAAAAGGTGCACAGCGAGGTCGAGGGCAAGCTGGACGTTGGCTTCGAGGATCGGGGCGAACAGCAGCTCAAGAACATCTCCAAGCCGGTCCGCGCTTACGCTGTCCGCGCGGGAGCCTGTAGCGCGTTGAGCGATAGGCTAAGTGCGGCCCCGCCGCTCCCGGACAAGCCTTCAATCGCCGTGCTGCCGTTTGAGAACATGAGCGACGATCCCGAGCAGGAGTATTTTGCGGATGGGATGGTGGAAGAGATCACTACAGCGCTTTCGCGGTTCAAATGGCTATTCGTGGTCGCTCGCAATTCGAGCTTTACGTTTAAAGGCAAAGCCGTCGATGCCAAGGAAGTCGGGCGCAGGCTTGGCGTCCGCTACGTCCTTGAAGGCTCTGTGCGCAAGGCGTCAGGGAAAGTTCGTATCACAGGGCAACTAATTGACGCGATCACAGGGGCACACATTTGGGCGGACCGGTTCGAGCGTGATCTGACAGACATCTTCGCTCTTCAGGACGAGGTGACGGTCGCCGTTGTCTCAGCTATTGAACCAAAGTTGTTTCAAACGGAAATCGCAATCGCGACGCGGCGGCGACCGGAGAACCTCACCGCCTATGACTTTTTTCTGCGGGCGATGCAGCAGTGGTACCTAGCGACCCGCGAAGGGAATACCGAGGCGATCAGGCTGGCGCATTGTGCTTTGGAGCTGGACCCTCGGTTCGGCCCAGTCGCGGCTCTGGCAGGTAACTGTCGCATGCAAAACGTGCTTCAGGGCTATGCTGTCGATCCTCAATTCGAGCGCCGGGAAGCAGTTCGGCTTGCTCGCTTGGCATTGAGCATCGACGATAGTGATCCAGACACATTAGCAAGAACTGCCGCAATCTCGGCGTTCATGGTCGGCGATAGTGAAAGTGAGATCGAAATGGCAGACCGGGCGGTCGCCCTCAACCCGAATTCATTTTGGGCATGGCACTGCAGAGGCTGGGTCCTAAAAGTTGCCGGGCTGCCGGAGGAAGCGATCCGGAGCTTCGAACGTGCCATTCGCATGAGCCCGGTAGACCCGCTGCTACACCGGTCGTTTACCGGGATGGGGACTGCCTTAATCGAGCTTGGTCGGTTTGACGAGGCCATCGCCGCAGGGAAAAAAGCCCTACGTCAGAACCCTTCCTTTCCGACATCTTACCGCTGTCTCGCGTCCGCATTCGCCCATCTCGGACGTGATGCGGAGGCACGTGAGGCGGCGGCGCATCTGCTTGAGACCGATCCCGCGTTTACGATATCCGCGTACATCGCCCGGGGCGGACAATCAAACTCGAAGCTACTGATTGAGGGCCTCCGGAAATCGGGGTTGCCCGAATAGTCCAATTGCGACGAGCTGATCGATCGACGGCTTGTGGGCACTAAGCTGCGGTCCCGGATTGTCCGCTCTCGCGGTGCTGTTGGGGGCCAATCGGACTTGCACGGCGGTGCGCTCGATGCTGGCACGGTTCGCATCAAGGGGTGCAAAGATGCGTGAAAACGCTGGCGCGAGACCGGAGATGGCGACTGCCTTAAACCTTCGTATCGGTCCGTTAGCCGTTTAGATGACCGACGCTTACCGACGTTCAATTGAGCCGCCGACCGCGATCGTGTTGTCTAAGGGCATGCGGTAGCGTTCCCGCTATCGCTGCCCTACTTGGGCGTTTCCTCCCTAGACTTGGGCCGCTTGTGGCAACGCAGGCGGCCTTTCTTTTTGTGTGCACCCGATCGTCTTCCGGTCCTTCCGAGCGCGTAAGTTCCTGCGGCAACCGCGCGACCGCGCCTATTGAGAATATCTGCGGCGAGAAAATCAGGGGCGCGACACGTAGGGCGTTTTCATAACTCGAGGTTGCGGTGCGTCCGACCAACTTCCACACCGCTGCGAAATGACGCGATGTGTCAATTGCAGCCGTAAGGGTGAGGTCGTCTTTTGGGCCAACCCGGACCTCCGGGATGTCTACGCTGGGAATGCGCTCGGTACGCACTTTGCCAAGGAGCGTGAGGGCGAAAGCCGGGCTGAGCGATGAGTTGTACGCGGTGCGCATCGCGTTGGCCGAGGCGAGAAATGAAATCGCGAGCTGCCAAGGCGAAGGAATTGATCAGCGATGCTGTCCATTGTGTAACCCGGCAGCAACCACGCAAAACGATAAACTCGAACCATTGGGTGCCCGCCACAGTGACGACAACGTTCCCGCCGAATTCAGAGTCGTTTGATGTAGCTGAGTCGGTGTTCCGAGTTTTGCGCGTTACGCCAATCGGTCTGACGCAATGAGTATGTTTGTGCTTCTGACGACCAGCGCCGCCTGACCTTTCATTTGGTGATATCACTTTGATGGGGCAGTGATGAAGTATGGAGCCGTGGCCGTCGACACTCGCGTGCCGGATGATTGCGCCTGCAATGCGGTAAAATACCGAGATCGTCTTACAATCACGACCGTCGCACCAAACAAACTGGCCGATCGATTTCAGCTCCTCCGCCGTTCACTGCTATCGACCGTTTCGTTAGCCGTGGTTGCGACCTTCGCCGCGGTCGACGCGGGGCTGTCGCCGGTGTTGGCGCTGAACGAATGCGGGGCACTCGATGCTTCCGGCAGCGTTACCTGCACCTCAGTGGGCAACCTCTATCCCACCGGCATCGGCTACGATACCCAAAACGGTTCCGGCGGCACCCCCATCAACCTCACGCTTCAGTCGGGTGTCATTGTCACCATCCCCGCTGGCGCACCCGGCTTCAACGCCGTCAACGCAGCTAACTCCACGGGCGTGACTGCGGGCAGCGCTAACATCACCATCACTGCGGATGGTGTGACCATCAACAATACAGCCAATCCTCTTAGCAACAACAACACCGGGCAGCGAATACAGTCCAGCGGCGACGCCATCATTACGGCAACGAACACCACAATTAATGTGGCCGGCACCGCAAGTGAGGACGCGATCGTGGCGTTCGCAATGCCAAACCTGACGGGGACCCCTCATGTGGCAAGCGTAACCTGGAGCGGCCCGGGCTTAACCTCTAGCGGAACGGAATCTACCGGCATTCAGGCGGATAACCGCGGGGTAGGCAACGCCACAATCGCTGCTTCCGGGAATATCACGGGCACCCCGGGTGTGGGCGGAGCAGGTTTTTACGGTTTGATTGCCCATGCCGGTGACTCGCTCCTGGCGCCAAGTGGGACCGGCGATGCTTCCGTGACATACAATAGCGGCACGATCAACGTGTTTGGGAACAGGCCCCGTGGCATCGTCGTATGGACCGAGGGCGACGGGTCGGCTTCGGTCACCACCAGTCCCGGCACCGTCATCACCGTCAGCGGTTCGAACAACCCCGGGGTGGATCCTCCAACGTTGCCTGTGAAGGCGGCGATCTCCGTCCAACTGGACTCGGCTACCGCAGCGAATGGTCGAGCATTAACTGCGACCGTGGCGTCGCAAATCATGAGCTTCGGGACCGCCGCTCCGGATCCTAATATTTTCAATAACCCTGTCGGCATCCGAACCATTAGCTACGCGGATGCGCCGACCACGCTGACCTATACCGGTCCGGGCATTACGACCCAAGGCGGGGGCGGCGCCGGCATCATGGCGCTTTCGGGCAGCGGCAGCATAGCGGTGAATGCCTCCGGACCGATCAACACGACGAACGGCTCGAACGCAGTCGGTATCCTCGCCGACAGTGGCACGATACTCGCCAGGAACAACGGGCAGCTCACCGACACCCAAACCATACACAGCCCGGTGCCGTTCTCCACAACGTCCGGGTTTGTGCAGGTCAACGCGACCAACGTGTCAACTCTGGGGCAGTTCGGTACCGCAATCAGCGCAACAAGCGGCAGTGGCGGCGTGACGATCAACATCGCACCAGGCGGATCGATCATGGGCGGCTGGCAGGCTGACCTTACCAGTGTCGGCCCGACCTACGGCTTGCAGGCGACCGGCGTTTTCCTGAGTTCGACCGGCGGCATCGCGACCCTGACCAATGACGGCAGCATCGGCGCACTGTCCGACCGCGCCGTGGCGGGCGATCCGATCATCTTCAACAACGGCACCATCACCGGCTTTGTCCAGTTCGCGGGCGCCAACGCTGTCACCAACAACGGCATCTTCAACCTGCGCCACTTCGCGGACACCAATGGTGACGGGATCCGCGATACATTGCGCGTCGCGGTTTCCGACCTTGGCAGCGGCCCCAGCACCTTCACGAATAGTGGTACGCTGGCATTGCTGGGCGGTCCCGGCGCGACCACGCTCGACAGCACCGGCCAGTATTTGCCGCTAGGACTAGCCTTCAATGCCATGGCGCTCGGCGGGCCGGTGCACGGCCAAATTCTCGGCGCAACGACGTTCACTAATTCCGGCACCATCGACCTGCAGGCCAATCCCGTTGCCGGTGACGTCCTGCTGATTTCGGGCGGCCATACGCCCGGAGCGAACGGCGGCGGCACATTCATATCGAACGGCGGCCGCCTATTGATCGATACCGTGTTGAACGAAGGAGGCGCCGCCTCGCGCTCGGACATCCTTGTTGTGGACGGAACGTCCGTTGCTCCGGGCGGCGCGACGCGGCTTTTTGTCAAGAATGCCGGTGGTACCGGCGCGCTGACGCTCGATAGCGGCATCCTGGTCGTGCAGGCGCTCGACCCCAGCCGTTCGGCAGGTGGCGCTTTCACGCTCGGCGCTCCGGCCGTGGCCGGCGCCTTCGAATACACGCTTTTCCACGGTGGCGTTGGCGCCGATGCAGCCAACGGAAACTGGTATTTGCGCTCGACCTTGAACTGCACGCTGACCCCTGCCTTGCCGGAGTGCCAGACGCCTGTCCCACCTACGCCGGGGCCTACGCCACCATCGCCGACGATCCCGAACTTCCGCGCCGAAACCTCGCTTTATGCGGCGATCCCGTCGATGGCGTTGCTGTACGGCCGCAACCTGCTCGACACACTGCACGAGCGCGTCGGCGAGGAGTTCGATGAAGGGGTTGCTCCGACTACCGCCCAAGGCGGGTACTACAAGGCTACCCCGCTCAATCCCGCCTCACAGTATCTTGGCTGGGGCCGGATCATCGGCATGAACGGCGTGCAGCACGGCGACAGACTGGGCGTGCTCGGCGGCTCCGCTGGTCCGCATTTCGACTACACCTTCCTGGGATTGCAGGCCGGCATGGATTTCTATCGCCAGGATCGACCCGATGGCTCGCGCGATCATGCCGGCGGTTATTTTGCGATCGGCACCAACCAGGGACAGGTCACCCATTTCGACGGCAGAGAAGGCAACAGCGACTTCAACGCCTACACCCTCGGCGGCTACTGGACCCATTTCGGGCCGACCGGCTGGTACACCGATGCAATCCTGCAGGGCACTTTCTACGACATCAGCTCGACCGCCAACCGCGGCCTGCCGACGTTCAAGACCCAAGGCCAAGGTTTCGCCGCCTCGCTCGAGACGGGATATCCCTTCAAGTTCGCCGGCGGCTGGTTCATCGAACCGCAGGCGCAACTGGTCTACCAGAACATCAACATCAACGGTGCCAGCGACATCGCGGCGCAAATCCGCTTTACTGATGTCGATTCGCTGCTGGGCCGGATCGGCGCCCGCTTCGGCCGCACCTGGGCGCTTGACGACAGTTTGCGCACGATCACTGCCTGGATCCGGCCGAATCTCTGGAACGAATTCCAGGGCAATCCGACGACCTCATTTTCTTCGGCAACCGGCTTCATCCCGTTCCACGCCGATCTTGGTGGTCTCTGGGGTGAGGTCAATGTCGGCGTCAGCGGGCAGGTGAGAACGAACACCACGCTCTACGCCAACGCTTCCTACCAGAGCCGGTTCGACGGCGGCGGCTTCGCCTACACAGGAAAGGCCGGGCTGCGGGTTAATTGGTGACAGGCCGCTCAGCCAGATGGCAAGTCCGGGCATGGTCCGCTATGCTGCCGCAAGAGGATGTGAGATATTCCAACGCGCCGCAACAGGAGCGAACGATGACTCGCCCGTCCGTCGCCTCTCGACCGCGATCCAGAAAGTCCGCGACCGTCAGCGCATCGGCTGGCGGTGTACCTCGATTGCACCCGAACCTATATCGGCAAGCTCGAAGCGGAAGGCGTGATCCGGCGGCAAGGTGACGGCTTCCCGCTCGACCAGAGACGCGTTGACTACCTGCGATACTTGCGGCGCGAGCCGGCAGCAATCACCGCGCACGGAGGGCGATGCTGCCCACGTCGCGGCCAAGAGCGAGATGCTGCCACTGCGGTTGATGGAGAAGAAGCGAGAACTGGTGCGCCGAGCGGATGTTGATGAACTGATCGACCAAATCGCTGGCACCGTGCTGACGCATCTGTCGAGCCTACCTGCGCGGTGTGCGCCGCGAGGTGACTCGCGATCCGGCGCAGATCGAGCGGGTCGTGTTCGAGGTGCGCCCGAGATCGCTCGCGACTGTGGCCGACAAGTGCGGCGAGCCGCCACTCGATGAACAGTACGGATGATGCTGG
This sequence comes from Bradyrhizobium sp. Pa8, assembly GCF_052588265.1. Lineage (NCBI taxonomy): Bacteria > Pseudomonadati > Pseudomonadota > Alphaproteobacteria > Hyphomicrobiales > Nitrobacteraceae > Bradyrhizobium > Bradyrhizobium sp. Pa8. Next base: position 6,776,731 of record NZ_CP176767.1, on the reverse strand, counting down.
CGCGAAATTGGCGACCGGCGGCAAATGACAGCGTGTTTACGAACGCTGCAATCTCCTCGTGCTGTTGCCGAAAAGCAACTGATTTGTTGTTTCTTCATTGAACTGTTCCATTTTGCGCTTACACCGCAACAAACAGTTTTAGATTAGCGGTCTCCGGGCTGGGGCGTTTTTTTGCGACAGCTAATTTTCGAACCCGGAGGCTTTTCGAAATGATTTTGGAATTCCTCGCAATTTTTTCTCTCGTTCAGTTCGCCAACATGATTTTGCGACTGATAGGTCGGCGGTATGACGTACTCTCCTACGTTTCAAGATCAGGTCCTCACCGGTAAGAGTGGCTAAAGCGGCATAAAAGCGAAAGCGGGATGGCCGCTCCGCCCGTGGCAGGGACTGTCGCTGATCGTCTGCTACTTGAAGAGATCGAGCTGCCTTGTGTCGGGGGGGCCTCCTTGAGGGGCGCGGTGGTGGCGTGAGTGTTCTGGTCGTCTCTCGAATGAGCCGCACGAACACCGCTGTATCGAGGAAATAATTCGGATAGGCCTTCCGCACCGCGTTCAAGGAATCGACAGAGACAAGCACAGCCTCCGCGCCGGGGGTGTCCCTCAGCTTGCGCTCAACTTCGAGATATTTTTGGTTTGCCAGCGTCGATTCACCGAATTTGCATCAAAGCGAACTCTGAATATCGACGCGGCGACCGTGGCGATTCGAGATCGGTCAGCCGGGGAAGCCGGCGTGGTAAGATCGCTCGTCACTATTCCCGCTCACTGCGACCAATCCTTGCACAGCGTGATTCCGATCATGATCAGCGAGCCGATTGCGACCGCCACCGGGCAGATAAACGGCAACTCTTCCAGCACGCCGACAACGACCGCCCGGACGCGGCGACTTCTCTTCATATGCGCAAAGCGCGAGCCTGCCGCACCCATCGGACATCCCCGTTTGGCCCCCGGCAGCAGCGGTCTCACTCTTCAGCACCAAGTGATCTTCGGCTATCGCCCATTCGGATGTATCCCTAGATCAAGGTGAAGGAACTCTTGCTAGACCGTTGGTGACGTGTGTTGCCGAGGCAGATCGGGAGGGAATGAGCGAGCAGATTGTGCCCATCGTGACCAGCCACGCGGGTTTGATTGGACATCGCGCACTCCGTGACCGTTGATATGATCCCTAATGGTACGCCGTTCGCATGACCGGGAATATCGCACATGTGGAACTGGATGATGTTAGGGCTAGAAAGCAATCGCGTGATCGGACTGCGGATCGCGAAGCTGATGCGTGGCGACAAAGCGGCTCAACGTGAAGCCCAGCGCATGGTGAGCGAAAAGATACTTGCGGCGGCGAAAGCTGGTACCAGCCTGATAGCTGGAGCCTCGGCCGACGAGATTGTTGATCAATATCGAAGGAAGGTGGCGGCGAACGCCAAACGGCTCAGCCGCATACGAACACGGCGCAAACGAAAATCACGCTGACGCTTGCGGAGCCCTTGCTCTGCTGCTTAAGCGCCCCCAGCCGGTGGGCTTCGTCCTCATAGGGATCATCACCGCTGGACTAGGCTTCGCGGCGCCGCCTTTTGCCCCGAGCCCTATGCGGATCGAATTCATCGACCGCGTTCTGCCACGCCACGATCTCGTCTTCGTACCAGACGCGCCGGTTAGGGCTGATATAGGTGGACTTCGGAAACCGGCCTGCCTTCTCCATGCGGTAGAGCGTGGTGCGGCTGACCGGGATGAGCTGTAGCACCTGTGTTTCGTTGAGCATGCGGCGAGGAGTGGGCCTGTTCGTCCCGTCGGCGTCATCGCTCTTCGCGTGTGTCTCCTTCGCTGCGGTCATCGCGACTTCCTCAAAGCTCGTTCTTGCCTCCTGCCGCGGAGAGGGCGCGGCAGGAGCCGTGCCGAGACACCTAGCTGGAGATGTCGAGAGAGTGCTCTTCCGTTTCTGCATTTCCCGCAATTTCCGCTTTAGAGAAGGACCTCAAAGAGACGTGGGTTGGCCTCCCACCGCCGGGGCGGCCGTCCCGGTACCGACACCTTAACAGGGGCCTCCCGAAGCCAGCCGGCGCGCACCAGTAGGTCGAGCAGCACCTGCGTCTCGCCGGCATCAAGCCGTTGGGCCAATGCCTCGCGTCGCACCTCCTCGCGTGAGATGATCGTCTTTTTACTCGCATGCAACCAGCGCAGCACGGTCCGCGCGTCTCCATGCTTCTCGGTGAGCCCGACGAGACGCAATGCGGCGCGCCCGTGCGGCCACAGGTAGTCTTTCCACAGAGAGACCGCGCTCTGGACTTGCCGCGCCTCGATCGCCTGCGGCTCGGCCCCGCCGAGCCAAGCCCATTCCAGAAAGCACAGCGTGCCGGACAGTCGCAACACGTGCGCCGTCCCCTTGCACCAGTATTCGCGGTCGCGCCCCTCAAGCTGCAGCCTCCCCTGATGCGCGAATTGCGCAAACTGCGCGAATTCACGCCGGGCGTCTGCAGTCAGTGGAACGCTTCGCGGCCCGAACGCACTTTCTTCTCCAGCCGGGAGGTTTGCCAACCGTCCGAAGGCATTGATGATCTCGGGATCGACTTCATCGGCGTCGTCGGTCGGCTCGCGGAAGGGCGCTTCTTGCGGCCAGGCATAAAGGAAACGACTATAGATGCCGTCGCAGTCACCGGCAAAACTGCGCGCCAGCAGATCCGGCTGGAAACCACCGACGACGCCGACGAGAAGATGAGGCAGGATCACCGCAGGTCGAGCGAAGCGCTCGACGATGAAGCTGTTGCCGTCCCAGGCTTCGAGCCAGAATGCGCGATCCGAACCGCCGCTGTAACGCTCAAGGTTCATGAAGAGTCGAGCCAGTTCATCAGCCACGTAGATAACTCCTCGCGGCCGCGCCTCGAGCAGTGGCGCCAACCGTTCGATTGTGCAGTCGGAGACGTAGAGGCGCGGGATCACGAACGCGGGCACGTCCTGTGCCTCTATCGGCTTGACCGGAGGCGGCTGTCCAGTCTCCACGGCCGCGGACAGCTCATCCTTCCATTTCTTGAGTGCGGCCTTGGCGTGCTCGGCGCGGGTCTCGTGCTCCAGCCGGCGCACAATGTTGTCGTCTTTCCTGTTGCGATCCACGACCATGAGCGCCCGCTTGACAACGTCGAGCGATGGCGTCTTGCCCGAGCCGGAGACGCCGATCAGGCAGGTCCAGCACGTCACAGGCTGCTGCCATGCGCGGGTGGCCTGCACCCTGCGCGCAACCCCGATCAGGCCTGAACTGATACCGAGCAGCGTCAACGCGATGTGCTCAACCGTCACTCCCGCACCGTGCGCAGCATCCGTCATCCAGCGGTGCAGGCTCTGCGGAAAGGCGGCCATCGGCAGGTCCGGCAGCTCGCCCCGGCGGTTATCCAGGATCGACATATCGGGGTCGTCCCAATCACCGGTGGTCCGCAGGGTGTGCAGCCGCTCCTTCGCCTGCTCTTTCTTGGGTTCCGTCCTACCGCTCGCAGAATGGCTTGCTCCATTATCGCGACCCTCAAGATCTCCATGCGGAACGCTGAGACCGTCGCGGATGCCACTCTCGATCGTTTTCATCGTTGCGCCGCGTCCGTGTTCGCGCAGATACAGGTTGCCCTCACAGGCCCGCTCCAGCGTCGCGATGATGTCGCTCTGCGTCAGCCAGCCTCGCGCCGCCATGGTCGCGAGACGGAATGCCGTCTTGTAGATGCGCTCGTTCCGTTCACCAGCCGGCACGGCGGCGAGCTCAACTTCGACGCCATCGAGTGTCGCCAAGGCGTAGGCGCGGCCGCGCTGGTCGGTTGTCTGCGCATCGCTACGGCGCACCTGCGTGGGGGACGGCGGACGCAACATAGCTGCGAGCCATAGCGGGAGGGGCGGCGCATCCTTGATCGCGGTGCGTTCCGGCACCAGTGTCCAGCCGCGCCCGTCCGGCAGTTGTGCGCCAGGTCCAACAACGAAGCCGCCGACCCCCCGCACGTCGATCCCGGGGGGCAATGAGCCGCGCCCGTTGCCAAGCGCCTCCCCGTCCGGTTGCCTAAAATACACATGCACGCCGCCATTGGGCGACTTCACAAGGGGCACATGGAGCGGCAGCGCGCCACGCTCAGTGATGAGGGATTTGAAGCCGGCGACGCCATCAGCGTCGTCGCCGTGACGATCACAATCGATCACAAGGAGATTGTTTGGCCCACACGGGATCGCCGGAAGCGCCGCTGCGCGCTCAAACCACGTGGAGATCTGGTCTGAGTCACATGTCGCCGCCTCGCGCCATCCTTGCAACAGCGGACGCTTGTCAAATCCGGCAGGAAAGATCTTGATGCCGGCGGAAGCGAGCGTCAACGCAGCGCCGAGATTCTCCTGGTGCATCGCCATGGCAAGTGCTCGACGGAGTGGAAAAATCATCCAAGAGAGCGGGAGCGGAAAAATCTTTTGCCGCTCCCATCGCAACTTCCGTTAGAACGGGATGTCATCATCCATGTCATGGCCGCGGATCGCCGCGACCTGTGCCGGTGTCTCAGGCGCAGGGGACGGCAACAGCTGGTCCTGCTGGTCGAACGCGACATTCACCGCATTCTTCCAGCCGACTACCCTCAGTACCGGCTTCGACTTTCGGCCATGCTTTGTCTTCATCGGCGCGGCGCCCAGTTCGACCAGCGGTACCGCGTTGGGGTGCGTGTTCCGCATGCGCTTGATCTGATCGGCAAGATTGACCACACATTCGATGCCTCCCACACTCGACGTGGAGAAGGTGAAGGCCTCGGCAGTGTGCGGATCGATCAAGTGCACAAGGCGGGTGCTCTGCCAGGGATCACGGGGCTGCCCGTCCGAGCCGCTCTCCCAGGATTCCCGATCGCAATCACCCAGCTGTTCGCGCTCCGGCATGGGCACTCCTGGCTCGCGCAGGCGGTACTCGCTCGGCTTGCCGCCCTGCCACCTCACCCAAGCGGCTGCGGTGGCCACGGCCACGAGCTGGCGGCTTTCCTTCACCGGCTCGCTTTCCTTGCCGATAAACCAACGGGCTTCCGAAAACTTGAGCAGCAAGCCGCGGATGACCCGCGCTTCGGCTTCTGCAGCCGTGTCATCCCAGCCATCGACAGGGACCAATGAGTTCTTGCCTTGTGCAATCGCGTTCATTGCTCTTTCCTTTCTACCGGTTGATCTTGCGTTCGAACATTTCCAGGCGGTGCTTGAGAAAAGAAATCCGTGCGGTGAGATGGTTCGACCTCTGTTTGCTTTCTAAGGTTTCTCGCTCGACATCCGTTTTGAGCGCCAGCATCTCTGCCTTGAGGATTTCCTCGGTGTCGCCTTGGGCAGACACCTGTGCATCGGGTGCAGTGCGGCTCGCAGCATAGTCGGAACCAGCTGATTCGCTCTTCCGCCAGCCGTTGCCCTCATTGTGATCGCGACGTGGGAGTGATAGCCTGCGCATTGGTTCCTCCGTTCATTGCCAGTGGACGAGGCCAAAGACAAAAACGCCCCCGGCGGCCTCAGCTCCGGGGGCGTTTTCGTTTAAGTCGGCTTAGGTGGTAGGTTGATCGCGTCGCCAAGCTCGACAGTGTCGCGGCGGGGCGTAATCTTGCGGATCAGATGCCTGTAGTGGCGCCGAAAGCTAGCCTCCGAAAGGTCATTCAGCGCGGCGGCTTCTCGAACCGGGATCTTCTTCCGCAGCTCCAGTGGCGTCAGGTCAGCGGCATACTGCGTTGAGGTGGTGGCATTTGTTTTCATGCCGCCGAGAATGCCGTGAGCAAAGTGCGCAAGTCACCTAGCGCAATTGCGCACTTTTCGCACGCAGAAAATCGCTGCAAAATCGCTGCAACTCATCAGGTCGCAGCGCTTGTTCGGCAATCTATCTGTAAAGACGGCGCCGCAGTGTCTTAAGCGGCCAGACTGTGGTCACATCCGCCTTCTGCATTAAAGTGTGCAGACGTGCAGCATAGGTCGTCTGATCTTCATTCTGCTGTCGCGGATGTTTTTTGCGTATCTCGTCGAACCACCGTTTAGAATCTGTACGATCCGCGTTTACGGAATCGCAGCGATTCATTTTTGCTGTATCCGCGAGTGATGAGTCTTGCAGACCTATGCAAGGTCACGAGTGCCGGGGATGTCGTCGCCTCCGATTCGATTTTGTTGCAGCGCTTCTCTGCGAAGACCATGTGGAGCGCTGGGACGCGTCAGACCGCCATGCGCGCGCCTCAACGATACTGGCATCCCTCGCGGTGGAGAGCGGTCGCTGAAGGGGGGGGCCTCGGGGGGCGCTAGTCGGGATTGAAAGCGACTGGGTACCGGTACCGGTTAGATAGGCAAATCCTCGAGGGCGCTAGCAGTGTAATTTTTGCGCTGCCCGTCGTAGCTCAGTGGTAGAGCGCGTTTTGTAAGCGGATGGTCGCCGGTTCGAGTTTCTTCTACCTACGACGACAATGCCGGTCGCAGAGCCGTGAACGGCACCAAGTCGATGGAACAGGCGCTCACCGCCGCGCAGGGATATCTTGCGCAGCGAAGGACAGGGCAAAGAGGAGGTGGCGATGCGGAAGCTCCGTTGGATATTCCTCAGTGCGGCGATCCTGGTGATGACCCCGGCTAAAGCTCAAACGTACGATCCGAACTTCCCAGTCTGTCTTCAGGTTTGGAAGTGGGGTGGCGGCACCTACTTCGACTGCTCCTACACGACATGGGATCAGTGCCAAGCGAGTGCGAGTGGCCGTGCAGCAATGTGCCTGGTCAACCCTTATTGGAACCGAGCGCAGCCGAGGTCATCCGGCGGCCGCTTTTACTGAGCCGCCTTTGATTATCTCTTGACGATGATGCGCTCCACCGGGGCGCAGGAGTTTGCCCGTCGTAGCTTAGAGGTAGAGCAGCTGCCTTGTAAGCGGCGCGGGCTCGGGTCCGGCCGCGGGCTCAACTCTCGGGGTAGTAAGAACTCGTTAAGGTCTTACCCTAAACATATATCCGTCCGTAGCGCGGCAAGCTGATACAAGGGTCATCACTGATGAGGACCATCCTGTTGGGCGGCCTGCTGCTGCTCGCCGCGAACGCCGCCGACGCCGCCGAGATGCCTTCGATGTTTCACGGCCGATGGTGCGGCGAGCCGCACATGATGAAGCACTGCAGGAAGGATGAGGAAGGCATCCAGATCGCCGCGCGCGGGTTTCACTACGAGGCTGGGAAGGCTGGGTGCAGACTTGTCGGGCTGAGGCCGCAACGGCCGACACGGGGCGATGTCGAGTATCGCGCGACGTTCGTCTGCGTCGGCGAGAGACCGCCTGACCAGCGGGAATACTACTGGATCGGGTTCTACGATGATGACCGCAACGAGGGTCTGTTCCTGCTGAAGACGGACAAGACGTTCGGGAGGTCCAAATTAGGAGGCTGATCGCGGTGCTGCTCGCCTCCGGTGAGGCGATGGCTCAGCAGCGCCAGTTCACCCCCCGTGGCAGCAGGTTCCTCTAATGGAGCTATCGCCAGCTGTATGCACCTTGCCCGTCGTAGCTCAGTAGTAGAGCGCTCGCTTTGTAAGCGGATGGTCGCCGGTTCGATCCCGGCCGCGGGCTCCACGCTCAGAGAGAAAATATCAGCGTGATCGCCAGGACGGTCGAAAACGCGCCCAGGCCCACGACGGCAATTTTGAAATGAAGATCATTATCCGACAGCGCCGTCAGTCCTCGCCACAGACCGGGGGGAAAACCCGGTGGCTCTTGGAGGAAAACCACCGGGCTGATCCGCCGATCAACACCCGTCCGCTGACAGGCTGAATAAATGGCGCTGGCGCGTCTGTACGAAACCCGACAAACGGTCTCGGTTTAGTCGGACGTGTGGCCGACAAGGCACATCGCAATCAGTGCGCGTCGGCCCCAGGCATCCGGGAGGAGAGGGGTCGGGATGCCGGGGCCGCGAGCGCGCTCCCCCGCGCGCCGACGCGACCTTCCACTTTGCGAGCATTCGCGCATCTAACAAATGTCAAGCTGCGCATTAACTTCGGTTGTAGCCGTCTCCAGAGGGACATCACGGGGAACCTCGGCAATCGAGCAGCATTTGAATCGTGCTTCGGGGTCGGACATGACGTCGTACCCGAGGTGCTTTGCAAGCGTGACTTCGCGGCTCCGGCTTCCATTATGGCTGGAGCCGCCTTTTTGGCACGGCGATGCGCGAGCTGCTCTTTAAAGCGATTATCTGGTCTTTTCACCGTGCTGGCCGTCGCGGTACTGCTGATCGTGTGGGAAAAGCCGTGAACGAGCTGCTGGTTCGCGTGAGGGCGAGGCATTTCGTCGCGGGCTTCGTCAGCCGTCACGGCGTCGTCCTGACCGCGGCGCCGATCCTGCGCAACGCGCTCTCGGCAACAGCGACGACGAGGCGCGCGCGATCATCAAACAGCAGGGATGGAAAGCTTCCGTCGTGAGGAGCTATGTCGGGTGATCAGATCAAGGGCCTGCGTGATCTCAGGCGCGCCAACATGGGCGACATCACCGACATCGCCGTAGCCACTCCAACGAAGCCTGCAAATTGGCGGGGCCGCAAGCCGCGCAATTTCGGAGCCATGCCATCGCTGTGCCACCAAATCGCCTAACGGCTCAACGACGCAAGTTGCAGCGGGCAGGGCGATGCGCATGGGGGCAGTAATGATGCGCTATTGGTTTAATCGATATCTGTCTGCGATCTTGAATGGACTTGCCGTCGCGATGCTCGTCCTCCTGATTGCCGCGATATTCGCTCGGAATATTGGTGTCGCAGAGTTTCGAGGGTCGCTGCCGTAAGGCCCGGCCTGTCGAGCGCACTGATAGGCCTCCCGGCTAGTTGCTTTGTCTGTGCGGCCGAGGCGCGGAAACGTGTGGGCAGGCGCGGAGCACGGCAGAACGCGGTTTCCAGTGTCGAAAACCGAACAGAGCGGACACCGTACTCAATTAACGGAGTCGGAATATGCGTCACTTCTTGGCAAAGCGAGAACCGTTTGCGTCGCTGCGAAGGTGGGATTAGCCGATCAGCTCGCTTCTGGGCCGAAGAGCGCTTTGGAACTCGCTGGTCCGATGCAGGCGCATGCACCATCACTGCATCGATTGATGCGCACTCTAGCGAGCCTGGGAATCCTGACAGAGCAACGGGACAGCGTTTTGCGTTGACTAGCCTAGGCGAGGCACTGAAGACCGGCGCGCCGGGCTCGGCAAGATCGTCATTCTTCGACGACGCCCATGGCAAGGCCGAGGGTCGTGCCATCATCAGGCTTCGGAGTTGGCAATGTCATGATGACTTGTCCTCGTCGAGGTCCACGTCTCCTATGAGCGGCCCGCTGACGCCATTACGTTCATCTCTCGCGATATGCTGCCCGATTGCCCTGGCCAGCGCCAACCATTGTTCACGGTGGCTAGGATGATCAAGACTACGCGGGTCGCTCGGCGGTACGTTGCTGCTGATGGCGATCATGGGGTCGCCCTTGCGTTTCAGCGTCGGCCTGACCTGCTCGAAGCATGCTGGGTGCCACTCGCCATGGACAGACTCTCCCTTTTTGTAGGAGACGGTAATGCTGATCACATCCGCGTCTTGCACTCGGCAATGCGCGCAGGTGAATAGCGGAACCTTTCTCATACTCTTACTCCGCCGATGCCTCAACTTTGGTGGCGGACACGAGCGAAATTTCGCTCGCGGAAACTGGCCCCGGCGCCGGGGATATAGGGGGTTGTTTGTACGCCGGGGCCAGCGCTCTCCGCCGTCGAATCGTGCTATTGGAGGTAGAACATCCTGGGCGGCAAGCTCACTGATGGTGGAGACATCGCGCTCCTGGGCAAGTGCAGTTTGTGCCAAGCGATGTTGCGCTCACGGAAAGCCGTGTGCCGATGGTGAATTCACTGGAACCGCGAAATTCGTAGGTCGGAAAAAATGGCGCGCTGGAAGCAGGATTGGACCGCAGAGGAAATCGAAAAGCTTAGGACGTTGGCGGGCACGATGCCGCTGACGCAGATCGCCGCCGCTCTGTTCTCTGCCTTGGTCATGATGCCATCGAACCGCAGCGCTGGCGTGAGTCAAATTATCCCAGCGGCGCGGGATGCTCGCGAGGTACTGCCGGTCGTGGGTGTGGAAAAGCAGGCCCGGCCGCCGGTTCACGCTGGCGGGCCTAATTTCGATAATGACGTGATTTTAGATCGGCTCTAAACTCGTTCTTGCTTCGGAGCGAGGCGGTGTTTTGGAGCGGGATCATGCGAGTGTTTCGCGCATACTTGATTGACGGCGAGGGGCACATAACGTTTCGAATCGACCTTGACGTGCATGACGAGGAGGAGGCTCGGGAGCGAGCCAAATTGCTTGTAGACGAGCACGCGGTTGAGCTTTGGGAGGGCGCAACCAGACTCGATAGATTTGAGCCGATCAGCAGGCACTAAGGCCACCTCAGATGGCGGTCGGTTTCAAGCTTACCCTTGAGTGCGTTAGCCCTGGACGGCGAGCAACGCTCTGATCCACGCTACCTTCTCTTTGGGCGCTGCTGGGTCCTTCTATGGCCTTCCGGATATCGTCGACCAGGCCCTCCAATCGCAGTCGATGCGCGCGATCAACTTCGCGGCGACGGGCATCTGCAATCTCATCAAGAGCAACCATGCGGCGAGTATTGCTGAAAATTCCCGTTGCGTCAAAGCGCCGTTCGTCACTACGGGGTACAGCCGCACCGTAAGACCGTAGATTGGGGGCGGGTAGAGCGCTTTGGGAGCCTTGGAGACCTGTCTCGATCGCTCGTAAGACGCATCTGTGAGGCGACGCTCGAGCACGGCAAGAGAGCCAGTGAACGGGTCGGGAGAGCTCAGATAGGACGCATAACGAGCCCTTTGAAGAGGCTCGAGCCAAACACTCGTCCCCGTCGATTGTCTGGTTCGGGTCACTTTGCAGACATGGCAGGAGAGGGCGCTAAGGTCCGGCGAAGAGCCATGAGCGGAGGCAGCTTAAGGCAATGCATGCGTGGCAGGGCCCTGCCGACATCGGGAATTATTGGCTTGCCGCCGCAGCGGCGGTCGCCACATATTTCGTGTAGAATTCGGCGACCCGGCCGCGCCACATCCCGACGAACGCCTCTGACGTCACGTTGTCCACCGATTTCCAGGTGCGCTTGAACGCCGGAAGTGCATTGCCCCAGATCGCGCGTTTGCACCACCTCTCACCCTTCTCCTTACCTTCGCTGGTGGCGCACATTGATTTCCAGGCGGTGCGAGCGGGCCGGCTGATGTGCTCAGCGGCGCCTTCCCAGCCCTGCTGATGGATCAGGTAAAGATCGCTCATGTCCGGCGTCCGGTGCGTCACCCACTCGAACTGGACGCCTTCGGTAATGATTTTGTAGGCGGCCGCAACGGCGTTATCCCGCGGACTGCGAATCTGCCCGAAGCCGAACTTCCCGAACTCATATTGGCTGAGTTGAAACAGGCCGATATACGACCCGGTGCGCTGATTGGGGTTGAAACCGGATTCGATCTTGGCAACCGCCATCATGAAATTGAAATCGAGACCAAACGCGTCGGAAGCGCGCTTGATCTCTTCGGCTGGCGTTCCGACCGGAATGTCCTTGAACGCACGCAAAACGATCTCCGCCGGCTTCTCGGCGGGCGGCAGTTCGGACCAGACGTAGTAGACCAGATAACGGAAATCCTGCGCCGACGCCGCTTTCGGAGCATCTTTGGACCCATCGCTTTCTGCCGGCAGCGGTTGGACGATATCCTGTCCCAACGACACCAATTTCGGCGCGACGGGTTCATCGACGATCTCGGCTCCGGTGCTCAACGACCCGGAACCTGCTGACGCCACCGAGCCAAGCTCTGCACTTTCTGCCCGAAGCGCTGCCGCCAGTCTGGCGGATGCCTCTGCGTACAAGGCGGGCGCCACCATGTTCGCAGGAGCCGCTATGTTCGCTGCAGCTTCCGGGATGACATCCGGCACCGTCGCGGCCGGTCTGTTACTGGCGGCCAGACAAAGTCCCACGGATGCGATGACAGCCACGATGCAGCTGGTCTGCCAAACCTTCATTGCCTGAAGTCCACGGATGGCTCCTGTACAAAGACTGTTCGTTCCTGCGGCCTGTGGGTGAGTCCTCTTCGTAGAATCTTAAGGTTTAAATGTGGTGAAGGAGAGCAGGCTTTCTGCTTCGCCAGTCATCTGATGTGTTTGGGTCACAAGCGGCCCCTGGCGGGAGACGCTCGTGGGTCGGTCCTGGTCCGCTCGCATTCCGCAAGCCGACATCAGGATTAGAGAGCAGAGAGGCAGCTAAGGGCCACGAGCCGACGATCAACGAAGATTGCCAATGACCCCTCCAGGGCTGGTCATCCAGCTCTAGGGTCATACGCTTTCGCGATTACAAAAAAGGTCGCCGGGCGGTCTTTTGGCTAGTGATGAGATACTAAGTGCTTGGCTAGTGAGGAGAGACAAGTGCGGCCAAACTAAATGCCACCGCGCAAGCGGCGGCCAGAGACCAAAGCGTTATCGCAATCTCCCTCGGCATACAGATCAAAGCACACAGAAGCCATCAGGTTCCCCGGGCGGGTTTATTCCTTGTAGAGGAGGAACCGCAGCACCGTTCACCCAACAATACCAAGCGTCCAGCCCGTGGAAGCCGCACAGAACATGAGCGGTGATTCTGAGCAGGAATAATTTTGCCGATGGCACGTTCGGTTGCTTGGGCACTTTTCATTTCTGCCCTCATGAGCGACCGAATGTACGGCGCGAGTAGCTTGAGATTACAGACGTGACTCGTCTGCGAAAATCTCGCACGTCGGCGGGTTCCCTGAAATGCGCATCCTCGATCAAGGGCGTCAGCTCGTTGCGAAGGGCTTCAGGCAGTGCGGCCATAAGTTCGTTCAGCGGTCCGTGAGGTGGAATTCGGACTAAATGTCCCCCAATTATTGCTACCCCGGGACCGCAGTTGATCACGCCCCAGAGGATGATCGCGATAATATCGTCCCGCTTGCCGCGCGGAATTCGGAGAGGTGGGGGGCTCAATAAGAATCCATGTCCGGCGGAGGAACCAGCATTGGTATGTAGTTCACCCCAGCCGACAATTGCCCCGGAATCATTCATTTGAATTGCAAAGTCTAGACTCCAACCGGATCCGGACGGGAAGAGATCGCTTACTGCTGTGATAAATCCTCCGCTTTGAAGATAGTAGTTCAATTCGTGCTCAAACAAGATTTGACCGTTAGCATTGAGGTCAAGAATTTGGCCATTTGAGAATGGCGTGAGTGTGTCGGTGGTGGCATCGTAAATTGCCTGTACTTCGGGGCCGCCCCGACCAAAAAACCAAACCCACAGCTTGTCGTCGTTGGTGATGCGAATTCCATTGGACAGGAAGGTGGGATTTGCCACCGCGCGCAGATTTGCACCATCGTAGAAAACGGGCACTTCGAGCTGATCGTAGCCTAGTACCCACCCTTGAACTCCGATCGCGTGGCCAAGATCGTTGATATCTTTCAATTCAAGGAAGGCCGTCGATCCGGGTGGTTGCGACGGTAACGTTGGCAACACCCAAGTAACCGCCTGGGTGTTGTGATTGAAGATAAAACCTCTCTGATCATCCAAGACGCTCCAGCCCTTTGCCGCTGTTCCCGCCACATCGCCGGAATTGTTCAGCGCCAGGGGTCCAATTGCGGGATAACCCGGAATTGCGATCGGCTCGCTCGTATTCGTTTCAAGATTGTAAAGCGCGTATTCCCGCCCGGTGGAGCCCTGCACTCCGGCGAGGACAACGCGCTCGTTGTTGATGGCCCATACATCTATGATTTCAGATGGAAGAGTGATGAGAGTGCCGTCCACGAGGCGGACAAAGTTTGGCGGGTTCAACCCGGAGCCCGTCAGGATGACGTCGCCTCGATTGCTTATTCCTTGTGGCTGCATCGGACCAAGATCTACGACAGAATAGCCCATGGGGTGTCTCCTGCAGATTGCAAGTGTTTCTTAGCACGGTCTGGTCGAGGGCGCTTTGGGATTTTGCCGGCAGATGCCCGCGCGGAAGGTCGCCGGGCCGACACCAGTAGCCCGGTCGGTGATGTCCGCTACTTGTCGAAAGCAGCGGTCAGCCCATCAGCCAGGCGACGTCCGGCTTCCCTCAAATAGCGGACATGGCAATGGCTCTTGTGGTGTTCAGCTCAGGGCCAGAAGCCGACAATCAAACCACCCGGTCACCCAATTAGCCTGTCTTCAAAAACGATTCCAGCTCCTCGAAAAACTGCGGCATGCCAGGGTCATTTTCTAAAGGGAGATGGTTCTTCCCGGCAAAGAGACGAACCTTGCGTTTGGTATTTTGGCGCCGATTAGGCGGCCCTCTTCAATCGGGACCATTGCATCTTCACGAAAATGGAGCACGAGTGTTGGAACGGACACCTGCGGAAGAAGATCACGAACGTCGAAATTGCTTACTGTTTCATAATATCGGGCCGCGCTTTCAGCCGATAGGCTTCGTCGCTGCATTTCATTGAAAGCCACCGCTTGCTCTTTCGTTGCACCCGGTATCAGCTGGGAGGCCAGCATTTGTCGGAACGTAGGATCCTCAGAGCTCCACCCCAACCGAATGAGAGTTGCCGTAGCTTTGTATCGTTCCAGGTCCGTAGCCGTGTTGGAAGGCCTCTTAAATCTGCCGGTTGCGAAACCGCCGAAGAGAATGAGCTTAGAAACTCGTTCAGGATGACGGACGGCATACGCAATCGACACGGCGCAACCTTGGGAAAACCCAAATATGGGAAAGCGTATAAGGCCCGCTGCATCTGCCACAGCCTCCATGTCACTCACCCAGGCGTCCAGCGACAGTTCACTTTGATCCCAGTCGGACAATCCGTTGCCACGAGCGTCGTAGCGAACCAGCTTGTGCTGCTTAGACAGTCCTACGAATAGATGACGGTAGAGAGGTAGCTCCCAATCGAGCTCCAAATGATTGATCCAGTTTGCTGATTTTAGCAGGAAAGGGCCAGTACCGACGACGGAGTAAGCCAACCGCACGCCGTCCGCAGATCGGCAGTACTGAATTTGTTGCTCAAATTTCGACGAAGAGGGATTTTCTGCCTGCGGTGACGTTGAGCGTTGCCGGAGCAGTATTTTGTAGGCTTCGATTGGGCGCGAGATATTCTTCAAGCGCTGAAGTCCAAGAGGTTCGATGGGGTAGCCCAATTTGCCGTCAACCTGATCAAAGACTGCTCCCGATATGCAGATGCCGCCGGGATCGGCTATGCTTTCTAATCGCGCTGCGACATTGACCCCGTCACCCAGTAGATCAATCCCTTGAATGACAACGTCGCCCAGATGAATTCCAATTCGAAACCGAAGCGCGAGGTCCTCAGGTTGGTCGTCCTCAGCGGCGGCGAGACGAAGCTGAACCGCTACGCAGCATTCAACGGCATCTATTGCACTTGCAAAGTCGGCTAAAATGCTGTCGCCGGCGGTGTTCGCTATCCGCCCACCATATTCGTCGATTAGCGCATCGACGATTTGGCGATAGGCGGAAAGTTTTCTTAGGGTCGCAGTTTCGTCGTGACTTACCAAGCGAGAATAGCCTGCGACATCGGCTGCAACTATTGCCGCCAGCTTTCGTCGTAGCGCTGTGCCACCCAATTGCTTTGCTCCATTCCCTCGATTCAGCCCGGTCTACCCCTTTGACTTCCGCAGACTAAGCGAACCTTTGGACATGACGCAATCAAAGGGAGATCGATCTAGAGGCCGGTTTTGGCTATTATCGTGCAAGGGTAACCCGCTCATGTCCGCTCGGGGTGTCACAAGCAGACCCAAGACGGTGCCTCGCCCCAGGTCCGCTTTGGGTCACAAGCTGTCATCACCGGCCAATCGTGTTTTGGTCCGGTTTACCGCCAACAGCCGACGTGCCGATAGGCGCCTCGATGTTCTGCTAAGGCCCAAATGCAGACATCCACTTAGCGGAATTGGTCACCGTTCCGAGCACACTTCGTGAGCAGCTTACATTTCGCTCGCTCGTGGCATAGTCTTGACCGCGGCTGCCCACCTCAGGGAGTAGACGGCTACCGTAAGGGAAAGGCTGTGCGCTACCTCTTCGCAAACTGTACGTTTGACCTGGGTCGTCGCGAACTGCGTCGAGGCGACGAGGTAGTCCCAATCGCGCCGCAGGTTTTCGATCTGCTCGACTATCTGATCCGCAACAGAGAACGCGTCGTTACGAAGGACGATATCTTCAGCGCCGTCTGGAATGGCCGCGTCGTCTCGGAGGCGGCGTTGACGACCCGGCTTAATGCCGCCCGGAACGCGATCGGCGACACCGGCGAGAAGCAGCTTCTGATAAAGACCCTGCAGCGCAAAGGATTCCGCTTTGTTGGAGCCGTGCAGGAAGAAAGACAGGCCAGCCCTGTCGAGCAGGACAGTTCGGCGGTGCGTGGTGAAGTGACCGCAGCGACATCGCCTTCAGCACCCCGCCTTTCTATCGTTGTGCTGCCGTTCGCCAATCTCAGTGGAGATCCCGAGCAAGACTATTTTGCCGACGGCGTGACCGAGAGCCTGACCACGGACTTATCCCGCATCAGAGGCTCGTTCGTGATTGGCCGGCACACCGCATTTACTTACAAGGGCAAAGCAGTCGATCTCAAGCAGATTGGCCGCGAGCTGAATGTTCGTTACGTGCTCGAAGGTTCGGTGCAGCGGAGCGGGGATCGATTTCGGGTGTGCGTGCAACTAGTCGATACCGAAACAGGCAGCCATCTGTGGGCCGACCGCTTCGACAAACCACTCGCCGACCTTTTCGAAATGCAAGACGAAATCGTGTCGAGATTGGCCAACGCACTTAATGCTCAACTTATTGCAGTCGAGGCGAGGCGAGCGGAGCGTTCTTTGCAACCAAGCGCGTTAGATCTGCATTTCCAAGGGATGGCTCGACTCAATAAAGGTTGGACCCCGACTAGCCTAATGCAAGCGCGAGGTTTCTTCGAGGGGGCCCTAAAGCTTGAACCTGATAACATCGAGACACTGGCCGCTATTGCGATGTTAGATGTGTTCTGTGCTGGCCTTGTGTTCGTTGATGACCCGTATCGGTATATTGCGACGGCAGAAGTGGCCTCGATTAAGGCTATCTCTCTCGATCCACGGCACGCCGCCGCTCATTTGGCTCTTGGTGGCGTGCGATTATGTACGAGACGCGGATTGGAAGGACTTGCTGAATGCGAGCATGCCCTATCTTTGAACCCAAATTTTGCCGAGGCTCATGCTTGTGTCGGCATCGCCAAACTGTATCTCGGTCGCCCCGCTGAGACTGAGGCACACGTAAAGGAAGCGCTGCGTGTATCTCCTCGCGACGAAGGGATTGCTCGTTGGCTGGCCTATGTTGGTACAGCTAAATTGCACCTTGAAGCCGATGGTGAAGCCGCTGAGTGGCTACGCCGAAGCCTGAAAGCCAACCCGAACTATCCCATGGCGCACTTCGAATACGCTTCCGCCCTCGCGCTTCTCGGGCAAACAGATAACGCGGTAGCAGCTAGAAACGAAGGTCTTTTACTCGACCCCGCCTTCACGATCCGCCGTTTGAAAACCCTCCGAGTTTCCGACGACCCGACGTTTCTTGCGGGGTCAAGGCGGCTTTTGAAGGGGATGTATTTGGCTGGCGTGCCGGAGGGGTGATGTCGCTTATGGGTCAAAAGCGGCGGTGGCTGCGGCGGCAACGTGCCTTGGCGAGTTCGGCTTGGGGCCAACAACTGACATTGACGCTGACAAAAGCTCGAACGATGCTATCATCGGATGGCAATCAGGAGTTGCCCATGCCGACGTGGCTGATTTTCCAGCTCTACGCGATGGTCTGCATGCCTGCTGCCTATGACATGGCCCGCGACCGTGGCCGATCTACAAAGGCTTGGCTTTCGACCGCCTTGATCATTGGGCCCTTTGCGCTTCTGGCGCTGCTTATTCTAGGCCGTGTTCGAACGTCAGTACCCCACTGAGGTGGCCTTTCGAAACGTACCTTGCTGGCGGACTTTGCTTGACCCAGTCGGCATGTCTCACTCAGACTTAGCGGACGGCAAGCGCGAGCGCGGCAACCTAGCTCTCAGGTCGATCTACCTGTACCGAATAGGCATCGATTTCTTCGAGACTACAAAGCCGAGTTAGCTTCTTTGCTTCCTCGGCCCTGCCACAGAGGTCGCGAATGGCTGGCAGCCAGTGCTGATCGACCTCCCACATCGTCCTGAATAGCGCCATCGTGGGTGGCTTCTCATCCATTCCGGCGGGACGCATATCTTCATGGTACCAGCGGGCTTGACGCTCGGCTGCCAGCGCGAAGTGAACCCAAAGAGGCAAGTCGATCAGCACAATCTCTGTCGCCCTAGATACCCGGGCCGGTATCGATCCTTGGCTACCCAGTCCCTCGATGACCCACTTATCCCCGGCGATAGCCGCTGCATGGTATCCCTCCGGCGGCGGCCGCCTTGTGTAATTTGAGAGGCGGCCCGAGGATTTGACCTTAAATCTAGCTTTAAGGTCACGTGGCGAATGCAGGTCAATGTGTTGGGCGCCGAGCGTCGGCGGCGATGGAGTTACGACGAGAAGGTTCGCCTTGTCGAAGAGACCTTGCAGGCTGGCGAGACGGTCTGCGGCGTCGCGCGACGGCACGGGGTGGCTCACGGCCTGCTGTTCACTTGGCGTCGACAGGCGCGCCAGGGCCGACTGGGCGGAGATTCCGGGCCAGCTCTCGTTCCCGTCGAGATCACACCGGTGGCGGTTCCGGTCTCGAGCGACGCGCCACAACCGGTGTCTTCACCGCCTGCGCAT
The DNA here is from genome assembly GCF_052588265.1 of Bradyrhizobium sp. Pa8. Taxonomy (NCBI): domain Bacteria; kingdom Pseudomonadati; phylum Pseudomonadota; class Alphaproteobacteria; order Hyphomicrobiales; family Nitrobacteraceae; genus Bradyrhizobium; species Bradyrhizobium sp. Pa8. The sequence goes on along the minus strand of NZ_CP176767.1, from coordinate 6,758,024 downwards.
CGTGCAAGGGCTGGAATCATCGAGATCGAGCTTGGCGGTGGCTGTCGTGTGCGCGTTGACCGGGACGTCGACAGCGAGGCGCTGCAGCGGGTTCTTGAGCTCCTGCGACGACGATGATCCCGATTCCGAGCGGCATCAGGGTTTGGATCGCCACTGGCCACACCGACATGCGTCGCGGCATGCAAAGCCTGGCTCTTACGGTTCAGGAGAGCTTAAAGCGCGATCCTTATGCCGGCGATCTCTACATCTTCCGGGGCCGTCGCGGTGACCTCGTCAAGATTCTTTGGCACGATGGGCTGGGCATGTCGCTCTACGCCAAGCGTCTGGATCGTGGCAAGTTCATCTGGCCGTCGGCGTCGGCCAGCGCGGTATCGATCTCAGCGGCGCAGATGGCCTATATGCTCGAGGGCATCGACTGGCGGAATCCGCAACTGAGTTGGCGACCGCAGAGTGCGGGCTGAGCGAAGAAACTACGGTTGCTGCCATTTTGGGGAGTCCCATCGCGTCCAATCTGTGATTCACTGCGTCGCATGGATGCCGACCGCGACGCTGTTCCGGATGATGTTGCCGCCCTGAAGGAGGCGCTGGCGGTCGAGCGTGCGAAGGGTTTGGAGATCGCCGCCGAGCTCGCGGTCGCCCGCGCGAAAGCGTCGGAAGACGAAGCGCTGATCGCCCAGCAGCAGTTGCAGATCGCCAAGCTGAAGCATCAGATCTACGGGCAACGGTCGGAACGTTCGGCGCGGCTGATCGAGCAGTTGGCGCTGACGTTCGAAGAGCTGGAAGCCGACGCCACCGAGGACGAGCTTGCGGCGGAACGAGCCTTGGCGAAGACGACGACGGTGCGCGGATTTACGCGCAAGCGCGCTGAGCGCCAGACCTTCCCTGAGCACCTTCCCCGGGAGCGGGTGGTGATCGAAGGACCTACGGCTTGTGAATGCTGCGGCAGCAATCGCCTTCGCAAGCTCGGCGAGGACGTGACGCGCACGCTGGAAGTAGTGCCGCGCCAGTGGAAGGTGATCGAGACGGTCCGGGAGAAGTTCTCCTGCCGCGACTGCGAGAAGATCAGCCAGGCGCCGGCGCCGTACCATGCCATCGCTCGGGGATGGGCTGGCCCGAGCCTCCTGGCCATGATCATGTTCGAGAAGTTCGGCCAGCATCAGCCGCTAAACCGCCAGGCCGAGCGCTATGCTCTCGAAGGCGTGCCGATCGCACTGTCGACCATGGCGGATGCCGTTGGGGCGGTCTGTGCGTCGCTGGATCCCCTGCTGCGCCTGGTGGAAGCCCATGTCATGGCGGCCGAGCGCCTTCATGCCGATGATACGACCGTGCCGGTGCTGGCCAAGGGCAAGACCGACACGGGACGGTGCTGGATCTACGTTCGGGACGACCGGCCGTTTGGGGGCGCGGGCCCACCGGCAGCGATGTTCTACCACTCGCACGACCGCAAGGGCGAGCATCCCCAGATGCATCTGGCCCAGTATGCCGGCATCCTGCAGGCCGACGCCTATGACGGGTACAACCAGCTCTATCTGGCGGGGCGCCAACCCGGACCGATCCGGGAAGCTGCCTGCTGGTCGCATGGAAGGCGCCCATTCTTTGCCATGGCCGACATCGAAGAGAATGCGCGGCGCAAGGGCGCCGGAAAGAAGGAAATCCCGCTCTCTCCGATCGCGATCGAGGTCGTGCGGCGGATCGATGCGCTGTTCGAGATCGAACGCTCCATCAATGGCAGGAGCCCCGAAGGGCGTCTGGAGGTGCGACAGACGCTGAGCCGGCCTCTGGTCGAGGACCTTGAGGTCTACATGCGCGAAAAGCTCGCCAAACTGTCTCGCGGTCACGACCTGGCCAAGGCGTTCAACTACATCCTGAAGCGATGGGCGAGCTTCACGCTGTTCCTGGAAGATGGACGCGTGTGTCTCTCCAACAATGCCGCCGAACGGGGCTTGCGAGGCATCGCTCTTGGACGGAAGTCCTGGCTGTTCTGCGGATCTGATCGCGGAGGGCGGCGCGCCACAGCTATGTACAGCCTCATCGTCACGGCGAAAATGAACGGCATCGACCCGCAGGCGTGGCTTACGGATATCCTCGCCCGGATCGCCGCCCATCCGGCTCATCGGCTGGACGAACTTCTGCCCTGGAAATGGACGCCAGCATCAGCGATCTCCGCTCGAGCGGCATGACCAGCCATGTCAACAAGGTCCATCACGCCACCACCATCACCCAGGTCGCGAAAGACCTCGGCGAAGACGAAGACTGGTTGTGGGACATCGCCAACGAAATGGAGATCGAGGACGGCGTCATCTGGGTCTATGGCGTCGGAGAAGACGGCGTCCAGGCGTTCACCGACTTCGGAATCGAAAACCTCATCGAGCTGATCAGGTTCTACAAAGAGAACCCTGGACTGCTCCGGCGGTAACCCTGCGGCCTACGCCGAATGGATACGCTGCATGCCTAGTCTCATAAACATCTGAGGGAGCGAGCTTCCATCCTTCCTCCCAAAGGAGCTTGTCAACCTCGATGCGAGGCAGTCCTCGCGCGGTCGAGATTTTGTTGGCCAAGGTGGACAACTCGGTTGGGCGTGGAACGCCTCGCTGCTCTACGTGAAGGGTGGTGCCGCCGTGACCCACAATCGTATTGATGTCTTCAACAACTTCACCGGAGTGGGTCTGGACTCGGCAAGTCATACGCGCTGGGGCGGCGCTTTGGGCGTCGGCTGGGAATATGGCTTCACGCCGAACTGGACGGTGGGTGTTGAATACGACCACCTCTGGATGGGGAATGACACCCGTACCTTCGTGGGTGCAGGCTTGGTCACGCCCGGCGGTGTCACTCTCGTTGGCGAAAGGTTCAGTCAGGATGTCGACATGGTCACCGTCCGGTTGAACTATCGCTTTGGCGGTTACGGCTCTCCGGCCAGATACTAATCGCTTCAGTCTGCGCAAACCAAAGCCCCGGCTCGCCGGGGCTTTTTTCTGGACTAGGCAACCCAATCGGTTGCAGCGCTTTGCAATGTCTCAGTTGGATTACGTGCTGACATCGCAGGAGCAAGTGCCAAGGTCTGCGAAGGGCCAATAACGGGCATCAGCGTTGTTGCTCGGATGGTATTGCAACTTCAAAGATGGACCCTTTGGCATCTGACTTTACCAGCCTTAGTTCGCCCTTTGACTTTGCAAGTAAAGTAGAGCAGATCGCGAGCTCCCCGATCCGATGCCCTCAGGCTTCGTGGAAAAGAACGGATTGAAAATGCGATCGGCCGAATCTTTCACGAGGGCATGGGCAAGGATGGCGGCTGGAAATGTCGTGTGCCAAAGAACGTATATCCATGCGGCAGAGTTAGACCCGTCACGATCAGACCAGCCGGGGCGTACCCGCCGGTGCAGCGCCAGCCACCAATGACCTGCTCGGCGGACAGCTGCCCATGATCGTTGCGGTCATGATCGACCAACTGCTTCACCTCCACGAAATCCGCAAACTCAGGATAATGGCGGTAACCAACGAAGCATGGCAGGTGCACCCAAAACCGGCTGCCTTCGAGAGCGGAATGCCGGATCTTAAACTTAATGGGTGCTTCAGTCTGATTGCTCCACTCTCGAGCCGATAATTAGCCAACTGGTGCAATTGCATATGCCGAGGTGTGCCAGCGCTGCAGGCACTGGAAAGCTGCGCTCATAGGGTGCCTAGACGATTTCGACGCCCGGCTCGCTACCCGGACCAACCCAATCGAGATTGGTTTTTTTAACGTGAATGCCGCGCTCTACGGCACCTTCGACGATGAGCCAAACATTGGGCGTCACTCCTTCACCGATGACGACTGTTGCGTCTTGATCAGGAAATCTTTGCAGGGTCTCCACAAGCTCTCGCACCTTCATAGCGGTCGTCCAGCACGCGAAACTGTCTCAATCTTCGTCGATCGCTGAGAGCATGCAATTGACCGTTGGTGCAATCGGGATCGTCCGATCCGTGCTTTCTTCAGGTCGGTCAAGACAATTGACGCAATGGCGGCACCCGGCGGGCTCTGGCCGCCGCAGTTGAGGTATTGCTGGTAGTCCAGCGTTCGTCGGCTCGTCCAGCGATCCCTTAGAACTCACACCTTGGATCGGCCGATGATGGGGGTGCAAGTGCACTTGGTGCACATTACCGTGCGCCGCTGAACTTAGATCCTAAGATCCCCGCCAGACGCGCAACACGCCTTCGCGAAAGCCGCCGACGAACTGATCAGATACGTTCGGTGGCAGAATTTGGCTGAGATCATCGAACGGGCCGCTCACCATGGTGGCAAGTTCATGTGCCGAAGCATGCTCTGCCCATCGGCGACCCAACTCCAAACCGCGTTGCCGATCTGCCTCTGCGTCCATCGCCTTGGGCTATCCGAGTTAACTGGCCCCCACGAAGCTGCTGACCGCGCCGGGGCCTTCTACGTTCTCGCCAAGCTTAGGAAGCTTGGGGGCTGGAAAGATCGACGAGGCGTATCCCAGACAAGCACAGTCCCGGTGCGTGGCTAGTGCACTTTGTGCCAATGCGAAGCGGTGACCGGCATCCGTCGAGATTCTATTGGCTGCCTATAAGGTACGCCCAAGTTGTTCTGGTTCTAGCGTGACGCAGAATAGCGCGAACAGTGACGCCACGAGTTGCAACCCACGACTGAACATGAGCCAAAGATCGGCGCCTTGATTGATCGCCGGCAGATGTCTGAAAAATACGACGCCGAACAGCGAGCCACCGAAAATGAAGGAAAGCCGCCCCAGGAACAGAAACAGGTGGCTCAAGATCGGATTCGAACGCTGAGGGGGAAGCGGAACGCATCGAAGGCGATACCAATAGCGATTTGCATCGCAACGATCATGATTGGCGCTGCAAGATTGTCAGACCGTTCGAAAGATAGCTGCTCACCGGGATAAGTCATCAAGTGCCTAAATTCGGGCAGACCGTCCAAGATTATAAAGAGCGCTCCTGTCAATTGACCCAAGAGAAGAAGCAAACAGAGGGCTCTCGATTTCAAGTTCGTCATGCCAACAGCCGTGAAAGCTTACTGTCAGCGCCGTTGTGCACGTAGGCGTCCTATATTGGGTCTAGTGATGGCCCGCCGCGCTAAATTGGCACAAACTGCATAGCGCAAAGTCACATAGCTGCATCTCGGCTTCCCCTGATTGTGTCGACTTCCGGACAAATGTGATGATCGTCTCATCGCCATCGGTCACGACCGGGACACTGATGCGCGCAAGGGGACAACGTGCCTACAGCTGAACAATGCCGCGCTTATGCCGCCGAGTACAAACTACGTGCCGCTGATCCGAGGAATTCCGCCCGTCGAGCGACCGTGCTGACGAACATCTCACGGAGCTGGGCAGCGCTTGGGAGCCAGCTTGAGAACCTTGCAGAGATCGCGAGGTCGGAAGGCATGTGAGATCGCCTTGCGTCAAAGTGGGCTGGCCGGCGAGTCTCAATCCGCACTTGGCGGCTGTTTCTTCGTGAGCGGCTTCTTGAGTGCTTTGCGCATCGCTGTCTCGTCCGCGATGAATTCCGAGATCTGATGCTGCTCGGCCTTTGTCAGCCACCGCGTCAGCTTGTTGGCGATCATGGCCCTCTCACCGAGGCGTGCGTCGCGAGCCGGGTGGGCCACCGTCCAAGCGATCAATGCTAACTGGCGCTCGCTGGGACGTCGCTGCCGTGATCGCGAGCTTATGGTTGTTGACCTTTCTGCGGTCATTGGTCTCCCAGCTAGGGCGTAGACCCTTCTAGTCGCGCAGCTTCTGCCGAATTCTGCCACTGGTTCAGCCAAGCTGGCACAAACTGCATAGACGCCTTTGAGCGTCACTCGCTGCGATCAGCCTATGGGTGGCGAGTTGCTCGTTCGTATCGCGGTGATTGTGGTCGGCATGCCGCCGGTCGCGCTGCTCGCCTTCGCTCTCTTTAAGATTTGATCCGCACCATTCATTGATCTGGCTCAATGGCACAGCTGCCTATCGAGCGGCCCCTCATGCGAGGGAGGCACGTCAATGACCCGCCGTCGGCTCTGGATTTATCAATCGCTGGTCTGGGCGTCGGTCGCGCTTGGTCTCGCGGTGATCGCATCCCTGATGTGGTGAGTCTGGATTGCAGCCTGCGGAATAAAGCGTAAGATTTAACTGATTTGCGAAATCGTGGAGGGCATCGTGGCAGCGCCAGACCTCGTTTTCAAAGTCACCATCATCGGACTCAGCGTTCTTTCAGCATCCTTCGCGTACATGCTAGTGCTGGGCTAGACTTCGTTTGCGGGACCGCAGGTGTGCGACGCGATTTCTCCGGCAGCGTTGAAGCTCAGGACCGCACTTACCACGCCATCGCGGGCGATATAGGAAATCTCCGTTCCGTCTTTGATGGCTGGAGATTGTCCAGATCGGACGCGGGATATTCGCGAAGCTGCTCCACCCAATACGCGCGAAGGCCTTGTGTCCCGGCAATGGTTTTCATGCCACCGCAGCCACATTAGACGACAGCGTCGTCGGCGTACATCTTCAAGATAGATTCGATATCGCTAGCGCGGTAGGCGTCAAGCCAGTCAACCGCAGCGGCCATCGGGTCAAAGGACATATTCCTCACCTACGTGCCGTTGAAGGCCGCAGGTTTAGGTTCAGTAAAATGAATGAAACGTGAAGGAAAGTGTTGCGATGCCAAAACGGCTTGAACCACAGCCGCTGGTCAGCGCCGAGCCGTGACTCGAAATCGTGGGCGCTGTTTGCTCAGCCTGTGAGAGAAGTGTCAGCAATAGTTCGTCCCTATCCTTCGAATCCTGGTCGGATAGAGTCACGCCAGCTAGCCCGCTGCAGTCTCGGGGGATGCCGCAAAGCGGTACACGCTCCAGGACGCCGGTGGGACGGTGAGTTGCCAAACTCCATCGCGGGAGGCCGCGTCGGGACCTATCACGGGTTTTACGCGCTCCGGATCGTCCGCAGTGTTCGTCGCGTTCAGGTCCTCCGACGTCATGACGTGACTTTCGACGAATTTGCCAAACTCAAAACCGCGCAGGCTGAGCGCCAGATCGATCGGCTGGTCGAAGTTCCGATTGACGCAGAAGAGCGAGAGGGACTTCTCGTCCTCAGCGAGGACGGCAGCGCTGACGATCTCGGGAAATCGCTCGCCGTTGCCTGCGCTAAATGTCCCGCAAGTTAGGCGCATGTCGAGAACCGTTCCCTGCGCCCATTCAGATGCGTGCTTGAACGGGTAAAAGATGGTCTGCCGCCAGGCGCGCCCTCCCGTTTCGGTCATGATGAGCCCGATGACGTTGACGAGTTGGGCCACGCAGGCGGCCTTGACCCGATTGCACCGGTTGATCAGTGTCAGTAGGGCTGCACCGAAGACGAGGGCATCCTCCATCGTGAAGAGCTCTTCGAGAATGGCTGGAGCTTCGGGCCATCCTGGCTTGGTCCGCGTCGCGCGGTCACGAGTGCGGTACCAGACGTTCCATTCATCGAAGGACAGCATGATCCGCTTGGGGGATCGGCGGCGGGCGGCGACCCCGTCCGCGACCGCGATGATCTCATCGATATAGCGCCCAACCAGATCGGCTTCAGCCATGAAGTCGCGTGACTTGTCGTCGTGCTTGGAAAAATACCCGTGGAGCGAGATATATTCGACCACATCGAATGTCTCTTCGAGAACGACGCGCTCCCACTCGGCGAATGTCGCCATGCTGCGGCTGGAGGATCCACAGGCGACCAGCTCAATACTGGGATCGAGCCAGCGCATCAGCTTGGCGGACTCGCGCGCAAGTGTGCCGTACTCGTGAGCAGACTTGGCGCCGATCTGCCACGGAGCGTCCATTTCATTGCCCAGACACCAAAGCTTGACGTTATGAGGGGCTGGATAGCCGTGCTGGTGTCTGAGATCGCTGAGCGCAGTGCCACGATCCACGTTGCAATATTCGAGCAGCTCCCTGGCATCGTCCGCGCCTCGCGTGCCGAGGTTCACGGCCATCATCGGCTCCAACCCGGCCTTGGTGCACCAGCTCATGAATTCATTGGTGCCGAACGCATTCGTCTCGGTACTGAACCAGGCGAGTTCTCGACGCCGGGGCCGCTGGTCGACCGGACCGACGCCATCCTCCCAGTTGTAACCGGATACGAAATTTCCGCCGGGATACCTGATGACGGTGACCCCGAGCTCGCGGATAAGCTCCATCACGTCCTGCCGAAAGCCTTCGTCGTCGGCCGTCGGGTGTCCGGGCTCGAAGATGCCGCCATAGACGCATCGCCCGAGATGCTCGACGAAGCTGCCGAAGAGGCGCTGATCCGCGTGTCCCACTGTGAACGCGCGGTCGAGAACGATGGTCGCTTTGGTCATGGTTCATCCTGTTGGAGTTGAGCACGCGTCAGCCTTTAACGGCGCCGATGGTGAGCCCGCGCACGAAATGACGCTGAACGAAGATCATGATCAGAACGATGGGCAGCATAATGCCGATGGCGCCTGCAGCAGAGATCGACCAGTCGCTGACGTCCTCGCCGCCGAAGGATGCGATCGCAACCGGAAGCGTCTTCGTGCGGATGCCCGTTAGCACGAGGGCGAACAGAAATTCATTGTAGGACAGCAGCAGGCTGAACAGCGCCGCGACCGTGAGCCCGGGGCGCGCGAGTGGCAGAATGACGATGCGAAATGTTTGCCAGACGTTGCAGCCGTCTATTGCGGCGGCCTCGTCGAGTTCGCGCGGAATGTCGAGGAAAAAGCTGTACATCAGCCAGATCGTGAACGGCTGGTTGATCGCCACCAGCGCAGCGATCAGGAGCGGGTAGGTGTCGATTAAATTCAGGAAGCTGCCCATGACGAAGAATGGAATCGCCATTAGCATGTGTGGAAACATGCGGATCGTAAACAGCCCGAACAAAATGGGCGAGGCGCGGCGCTGCGGCATGCGCGACAGCGCGTAGGCTGCAAGGCTGCCGATCGGCACCGAAATGAGCAATGTTCCCGCGGAGACGATCAGGCTGTTGATCAGATAGTGAACGAAGCCACGATCGACCCAGACCTCGCGATGGTACTCCAAAGTCGGCTGGAAGATGATCGTGGGCGGGACAGTGAACGCGTCCGCCGGATTCTTGATCGACGTCAAGGCGGCCCAGATCAGCGGGACGAGATTTACGAAAGTGAAGAGTGCCAGACCGACGAAGAGCAGCGTCTGGTTACGCACATGCGTCATGCGGCGTGCCTTCATGCGCTTCTTCCGTACCCACGCTGCAGGAGGCTGCTGAATACCGCGATGATCGCGGCGACAACGACGAGCGTGATGATCCCGAGCGCGGATGCCTTCCCAACCTGTAGCAACTGGAAACCAAGCTGGTAGGTGTACAGCGTGATCGTCTCGGTCGCGGTGCCGGGGCCGCCTCCGGTCAGGACGTAGATGGTATCGAAGAATCGGAAGACATCCATGAGGCGGACAGACACGGTGAACACGATGACCGGCACCAAGGCCGGGAGGACGACATGGCGGACGATGTGCCATTCACCCGCACCATCGATCTGCGCCGCCTCGATTTGGGCTTGGTCGAGCGTCTGTAGGGCCGCATAAAGAACCAGCATGACAAACGGCGTGAAGATCCAGGCATCGGCGAACACAACGCAGATTCTCGCCCAGACCGGATTGCCAAGCCAGTCCGGCGGATCGATGTTGAAGGTCGCCAGCGTCGCGTCGATCAAGCCCCAATTCGACGTCAGGACCCATTTCAGAAATAGCGTCGCGACGACGGGCGTGATGATGTGCGGCAAGAACAAAAGAATCATAAAGGCGCGCACGCTGAATGTCAGCCGGTACAGCGCAAGCGCAAGGGCAAACCCAAGTGCAAATTCAACAGTCACCGATCCCAGGGCGATGCCGACGGTGGTCGACAGCGATTGCCAGAAGCGGGCTTCGCTCAGCAACTGCGTGTAGTTCGCAAGGCCGACGAAGCGCATCGCCGGCGAACCTAGGTGGTAATCGAACGTGCTCAGATAAACGGCATATCCAAGAGGCCACAGGAGCACGAGCGCCATCAGGCCAAAGCTCGGGACCAGGAACAGCCACATGCCGCGCTGCCAACGCATGACGTCAGATCTCTTGCCAGATTTCTTGGGAGGAGGCTTGGATCAAGCCGCGGGCGTCTCGGTCCGCCACAGGCGAGGGCGGACTACTTGTAGTATCCGCGTGTCTGGAGCAGCTCGGTGGTTTCCTGTGCAGCCTGGTCCAGGGCGGCCTTGACGTCCTTCTCGTTGGTCACAGCCTGGAGGATGTACCGCGTCACGATGGTGCCCACGTCGAGGAAATCGGGCATCGAAGGGAAGGGCTTTCCGACCTCCAGGGATGCGCGGGCTCCGGGATACCAGCGGTACTTCTTCGCAAGTTCGGGGTCTCCCAGCACCGAGAGTCGCGGCGGCATGGCGAACTCTGCGCCTTTTTGCATACTCTTCTGGCTGGCTGCCGTTGCGACCATCTTGAAGATCGCATCTTTATCCTTGGACGAATATTTCGAGATGGCAAAGCCGTCATTGGCGATGCGCTGGCCGCCGCCGGGAGGCGCGATCCAGTTGATCTTGCCGACGAAACGGGACTTCTTCTCGTCATCCATTGACGCCGCACGGGTGAACCACTGCAGTCCCATCGCAGCCAACCCCTGCTGCAAATTGATGCTCGATTCGTCATTGGCGGCTGAGGTGAACCCGCGTGGGGCGAACGCCGTCATCTGCTTCATCATGGTGATGGCGTTCACGCCGGCCGGCTGATTGAAGATGGGCTTCCAGCCCTTGTCGAACCAGCCTTCTCCGAGCGCGTTGAGATACCAGTGGGCTTCGTTCAGACAGCCATCGACCGGCTTCAATGTCATCACGGTGCCGGAGACGCGCCCTTGGTGAAGCTTCTTCGCGGCTTCCATGTAGTCTGGCATGGTCTTCGGAAGCGCGATGTTGTTCTCCTTGAAGAGATCCTCGCGGTAGAAAAACATCTCTGTATTGGTCAGGATCGGCATTGAGTAGATGTGGCCGTTATAGCTGACGGACTCGATGACAGATTTGGGAAAGTCGTCGAGTTTGAATTCGTCTTTGTATTTCGCCCAGAGATCGTCCAGCGGCTCCAACCAACCGCTGGCCGCGAATTTCTGCATTGTGGTGTCGTTGAGATAGGCGACATCGATAGCGTCGGAGCGAGATGACATCGTGATCGACGCTAGCTCGACTTCCTTGTCGATCGGCATGAGTTCAACGGAGACCAGCCCCTCGGGTAGGGCCTTCTTCATCTGGTCTGTGTAGTATTCCAAAGCCGGCTGACGGTGGCTGATCACCCGGATCGGTCCTGCCGCCTTTGCAGGTGTTACATAGGGAGTAAGGGCTGTTGCAGCGGCCGCGCCCACAAATGACCTGCGGGTGATCGAGTTCCGGCTCATATGACGTTCTCCCTTTGGAGCTGCAATTAGTTCGCGCCCCGTTGTTTTCTAAAAAGTACGGCACCTGCGCCAGGGAGTCAAAGCAGCGTCCGCACCCTCCGATGCGTCCGAAGGACCCGGTTCATATTGTGCTGCCCCGATGTGTGAGCTCATGCCGTTGCAAGAAGCTAGGCGGCGGCTGCCCGGTCTTCCTTTTCACCGGTGGCGATGAGCTTGAGCGTCCCATCCCGCAGAGGCCGCTGCAGCGCCTTTGCCTCGTCCCGTGGCGCGCGCATCGCGCTAGCCTTGCTACCTAACGAACCCAAAATATAAGCAGAGCAGGAAGAGACTAAAATGGACGATCGAGCGGCCGAGGCTGATCTGAGGTGTCTCGACGAAGCTTGTCCCTAACAGAGGCACTGAAACATCGGCGAGAAAGAGGTAGAATAAAATGCCAGATGACACGAAGAAAGCACCGGCCAGAAATTTCCGAAAGTCCCTGCTTCGCCACGCGAAGTAGAGGCTCCCGACAGCCATGATCACAGCCGCAGCTATGTAGAGGGCAATTATCATGCTGTTTTGTCCTCTTTGTCCGGACCGCGCATCACGATCTTCAGCCCGTCATCCGGCAGCGGCCGCTGCAGCGCTTTGGCCTCATCCCACGGCGCGCGCATCCAAACGTCGCGCTCCTCGTCGGTCGTCAGGATCACCGGCATCGCCTTGGATGGATCGACAAGACGACACGTTCGGTGACGTCGTCAGGAAGCCGCAGCAGCCGAGTGAGGGCGGCTGCATCTCGCTGCCCATAGCGGCAGGTCAGCTAGACTTGTTGCCGAAACACCGCCCCCGCGCTTATGGGCAGGAACGCCGTCGTCCGTCATAGCCGATGTAAGTTCCGGATGCCGGATCGTAGGTCTGAAAGTGCTGGCAGCCGTAGCCCCCGCGCGGTTTGTGTTCAACGCGAGCTGGTTCGCCTGGTTTAATTGCCGATTTGCTGTTCTCCGTGGCCACGTCCGATTGACCTGCGGTCTGGGCGGGGTTCACGAAGGCGGCGTAGCTGTTTGCCCAGGCAGGCAAGGAGACACCGGGCCTCTCTTCCACAACGGCAGGTTTCTGTTCCATGGAGCGCCGCGCGTCCGCCAGTTCGGTTGCAAGCGCTTCGGCCCTGTCGCGCTCCTGCTGCAGAGACTGCCACAGTACCGCCGTCGCGCTGTCGACCGCTTGGCTGAACTGATGCGCCTCGCCGTTGGGCATCGACAGCAGTTTCCCGACGTACCGCCATGCCTTCACAAGTTCTTTTTCGAGCGCCTCAGCCCTGGCGTGCTCTTGCTGCAGAGACTGCCGCAGTTCCGCTGTCGCGCTGTCGACCGCCTGCTTGAGCTGCGCCGCCTCGTCGTCCTTCGACAATGGCGTCTGTTGCGCCATGACCGGCGGGACGACCGTGATGAGCTTAGATAACTCCTGCGGGGTGGCGTATCGCGCCACATAGGCGACGACGTCGGCGTTGAGACAGAACCCGATGAGTGCCGCCGTGACGAGGGTTCGGGCGATCCAGGAAATTGCAAATCCCCGCCGCGCATGTGACGCCTCGAGGATGACAACGTTTGGTGCGGTCTTAATCGTATGGCGCATGTAAACCATCGCCGGGTTATCAGGCCATTGCTTCTTGACTTCGCCGGAAGCCTAATCCCACCCGTTGTGCGCCTCAAGTTTGGTATTACTCCTCGGTGATAGTTCCAGCTGCACGCGGCGATGCGCCGCCCCGAGCGGGAGAGGCAAGCCGCTACAGATTGCGGTGGATGACGTGGCGGGCACAACGGAGGCGACAAAGCGTACCGGCTGTGGACGATCAAGCAGCAGGGCAAGTCAGCGAGCATTATCGCCCGTCGTCCTGCCAAGGCCCTCCTCTAACGACAGCACTGATGATCGGAAGTGGGTGGACGCAGTCTCTGCTTAGCGCTTCGACGAATAGATCACCGATTGGTCATCGAATTCATCAGTCGCGAGCTTGCCTGCAGCGGCTGTGAGTTTTTCGATCGACATCGCGTTGGCGGACGCTACGGCACGATCGGCAGAGGACCAGTACGACCTAAAGTTGGTCGCGGTGGTGGCGGCAGCAAGCAGAGCGACAGCCACAAATCCAGTGATCACTCGATGCTTTGTCATGGGAAATCTCCGTTCCCAACCCCACGGCAGTTGGTCCCGGAAATCTCGCAAAGGTTCAACAACAAATAGCAAATTCGATAATGGTCAGTGGGGCTGCACTGGTGGCGGCCGAAAGCCGCCTCAGTTGGCGTTGTTGCGATGTACCGAACAACGTACGCTCTGCGAGCGGCTCAGGCTGTATGTCGAAGAGAACTTCCATAATGCTTGAAGAAGTTATCAAGCTTCACTGGTTCGCCGGTATCTCGCCAGAACAGTCTTTGACCGAGGCTGGCCGCCACTGCGAGGCGGTGGTGGCCGCCGATTAGAGTATGGTCATCGGATGCTGTTGCGATGATCTCGCCGTCTTCGTCCACGATTTTCATGTGCTGCCTCCAATCCAGCGTGCGGTCAGGCCGCCGCGATGGTGCGCAATCTATCTAACCTTATGCGGGCTCTGGGTGTTCCAACCCATGAAGATCACGGCTTCCGTATTCGACATCCACATCGCATACCGCCCTTTGTGTACCAACTGACATAAAATTAAGCCCGGAATTCGCAACTGCAAATATCCTCCGAGGTCGCGGTCGCGCGGTCCCGGCACGTTGGGGCGCTCTCCACAGTACCTTGGCGACCATCGCGGAGGGACCGCCATCCTTTGACGGTCACCGCCTTGCACGAGAAAGGTTATCGAAGAGGCATCGAAAGGCCGGCAGTTTTGGTCTTATCCTTGTTCTTCTCGTGCTTGGTGCCCCGCAGTGCATCGGCTATCGCCTTGCGGTGGATAGGCTGGCCTTTGTACATGGGGCTCTCGAAAACGAACTGCTGATCATCTGAGGTCAGCGCTTCCTTGATGATTTCGACGGCCAGATCGGACAGCGGCTGCTGGATCACCCGCCGCTTCTTGACCCGCTTGAGCGGCACGTCAAAGCGCGGGTGGTCGCCGTCGGGGTCAAACAGCTCAGCTCTATGCGCACTTAGCAATTCACGAGAGCGCAGCATGGTGACGAGCTCGAACTTGAGAGCGAGCCGCGTCCGGCGGTCATAGGGGAGGTCGTCGCGGGCCAGTCCGTGCCAGAACGTCCTGATCTCATCCACAGACAGGACCCGAGTACGAGGATGCTCTGGGTCCAGCTTCGGCAAATTGACGCAGGGACTGGCGGTGACGTAGTCGCGGCCTGCCTCCGCCGCCCAGTTGAACAGGCCCGAAGCCGCCTTCCGCATATGGCGCGCATTGCTGACGGATGGCTTGCCGAACTTGCCCGCAACGATGTCGTTCGAGAGTGTCGCGATGTCGTGCTTAGTGACCTCCATGGCCAGCTTCTTGCCGAGGCGGGGGCGGATGAAGCGGTCGAGGTGGCTTGCCGTGTTCTCCCAGCTCTCCAGCCGGGGGCGCATCTCGCCGTCCGGCTTTTTGACCGGCGTCTTCATCCAAGTGATTCGCTCGTCGATGATCTCGGCGACGGTCTTGCCACGCTTGGCTTTCGCGACTTTCTGGTCACGGAAGGTCTCGACGAGGGCGTCACCACCCATGGCCTTGAGGCCGTAGACCTTGCTGCGGGCATCCTCGACGGTGAAGGTCTCCGGATTGTAGACGCCGAGCCAGCCGGTGCGCTGCTTGCCGGTCTGCCGGTCGGTGAACTTGAAGGAAAAGGTCGCGATGCCCGCCGCGGTGATGCTGACGTAGAGACCGGGACATTTGCGGTCGTAAAGTTTGGTCCTCTTGGCGACCCGCTTCTCGCAGATGCGGTCGGTCAGACTGACGCTACTGTTGAGGTTGCGGCCCCGCTTGCCGGTGGGGGAGGGGACAATGGTAGTATCCATGTGGTTTCGGCTCCTAAGGCTTGGGACCAAAGGGCTCGGCTTTCGGACTTTCGGTTTGTCGTGCGGACGCTGAAAGTCTTAGGGCCGGGCCCTTAATTTGGTGAAGCCCGCTGAAACAGCCCGCATCAGGGTAGTTGAAAAGACCTTATTTAATAGGGCTTTCTTAGTTTCGGCGTGTTTCACCGAATGCCAAAATATAGACGTGTGGTCCTGGCCGTCGTCGCTACGGTCAAGCGTTTGCGGATGCGGTAGTCGCGTCAACCGGCGCGATGCTGGTGACTTTCGCAGGCGTGAGGGAGGCCAGAAGGAATTCGGCTCCCGGGAGAGCACGGCATAAGCCGTCCAACCACTGCGCAGGGAAGGCCGAGTGATTGGCACCACCTGTATGCTCCTGTGCGGTTTCCTTGCGCACCATCTCGTGCAGCGGACCGCGGGTGCGAGGTCAGCACCCGGTCTTCCCTGCGCCCTCTTGGCTTCGGGGGTGGAGCGACGAAGCAAAGCTCGGGCGAAATGCGCCGCGAGAAGGCGATGGTGCGTCTGAGGGGCCGTAGGATGGGTAGAGCACTTGCGAAACCCATCATGTCTCCGCGTTGATGAGAGAGGATGGGTTTCGCTTCGCTCTACCCATCCTGCAAATTTTCTAGCCCCGGCCAAATATTCGGCAATCGTGCCCGCAGCGCCGGTGGACTTGCCCCTGGCAATCCGGTTCAATGAGGCGAGTTGAGTTCTCAGGCGACAACGATGTCGAAATATCTGCTGGTCCTTCTCCTGATCGCCTCGCCGGCGGCCGCGCAGGTTAAGCTCACGCCAAAGACCTCGGCCGCGCATCCAGACCCGTGCGCCCCGATCGGGCGGACCGCGGACGGCAAGCTGGTCTACTCCATGAAATGCGAGAATCTGCCGGCGCCGCCTCCACCTCCGCCACAGGCGGAACTGAAGGAGGCGCCCCCTTCGGCCGCGCCCGCCGCCGAGCCCGAGCCCGACGTGCGGCGGAGCGGTATTTTCGGCTGGTCCTACGACCGCAGATGACGGGCCGCGCCACTTGCGCGAAGCCCTCTGGAGTGCTCTTTGCTTGAGAATTCCCCGTGGGCCTTTAGCCCCCGATCCAGAGAGATGAGATGAGCAAACTCGTTATCCGCGCCGGCGACTTCACCTTCGATGCTCGCTTCGAGGAGCAACTGGCGCCCAAGACCGTCGCTGCTTTTCGCAAGGCGCTGCCGTTCGAAAGCCACATCATCCATGTGCGCTGGAGCGGCGAAGGCGTGTGGATGCCGCTCGGCGATCTCGATTTCGGTGTCGGCTACGAGAACCACACCAGCTATCCCGCACCGGGTCAGATCATCCTCTATCCCGGCGGCATCAGCGAAACCGAGATCCTGCTCGCCTATGGCGGCGTGCACTTCGCCAGCAAAATGGGCCAGCTCGCCGGCAACCATTTCATCACGCTGACCTCGGGCCTCGAGAATCTCGCGACCCTCGGCAAGAGCGTGCTGTGGAAGGGCGCCCTGCCGATCCGCTTCGAGGAAGTCTGAGTGACGGATAGAAGCTACCCGCGCGATCTCCACGGTTACGGCCGCAATCCGCCGCATCCGCAATGGCCTGACAACGCGCGGGTCGCGGTGCAGTTCGTCGTCAACTTCGAGGAAGGCGGCGAGAACAACATCTTGCACGGCGATCGCGCCTCGGAAGCGTTTCTGTCCGACGTCCTCGGCGCGCAGCCCTGGCCGGGCAAGCGCCACGCCAATATCGAGTCGATGTTCGAATATGGCTCGCGCGCCGGCTTCTGGCGGCTGTGGCGGATGTTCAACGAGCGGAAATGGCCGACCACCGTGTTCGGCGTTGCCACCGCGCTGAAGCGGAATCCGGAGATTGTCGCGGCGATGAAGGAGTCAGGCTGGGACATCGCGAGCCACAGCCTGAAATGGATCGAGCACAAGGACATGACCGAGGCGCAGGAGCGTGCCGAGATCGCCGAGTCCATTCGCGTTCACACTGAGGCGACGGGCTCGCGGCCGCTCGGCTGGTACACCGGGCGCTCCTCGATCAACACCAACCGCCTCCTGATGGAGGAGGGCGGCTTCCTCTATCTCTGCGACTCCTATGCCGACGATCTGCCCTATTGGGTCAAGGGCGCGAACGGCAAGCAGCTCATCATTCCCTATACGTTAGACGCCAACGACATGCGCTTCATCAACCCGCAGGGGTTTGCGGAAGGCGAGCAGTTCTTCACCTATCTGAAGGACGCCTTCGACGTGCTCTATGCCGAGGGCGAGACCGCGCCGAAAATGATGTCGGTGGGGCTGCACTGCCGTCTTGCCGGCCGGCCCGGCCGCGCCGCGGGACTGATCCGCTTCCTCGACTATATCGGCAAGCACGATCGCGTCTGGGTGCCGACGCGGCTCCAGATCGCGCAGCACTGGCACGACAAGCATACCCATCTCGCCGCCGATGCCTTCGAGATCGGGTGAAGCCGATGGCGCAAATCTCGCTCGCCGATCTCAATGCTGCTGATAAGGCCGGCTTTGTCGCGGCTCTTGCCAACGTCGTCGAATGTTCACCGTGGATTGCCGAGCAGCTCGCCGGAAAGCGGCCGTTCGCCGGCATCAATGCGCTGCACGCCGCGCTGATGGCAGCGATCCAGAGTGCCGAGCCCGACGTGCAGCTCGCGCTGATCCGGGCGCATCCGGACCTCGCCAACAAGACCCAGCGCGCGGCGGGTCTCACGGTGGAGTCGACCGACGAACAGAACAGTGCCGGCCTCGACCGGCTGTCGGAGGCCGAATACGCGGCGTTCGAGCGCGTCAACGATGCGTACCGCGACAAGTTCGGCTTCCCCTATATCGTCTGCGTGCGCCGTCACACCAGGGATTCCGTGCTGCGCGACTTCGAGACGCGGTTGCGCAATATCGCCAAGACCGAGACGCGACGTGCGATCGAGGAGATTGGCCGCATCTCCGCGCTGCGGCTCGATCAGCTCGTCGTCGCCGACGACAAGCTCAAGGTACACGGCCGGCTCTCGACGCATGTGCTCGACAATCACGCCGGAAAGCCTGCGGCCGGCATCCCGGTGGAGCTCGTCGAGCTTGCGAATCTCGGCGAGAGCCGCGTGATCGCGCGCGCCGTCACCAACGCGGATGGCCGCACCGACCAGCCACTGATCGGCGGCCGTCCGCTGCCGATCGGCCGCTACGAGCTCAAATTCAGCGTCGCCAAATATTACGCGGGGCGCAACGTGCCGCTGTCCGACCCGCCGTTCCTCGACGAGATCCTGCTGCGCTTTGCGATCAGCGAGCCGGAAGGCCACTACCACGTGCCGCTGCTGGTCACGCCGTGGAGCTACTCGACCTATCGCGGAAGTTAATTCCCGAACTTCTCGTGCAACGCCGGAAACAGCCGGTCCGGCTTGAACGGCGGCGCGGTGAAGCGGATGCCGGTGGCATCCGCGATCGCGTTGCCGAGCGCGGCGGTGACGGGATTGTACGGGCTCTCGCTCATCGACTTGGCGCCGAGCGGCCCGATCGTGTCGGACGTCTCGGCGAAGAAGACCTCCGTGCGCGGAATGTCTGCGAAGGAGGGCAGGTGGTAGTCGCGGAATTTCGGGTTGGTGACGCGGCCGGTCGCGTCGATCACCATCTCCTCGTAGAGCGCAGCCCCGATCGCCTGCGCGACGCCGCCCTCGACCTGGCCGCGGCACTGCATGGGATTGGCGACGATTCCGGCGTCCGCCGCCTGCACGCTCCTGAGAATCTTGATCTCGCCGGTGCCCTTGTTCACGGCGACGCGAAAGCCCTGGACGTTGAATCCGACCGAGCGCGGCGTCCCCTCGGAATTGCCGCTGGCCGCGAACGGTTGCCCGCGTTCGCGCGCAAGCTTCGCGAGTTCGGTAAACGACATCCGCCGGACACCGCTGACGACGGCTTCGTCGTCGAGCGTGCAACTCGCGGCGTCGCACAGCCAGGCGCCGGCGGCCACCGTTTTCAGCTCGGTCGCAAGCTGCATCGCGGCCGCATGCGTTGCCTTGCCCGCAACGAAGGTGCCCGCACTGCCATAGGCGCCGGTGTCGTGGCCGCCATGGGCGGTGTCGGACTGGCGCAGGCGGATGCGGTCGACGGTGGTTGCAAGCATCGCCGCCGCGATCTGCCGGTGCACGGTGCTGGTGCCGTTGCCGAACTCGGCGGTGCCGACGGTGAGGTCGAAGCCGCCGTCGTCGTTGAGCGCGATCATTGCATCCGCGAGATGGCCGGCCGGCGGCACCGTGTCGATCATGGTCAGCGCGACGCCGTCGCCGATCAGCCACTCCGGCGTCAGGTCCCTCTGCGGGCCGTCGGCCTGCATGGCGCGTTCGACGAGGTCGAGGCACTGGTCGAGCCCGTAGGAGCCATAGAGCACGTCGTGAAATTCGGACGGCGGCGGCGACAGCATGGGATCGCCTGTTTTGACGACGTTGCGCCGGCGCATGTCATAGGGGCTGATGCCGAGCTGCCGTGCCAACTCGTCGATCGCGGCTTCGATCGCGATCTGCGTTTGGGGCAGGCCATAGCCGCGAAACGCGCCCGACGGCACCGTGTTGGTATAGACGGCGAAGCCGTCGACCTTCTTGTTCGGACAGTTGTAGACAGCGATGGACTCAGACAGCGAGTGGAACATGACGGGGCCGGCATGATTGCCGTAGGCGCCGGTGTTGGAGAGCACCTCGAGCTGGAGCGCGGTGAGCCTGCCGTCGGCATCGGCACCGGCCTTGATATGGACCCGCATCGGATGCCGCGTCGAGGTCGCGATGAACTGCTCCTCGCGGGTCAGCTCCAGCTTGACCGGTCGTCCGGTCTTGAGCGTAGCCAGCGCCAGAATGTCCTCGACGAACATCTCCTGCTTGCCGCCAAAGCCGCCGCCGACGCGCTCGCAGAACACGCGGACCTTGTCCATCGGGAGCTCAAAGATGTCCGACAGCGCGCGGCGGGTCAGGAACGGCACCTGCGTCGAGGTGCGGACATTGAGCACGCCTGAAGCGTCGAGCCAGGCAAGGCCGCCATGGGTCTCCAGTGCCGCATGCTGCACGCGGTGACTGTGGAAGGTAGCCTCATAGGTGACGGTGGACGTCGCGAGCGCCGCCGCCACGTCGCCGTATTCGCCATGGGTCTCCGCTGCGAGGTTACGATGGGGATCGGCGATGCGGTTCGCGGTGGTGCGGTCAGGATGAATGACAGGTGCACCCGGCGCCATCGCCTGCTCCGGATCGATCAGCGCAGGCAGGATTTCGTAATCGACCTTCAGCCGCCGGCACGCCTCCTCGGCGGCGGCCTCGCTCTCGGCGACGACGGCGGCGACCTTCTGGCCGATGAAGCGGACGACGTCATCGAGGATGCGGGTATCCTCCGGATCCATCCAGTCCTTCTCATGCCGCGCGGTCGAGATCAGCACCGACGGTGCATCCTCATGCGTCAGGACCGCGTGCACACCGGGCACGCGCAGCGCGTCCGACTTGTCGATCGCGACGATTTTCGCGTGCGCATGAGGCGAACGCAGCAGCTTGGTGTGCAGCAGGCCGTCGATCTGCGTGTCGAAGGTGTAGCGCGCCTTGCCGCGCACGACATCGGGGCCTGCTGGGGCCGGAAGGCTGCGGCCGAAGGCGGCGCCGGGCTCGACGCTCTCCTCGACATTGGTCTTGCCGAGCAGCGCGTCCTCGATCGAGCGATAGCCGGTACAGCGGCAGATATTCCCCTTCAGCGCCGATCCGAGATCAGTGCGTTGCGCCTGGTTCAGCGAAGCGCAGGTCAGGATCATGCCGGCGGTGCAGAAGCCGCATTGAAAGCCTTGTGCGTCGAGGAACGCCTGCTGCATCGGATGCGCGCCGTGGTCGCCACCGAGCCCTTCGATCGTGGTGACGGCGCGCCCCTCGGCGCGGAACGCCGGGATCAGGCAGCTGTGCACCGGCTCGCCGTCGAGCAGCACGGTGCAGGCACCGCAATCGCCGGCATCGCAGCCCTTCTTCACGCCGAAATGGCCGAGCTCGCGCAGGAACGTGCGCAGGCACTGGCCGGCGCGCGGCTCCTGCGGGAACGTTTTGCCGTTGACCTCGAAACTCATGACGGCGTTGCCCCTAGGAGCTCGCCGCGAATCTCCTCGGCGAGCCTTAGCGTCATATGCTTGCGCCAGATCGGCTTGCCGTGGATGTCGGTGTGGTACAGATCATCCGGGATCTGCTGCGCGATCGTGTCGCGAAGCGCGCCCGCGTCCGGAGCCTTCTGAAAGGACAGCTGGATCGGTCGCACCGTCGATGCGGTCACCGACAGTGTCAGCGTGCCATCGTTATCCAGGCTGCCGATCAGAAGCGCCGCAGAGCGGCCGACCGGTGCCAGCGAGATCTGGCGAAAGGCCGTGCGGCGCTTCAGCGCGGCAATCGGGATATCGATCTGCCGGATCAGGTCGCCCGGCGTCAGGCGGTTGCGCTGGTTGCCAACGACGAAGTCGACGACGGCCATCTGCTCTTCACCGCCGCTGGCCTTCCAGATGGTGCAGACGCCGTCCAACGCTGACGTGAGCGAGATCATCGGTCCCGCCGGCAACGACATGCAGAGATTGCCGCCGACGGTTGCGGTCTTCCAGATCTTGAATGACGCAAGGAAAGCCCGGCAGCACTGGCCGATCAGCGGGGCTGCGAGCCAGTCGGGCGGGCAGGCGAAACCGTCGAGCTGCGTGATGGTACAGGTGGCGGAGATGGTGAGATGGGTGTCGGTGATCGTCAGCGCCGGCCATTTCAGGTCAGTGAGATCGATCAGCCGCTTCAGGTGGACCTGCGGCTCCGAGAACAGCCAGGTGCCGCCCGCGAGCCAAGCATCACCCTCCGCCCAGGCGGGCAGTTGTGCTCGCGTTTGCGGATGGGCCACCGTCGTGATGGTATTCAAATCCATGGCTGCGCCAAAGCTTTCGCCCGTGAATCGTACAGATGAGTCTTGCAAGACCGGAGCCAAGTCGCAACAAGCAAGTCGTAGCATGAAGTTGATCGGGCCGGCGGCTGCCTTGCCGGCCTTGTCATCAGCGGATGTGAGGAGACCACGATCATGAGCGACGCAAAGCCGATCTGGATCAGGGATCCCCTCGCCATCCTCGCCGACGGCGCCGAGCGCGGGATCGTGGTGAGGGATCGCCGGATTGTCGAGCTCGTGCCGGCCGGCGGCAGGCCTGCGACGGCGGATGTCGCGGTGTTCGACGCGGGCGAGCATGTCGTGCTGCCGGGCCTGATCAACACGCATCATCATTTCTACCAGACGCTGACGCGGGCGCTGCCGGCGGCGATGGACCGGGAGCTGTTTCCCTGGCTCCAGGCGCTCTATCCGGTGTGGGCAAGGATGACGCCGGAATCGCTCGAGCTCGGCGTCACCGTGGCGATGTCCGAGCTCCTGCTCTCGGGCTGCACCACCACAACGGATCACCACTATGTGTTCCCGGCGGGGCTCGAGGAGTCCGTCGATATCGAGGTCGGGGTCGCAAAACGGCTCGGTGTCCGGGTGCTGCTCACGCGCGGCTCGATGAATCTGTCGCAGCGCGACGGCGGCCTGCCGCCTGACAGAGTCGTACAGGACGAGGACACGATCCTCGCCGACAGCGCGCGGGTGGTTGCAAAGCATCACCAGCGTGGCGCGGATGCGATGGTGCAGATTGCGCTGGCGCCATGTTCACCATTCTCGGTCACGACGTCCCTGATGCGCGCCACCGCCGATCTCGCCGACAAGCTCGACGTTCGCCTGCACACCCATCTCGCCGAGACCGAGGACGAGAACAAATTCTGCCAGCAGAAGTATGGCTGCCGTCCGCTCGACTATCTCGAGCAATGCGGCTGGCTCAATGCACGGACCTGGCTCGCCCATGGCATCTTCTTCAATGCGGAGGAGATGAAGCGGCTCGGCAAGGCGAAGACGACCATCAGCCATTGCGCGTGCAGCAACCAGATTCTGGCGTCGGGCTGCTGCCCGGTGTGCGAGATGGAGGAGGCCGGTGTCGGCATCGGCATCGGCGTCGACGGTTCGGCGTCGAATGACGGATCGAACCTGATGCAGGAGGTGCGGGCGGCGTTCCTGCTGCAGCGGGCGCGCTACGGAGTGGCCAAGGTCAGCCACAAGGATGCGCTGCGCTGGGCCACCAAGGGCTCGGCAGCCTGCGTCGGCCGGCCGGAACTGGGCGAGATCGCCGTCGGCAAGGCGGCCGATCTCGCCCTGTTCAGGCTCGACGAGCTGCGCTTCTCCGGTCACGGCGATCCGCTGGCCGCGCTGGTGCTGTGCGGGGCGCATCGCGCCGACCGGGTGATGGTGGCGGGACAATGGGCCGTGATCGACGGCGCGATCCCGGGACTGGATGTTCCCGATCTCATTCGCCGCCACGGTTCTGCGGCGCGGGCGATGCAGGCGGGATAATCCGGGCAAAAAAGAAGAGGGGGCGACCACAAGTGCCGGGTGCTTCTGGCCACCCCCTCCGAACCTCCTCCGGGAGGAGCAGGTGATCTAGGCAATGCAAGAAGCGTGCTACTTGCCCGGAAGCTTGTCGTCGATGCCCTTGACGTAGAAATTCATGCCGAGGATCTGGCCGTCATCGAGGTGATCGCCACCTTTGCACTCGACCGGCTTGCCGTCCTGCCCAATGACCGGGCACTTGAACGGATGCAACTTGCCCGCAGTGATCGCGGCCTGGGCATCCTCGGCCATCTTCTTCACGTCGTCGGGCATGTTGGTGTAGGGCGCCATCGCGAACATGTGGCTGTCGAGGCCGCCCCAGGTGTCCTCGGACTTCCAGGTGCCGGCGAGCTCGGCCTTGACGCGTTCGATGTAGTAAGGGCCCCAGGTGTCCAGGATCGAGGTGAGCTGGGTCTTCGGCCCGAACTTGATCATCTCGGAATCCTGGCCGAAGGCGAGCTTGCCGCGTTCGCTGGCAATCTGCATCGCCGCAGGCGAATCCGTGTGCTGCATGATCACGTCGGCGCCCTGGTCGATCAGCGCCTTGGCGGCGTCGGCCTCCTTGCCCGGGTCGAACCAGGTGTTGGCCCAGATGATCTTGACCTTGATGTTCGGGTTGATGGTCTGCGCCGCGAGGATCGTCGCGTTGATGCCGGAGACAACCTCCGGAATCGGAAACGAGCCGATATAGCCGAGCACGCCGGACTTCGACATCTTGGCCGCGATCAGGCCCTGGATGTAGCGGCCCTGCCACCATTTAGCCGAATAGGTCGACATGTTCGGGTTGCGCTTGTAGCCGGTGGCGTGCTCGAAATGCACGTTCGGATATTTCTTGGCGACCTTCAGCGTCGGGTCCATGTAGCCGAACGAGGTCGTGAAGATCAGCTTGTTGCCGGCGCGGACGAGCTGCTCGATGGAGCGCTCGGCGTCGGGACCTTCGGGGACGTTCTCGAGATAAGTGGTCTCGATCTTGTCCCCCAGCTCCTTCACCAGGGCCTGGCGCGCGAGGTCGTGCTGGTAGGTCCAGCCCAGGTCTCCAATCGGACCTAGATAGATGAAGCCGACTTTCAGCTTGTCGGCGGCGGAGGCTGCACTGACGCTTCCGGCAAGCAAAAGCCCGGCAGCCAGCGCAAGAAGTGATTTCCTCATCATCAATCTCCAAACATCAGGGGACAGCCACGATCCGCAACGTACGCGCCCCATCGCGCACGCCCCGGAAATGAAATTCAGCGGTCCGGCACGAACACGGTGCCGAGCGCGGCCGGCGCGGTCGATCCGCCGGTGCGCGCGCGTGAGAGCAGGACCAGGACGATGACGGTTGCGAGGTAAGGCAGCGCCGACATGAATTGCGAGGGAATGCCGACGCCCCAGCCCTGCGCGTGCAGTTGCAGGATCGTCACCGCGCCGAACAGATAGGCGCCGACGACGAGCCGGCCGGGCCGCCAGGACGAAAACACGACCAGCGCCAGCGCGATCCAGCCGCGGCCGGCGGTCATGCCGGGAATGAAGAACGGCGTGTAGGCGAGCGGCAGGTAGGCGCCGGCGAGGCCTGCGCAGGCGCCGCCGAACATCACGGCAAAGGTGCGGATGCGCAGCACGGGATAGCCGAGTGCATGCGCGGAGACATGATTGTCGCCGCAGGCGCGCAAGATCAAACCCGCCCGCGTGCGGTACAGGAACCACCAGACGCCGATGACGAGTGCGATGGAGAAATAGACGAAGGCGTCCTCGCCGAACAGCACCCGGCCAATCAGCGGCATGTCCGTGAGGCCGGGAATGTGGAGATGCACGGCCGGAGTGATCCGCTCGCCGACGAAACCGGCGCCGATCAGACCGGACAGGCCGACGCCGAGGATGGTCAGCGCGAGACCCGTTGCAACCTGGTTGACGGCGAGCCCGAGCGCCATCAGCGCGAACACCAGCGACATCAGCGTGCCCGCGACGATGCCGAACAGCGCGCCGATGAAGATCGAGCCGGTGAGCCACGCACCCGCAAAGCCGCAGGCCGCACCGACGATCATCATGCCCTCGACGCCGAGATTGAGGACGCCGGAACGCTCAGTGACGAGCTCGCCGGTCGCGGCGATCAGCAGCGGTGTCGACGCGGCGAGCACCGCGAGGATGATGGCTTCAACCAGTTCCACGGGCCACCTGTCGGTTCGGGAAGACCAGCTTGAAGCGATAGAGAATAAGCGAATCGCAGGCGAGGACGTAGAACAGCAGGATGCCCTGGAAAACCTTGGTGACGTCCAACGGGATCTTCATCGCGATCTGCGCCTGCTCGCCGCCGATAAAGGTCAATGCGAGAAAAAGGCCTGCAATTAATATTCCAAGCGGGTTCAGCCGGCCGAGGAAGGCGACGATGATCGCGGTAAAGCCGTAGCCGGGCGAGATGCCGGGCTGGAGATGCCCGACCGGACCCGCGACCTCGATGATGCCGGCAAGGCCTGCGAGCGCGCCGGAGACGGCGAAGGTCAGGATGATCAGTTGGTTGGCGTTGAAGCCGCCGAACCGGGCCGCGCGGGGCGCCGCACCGACCACGCGGATCTCGAAGCCCTTGATGGTGCGTCCGAGCAGGATCGCCGCGGCGGCAACGACGAGCAGAGCGATGATCGATCCGAGATGCAGCCGGCCGCCTTCGATCAGCAGCGGGACCGTCGCCACAGGATCGAACTCGGCCGTGGTCGGGAAGTTGAAGCCATGCGGATCGCGCCAGGGGCCTCGCACGAGATAGTCGAGGAAGAGGTCAGCAATATAGACCAGCATCAGGCTGGTCAGGATTTCGCTGGCGCCGAATTTCACCTTGCAGATCGCCGGGATCAGCGCATAGAGCGCGCCTGCTGTGGCGGCGAGCACAAGCATGACCGGAAGCACCCAGGCGCCGGCATCGGTGCCCTGCGTCTTCACTGCGATCCAGCTTCCGGCGACCGCGCCGATCAGGAATTGGCCCTCGGCGCCGATGTTCCACGCGTTGGCGAGATAGCAGAGCGACAACCCGATCGCGATCATCACCAGAGGCGTCGCCTTCACCGCGATCTCCTGCAGCGAATAGCTGTCGGTCAAAGGCGCGATGAAATAGGCATGCAGCGCGAGAAGCGGATTCTTGCCGAGGATCGCGAACAGGATGATCATGGTCACGATCGTCAGCCCGATCGCGATCAGCGGCGAGACCAGCGCGATCCTGTTAGAACGCTCGACGCGCTTCTCAAGCACCAACTGCATGCGCGGCCTCCTTCGGCTCCAGGCTGCTGCCCCCCATCAACAGGCCGAGTTTTTCGCGCGTGGCTTCGCTTGTTGCAAGCGGCGCCGACAGCCGGCCATGGAACATCACGGCGATGCGGTCGGCGATTTCGGCGAGCTCGTCGAGATCCTGGCTGGTGACGAGCACTGCGGCGCCTGCGGTTGCGAGATCAAGCAGCGCCTGACGGATCACGGCGGCGGCGCCGGCATCGACGCCCCAGGTCGGCTGGCTCACCACCAGCACCGCGGGGTTGCGCAGGATCTCGCGGCCGACGATGAACTTCTGCAGATTGCCGCCGGACAGGGATGCTGCTTCCGGATCCCGCTTGGCCTTGCGCACGTCGAACGTTTCGGTCGCGCGGTCCACGGTCTTTAGTGTCGCCGCGGTGTCGATGAAGCCGTGATGGACCATGCCGCTGGCGGCGTGCCCGGTCAGCAGCGCGTTCTCCGACAGCTTCATGCGCGGCGCGGTGCCGTGGCCGAGCCGTTCCTCCGGGACGAAGGCCGCGCCCAGCTTGCGGCGCTGCGTGATCGAGAGGTGGCCGGCGGCGATGCCTTCGATCACCACCGTGCCGGGGTCCTTCGCCAGGCGTTCGCCGGAGAGCGCGGCGAACAGCTCGTCCTGGCCGTTGCCGGCGACGCCGGCGATGCCGAGGATCTCGCCGCCCTTCAGCTCGAACGAGATGTGCTCGAGCCGCACGCCATGAGCCTCACTCGGCGCGAGTGAAAGGTCGTTGACGACGAGCCGCGGCACGGTGGTCTTCCGGCCTGCGGGTGCCTTCACTTCCCTGATCTCGCCGCCGACCATCATTCGCGCCAGCGAGGCCGCGGTCTCGAGCCGGGGATTGCAGGTCTCGACCTTCTTGCCGCCGCGCAGGATCGTGGCGGTGTCGCAGAGGCGCTTTACCTCCTCGAGCTTGTGGCTGATGTAGAGGATGGCGCGGCCTTCGGCCTTGAGGCGTTCCAGCACGATGAAGAGCTGATCGGCCTCCTGCGGTGTCAGCACGGCGGTGGGCTCGTCCAGGATCAGGAATTTCGGATCCTGCATCAGCGCGCGGACGATCTCGATGCGCTGGCGCTCGCCGACTGACAATTGCCAGACCTCGCGCCTGGGATCGAGCGGCAGTCCATAGGTCTTCGACACCTGCTCCAGCCGCGCCGACATGTCCTTGAAGGATTCTCGTCCGTCGAGGCCGAGCGCGACGTTCTCGGCAACGGTGAGATTGTCGAACAGCGAGAAATGCTGGAACACCATGCCGATGCCGCGGCTGCGCGCGTCCGACGGACCCGACAGCGCGATGGGCTGGCCCTGCCAGCGGATCTCGCCGGCGCTGGGCTGGATCAGCCCGTAGATCGCCTTGACCAGCGTCGACTTGCCGGCGCCGTTCTCGCCGAGCAGGGCGTGGATTTCCTTCGGCCGGATATCGATGTCGATGGAATCGTTGGCGAGGAAATCACCATAGCGCTTGGTGAGCCCGATCGTCTGAAGCAGAGGGAGCTCGCCGGAATGCAGGTCGTTGGACGTCTGGTCTAACATTCGCTGATGCGCTGGCTCGGGGTGAAGTGCCTCAATTGTGGGCTAGTTTGAACCGTCGCGTAAGATGTGAAAAAGCGTCATCCCTTGCTCAACGCTTCGGCAGGCGGTCTGTGTCGCGAGTCGCGGCCCTTGTCAGTCGATGATCGTCGCCAACCGACATTCGAGAGAGCCATTGCGGCTGCCTCCTGCGAGAGACGCCTGTTGCAAATTTGTGACGGCTCAAACCAAATCGGAACCCGCTGTGCAGGCCTGACCTGAAGTTGAGCAAAGTCGCGCCGGCGCGCGTATGCAATTCCCGACCAGGCCAACGGTCGCTGTCGTCAATTGTGTCTGCATTCTTGCGCCGCCACAAAAGACAAATGAAATCAAACGGGAATGTTCGGCATTGCGTCACCGCACGCACGCAACAGCGAAACGGAAAAAATCCTCGAATTTCCGGGTTGAAAGGCCGCCTCCTGCCGAAACAAGCGGCATGCCTTGAAAGAAGTTGAGGCTTCTCACTCCGGGAGATCGGCGCAAGTGTCGCACCCAAGGGGCGTTCATTTTTACGTGTCCAAACTTGGGGGTATTCAGGATGTCGTTTCGCTTCAAGGCAATCGCAGCCGCGGCGCTGTCGACTGCTACACTCGCTACCAGTGGCCTGGCTCAGGCAGCGGACCTGCCGGTCAAGGCTGCCAAGAAAGCGTCGGACGTCCCGTTCTTCCTGGTGATCGACAACCGCGTCACGTTCTCCTGGATGCCCAAGGGCACTGACCCCGGCATGTGGAGCGTCAGCCCCGACGGCAGCATCAACGGCACCACCGCCAAGCAGGTCTACTCCTTCACCCATTTCGATCTCTGGGCCTACGGCACCAACTTCTTCACCATCTCGATGTTCAAGTCGGGCCATAACGACCCTGCCTCGCCTTGCGTCGCACCGGGCGTGACCATCACTGGCGGCCTCAACGATTGCGCGGGCGCGACCGAGATCTACGGCCTGTTCCGCTCGACCTTCGGCTGGAATGAGATCTTCGACACCAAGGCCTTCACCATGGGGCCGTTGCACAACATCTCGTTCGAAGTCGGCATGGACGCCAACACCGAGAACAACTTCCTGGCGCCCGCCAAGCGCGACGTTGTCGCCGGTCTGCAGTTCGCCTTCGACCTGCCCTACAAGGGCTACATCAACGTCGCGCCCTTGATGTACTACGAGTTCCTGAACCACAACGCCTTCACGCAGTGCGGCCTGTTTGGACCGGGCGTGCCGGGCGTGACCTGTAACTCCGACGGCAATATCAGCTACAGGCCGACCTGGGCCGTCGAAATCAACTATTACATGGACCTCGGCTTCCTGCCCCCGAACATGCAGTTCTGGTCGATCAGCGGCCGCGCCGGCTGGTACGGACCGAAGGGCGACTCGAACGGCCTGCCTGCGCTGTCGGGCCCCGGCCGGTTCTCGACCGCCTCCAAAACCGAGCTGAACAGCGAGCCGATCCGCCTGACCTTCGATGCCTCGAAGGCGGTCTGGGGTGACAAGTACTCGCACTTCGTCGACCTCTGGGTTGCCTATCGCTACTGGCAGAACAAGTTCGGCCTCGACCACAACGCCATGGCCGGTGTCTGCACCGTCGCGGCGACTGGCCAGAGCACCAAGAGCTGCACCGAGTCGACGGTCTACGGTGGTATCACTGTGAAGTTCTGATCGGCTGAGTCTCCAAGCTACAACGATGGCGCCGCGCAGAGATGCTTAGCGCCATCGGCGTCTGCGAGAGCGTAGGGTGGGCAAAGGCGCAGGGCGCCGTGCCCGCAATCTCTCTGAGCGGTTGGGATTGGTGGGCACGCTTGCTTTGCCCACCCTACGAAGGCGAGTTCTTGGAGTTCGCTACTTCGTCCACGCGCCGTCGTGCAGCGCTTCGGCCTCGTCCTCGAGCAGCGGCCCCACAACTTCCGTCGGCCGCTGGCCGCTGGCAAACACCTGACGGCACGGCAAATCGAGCGTGGGGTTCTCGGGATGGTTGCCGGTGATGCCGCGCAGGCGGTGCTCGCTGAGGCCGTAGACCACGCGGCCGATGCCGGCCCAGTAGATCGCACCGGCACACATCGCGCAGGGCTCTGCGGAGGAATAGAGCGTGGCTTTCGCCAGCACCTCGCGGTCGAGCATACGGCAGGCCTGCGTGGCCGCGAGACGCTCGGCATGTGCAGTGCCGTCGTGGTCGGGCATGTAGCCGTTCTCGGTCTCGATCAGCACCTTGCCATCGGCATCGACAACGACGCAGCCGAACGGATGGTTGCCATGGGTGAGCGAGCGGCGAGCGACCGTAAAGGACAGGCGGAGGAAGTGCTCGTCGCGCTCGGATCGGCCGCTCATCGCTCGTCCCTGGTCAATGCCCCGCCATGTGCCGGCCGACCACGGTCAGATCGGCTTCGCTGGTTCGTGCTTCATACACGAAATCGCCGTGGAACATCACCACCAGACGATCGGAGAGTTCGAGCAATTCGTCGAGATCCTCGCTGACGAGCAGCACGGCGGCGCCACGGTTGCGGGCGGCCATGATCTCGGCGTGGATCTGCGCCACCGCCGCGAAGTCGAGGCCGAAGCAGGGATTGGCCGCGATCAGCACCTCGACGTTGCCGCCAAGCTCGCGCGCCAGCACGGCGCGCTGGACGTTGCCGCCCGACAGCGCCGCGATCGGCGTATCGGGCGTGCGGGTCTTGATCTTGTACTGTCCGATTTTCTTCTTTGCATCTTCCCGGAAGGCGCCGCGGTTGAGCCACCAGCCGCCGCTCGCGAAGGGCGCGCGGTCGAATTCGCGGAAGGCGATGTTGTCGGCGACGCTCATGCCGCCGACGCAGGCGTTCTTGAGCGGCTCCTCGGGCAGGAGCGACATCTTGTGGCGGCGCATCTCTTCGCGGCTGGCGTGATAGGAATCGCCCGCGACGCGAATTTCACCACCCTCCGGCTCGCGCTGGCCGGCCAACACCTCGACCAGCTGGCGCTGGCCATTGCCGGAGACGCCGGCAATGCCGACGATCTCACCGGCGCGGACCGTGAGTGAGACGTCGTGCACGGCGATGGCGCCTGCGTCGTCGAGCGCGCGGACTTTTGCCAATTCCAGCCGGGCCTGGCCGGCTTCGCCGGTGCGCGGCGGCTGCACGGTCAGTTCCTCGGCGCCGATCATGGTTCGCGCCATCGCATCCGGTGTGAGTCCGGAAACCTTGCCGGCACCTGCGAGCTTGCCGCGGCGCAGGATCGTGACGTCGTCGGCGAAGGCCATGACCTCGCGGAACTTGTGCGTGATCATCAAGATGGTCAGCTCGCCCTTGACGACCATGTCGCGGAGCATGCCGAGCACTTCGTCGGCCTCCGCCGGCGTCAGCACCGAGGTCGGCTCGTCCAGGATCAGGAAGCGGCGCTTCAGATAGAGCTGCTTGAGGATCTCGCATTTCTGCCGCTCCCCGGCGGAGATGTCGGAGACCTTGGCGCCGAGCGGCACCTTGAACGGCATCCGCGCCAGAAAGGCCTCGAGCTCCTTCATCTCCTTCGGCCAGTTCACCACGGCCGGCACATCGTCGCGGGCCAGCACGAGATTTTCCGCGACCGTCATGGCCGGCACCAGGGTAAAATGCTGGTAGACCATGCCGAGGCCGAGCGCGTGCGCGTCCTTTGGATTTGCGATCGCCTGCTCGCGGCCGCCGACGAGGATGTCGCCTTCGGTCGCGTGATAATAGCCCATGATGCATTTGACGAGCGTCGACTTGCCGGCGCCGTTTTCGCCCAGCAGCGCATGGAACGAGCCCGGCCGCACCTTCAGCTCGACATTGTCGAGCGCGAGGAAGTCGCCGAAGCGCATGGTCATGGCGATGGCGTCGACGCCGAAGGCGCCCGCTGGCGGCGGCGTGTCGCCGATGATCACGAAATAGCTCCGATGAAGGCGTCCGACGTCGAGACCGCGCCGAACACGCCGCCCTGCATCTTGATCATCTTCAGTGCATGCTCGTGATTGCTCTTGTCGGTCGCGCCGCAGCAATCGTGCAGCAGGACGCATTCGAAGCCGCGGTCGTTGGCCTCGCGCATCGTGGTGTGAACGCAGACGTCGGTCGTGATGCCCGTCAGCACGATGTTCTCGATGCCACGCACGCGCAGGATCAGCTCCAGGTCGGTGGCGCAGAATGAGCCCTTGCCGGGCTTGTCGATGATGGGCTCGCCTGGCAGCGGCGCCAGCTCCTCGATGATGTCCCAGCCGGGCTCGCCGCGAACGAGGATACGCCCGCAAGGGCCGGGGTCGCCGATTCCGGCTCCGATCTGCCGCGAGCGCCAGCGCTTGTTGGGGGGAAGGTCGGAGAGATCGGGGCGATGGCCCTCGCGGGTATGGATGATGTGGAAGCCTTGGGCGCGCATCGCCGCGAGCAGCTTCTTGATCGGCTCGATCGGCGCCCGCGTCAGCGAGAGGTCATAGCCCATCTTGTCGACATAGCCGCCGATGCCGCAGAAATCGGTCTGCATGTCGATGATGATGAGCGCCGTGTTTTGGGGGCGGAGATCGCCATTGTAGGGCCACGCGTAGGGCTCGGACTTGATATAGCGCTCGGGCATGATTTCGCTCTCTAGCGGGTGATCGACAATTCGGCCGGTGCTCCGGTCAGTGTGCGTTTCGGCGAGCAGGTGATGATCATGATCGCCAGCGTCAGGATGTAGGGCGCGGCGTTGAAAAGGTGATAGCCGGAGGTGACGCCGACCGATTGCAGCGCAGGGCCCAGGGCCGCGGCACCGCCGAAGGCGAGCGAGGCCCACAGGCAGAGCAGGGGATCCCAGCGCGCGAAGATCACGAGGGCCACGGCGGTGATGCCCTGGCCGGAGGACAGGCCCTCGTTCCAGCTGCCGGGATAGAACAGCGACAGGAACGAGCCGCCGATGCCGGCGAGGAAGCCGCCGACCATGGTCGCGCGCAGGCGGATCAGCAGCACGGAATGGCCCATCGCGCGAGCGGCGTCGGAGCTCTCGCCGGCGGTGCGGATCAAAAGGCCCCAGCGCGTGGTACGGAAGGCCCAATAGAGGATCGGCGCGAGCGCGACGCCGATCAGGAACAGGACGTTGACGCGCAGCGCGGCGCGGACCTGCGGGATGTTGCTCCACCAGCCAAAATCGATCGCGGGCAGGCGCGGAGCGGTGGGCTCGATCAGCGGCTTGCCGAGATAGAAGGCAAGGCCGGTGCCGAACAGCATCAGCGCGATGCCGACCGCGATATCGTTGACGCGCGGCAGCGAGCAGATACCGGCGTGCAATGCGCCCAGCAGTGCACCTGTGATGCCGGCGGCGAGCACGCCAAGCCAGGGCGATCCCGTGAGATACGAGATGCCGTAGGCGCTCATCGCGCCCGTCACCAGCGTGCCCTCAAGGCCAAGATTGATGCGGCCGGAGCGCTCGGTGATGCATTCGCCCAGGCTCACGAACAGAAACGGCGTAGAGACGCGGATGGCGCCGCCGAGCACGGCGAGCGGGACAGTCCAGAGGCCGATCGATCCGTCTGCCATCTCAGGATTTTCCCTTCAAGAATCCAATGCGGCCGTAAAGTGCATCGCTGGCCAGCACGAAGACGAAGATGATGCCCTGGAGCACCAGCACGGATGCGTCGGGCAACCCGAGGCGGCGCTGCAACAGGCCGCCGCTGGCGCTGATGCCGCCGAGCAGGATCGCGACGGGAATGATCGCGAGCGGATTTTGCCGCGCGAGGAAGGCGACGAGAATGCCGGTGAAGCCGTAGCCCGCCGCAAGGTTGGCGTTGGTGCGTCCCTGCACGGCGGCGACCTCGACCATGCCGGCAAGGCCCGCGGCGCCGCCGGCGAGGAAGCAGATGGTCAGGATCAGCTTGCTGACGCCGAGACCGACGATCTTTGCGGCGCGGATGTTGCCGCCGGCGACGCGCGCGGCGAAGCCGAACACGGTGTGATAGATCAGGACGTAGGCAGCGATCGCGGCGATCAGGCCGAAGACGAGACCCCAATGCACGTCGGTGCCGGGAATGCTGCCGATCATGTTGGCGGCGCCGATCTCGCGCGTCGACGGCTTGTTGAGGCTGGCGGGATCGCGCATCAGCCCCTCAACGAGATGGTTGAGGATCGCGAGCGCGATGTAGACGAGCAGCAGGCTCGAGATGGTCTCGTTGACGCCGCGATACTGGCGCAGCGCGCCCGACAGCATGATCCACAGGCCGCCGCCGATCACGCCGCCGATGACCATGGCAATTTGCACGACGAGCGGCGGCATGCCCTGAAGCGCCAGCGCGGCGCTGGTCGCCGACAGCGCGCCGATCAGGAGCGCGCCTTCGCCGCCGATGATGACCATGCCGAGCTGTGCCGGCAGTGCGGTGCAGAGCGCGGTGAGGATCAGCGGCGCAGCACGCGTCAGCGTATTCTGCCAGGAGAACCAGGTGCCGAAAGCGCCGTAGTACATATAAGAATAGAGATCGAGCGGGTTCTTGCCGAACATCGCGACGAAGATGCCGAAGACCACGAGCGCGCCGGCCAGCGCCGCGCCCGGGATCAGGATGTATTCGATTGTCGCGCCGTGGCGCTGGAGAAAGCCGGGACCGGCGGCCGGGGCAATTGTCCCGGCCGCTTCAGTGGAATCCGCGGCTTCCGTTGTCACGAAGTCGCTCCGATCACGCCGTCGACTAGGTAGTCCATCTTCTCCAGCTCGGGATCCTTCTGGCCGCGATCGGTGCCGGCTGCGATCACCATCTTGCCCTTGTTGTCGACCAGCCCGCCCTTGAAGATGGCGTAGCCCTCCGCCGACAGGAATTTGGCCTTGACCTCGTCGGCGTGCTTGCGCGCTTCGGCGGAGACCGCCTCACCGTAGGGCGAGGTCTTGACGATCTCTTCCTTGAGTCCGCCACGATAGAAGTTCGGGATGCTTTCGCCGGCGGCGATCATCTTGACGAACTTCGGATAGAGCGCTTCCCAATTCCACTCGGCGCCCGTGAGATACGCCTTCGGCGCCAGCGGCGACTGGTTGGTGTGATAACCGCAGACGAAGGCGCCGCGGCGGGCCGCGTTCTCGACCATGGTCTTCGGACCGTCGACGTGGCAGGTGAGCACGTCGACGCCCTGATCGATCAGGCTGTTGGTGGCTTCGGCCTCCTTGACCGGCATCGACCAATCGCCCGTGAAAATGACCTGGGTGGTGGCCTTGGGATTGGCGAGCCTGGCGCCGAGCGCGAAGGCGTTGATGTTGCGCAGCACCTGCGGGATCGGCTTGGCGGCAACGAAGCCGAGCTTGCCGCTCTTGGAGGTGTAGCCGGCGACGATGCCCGAGATGTACTGGGCCTCGTCGATATAGCCAAAATAGCTGCCGGCGTTCTTTGGATCCTTGTCGCTCCACAAGCCGCCGCAGTGCTCGAAGCGCATCTTCGGGAACTTGGTGGCCATCTTGATCATGTGCGGGTTGTAGTAGCCGAACGAGGTCGGGAAGAGCAGGGTAGCGCCGTCGAGGTTGATCATGGACTCGATCGTCTTCTCGACCGCGTCGGTCTCCGGCACCTTCTCTTCCTCGACGACCTTCAGCCCCGGAATTTTCTTCAGTGCCGCCGCGCCCTGCGCATGCGCCTGATTGTAGCCGTAGTCGTCGCGCGAGCCGACATAGATGAAGCCGATGGTGGTATCGGCCGCGAGGGCGGGACGGACGCCCGCTGCCGCACCGAGGGTCAGGGCCGCGCCGCCCTGCAACAAATGACGTCGTGAAATCTTGCCGAAATCCATTGCTCGCTCCCCTAGGCGGATGTCCCGCCTCAATCTCGCGGCCGCGCCGGTCTGGCGGAGCCTGGGGATAAGATGTCGCAAGCTTCGTGCCAGAGGCCATGGCG
Organism: Bradyrhizobium sp. Pa8; assembly: GCF_052588265.1. Classification (NCBI taxonomy): domain Bacteria; kingdom Pseudomonadati; phylum Pseudomonadota; class Alphaproteobacteria; order Hyphomicrobiales; family Nitrobacteraceae; genus Bradyrhizobium; species Bradyrhizobium sp. Pa8. The sequence goes on along the minus strand of NZ_CP176767.1, from coordinate 6,721,639 downwards.
TGGTCAATGGACACGAAGCCATTGAAAAGTATCGTGTTTACGAATTCTCAGAATCCTGCCGAGTAAGTCGGCAGATTAATTTTTGAGCAAAATATGGAAGTTGTATGCAATGGAGTTGAGCAGCCTGGCCGGCTCGCGTGTGGCATGACGGGAGCTACGGTCTGCCGGCAACCCGCATTCATGCTACCCACGCGCGGATGGGGACCGGGTTGGTGATTTTTCGCTGGCACCGAACTTGTATCGATTGCCGCCAGGACCGCCGCCGCGGTCCCAAGAGATGGGAAGCTCGCCGAGATGGTTGCTGGTAACGCCGTTCAGAATGCATCGCTCGGCGAGGAGATCGTGCGCGGGATCGACGAGCTCGCCGCGATCTCGGAAGACGGCGACAAGCTCACCCGCATCTATCTCACCAACGAGCTGCGCAAGGCCGCCGACCTCATCCTGGGCTGGATGCGCGCAGCCGGCATGAGCGCGCATCTCGATGCGATCGGGAATGTCTGCGGACGCTACGAAGGCGAGCAGCCGGGGGCGCCCTGCCTGATGCTCGGCTCGCACTACGACACGGTGCGCGATGCCGGCAAATGGGACGGGCCGCTGGGGGTGATCACGGCGATCGCCTGCGTCGCCGATCTCAACCGCCGCGGCAAGCGCCTGCCGTTCGCGATCGAGGTGATCGGCTTTGCCGATGAAGAGGGTGTACGTTTCGCCTCGACGCTGCTCGGAAGCCGGGCGGTGGCCGGCACCTTCGACGAGGGCGTCCTGAACACGCGCGATCGCGACGGCGTGTCGATGCGCGATGCGCTCGTCGCGTTCGGCCTCGATCCCGATCACATCGGCGCGGCCGCGCGGGCCCGGCGCGAACTGCTCGCCTATCTCGAATTGCACATCGAGCAGGGCCCGGTGCTGGAAGCGCAGAACCTGCCCGTCGGTGTCGTCACTGCGATTGCGGGCGCGACACGGCTCGCTGCGCGGCTGACCGGCATGGCCGGTCACGCCGGCACCGTGCCGATGGCGCTGCGCCGTGATGCGCTCGCCGGCGCGGCCGAATGCATCGGCGCGATCGAGCAGTTTTGCAGCACCGACGCGGGCGGGCTGGTCGGCACGGTCGGCTATATCCAGGCGAGGCCCGGCGCGACCAATGTCATCCCGGGCGAAGTGTCGTTCACCATCGACATGCGGGCATCGACCGACATGCATCGCAAGCGCGCGGTCGCCGACGTCGTCCGCCAGATCGAGGCGATTGCAAAACGCCGGCAATTGGCGCTTCAGCTCGACGTCACTCACGAGAACCGCACCGCGCCTTGCGCCCCCTGGCTGAAGGATCAGATCGCGCGGGCGATCGCCGCCGAAGGCGCGTCGGTGTTCGAGCTGTCGAGCGGGGCAGGGCACGACGCCATGGCGATGATCGATATCGCCGATGTCGGCATGATCTTCGTCCGCTGCCGCGGCGGCATCAGCCACCACCCGGACGAGCACGTCGAGCTCGCCGATGCCGATGCCGGCGCGCGCGTGCTGCTGCGGGTGATCGAGAATTTCAGGCCGCAGGAGGGCCGTGCCGGCGCGAACTGATCGCCCGAAGCCCGCAAGTCACCGGGTAGAGATACGAATCAGTCATGTTTAAAATGGTGGCCGCCATCACGGGGTCACGAGACATCAGCCGATTGACGCACATGAACAGCGACATCTCTTTTCCATCACAACGTGAGAACCGGTTCTACCAGGGGATGGCTGCGACCTTTGTCGCCAACGCTCTTCAGGCGGTCAATTTTCTCGGTGATCGCTTCCTGAGACAATCGCATCATGCGTTGTCGGACATCGAGGATCTCTACCGGCACTCGATGGACAGTGCCTTTTCGGTGACCGAGGCCTTCCTCGTCACGGGAGCGCCGCACGCTTCCGCCTATTACCCGCGGGACTTCGCCTGGTTTTACCCCGACGTTCTCGATCCTGAAACCATCATGGATGCGCAGGACGCGGTCCGTCGGGCTCGCCTGCTCGAAAAGAGCGTTCGCCTCCTGCTGGAGGCGGTTCGCGCCGACGTGGTCACGACGACGATCGTTCCTGCGGGGCGCGGGCGGTACCTCGGCGTGAATTATTTCTCGCGGCCCTCTGACACGCTGCTCGGCATTCTCGCCGGTCTCCAGCAGATGATAGGTGCCGACGAGAGAGCGTCTTCCTATCTGGCGATGTCGCAATGCGCACATGCCGGCCGCCTGTTGCTGGCCGAATATAGCGTCGACATGAAGCGCGCGATCCTTCAGCTCGCGAGTGAGCTTGAGCCGTTCGACGCTGACGGCACCAGGTATCTGCTGTGCGATGCCGGCGGGCCTCGCTCCGCGGCAACGGATACGCGGGCCGAGCGCAGGCGCTTCGTCACCAACGCCTGCGTCTACACGACGTTCGTGTGGGGCGTGCAGCTCGGGATCGTCGACGAGAACGAAGTTAAGCGGCTGCTCGGTCGCGACCTTGCGCAGTACAAGCGAGATCTGCTCCGTTTGTTCGGCAAGGACGGCTATATCAGGCATTCGCTTGAAGGCCCGGCGGGCGCACCGGTGTCCTTGGTGGCCCTGGATTTCGTCAGCGTGCATCGCGGTTTCTGGGCCATGAACGATGCCAGCGAGCGGGCGCTGTTTGCGGCTACGACGGATCTGATCATCGCCGAGCCGCGATTTCGCATCCCCAGCACGTTCCACTTCCTGGTGTCGGCGGATAATCCACGGAACAAGATGATCCACAAGATCGCGGCGCCGGCCTATCAGGGGCGTTCGTCGTGGCCGACATTCAATGTCGAATTCGCGGATCGGATGCTGGATTTTGATGAAGCCTCAGGCAGCGATACCTATCGGGCTTGCGCGCAGGGAATATTGAAGGACATTCGGACCGCGACCGAGGTCCATGGCGGCTATCAGGAGCTGATCTCGGGGCAGGGGCTGAAGTATCGCACCTGGGCCTATAAGGGCGCCGTGGCGCACTCCTGGTTTCCGCGCTTCCTGTCTGTCTGGAGGAGGGCGTATGGAACGCCACTCCTCCGGTGGGATGACTGATCCGCGGGCGCTACCCCGCCGTCACGTCCACCAGTTCGCCGCCCTCCAGCACCTTGGCCGCTTTGGCGCGGTCGAGATCGCCTTCCCAGGCGGCTACCACCACCGTCGCCACGCAATTGCCGACGAGGTTGCCGAGGGCGCGGGCCATGCCGATGAACCAATCGACCGACAACACCAGCACGAGGCCGATGGCGGGAATGCTCGGCACCGCGTTGAGCGTCGCGGCCAGGATCACGATCGCCGAACCCGGCACGCCGTGCGCGCCCTTCGACGTGATGAGCGAGACGCCGAGCACCAGCAGGAGGTCGCCGAAGGACAGCGGCGTGTTGGTCGCCTGCGCGATGAAGACGACGGCGAGCGTCAGGTAGATCGAGAAAGCGTCGAGGTTGAAGGAATAGCCGGTCGGGATGACGAGGCCGACCACGGAATCCTTCACGCCCATCCGCTCCAGTTTCTTCATGATCTGCGGCAGCACGGCATCGGAGGACGCGGTCGCGAGCACGATGGTCAGCTCTTCTCGCAAGTAAGCGAGGAATTTGAGGATGTTGATTCCGGCGAGCGCCATCACGCCGCCGAGCACGCCCAGCACGAAGATGCCGACCGAGACGTAGAACAGCATCACCAGCGAGACGAGCTGCTTCAGTGAGCCGACGCCGTATTTGCCGACGGTATAGGCGACCGCGCCGAGCACGCCGAGCGGCGCGACCCGCACGATCAGCCCCATGACTCGAAACAACACGGCGGAGGCAGCGTCGATGATCGACGTGACCAGCGCGCCCTTCTCGCCGCCGACGAGCGCAAGTCCGACACCGAACAGGACCGCGAAGAACAGCACCTGGAGCACGTCGTTGCGCGACAGCGCATCGAACGAGGTGCTGGGGATCACGTTCATCAGGAAGGCGCCGATGCCGCCGCCGGACAGCTTGTGCGCGTTGTCGGCATAGGTGTTGAGCGCCTTGGCGTCGAGCGTCGAGGGATCGATGTTCATGCCGTGGCCGGGGCCGAAGAGATAGGCGAGCAGCAGGCCGACCACGAGGGCGACGGTCGTCATGACCTCGAAATAGACCAGCGCCTTGACGCCGACCCGGCCGACCTTCTTGAGGTCACCGGCGCCGGCAATGCCGTGCACGACGACGCAGAACACGATCGGGGCCACGATCATCGAGATCAGCTTCAGGAAGGCATCGCTGAGGATCTTGAGCCCGATCGCGAAGTCCGGAACGGCCATCCCCAGGATGACGCCAAGCACCAGCGCGGCGAGGACCTGGACGAACAGCGAGGTGTAGAGCGGCTTCGGCTCGGCGGTAGGTGCCGCGGTGATGGTCGACATGGTGGACTCCCCCGGTTTGACGTCTTGGACCTCAAAAAGGAGCAACAACCGTGCCAGATTGTCGCGGCTTGGTTCTGGAAGTCATCCAGCGCGCCGCATAATCCGGGATTCTTGCGCGCGCTCTTCCGTTTGCAAGTCGGCATCGCAACAGCTATGTCCCGGCTTTCGCGAGAGCTTGATATGACAATCTCGAATGAGAACGATCTGATTTGTCTGAAAGAGGTCGGGCGTATCGTCGCCAATGCCCTTGAGGCGATGGGGAAAGCCCTCGAGCCCGGCATGACCACCGCCGAACTCGACCGGATCGGACGAGAGGTCCTTGAGGCCGCTGGAGCGCGTTCGGCGCCGGAACTGGCCTATGCCTTTCCTGGCGCAACCTGCATCAGCGTGAACGAAGAGATCGCTCATGGCATCCCGGGTGCCCGGCGGATCGAGCGTGGCGACCTCGTCAACATCGACGTCTCGGCCGAGAAGGGCGGCTTCTTTGCCGATACAGGCGCCTCATTCGCCGTTCCGCCCGTGACCCGTTCGATCGAACGTCTTTGCAGGGATGGTCGGCGGGCGATGTGGACGGGGCTGCGGCAGGTCGGAGCCGGCAAACCGATTGCCGGCATCGGCCAGGCCATCGGGACGTTTGCGCGGAAAAACGGCTACATGCTCGTCAAGAACCTAGCCAGTCACGGTGTCGGCTTGTCGCTCCACGAGGAGCCGACGGAGATCGCGACATGGCCCGATCGCTCCGAGCGCCGCATCATGAGCGATGGTCTGGTGTTTACCGTCGAGCCGTTCCTGTCGCTTGGCGCGGAGTGGGCCGAGAACGGCGATGACGATCCATGGACGCTCTACAGCAGCCCCGAGGCGCCTACCGTTCAGTACGAGCACACGGTCGTCGCAACCCGAAATGGACCTTTGATCGTTACGTTGGCGGGTTGAGGTCGTCCCCGCGACGCGCCGTCAGCGGGAACGCAAAAGATTATTCTTCAGGCGATCATGCAGAGCCGTTGCGCGCGGACAGTCTCGTCACGCCACGAGATCCAGTAGCCGGCACGATCCGCGCACCAGCACCTTGCGTCCGGTTGGCGTCATCGAAGGTACGCCGTCATTGACAACAACGAGACCGAGCTTGACGAGACCTTCGACGAGATAGGCCTTCGAGAGGCGACCATTCGACACCGGGTTGCGAAGCGCTTTCAGCGCTTCCCATTGGTCCGGCGAAAGATCGAAGTCGATGTCGTTGCTCATGTTGCCTCAAGCGATAGTCCAAGTTCGCGCGTCCCTGTTAGCGGCACCGCATGAACACCATGCGACGACAATGAGTCGGGAATTCGGTAAGCTGTTTAGAACCTCTCTTCACGAATTGCCGCACTTCATTGCGCCACAACAGTTAAGATCGTTTGCGTACGAAAATCGTCCCGCTCTCCGATCACTAATTGATGATGTGCGCTTGATCCTGCGGCGAGAGTTACCGCAGTGCACGGGAAGCATCACTGTCCCATTGCGCGTCGCGATATGCACAGAAATCGTGAAGCGAGGGCGATTGGACTCTGACTGGACTCTGCTACGTTGATTCGCAGGGGATTGGCTTCACACGACAGGAGTGTGAGTGCATGAACAGGCTGATGGCAATTCGTAGTCAGGAATTCCTCTGCCGAGAGCGCGCGGCGCTGGATTCGGAGCGACGGGCGTTCTGGCTCGCGCAGGCCCAGGAATGGGAGCAGCGCGCGCTCGACGAAATTGCGCATCACTTTCGGGAGTGCAACCTCGTCCAGGCCGAGCTGACTGCCGCCTGACGCCAGCGGCGGACGTGATTGCCGTCTACTGATAAGTCGCCACGATGTCGGACACGGCGCGTTCGAGCTGCTGTGCGGTGGCGCATTGGCGCACGACAGTGCAGAAGGTCGCGTAGCGCGGCATCTCGGAATCACCGAAGCCCCAGGCGAGCCGTCCTTCGGGATTGAGCCAGACCACGCGCTTCGAGCGTTCGGAGATGCGGCGCAGGATGTCGGCGCGCGGGTCGAGATTGTTGCTGCGGGCGTCACCGAGCACGATCACCGTGGTCTGCGGCGTCAGCGTGCTCATAAACTCCTTCTCGAAATCGACGAGAGAGGAGCCGTAGTCGGATGAGCCGAAGCCGACCTTGGACATGATCTCGGCCATCGCCTCTTCCGGCGACTTCTTTTCCAGGATCTCGCTGACCTCGATCAGATGTGAGGAGAAGGCGAAGGAGTGGACGTCGTCGACCACCTCGTGCAGCGAGTGGATCAGGAGCAGGAAGAAATCGGAGACCTGCGCGACCGAGCCTGAGACGTCGCAGATGGCGACGATCTTCGGCCGATCGCGATGCTTGCGCTTCCACGCGGTGAGGAAGGGCACGCCGCCCCAGGCCGCGTTGCGGCGCAGTGTGCGACGCACGTCGAGATGGCCGCGGCGCTGACGCTTGCGCGGCTTCGAGTAGCGCTCGCGCAGGCGCCGCGCGATCTGGCGGATGAGAGCGCGCATCTCCGCGACCTGGCGCCGCTCGATGCGGGCGAGAGGCGCGTTGCGCAGGATCTCGTTGCGGAGGTTTTCGGCCTCCTCGCGGGCATAGAGCGCAAGGCCTTGCGAGACGGTGTCGCGGACTGCTTCGCGCAACGCGTCCAGCGCGCCGCGCAGACGCTCGGCCAGCGACGGATTGGTCGCGGTGAGCGCATCGAGATCGTCGCGCAGGCGCTGAAGGCCCATGGCGTCGAGGATGCGGCTGGAAAAGATGCCGCGCTGAGTCGAATAGCGGATGTCGGACAGCGAAGCCGCACCGGAAGCGCTTGCGATCGCGGCTGCGATCGCGTTGCGATCCTGCGACAGCAGCATCTGCGCAAGCGGGCCTAATCCTTCGGAAGGCTGGCCTTCGCCTGCTTCGCTGGCCGAGCTGGGTGAGGGTGTCTGATCCGCGTCCTGCGAGGCGTCGTCGTTGTCGTCGGCCTCGGGTTGATCCTGCCGCGGCTCTGGTTGGCTGAAGAAGAGATCAAAGCAGTCGCCGAGGGCGAGCTTCTCGTCCTGCGACTTGGCGAGCGTCAGGAGCAGCGCATCGCGCAGGATGGCCCGGTCGGCAAAGCCGACTTGCTGGACCGCGCGCATCGCATCGATGCTTTCGGCGGGCGAGACATGCACGCCGGCACCGCGCGCCGCCCGAAAGAAACGATGGAGGTTCTCGCGCATCGGCGTCAACCGAAGACGTTGGACCGTGCCGCCTTGGCAATGAAGGTCGTAATTTGCGGCGTTGCTGCCTCGATATCGGCCTCGTATTTCAGGAGCACATTAAGCGTGTCCTTGACGATGTCCGTATCGAGCTCCGAGGCCTGAAGTAGAACCAGAACGCGCGCCCAGTCGATGGTCTCGCTGACCGAAGGCAGCTTCTTCAGGTCGAGCGAGCGGATCTCGTGGATGAAGCCGACCATCTGCCGGCGCAGCGCCTGCGAGATGCCGGAGACGCGGCTCTCGACGATGCGTTCTTCGAGCCGCTGCTCGGGGAAGCCGATATGCAGATGCAGGCAGCGACGCTTCAGGGCGTCGCCGAGGTCACGCTCGCTGTTCGAGGTGAGGATCACGGTCGGTGGCGTGATTGCCGCGACCGTGCCGAGCTCCGGAATCGTGACCTGGAAATCGGAGAGGATTTCCAGCAGCAGCGATTCGAATTCGGCATCCGACTTGTCGATCTCGTCGATCAGCAGCACGCAGCCGCCCGGCTGCTCCAGCGCCTGGAGCAGTGGTCGGGGCTCGACGAACTCCTTGGAGAAGAAGACGTCGCCGAAATCGTGGAGCTGCTCGAGCGCCGCGTGCAGCGTCTGCGCACCGCCGAGGACTTCGCCGAGCTTGTCCTTGAGGATCTGGGTGTAGAGAAGCTGCTTGGCGTATTTCCACTCGTAGAGCGCCTTGGCCTCGTCGAGGCCTTCGTAGCATTGCAAGCGGATCATCTTCATGCCGCGCCAGGCCGCAACGGCCTTGGCAAGCTCGGTCTTGCCGACGCCCGCGGGGCCTTCGACCAGGATCGGCTTCTCGATCTGCTGCGACAAATAGACGGCGGTCGCGATCTGCCGGCTCGCGATATAGCCCTGCGCGGCGAGGCCGCTCTCCACTGCCTCGATCGAGGTCGAGGCCTTCTGTTCAGCCACGAAAGGGCGCTCCCAAAGGTCTTGCTTGAGGCTTGTTCTGCCTGCGTTCCCGGCAAAGAACAAGCCTCGTTTGGGAGGCATCAGACCCGCGCGGACGGCGTTTTTTCCGCTTAACGCAAATACTTGAGGGGGGCGCCGACGGCGGTCAGTGCCGCAGCTCCGGCTTGCGGATGGTCTGCCGGACTTCAGCGCCGCAGTCCGCGCATTCATAGACGAAGTCGATCTTGGCAAGGCCCCAATGCGGTTCGACCTCGCGAACGTACATCGGCAGGAACCCCATGCAGGCAGGACAAATTACAGGCGCGATTTCGATGTCCTGATGATGCTGTACATAAGCTGGCATCTCGGCTCTCCTTCGCAGGCGACCACCAAACCCCGTGCGAAACCTACCGCCGGGCGCACCATGACCGTCATCAACTCTTTCGAACAGAGGCGGAACTGCGAGCCTTTGTCGTTCGCTGTGACATTCTTGTTACGTCTCTGTACTGTAACGGGCCGACCGAATTCCTATTTCACTGGCCGATCCGTTTTCCACGGACCTTCACTGCAACAATAAGGGAGCAACGCCCATGACGCATGCCATTCGCTTTCACAAGACCGGCGGTCCTGAAGTCCTGGTCTGGGAGGAGGTCAGTGTCGGCAAGCCCGGACCTGGCGAGGCGCGCATCCGTCACACTGCCGTCGGTCTCAACTTCGTCGACATCTACAATCGCTCCGGCGTGTATCCGGCACAATTGCCGAGTGGTCTTGGCAGCGAGGCGGCCGGAATCGTCGAGGAAGTCGGCTCTGGTGTCACCGATCTGAAGCCGGGCGATCGCGTCGCCTATGGCGCCTCGCCGCTCGGTGCCTATTCCGAGGCGCGGTTGATCCCGGCCGACCGGCTGTTGAAGCTGCCCGACGGCGTCGACGACAAGACCGCGGCGGCTATGATGCTGAAGGGGCTCACCACCCAATATCTGATCCGGCAGACCTATCGCGTGAAGGCCGGCGACACCATCCTGCTCCATGCCGCGGCCGGCGGCGTTGGTCTCATCTTGAGCCAGTGGGCAAAACATCTCGGCGCGACGGTGATCGGCACCGTCAGCAGCGACGAGAAGGCAAAGCTCGCCACGGCACATGGCTGCGATCATGTGATCATCTACACGCGCGAGGATTTCGTGAAGCGCGTCGACGAGATCACGGGCGGCAAGAAGGTGCCGGTGGTCTATGATTCCGTCGGCAAGGACACGTTCCTGAAGTCGCTGGATTGTCTTGCGCCGCTCGGTGTTGCCGCGCTGTTCGGTGCGTCCTCCGGTGCTGTCGAGCCGCTCAATCTCGGCCTGCTCGCGCAGAAGGGCTCGCTCTACGTCACCCGTCCGACGCTGTTCACCTACGCTGCCAAGCGCGAGGCCCTGGTCGCGATGGCGAACGAGCTGTTCGACGTCGTGAAGTCTGGCGCAGTCAAGATCGAGGTGCACCAGACCTATCCGTTGAAGGACGCCGCCAAGGCGCATGCCGATCTCGCCGCGCGCAAGACTACGGGCTCGACCGTCCTCACGGTGTGATCGCCGGCCGGACAGTGACGCAGGCCGTTTGGACCTGCGTCACGTCTTCTCATGCTTGCGCTGGTCGCGGGCGTGATCGAGGCGGATGGCCTGGAGGTCGACTTCTTCAGGCGGAACCTGGGGGAGGGCGGCCTCGGTCAGGATCGCCTCGGTCACGTCCGCCACCGCATTCTCCGCGATTTCGTGGATGAACGAGATGTTTCGGTATTCACCCGAAGCGACGCGGGAGATGACCTCGCGCCTTGTGATCGACGACCGCCTCGCGTCCGTGCCGCCCATAGTCGATCATCACGACGAAATACTGCATGAAACGATCCTGCCGCGCCCCGTAACCGGGAGCGCGGCAGAGTATTTCCGAAAAACAGAATTAAGTCAAGGATGATTTCCAAAAATCGGAAGTCGGCGCCTATTTGCTCTTCTTGCGAGGGCGTGCCGACTTGGCGCGCAGCCGCTCGAGCTGGCCCTTGGGCATGGACAGGCAGATCTCGCCGAACCACTCGAGCTTGACGCCGACGATCGGCTTGGCGTTGAAGCTGGTGAGGTTGACGACGGAGGGCGACTTGCCCCGCTCGATGGTCTTCAAATAGCGCTCGCCGGTCTTGAGTCGGACCACGGCCTCTTCGCCGTAGAAGCTCGACAGCGGATGGCGCTGGTCCTTGTAGACCACGATCACGTCGCCGCTCTCGTATTTGGGCAGCATCGAATCGCCGACGATCTCGAAGGCGACGGTCTCTTCCATGATCGGGAACGGCAGCGCGATATCGCCGAGGCCTTCCGGGGGAACCTGTTCATAATCGGGCTCGATCACCGCGCCGGCCCCGACACGGCCCATGATCGGCGCGAGATTGAGCTCAAGATATTCCATGATCGGAATGATTTCGGACGCCTTCACCAAGCGCTCGCCGCCCAGGATCTCCGACACCGCGCCGGGCCGCACGCCCATGGCCGCCGCCAGGCCGCCCTTGCTCTTGCCCGTCTTCTCCAGGCCCCGCTCGATCATTGCAACGTCCAACATGGTGATTCCCTCGATTGCCCATCGTTCGGCCTCTTGTAATCCGAAATTCGGAATTGATGCAATTATGAATATCAGAATTGTCGCTTGACAGTTGCTTCGGAATACCGGGATGTAGGATCCGCCTCGCGATCGAGCGATCGGAGGAGTCGCATCACAGGACAGCAGCATGGAACCGGGTCATTGGCCGTCGGAGCACTCCGACGCGCTTCGCGACTATTTTCTCAAGGGAATGTCTTATGCGGAGATCGGAAGACAGATAAACGGAAGGTTTGGAACGGCTTACACACGCAATGCGGTGGCCGGCCGCGCCAAGCGGCTGGGACTCGCGGCACCGGCGCGGATGATGAGTCCATCGATCGTGCCGTCCTTGCCGTCAGGAACCTGTCTCATCGGGCCGCCCCGTCCGGCGGTACCGAACCTGAACTTGCCACCGAAATCCGCAATGAAACCCGCGCGGGTCAAGTTGCGCTGTGTCGGCGTCCAGCCCCGCCTGGTCGCGCTGGGCGAACTCGGGCGCGACGATTGCCGCTATCCCTATGGCGGCGACAAGGAGGAGGAGCGGATCGCCTTCTGCGGCCATCCGCGCCAGCCGGGCTCCAGCTATTGCACGCCGCATGCCCGCCTGACGCGAAGGTCTGAGGCTGCGTCCGTTCGCGCCGCCGGTCCCGTCGTCCTGAGGCTGATCTCCGCCGCCTGACGGGACCGCTATTCGTTCAATTTTGCGAGGAGTATCCGAGTGGCAGGTGCACGACGCAACAAGTCCTACAGATTGACTGGAATCTACGATCGGCGATCGCGCGAGGTGCCGTTCAATGCAGAGGTGGCGGAGGTCGAGGTCGACAATCCGCTGGCGCTCGATGCCGGCGAGAAGATCGTCGCCGTCCGCTCGATCCGCGGCGATCCGCTCGGCCGGTTGCACGCGCATCACCAGATCGACGAGGCGCAGTATCGCGGCGGGCGCGCCTTCCAGAACGACTGGGAGAGGGCGGAGCGCGGGCCCCAGGCGGTAGACCCGACGCGCGAATATGTCGATGGCACGCGCTCGCGCGAGCCCGTCACCGAGGACCAGCGCCAGGCTGTGCTGCGCCTCAACCGGGTCGAGCGCGAACTCGGTACCGACGGCGCCGCGCTGGTGCACGACGTCCTGGTGCTGGGGCTGACCATGGATCAGATCGGGGAGCGGCGCGCTGTCCGTGCGCAGCGCTGGAACGACTATTTCGCACGGCGCTTTCGCGAATGCCTGGACCGGCTGGCGCTGATCTACGGCTTTGCGACGGAAGGCGGGGTTCAGCGCGCCAGGCAGCGTTGAGAGTAGTGGTGCGCCTGCGATCTCGCCGCAGGCGCGCCCGGGCCGCTTGTTACGGATGCGGCACGATCTGGTAAGGCGTCGTGTAGGGCTCGACACGGAGAGACGCGTTGGCCAAGAGCCCGATCTTCGCGGTCGGCGCCTGTTGCAATTCGCCGTTCGGGCCGCGATGCACGTTGTACTGCCAGACCGTGAGATCGCCCTTCTGCGCCAGCGCGTGCGCAACCGCGCTCGCATCGTTGCCGCCGAGCGCCTGGAGCTCCGCCGCCGACAATCCGACGACGATTTCGTCCTTGATGGTGACGATCTTGAACAGATTCATCCTGGTCTCCTGCGCCCATGCGCCTTGTATCGAGAAAGTGAGAAGCGCGACCGCGCCGCCCTTGATGAGATCGCAGCGGGAAAGCATGCTGTCGTCCTTTGGTGCTGAGGCGCGCCCGAAACGAGAAGTCCGTCAGCCATGGCGCCCGTGGTCTGCGTGGCCGCTTCGCAACCGCTTGGTCGTTCAACCTTGAACGACGGTTCATTGGCGGAGACATCTTCGGACCGATGAACCCTGGTCCGGGGAACCGCGTCCAAGCCGGACAGCTCAAGGGGGCTTCACTGGCGGACGGATCAAGACGCTGCAGGCCGGCTGCGCGGCCCGACGTTCATTTCGCCGACGATACAACCGCCGAGGTCGGACTCAACAATTACGTGTATACGTGACGAAACTTTAATCTGGCCTCGTTCACACCGGAAACACGGCGAAACGCTGCACCGATTGACAGCGATCGAGGCCGTGTGCGTGAGTGATGCCGCTTCTTGACGCAGGTGGGTGACGACGGTGCATATTCCTGTTATCCGGAATTGCCGTGGTGCGATGCGGACGGAGCATCCCTACGGTGACGGTTGGGCTTGCCGGAAGGGTTGTTTCTTGACATAATTGCAACCTGTTCGGTTGAGCCAGTCCGTATGGATATGTGGTTCAGCGTGTTAAACTACCGGGTGCCCCGTCCGAGATCTCAGGGTCACCATGGCGTCCGGTCATGGTGTTCGGTTCTCGAGCGAGACCTCGACGTCTGATCACGAGGGCCGATGCTTGTCATAGGTGCGAGATGAAAAACCTCAATTTCGCGGCTGAATTGCACCTTAAGCTCGGCGCGCCTGCAAGCAGCACCGTTGAAAGCCTGCGCCTGCTTCGCGCGTTCCTGAAGCTCGGGCCTCGACAGCGTTTCGAGGTCATCAAGCTGGTCGAAGACCTCGGCACCGAAGAAACCCTCCCCGAGCACCCCCTGTCCTGACCCCGGGCCGCGGGCCGGCCTTACGCCTCGTCCTTCGTTTTCCTGCCGGAGCGGACCGCCGGGCGACGTTTGTCGCCCAGGCTGCCGCTGGAATGCGGTCCGGCAAGTGTGGTATTCAGTTGGGAAAAACGGGGAGGAGTATGACCATGATCGAACCGAAGCTCGAAGTCCCGGCCGAACTGCGCGACCTGGCCGAAAAGACGATCGACCAGGCGGAACAGGCATTCGGCATGTTTTTCGAAGCTGCCACCAAGTCGATGACGTCGGTTCCCGGAGCGGGGACCGAAGTGTCCAAGCAGGCGCTCGCGTTCACTGAGCAGAACATGAAGTCGGCGTTCGAGCACGCGCGCAAGCTCGTGCATGCCACCGACCTTCAGGAAGCGATGCGAATCCAGTCCGACTTCCTGCGCAGCCAGTTCACCAGCGCCGGCGACCACATGCGCCAGATGACCGGCAGTTTCATGCAGCCCGGCAAGGGAAAGTCCTGAGTTCCGGTGTGCGCCGCGTGCCCGCAAATTGATCCTGCGTGATGCCGCGCTCAGCCGCAGCACGATCCTGGAAATTGCGAGAGATCGATGCGGGCGATGATCGACCGCAGCAGCTTGCGGGTTGCACGATAGAGATGCCGCGCGAATGCCGGTATCCTCGCAGCTGGCAGGCCAAGGCCTGCCGTATCGAGACGTTTCGTATCGAGGCTTTCGATGGAGTGCGACACGTGCCTCTCCGGGATGGTGAGACCCTTCGTATCGTCGCCAGCCTGGAGCTGCCTTGATCTGCCGCAAAGGGGGCCCGGCTAGTAGTCGCCGGGGTTCATGATCATCGGGCTTCTGGTGTCAGCCGGCGCGAGCGAGCTGCTGGCACTGTCACGCAGGAAGCGGTCGAGTGTCGCCTGGATCTTCTCCTTGACCGCATCGGGACCGCGATCGCTCATCTCGGTGTGCTGAGCACCGGTGTGGACGATGTCGATGCCGCGCGCTTTGGCCTCTTCAGGCGTCGGCAGCACGCCCGGGTCGGTCTGGAAATGCGGATCCTTGGAGCGGAACGACAAGATCTTCAGGTTGTCGCTGAGCACGAAGGGCACCCGCAGATTGTCGAGCGTGATCACCTTTGACACGATCTCCGGGTGCTGATGGGCGACATACATCGAGACGTCGCCACCGTTGGAATGGCCGACGAGGGTGATGTGGTCGTAGTCGGTGTTTTCCTGCCGTCGCTTCAGTTCGGCCAGGGTGAAAAGGATGTTGGCCTCGCAGCGGATATAGACCTCGCGCCGCCCGACATATTGCTGACCGACATGGGTCATCAACGGCGGATCGCTCGGCAGGTCCTGCTGGATGCTGGCAACGAGATAACCGCGCGCCGCGAGCACGTTGGCGAGGAAGGAATACTCGGTCGCCTTGACGGTGTTGCCATTGCTGATGAGGGCGAGCGGGAGCTTCCAGAGCCCGAGATTGGCTTTGGTCTCGTAGTCGCGCCGCACCGCGATTTCGACCGAGATCGGCCGTTGGCGCGCGGCATCGAACAGGGTCAGAACCTCGTGTCGGATCGCGAACCGGCTGACCACGAAATACTGGCCGACGCCGAGCACGCAGAGAAAAGCCAGGATTGCAAGCACCCTCTTCATGGTTCCGTCCCAATCACTTTCGACTGAAAATGGTCACTGGAAGCCCCCGGATCGAGCGATCGTGAGCAGGTTACGGGATTAAATTTAGGCAAGTCTGTGAGCAAGGCCGCAAAAGGGCCGCATGCCGGGTGTGCTCAGAGCGCGGCAGCTAGAGGCAGCCGCCCCTGCCGCGTTCGGGGCAGAGCCGGAATGCGCTCGAGAGGGTGAACAGCAAGCGTAGGCTGCGGCGCTCGTTGTCTGGAGCCCGGTAGCTCAAGGGGACGGCTACGCCGAGATCGGCTTGAAGATCATCCGGCAGAAAGAACCGCACGCCGGCTCCGGCCGATGTCAGCGACAGGCCGTCGCTGAGGCGGTAGCCGTCGTTCCAGACTGCGCCAGCGTCGCCAAAGGCGTAGAGCTGATAGCCGGTCCAGTAGCGGAAATTGAGCTTCTGGTCGAAGCGCAGCTCGAGCGAGCCGGCAAGACCGTTGTCGCCGCTGATCTCGGCCGCGCCATAGCCCCGGCCGAAAGCCGTGCCGCCGAGATAGAATTGCTGCGAAATGAACAGCGGCCGCGATGCCGTCTGGCTGGCGGCGGACAGCTTGAGCGACCAGGCGTCGTTGAGGGGCTGGTAGCGCGTGAACCAGAGGTTCAGCACCGAGAAGTTCGACGCGGCGCCGTCGCGCGACAGCAGATCGTCGTCGAAATGCGAGGCACCGAAGATGTCGAGACCCTGGCGGTAAGTCAGCGTCGCGAAATTGGTGCCGCCGAAGCGATCCTGGAGCCGGTAATCGGCGGTCAGGCTCGCGGTCCTGATGTGGTCGTTGTACCAGGGGCCGTAAACATCGTGCTCGGACACGTTGCTGAAGGTCCCGGCCAAGGTCAGCGTCAACGCCGATGATTGCGACATGAAGGGCACGGTGCTTGCGCGCAGCTCGAACGGCGACGAGTTCGCCATCGCGCTTGATTGTACGGAGGCTGGCGAGCCGATTGTCGCGTTTGCCGAGCGGATCGCGCGCGCGTTCGAAGCGCCGCTCGCAACGGGCGCGCGCCAACATCGCGTCAGGATCAGCATCGGCGTCGCCGTCTATCCGGAAGGTGGGCACAACGCCGACGATCTTCTCGGCAATGGTCATCTGGCGCTGAGCAAAGCAAAGATGACGCGGCGCGGCAGCCACGTGATCTTCGAGAGTGCGATCAGGCAGGAGCTGGAGAACCGGCTGACGCTGGAGAGCGAACTGGCGCTCGCCGCGGATCGCGGCGAGTTCGAACTGTTCTACCAGCCACAGGTTCGGCTGGTCGACGGCAGCCTGCTCGGAGCCGAAGCGCTCATCCGTTGGCGGCATCCCGTGCGCGGCTATGTCTCGCCCGGGGAATTCATGCCGGTGGTCAACACCTCGTCCCTGTCCGAGCGGATATCGCGAACTGGGTGATGGAGACCGCCTGTCGGCAGGCGCGAGCCTGGGAATTGTCCGGAAACAGCGTGCGCGTCGCGATCAACCTCTCGCCGTCGCAGCTCGACTCCGGCGACCTCGCGCATTCCGTTGCGGCGCTGCTCGCGGAGACGGCGCTCACGCCGTCGCTGCTCGAGCTCGAAGTCACGGAGGATATCCTGCTGCATGACGAAAGCCGCGTGCTCGACATGTTCGAGCGGATCCAGCAGCTTGGCGTCCGCGTTCTGTTCGACGATTTCGGCACGGGCTATGCGAGCCTGAGCTATCTGAAGAAGTTTCCGCTCGATGGGCTCAAGATTGACCGGTCGTTCGTGCTTGACCTGCTCGCCGATTCCGACGACGCCGCGATCGTCGGCTCGACCATCGGTCTCAGCAAGCAGCTCGGGCTCACTGTCGTGGCGGAAGGCATCGAGAACCGTGCCACGGCCGACTTCCTGATCAGCATGGGATGCGAGGAAGGTCAGGGATATTTCTTCGGCCGCCCGATGCCTGCCGAGGCGTTCGAACGGCAATTCCTGCCGCGGCCCCGATCCGTCACCGCGGCCTAGCTGACTAACGTCACGCGGGCTTCATTGCTAACGCCGGCGGGCGATGGCAACCCCGAACAGGAAGGCGACGAACAGGCTCGCGAGCGGCGCTTCACGTGTGATTGCGGCGACCGTCGAGAGCGGTTTACCCGGCTTTCGAGCATCGTCGATGACATGCGTCAAGCGGTCGACAGCGGCGCGCAAGCCTCCCGCGACCTCACCGATCGTGTGGGAGACGTCGGCCGCCGCGTCGATGGCGCGCTCGGCCATGCCGGGCTGGGACGGGGGCTGCGGAATTTCGGTGCTCAAATTCGTAAACTCCGCTTCTGACGAAGTGAATCAGGCCGGCACCTTTGGCTATCCGCGCGAGCGCTCGTTTTGAACAGCGGGTCCGAAGACCTTTGGCTATCCGCGACAGGCGCCGTAATGTACGGCGGGTGCCGGCCTTGCAAGGGAAATGCGGCGCGCGGGATTTTGTTCCGGACGGCGTCTCTCGCGGCGTCTTTTCACCGGGAAATACCCGTGAAACGACGGGTACGAATCTCTGCTAGGCTGCCACGACCGTGTGGATGTCAGGAGACTGCCGTGACCGATCGGATCATGACGGATCAAGGCCGGCGCATCGCCTTGCTCGGCGCGCCCATCGACATGGGAGCTTCGCAGCGCGGCACCTTGATGGGCCCCGCAGCGCTGCGCACCGCCGGCCTTGCGCCATTGCTCGAAGGCCTTGATTTGGAAGTCGTCGACTACGGCGATCTCTCCGTGGCCGAGGTCAGGGACCTCGCCGACAGGCCACCCGAAAAAGCCAATCACTATCGCGAAATCCAGCGTTGGACGCGTCTGCTGAGCCGCAGAGGCCATGAGATCGCGCAGACCGGGGCGTTGCCGATCTTCCTCGGCGGCGATCACACATTGTCGATGGGTTCGGTGAATGCCATGGCGCGCCACTGGCAGGAGTGCGGACGCGAGCTGTTCGTGCTCTGGCTCGACGCCCATGCCGATTACAACACGCCCGAGACGACGATCACCGCCAACATGCACGGCATGTCGGCGGCGTTCTTGTGTGGCGAGCCCGGCCTCGACGGATTGCTCGGCGATGATCCGCGCGCCTCGATCGATCCCGACAGGCTGGACCTGTTCGGCGCGCGTTCGATCGATAAGCTCGAAAGGGAATTGATGCGCACGCGCCGGATCAGGGTTGTCGACATGCGCCAGATCGACGAGTTCGGCGTCGCTGTGCTGATCCGGCGCGTCATCGAGCGCGTCAAGGCGAGCGATGGCGTGCTCCATGTCAGCTTCGATGTCGATTTCCTCGATCCGTGTGTTGCGCCGGGAGTCGGCACCACGGTGCCGGGCGGAGCGACCTATCGCGAGGCGCATCTGATCATGGAGCTGCTTCATGATTCCGGCGTGGTCGGATCGGTCGACATCGTCGAGCTCAACCCGTTCCTGGACGAGCGCGGTCGCACCGCGCGCACTGCGGTCGAGCTGATCGGCAGCCTGTTCGGACAACAGATCACCGACCGCCCGACGCCGAGTAACGCGATCGCACCGGGCGAGTGAAACTGATAGCTGTCTTGCGTCGCGAAGAACGGAATGGCTGTTGCGGCCGGTTGATCTAGACCAGTCCTGGTCTAAATCGCCTGTTTTTGAAATAGGTACGGATTGCAAACGCCCTTCGCGGAGGGTTTGATGCGGGTCGCGCTTCAGCCGAGGATCCGCAATGAGCAGCACGATCGACGCCGCCGGAAAATCCGCGAGAACAACACGCCGTCGCTTCCTGCAAGGCGGCACCGCGGTGGCGGGCGGCGCCGTTCTGGGCGCTGGTGCGTCGGCCGCGGCGGAGACGGACAATCTTCCGCCCAACATTCCCGAATGGATGAAGGCGCCGGGCGAGCCGATGGGAGCCCAGCCCTATGGCGCCCCGTCACCGTTCGAGAAGGATGTCGTCAAGAACATCTCGAAGACTCTCAAGCAGTACATATCGGCCTCCAGCCGGACGCCATTGCAGGAGCTCGACGGCATCATCACGCCGAATGGACTGTTCTACGAGCGGCATCATGGCGGTGTTCCGACCATCGATCCGGCGCAGCATCGGTTGATGCTGCACGGCCTCGTCGAACGGCCCCTGATCTTCACGATGGACGATCTCAGGCGCTTCCCGTCGGAGTCGCGCATCCACTTCCTCGAATGCTCCGGCAATCCTGGTTACACCAAGCCCTATGGCAAGACGGCGTCGGACCTCGTGGGTCTGGTGAGTTGCGCCGAATGGACCGGTGTGAGCCTGAAGCTCGTGCTCCAGGAGGCCGGATTGAAACCGGACGCCAAATGGGTCGTCGCCGAAGGCGCTGACGCCGCCGCGCTGACGCGCAGTATTCCGATCGAGAAATGCCTCGAGGATGCCCTTCTGGTCTACAGCCAGAACGGCGAGCGGTTGCGTCCGCAGCAGGGCTATCCCGTGCGGCTGTTCCTGCCGGGCTTCGAAGGCAATATGAGCGTGAAGTGGCTGCGCCGCCTGCACGTGACCGCGGAGCCCACTTATTCGCGCGAAGAGACCTCGAAATACACCGATCTCTTGCCTGACGGCACGGCGCGCGAATTTTCCTTCTACATGGAAGCGAAGTCGATCATTACGCGTCCCTCGGGCGGTCATCGCCTGAGCGCGCCTGGCTTCCACGAGATCACCGGCATCGCCTGGAGCGGACATGGCAAGATCAAACGTGTCGAGGTGTCGGTCGATGACGGCAAGAGCTGGCAGGAGGCGCGATTGCAGGAGCCGGTGTTGACGCGCGCCCTCACGCGCTTCCGCCTGCCTTGGCAATGGGACGGCAAGCCGGCCGTGATCCAGAGCCGAGCCGTCGACGAGACCGGCTATGTGCAGCCGACGCTGGCCGAGCTGCTCGCGGTGCGCGGCGAGAACTATTTCTACCACAACAACGCGATCTGGCCCTGGCGCATCGCGGCCGACGGCGAGGTGACCAATGCGTTGGCGTGAGAGCTGCGGCGTCGCCGTCGCAATCGCGCTGGGTGCCTTCGCGAGCGAAGCACAGGCGCAAAGCCCTTATGGCATCGGTCGCGCTGCGACGGCTGCGGAGATCGCGGGCTGGAATATCGATGTCGGACGTGACGGCAGCAATCTGCCGAAGGGCGGCGGTTCGGTCAGCCATGGGCGCGAGGTGTTCGCCCAGCAATGTGCTTCCTGCCATGGCGATAAAGGCGAGGGTGGCCTGGGTGACCGGCTCGCCGGTGGGCAGGGCACGATCGGGACGGCCAGGCCGATCCGCACCGTCGGCAGCTATTGGCCCTATGCACCGACGCTGTTCGATTATATCCGCCGCGCCATGCCGCAGAACGCGCCGCAGTCGCTGAGCGACGAGGACGTCTATGCGGTGTCCGCCTATGCCCTGAACCTGAACGGGCTGGTGGGAACCGATGCGACACTCGATGCCAAATCGCTTTCGGCTGTCAAAATGCCGAACCGGGACAGCTTCGTCGGCGACGCGCGCCCCGACGTGAAAAAGTGATCGTATCGGGACGATCAGTTCCGCGCAGTGGCTCGGAACTTGCTTAAGCGAAAGGTGGAACTCGCAGGATGCGTTTGAGTTAACCCGCGAGAGGAAACAGCACGGGTCGTTCGATGGCAACAGATCGTTTCGCAAACTCCATGTCCTCGGCGCTTCGCCATCCCGGCGTGATTGCGCTGATCGTGGCCGGCTTGACGATTGCTGCGATGGTGATCGTCGATCACGGGCCGTGGAACCGCGCCAAGACGCAGCCGGCTCATGTTGCGATGTATGCAACGACGGGCGAGGCCGCACATGCCGCCGGCGCCAAGGTGCTTCCCACCGCACCGAAGTCGCCGGTCGAGCCGGAGCGGCCGGGGCCGAAGACATCTCCGACCGTCAATCCCGTGACGCCGTAATACGATTTTCATCAGCGTGCCGGCCGTGCTCGCGGCCTTCGTCATCGCGTCTCAGATCTTGGCGTCGTAGATCTTGGCGTCGTAGATCTTGGCGTCGCAGATCTCAACGAGGTTTGGGCCAGCGTTGGCGAGACCCTTCATCTCTGGCGGCAGCGTTATCGCGATCGCCGGGAGCTCGCACGCTGGACCGAGCCCGACCTGCACGATATCGGCGTCTCTCGGAGCGACATCGCGCACGAACTCGAAAAGCCGTTTTGGCGGGCCTAGCGACGGCAGCCGCGCCGATACCGGGTTAAGGGGATTCGAGGTTTAGCCGCCCCCATAAGGTGCTGCCTGCACGTTCCCGAACCTGTTGAAGTCGTTCTCCGGATTATACCCGGAGTCGCGCAGGTTCTTGATGTACAGGTCGCGGTTGGAATTACCTGGGCCCACAGCATATGGGCTCAGCCCCCTCGACCCCTCGCTCAGTGACGGCGCAGGCGACGCGCGGCCATGATGGATCCTCTGTGCGGCCAAAGCGCCAGAAGTAGAAATTGCGAGAATAGCAACGATGACAAGAATGCTTTTGGCCATAGATCAGCTCTTCGATAATCCACTGGACTGACATGACCGGCACTCATCGGCCATGGTCGAGGGATGATTACCATACCGTACCAGGGGCTCGCCCTGGCACCCGTAACTGCGCCCTTCCGCCCAAGCACGCGGCGCAAGCGCGGCAATCGCCAGTAGTCTGGTCTTTTCGTGGCTGGCGGTTTCTGATCACTATACGATGGGGATGACCGCTCTGTCTGGCAACACGAGGTCCTTCAAACTAGCGCGAGGACCGGTCGAGCCTAAGCCCAATGCCTGCGCGGCGAACGGGTGGTCCGGTCTGGATCAAAATCCGAAGAACTCACGTTGAGCACAATTGGTCTGCTGTGCTCCCGGAAGCAGACTTCCCATCCCGCCATTTATGATGGGGTGGACGCCCCGCCGACGGCATCGATGTGCCAAAGTGGAGGTGTTGGCACCACTTAAGGGAGGCGTCCGTGGCAGAGGTTAGCATAATCGGTCTAGATATCGCCAAGCATGTTTTCCACGTTCATGGCGCGGACGGGGAAGGACGCGCTATATTCAGCAAACGGATCAGCCGAGGAAAGCTGCTGGATTTCTTTGCAGCCCAGGCGAGTTGCACGGTAGCTCTGGAGGCATGTGGCGGAGCCCATCACTGGGCCCGGCAGCTCGCCCAGCTTGGCCATGAAGTTCGGCTGATCCCTCCCGCCTACGTAAAGCCGTTTGTGAAGCGTCAAAAGAATGACGCGATCGATGCCGAGGCGATCTGCGAAGCAGCGCAGCGGCCGAGCATGCGGTTCGTGGCCGTGAAGAGCGAACAGCAACAGGCGGCGGGTCTGGTGTTTCGGACCCGTGACCTGTTAGTGCGGCAGCGAACGCAGCTCATCAACGCGATCCGGGGACACCTCACTGAATATGGATGGGTCGCACCTAAGGGGCCGTCGCACGTGACGATGCTTACCGACCTGATCGAGGAAGAAGAGATGGCCAGCTCGCTCCCCAAAGCGGCCCACGCCATGTTCCGATTGATGTTGGACCTGCTGACCGACCTCAATGGCAAGGTCGCGGACCTCGACCAGGAAATCGCGCGACGTGCTCGCGAGGACGAAGTATCGCGCCGGCTAATGACCGTTCCCGGCATTGGCCCAATCTCCGCCACCGCGATCGCCGCTCTAGCACCGCCGGCCGAGACCTTTGCCAAAGGCCGTGACTTCGCCGCTTGGTTGGGTCTCACGCCTCTTCAAAGATCGACAGGCGGCAAGCAGAAGCTCGGTGCGACATCCAAGATGGGCGAACGCACGCTCAGGCGCCTCCTCATCATCGGCAGCAGCGCGGTCGTGCAACAGGCAAGCAAACGCGGCGCGCCAAGGGGTTCGTGGCTCGAACAGATGCTGGCTCGCAAACCGCGCATGCTGGTGACCATCGCGCTCGCCAACAAGATGGCGCGGATCGTCTGGGCGCTACTTGTAAAGCAGGAAAATTACAGGGCTCCGGTCGCAGCCAAGGCGTGATCTTGGTGGGCCTGAGGTCGTCAGAGGTGTAGTCGGTCGAAGGAGGGTATGGTGCAACAGTCGGCGAGACGGGGCCGGAAGAACCAGATGTACTCATCGTGCCTAGAGCACGCATTTATGATTTGGTTCCGGTCCGCGAACTCCCATACAGGCCCGCAGCTCCATCGCTGCATCAGAGGCCGGACAGATGGCAGCATCCGACTACGTGCCAATCTTCCTCAAAAACCGCTTGCATCTGGCGGGGCGTCCACAGATGAGTACACGCCCTTCTGTAATGGGCCCGATGATGTCAAGCCTCCCGAGTGAACGTCACGCCGCCGAGCTCATGCTTCTGTCCGTGGTCGACGCCTGGCCGCCACATCATGCTGTCAGAGGGAGCGGTGAGCCTATCTAGATACGCGTGGTTCGTCAGACGACGGCCACTGGGCGTGTAACGGCTTCACCGGATCCACCGTCCCGGCGACGGGACTTCGGGCATTGGGCTTCAGTTCAGCCCGGTTGCGTTCTTAATTTCCTCCGCCTGTTCTATGCCGCTATCGGCCCCGCTTCAGCCCATCGGTAAGTTGTGCCGTCGACCCAGATCCGATGCAAGATCACTGCGAGCTTACGTGCCAGGGCGACTTTTGCGCGCTTCGAGCCTCGCCGTTTGGCGACGTCCATCCCCCAGCGCTTGAGTTTCGAGAACCGTGTGATACGCGATAGCAGAACGTTGGCGGCTTCATACAAGACCGTCCGCACCGTCTCATCGCCGGCCAGCGTGATTCCGCCCGTGACGTCCTTTTCTCCCGATTGATATTTCTTTGGTGTGAGCCCGAACAGCGCGCCTGCTGCCTTTGACTTTGCAATGCGCTTAGGATCATCAATCGCCGATTTGTAGGTAATAGCCACTAGGGGACCAACGCCTGGCACTGTCATCAGCCGGCGACAGACCGCATCGTCACGCACAGCTGCCAGCACAGCCTTGTGTAGCCTTCCGTATTCTGCCTTCAGGGTCGATCGCGCCGAAAGCATCGCATCGGCAATGCGCTCCAATGTCGCCTGGCCCGCAACCAGCTCTCGAATCCGCGCTTCGAAATTCCTTCGCGTCACCGGACCAACCTTCAGACCGAAGCCGCGCAAAATCCCTCGGATACTTAGTTCTACATCGATGAGCCGCCCGAGAAGCTGTTTGCGTGCGATCAGGAGTGCCCGGATCTCTTGCGCGTCAACCGACTTTACGTGTACCGATCGATACCACCCCATCCGGATCAACTGGGCGATCCCGCGGGCATCCTTCCGATCCGTCTTAACCGTCATTGCAGACAACGCGGCCTTCACGTGCCGCGTTTCCAGCAGAACTGTTTCGAATCCTGCACCTCTCAGGCCCGCATGCAGCCATTGCGACAGCGGCCCAGCCTCCAGCCCGATCCGCTTCACTGCAAAGCCGAGCGCCTCAAAAAGCTCAACTAAGGCGCCGGGCTCGCTTGCGACCTTTGCTTCCCTCAGGATCTTACCCTGGGCGTCCACAACACACACGCTCGACAGTTCCAATGACACGTCGATTCCGGCATAATTGTCCACGGCTGTCCTCCGTCTCCAGATGCTTGGGGCCGACTCAAATCGTGACCCCGTTTCATCATCTATCGGGGGACAGCCACCATCATGACCCCTTGCTCGGAGCCGGGCCCATTACCGCATCTGGTCAGCCGATCGCGGATGAGCCGAGCAGAGCGAGGACGGCCAGCGCCATGATCGCGGTGCCGAGCCAGCCCAGCGCGACCAGCCATGAGCGGGCCTTGAAGCGGCCCATGATCGCACGGCTCGAGACGATCAGCATCATCATGGCCATGACCGGCACGGCAACGATGCCGTTGAGCACCGCGCTCCATACCAGCATGTGGATCGAGTCGATGCCGGTGAAGCCGAGGCCGAAGCCGATGATGGTTGCGGCCGCGATGATGGTGTAGAAGCCGACCGCTTTTTCCGGCTTCGCCTCCAGCGTGGCGCGCCAGCCGAAAATCTCCGCAACGGCGTAAGCCGCCGAGCCCGCCAGCACCGGGATCGCCAGGAGGCCGGTGCCGATGATGCCGATCGCAAACAGCGCGAAGGTGAAGTCGCCGGCGAGCGGACGCAGCGCTTCGGCGGCCTCCGTTGCCGAGTTGATCCTGGTGATGCCATTGGCGTTCAGCACGGACGCCGTGGTCAGGATGATGAAGAAGGCGATGCTGTTGGAGAGCAGCATGCCGACGATGGTGTCGGCCCTGATGCGCGCGATCTCGGGGTCGCCCCCGTTCGGAAGGTCGCGCAGCGGCCTGTCGCGCTTGCCCTGGTTCATCTCCTCGACCTCTTGCGAGGCCTGCCAGAAGAAGAGATAGGGGCTGATGGTGGTGCCGAGTACCGCGACGACCATCAGGAAATACTCGGCGCTGACATTCACCTTCGGCCACACCGCGGCGAGCAGCGCGGTGCTCCACGGGATCTCCACGGTGAAGGCGGTGGCGACATAGGCGAACAGCGTCAGCGTCAGGAATTTGAGCACCGGCGAATAGCGGCGATAGGGCACGAACACCTGGAGCAGGGTCGAGCCCGCCGCGAAGATCAGCGCGTGCTCGTGATTGAGCCCGCCGATGACCAGCGAGAGCGCCTCCGCCATCGCGGCGATGTCGGCGGCGATGTTGAAGGTGTTGGCGATGACGAGCAGCGAGACGAGCCCCAGCACGATCCAGCGCGGCGCGAGCTGCAGGACGTTGGCGGCGAGCCCCTTGCCGGTGACCCGGCCGATCCGCGCGCTGACGAGCTGAATCGCGATCATGAACGGCAGGGTCAGAAACACCGTCCAGAGCAGCCCGTAGCCGAATTGCGCGCCCGCCTGCGAATAGGTGGCGATGCCCGACGGGTCGTCGTCGGCTGCGCCGGTGATGAGGCCGGGCCCCAGCCGTTTCAGCAGCCCCGGCCCGGACTTCGCCGAATCTTCGGCGCTGTCGGGCTTGGCGGCGTGCTGTTTCGATCGGTTTGACAGGGCTGACCTTCCGGAATTGCGAAGTGTGCTTTAAGCGCGATCACGGCCGCAAAGTTCCTGCGTCGGCCGGCGCTGCCGTCTGCTGACGCCAATGCCTCGTCATTGCTTTGACGCGTCGGCTTTGACACGTCGGGCAAAACACCTGTAGAGTTGTACCATCGCAGAGATCGAGCCCGCACCGTCACGGTTGCGGGCTTTTCCTTTGCCCCACGTCAAAACGGTCACCTGCGTATCGCGCGCCAGAACATGTCGCCGATGGTCGGCCGGTCCCTGGACACAGAATCCGTCGGCGATCAGGCAGCACGCGCTCGGCTGTCCGCCGTCGCGCAGCACGGTCTGGCTTTCTCGACGATGGCACCCGCCAGCCGGCAGGGTTAACATCGGCTGATTCGCGCCGTCCGAAAATTAGGAACCAAAGGTGGGTTCGCAACGTTGCGCTGCCGCTTGACCGGCTGTTGCCACCCCGCCCCGGCAGCAAAGTCACGATACGGTCCTGCCTTGCCCATGGCGGTGACCGCGTGCGGTGCGGGCAAAGAATTTGCAACGAAAAGGGGGCACGCGTGGCCGCCGACCTGGTTGTCAGAATTGCAATTGTCGGGCTGTTTGTCTTTTCAGCGGTGCTGGCTTCCATGCTGTGGCTGAACGTTTGAGCCTCGACGTGTGAGCCCCGATGTGTGAGCCTCGCCCTGTGAGTCTCGCTCTGCCGTTTGGAACGGCCGGTCCATGTTGGCGTTTTTTTCTTCCGTGAGGGAGGAAACGCAATGGACAATCTGACGAAGCGCGAGCAACCGGACCGCAGCAAGATCAACATGCACGAGGCCTTCGAGGTCAAGTACTGGACGCACGCGCTCGGCGTATCGAAGCAGGAGCTGCAAAAGGCCGTCGACAAGGTCGGCAATTCGGCCGCGGCCGTCCGCAAGGAATTGGGAATTAGCGGTTCAACGCAAAGGACGTGACGGAGCGCATCGTGCCTGCGCTGAGCTGCGGCGTGCTGCGCGGCGAGGCGCGTGCTGCTACTTGATGCTGACGAACATGCCCCAGGCGGCGGCCAGCGCGCCGCCGGTGAAGACGACCACCGGGTTGTCGCAGAACGTGCTGCCATAGCTGCACACGTTCGCGCCGAACTGGCCGAGCTCGTGATGGCTCGCGGAGTAGAACAGTCCCGACAGCACCAGCAATGCGGCGGCGACGTAATACATCGACGGAATCTCCAGCTTGCCCATGCGCCCTCGCAAGGGACATGTCCCAGCATGGCGCGGGGAGATTTCATTCCGCCGAATCCGCTTCGCCGCATTTGGATAAAGTTTGACCTATTGGGCCAACGATGTCGTGACGCAGAGAATCAACGCGGCTGGAGCGTGTGCTCATAAATCCGCGATGTCCGCTTCCCGAAGAGCGGCGCAGAAGCGGACGTTCCATGAGGTCCGGGAAGGGCCAAGGGGTGACATTGTCCGCGAGCGGCTGGCGCCAGAACAAATGTGAGATAGATCATACCCGGCGCGTCGCCGACGTGTTGCCATTCCGATGTTTCCGGCGAAACTTCATTTCTTTCGCTGTGCGCTGCGGTTCGGACTGTGCGGGAGGCGTCGAATGGTCAATATCAAAGTTCCTCTTAATCCAGTGCAGAAGCGCGGCTTGTGGCCGCCCAAAGGCGGGCGCGAATATCCGGTCCTGGATACGGACGACTGGTGGAAAATTGCGGCGCGCGAGCACATGGATGCGTGGGCGTTGATCGAGTTCAATTTCCAAACGCACGTTCCTGAGGAGGTGAATTGGTATTTGCGAGAGCTCGTGGGTTGCCGCCACAGCCGTGACGGGGGGCGCAATTACGCGTTCATCGGGGCTGACCCGAAGCTGCGCAAAATCTATCTTCCCGCTGTGCCGCCTCCGCCCCCACCTAAACCCATACCCTGGCCCGACAAACTCAAGAAGCTCCAGTACGAGGTGGAGCATTCGAACGATCCGCAAAAGGAACGATTCCTCTGCATGCTCAAGGCGATGGAGAACCGCCGTGATGATCGCGTGATCTTTTGGTCCTCCATAGCCCCGGGCCCCGAGTGGGTTGCTCCGCTTGGCGTTGAGGGAAGAGGGATTGGGAAAGCGTTGATCGATTCGCAGTGGCTCTATAAAAATATCAAGACTGTGCGGGATGTGGACCTTCTTCCGTATGGCGACGGGTTACCGAGAAGCGATACTTTCGTGATCAGCTTCCACAAATATCTGTTTGAAACGGCTTCGCCTTCCATCGGTATCCTGCGCGCGGCGAACGCAGAAATTGTCAAGACGCATGTCATGTTGGATCGTTGGGCGAACCAAAGCATGGGTGGAAGTGCGTCGATGCCGACGTGTTATCGCGCAATCAAAGAATTTATTCGCTTACAGGAGCAAAGTGATTACCCGTCTGTGATCAACTGCATCGTGACAACCGGCTCGTAACCAGTTCCCTGGGCGGATGTCGACGTCTGCTCCTTTATGAGTACGCGCCCTGGTTCAAAGGCCCGCACGTCAACGAAGCTATCTGACCTTTCGCCTTGAAGGTGAGGATCGCGCTCACGACGCATCAAGCCAGTCAACCGCAGCGGCCATCGGGTCAAAGGACATGTTTCCTACCTACGTGCCGTTATGGGCTCGGGGTTTAGGACTGGCCTGACGAACCCGAGGTGAAGATCTCCGCTCGTATTGCCGGTCAAAGCAAAGGGCCGCTGTTTTGGCAGCGGCCCCTCATGCTTTCCGGGTTTCAATAATTCCGAAATGAAATGCCTCGACCAGCTCCCCGGCTTGCCATCTTTTCCCGGTTAACAAATCCTTGCCATAACAAATGTGAACCAGACCGGGTGAATTTCCCAGGGTCCTGAGCTGCCGGCAATCCGCGGTGAGGAAGGCGGTCAGGCAGGTGGGGGCGGCCGGAAGAAAGCGAAGACGAGGCTGCGGAGTTGCGGGTCCCCTTTAGGAACTTCCAGCTCCAAACTCTATTTGGGCTTATGGCCGGCACACCGCCGATCGCCGGCCGGAAATGGCGGCTCCGGCGCCCCCAGCCCCCCGTCCCGCGCCGGGGCCGTTCTTCCGAACTAGGGCTGGTCGGATAAACACCGGCAGAACGGCATCATCGCGTCATCATCGAAAGGTCTGGAGATCGTTTTCGGTCCCGACGAAACACGCCTGAAACATTGCTGAAACCTGATTGTCCTGAACGCCGAGCTCGTTCGGCTCGACCAACGGAGCGAAAAGGAGACAAGTCATGATCCAGGTCGGTTCGAAGGAAGAAGTCGCGTTTCTGCTGGCGCTGTTCGGCACGCATACCCAGCCGGTCAAGCGGCCGAAGCCGAAATCGCAGCAACGCTGAAGGCTGAGCCATGCCCGGTTTGGCCGATTGCCAGAGCCTCTTGCGTCTCTTGATCGCAAGGGGTGATCCGAGGGCCATTCCGCTCGCCAAAGGCGCCATCGATCAATATTTGAACACCGCGCCGGCCAACCTCCGCGGGCGCGGCCTGCGCGTGCTCCAGCGCGACGCGCTCGACCAGCACGGGGCCGCGGTGGGGGTGCAGCGCTCCTTCGCCGAGACGGTGGACGCCTATATCGAGCGCAAGCTTGCGGAGGAGTGACGCCTTCCGGTGCGGCGGTTCAGGCGCGTGGCCGCCGGTCAGGCTGTGACGGATGCGTGGGTTGCGCCAGCAGCCCGATCTTCCGGTCGAGCTGCCAGACCTCGACGTCGCCCCGGCGCGTGAACTGTTGTGCGATGCGAAGCGCGGATGCGTCGGAGTCGGCCTCGAACGCTTCGGCGGAGCGAAACACGCCGTTGTCGCCGACCAGATAGGCGCGGTATTGCCGGGTCATGTCGGCGGCCTCAGGCCCGGCGAATGCAGCCAGGACTCGATTTGCATGGCCGTCTCGTCCTGCCGCGCCCGGCGCAGCAGGACCTCGCGGCGGCGTCCCGGCGCAAGCGCCTGGGCCTCCTCGCGAAGGCGTACGGCCTCGTCTGCGAGCCGCTCGTGGAGAGTTTTGGACTGTTTGACACGACGTCGCTTCAGCATGGCACTGCTCCCTCGTCAGAGTGGGGCGGGAGCGCAACCGGCGTTCTCATCACCGACCGATGCCACGTGCCGCGCGGTGATGGCTGACTGTAGGCCTGTCCTCGGCGGGCGTCTGCAACATTTGATACATTGCTCCGGAAATCTCGAGCGTCCGTCGCCGCGAGGTTTTGGTCGCTTGAGCGGTTTACTCATTTTACGTGCTGAATCGGACTGTCCTCCTTGTCCGCGCCTCGCGCCACGATTTTAAGAGCTTGATCCGGCAAAGGCCGTTGCAGCGCCTTGGCTTCATCCCATGGCGCCCGCAGCCAAGCATCTTGTTCCTCGGTCGTCGTCAGGATCGCCGGCATTGCCTTTGGATGAATGGGCTCGACAACGGCATTCGGCGACGTCGTGAGGAAGCCAGAGACCTGATGCGGTCCGGGGACCGGCTTTGACTTCGTGCCGCGATCACCACTGAACGTCGTCCAGATGCCGGCGAACGCGAATAGAGGTCGCGTTTCAGCTAGCGCGAACCACACGACATCTTTCTTCTTTGTCTCCGGGTTCGGCTCCGGCGCGTATTCGGCAAAGCTGTTGGCGGGCACGAGGCAGCGATGCTCCGGCTTGAGCCACGCGCGCCAGTGCGGCGATGAGGTGTTGCGAATGTTCGTCACGGGCGGACCGCCGGTGCGTGGTGGCGGCATGCCCCAACGCATCATCACCAACTCGCGTTCGCCGCTACCGGTGTCGCGAACGACAGGTGCGGGGTAATCAGCAAACACGCCGGGCATCGGCGGCAAATTGCCTTCGTAGCGATGGACCACGCGAAAAAGCTCGGCGATGGCGGCCTGATTGGTGGTGATCGAATACAGATTGCACATGAAAGCGTCTGACCTCCTGTCTTGATACATCCCCGGACAACGACTGCTCGGCCCATAGGCCGACCCTTCTTATGCTTTCGTCTCCCTTGACTTTATGTTCATGATTTGTTCTTATTCTGCCATCTTCGAGTGGAGATGGCTATGGACAACCGCATAAATGAAATTCGCCGCATTATCAGGGCATTACGCTTGAGCATGCGTGAAGCCGAAGCCATCATGCATGAGCAGATCAAGCGCGACGAAGACTGCACCTTTGTCGCGGAAGAGATCATGAAGATGCGCGTGGTGATGAGCGGTCTGGCGCAAGAGCGGGTGCAGCTCGGCGACAATGAGCCCATCCTTGTGCAATGCTTTTATATTCCTCGCCGACCAGCGCCAGCACCACGGGCTCACGTTGCCAAGCGCCGCCTGTTGGCGCCCGGCTCGCCGATCAGGAGTTTTGCACGTCCTTGAAGTGGTATGGACAATCTCAGGCGGTTTCCGGCGCCGTGGGTCATGGAAGAGGAGAAGGAGTGTTTTCGCGTGAAGGACGCGAATGGATTTTTGATCTGCCGCGTCCACCATCGGGAAGATCTTCATGCGTGGGGTTATCAATACGCCTATGACTTTCTGTCCCGTGATGAGGCGCGACATCGCATCGAGCGGGTCATTGTACATCAAGGAGAGGACGGCCGAACGCTCGACGCCCATGTCGAGGAGTCCGCGAACCGCTAAGCGTCCTTGGGAGCATCGGCGCGACGGGCGATTTCCACGTCTCTCACGAAGAGCTTTGGCTGGCTTCGCAGGAGAATACATGAGCGCGGAGCGACACAAGCCGCGTCAACCACGGGTTTTCGATCAAGCCCGCGGAATGCCGCGGGCTTTGTTTGTTGCTACGTGAGGCTCTCGTGCGCTACGCCGCAGCCGGCGGGCCAAACCAAGTGGTCAGCGCGTTCTCAAGTCCGCGCTGGCTCTCATCTCCGACCCACGCCACGTGCCCGTCGGGCCGCACCAGCACGGCATCGGGCGCGGCGACCTGCCCTATGGCGGGGAGCTCCCACGCTCCGTCGTGGCTGGCGTTGATGACTCTGATGCGATCTGCCCAGGACGCGATGTCGAAGCCGCCGGTCTTGCCGAAATTGATCAGCAGGGCCTGCGCTCCGTGCAGCAGCGTGAACAATCTCAGCGGATGGCCCTCGACGATCAAGTCGAGGTCGGGCATCCGGCGCCCAAACAGTTCGTGTCCTTCGCCGAGATCATATCGGATATCGAGTCCGCTCATCATCGCGCCAAAACGTTTGCGCGGCTCGTCCATGGCGAGCAAGTCGGACACCACATCGCGCGCGGCCTTGAGGCCGGCCTCGCCGCGGCGGAGCATGGCGATTTGCGCCATGGTGTTGCGCAAGACGCGTGCGGCGACGGGATGACGTTCGGCGTGGTAGGTGTCGAGCAGGCTGTCGGGCGAAATGCCCCTGACCACCTGCGCCAGCTTCCAGCCGAGATTGACCGCGTCCTGCACGCCGGTGTTAAGGCCTTGTCCGCCGACGGAGTGATGGATATGCGCGGCATCGCCGGCGAGCAGCACGCGCTCCCGGCGATATGACACGGCCTGCCGCGCTGCATCGGTGAAGCGGGAGATCCAGGCGGGATTTTGGAGCCCGAAATCGGTGCCGTACACGGCGACGAGCGCATCGCTGAGATCTCGCAAGCCGGGTTCGGCGGTGCGGTCGAGCGTCGCTTCCGTCACGACGACCAGCACGCGACCGCTCTCCGCTTTGCTGAGGCCATGAAAGCCGATGGCGTCGTGGCGGAGACCCCACGCCGGCTCGTCGCGCATCTCGACTTCGGCCATGAGATTGCTGAGCGTCGGATCGGAGCCGACGAAATCGATGCCGGCCCTCTTGCGCACCAGGCTGCGACCGCCGTCGCAGCCGACGAGATAGCCTGCGCGCAACGTCTTGCCGCCGGAGAGCGCAACGTCGATGCCGGTCGCGCCCTGAACGAAGCCCGTCACCTCGGCGTTTCGATAGATCGGCACCGTGAGCTCCTCGACCCAGCCGGCCAGGATGCGTTCGATGTGGCTCTGCCGCAGCGCGAGGCCATAAGCGTGCCGGGTGGGGAGATCGCCGATGTCGAGCCTGGTCCAGGCGAAGCCTGCGAGCTGGGTGACTTGCCCCTCGCGCAGGAAGCGCTCCGCGACGCCGCGCTGATCGAGGATCTCGATGGTACGCGCGTGCAATCCGCCGGCCCGCGTACCGACGAGTTCCTGATCCGGGCGCCGCTCGACCACGGCGACGTCGACATCCGCGAGCGCCAGCTCGGCGGCCAGCATCAAGCCGGTCGGGCCGCCGCCGGCGATCAGCACGGCATGATGACTCGCGCGGCTGGCGCCGGCCTGTGTGGTGTGGCCGCGCGGCCGGGATGTCGGAAGCAATACAGGCATGTGGACCCCCTCGAGTTGCTGCTTTGGATGGTCTTTGGGTCGGGGGTTCTAAGGCAGGGCGGGGGACTTGAAGCAAGCCCCTTGCGCACCACATATCAAGCTGGGAGGAAGGGCTCCTTCTTCCGCGTCCGCCGCGTTAACACGTCGGGCGAAACACCGGCAGAATGACATCATCGACATGAGTTTGGTTCGACCCGCGCGGGAGCCCCCGCTGCGGGTTTTCTTCTGGGCATCTTGCCTTCAGCGAACGCCGATGGTTCGCCGCATGGTGTCGGCGAGCTCCTCGAACGAAAACGGTTTCCTGATCATTGGCAGGCCCCCGCGCCGCGGTTCGCGCCCCGATAATTGCAGGATCTTCAATTCCGGGCGTAGCCGCTTCGCCAGTTCGGCCAGTTCATGACCATCCATGCCCGGCATATTGATGTCCGTGATGAGGATGGAGATGTTCTCATTCTGCCTGAGCCGATCGAGTGCATCCAGGCCGCTTTGAGCGCTTGTCACCTCGCAGCCGAGATCTTCCAGCATGCCCACGATGACGTCGAGGACGCCGGGATCGTCGTCAACAACCAGTACGGTATGGCTCATCGCACGCACGACCCTTTGACCGAAGGAATAAACGCGCCGCTCTTCGGGTAAGTTCCGGCACGGTGCGGTCGAACGAGGAATGTTTGACACGTCGGGCAAAACACCGGCAGAATGACATCATCGAGACGAGTTTGGTTCACCCGCGCCGGAAGCATCCGCCGCGGGTTTTTTCGTCTCGATTTCGAGATCGGACGGTGGCCGCGCATCCGGCCACGCACTCTCTAGACCGCGTTAAGGGAGCGCCGATCGGCGCGCCGCCGTCCGTACCATTGCTGGCCGTGCACGCGCGAACGTGCCGGCCCGCGGCGCTGGGCCTGTTGCTCGCGCCGCTGCGGTCTCCGGAGACACGGAGATAGGGTTCGCGCCCGAAACGATCGCGGCTTCGTCACGCGATCTGCCGCGCATTTTTTTTTGTGGAGAGACGATGACCGCCTACGCACTCGCGGGCCTGGTTGCAATCGTGCTGTGGGAGACGTTTTCTTGAGCGAGGAGATCGAAGGCGAGCTCGCGAGCGAGCCGGCCCGCCCGCCCGGGCGACGGAAGACGTCTAGGGCGCGGACGCCGACAGAGACTGGTTGTCTCCTTCTACTTTGCCAAGCGTGGTTTCGAGAACGTTGCAAGGATCATCAAGCGGTGAAGATGCCAGATGATGAAATTAGGGCGATCTTGGCTGAGAAACTGGCCGAGCAACACAGGCTGCAACAGGAGAGCATCGATGCCTTCGTATTGAAGGCCGTCGCATCAGTGCTGGCTTCCTTCGGAATCGAACATGACGACCGGAAGGAGCTAAGGGCTGATCTCCAGCACCTGCGGAGGTGGCGAAAGAGCGTGGAGCAGGCGCAGAGCTACACTTTCAAGGCCGTTATCACGGTGATCGCGACCGGACTGATGGGGGCCGTTTGGCTAGGCGTTAGGGTCGTGCTGGGCAAGTGAGCCCCCACGGCGCCGACATCGCGGCACTTGCACACACGCTATTTCCCGCAAACGGGCCGTACAAAATTCGCATCGTTGGCCGCCGGGCCCTTTTTGCGTATTGAAGCGATGCGGGTGAAGCACTTGCGAAGTTGGTGGTGCCGGGCTTTAAGTTTGCTCTTGCAGGAAATTCGGCAACCATAAGCCGATGTAAGGGAGCGCCGTCGATGCCCACCAAGCCTCAATTACCGGAACGTTCGTCTCGGGCGACGGGCGCGCCTACCGCGCTCGACGATCTCTTGGTCGTTGATTTTACACGCGTAGTGGCGGGGCCGGCCTGCACGCAGACGCTTGCCGATTTCGGTGCACGCGTCATCAAGATCGAGAATCCGGATGGCGGCGACGATACGCGCGCCTATGAGCACGCCGAAATCGGCGGCGAAAGCGCCGCTTATCTGAGCCTGAACCGCAACAAGCGCGGTATCGCGCTCGACCTGACCGTGCCGCAGGCTCGCGAGATCGCATTGGACCTGATCCGGAAGGCGGATGTGGTCGTGGAGAACTTTTCGAGCGGGGTCATGAAGAAATTCGGCCTCGACTACGAGGCGGTCGCACCGCTCAATCCACGGCTGGTCTATTGCTCGATCTCGGCTTACGGACGCACAGGACCATTTGCCGCGCGGCCCGGCTTCGATCCCATCACGCAGGCGGAAAGCGGCTTCATGTCGCTCAACGGGTTTGCCGATGGGCCGGCGGTTCGAACCGGCCCGCCGATCGTGGACATGGCGACGGGGATGTCCGCCTGCAACGCCATCTTGCTGGCGCTACTGGCGCGCGATCGGCTCGGCCGCGGGCAGCATGTCGAGGTCGCCCTGTTCGACGTCGCCATGGGCATGACCGGCTTCTACGGCATGGCCTATCTGATCAACGGCGAAAACCCTGGCCGGTTCGGCAATTCGCCGAACGGGTCCCCCACTGTCGGTGTCTATGAAGCTTCCGATGGGCCGCTTTACATGGCCTGCGCGAACGACCGGCTCTATCGCCGGCTGGTGGTCGAGGTGCTGAACCGGCCCGATCTGATCACCGATCCGCAGTTCGCGTCGCGCAAAGCGCGCTCTGAGAACAAGGAGCTCCTGCGGGCAGCCATTGCAGAGGTCTTCGCGAGCGATACCCTCGAGAATTGGATAGCAAAGATGAAGCTGGCCAATATCCCGGTCGGCTATCTCCGAACGGTCGAGGAGGGGTTCAATGCGCCCGAGGCCCGCGAGCGCCATCGCCTGAACAGGATTCCGCACCGTACGGCAAAGTGGGTCCCCAATATCGAACCTCCGATCAATATGAGCCTGACGGGAGCGATTGATCCCGTCGCTGCGCCCTTGTTAGGCGAGCATACCGAAGCCGTCCTGCGTGATACGCTCGGTTACGACGATCGCCGGATTTCGGAGTTCACTCAGAAGGGCGTCTTTGGATCAGGCAAGCCATCGACCTCAGGCTAAGCCTGAGCGGTCAGCTCCGTGGAGCCAGGCACCGCAAAGCTTGCGGGATGCTGCCTTGAGAAGACGGTGTACGCGACATCGCATTCCTGCGGACAGCCGGGGCCCAGGGCGACCACGCAACGTTAACCCTGCCCAGCTTGATTTGGCGAAGTTCCCGCCGCATAACTATGTGAAAGCGAGGGACACGAATGGCGCCTGGTCAAGAGCCGCGCATGGGCCAGCCGACGGGGCAGGAAGCCGGCGAACGCGCCTATGCAGCAATGATCGCGCGGACCCGGGCGCTCGTGCCGCGGCTGCGAGAGCGGGCTGTCCGCACGGAGGAACTGCGGCATCTTCCAACGGAAACCGAGAAGGATCTCCACGACGCCGGCCTGTTCCGCATGCTGCAGCCGAAGCGCATCGGCGGTGCCGAGCTTGACTATGTCGCTCTTGTCGACTGCGCCGAACTGCTGGGAATGGCGGATGCGTCAGTGGCGTGGAATCTCGCTAACCTGGCGAGCCACCATTGGATGCTCGGCATGTTCGCGCGAAAGGCGCAGGATCTGGTCTGGGACCGCGATCCGGACGCGCTGATTGCGTCCTCGTTCATTTTTCCTGCCGGACGCGCCACGAGGGTCGAGGGCGGCTACCGGTTGCACGGCAGCTGGCCGTTTTCCTCCGGCGTTGCCTCCTGCGAATGGAACATGCTTGCAAGCGTCGTTTACTCCGACGACGAGGCGGACGGCATCGAGTATCGAATTTTTCTGCTGCCGAAGGGCGATTACAAGGTGTTGGACACCTGGAATGTCGCGGGCTTGCGCGGGACGGGGTCTTGCGACGTCGAAGTCAGGGACGCTTTCGTGGCCGACTATATGACGGTTGCGGTCGGCGATCTTGCCGGCGGCCCGACGCCGGGAAGCAGGGTCAATCCCAATCCGCTGTATGCGCTACCTGTGTTCTCGCTATTTCCCTACGTCCTCTCCGGCGTCGCGCTGGGGAATGCTCAAGTATGCCTCGACGATTATGCGGAGGTCGCGCGTCATCGCATCTCGACCTACAACCGTGCCAAGCTGAGCGACTTTCAAAGCACGCAGATCAAGATCGCGGAAGCTTCGGCCAAGATCGACGCTGCGCGCCTGATCATGCGTTCGGCCTGCGTCAATGCAATGGATGATGCGAGGCGCGGACGTATTCCCGATATGGCGACCAAGACCAGATATCGTCGCGATGGCGCATTTTCGGTGAATCTGTGCACCGACGCGGTCTCGATGCTGTTTGCGGCGAGCGGAGCGCGCGGTCTGTTCACGACGGGCGTGTTGCAGCGGCAGTTCCGCGATGCGCACGCGATAAACTCGCATCTTGCGTTCAACTTCGACGCGGCCGGAACCAATTACGGACGGGTGGCTCTGGGCCTGCCGTCCGAGAATCTCACGCTGTGAGGCCGGCCGATGAATGATCTGCCGAAGCAGCCGGCCATTTCCGATCCAGCCAATGAACTCGCCAGCGACAGCTCGCCGATCGATCCTCGCGATTTTCGCAATGCGCTTGGCACATATGGAACGGGCGTAACGATCATCACGGCCATGGCCGCCGATGGAAAGCCCTATGGCATCACCTGCAATTCGTTCGCGTCAGTCTCGCTGAATCCCCCTCTGGTCCTCTGGAGCCTCGGATTCTATTCCTCAAGCCTCCCCGTGTTTCAGAACGCCAGCCATTTCGCCGTTCACATACTCGGCACGTCGCAGCAAACGCTAGCGAACAAATTTGCAAAATCGTCCGAGGACAAGTTCGCCGGGGTCGA
The DNA here is from genome assembly GCF_052588265.1 of Bradyrhizobium sp. Pa8. Taxonomy (NCBI): domain Bacteria; kingdom Pseudomonadati; phylum Pseudomonadota; class Alphaproteobacteria; order Hyphomicrobiales; family Nitrobacteraceae; genus Bradyrhizobium; species Bradyrhizobium sp. Pa8. The sequence goes on along the minus strand of NZ_CP176767.1, from coordinate 6,683,316 downwards.
CTGGACCCCGGGCCTCGGGAACGCGCCGGTCCTTGCCGAGAGTGTCGCCAACTTTCAATGCCGATCGGTCAATCGCTATTATGGCGGTGACCACGTGATCTTCCTCGGCGCGGTCGAGGCCTATGCCTACAGTGCCAAGGAGCCCCTGCTGTTTGCGCGCGGGGTGTATGGCCGGTTCCTGGCTGATGATGAACGCAAGTCGCCATAAGGCGATTCAAGGACGCTCGTCGGCTCGGCGGTCTGTGGCCGAGAGCTTGTAGATTTCCAAAGCGTCCGCGTTCGCGCCGCGGGCAGCCTTGGCCAGCCTGAATATCTGTCCAGCGAGGGTCGCCATCGGCACCGGCGTTGACGTCGCCTGGGCGACATCGGCGACCGTGTCGAGATCCTTGAGCATTGTCGCGATATGGCCAAGCGGCGGCGAGTGGATGCCCTGGACCATGCGCGGCACGAAGAGCTGAAGCGGGATGGAATCCGCAAAGCCGCCGGCGAGCGCCTCGGGCAGCCGGCCTGCGTCAATCCCTGCATTCGAGGCAAGGCGCGTTGCTTCCGCCAGAACGGCCATCGCGCATCCGACGATCACCTGGTTGCAGAGTTTTGTGGTTTGGCCAGCCCCGATCGGGCCCATGTGGGTGAACCTGCTTGCCATGTGCAGCACATAGGGCCGTGCCCGCTCGATGTCAGCAGCTTCCCCGCCGGCCATGATGGCGAGCGTGCCTTCCTCTGCGCCCTTGGTGCCGCCGGACACCGGCGCATCTATCCAGCCCGCGCCATTTGCGTCTTTCAGCCGCGCTGCAAGATCGCGCGCGGCGTCGGGATGGATTGACGAGAAGTCAACGACGAGCTTGCCTGCGCCGGAAGCCGCTGCAAGACCCTCGGGTCCGAAGATCACATCTTCGACGGCGGCGGCATCGGTCACGCACATGAAGACGATATCCGCGTTCGCCAACATGTCGCGGGGCGTGGCTGCGCGCCTGGCGCCGGCCGCGACGAGCGGAGCGACCTTGCCCTCCGAACGATTCCAGACAGCGACCTGATGGCCGGCTTTGAGCAGGCGCCCGGTCATCGGCGTTCCCATCAGTCCAAGGCCGAGATAGCCGAGCCTCTCGACGCCCTGCGGGTTTGTCTTGCTCGCATCAGCCATAGGTTGCCTCCTTCTGTCGCAGCGCAAACGCCGCCTTACCATACATTGCAGGTCGGACAGCGAAACCGTCCGGCTCGCATGGCTTGCCTGATTGTTTGAACCATGAAACATTTGAGGCGGTCGGGTTGGGCGGCGCCGGTCGGCGCCGGAGCAGCGGAGTGGGCATGATGCGAACCGTTTCGAAGTGGATCCTGGCTTTGGGAGCGGCCGCGGCTGCGAGCGCGGGGGCAGGCCCGTCATGGGCACAGCAGACCATTCGCGTCGGCTGGACCATCCCTGCCGAGGAATCCAAGTACTGGATGATGCGCCGGCCAGCTGAGTTTCCCAATATCGGCAAGGCCTACAACATCGAATGGACCCAATTTCAGGGCACCGCGCCGATGACGCAGGCATTGGCGGCCGGCGCGCTGGATTGCGCGACGCAAGCGCCGCTGTCGCTGGCCAACGGTGTGGTCGGCGGCAATCTCAAGGCCTACATCGTAGCGCAGCACGTCTTCGAGAAGCCCGGCGGTTTCTCGGTCTATTGGGCGGTGATGGATGACTCGCCGATCAAGACGATCGCCGATCTCAAGGGCAAGACGGTCGGCATTTCCGTGATCGGCGGCGGCACGCAAGGCCCCTTCAACCTGCTGCTCAAGCAGAATGGCGTCGATCCGGCCAAGGACATCAAGCTGGTCGAGGTCGGCTTTGCCGTCTCCGAAGATGCGCTGCGCCAGGGCCGTGTCGACGCGGTTAACATGAACCAGCCGTTTGCCGCACGTGCAGAGGCGAAGGGTGGCACAAGAAAGCTGTTCTCGTTGTCGCAGGCGATGCCGAACATCGTGCACATCCTGGAAGCCTGCCGCGCGGATTTCGTCGACAAGAACCCCGACTTGGTGAAGGCCTACGTGCGTGACATTACCTCAGGTATGAAGAAAGCGCTGGCCAACCGCGAAGAGACGCTAAAGGTCGTGAATGAGGTTCTGAAGGCGCCTATTCCGGTGCTCGAGACCTATCTGCTCAAGGACAACGATTTCGGCCGCGATCCGGGTGCGGCGCCGAACTTCCCCGCGATCCAGAAGATGCTGGACATCTACGCGGAGACCGGAATGCTGCCGAAGCTGGATGCCACGCAGTTCAAGCACGCGACGATCGTCGCGCCGCTGGAATAGGCGACGGGCGAATTGTCCGAACGAGGGGGCGCGGCGTCCCGGATCATCCCGGACGTTGCATGAAGAAGATGCGCGCATGAAGAAGTTGCGATCACGGGTCACGACTGACGGCCTCGACCGGGCCCCGCACCGCGCTTTCATGCGCGCAATGGGGCTCGACGACGCCGCGATCGCCAAGCCGATGGTGGGCGTCGTCAGCATGAAGGGCGAGCAGACGCCCTGCAATATGACGCACGACTTCCAGGTGGCCGCGGCCAAGACGGGAATCGAGGAGGCGGGCGGCACGCCGCGCGAATTCTCCACCGTGTCGGTCTCAGACGGCATCAGCATGAATCACGAGGGAATGAAGTTTTCTCTCTTTTCGCGCGAGCTGATTGCCGATTCGATCGAAGCCGTCGTTCATGGTCTCGCCTATGACGCGTTGATCGGGTACGGCGGATGTGACAAGACGCTTCCCGGCGTGATGATGGGCATGGTTCGTTGCAACGTACCGTCCATTTTCATCTACGGCGGCAGCTCGCTGCCGGGCCGGGTGGACGGGCGGACTCTCACGGTGCTCGACTCCTACGAAGCTGTCGGCAGCTTCATGACGGGAGAGATCGACGGCGCCAAGCTCGATCGGATCGAGCGCGCCTGCCTGCCGACCATCGGCGCGTGCGCCGGCCAGTTTACCGCGAACACGATGGGGATGGTGTCGGAGGTGATGGGGCTGACCATTCCCAACGTCTCAATGGTGCCCGGTGTCTATGCCGAACGTGCACAGATCTCGCGCCGTGCCGGGCGGTTGGTGATGGAGATGCTGGAACGTGGCGGCCCGCTGCCGCGCGACCTCGTGACTCGGAAATCCCTCGAGAACGGTGCGGCGATAGTTGCCGCCACGGGCGGCTCGACCAACGCCGCGCTGCATCTGCCGGCGATCGCGAATGAGGCCGGGATCGCATTCACGATCGATGACGTCGGCAAGGTCTTTGCCAGGACGCCGCTGATCGGAAACTTGCGACCTGGCGGCAAGTACACTGCGAAGGATGTCTACGACATCGGCGGCGCTGCCGTCGTGATCCGCGAGTTGATCCAGAGCGGGCACATCGATGGGAGCTGCTTGTCCGTCACGGGGCGCACGCTCGCCGAAGAGTATGGCGCGGCCAACGCCCCCGATGGTGAAGTCGTTTACGCGTCTCGTGCGCCGATCATGCCTGATGGTGGCGTGGCGGTTCTGAAGGGCAATCTCTGTCCAGACGGTGCGGTGATCAAGGTCGCAGGTTTGAAGAGCCAGCACTTCGAGGGCGTTGCGCGCGTCTTCGAAGATGAGGAGGCATGTGTCAAAGCGGTCCGTGACCGCGCCTACACGGCGGGCGAGGTGCTGGTGATCCGCAATGAAGGGCCGGTCGGCGGCCCGGGCATGCGCGAGATGCTCGGCGTTACCGCGCTGATCTACGGCCAGGGAATGGGCGAGAAAGTGGCCCTGATCACCGATGGACGGTTCTCCGGCGCTACTCGCGGCATGTGCATCGGCTACGTGTCCCCCGAAGCCTTTGTCGGCGGTCCGTTGGCGCTTGTTCGCGACGGCGACAGGATCCGGATCGATGCCGCAAACCGGCGGATGGATATGCTGGTCGACGAGCAGGAACTCACGGCGCGCCGACGCGATTGGAAGCCGAGGCCGCCCCGTCACCGTGCAGGTGCGCTCGCAAAGTATGCGCGGCTGGTCGGACAGGCGCCGGGCGGAGCCGTGACACATGAGGGCCCTGCAGAATGGCCTTGGTTCTAATGACGCGCCGCGCCCGTGCGAGAATGACCGCCTGTCTGGCAAGTTTCTTGCTAAGCTCGAGCCGCTGATGGAGGACATCCGCGGATCGGCGTGTGACGTTCGCGCGTGAGTCAAGCGAGAGACGGGATGAGGGTAGTGCCTTCGAGATCGAGCGAATGGGTGAATCCGGTGACGTCACAAAGGCCGGCTTCTGCGATCATCGAGATCGACCGCGTCTCCCAGGTTTTTCAGACCTCGGCGCGTAAGGATCATTTGGCGCTATCGGACATCTCGCTGACGATCGAGGAAGGAGCCTTCGTCTCCATCCTTGGTCCGTCCGGCTGCGGCAAGTCGACACTGCTTTATATCGTCGGCGGCTTCGTCAACCCGACCACCGGCGCGGCGAAGATGAAGGGACAGACGATCACGGGGCCGGGTCCGGATCGCGGACCAGTGTTTCAGGAGTTCGCTCTGTTTCCCTGGAAGACCGTGTTGGGCAATGTGATGTATGGCCCGCGCCAGAAAGGTGTGCCTGCCACCGAGGCCGGAGCACAGAGCCGGGCCTTGATCGAGATGGTCGGCCTCAAAGGTTATGAGAACTTTTATCCCAAGGAGCTGTCGGGTGGCATGAAGCAGCGCGTCGCGCTGGCCCGGACATTGGCTTACCACCCTGAAGTTCTGCTGATGGATGAGCCGTTCGGCGCGCTCGACGCGCACACCCGTACACGTCTCCAGAATGATCTCCTGAACATCTGGGAGCGTGACCGCAAGACGGTGCTGTTCGTGACCCATTCGGTCGACGAGGCCGTCTTCCTGTCGGACAAGGTCGTGATGATGTCGAAATCTCCCGGCCGCATTCGGCAGGTGATCGACATCGATCTGCCCCGGCCGCGTCGCCGCAACGAGCTGTTGCTCGATCCGCGCTACCAGAAATACGTCGTCGACATCGAGCGCATGTTCGACGAGGTCGAAGAGACCGGATCGCCGTCATGACATCGCCTGCTGCCGCCGCCAGACGTGTCGCCCCGGTGTTCGCTTGCATCGGGCTGCTGGCGGTGTGGCAGGTTGCGTCGCTCGCGCTGAAGAATGACAGCTTTCCGACGGCGGTCGAGGCGATCCGCGCGATCCCGGACATCCTTGGTGACAAGGAGTCGCTGATCAACATCCTGGCCTCGCTTCGCCGCATGGCGATCGGGTTCGGTGTAGCTGTGCTCGTTTCGATCCCGCTGGGTCTGTTGATGGGGCGTAGCCGCGCCGTCGCGGCTTTCTTCAACCCGCTTCTAATGGTGATCTATCCGGTGCCGAAAGCGGCGTTGATGCCGATCATCATGCTTTGGCTGGGCGTCGGCGACATCACGAAGACGCTGGTGATCTTCCTCGGCGTCAGCCTCCCCGTGATCTATCACAGCTTTGAGGGCGCCCAGGCCGTCGAAGAGAAGATGCTGTGGTCGGGGGCCGCGATGGGACTTTCACCGCTGCAACGGCTGGTGCGGATCGTGCTGCCGGCGGCGCTGCCGGAGATCCTGACCGGATGTCGCACGGGTCTCGTGCTGGCGTTGATCACGATGATCACCAGCGAGATGATCGCCCGCCAGTCCGGCGCCGGCAACATTCTGTTCAACGCCCTGGACATGGGCCAATACGACACCGTCTTCGCGATGATCATCATCGTGGGGGCGATGGGAATTTTCCTCGATGCGATTTTCGAGCGGGTCCGCGCACGGCTGGTGCGCTGGTCCGAGCCTCAGTTCGACATGCCGCTGAGCTTCTCATGACATCGCGTCTTCCCTCAGCAAACGTCGTTCTAGGGCTCGCGCCAATTGTGCTCGTGATCGCGGTGTGGCAAGGCCTCGTATCGTTCGGCTTTGCGCCTGCGGTCTTGCTGCCGCCGCCGGGATACGTCTTCAGCAGGTTGCTCCAGCAACTCGTGACGTGGACGTTTCAGCAGGAGATCGCGGCGACCCTGATCCGGCTGTTTGCCGGGTTTGCGATTGCGGTCGTTCTCGGCGTAAGTATCGGCATCGCCGCGGCCGCCAATCCAACGATCAATGCCGTGGTTCGGCCAATCGTGCGCGTGTTGGCGCCGTTGCCTAAAGTCGCACTTTATCCGGCGCTGCTGCTTCTGCTCGGCTTCGGTCACGGATCGAAGATCACGCTGGTGGCGGCGGACGCACTCTTTCCCATTTTGCTGTCCACCTATTACGGCGCATCAGCCGTCGAGCAGAAGCTGGTCTGGTCGGCGATGGCGGCCGGAACGCCGCGCTATGAAATCTTGTTCAAGGTAGTCTTGCCGGCAGCGATGCCCTCGATCCTGACCGGCTGCCGGATCGGCCTTGTCATTTCCTGCATCGTGGTGTTTCTGGCCGAGATGATCACGTCGACGGACGGGTTGGGGCATGTGCTGGTGACGGCGGCCCGAACTTTTCAAGCCGTCGACATGTTCGTGCCGCTGATCACGATCTCGCTGCTGGGGTTGATCCTGAACGGCTTGCTGGGTGCCCTGCGATCGTATCTCTTGCGGGGCTTCCCCGAAGCGTGATCTGACTGAACAAAGAAACCAGAAGACCGGGAGTGGACCATGCTGGCGGATCGCATCGAGGCAAAATGGATCGACGCGTTTTGCGAGATCTTTGAGCGTTGCGCCGTCAAGGCCAGCGACACCGCGGCGATCCTCTCGGAAACACAATCGCGTGCGCTGAACGTTCATTTGGCGGAGCTCGCACTGCTGCGGATGGGCGCGCGGCCATTTCATGTGGTGATGCCGACCCCGCGTAACCGGAATATCGTGCCGGTTCGTTCGACCGGAGCAAGCGAGGCAATCCAGCGGCTTGGTCCGGTCATCACAGCGCTCCAGCAGGCCGGCTTTGTGGTGGATTGCACCATCGAGGGCCTGATGCACGCGGTGGAGACGCCGGAGATCCTCAAGGCCGGTGCGCGGATACTGGTGATCTCCAACGAACACCCGGAAGCGCTGGAGCGGATGGTACCGGATCCCGCACTCGAGAAGCGTGTTCGCGCGGCGGCGAAGTTGTTGCGTGGGACGAAGCGGATGCGCGTGACATCGAAAGCCGGCACGGCGCTCGACGTTGACATGGTCGGTGCGTCCACGGTCGGCGTGTGGGGCTGGACTGACAAGCCCGGCACGCTGGCGCACTGGCCGGGTGGCATTGTGGTTAGCTTTCCCAAGAGCGGAACGATCAACGGGATCCTGGTGATGGCCCCCGGTGACATCAATCTGACCTTCAAGCGCTACCTGGTGTCCCCCGTGAAAATGACGCTGAAGGACGATTACGTCGTCGAGCTGGAGGGCGAGGGGACGGATGCGGCGATGATGCGCGCCTATCTCGCAGCGTGGGGCGATCGCGAGGCCTATGCGGTCTCGCATGTCGGTTTCGGCATGAATCCGGGGGCCCGCTACGAAGCCCTCTCGATGTATGACCAGCGCGACACCAATGGCACTGAAATTCGTGCCGTCTCCGGCAATTTCCTGTTCTCGACCGGCGCGAACGAATTTGCCGGCCGCTACACGGCGGGCCACTTTGATTTGCCGATGATGGGAACGACGATCGAACTCGATGGCGTCGCGGTCGTTCGCGAAGGCGTGCTGCAGAACGTCTTCGGCTAGCTGCGGTCGAGGACCGGTGGGCGCGCCAGGCCGAAATGCCGGAGCAGGTCGACCATGGCCTGAAGCCGCTTCACGCGATAGGCATCGACGTCCATGCCTGAATAATCGAGGAAGCCGGCACCCGTTCGCAAGCCGATGCGGCCTTCATGCATATTGCGGGAAATGACGTCCGGCGCGCGATAGCGGTCGCTGCCGAGCGCTCCCTCGAGATACCGGCTGGCGTAGTACAAGATGTCGCCGCCGCCCCAGTCGATGAACTCGAGCAGTCCGAGCACGGCATAGCGGAAGCCAAAGCCGTAACGGATCGCTTTGTCGATCTCCTCGGCGCTGGCGACGCCTTCCTCGACCATGCGTGCGGCCTCGTTCATCGCCAGCGCCTGGATGCGCGGGACGATGAAGCCGGGCGTCGCCGCGCAGACCACGGGGACCTTTCCGATGGCTTCGAGCAGCGCCTTGACCTCATCGATGATGGCGGGATCGGTGGCTTTGCCGGGTGAAACCTCGACCAGCGGGATCAGATAGGCTGGATTGAGCCAGTGCACATTGAGGAAGCGGCGAGGGTTCACGATCGCACCGGAGAGATCGTCGACGAGGATGGTCGACGTGGTCGAAGCGATGATCGTATCCGGGCCGACTTGTTTTGAGGCCGCCCCCAGCACCTCGCGCTTGAGTTCGACGACCTCGGGAACGCCCTCGAAAACCATTCCGGCGCCGGACACCGCTGCGCCGCTTTGGCTGGCTGGCACCACCGAGACCCGTGCGATAAGTGGATCGACATCCGCCTCGGTCAGCAGCCCCAGTTTCGACAGGCTGGCAAAGGTCTTCCTGACTTCGTCGAGCGCGTCCGCCTCCAGCCTGGCGAAATCGTCCGCGGAACGGCCCTTGATATCAATCATCGTGACCGTGTGCCCCGCGTAGGCGAACGCGACGGCGATGCCGCGCCCCATGCGGCCGGCCCCGAGGCAGGCAATGTTGGCGCGGCTGGTCATCGGTCAAAATCCCCTGCGAAGAAGCGCCTGGAGCTCGGCTTTGCCGAGATTGCCAAGCCCCAGTGTCTCGAGCGTCCGGCCGCCCTGAGCAAAATCCTCGCCGCAAATTGCACCGCCGATGGCCAGAAAGGCCTTGGCCAGCGGCGTAGGCGTGCCTGCCATGGCGGCGGCGGAGACCAGCAGCGACAGCCCAAGCCGCAGATCCTCACGCATATAGCGGTGCTCGGTCAGCACGATCCGTTCGCGCCAGTCGCCGGAATCGGTCAACCGGTCGTGCGAGCCACGGCCATACATCCAGATCTCGCCTTCCTTGGCGTAGTGGTGGGCCAGCGGAAAATGCGGCGCGCCATAGCCAAGCGCTTCGCGCACGGCGATCCGCTCTGCATCGAGCGCGTCGGTCACCCGGCGGATCGCGGCTTGCGTTCCTTCCTTGTGGATGTCCCATCGTTCGAAATGCTCGATCGGGCCCGCGTTCATCACGATCAGCGGCGGGTGAATAATGGGCCCGGCGTTCATCAGCGCGCCGGAGAGCGCATCGCCGCAGGGCTCGATCGCATCAGGGAAAGCGCGTCCGATCACTTCGAGTGCGTGCGCGGCCTGATCGAGCGGAAATACACCGACCGGCAGCCGCTTGGCGCGTATGGTGATCGCGACCTCGAACGGCCCGTGCTTGCGGGTCAGCCAAGGCAGCGTGCCGGTCTCGGCAAAGCTTGCCCTGGCGTGGTTTCCGGCATCCCGTGCGGCTTGGGCGAAGATCATCGAGCCGAATGTGGCGGGCGGCAGGAACACGACCTGGCCGTCCCGCAAATGCGGAGCTAGCAAACGAGCAATGTCCGGCTGCGCGAAGGCAGGGGCGGGGCACAGAATCAGCTCGGTGCCATCAATTGCTTGGGCGATGTCGGTCGTCACCAGTGCGAGCTTCACATCGTGTCGGCCATTGTGATCCTTGACCAGGATGCGCGAGCCGGCGGCGCGATGCGCCGCCACCTGATCGGCGTCGCGGCGCCAGAGCCGGACCTCATGCCCCGACAGCGCAAAATCGCCCGCGGCCGCGAAAGAGCCGTTTCCCCCACCCAGTACTGCAATCTTCAAGATGCTTCTCCTTGCGCGCGCGACTGCGCATCAAGTTGCTTCAGCAGGAAATGCTGGACCTTGCCCAGCGCCGTGCGCGGCAGGTCGTCGACGAAGACAATGTCGCGCGGAACCTTGTAACGGGCGAGCTGCATCTGAAGATGCGCTCTCAGCTCCTCCGCTTCGAGCCGGGAGCCGGACCGCCCGATGACATAGGCGATCGGCACCTCGTCCCAGCGCGGGTCCGGCCGGCCGATCACGGCGCATTCGCTGACATCGGGATGTTCGAGCAGGACGCGCTCGACCTCGGCCGGATAGACATTCTCGCCGCCGGAAATGATCACGTTCTTCTTGCGGTCCCGGACCCAAAAATAGCCGTCGGCATCGCACAGGCCGACATCGCCGGTGCGATACCAACCGTCGTGCAGCGCATCGCGCGTGGCACCCGCATTGCCCCAATATTCGAAGAACACGTTGGGCCCTCGCACGGCGATTTCGCCCGGCGTACCCGCAGGGACCTCAATGCCGGCCTGATCGATCACCTTCGCTTCGCAGCACAGGCCGGCAAGTCCGGTCGATCCCGCGCGCGAAAGATCGCCGCCAAGCCGGGTGTAGACTGCGATGGGACAGGTTTCCGTCGATCCATAGACCTGAAGCACCGGAACATCGCGCGCCACGAAGCGATCGATCAGGTGCGGTGGCACGATGGTCGAGCCGGTCGAGACGGCTTTGAGCGACGAGAGATCGGTCGTTGTCCAGGCGGGATGCTCGCTCACGGCCTGGAGGATTGCCGGCACCATCACCGTCAGGGTCGGTCGTTCCCGTTCAATGGCCGCGAGCGCAGTATCCGGCGTGAAGCGGGCGTGGATCGTGACGGTCGCACCAAGCTGCAGTGCCGGCGTGGTCTGGATGTTGAGGCCGCCGACATGGAAGAACGGCAGCACCGTCAGCACGTGATCATCCGACGTCATGTTGTGCATGTGCTGGCTCATGACGCCGTTCCAGAACAAGGCTTCTTGCCGCAGAACTGCGCCCTTCGGCCGTCCCGTCGTTCCTGACGTGTAGACGATCAGAAGCGGGCAAGAGAGATCAGTGTGCGGATTGCGGCCGCTGCCTTCGCTGCGAGCCAGCAACGCCTCGAATGTCGCGCCACGCGGTGGCGTGAAGTCGAGTCCGATAACGGCCGTCCCTGGCGCAAGCTCCGGGAGAACTCCCCCAAATGCGTGCTCGAGTACCAGGACCTTTGCGCCCGCATCGGTGAGAATGAAGCGTTGCTCGGCAACCGCCAGCCGCCAGTTCAGCGGCACCAGCATCGCACCAAGTCGCGCGCATGCGTAGAGCAGAACCAGATGGTCCGGCCGGTTGAGGCTCAGGATTGCGACGCGGTCGCCTCGGCCGACGCCGAGCCCCTGCTTCAACGCGGTGGCGGTCCGTTCGATGCGCGCGGCGAGTGCGGCGTAGCTCAGCCGCTCACCCTCGAAGGCGATCGCCGTCTTGTCTGGCGCGAACGCCGCGTTGCGATCGATCAGACTACAGAGGTCCACGGTCAGTCGTCCGTTTCACCGGCCTCGTACAGCGCCTCGCGCCCGATCCGGTCAAGGCAGAGCTCGGCGGTCCAGGGCAGCATCAGCGAGCCGCAGCGGCTGTCGCGATAGATGCGCTCCAGCGGCAGCGAGCGGAGCATGGCCTGACCGCCGCAGGTGCGGATCGCGAGCGCGGCGAGCTCATTGGCGCCCTCCATCACCGAATATTGCGCGGCATAGGCGCGCAGCACCTGCTCCTTGCTTGGATTGGCGTGGGCCTCGGTGACGGCCTGGAACCAGATCGCCTTGATCTGCTCGAGCTTGATCTGCATCTGCGCGACCGCGATCTGCTTGGTCGGGTACATCCGGCGCTTGACCGGCGGCATGCCCGGTACCTCGCCGCGAAGATAGCGTACGGTGAAATCATAGGCGGCTTGCGCCAGGCCCATATAGGTCGGCGACAGCGTCAGGAACATGTGAGGCCAGCGCATCGCCGCCTGGAAATAGACGCCGCGCGGCATCAGCGCGGAATCCTCAGGGACGAACACATCCTTGAACAGCAGCGTGCGAGAGACGGTGCCGCGCATGCCGAGCGGATCCCAGTCGCCGACCACCGAGACACCGTCCGATTTCGCGGAGATCGCGAGGTAAAGGGTGTTGCGGCGCGAGGCTTTTTCGCCCTCCTCCATCTCGGTGCAGAGCACGCCGTAATAGTCGGCATGACCGGACAGCGATGCAAAGATCTTCTTGCCGTTGACGATCCAACCGCCCTTCACGGGCTTTGCTTCCGTGCCGAACGCGACGCCGCCGGCCGCGGCCGCTCCGCCCTCGGAAAAGGGCTGCGAGTAGATCGCGCCATCCTCGACGATACGCTTGTAATGAACCGCGCGCCGTCGCTCGTGCTCGGCGCGGGTCTCCGCGTCCATGTCGAGATCGTCGGCGAGCGGACCTGACCATAGGGTCGAGCAGACGTGCATGTTCCAGGTGAGGGCGGTCGCGCCGCAATAGCGGCCGATTTCGGCTGCCGCTAGTGCGTAAGTTTGATAGTTCGCGCCGAGCCCGCCATGCTTCTTGGGAACCGCGATGCCGAGCAGGCCGACGCGATGCAGGTCGCGATAGTTCTCTGTCGGGAAGACGGCCTCGCGATCGTAAGTCGCCGCGCGACCAGCGAACACGCTCTGGCCGATCTCGCGGGCGCGCGCGATGATGCCGGCCTGCTCGTCGCTCAGGCGGAATGCCACGGGATCGAAGATCGGAGCATCCAGCGCGACCTTGTCGGTTGCGCCGATGTTCTTTCTGACTTGCATGGTCATTGCGCAGCCACCCTACGTTTTGGTCGCGACGGAATTCAGGAACCGGCCGAGGGCTTCGTCGAACGCGTCAGGGCGTTCAAGGTTGGCGAGATGGCCGACACCAGCCAGCTCGACATATTCGGCAGATGGAATGAATGTTGCCGTCTTTGCCACCATGGTAGCAGGCGCATTGTTGTCCTTGGAGCCGGACAACAACAGCGTCGGGACGGAAATGTCCTTGAGCGTGCTGCGCTGATCGAAGCCCATCAAAGCCAGCATCATGGCGCGATAGCTCGCTACGGGCACGCTTGCCATGCACTCGCGCGCAAGATCCATTCCCTTCGGATCAGGATCGTCGCCGACAAGCTCCTTCACCAGGGAGGGAGCCAGCGACTTCATGGTCTCGCCGCGATCGAGCGGCCCAAGCCGCGCCGCGATGAACGATTTCTGCCAATCGCCATCGGCCTTGCCGAAGGCCGGGCTGGTCTGCGCGAGGACGATCGCGCGGGCCAGTTTCGGAGATTGCGCCAGCCATTTCTGGACGATCATGCCACCGATCGAATGGCCGACCAGAATTGGCGTGGTCGCACCAAGCTGCTCAATGAATTGCTGGAGCGCATCGGCAAGGGCCGCGATGCTGACGCTGGCGAGCGGCGCCGATCCGCCGTAGCCCGGCATGTCCCATGCAATCGCGCGGAACTGGGTGCTGAATCTCGCAAGCTGCTGCCGCCAGGCCCGTGCCGCGCCGCCAATGCCATGCAGGAAGATCAGGGGTGTCGCGTCCGGATCGCCCGCTGCTTCATAGGCGAAGCGGCCGTCTTTTGTTATCATTGGCGCAGGCTGCGACACGCGACATCCTTTTGCTTGCCCAGGCGATGCTAACAGGCCTGTGGGGGATGGGAAGCGATAATTTTATACTTAAAGCAATTTTCGGGCCGGTCTCTCGCGCGAAGGCGTTCGCGGCGCTACGGCAGCTTCGTTGCAAAAACTTGAAGGTTAAAATATATCGAGGAACGAGCAGCAGAGCCAAGGAGCCAGCGCATGTCCGGATTGCCGCACTCGCCGCACGCGCTCGTGACCGGTGGCGGTCGCGGCATCGGCCGCGCCATCGCAGCCTCTCTTGTCGGGGCAGGCGCAACCGTGACGGTGCTCGGCCGGAATGTCGCTCCTCTCGAGGAGGCGGTCAACGCGGGCGCCGCGCACTTCGTGGCCGTTGCCGATGTCTCGGACGAGGTGTCGTTGAAAGCCGCCATCACGGAGGCGCATGCGCGAAAGCCGATCGATATCCTGATCGCCAACGCGGGCAGCGCCGAATCCGCGCCGTTTGCGAAATCGGACAGTGCTCTGTTCGCGCGCATGATGGACGTCAATTTCATGGGCGTGGTCCATGCCATCCAGGGCGTGCTGCCGGGGATGAAGGATCGCCCCTATGGCCGCATTGTCGCAATTGCATCGACGGCCGGGCTCAAGGGCTATGCTTATGTCAGTGCCTACACGGCCGCCAAGCACGCCGTGGTCGGTCTCGTCCGTTCGCTTGCGCTCGAGATGGCCGGAAGCAACGTGACCGTCAACGCGGTCTGCCCGGGTTTCACCGATACCGATCTCGTCGCCGGCAGCATCGAGAACATCATCAAGAAGACCGGGAGAAGCCGCGAGCAGGCGATCGCCGAGCTCGCGAAACACAACCCGCAGGGGCGGCTGATCACGCCCCAAGAGGTGGCAGACGCAGTGCTTTGGTTGTGCGGCGAGAGCGCTGGTGCGATCACCGGGCAGGCGATTGCAGTCGCAGGCGGCGAAATTTAGCAGCGCGGAACAAACATACTAAGGAGATCGCATGAGCAGACCAGCCAATCCTGTGACCGTGCCGCTCGCGGATTATTCGCCGCAGCACTTCCTGCTGGCGGTGGTCGACGGCGTTGCCACGGTGACGCTCAACCGTCCCGAGCGAAAGAATCCACTGACGTTCGAGAGCTATCGGGAGCTGACGGATTTCTTCCGCGCCTGCGCTTTCGATGATGCAGTCAAGGCCATCATCGTCACTGGCGCCGGCGGTAACTTCTCGTCCGGCGGCGATGTGTTCGAGATCATCGGCCCGCTCGTGAAGATGGACACCAAGGGGCTGACCGCCTTCACGCGGATGACCGGCGACCTTGTCAAAGCGATGCGGGCCTGCCCTCAACCCATTGTGGCAGCGGTCGAGGGCATCTGCGCCGGCGCCGGCGCGATCATCGCGATGGCATCGGACATGCGGCTTGCGGCGAGCGGCGCGAAGGTCGCGTTCCTCTTCAACAAGGTCGGCCTTGGCGGCTGCGACATGGGCGCCTGCGCGATCCTGCCGCGGATCATCGGACAGTCCCGCGCCTCCGAGCTGCTCTACACCGGCCGGTTCATGACCGCGGAGGAGGGCGAGCGCTGGGGCTTCTTCAGCCGCATCGTCACGCCCGAGCAGGTGTTGCCGCAGGCGCAGTTGCTGGCCAAGCAGGTCGCGGAAGGCCCGACCTTCGGCAACACCATGACCAAGCGGATGCTGGCGATGGAATGGGCGATGTCGATTGAAGAGGCGATCGAAGCGGAAGCCGTTGCCCAGGCGCTGTGCATGACCACGGCGGATTTCGAGCGCGCCTTTGAAGCGTTCGCCAACAAGGTCAAGCCGGTCTTCAGGGGCGACTGAGCCCCGGACTTGCTGCGGGAGGCCAGCAACGGTGACTTGCGCCGCAATACCTGCCCGGAACGGATCAGATTTTCCGCAACAGCGTGCGCGACCGGCGGGATGTCGAGGAGCTGAGAATTAAGGCTAAGCCCAAGACCCGGGCCGAGCTCAAGGCGGAGGCGACAAAGCCGCTTGCGGCGGAGTGACCGCCCGTGCGACTTTAACCCATTGCCTGGCGTATTTTCGAGTGGAGTTAGGGCGATGAAGGCGATTATCGTCGGTGGCGGTATCGGTGGTCTCACCACGGCATTGATGCTGCGCTCGCGCGGCATCGGGTGCGAGATTTTCGAGCAGGCCGACACCATCCGCGAGCTCGGCGTCGGCATCAACACGCTGCCGCATGCGATGCGGGAGCTTGCCGGCCTCGGTCTCCTCCAGCAGCTCGACGACGTCGCGATCCGCACCGACCAGCTCTATTACCTCAATCGCCACGGCCAGGAGGTCTGGCGCGAAGCCCGCGGCATCGACGCCGGCCATGACGTGCCGCAATTCTCGATCCACCGCGGCCGCCTTCAGGGCGTCATTCATCGCGCCGTCGAGGAGCGGCTCGGGCCGGAGGCAATTCACACCGGCTGCCGCCTCGGCGCCTTCACGCAGGACGAGGGCGGCGTCACCGCTTATTTCTTCGACCGCTCGGGCGCGCACATTCATACTGCGCGGGGCGATATCCTGATCGGCGCTGACGGCATCCATTCACGCGTTCGCGGCACGCTGTTCCCGAACGAGGGACCGCCATGCTGGAACGGCCTGATGCTGTGGCGCGGTGCACGCGATTGGCCGCTGTTCCTCACCGGCAAGTCGATGATCGTGGCCGGTGGCCTCAACGCCAAGGTGGTGATCTATCCGATCGCAGAGGGATCGAGCTCGGCGAGCCGTCTCACCAACTGGGCGGTGCTGGTGAAGGTCGGCGAAGGCAATGCCCCGCCGCCCCGGAAGGAAGACTGGTCGCGGCCCGGCCGGCGCGAGGAGTTGATGCCGCATGTCGCGCGCTTCTCGGTACCCTATATCGACGTCAAGAGCCTGATCTCGGCAACGCCGGAATTCTACGAATATCCGACCTGCGACCGCGATCCCTTGCCTTACTGGTCGTCCGGGCGCGTTACGCTGCTCGGCGATGCCGCGCATCCCATGTATCCGGTCGGCTCCAACGGCGCATCTCAGGCGATCCTCGACGCGCGCTGCCTTGCCGATGCGCTGGTGCGCGCCGAGCATCCGCGCCAGGCTTTGCTTGAATATGAGAAGAAGCGTCTGCCGATGACCGCTGACATCGTCCGCTCCAACCGGCGCGGCGGCCCCGAGGGCGTCATCGACGCGGTCGAGCAGCTTGCACCCGATGGCTTCGACAACGTCGACAACGTGCTGAGCTATTCCCAGCGCGAGGCGATCGTGCGCGGCTATGCCACCAAGGCCGGCTTCGCCGCCGTGCCGGGTCTGGCGGCGGTGCGCGCTTAAGACTCGCTGCTAGCCGCCGGGCGGCGGCGGCAGGAAGTGGATGTTGAACTCGGCGGCCATCGCCACCACGTCCTCGGGCTTCTGTTCCTTCATGTTGTGAAGGCCCCAGAACAAGTCGAACAGCTTGCGGGTCGGCGACACCCAGAACAGCACCTTTGCGGTCTGCTCCGACTTGTTGAAGATGCCGTGCGGCACGCCCATGCCGAGGCGGATCAGATCGCCCGCGGTGGCCTGCGCCTCCGAATTGCCGAGCACGAAGTCGAGCTTGCCCTCGAGCATGTAGAGATACTCATCCTGGTCGGGATGGATGTGCGGCGGCACGAATGTGCCCGGCGGCAATGTCGCGTGCCAGGAGAAGCTGTGCTCGGTATTGCTCTTCGGCACATAGGTCTGGCCGAGGATGTTCCAGGAAATGCCCTGGATCCCTTCATTGGCCCGTGTGATGCCGGTGATCTCGCTCTTCATTGCAGTCCTCCCGTAACGCGATGCGGCTTAGTTTGCCGCCTTGCAGTCCTTGGCATAGCGGTCGCCATAGTTCTCGAAGACCTTCTGAACGATCTCGGTCTGGAACTTGCCGTCCGCACGCTTGGCGACCTTGGTCAGATAGAAATCCTGGATCGGATAGCCGTTGGTGTTGAACTTGAAGGCGCCGCGCAGAGAGGTGAAGTCGGCCTTCTTCAGCGCAGCCCCAACCGCATCCTTGTTCGAGAGATCGCCTTTCACGGCCTTGACCGCGCTGTCGATCAGCATCGCGGCGTCATAGGCCTGGAAAGCGTAGGTGCCAGGCACGACGTTGTAGGCGGCTTCATAGGCCGCGACGAACTTCTTGTTCTGGGGATTGTCGAGATTGGGCGCCCAGTTCGCGCCGCCAAACATGCCGACGGCCGCATCCTGCTGCGCCGGCAAGGTCGATTCATCCACCGTGAAAGCCGAGAGCACCGGAATAGTGTCGGCGAGGCCGGCTTGCCGGTATTGCTTGACGAGATTGACGCCGAGGCCGCCCGGCATGAACGTGAACAGCGCATCGGGCTTCTGCGACGAGATCTTGGAAAGTTCCGGCTGGAAGTCCAGCGTGTTCAGCGGCATGTAGGATTCTTCGACGATCTCGCCCTTGTAGTCGAGCTTGAAGCCCGCCACTGAATCCTTGCCGGCCTGATAGTTCGGCACCATCAGATACATGCGCTTGTAGCCGCGATCCTGCGCGACCTTGCCGAGGATCTCGTGGACTTGGTCGTTCTGATACGACGTCACATAGAAGAACGGGTTGCAGTCCTTGCCGGCGAAAGTCGATGGGCCGGCGTTGGGGCTGATCAGGAACGTCTTGGACTCCGTAATGGGGCGGTGGATCGCCTGGAGGATGTTGGAGAAGATCGGGCCCACGACGAAGTCGACCTTGTCGCGCTCCAGAAGGCCCTTGACCTTCGTGACCGCTGCGTCGGGCTTCAACTCGTCATCGGCGACGATCACCTCGACATCTCGGCCGCCCATCTTGCCGCCGAGATCTTTCACGGCGAGCGCAAAGCCGTCGCGGACCTGCTGGCCAAGTGCGGCGGCGGGGCCCGACAGGGTCACGACCACGCCCAGCTTGATCTTCTCCTGGGCGAGGGAAGGGCTCACTGCGGTGCCGAGCAGCAGGGCGGCAGCGGCCAAGGTCATTTGCGTCTTCATGATGTGTCCCCCGTGACGATCGGGCTTGCGCAGCAAGCCGCGTACTCCAATCCAAGCTTATGCCGATGATGGCGGCCGCGGCAAGCAAGCTCAAGGCGCGGCCATCCTTCGGGCCACGGCGCATGCAAGCGGCGCGCCAGTTATTTGAAGCCTAAAGAAATTCGGGTGTGGTCGATTGTTGCAGCTTTAGGCTTGCGGCCGGGGCCGATTTATTTGAAGCTCAAAACGTTGGGGAATCCGTGCTGGCGCCAAGGCCGGCCATGAGTGACTGCATCGAGATGCTCGATTCCGAGACCAAGGCCGTCGAGACGCCGGAGGACCACGCCGAAGAGCTTCGGCTGTGGCTGCGTCTGCTCACCTGCACGACCCTGATCGAAGGCGAAGTCCGCGGCCGCCTGCGACAGCGCTTCGACGTCACGCTGCCCCGGTTCGACCTGATGGCGCAGCTCGACAAGGCGCCCGATGGCATGACGCTGTCCGATGTCTCCAAGCGCATGATGGTGTCCAACGGCAACGTCACCGGCCTCGTCGAACGGCTGGTGGAATCGGGCCATCTCGACCGGCGCACCTCGGAGACGGACCGCCGCGTCCAGGTAATCCGCCTCACAAAGCTGGGTCGCGCCGAGTTTCGCAGGATGGCTGCGGAGCACGAGACCTGGATCGCCGATCTGTTCGCCGACCTGACACCGAAGGATGTCCGCGAATTGATGCGGCTCCTGGCCAAGACAAAGGCGTCGGCGCAGAAATCGGCCGGTCGCCGCCGACCGTAGTCGGCCAGCGGGCACCCCCGCCAGTCCCACCTTGCCGCAGGAAAATGCATGGGATGCCCAAAATCCGCTATTGCGCCGAATTGTTTTAAGCCTAAAATGTTTTCCAGATGATGCTGCCGGGTGCTTTCCATGCTGAAAGGAGCGTGCGATGGCCAACGCCGCTAAGGCTCAAGAGTCGGGTTCGTATGACGGCAACGCCGCGACGGCCCACGTCGATACATTCGCACGGCAGCATCTGCCGCCGCGAGAGTTCTGGCCCGAATTCATCTTCACGCGGCCGGAGCTGCACTATCCGCCGCGATTGAACTGCGTCAGCTATTTTCTCGACCGCTGGGTCGAGCAGGGCCACAGTGACGCGTCCTGCGTCATCAGTCCGGCCGTCAGCTACACCTATCGCGAGCTGCAAGCGCTCGTGAACCGCATCGCCAACGTGCTGGTTCGCAAGCTTGGTCTCGTAACCGGCGGACGCGTGCTGCTGCGCTCCGCCAACAATCCGATGATGGTTGCGACCTATCTCGCGGTGATCAAGGCTGGCGGCATCGTCGTGGCGACCATGCCTCTGCTGCGCGCCAAGGAACTATCTTATCCGATCCAGAAGGCGGAGATTGCACTCGCGCTCTGCGATGGAAAACTCTCGGAGGAGATGGAGAAGGCGAAAGCGGCGGCGCCCGGCCTCAAGCACGTGGTCTATTGGGGCAACGGCGCGTCGGACTCGCTCGAGGCGCTGATTGCTGATGCGAGCCCGGAGTTCAAGGCGGTCGATACCGCCGCCGATGACATCTGCCTGATTGCCTTCACGTCGGGCACGACGGGCGATCCCAAGGGCACCATGCATTTCCATCGGGATATGCTGGCGGTCTGCGACGGTTATGCGCACAACATCTTGAGGGCGGAGCAGAAGGATCGCTTCGTCGGTTCAGCGCCGCTCGCCTTTACCTTCGGCTTCGGCGGCGTGTTGTTTCCGATGCATATCGGCGCTTCCTTCGTCGTGCTGGAGAAGACGACGCCGGACGACATGCTGACGGCGATCGAGCAATACAAGACATCGGTCTGCTTCACCGCGCCAACCGCCTATCGCGCCATGATCGGCAAGCTCGCAGGTCGCGACATTTCCTCGCTGCGAAAGTGCGTCTCTGCCGGCGAGACCCTCCCCAAGCCGACATTCGATGCCTGGCTCAAGGCCACCGGCATCAAGCTGATGGACGGCATCGGTTCGACCGAGCTGCTGCACATCTTCATCAGCGCGACCGAGGACGAGATCCGTCCCGGCGCAACCGGCAAACCCGTGCCGGGTTACGAAGCAAAAATCGTCGATGACGACGGCAATGACCTGCCGCCGGGCACGATGGGGCGGCTCGCGGTGCGCGGCCCGACCGGCTGCCGCTATCTCGCCGACGAGCGGCAGCGCAAATACGTCCAAAACGGCTGGAACATCACCGGCGATACCTATCTGATGGATAGCGACGGCTACTTCTGGTACCAGTCGCGCTCCGACGACATGATCGTGTCAGCCGGGTACAACATCGCGGGCACGGATGTGGAGGCGGCGCTGCTGACGCATCCATCCGTAGCCGAGTGCGGCGTCGTCGGTGCGCCGGACGAGGCGCGTGGCATGATCGTGAAGGCTTATGTCATCGCCGCCCCCGGCGTGACGCCGGACGCTCAACTCGCAGCGGAGTTGCAAGAGCATGTCAAACGTGAGATTGCGCCTTACAAATATCCGCGCGCGATCGAGTTCGTGGCGCAACTGCCGAAGACCGAGACCGGCAAGTTGAAGCGATTTGCCCTGCGGCAGTTGGCGCAGGCTGCAGCGACGTCCTCCGGCGTTGCGGCGGAATGAGAGAAGGATGAAGAATTGTCCGTGACGACGCCGAAAGGCCCGCACCTCGCGGTGCTGCCGACAGCAGCCGAGGACGAAACCGGCTCCAGGGCGCAGGTGCTCCAACCGTCCGGCTGGCCGCTACCAAAAGGCTATGCCAACGGCATGGCCGCCGAGGGACGCATCGTCGTCACCGGCGGCGTGATCGGCTGGGACGCCGAGGAGCGTCTCGCGGACGGCTTTGTCGCGCAGGTGCGCCAGGCCCTGAGCAACATCGCCGAGATATTGGCGGAGGCGGGTGCGCGGCCCGAGCACCTCGTGCGCCTGACCTGGTACGTCGTCGACATGGACGAATACCTGGCGAACCTAAGGGAGCTCGGCAAGAGCTACCGTGCCACCTTTGGTGCGCACTATCCTGCGATGGCGCTGGTGCAGGTCGTCCGCCTCGTCGAGAAGGCGGCGCGCGTCGAGATCGAAGCCACCGCCGTCATTCCCCGCTAAGCCGCCTTCGGTTCGCGCCTAGCTGGCCTTGGCGAGATCGTCGTCCTCGGGCGAATTCAGATAGACGCCCGATACGGTGTCGACCCAGCACAGATGGTCGTGCACCTTCTTGACGCCCTCGACGTTCTCCGCCGCGACGACCGCGGCCTGACGCGCGCGTTCCTCGGTGATGACACCGCTGAGATGAACGATGCCGTCCCGGACGATGACATTCAGTCCGAACGGGGACCAGTCGTTTTTCTCCATGGTGTCGATGATTCGGCCGCGAATGTGATCGTCGTCGGCCGTCGGATCCGGTACCTCGCGGGCGAGCCCCGCCACCGCCTGCAATAGATTGGCGCGGGAGACGATGCCGACGACCTTGTCGCCGCGCACCACCGGCAGCCGCTTTACGTTGTTCCGTTCCATGAGATCAACGATCTCCGCGAGCGCCGTATCCTCGGTGATGGTCACGACCGAGGCGGTCATCACCTCCGAGACCTTGCGGCCATGTTCGTGGACGAAATCGCTGGCGGAGTTGCCGGGGCCGAGGATGAACCGCAGCCAGCGGCCTCGCTTGCGCCCGGTGCCGATTTCGCTGCGGCGGACGAAATCCCCCTCGGAGACCACGCCGACCAGCTTGCCGGCATCGTCGACCACGGTGAGGCCGCTGACGTGCCGCTTCAGCATGATGTTTGCCGCCTCGACGATGCTGGTGTGGGGGGCAACCGAGATGACCGAGCGGGTCATGATCTGGTGGGCGCGCATGGGGAAGCTCCGCAAGTTCACACGAATATCGATGTGTGGAGCTTACGTCACCGGCGGGAAGCTGATTTGACCCAAGTCAAGCGGCGCTGGTCCGGCACCTAATCCTTGGGCTCTGCATTCGGGGCGAGGTCGGAGGAGCGGAACGGCTTGGCCTTGTCCAGTTTCCGGTAGGCGTTCGAGGCGGTCCGCAATAGCTTCTTTTCCCGCTTCCGGTTGAGGAAACGAATGCCCGCCTCGGGGATGGCCTCGTTCAGCGACGCTGCCAGGGTTTGCCCTCGCGCATCGTCGTTCAATTGCCCGAGGGACTTCTGCGCCTTACGCAATTGTTTGAGGATCGACTTCTGTTTTGTCAGCGATTCGTCTGCAAACAAATCCTGTAGCGACTCGATCGAATAGGTCAGCCGCTTGTTGAGGAGCCGCAGCTTGTGCCGCTTTTCGACGTCGAGCTTGCGGAGTTTCCGCGCCTTCCTGAGCAGCGTCGTTTCCCATTCCGTGAGCTGCGCCGTCGCGTGGTCGGCAAGCGGGCAGCGGCGCAATCGGATGGCCTCCTTGCTGCGCCGGGTCGACCAAGGACCGCTCTCGATCCAGGCCGAGGTCTGTTCGACAAGACGGCGATACCGCGCCGATTGCAGCGCGCGCGCCAGCAGGCGGTGGCTCTCGGCGCGCTTCTCGTCCCAATGCTGAAGCTCGGCAATCACATCAAGCTCGCCTCCGCTCTCGGCGATAACCCGCTCGATCGCCACGTCGAGGTCGCGCACCATGCCGAGCTGGCTGTTCAGCCATTTCAGCTCGGCCCAGACATTCGGCCGCAGGGCATCATCGACCATGGGCGAGAAGAAGCGGATGGCGGTGCGCAGATGCGTCAGTGCGATCCGGATCTGATGCAGCGCCTCCGGATCGCCGTGGCAGGTGCCATCGTGCTGGGCGAGGACGGCATCGAGGTGACGGCGGGCGATGATCCGGAACGCCGTGTCGCAGGCCATGCCGGGGCTGAGGCGGCCAGGCAGAACATTGCGCCGCGCCGCAGGCTTGGCGCGAGCGGTCGCCATCGAATTCGTGGTGGGTCGCGCCATCCTAGCCCGCGCCAATCGGATTGCCTTATTTGCCCTCAGCGACTACGTCCCGGCAGTCTTGGAGCGTCTGCGCTTGTGTCCCGGATGCATCGATGGTCGCCCAACCGACATGGCCGATATTATAGTGCTCTTGCTGCGCGGCAACCTCTTGCGTGGCGTCGGACGCGTCGCCCCGGCGGCCGCCGATTCGCGCCTGGCGGGTGGCGAGGTCGGCGACGAGGAATAGTCCATTGAGCGGTACGCCGCACTCGCGTGCCAGGGCGGCCATCCCGTCTCGCTCGGGCTCGCGGGCAAAGACGGCGTCGACGATCGCCGAATGGCCTTGCGCCAGAACCTGCCGGGCGCGCTGCATCAGCACCTCGTAGACGCGCGCCGTCACGTCAGGCTGGTACGTGGACGGCGGTAGCCGTTCGGTGTGTCCTACCTGAAACAGCTGCTTGCGAATGACGTCGCTGCGCAGCACGACGGCGCCGGGCTGTGGCGCCACGGCGGGCGCCAGCGCGCGCGCGAGCACGGATTTGCCGGTGCCCGACAGTCCGCCCACCGCGATCAGGCGAGGGGCGGGGGGATGAATCAAAGCCTGGGCGAGCTCGAAATAGCGGCGCGCCTCGTCGAGAGTGCCGGGGCCGTCGGCATCAGGCCGCCTCAGCCGCGCCAGCGCCACCTGCGCACGGATCGCCGCGCGAATGGACATGAACAGTGGCAGCGCAGCCAGGGCGTCCAGCGTTTCGTCGGGCGCCGTCATCAGATACTGGTTCAAGACGGCATTGGCCGTGGTCGACTGGTCATGGCGCAGCAGGTCCATCAGCGTGAACGCAAGATCGTAGAGCACGTCCACAGTCGCCATCTGCGCGTCGAATTCGATCGCGTCGAACAGGACAGGCTGCCGATCGATCAGCACGATATTGGCAAGATGCAAGTCGCCGTGACAGCGGCGCACGAAACCGTGGCGCGCGCGTTCTTCCAGTGTAGCGCGGACGCGCAGGAATGCCTGGTGTGAGGCTTCGCAAAGTTGCTCGATCTGGGCTGCTTCGAAATGATCGCCATTGCGCAGCCCGGTGCTGTTGCCATCGATCAGGGCAGGAATGGAGGCAATCCATGCGGCGCCGTCCGCGACCGGCGCTCTCGCATGCGATGCTGCGATCGCATCCGCGACGGCCGGGGCGAGCTCTGCATCCAGCGGGCCGGCTTTTGCCACATGGTCCAGCGTCCGGTTTTCGTCGAAGCGGGACATGTCGACCGCATACTCGATCGGCCGGCCGCGACCGTCGATCTCGATCGATCCATCCGGCTCCTCCGTGATCGCCACGACGCGGTGATAGATTTGCGGCGCGAGGGGTCGGTTGATCCTGATCTCCTCTTCGCAGGCCGCCTCGCGCTTTTCGAGCGTCGAATAGTCGAGGAATGGAAACTTAACAGCCCGCTTGATCTTCAGCGCGCGTGTCCCGTCCAGAAGCACCGAGGCTGCGTGCGTGTCGATCCGCTTCACGCCGGGACGCGCGCTCAACGCTTGGAAGACCCGTCCCTGGGTTGCAGAATCGTCCGTCATCTCTGCGAGCATATCCAGATGCATCGGCGGTGAGGCAGCAGGCTAACTCCTAGAGGCGGATCGGGGCCAGTCCTTGACATCGGTCAAAGCCTGTCGTCGGCTGGCTGCGCGGTGTTCCCGCCTTGAGGAGGATCAAGCTTCCCGGCGAAAGTTGGCTTATCCTAACCGGTAAGGAGAATCCCGATGCCCATCAAGGATGTCTTTCTGCCGCTTGTCGGCCAACCGCGCGGGCCGGCCCTCGCTGCGATCGCGACATGCGTGGCTGTCGCCGCCGACCTCGGCGCCAGGATCACCGCGCTCGCGCTCGAAGAAGACGTTTTCGTGCGACCGAAGGTCATCATCCCTGGCGATCTGGATTCCGCGGAGGCGAGCGGTTCGCGTGAGGTAAGCGACGTGCAGCAACTCCTCGACGCCTTCACCAATGCAGCCTCCCGCGCCAACATTCGCGCCCAAAGCCGATCGGGTAAGGTGCCGGCGGACCAGATCGCGTCGATCCTGGCTGAGCATGCACGCTTCAGCGATCTGACGCTGGTCCCCGTGAGGCCGCATGACAGTCGAACGGAGCGTATCATCGAAACGCTCCTGTTCGAATCCGGCCGGCCGCTGCTGCTCTGCCCGGAACAGCATGTGGACGAGCTCCGACCGGAGTTCGAGAACGTCATGATCGCCTGGGATCACTCCGCCCGTGCCGCGCGGGCCGTCGGCGACGCGCTGCCCATTCTTCAGGCTGCGGCATCCGTGCGGGTGGTCACGGTGGCGGACGACAAGACCGATGCGATCGTGCAATCCGGAACCGCGCTCGTCGACCATCTGAGGGAACACGGGGTTTACGCCTCGTTCGAAACCACGAAGGGCGGCGGCAGCTCGATCGGCAAGGTGCTCGGAAGCTGGGCGAATTCCCATGCCATGGATGCGATCGTGATGGGCGCCTACCATCATTCACGCCTGAACGAGATCGTCTGGGGTGGTGTGACAAAGACCGTCATTGGCCAGCCACCGTGCTGGGTTATGATCTCGCACTAAAGCATGATCCGGAAAAGTGCGTAGCGGTTTTCCGAAAAAGATCATGCTCAAACAACAACCTAAAGCGCGATGACGATTCATGCCAATCTCATCGCGCTTTAGGCGCATCGCCAGTTTATCGGCCGATCGTCAACCATCGGAACCGCCACCGACCGGGCGCATATGCATTCATGTCAACCTATCGCTTGAAGAATCTGCTGTCGCCGCGTTCGGTTGCGCTCGTCGGCGCGAGCGCCCGCCCGGTCTCGGTCGGACGCGCCGTTCTCGAGAACATTCACAAGGCCGAGTTCAAGGGGCGGTTCGGCCTCGTCAATCCGCGCCATGCCGAGATCGGCGGCATCGCTGCGGTGGGCAGTCTGGACAGGCTGGACTTCGTGCCCGAGCTCGTGGTCATCACCGCGCCGGCGCGAGAGGTCCCCGGCATCATCGACCAGGCCGGACGTCGTGGCTCGGCCGGCGCGCTGATCGTCTCGGCGGGCCTCGGTCACGGACCGGGATCCCTGCACGAGGCCGCGATCGCTGCGGCGCGCAAATATGGCATGCGGCTGATTGGGCCGAACTGCCTCGGCATCATGATGCCAGGCGTCAGCCTCAATGCCAGCTTCGCCGCGCACATGCCGGGGGCGGGCAATCTCGCGCTGATCTCGCAATCCGGCGCGATCGCCGCCGGAATGGTGGATTGGGCTGCGCAGCGCGGCGTCGGGTTCTCCGGCATTGTCACGATCGGCGATCAGATCGATGTCGATATTGCCGACCTGCTCGACTATTTCGCGATGGACCACAAGACCCGCGCGATCCTGCTCTACATCGAAGCCATCAAGGACGCGCGCAAGTTCATGTCGGCGGCGCGGGCCGCGGCGCGTGTGAAGCCGGTCGTCGTGGTCAAGTCCGGCCGCATGGCGCAGGGTGCCAAAGCGGCGGCAACCCATACGGGCGCGCTCGCCGGCGCCGACGCCGTCTATGACGCCGCGTTCCGCCGTGCGGGCGTCCTGCGGGTCTCCGATCTGCGCGAGCTGTTCGATTGCGCCGAGACGCTCGGTCGCGTCGAACCGCCGACGGGAAAGCGTCTCGCCATCCTCACCAATGGCGGCGGCATCGGCGTCCTGGCCGTGGATCGGTTGGTGGAGCTTGGCGGAATCCCGGCGTCGATCTCGGCTGAGACGCGCAAGAACCTCGATGCGGTGCTGCCGCCGAACTGGTCGGGTGCAAATCCCGTCGACATCGTCGGCGATGCCGATGCATCGCGCTACGCGGCGGCGCTGGAGGTGCTGCTCGCCGATCCCGACAACGACGCAGTCCTCGTCCTCAACGTGCAGACCGCGATAGCCCCGGCGGCCGGCATCGCCGCGACCGTGACGGAGCTCGTCGGCAAATATCGCGAGCACCAGCGCCGATGGGCGAAGCCCGTGCTGGCCGCTTGGGTCGGAGCCGATCAGAACATCGTTCAGGCGCTCTCCGGCGCGGGCATTCCGAATTATCCGACCGAAGATGATGCGGTGCGCGGCTTCATGCATCTCGTGAGGCATCGCGAGGCCGTGGAGGAGCTGAGCCAGGTTCCTCCCGCGATGCCCGACACGTTCGTGCCTGACGCCCGGGCTGCGAGGCAGATCGTCGCTGCTGCGATCGCGGACGGCCGCAAATGGCTCGATCCCGTCGAGATCAAGCATCTGCTCGGGGCCTATGACATCGCGATGGTACCGACCCGTGCTGCGACCGATGTCGAGCAGGCCGTCGCCTACGCCAGCGAGATGTTCGCGCAAGGCGTCACAGTCGTGCTGAAGATCATGTCGCGCGACATCATCCACAAGTCGGACGTCAGCGGCGTCGTCCTCAATCTGACCACGCCGGAGGCCGTGCGCGCGGCTGCCACCGACATTCTCGCGCGGGCGAGGAAGCTCCGTCCCGAAGCCCGCATCGAGGGCGTCATCGTGCAGGCGATGGTCGTCAAGGCGAAGGCGCGCGAGCTGATCCTGGGTCTTGCCGACGATCCCACCTTTGGCACCGTCGTCGTCTTCGGCCGGGGCGGGACGGCGGTCGAGATCATCAACGACAAGGCACTGGCGCTCCCGCCGCTCGATCTGCAACTCGCCCGCGACCTGATCGGCCGCACGCGCGTATCACGGCTGCTGAAGGCCTATCGCGATGTACCCGCGGTCGAGCAGGACGCCGTCGCGATGGTGTTGGTCAAGCTCGCCCAGATGGCCGCTGACATTCCCGAGATCCGGGAGTTCGACATCGACCCACTGCTTGCGGACGAGACCGGTGTAACCGCGGTCGACGCCCGCGTCGCGGTGGGGCCGCCGCAGCGCAAATTCGCCGGCTCCGGCCCGGCGAACTTCGCCGTCCGGGCCTATCCGTCGCAGTGGGAGCGCCGCCTGGCGCTCAAGGACGACTGGCGGATCTTCGTACGGCCCTTGCGTCCCGAGGACGAGCCGACCATCCACGAATTCCTGCGTCACGTCACGGCGCACGACCTCCGTCTGCGCTTCTTCGCGCCGATGAAGGAGTTCACCCACGAGTTCATCGCGCGCCTGACCCAACTCGACTATGCGCGCGCAATGGCCTTCATCGCATTCGACGAGGCCACCAACGAGATGGTGGGGGTCGTCCGGCTCCATTCGGACTCGGTCTATGAGAGCGGCGAATATGCGATCCTGCTGCGATCCGACCTCAAGGGCAGGGGGCTCGGATGGGCGTTGATGCAGCTGATCATCGCCTATGCGAGGTCCGAGGGTTTGAAGACCATCTCGGGTGATGTTCTCAGGGAGAACACCACAATGCTTGAGATGTGCCGCCAGCTCGGCTTCGACGTGAAGCCAGATTCGATCGAGCCCGACCTCTGTGACGTCAGGCTCAAGCTCTGAGCGTTCCGATCACGAGTGCGCTTCGCGCGATGCGGCAGATTCCGTGGCCGGTTTCCGCAGACTCTTGACGATGATCGCGATCAGCGGCACCAGCACAATCGTGCTGAGCGGATGATGGACCGCGCCTGACGCCTGGGCCTGGAACGCCCGCGCCTCGAGCTGCAAGGCTTCGATGGATGTGCCGTGAATTTCATTGGCGAGCTCGATGTCGCGGCCGGATGGAGGGCGGCCGGCAACGATGAAGAGAACCGCCGCGATGGCGAAATTGACGGCGCCGAGGATGGCAGCCGCCGCAATTGCGCTCCATATCTGGACCAGCGCAAAATAGGCCGACAGCTCCAGCATCAGGAGCCCGAATGCCGCGATCAGAGCCGCAAAGGCCCGCAGGCCGAGACCCATCAGCAGATGGCGCAGCCTGATGTCCGCGATGATCCTGTCGGTACGCCACAGCACGCGCAGATGTCTAACGATATTTTCCGTATTCACCTAGTGTCTCCTCAGCATGAAGCCGACGACTACGCCGAGCGCAAAAGCCGAGGCGAGCGACGTGATCGGGCGATCCGCAATGAGATCCTGAAACTGTTCCTGCTCGTCACTGACGGTCTCGCCGAGCTCGGCAAGCGCAGCCTTGATCTGATCGGCCAGAGCCTCGGCCCGGTCTTTCGAGCTGTCGAACATCTCTTCGCCTGCGGTGCTCAGCAGACGCGTGACGTCAACCTTCAGCGCTCGCAATTCTTCGCTCATCCTGTCGCTGTTGAACATGGATTTGAGAACTCCCTTTGTTGGAAACGACCCTAGGGCCCGGCGACCCGGCGCCCTTGATTTGCGTCAAGGGACGGCGCGCGGTCCTGGTCTTGAGACAGGTCAAACCGGCCGCCACATGCTGGCCTAAAAATGCCGGCTGAATGGGGACCGGTTGTCCCGATGAGGTGGAAGCGTGAACTCCGAACCGCTGTTGCTGGCAGCGCCCTCCGGCGATGTGCTGAAATTGCGCCCGGAAGGGCCGTGGACGGCAGCCAACGTGTCGGCGCTTGAAACGCTGTCCCGTTCGGTCGGGGCGGATGTCGATCGATCCAGCGCCGTGACGCTGGACATGTCCGGCGTCAGTGCGCTCGACACGCTCGGCGCCTGGGTGCTGGAGAAGCTGTCGCGACGGGCCGCATCGTCAGGCAGATCGGCCGAATTCGTCGGTGTGGCCGACCATTTCAGCGGCCTGATGGACGAGGTGCGTCAAGTCAACCGCCATACGCCGGCGCCTGCGCCCTCTGCAAATCCGGTCCTGCTCAGACTTGGCGATCTCGGCAGGTCCACGGTCGGTGCGCGCGAGGATATCGCGACTTTCCTTCAAATGCTGGGTGCATTGTTCATCGCCGTGATCGGCGTGCTGCGCAGGCCACGCTCGCTGCGGCTGACATCGCTTGTCTATCAACTCTACCGGATCGGCTGGCAGGCCATTCCGATTGTCGTTCTCATTACCTTCCTGATCGGTGCCATTATCGCCCAGCAGGGGTTCTTTCATTTCCGCAGGTTCGGTGCGGAGTCCTACACTGTCGACATGGTCGGCATCCTGGTGCTGCGCGAGCTGGGTGTGCTGATCGTCGCCATCATGGTCGCGGGACGTTCGGGCAGCGCATACACCGCCGAGCTCGGCTCGATGAAGATGCGCGAGGAGATCGATGCGCTCTCGACCATGGGCCTCGATCCCGTCCATGTCCTGATCCTGCCGCGAGTAGCGGCCCTCGTCATCGCGCTGCCGATCCTCGCGTTCATTGGGGCGGTTGCGGCGCTCTATGGCGGAGGTCTGGTCGCGCAATTCTACGGCGGCATGGCACCGGCGATCTACATCGCGCGGCTGCATGAGGCCATCTCCGTCACCCATTTCGAGGTCGGCATCCTGAAAGCGCCCTTCATGGCGCTGGTGATCGGGATCGTCGCCTGCAGCGAAGGATTGCGCGTGAAGGGCAGCGCGGAATCGCTCGGGCGGCAGACGACCACGTCGGTGGTGAAGTCGATCTTCCTGGTGATCGTGCTCGATGGCCTGTTCGCGATCTTCTTCGCTTCGATCGGAATGTGACGATGGACGAATCGCAAGAGGTATTGGCGATCCGCGTTCGCGACCTCGTGGTCGGCTTCGGCCGCCAGACCGTGCTCGACCATCTGTCGCTCGATGTCCGTCGGGGCGAGATCCTCGGGCTCGTCGGCGCGTCCGGCGGCGGCAAGTCGGTCTTGATGCGCACCATCATCGGCCTCATCCCGCGCCAGGGCGGGAGCATCGAGGTCATGGGACAGCCGATCGGTGGCCGCACCGAAGGCGCGGCCACGACGTGGGGCATTTTGTTCCAGCAAGGCGCGCTGTTCTCCTCGCTGACGGTTCGTCAAAACGTGCAGTTTCCGCTCCGCGAAAATCTCGTGCTGTCCCAGGAGCTGATGGACGAGATCGCGATCGCCAAGCTCGAGATGGTCGGGTTGCGGGCGCAGGATGCCGACAAATATCCGTCGGAGCTCTCGGGCGGCATGACCAAGCGCGTGGCGCTGGCCCGTGCACTCGCGCTCGATCCGCCGATCCTGTTCCTGGACGAGCCGACCTCCGGTCTCGACCCGATCGCCGCCGGCGATTTTGACGCGCTGATCGGGACGCTGCAGAAGACCCTCGGCCTCACCGTGTTCATGGTCACCCATGATCTTGCGAGCCTCACCACGGTCTGCGACCGCGTCGCCGCGCTCGCCGACGGCAAGATCGTGGCGATCGGCCCGATGCGCGAATTGCTGCAATCCGAGCATCCCTGGGTGCGCGCCTATTTCCACGGCAAGCGCTCGCAGATGCTGCAACACGAGATGAGATGAGACATGGAAACCCGCGCTCCCTATGTGCTGATCGGCAGCTTCGTGCTGGCCGCGATCCTCGCGGTGTTCGGCTTCGTCTATTGGCTGAACAACACGGGCGGGATTGGGCCGCGCGCGAACTATCAAGTGCAGTTCCAAGGTCCGGTGCCGGGTCTGCTGGTCGGCGCCGGCGTGCTGTTCAACGGCATCCGCGTCGGCGAGGTGACGCAGATCGGCCTCGCGCCGGATAATCCGCGCTTCGTCAATGCGACGATCTCGGTTGCCTCGACGACACCCGTGCGTACCGACACCAAGGTCGGGCTCGATTTCCAGGGGCTGACCGGCGTGCCGGTGGTGACGCTGGAGGGTGGCATGATCGTTGCCAAGGCCGGCGAGCCCGTGACCCTGATCGCCGAGGCCGGTGCAGGCCAGAGCATGTCGCAGGCGGCGCGCGATGCGCTGCGACGGGTCGACACCGTGCTGGAGGACAATTCCGGTCCGCTGAAGGACACCATCGCGAACCTCAAGACATTCTCCGACGGGCTCGCGCGCAACACCGGCAAGATCGACGGTATTCTGGCAGGCCTCGAAAAGATGACCGGCGGCGGGACGCCAGCGCAGAAGATCACCTACGACCTGCGCACGCCGCAGAATCTTGGGCCGGCCGGCAAGACGCTTACGGCGTCACTGGCGATTCCCGAGCCGACCGCGGTTGCGATGCTCCAGACTCAGCGGATGCTGTTTGCGCCCAGCGGGGACAATCCGGGTTTTGCGGAATTCCTCTGGGCCGACAGCATCCCGAAGCTGGTCCAGGCGCGGCTGATCGACAGTTTTGAGAATTACGACATCGCCCACGCGCCGCTGCGCACGGCTGACCTCGGACAGGCGGACTACCAGCTCCTGATCGACATCAGGCGTTTCCGGATCGCCACGGAAGGCGAGGCCCGGGTCGAGATCGGACTGTCGGCACGCATCGTCGACAAGAACGGCAAGGTGATCGCGTCGCGCCTCGTCGAGACCAGCGAGAAGCTTGACAAGGTCGAGCCGGTCGCAGCGGTCGCGGCGTTCGACGCAGCCTTCGCCCGCATTGCAAAGGAGCTGATCGGCTGGACGGTGCAGGCGGTCTAACAACAACACAAGACGGCCATGCCCGCCAAAATTGATCTGGGTCAATCGGCTTTGGCGCAGTGCAGTAAAATGCAGCCCGCGCGGTGGGCTCGGCCTGATGCGGAGCAGCCGGTGCTTGGAGCGGTAGATGAAGGCTTCCGTGGTGACGATCGAGCCGAACGGGCATTTCTGTAGCGATTGTGCGGTCCGCGACTTCGCGGTGTGTTCGTCGCTGGACCCGGCCGAGCTCAGGGAATTCGAGCATCTGGGGCGTCGCGTCCTCTTTGACGCGGGCGAGACCGTCTTCTCCGAGGAGGACACCACGACCTCGTTCTACAACCTCCTCGACGGCGTCATGCGGCTCTACAAGCTGTTGCCCGACGGTCGGCGGCAGATCGTGGGATTTGCGTTACCAGGCGATTTCCTGGGGATGAATATTTCCGGCCGTCACAATTTTTCGGCCGATGCGATCGGCGGCGTCACAGTGTGCCAGTTCGCGAAGGCGCCCTTCGGCCGCTTCGTCGAGAGCCGGCCGCATCTCCTCAGGCGGATCAACGAACTGGCGATTCGCGAGTTGAGCCAGGCGCGCGACCACATGGTCCTGCTCGGCCGCCGATCGGCGGACGAGAAAGTCGCGGCGTTTCTGCTCACCTGGCGCGAGCGGCTATTTTCGCTGAAGGGGGCATCGGACACGGTTCAGCTGCCGATGAGTCGTCAGGACATCGCCGACTACCTCGGCCTGACCATCGAAACCGTCAGTCGCACTTTCACCAAGCTGGAGCGACATGGGGTGATCGAGATCGTTCAAGGCGGCATCAGCCTGCTCGATCCGGCGAAAGTCGAGGCCTTAGCTGCGGCCTGATCCGGCGCTCGCCAATTTTGATCCCAATCAATGACGGCGGTCGTGCGCCGCCAATAATGCCCCAAATAACAGGGGAGGGCATCATGCCGACTGACGCACTGCTGGTGACTATCGCTGTCGTGGTCGTTTTTGTCACATTCGCCGGGGCTTTGGCATGGGCAGACCGGCAAACCAGCGCGGGTCGGCCCGATTCGGACGCCAAGCATTGACGGTCCTGAGATCACGATCGCGTTTTACCGTGCTTGCCGCGGAGGCTTCCACGGCCAGCTCGCGGCCGTTCGGCAGCGCCTCAACGCAATGGTGCGCGCGATAGCTGCAACTCTGCATCGACCGGGACGCGCTGGCTCATCCCCCGGATGCCGCCTTGGCGCCCGACCGCGGCATTTTCGCCGTATTTGGCTCAAACCGTGCACATGCTTTCCGGTTGAAAAGCCTGCTAACGTTGACTACGCAGGAACTCCAGTGCCTCGCAGTCTTAGGAGCCCAGCGGCGTGCCTCAGGACAAGACCGGCGACCCCCGACAAGCTGCGGGCAACAAATTATCGGTCCTGCGCAAGCACCCGATCTTCGCGGATCTGGAGCCAGATGCGCTCGATCAGCTCTGCCGCTACGCCAAGCACACCACGGTGAAGCGCGGTGCGACGATCGCCGCCAAGGGCGATCCCGGCAACAACCTGTTCGCGGTGATCACGGGAACAGTGAAGATTTCCTCTTCGTCGCCGGATGGAAGGAATGCCATTCTCAATCTGATCGGTCCTGGAGAAATCTTTGGCGAGATCGCGGTTCTCGACGGCGCACCGCGCTCGGCCGACGCGACCGCCAATACCAATTGCGAGCTCTACATCATCGACCGCCGCGACTTCCTGCCATTCGTGAAGAGCCAGCCGGCGCTGGCGATGAAATTCATCGAGCTGCTCTGCGCGCGCCTGCGCTGGACCAGCCAGCAGGTCGAGCAGGTCATCCTGCAAAATCTTCCGGGCCGGCTTGCGAGCGCGCTGCTCGGTCTCACCGAAGAGCGCAAGTTCGACTCCGGCAGCGGCACGCTCGCCATCACGCAGCAGGAGATCAGCGAGATGGTGGGGATGACGCGCGAGAGCATCAACAAGCAATTGCGCGCCTGGGCCGGCCGCAACTGGGTTCGTCTCGAGCACGGCGCCATCGTCGTGCTGGATACCGATGCGCTGCGCGACCTCGCCGAGAGCGGCCTCGACGGCGAGTGAGGCCTCAGACCTGATTGTCGACGATGGCGACTGCTCGGGTCCACCCTGCGGACGCTTGCTCGATCTTCACCGGGAAGCATGAGACCGTGAATCCGGTCGACGGCAGCTTGTCGAGATTGTGCAGCTTCTCGAGATGGCAATAGCCGATGTGTCGTCCCGCCTTGTGACCTTCCCAGAGCAGGCCGGCATCTTTTGTTTCGGCATATTTCTTCGCGGTGTAGAGGAACGGCGCGTCCCAGCTCCAGCCGTCGGTGCCGGTCAGCCGCACGCCGCGTTCGAGCAGGTACATGGTGGCCTCATAGCCCATGCCGCAGCCGGAGTTGACGTAATCGGCCTGGCCGAATTTGGCGCCGGCGCTAGTGTTGACGACCACGATCTCCAGCGGCGACAGCGTGTGCCCGATCCGTTTCAGCTCTTTCTCGACATCGTCGGCAGTCACCACGTACCCATCGGCCAGGTGGCGGAAGTCGAGCTTCACGCCGGGCTGCAGGCACCATTCGAGCGGCACCTCGTCGATCGTCCATGACCGCTCGCCGCGATTCATGGTCGGGTGGAAGTGCCAGGGCGCGTCGAGATGCGTGCCGTTGTGGGTGGACAGCGAGACCTGCTCGACCGCCCAGCCCTGGCCATCCGGCAAATCCTCCGCCTTGAGGCCGTCGAAGAACTGCAGCATGCGGGGCAGGCCCTGCTGGTGATCAATATACTGGATCGTCGGGTGATTGCCCGGCGGATCGGCCGTCACGTCGTTTCCGAGCGGCACGGAAATATCGATCAGCTTCCGCGGCATGGGCATTTCCTCGCGATGTTCCGTTTCGGCGCATCTTGGGCGGGCTCTACCTGTGGCGTCAAGTAACGCCCCGGTGCAGGCGATTTCGGAAAAACGGGGCCATTCGCCGATCGCGCCCTCGAAGTGATGCATGATCGATCGATGCAACTCCAGCATTGATCGATGCCGGATTTGGCTTGGACTCAGAATGCCGCCCGCCCTAGGGACGACGTTGGCGATATCGCGCTGATCAGCGCGCATCGTACAAGGATGGGGCGACCGTCACGTCTGCACCTCCAAGCCGCAACCAATAGCGGTCGATTCTAAAACCAGAGGAACGTCCATGGATATGACGAGCATCGTCACCTCGCGTCCGGCATTGGCCGACGGCGAGGCGGGATTAAAGGGAAGCCGGCACCTGCCGCGCAAGTCCCCGCCGGAGAGGGCGCGATGAAGCTCGCACCTTCCCTCGCCGTGATCATCCACCAGTCAAATCCGCTCGACTCCGCCGCGCAATCCTACCAAGGTGGTGCGCTTGTAACGCTTGACTTTACACCTGAAGTGGAGCGACCCAAGGCGGCCTGCAGCATCGGCCCAACGACGACATAATCAACTCAGGAGGAAGCCCAGATGAAGACACTCACCGGTATCATCGCAGCCGCCGTACTGGCGGTCTCAGCGCCGCTGGCGACCGCACGCGATTTCCGCTCGGCCGACATCCACCCCACAGATTATCCGACCGTCGAGGCCGTCAGGTTCATGGGCAAGCAGCTCGCGACGGCGAGCGGCGGCAAGCTCGGCGTGAAGGTGTTTCCCAATGGAGCCCTAGGCTCCGAGAAGGACACCATCGAGCAGCTGAAGATCGGCGCCCTCGACATGATGCGGATCAACGCATCGCCGTTGAACAACTTCGTGCCTGAAACCATCGCGTTGTGCCTGCCCTTCGTCTTCCGCGACACTCAGCACATGCGCACCGTCCTTGACGGACCGATCGGCGATGAAATCCTAGCGTCTATGGCGCACGCGGGCCTGATCGGCCTTGCCTATTACGACAGCGGCGCCCGGTCCATCTACACCGTCAAGGCGCCGGTCAAGTCGCTCGCGGACCTCAAAGGCCTGAAGATTCGCGTCCAGCAATCCGACCTCTGGGTCGGCATGATCCAGAGCCTCGGAGCCAACCCGACGCCGATGCCGTATGGCGAGGTCTATACCGCGCTCAAGACCGGTCTGGTGGACGCCGCCGAGAACAATTGGCCGTCCTACGAGTCCTCGCGTCATTTCGAGGCCGCCAAGTTCTACAACGTCACCGAGCACTCGCTGGCGCCTGAAGTTCTCGTGATGTCCAAGACGGTCTGGGACACGCTGAGCAAGGAGGACCAGGCGATGATCCGCAAGGCGGCCAAGGAATCGGTGCCCGTCATGCGCAAGCTCTGGGACGAGCGTGAGCAGGCCTCGCGCAAGACCGTCGAGGCCGCCGGCGTTCAGGTCGTCACGATCGCCAACAAGGCGGAATTCGTCGACGCGATGAAGCCGGTGTACGACAAGTTCGCCGGTGACGAAAAGCTGAAGGGCCTCGTCAAGCGGATCCAGGACACGAAGTAAGACCACAGCGTCGGGTCCGGCGTCGCCGCGAGGCGGGCGCCGGACCCTCGCGAAGGGGACGCGCAAGGAGACGCGATGACAGACCCACATGTCGCAAGCCACGAGCAGGAGGTAACCGGCCGACCGTCGACCGGCTTGCTGTCGCGGATCAATGCCGTCGTTGCTCGCCTCGGCATGTATCTGTCCGTGACCGGACTGCTCGTCATCGTCACCATCGTGTTCTACCAGGTGTTCGGACGTTACGTGCTCAATTCGAGCCCGACCTGGACGGAGAACCTTGCGCTGGTCCTGATCCTGTATGTCACGCTGATCGGCGCCGCCGTCGGCGTTCGCGACGCCGGACACATCGGCATGGATAGTCTGCTGGTGATGCTTCCGGACCATCTGCGCGAGAAGATCGAGCTCGTGATCCATGTTCTGGTGGCCGTGTTCGGCATTGCGATGGCCTACAACGGCTGGATCCTCGGGGCGTCGGTCGGAACCGTGAAGATCCCCAATCTCGGGCTCCCCGAGGTCATCCGCTACGTCCCGCTGATCGCCTCCGGCGTCCTGATCGTTTCCTTTTCAATCGAGCACATCATTGCGCTCCTGCGCGGCGAAGAGGTCGTCCCCTCATGGAACTGATCATTCTCGGCGCCACCTTCTTCGGCTTCCTGATCCTCGGCGTACCCGTCGCCTTCGCGATCGGCCTTTCGGCGATTTGCACCATCCTCTACGAAGGCCTGCCGGTCGCTGTCATCTTTCAGCAGATGATGTCGGGGATGAACATCTTCTCCTTCCTCGCCATCCCGTTCTTCGTCTTCAGTGGTGAGCTGATGCTGCATGGCGGCGTTGCCGACAAGATCGTGCAGCTCGCCAAGAACCTCGTCGGACACATCCGCGGCGGGCTCGGCATGTCGAACGTGGTCGCCTGCACGCTGTTCGGCGGCGTCTCCGGCTCGCCCGTGGCCGACGTGTCGGCGATGGGCGCGGTGATGATCCCGATGATGAAAAAGGAAGGGTTCGATACCGATTACGCCGTCAACGTCACCACCCATGCCTCCCTGGTGGGTGCGCTCATGCCCACCAGCCACAACATGATCATCTATGCGCTCGCCGCGGGCGGCAAGGTCTCGATCGGCGCGCTGATTGCGGCCGGCCTCCTGCCGGCGCTCGTGCTGATGGTGTGCATGCTGGTTGCCGCCTACGCGGTCGCGGTGAAGCGTGGCTATCCGGCCGGCAAGTTCCCGGGCTGGGCCGAGGTTTTCCGCTCGTTCGCGGCCGCGCTGCCCGGCCTTTTGATCGTCGGCATCATCCTGGCGGGCATCCTGTCCGGCGTCTTCACGGCAACTGAATCCGCAGCCGTCGCGGTCACCTACACGATCCTGCTGACGTTCTTCATCTACCGTACCATGACCTTGCCGAACTTCCTGCGGGCTGCCGCCAAGGCCGTGAAGACGACGGGTGTGGTGCTGCTGCTGATCGGCGTCTCCACCATGTTCCAGTATTTGATGGGACTCTACGAGGTGGCCGACTTCGCCGGCGACTTGATGAGCAAGGTGTCCTCGCAACCCTGGGTCATCTTCCTGCTCATCAACGTCATCCTGTTCGTGCTCGGCACGTTCATGGACATGGCGGCGACCATCCTGATCTGCACCCCGATCTTCCTGCCGATCGCGATGAAGGCGGGCATGGACCCGGTGCAGTTCGGCATGCTGATGCTGATCAACTGCGCGCTGGGGCTGAACACCCCGCCGGTCGGAACGACGCAGTTCGTCGGTTGCGCCATCGGCGGCATCTCGGTGGGCGCGGTGATGCGCACCATTCTGCCGTTCTATGCTGCCCTGATCGCAGCTCTGATGTTCGTGACCTACGTCCCCGCGTTCTCGCTGTGGCTGCCCCGCCTACTGATGGGCTACAAGGGATAGCAG
The DNA here is from genome assembly GCF_052588265.1 of Bradyrhizobium sp. Pa8. NCBI lineage: Bacteria > Pseudomonadati > Pseudomonadota > Alphaproteobacteria > Hyphomicrobiales > Nitrobacteraceae > Bradyrhizobium > Bradyrhizobium sp. Pa8. Next base: position 6,644,311 of record NZ_CP176767.1, on the reverse strand, counting down.
CAACAGGGAGAAACCGTTCGTGACTGACTATCGCAAGCTCTTCGATCTCACCGGCAAGACCGCGGTGGTGCTCGGCGCCGCATCGGGCATCGGTAAATCGTCGGCGGAGGCGCTGGCCGGGCTCGGCGCCCGCGTCGTTTGCGCAGATCGTGCGCTTGACGCTGCCGAGGCGACGGCCGCCGGCATTCGCGACAAGGGCGGCTGGGCGGAAGCAGCTAGCTGCGACGCCGCGAGCGCTGCGGACGTCAATGCGCTCGCCAAGATCGTGATGCAGAGATTCTCTCGGCTCGACATCGCCGTGACGACACCCGGGCTCAACATCCGCAAGACCATCCTCGACTACACCGAGGAGGATCTCGACCGCGTCCTGAACCTCAACGTCAAGGGCACGGTCTGGTTCTTCCAGGCCTTCGGCCGCATCATGGTCGAGCAGAAGGGCGGCAGCATCATCGCCTGCTCTTCGGTGCGCGCGGTGACCATCGAGCCGGGCCTTGGCGTCTACGGCTCGACCAAGGCGGCCATCGGCCTCCTGGTGAAAGGCTTTGCTTCAGAGGTCGGCCACGCTGGCGTCCGCGTCAACGCGATCGCGCCGAGCATTGCGGAGACCGCGCTGACCGGCCCGTTCAAGCAGCGGCCCGATATCTACAATCTCTATGCCGGCCATACGGTGTTCAACCGCTGGAGCAGCGCCGACGAGGTCGCGACCGCCGTGGCCTATCTTGCTTCGGATGCGGCGAGCTATGTCAGCGGCAGCACGCTGTTCGTCGACGGCGGCTGGACCGCGGTCGACGGGCCGCCGACCGGTCTTACCCAGTTGCACAAATAGGGCGGCCATCCGTATCTAGCCGGCAAAGCCGACGCGCTGGCGCAGCTCCTTCCGGTCTGCGCCGGTCAGCAGCGCGATCAGGGCGACCGCCTCCTTCGGGTGCACGGCCCGCGCGGTGACGCCGGCCGTGTACATCGTCACGAGCTCGCAGCCCGGCGGCAACGACCCTGATAGCGCGATGCCGTCGGTCGCAATGATCTCGGTCGCCTGGGTGCATCCGATCGGCCGAGCTGCGGTGGACGCAGCAAGCTCGCGCATCGCGGTCGCGCCGTTCGGAAAGATCTTGAGACGCGATGCGACCTCATAGGCGATGCCAAGCTGATCCAGCACCTTTGCGACATGTTGTCCCGCGGTCGAGGCTTTGGTGTCCGGAACGTAGATGGCATCTGCGGATCGCAGCGCCTCGCGCAAATCGGCTTCAGTCTTCGCGGCCACCTTGGGATCGCGGCTGCGGACCGCCAGCGCGGTCTCGACCCGGCCGACATCCGCGATCGAGGAGGGGATGATGAGCTTCTCGTCCGCAAGCCTTGCAAGGATGGCCTGCGTCAAGATCACGAGATCGGCCGGCATTCCCGCGCGCAGCTTGTCGGCCATGATGCCGACCGCACCGAACTCGCCGTCGATACCGAATCGGGTCTGCTCCTTGAAGGGCTCGCTGAGGCCGCGCACCAGGCCTTGCGCTGCGCCGCCGCTCAAAATGGTCACTGTCGTCACGATGCAAGCTCCATGGCTGCGATGATCCTGTCGCGCGTGATCGGCAGGTCGCGTACGCGGACGCCAAGGCAATCGTAGACCGCATTGGCGATCGCCGCCGTCACGGGACCGTGTGCGGCCTCGCCGGCGCCGACCGGCTCGATCTCCGGCCGCTGGATGATCTCGACATCCACCGCCGGCACCTCGCTGAAGGTCAGGATCGGATAGTCGGTCCAGGACGTTGATGTAATGTGCGACCGGTTGAAGCGCACGCGCTCCTTCAGCACCCAGCTCGTGGCCTGGATCGCGCCGCCCTCGATCTGGTTGATGACGCCGTCCGGATTGATGGCCTCGCCGACGTCGACCGCAAGCGTCAACCGCCTGACGCGGATGTCGTCGGTGCCTTCGATCTCCGCGATCGCGGCGCAATAGGCGCCCGTGTTCTTGTAGCGGGTGAAGCCGACGCCATGGCCGATGCCAGACTGTTTTTGCGGTTTCCACTGCGCGCGGCGTGCCGCGGCGCGAATGACGTCGCTGGCGCGCTCGTCGCGGAGATGACGCAGGCGGAACGCGATCGGGTCCTCGCCGCGCAGCACCGCGATCTCGTCGAGCACGGATTCGATCGCGAACACATTGCCTTGCCCACCCAGGGTCCGCAGCGCCGACGTGCGCACCGGCATCGTCAGCAGCCGGTGGCTCGTGATGGTCCAGGCCGGAAGGTCGTAGAGCGGAACGGAGTTGCGGTCGCCGCCCCCGCCATTGGCGGCCGGTGGATTCGTCGAGATCATGCGCGGGTAGGGGTTCGCGATCTCGGTCGCCGCAAGCAGCGCCGGCTGCGCCGCGCGTCCCGGCCGCGCGGCGTGGCCGTTGCTCCAGATCGCATGGCGCCAGCCGACGATCTCGCTGTCCGCATCGAGGTCGGCCTCGATCTCGATGGCCATCGCTGCGCCAAACGGCGCATGAGACATCTCGTCATGGCGCGACCACTGCACCCTCACCGGGCGGCCGCCGGCGGCTTTCGCCAGCAACACGGCGTCGAGCGCGACGTCGTCGGCCGCATTGTGTCCGTAGCAGCCGGCCCCCTCCATATGCTCGACGACGATGTTCTCGGCCGGCAGCTCGAGCACGATCGCAAGATCGGCGCGCAGCAGATAGATGCCCTGGCTGTGTGTCCAGACATGGATACGATCGCCATCCCATTGCGCCATGGCGCAAGATGGCGCGATCGAGGCATGTGCGATGTAGGGACGGGTGTATTGCCGGCGAAGGGTGCGCGCAGCTCTCTTCGTCGTTGCCGCTGCTCTGGTGTCGATGACGGTGGTTTCGGCCGGCTGGCTCTTCAGAAAGCCCGCGAGATCGTCTTCGTCGGGCAACGGCTCGCCGGCCGACCAGGTTGCGCCCTTGCGCAAGGCTTTCAGTGCGGCTTCCGCCGCAGCCTCGCTATCGGCAACCACGCCGGCAAAGCCGCCGTCGCGGACGATCGCGACGAGGCCGGGAACGGCGCGCGCAGCCATCTCGTCGAGCGCGATCAGTCTGGCGCCGGAGATGTCAGGCCGTAGCACGCGGCCGTGCACCAGGTCCGGCAATGCACAATCGTGAATGAAGCGCGGTCGCGCGAACACCTTGTCGGGAATGTCGACCCGCTGGACCGAATGTCCGGCGACACCGCGTGTGGCAGCGGGCTTCGCCACGGCGCCCGCGGTGGCGTCGCGGTCGAGCGAGACGTCGCCAGCCAGCTCCCAATAGCTGGTCCTGACATTGCCGGGACCCGAGATCGTGCCGTCATCGACATCGAGCAGCGCCGCATCGACGCCGAGACGCTCTGATGCTGCCGCGAGGAAGCGCTGGCGGACCTCGGCGCAGACGTGTCGGAGCGCGCGGCCGGATTGCTGGACTGAGAGGCTGCCCGAGGTGACACCCTCGTTCGGGCTGGCCGCCGTCGAGGTGCGGATCAGCTCGATCCTGCCGATATCGACGTCGAGCTCGTCCGCGGCGATCTGCGCCAGCGCCGTGACGATGCCCTGGCCGATCTCGACCTTGCCGGGCGAAATTGCGACACCGCCTTCGCCGATGAACCGCACCCAGGACGACAGCTTTGGATTGGCCGCGAGGCTAACCGGCAGTTTCGGGACGGGGGACGGCACACTCATGACGTCGCCGTCTCCGCTGCCGCGCGCAGCACGGCGCGGACCATGCGATTATGCGATCCGCAGCGGCACAGATTGCGATCGAGCGCGGCTCTGACCTCAGTCTCCGTCGGCGAGGGATTGCGCTTCAGCAGCGCCGCCGCGCTGATCAGGATTCCCGATACGCAGTAACCGCATTGCATAGCCTGCTCGGAGACGAAGGCGCGTTGCAGCGGATGCGGCTGTTCGGCCGTGCCGAGGCCCTCCACCGTGACGACGTCCGCGACCGACCACATCGGCATGTCGCAGGAGGCCATCGCGCGGTCGCCGACCATGACGTAACAGGCCCCGCACTCACCGGCTCCGCAGCCGAAATGCGGACCGTTGACGCCGAGCCGGCCGCGCAGCACATCGAGCAACGTCTGGTCGGGATCGGCCTCCACGGTCATCGCCGCGCCGTTGAGCTGAAATTGAATGGTCGGCATGATCGCTCCGCGACCTCAGGACTTGTCGAATTTCTTGACGACATCGGCCCATTTCTCGATGTCGCCGCGGAGGAATTTTTCGAATTCTTCCGGCGTCATGGACATGGGTACGGCACCCTGCTCGGTCCAGAGCTTTACGATGTCCGGTCGCTTCACCATTGCGTTCACGGCGGCATTGAGCTTGTCGATGACAGGCTTCGGCGTGCCGGCCGGGGCCATCAGGCCAAGCCAGATCGTGGCCTCATAGCCTGCTACGCCGGCTTCGCCAGCGGTCGGCACGTTCGGCAGCACGGCCGAGCGCTCCTTGCCGGTGGTCGCGAGCGCGCGGACCTGGTTCTCGCCGATATTCGGCGCCATCGCCGGCACGGCGTCGATCATCATCTGCACCTGTCCACCGATCACGCCGCTGCGCGCCTCGCCGCTGTTGCGGTAGGGCACGTGGACCACGTCGATGCCGGCCATGGCTTTGAACAGCTCGCCGGCCATGTGATAGGGCGTGCCCTGACCGGAGGAGGCGTAGTTCAGCTTGCCCGGCTGCGATTTGGCGAGCGCGATGAACTCCTGCAGCGTCTTCGCTGGAACCTGCGGGTTCACCACGATGACGAGATCGGAGTAGTTCACCGGCGCGATGGGCGCGAGGTCGCGCATCAGCTCGTATTTGCGCTTGTCCGGCGTCAGCAGCGATTCATTCGCGGTCTGGGTGTTGGACATCATCAGCAGCGTGTAGCCGTCGGCCGGCGACTTCGCCGCTTCGACCGTGCCGATGACGCCGCCCGCGCCGGTGCGGTTCTCGACCACGAAGGGCTGGCCAAAGCTCTCCTGGAGCACGTTGCCGATCAGCCGGGCCGCGACGTCCGCCGGCCCGCCGGCGCCGAAGGGGACAACGATCCGGACCGCGTGGTTGGGATAATCTTGCGCTAGGGAGGGGGCCGCGGAGAATGCGGCGAGGAGCGCGGCCGCCAGCGCCAGCATGAATCGTCGGGCCATCACGCCTACCTCCCTGATATCGTTTTTGTTGGCCGGCACTGTAGCGGCAGGGGATGCGGACTGTCGACGCCTCACAAAGCCGATTGTGCCGGGAATATCGCGCCGTTTTCGGTGTGGTGGCGCCTCATTTCGCAGTCGCGGCAGGAACCATTGGCGCGTGCGATTTGAGCAAATCGCATGGGCATTGCCGGATAAATGCCCTCGGCTGGCAGGTCATTTGGTGTTACGAATTTGGCCATGAACCAGCACGCCAAGATCGAAATCCGCCATTCGACCTGTCCGCACGATTGCCCGTCGGCCTGCGCCCTCGACATCGAGGTGGTCGAAGGCCGCAGCATTGGCCGCGTTCGCGGTTCGAAGAAGCAGACCTACACGGCCGGCGTCGTCTGCGCCAAGGTCGCCCGTTATGCCGAGCGCATCCATCACCCTGAACGGGTGACATTTCCGATGCGCCGCATTGGGCCGAAGGGCTCGGGCCAGTTCGCGCGGATCTCCTGGGACGAGGCGCTGGACGAGATCGCGGATCGCTTCAACCAGGCCGAGCGCGAGTACGGCGCGGAATCGATCTGGCCTTATTACTACGCCGGCACGATGGGGCTGGTGATGCGCGACGGCCTCAATCGCCTCACGCATGTGAAGAAATATTCGCGCTTTTATCAGACCATCTGCGCCAATGTCGGGCGCATCGGGTTCGCGATCGGCACCGGCAAGATTGCCGGCGTCGATCCGCGCGAGATGGCGCTCTCCGACCTCGTCGTGATCTGGGGCACCAACCCGGTCAACACGCAGGTCAATGTGATGACGCACGCCGCGCGCGCGCGCAAGGAGCGCGGCGCCAAGATCGCGGCGGTCGACATCTACGACAACGAGACAATGAAGCAGGCTGACATCAAGATCATCCTGCGGCCCGGCACCGACGGCGCCTTCGCGTGCGGCGTGATGCATGTCCTGTTCCGCGATGGTTACGCCGACCGTGCCTATTTGGACAAGTACACGGATTGCCCCGCCGAGCTCGAGGCGCATCTGAAGACGCGCACGCCGGAGTGGGCGTCCGCGATCTCGGGCGTGCCGGTGTCCGAGATCGAGGCCTTTGCGAAACTGGTCGGCGAGACCAAGCGGACCTTCTTCCGGCTCGGCTACGGATTCACCCGCTCGCGCAACGGTGCTACGCAAATGCATGCCGCGAACTGCATTCCCGCGGTGACCGGCGCCTGGCAATATGAAGGCGGTGGCGCCTTCTTTAACAATTACGCGCTGTGGCACTTCAATGAATCCCTCATCGAGGGCCACGACGCGATCGATAAGACCACGCGCGCGCTCGACCAGTCGCAGATCGGCCGCATCCTCACCGGCGATGCCGAGGCCTTGCTCGGAAAGGGGCCGATCAAGGCGATGCTGATCCAGAACACCAATCCGATGACGGTGGCGCCGGAGCAGGCGCTGGTACGTCAGGGGTTTGCGCGCGAGGATCTGTTCGTGGCGGTGCACGAGCAGTTCATGACCGAGACGGCCGAGATGGCCGACATCGTGCTGCCGGCGACCATGTTCATGGAGCATGACGATCTCTATTACGGCGGCGGCCACCAGCACATCTCGGTCGGGCCGAAGCTGATCGACCCGCCCGGCGAATGCCGCTCCAACCATCAGGTCATGCAGGCGCTGGCGCCGCGGCTTGACGCGAAGCATCCGGGCTTCGAGATGACGCCGCGCGAATTGATCGACGCGACGCTGAAGCTCAGCAACCACGGCGACATCGCTGGTCTCGAAGCGGACATCTGGCGCGACCTGCAACCGGACTTCCGGACCTCGCATTATCTCGACGGTTTTGCCCACGCCGACAAGAAATTCCATTTCAAGGCCGATTGGGCGCATCCGCCGTTCGGCCAGACGATGGGCGATTTCGACAAGATGCCGTCGTTGCCGGACCATTGGGCGGTGATCGAGCATACTGATCAGGCCCATCCGTTCCGGCTTGCCACCAGCCCCTCGCGCAGCTTCCTCAACACCACCTTCAACGAGACGCCGTCCTCGCAGGCGCGCGAGGGTAAAGCCAGCGTGATGATTCATCCGCTGGATGCGGCCGCGCTCGACATCACCGACGGCGATGCCGTGACGCTCGGCAACAGCCGCGGCGAGACCACGCTGGCGGCAACGCTGTTCGAGGGCGTGCGGCGCGGCGTGCTGATTGCGGAATCCGTTCACCCGAACAAGAACCATATCGGTGGCCGCGGCATCAACATGCTGACCGGAGCGGATACGATCGCGCCGATCGGCGGGGCTGCATTCCACGACAACAAGGTCTGGGTCCGGAAAGCGGGCTCGGCCTGAGGCGCGCTCGCGCCTCGATCGCCTGCAAATTTGTGTCGAGGCGCTAAAGCAGCGCCTCGCGACAGATTGCCCTTGCACCTGCCGCCCGAGCTGCCGCAAATGGCTGCCAAACGGGAGCAAGGAAGCGAGCGCGCCATGAGCGAAACCACAGCCGTGATCACCGAAAAGCGTGGGCAGGCGTTCTGGATCACCATCAACCGGCCGGAGAAACGCAACGCGCTGAACGGTGAGGTCATCGCCGGCATCACCAAAGGCTATCGCGACGCGCATGACGACAAGGACGTCCGCGTCATCGTGCTGACGGGCGCAGGCGACAAGGCGTTCTGCGCCGGCGCCGACTTGCAGAATTCCGGCGCAGCTTTCGCGATGGACCATTCCAAGCCGAATGTCGACTACGCCGATCTGCTGCGCCTGTCGCAGAACGCGACGAAGCCGGCGATTGCGCGCGTGGGCGGCGTCTGCATGGCCGGCGGCATGGGCCTGTTGTGCATGACCGACATGGCGATTGCCGCCGATCACGTCATCTTCGGCCTGCCCGAGGTGAAGGTCGGCGTGTTCCCGATGCAGGTGCTGAGCCTGCTGCAGGAGATCGCGCCGCGACGCCTCGTCAACGAATGGGCGCTCACCGGCGAGCCGTTCGACGCAAAGGCCGCGAAGGATGCGGGCCTGCTCAACTACGTCGTGCCGACGGCCGAGCTCGATGCCAAAGTTGATTGGCTGATCGGCCGCATCATCGACAAGTCCCCGACCGCGATCCGCCGCGGCAAATACGCCATGCGCGCCATCGCCTCGATGTCGTTCGACGAGAGCATCGCCTACACCGAAAGCCAGATCGCGCTGCTCGCAATGACGGAGGACGCGAAGGAAGGCCTGAAGGCGTTCAGCGAGAAGCGTCGGCCGTTGTGGACAGGAAAATAGGTGATCATTTCAGCACATGCGTTAGATGCTGCGGTCGCCCGATGCGGCCTCATTCCGAGGGACGATTGGCGTTTTGTCGAACAAGGAGTGACCTTGTCCGCTCCTCGCGACGCTTCTTTGTGGCCCTAATTAATTGCTTGCCGGTGCGTTTGGCGTAGGTGGGCAGTTGGCGGCTTGATCTATGACGGCCGGCGGCGCGCAATTCTGCATCCGTGAGATCGCTGTCGGCGCCTTCGGTGAACCCTCCGTGCCGGAAGGAAGTAAAGGAAAGTTCCTGACGAAGGCCCGATTCTGCGATTATCTTCCTGACCACACTACGCAGATAGCGCAGGTCCTTGCGTGGGGTAATCCATGGTAGCGGGATTACCGACCGACGATGCGCATGGTCACGTCGGAATACCAGGCCCGGGAGCGAGGTCTTCTTAATCTCGTCAAGCTCGTCCATAAGTTCAGGAAAGAGAGGGGCGCCCGTTTCGTCTGACAGCGGCCACCAGGCCTCCTCTCCATTTTTTGGATGCACGATCCTGACGCTATTTGGCCGCTCGCTAGGGCGATAGTGCGAAATGTCGAAGGCGCCGAACACGTGCTGCTCTCGTTGCAACCACTCCCATGACAACAAAGCAGCAGTTCCGATCGAGCGATAGTCGAGCCTTGTCGCGGCAGCTCTAAATGCGACGAGTTCATCCCAAGTTGCGGTCGGTGTGGGTCGTATCGGCCGTCCGGGCGCACGTGATCTTAATCCCATCCGTGAAAATGGATTGCTCGCCGGTACCATCTTTTCTTGAGCGCGCTGGCCGACGAACCAGGCGCGTCGGCAGCTCGCCATGGCCACATTTGCATAGCGACGACGCTCGCGGACGACTACCTCTCCATTGCTACCCACTTTCGTTACCATTAGTAACTTTCCATAAACTGCGTCGACGAAGGCCTTCGTGAAATCGGACAATTGCTTGGACCCAACGCGACTTCCATCTCTCAACTCATGATTGGCGAAGAGCGCGAGGCTTTTGCTGTACTGACGCTGAGTGCTGCTGTCGATTTCGTTCCACTTCTGGTGAGCTTGGAAGACGCCGACTAGCCAGTCGAAGGTGCCGGGTTCGGGAGAGGCAAGCACTACGTCACTGAGGCCTTGCGAGCGCCAACTATCGAAAGCGGGCAAGAGGACCTTCTCCACACGCTCGACTGCAGCCGTGAAATCGGTTCCTAAGGCTTCAGGTCCCAAATCGCAGCCTTGTCGACGAGCCCAGGTTGGCGGTGCAAAATAGTAAGCCTCCTGATTGGTCGCCAACAGCTTTCGTCGACAATATCGAGGAAGTCTTGGTGCTGTATCGAGCGATATCATACTAGGCATAAGAGATCTTCCGGTTCGCTGGCATCTCTTGTTCCAATAGGTGCCGCAAAGTGGTCCAGGGTCGCTTTCGACCAGACCGGCTGCCGCAGCCGCCCTTTTCCGCGACAGCAGACCGGCGGCGGTGCGTCTCCTCGGTGGATCGCGCGCGCGAGATCGCGTGTATCTTCAAAGTCCAGGTAGGCGGCTGCCATGTCCGCTCTCATCATCGCGGGCCACGTTCCAGCAGGTGGGTAGCGAGCGGGCAGCGCAGCGCGTGGCGGAGATGGACGTTCTGATCTCACTGATGCGTGACCGCTTAGGTGCAACAAGAGCTGAATTTGCAGAAGGACGACGTCCAGTCTCAAAGGTCTAGATTGCCTTCGGCTTGTGGTCGGTAGAGCTAGAGCCGGACTGGATCATGGAAAACTCTTACGCTGACGCAGTTTTCGTCTCTACTGCGCAGCGCGGTTTGGCGGCGATCGGCCGATTTTGCGCGCGAAAAGGCGGCCTTGGCGCGCCGCTCTCGAGCAGACTAAGTTGAGATCCCTTTGCGCGAGATGGCTTAGTTTCTTCGTGCGTGTCGTCGGTGGGACCGCTAGCAGGCAGTCAACTGCTTGAACTGCATCATCAATGGCCTTTCCGACTAGGTCGCCGGTGAACCTGCATTAAGTATATCGGGACAGCTTTTGATGTCGGAATTTGGAGGTGCGCGCTGCATCAGAACGATTCTTGCCAAAGTAGGTCCAATTCGACCGCTGCTCGGCTGGTCACTTTCGACCGCGCTGAACGGTCCTGAGCATCTTACTGCAAAGCGAGGCCGGAATGGCTGCAGGCACCAGTGGCCTTTGGTTACGCACTTGGGGTGGATGGACGACTCAAGGCCGAATTCGCAACCGAGACGGCGCCAGGGCAGGCAGAGAGGATATAAAGAAGCGATTCCCATGCTTCAGATCAGGATCTATGACGAGCAGGCGCAAGCGCGCGAGAAAATCTAGATCATCTGGTTCGAATCTGAGGGGATTCTTCCGCTTGCGCGCGTGCGGCTCCGCCGCATCGGGCTCTCGTGAACCGAGCCGCTTTGCGTCTCGGCCATCCGGCTTCGATCCCTCGCGCAAGCACTGTGGAGTTCCTCGCCGGGGGCACTCGGGAAAGGGGCCCGCCGTCATGAAGTATGCCGGCGATCGCTATCACTGCCCCGTTCCCGGGTGCCACTGTTAACCGGTCTTCTCTAACCGGGGTTGAGACGTCAAGTACGAAATCTGATCCAATTACCGCATTGTGGTTGTGCCTTCCGAACCTACCGTGGTGTCAAAGCTATCCGGCGATCGCGCTTCTCTTCGAGGTCGGGATCCCCGCCTCATGATGATGTTCGTGAAGAAGTGGCGGGACCATCTCGGGGACGCAGTCGCGGAGCGATTTGCTCGCGCTGCAGACCGGTTATCACCCTCGCCATTCCTCGTCCTACCGGACTCCTTGACAGCCTTTCGGCCGTGTTCTGCTGATCAGTGCATTCGGATGTTAGGCTGCCGCTGCGACCTCCGATCTTTCCCACCGGAAGTCGCTGCCGTCGCACCACATACGGTGCAGGATGACGGATATCTTGCGAGCCACGGCTACCAGCGCATTTTTCATTGAACTACGCTTAGCGATGCGGATGCCCCACGCCTTCAACGAGCACCACCGTTTAGTGTTGACCATTAATGAGTGCGCGGCTTCAAAGAGGTGTTCTCGAGCAAAGGCATCGCCGCACCGGGTGATGCGCCCGTTGTAATCGACCTCTCCCGACGCGTATTTGCCTGGGGTCAGTCCAAGATGGACACCAACATGCCGTGATTTACGGAAGCGGCCTGGATTATCGATAGTCGTCTTGAATGCCAAAGCTGTCAGGGGACCAACGCCAGGAACCGTCATGAACCGACGGCAAGTAGCATCGCTCCGAACCAGGCGCCCAATCAGGCGCGTCAACACGCGTGCTTGTTCGCCGAGCATGCGCCGGGCTTCGAGCAATGGAACGACGAGGGCCTGTAAATCTCCATCAGCCACGATCAGCCCGCGGACACGTTCTTCAAAGCGGCTTTGGCCGATAAGCCCCACTTTGAATCCGAAGGTTCGAAGTGCCGCCCGAATATGATTGTTGAGGTCGCGTTGCTTGTCGAGCAGGCACCGGCGACTGCCCATCAACGCGCGCAGCTTTTGGCTGTCTTCAGATTTGATGTGAACCGCCTTAAACCACCCTGTTCGCATCATTTGCGCAAGCGCACGAGCATCGTTGCGGTCCGTCTTGACAGTTTGGGCTTGCATCACGCTCTTTGCGTGCCGGGTCTCAACACAAATGACGGGTAATCCGCCTTCCGAAAGCCCCTTGTGCAGCCAGGAGGAACATTGGCCGGCTTCTAGCCCAATGCGCTGCAAAGCGAAGCGGGTATTTCTCAGCCAGGAAATTAGCGCCTCGGGTTCGGTATCCGTCACTCCTTCCCGGACGATATTTCCATCTCGATCAACGATGCAGATCGCGGTGCGCTTCAGAGACACGTCGAGTCCAGCGAAGTAATTCATCAGGATCTCCAGCTCATCTTGTTGGGCGAATCGATCGACGTATTATGCGCCCGAGAGGTCGGTGCCCGGTTACTTCATCTCGTCGCTGCACTCGGACCCGCGTGCCCCTTCGGGTCGCTATGCTCACGCTCTCCGGGTGCCATTGTCCGCTGAGGCGATGCGCCACTGGCGCACGCCTGGTCAGGGCCTGCGGCCCTGGGCACCTCAAGGCCAAAAGCCATGAAGAAGCGGACGGAAGGCTGGCCGCATCGCAGATTTCGCATTCTCTCGCTTAGGCGCTGAGAGTAAGAGTTTCGCGCGGTTTTGCCGTGACGGGTTACGGGCTGCGAGAGAGGCTTGCGGCGCCCGTCGCGGAGACCCGCGATGTCCAGACATTCTCCTCGAGCGCGCGCCGGTGAGGACCGGGCAAACCTTTATGACGAAATCACCAACAAGATTATCGGTGAACTTGAGGCCGGCCGAGCGCCATGGGTGCAGCCTTGGGGCGCGGTGAAGCCGTCCTTGGCCATTCCGAAAAGCGCCGCGACCGGCCGTCAATACAGCGGCATCAACGTTCTGATCCTCTGGGGGGCTGCCACCGAGCGCGCGTTCACAGGTCAGAGCTGGCTTACCTTCCGCCAGGCGCTATCGCTCGGTGGTCACGTCCGCAAGGGCGAGCGCGGGACTACTGTTGTCTATGCCGATCGCTTTGTACCGGTCGACGAAAGGCAGCGCGCGAGCGAAACGGGCGACGAAGCGCAGGCCATCCCATTCCTGAAGCGGTTCACGGTTATCATGAGCTTCGAGGAGGTATCGGCTGCCCTGGCGCAAGGATATTCGACGGTCTTGATACCGTGCGGCGCTGTCGAACAGCATGGGCCGCATCTTCCGCTTTGCATGGATGCAGATCACGCGGATGCGCTCGCGGCAAAAGTCGCGCGGCATCTCGGCACGGCTCTGATCGCTCCGACGATCAAGGTCGGCTGCTCGGCCCACCATCTTGTCTTCCCTGGAACGATCTCCCTTCGACCCGAAACCTTCGAATCGATCTGCCTGGACTACTGCACAAGTCTCGCCCAGCATGGTTTCAGGCGGATCCTGCTGTTCTCCGGGCATATCGGAAACTTTCCCGTCCTGCGCGACATGCTTCTGCGGTTAAGGCGCGCGGTTTCGCCGGACGTCGAGATCGACGCGTTCTGCGATGCAATTGCTTGGATCGACAAGTGGCGAAGCGCCGTCCGAGATGCCGGAGGTGATCCCAGCGCCGTCGGTGGACACGCCGACATCGCGGAGACGTCGCTCATGATGTGGCTCCGCCCCGATAGCGTGCGGCTGGATCGGTTCGAAGTGGGGTACCTGGGCGCGCTGTCTGAACAGCAGCTTCAGTTGATGTGGAAGAACGGGATCAAGTCGATCACGCACAACGGGATCATTGGTGATCCGCATGGATCGACCGCCGAGATCGGCGCGCGATGCCTCGAGGCGATCGCGGATCTTCTGGCGACCTCGTTTGGTCGATGAGGCTAGGACGGCTTCTGACGCGCCGCCAGGCGCGGGAAACCACCGGCGGTGGTGTTGGCTGGAAACAGGATGCGGTTCGCCTGCCGACAGCATAAAATTTGGAAAGCTGCTCAGCCGCCAACAGCATTCGGATGAAAATGTTGCCGTGCCTATGAAATCCTCTGCCATCTCGAATCTTCCAGAGGACTTCAGAAGATGCCACTTTCGTTCGGGTTTTGGTCGGAGCAGGAAACCCAGGTCGGGCAGAGCTATGCGCGCCGGCTTCATGAGCTGGTCGACGAGGTGCGCCTTGCGGAAAAGATGGGGTTCGACTGCGTCGCGCTGTCCGAGCAGCACGTCGCACTCGGCGGCATCTCGAGCTCGGCCCCTGAGGTGGTCTACGGCTATCTCGCTGCGGTGACGTCACGCGTGAAGCTGCGGTCTGCGGTGACCCTGATGCCGCAGAAGATCAATCACGCCTTGCGCTCGGCGGAACGGCTGGCCGTCACCGATATTCTGTCGCATGGCCGCATGGAGTTCTACGCCGGCCGCGCCAACACGACCATCGCCATGCGCGCCTTCAACGTCGACCCGAATGAAACGCTCCCCCAAATGGAAGAAGGGCTCGCGCTGCTCAAGAAATCGATGCGCGAGGATATCTTCACCTTCGAAGGCAAGTATTACCAGATTCCGCCGCGAATGCTGGTTCCGAAGCCGCTTCAGAAGCCCCATCCAGTGATCGGCATTGCTGCCACAAGTGAACGTAGCCATAGCTGGGCAGGCTCCGAAGGGTTCGCCGTGCTGAGCAGCAACATCTACCAAGGGTGGGACTATCAAGCCAAGCTGATCAACACCTACCGTCGAGCCTGGAAGCGTGATGAGCGCGGTCCGCTCGATCGCTCTCGCATCGGCCTTCCGCTGTTCTTTGGCATCGGTCCCACGGACCAGAAGGCGAAGGAAGACTACGCTGAGCCTCTGATGCACTACGCCCGGATAGCGACCGACGCTTACCCCCGCCTGGCGAAGCTCTCCGATGACTATGCATACATGAGCGAGAGCCAGCCGGCGGCGGAGCGCGCCGGAAAGGATTGGGACTACCTGCTCAACGAATCGGCGACCACCGTTTGCGGGAGTCCGGACACCGTCATCCGTCAGCTCGAGAAATTCGAGGCATTGGGCATCGATGAAGTTCTGCTTCATCTCGATTCGGTGAACCATGAGAAGATCATGGAGGCGATCGAGATGTGCGGTCGCTACGTGATCCCACACTTCAACGACAGAAACAACGTTGTGCGACCCACCGAAGAGATCCTCGACAAGATCCGGGCGATGCGACCTCAAAAATAATTCTAGGACAACAGGACGGAGAAACCAATGTCACAGCACAGCTACAAATATCTCATCGTCGAGAAGCGCTCCAGCGGCGTTGCCGTCGTCACGATGAATCGGCCGGAGATCCTGAACGCCATCAATTGGGACATGCACGAGGAGCTCGAGCGGGTCTTCGTCGAGCTGGATCACGACAAGAACGTCCGCGCAATCGTGCTGACCGGTGCAGGGCGAGGCTTCTGTTCGGGTGGCGATCAGAAGTCGCTCGACAAAGGTCCGCTGCCGTCGCCGACCAGGAGCGGACGCCATCTGGTCCGCAACATGCTCGAAGTCGAGGTGCCGATCGTGGCGGCTGTCAACGGCGTTGCCGTTGGGCTCGGAGCGACGCTGGCGCTGTTCTGCGATGTCATCTTCGCCAATCCGATCGCGCGATTTGCCGATACCCATGTGACGGCCGGTGTCGTAGCGGGTGACGGCGGTGCGGTGATCTGGCCGCTGCTGATGGGGCCAGTACGCGCGAAGCATTACCTGATGACGGGCGAGTTCATCTCCGCCGAGAAGGCCGCCGCCATGGGCATGATCAACGAGGTCATTTCGGCAAGGGACGTCAAGGACGCGGCGATCGAATACGCCGAGATGCTTGCAAGCGGCCCGCGGGAGTCGATCATCTGGACCAAGTACAGCGTCAACAAGATCATCAAGCAGTACGCGCATCTGGTGCTCGACACCTCGGGCGCGCTGGAGATGCTGACCTTCGCGCTGCCCGAGCGGCGCGAGGCCGTCGCCGCCTTCGCTGAGAAGCGGAAGCGCTTCGCGGAGCGGTGAGATGGACGTCGAATCCATCACCTCGGGAGCTCAACTCGTCGACGTGACCATTCCGCAGCTTCTGCACGCGCGACGAGCAGAGCGGCCCGAGACGGTCGCCTACAAGCAAAAGCGTCGCGGCGAATGGACCGCCGTGACCTGGCGGCAGTATTCCGATCAGGTGGCCAATCTGGCCGTCGCCCTGCAACAGGCCGGCTTTGAGCGCGGTGATCGTGCAGCCATCATGGGGGATGTGTCCCAGGAATGGCTGCTCGCCGACATGGCGACGATCTGCGCCGGCGGCGTCATGGTCGGCGTGTACTTCACCTCGTCGCCGGAGGAGGTCGGCTATTACCTGAGCGATTCCGGCGTCTCCATCGTCTTTGTCGGCAGTGAGCTTCAGCTCGGCATCGTCCTGGCGTCCGGCCAGGCCGAGACGTTGCGCAAGGTCATTGTGCTCGATCCGGCGTGGACTGGGGCTAGCGCAGCGGCGAAGGTGGTCTGTCTCAGGGCCTTTTGCGGCGCGACCTCGGTCGATGCCGATGGATTTCTTCGCAAGCAGGTCGCGCAAGCCAAGGCGAGCGATCTGGTCAGCATCGGATATACATCCGGCACCACGGGCTTTCCGAAGGGTGCGATGCTGACCCATCTGTCGCTGCTCGCCGGTGCGCACAGCGTGACGACGTTCAGCCCGCGGATGCGTTCCGACACCCATCGCGTCGTCGTGCATCTGCCGATGTCGCATACGGTCGCGCGCGCGCAGGCAACGACCTTGCCTTTGCTCGCCCGGATGGTGCCGCATTTCGGCGAGACCAGCATGGAGTTCGCTCAGACGATCAAGGACGTGAAGCCGACCTACTTCACGGCGCCGCCCCGCTTCTATCAACGGTTCGCCACCCAGATCCTCAGCAAGGTCCATTCCGGATCGGCGAAGCAGAAGCAGGACTATCAATTTGCGATGACGATCGCCCGCAAGGCGCTCGACGACCGCCAGGCCGGCGGCACGCCCGATCCCCTGATCTCGGCCCTGTTCGCCGTGTGCCAGGACCAGATCTTCCGTCCGCTGCTTGCTGAAGTCGGGTTCGAGGAGCTCGCGGTCACCTACACATCGTCGGCTGCGATGCCGTCCGAACTCATGTCGCTCTGGCAGCTGTGGGGCCTGCAGCTGAAGGAATGTTACGGCCAGACCGAACTGGTCGGCGCCAATCTGGTCCAGATGGCGGAATGGCCGGAAGCCGGCACCGTTGGCGTGCCCGTGCATGATTCGGCTTGGGAGACGGCGGTTCTCGAGGACGGGGAGATGATTGTCAGGGGGCCAGGGCTCTTTGTCGGGTACTGGAACAAGCTGGAGGAAACCAAGTCGGCTCTGCGCGACGGGTGGCTCTATACCGGAGACATCGTGGATATCGGCCCGACAGGCCTGTTTAAGCTGGTCGATCGGAAAAAAGAGATCATCAACACGTCCAACGGAAAATCCATCAGCCCGACGCAGATCGAAAATGTAATCCGGCATAGTCCGTTCATTTCCGAGGCCGCGGTGATCGGAGAAGGAAGGAAGTATCTCACCGCGTTGATCGAAGTTGACGCGATCGCGACGATGGAGTGGGCCCGATCGTGGGATCTTCAGATCGCGCAATACGCGGATCTGGCAAATTCCGAAATCGTCGTCCGGATGATCGAAGGCGAGATCGGCAAGGCCAACAGCAAATTGGCTAGGGCCGAGCAGATCAAGGCCTTCCGGATCTTGCCGGAAGAACTCTCTCCCGAGAATGGCGTGATGACTCCGACCAGGAAGAAGCGCCGGAGGCAGATCATCGAGAGATATCGGTCGTTGATCGACACGCTTTACGATGAGAGTGAAGACGATCTGATCAAGGCCGAGGTGGAAACGTGATTTGAGCGGGCGCATCTGCCACGTGCGTCGCTAGTCATCGTGTTTTTATTGGATCGGCTCAATATTCATGCAGCAGACTGAGGGCGAACGTCACATGATGAATCGCAACGAAATTGGTTTGACGCGCCGTGCGCTGCTCGGCAGCAGCGTTGGCGCCGCTGCCGGGTTCGTATCGTGGCCGGCGAAGGCAAAGGCTCCCGGCAAAGTGCGGGTCGGCGCGATCAATCCGAGCAGCGGCGTTTTGGCATTTCCCGGCCAAGCCTGTGTGCGCGGTATCGACGTCGGCGCGAAGTTTGCCAAGGAGAAATTCGGAATAGACATGGAAGTCATCCACGCCGATACGCAGAGCAGGCCGGAAAACGGGCGAATTGCCGCCGAGAACTTGATCCGGCAAGGCTGCACGGTGCTCATCGGTGCTTGGGACTCCGGCGCAACCATATCCGCGCTGCAGGCCGCCGAGGCTGCGAAGATCCCGATGGTGGTGCATATCGCGACCGCAACCCAGGTGACTTCGCAGGGATTCACCCAGGTCTTTCGTTACTGCCCCACGTCGCTGACGATCGTCAGGAAGTCGCTGATCGAATTGAAGTCGCTGTTGTCGCCGCTCAAGGATGTGCCGACGAGCGCGGTCGTCATGCATCTCAACAACACGATGGGGCAATCAACCGCGGCCAGCATCGATCGGGCCTGGAAGGAGGTCGATGTCCCTCTGAAGATTGCCCAGTACATCCCATACGACGAGAAGGCCAGGGATCTCTCGGTTGAGGTGGCGAAGGCGAAAGCGTCCGGCGCCGACGCGCTGATATCGGTGACGCGCGTCAATGACGCCATCATGATCATCCGTGAATGCGTCAAGCAGGGGTGGAATCCCAAACTAATCTTCTCGCCGAACTCGAATGGCGTGCAGGACAAGGCCTACTACGACGCGTTGGGCAAATATGGTGACGGCGCGATACTGTCGACGCTGTGGTATAATCCGAAGGCTCCCGACGCCGCAGCGATCCTCAAGCGGTTTGCGTCCGACTATCCAAACGACTGGGTTGACGCAAATTCAGGATGCGCGTTCGAAGCCGTGCAGATCGTGGTGGACGCCGTCAGTCGCGCCGGGTCGTCCGAATCTGCGGCGATCCATGCCGCGCTCAAAGCAACCGACATGACGCCGATCCTCATGTCCAGCGGCAGGATCAAGTTCGATGCCGACGGTCAAAACATGGGGGGCGACGTGACGATGCTGCAGGGGCAGAATGGCAAGCCTCGCGTGGTGGCGCCGCAAGCCGTGGCCGAGGCGGTCCTTCAGTTTCCGCTGGCACCGTTCAATGCGAGATAAGGCAATGCCGGCCGCGGCTTCAGGCTGTTAAGCCGCAAGTTGCGGTTCATTCGACCGGCTCGCGACCGACGAAGCTCGAACGCTCGGCGAGGAAACGACGAGGGCTCTTGCCCATCGTCTTCTTGAACATGGTGATGAAGGCGCTCGGCGTTTCATAACCCAGATCGAGCGAGACGGCCTGGACGGAAGATCCGTTTGACAGCAACTGAAGCGCGACAAGGATGTGCAGGCGCTGTCTCCAGCGCCCGAATGTCATTCCGGTCTCCTTCAATACCAGGCGGGCGAATGTGCGCTCGCTCATCGCGTATCGAGCAGACAACTCGTCGACCGTGCTCCGATCGGCCGGATCATTGAGCAGAGATGCGGCCAGATGCTGCAATCGGCTATCAGCAGAGATCGGCAGGTACATCTGTTCGGTCGACATCTGCACCAGTTCGTCGAGCAGGACGCGCCCAAGTCGGCTTGTCGGTCCCTCGATCGGATACAGGGGCGGGAATACCGACAATCGATGGATCAGTTCGCGGACCAGCGATGATATCGTGAATGTGCAGCAAGTGGTCGGAAGCGTGCTCGCCTGCGGATCGATGAAGACGACGTAGACCTTTCCGGCGTCCGACATGCAGTTGCTGTGCAGGACTCCGGCGGGTATCCATACAGCACCCTGTGGCGGAACGATCCATAGTCCTCCCGGAGCGCGGCACATGACCGATCCATGAGAGGCCACCACCAGCTGGCCCTTCTTGTGGGAATGGAGCGGCAACTCCTCGTTCCCTTGCCCCGTCTCGATGGACATGGAGACAATTGGTCGATCGAACTGGTCCGGATCGATTGGATCGTAATTGATCCGAATGTCCGGCACGTTCATTCGGGCAAAGCCGGGATCCGTTTCAAAAGCGGGCGACGTGCGCATCGAATTCGCTCGTGGAAATCGCAGTTCCAATCTGTGGGGCGGCGATGACGCCGACGGAGAATTCGTTCGAAGGATAGCTCTTTGACAGCTGATCGTCACGGGAAAGTAGGGCGAAGGAGAAGATGCCGCGGCAGAGGACTGAATGTGGGCCGCCGCTCGACAAGCGCCAACGCGCCGCTGGGCGCTTGAACCCTATGGTCGATTCCTACAAGCAAAGCTGCTGTCGGTCACGGCCACTGGATCGCCAACGTCAGCGACTTGTCGCCGGCCCGCCTTCCAGTGAGCGACCGCGAGGGCGATCAGCTTTCGCATGATGTTATCGCGAGAAAAAGATGGAGCAAAAGGCCCGATCAACCAGATCCGACATGCCTTTGTCGAAGACGGAGTTCCGTTTTCCGGCGGTAGCTTGAACAGTGGCTGTTAGCCTGCGAAGACTAAAAATGCTTTATCTTTCAATGGGGATTGACTGACACTCTCTCCTCCATTGGCAGGCTATATCTATCTGAATTTACAAGAGTTTATTCGTCGTTCGTTTCTGTGCCCCTGCTCGTGCCCCAGCTGCGATCGGTGGTCGCTCACCTTTCTCGAAGAGTAGCATCCCTTCGCGTTTTGAAATTACCGATCGGTCTGAGAGGCTCAGAAGTCGCATTCCGCGCTCCTCAACGGAGACTCAACATGACCGGACTTCGTATTTGCGCACTTATGCTGGCCTGCACGCCGATCATTTGGAGCCTGGCCTGGCGTGCCGGCACCGTCGCTGCGCGTTGGTAGTCGCGCCGACAGTGAGTAAGGCCGCCTCACTTGGCGGCCTTTTCCACACCCACGACGGGGTGCTGTCCGTATTTGACCCCTAGTGTCCTAGTTTGTTCTAGTGACTATCCTAATTCCCCTCTGCGGGTGTCAAAATGAGGCAGAAGATAGCTCTTGCTTTCGTGGTCATTGTTGTCGTGGTACGGTTCGTACCTCCTGTACGACGATTACGCGAACTGCCAGCAAGAATACCATCGTGGCTGCGCTCCAGCTGTAGGAAGCGGGCCGATCTCAAAAGAGGGCTCTGTCTAATCTGCCTTCGTGACTGTCCTAATTAGGACACCCGCAGAGGGAATCAGGATAGCACCCGGCGCCTGTGGACCTGCGCCTCAAAGCAGTCACGCGCTTTAGTCAGGTCCATTCCATCTGCAACGATGTCGGCAAGCTTGATCAATGCGGAGATGCGGGTTCGATCCGAGACGAATTGGTTTGCCGTGAACCGACCGTAGAAAGTTGCCGGACCGATCGACGATCACCGGCCCAGATGAAGAAAAGCGATTCCACGGACTTTCGCTCGAATTTGCTTCTTTTTCTGATCCTGAAGTGCCTCATTCGTTTGATGATAATGTCATATTGTGCCCGTAGTCTCCCAAGTTGGTTTGGAAGGTGGTGATTTTCCAGAACGTACCAAGGGTTGCGATGTTGGCGTCTTTTAGCTGAGGAGCCCATATGATTACCGCTGCAGCCTGCAAAGAATTAGCAGATCAATACAACGCTCTATCGCGAGTTGCCGGCACCACTCCCAGCCGAGCCTCTGTTTTGAAGAACATCGCGAAGAGCTTCACCGGATTGTCCACCCAGTTAGATAGGCTTGCTGCACTCGCGAGGGATGATGCGAGGACTAACCAGCTACGCCTCGCGCAGGACAACCAACTTGGCCGGCGTCCTTCCCCCCTGCCGGCTTGCTGAAAAAGCCTGATGCAACCCCAGATTCCTAGTTTTCGTCGAGCCGACGGTTGACGCGATGAACTGAAGGGCGCGGGATAGTTCGCGCGCCCCGCGCCTCCGAAGCGAGGTTGCAGTCTCAATCACACCGCAGGCAAGCCAAGGATTGCTCGACCCATGTCGTAGACGCGTCGCTCGTTCGCGACACAACACAACACTCATCAAAGGCATCTCGAGCGCCTTGGCGTCTGTCACCGCGCTATGTCTTGTGAAATCCACTCTTCACGTCGCCCATATGGGCAACACTGGCGGCTAGGAGCCCATCATGCCCGGCCCGGTTCATCCGAGTCGGGCCCGGCGAAAACCGAACATTAATTTCGGTATTTCTCCAATCGTCGTCAGTCGCCATTTGTTTTCTTTGATTGTTGAACGCACAAATCCGTTCAAGCCTATCGGGCTCGTTAGCAGTCACTCATCCAAGGTTGCTCAGTGTCGCGGCGTTCGCGTGGCGAAGTTGCCGGTGTTCGGGTTGTAGTTGCCGCTGGTGCCATAGTTGTCGCGCTGAATCCCGTTCGGATTGGTCGCGACGTAAGGCGCAACATAGGTGCCATTGCTGCGGGGGTAGCCCGACGACCTGTGCGTGCTCGGATTCGAGCCGGTGCCGCCCACATACTGCGCCTGGGCAGCCGTTACGCGAGCATGTACGCAAAAGCAAAAGCGATGGTCTTCATTCCCAGTCCCTCCCCAATGGTTTTATGAAACGTCGGATGCATCCACGGGCCGCCCTACAGTGTCTGGTCCGACCAACGAATGAGAGCCGCCGGTTCACGCTGGCGGGGCATCATTTCCGAGAGTTTTCCCAAGAACGGTTATAAGATCTGAGGATCGATTCGGAGGCATCTCGGTTAGGCGAGCATGGGCATCCAGGCGATGTTGCGGGCGGTATTGATTGGCCTTCCTGGCCTGCTTGTCTCTGCTTGCGTGAGCTCTGATCAAGTCACGTCCAGTTCGACAGTTCGATTAGGGGCACCATGGGCGCGAGACCTTAATGAGCCGCCCCCGAGCCGACAGCCCGCTGATGTAGCAATTCCAGGTATAAAAGCGGACCTGAGTGCTGCGCGCGGGAGAGCATCGCGTTAGGGCTGGGCTTCGGCTCGCCCTCCCAGGGCCGCCCGGTTCACGCTGGCGGGCTCTTGTTCTCGTTTCTCGAAATGTTCTCATCGCTCCATGGGGACTGTCCGTATTTAACCCCTTGTGGCCTAGTTTGGATCCCCT
Source organism: Bradyrhizobium sp. Pa8 (assembly GCF_052588265.1). Classification (NCBI taxonomy): domain Bacteria; kingdom Pseudomonadati; phylum Pseudomonadota; class Alphaproteobacteria; order Hyphomicrobiales; family Nitrobacteraceae; genus Bradyrhizobium; species Bradyrhizobium sp. Pa8. The sequence continues at coordinate 6,621,349 of NZ_CP176767.1, read as the reverse complement.
AGTGTCCTAAATTTCCAGTGACAGCCGAGCAAGAATTTAATGAAGGAATTCGGTCCCACGAACACTTAGCGAACAGAGGCGTTCGACCGATGGACACCTGATGTAAGGTTCCAATTCCGAACGTTAGTTCCCCTAACGCGTTTTCAGGTTGGGAGGACGTTCAAATGAAACGCCACCGGTTCAAACAGGATAGAGCGCTGGGCGAACGGCTCATCCAAGAAGCTAGGCTAGCGAGGGAGATGGCAGAGCACCTACCCCCGGGTGAACAGCGCGAGGAGCTTCTGAAGAAGGCTCACGGATCTGACGTAGCCGCCCACATCGAGGAATGGCTGAACTCACCGGGCCTCAAGGCTCCGACCTAGCCATCGAACCAAATCTGTGGGCTTGCGTTGATCAAGATGAATGACAAAGAACTAGAAGCCCACAGTGAACAAGCCCTTGTCGTGGTGACCCTCAGTACGGCCACACTGATCGCGTCCGTCGCTCTCTTAGTTTCTAATATGTAAGGCCGCCTCAGTTGGCGGCCTTCCGCTCGCTGCTCACGCTGGCGGGCCTATCACGTCGTACTCAAAGGTCACCCCCTCGGGATCGTTTTCCTCGAACCACGTTTCCGCAGCATCGACCGTGGAGAAGACTTTGATGTGGTCGGCGTCGCCGGGCTGTTTAGCGGTGTTCACGTAAACGAAGACGGTCATCGATCCCTCTTCAGCTTGCGCCGGCCCCAGTGAGGTTCTTTCCACTTCGGGTTAAACTCCGGGACGTAATGTCGGTTCAATGCCCGCATGATCCCGATCCGGACATACATCGTCGGGCCGCCGCGCTCGACCACCAGGGGCAGGGCTTCCATCGCCGCTCGCCACTCTGCCTCCTCGTGCTCTTTCTTCGGCAGTTCGGCAATGTACTCGCCGGCGTCGAGCAGCGTCACCAGCTTGCGGCCGCCTATGTCTATCGGATCTTCGAAAGGCCGCCGCCAGCCCCGTTCGGTCATTCATTGCGCAAGAGTTTGCTGCTCCTGTCCGGAAAAGTACCGACAATGTGTTGAAACGAACAAAGCGGTGCTCCGAGTTATGAGTAAGCTCATAGTCGCTTGATCTTCCCCAAAGTCCAAGCACCCCCAACCGGTTCCGGCCTCAACGACCCAACGAACCCCATGGCCGGGGCCGTCTTTTTGCGGGGCTATCGGCCAACAGCCATCATTGTTTCTTCGCTGCCAGCGCGAAGGATTGCGCCGCGCTGGCCGCAAGCCTTGCAGACGAACCGCGGCTCGAGAGCCGAGAGCCGTACGTTGTCCGGCCAGCGGTCGCGTCCCGGGGCGACGTGATGGCCGCAACGGCAATAGACCAGAACGCCGCTTACGCCCATCTCGCGCATCTCGCCGAACGTGATTTTGAGCGGTCGGCCATCGGCGTGCTTGGGCGTGTGGCAACGGGCAGGTCCGCGGCATGCCGCCATCGAAGCGCCGAACGCGAAGGAAGCGCGACCGGCGGCGGCTGATGACGGACCGCCGACCGCTCGGACGGTGAACGACATGTCCCGCCGGCTATTGAGCCAGCGGGCTCTCCATGCGCTGGCGCCTCTTCTTAACAGATGATTTTTTTCGCTTCGAGCTAGTGACGACCTGCCAACCTTCGCTGGGGGGCTGACGCACTTGCTGTACTGGTGAGATGGGCCGTTGAAATCTGGCCGTCCACCGCTGCGCCAACCGTCTTTCAAATTCCAGAGGGACTATACTCACGTCCGACACTCCAGGTTCACGATCCTGCCCTGGTGTTCGGAGCGTCAACGCTTGCCATGTCTCAAAGGTCCGGCCGCGCCAATCAGGAGCGTGGAGATTAAGGTTCAGCCAGCCGGTCCACTCCCAGCGGGCGTCCCACTAGGCCCAAAATCGAACGCTACCGGGCTCGAAATACACGTCCCGGCAGCGTTTTATTCTCAAACTGAGCTCTGAAATCCCAGTTGTTTCGATTGGGCAACGGTCGTGCCACAGGTTTGTGATGCTTCCGAACCGTCGGTTCACGCTGGCGGGTCTTACTCAATATTTCATCACTGCCATGTAACGGAATAGGTTCGCCCATTGGAGTTCGGGTCGCTGTTGTCGCTGGCCGAGAAGATGATGCCGGAACCACGCCAATGCGAATAACTACCGCTGGCCACTTTGGAACGACTATGTGGCGGGCCAAGCGGTTTCCCATCCTCGAGCACGACAATGGTTGATCTGGTGGGGCCGTAGTCAACATCTGCGAGCGCGTCGAGTTTTGGCGCAAGGGCCATATAGGCGGTCGCATCGAGCTTGCGGAAAGGCCCGGATAAATTCGCAGCCTTCGGCGGGTCAGGTTCCGGAATGTAGCTGTACTTCAGATAAAGCGCAATCGGGAAATAGACGGCTAGCAGGACTAAGACCGCCTTGATGGTTTGTGAAAGTGTCCAAAACGGCATGGTTAGACCAGCGCCACGATGGGATCACTTGCTCGAGTATAGACGAGAGACTAGCAAGGGGGCAGTTCACGCTCGCGCGCCCAACAAAAGAAAAGGCCGCATTGGGGCACCACTGCGGCCGACCGGGTTAAAAAAATACGAAAAATATGCAGCCAGCGCCGTTTCACCTAGGCTGAATACGGCGCAGCGCGGCAGGACAATCGGTCTCTCTGCTTCGGGCTGGGCTCGCGCGAATAGCCGGCGATCGCAGTTGCGCTTGGCGGCGTGGCGCTGGCTTTGCAGCGAATCTGGCGACGCTATTCCGCGGCTTGTGCGACCTGCGGCAGGGCCGGCGCAGGCTGTGTTCCGCGTCGCAGCAGCCTCGCGAGCAGAACGAGTAGCGACATCAGCGCGAAGCCACCGATGGCGGGTGCAAACTTCCCATCCATGTCGGCAAGATCGGCTTCATTCCCGAACTGTGCCGCCATGCGTGCCGACTGAAGCATGCCGTAGGCGCCGGCGAGCAGGATCAGTCCATAGATGACGCTGCGTTCGCGCGCGCTCGCCAACTGGGCAAGATCGGGAAGCAGCAACGCGAGGCCAATCCCCATCATAGGCAGGTCGTAGTCATAGGCATAGGGGCTGATCATCACCGAGACCATGGCGGTGATGCCGAGCGCGAATGTGGACGATATTTTTCGCGCGGCGCCCTGCCGGACGGCGAGCACGACCGCGATCAACGCGAAGCAGGCGACGATCGCCTGGGCCCAAAAAGCGAAGGTCGGAGGAACGACGGCGCTGCCGACGGCCGCGTAGGCCGAGATCATGCGAAACATCGGATAAAGACCGTGCTCCAGGAAGATGGCTGATTCCCGGATAGCGCGGAGCCAGACGGTCCAGATCTGCCATCCGAACACCAGCGTGCAGATGAGTGAGCTCGCCAGCACGAACATGGTGGCCGTCGCGAGCGCCGCCCAGCGGCGCGCCGGCAGCATGTAGACGCCGGCGGCAATGGCCAGATGCGGCTTGATCACCATCGCGCCCAGTGCGAGACCGGCGAGGACCTGTCGCCGCTCCACGTTGAGGCAGACTAGGCCGATCAGTGCGCCTGTAAGAAAGCCGTTCTGTCCGCAGCCGACCGTGATTGCGAGTGCAGGAAAGATGAGACCATGATCTGCGCGAAATTCTTGCCTGCAATGGCGCGAAGCGTCAGGAGATAGATGGTCAACGTCGCTGTGACAAAAAGGAGATAGGCGACGCCGGCCGGCAGAAGTGCAAACGGTGCCACCAGCAGGTCGAACTGCGGCGGATAGGTCCAGGGCATAAAGCTCGTTGCCCCATTTTATGCTTCGGCCTGAAGCTTTATCAGCGTCTCGAACCGGTAGACCAGATCGAGCTGGCCGCGCCACACCTGTTGCGCGGTGATGTAAAAGGCATCGAAATCCGAGAGTTCGCGGACCTGCCAGGCGCCCCAGCGGCCAAACCTCAAGATCTTGAGCAGGACCATAAAGGCCAGCGCAGCCAGTACGAGCCGGACATAAATCGTCCGCTTCGACGGCGAGGATTGAACCGCTTCCAGCGTCTCGGCAAACATCTGCGACGATCCTGAATTTGACCAATCCGTGGCCTGACAGGCAGGTCTGCGGATCGCCTTTAGACTGCCACCAGAGGTTTAAGGGACGGTAACGGGCGTCGGCCATCCTCGACGAGCGAGGTACCGCGCGTCGTGGGTGTGGACGAGGTTTGAGATTCTTTGCCGCTTTGGCTGACCCCGAAATGATATCCCGCAGCACCGTTTCGCGGTCGGTGTCCTGCTCGTCCGTCTCGCGCCAGGCGCAACCGGCATGCGCTACGAAGTCCTCAAGCACCAAGTAGATGTCGCGATCGAGACGATCGGCCGGCACGATCGAGGGCGAGGAACGCATACGCTTCCTCTGATACTACATGGCGGAGAGACGATCCCGGCTGCAGGGGCGCAAGGGGTAGGCCAGGGCCACTCCACCAGCTTGGCAAGAGCCAGCCTCAGCAAACACTCGGACCACCGCGGTGGTTCCTAATTCTGAAGTCGCAACGCTTGACCCCACGGCTGCAAAGTCTTTGCATGACGTGTCTACCGGCGGGGATCCCCGGGGCGGCAGGGCGCGGAAGAGGAGCGAACGGAGATCGTTGAGGAAATTACAGCTCGCATCATCGCGGACCTGGAGGCGGGCATTTTCCCCTGGGCTCGCCCATGGGGGACAGGTGGCGGCAGTCAGGTTTTCGCGCCTCCCAGAAATGCCGCGACCGGAAAATCCTATTCGGGGATCAATATCCTGATCCTGTGGGGGCAGCTCTTGGAATGCGGCTTCACCATACAACGCTGGCTGACCTTTCGGCAAGCTTCTCAGCTGGGGCGGCACGGTGCGCAAGGGCGAGCACGGCGCGACCGTCTGTTATGCCGATCGCTTCGTTCCCAAGCGCGGCAGCTTTTCCGCTCTCTCCTTAGTCGGAAGCTCAATATGGTCCTACCAGGCGATCTTCGTTCTGGTCGCTGCGGGTGCCATCTTGCTCAAACCAACAGCGTGGGCCGCGGGAGTGGCTCAGTGGTACACGTCCGGGAGAGGCCTCGCACTCGCCGTAATGTTTTGTGGCACCGGACTTGGGTCTGCACTGACGCCGTGGATCGCAGAGTATCTATAAGGCACGAGGGCTGGCGAGTGGCTTATGCCGCCCTTGGATGTCTTTATGCCATCGTGGCCATCCCTTCGTGGCTCTATTCTTTTGTGATAACGCAAACCTGACGTCTCACTCGCAAATTGTTCCGGAACCAGCGATAGAAGGGCTAACCCTGCAGGAAGGTTTGCGATCAGCAAGTTTCTTTAAGATTGCCATTGCGGGAACGCTGATCGTCTTTGTCATCATGACGATGATTGTACACTTCGTCCCGATCATGACGTCTGCGGGTAGATCGCGGGCTGAAGCAGTGGCAATAGTTGGAATGATCGGTTTCGCTTCAATCTTAGGTCGACTCGGGACTGGTGTCTTGCTCGATCGGAGAGCTGCGCATCGCGTCGGCGCAGTCACAAGCCCATTTCCAATGATTCCAGCGGCGCTCCTTCTCACTGGCGGAGCTGCGTGGCTCTACGGAGCTACAACAGTTTGCTGTTCACCTGCTTGCCACTCGTTGCGATATCCGCGGCTCTTGTTTTGAGGACCATACCCAAACCTCAAGTCATCCGACGTTCGGATTTGAGCTACAAAGTGGGAAATCGGCCTTACAAATCGCCAGCATTGATAGTCGCCTTCGATAAATCGAAAGGATCGAGCTGCAGTCCGAAACTCTCGCAAAGTTCGTCAAGCAGGGGCGGGCGGCCGCCGAGATCGAAGAACTGCGGGCTAACCGAGCGTGCTCGCCTTGCCGGACGAGGCGGTCGCTACGGGGCATTGCCGTTGCTCTTGCCCTGGCGGAGACCCTTGCCGAAGATGCCGGGCTTGCGATGAAGGCACGCTAGCGGAAGCTGGATGAGACCTTCCTCGATCTCCTCGAAGCAGCCGCACGCCGCGGCTTCAAGCAGCCCTTCTGATCGGTTACGGGCATGCAGAGCCCTCCGAACTACACCATGGCCCGCGTCAGCCAAAACGCAGACACCGGTGAACCAACCTTTTTGCCTTGAATGCCACTATTGAAGCTGCGCGCGCGGGGATGCTGGAAAAGGCTTTGCCGTTGTTGCGGCCGAAGTCAAAGCTCTAGCAAGTCAAACAGCGGAGGCGACTGATCAGATTGCGGAGCAGATTGAGGATACGTCTGCCCGGCTTTTTGCCAATTCCCCTGCCAGCCGCACTGACGTCCCGGTCCCGCAAACTCAATAGTAGGTTCTCGCAATGACAGCCGTCTGTCCGCGCCACTTGGCGAGTCCTTGCGTAGAAATCGACACGCGCAGAGGCGCGCGTCGAGTTCACTCGCTGCTAAGAAGGAAGCTTGAGGCTGTATGGCCCAAGCAACGGCACCGATAACGAGAGTGAACTCGTTCGCAAAATCGCACGTTTGGCTTTGAAGCGTCCGGCGCGCTGCGGCAGAGGGTAACCGCGCCTCTCAGTTCTCCACGAGCCTGAAGGTTGGTTCCACATCGAGCGGGTGATATCTCGCTGCGCTGTGCTCACACGTTTGGATAAATAGTTCCCTACTATTGCTGAGATTCAATGCGCGTCGTAGGGCGTTGGATCTTCATGCATTTCTCGGATCATCGTGTGCCAGTCTGGCGCGCGGAATCCGGTTCGTTTCGCGAAGTTGCTGCCGTCAAGTCTGCGATCGCAGAAAAAAGTCTCGTCGCGCTCGAGGGTCACGCCGAGCCCGTATTGAGCGTTCACGATCTGCAAAAGCTCGTATTTGCTGATCGGCTCCGAGGCAACGTGCCAGACGCCATCGACGTCCGGATGTTCCGTAATCAATCTTCCGACCAGATCTGACATGGCGTTGGTCGTAAGCCCGGTATAGAGAGCGCCGGCGAATCCCTTCGCGTGCCCGCCGCGTTGCGCAAGGAACCATTCGATCAGACTGGAGCGCCCGCGCAATTCCCTGCCGACGATGGAAGACCGAATGGTCAGGCAGCCGGGCCCCGAAACTTCGCCCAGCAGCTTGCTACGTCCGTACAGATCCTCGGCATCGGTAGGCGAATTCTCCGCAAACGGGCCTTCCCGGCCGGAGAACACGCAATCGGTGCTGAATTGTATCAGGCGGGCGCCCCGCTGCCTGCAAAGTGCTGCGGCTCTGTGCGGAAGCATCGCGTTGGCCGCGATCGAAGTAATGGCGTCCTTCGCCAGATCGAGCTGCTTGATCACGCCGACCGCATTTATCACGACATCAGGACTTGCCGCCTCGATCGCTGCCTGGAGGGCCGTGTCCTGCAAAACATCCACATTCGGCTGAATCTGGTGTGTGCCAGCCAGGGCCAGTCGGGCCGCGGGCGTGTCGGGAATCGAAGATGAGCGTATCGTTCCGGAAATCTGAAAGCCCTGCGCCGCCAGCCGCTGGACAAGCTTGTGCCCAAGCATACCGGTGGCGCCGAGCACGAGCACGTGCGGGACGCGGCGAGCCGTGTGTGGATCAGGCGGCAATTCCGACGACATTCTTCATTTCCACTTACACTTGACGTGGCTCAGCATCTCAGCGGATGGCATCTATCTCACCGGTCTGTCAAGAAATTCCGGATTTCGCGTGGGCGGGCCCGGACCTGAGGCAGGTCGATGTGTCATCTCCGGTCCGTCCGGTGGTTAGGTCCCGCTTGACAAGTTCGAGCCATCAGGCGCACGGCCAGTGCTTAGGGCTTGTTGGCCAAAAAATTCGCTAGCTACCGCGCAGTTGGACCTAATCTCGGGGGTCGACCCCATCAAGTAGGACCTCGACAGTCGTTGTGGAAAGATTGCATCCGATTGACCCCCAGAACGGCCGATGTGCATTTTGTGAGGCAGAGGGTCTGGTAGAAGTCATTGATTTCGGCGAGGCGGCGCTGGCCGGCGGGTTCTTGAAGGAAGAAACATTCGCCCGAGAATCGAAATTCCGCCTGCGGGTGTGTTTTTGCCCGAGCTGCTACGCGGTTCAGGTTCCCGAGAAGGTCGATCCGACCCTCCTCTTCGCCGATTATTTTTACTTCTCGTCGGCGATCCGGACGCTGAGGGAGCATTTCAACGACTACGCGACTGAGGTGGTTGCACGATTTGTCAATCCGCGCCATGCCACCGTGCTCGAATTCGGCTGCAATGACGGCATCCTCCTGAAGCCGCTGTGACTTATACGACGTCCAGGTCTGGGCGCGCGATCATACCCGGCCCGGATCGGCTTTCATCAACACCGGATTGGCGCCGTTGACCTGGCGCGGGGTCAGCAGGCGTCAGACGATCGTGACTTATGCTGTCTACAACGTCTACGTTTCGACTCCCGAGGCCCAGCAATACAATTTCCGGATGGCCGACTTCAAAACACGGAACATGATCTTGACGATTCAGAAAGCTGGGCAGGGCTTGATGAAAACCAATGGCGCGCTTTCAAAAGCCAGTTTGGCGGGGATTACATGGTTCGCAAAGCCGCGTGGAAGGCGCTGTCGTTTCCCGTCGTCTTTGCGAACCACTCATTCGTCATCTACAGGCTTGACGGCTAGTGCGAGCGGCGAAGGCCAGATTTTAACCTGTCACGCACTGGTACTCGATAAGGGGCACCTGCAACGTCAGCTGCGGCGAGAACGCCCCGGCGCAGCTGACGCATTGGATGTCTAGCCCGCATTGGCCTTCAGCCCCGCCGCCTGGATGCTTGCGACCGCACAGGCCTCGTCATTGTCGGAGGTGTCGCCGGACACGCCGACGGCACCGAGCAGCGTTGCGCCATCCATGATCAGCACGCCGCCGGGGACCGGCACCAGCGCGCCCCTGGCGATTGTGTTTACGGAATCGATGAAATAGGCCTGCTCCTGCGCACGCTGGTACAGGGCGCGCGAGCCCATGCCCATGGCGAGCGCACCATAGGCCTTGCCGTGGGCGATCTCGGCGCGCATCAGGCTGGTGCCGTCCTGCGCCGCAGCGATCTTGAGCACACCGCGTGCGTCCAGGATGGTGACGACCAGCGGCTTTAGCTTCAGTTCGGTAGACTTTGCGAAGGCGGCGTCGAGGATCTTGCGGGCAGTGTCGAGCGAGAGGTCAGCCATGGCTGGTTTCCTTTTTAGTGTGAGAAGTGGAATTTGCTCCGGCGCGGTCGAGGCTCATCGCCAGCACGCGCGCGACGTGAAGCGCTTCGCGTTGGGCGCCGTCGTGGATCTGATGCCGGCAGGAGGTGCCGTCGGCGACGACCAGCGTCGTCTTGTCGGCGCGCCGCACGGCGGGCAGCAGCGACAGCTCGGCCATCTCGATTGAGGCATCGTAGGTATCCGCGCCGTAACCGAACGCGCCGGCCATGCCGCAGCAGCTCGATTCGATGGTCTCGACCTTCAGGCCCGGAATGAGCCGCAGCACCTGCTCGACCGGCTTGAAGGCGCCGAAGGATTTTTGGTGGCAATGGCCGTGCACGACGGCCTTGTCGGCGACGGTACCGAGCGGCAGCTGCAGCCTTCCGGCTTCCGCTTCGCGCACCAAAAATTCCTCGAAAGTCAGCGCGTGGGCGCCGACGGCCCTGGCGTCGTTGTCCTTGCGCAGCGAAGCGAGCTCGTCGCGCAGCGTCAGCAGGCAGCTCGGCTCGAGGCCGACGATCGGCACGCCGCGGGCGGCAAAGGGCGCGAACGCGGCCACGAGGCGGTCGAGCTCGGCCCTGGCTTCGTCGACGAGACCGGCTGAGAGGAATGTACGGCCGCAGCAGAGCGGGCGACTGCCGCTCGCCGGCTTGGGCAGGTGCACGCGATAACCGCCCGCGGCGAGCACGCGGAGCGCGGCGTCAAGATTTTCGCGCTCGTAGATGCGATTGAAGGTGTCCGTGAACAGCACGACTTCGCGGCCGGTCTCCGGCCCAACCGCTTCCGCAGGCGGCACGAACACGTCGCTGCGGAAGGCGGGCAGGGCGCGGCGCGCGCTGATGCCGGCAAAGCGCTCGAACAGCTTTCGGAGCAGCGGGCTGCGGTTGCGCAAATTGGCGAGTGGCGCGAAGTGCGATGCGAGACCGGCATAGCGCGGGAGGTAGCCGACCAAGCGATCGCGCAGGGTCAGGCCACGGGACGCTGCGCGGGCAGCGAGCACCTCGATCTTCATTTTGGCCATGTCGACGCCGGTCGGGCATTCGTGGCGGCAGGCCTTGCAGGAGACGCAGAGTTTTAGGGTCTCCATCATCTCGTCGGAGGACAACGCGTCGGGACCGAGCTGGCCGGAGATGGCGAGCCGCAAGCTGTTGGCGCGGCCGCGGGTGACGTCCCTCTCGTTGCGCGTGGCGCGGTAGGACGGGCACATCACGCCGCCCTCGAGCTTGCGGCACGCGCCGTTGTTGTTGCACATCTCGACCGCGCCCTGGAATCCGCCGCCGGCGCCGGGATAGGCGGACCAATCCAGCTTCGTCTTCAACTCGTTGACGCGGTAGTTGGGTTTGAAGCGGAACAGCGAGCGATCGTCCATCCGGGGTGCATCGACGATCTTGCCGAGATTGAGGGCGCCCTCGGGATCGAAGCGCTGCTTCACTTCCCTGAAGTCGGCGACGAGACGCTCGCCGAACATGGTCTCGTGGAATTCGGAGCGCACCAGGCCGTCGCCATGCTCGCCAGAATGCGAGCCCTTGTATTCGCGCACCAGCGCGAAGGCTTCCTCGGCGATGGCGCGCATCGCCTTGACGTCCTTCTCAAGCTTCAGGTTCAGCACGGGCCGTACGTGCAGGCAGCCCTCGGAGGCATGCGCATACATCGTGCCGCTGGTGCCGTGCTTGGCGAAAACCTCGCTCAAGCGCGCGGTGTAGTCGGCCAGGTGCAGCAACGGCACGGCGCAATCCTCGACGAACGAGACCGGCTTGCCCTCCTGCTTCATCGACATCATGACGTTGAGGCCGGCGGCGCGGAAATCGGCGATGCCGCTTTGCAGCGCGGGCTCGGTGACCTCGACCACGCCGCCCCATTTGCGCTGGTCGTTATTCCAGCCGAAGCCGAGATCGCCCATCAATTCGCCGAGTTGCTTGAGGCGCACCAGATTGTCCACCTGGTCCTCTTCGGCGAATTCGACCACCAGAACGGCATCCGGATCGCCCTTGATGGCGGCGGAGATGATCGGCCTGAACATTGCGATGTCGCGGCCGAGCGCGAGCATGGTGCGGTCGACCAGCTCGACCGCGATCGGCTTGAGCTTGACCAGGTGCTGAGCGGCGTCCATCGCCTCGTAGAAACTGCCGAAATGACAGATGCCGAGCGCCTTGTTGCGGATGACAGGCCACAGCTTCAGCTCGACCTTGGTGGTGAAGGCGAGGGTGCCTTCGGAGCCGACCAGGAGATGCGCCATGTTGTTGCGCGCATTGCGCGGCGTCAGCGCATCGAGATTGTAGCCGCCGACACGGCGCTGCAACTTGGGAAAGCGCGCGGCGATCTCGTCGGCCTCGCGGGCGCCGAGATCGAGCATGTCGCGGAACAGGGCTCGCGCGCTGTCGTTCGCATCGAGATCGGAGAGATCACGCGACACCTCGCCGTACCGGCCCAGCGTGCCGTCGGCGAGCGCCGCCTCCATTGACAGCGTGTTGTCGCGCATCGTGCCGTAGCGCAGGCTACGGCCACCGCAGGAATTGTTGCCGGCCATGCCGCCGATGGTGGCGCGCGAGGCCGTGGAGACGTCGACCGGAAACCACAGGCCGTGCTTCTTGAGCTGACGGTTGAGGTCGTCGAGCACGATGCCGGGCTCGACCACGCAGGTGCGGCCGGCGACGTCGAGCGAAAGGATCCGGTTCAGGTGCTTCGAGAGATCGACCACGAGGCCGTCATTGACGGTCTGGCCGCATTGCGAGGTGCCGCCGCCGCGCGGGGTGACCTTCAGGCCCTCGTCGCGGGCGATCGCCAGTGCCCGCAAGGCCTCGTCCATGGTCCTGGGCACGACCACGCCGGCCGGCATGATCTGGTAGAACGAGGCGTCGGTGGCATAGCGGCCGCGGCTGAAGCCGTCGAACAGGACGTCGCCGGTCATTTCCGCGCGCAGGCGCCGTTCGAGCGAGGAGGCGTTTGTCATCCCTGGTCCCGGATTGACCCAGCGAGGCTCAGCCTTGCTGAGTTATTCATTATTTCTCACGACCGATTATATTATGAATTCAAAATGAGCAAGTCGGCCGCCCCTCAGGGTGAGGCCGGTGCGTCCTCTTGGGGCTCGGTCAGGTGCTCGATCGCGGCCGCCCGCTTGTTGCGCAGGTGCTGGAACAGGATGTCGCTGAGCTCGCTGGCGGCGCGGCGGCGCAGCGCGTCGAGGATGGTCTCGTGCTCGCGCATCGCTTCCGCCCAGCGCTGCCGCTTGCGGGCGAAATTGGCGGAGTAACGGACCCGGCGGATGCGGCCTGCGAAGTTGGTGTAGGCGCTCTTCAGCGTCTCGTTGCGTGCGGCCGCGACGATGCTTTCGTGGATGCGCTGGTTGGTTTGGAAATAGCCGTGCATGTCGCGATGCAGATAGTGCCCGTACATCTCGTAGTGCAACTGCTCGATCGCGGTGATTTCCTCATCCGTAATGGCCTCGCAGGCGAGGCGCCCGGCAAGGCTCTCCAGCCCCGCCATGACGTCGAACAGCTCCTCGAGGTCGCGCTGGCTGAGCTGGCGGACGCGCGCGCCGCGGTTGGGCAGAAGCTCGATCAGGCCCTCGGAAGCGAGCACTTTCAGGGCCTCGCGCAGTGGCGTGCGGGAGATCCCGAGCATCGCGCAGAGCTGCCGCTCGGGGACGCGCGCGCCGTCGGGAATATTGCCCTCGACCACGTAGTCGCGCAGCCGCAGCAGGATCTCGCCGTGAAGCGAGGCCTCCTGGCGGTCGCCGCCATTGCCGGCGGGTGGGGCGATCGGAACCCCGGTGTCGGGAATCGTGGATTTCATTTGCAGCACAATAGTTTGCCTGTTCGATCGCGTCGATGTTCACAATCGAATACCAAAATTCGATTGAAATGACAAAAAATGAATGCAGAATGACTCCAAAGTCGGCCAGAGTCCGCCGATAGGGAGGTTTTCATGCACCAGGGACGCCATTTCCTTCAGATTCCGGGCCCGAGCCCGGTCCCCGAACGCGTCCTGCGCGCCATGGACATGCCGGTCATTGACCACCGGAGCGCGGAATTCGGCGAGCTCGGCCGCGCCGTGCTCGAAGGCAGCCAGACAATTTTCCAGACCGCGGGTCCGGTCGTGATCTTCCCCTCGTCGGGGACGGGCGCCTGGGAGGCCGCGATCGTCAATACGCTGTCGCCTGGTGACCGGGTGCTGATGGTCGAGACCGGCCATTTCGCCACCCTGTGGCGGCAGATGGCAGGGCGATTCGGCATCGAGGTCGACTTCGTGCCCGGCGACTGGCGCCGCGGCGCCGATCCCGCATTGATCGAGGCGAAGCTCACCGAGGACAAGGCGCGCGCGATCAAGGCCGTCATGGTCGTGCACAACGAGACCTCGACCGGCGCGACCAGCCGCATCGCCGAGATCCGCGCCGCGATCGACCGCACCTCGTATCCGGCGCTGCTGATGGTCGACACCATCTCCTCGCTCGGCTCGGTCGACTACCGCCACGACGAGTGGAAGGTCGATGTCAGTGTGAGCTGCTCGCAGAAGGGTTTCATGCTGCCGCCCGGTCTCGGCTTCAATGCGATTTCGGAGAAGGCGCGCGCAGCCGCGAAGACCAACAAGATGCCGCGCTCCTATTTCGATTGGGAGGAGATGCTCAAGCCCAACGCCAACGGCTTCTTCCCCTACACGCCGGCGACCAATCTGCTCTATGGCCTGCGCGAGGCCATCAGGATGCTGCTCGAAGAGGGGCTCGACAACGTGTTCGCGCGCCATCAGCGGCTGGCTGCGGCGACGCGTGCCGCCGTCAGTCACTGGGGTCTCGAGATCCTCTGCCAGGAGCCCTCGGAGTTCTCGCCGGTGCTCACCGCGGTGTTGATGCCGCCGGGCCACGACGCCGATCAGTTCCGCAAGATCGTGCTCGACAATTACAACATGTCGCTCGGCTCGGGCCTGTCGAAGGTCGCCGGAAAAGTCTTCCGTATCGGCCATCTCGGCGAATGCAACGCGCTGACGCTGCTCGGCGCGCTCACCGGCGTGGAGATGGGCCTGTCGGTTGCGGGCGTGCCGCATCGCTCCGGCGGCGTCGACGCCGCGATGAAGCTGCTGGAGCAGCGCCCGCAGGGCAATGCCTCGCCGCATCTGAAAGTGGTCGGCACCCAGGTCGCGCGGGACACGCAAGGCCAATCATAAAAAGCAGTCAGGGAGGGTGGAGATGGGAATTCGGTTCAAGGCCACGCATGTCGTCTTGGCGATGCTCTGCGCGATGTATTTCATCACCTATGTCGACCGGGTGAACATCGGCACCGCCGCGAGCGAGATCCAGAAAGAGCTGGGTCTGTCGAACACCCAGCTTGGCCTCGTCTTCTCCGCCTTCGCCTATCCCTATCTGCTGTTCCAGGTGATCGGCGGCTGGGTCGGCGATCGTTTCGGGCCGCGCAAGACGTTGTTCTGGTGCGGCATGATCTGGGCGGCGGCGACCATCTCGACCGGCTTCGTCAACGGTCTTGCCGCACTGTTCGTCGCGCGCTTCGCGCTCGGCTTCGGCGAGGGCGCGACCTTCCCGACGGCAACGCGCGCGATGCAATACTGGACGCCCGCGAACCGCCGCGGTTTTGCGCAGGGACTGACACACTCGTTCGCGCGGCTCGGCAATGCCGTGACGCCACCAGTGGTGGCGCTGCTCATCCTCTGGCTGACCTGGCGCGGCGCGTTCGTCGTGCTCGGTCTCGTCAGCCTGGTCTGGGGCGTCGTCTGGGTCTGGTACTTCCGCAACGAGCCGAAGGAGCACGCCTCCATCACCGAGGCCGAGCTCGCCGCACTGCCGCCGCGCCCGACCGGCGAGCGGCCGCGCGTGCCGTGGGGGCCGTTGCTCGGCCGCATGTGGCCAGTGACGCTGACCTATTTCTGCTACGGCTGGTGCCTGTGGCTCTATCTCAACTGGCTGCCGCTGTTCTTCAAGAACAACTACAATCTCGACATCAAGAACTCGGCGCTGTTCGCCTCCGGCGTGTTTTTCGCCGGCGTGGTCGGCGACAGCGTCGGTGGCGTGCTCTCGGACAAGATCCTCGATCGCACCGGCAATGTCCGCCTGGCGCGGCTGAGCGTCACCGTTGCGGGATTTACGGGGGCGCTGCTTTCGCTGTTTCCGATCCTGTTCGTCCACGACATCACGATCGTCGCGCTGTGCCTGTCGGCCGGCTTCTTCTGCGCCGAGCTGGTGATCGGCCCGATGTGGTCGATCCCGATGGATATTGCCCCGAAATATTCCGGCACCGCCTCGGGACTCATGAACACCGGCTCGGCCTTCGCCGCCATCGTCTCCCCGCTCGTTGCCGGCTTCGTGATCGACGCGATCGGCAACTGGTACCTGCCGTTCCTGATGTCGATGGGGCTGCTGTTGCTCGGTGGCTTTTCCGCCTTCCTGATGCATCCGGAGCGTCCGTTTACGGAGGCCGAGGGGCGCCTGCCGGTCGGAAAGGTGGTGGCCGCGGAGTAGGGGCGGCGGAGGCCCGCCGCTTATGCATGGGAGGCGTCTTAAGGAGAGGGGACAAGCCGGTCAAATGGTGCTATTCGGCGCCCATCAAAATCAAGGCTAGACCGGGAAGGACGCCGATGACCGTGCACACTGGAAGGCATTTCTTACAGATTCCAGGACCGACCAACGTGCCCGACCGGGTGCTGCGGGCGATGGACATGCCGACGCTGGACCATCGCGGTCCGGAGTTCGCGGAGCTCGGTTTTGCGGTCCTCGCCTCGATGCAGCGGGTGTTCCGCACCCAGCAGCCCGTGATCATCTTCCCCTCGTCCGGCACCGGTGCCTGGGAAGCGGCGATGGTCAACGTGTTCGCGCCGGGCGACAAGGTTTTGATGTGCGAGACCGGCCAGTTCGCCGTGCTGTGGCGCGGCATCGCCGACAAGTTCAAGCTCGACGTCGACTTCATCCCGAGCGACTGGCGCCATGGCGCCGACCTCGCCGAGATCGAGAAGCGCCTTGCCGCCGACAAGCAGCACACGATCAAGGCGGTCTGCGTCGTCCACAACGAGACCTCGACCGGCTGCGTGACGCCGCCGCTCGAGGTGCGCAAGCTGCTCGACCGCCTCAAGCATCCGGCCCTCCTGATGGTCGACACCATCTCCGGCCTCGGCTCGATGGAATACGAGCACGATGCCTGGGGCATCGACGTCTCGGTCGCCGGCTCGCAGAAGGGCCTGATGCTGCCCCCGGGCCTCGGCTTCAACGCCGTCTCGGAGAAGGCGCTCGCGGTGGCGAAGGCCAACCCCGGCATGCGCTCCTACTGGGACTGGCTGGAGGTCATCTCCTTCAACAAGCTCGGCACCTTCCCCTACACGCCCGCGACCAATCTGCTCTACGGCCTGCGTGAAGCGGTCAAGATGCTGGAAGAGGAGGGGCTGGAGAATGTCTGGACCCGCCACAAGCGCCACAGCGCGGCGACCCGCGCCGCGGTCAAGGTCTGGGGCCTGGAGACGCAGTGCGCCGATCCCGCCGCACACTCGCCGGCGCTGACCGGCGTGCGCGTGCCCGATGGACACGACGCCGACGCCTTCCGCAAGGTGGTGCTCGAAAACTTCGACATGTCGCTCGGCACGGGCCTGAACAAGGTCAAGGGCAAGGTGTTCCGCATCGGCCATATCGGCCATTTCAACGACCTGATGCTGATGGGCACGCTCGCCGGCGTCGAGATGGGCCTGGATCTTGCAAAGATTCCGCACCGGAGCGGCGGCGTTTTGGCGGCCATGGACGTCCTGAAGGGACGCGATGCGGTGCCGATGGCCAAGGCTCAGGTGGCCTAAAGGCTCAGGTGGCCTGAACTAACCCAGAAAGTGAGCGCGCGATGAACGCACCGACGACGACCAACGAAGACCTGCTCTACTCCGTCCAGGACGGCATCGCGCGGATCACCTTCAACCGCCCACAGGCGCGTAACGCAATGACCTTCGCCATGTATGACCGCATGGCGGAGATCTGCCAGGAGATCAACGCCGATCGCTCGATCAAGGCGCTGATCCTGACCGGCGCCGGCGACAAGGCGTTCGCCTCCGGCACCGACATTTCGCAGTTCCGTGCGTTTAAGACCGCGCAGGACGCGCTCGACTACGAGGCCCGCATCGACCGCGTGCTCGGCACGCTCGAGCAGTGCCGTGTGCCCGTGATCGCGGCGATCGTGGGAGCCTGCACCGGCGGCGGCGCCGGCATCGCGGCCTGCTGCGACCTCCGCATCGGTACCGAAACCACGCGCATCGGCTTTCCGATCGCACGCACGCTCGGCAACTGCCTGTCGATGTCGAACATCAGCCGCGTCGTCTCGCTCGTTGGTCCCGCCCGCACCAAGGATCTGATCTTCAAGGCGCGCCTCGTCGAGGCGCAGGAAGCGCTGTCGCTCGGCCTGCTCAACGAGGTCGTGCCCGACGTCGAGACGCTGCAGCGCCGTGCCGACGAGACCGCCAAGCTCGTCGCAAGCCATGCGCCGCTCACGCTGGAAGCGACCAAGGAGGCGGTGCGCCGTATCCGCCCCACGCTGTCGCGCGAAGAGGGCGAGGACCTGATCCTCAAGGCCTATATGAGCGAAGATTTCCGCGAGGGTATGGACGCCTTCCTCAACAAGCGTACACCGAACTGGAAGGGCAAGTAGCGTGCAACACTACGTCTCCGCGTCTCGATCACTCAACTCGCGGCCGCGGGACCGCCGAAGCACCGACCTTGCAAGCGGCGAGGTCAACCCGGCCAGAAATAGCCCCAGCGCAAAAGCAATTGTTCGCTCAGCCAGCCGATCCAAATAGCGGGCGCCATAAAGAGTCCGAACGGCAGGAGTGCCGTACGTCGCAGCGACCGCCGTCGCACGACAGCATTGGCGGTGTAGGCGGCAATCGCCGAAAGTGCCGCCAATTCGATCACCGCAGCCGCCGTTGGGAGTTCGAGCCAGGCACCGGCAACTGCGGCAAGCTTGACGTCCCCAAGTCCCAATCCGTTTTGGCCGCGCCAGTGGCGGTAGAACAACAAGAGAAGAAACAACGGCAGACTTACCGCTGAGGCGCGAAACACCAGCCACAGCATGGATGATGCACTGGCATTGGGTAAGATTAATCCGCGTAACAAAGCAATTCCGAAAGCCGCGGCGGTCAGCTCGTTTGGAATGAGGTAGTGGCGGGCGTCGTTGCAGGCGATGCCGAGCATTAGGGCGGCGAGGTATGCACCTAACAGCCCATCCGCGCCCGGCGCGATCATGAGGCTTGTGACAACGAACACGAATACGACAACAGCGAATACCAAAGTGCTTTGAACTACCTCTGATTTTCCTCCGGTGGAATTTCGATTGAAATAGACCATAGGCTCTCGGCATCTGCGAAATGAGGAAACGCGCCCGTTCTTCACTGAAGCGACTGGAGTCGGTTGCATCCGGCGTGCTGGCCCATCCGCCCGATGATCTCGCGGGCTTTGTGGCACAAAGCTGTGACAAATTATCTCTCACCGCCAAACAGCAGGTAATTCCCGAACGATCGTAGGGAGCAACCCGAACTGCAACGTTGATTTGAGGGCTCGCCTTCTATTCCAGTCCCGAGATTTCGGCGGTCGAGCTTGCAATCGATCTCATTCCAAAGTCATAAGCTGAGCGGCGCCGGGCCGGCTTGAACTGGCCGGCATTCGCCCGCACAATGCAATTCGCATTGCTTCGCGAATTGCCAATCCGAACAAGAACATAGGCGAAAATTTGGGGAGACGCACGTGGGACATGGAATGAAGGCCGCGGTCGTGCTGGCCGCTGCGCTTTGTGGCGCGCCGGCTTTTGCCGGCTGGGAGCCAACCAAGCCCGTTGAGATCGTGGTGGCCGCCGGCGCGGGCGGCGCCTCCGACCAGATGGCGCGGATGATGCAGGCCGCCATTCAGAAGAACAATCTGATGAAGCAGCCGATCGTCGTCTCGCTCAAGGGCGGCGCCTCGGGCGCGGAAGCGCTGATGTACATGAAGTCCAGCGAAGGCGACCCGAACAAGGTGCTGATCGCCTATTCGCTGATCTACATGCTGCCGCTGTCGGCGAAGATCCCGTTCAACTGGCGCGAGCTGACGCCGGTCTCGGTAATCGCGCTCGACCAGTTCGTGCTGTGGGACAACAGCGCAGGTCCGAAGACGGTGAAGGAATTCGTCGCGGCCGCGAAGGCGGCCAGTTCGCCGTTCAAGATGGGCGGCACCGGCTCCAAGCGTGAGGATCACGTGCTGACCGTCTTCCTCGAGCAGAAGACCGGCGCAAAATTCTCCTATCTGCCCTACAAGTCCGGCGGCGAGGCCGCGACCCAGCTCGTCGGCAACCACACCGAGTCCAACGTCAACAACCCGAGCGAAAATCTCGAAGTCTGGCGTGCCGGCCAGGTGCGCCCGCTCTGCGTGTTCGACAAGGAGCGCATCTCCTACACCAGCAAGGTGACGGATACGCAATCCTGGGCCGACATCCCGACCTGCAAGGAGGAGGGCGTCGACGTCCAGTATCTGATGCTGCGCGCGATGTTCCTGCCCGGCAAGGTCACGCCGGAGCAGCAGGCGTTCTATGTCGATCTGTTCCACAAGGTGACGCAGACCGCGGAATACAAGGACTACATGGAAAAGCAGGCGCTGAAGCCGATCTTCCTCACCGGCAAGGACATGGTGCAATTCCTCGAGGAGGACGACGCTACCAACAAGTCGCTGATGACGGAAGCCGGATTCGTCGCGAAGTAGCCGTCTCTCTCTTCGCTCTCCCCGTTCTTACGGGGAGAGGGCAGGGGTGAGGGGCTCCCTCCCCGAAGAGAGTGGCAGACGGATTCGCGGAGAGTCCCCCTCACCCGGCGCTTCGGCGTTCTAGAAAACGGGCCGCGGACGCGGCCTCTGCCTCTCCCCGCAAGCGGGGCGAGGTGACATCACTCCCGGCTTTTGCAAAGCAGCTCATGTCCCAAACCGATCTTGAAATCGTCGTCGACGATCCGACCGCGCCTGAAGACGACTCACCCTCCGTCGTCTCCTCCGGCACGATCGAGATATTCGTCTGCCTGCTGTTGCTCGCGTTGGCCGCAACGCTCGGCTACGACAATTGGCGCACCGGCGCTTCCTGGGATTCGACCGGGCCGGAGCCCGGCTATTTCCCGTTCTATCTCTCCGTCATCCTCGGTGGCGGCAGCCTCTATGGCCTGATTGCGGCCTTCGTGGCGCACCGCGCGGCATCCGAAAGCTTCGTCACGCGTGCGCAAGCGCGCCGTGTGATAGCGGTGTTCGTGCCGACGCTGCTGTTCTGCCTGGTGATGCAGTTCCTCGGCCTCTACGTCGCGAGCTTCCTCCTGATCGCGGGCTTCATGCGGCTCGTCGGCAAGATCGCGCTGTGGAAGTCGCTGCTCACTGCCTTCCTGTTCACGGCGATCATGTTCGTCACCTTCGACATCGCCTTCGACGTCATCATGCCGAAAGGGCCGCTCGAAGCGGCCTTCGGCTACTAGGCGCTCACGATGGAAGCTTTCGGTCTCTTGCTTCATGGCTTCGCCGTCCTGCTGACGTGGAAGACGCTCGTGCTGATGATGGTCGGGTTGGTGCTCGGCATCTTCGTCGGCGTGCTGCCCGGGCTCGGCGGCCCCAACGGCGTTGCGATCCTGCTGCCCCTGACCTTCACGATGGATCCGACCTCGGCGATCGTGATGCTGTCCTGCATCTATTGGGGCGCGCTGTTCGGCGGCGCCATCACCTCGATCCTGTTCAACATCCCCGGCGAGGCCTGGTCGGTCGCGACCACGTTCGACGGCTATCCGATGGCGCAGCAGGGTAGGGCGGCGGAGGCGCTGACCGCGGCGTTCACGTCCTCCTTCATCGGCTCGCTGGTCGCGGTGCTGCTGATCACCTTCCTCGCGCCGATGATCTCGTCCTTTGCGTTGAAGTTCGGCCCGCCCGAGTTCTTCGCTGTCTATCTGCTGACCTTCTGCTCCTTCGTCGGATTGGGGCGCGAGGCCAAGCACAAGACGGTCATCTCGATGTCGCTCGGCCTTCTGCTCGCCGGCGTCGGCATGGACACGGTGTCGGGCAATCTGCGCATGACCTTCGGCTCGGCCGAGCTCTTGCGCGGCATCAACTTCCTCGTTGCCGTCATCGGCCTGTTCGGCATCAGCGAGATCCTGCTGACGATGGAGGAGCGGCTGGCGCTGCGCGGACACGCGGCGAGCATTTCGCTTCGCGTCGTGCTCAGCGTCTGGAAGGATCTGCCGAAATACTGGGTGACGCTGCTGCGTTCCTCCTTCATCGGCTGCTGGCTCGGCATCACCCCGGGCGGCGCGATCGCGGCCTCCTTCATGGGTTACAACCTCGCAAAACGCTTCGCCAAGGATTCCGAGAGCTTTGGCAAGGGCCGCATCGAGGGCGTGTTCGCACCGGAGACGGCGGCGCATGCCTCCGGCACCTCGGCG
The DNA here is from genome assembly GCF_052588265.1 of Bradyrhizobium sp. Pa8. Taxonomy (NCBI): domain Bacteria; kingdom Pseudomonadati; phylum Pseudomonadota; class Alphaproteobacteria; order Hyphomicrobiales; family Nitrobacteraceae; genus Bradyrhizobium; species Bradyrhizobium sp. Pa8. The sequence continues at coordinate 6,599,843 of NZ_CP176767.1, read as the reverse complement.
CTGCTGCCGATGCTGGCGCTCGGCATTCCTGGTTCCGGCACGGCCGCGATCCTGCTCGGCGGGTTGATGGTGTGGGGACTCAATCCGGGTCCGCTGCTGTTCGTGGAGCACAAGGACTTCGTCTGGGGTCTGATCGCCTCGATGTATCTCGGCAATGTCGTCGGCCTCGTGCTGGTGCTGACGACGGTGCCGATCTTCGCCTCGATCCTGCGCGTGCCGTTCGCCGCGGTGGCGCCGATGATCGTGGTGTCCTGCGCGATCGGCGCCTATGCGATCCAGAACGCGATGTTCGACATCTGGCTGATGCTGGGCTTCGGAATCGTCGGCTACGTTTTCAAGAAGATCGGCATCCCGCTCGCGCCGTTCACCCTGGCGCTCGTGCTCGGCAACCGCGCCGAGGATGCCTTCCGCTTGTCGATGATTGGGTCCGGCGGCAACCTCAAGGTGTTCTGGTCGAACAGCCTGGTCGGCTCGATCACAACCTTGGCGATCGTGCTGCTATTTTGGCCTGTGATCGACCGCTTGCTGCGCTGCGTCGGATGGCTGCGGCGGGCGAAGCCTGCCGCTTGACCCAAGCGGATTGGAAACTGGAGCGCTGAACGTCGTGAACACCACGGGATATGGGAGCCAGTGGCTTTACGATTGCAAGCGCGACTGCGGGCTTGATCAAGGCGACGCTCAGCAACGTCAAGGTGATCAACGCGGCCAGCGGTATCGGCGTGGGTGCCGGCGCCGCCGTTCACCTCAGCAATTCGGTCGTGTCAAGCAACTCGGTTGCCGGCATTGCCATCTCGGGCGGCGGCATCAACATTGACGCCACGACGATCTCCTTCAACACGATCGGCGTCAAGCAACTCGGCCGATCGGTCGACCTGTCCAACAACGACCTTTCTCCGCTATGTCGGCTCGCGTTTCGACGGTTTGCGTAAGATCTAGATCGTTGCTTAAGCCGTCAATGCGCGGCCGATGGTGATCACCGCGGCGGCCCGGATCCGAAAGGCCGGCGGTCGCGACGCGGCCGTTCTTTCGCACCACCTTGGCGTTCCGGAGCGTCGCGATCTAGTCTGCACTGAGGCCGAACTCCTTCAAGATCTCGTCGGTCTGCTCGCCGAATTCCGGCGGCCGCGCTACCATCTTGCTCGGCGTGCGCGACAGCGTGACGGGTTGGCCGACCAGTCGAATGTGGCGGTCCTCGTCGTTCGGCACGTCCTGAGCGCAGTCTTTGCGTGGGGTAATGGCTGAGAGAGGTCGGAGAATTCTCGCCAAACGGATGAACTTGCACGCAGATCTCGCAGCTCTTCTAGGGAGTGTCGGGAGTCTTCTCAACCATGGCATTCATATGGAGCCGGGATTCAGATTGCCGTCCGGCCCGCGCGCTGCTTCCTATTGGAGCGACGTGATCACGCACCGCCAGAAATCCTGCTTGACCCCAACTTCGCCCTCGAAATCGGTGTTGCCGATGATGTCTCAGAAGTGGATGATTGGGCCGTGAGGATGCAATTCATCTGCGACGTCTTAGAGAAAGGCATCCTGACAAAATCGAACGCCGCAAAAAGCAGATGAAAAAAGGGAGTAAGGCTGTTCTGCAGCGATGGCCGTGCAGCTGACACCTCCGCGAGGCCAACGCGCTTTAATTCGTTAATGGCGCTTACGCTCCAGAATGGGGCGCCTTGCGTATACGAGCAATTCAAAACATGAAGGCCCGCGGATTCACAGTGACGAATGAAGCTAGGTTTGGTGAAGAGAACAAAATGTCGAGGCGTGTGATATCCTCCCCAGGAACGATATCTAAAAATACGAGCGTCTAGCGAGTCGTAGTTGGGCGTTTTAATCCAAATGAGACCACCAGGAGAAAGCAGGCTCTTTGCCTTTTTCAGTATCTTGATCGGATCTGGAACGTGCTCGATCAGGTTTAGCATCAAGATCAAGTCGAACGTTTTTTCAGTCTCGAAGCCTTCAATAGGCGTGAGGTGAAAGTTGTGACCTTTGGCGCGGGCGACATCGGCCGCTCCAGCATCAATGTCTACGACCGTTGTATCAGCAATTCTGGAATCGGCTCTCTTCAGCCCGTCGAGGAGCCAACCGATTCCGCCTCCAACGTCTAATGCAGACAGGCGTTCTCCATTGAGTTGTTTGGTGATTGCTTGGAAAGCCCTGTCGTCAAGACGCTTCTTGAAGCGTAGTGCCAAGGTATCGGCTGCATTGGCGTGAAACGAATAATAGTTGGATGGATAGATTTCATTCAGCCGATCCGACAGCATCGGGTAAATGAACAGAATATCGCAGCTGTCACAGCGGTAGAAATCGAAGAGCCTGCCGGATGTAAAATACTCAATGTCGTTGGCTTTCGCGAAATGACGCACAGAACCATCGGCACAAATCGGGCACGTTATTTTGGTCATGTGAACCTGAAGAGACTGAGGAACGTTTTCAAATATGTGGAGCGACGCTGCTCGATAACCGATGCTAACTCCGTCTTGAGGAGATATGCCTCCATTTCATGCAAGTTGGTATAGGAAACCTGCGGCTCCCAGTGGTGCAGTAGGTGGCGATTGAATCCCGCGGCTCCGAATACCGAAGCGAATATGCCGGGTCCAAACACCCTCGTATAGGCGCCATGATCATGCTCATTGTAATCGACACATGGATCCGCAGAGGGGTCTCTATGTTCCAGCAACTGGCGAAGAGCGCCGAAGAGGGGGAAAAACATCACGGTCCCCAGGACCCACGCGGCGCAAAAAAGTAGCTCGCGAGAAAAGAAGGAAATCGTGACGATTGCAATGTGCGCAAGGAGACCCATGGGCCTGACCCATGTGCCTCGATCGACCCTCTTGGCTTTAGCTTCGAGTTCGGTGCGCGACCGCAGCACTTCCATCACTCGGACGCCAAACAGAGCCTTGATCAGAAATGCCAGATTAAGCGAGGAGAAATAAGTCGATTCGCTGTCGTCGATTTTGCCGAGCGCGCGATGGTGCTGAAAATGGGTGATGCGGTACCGCTGAACAGATGTCCCTATCATCCAAGCAACCAGAATGTTGCATAGAAAATCACTCTGTCCTCTATCAGGGGCGAAATTGAAGTGAGCGCCTTCATGAAGGAACAGTTGCAGGTAGGCGATCCAGAAGCCAATAGAGATTGCACCAGCAAACACAGTAAATAGCAGTCCATAGTCCATTTGCACGGGCACGGCGCGGACAGACGCAAAAGTAACAATCAGCGCAAAGTAGCCGAGCGCAATATCCAGATAGAGCCTCGTATAGTTGGGCGTCAGCGTCTTGATGAAGTCCGCGTATCTGAGACCTTCGTCATTTACGAGAAATGGCCTTAGTTCCTGAAACCTTCGCGAATAGTCATCATTACTATCGATCATTTGCCGTCACCCCGGAGATGGTTCGCCGCCTGAGCGTGCGCCGAGCGTCATTGGTTTCGCCCCCGTCTGGCTCAAGTTGAAGAGGTCAGGTTAATATTTCCATTCCCGGTCCATCCTGCGATAGACGCGTTGAGCGAGAACGGACAGCGAACGGTAGCCGGGCGCAACAAACCGATGGATCATTAGATTCCCCCAGCGGGGCGACGATCTAATTCGCAACCTCTAATCGAGCAACTCATGACCGACCCTTCGGCGCCGATACCAAGTTGCGCACCGTCTCACTTCTACAGTTCGCCTGGTGGCGCTACGGCTGTCGCGCACTCGCCGACTACCGCGCGAGCGGTGGCGTTAACGGCGGGCTCGGCGGCTCCGAGGCGCGGCCGCGCAATATCGCGCTGCTTGCGTGGATCAAATACTGAGAACTCGCTATGAAAATCTGGAACTACCGATCGCAGGACCCAAGCCGGACAACTCTTCCCTGGTGTCGCGGCACTGAATCGCCCGCGCATCTCGCGAGCAAGCCGGCTCGGTGTCGTCGTGACGCACGCTTGCTGTTCTAAGGCACCGGCGGTCTTGCCTATGGGCGGGTCTCGACCTCAGGTAGCGTAGGCGCGATCAATGTTGGCGGCTTCGGGGGCGCCGACGGCAGAACGTTCACGCCGGTTGCGGCAAGCTTCAACAGCAGCACGACGAAGGTCGGCTGGAGCGCGGGCGCGGGCATCGAAGGCGCCTTCGCCGACAATTGGAACGCCAGGCTCGAATATCTCTATGTCGATCTCGGAAACGCCTCGGGCTCGCTCGCAACGCCCGTGATCCCGCTCAGCGGCGCACCGCTGGTTGTCGGGTATCGCTCGCACTCCACCGACAACATCCTGCGCTTCGCCGTGAATTACCGCTTCGGCGGCGCCCGGGGTTGTGGCGTTGCTGCCCGAGTGCGCTACAATCGAGCGTTATCCCCGGCCGACTTGTGCGATTTTCTCAAGCTGCTCGACGAATACAAGCCTGATGCGACACTGCTTGAGCTGGACACGCCGGGGGTCACGCTGCTCCACTGCCTGCCGGACTGGCAATGCATCTTCAGCGACAATGTGGCGGTCGCCCATCGGCGGTTGGATGTGTTGTAGAATTAGTTCAGGCGGTACCAAAGGCGGCGTATTGGGCGCCGAGCGGAATACGCCTCAAGGCGCCCTCGACGCGGCGTGCCGGCTCTGCCTCCCAGGGCAACAGTAGGAAATGATGTGCGCCGATCTTCTGCAAACCGCTAGCCGCCATCAATCTCCGTGCCTTGCGAGCGCTGAGCAACACGGCGTCGCGATCGAATTCGCAGCGCGCAACGGCAAGGCGGGTAAGCGGATTGAGGGGATTGTGCTCGATGATGCAGATAAGGCCCCCCGGGCGCGCCACGCGCCGCATCTCATTAATGAAATTGGTCCATTGGGCAGGCGCGACGTGGTGCAGCACGCAAATCGCAGTCACGATATCGAAACTGTCGTCGTCGAAGGGAAAGCTCCTGCCGTCGAAGGCGCGGTACTCGCCGCCGGGATTGTCGGCGCGCGCCTGCTCGATACTCTCCGATGAAACATCGATGCCGGTCAGGCTGCCGACCATGCCGCGCAGCAACGGATGAAAGCTGCCGACGCCGCAACCGACGTCGAGCATCGCGGGTCTTGCCGATCCGAGACGCCGCGCGGTCAGGTCGCGCAGGAGGTCGGCTTTGGAGCGCATGAAGAAGCTGTGGGGCAGGCCCGAGAAGTCGATCGATGATTGGACGACGTCCCGGTAATTGCTGCGGTACTGGTCGAAGAGCTCGCTCATGTGGGCTCACTATTCGTGCATGGCGTGAGCTGCGGCGCTCGCCGGCGCAGCTTGGGCGCGATCGAAGCCCAACCGCTTCTGCACGACGTAGAGTGGACGGTGCTTCACCTCGGCGTGAATGCGGCCGATGTAGAGCCCGACGATGCCCGTCATGAGCATGTTAAGTCCGCATAGGAGCGATATGACGACCATGGTCGAGGACCAGCCGGCAACCAGGTGGCTGTCCTTGCTCATCCACAGCACAAGCACCCAGCCGCCGTAGAGGAGGGCCAGGCACGACACCAAGAGCCCACACCAGATTGCCAGGCGTAAGGGCACATCGGAAAAGCCGAGCGCTGCAGCCAACGCAAGACGGGTCATCTTGAGCAGAGGATATTTTGTTTCGCCGGCCGCGCGCTCAAGGCGATGGAAGGTCACTTCAGTCTGCCGGAAGCCGAGCCAGGCGATCATGCCGCGCACGAAGCGGTCCCGCTCCGGCATCTGGCGCAGCGCGTCGAGCACCTTGCGATCGATCAGGCGGAAGTCACCGACGTCGGCGGGAATCCGAACCGAGGTCATGCGCCCGAGTATCCGGTAGAACAGATGGGCCGTCGAGCGCTTAAACCGGCTTTCGCCAGCGCGCGACAGGCGCCGCGCATAAACGACTTCGTAACCTTCTTCCCATTTGGCGATGAGTTGCTCCACGACCTCAGGCGGGTCCTGCAGATCGGCATCCATAACCACAATCGCTTGGCCCTGCGCCGCGTCCATGCCGGCGGTAATAGCGACTTGGTGGCCGAAATTGCGCGACAGGCCGATCAAGCGATAGCGCGGATCGCGTTTGACGAGTGCTTCCAGTACGATGGTGCCGGAATCGCTGCTGCCATCGTCGACAATAATGACCTCCGCCGGCCCGTTGAGCCGGGTCAGCAGGAGGTCGAGCCGGCGCAGCAATATCGGGAGAACGGCCTCTTCATTGAAGACCGGGACAATGATGCTGTAGCTAACCGTCCGGGAATCGATCGCCATTCGGGTTCATTCCGCTTTGAATGGGCTGAAATCTAGAGCACCTGTGGTTAAGGCAGCCTTGCATGAACAACTAGGAACGGCCGGAACGGAGACTCTTTTTTCGTGAAAACCGGGATGGAGGGTCAATCAGGCTTGTCCGGTCGGGCCCGGCGGCCCCGAACGGACAGGCATCCAACGATTTACCCAATGCGAGACTGCCCCTGTCGTGAGTGGACTCAGACGACGCCCGCCTCCCTTAGTCTTTCGATGCCCTGCGCGATCTGATCGAAGCCCGGCCGCTTGTGATAGGGGCCGTCCTAGCCAAAGCCGGAGATGCTGCCTTAAACGATGCCCGGATTGATCGTATGCCGAGCTTCTTCTTGACGTCGGGCCGGAAATTCTCGACCACCACGTCCGCCTTGGCCGCGAGGCGCTTGAACACGGCGAGCCCGCGTTCGTCCTTCAGGTTCAGCGTCATCACCCGCTTGTTACGATGCAGATTCTGGGAGTCCTGGTCAAACGGTTTGGTCGGCTCGACCATGAGCTGGCAGTCTGCCGCTCTTCTGGGCGAGGCGGATCGAGGCAGCGGCTTGGGAGGCAAGAACGGCGGCTAGCCCGCCATAGACGATCGGATCGATCTTCCGCCAGAAGGCTTCCACTCCACCGACCAGCGTTCAAAGCCCCTGATTCCAGTCACGAACTAGCGACCGCACGCGCCGGCGATGACACGAAGATTTTGAACCTTTCTCGGGGCCAAGGCACTACCCTGATAATCTTGAGGGTACGGTTCTATGACTATCGTTTATATCGTCGGCTGGGTTTTATTGGCAGCGGTGCTGGTGGCTACGCTGAGCATAAAGAAAAGGCCGTTGTGTTGAGCGCAGTTGCTTGATGCCTTACCAGGGAAGGTTAGCGATCGCGTAGGCAACAATCGCGAGTAGCGCAATCCAACCGGACGACACGCACCAAGACCTAACCGCACGATGCGTGCTAAGGCCCCGCGTAGCACGGCTCACAGCGATAAAATCATCCATACCACCCCCACAGCGTTGAAGATCGACAGCACGACAAAGCTGAACAGATAAGTTCGTTCCGCCCAATCCATAAGCGTCCCCTGCTTATGCAACCTGTGGTATTCTATATCGCGCTTAATTGCATGCGAAAAGAAAGCAACATTGACCTAAACGCACTTTTGACGGCGTCGCATTCGAATACGATGTGATCGAGTGATGAGCGGATAATCAGGGCCACATCGTTGGTGGGTCGAGGGCCTTGCGGCCCGCCGCTTTCAACGCGTCGGTTGAGAGCTGTCCGTGTGCTGCGGCATCCAACAGCTTCGAGGCAACGTACGCTCTGGCGCCCGTCTCGCTTACAGGAATATTTTCGCAAACTTCCTCGAGCACCGCCCTGAGCAGCGCAGTTATTTCAGCATCAAACACGCCGAACTCCCGAAATTGAGAGGATACCGAACGCTGCACAAGCGGAATATATTCGCTCGGCAGCATTCGCCGCGTATTCCGGTCTGGGCTCTGAAATCCCAGCGCCTGCCAAACTGGCACCTGTCTGTCAAAGTAATGTGACAGCCTTCTCGGCCGCGTCAACGGGGAGTTTGCCGGGCGTGCAAAGAAGGCCCCCAGCGCGAACGGGCGGGTCCTCTATACTCATGCGGACCCGGGGTAATTGCGTCACCGTCTCCGCCGATCAATCTTACTGTGGCCCAGGAAGAATAGTGGCCGGTATGACAAGGCTGAGACAGTCCATGACGTACCGCCTCTCAGCAAAGGAATCGCCCGTTCAATAAAACTGACGGGCCTTCGGCGGGGTTCCGCGTCAGCGATAAAAGCTCGCCAGCCGGAGTTGGCGTGGCGCGGACGTACGACCGGACTTCAACTGGAACGCCAAAGGGCCTATCGGTGGCATGGGCTATTGGTAACCGGGGGCGGTGTGACGGAACGAGGATGGCATCGGCCGTTCGAGGATCCGACCAGGATCGGTGATCGCGTACTGGTGACGCTGCTCGACGCCGGCGAGTACATCGCCACGCTGCCGAAGAAAGAGCACTCCGCGCCGGAATGGCAACCGCGATGCAGCACTGATCCTGGTGGCGGAAGGCGGCAGCCCGACAATGTTTGCCCGTATCGGAATCATGCGAGCATTGAAGCGCCAAAAACCGAAATGAACAGAGGCGGCCTTACCGTTGGCGCCGGCGCTCAGCTTTAACATCGAAATAGGTGATCACCGCGAACGTGGCACCAACAGTCAAAATGGCCACAACGCCGACAATTAGCAACAGGGGATCCATAGCCGGGTCAGTATTTCTGCAGCGTCCGGTATGGGCAACTCACGAATGATTAGCGCATGCAACAAGCTCTCGCTGTAATTGCTTTTGGAACGGCTCTTGCTCTTGCTAAGACGAGCCTTTGGCAGGGAACACGGCTCGCCTGGGTCTGCTACACAGCGCTTTATGGCTCCTTCTTCCTCGCCGGATAGCTATCGCAAGATACGAACTAGCAAAGAGAGTTGTATGACATCGTCGGCGAGGCGCATCCGCTGTCTAAAGCCGCGCTTCGTTAAGGGCGGTCACCTTTTCTGACGGGCTGCGGCGCCAAGGTCGATGAAGGCCGATGAAGGCCGAGCGCTGCTTCTCGACGGACCTTGCGGTGGCTCGAATGCGCAGGATATCCTTGCGGGCAACCAGGCCGACGAGATGCCCGGTCGCGCGTTCGACGATCGGCACGCGCCCGACGTCGGCCAGAACCATCCGATCCGCAAGATGTGACACCGGTTCGTCGGGATAGCCGAGTGTGAGCGAGCGATCCGATGCGCAGTCGAACAAGGTGTCGCGACCGTCGGCGCTTTCCGCGCGCCAGCGCAAGACGTCCGCGCGGCCCACGAGACCCGAGACCTGACCGCCTGCATCGATCAGCGGGTAGGATTTGTGACGCCGCTCGTCCCCGGAGAAGAACGACATCGCTTCGCCGACCGTCATCGTTCCGGGCAGCGTATCGACGTCCGTCACCATCACTTCGTTGACGCGCAGCAGTTCGAAGGGATCGATACCGTATTCGCGCACCACATGCTGGCCGCGCCGCGCGATCTTCTCCGTGAGGATCGAGCGCTTGAGCAGCAGCACGGTGAGCGCATAGGAGGCGCTCGTGGCAATCAGGAGCGATCCGAGCAGCGGAAAGTCGCCAGTCAGTTCGACGGCGAACAGGATACCGGTCAACGGCGAGCGCATGGTGCCGCCCATCATCGCGGCCATGCCGACGAGCGCCCATGCCCCATGCGGCCCCGGCAGCAATTGTCCTTCGAGCCAGCCGACGCAGCCGCCGAAAATGAGAAGCGGCGCGAGGACGCCCCCGGATGTGCCCGACGCGAGAGCGACGATCCAGATCGCGGACTTTACCAGCAGGATCAGCACCGCGACTGATACCACGACGTTGTCGTTGAGCAGGTCGCCGATGATGTCGTAGCCGACACCGAGGGCCCGCGGTTCGATCAAGCCGCCGGCGCCGACGAACAGTCCGCCGATCGCCGGCCACCACATCCAGTGGATCGGCAGGTGACTGAAAAAATCCTCGGCCTTGTACAGCAGCGTGGTCAGCAATCCCGATTGCAATCCCGCGACCACGCCGACGCCGACGCAGGCAAGCGGCCCCCACCAAGGCAGATCGAGCTGGCCGGCGAACGGAAACAGTGCGCCGCTGCCGATCAGCCAGGGCCGCAGCGACGACGAGACCACGCAGGCGGCGATCACGGGGATCAGGCTGCGCGGCTTCAGCTCGAACAGGAGAAGCTCGACGGCGAGCATGACGGCCGCGATCGGTGTTCCGAAGATGGCCGTCATGCCTGCCGCGGCACCGGCCACCAGCAACGCCTTGCGTTCGGCCGCGCTGAGGTGGAAGCATTGCGCGAAGAGAGAGCCGACCGCACCGCCGGTCATGATGATCGGACCCTCTGCGCCGAATGGCCCGCCGGTGCCGATCGATATCGCCGACGATAGCGGCTTGAGGACGGCGACTTTCGGTTGCAAACGGCTGCCGCCGATCAGAATCGCCTCGATCGCCTCGGGAATACCGTGGCCGCGAATTTTTTCGGAACCGAAGCGCGCCATCAGGCCGATGACGAGGCCGCCAAAGGCCGGGGCCGCAACCATCCAGGCGTCGGGTTTCAGATTAGCTGTCGGGAGGGTCTGCGTGCTCAGCGTGTGCAGCCACACGGCATTTGTGACGAGCGCGATGGCGCGCAGCAACAGCCATGCCGTACCGGCGCCACCCGCGCCGACAAAGACCGCCATGGCGACCAGCAGGAGAACACGCCGGTCTGTCGTGAAGTCGCCGAGGCGCGGCAGGGAATTGGCGGGGATGGGGCGGGGCATGTTGGTCTGATCGGGATAACGCGATTGTGAGGATGATGAGCTGGCGCCGATCACATCGGCCGGCGCCGTACTCGGGACGCGCCTAGTCGTCGGGCGCGTCCCCTAGCCACGGCGCACTGCGCGAAAATATATCGTAGAGCGATATAAATCAACGGATCATTGCTGGCGGGAAGGCCGGTTCGCAGATCAGCGGAGAAGGCAGCCTAGCGGGGCAGCTCGAGAATTCGGATATGCGGGCATGGGCCGGCACCGCCTCAGATGCGCGCCCGAGCGAACCGCGAGGCAGGATTTGAGCAGGACGGCGACGATGACGCGTGGTTCTGCTCCCTGGAGCATGATATTCGCCGGCCCGAAATCGCCGTGGCAGATCGCTTCGGGCGGGCCGCGAGAGGATCCCCGAGCCGTGCGCAGGCCCCAGCAGGTCGCGCGCGTTGGCGCTGGGCGACGTCAAACGACCTTCACTCGTCTCAATTCGGCAATTTCGTCAGGGGCGAAGCCGAACTCGGCGAGCACTTCGCTCGTCTGCTCGCCGAATTCCGGCGGCCGCGCCACCATCTTACTCGGCGTGCGCGACAGCGAGACGGGTTGGCCGACCAGTCGAATGTGGCGGTCCTCGTCGTTCGGCACGTCCTGCGCGATGCCGAGATGTTTGACCTGCGCGTCCTCGAACATCTGGTCGATGGCGTAGATCGGCCCACAGGGCACGCCGGCGTCGTTGAACTCCCGCACCCAGGTCTCGGTCGACTTCGTCACCGTGCGCTCCTCGATCTTGGCGTTGAGGGCGTCGCGATTCTTGGAGCGGGCCGGGGCGGTCGCATAATCGGGATGGCTGTAGAGCTCAGGGGCGCCAATCGCCTGCGCGCAACGCTCCCAGATCCGTCCGCCCGTGGTGGCGATGTTGATGTAGCCGTCCGAGGTCTTGAACACGCCGGTCGGGATGCTGGTCGGGTGATTGTTGCCGGCCTGCTTGGCGACCTCCTTCTCCATCAGCCAGCGCGCGGCCTGGAAGTCGAGCATGAAGATCTGGGCCTGGAGCAGCGAGGTCTGCACCCACTGGCCCTTGCCCGAGACCTCGCGCTCGAGCAGCGCAGTGAGGATGCCCATGGCGCAGAACAGGCCGGCCGTGAGGTCGGCGACGGGAATACCGACCCGCATCGGCCCTTCGCCCGGCGCGCCGGTGATCGACATCAGCCCGCCCATGCCTTGCGCGATCTGATCGAAGCCCGGCCGTTTGTGGTAGGGCCCGTCCTGGCCGAAGCCGGAGATGCTGCCATAGACGATGCGCGGGTTGATCTCGCGCAGGCTCTCATAGTCGATGCCCAGCTTCTTCTTAACGTCGGGACGGAAATTCTCGACCACGACGTCGGCCTTGGCGGCGAGGCGCTTGAACACGGCCAGCCCGCGCTCGTCCTTCAGGTTCAGGGTCATCGCCCGCTTGTTGCGGTGCAAATTCTGGAAGTCGGAACCCCGCCGCGGCCCGCCCGGCTGCTCGCTGCCGGCATCCTCGGTCAGCGCGTCGATCTTGACGACATTGGCGCCCCAATCCGCAAGCTGCCGCACGCAGGTGGGCCCGGACCGGACTCGGGTCAGATCGAGCACGGTAAAGCGCGACAGAGCTTCCGAGGCATGCGGAAAGGGCATTTAAGGGCTCCGGGGTAGAGACGGGCGGTGCGAGGGTTCTCTGATCAGGCAAATCGAACAAAATTTCAATGCACGCCAGCGGCTAGCTGGTTCCCGCACCGGCCTAACAACCGCGTTGCACCGAGCCCAGCATTGAGTATCAAGTGCGCAAGGTCGCACAAATTCTTGGGGGCACATGAAAGGCATCATTTTGGCGGGAGGCAAAGGGTCGCGGCTGTACCCCGTTACCGCTGTCGTATCTAAGCAGCTCCTGCCTGTCTTCGACAAGCCGATGATCTACTATCCCTTGTCCACGCTCATGCTGGCGGGCATCCGGGAAATTCTTGTTATCACGACGCCCGAGGACCAGCCCTTGTTCAGGCGCCTGCTCGGAGACGGCGCTGAAATCGGGCTGCGCCTCTCCTACGCATCGCAGGATACGCCGCGGGGGCTGGCGGACGCCTTCATCGTCGGTCGCGAGTTCGTCGGCACGGACGCTGTTGCCCTCGTGTTGGGGGACAACATCTTCTATGGCAACCGTATGCAGGAGATGCTGAGTTTGGTTGCGTCGCGTAAGCAAGGTGCGACTTTATTCGGCTACACCGTCAATACACCGGAGCAATATGGCGTCGTGGAGCTGGACGCTGCCGGCAGGCCGTTGTCTCTCGAAGAGAAACCAAAAAATCCGAGATCAAATTTGGCGGTCACCGGGCTCTATTTTTACGACAACGATGTCGTTGACATCGCCGCCAAGATCAAGCCGTCAGAACGCGGGGAACTCGAGATCACCGACGTGAACAAGGTGTATCTCGAGCGGGGCAAGCTGTTCGTACAGCAACTGGGCCGCGGCGTTGCGTGGCTGGATACCGGCACGCACGGGTCTCTGGTCGAAGCGAGCCATTTCGTGCAGATCCTGGAGCAGCGACAGGGATTGCGAATCGCATGTCCCGAAGAGATTGCGTTGCGCCTAGGCTACATCTCACTCGAAGCGTTCGAAAAGCTCGCGCAAAAGAACGCAGCGAGCAGTTATGGAGAGTATTTGCTCTCGGTCTATCGCTCGTTCAAGCGCTAGGCGGCCGCCGAAATGAAAGACTTAAATGCGCTTTGCTGGAATGACTATTTTCGTGACCGGCGGTGCGGGCTTCATAGGCTCCGCCGTCATTCGTCATCTGCTCGCTGATACCAGTGCACGGGTCATCAATATCGACAAGCTGACCTACGCCGCCAATCTCGCTTCGCTTCCGGGAGCAGCAAGTCATCCGCGGTATGCCTTCGAAAAGCAATGTATCTGCGATGGCGCCGGCTTGCGCAGGCTGTTCGATCTCTACACGCCGGACGCGGTCATGAATCTTGCCGCTGAAAGCCACGTCGATCGATCCATCGATGGACCTGCTGAATTCGTCCAGACCAATGTCCTGGGCACCTTCACGCTCTTGCAGGAGGCATTGCGCTATTGGCGTACGTTGCCGCCAGCGAACCGGGCACGTTTCCGGTTCTTGCATATTTCAACGGACGAAGTGTTCGGTTCCCTCGGAGCTGAAGGGCTGTTCACTGAAGAGACAGCCTATGCTCCGAATTCACCCTACTCGGCGAGCAAGGCGTCATCGGATCATCTGGTGCGCGCGTGGCGCGAAACCTACGAGCTCCCGACGCTACTGACGAATTGCTCGAATAACTACGGTCCCTATCAATTTCCGGAAAAACTGATCCCGCACATGATCATCAGGGGATTGGCAAACGAGTCGCTGCCGGTCTATGGCGACGGCAAGAATGTCCGGGACTGGCTTTACGTCGAAGATCATGCAAAGGCGCTGACGCTGGTACTTGAGAGGGGTAGCGTCGGCGAGACCTACAACGTGGGTGGCTCCAGCGAACGTAGCAACCTCGAAGTGGTCGAGTGCATCTGCGACGAGCTGGACCGGATTGCGCCGGCCTCAGATCCGCGGCGAAGCCTGGTTACCTTCGTGAAGGACCGGCCTGGGCACGATCGGCGCTACGCGATTGATGTGGGCAAAATCGAGCGCGAGCTCGGCTGGCACGCAGAAGAAGATTTCACCAGTGGACTTGTCAAGACAGTTCGCTGGTTCTGCGGCAACCGAGAATGGTGGAAGGACATTCTGAACCGCGGCTATCAGCACGCGCGGATCGGTCTCGGTTAACTCTGGAGACATCTTGAGGATTGTCGCTGAGCCGGCTGTTAGGCCAAATCGCTCGGCTCTTGCAGAGTGTGATCCCCCGAGCTTCCGCCGAGTCACGCGATGAACGGCGGTCAGGCGTTTCCAATCAAGGCCGAGGACTGAGCCTCGTGAGCTCGGCTCGCGCCTGCTCAGCCAGCGGATCATCGCCATGCCGCGCAATGAAGAGCTCGAACGCCTCCCGGGTTCCCTTCCGGCGGGCGGCTTCGTATTCCTCCGCCACCGCGGCGGAAGGATCGCGGGCCATTGGCATGGAGGCAGCGCGTCCTCCCTCCTTTTGGCTCTCCTTGTCGCTTTCCCTGACGCTTTTCTTGCCACTTTCCTTGGCGCTGTCGTTCGCATTGGCTTTCCCGACCATGGCAGGCTGTTCTCCGATGGGCAAACGATCCGGCCCGGCGAACACCGCCAGGACCCCGATGAGACCGACTGAAAATGGGCCTGGTTTCATGATTTCCTTTACAGATCATACCCGCTGGCGGGACCTGAATCCTTGCCCTTGGCCCGTACCGCTACTTGATTTGATGGCTAAAACGGCCTTATGAAAGGGGGCCGGAGGCTGCTGCCGGATTTTAACCAAACGTATAACTCTCAAGCTAGAATCATGCGCCTTCGTCCGCGAATCGCGTGATCCGTTGCTCCGGAGAGTCCATTGGCCAATTCTGTCACCGTTGGTGCCACCAACAACGCCGATATTGACGGTTTGCTGTCGGGCTACAAGTGGACCGGCACGATCACCTACAGCTTTCCCGACGCGCCCAGCGACTACTCCAGTCCTTATTACGGCGGCAACAGTGAGCCGACATCGTCTGGCTTCGCCGCGGCGCCAAGCGCGATGCAGGCGGCGATCAACTACGCGATCGGACTGATCCTCGGCTACACCAACGCCAGCATTCAGTACGTGGGGACCGACGGCGCGAACATCATGATCGCGCAGTCGTCGAAGCCCCCAACCTCCTACGCCTACTACCCCGGCGACTATGCGGCCGGCGGCGACGTCTGGTTCGGGACCCAATACAATTACTCGCTGGCCAAGCTCGGCAACTATTATTTCACGACCGCGATGCACGAACTCGGCCACGCTCTCGGGCTCAAGCACAGCCAGGAGACCGGCGGCCCCGCCAATGTCGCTGTGCCGAGCGCGCATGACGACAGCGAATACACCGTCATGAGCTATCGCAGCTATGTCGGCGCCTCGACGACCGCCGGCTACAGCAACGAGGCTTACGGATATCCGCAGACCTATATGGCCAACGATATCCTCGCGCTCCAGACGATGTACGGCGCGAACTACGCGACCCAGGGTGGGAACACCGTCTACTCCTGGAATCCCAGCACGGGTCAGGAGTTCATCAACGGTGTCGGGCAACTCGCGCCGGGCGGCGGCGCCGGCAACTCGGCCAACCGCATCTACGAGACGGTTTGGGACGGCGGCGGTGTCGATACCTACGATCTGTCGAACTACACGACGAATTTGAGCATCAATCTCAACCCCGGCGCCTCGTCGGTGTTCTCCACCGTGCAACTCGCCAATCTCGGCAACGGCCATTACGCCTCAGGTAACGTCTACAACGCCTATCTCTACAACAACGACGCGCGCTCCTACATCGACAACGCCACCGGCGGCTTCGGCAACGATACGATCCTGGGCAACGCGATCGCGAACGTCCTGAACGGTGGCGGCGGCAACGACACCATCACTGGCGGCGGCGGCAACGACATCATCATCGGCGGTTCCGGCACCGACACCGCGGTGTATTCCGGCAGCAAGGCCAATTACGGGATCAGCTACAACGCGACCGCGCAAATGTTCACGCTCGTCGATCTGCGTTCTGGCACGCCCGACGGCACCGATACCGTGTCGGGCGCGGAGTATTTCCAGTTCGCCGACGGCACGATCTCGGGCATCACGCTGATCAGCCAGCTAGTCCCGACCGTGATCGAATCCTACGGATCGACCAGCCTTGCTGCCGTGGGGAGCCATTACTCGTTGTTCGCCAACGGTGCGTCTAGCGGGCCCATCGTAACATACGGGGCGACGCAGGTGATCGCGTCGGGCGATGCAGGAGTTTGGCATGCGATAGGGGCGGAGCAGTCGGGCAGCGGTTACCTGGTCGCCTGGAAGACCAACGGCGCGGACCAGTATGCGGTCTGGAACGCCGACAGCCAGGGCAGCTACGTGTCGAACGCGGTCATGCCGACGTCGGGTTCGGATGTCGCGCTGCAGTCGATCGAGACCAGCTTCCATCAGGATCTCAACGGCGATGGCGTGATCGGTGTTCCCGCGCCAGCGCCCGCAACCGTGATCGAATCCTACGGATCGACCAGCCTCGCTGTCGTGGGGAGCCATTACTCGTTGTTCGCCAACGGCGCGTCTAGCGGGCCCATCGTAACATACGGGGCGACGC
Source organism: Bradyrhizobium sp. Pa8 (assembly GCF_052588265.1). NCBI lineage: Bacteria > Pseudomonadati > Pseudomonadota > Alphaproteobacteria > Hyphomicrobiales > Nitrobacteraceae > Bradyrhizobium > Bradyrhizobium sp. Pa8. Next base: position 6,583,073 of record NZ_CP176767.1, on the reverse strand, counting down.
AGGTGATCGCGTCGGGCGATGCAGGAGTTTGGCATGCGATAGGGGCGGAGCAGTCGGGCAGCGGTTACCTGGTCGCCTGGAAGATCAACGGCGCGGACCAGTATGCGGTCTGGAACGCCGACAGCCAGGGCAGCTACGTGTCGAACGCGGTCATGCCGACGTCGGGTTCGGATGTCGCGCTGCAGTCGATCGAGACCAGCTTCCATCAGGATCTCAACGGCGATGGCGTGATCGGTGTTCCCGCGCCAGCGCCCGCAACCGTGATCGAATCCTACGGATCGACCAGCCTCGCTGTCGTGGGGAGCCAATACTCGTTGTTCGCCAACGGCGCGTCTAGCGGGCCCATCGTAACATACGGGGCGACGCAGGTGATCGCGTCGGGCGATGCAGGAGTTTGGCGTGCGATAGGGGCGGAGCAGTCGGGCAGCGGTTACCTGGTCGCCTGGAAGATCAACGGCGCCGACCAGTATGCGGTCTGGAACGCCGACAGCCAGGGCAGCTACGTGTCGAACGCGGTCATGCCGATGTCGGGTTCGGAGGTCGCGCTGCAGTCGATCGAGACCAGCTTCCATCAGGATCTCAACGGCGATGGCGTGATCGGCGTCAAAGCATCGGGACAGGGGATTCAGCCGAATTCCACCTCGCAGTTCGTGACGGAGACAGCGGATGCATTTGTGTTTCAAGAGCACCAGGGTCTGGACCCGGTCGGTGGCCAGGTGAACAGCCAAGTGGTTGGAGCGGAATATGTCGTGCCGTCTTACATCGGCCCTGCAAGTCCGCCGGATACGCAGGCAGATCTCTTCCCGATGCTCGCCCACCAGGTGAATGATGCGCACGATGCGCTCGCGGCATTGATGGCCAGTCACACGGCAGGGTTTCTCATTCATTGACCGCGCGCTGGAGGGATATCGCTGCCGCTAAACCGCAATATTTGTGAGGAATCCAAGCTGCGCGGCTTTCGGTCAGCGCGCCAGATGGGCTATAAGCGTCCGCATGGACAAGTCCGATGAAGAGAAACACAGGCAAGTCGTCATATTCGGAATCGGTGAAATTGCCGAGCTCGCGGATTATTATTTTTCCTGCGATTCCCAATATGAGGTCGTCGGATTTGCGGTTGATCGCGTTTTTCTGAAGCAAACGGAGTTTCGGGGCCGTCCTGTGGTCGCATTCGAGGATGTCGGGGAAAAATTCCCGCCAGGCCACCATGCCATGTTTGTCGCGGTCAGCTACGCCAAGATCAACGCGGTTCGTGCGGAGAAAGTGGCTGCGGCGCGCGCCAAGGGGTATCAGCTCGCGAGCTATTTGAGCAGTCGCGCCACGGTATTCCCCGAGTTCGAGTTGAAAGAGAACTGCTTCATTCTCGAGGACAACACCATCCAGCCCTTCGCCAGCGTCGGCGCAAATGTCACGCTGTGGAGCGGGAATCATATCGGTCACCACTCGGTGATCGAGGATGATGTCTTCCTGGCATCTCACGTGGTCATTTCCGGTGGCGTTCGCATCGGACGAGGGAGCTTCGTGGGCGTGAACGTGACGATCCGCGATCACGTCACGATCGGCCAGCGAAGCGTGTTGGGCGCCGGTGCACTGGTGCTCGAGGACCAGCCCGATTTGTCGGTGGTCGCACCACGCGGAACCGAACGCTCGCCCGTGCCTAGCACGCGCTTGAGAAGTCTGTGAGGCCGTCATGTCCTGGCGACGCCTCGGAGCCGTCTTTGCTCCCAGCGGAGAGCAATGGTGGGCACGCAGTCACGCGGCGTTACCGATCCCTGTTCATGTTACGGACGACACGTTTCGCTTTTTCTACAGCTCGCGCGATGCAGACAAGCGCTCGCACATCGGTTGGGTCGACGTCGCCGTTTCGGATACACCGCAAGTCCTGAGAGTGGCCGCGCAGCCGGTAATCTCACCTGGCGAAGACGGGACATTCGACGACAGCGGCATTAGCATCGGCTGCATCACGCGTGACGAGAGCGAGTATCATCTTTACTATATGGGCTGGAACCTGGGCGTCCGCTCTCCCTGGCGAAACGCGATCGGTCTGGCGCGATCATCCTCGCTTGATGGCCCTTTCGAGCGTTTTTCACCAGGACCTGTTCTCGATCGCACCCCGGTGGATCCATACACTCTGACCTACCCTTGTGTGCTCAAAATCGGTCCTGGGCAATGGCGCATGTGGTATGGATCCAACCTTGCGGCAGGTCTCGGTGAGGAGTCGCTCCGCCATGCGATCAAGGTTGCGCATTCCAGCGACGGTCTTCGTTGGGAGCGCGATGGCTCGATCGCCATAGGGCTGACAGGGCATCAGGAACATGTGGTTGTACGGCCAAGTGTCGTGCGGATTGGCGAAGTCTATCTGATGACTTTCGCAACGCGCGGCTCGCGTTACACGTTGGGAGCGGCCTGGAGCAGGGATGCAAAGCATTGGGAACGCATCGACGGGATCATGGAATTCGATCGGACCGAGCCTGGGTGGGACTTCGACATGGTCTGCTATCCGGCGCTGTTCTGGCACCGTGAGCGGCTGTGGCTCACGTACAATGGCAACGGCTACGGAGCTACCGGCTTCGGACTGGCCGTGTGGGACGGCGATCATCCGTTGGAGAGGCTCGCCGACTGACGCAATCTACGACGTGGCTCGTTCTCCAAGTCCTCGAGAGTAAGATATGACCGAAACATCTGTCGCACGTTACGGCGTTCACACGCAGGCTCAAAGCAGCAATGCGCTGGACAGGGCAATTGAGCAAATCAAGCTGTTGGGATTTGCTGTCGTGGATGGAGGTTTCGACGCGGAAGCTTTGCGTCGGCTCGCGGACGCGTTCGATCGCGTGTTGGAGTCAACCCAGGACCTGTATGGAGGTCGGGAAGAGCTCAAGAGGATCGACGAACATAATACGATTCGAGTGCCGCTCGCGCATGATCGTCTGTTTTTAGATCTTGCGATGAACGCAAACGTTCTGGAAATCTGCCGCCGATTGATCGCTGACTATATTATCCTCAATCAGCAGAACGGCATCATCAATCCGCCGAATGCGCAGCAATATAACCAGGCGGCGTACCATCGGGATTTGCCATATCAACACTTCGTTTCGAGCCGTCCTCTGGCGATCAATGCGCTGTTCTGCCTCGATCCCTTCACGTTGCAAAATGGTTCCACGCTGGTCGTGCCCGCGAGCCACAAGGAGGAGGCGTTTCCATCCGATTTGACTGTGGAGGCCCTGCAAAGGACCGTCACGGCCCCGGCCGGTTCCTTCCTGGTGTTGGACGCGATGGTGTTTCACCGCGGCGGTGTGAACCAGACCTCTAGTCCGAGAAGAGCGGTCAATCACCTCTACACCATACCTCTCATGCGGCAGCAGATCGATCTTCCTTCACTCCTTGGACCTGAATACACCGACGACGAACAAACCCGCCGTCTCCTCGGTTATGGAGTCCAGACGCCGCGCGATGTTTCCGACTTTTATGGAACGCGCCCGTCGAAGGCTTCCAGCTGCGAAATTTTGCCGAACAAAAGGACCAGCTCATGACGGAGTCAGGGTTTTTCTGTCCTCGCTCGCACGAGCCTCTCGTCAAGTCGGCCGACGGGCGCTTCCTGGAGAGCCCGGCCGGCGATCGGTACCCCGTCATTGACGGCATTCCTTCGTTGCTGCTGGCCACCGGTCACGATGATGCGCGCGGGGACAGAAACAAGTACTATCGAGAGCGCGCGGCGGAATACGATGCCGGCAACGATGTCATGTACCGTATGCTGCTGTGTGAGGAGGAGAAAACCCGCGAGCAGCTCACGGATCTGCTGGGGATTACCCGAGGGGATCGCATACTGGAGGTTGGCTGCGGCACGTGCCGCGACACCCGTCATTTCCTGACGCGCGGGGCGTCAGTATACGCGGGCGACATCAATCGTGAGATGGTTCACATCGGGCGCGATCGACTGGAAGCGGCAGAGGTCGATACCTCTGCGCTGAAGCTCTTTGTCGCCGACGCCGGAAAATTGCCATTCCGCGACAGATTCTTCGATCGCGCTTTCCATTTTGGCGGCCTCAACCTCTTTCCCGACATCAGGGCTTCTATCGCGGAGATCGCGAGGGTCGTTAAGCCGGGTGGCCGGGTGGTGCTGGGGGACGAAGGGGTTGGAGCCTGGCTCAGCGAGACCGAGTTCGGAAAGATTCTGAAGAACTCAAATCCGCTTTTTCATCATCAAGCGCCAATCGAAAAGATCCCGTCCCATGCGCGCAATGTGTCGTGTCACTGGATTTTGAATGGGTCGTTCTACGTGATCGTGTTCGACGTGGGTACCGGAGAGCCGCAGCTCGATCTCGACATCGAGTTTCCCGGATGGCGCGGCGGATCGCATCGTAAGCGCTATTTCGGCAAGCTCGAAGGCGTTTCGCCCGAACTGCGCGACCAGGCCGTGAAGGCCGCAGCCGCGGATGGGATTTCGGTTGTTTCTTGGCTTGAACGGACGCTTCGTCGCGCGCTGGAGTGACTTGCTCAGGTCGTACGTGATGCGGTCGCGCGCACGATGACCGTGAATTCGTAAAGTCCATAGTCCTGGAGAAGGGCTACGGATCGCCCGTACCGGGAAACGCAGTAGGACAGCATTTCGGCTGGCTCGGCATAGTACAGGTCGGGTCTGCGTCGGTCGGGATCGCTCGACATGCTTAGCACGTTGAAGCCGAATCCCTGTCGTCCTGTTTGCGCGAGCACATCAATCGTTCGTAGCACATAGCTGCTCCAGGCGGCGCTCGGAACGTCGCCTTTGACGTTGAATATTCCGCTCGCGACGGCGAAGTCGGCTGTTTCAGAAGGAGCAGAGCCGACACGCCACTGCCGGTCGTCACCCTCGCCGTGCAGTTCACGCGCCTTGTCGATCATGCCCGGCGTGACGTCATAGCCGACAAAGCGTCCACGATGTCCGGCGAGGCGCAGGAAGCGCAAGAAGTCTCCGAAGCCGCATCCGAGATCAATGAGCGAGGCGTCAGGGGCACCTTCAAAGAGGCGAAGGAACTGCCGATGTCGCAGCTCATGTGAGTGAAGGTCGTTCCAGTCGACGCCTCGCGAAGTTGAGCCGTGCGTCCGAAGCTTGGAAGTGTAGTGTGCCGCGACCTGTTGCAGGATCGGAGGGTCGATTGGGTTGTTCATGTGGTTATCGTCGAAGCGAGTTGCGCGTCGGACGAGCCGTCACGGCTCGGCTTGCGATCGATCACAGTGTCGATCTTGTAGATGCGGCGAACCAAGGTGTAGGGGCGCCGCTTGGTCTCCGCCATGATGTTTGCGATATAGATTCCGAGAATGCCCAGGATGAGCGTTATCAGGCCGCCAAGGAACCAAATTGATATGATGAGCGAAGTGAAGCCATCCACACCAATGCCCGAGGCGAAGTAGCGCACCAGGTAAAACAGGATCAAGACATCGGAAAGTCCGAAAATCAGTATTCCGGTGTAGAGAACAAAGTAGAGTAGCCGCGTCGACGTCGTCGTAACATGCTTTAACGCAAGCTCGATCCGGTTCCGTAACGAATAGGTGGATGGCGACAGCGAAAGCTTCTTCACGCTGATCGCAGTCTGACGAAAGCCGGTTACCTGCCACAGATCCGATATGATGAATTCGCGGTCCTGATGGCTGACCAGGGCGCTGACATAGTCGCGCGTCATCAGGCGCGACGTCACCACATTACGCGGAACCGGTCGGTCTCCCAGGAAATCGAGGGCAGCAAAAAATAGCACACCGGTCGCCCGCTCGAAAAATCCGCCGCGCCGATTTTCCTGGACGCCGTAAACGACGTCGCAGGCCTCCCGCTTGAAGAGCTCATAAAACTGCGGGAGGCTTTCAGGCGGCTCCTCCAGGTCGCTGTCGATGAGAAATATCAATTCGCCGGTTGCGTGGGCAAGGCCCGTCATCATCGCCTTGTGGTGGCCGAAATTGCGGGCGAGATCGACGACGACCACGCGCGGATCGGATTTGTGCAGTTCGACGGCCAACTCCAGACTATCGTCCGGAGAGCCGTCATTGACCATGATGAGCTCGACGTCGTCGGTGATCGCGCTCGCCGCCTGCATTGCCCGTCGATGGAACTCGTCGATATAGGCAGCGGAACGGTAAAGCGTGGTGACGATAGAGACCTTCAACTCCACTCCCTCCGCGTCGAGACCTTCACTGCACCGAACCAGTTCCCGGCAGCCTCGCTATCGATGTCAGGGAATGATGCCGTTCGCGGTACCCCGGGCGGGAAAGTTCCCACCCGCACCAGGGCCTCGGGGCTTTCCAGCGTTGTTTGCATCACTTCCTCTTCAGGACCGCTGACGTTCTACAAATCATCTCGCCTTTGCAATGCCTTAGAGAGATGTCGCAGGAATGGTCCGTGAGCAGTCTCATACGGCAAGTGGGCGGGAGGCGCAAACGTGCACAGGCCGTGAATCAACCTCGGGGGATACGAGGTAAAATTGCACCGGATATCGCGGGCTTCAACGAAACAGCACTTTCCTCCGGGCAACAACCGGCTGCTTGGCAATTCGGCGTTCGGAACGGCGGTTACCGTCGCCGGTGGCGCCTCCACCAGTCTGGGCGAGCGGTAAGCGCACGCCTTGTGGCAAACCGTCGCGTCAGCCCGGGTCGCGCGCCTCAACTCGAAAATCCCGGAACCCGTCCCGCGATTTTTTTCGTCCCTAGCCCGAATCCAGCGGCCTGTCATCGCTCAGGCTTGCGCATGAAGTGCCTCGCGTCCGGGCCGGTGTTGAAAATTAGGTCGAGCACGCTGACGGCATGTTCGAACCCGGCATGGAGCTGCGGATAGTCGGGGTAACCCTGGTAGCTCATCCACTCCGTGGCGATTCCGGCGGCGGCGAACAGGGATTCGTCGAGATAAGCGCGTGCTGAAGGGCCGCTCAGATAGCTTTTGGCGCCGGCGACCTGAGCGATCGCCAGCAGCCGCGCCGTTTTCACGCCCTCCGCGGGATAGGCCGTATCCCTAACGATCCGCGTCTTCAGCCCGAGCAGGCCCGCGATCTCGCGCATGAAAAGCTCGTTGACGCAGGTGAGACGGCTCTCCCTTTCAGCGCGCTCGTACCAGGCGCGGACCGCCGGTGCGAATGCGTCGAAGAATGGCGCGCGACGATAGGCGAGTTCCAGCGTTCGCCAGTGCTTCTCGGCCCAGGGCTTTTCGATCGCGACCTCGTCGATCGGCTGGTCGAACCGTCCCTTGGTCACGACGGGAATGGTCAGCCATTCGACGCCATTGGCGGTCTTGATCCTGTTGCGGTTGTGCCAGTGGCGCTTCACGTATTGCATATGATCGAAGATGACGTATTCGTCGCATCGCCCCATAAGGTCGAAGAAGCCCTTCCAAGGGATGTAGCAGGACTGGATGATCGAGATTCGCACAGCTATGACTTCATGGACGCCAGACGACGCGCCGCGATGGAGCTTGACGCGCGTGGTTGATCCGAACAGTTTGTTGGCAAGGCCCTCGTCCGGCCCTCCATCTGGACCGTGTTTACAGTGACTCTGCGATGAATTCACTCCCTATTATCCGTCCTGCCGAATCCGTGCCCAACGTGAGTTTCGTATGATCGGTTCGGTCCGAGGGCGCCGCTGCTGTCCGGCCTGTGGTGCCGAACAGGAAATCCACGACAGCGAACCGATCTGGCCGGTCGGCTGGTGTTGCCCTGCTTGCTTGGTGGCCGTGGCAGAGCGCGAAGGCATCCCGATGTTTGCGCCCGAACTCGCCGATACGATCAGCGGAATGGATCCGCGCGGCTTCGAGGCGCTTGCCAAGGTCGAGGACGAGCATTTCTGGTTCGTCGCGCGTAACGAGCTGCTGGTAGGCCTTGCCAATCGCTTTTTTCCCCAGGCACATGGGTTCCTCGAGATCGGCTGCGGCAACGGCGTGGTGCTGCGCGCGTTCGCGCAATCGCGCCGGTGGCAGCGGCTGGTCGGATCGGAGCTGCATCCGTCCGGGCTCGCCTTTGCCCGCACGCGCCTGCCGCACGTCGAATTCGTGCAGATGGATGCGCGCCACATTCCGGCGCGCGGTGCGTTCGACCTCGTCGGCGCGTTCGACGTGATCGAGCATATTGCCGATGACGAAGGCGTTTTGCGCGGGATGCGTGCGGCAACGGTGGACGGCGGCGGCATCATCGTCGCCGTGCCTCAGCATCCCTGGCTGTGGAGCCGTGCCGACGAGATTGCCTATCACGAGCGGCGCTACCGCCCTGGCGAGCTCGAAGAGAAGATGCGTCGCAACGGCTTTGAGCCCCTGTTCTCGAGCTCGTACACGTCACTGCTGCTGCCGTTGATGGTCGCAAGTCGGCTGAAGAGCCGTGGCAAGGCCGGCAACGAGGAAGTCGAGCGTGAATTCGCGCTCGATCCGCGGGTCAACAGTATATTCACCACGATATTGCGTGCCGAAGTGCGCATGACACTTGCGGGGCTGCGCTGGCCCGCCGGCGGCAGCCGCATCGTCGTCGGACGCGCGGTTTAGCTTCGTGGCGGCATGCGTGACGGAAACTTACGTTGAACTGCAAGATGAGTGCACTGCCGTGGAAATAGCTCCCCAAAACCGCGCACGCTACCGGATCTTGTTCCGTTTGCGCTCGGCCAGTGAGCGCCGAGCAGAAGCGCAGTTAACATGACCCAGGAGTATCGTCCCGAGATTGATGGTCTTCGCGCCGTTGCGGTGATCCTCGTCGTCCTGTTTCATGCCTTTCCCAGCACTGTCACCGGCGGATTTGTAGGCGTCGATGTCTTCTTCGTGATCAGCGGTTACTTGATCACCGGGATCATACTGTCTGATCTCAACGCATCAAAATTCAGCTTCGCAGGTTTTTATGCACGACGCATTCGCAGGATAGTTCCCGCACTTTGGGTCGTCATCTTCGTCACGCTGGCCATAGGCTGGTTGCAGCTCTTGCCGGCGCGGTATCAAGCGCTCGGAGGCCATGGAGTTGCCGGAGTTCTGTTCGTTCCGAACTTTTTGTCCTGGAGCGAAGTTGGTTATTTCGATCAGGCCTCGGAGACGAAGCCGCTCCTGCACCTTTGGTCTCTCGGCGTGGAGGAACAGTTCTATCTGATCTGGCCGCTGTTGCTGCTGCTGCTCTATCGATCGAGGCGCCTCGTGGTAGGCCTTTCGGCCGTGGTGGCAGTCTCGCTGATCTACAGCTGTTTTGCCGTCCGATATGATCCTACCGCGGCGTTCTATGCTCCGTGGTCGCGCCTGTGGGAGTTAGGTGTCGGGGGAATTCTGGCATGCAGCAACCTGCGCGTTCGGGATCGCGAATGGATGTCCAATCTCGGAATCGCACTCATCTTCGGCGGTACCGCGATGCTGACCAAGTTGAGTCCCTTTCCCGGCTTGCTCGCATTGCTCCCAGTCATCGGCACTTCCATTGTCATCGTATGCGGTTCGCGGATTTTGGCGCAGAAGTGGGCTGTTTCGGTTGGCTTGGTCAGCTATCCGTTGTATCTCTGGCACTGGCCTCTTCTTTCATATGCCGCCATCCTCGGCGCGAGATCGGTTTCGGTTCGAGCAGCACTCGTCGTGCTCAGCCTGTTGCTAGCCGCGCTGACGACCAGGTTCGTCGAGCACCCCATCCGGTTTGGAAAGTTAAGAAGGCATGGCGTCGCCGTTTCACTCGCCGGCATGGCTGCGGTCATTGGTTTTTCCGCCGTCGTCTGGCAAAGTGGAGGATTGCCCGGTCGCTATCCCGGCGATGTCCAATCCGTCCTCGCAACGATGCAATACGATCCTGCCTCGAATGCGCGGGTTCTTAGATGCTGGTTGAGCGCGGAAGCGCCGTTTGATGGTTATGCGCCCGAATGCAACAAGGGGGCAAGCTTGATATGGGGCGACTCGCACGCAGGACGGCTCTACGCGGGGCTCAAGCGTGACGGGCTCGACATCGCGCAATTCACGAGGGACAGCTGCCCACCGTCACGTGGAGGCCCTTACGAGAACTGCGCCAAGGCCAATGCCGCGATTCTGCGTAGGATCGCCGAACTTAAACCACGAACCGTTATCCTGTTTGCGGTTTGGACGAAGTACGAGAACTATCTCGCGGTTGAGCCGAAGGATAAGGGACTGATGGAGGCTCTGACGGAGCTTAAGGGCCTCGTCGACGATGTCGTCATCGTCGGTCAGTTGCCGCTTTGGTCTCCCAACTTGCCGACGCAGATCTACGAGTATTGGCGAGCGAATGGCCGACTTCCCGATCGAATGCCTCCGAAGCCGTTACGCTATAGGGAGATAGACGATGCACTTGCGGCGATGTCAGTTGCTGCGGGGGTGCGGTTCGTGTCACCGTTCGATGCGCTGTGCAATGAGCAGGGTTGCCTTACCCACACGCCGTTCTCCAAGGGAGAGTTGTTGAGCTGGGACGACGGGCATCTGACAACTAGAGGTGCTACTTATATCGGCAGACTTCTGCACCTAGATTGAGAACCGGTCCGAGTACCCTCGATTGCCGGCCAAGCGAATCGAGCGCTTCCTCATGTTACCGACACGTTGGATCGAGTTGACGCGGAGAACCCAAACGTACTGCGATCGCGACCCATCGCTGAGGCACTCTGATTGCCTTCGTCGCCTTAGGGGCGCCTGCGATCGTGCCGGTCAAGACCTTGGCCTGCCGGTAATCTCACGTCTCGCTTCGTCGCATGCTGCGTGCGCGGGAGAAGCGGGAAACCAAAGCCCCGTGGCGTAGCTTGCCCCGGGGGATTTTGCGTGTGACAGGTGGCGGTGCGTGCCGCCTCGCTATGTTCCTGCGCGCGGCGACTACGGTGCGGTCATCGGGATGAACACGATCGTGCGGAACAGATCTTGTTGGCATTTGGCGACCACAGGAAGCCGGCTATGTCGTAGTAGTGCTCTCTGTGCTTCTGCCGCTCGCGTGCGGACAGGGCCCACGGGCAATCCCTCGGTGGGGCGTCGCGGCCTTCAAGCGGCAGGATTATGTGACGGGCTCGAGGATCTTCATTCCGCTGGCTGAACGGGGGCAATGCCGCCGTGCAGTTCCATCCGGGCTTCATGTTCGAGACCGCTCGCGACGTGCCGCAGAATTGTTCCGAAGCGGCGATGTGATAGTGCCGCGCCGCGGAGCAGGGTGACAGCCTTGCGCAATATTCGCTCGGCCTGCTCTACGATCGCGCAGGGCGTGCCGCGGGACATTGTCGAGGCCTCGAAATGGCTCAATCTCGCGACCGCCGCCGGCGCGCGAGGCGCGGGCCAGGATCCGCGATGCCGTCACCACCAAGATGTCCCGCGCCGAAATCCCGGAGGCGCGCATACGTGCCTTGGAATGGACGCAGAGCCGCGAGCATTGAAGCGAACGGACTAGAGCAGGCTCTAGGTTGGCGAGAGCGCCGGCCAGCTCGTGAACCAATTGGCCGTCACGACCTTGCCCAGCCCAGCAATATCGCCGGGGCCAGAAACAGGCCGAACGGCAGGAAGGCGGTTGCACTCAAGGGCATTCTTCGCAGTGCAACATTGTGGACGTAGGCGGCGATCGCCGCCAGCGCCGTCATCTGGATCGCCACGGCGACCGTCGTGAGATCGAGCCAAGCGCCGGCAACCCCCGCAAGCTTGACGTCGCTGAGGCCAAGTCCGTAACGGCCGCGCCAGCGCCGGTACGGTATCATCAGCGCGAGCAGCAGCAAGGCCACCGCGAGGGCCCGCATGGCCGCCCAGAGCAGGCCCGATCGCGCAGGCCCGGGAGCAGGGCGAGGGCAAAGGCAGTGGCCGTGAATACGTTCGGGATGCTGTAGGTGCGGGCATCGGTCGCAGCTATGGCCACCATCAAGGCCGCCAGAAGGGCACCCAGAGGCCCTCGCGCCGGGGCGGCAAGAAGGCTTCGCCGCCGCCTGTGCACAGGATGAGGCTGAGGGCGGGCCAGGAGCCTCGAGGCGCTGAGCCTTGGGCACGGATGGCCGGCTCGTCCATCACGCCGTCAGCGTGTCGCCTTGGAAACGACCACCACCGGATTGCTGCTACCGACCAGACGGCCCGTTCATCTTGCTGCGCATCTCCTCGGCGATGACATGCGCGTCGACCCCGTCTCGCATGACTGTCGGACGGATGAACAGGATCAGCTCGGCGCGACTGGCCGGTGCCCTGGTGCGAGAAGGCGTCGCTGACGCCGGGAATGGAATCGAGGATCGGCAATCCGTGGCGCTGCTTGCTCTCGGTCTCGCTGATCAGGCCGGCAAGCAGCACGGTTTGGCGGCTCGTCACGGCGATCGAGCTCTTGACGCGGCGCTGCGAGATCGTCGGCGCTCAGCGAGCCGGCGTTGCCTACGGCGATGCTGGAGATCTCCTTCTCGATGTCGAGCTCGACGTTGCCACTGGCCCGCGTACCGCCGCCTTGCAAGCCGCCGAGCGCAGCATCCACAGGGCTCCGGACCTGACCTGGAACTGACGTTGAGCTCAGTTTTGATTCGGTGCGGGTTGATCGCCGGGACGGCTGCGCCAAGGCGAATCCCGCGCCGGCTGGTCTCTGAGCGCGGTTCAGCCACGCGAAGTGACCCTCAAGCAGGGCGGTCGCAATGAGGTGCTCGTGCTGCAGCGTCTGGATGCCCCGCTTGCACCGCCGTCGACGCTGCCCGGAGTGCCGGGTGTGGCAGGCGGTCCCGTCGAGGGCGGCAAGCTGGTGGCGCCGACGACGGCCGGCGATCTGTCCTTTGCGCCCTTCGTGTTGCGCTCGACACCCAAGAATGGCGAATCGGACGGGCTCTAGGGTTTACCGTCCGAGGATCGTCCCCAGCGTGTCGCAGATCCGCTCCTGCTGGACCTGCTGCAACCCCATCCACATCGGCAGTCGGATCAGACGTTCCGAGAGTTCGGTTGTCAGCGTCAGATCGCCATGCGTCCGCCCGAACCGCTGCCCCGCGGGCGAGGAATGCAGCGGCACGTAATGGAAGACCGCATGGATGTTCTCGTCTCTGAGCTTGCGCAGCACCATGGACCGGTCGACGTCCGGAGGAAGCAGCACGTAGTAAAGATGTCCATTGTGGAGGCAGTGGTCGGGCACGACGGGGCGGCGCAGGAGGCCGCGCTGCTCCATCGGCGCCAGCATGTCGTGATAGCTGTTCCAGGTCGCCAGTCGCTCGCGCGTGATGCGCTCGGCCTGCTCGAGCTGGGCCCAGAGGAAGGCGGCGGTGAGATCACTCGGAAGATAGGAGGAGCCAATATCCTGCCAAGTGTATTTGTCGACCTCGCCGCGGAAGAACCGGCTACGATCGGTGCCCTTCTCGCGCATGATCTCGGCGTTTAGCACGAGCGCGGGATCGTTCACCAGCAGGCAGCCGCCTTCGCCCGATATGATGTTCTTGGTCTCGTGGAAGCTGAAGCTGCCGAAATCGCCGATGGCGCCGAGCGGCGAGCCCTTGTAGCTCGCCTCCACCCCTTGAGCGGCATCCTCGACAATCCGCAGATTGTGACGCCGGGCGATCGCTCCGATCGCGTCCATCTCGCAACCGACACCGGCATAATGCACCGGCGCAATCGCGCGCGTGCGCGAGGTGATCGCGGCCTCGATCTGCCGTTCATCGAGGTTGAGCGTGTCTTCGCGAATGTCGACGAAGACCGGGACCGCGCCGCGCAGCACGAAGGCGTTCGCCGTCGAGACGAAGGTGAACGAGGGCAGGATCACCTCGTCGCCGCTCTTGAGGTCGATGAGCATCGCGGCGAGGTCGAGGGCCGAGGTGCAGGAGTGCGTCAGCAACGCTCTGGCGCATCCGGTGCGCTGCTCGATCCATTGGTGGCAAAGTTTGGTGAAGCGACCGTCGCCGGACACGTGAAGGCTCTCCAGCGCATTCTGGATATAGCAGTGCTCCTTTCCGGTCGCGTAGGGCCGATTGAACGGGATGAATTCGGATGCCATTGCCTAAGCCGTTGAACCACCTTAAGACGCGCGCTAACGCTCTGCTTCGAATCCACGTTGGCGTTTTCCGCTGCTGGAATCAACTGGCGATCGGATGCGGTCCGGTGGAACCGCCGGCCCCATCGCTGGCAATCGCGACGGTTCGGGGCGCGCGTTTGCGGGAAGGATGCGGCTTGATCGATACGCAAGTTGACGCGCCAGGCAGGACGGGCGGCCCCAAGAGCGAAGAGGGCAGCGGCCGCCTTCACCGGCTCATTCACGGCTGGTCGGCAAACTTGGTGCAGATGCTTCTGGCGCTGACGCAGCAGCTGCTCCTCATTCCCGCATTCCTGCAATTCTGGAGCAGCGACATGCTCGCGGCCTGGCTTGCGCTCTTTGCGGCCGGAAGCCTCGTCATCGTCGCGGATGCCGGCTTGCAGCTTCGCTCCATCAACCGGTTTCTCGCCTTCAAGTCCTGCGTCGATTGCGACGGACGCACGGCGAGCTTCTACGCGCGCATGATGCGGATCTACCTGCGGATCGTGGTGGTGCTCGGCGCGTTGCTGATCGTCGGCACCGAGCTGTTTCAGCCCGCTGCAGTTCTCGGATTTCGGGGGCTGCCGACCTTCGACACCGCGATGCTCGCGATCACTGTCGGCACGTTGCTCGCGCTGCCGGCCAATCTGGTCGCCGGCCTCTATCGCGTGCGCGGCAAATACGGCCGGGCCGTGTGGTCGCAAAACGTCGCGCTGGCGCTCGGACAGGTCGGGCAACTCGTCGCGATCGCCTGGTTTGGCAGCCTGCTCGCGGTCGCGATTGCCTATGTCTCGACGCAGATCCTGTTTGCGGTGTTCCTGATTGCCTATGACGCGCCGCGCCAGTTGCCGTTCCTGCGGCGCAGCCGTGGCCGCTCCGCTGCGTCCTTGTCCTGGCGCTGGAGCGCCGGCCAGTTCGGCCTTGGCTTTCCCTTCTCCATCGCCAACCTCACCGAGCTTGCGCTCGCCAACGCGCCGATGTTGCTGGTCAGTGCGATGGTCGCCGATCGCGTGGCGGTGGCGCAATGGGGACTGGTCCGCGTAATCTCGAGCTTCCTGCGAGGCCTCTGCATCCTGATGACGCTGCCGATCGGAGCTGAGCTCGGCCACGACCATGCGATCGGCGACAAGGTGCGGCTGCGCAGGCTCTATGCCCAGGGCTCGCTGCTCGTTACCGCCGCGGCCAGCCTCATCGTCGCAGGCCTGTTGCCCTTCTGGTCCGATTTTTTCGCCCTGTGGACGCATGGCAGCATTCCGAACGATGCCCCGCTCGCCATTACGCTGCTGCTCGGTTCGGCCGTCGTTGCGCCCTCGCTGATGGCATTCGTCTTTGCCAATCACAGCAATCGCGGCGATCTCCTGATCCGGACCAAGGGGCTGCAGCTGATCGCGTTCCTGATCCTGTCGGTCCTGCTCATTCCCAGGCTCGGACCGCTCGGCGCTGCAATCGCAATCGTGGCGAGTGATCTCCTGACCCAGTTCGGAATTCTGACGCTCGTCATCATGCGCCAGACGCTCGCTCATCCGCTCCATCACATGCTGGTCCTGATCGCGAGCATGGTCACGATCGTGCTCGGCGGGTGGGGGCTTGGCTTGGCAATCCACGCCGTGGTGCCGGGAACGGGGACGCTCCGCTTCCTGGTGGAATGCGCGATCTGGCTCGTCGTCGTGACCGTCGCGGCGAGCCCGTTGCTCATTGAGCGCGTGCGTCTGCGCGTGCTGGCGGCGGTGCCGAACTGAAACCGGGGCGACCTCGACCGTCCGACGCCCGGGCCATCTGACAGCAAAATGTCGAAACAAACCCCATGAAAGGCGACGCGGCGTCCGGCGCATTGCTGATTTTACGAAAAATGGGCTGGCGCGTTGGGCAAATCAGTGACAGGATGCCACCATCGCCTCATGGGATGAGCGGCCCTTTCGGAGCTCTCCAGCCTTGCCCCGCCGTCAGTAAATTTGAGGGTATCGGCGATATCTCAGCCGTATCAGGTGCCGGGCAAGCTGCCGATGCCCTTCGTCGATCCGCTCCGCGAAGTAGGCAAGCCTTTGCTTGCCCGCGATGGCGAGCCGGGTGCGCTCTGCGGCCGAGCCGACCTTGACGATGGCTTTCGCGAGCGAGGCCGGATCGTCGTAGTCGAACAGGATGGCCGCGTCGCCGGCCTGCGCCTGAAAGGCGTCCGGATAGATCACCGGCGTGCCGACTGCCCACGCCTCGAGCGGGGGCAGATTGGTGGGGCCGAAATAGGTGGCCATCACCAGCGCATTGGCGCCGCGATAGAGCGCGCCTAGCTCCGCGGAGGGGACGAAGCCGAGCATGTGCACGGAATCGTCGAGACCGTGCTGCGCGACCAGCGCCTCGAACACGGCGCGCGCGCCGGGATCGGAGCCGCAGAGAACGAGCCGGTGCCTCTCGCCCTGATCCCTGAGCAGGCGCATCGCAAGCAGGACGGTTGAATGGTTCTTGTGCGACCAGAACTGCGCCGGATAGAACAGATAGCCGGGCTCTATGCGGTGCTTCCTGAGGATCGCGGCGTCCGCGGCCTGATCGACAGCAGCGCCTGATCGCGACACGTAGAGCGATGGCGAGAACGGGATGCAGACGGCGTGGTCGCGCTCCATGGCGTAACGCCGGCACAGCATGTCGATCAGTTCGTCGGCGTTGGTGACGACCACCGCGGCCTTGGTGACCGCGCTGCGCCACACGATGTCGCGGCGCTCGAACTGGGCGAATTCACGCACCTCGTCGAATTCAGGACTGTCGCGGAAGCAGCCGTCGAAGATCGTGATGATGAACGGCAGCTTGTAGAGCACCAGGTTCCAGTTCGACGTGGTGGTGAAATAGACGATGTCGACGCCGGCCCGGATCAGCTTCTTCTCGAACGGTGCACAGACCCGCATGGAGTATTGCAGCAGGTCGAACGGTCCTGAATATTTGAGGAACAGGAACAGGCGGTCGAGCCAGCCGAGCTTCAGATACACGCTGTTGACGCCGAGATCGGCGAGGATCGCGACGTTGTCGTGCAGCGTCGTGAGCACGGTGACGTCGATGTCGGCGGTCTTGGCCCAGTCGCGCATCCACATGATGTCGGTGAGCGACTGCTGGAAGCCGCCGCCGACGTCGAGCGGCAGCTCGAGAAAGATGCCGACGTGGTAGCGCTTCACGGCTGCCCGGCCTTTCTCGCGATGGACCAGGCGGCCCAGTCCTTCACGTTCGGCGCAGCGTCGGACAGCCAGGCATGGCTGCCGGCCGGCTCGAACCCGCAACGCCTGAGCACGGCCTCGACCTCGAACGGGAACCAGTAGCGCATGCGGTGGGTCTCGTCGATGCGCCGGATCGTCGAGCCGTCCATGTCCTCGCAGAACAGGGTGTAGTTGACGAACACTGTCGCATTCGGTTCGTCATGGTCGGATTGCGCGATCCGGGTCAGGCGCAGCGGGGTCTGCTCGATCACCTTGACGCGCGTTTCCACGCCCTGCGCCAGCACCGCGCCGCCATACCAGTAATCGAAGAAGAACACGCCGCCCGGCTTCAGGGCCGCATGCGCAGTCCTGAACAGCGCCTCCAGCCTGTCATGATCGTTCTGATAGCTTGCGACGTGAAACAGCGACACCACCGCATCGTAGCCGCGCTCCGGGCCGGTCTCGCAGGCATCGCCTTGGCGAAAGGGAATGGCAAGGCCGGCCTGCTCCGCACGAGTCTTCGCCTTCGCGATCATGTCGTGGCTGAGATCGACGCCGGCGGCGCTCCAGCCGCGGCGGGCGAATTCGATCGCGTGCACGCCGGTGCCGCAGCCGAGGTCGAGCAGCTTGCCCGAGGCGACGCCTTGCGCGCGCAGGCGGCTTTCGACGAAGTCCGTCTCTGCCGCGTAGTCCTTGTCCCGGTAGAGCAGATCGTACCAGGGCGCGTAGTCCGCGAAGACAGTCACGCCAGAATCTCCCTGAGCGCCTGCGCCGACCGGGCGATCTCGTCCTCGGTCAACGCAAGCCCACTTGGCAGATAAAAGCCGCGGCGAGCGATATATTCCGCGTGAGGATGCGATTCATTCAGCATGAAGCCCATGCGGCGCAGCACCGGCTGCTCGTGCATGCACCAGAAGAACGGCCGCGTGCCGATGCCCTTCTGTGCCAGGCGCCGCATCGCCTCCTTGGCGTCGAACGGCACGGAATCGTCCAGCACGACGCCATAGACCCAGTAGATGTTGTCGGCGTAGTTGGTTCTGGCAACGGGACGGCGGATGCCGGCGACATCAGCAAGGTGCTGATCATAGAGGCGGCCGATGCGGCGCTTGATCTCGACGGTCCGCGGCAGGCGCTCGACCTGGGCGACGCCAAGCGCCGCCTGCAGATTCGTCATGCGCGCGTTCCAGCCGAGCTCCTCGTGGACGAAGCGCTGCTGCGGCTGGAAGCAGAGATTGCGAAGGCTTGCGAGACGCTCGGCCAACGCGTCGTCGTCGGTGACGATCATGCCGCCTTCACCGGTCGTGACGTGCTTGTTCGGATAGAAGCTGAAGGTCGAGACGTCGCCAAAGCTGCCGCAGGGCGCGTCGCGATAGGTCTGGCCGTGCATTTCGGCGGCGTCCTCGAACACCTTCAGGCCGCGTGCCTTGGCGAGCTTCATGATCGGTTCGAGATCGACCGGCAGGCCGTAGATGTGAACCAGCATGATCGCCCGCGTGCGTGGCGTGATCGCGGCCTCGACGCCCTCGATCGTCATGTTCCAGGTTGCGGGATCGCAATCGACACCGACCGGGACCAGCCCCGCCCGGGTCACGGCGGCGGCGCAGCTGATGATCGTGAAGGTCGGAATGATGACCTCGTCACTGGGCTCAAGCCCGAGCGCATGCACGGCGATGTCGAGCGCAACCGAGCCGTTGGTGACGGCGACGCCGTGGCGGCGGCCGGCGGCTTGCGCCATCGCCTGCTCGAAACGCTTGATGAACGGGCCTTCGGACGAGATCCACCCGGTGCGGATGCACTCTGCCAGGTACTCGGCCTCGTTTCCGTCGAGCAATGGCGTGTTGACGGGGATGAACGCGTCGCTCACAGGCTTTTCGCTCACAGGCTTATCAGTCACAGTCCTGGACCCTTGACCCTGATCTCGGACGGCGCGGCCTCGGGAAAACGAGTCTTGTCGTTCTCGCCGGCATAGGGGCCTTGCTTGATCTCGAACATCTCGAGCGGCTCGAGCACGTGGAAACCGTGCGCGCCGCTGCAGAGCAGGATGATGTCGCCCGCGCTCAGGATGCGGCTTTCCAGATATTCCTCGGCCACCGTGTAGAAATCGACCTGGAGCTTGCCCTTCTGGATCAGGAGCACCTCCTGCGTGTAGTGGACCTCCCGCGTCACCTTGTTGTGGCGGTGGGGCGCGATGCTCTTGCCCTCGGGGTGGCTCATGAAGGCGAGCTGCTGCGACAGTTCGGGCGTCGAAAAGAAGTGGATGCCGGGCTCGCGGAACGAGGCACGGACGATGATGGCGTAGAGCTGATCGCCGAATCGAACTTGTTCGACGTGTTCCATCGTCTTGCCTCGAAAAAGCTTAGGAATTATAGTGACATAGCGTCCCAGTCCGGCACTTTGGCCATTTTGGCTGGCACCGTCAAGGGCGGACGCGGTCGGCGTTGCGACGCGTTAGCTCTGACCGGCCAGGCGGAGGATGTGGTCAATCCGCTGCCGGAATGTGTGGGTCGACAGCGTTCGCGCCTGTCCGGCCGCGGCGATCGCGCGGCGCTCGTCCTCATTGGCGAGGTAACGGTTGATCAAGGCGAGGCAGTCGTCGACCGAGCGCCAGGCTGCGACCTCGCGGCCATCGTCGAACAGCGTGTGAAGATTGTCCTTGTAGTCGGTGAGCAGGCAGGTTCCGACGCCGGTCGCCTCGAACAGGCGCGCGTTGCCAGCCTCGCGTCCGACTATGTCGATATGCGAATTCAGCGTGAGGCGGGACGCGCGCAGCGCCTGGTACATCTCCACGCCCCACACCTCACCCTGATAGCAGCGGTGCAAAGGCGAGGAGGCGGGAAGGCTGTCGAGGCCGCTGCCGTAGAGTTTGAGATCGTGTTTCTGCGCCACCGCTTCGAGCTGCGCGACCCGTTGCTGGTGATCGGCCGAGATCGCGCCGACGAAGGAGACGTCGTTGTTGCGCTCGGGCGCCGGCGGAAGCACGTCGAGGATGCCGGGCTCGAATGCCAGGTGGATCATCTCGGAACGTACGCCCTGGGCCCGAAACGAATCGACGACCGCCGATATCTGTGAGATCAGGAGATCGTAGACCGACCAGTCCTCGCCGCGCGACGGCACGATTCCGACCTGCCCGAGCAGGATGGGGCGGCCGATCTGCTTGATCCGGCGTGCCAGGCGCGTGTCGACGTGGAAGAGATCCTGGTTGAGGATGAGGTCCGGCTTGAAGTCCTCGATCTGCGCCAACAGGATTTTTTCGGCCTCCGCGTCGAGCCGCGGGCTCAGGCCCATCTTGCGCGCGAGCGGACGGAGGAGCGGCTTGAAAGGCGCGACCGCGCGCAGCAGACAACCGGGAATGGCTTGCCGCTGCACCGAGGCGTCGGGCGATGGCGGCTGCGCGACGGAAAGTCCGTGCTCGCGCGCCCACGCTGCCCGCATCCATGGATTATTCACGTGGATGTCGGCGGCGACGTGCCCCGCCGCAGCGAAGTTGCGCGAATAGAAATTGGCAACGCCGAACAGGCTGGCGTTACGCGCCGCCATCTGCGCGTCGTAGAACGCGCCGTCGAGGCCCGGATTGCGCCGGTAGAGCCAGGCCAGGAAGCGCTGATAGTCAGCGTTGAGGATGAGGACACGCACGAGACTTGGGACTCCGGTTCGCTAGGTGCTGCGTGGCGCCGTGTACCACAAACGAAGAACCGCCGCGCCGTGCGTGAGCCCTGCCACGGACGACTAGCCCGGGAACGGGGGAATTTCAACGCTGGGCCGAGCGGCCTCAGCCGAGCTTCAGCGCCTCGCGCACAAAGGCCGCAAGATTGCCTTCGCGAAACAAGAGGCCGCGTATGCCGGCGGCGTGCGCCGCGTCCACGTCGCGCTGCTGGTCTCCGATCAGGATGCTGCGGTCGGCCGCTATGGGAAACCGCTTCATCAGGTCGGTGATCATGCCGGGGCCGGGCTTGCGCCGGTCGCTGTCGCGACGGTAGCGCTCGATGACGCCATCGGGATGGTCGGGACAGTATTCGAATGCGTCGATCCGTGCACCGACCGCGGCGAGCTCGTCCGCCATCCAGCGATGCAGCGCTTCTACGTCGCTCTCCTGGTAGAATCCACGGGCGACGCCGGACTGGTTGGTGACGACGAAGGCGAAATAGCCGGCCTCGTTCACGAGCCGGACGGCCTCGCGTGCGCCGTCCATCCATTCGAACTTGCTGGCATCGAACAGGTAGCCTGCGTCGTGGTTGAGGACGCCGTCGCGGTCGAAGAAGACGGCGGGGCGCGTCGATGTCGTCATGATGGAGAGCCGCAACAAATGTTTGCGGCCTTTGTTCGCCGTTCGACCGGCATCTTGTCAAGGATATTGCAAACGCGTGCTAGCGCTCGTCCGGGATCACCTTGCCGTCGTTCGGCAGCGCGCCCGGGCTGACCAGCTTAACATTGCCGCCGAGTTTCGTTACCACGCGCAATTTGAGCCGAGGCCTCTCGGCCTGAGGCGCCGTCGACGCTGTGGCCGCAAGGACCGCGCGTGTCAGATCAGCCGCTAGCCCGCTTATTCAAGATCCGTCAGGCATTTGGCGGCCACTCTCGGGCGTTGTGTCGCGTGACCGCCGCTGGCGAGAGCGGGAGGCCAATGCAAAATTACCAAGGCAGCAAGATTTACATCCCCCTCAGTTTCTATAGAAAGCTCCCAAGAGGTCTACATGTATGTGATTGGGATAAGCTCCGGCATCAAGCACGGCCACCACGACGGAGCGGCGGTATTGCTGCGCGACGGCGAGTTGATCGCGGCTGCCGAGGAGGAGCGTTTCACGCTGGCCAAGCACGCGCGCGGCGAGCTACCGCGTGGGGCGATCGGCTTCTGCCTGAAGCAGGCCGGAATCACCATGCGCGACGTCGACTGGATCTGCTCGCCGCTGAAGACCTACACGAACTATACGCAGCGCCTCACCGAATATTTCAGGTACCAGTTCGGTCACAGCCCGAAGATCGAGCTCTACGACCATCACCTCTGCCACGCCGCGAGCTCGTTCTACGGATCCGGTTTTTCCGAGGCGACCGTCGCCTGCTTCGACTTCTCCGGCGATTCCAGCTCCGGCCTCGTCGCCCATGCCCGCGGTAACGACTTCCGCGTGCTGACGCGGTTCGGCCGCAACAACAGTCTCGGGCTCTATTACGGGATGCTGACCCAGTATCTCGGCTATCAGATGACCAATGACGAGTACAAGGTCATGGGCCTGTCGTCCTATGGCAGCCCCGACTATCTCGACAAATTTGCGAAATTATTGCGCCCGGCCGGCATCAATTACGAGCTCGATCCCGAGCTCGACAAGCGCCGGCGCGACGCCGGGATATTCACCAGCGATTTCTCGACGCGGCAGGAGCGCATCTTCACCGAGAAGATGGAGGAGATTCTGGGGCCGCGGCGCCTGCGCGGCGCGCCGCTCGACCAGCGCATGACCAACATCGCGGCGAGCGGCCAGAAGCAGCTCGAGATCGTCGCCACCGAGGTGATCCGCTCCGCGATCGCCGAGACCGGTTGCGGCGACGTCTGCATCGCCGGTGGCGTCGGCCTGAACTGCAAGATGAACATGGAGATCGCGGCCGAACCGTCCGTGAAGCGTCTCTACGTTCCGCCGGTGCCGCACGATGCGGGCGTGGCGCTGGGCGCCGCGATGATGAAATGCGCGGAGGCTGGCCACACGATCGCGCCGCTGACCCATGCCTATTGGGGACCGGAATATTCCAACGACACGATCAAGGAGACGCTGGACAAGATCGGCGCGCGGTTCGAGCTGCTCGACGATCCCGTTTCGCGCTGCGTCACTGACCTGACGGAGCAGAAGACTGTCGGCTGGTTCCAGGGGCGGATGGAGTACGGTCCGCGCGCGCTCGGCAACCGCTCGATCCTGGCCGATCCGCGCCATGCGGGCATGAAGGACCGCATCAACCTCACGATCAAATATCGCGAGGAGTTCCGCCCGTTCTGTCCGTCGGTGCTCTATGATCGCCAGGCCGAGTATTTCGAGGACACGTTCGATGCGCCCTTCATGGTGGTGACGTTTCCAGTCAATGAGAAAGTCGCCGAGACCATGCCCGCGGTGGTCCACGTCGACAACACGGCGCGGATCCAGAGCGTCCATGCGGACAGCAATCCGCTCTACAGCCGTCTGATCGGCGAGTTCGCGAAAGCCACTTCGCTGCCGGTCCTGATCAACACCAGCCTCAACATCAACGAGCAGCCGACGGTGAACGCGCCGCTGGAAGCGTTGCATACGTACTTCTGCTCGGGTCTGGACGTGCTGTATCTCGGCAACTATCGACTATCGAAGTCGAGCTGAAGTTACCGCTCGTCCGCGATCACCTTGCCGTCGTTCGGCAGCGCGCCCGGGCTGACCAGCTCGACATTGCCGCCGAGTTTCGTTACCGCGCGCAAGGTGCCTGCAATTTCCTCGCGCAGGGCGTCGCTCGCGGCCACAGTTTCGGCTCGCAGCGTCATCGCATCGGCCTCGCCCTGGCGCATGACGACGAGGCGCAGGCGCCCGACCGCGGCATGGCGCTTGCCGATCTCGGCGACCTGCTCGGGGCGGACGAACATGCCCTTGACCTTGGTGGTCTGGTCGGCGCGGCCCATCCAGCCCTTGATGCGCATGTTGGTGCGGCCGCATTTGCTCGGACCCGGCAACAGCGCGGTGAGGTCGCCGAGCGCGAGACGGATCCAGGGATGGTGCGGATCGAGCGAGGTCACCACGATCTCGCCGACGTCGCCCGGCGCGACGGGATCGCCGGTGCCGGGTTTGACGATCTCCATGATGAGATCCTCGTTCACCACCATGCCCTCGCGCGCCTCGGTCTCGAAGGCGATGAGGCCGAGGTCGGCGGTGCCGAAGGCCTGGTAGGCGTCGATGCCGCGTGCCTTGATCTCGGCCTGGAGCGAGGGCGGGAAGGCCGCACCCGAGACCAGCGCACGCTTGATCGAGGAGATGTCGCGCCCCGAGCTTGCTGCGGCATCGAGCAAAATCTTCAGAAAGTCCGGCGTGCCGCTGTAGCCGACCGGACGGTAGGCCTCGATCAGCTCGAATTGCTGTTCGGTATTGCCGGGGCCGGCCGGGATCACCGCGCAGCCGAGCGCGCGCGCCGAGGCATCGAAGATGAAGCCGCCGGGGGTGAGGTGGTAGCTGAAGGTGTTGAGCACGATGTCATCGGGGCGGAACCCGGCCGCGAACAGCGCCCGCGCACCGCGCCAGGGATCGGCCTGCCGCCCTTCAGGCTCGAAGATCGGACCGGGAGAGGTGAAGAGGCGGGCGAACGATCCCGGGGCTGCCGGCACGAAGCCGCCGAAGGGCGCTGAGGCCTTGTGCAGGGCCGGCAGCTCCGACTTGCGGAGCACCGGCAGGCCCGCCAGCGCCGCCCTGGAGGTCACGGCAGCCGGATCTATGCCCCTCAGCCGCTCGGCGTAGGCGGGTGCGGCCATCGCGCCCCGCAGCACGTCCGGCAGGCGGGAGAACAGCTCTGCCTCGCGCACGGCCGGTTCACGCGTCTCGCGGGCGTCGTAATGGGCGGTCATGGCGGGTCTTTCCGGGTTGGCATCCGTTGCACGCCGCCGCCGGCATGGGTATCAGACGGCCAGTGTCGAGGCGTGGAGAGGACGCGATGGCGGACGAAGGCATCATTGCGGCGGACGAGGCGGCGGACGTCGTCGCGCGCCTGAAGCGCCGCATGATCGACGAGGCGCTGCCGCTGTGGTCGTCCGTCGGCTGGGACGATGCGGTAGGCGGTTTCATCGACCGGCTGCAGCTTGACGGCACGGCCGACACGGCCGCGCCGCGGCGCGTGTTCGTGCAGGCGCGCCAGATCTGGTGCTACGCCAAGGCGGCGCAGATGGGCTGGTATCCTGAGGGGCGCGGCATCGCGCTGAAGGGACTGGAGCATCTGCTCAGCAAAGCGAAGGCGCCCGACGGCCGGCCTGGCTATGTGCACCGGCTGACGCCGGACGGCGCCGTGCTGGACGGCCGGCGCGATGCTTACGACCACGCCTTCATCCTGTTTGCGCTCGCGGCCGTCTACGGGCTCGACCAGGATGCGCAAATTCGCGCCGAGATCGACGCGCTGCTCGCCTTCCTCGACGGCCATCTGCGCTCGCCGCATGGCGGCGTCCATGAAGGCCTGCCGGTCTCGCTGCCGCGCCGGCAGAACCCGCACATGCATCTGTTCGAGGCGATGATCGCATGCTTCGATGCGACCCACGACCTGTCGTTCCAGAACCGCGCCGGCGAGTTCTTCGCGCTGTTTCTCGCCAATCTCTACGACAAGCAGAAGCGGATCCTGACGGAGTATTTCGAGGAGGACTGGTCCAAGATCGAGCCGGTCAGCGTCGAGCCCGGCCATCAGGCCGAATGGGTCTGGCTGCTGAAAGGGTTTGAGCGCATCACGGGTTGCCCGACCGGACAGCGTCGCGCCGAACTGCTCGCGAGCGCGCTGCGCTATCGCGACCAGGCCACAGGGTGTCTGGTTGACGAGGGCGATGCCAGCGGCAACATCCGTCGCAGCACGCGCCGGCTGTGGCCGCAGACCGAGATGGCGAAGGCGTGGATCGCGCAGGCCGAGTCCGGCGAGGCCGGCGCGGCCGATGAGGCGCGCGCGGCGCTGGTGCGGCTCGAACGGCATTATCTCAGCCATCCCGTGAAGGGCGCCTGGTACGACCAGTTTGATCGCGACGGCAAATCGCTGGTCGACACCATTCCTGCGTCGTCGTTCTATCATGTTCTCTGTGCAGTCACGGAAGCGGAGCAGGTGCTGAGCTGAGTTTCACAGCCACCGTTTGCGCCGCTTGAAACTCTTGAGGTTCTTGAAGCTCTTGCGCTGATCGCCGGCGCCGCCGAGGTAGAACTCCTTGACGTCCTCGTTGTCGCGCAGTTCGTCCGCGGTGCCGTCGAGCACGACCTTGCCCTGCTCCATGATGTAGCCGTGGCTCGCCACCGACAGCGCGGCGCGGGCGTTCTGCTCGACCAGCAGGATGGTGACACCGAGGTCGCGGTTGATCTTCTGGATGATCGAGAACACCTCTTTCACCAGCAGCGGCGACAGGCCCATCGAGGGCTCGTCCATCAAGATCATCTTCGGGCGCGCCATCAGCGCGCGGCCGATCGCGAGCATCTGCTGCTCGCCGCCGGAGAGATAACCGGCAAGGCCGGTGCGCTCCTTCAGGCGCGGGAAATAGTTGAAGACCATGTCGAGATCGGCGTCGACCTCGCGATCCCTGCGGGTGAAGGCGCCGAGCTTGAGGTTTTCGAGCGACGTCATGTCCGCGACGATGCGACGGCCCTCCATCACCTGGAAGATGCCGCGACGCACGATCTTGTCGGGATCGATGCCGGCGATGGCGGAGCCCTCGAACAGGATCTCGCCACGCGTGACCTCGCCGTCCTCGGTCTTGAGCAGCCCCGAGATCGCCTTCAGCGTCGTCGACTTGCCGGCCCCGTTGGCGCCCAGCAACGCCACGATCGCGCCCTTGGGCACGTCGAGGCTCAGGCCGCGCAGCACCAGGATGACGTCGTCGTAGACGACCTCGATGTTGCGGACCGCGAGGAGGGGCGGCGCGGGCACGGCGCTGGGGGAGGGACGTGTTGCTTCGATGATTTCGGTCATTGGGTATGCCGCCAATCTGCTACTGTCGTCATGCCCGGGCTTGTCCCGGGCATCCACGTTCTTCATGCCGCGTGGTCAGACGTGGATGGCCGGGACGTCTGCGCGAAGACGCGCTTCGCGCTTTTGCCCGGCCATGACGTCGGAGATTGCGCTCACCACCCCAGCAGTTCCGGCTTGCGCGGCAGCTCGATGGTCTTGACCTTCTCGAGCTTGATCGTGCCCTTGGCCATGAGGTCGTTGAGGTCGCCGTCGGTCGCGCCCGCGATCTTGGTGCGATAGAGGTCGACCTTCAGCGTGCCGCGGTGGTCCTTGTCGGTCCAGGTCGAGGCATTGCAGACGCCTTCCATGCCCGACGGCACCCAGTCCTTCTTCTGGTAGAAGCCCTTCACGACGTTGTCGCCGGTGGCGCCGCCGTTCTTGGCGGCCCAGTCGAGCGCTTCCTTCATGTAGAGCGCCGAGCACACAGCGGCGATGTAGTGCACCGGCCGGTAGACCTTGCCGGTGGGGTCGGACATCTTCGAGATCTCCATCACCGTCTTCATGCCGGGCGCATCGCCGCCCCAGCTCACCGCGGTGCGCAGCGGGAAGATCACGCCGTTGGCGGCATCGCCGGCGGTCTTGGCGGCGTTCTCGTCCATGCCCCAGACATTGCCGAGGAACTGGATCTCGACGCCGGCGGTCTTGCAGGCCTTCATCACCGAGATGTTGGAAGCGGCGGTGTTGCCGAGATAAGCGTAGTTGGCGCCCGAGGATTTCAGGCTCAGGCACTGCGCGCTGTAGTCACCCGGCGCGAGCGCGAACACCAGCGGCGGCAGCACCTCGAAGCCGAGCTCCTGCGCCATGGCTTCGCCTGCGGCCTTCGGCGCGTTCGGATAGGGGTGGTTGGCGCCCATGTGTACGAACTTCGGCTTGCCGGCCTTGCCCTTGGCCTTCCAGTCCTCGGCTGCCCACATCAGCATCGCGCGCAGCGAGTCCGAATAGCTCGGGCCGTAGAAGAAATTGTAGGGCGCGGGCTTGGCCTTGCCGCTGACGCCTTCGGGATCGGTGAGGGCTGCGGCATAAGAGCCGGAGAGGTCGGGGATCTTGTCCTGGGCGAGGAAGCCGGTCAGCGCTTCGGTGTCCGCGGTGCCCCAGCCCATGATCGCGGCGACCTTGGAGTCCGGCGCCGACCATTTCTTGTAGAGCGCGATCGCGCGCGGCACCTGGTAGCCGTAGTCGTTGGTATCGACGTTGAGCTGCTTGCCGCCCACGCCGCCGTTCTTGTTGACCCAGGCGAAGGTGTCGGCGACGGCCTGGCCGTAGGGCGTGCCGACGTCGGAGGTGCCGCCGGAATAATCGGCGAGATGGCCGATCGCGATCTGCGCCTGCGCGCCGGCCGAGAATGCGGCGATTGCCAGCGCGAGCGATGCAGTGCTCAAAAGGGATTTTGTCTTCATTGGTTGCCTCCTCCTGTTTCTTCGTTGGTTAGAAAGTGGCCCGTGCTCAATGCGAGAACGGGTAGAGTTTCCAGTACGCCTTGATCTGTCGCCAGCGATGGGCGAGCCCGTCCGGCTCGAACATCAGGAACGCGATGATGATCACTCCGATCGCGATCTCGCGCAGGAAGGTGATGTTGGTGTTGAGGGACAGCGCCTTGTCGATCGCGCCGCCCTTCAGGTAGAGGCTGATGAATTCCATCGTCTCAGGCAGCAGCACCACGAAGGCGGTGCCCATCAGCGTGCCCATGATCGAACCGGTGCCGCCGATGATGATCATGGCGAGGAACAGGATCGAGCGCTCGATGCCGAAACCCTCCTGCGATACCACGAGCTGGTAATGCGCATAGAGCGCGCCGGCGATGCCGGCGAAGAAGGCAGCCAGCCCAAACGACAGCGTACGGTATTTGGTGAGGTTGATGCCCATGATCTCAGCCGAGAGATAATGGTCGCGGATCGCCACCAGCGCGCGGCCGTCGCGCGTGCGCATCAGATTGGTGACGAGGACATAGCTCGCGACCACATAGGCTAGCACGACATAGAAATATTGTCTGTCGCCGCGCAGGGTGAAACCGAAGATCGAGAACGGATTGGCGCTGGCCGGCACCGAGCCGCCGGTGAACCACTCCGCGCGCGAGAAGAAGTCGAGCAGGATATATTGCGCCGCCAGCGTTGCGATGACGAGGTAGAGCCCCTTCAGTCGCGCCGCCGGGATGCCGAAGATCAGCCCGACCAGCGCGGTGACGATGCCCGCAAGCGGGATCGCGAAGAACACCGGGATCGGCGCGTTGTTGGAGATGTAGGCCGACGTGAAGGCGCCGAGCAGGAAAAAGGCGGCATGGCCGATCGAGATCTGTCCGGTGAAGCCGACCAGGATGTTGAGGCCGAGCGCCGCGATCGAGAAGATGCCGATCTGGATCAGGATGCTGAGCCAGTACCCGCCAAGGAATTGCGGCACGAGGCAGAGCAACAGCACGCCGATGATCGCAAAGTTGCGGCTGGTCGTGGTCGGGAAGATCGTGGTGTCCGCCGCGTAGGAGGTGCGAAAGTCACCAGCAGGGATGAGGGCAGGGCCGGCCATGGATCAGATCCGCTCGATGTCGTGGGTGCCGAACAGGCCGTAGGGCTTGATCATCAGCACGATGATGAGGACGTAGAACGGTGCGATCTCGTAGAGATTGCCCCAGTGCAGATACTCGCTGTCGACATATTGTGCGATGTTCTCGAGCAAGCCGATGATGATGCCGCCGAGCACGGCGCCGCCGACGGAATCGAGCCCACCGAGGATCGCCGCCGGGAACACCTTGATGCCGTAGGCCGCAAGTCCCGAGGACACGCCGTTGACGACGGCGACCACCACGCCCGCGACCGCCGACACTGTCGCGGAGATCGCCCAGGCCATCGCGAACACGCTCTTGACGGAGATACCGAGCGATTGCGCGACCTGCTGGTTGAACGCGGTGGCGCGCATGGCCAGGCCGTATTTGGAGGCGCGGAAGAACCAGGCCATGCCGATCATCATAGCGACCGAGACCACGAGGCTCATGACATAGACGGTCTGGATCTGAAGCCCGAGCAGGCTGACCGACTGGCTCTCGAACACGCGCGGGAATGGTTGCGGATTGACGCCGAACATCCATTTGAGCGTGGCCTGGAGCACGGTCGAGAGGCCGATCGTCACCATGATCACCGAGATGATGGGTTCACCTATCATCGGCCTCAGGATCAGGACCTGGATCGCGATGCCGAATACGAACATGAACACCAGCGTCATCGGCATGCCGATCCAGAACGGCACCTGGTACTTCGCAAGCAGCGCCCAGCACACCCAGGCGCCGACCAGCAGCAGTTCGCCTTGCGCGAAGTTGACGACCTGCGTCGCCTTGTAGATCAGCACGAACGACATCGCGACCACGCCATACAGCGTGCCGACCACGAGGCCGTTGACCAGGAGCTGGATGAGGAAGGCGGTGTTCATGTCGATGTCCGCGCAAAATGCAGAAGCGATGACGGTGCACCCTCTCCCCTTGTGGGAGAGGGTGGCTTCGCGAAGCGAAGCCGGGTGAGGGGTTCTCTCGGCAGCGACGGTGCGGAGAGAGGCCCCCTCACCCGAGTGAGGGTGTGGCGAGCGGCGGAGATGCCCTCTCCCACAAGGGGAGAGGGCGCATCGGCTGGCAGCGCGGTCTCGGTTCGAAGCAGGCTCACTCCGCCGCCTCCGCCATATGTCCGTGCCCGCCGAGATCCACCACGCGCAGCGTCGTTCGCACGCGCTGCGTGGTGCCGTCCTGGAAGCGGATCACGGTGTCGACGGGGATGTCGGCATCCCCGCGGTAGATCGCGTTGATGATGCCTTCGTATTTCTCGTTGATGACGCTGCGGCGCACCTTTCGGGTGCGGGTGAGCTCGCCGTCGTCGGCGTCCAGCTCCTTGTAGAGCAGCAGGAAGCGCGAGATGCGTTGCGCCGGCGGCAATGTGGCGTTGACGGTCTCGACTTCCTTCTTGAGCAGGGCGTAGACCTCGGGCCGCGAGGCGAGGTCGCTGTAGGTCGTGAACGAGAGCCGGCTCTTCTCCGCCCATTTCGAGATGATGGAGTAACGGATGCAGATCATCGCCGCGAGCGCGTCGCGGCCGGCGCCTAACACCACGGCCTCCGCGATATAGGGCGAGAACTTCAGCTTGTTCTCGATGAACTGCGGCGAGAAGCGCTCGCCGCGCGAGGTCTCGGCGAGGTCCTTGATGCGGTCGATGACGACGAGCTGGCGGTTCGCGTTGAAATAGCCGGCATCGCCCGACAGCATCCAGCCGTCCCTGATGTCGGCAACGCTTGCTTCGGGGCTCTTGTAGTAGCCGAGAAACATGTTGGGGTGCCGCACCACGATCTCGCCGACGCCGTGGACGTCGGCATTGTCGATGCGGATCTCGACGCTGTCGGCCATCGGCACGCCTGTCGTGTCGGGGTCGACCTTGCCCTCGGGATGCAGCGTGTAGGCCCCTAACAGTTCGGTCTGGCCGTAGAGCGTGCGCAGCGGCACGCCCATGGCCTGGAAGAACTTGAAGGTATCAGGGCCGAGTGCCGCGCCGCCGGTCGCGGCCGAACGCAGGCGGGTAAAGCCGAGGCGGTCGCGGAGCGCGCGGAACAGGATTGCGTCGGCAAAGCTCGAACGTTTGCCGTCCGCGAGCGCGGCGAGTCCGCTTTTCATGCCGATGTCGAACAGGCGCTGCTTGAACGGCGTTGCGTCCATCACCTTGGCGCGGACGTCGGCGGCGATGGACTCCCAGACGCGCGGCGCAAACAGCACGAACGTCGGCGCGATTTCGCGCAGATCGTTCATCATCGTATCAGGCTCTTCGACGAAGTTGATCTTCATCCGGCACAGCAGGCCTTTGCCGAGCACATAGACCTGCTCCATGATCCACGGTAGCGGCAGCACGGAGACGTATTCGTCGTCCGGTCCCTTCGGATCGAAGGCGAGATAGGTCGCGCAATGGCCGAGCACGCGGCCGGCGGCGAGCATGGCGAGCTTCGGGTGCGAGGTGGTGCCCGACGTTGTGCAGAGAATCGCGACATCCTCGCCCTTGGTGGCATCGACGAGGCGATCGTAGAGCTCCGGCTCACGCGTGGCGCGGCCGCGGCCGAGCTCGGCGAACGCTTCCGCCGACATCAGTCGGGGATCGTCGTATTTCCGCATGCCGCGCGGATCGGAATAGATGATGTGCTTCAGCCGCGGCACGCGCTCGGCAAGCGCGAGCAGCTTGTCGACCTGCTCTTCGTCCTCGGCGAAAACGACCTGCGCCTCGCCATAGTTGAGGAGGTAGGAGGCTTCCTCGTCCAGCACGTCGCGATAAAGCCCAAGGCTCAATCCACCGATGGCGTGGGTCGCCACTTCCGCCGCGACCCAGTCCGGCCGGTTGTCGCCGATGATGCCGATGACGTCCTCGCGCCCCAGGCCCAATTCGATGAGGCCGAGCGCGAAGTCGCGTACGCGGGTGTGGTAGTCATTCCAGGTGAAGACGCGCCAGAGCCCGAGATCCTTTTCGCGCAACGCGATCTCGTTGCCGTGCTCCCTGGCATTGAGCCGCAGCATCTTCGGATAGGTGTCGGCCTGCGCGACGCGGCCCGCGTAATCCATCATGCCGCACTCTCCTGTGCTGGCGGAGCATCGTCCGGATCGACCAGCACCTCGTCCTCCTCGCCGAGATAGGCGCGCCTGACGTGGGGATCGGCGAGCACGGCGGCCGGATCGCCCTCGGCGATCTTGCGGCCGAAATCCAGCACCATGACGCGGTGGGAGATGTCCATCACCACGCCCATGTCGTGCTCGATCATCACCACCGTCATCCCGAACTCCTCGTTGAGGTCGACGATGTAGCGGGCCATGTCCTCCTTCTCCTCGAAGTTCATGCCGGCCATCGGCTCGTCGAGGAGAATGAGGCGCGGCTCCAGCGCCATGGCACGGGCGAGCTCGACGCGTTTGCGCAGGCCGTAGGAGAGGGTGCCGGCTTGCGCCTTTCGCACCGACTGGAGATCGAGGAAGTCGATGATCTCCTCGACCTTGCGGCGGTGCTCGAGTTCTTCCTTGCGCGCGCCGGTGAGCCAGTACAGCGATCCCGTGAGGAAATTGTTCTTCAGGAGGTGATGGCGCCCGACCATGATGTTGTCGAGCACGCTCATGTGGTGGAACAGGGCCAGATTCTGGAAGGTGCGGCCGATGCCGAGCGTGGGGCGCGCGTTCGGCGTCAGCCCTGTGATGTCGCGGCCGCGGTAGAACAGCTGGCCCTCGGTCGGCTTGTAGCGGCCGGAAATACAATTCACGATCGAGGTCTTGCCGGCGCCGTTGGGGCCGATGATCGAGAACAGCTCGCCGTCATTGATGGCAAAGCTAACATCGGTCAGCGCACGGACGCCGCCGAATCGCAAGGACACGCCGCGCACTTCGAGACTGGTAGCCACCAAACAAATCCCTCCCGGTGATGGCGCATTCAGCGGCGCTCTTCGTCCGTTCCTGTCGGGCGATCCTAGTACGGCCGTGCCGGTGAGGCCATGCAGCTATTGGTCTCGACCGGCGCCGCGCCACTCTTGCTCCCGATCGGGATCAAAAGCCGCATCACCCAAGGTGGTCCTCAATAGGGGAAAGCGCTATTTTGAAATGTCTCCCGCCTGACAATTCTGCGACAAAGTTTTTCAGGCGGGAGTGGCCTTCATCTTTCGTCGGATGGTGGTCGAAGCGATCGTGTTGCAGTGCAACAGAGAGATTGGGTGGCGAACGGTGCGGCTGGCTTCGGCATCATGATTTCAGAGGATCAACTGAAGCGGGTCGCCGCCTGGTCGCGCGAGCTCACGGAAGCGGAGATCGAGGTCGCCCGCACCGGGATCACGGAACGGTCCTACCGCACCGGTGAGACCGTGTTCATGCGCGGCGATACGTTCGGCTATTGGGCGGGCATGGTGAGCGGCCTGGCGCGGATGGGCGGGGTCTCGCGCGACGGCAAGGAGACGAGCCTTGCGGGGCTGACGGCCGGGGCCTGGTTCGGCGAGGGCAGCGTGCTCAAGAACGAGCCGCGCCGCTACGACGTGGTCGCGCTGCGCGACAGCCGCATCGCGCTAATGGAACGCAGCGCCTTCATGTGGCTGTTCGAGAACAGCGTCGGCTTCAACCGCTTCCTGGTGCGACAGCTCAACGAGCGGCTCGGCCAGTTCATCGGCATGCTCGAGGTCAACCGCACGCTGGATGCCACCGCACGCCTCGCGCGCAGCATCGCCTCGCTGTTCAATCCGATCCTCTATCCGGAATCCACCGCGCATTTGGAAATCACCCAGGAGGAGATCGGCGCGCTCTCGGGCATGTCCCGCCAGAACGCCAACCGCGCGCTGAACCGGCTGGAGAAGGAGGGGCTGCTGCGGCTCGAATATGGCGGCGTCACCATCCTCGACGTCGAGCGGCTGCGCGGCTACGGGGACTAGCGCGCGTTTGCCGGCGCGTGGACCGGCCAGAGGTCGGCGCGCCAGCGGACCGCGATCGCCAGCATCGCGATGAAGCCTGCGGCGGCGTAGAGCGAGCCCGTCGCGGAATAGCCGATGATGTCGATCAAGCTGCCGGCCGCGAGCAATCCGAGCGGCAGTCCGTAGATCACCATCATGCGCACGCCCATCACACGGCCGCGCAGGTGCGCGCTGGCCGTCCGCATCAGGATCACGGCAGCTGATATCATCGACATGCTCTGGGCGATGCCGGCGAGAACGAGGCAGGCCATCGCCACCGGCATGGTCCTGATCTCGACGAACACCAGCAGCATGGCGTACCAGGCCAGCGTCGCGCCGATGAGAAGCCGGGCAATGCGCAGTCCGCTGACCAGGCTGAGCGTGATGGAGCCGATCAGCGAGCCCACGGCGAAGCTCGCCGAGAGATAGCCGAGGCCGGTCTGGTCGGTATGAAAGATGTCCCGCGCGATGTAGGGCAATAGTCCGCCGGTGAAGGGAAAGGCGGTGAGATTGGCCAGGAAGGCGACGCACAGCGCCGCGCGCATTCCCGGGCCGTTCCAGGCATAGACGATCCCTTCCTTGAGGTCGCCGAGCAATCGCGAGACCGCGTGGCTGTTCGCCGGAAGATCGCTCGTCGTGACGGTCCTCTTTGGCCGGGTCAGGCAGAGCATGAGAAGTGCGGCCGCGAGATACAGACAGGCGATCGCCACGTAAACGAGGCCGATGCCGAGGACGGCGAACAGGCCTGCACCCGTCAACGCTCCGGCGATGCGGGCGCTGTCCTGGGTCGTGCGCGCAACGCTGATGGCGCCCACCAGGTGCTCGGGCGGCATGATCTCGGCAAGCAGCGCGCCGCGGACGCCGAGATCCGAGGGGCGGATCAGGCCCATGAGCGCGACGATGATCATCACGCTCAGCGGCGACAAATGACCGGTCAGCGCCAGAACCATGATGGTCGACGAGAGCGCCGTATAGGCAAGGCGCATCACGACCAGGAGATCGCGATGACCCATCCGGTCACCGATCATGCCGAGCACCGGCGCGACCAGGGTCCCGACGAACTGCAGCGACGCAAGCACGGTGAGCAGCAGCACGGAGCCGGTCTCGACCATGATGTACCAGCCGAGCACCAGCGTCTCCACTTCGAACGCCCACGAGGTGAGCAGATCGGACGGCCACTGGAAGCGATAGTTGCGGATGCGGAATGGCGCGAGTGCGGATGTGTTCAAGATGCGATGACGGGTTTCACGGCGATTCCCCCTTATTTTTGTTCTTCTGTTGGCAGGGTAGCCCCGGCCATGCCCCTGTCAATTGGCGCTACCGCATGCCGCCATGCTTGCCGACGATTTGCGGTGCGCCGGTGCGCCCGCTGCATCGCTTCGTCGCGCAGCCGATACGGTGAGGTTGACCAACCGCCGCTTGCTCTTCCCGTGCGACGAGCCCATGCTTGCCAGGTTCCTGGGCCCATCCGGCAGGTCCAGGAGCTCGCGCCATCGCGGCTTCCGCGAGGTCCTGACCCATGAACTGCTCTTGTTGTGGTTTAGAGGTCCAGAGCGGCTTTGCCTTCTGCCCGAAGTGCGGCACGAAGCAGCCGAACGCGTGCCCCGGCTGCGGCTTTCCATGCGCGCCGGATTTCGTCTATTGCCCGAAATGCGGCGCCTTCGTCTCTGAGGTCCCCACAGGCGGGCAGGCATCGGCGCGGACGAGCCCGACGACGCTCCCGATCCGGTCCTCGTCTCCGCCGCTCGTGCCGGCGGAGGAGGCTCAAGCCGCATTTCGAGCTCCGTCGGACAAGATCGACAGCGAGGCGAACCGCCGTACCATCACCGTGCTGTTTGCCGACCTCAGCGGCTTCACTGCGATGAGCGAGCGGCTCGACCCCGAGGTCATGCAGACGCTCCAAAACGAATTGTTCGAGGAGTTGACGGCCGCGGTGCAAAGCTTTGGCGGCTTCGTGGACAAATTCATCGGCGATGCGCTGCTGGCTCTGTTTGGCGCGCCGGCGGCGCACGAGGACGACCCGGAGCGGGCGGTGCGCGCTGCCCTCGACATGATTGGCCGGACGGCGCGCCTCAGCGAACGCGCGAAGGCGTATGCCGGTTCACCGCTGCTGCTCCATGTCGGCATCAACACCGGGCACGTCGTCGCGGGCGGGCTCGGTGCGGGTGTTTCCAAATCCTATTCGGTGACCGGCGACACGGTGAATACCGCCCAGCGGCTACAATCGATGGCGGCTCCGGGCGAGGTGCTGGTCGGGCCGTTGACCCACCGTCTGACTCGGCATGCGTTCTCCTATGACTCGCTTGGCGAGGTCTCGCTCAAGGGCAAGATGGGCAGCGTGCTGGTCCACCGTCTGAAGGAGCCGCTCGACACGCCCCGTGCCGCGCGCGGTCTCGACACGCTGGGCCTCAATGCGCCGTTGATCGGGCGCGACGCCGAGCTTGCGCGCCTGATCGGCAGCCTTGATCGCGCGTGCGGCGGCGCGGCTCAACTGGTGCGGCTGGTCGGTGAAGCCGGCATCGGGAAAACGCGCCTGGTCAGCGAGTTCGTCGCGCGCATCCGCGACCAGGATCGATTCGCAGGCGTGGCGATCCGGCACGCGGCGTGCTCGCCGCTCGGCGAACAATCCTACGGCACTCTCGCCGCCGTGCTGCGCAGCGCTTATGGCATCGCGCAGAAGGCGGGCGCCGTAGAGGCGGAGGCGAAGGTCGCCGAAGCGCTGTCGGAGCTTGGCCTCGCGACCGAGGAGGCCGACCGCCTGATGCCCCTCTATCTGCATGTCCTCGGTCTCGGCGACCCCAACGCCGCGCTCAGGCATGTCGAGCCCGAACAGCTCCGCCGGCAGATATTCTTCGCGATTCGCACCGTCCTCGAAGGCCGCCTGGCACTGTCGCCACTGCTGATCATCGTCGAGGATCTGCACTGGGCCGACGCGGTGTCGCTTGAAGCGTTGCGGTTCCTGATGGACCGGCTGGAGCGGACGCGGCTGATGCTGCTGTTCACGCATCGGCCGATGCTGGAACTGGACCAGTTCGGTTCGAGCAGGATCAGTCACACAACCCTTCGGCTGCCCCCGCTTGGCGACGCCGACGGACAAAGGCTGCTCGCGGCCTATTTCAGTCACGGTTGGCGTGAACCGCCGGGAGCTCTGTTCGGTCGAATCCTCGATCGCGCCGGCGGCAATCCGCTTTTCCTCGAGGAGATCATACGCGGCCTGATCGAAGCCGGCACCCTGGAGCGCGACGGCGCACAGTGGCGGATGAAATCGGATGAAGCCGCCGCCGATATTCCGGCAAGCATTCAGGCATTGTTGCTGGCGCGTCTCGACCGGTTGCCGCATCAGGTGCGCCGCCTGGCACAGGAAGCCGCCGTGATCGGCCCGCGGTTTGATGCGGCTGCTCTCGGTGCGGCGGCAACCGAGCCGGCAAGGGTTGAAGCAGGGCTCGAACTTCTGTGCGACGCGGAGATCATCGAGGAGATCGCGGGCGCGAACTCGATTTCGCTGCGGACCTACCGCTTCACGCAAACCATGCTTCAGGACGTGATCTATCAAAACCTGCTTCTGCAGCGCCGGATCGAGCTTCATGGACGGATCGGCGGGGCGCTCGAGAGGCTCTATGGCGATGAGCCCGAGCGCCTCGAAGATCTCATACTGCTCGGACATCACTTCAGTCTGAGCGCGAGCAAGCCGAAAGGCGCGCGCTATCTGCGCGCGGCCGGCGATCGCGCTCGCGCCAGCTATGCCAATGACGATGCCATCCGCCTCTACCAACAGGCCCTCGCCGTGCTGTTGACCGGCGGCGAGCGGGAGCCGGAACGTCTGGTCCTGTACGAGCGGATTGCGGACCTCTGTGCCGCGGCTGGCCGCCGGAACACGGCCGAGGAGCACTATCAGAGCGCGTTGGAGGGGCACCGCACGATCCAGGACCGGATCGGCGAAGCGCGAATCCTTCGCAAGCTTGGACGATTGCTGTGGGACGCCGGCAAGCGGATCAAGGCAGAGACGCATTACGCCGAGGCGGCCAAACTGCTTGGAGGGACCGACGCGCCCATCGAGTGGGCGCATCTCCTGCAGGAGCGTGGCCGTCTCGCGTTTCGGACCGGCGACCACGTGGCCGCCGCAAGATGGGCAGACGAGGCGCTCGGCTATGCACGGTCGGTACCGGCGGCCGCGGACGAGCAGGGCAGGCTCGAGGCGGCACGTGCCATTGCGGAGGCCCTCAACACCAAGGGCGTTGCGCTGGCGCGGCTTGGACGACACGAGGAGGCGGTGCGCGAGGTGGAGCAAAGCGTTGCAGCCGCCGAAACCGCCGGCCTCCTCAACGTAGCCTGCCGCGGCTACACCAATCTCGGTGTGCTCTACACGATCGTCGACCCGGCGAAAGCCGTGGAGGTCTGCCGGCGTGGACTCGATGTCGCGCGTCGGATCGGGGATCTCGGCTTCCAGGCGCGTCTTCTTGCCAATTTTGCCGTTGCCTGTTGCACCTTCACGGACAGATGTACCGAGGAAGGAGTACCGGCCGCCGAGAAGGCGATCGAAATCGACCGGGCACTCGATCAGCGCGAGCATCTCTCCGTGCCCCTGATCGTTCTCGGGCAAATCCATCAATGCCACTTCCGCCCCGAGCTGGCCGCCCTCTGCTACAATGAGGCAATCGAGGTGGCGAACGAAACCGGTGAGCCGCAGCAGCTGTTTCCATGCTATGATGGTCTCGCCACGCTGAGCCTTGATCGAGGCGACATGCCCGAGGCCGACCGATATTTCGCGCTGGCCCATGATGTCTGCGCTCGCCACGGGCTTGATCCCGCCGGGCTGATCGTGCTGCCATTTCTTGACTAGGTCATATGAAGGAGTTCAACTATGTCAGAACTTCATGTCGACGGACCGCTTCAGCCGGGCGATCGCGCGCCGAACATCGTGCTGGACGCCATCACACGCGATGGAACGATCGCGCTCCAGGATTTTCGCGGGCATAGCCCGATATTGATTGGCTTGTTTCGCGGGCTGCACTGCCCGTTCTGTCGGCGCCATATCGCTGCACAAGCGCAACTTGACGCAGCCCTGCGCGACAAGGGCGTCGAAAGTCTCACGGTCGTGAATACGCCCATCGAGCGCGCGCGGCTCTACTTCCGCTATCATCCATTGCCTAATCTGCTCGCCGCGTCCGACCCCGAGCGGGTCTCGCACCGCGCGTTCGGCCTGCCCACTATCGAGTTCACGGAGAACGAAACCGAGTGGCCGCGCAAGGTGGGTATGGACGTCGTCAAGAGCATGCAGGTGGATGTGCCCGGCGAAACGTCGGGGTCGATGAATCGGTTGGCGGCTGCCGAGTACCTCAACAACAAGGACGGTTACGAGATGATGGAGGCCGATCAGCGCATGGCGGCAACCGGCCAGGGCCAGCTGTTCGGCCAGTTCCTGCTCGATCGCGAGGGAATCGTGCGCTGGACCTTTACCGAGGTTCCTGAAGGTGGCCACCGCATGTTCGGGGCTCCGAGCCCTCAGGAGTTGATGTCGGCCGCCTCGCAGGTGGCGAGCTAAGCATCGTCGGCTGGTGACTAACCCGCCACCTTTGGCCGTCTCTCGGCGAGCGCTGCCGCCATCGCCGAGATCAGCGGGCGCATGAAATAGTGGTCTTCCGCCGGCGCGATGTCCGTGCGCAGGCCATGCGCGGCGAGCTCTCCCGACACCGCAGGACCCACCGACGCAATCAGCGTCCGCTCCAACCCTGCGCGCAACTTCGCCTCACTGCCATGTGCCTTCGCGGCTTCTATGAGGCGGCGGACCTGGCCAAGATTGGTCAGCGCGATGGAATCGATCCGCCCCTCGGCCATGTCGTCGATGGCGGCGACGATGTTGGCATCCGCTGCCTTGGAATCGTAGGCATAAGGCAGCACGGTATCGACATCGGCGCCTTGCGCGGCAAGCGTGCCGGTCAGTGCGCTGTGGTCCTTGTCCGGATAAAGCTGAAGGCCGACGCGTCGCCCCTTTAGGTCGAGCCTGCCCAGCATTTCGATCACGCCCTCGGTGGTCGGCTTCTCCGTGGTCTGCTGCGCATCGAGGGAGATCTCGCGCAATGCCTTGCCGGGCTTCGGGCCGCGGGTGAATTTTCGCGATTTGGCAAGCGCGGCGACGAGAGCCTGGTCGAGCCCGCGCGCGACGGCGAGCTTCATGATCCGCCGCAGGCCTTCGCCGGTCATCAGCACGAGATCGTCAAGGGGCTTGTCGATGGCGCGGCGGATCCAGGCCTCGACCGGGGCGGGATCGGGCGCGTCGTGAATGGTGAACATCGGGCACTGCACGACATCGGCACCTTGCTCCGCCAGAAGCTTTGAAAACTGCGCCTCCTCGCGCGTCTCCAGGATCAGGATGCGGTAGCCGTTCAAGCGGTCGGCCATGGGTGTGCTCCGGCGGTAAATTGCAATGGTCCGTTCATCCTGACTCCGCGCTTTATGCTGACGCAAGTCTTTGGGATCAAGTCTTGGGATCAAGTCTTGGAATTGGCGCAAGGGCGGGGTTGGTGATAGAGCAGGGCGCAAATCGCGGGTCACTCCGCAGTCGCCGCCCAAACCTTCATCAAGAGCCATGCCCGATCATCAATATGTCCTGACCCTGTCCTGTCCGGATCGTCCCGGCATCGTCTCGGCGGTGTCGACCTTCCTGGCCCACAACGGACAGAACATCCTCGATGCCCAGCAGTTCGACGACGTCGAGACCAAGAAGTTCTTCATGCGCGTGGTGTTCACCGCGGCCGATCTCGCCGTGGAACTGTCGGCGCTCCAGACCGGCTTTGCCGCGATCGCGGAGCGTTTCGGCATGGAGTGGCAGATGCGCGACCGTGCCGCGCATCGCAAGGTGATGCTGCTGGTGTCGAAGTCCGACCATTGCCTGGTCGACATCCTCTATCGCTGGCGCACCGGCGAGCTGCCGATGGTCCCGACCGCAATCGTCTCCAACCATCCGCGCGAGGTCTATGCCGGGCTCGACTTCGGTGGCATCCCGTTCCACCATCTGCCTGTCACCAAGGAGACCAAGCGCGAGCAGGAGGCGCAGATCCTCGATCTCGTCGCCGAGACCGGCACCGATCTCGTCGTGCTCGCTCGCTACATGCAGATCCTGTCGGACGATCTGTCTGCCAAGCTTGCCGGCCGCTGCATCAACATCCACCACTCGTTCCTGCCGGGCTTCAAGGGCGCAAAGCCCTATCACCAGGCCCATGAGCGCGGCGTCAAACTGATCGGCGCTACCGCCCATTACGTCACGCGCGACCTCGACGAAGGCCCGATCGTCGATCAGGACGTCGAGCGCATCAGCCACCGCGACACGCCGGAGGATCTCGTCCGCAAGGGCCGCGATATCGAGCGCCGCGTGCTGGCCCGCGCGATCCGCTACCATCTCGACGACCGCGTCATTCTCAATGGCCGCAAGACCGTGGTGTTCGTGGATTAGGCAAGTATCACAACACTAATCTGCCAAGCCGCAGGACCTCCGAGCGGCCCGATGACCGTCAAGCTGCTCGTCGAATCCGGAAATGATTTCGCCGACAACAGCAATCACGGCGATCGGGCGATCTTTGAAGGCATCGTGGCAAGGCTGCGCGGCATCTGGCCGGGCTGCGAGACGCTGGATCAGGACGGAGGCGAATGTCGCGCAGGCGCAGGCGCCGGGTGGTGATCGTGGGCGACGAGGCTATCGAGTTCGCGCAGGCCAGGCGGCCCGAGGTGCTGGGCAGGGGGCTGGCATCGACGTGCGTTGTGCCGACTATGCCAGCGTCGGGCCTGCCACAACCGACCTGCGCAAGATGTTGCGCGGCGCGGTCGCTGATCTGGACGCGCTGATCGTCCCCGTTCCGATTTCGGCCTTCGGGCCTTCCGACGCGGATGCCATCCGTGAGACGCTGGACGACTTGGCGGAGCGGGTCGATGACCACCGCGGACTTGCTGCGCCCGAGGACATCGTTGCACGGGCCGGCGATTGCTGCCTTGTCGTTACCGGCAGCTACCACGCTGCCATGTGTGCCCTGTCGCAATGCGTCTCCGTGGTGGCGCTAATCTAGTCACATTACTACAGGTTGAAGTTCTGCGTTCCGCGGGCAAGCTTTTTCGACACGGGGATTCAGATCGTCGAACTGGGGCGGGAGAATACCGCCTCCGCGCTAGCTCACGCCATTGCGGAAGGTTGGTGCGAGATCGCCGGGGCTCCCGCGGATCTGCTGCGCGCAGCCGAGCGCAACATAGTTCAGGGCCGCGATGCCTATCGCCGTCTGCGCGACCTCATTACCCGGGATGATGTTCCCGGTGCTCGCTTGGATATGCCCGCCGATCCTGTTAGACTTTTCGCGATCGAACCTATCGCCGTAGCGCCTTCCGTTAGGCCGAGACCGATTTCGCCAAAATCGATGCCTTCACTCTCCGCCGCGGAGATCGAAACCTTTCGACGCCAGGGGCCGTTCACCGCCTTTGATCCGCAGCAGGTGCAGCAGGCGCGCCAGACCATTCTCGATCGCGTGCTAACCACGCTGACGCGCTATTGCCCGTTCAGTCTGCGCGTCCGTCACCTCGACAGCCGGACCGTCTACGATCTGTGCTCCTCGCCCGAAATTCTGGGACTCATGGCCTCGCTCTCTCGCTCTATGGGCCGGACTTCAACAACCCGCCAGACGAGCCCTTTCAGCTCGCGGAATATCCGTGGCACCAGGATCACCACACAACTGGAACATAGAGCCGATTCTCAACATCTCGGCCTGGCTGGCGATCTTTGCCGATTTCTCCGAGCCCGCGCCGGCGTCGCGGCGTCAAGTCAATCTCGCTGGTATCCTGGATGGCCAGCACATGATGGCCTTCTACTGCCGCGACCGTGTTTTCGCCCCAGCTTTCGATGATCCGCTCCCTCTCACCTTGTCGTGGCCAAGAAAGCGGTTGAACCGCACCTCCAGCGCGCGATCCCCCGGGAAAGCCCGCCGCAGGCAGACAGCTCTGCCCGCAACCATGCGTTCGACGAGCGCCGCCCCTTTATCGAGACGACAATCTCCGAACCGGTCCAGCGTCCAGTCAATCCGTGACGACATCACGGCACCCCGTCCAACCACGGAGTGCTGCAATAGAAGTCACACAGACTTCCGATTCTGGAATCCCCCGCGGCCAACCCGAGTCAAGCCGCCGCACCACCAGATCTGTGCATGCCTTAGACCGGGGCGGAGACCACACCGTGCGCTGGGAAGTTGCACCCGCGATCTCTTAGGCCGCGGTCGACGACGCCGTGCTGCGCGTCAACGGCGCCGCCGTGACGTCGAACGCAGGCAGAAGGGGGACGTGGTCGTGCTCGAAGGCCGCGTGCCGGAGCGCCTACTCCGGCTTCGATCCGACCGGGTTCGCCTTCAGCTCGACGGCTGCACGCCGCTCTGGCCTTGCGACTTGAATGCCGCAAGCGGCGACAAGCGCCTGCTCGGACTTGGTGTGCACCGTGTCTCGCTGGTGGCCGTCGGCAACGGGTAAAGCCTCGCGATCGCCTTCGCGCACGCCGAGGAAGGATCCCTACCTCGTCATGCTTTAGCGAACCTCGCCTCGGGAGGTGAGCGGCGGAGCCTTCATGGTGCAGAT
Source organism: Bradyrhizobium sp. Pa8 (assembly GCF_052588265.1). NCBI lineage: Bacteria > Pseudomonadati > Pseudomonadota > Alphaproteobacteria > Hyphomicrobiales > Nitrobacteraceae > Bradyrhizobium > Bradyrhizobium sp. Pa8. The sequence goes on along the minus strand of NZ_CP176767.1, from coordinate 6,539,323 downwards.
GATCGTTCGAACATCGCGCGCGGCGTCACATACCAGAGTAGAAAGAGTACCCCAGCCCCATGCGTCAGAAGCGTAGTCGATAGAGGGACGTTGACAAAGACCAGCGGCAGGATCGCGCTGGAAATCAAGACGAAATTGGACGGCAGATCCGCGGACAGACGGTTGCCGAACGCGAAGACCAATCCGCATGCGAACGCCGCGATGGGTGCGAGCATGGGGCCGACGGAGGCGATTCCTTCGGTCGCAAACAGCGACGCATTCAGAAATCCGAGTTCATAGACTTGATTCATCAGGATCGACAGGGGCTCGTTGTAGGCGCAGGGAACGAACCGCTTCAGGAATCCGATCTGACAGAAATAGGTCAGCTCGTGCCTGGAGAAGTAATCATTGTAGATATCGAAAGCGTTCGACGGGATGATCACCATCCGAAAATTGACTGTGTAGAAGAGGGTTGGAAGCACCTCGAAAACGGAGGTCAGGAGTCCTGCGAGCATCGGGAGCAAAAGGGAAAGAATGACTGCTGTTCTGGGTCTCGAATATCTGGCGAGAACGGCAACAAACACCAGCCACATTGGCGTAAAAATAGCGAACTTGGTCAGTGTAATCGGGTAAAACAGCAGGGAGAGAACCAGCGCCGCGCCGGCGCGCCAGATGTTTCCTCGCGCAACGAAGCAGGCAAATGCGAAGGGCAGCAAGGTAGTCGTGGTGATCCCGATCGCGTATCTGAGACCGGTAGGAAAATCCAGCTTATCGCGGTAGCGGTAGATATCCTCGATGGCCACAATTCTGAAATTGTAGATTGCACCCGCGATGATCGTCGCCAGGGACAACAGCAGGATGAGCGTCAGCAAATGCTCGAACATGCGCGCGGGCAGCTCGTATATCCGGCCAACGGGTGAGACGATCAGCGTGGCGGGGACAAGAAACGCCCCAGCCGAGAATGCCGCAGACCATCCGGCCAGCCGGTGATCGTAGTTCAAGTCGCTGAAGCAATTGAGCCAGAGATAGCCGAGCATCATCGAATAAAGATAGAATCCGACGATGTACCCGAAACTGAAGCGGGCTACCAGGAAGAACATCCCGACGACGGCGAAGGCCGCGACCACTGCAGCTGCCACCGGAAATCGAGCCGGGTCGTAGAAAATATGGAATGCGGCGGCACTGAAATAATGGCTGCTGAAAGTCGTGACGGCGATCAGGGAGAGGCAGGCGGTGACGATGTACAGGCAAAGCAGGATGCCGATTCCGCCTGGAGTTTCGGCGCGACCGGCAATCGCTCGCCATTTGTCCATCAAAGTCATTCACCGGATTCCTTAGGGGGCGAGCGGCCTCAATAGGGGCGAGGGGAGCGCCTGGCAACCGGGCGGAGGTGGCGCCGCTCGCGGGCCACCACGTCCTGCACTTCGGACGGGGTCAGGACGCAGGACGGTCCGAATGGCTTTTCGCCCAGGCAGGAAAATCTTCGCGCCGCCAGACCCCGATAATCCTGCCGACGCTGACTGAGTCGTCCGCAATCTCCATGACTGGCGGCCCTAAATTATATGGAGAAATCTGCAGATTCAGAATGCGGAAGTCGCCGCTGTCGATGTCGGAGTTGTAACCGGTCGCTCGTTCCGTCGTCGTCAGGAAAAACCTGCTCCCCGATTTGTAGACGTTCCTGATCAGGCTCATGCTGTCGGCAAAACTCAGGTGGAACAGCACCTCCCGGCATAGCACCGCGTCCGCAGCCGGAATGTCCTCGGTGATGGCGTCCAGGCAGATGAAATTCCGCTGCGACGTGGAAAACTGCTTCTGGTTGTTCGCGATGACGGATGGAACGATATCGATACCGGTGTATGAGCAAGGCAGCTCTATCTTCTTCATCCAGGTGAAGTCTCCGCAGCCGATGTCCAGCAGCGACGATATGCCGAGCTCGGATACGACTTTCGGAAGGGTCGCGATGACATTCTGCGCCGAGTGCTCGCTTGACCCGGCTCCCGAAGAGGGCTGGCCCTCATTCATCTTCCAGAGGTCGTTCTGATAGATTGCAGCGAAGCGATCCCGCACGGGGGCGCGCTTGTCGATGGCGAATCTGTTTCCCCGGACCTGGCGCACCCAGTCGATCACTCTCGTCAGGCCAAGACGATGAAGTGTTCCTCGCAAGAACTCGCGCGCCGTGACCCTAAGCGTCATTTACAACTCCATCAGGGATGTCAGGAAGACGAGCGCGGACAGTACTTGAAAGCCGGTCGCTGTAGAAGGGGAGACGATGCTGGTTTCCGGGGACCGCGCGGCGGCGAAGTCGCCGACGTCCGTACGGATGCTCCCGGAATGGGCCGTCGGGCCTGCGGCGGAGACTGCGGCCCGCTCACTTGTCGATGCCCCGATCGACGTATAAACGGTCCGCTCAGGCCTTGCGAATTTGCGCTCGTATTGCCGCCGAACCGTTCCGGAGATCGGACCCAGATCGACCCGATTGTGAGTCTCCCACTAATGTCGAGAAATTCCGTGACGATGCCTGACCGCCCCGACTGGGTTCTCGGGGTGGGGTTCGCCCTGTTGGGTGCGCTGCTGGGCGCTGCCGTGCTCCACCAATCGAACATGTTGTATTTCTATCAGGCATTCATGCCGGAGATGGTCTATTCGGCGTGCGGCCACGGCTTCGTGCGCTCTCCGGTCGCACCCTCGCCGATGATCGATTTCCTGTCGGGGCGCAGCACCGTGTTCGACTGCGCGACGATCGGGATCGCTCCGGAAGAGCCGGCCGGCATCTTCTTTCGTTCGCAGCTCTATCTGGGCCGGGCGGTCTCTGCCTTGTGGCGCGTGACGTCAATTCGCTACGCGAACCTTTGGCCGCTGGTTTCGACGCTGGTCGGTGCCTATGCGTGCGGTTGCTTCGTGCTCGTGCGTCTTTTTTTTGCGAGATGGCCCGCTGCGGCAGGGGCAGTTCTCCTGACTCTGTCGCCCGTCATGCTGTCGATGGTTCCGTACTTTCGGGATTTCTCCAAGGCGCCATTCTTCATCTGGGCTCTCGTCTTTCTGATTTTGACCATCCGCGCCGAGTCGCCGCGCATGGCTTTGTTGTGGGCGGCCCTGTCTGGCGTGACGGTCGGCTTGGGAGTCGGCTTTCGCTCCGACGTTTTCATCCTGTTGCCGATCGGAAGCATCGCATTGGTGGTCGGTTCGGGACCGAAAAGATGGAAAGTCGGTATCGCAACAATCGCCGTTTTCGCCGCGATAGCCTTGCTTTCTGCCGCGCCGCTGTTGGGGGTCGGAAAGGCCGGAGCATCCGGCACGTTGCTGATGCAGGGCTTGTCAGATCCATTCCAGAGTTATCTGGATTTGGGGCCTGTGCCATATTCGCTTGGAGCGCGTTATTCAGACGAGCTCACGCTGTCGTCCGTCGCCGCAGACTTGCGTCCTGCTGATCCGGATTGGGACGCGGGCGAAGGCAAGCTTGGCCACACGGTTTCCCAAGCCATAACACGATCTGGTTCTTATGTGCTCAGTTGGCTTCCTTATTTCGCTGGGGACGTGACGACGCAAGCGCTGAAATCCGCGGCCTGGGTCATCGTGTTTCCGGAACTCGTCGCGCCTGGGCGTGTCAATGTGGACCCAGGTGTTCCGGTGCGTGCGGCCCCGTGGATCGCACGCTTGTTGAACCGGCTCTACGATCGCCTGGCGAACTCATGGATTGCGATCATATGTGCAGCAGGATTTGTCGCGTTCTTCTGGCGCGAGGCGGCAGTCAGACCGCGTGAAACGCTCGCTCTGTTTCTGATGTTCGGCGCGCTTCTGACCTACCCGGTGGTGCAGTTTTCGGTCCGGCACGTCTTTCATCTCGAGTTCGTCTGGATCCTGGCGGTTATCTCGTTTTTCAGCGTTCCCTTCGAATGGTCGCGGCTTCGTCGCGTTTTGCCGTGCTTCTTGATCGTTGCGGCGATCGTGTTGGTCGGACTGATTTCAGTATACGCCGGCATGACGATGTATCAGGATCGCGCGCTGCGGCATCAGTTCGAAGCGTTGCTGGCGGCGCCGAGAGAGCCGGTTGTGCTGATCACAAAGCCCTCCGCAGGCGGGAACGCGGTCTTTGATCTGCCACTGCCGGACAGGCATCGCGCGCTTGTCGAAAGTGCCCCGGACAGCATGACCCCCAAACTCGGCGAACAGGGCCTGCAATGGAATGTGCGGTCTGACGGAGACCGAATCCTGCTGACGTTCGGTGGCGAGAACTGCCGGCCGGGCAGGACGACGGTTTCATTCCAATACGCGAGGCGCGAAGGCATATGGCAGCCCCTCGATCAAAGCATCTCGGTGGAACTTCCGCAGGACCGGGCTTCGTTCAGCATGGCGCTGGTGCCCGCATTCTATCGGCCGACCCAATATCTTTCCGAAATCCAGCTCCCGGCCGCATATGCGACATGTCTTGTCAAGGCTGAGAGAGTCGTCGGGCCGACACAGCTTCCGGTTCTCCTGGCAGCCGCGCTTGCCCCGGGATGGCAGAAACGGCCCTTGCACCGTTCCTTCGGGGGATTCTCCACATTCGGGGCCAAATGACGGGCTGGCGCGGGCGACGGTAATGCGGCAGGCACATGCGCGATCCAGTTGAATTTGGTTCGGATACGCCCGAACCATGCCCCTGACGGCCCAATTTGCGTTTAAACCCCGCATCGCCCCGATATGAGGGCACTCGGCGGTTGCGGAAGCGCGGGGGGTTCTGTAGCAGTTTCCGGAAGGCTGGGTCGAGTTCGACACCAAGATGCTCGCAACGCCGCCAACTTTGGATAGATCGCTTGGGAACGTCTATGTTCGAAGACAAATGTTTGCTCATCACGGGTGGCACCGGGTCTTTCGGCAACGCAGTATTGCGTCGCTTTCTCTCGTCAGACATTCGCGAAATTCGCATTTTCAGCCGCGACGAGAAGAAACAGGACGATCAGCGCAAGCTGTATAATTCGGACAAGCTCAAGTTCTATCTTGGCGATGTCCGCGACTATTCGAGCCTCCTCGGCCCGATGCGCGGCGCCGATTTCGTGTTCCATGCCGCCGCGCTGAAGCAGGTGCCGTCCTGCGAGTTCCATCCCATGGAAGCGGTCAAGACCAATGTCGTGGGAACGGAAAATGTGCTCGAGGCGGCGATCGCGTCGAGCGTCAAGCGCATCGTCTGCCTCTCGACCGACAAGGCAGTGTACCCGATCAACGCGATGGGAATATCCAAAGCGCTGATGGAAAAGGTCATGGTCGCCAAGTCGCGCAATCTCGATGCGCGATCGACGGTAATTTGCGGTACGCGGTACGGCAACGTCATGGCCTCGCGCGGCTCGGTCATCCCACTGTTCGTTGATCAGATCCTCGCCGGCAAGCCCATCACCATCACCGATCCGAACATGACGCGTTTCATGATGTCGCTCGGCGACGCCGTGGATCTCGTGCTCTATGCGTTCGAGCATGGCGACAATGGCGACATCTTCGTCCAGAAGGCCCCGGCGGCGACGATCGAGGTTCTTGCCAAGGCGATGGTGCAGGTTCTTGGCCGTCCCGATCACCCGATCCAGATCATCGGCACCCGTCACGGGGAGAAGCTGTACGAAACGCTGCTGAGCAGGGAGGAGCGCGCCAACGCGCAGGATCTCGATCTCTACTTCCGCGTTCCGCCTGATCTGCGCGACCTGAATTACACGAAATATTACGAAGAGGGCGAAACGCAGATCTCGATCAGCGAGGATTATAATTCTCACAATACCGACCGCCTCGAAGTCACCGGCATGGCCAAGCTGCTCGATAGCCTCGATTACATCCGCACCGTTGTTGCAGGCCGCACGCCTGTCAACGAAGGATGACGAGGCGGGGTGGTAGGCCCGATGGGCCCGGGTGCGCCGGTGCTGCCCGAAACGGGTGGGTGATCGTCATGGTGCGACGTATGAGATGCAGGATGTCGGGTTCATGACTGTTGGCAAGCTGAAAGTCGTTACCGTCATCGGCACCCGGCCCGAGATCATCCGGCTGTCGCGCGTCATCGCCAAGCTCGATCAATTCTGTGATCACACGCTGGTCCATACCGGGCAGAACTACGACTACGAGCTGAACCAGATCTTCTTCGATGATCTGGGCATCCGGAAGCCGGACGTTTTTCTCGGGGCTGCGGGAGCGACGCCGGCCGAGACGATCGGCAACGTCATCATCGCGACGGACCGGGTTCTGGCGGAACGGGCTCCTGAAGCGCTGCTCATCCTCGGTGACACGAACAGCAGCCTTGCGGTGATAGCAGCCAAGCGTCGCAGGATTCCGATATTTCACATGGAGGCGGGCAACCGCAGCTTCGACGACCGCGTTCCGGAGGAGATCAACCGACGGATCGTCGATCACACCGCGGATATCAACCTCACCTATTCGACCATCGCCCGCGACTATCTGCTCCGCGAGGGATTGGCGCCCGACCGCGTCATCAAGACCGGGAGCCCGATGTTCGAAGTGCTGGAGCACTACCGTCCGCAGATCGATGCTTCCGGCGTGCGGGCACGGCTAGGGCTGGAGACCGGCCGCTATTTCGTCGTCAGCGCGCATCGGGAGGAGAACGTCGATTCCGAGACGAACTTCGCCAAGCTCCGGGAGACGCTCAATGCGGTCGCCGCGCAGTTCAACCTACCGGTCATCGTCTCGACCCATCCGCGCACCCAGAAGCGCATCGACGCGCGGGGCATGTCGTTCCGGCCGGAAGTCCAGCTGCTGAAGCCGCTTGGATTCAGCGACTATGTCAATCTGCAGATCGGAGCCCGCGCCGTACTTTCAGACAGTGGTACCATCACCGAGGAAGCGTCGATTCTGGATCTCCCGGCGCTGAACATTCGAGAGGCACACGAGCGCCCCGAAGGCATGGAGGAGGGCACCGCGATGATGGTCGGGCTCGACGTGGACCGCGTCATGCAGGGAATTGCGATTCTCGATGCGCGGGAGCGTGGCGCGGATCGCGCCCTCCGTCTCGTATCCGACTATGCGACTCCCAACGTGTCCGACAAGGTCGTCCGCATCATTCATAGCTATACCGATTACGTCAAAAGGGTTGTCTGGAGAACGAATCGCTAGAAGACATTGCGCCGGACGCCGCGGGGCGTCAGCACCGTAAGATAGCCTGGATTGGTGTTCCTTGAAGTTGCTTGTCGTCAGCCAGTACTTTTGGCCGGAAAATTTCAAGATCAACGATCTCGTGGAAGATCTCGTTGCGCGAGGTCACGAGGTCACGATCCTGACCGGGACGCCGAGCTATCCCAATCGCACCGGATTTGCGGATTTCTACGCAGCGCCCGAACGGTTCGAACAATACAAGGGCGCGCGGATATTGCGCGTTCCTCTGCTGGCTCGATCGGCAGGGACCGGGCTTTTGCTGAACTATCTGAGCTTCGTCGTGACGGCGAGCGTTCTCGGTCCGATCAAGCTCCGATCGACGCCATTCGATTGCATCTTCGTGTTCGAGCCGTCGCCGGTCACCGTCGGCATTCCGGCGATATTGCTGCGTCGGCTGCGACGCGTCCCCGTCGCCTTCTGGGTGCAGGATCTCTGGCCCGAAACGCTTGCTGCCGTTGGTGTGGTGAGGTCGCCCCGGTTGCTGGCCCTGATCGGCCGTCTGGTGCGGTTCATCTACAATCGCTGCGATCTGATCCTGGCGCAGTCGCGCAGCTTTGTGCCGCGCATTGCCGCCAATTGCGATCATCCGGAGCGCATCGTCTACTTTCCCAACTGGGCTGAACTGATCTACGAGGCGCGCGATCAGGCCGCGGCGCTCGAGGTTCCGCCGGCGGATGGCAAATTCACGGTGATGTTCGCTGGCAACATCGGCGACGCGCAGAACTTTCCAGCAATCCTCGACGCAGCCGAGCATTTGCGCGGCCGCCCGGATTTCCGCTGGGTCCTCGTCGGCGACGGCCGCATGTCGAATTGGGTCGCTTCCGAAATCGGTCGGCGTGGCCTTGGTGACGTGATCTTGATGCTTGGGCGGTTTGCAGTCGAGCGAATGCCGTCATTTTTTACCCACGCTGATGCGTTGCTCGTCTCTATGAAGCCGGACCCGGTATTGTCCTCGACGATTCCCGCCAAGCTGCAGACTTATCTCGCCGCCGGCATTCCGGTGCTCGCGATGATGAACGGCGAGGGCGCGACGCTGGTCCAGCAGGCAGGAGCCGGTCTCGTGTGCCCCGCCGGCGATGCGAAAGGGCTCGCCAACGCCGTCGTGCAGCTTGCGAGCTTGACGCCGGATGAGCGGCGCGCGATGGGAGCCTGCGGACGCGAGCTTGCGACCGCTGAATTCGATCGGAAGAAGCAGATCGACAAGATCGTCGGCTGGTTGTCCGAATTGCGTTATCCGGCTAATGGCAAGCGGCAGTCGCGCTGAAGGATCTCACTTCGGTCGAACGATGGTATACCGCCTGCCGTTTGTGTTCGGATTGGTGGTGTCGCTGGTCGAGAAAATGATTCCCATTCCTCGCCAATGCGAGAATCGTCCGCCACCCGTCTTTTCGATATCCTCGTGCGAGCTGTGCGCGGGTCCGAGTTGCTTTTCGTTTTCGTAGATCACGATCGGAGACCTTGTCGGGGCGTCGGCGGAGTCAGCGAGCGCGTCAAGCGATGCGATGTACTCCGTTGATGCCTGATACGCATGCCCATCGCCGTCAACCTTTGCGAACGGGGCGAGCAAGAAGCTTCGGATCACTGACGGCTCCGGCCGCGGGGTGTAGGAATATTTCAGGTAGATCGCGACCGGAAAATACACCGCCAGCAGCCCCAGCACTAGCGTTACCGACTTCAGAAGCGTCCCGGATTGCATGGGCGCAGGACTACCAGAAACAGTCTGATGGGGCAATTGGCCGGTCATCCGCAACGCGTCCCGCGCCTCATGCGTTGACTGGAAATCATCCAAGACGGACGACAGGAACGCCGTGGCCCTCGTCGATACTGTCAATTTTTCGGTCATTTCGACAGCGTGCTTCGCGAGCTCTTCGGCGTGTGAGACAGCAGTCGACCAACACGCAGGGGGTTTATCAGTCTTGCATTCGCAGTGAGCCCGAAGAAGTTTCTGACCAGGAGGACGTTCACGAGCGCCTGCGCGGTCGAACTTGCGGCATATACGGTTGCCACGCCCAAAATCCCGAAATTGAACATGGCCCAAACTGCCAGCAGCACGGTCACGCTCGCGACGAGCAGCGTGCTGACCATTGCGACTTTCTGCCGGCCCAGGAGAATGAGCACGTAACCGGCAACGCCGCCTGCTGAAAACATGACTTGGCCGAGACCCAGGATGAGCGCGGCACCGAAGGCCGGCGCATACGCCTCTCCCCAGATCGCCAATATCAAGCTTCGTCCGAAGCCCGCGAACGGGATAAATCCAACAAGCGCTGCGAATGTCGCGCCGGTGGCTGAAAGAGTTAGCAGCCACTGCAAGTACAAGCGGCGGTGACACGCCCAGTTCGTCACGATATGGGGCAGGATCGTGAGCGATACGATCGTGAGCGGGACCGCAAACAGGCCGCCTATTCTCAAAGCCAGTCCATAGCAGGCGACGTCTGCAGGGTGGCCGCCTAGTCCCACGACCCAAATGTCGAGCTGGGACGCAGCAACGAAACTCATGGTCGTTACGAGATTTGGCCAGCTTTCTGCGAGGATGTCTGACGGGGGCGCCGGCGTGACCGGTACCCGTTGCCAAGGACGCATCATTCGGCCCAATTGCACCAGTCCGAGCGCAATCCCGGCTATAGCCGCGAGCACGCTGGCGGTCAGAAGGTGTGAGATGGACATGGGGATTTTGAAAGCGAGCGCAAATACAAGATAGGCGCTGACGATCAGCCCCTGAAAGGCGGGCAGGAACGAAGCGGCCATCATGCCGTAAAGTGCGCGATGGAGTTCTGCCAGCACGCCAAGCAGAGCGCCGGCTGCAATCATGGGAATGATGAGCGGAACGAGACTCCAGATCTGTGGACTCAATGCGTTGGCAGCCGGGCCGAAAGCGAACGCACAAATTCCGACCAGGCATCCGACAGCCAGGCCGGAGATGACAGACATCTTGATCGTTTCGATGGCGACAATCCGGGCCCGTCCCGTGTCTCCAGCCGCCATCGCGTGTGAGACGATTCCAGGGATCGTCACGGGCAGTCCCAACTGAGCGAGGACAACGCTTACGTTGACGATGGCTTGGACGAAAAAGAACAGGCCGACGTCGTGCAAACTCAGGCTGAGCGGGAGCAGAAGGCCAATTCCGACGCCGGTCGCGAGTTGGAAGACTTTGCCGGCCACGGCCATGCCGCCGGATCGGCCCGCATTTCCGCTGCCCGGAGGTCGGTCCGTCGGGCGTTTGCGTAAGAAGGTCACGGCTGCATCTCTATGATCCGTTGCCCATGCTGTCGACATCTTACCCGGACATCGCACGAAGGCTGGCTAAAACTGATCCTTGGGAGGCTGATCAAAAACGGTGGTGGCTGAGGGTGACGTTCTAATGAGATCCAGTTGGAAAAAACCAGCAACGAAAATCAGGAATAGAACCAGGAAGCCGAAAAACGTGTCGGCCGACTGCAGCAGTTGATTGTTGGCCGGAAAATAAAAGACCATCGTGTTCAGCAGATAGAACAAGGCTAACGCAACGACGGATCCCGTCATCAAAAGATTGCGCCACACTAGGCCATAAAGGAGACCAATCATCAGAACGACGATCAATGAACCGGACACGCCGAAATCCGAGATGAACCACGTGAACGCGGAGTGCCAGGTTGTCCAGAGGCTCCAATCGTACTTCTTTTCGATGACCGGAAGAAGCGTATGGAAATACCAGCTGTCGCCGAGGAGAACCTTGGCCTTCCTCAAGACGAGCAGGGAATTGGTGAGTCCCCACCCAAGTCCATAGTCGGTTTCTGTCAGCGCGAGGGAAAGTCCATAGTAGCCGACGCCGAGATATCGCGTGACCGTCTCGTAGCCCGGGTACAGCGCCGGCGGTAGGATTGCATAGATCGCTCCGGATCTCTGCGCGTCGATATTCAAAGGGGTGAAGTGGCCTACGTTGGAGGCTGGATCGCGAAATGAAATGAAGAAAACGAAGATCCACAGGAACAATGCGGTGCCAACGACTGCGGAGGAGATCAAGATCCAGATCGTGCGGCGTGAGGTCAGTCCCGAAAAGACGTAACATAGCCCAAAGGTCAGCGGTAGCAGCACCGACAATTGGAAGAGACCGCGATTAACGCCGATGTGCGTGTAGATCAGGAGATAAGTGACACAGGCGAAGATATACGCAATCCGGTAGGGCCACCACAGCTGGCGCCAATGCTGAATTGCTCCAGTCAGCGCAAGGAAGAAGAACGGGCTGAGCAGGGCGAACGCGTATTCGAAGTAAGTCCACCATCCTCGTGTGAAATTCCTCGCAACGAAGATATCGTAGTTGTAGTTCGCGAGCGACAGTTGAAGCGAGACCGGTGGTAGGAGCGAGTCGGTTCGCGCCTCCGACAGGATCAGCACACTGAGAACCATGAGCAGAATCGCAACTTTGATCGTTGCAGTTTCTCGATGACTTGCGATAGGCGACCGCCACGGCAGGGATGCGAAGGCGCCGCCGATTGCCCCAATGAAGAACAGGGCGATGGCCGCTGTGAGATAGAGGTAAAGGTATCCCGGCTGTTGCACTGGCCAGGGCCACGGGCCGAAACGAAAGGTCAGCACGGTCAATGCAAGATAGATCGTCATGGCCGCTGGCGCGCCGGTGAGCCGAAGGGCGCTGAGACGCTCGGGAGTCTTAAAAGCCATTTGCGCAGAGCCCTGTGACGATGAGAATCATGACGGGATTAAGTGCCGCGTCGAAAGCGTCCAACCAGGCGCGCGATCGGTTGCTTCAGCTCAGGGGGGATCACCGCTCGGACCAGTCTCGACATCGCTTTCAGATTGAGGCTTGCAGGGTCGTATCTGTGGGCGGTCATGATTGACCGGGCAAACCGGGTCAGATGACCATTGCGCAGATGTCCGCGGGCGGCAACGAGGTTGGCGTTGGCGACCGCGAGGTTCTTGCTGGCCCGCAGCGAGCTGGGACAGAACGGGCCATCGAAGAACTTGTCCGCAACATAGATGAACTCATCGACCAGCTTGTCCGACACGATTCCGCTGATTGAAAGAGATCCGGAATGGACCCTGTAGAGCGCCAGCACCTCCGGATTGAAATCGATGCGGCCAAGACATCCCACCCGCATCCAGAATTCGCGATCTGGTCCGAGCTTGCAGCGAGGGTCCCAACCGCCGACCGCCTCATATACGCTCCGACGAAAGATGGCGCCCGGGCCAATGTAGCATTCTTGTTCGATCACGAGCTCTGCCAGGGAAAACGGCCGGCCCCCGCGCTCCCTGACGACCCTGCCGTTCTGATCGATCAGATTGGTGTTTGGGAAGGTAGCGACCGCCTCAGGTTCTGCTTCGAGATGCTTGACCAGGGTTGCGACCGCGTCCGGTAGCAGGATGTCGTCGTCGCTCAGGTAACCGAGATATGTACCGGTTGAAGCGCCCCAGCCTGCCGTCAACGCTGCGACTTGTCCGGCGTTCGATTGCCGCAAGACTTTGACCGTCGGAGGAAGCGTGGCGAGATACTCACCGGTCGAGTCGGTTGAGCCATCGTCGACGATGATGAATTCTATATTGGGATAGCTTTGATTGAGTACCGAGTTCACCGTCTCCGGCAGATATTTGGAGCGGTTGTAGGTGGGCGTCACCAAGCTTATCAGTGGCAGTTCCGTCAACATAGGTCTCCAATTATCCCTGCCACACCCGAGAGTTGCCGGTGGTCCGTGATTACTACAGGCTGGCCATCTGGCGCAATTCCCAGTAAATCATCGTGACTTTCAGCCTCGGGTGGGCCGTTTTGCGGGCGCTGCCGTCGTGGTTGCGGTCATTGGCCGGTGATGATCTACGTTGTGCGATTGACACATTCGCCTGGATTCGCGATTGCGTTCCCTTGGAAGGGATATTCCGACCTGGCGTTGCCAGATGTCGATATTGCCGCGACGGTATCGGTCATTTTCAGCGCGAAACCAGATCATCATGAAAGTGTTGGCATTTAACAGACACTATCTGCCGGGCTTCAAGGCAGGCGGTCCGATCAGGTCGCTCGCGAACATGGCGGAAGCGCTCGGCGACGAGATCAGATTTTTCATCGGCACAACCGATCGCGACTTGGGGGACGCCGAACCGTATCCGGAGTTTGATGGAAGTGCCTGGATCAAGATCGGCAAGGCCGAGGTTCGATATTTTGCACCCGGAGCCATTTCCATTCGAGCCATCCGCGCCCTGATCGACGAGGTTCGCCCCGACTGTATTTATCTCAACAGTTTTTTCGATCCGATTTTTAGCTTGCGCGTCCTGATCGCTCGGCGGTTCGGTCTTATTCCACGCATACCTTTGCTGCTTGCGCCGCGGGGAGAGTTCTCGCCTGGGGCCCTGACACTAAAGAGCCTGAGGAAATCGGCGTATATCAAGGGCGCCTCGATGTTTGGGGTGACCCGGGATGTCATGTGGCATGCTTCGACGGAAATTGAGGCTGACGATATTTCCCGAACGATGTCGATCGGCTCGTCTTCGATAGCAGTCGGATCTGATCTGGCGACCGCGCCGCCTGTGAATGCAGCTTCGGCATGGAGTCCACGTGAGAGTGGTCGTCCGTTTCGCCTCTGTTTCTTGTCCCGCATATCGCCTAAAAAGAATCTGACCGGTGCGCTGCAGGCGATTGGTCTCGTGAATGCAGGCGTCGCCTTCGATATCTACGGACCAAAGGAGGATGAGTCCTATTGGGCGGAATGCCAGAGGCTCATCGACGAGCTGCCGCCGCATGTCAGTGTCGCCTATCGCGGTGAAGTCGCGCATCAGGACATCGCGTCGGTCTTTGCCGGCTATGACCTGTTTTTGTTTCCGACGTTAGGCGAGAACTACGGGCACGTCATTTTTGAGGCATTAAGTGTCGGGCTGCCTGTGCTCACCAGCGATCAGACCCCGTGGAACGATCTGCGCGAAGCCGGTGCGGGATGGGCAATTGCGCCAGACCTCAGCTCCATCGCGGCTTGCATCGATGAGGCGGCGCGTTGGACGTTGGCCGAACAGTCCGCCGCGAGAGCCGCGTGCATACGATATGCCGAACGTGTCTTGAAGGATTCGCAAAGCATCGAGCAGAACCGCCAGTTGCTGTTTGCCGCCGCGAGGATTGGCGGAGGATGATCGACCTCCATGCCCGCTCTCTCGTGAATCGAGCGCAATGCGGCGCGCCGCTGGGCGTTCCACCCTGTAAAATGGTGTGGACGACAGGTTGGCCCGGGATCATCGCCCGGCCGAGCGGCGGGAACTTTTCGTCGGGTGATCGTCGTTCCAGGGGCCGACGTCCCGATTGTTGGGTAACTATCTTGGGGACTAGGGCCGGAATGGCTGTCAGGTTCATGACGATGGAACATATTTCGCCAATACTGGGCGCGAACCGGGATTCCGGGCTTTGAAAAGCCCCGGCCGGCCGATGATGCTTCTGCTGATTCGAGGCAGGGCTGCCGACGGGACGGCCGCTGGGTTGTGACAAATCCAGCCCTCCCTCATCAAAATGGTTCGGGCGTGCGATTGTATCGGACCTTTACCGTGAGTTGCGTATCCGCTTTAAGACATTCGGCGGAAGTGGTGAGCTGGGCGGAACAATAGGATGCCATTTCGAATACTGGTCACCGGCTCTTCGGGCTTCATTGGTGGAGCGGTTTGTTCCGCCTTGTCGTCCGTCGGACATCATGTAAGGGCGGCTTCACGCCAGCCGGGCAGAGCGGGGAACAATCTGGAATGGGTGAAATTGCCCGATCTCGAAACCCAAGTGGACTGGCATCCGCTGCTCGAGGGCATCGACATCGTCGTGCATTTGGCCGCCATCGCCCACCGCAGTCGCGTCGATAGCGGCAACTACACGCGAGCCAATCGTGTTGCGACCAAAGGCTTGGCAGAGGCCTGTCGGCATCACTCGGTCAAACGCTTGATTTTCATGTCGTCCATTGGTGCCCAGGCGGGCTCGGCGGCAGATAGCGTCGTTACGGAAAATGACAAGGCGTGCCCGGTCACGGCTTACGATCGAGCAAAGCTGGAGGCGGAAGAGGAAATTAAGCGCTCTGGCGTGCCGTATACAATTCTCAGGCCCGTGATCGTCTACGGCCCGGGAGCCAAGGCCAATATCGCCTTGATCGTACGCATTGCGGCGCTCCCCATTCCGCTACCCTTTGGGGCCTTCCGCAATCGACGCTCTCTTCTATCAATCCGGAATCTGTCAGAAGCAGTCTTGTTCTGTCTCAGTGGATCCGCCACGCTGAACCAGACCTTCATCGTTTCCGATCCGGAACCGATCACTATCGCCGAAATCTTTGCCACGCTAAGAGAAGGAATGGGACGTTCGCCTCGACTGATTTCGATACCGCCTGAGGCGCTCAAAGCCATGGTGATTGCGACAGGGCGCCGGTCGCTTTGGGATCGAATCGGGCGGGAACTCGTTGCAAGCTCTGCCAGCTTGCAGAAGGCTGGATGGTCTCCTCGGGTTGAGACCAAGGCGGGCCTCCGTGCCATAGTCGAGCCACCGTCGGGATCGTTGGAGTGATTGATCGATGAAGCGGGCGTTTGATTTCGCGGCCTGCGCGCTGTTTCTTTTGGTTTCCTGGCCGGTCCTCCTCGTCATCGCGATAGCCATTCGGCTTCAGAGCCCGGGTCCAGCGATTTTCGCGCAGGTTCGCGTCGGAAAGGGCGGGCATCCATTTACCTGTTACAAGTTCCGGACGATGCGTGCGGGAACTGCCAATGTTCCGACCCACCAGGTTGAGGCGTCGTCGGTTACCGCGCTTGGTGAGTATCTTCGGCGCTTCAAGGTCGACGAAATCCCGCAGCTCTACAACGTGCTGGCTGGCGATATGAGCCTTGTCGGACCTCGGCCGTGCTTGCCGTCCCAGGCGGCACTGGTGGAAGCCCGCAAGCGATTAGGAGTCCTGATGGTACTGCCCGGCATTACGGGCCTTGCGCAAAGCCGGGGTATCGACATGACGGACCCCAAGCGTCTGGCGGAAGTCGACGCCGAATATATCCGCAGCCAAAGCTTTGCCGCAGATCTGAAGCTGATCTGGTCGACCCTTCGAGGGCATGGCGTGGGAGTCGATCGCGTCGTTCGGGACAAGCCCTCGGGCTAACCACACCGGACAGAAGGACCCTGCGGTCAAGTGACCATCACGACGGTTTCTTGACGGGCGATCGATCAAACAGGGGATGAAACGTCCGAGGCTTCCAGCCGAAATCCTGAGACGCAGGCTTCGAATCGAAAATCATGTCTTTCGTCATGCGAGTGCCCATCGCCACGTTCGCACCTGGAAAGAGTGGTTTCGCGAAAACGAAGGCGGCCTTCCACAGGGAAGCGGGAATCGAAATGGTTCGCTGAGGTACCCCCATTCCTTCAAAAATCCGACCTATCATGTCACGATAGGTCAGCGTCTCGCCGCCGGGGAGGGAATAGAACTTGTTCGCAGCGGACGCGGTTGATGCCGCTGCGATGGCGCCGATGGCCAGATCCTCGGCATGCACCGGCTGTCGGAGACCCGAGCCGCCGCCGACCAGCGGCATGAAGCCAAATCGTCGGATGAGGCGCGAAAGCGGTGTGATATTGGTGTCGCGGCCAGGGTCGTAGATCAATGTCGGACGCAAGATCGTCCATTCGACGTCGTTGCGTGCGCAAGCCTGCACGATCTTGTCTTCGGCCTCGGCGAGCCTTCCCAACAACTCGCGCTCTTCTGCGACCTCGCTATCTCGCTTGGTCATGACACTGGTGGAGCTGAATACGACGATACGCTTCAGCGAAGGATCGAAGATATGGGGAAGGGCGTTCGCCAACAGAATAGCATCGGCCGTGCAGTAGAGGGTCGTGAACGACGGGAAGTTCAGGGCTTCAGGCTTTGCCAGGTCACCGCAATACCAGTCGACGTTTGCAGCGCTCTTGCGTGATCTGGAGAGGGCGAGCGGCCGTTGTCCGCTCTGCAGCAGCAGCCGGAGAATATGGCCGCCGACCAGCCCTGTGGCGCCAATGACCAGGCATCTTTTTTCGTCCGCCGAACTCATTTTGGAAATCATTGCTGCATGATCCAGAATCGCACGTCCAGAAAACAGCGTCCAGTGACGCCTTTGCAGATTTGACCGAATGAAGGTTCCAGTTCGTTTTGCAAGCTCCGGTTCGTCAGGACTGCGGCAATGATCGCGGCAACATTGTAGACCTCAGGGTGTTATTCTATTATTCGACCGCAGTGAGATCTGATCGCAACAAGCTAGGGGTATGACAGTGGCTTTGTCGAATATGCTGGATGTCGTCAAGATCAAGCTGTTCCCTCCGAACTATGACGCCTGGATCACCAAAAGCCACAAGTACAAGGAGCGCCTTGCTTCGTCAGGGGCGGCCTATGCAGATCAGTGGCGGCCGCTGGATCGTCTCAGTTTTGCCGACTACAGCGGTGACATCATCAACGCGTCCCACCAGCACCTTGCTGACGCGCCGCTCGGTCATCAGGGCGTTGAATTCCTGATCGAGCTCGGCATCACCGGCTATTTGCGGCGGGGCGATGCGCTGAAGCTTTATGATCTGGCGTTCCGAGCCCCCGGAGATATTCTGGAGGCTGGCACCAACAAGGGACTGTCGACCTCGATCCTGGCGCAGGCCGTTCATGATCGAGGCCACGGCTCCATCGAGACAATCGAGCTGGACCGCGAAAACAGCTCTGAAGCCGAGCGGAATCTAACAGGACGCCCGGGCAGCGAGAGAGTGACATTCACCGTCTCGGACGCGACACGACGCATGAACGAGCTTGCTGCGGAGGGGAAAAAGTACGGCTTCATTTTCATCGATCACTGGCACGGATATCAAGCTACGATCGATGCCGCCGAACTCACCAAAAAACTTCTGGTCGACGGCGGTTTCGTCATGTTTCACGATTTCCTCGATCCCGGGAATGCGGATCGGCGACACGTGTATGGTGTCTACCAGGCAGTGCTCGACCGAATAGTTGACGATGATCGCTTTTCCTTTGCGGGCGTCTCCGGCTGTTGCGCGATCTTTCAATATAGTGGTGTTCAAAACGCTCTGTAGCGCCTGAGAAGCGGCCAAGGTCAGCGAACGGTTATGAGGGGGGCGAACCACCAATCCGGCGGACGTCTTCAGCGCCTAGGAGTGGCAAAGCTTGGTCGTCCGGTCATGATCGCGCCTGATCGAAATCCGCTCTAGCGAACCGCTTCCCGGGCGGGGTTTGTGCCGGTCGGCTGCTGGGCCTGCCCTTCCTTCGGCCGCTCAGCGGCTGGAAGTTGGCGCAGGCGTTGGCGCTCCTTCATCCAGGCATCGTACTCCGGGGTGCCCGCCCGCGGCGGTGCGTCGGCCGGCAGGCCGCCGGCCCATTGCGGGACGTAGTCGCCAATGCCGGCGGACAGCTTTTCGTTGGCGGTGCCGCAGCCGGACAGCCCCGCGGCGAGCGCAACCAGGGTGAGGGCGCAGCGGAAAGGCTTGAGCATTGTGCGCGCGCGAATTCAGTCAGGTTGGACGCCGGGTTACTGGCGCGGGAAGAGTAGTCTTCAACAAGGTAAAATAGGCTTATTCAAGGTAGGTAATTAGCCACCGATTTGCGGTGACCAAAGCCGCGCCGGTGTCCGAATTCTGCAAAAGAAAGACGAAATCCTCCATCCACGCGGCCGGCCGCTTTCTAGACTGTGCCAAGCGGCGCGCGACAAACTGGCTTGGTCGGCGGCGGGGCTTTTTCGTTGACAGGTCCATTTTATTTGTACAATCGTACAAATAGGAGCGACCAGGATCGGGATGCTCGGGTTACCCCGACGTAACCACGGCATCGCTCCCCGTCGTCGGCAATCGGGACGCGTGGCTTGCGCCGAATGGTCGCCAAACGTCCGATTGACAATAAGGGCGCGAAAGACGCCATGTGGCGCGACATCGCGCGTGCGTGAGCTAAGGTTGAGCCAAGGACCGGGCACTCGGTCCGGCGCACAAGAGGTCAGGAATGAAGGGGAGGGACATCTGATGTTCGAACGGAAGACGTTTTCTTACAAGGTCGCCTGGACCGCAGCAGCGGCCGCCATCGCCGGTCTCGCGACCATCGTGCCGGCCAAGGCCGAGGACACCGTCAAGGTCGGCCTGATCCTGCCGATGACCGGCGGCCAGGCCTCGACCGGCAAGCAGATCGAGAACGCGATCAAGCTCTACATGCAGCAGAAGGGCGACACCGTCGCCGGCAAAAAGATCGAGATCATCCTCAAGGACGACGCCGCGATTCCGGACAAGACCAAGACGGCCGCGCAGGAGCTGATCGTCAACGACAAGGTCAATTTCATCGCCGGCTTCGGCGTGACGCCGGCCGCGCTCGCGGCCGCGCCGCTCGCAACCCAGGCCAAGATCCCGGAAGTCGTGATGGCGGCCGGCACCTCCATCATCACCGAGCGCTCGCCCTACATCGTGCGCACCAGCTTCACGCTGGCGCAGTCCTCCACCATCATCGCCGACTGGGCGGTGAAGAACGGCATCAAGAAGGTGGCGACGCTCACCTCCGACTACGCGCCGGGCAATGACGCGCTGAACTTCTTCAAGCAGAATTTTACCGCCGGTGGCGGCGAGGTGGTTGAAGAGGTCAAGACGCCGCTCGCCAACCCCGATTTCGCGCCGTTCCTGCAGCGCATGAAGGACGCCAAGCCCGACGCGATCTTCGTGTTCGTGCCGGCCGGCCAGGGCGGCAACTTCATGAAGCAGTATGCCGAGCGCGGCCTCGACAAGGCCGGCATCAAGGTGATCGGACCCGGCGACGTCACCGACGACGACCTCCTCAACAACATGGGCGACGCCGTGCTCGGCACGGTCACCGCGCATCTGTATTCCGCGGCGCATCCCTCGCAGATGAACAAGGATTTCGTCGCGGCCTACAAAAAGGCCTTCGGTAACCGTCCGGGCTTCATGGCCGTGAGCGGCTATGACGGCATCCACCTCATCTACGAGGCGCTGAAGAAGACCAACGGCGACACCGACGGCACCAAGCTGGTCGAAGCCATGAAGGGCCAGAAGTGGGAAAGCCCGCGCGGCCCGATCTCGATCGATCCCGAGACCCGTGACATCGTGCAGAACATCTACATCCGCAAGGTCGAGAAGGTCGACGGCGAGCTCTACAATGTCGAGTTCGCGACCTTCGAAGCCGTCAAGGATCTCGGCAAGACGAAGAAGTGACCCGCGAAAGCGGGGCATCCCGGGGCGCGCATTAGCGCGAACCCGGGATCTCAAAATTGTTGAAACGAGATTCCGGGTTCAGCGCTGCGCGCTGCCCCGGAATGACGAGTGATTACCAGGGTTCACCCGCTTCCGATGACCTCTATCCTCACCAACCTGTTCGATGGCGTTGCCTACGGCATGCTGCTGTTCGTGCTCGCTTGCGGGCTTGCGGTCACGCTCGGCCTGATGAACTTCGTCAACCTCGCCCACGGCGCCTTCGCCATGGCCGGCGGCTATGTCTGCATGGTCCTGGTCAACCGGATGGGCTGGCCGTTCTTCGCCGCGCTGCCGCTCGCTTTCGTCTCGTCGGCTGCGATCGGCATCGTGCTCGAGCGAACGCTCTACCGCCATCTCTATACGCGCGGCCATCTCGACCAGGTGCTGTTCACGATCGGTCTCACGTTCATGTCGGTCGCGGCCGTCGACTACATCCAGGGCTCGTCGCGCGTCTTCATCAATTTGCCGGCTGCGCTCCAGGGCCAGTTCGACGTGTTCGGCGTCGGCATCGGCCGCTACCGGTTGATGATCATCGTGATCTGCGGCCTGCTCACCATTGGTCTCCAGATGGTGCTGGCCAAGACCCGGTTCGGCAGCCGGCTGCGCGCCGCGGTCGATGATCCCCGTGCCGCGAGCGGCCTCGGCATCAACGTGCCGCAGGTGTTCGCCTTCACCTTCGCTTTCGGTTGCGGGCTTGCCGGCCTCGGCGGTGCGCTGAGCGCCGAGATCCTCGGCCTCGATCCGTATTTCCCGCTGAAGTTCATGATCTACTTCCTGATCGTCGTCACCGTCGGCGGCTCGTCCTCGATCACCGGGCCGTTCCTGGCCTCGCTCCTGCTGGGCATCGGTGACGTCGCCGGCAAATATTACGTGCCGAAGATGGGCCCCTTCGTGATCTACACCATGATGATCGTGATCCTGATCTGGCGCCCGAACGGCCTGTTCGGCCGCACGGCCGCGCGTTGAGGCCGCCGATGAGCGCTTCCTCCGACGTCGGTTATCACGCCCAGCGCCAGGCGCGCTGGCACTATGGCGAAGTCGCCTTCTGGCTCGTCGTGCTGGCCTGCGGCTTCGCATTTCCCACGCGCTATCTGATCATGACCGACATCCTGCGGCTGGCGCTGTTTGCGATGTCGCTCGATCTCATCCTCGGTTATGCCGGCATCGTCTCGCTCGGCCATGCCGCTTTCTTCGGCGTCGGCGCCTACGCCGCGGGGCTCCTCGCCTTGCATGGGATCATCAACGAGCCCGTGCTCGCGCTGATCGTAGCCGGCCTTGCCGCTATGGTGCTGGGCTTCGCCACCAGCTTCCTGGTGATCCGCGGCGTCGATCTGACCCGGCTGATGGTCACGCTCGGCATCGCGCTGCTGCTGGAAGCGCTCGCCGAGCGCTTCTCCAACATCACCGGCGGCACCGACGGCCTCCAGGGCATCGAGATGCAGCCGATCTTCGGCGAGATCTCGTTCGACATGTTCGGCAAGACCGGCTTTTTCTACTCGCTGGCGGTGCTGTTCCTGTTGTTCCTGTTCGCTCGCCGCGTCGTGCATTCGCCGTTCGGGCTGTCGCTGCGCGCGATCAAGAACAATCCGCTGCGCGCAGCCGCCATCGGCATCCCCGTCAACCGCCGCCTGATCGCGATCTACACGCTCGCGGCGTTCTATGCCGGCATCGCGGGCGCGCTGTTCACCCAGACCACGGCGATCGCCTCGCTTGACGTGTTCGCCTTCGAGCGTTCGGCCGATTTGATGCTGGTGCTCGTGATCGGCGGGACCGGCTATCTCTATGGCGGGCTGGTCGGCGCGGTGATCTTCCGCATGCTCCAGGAAGTGTTCTCCACCATCACCCCGCAATATTGGCAATTCTGGATCGGTCTCGTGCTGGTCGTGATCGTGCTGGTCGGCCGCCAGCGCCTGCATCGCTGGGTGCTGTACGTGCCGAACCTGGTCATCAAGCAGGTTGCCGGACGCAAGGCCGTCGTTGCCGTGCCGGAGAGCGACGCATGACCATCGCGCTCGAAACCCAAAATCTCGAAAAGCAGTTCGGCGGGCTGCGCGTGACGCGGGACCTGTCGCTCAAGATCGAGCAGGGCGCCCGCCACGCGCTGATCGGCCCGAACGGCGCCGGCAAGACCACCGTCATCAACCAGCTCACCGGCGTGCTCAAGCCGAACTCGGGCCGTATCCTGCTCGAAGGCCAGGACATCACGGATTTGCCCGTGCACAAGCGCGTGCTGCGCGGCCTGTCGCGCACCTTCCAGATCAACCAGCTCTATCCCGACCTGACCCCGCTCGAGACCATCGGCCTCGCCGTCTCCGAGCGCCTCGGCCATGGCGGCGATTGGTGGCGGAGGATGGGCACGCGGAGCGACGTCAACGGCGAGATCGCCGATCTCCTGAGGCGCTTCCATCTGCTCGACGTCATGAACGAAGAGACCGTGACGCTGCCTTACGGCAAGCAACGTCTGCTCGAGATCGCGGTCGCGATCGCCGCCAAGCCGCGCGTGCTGCTGCTCGACGAGCCCGCCGCCGGCGTGCCCGAAAGCGAGCGCCACGACATTCTCGCCGTCGTAGGCAGCCTGCCGCGCGACGTCACCGTGCTCCTGATCGAGCACGACATGGACCTCGTTTTCTCCTTCGCCGACCGCATCTCGGTATTGGTCTCGGGCGCGCTGCTCACCGAAGGTCCGCCCGACGTGGTCGCGCGCGACCCGCAGGTCAAGGCCGTCTATCTCGGCGAGGAGGCGGTCAATGTCTGACCTGCTCGCGATCGACGCACTTCGCGCGGGCTATGGCGAGGCGGTGGTGCTGCCCAACATGTCCCTGCGCCTCGCCGAGGGGCAGGTGCTTGCGCTGCTGGGCCGCAACGGGACCGGCAAGACCACGCTGATCAACTCCATCGTCGGTGTCACCCGCCGCTTCTCCGGCTCGGTCGCGCTCGCCGGCACCGATGTCACGAGCTTGCGGCCCGATCAGCGGGCGCGGGCCGGCATTGGCTGGGTGCCGCAGGAGCGCAATATCTTCCGCTCGCTGACGGTGGAAGAGAACATGACCGCGGTGGCGCAGCCCGGCCCTTGGACGGTCGAGAGAGTCTACGAGATGTTCCCGCGGCTGAAGGAGCGGCGGAGCAATTTTGGCAACCAGCTCTCCGGCGGCGAGCAGCAGATGCTGGCGATCGGCCGGGCGCTGACCCTCAACCCGAAGGTCCTGCTGCTGGACGAGCCGACGGAGGGCCTCGCCCCCATCATCGTCGAGGAGCTTCTGAAGGCGATCGGCACCATCACCCGGGCGGGCGGCATCTGCTCGATCATCGTCGAGCAGAACGCGCAAAAGATTCTGGGGCTCGCCGACCGTGTTGTGATATTGGAGCGCGGAACGATCGTCCACGACGCCCCGAGCGCCGCGCTGAAGGCCGACCCCTCAGTCCTCGAGCGCCACCTCGGCGTCGCAGGGGCGGCGGCCCACTAAAAATATCCCGGGAGTAGAAAATGCAGCGAACCAAAGCCCCCTTCCGCGCCGACGAGGTCGGCAGCCTCTTGCGTCCCGCGAAGATCAAGGAAGCCCGTAGCCGGCTCGAGAAGGGCGAGATCTCGGTTGACGATCTGCGCAAGATCGAGGACTTGGAGATCGAAAAGGTCGTGCACAAGCAGGCCTCGATCGGCTTGAAGCTCGCGACCGACGGCGAATTCCGCCGCTCCTGGTGGCATTTCGATTTCCTAGCCAAGCTCACGGGCTGCGAAATGTTTCACCCGGACACGGGCATCCAGTTCGCAGGCGTCGAGACGCGGCATGACGCGGTCCGCGTGATCGGCAAGCTCGATTTCCCCGACGACCATCCGATGCTGGATCACTTCCGCTTCCTGAAGAAGTCCGCCGACCAGGCCCACGTCACCGCCAAGATGACGATCCCCTCGCCGGCGGTGCTGCACTTCCGCGGCGGCCGCAAGGCAATCTCCAAGGACGTCTATCCCGATCTCGACGCGTTCTACGAAGACCTCGGCAAGACCTACCGCAAGGCCGTGAAGGCGTTTTACGATGCCGGCTGCCGCTATCTTCAGTTCGACGACACCGTGTGGGCCTATCTCTGCTCGCAGGACGAGTTGCAGAAAGCGCGCGAGCGCGGCGACAATCCCGAGGGTCTCCAGCAGATCTATGCGCGCGTCATCAACTACGCGCTTGCCGAGAAGCCAGCCGACATGGTGGTGACGACGCATGTCTGCCGCGGCAATTTCCGCTCGACCTGGATTTCTTCGGGCGGCTACGAGCCCGTGGCCGAGACCATGCTCGCCGGCACCAATTACGACGGCTACTTCCTCGAATACGACAGTGACCGCGCCGGTGGCTTCGAGCCGCTGCGCTTCCTGCCCAAGGGCAACAAGGTCGTCGTGGTCGGCGTCATCACCTCGAAGTTCGGCGAGCTCGAGAAAAAGGACGACATCAAGCGTCGCCTCGAAGAGGCCGCCAAATTCGCGCCGCTGGAGCAGCTCGCCCTGTCCCCGCAGTGCGGCTTTGCCTCGACCGAGGAAGGCAACATCCTCTCCGAGGAAGAGCAGTGGGCCAAGCTCGGCCTTGCAGTCGAGATCGCCAAGGAAGTGTGGGGCAACTAAGTTTGCCACGTGGCCGCTGTCATCCCCCGCGAAAGCGGGGAATCCAGTACGCAGCGTCTTTTCGGTGAATCACTGGCGTCTCGGATTACTGGATCGCCCGATCAAGTCGGGCGATGACACCGAGTGAGTGGCGGGCAGCGTCGCACCCTTGAAAACCAGTACGCTCACCCACCCTCACTTCTCCGCCAGGTAAACCTCGCCCAGCAGCGACGAGTTCGACCACGGCACCTGCTTGTTCTTCGTGCTCGAGACCACTTCCGCCCGCACGCGCGTCAGCATCTGCTGCACCTCCAGCCCCGGCGTGCCGAGATGGCGGGAGAGTGCGGCGGAGAACGGCGAGTTGGCGCCTTCGCCGTCGAGCGCGACCTGGCCGGGCGCGGTGGCGAACGCGATCAGCGTGCCCGCGCCCAGCGTTGCACCGGCGCCCAGGCTCGTTGGCGCGGCGAGGCCCGAAGCGCCCTCGATACCTCGGTTGGTGCCGGCGGCTGCGACCTGCTGCGCCATCGGATTGTTGCGGCAGGCATCGAAGATCAAAATGTTGGTGCGGACCTGGTCGTCGAGGCCGGCCA
Source organism: Bradyrhizobium sp. Pa8 (assembly GCF_052588265.1). NCBI lineage: Bacteria > Pseudomonadati > Pseudomonadota > Alphaproteobacteria > Hyphomicrobiales > Nitrobacteraceae > Bradyrhizobium > Bradyrhizobium sp. Pa8. The sequence continues at coordinate 6,513,870 of NZ_CP176767.1, read as the reverse complement.
TGATCGTGTCCATGTCGATCATCGCCTCCGTCATGCCCGCGCCCGGCTTGAGCTCGACGTCGACGGGAATGAGATAGTTGCGGCCGTCGACCTGCACGCCGTGGCCGGCATAGTACACTAACGCGACCTGCGTCCGCGCCGCCTCGCGCAGGAAGTCGCGCGTCACTTTCTGCATCGCTGCGCGGTCGAGATCGATGCCCTCCGACACCGTGAAGCCGATGTCGCGCAGGCTCCTGGCGACGGCGCGCGCATCGTTGGCCGGATTGGGCAGCGCTTTCACATGCGCGTAGGCGCCATTGCCGATCACCAGTGCCAGGCGCTTGCCAGGCGTCACCGGGGTAGCCGAGGGCGCAGGTGCCGTGCCCGTTTGCTGCGGTGCCGGCTGCGGCACCGGTGACGGCGCATCGCGCGGGATGGGTGTGAGCGCATCCGTCACCAGCGACAGCCGCACCTTGGCGGTGGCCTGATTGGCCTTGCTGCCGGCATCGGAAGCCACGATCGCCAGCGTCGCCTTGTAGTCGTCGCGCGCATGGGCGTAGTCGCCCTTCGCCTCATAGGCCAGCGCGCGGTGGATATAGCCGGAGATCAGCACGCTGCTCGGCGGCGTCATGATGTTGACGGGCGGCTTCTCCTTCGCAAGCCGGATCGCCTCGCTGCCATCGGCAATGGCGCGATCGAGATCGCCCCGCACGCGCCAGATCGCGGTGCGATTGATCAGCGGCTGCGGCAGCGTCGGATCGAGCCGGATCGCCTGGTTGATGTCGGCCAGCGCGCCGTCGAGATCGCCGAGCGCCTCCTTCGCGATGCCGCGGTTCTGGAACGAGAACGTCGATTTGGGCTGCAGCTTGATCGTGGCATCGTAGTCGGCAATCGCCTTGGCGTAGTCGCCCTTGCCGCGCCAGGCGTTGCCGCGATTGTGGAAGATGGTGCCATCAGGCGGTCCGAGCTTCAGCGCATCGTCGAAATCGGCGATCGCGATGTCGTAGTCTCCCTTGTCGTAATAGGCAGATCCCCTGAGATTGTAGACCGCCTGGCTCGGCTGGAGCCGGATCGCCTCGGTGGTGTCGGCGATGACCTTCGAATAGTCGCCCTTCTTGTTCCAGCCCACCGCGCGCCAGAAATAGATCGTCGCGAGCTGCTCGCCCCGAAACACCTTCAGCGCGACGATCTTGTTGCAGGCGTCGATCATCTGGTCTGGCGGCGTGGTGTCGGTCGTGCAGAGCGGCCCGAGCTGGCTGCGCGCCTGCGCGAAGGCGGGCGCGGCCCACAGGGCTGCTGTGAGCAGGCAAAGCGCGACGAGCAGGCGGCGCATGGCGGTGGTCCCTTGAAGGAGAAGCGCTTGTTTGTTGCCCGGCGGTGCGCCGGGGTTCACGCGCTCGTCATTGGACGTGGGGTAAAGCGGGGAGGGTATTCCCTCAGTGGGCAGATTTTGCTACGACGCTGGTCCCAATATTCCTGCCCACCGCCTTCCCATTCATGAAAAACGACGAAATCCTCAGCCAAATCACCGAGTTCTGCCGCAAGGCGGACATGGCGGAATCGACGTTTGGCCGGCGCGCGGTGAACGATGGGAAGCTGGTCCATCGCCTGCGCGAGGGAAAGCGCATCACGATCGACACGCTGGATCGGATCCAGGCCTATATCGCCGTATCGACGACGGGCGGCCTGCCGCCGCCGCGGGGGCTCCAGGTGCCCCCGGAAAAACGCGATCCGCGCGGCAATTTCCGTTTCTTCGAGAACCGGCAAAAATACCTGCTGTTCGTCCATACCTGCAGCGAGAAGCGGGTGGTCGCCGAGCGCGTCGCGCTGGAGCTCGCCAGCATCCATCCGCGCCCGCCGGCGCTACGCATCTTCGACGCGGGGGTCGGCGACGGCACGGTGCTGGCCAGGGTGCTGCGCGCAACGCACCAGCGCTACCCGCACATGCCGTTCTACGTGGCCGGCAAGGAGCTCAGCCTCGAGGACCTGCGGCTGACGCTGGAGAGGGTCCCGGACCGCATTTTCGAGCATCCGGCGTCGGTGTTCGTCTTCACCAACATGTTCTACTCCGAGGCGCCCTGGCTCACGCCGGCATCGCCTGCGGCGGCGGCGGCCACCGTCTGGCACGAGGTTCCGCTACGGGGCGCCTCGTCGGGCGAGTTCGAGCAGCAGATCGCCGAGTTGAGGCCGTTCCTGGAGCAGAACTGGCGCGCCGCGATCAGCCCACGCACGGCCATGCCGCTCTACGAGCGGCCCGTCGTCCTGGTACTGTACCGCGAGGACCACAGGTTCCTGCTGGATTCGACCATTCCGCGGCCGGGCCAGACCGAGGCCAACTTCGACCTGGTCATTGCATCCCAGCCCTACCGCGCCCTGTCCTCGGTCAATTTCCGTGCAAAGCGGATCATTGCACCGCTAGCGCGGGCGCTTCGGCCGGGCGGGCGCCTGATCGGTATCCACTCCCATGGTCACGATCCCGGCATGGAAATGATCCAGGCGATCTGGCCTGGAGAAAATCCTTTCTCGGTCAGCCGTCATGAGCTATTGCGCGCGGTGAAGTACGAGCTCGGATCGTTGGGCCGCGACCTAAATTTTAATGCCTATGCGGACAACCGTTCGATCTTCAGGTATGATATGGAAGCGCTGCCCAACGAGGTGACGGGTACCATCGGAACCTCGACGGCCTTTGCAGCGTGGAATGCGGCGGTGTATGTGGCGCAGATCGAGGACGACCGATTGACAGAAATGACTCAAAACGGCCGCACTCTGGATGCCGCCCGGGACGTGCTGCGGAAGTACAACGGGCTCTGGTTTCTCGACGAGTCCTACGTCATCTCGCGACGGCGTGATTGACATAATCCAAGGTTAAACATCGCAAACGCCCGCCAGGTTAACGGCGGAACAAGGGGTTACTGATGCGCGCGTCCTATCTCTTCACCAGCGAGTCCGTGTCCGAGGGCCATCCCGACAAGGTTTGTGACCGGATCTCCGATGAAATCGTCGATCTGTTCTACCGCGAGGGGCCGAAAGCCGGCATCGATCCGTGGCAGATCCGCGCGGCCTGCGAGACGCTCGCGACCACCAACAAGGTGGTGATCGCCGGCGAGACCCGTGGTCCCGCATCGGTCACCAACGAGCAGATCGAAGGCGTCGTGCGCGCCGCGATCAAGGACATCGGCTACGAGCAGGACGGCTTCCACTGGGAGAAGGCCGACATCGAGATCCTGCTGCATCCGCAGTCGGCCGACATCGCGCAGGGCGTCGATGCGCTGCAGCCGGGCGAAGTCAAGGAAGAGGGCGCGGGCGACCAGGGCATCATGTTCGGTTACGCCACCAACGAGACGCCTGATCTGATGCCGGCGCCGATCTTCTACGCCCACAAGATCCTGCGCCTCATCTCGGAAGCGCGTCACTCCGGCCGCGAGAAGGTGCTGGGTCCGGACTCCAAGAGCCAGGTCACCGTGCAGTACGAGAACGGCAAGCCGGTCGGCGTGCGCGAGATCGTCGTGTCGCACCAGCATCTGGTCGAGGACATCTCGTCGAAGCAGATCCGCGACATCGTCGAGCCCTATGTCCGCGAGGCGCTGCCGAAGGACTGGATCACGCCGAAGACCATCTGGCACATCAACCCGACCGGCAAGTTCTACATCGGCGGTCCCGACGGCGATTCCGGCCTGACCGGCCGCAAGATCATCGTCGACACCTATGGTGGCGCGGCCCCGCATGGCGGCGGTGCGTTCTCCGGCAAGGATCCGACCAAGGTCGACCGTTCGGCGGCTTACGCGGCGCGCTACGTCGCCAAGAACATCGTTGCTGCCGGTCTCGCCGATCGCTGCACCCTCCAGCTCGCCTACGCCATCGGCGTCGCACGTCCGCTGTCGATCTACATCGACACCCACGGCACCGGTAAGGTGTCGGAGGACCAGCTCGAGAAGGCCGCCGCCAAGGCGATGGATCTCACCCCGCGCGGCATCCGCAGCCATCTCGACCTCAACCGCCCGATCTACGCGCGCACCTCGGCCTACGGCCATTTCGGCCGCACGCCCGACAACGAGGGCGGCTTCTCCTGGGAGAAGACCGACCTGGTCGAAGCGCTCAAGCGCGCAGTCTAAGTACCAACGTCATTCCGGGGCGCCGCGACAGCGGCGAACCCGGGATCCTTATCCATCATGTCGAGATTCCGGGTTCGCCTTTCCAGGGCGACCCGGAACGACCAATTCAACAACAGGACCTCCGCTATGAATGCGAAGCCCGGCTTCACCGACTACATCGTCAAGGACATTTCGCTCGCCGACTTCGGCCGCAAGGAACTCTCGCTGGCCGAGACCGAGATGCCCGGCCTGATGGCCACCCGCGAGGAGTTCGGCCCGAAGCAGCCGCTGAAGGGCGCGCGCATCGCCGGCTCGCTGCACATGACGATCCAGACCGGCGTGCTGATCGAGACGCTGGCAGCCCTCGGCGCCGACATTCGCTGGGTCTCCTGCAACATCTATTCGACGCAGGACCACGCCGCGGCTGCGATCGCGGCTGCCGGCATTCCGGTGTTCGCGGTCAAGGGCGAGACGCTGGCCGAATACTGGGACTACACCGCAAAACTGTTCGACTGGCACGGCGGCGGTCACCCGAACATGATCCTCGATGACGGCGGCGACGCCACCATGTACGTCCATCTCGGTCTGCGCGCCGAGAACGGCGACACCGCGTTCCTCGACAAGCCCGGCTCCGAGGAAGAGGAAGTCTTCTTCGCGCTTCTGAAGAAGCAGCTCAAGGAGAAGCCGAAGGGCTACTTCGCCGAGATCGCCAAGAGCATCAGGGGCGTTTCCGAAGAGACCACCACGGGCGTGCATCGTCTCTATGACATGCAGAAGGCCGGCACGCTGCTGTGGCCGGCGATCAACGTCAACGACAGCGTCACCAAGTCGAAATTCGACAACCTCTATGGCTGCCGTGAATCGCTGGTCGACGGCATCCGTCGCGGCACCGACGTGATGATGTCGGGCAAGGTCGCGATGGTCGCGGGCTTCGGCGACGTCGGCAAGGGCTCGGCCGCCTCGCTGCGCCAGGCCGGCTGCCGCGTGATGGTCTCCGAAGTCGATCCGATCTGCGCGCTGCAGGCCGCGATGGAAGGCTACGAGGTCGTGACCATGGAAGACGCCGCGCCCCGCGCCGACATCTTCGTCACCGCGACCGGCAACAAGGACATCATCACGATCGAGCACATGCGTGCGATGAAGGATCGCGCCATCGTCTGCAACATCGGCCACTTCGACAACGAGATCCAGATCGCGGGTCTGCGTAACCTGAAGTGGACCAACATCAAGCCGCAGGTCGACGAGATCGAATTCCCCGACAAGCACCGCATCATCATGCTGTCGGAAGGCCGCCTCGTGAACCTCGGCAACGCGATGGGGCATCCGTCCTTCGTGATGTCGGCCTCCTTCACCAACCAGACGCTGGCGCAGATCGAGCTGTTCGCCAACAACAAGGACGGCAAGTACAAGAAGGAAGTCTACGTGCTGCCGAAGTCGCTCGACGAGAAGGTGGCCCGGCTGCATCTCGCCAAGATCGGCGTCAAGCTCACCGAGCTGCGCAAGGACCAGGCCGACTACATCGGCGTGAAGCAGGAAGGTCCGTACAAGTCGGACCATTACCGCTACTGAGATCTCAACCAGCTGCGACACGAAGGCCCCGGAGCGATCCGGGGCTTTTTTTGCAGCCTCGTTGTGCTACGCTCGGAGGTAGAGCCAGAACAAGCCCGCCACTTCTGAAGCGGGTGGCCGCGTTTCCCACGTTCATTGTCAAATGCATATGGAGGGAATGCGATGTCCAGCGAAGCCAACGTTCAGTTGCTCAAGGAAGCCTATCGTCGGTGGAACGACAGCAAGGGCGGCAGCGTCGACTATTGGTTCGACAGCGTCATCGGCGCGCAGATCAAATTCGACTCGCTTCCGCAGGGGGCTCCGGCGGTGCCCTTTGCCAAGTGTTATGACGACCGCGCCCAGCTGCGTGGCTATTTCGACGGTCTGCTGGCTGACTGGAGCATGCAGCACTACACCATGAATGAATACGTCGCCCAGGGCGATGCTGTTTTCGCGCGCGGCTCAACTGCCTGGACCAACAAGAGGACCGGGAAGGTCTTTGAGACCCCGAAGGTCGATTTCTGGCGCTTCAAGGACGGCAAGGCGATCGAATTTTACGAGTACTTCGACACAGCCCTTGTCTATGACGCCGCCACCGCCTGACGGTTGCAATTCGGCGCGGCGCCGCCCATCCTGTGCCGGGGGAAGAACGCCATGACCGAAGCCAAAGAACATTTCGACGTCCTCATCGTCGGTGCCGGCCTGTCCGGCATCGGCGCGGGCTATCATCTTCAGAGCAAGTGCCCGGGCAAGAGCTACGTCATTCTCGAGGGGCGCGACTGCATCGGCGGGACCTGGGACCTGTTTCGCTATCCCGGTGTCCGCTCCGACAGCGACATGTTTACGCTCGGCTATTCCTTCAAGCCGTGGACCGATCCGAAGGCGATCGCCGACGGGCCGCAGATCCTGAACTATGTACGCGAGACAGCAGCCGAGAACGGCATCGAGAAGCACATCCGCTTTCGCAGTCGCGTCAAGCGCGCGTCCTGGTCGACGCCGGACGCGCGCTGGACCGTCGAGGCCGAGCGCATCACGGGGGAGGGCGCAACCGAGCTCGTGCGCTTCACCTGCAATTTCCTGTTCATGTGCTCGGGCTATTACAAATACGAGGCGGGCTATACGCCGGAGTTTGCGGGCGTGGCGGATTTCGCCGGCCGCATCGTGCATCCGCAGAAATGGACCGAGGACATCGACTACGCGGGAAAACGCGTCGTCGTGATCGGCTCGGGCGCAACCGCAGTGACGCTGGTGCCTGAGCTCGCCAAGAAGGCGGCGCAGGTCACCATGCTCCAGCGCTCGCCGACCTACGTGGTGTCGCGTCCGGCGCAGGACCCCGTCGCCAACAAATTGCGCCGCAATCTGCCGACGCGCCTTGCCTATCATGTCATCCGCTGGCGCAACGTGATGTGGGGGATGTTCTTCTTCCAGCTCAGCCGGCGCCGGCCTGCCAAGGTCAAGGAGCTGGTGCTCAAGGGCGTGCAGATGGCGCTCGGCCCCGACTACGACGTCGCAACCCATTTCACGCCGCGCTATAATCCCTGGGACCAGCGGCTGTGCCTCGTGCCGGACGGCGATCTGTTCAAGGCGATCCGCGAGCACCGTGCCGCCGTCGTCACCAACGAGATCGACACCTTTACGCGCGACGGCATTCGCTTGAAGGACGGCAGCGAACTCGCGGCCGACATCATCGTCACCGCGACGGGGCTGGTGCTTCAGGTCGTTGGCGGTCTCGAAATCAGCGTCGACGGCCGCGCCGTCGATTTCGCCAACACGCTGACCTACAAGGGCATGATGTATGCCGACGTGCCGAACATGGCGTCGGCCTTCGGCTACACCAACGCGTCCTGGACGCTGAAATGCGATCTCACCTGCGAATATGTCTGCCGGCTCATCAACTACATGGACCGGCACAATTTCCGTCAGTGCATGCCGCACAATGACGACCCTGAAATCACCGCGCAGCCGTCGCTCGATTTCACCTCGGGCTATGTGCAGCGCTCGGTCGCGAAGATGCCGAAGCAGGGCTCGAAGCAGCCATGGCGGCTGTACCAGAATTACGCGCTCGACATCGTCTCCTTGCGCTTCGGCAAGATCGACGACGGCGTGATGCAGTATTCTTGATCACGCCGCCGCCCGCTTTATGCCTTGCGCGTGGTGAGCGCGAGCCCAAGATCGATCGCAAGCGCGAGCACCACGGCGGCGCCGCCAAGTCCGAACAGGAGCAGATAGTCGCCGCCGGTCTGCGCGTAGATCCAGGAGAAGCCGTAGGCTGCCGCCGCCTGGAACAGCGCGAAGCTGGTGGTGGCGTGGCTCCATGTCGCGCGCTGCTGCTCGGTCGAGTGCGGCACGAGCTCGTGAATGCGTCCGAGCACCAGCGGCACGATACCGGGTGTGAAGCCGCCGACCACCACGCTCGACACGATCAGCGAAACTGGTGCGGTGCTGACGGTCGGCAGCAGCACCGCGGCCGCCTCGATCAGGAACGCGGCGCGCAAGGCCGGTCCAAATCCCGAGCGGTCACCGAGATGGCCGGTGACGAGCGGGCCGACGATGGCGCCGAGACCGTACAGCACCCAGTAGCGCGAGCCGGCGGCAATGCCCTGGCCGAGGCCACGCGCCACGAAGTCGACGATGAAGACCATGTGCGGCACCAGGGCCACCGCGTTGAGGCCATACTGGACCAGCAGCGCGCGGACGGCGGGCGAGGCCTGATGGGACTTCGCGTGGTGCGAAGGCGCGGCATCGCTCCTGGCCTCCGCAGGCCAGTTCCACCAGCTCGCGAGCGTGAGCACGGCGGAGAGCACGCCGAGGCCGTACCAGCTCTGCTGCAAGCCCTGTTGAAGGAGCAACGGCACCAGCGTCCCCGACGCGGCGACGCCAAGGCCGACGCCGGCAAAGATCACGCCGCCGACAATGCCGCGCCTCGCGGCCGATACGTGCGGCAGAATGACGGAGGCCGCCAGCACCATGATGATTCCGCCGGTGAGGCCCGACAGAAAGCGCCAGGCGAAAAACCAGGCGAATGACACCGGGGTAGAGCTCGCGAAGAAGGAGAGCGTGGCAAGCAGCATCATCGCTCGCAGCGCGCGGACGGCGCCGATGCGGGTGGCCAAGGCGCGTGCCGCGAGCGCGCCGGCGAGGTAACCGGCGAGGTTGGCGGCGGCGAGATAAACGACGTCGGATGCGCTGAACCATTTTGCGGCGATCAGCGCCGGGATCAGCGGCGTATAGGAAAAGCGGGCGAGGCCAAGCCCGACCAGTGATGCGGACAATCCCGCCACGGCGTATCGCCAAGCTTGCCGCGAAATCGATTGCGATTCCGATCCCGGCCGCTGATGCGGCCGGGAGTGGTGCCCAGTGTTTGCATTGAGTTCAGTCATGTCATCCTCCTGCGCGCCCGAAGACACGCGGATCATCCTGTCTTTGCGGCGCGGCGGCGCCGGAAGTCCTGCACGGGCAGGCCGCCCCAACCCCAATTGTCGGTGTCGACTTCCTCGATCACCACGAAGGTGGAATCGAGCGGCTTGCCGAGCACGTCGAGCAGCAACTGGCTCGATCCCTTGATCAGCGCGGCCTTCTCCTCCGCCGTGAGCGACGCCGCTCCCGGCGTCGTTCCTTCGCGGGTCACTTGAATGGTGACGATCGGCATGGTGCTTCTCCGCGCTCAGTGGCCGGCGCTCTGGCCGCCGTCGACGTGCAGGATCTCACCGGTGACGAAGGAGGCACTCTCGAGATAGAGCACGGCGCCAACGATGTCGGACATCTCGCCCATGTGGCCGACCGGATGCAGCGCGCCGAGCTGGGCATGCGTCGCAACGGGATGCATCGGCGACTTGATGATGCCGGGCGCCACCGCGTTCACGCGGATGCCGCGCTTTGCGTATTCGATCGCGAGCGACTTGGTCGCGGCGTTCAGCCCGCCCTTGCTCAGCGAGGCCAGCACCGACGGCACGTTCGAGTTCGCTTGATCGACCAGCGTGGTCGTGATCTGGACGACATGGCCAGAGCCCTGCTTCTCCATCTCGGCTATGGCGAGCTGCGTGATGTTGAAGAAGCCGGCGACGTTGGTCCCCATTACCGCGGCATAATCTTCGGCAGTATATTGCGTGAACGGCTTTGCGACGAAGATGCCGGCATTGTTGACCAGCGTGTCGACGCGGCCGAAGCGCGCGACGGCCTGCGAGACCACGCGTTCCGCGGTGGCCCGGTCGGCGATGTCGCCGGGAACGGCGAGAATGTCATCGTCGCCCGACGGCTTGATGGACCGCGCCGTTGCGACGACGCGATAGTTGCGATCGCGAAAACCCTGGACCAGGGCGGCGCCGATGCCCTGCGATGCACCGGTGATGATGGCGACCTTCTGCTCGATACCCATGACGGACTCCTGTTGTTGGCTTTCAGAACCTGCGCCAGCAGCGGCTGGCTTGCGTGCTGAGGTACGCCGCGGCGGCCCGGCTGCGAATACACGTTGTCCGGCAGACACTGTTACGTGGCGCGAACGAATGCCGGACCGGCCTTTGGCGGCGGTTGTCGCGGCGGGGGCGAACGCCTAGCTTGTCACTGGAATTTGATGGGGTGACGGGTAGGCATGGATCGTCTGGATGCGATGAAGGTGTTCGTCCTTGCGGTGGACGAGGGCAGCTTGGCCGCCGCAGGGCGCAAGCTCGGCCGCTCGCCGGCGGCGGTCAGCCGCGCCGTTGCCTTCCTCGAGGAGCGGGTCGGCGCCGAACTGCTGCACCGGACGACGCGATCGATCAAGCTGAGCGAGGAGGGCGAGCGCTACGTTGCGATCTGCCGCCGCGTGCTCACCGAGTTGGAGGAGGCCGACGACATCGCGGCCGGACCGCGCACGGCACCCCGGGGCCTGCTCACGATAACTGCCCCCGTGGTGTCGGGCGAGATGGTGTTGCGGCCGATCCTCGATGCATTTCTCGATGCCTATCCGACAGTGTCGGCAAAGCTCCTGCTGTTCGACCGTTCGGTCAATCTGATCGAGGAGGGCGTCGACATCGCGCTTCGCATCGGCCCTCTCGCGGATTCGGCGATGGTGGCGATGCGGGTCGGCGAGATCAGCCGCGTCGTTGTCGCAGCGCCCCGCTACCTGAAGCAGCACCCGCGCATCGCTGAACCCGGCGATCTCGCCAAGCACCAGATCGTGGCGATGGCGCACCTTCCCAATTCCTGGACCTTTGCGCCACAGGCCGGCTCATCGGCAGCCAGGACAGTCCAGTTCACGCCGCGCCTCGTCGTCAACAGCACCTATGCGGCGGTGGCGTCAGCGGTTGCCGGGCGCGGCGTGGCGCGGATGTATTCGTACCAGGTGGCCGAGCAGGTCGGGCGCGGCGAGCTCGAGATCGTGCTGGCCGGCGATGAGGATCCGGAGATGCCCGCGCATTTGATCTGCCCGCAGGGCCGGCTCTCGGTGCCCAAGGTACGGGCCTTCACCGACTTCGCCGTGCCCCGGCTGAAGAAGCACTTTGCGCAGCTCAAGAAGAGCCTTGGTGCACGCTAAGACATTGCGGCCGCGCGGCGACGGCCAATGCGTTGTTTTGCGTATACGGCCGCCGGGCTGAATCGGCGATGGTTCCAGAACGGTTAACGCCGATTTAACGGATGAGTCCTAGCCTGACTCGGCCGGGGTTACTCGCAAGGCCGAGGTGAGCCCAATGGAAGCCCAGAAGATTGCGGTCGACGCCGTCGTCGCGCTGACCGATTGCGACCGCGACGCCGTCATCGCCTTCATCCGCCGGCTCTATCTCGCCGGCGTCACCGACCCCAAGCGCCTCACCTTCAAGGGTCTGCAGGCGCTGTCGCGGGCTTGATCGGACGCAATCGAATGTACTTGATGGTCGGATCGCTGATCCGGATCGAGGTGACGCGGTCCTGCCTCACCTCGAATGAGAAGGGCCATGGCTCGTAAGTCCAGAGCTCGGTCTTTTCCAGCCCGCTCGGCCCGACGTGGAATGGGCCGCCGAACTGCGCCATCAGTTTCTCGGTGCTGTCGCCGAGATTGACCTGGTTGAAGCTGTAGGTGGCGACCGGCGCCGGCCCGCTGACCTGAAGTGCGACGACGCGGTTCGCCTTCACGGTCGCGGCGAGGTAAGGAAGTTGGTCTGGCTTGCCGAGGAAGTATACATAGTTCGTGGCGTTGTCCGCCGGCGGCAGCTTGCGGTGCGGTTCGCCGAGCGCGGCCTTGAGTGAGGCCTCCGAGATGCCGACGCCGAGCGCGCCCATCCGCTGGCAGGCAAAGCTGAGGATGTCGGGATCGGGCGGGGTGATGCGCTTACCGGCTTCGACCTTGCAGGCGAATGTCTGCCCGACCCGTAGCCACTGGCCGCGCAGCTCCGGATCCGGAGGCTTGCCGCCTTGGGGTGACGGCGAAGTGCCTTGGCCGTTCACGGGTGCGAATATTCCAAGCAGAACCAGCGCGAGCGCGGAGCCCGCCAACGACCGCCACATCCCCAAGACGCACCCCGATTTTCCAACCCTGGAGCCAGGATAGCATGCCGCAAACCGACCGCAACGCGGGGATTGGCGGCGGGTCAGCTACGATTTCAAATTGTGCGGCACGGCTTGGGACCGTCCCAATCACAACCTGAGGAACAGCCTCAGGATGCACGCCAATATCTTGCAGCTCGGGCCGGGTCGGAGTAGATCACGTCCCCGGCTGGGTCACTCGGGATTTGGGGAAATGCTGAAACAGCTTTTTGCGCCGCAACTTGTCATTCTCTATGTGCTCGCGGCTTCGACCATTTACGTTCACTTCCGCGGCAAGCAGCGACTGCGCTTCGTGCGCCAACTCGGCGATCACTCGACCTATCTCGCGCCCTACAACGTGCTGATGTATGCGGGCTCGGCCGTGCCGAACAAGCCGGTGATCCCGGTCGAGCAGTTTCCGGAGCTTAAACCCCTCAGCGAGAATTGGGAGACCATTCGCGACGAGGCGGTGCGTCTGTTCGACGAAGGCTTCATTCGCGCGGCGGCGAAGAACAACGACTGGGGCTTCTACTCGTTCTTCAAGAGCGGCTGGAAGCGGTTTTACCTGAAATGGTACGACGACTTCCTGCCCTCGGCGCGCACGCTGTGCCCGAAGACGGTGGAGCTGCTCAACTCGATCCCGAGCGTGCACGGCGCGATGTTCGCGATGCTGCCGCCGGGCGGCAAGCTCGGCGCGCACCGCGATCCCTTCGCCGGCTCGCTGCGCTACCACCTCGGCCTCGTCACGCCGAACTCGAACAAGTGCCGCATCCTGGTCGACGGCGTCGAATGCGTCTGGCGCGACGGCGAGGCCTTCATGTTCGACGAGACCTTCATCCACAGCGCGGAGAATGCGACCGACGTCAACCGCATCATCCTGTTCTGCGACGTCGAGCGCCCGATGAAGTACGGTTTCATGACCGCGATCAACCGCTGGGTCAGCCATCACATCGTCAAGGCCTCGGCCACCCAGAACGTGGATGGCGAGAGCGTCGGAGTGCTCAACAAGGTGTTCGGCAAGCTCTACGAGATCCATCTCGGCAGCCGCAAGGTCAAGGAGTGGAACCGCAACGTCTACTACACGCTGAAATATTCGCTGACGGCGCTGATCCTCGGTCTCATCGTGATGTCGGCGCTGCGGTGAGTCAGTAGGGTGGATTGGCGACTTGTCCGCCGTAGCTCGAAGAGCGAAGGCGGAAGCGTAATCCGCCATACGATTCCGGCTTCATCTGGCAGCGAAGGCTACGAGTTGAACGCCGGCTGAGCCAAGGATCGCTGCGAGAGTGTAGCGTGTCGTTGCTTGCGAAAGCCATCGCAGGCCAATCGTGGTTCCGACCGTCGCGCCGGCGAGCGCACCCAGGGCATACAGCCACGTTTGGGGTGACGGCGCCTGCCCGGCGTGCAGCGCGCCAATCAAACCGACTGCCGAATTTCCCAGGATGAATGGCGCGGAAAGCGCCGCAGTCTGCCTGGGGGACGCCCAGCGCATCCCAACCAGAATGGGAGCGAGGAAAACGCCTCCGCCGACGCCGGTGAGCCCCGAGATGAAGCCGACACCTGCGCCCGTGGATATCGCTGCCCAGAGCGGGGTGACGCGATCCGGCGCATCGCGGCCGCTCCGTCCGATCATCAGAACGGCAGCGGCGGCGATGAGCACAAGCCCCGTCACCGTGTGGTAGATGTCATCGGCCAGAACAATGGATGCGCCGGCCAGGGTGGTCGGCAGTGAGGCGATCAGAAACGGATTCAACTTTGCCCAATCGATATGGCTGCCGCGATTGAACAGCCACGTGGAATACGTGGCGGCGACGATATTCAGCAGCAAGGCCGTTGGCCGCATTTCGCTTGGAGGAAACGAGGCAAAGGCCATCAAGGCAAGAAATGCCGTTCCTCCAGCTTGACCTACTGTCGCGTAGAGAAGAGAAATCGCAGCGAAGAATGCCGTCAGCATTTTCTAATGATGATGCTTGTGTCCTTTGGAGCTGTCGGGGCGCTGGTAACCTCGCAGCTCGGCATATTGCTGCAGTTGACTCTGGTCGAGCAAGGCAGCGGTCGTCAGGTGGTACTTGAGGTGGCTCTCACGGAGCTGTGCCTGAGTTTCGGAAATGGCAGCGATGGACGCCTTGAGCGACTCCGACGTCACGACGCCGGCTGAGAAAAGACGGTCCAGCTCCCTCTCTTGCTCGACAAGCTTGTTACCCAGCGGGACCGTCTCTTGCTTCATCGCTTCGAAGAGACCCTGAACGCGGATGCGTTGATCCGGGGTCAAGTCGAGGCGATCGCCGAGCTCAAGAACATGGCTCGGGCCGGGATATCCATTGAGTTCGGCGGCGAGCGCCAAGCCCATGCCGCGTCCTGCCTGGAGATCGTCGATCTGCTGGTGCGACAGCGCCTTGATGGGGCGCTGCTCGAGGCCAGCATAGGGCTGGCTGGATTGCGCGTTGGCAGCGTCACACATGACGAGGAGGGTAGCCGCAAGCAGAAAGAGGCGTCTCATGAGTCTGGCTCCATGAATCACCGGTTCGTCGACCGATGGCCACCGGTGCTCTCAGTACATATCTTGCTGGACGGTTCGCCCCATGGCAACAACATTGCCTTGATCGAGCGCCAAACATGGAGCAGGCAATGGCCCCGTTGCCACTTGCGAACACCGAGATCGTGCAATTCTTCCGCGAGTGGTTGGATACCTTCTCAGGCTATGTCCGCGAGGTCGACTACGCCTCGGCTCGGCCGCTCTTCCATCCGGATGTGCTGGCCTTCGGGACGCATAACGATGTCATCCCCGGCCTCGACCAATGGGTCTCGTCCCAATGGAATAACGTCTGGCCGAAGACGACCGACTTCCGCTTCGTGCTCGAACAGGTCTCCATTCTGGCATCCCCCGACGGCACGATGGCAACGGTGATCGTGCCGTGGACGAGCACGGGCTATCATCCCGATGGCAGCGCGTTTCCGCGCCCCGGCCGCGCGACGATGGTGTTCTCAAAAAACGGCGACGGCTGGCTGTGCGTGCATTCGCACATGTCGCTCAATCGCGGTGTGCCGCAGGCGAGCCACGCCAATCGGCCGGTGAAGGCCTGGTAGAAATGCAAAAGGCCCCGGACATGTCCGGGGCCTCGATTTGCAGTGCGTAGGGTGGATTAGCGCAGCGTAATCCACCATCTTGGCAAAGGTCGAAAGCGGTGGATTACGCTTTCGCTAATCCACCCTACGAACCCACGTTTGCTATTCCGGCTGGCCGATCGAGACCTTCAGCGTGCCGACGCCGTCGACGCCGCATTCGAGCTTGTCGCCGGGCTGGAGCTGCGACACGCCGGCCGGCGTGCCCGTCATGATGATGTCGCCGGCGGCGAGCTTCACCTGCTGCGAGAGCTGCCAGATGATCTCGGGCACGTTCCAGATCAGCTCGGTGAGATCGCCCTTCTGTGCTTCCTTGCCGTTGACGGTCAGCCAGATCTTGCCCTTGGCGGGATGGCCGATCTTCGAGGCCGGCTGCACTGCGGAGCAGGGGGCCGAGCCGTCGAACGACTTGCCGATCTCCCAGGGACGCTCCTTCTTGCGCGAGGCGATCTGGAGGTCGCGGCGGGTGAGGTCGATGCCGACGGCATAGCCGTAGACATGGTCGAGCGCCTTGTCGGCGGGGATGTTGAGGCCGCCGCTCTTCATCGCGACGATCAGCTCGACCTCGTGATGCAGATCCTTGGTCAGCGGCGGATAGGGAATGGTGGCGCCGTCGGGCACCAGCATGTCGGCGTGCTTGGCGAAGAAGAACGGCGGCGCGCGCTCGTCGTTGCCCATTTCGCGGATGTGCTCGAGGTAGTTGCGGCCGACGCACCAGATGCGGCGCACCGGGTAACGGCCGCTCTCTCCGACGACGGGAAGCGAAGCCTGGGGCGGAAGCGGAATGACGTAGGAGGCGGCGTTCATGGAGCGATCTCGCTGCTCTTGAGGTTGATGAGGAACTCTATGCGGTTGCGCTGATCGGCGCCAGAGCGCCGGCGTCGTGATGCTGGAGGCGGAAGAACGAGGCATAGCGGCCGGAACGGCGCAGCAGATCGTCGTGGCGGCCCTGCTCGACGATCTCGCCGCCCTCGACCACCAGGATCGCGTCGGCGTGCATGATGGTGTGCAGGCGGTGCGCGATCACGATGGTGGTGCGGTTCTGACAGAGATGCTCGATCGCCTCCTGCACCTGCCGCTCGGACTCGGAATCGAGCGCGGCGGTGGCCTCGTCCAGCAGGATGATCGGCGCGTTCTTGATCAGCGCGCGCGCCACCGCGATGCGCTGTCGCTGGCCACCAGAAAGCTGCGTGCCGTGCTCGCCGACCGGGGTGTCGTAGCCGAGCGGGAAGCTCATGATGAAATCATGCGCGCAGGCGGCTTTCGCGGCATCAATGATTTGCTCTTCGGTCGCGCCGGGCTTGCCGAAGGCGATGTTGCTGCGGATGGTGTCGCGGAACAGATACACGTCCTGGCCGACATAGGCGGTCTGCGCGCGCAGCGATTTGCGCGAGACCGCGCCGATCGACTGGCCGTCGATCACGATGTCGCCTTGCGTCACCTCGTAGAAGCGCAGCAGCAGCCCCAGCACGGTCGATTTGCCGCCGCCGGAGGGACCGACCAGCGCGGCGACTTTTCCGGGCTCGGCAACGAAGGACATGCGGTTGAGGACGGTCTCGCCAGTCCGATAAGAGAAGCTGACATCGCGCATCTCGATCTTCGCTTCGGACAGCTTCAGCGCCGGCTTGTCGTCATCGGAATGTTCGCTCGCCGGGCTGTCGACGACCTCGAGCAGCATGCGGGCGCCGACGAGCTGGCTGTTGAGGTCGATGTTGAGCCGCGCCAGCCGCTTGGCCGGCTCGGTCGCCATCAGGAAAGCGGTCATGAAGGAGAAGAACGCGCCGGGCGTGGCGTTGAGCGCGACCACGCTGTAGCCGCCGTAGAGCAGGCAGCCGGCGACCGCGAAGCCGCCCAGCATCTCCATCAGCGGGTTGGAACGGTTGGCGACGCGGGCCATCTTGTTGGCATTGCGCTCGACGATCGCGATGTTCTCGTCGATGCGCTTCTGCATAGTGTCTTCGAGCGTGAATGCCTTCACCGTGCGGATGCCCTGGAGCGATTCCTGCATCGTCTCCAAGATGTCGGCGGTGCCGGTGAACTGGTTGAAGGCGAGGCCCTTGATGCGCTTGACCAGCTTGCGCAGCACCAGCATTGCCGGCGGCACCACGACGAGGCCGATGAACGACATCACCGGGTCTTGCCACACCATCACGCCGATCATGGCGAGCAGCATCAACAGGTCGCGCCCGACGGCGTTGACCAGCATGTTGAGCACGTCGGTGATGGATTTGGCGCCGGCGGTCAGCCGCGCCAGGAATTCAGACGAATGCCGTTCGGAGAAGAAGCCGACGCTCTCGCGCATCAGCTTGGCGAACAGCTGGCGCTGGTTGGTGGCGAGGATCGCGTTGCTGATCTTGGTCAGGATCACCATGTGGCCGTAGGTCGCCACACCCTTGATGAACAGCAGGATCACCGTGATGCCCGAGAACATCGCGATGCCCGGGATGTTCTTGTCGACATAGGCCTGGTTGATGACCTGGCCGAGCACGTAGGTCGCGCCCGCGGTCGATCCGGCGGCAAGCGCCATCAGCCCGAAGGCGACAAGGTAGCGCCGCCAGTAGATGACCCCTTGTTCCGTGACCAGGCGGCGAATCAGGATTGCCGCCGTATAGGGATCGTCGGTGATTTTCTTTGGAAACTGGGCCATCCGGTGTCCATTGACGGGGCAAGGAAAGGCCTGCCCGCGCGTCAGGGATCGAAGGGCCTCTGTGCCCGCTAAAGCCGCGCTTTTCAAGCCCAATTAAGGGCTTGCGCTGGGATGGAATCTAGGCCGAGACGGCGTGGCGGAGCTCGCCATGGCGCTCGCGGAACAGCTTGTCCTCCCAGGCCAGCGCGTGGGCCGCGATGGTCTCGAGGTCGTCGTATTGCGGCTTCCAGTCGAGCAGGCCGCGGATGCGGCTGGTGTCGGCGACCATGGTCATGATGTCGCCGGGCCGGCGCGGGGCGTATTGCACGGCGAAGCTGCGCCCCGAAACCCGGCGCACCGCGTCGATGGTCTCCAGCACCGAATAGCCGCGGCCGTAGCCGCAATTGAGCGTGGTCGAGGCGCCGCCGTTGCGCAGGTAAGCGAGTGCCGAGCGATGGGCCTGCGAGAGGTCCGAGACGTGGATGAAGTCGCGGATGCAGCTGCCGTCCTGGGTCGGATAGTCGGTGCCGAACACGTCGATCTTGGCGCGCTGGCCGGTCGCGGCCTCGACGGCGATCTTGAGCAGATGCGTGGCGCCGACGGTGGCCAGCCCGATACGCGCCTGCGGATCGGCACCGGCGACGTTAAAATAGCGCAAGGTCACGTATTGCATGCCGTAGGCGGCGGCGACGTCGTGCAGCATGATCTCGGTCATCAGCTTCGACGAGCCGTAGGGCGACAGCGGCCGCGTCGGCGCATGCTCGGGCACCGGCACCAGGTCCGGATTGCCGTAGACGGCCGCGGTCGAGGAGAAGATGAAACGGCTGATGCCGCGCTTGACGGCGACATTGAGCAGGTTGCGCGCGGTCATGAAATTGTTGCGGTAGTAGCCGAGCGGATCGCGCATCGAGTCCGGCACGACGACGGAGCCCGCGAAATGGATGATGCTCTCGATGTTGTGCTGGGCGATCACGCCCTCGACCAGGTTCTCGTCGCCTGCGTCGCCAATGAACAGCGGCACGCCCTCGGGCAGATAGGCGGAGAAACCGGTGGAGAGATCGTCGATCACGACGACGTCCTCGCCGGCTTCCGCCAGCGCCAGGACCGTGTGACTTCCGATATAGCCGGCGCCGCCGGTGACTAGCACAGTCATGATCTCACCCGTCTTCGATCAACGCGCCAAGTTAACGTTTGCGCGGTGAAGAGGGGGTTTCGGCAGCCCTGAACTGGTCACTATGCTTAATGTTGCGTATAGGGGGCTTCCGTAACGGAGCATGACGTGGCGAATTCCCCCGGCGATCTCGAAGTGATCGTGCCAAATCTGCACAGGCGCTATTCCGGGGTCACCGCGACCAACCGGATGGTGGCGCCGCGGCTGGCGAAGCTCTATCGCGCCGCATGGTTCGGCTCGGACGCGCCCGAGGGGATTTCGCGGTTGGGCGCTGCCGATTTCCTCAGGCTATGGGGCCGCAAGACGCCATTGATCTGGCATGCGCGGCGCAACAACGAGATGATCGCAGGCGTGCTCCTGCGCGCGCTCGGCTGGCCGCTCAAACTCGTGTTCACGTCGGCCGCGCAGCGGCATCACAGCTGGATCACGCGCTGGCTGATCCGGCGCATGGACGCGATCATCGCGACATCAGACATCTCGGCCTCGTTCCTGAAAGTGAAGGCGACGGTGGTCCCGCACGGCGTCGACACCGACGTTTATGCGCCGCCGCCAGATCGCGCCGCTGCCTTCGCGGAAGCCGGGCTGCCGGGCCGCCACGCGATCGGCTGCTTCGGTCGTGTGCGCGCGCAGAAGGGCACCGATGTGTTCGTCGATGCGATGTGCCGGCTGCTGCCGCGCTATCCTGACTTCACCGCAGTCATCGTCGGACAGGTCACGCCTGAGCAGACTCCTTTCGCGAACGACCTGAAGAAACGCATCGAGGCAGCCAACCTGCAATCGCGCATCGTCATCACCGGCGAGCTGCCGATCGAAGCGGTGCAGCGCTGGTACCAGCGGCTGACGATCTATGCCTTCACCTCGCGCAACGAGGGATTTGGCCTGACGCTGATCGAGGCGATGGCCGCCGGCAGCGCGCTCGTCGCTGCGCGTGCCGGGGCTGCCGAGCTCGTCGTCGAGGATGGCGTCACCGGCGTGCTGATCCCGACAGGTGATGCCGGCGCGCTCACCGTGGCGCTCGAGCCGCTGATGCGCGACGTGGCCTCTTCAACGGTGATGGGTGAGCGCGGCCGGTCGCGCGTGCTCGAGAAGTTCAGCCTCGATGCCGAAGCGGCGCGGATCGGCGAGGTCTATCGTCCGCTGCTCTGAAGCGTCGTTTCCAGGGCCGCAAAGCAAAACCGCGAAGACAACCCCATGCACAGTAGCCGGTGCCAGCAGAATCAATGGCTTGGCGGCCGGCGATGATTTTATTCTGATTTTACGAAAGCGATTTGACTCGTCGGGCAAAACACCGGCATGATGTCATCATCGGCACAGCCTCGACGGCCGTCGCGGTCGACTTCACATTGGGCAGCGCACATACGGCATTTGCACTGGCACCGGCTCCTTGGAGCTGAGTGTGATATTATTCTCTCCGGAGAATGTCAGGTCGAATGCGACGTCTGAAATCGAGACGCCGTCCGAGCACGACGCGATTATTCGCATATTCGGCCCGTCATCGCGCAACGATTTGACAGTGCATTTTTCAAATGTGCCGGTTACTTGCCTTCCCTGGACGATCAAACCGCCCGCGTGGAGATCAGCATCTTTCTTGAAGGCAAGCCTGTTGTTCTCTTTGGTGAATATTTGGCCACAGGCCGAGGCGTCGATTGTCCAAGCTCCGTTCAAATCCGCAGCCTGAATCGAGGCCGATTGCGTCACGAGAAGTACCAACGTCACCAAAGGATTGAAGGTTCTCATGAAACTCTCCGACTAGATGGTCAATACTGCTAGATCAGCCTCTTCGACGGGGGCGCAGCACGACGCGGCCCTTCGTATCGGTCTTGAGCAGTATTTGGGTGCGGCGAACTGGCGAAGCTGTTGTTGATCTAAGTCAATAGGCTCTGCAGAGCGCTCGTCTGCTTGAGGCAAAGCGCAGCGTAGCGCGATGACGAGTGCGATCTGTCAGAGCTGGAAAGGCCGCCGCATTTGTCCGGCGGCCTCCGCGCTTGAGTGGCTTGCGGGGCGGCGCCCCAGCTAGAGATCGATGCTAACGGCGATGTTGCGGCCCTGTAGTTGGGAAATCTTCATTCCGTCAGCCTGCACTTGCGCGAACTCCGGGTCGTTTGCCACGGCTTCCTGCACTTTGCCGTAAACTTCCCAATTGGAATAGCGCGTCGCAACCAGCAACTCTCCTGCCCACTGGCCGGTGTGGAAGCGGGAGAGCCGAAGAAATTCGGCGCCGTGTTTCTCAAAGATTTTCTTCGCCTGCCTGACGATCTTGATCATTTCCTCGGGCTTGTCGGTCTTGAAGCGAGTGAATTGAACGATCGGCATGGGGCTACCTCCATAACTGTGTAAAATGTCCAAGAGGCATGTATCGAGCGACGTTTGAGGAGCGAACCTCTTGTTCGAATCTCGATGAAGATTCGTCTTTGTCGACGTGATCTTGGTTCAGCCTTCACAAGCGGCAGCAACGCAGCCTTATCCCGCGAAAGAACTGACAACGTCACTGACTAAAGTTGGCGGACGGAAAGACCTGCTGTTGGATTCGCTGCCAGTTCACCGACCAACGCATGGCGTCAATGAGTTCACACTCCGAGCACCCGCTGCGCGATCGCCACGACCTCGGAAGCCGCGATGTCGCGCATGCAGCGGTGATCGTTCATCCGGCAGATCGTGCTCTGGCAGGGCTGGCATGAGAGTACGCTCTTGTCTTGCACCACGGTCGCCGCAAGCCCGTTGAGGGGGGCCCAGAGATAGGGGCTGGTCGGGCCGAAGATGCCCATGGTGGGCGTGCCTAAGGCGGCTGCGATGTGCATCAGGCCGGAATCATTGGAGATGGCGACGCCGGCCGCGGCCATGGCCAGCACGCCGTTGCGCAGATCGTTGCCGGTGAGGTCCCGCACGCCCGGGCCGCCCGCGGCGACGATCTCCCGCGCGAGGTCCTTTTCGGCGGGGCCGCCAACCACCCAGACCTCCAGCCCGCGCTCGGCCAGCAAGCGGGCAGCCTCCGGATAATAGGTCCAGCGCTTTGAGGCGCCGACTGAGCCGGGAGCCAGCGCGACCGCCGCCCCGGCGCTGAGGCCATTGGCCTGCCGCCAGCGGACGATGTCCCCCGCCGGGACCCGCAATTGCGGCACCGGCCATTCTGGGGGCAGGGGGGCGCCATCGGGCTGGGCCAGGGCGGCGTTCTTGTCGATGAAGCGGGGCAGCTTCTTCTCGCCCCAGCGCCAGCGGTTGAGCAGGCCGAACCGGAACTCGCCGACGAAACCGACCCTTTCCGGAATCCCGGCCAGGGCGGGCGCGATGGCCGCCTTCCAGGTCCGGGGCAGCACCAGGGCTGTCCCGTAATTCCGCTCGCGCAGGAGCTGCGCCAGGCCGAACTGGCGGCCTACGGCCAGCCGGCTGCGCGGCAGGTCCCAGACGAGCCCATCGCGCACGCCGGGCATGTAATCGACCAGGGGGGCGCAGAGGGAGGTGGTCAGGAGATCGACCGGCCGGTTGGGCCAGCGCTCGTTCAGGACCCGGACAACGGTGTGATTCCGGACGAAATCGCCGATCCACATATAGGGGATGATCAGGATCGGGCGGGTGTCGCTCCGATCTGCATCTCGGCTAAACTGCGAATCTTGGTTCATTCGTTAATAGGACCGGGAACGCGCTGATGTGGCGGTTCGGTTACCCGCTCCGGACCTGCAGGTAAAGCAGGTACAGCGCCGAGCCCAAAACCGCTTACACTTTGGCGGATCATGCGCTAGGGCAGGACCGGGCCGTGAAAATCGGGCAGGGCAAAACCTGGCAGGATAGGTGGAATGTTGCTGGTGACCGGCGGGGCCGGTTTTATCGGGTCGAATGTCGTCGCCGCGCTGAACGAGGCCGGTCGCAGCGATGTCGTCGTCTGCGATCTCCTCGGGACCGAGGGCAAGTGGCGAAACCTCGCCAAGCGCCAGCTTGTGGATATCGTCCCGCCGGCCGAACTGCCCGACTGGCTGAAGGGCCGCAAGCTCGATGCCGTGATCCATCTCGGGGCGATTTCCGAGACCACCGCGACCGACGGCGACCTCGTGATCGAGACCAATTTTCGCCTGTCGATGCGCCTGCTGGACTGGTGCACGGCGGCTGCGGTGCCGTTGATCTACGCCTCCTCGGCCGCGACCTATGGCGATGGTGCCGACGGCTTTGGCGACGACGCCTCACTGCCCGCGCTGAAGAAACT
This sequence comes from Bradyrhizobium sp. Pa8, assembly GCF_052588265.1. Classification (NCBI taxonomy): domain Bacteria; kingdom Pseudomonadati; phylum Pseudomonadota; class Alphaproteobacteria; order Hyphomicrobiales; family Nitrobacteraceae; genus Bradyrhizobium; species Bradyrhizobium sp. Pa8. The sequence continues at coordinate 6,490,663 of NZ_CP176767.1, read as the reverse complement.
GCGGCCGATGAATCTCTACGGCTGGAGCAAGCACCTGTTCGATCTCGCCGTCGCCGAGCGCGTCGCGCGCGGCGAGAAGCTGCCGCCGCAATGGGCTGGACTGAAATTCTTCAACGTGTTCGGCCCCAACGAATACCACAAGGGCTCGATGATGAGCGTGCTGGCGCGCCGCTTCGACGATGTGAGGGCGGGCCGTGTCGTGCAATTGTTCAAGTCGCACCGCGAGGGCATCGCCGACGGCGATCAGCGCCGCGATTTCATCTATGTCGACGACGTCGTGCGCGTCGTCATGTGGCTGCTGGCGACGCCGTCGGTGTCCGGTCTCTTCAACATCGGTACCGGCAAGGCGCGCAGCTTCAGGGACCTGATGCTCGCTGCCTATGCCGCGCTCGGCACCCGGCCCAACATCGAATATGTCGACATGCCCGAGCAGATCCGCGGCAGCTATCAATACTTCACCCAGAGCGAGGTCGATCGCCTGCACCGCGCCGGCTATAACGGCGGCTTCACGACGCTCGAGGATGCGGTGAAAGCCTATGTCGGCGATTATCTCGACCGGCCAGACCGCTTCCGCTGAGGTTTCAAGGACCATGCCGACGCCCATTCTCGATTTCGACGCTCTCGCGCAAGCCATCTCAGGCCGTACGGTGTTGTGCATCGGCGACATCATGCTGGACGAATTCGTTTATGGCGAGGTCTCGCGGATCTCGCCGGAAGCGCCGGCGCCTGTCATCGCGGCGCAGCGCAGCGAGATCCATATCGGCGGCGCCGGAAACGTCGCGCGCAATATCGCCTCCCTCGGGGCGCGCTGCATCTTCGTCGGCCTCGTCGGCGAGGACGATGCGGGCAAGCGGCTCGAAGCGGCACTTGCGGAGCATGCCGGCATTGAAAGCGTGCTGGTGTGCGATCCGTCGCGGCCGACCACGCGAAAAGTCCGCTTCGTCTCCGAGCATTTTTCCACGCATATGCTGCGCGCGGATTGGGAGCAGGCGGTGCCTGCCTCCGACGACATCGAGACCAGGCTGATCGACGCAATCCTGCCGCAGATCGCGCGCGCCGACATCGTGCTGCTCTCCGACTATGCCAAGGGCGTGCTGACCGCGCGCGTGATCCGTCACACGATCGACGCCGCGCGAACGCTCGGCAAGCCTGTGATCGTCGATCCCAAGAGCCTGAACTGGGCGATCTATCGCGGCGCCACGCTGCTCACGCCCAATCGCAAGGAATTTTCGGAGGCGACCCGCAGCCGCGCCGACACGCCGCAGAGCATCGTCGATGCCAGCGAGGACGTGATGCGGCTCGCCGATTGCGAGGCGATCCTGGTCACGCAAGGCGAGCACGGCATGACGCTGGTGCCGCGCAATGGCGAAGCCGTTCACGTTCCGGCAGTCCCCGTGAAGGTGCGCGACGTCTCCGGCGCCGGTGACACCGTCGCCGCCGCGCTTGCGGTGTCGCTCGCGGCGGGTGCGGACTGGGACACGGCCTTGCGGATGGCCAATGCGGCTGCTGCCGTCGCCGTCGGCAAGCAAGGCACGGCCAGCGTGAGCGCGGCCGAGCTGCGGCGGAAGATCCTGCCGCATGCCTATCTCGCGGCTGAGGAGAAGATCGTGCTCGAGCCTGATACGCTCGACGCACAGCTCGCGGAATGGCGCCGGCAGGACCTGCGCGTCGGCTTCACCAACGGCTGCTTCGACATCCTGCATCCCGGCCACGTCAAGGTGTTGACCGCGGCGCGCGGAGCCTGCGATCGCCTGATCGTCGGCCTCAACAGCGATGCCTCGGTGCGGCGACTGAAGGGCGCCGATCGCCCGGTTCAGGACGAGCGGGCGCGTGCGGAAGTGCTCGCGGCGCTCGAAGCCGTCGATCTCGTCGTCATCTTCGAGGAGGATACGCCGATCGATTTGATCACCCGGATCAAGCCGAGCGCGCTGGTGAAGGGCGGCGACTACACCCGCGAGCAGGTGGTCGGCCATGAGGTCGTCGAAGCCGCCGGCGGAACCGTCGTGCTGGTCGACATCCTCCTGGGCTTCAGCACGACCGCGCTGGTCCATCGCGCGCGCGGAGGGGACAAGTGACGGCGCTCGCGCGGGAGACGATGTGGGGGACGACGCTCCGGCGCCTGCGCAGTCCGGCGGCATGGTCCGAGACGGTGGATATGTTTGCCATCCTGACCGCGGCCTCGCTGCCGTGGTCGACGTCGCTGGCGGCGATCTTCAATGTCGCGATGCTGGTTTGCATGGTGCCGTTTCTCGACGTCAGGGACTTCCTGCAGTCGCTGAAGCGACCGATCTGCGCGCTGCCGATCGCGCTGTGCCTGCTCGCGCTCGTCGGCACGCTGTGGTCGGGGGCGGCCTGGGGCGCGCGGTTCTACGCCGTGAACCCGACGACGAAGCTGCTCGTGCTCCCGGTCCTGATCTATCATTTCGAACGCTCGTCGCGCGGACACCTCGTGTTCATCGCGTTTCTGGTTTCCTGCGTGCTGCTATCGGTGATGTCATGGCTGGTGTTTTTCCATCCCACGCTCTCGATGAAGCCGCCTGACGAACCCAATTCGCGCGGCATCTTCGTGAAGAACTACATCGACCAGAGCCAGGAGTTCACGCTGTGCGCGGTCGCTCTCGCGTTTCCGATCGTGAAGCTGCTGCAGCAAAAGAGGGTCTGGCTGGCCGCGCTGCTGGCGGCGATTGCGCTCAGCTTCTTCGTCAACATGGCCGTTGTGGTGATCTCGCGCACCGCACTCGTGACCGTACCGATCATGCTGGCGGTGTTCGGGCTGCTGCATTTGAAATGGCGCAGCGTCCTGATCATCTTCGCGGCTCTCGCGGTCCTCGCCGCGCTGGCATGGCAGACCTCGTCGAAGCTGCATTCGACGATTGAGACATTCTCCGTGCAGTACGAGCTCTACAAGGACAAGGGCATCCCGACATCGATCGGACTTCGGCTCGAGTTCTGGCGCAAATCGCTGGGTTTCTTTGCCGAGGCGCCGCTCGTCGGCCATGGAACCGGCTCGACGCGCGGCTTGTTCGAGCAGGCTGCGACCGGCGGCCCCTACCAGGCCTCAAACGAGGTGATCGGCAATCCCCATAACCAGACGCTGAACGTGGCCGTGCAATGGGGCGTTGTCGGCATCATCATCCTGTATGCGATGTGGGCGGTGCATCTCCTCCTGTTCCGCGGCGACGATCTCGCCAACTGGATAGGGCTTTTGGTCGTTGTCCAAAACGTATTCACCTCGCTGTTCAATTCCCATCTTTTCGACTTCCATGAAGGGTGGATGTACGTTCTCGGTGTCGGTGTGGCCGGCGGGATGGTGCTCAATTCGCGCCGGAACTGCCGGAGCCCGGGAGAACCTCGCAGCTGAGCTTCGGAGCGCTGGCAAGTCCCGGACAGATGGGTTATCAGCGCGATCAGGTTGTGTTGAAGAACTGGATATAGTCGGCCGGCAGATGACGCGTCTTTCGCATCTTACCTTGCGTAATTTCCTGATCGCGCTTCACGACGTGGTGGCGACGGCCGCGGCCCTGTTCGTTGCGTTCTATCTGCGCTTCGAGGGTGGCGCGGGTTTCACGGCCCGCTTGCCGCTGCTGCTGCAGATCCTGCCCTATTTCCTCGCCTTCAGCGTGGTCGTTTTCTACGTCTTCAACCTGACGACAACGAAGTGGCGCTTCATCTCGCTGCCCGATGCGCTGAACATCATCCGCGTCGCCTCGGTGCTCACCGTCGCGCTTCTCGTGCTCGACTACATCTTTGTCGCGCCGAACGTGCATGGCGCCTTCTTCCTCGGCAAGATCACCATCGTCCTCTACTGGTTCCTGGAGATCTCGGCGCTGAGCGCGCTGCGGCTGACCTATCGCTATTTCCGCTATACCCGGGTGATGCATCACGTCAGGACCGAAAATGCCGCGCCGACGCTCCTGATCGGGCGCGCCGCCGATGCCGAGGTCGTGCTGCGCGGTGTCGAGAGCGGTGCCATCAGGCACCTCCGTCCGGTCGGGGTGCTGTCGCCGTCCCGGGCCGATCTCGGCCAGCTCATCCGCAACGTGCCGGTCGTGGGCGCGATCGACGACATCGAGGACGTCATCGGCAGCTTCGCCAAGCGCAACAAATCGATCGCCCGGGTGGTGATGACGCCGTCCGCCTTCGAGCCGGATTCGCATCCCGAATCCGTGCTGATGCGGTCGCGGCGGCTTGGTGTGATCGTCAGCCGCCTGCCGTCGCTCGAGCAGGGGGATGTGCCGCGGCTCACCTCGGTTGCGGTCGAGGACCTGCTACTGCGGCCGAGCGAGACGATCGACTACGCCCGTCTCGAAGCCCTGATCAACGGCAAGAGCGTCATCGTCACCGGCGGTGGCGGCTCGATCGGCTCGGAGATCTGCGAGCGGGTGGTTGCATTCGGCGCGGCGCGTCTGCTGATCGTCGAGAATTCGGAGCCGGCCCTTTATGCGGTCACCGAGGCGCTCGCCGCGCGCGGTTCCGGCGCCGAGATCGAGGGCCGGATCGCCGATATCCGCGACCGCGAGCGCATCACGCATCTGATGGCGGAGTTCAAGCCGGACATCGTGTTCCATGCCGCCGCACTCAAGCACGTTCCGATCCTGGAGCGGGACTGGAGCGAGGGCGTCAAGACCAACATCTTCGGATCGATCAACGTGGCAGATGCCGCGCTTGCAGCTGGCGCCGAGGCCATGGTGATGATCTCGACCGACAAGGCGATCGAGCCGGTCTCGATGCTCGGCCTGACCAAGCGTTTCGCGGAGATGTATTGCCAGGCGCTCGACCATGACCTCGTGTCGCAGGCCGGCGGCAGAAAGCCGGCGATGCGCTTCATCTCGGTCCGGTTCGGCAATGTGCTGGCTTCGAACGGGTCGGTCGTGCCTAAGTTCAAGGCGCAGATCGAGGCCGGCGGTCCGGTCACCGTGACGCATCCCGACATGGTCCGCTATTTCATGACCATCCGCGAAGCCTGCGATCTCGTCATCACGGCCGCTACCCACGCGCTCGGCGCCAGGCGTTTCGACGTTTCGGTCTACGTGCTGAACATGGGCCAGCCGGTGAAGATCGTCGATCTGGCGGAACGGATGATCCGGCTCTCGGGTCTGCAGCCCGGCCACGACATCGAGATCGTGTTCAGCGGCATGAGGCCGGGCGAGCGGCTGAACGAGATCCTGTTCGCCTCCGAGGAGCCGACCGTCGATATCGGGGTCGCCGGCGTCATGGCGGCGAAGCCGAACGAGCCGCCGATGCAGACATTGCGCAAATGGATCTCCGCGCTCGAGCTCGCCATCGCGCATGACGATCGCGCCACCATCAGGACCATCCTGAAGGATGCCGTTCCGGAGTTCGGCATCAACGCGAGCGCTGCATCCTAAGGGACGACGGCGAGCGGAGTTGAAAGATCCGCCGGGCAAAGCGCAGGAAGAACGCGGCGTCGACGACCGGCGCGTTCAGATGTTGCCGGCGCGACCGCAGGCACTCCAGATTGGCGCGCAAGGTCACGCGCCAGCCGCTGGTGCTGATGCCGCCCATCTGGAAATCGGCGATGACGCGCGGAAGGTAGGCGACCCTGTAGTCGTTCAGTGCCAGCGCACGCAGCATGTAATCGTAATCGGCGGTCGTGACGTAGCTCAGATCGTAGTCGCCGACCGTCTCGGCGACCTGGCGCCGCATGTAGAACGTCGGATGCGGCGGGACCCAGCCGAGCTGAAAAGAGTAGCGACCGTAGTGTCCGCCACGCCAGGCCCGCACCAGGGCCTTGGATTGGTGATCGGTGACCATGTCGAGGTCGCCATAGACGACGTCGGCCCGTTCCAGCGCCGCCGCGATCGCCGCCAGCGCGCTGTCGTCGTGGAACGTGTCGTCCGAATTGAGGAAGCCGATCGCGTCGCCCTTGAACAGATGCAGACCCTTGTTCATGGCGTCGTAGACACCCTTGTCGGGCTCGGAGATCACGCGGATCTCGCTGGAACCGAACGACTCCACGATCTTCAGCGTCGCATCCTTTGAGGCGCCGTCGACGACCAGCATCTCCTTGTCGGGATGCGTCTGGGCGAGGAAGGATTCGATGGTGGCGCCGATCGTCGGCTGGGAGTTGTAGCTGGCTGTGATGACGCTGATCTTCATTCCGGATCCGTGACGCTACGCGCCGGAGATTATAGGAAACAACCCCGAGGGTTGATAGATCATCGCGGAGGTCGCGCTGCTTTCGTGCCGGCCTTGTGAACGCTTATTCACGCGGCCCCGATAGGCTCCGAGCCCTGCGCGGCCTTCTCCGCGCTGAGGATCCAGACCAGGCCGCCGATCGCGCCGACGATGAAGAGCACGGCGCCGAACAGCAGCGAGACGTTGACGCCTTCGTTGGCGGAAAGTCCGGCGAAACCGAAGGCCAGGCCCATCGTCGCCTCGCGCACGCCCCAGCCGGCGATCGAGATCGGCATCAGGGTGATCAGCATGATCGGCGGAATGAGGAGGAATGTCTGGCCGAAGCTGACCGGTGCGGCGATCGACTGCACCACGCACCACGCAATGACAACGGCGAGCACGTGAACCAGAAGCGATAGAATTGCGACGATCGGTCCGCGCTTGGCGTTGAAGATCACGCGGTTGGCAATCACGGCGCAGGCGTGGATGTGATGGGTGGCCCACCAGGTCTTCAGCCACGACCATTTCAGCGCGCCGAAGATCAGGAAACCGACACCGCCCGCGAGTGCCGCGAAATCGACGAGCAGCAGCGCCGAGCGGCCGTGCGGATCGGTGATGAGCTCGTAGCTCCAGGGCAGGCTCGCGACGACGACGATCGCCAGCGCGACGAGGCCGATCGCGCGGTCGACGAAGATCGAGTAGGTGGCCGCACGCCATCCGGCGCCGGCGCGCGCGACCAGCCACAGCCGGACCGCATCGCCGCCGATCGCGGAGGGCAGCGTCTGGTTGAAGAACGCGCCGATCACGTTGTAGCGCATGGCGCGGCCGAGCTCGAGCGGTGCGCCGCATTCGGCGCTGATCTCGCGCCAGCGGACCACGCCGACGAAGATTTGCAGGAACGTGACCGCGATCGCCATGGCGATCCAGAGCAGGCTGGTCGCGGTGAGGCGCGAGAACAGTTCGGACAGATCGACCTTGCGCAGCGCCAGGTAGAGCAGCGCTCCGGAAATCAGGATTTTGGCCGTCGACAGCAGGATTCGGCGCATCTCGCCCGCATGAACAGGGTTTGCGAAGATTTGAGGCAACCCGACGCGAGGCGTCGAATTCGGCCGCTTTGGTATGGTTTTGGCGCCGATCTTGCAATAGCGCTTATCTCGAGCGGTGACGAATAGCGGCGAGGCTATTGCGACGGCCTCGATACCGCGGCTAAAGAGGCGCCGCGGGGCCGGCTTGGGGATCGCGTGGCAACAGATCGCTTGGGAACAGGATGACGGATCAGGCGATTTTGGTCACGGGAGCCGCCGGGTTCATCGGCTTTCACGTCGCCCGGCAGCTTCTGGCTGAGGGCCGGCCGGTGGTCGGGCTCGACAATCTCAACAGCTATTACGATCGGGCGCTGAAACAGGCGCGCCTGGCGCTGCTTCGGAACGATTCCCGCTTCACCTTCGTCGAGGCCGATCTTGCCGACCGCGAGACCATCGCGGCGCTGTTTGCGCGACATCGATTTGACAAAGTCGTGCATCTCGCGGCGCAGGCGGGCGTGCGCTACTCGATCGACCATCCGCACACTTACGGCGATTCCAACCTCCAGGGCTTTCTCAACGTGCTGGAGGGCTGCCGCAACAACTCTTGTCGTCATCTCGTCTACGCCTCGTCATCCTCCGTTTATGGCGCCAACACTAAACTGCCATTTGCCGTCCAGGACCGGACCGACCATCCCGTGAGCTTCTATGCCGCGACCAAGAAGGCGAACGAATTGATGGCGCAATCCTACAGCCATCTCTACCGGCTGCCGGTCACGGGCCTGCGCTTCTTCACCATCTACGGCCCGTGGGGCCGGCCCGATATGGCCCTGTTTCTGTTCGTGAACGCCATCATGGCGGAGCGTCCGATCCGGCTCTTTAACCATGGCAAAATGCGTCGCGACTTCACCTATATTGACGACGTCACCCGTGTAGTATCCAAGCTCATCGATCGGGTGCCCGCGGATGACCCGGCTGCCGCAAATGCGCCGTCTAAGGTCTACAATGTCGGCAACCACCATCCGGAAGAGCTGATGCATGTCGTCGGGCTTCTGGAGCAGGAGCTGGGTCGGACGGCAATCAAAGAATTGCTGCCGATGCAGCCGGGAGACGTCTTGGAAACGTTCGCGGATGTCGAGGATCTGACGCGCGACACCGGCTTTGCACCGTCAACGCCGATCGCGCTCGGGGTCCGTAATTTTGTCACCTGGTATCGGGACTACTTCAAGGTTTGAAATGACGATGGACAAACGCATTATCCCCCTGATCATGTGCGGCGGTGCCGGCACGCGGCTGTGGCCGGCCTCGCGCGAGGTGCGCCCAAAACAGTTCCTGCCGCTGTTCGGCACGCGCTCGACCTTCCAGGACACGCTGCTGCGCGTGTCGGATGCCTCGCTGTTCGATCGTCCGATCGTCATCACCAATGCGTCCTATCGCTTCATGGTGCTGGAGCAGCTCGCCGAGATCGGCATCGAGGCCGACGTGATCCTCGAGCCGATGCGGCGCGATTCCGGCCCCGCGATCGCCGCGGGCGCGGTGTTCGCGCAGAACCGCGCCAGTGACGCGATCGTGCTCGCGCTCGCCGCCGACCACGTGGTGCAGGACAATGCCGCCTTCGTCGCGGCGTGCCGCGAGGGCCTCACCGCCGCGAGCGCCGGGCGCATCGTCACCTTCGGGGTCAAGCCGGAGCGGCCGGCGACCGAATACGGCTATATCAGCCCGGGCGAGGTGATCTCCGGTGAGGTGCACGCCGTCGCGCGCTTCGTCGAAAAGCCTGATGCCGTGAAGGCGGCCGACTACGTCAGTTCGGGCTATCTCTGGAACAGCGGCAACTTCATGTTCCCGGCCACGGTCCTGCTCGACGAATACCGCAGGATCGACGCGGCGAGCGTCGAGGCGGTGTCCAATGCAGTGAGCAATGCCGGCCGCGATCTCGGCTTCGTGACGCTGGAGCCCGAGGCGTTCGGCGCGGCGAAGGCGATCTCGATCGACTATGCGGTGATGGAGAAGACCTCGCGCGCAGCGGTCGTGCCGGTGTCCTGCGGCTGGTCCGACGTCGGCTCCTGGCGTGCCGTGTGGGAATTGTCCGACAAGGACACGCAAGGCAACTCGGCACATGGCACCGCCGTGTTCGAGGATTCGCGCAACTGCAACGTCACGAGCGATCATGCGCTGGTCGCGCTTGAAGGCGTCGACGATCTCGTCGTGGTCGCCACCGCGGATGCGGTGCTGGTCTCGCGCCAGAAGGATGCCAACGGCCTGAAGCGCCTCGTGACGAAGCTGAAGGCGGTCGCACCGAAGGTCACCGAGGAGCATCTCAAGGTGCACCGGCCCTGGGGCAGCTACCAGTCCGTCGACAATGGCGAGCGCCATCAGGTCAAGCGCATTGTCGTCAAGCCGGGCGGGCGCCTGTCGCTGCAGAAGCACCATCATCGTGCCGAGCACTGGATCGTCGTCCGCGGTGCCGCCCGGGTGACCGTCAACGAAACCGTCAAGACCGTGCACGAGAACGAGTCCATCTACATCCCGATGGGCGCGGTGCACCGGATGGAGAACCCCGGCAAGATCATGCTGGAACTCATCGAGGTCCAGACCGGAAGCTATCTCGGGGAAGACGACATCATCCGGATTGAAGACGACTATCAAAGGTCGTAACCAGCAAGCTCCGAATCACGCGACCCGGGCCGACAAGGCGGCCTGTTTTTCGCCTTAAGGCCCGGGGAACGTGTAACTTTTTGAATCAAATCGTGTCCGGACCGTCAGGTCGGCATTCGCCACAAATGTGGCGCCCGTGCTAGAAGCGGCCCGGGGATTTGCGTTGAATCGGGGTTTACTCAGATGAGTTCCAAAGGGTTTGCACCGGCAAAGGCCGGCTTGCGCGTTGGCGTCATTGGCGCGGGCGTGATGGGCAGCAACCATGCGCGCGTGCTCGCGGGTCTTCCGGGCGTCAGCCTCGTCGGAGTGGTCGATCCGTCGCCAGCGCACCTGACCCGCACCACCGAGCTTGCCAGCTGCCAGGGTTTCGAGACACTCGACCAGCTCCTCGCCGCAGGCGTCGACGCCGTCACCATTGCGGCACCGACCCATCTGCATCACGAGGTCGCGCTCGCCTGCATCTCCAGGAACGTCCATGTGCTGGTCGAGAAGCCGATCGCCTCCACGGTCGCGGAAGGCCGCGAGATCGTCGCCGCCGCGCAAAAGGCCGGCGTCACGCTGATGATCGGCCATGTCGAGCGCTTCAATCCGGCGGTCGCCGCCGTCAAGCAGGCGATCGCGGGCGAAGACATTCTCTCGATCGCGATCACCCGTGTCGGCCCGTTCCCGCCGCGCATGTCCAATGTCGGCGTCGTCATCGATCTCGCCGTGCATGACATCGATTTGATCCGCTGGTTCACCGAATCCGACATCGTCGAGGTGCAGCCGCAATTGTCGAGCGCGGTCGCCGAGCGCGAGGACATCGCGCTCTTGCAGTTCCGCACCGCCAACGGCGTGCTCGCGCACATCAACACCAACTGGTTGACGCCGTTCAAGGCGCGCAGCGTCACGGTCGCGACCCGCGACAAATACGTGATGGGCGATCTGTTGACGCGCCAGGTCACCGAGTGCTTCGGCTTCAAGCCTGATGGCAGCTATTCGATGCGGCATCTGCCGGTCGGCCACGACGAGCCGCTCCGTGCCGAGCTGGTCGCGTTCCTGAAGGCCGTGCGCAACGGCGAGACGCCGGCGGTCACGGGCGACGAAGGCGTCGCCAGTCTCGAGATCGCTACGCAGTGCCTCGAAACGCCGTCGCGGCCTGCGGCCTCGTCAGCTGCCCGCAAGGGCCCGCGCCGCGTCGCCGGCTGATTCCCTTTCCATGTCGACCACTCAAGAAGGCGCCATGAACCAGCACCTGCGTTCCGAACCCATTCCCTTCATCGACGTCGCCTCGCAGCGGCGCCGGCTCGGCGCCTCGCTCGATGCCGCCGTCAAGCGCGTCCTCGACCATTGCCAGTTCGTCAACGGCCCTGAAGTCGCCGAGCTCGAGAGGCAGCTTGCGGCCTATAGCGGCGCCAAACACGTGATCGGCTGCGCCAGCGGCACCGATGCGATCCTGATGGTCATGATGGCGAAGAATGTCGGCCCCGGCGATGCCGTGCTGTGCCCGTCCTTCACCTTCATCGCAACCGCGTCGCCGGTGGCGCGGACCGGCGCGACGCCTGTTTACGTCGATGTCGATGAAGCCACCTTCAACATGAGCCCGGAGTCGCTGAAGCGCGGCATCGCGACCGCCCGCAAGGCCGGCCTGAGGCCGGTCGCAGTGATCCCGGTCGATTTGTTCGGGCAGCCCGCCGATCACGATTCCATCGCCGAGATCGCCAGGGCCGAAGGCCTGTTCGTGCTTGACGACGCCGCCCAGGGTTTTGGTGCGAGCTACAAGGGCCGCAAGCTCGGCACCTTCGGGCTCGCCACCGCGACCAGCTTCTTCCCGGCAAAACCGCTCGGCTGCTTCGGCGACGGCGGCGCGATCTTCACCGATGACGACGAACTCGCGGCGACGCTGCGCAGCATCCGCGTGCACGGGCAGGGCGTCGACAAATACGACAACGTCCGCCTCGGACTGACCGGACGGCTCGACACCATGCAGGCCGCGATCCTGATCGAGAAGCTGAAGATCTTTGACGACGAGATCGCCGCCCGCAACAGGGTCGCGGAGCGCTACGCGCGAGGCCTGTCCAATGTGGTCACCGTGCCGCGTCTGGCACCGGGCAATACCTCGGTCTGGGCGCAGTACACCATCCGTCTCCCTGAGGGCACCGACCGCGACGGCTTCGCCGCCGCGCTGAAGGCCCAAGGCGTGCCGACCGCGATCTATTACGGCAAGTCGATGCATCAGCAGACCGCCTACAAGCAGTATCCGGTCGCCGACGGCGGCCTGCCGGGCTGCGAGAGCCTGTCGCAGGACGTCATCAGCCTGCCGATGCACGCCTACCTGACCGAAGCCGACCAGGAACGAATCATCGCCGCCGTGCGCGGCGCGATCGCGGGCTGATTTCGCCGTTTTGCCGCGCTGGTCGTCATGCCCGGGCTTGTCCCGGGCATCCACGTTCTTTGTGTGCGTGGCAAGGCGTGGATGGCCGGGACAAGCCCGGCCATGACGCTGTGGAGACTGTCGGCGCTCGCGGCGCGCGCCTTATGTGCGATCGCCCTCTCCCGGGAGGGGGCACACCTCTGCCGCGGCTTGCACCTAGACCTAATCGCGCCATGCTCTAAAACAGACGCATGCTCGGACGCATCTTCACGGTCGGTGGTTACACGCTGCTCTCGCGGCTGACGGGATTTGCCCGCGACATCATGCTCGCGGCGATCCTGGGCGCCGGCCCCGTGGCCGACGCCTTTTTCGTGGCGCTGCGGCTGCCCAATCATTTCCGCGCGATCTTCGCCGAGGGCGCCTTCAACGCCGCCTGGGTGCCGGCCTATGCCCACGTCCATGGCGAGCGCGGGGAGGGGGCGGCAAAACTGTTCGCCGACCGCATCTTCACGCTGCTGCTGGCCTCGCAGGTTGTGCTGCTGATCGTCGCGTGGCTGTTCATGCCGCAGGCCATGAGCATTCTGGCGCCCGGCTTCAGTGAGGACGCCGAGCAGCGCAAGCTCGCGATCGAGCTGACCCGGATTACCTTTCCCTATCTGCTGCTGATCACGCTGGTGACGCTCTATGGCGGCATGCTCAACGTGATGCAGCGCTTTGCCAGCGCGGCGGCCGCATCGATCTTCCTCAACATCTCCATGATGATGACGCTGGCGCTCGCCGCGTGGTTTCCCAGCGCGGGCCACGCCGCGGCCTGGGGCGTCCTGATCTCCGGCTTCCTGCAATATTTCCTGCTCGCGGGCGATCTCGCGCGCCATGGCGGCCTGCCGCGCTTTGCGCCGCTGCGGCTCGACGAGGACGTCCGGGGCTTCTTCAAGGCACTGGGACCGGCGACGCTGGGCTCGATGGGCACACAGGTCGCGCTATTCGCCGACACCATCATCGCGACCTTCCTGCCCGCAGGCGCGCTGTCCGCGCTGTATTATGCCGACCGCCTCAACCAGCTGCCGATCGGCGTGATCGGCATCGCGATCGGCACGGTTCTGCTACCGGAGATGTCGCGGCGGATCACCGCCAACGATCATGACGGCGCGATGAAGGCGCAGCGCCGCGCCTTCGATTTCACGCTGCTGTTCTCGGTGCCGTTCGTGGCGGCCTTCATCACCGTGCCCGACGCGATCATGCGTGCGCTGTTCGCCCGCGGCGCGTTTTCGAAGGCCGATGCCGCCGCCGCCGGCGCCACGCTCGCGGCCTATGCCATCGGCCTGATCCCCTTCGTGCTAATCCGCAGCGCGGTCGCGACCTTCTATGCGCGCAAGGACACGGCGACGCCGGTGCGCGCCTCACTGACCGGCATCGCGGTCAACGTTGCTCTGAAGGTCGCCCTGATGGGATCGCTCGCCCAGATTGGCCTCGCGCTGGCGACCGCCGTCGGTGTCTGGACCAATCTGCTGCTGGTGCTGTTCTTCGCGGTGCGGCGCGGTTTTCTCGTGCTGGATCGCGCATGGCTGATGTCGCTCGCCAAATTCCTGCTGACCGGACTGATCCTCGCCGCCACGTTCTGGCTGATCGCGCGGTTCAGCGGTTCCTATCTGTCCTCGATGCACTTCCACGATGAATTGACGCTGGTCCTGCTCGCCGTCGGAGGCACGATCATCTACGCGCTCGCGATCCTTGCGCTGTTCGGCCGCAATTGGCTGGTCTCGCTGGTGCGCGGCTAGGCCTGTATCAATCCGGCGGGCCAAAGGCTGCTGCAGCAGGCGAGACATGCCGGAAGCAGCCATCACGTATACGGCTCTCCTCTGGTTCCCGGTACATGCTAACGTTAAACCTCGACTGAGTTCGAAGGGGTGGAGTGCCACCAACGGTTACGCGATGACCAGACGGGCGAAAAAGACAGCCTCGTCGCCGAAAAGGCGCAGTGGTGCTGCCCCTGCGTCTCCAAGTTTGCAGGGTCGTGCGCAGGACATTGCTCTGATTGATCATCTGATCGAGCGGATCGACCAGGGGGGATCCACGCTTGTGATCAGCGGCGAGCCCGGCATCGGAAAATCTGCGCTTCTCGATGTGGCCCGGCACAGAGCCAGTAAACACGGCTTCTCCGTCCTGAGCATGACCGGCGTCCTGGCCGAAGTCCATTTGCCGTTTGCAGCACTTGAACAGGCCCTGCGTCCGCTGATGAAGGGGGCAGAGGGCCTTGTCCCTCGCCAGCGATCGGCCTTGCTGGCTGCATTTGGCATGCAGGATGACACGGGGGCGCCCGATATTTTCCTGGTTGCACTCGCGACGCTGTCTCTGCTGAGCGAAAGGGCGACGCGCGAGCCTCTGCTGCTTGTTGCCGACGATGCCCAATGGCTGGATCAGGCGACCTATGAGGTGCTGGCCTTCATCTCGCGCAGATTGAGTTCGGACCCGATCGTTCTGGTGGTGGCCATGCGCGATGACTTCAAGGGTTCGCTTGGCGACGCCTCGACCCAGAGGCTGCGACTTTCAGGGCTTGACGCGGCCGATGCCGAGCATCTGCTCGATGCCAATGCGCCGGGCCTTCCTGCGGAGCTGCGCAGCCGCTTCCTTGAAGAAGCCTCGGGCAATCCCCTGGCCCTTGTGGAGCTGCCTCGCGGAGAACGAGCCGCTGGAGATACGCCGTGGCTTCCGCTGACCGACCGGCTCGAGCGCGCCTTCTCCAATCGGTTATCCGACCTCCCGCCCATCGCGCGATTGCTGCTGTTCGTGACGGCAGAAAACGACGGGACATCGCTCCACGAAATCCTTTCCACCGCCGAAGCCGTGTTGGGCGAGCGCGTGGGGATCGATGCGATGGCGCCCGCGGTCGCGGCCAAGCTGATCGAGATCAACGGAATGGAGGTGCGGTTTCGGCATCCGCTGGTTCGCTCCGCCATGCACCAGGCCGCCGACCCGGCGACCCGCCAAAGGATCCACGCCGCGCTTGCTGCCGTGATTCATGATCAGCTCGACCGCCAATTATGGCATCGTGCCGCAGCGACGATCGGACCTGACGACGAGCTCGCCGGCGAGTACGACCTGATGGCGGCGCGAGCGTTGCGGCGCGGAGCGGTTGCCATGGCGATCGAGGTCCTGGAAAGTGCGGCACGGCTGAGCAGCACTGCGAGAGCCAGAAGCGACCGGCTGTTGCGGGCGGCCGAGCTCGCGGCCGATCTGGGGCAGCCGGAGCTGATGGAGCGGCTGCTGCGGCAGGCCGACATCGATGAAGCGAACCAATTGGCGCTGGTCCGGATTGCCTGGTGCCGCGAGATCAGCCAGCCTCCGGCGGCCAACCATCCCGCGAAGATTCTCGCCTTGATCGGGTTCGCCGCGAAAGCCCACGCCGCCGGCGCGATCGATCTCGCTGGCAATCTTCTTTGGCGCGCCGCGCAACGCTGCTGGTGGAGCAGCGCAAGCGATGAATTTTGCAAAAAAGTTTACGACGCGGCAACGCAGCTGGAATTGCCCGACACGGATCCCCGCCTGATCGCGATCTCCGCTTACGTCGAACCGCTGCGGCGCGGAGCTGATGTGTACCTCAAGCTGCAGGGACTTGCGGGAACGGCGCCCAGCGATCTCACCATTGCGAGAATCCTCGGCAGCACCGCCAATGTCATCGGGACCTTCGACATCGGTGTGAACTTTCTCGCCGAGTCCAGTGCCGTGCTGCGCATGCAGGGACGGCTCAGCGATCTCGCCCGGGTGCTTTTCGCCCAAGGGTGGGCGGAAATGGAAGTCGGTGACTGGCGGGGCGCCATGAGGGAGGCCGAGGAATCCGCTCGGCTTGCCGAAGAGACCGGCGGGCTTCCGTGGATTGCCGCAGCCACGATCCTGAAAGCCAGGCTCGCAGGAATGCAAGGCAATCTGGAGCAATCCGAAGCGTATGCGGCGCAGGCGGAAGCCCTGGCCCTGTCCATCGGCGCGAGTTTCCTGCTGGCCATGTTGCAGC
Organism: Bradyrhizobium sp. Pa8; assembly: GCF_052588265.1. Classification (NCBI taxonomy): domain Bacteria; kingdom Pseudomonadati; phylum Pseudomonadota; class Alphaproteobacteria; order Hyphomicrobiales; family Nitrobacteraceae; genus Bradyrhizobium; species Bradyrhizobium sp. Pa8. The sequence goes on along the minus strand of NZ_CP176767.1, from coordinate 6,474,486 downwards.
TCGCACGAGGCGTATCCGCAATCGGCGCGGGCCGTCATTGGGAGGCCTTCGAACATCTGCGACGCCTGTTCACGCCGGCCGATCCCGCTTTCAATTTCGGCCTTCAGTTCTTTGGCCTCGCGGATTTCGTGGAGGCCGCCGTGTCGTCCGGCAATGCGGACGAGGCGAGCCGCGTGCTTGATGAGATCGAGCGCGCCTCGGCTCCGACGCCGGTGCCGTGGGTCGGGACGATGCTGCAATATGGCAAGGCGTTCCTCGCTGCGCCGGAAGATGCCGAGCCGTTCTTCCTGCAAGGTCTTGGACTGCAAGGTCCTGGGCCGGCCGCGAAGAAATGGCCGTTCCTGCGAGCCCGTTTTCTCCTGGCCTATGGCGGATGGCTGCGCCGCCAGCGCAGATCCGCCAATGCGAGGGCTCCGTTGCGCGAGGCACGCGACATGTTCGATGCGCTCGGCGCTTCGCCCTGGAGCGATCGGGCCCGCGAGGAACTGCGAGCGTCGGGCGAAACCAGCCGCCGGCGAACCGAACAGGTGTGGGACACGCTGACCCCGCAGGAGCTTCACATCGCGCAACTCGCCGCCGAAGGTCTCTCGAACAAGGAGATCGGCGCCAGACTGTATCTGTCCCACAGAACTGTCGGGTACCACCTGCACCGGATCTTTTCGAAGGCCGGAATCACCTCGCGGTCCGGGCTACGCCCCGTTCTCGCAAGCATCAGCCGCCCCGCGGACTGATCGCCGTCCCGTCATCGGACTGGTCATTTGACAGAAGCGGCAGCCCCTCCGCGCGGGCTAGCTGTGCGAGTGCGTCTACCCCCAAGCAAAAGTTGACCATGAAACTGTTCTCTTCACTCGCAATCCTCAGCCTCGGAGCAATCCTCATGACCCAAGCCGCCGATGCGGCCCCAGACGCCGGGACCGACCCCCGGATCGATCCCCGGGTTCGCACCTTCCTGCGCGAGATCAACAAGGATCCGAGCCCGTTCTGGGAGCTGCCCCAGCCCAAGCCGCAGGACATCCTTACGGAGCTTCAGAACAAGACGCCAGTCGACATGTCGGGAGTGAACACGACCGAGCAGACCATCACCCAGGATGGTCAGTCCGTGAAAATCTACATCATGAAGCCCGAGCACGTGACCGGAAAGCCCGGCGTACTGCTGTTCATTCACGGCGGTGTCTGGATCGTCGGGAATTTCCAGAACCATCAGCGTCTGTTGCGCGACCTGGTGGTCGGCTCCGGCCAGATCGGTGTTTTCGTTGAGTACACATCCCTGCCGAAGGCGCGCTTCCCCACGCAGCTCGACCAGTCCTATGCCGTGCTGAAATGGGTGGCGAGCCACGCCGAAGAGTTCGGCGCGGACGGTAGCCGGATCGCGGTGGCCGGCAATTCGGTTGGCGGCAACATGACCGCGGCATTGTCGCTGATGGCCAAAGACCGCAGCGGCCCCAAGATCAGCTATCAGGTCATGATGATCCCGGCGACCGACGCCAGCGTCGACACCGCATCGTATCACGAATATGGCACGGGACGATTTCTCGCCCGCGCCTTCATGAAATACGGCTGGGATCTGTACGCGCCGGACGCGGCGACGCGCAACAACCCCTACGTCTCGCCGCTGCGCGCCAGCCTGCAGCAATTGAAGGGGCTTCCCCCGGCTCTAGTCATCACCGCAGAGAACGATCCGCTGCGCGACGAAGGCGAGGCTTACGCGCGCAAGCTCAAGGAGGCCGGAGTGTCCGTGATCGCGACCCGCTACAACGGGATGATCCACGACTTCGTCCTGCTGAACGGCATCCAGAGCGACCCCGAGCCCAAGGCCGCGATTCGGCAGATGTCGGCGGAGATCAAGGCACATCTCGCGCCTTGATCTAGCCTTGGAAGAACAGGCGGCGACCTTGTCGCCGCCTGTTGCTTGCCGGCCGATCCCGAACTGATGATTGCGGCGTTTTCGCGCAATGCCCTGCTGATTGAAAAAATCCAGCCGGGTGGCGTCTGCAGCAATTTGCCAAGTCCAGTTTTGCGATTCTCGTCGGCTCACAGTCTCAAGGCCGACATCACGGCATCGGCTGGTACAGCCAGAATCGTCAATCTTGGTACTTTTTTATAGCCAGGCGCAACGCATCTACTCGCTACGACCATGGATCGGAGCGAGCCCGATCCATCGGGCTTAGCGGGGGTTCCGATCAGTGCAGACAACTCAATCGCCGACACGGAGACAGGAGTTCCACACTGCCTAGCATTTTGTGGAAAGCCGGCGCGTGCGCGCTCCCTCGCATTTCCACCGAAGAGACAAATGACCAAGGAGAAAATCTCATGAAGGCTATCGTTGTAACGGAGCAAGCCGCGGGAACGGCCGGCATGAAGCTGGTGCACCGGCCCGAGCCACAGGCGGCGATAAACGATGTCGTCGTCCAGGTTCATGCGTCGAGATTTATCCCGACTGAGCTTGCGTGGCCCTCGAGCTGGGCCGATCGCCTTGATCGCGACCGAACGCCGTCGATCCCTGGGCACGAGCTGGCCGGAGTGGTCTCTGCCCTTGGATATGGAACGACGGGGCTGTCGGTGGGACAACGGGTGTTCGGCCTCGCGGACTGGTATCGTGACGGCACGTTGGCCGAGTACGTGGCAATCGAGGCGCGCAACCTTGCGCCGCTGCCGGGCGACGTCGACTTTACCGTGGGCGCGAGCCTGCCGATCTCGGGCCTCACCGCGTGGCAAGGGCTGTTCCAGCACGGTCGCCTTCAGGCGGGGCAGAGCGTGCTGGCACACGGGGCGGCAGGGGCAGTCGGGTCTATGGTGACGCAACTTGCACGAGCGGCCGGAGCTTACGTCATCGGCTCCGGACGTGCCGCCGATCGTCAGGCAGTGCTCGACCACGGCGCGAATGAGTTCGTCGACCTTGACAACGACGCACTGGAGGACATCGGCGAAGTCGATCTGGTGTTCGACGTCATCGGTGGTGACATCCAGAAGCGGTCCACCGGACTCATTCGAGCCGGGGGAACACTGGTGTCCATCGTCGGGCCGGCGGAGGCGCGGCCTTCCAACGGGCTGGCGATCGACTTCGTCGTCGAGGCTGATCGTGCCCAACTGAGTGAGATCGTCCAACGGGTGCGGGACGGACGACTGCGGACTAACATCGGCAACGTCTCGACCCTCGACGATGCCGTCGCCGCCTTAAATTCGACCGAGCGACGCAAGGGGAATACGATTATCCGCGTTCGTCCCTGAGCGACGCACGTCCGTTGTGCGCGCAGCCGGCCGGCTCGTCCAGGTCGGCCGGCTGTTGAGAATGTCCCAGCGGGTCAATAGCCGCCCTCTCAAAGCGGTCGCAAACGTCCGTTTTGGAATGCCCCTCGCGCAGGGGGATGATTGGTCGCGTCGAATAAGCGAATTCGCCGGATCGAGGGACTCGCCTCCAAGGTGCACGTGACCTCCGCACATCCCTTGATTTTGCACGATTGCCGTGGTATTGGCGCCGCATGATCAAATCGTCGCGCCACTTCAATCGCAACCACATGACCCGCTTCGGCTGGGCCGTGGAAGGAGTCGCGCGCTAGGAATTCGACGACGACATCTTTTCACCAAGGCCCCGCCGGCATCGGACGGGGCCTTTTGTTTGGCCACGCTCCCTGCCGGCACAACAGCAGGAGCATCCGATGCCACCCCAACAGACGAGCATCCCATCCGAGATTGAGCGCGATGCCGCGAGGCTTCGCCTCGACCTCTCCATCGTCCTGAGCCTGCTCAGGCGATATTGGTATGCGTTTCAGGAGTGGCGGCAGCGCCCACGGGTCGGATTGCAGGAGCTGAGTGACAGGGAGCTGATGGATATCGGTTTGACGCGTAGCGAGATCGACTACATCACGCCTCAACGAGCTATCGATACGCTGAGAGATCGCGCCACGGATCTTTGGAGGCGGGGCGTGATATAGGTGATCAACCGTCAGAAGCGGAGATACGCTTTGCGAACAAGCGGCAGTCAGCACGACTACTTCTTCTTGGAAGTGCACCGCGGGACGAGTTCGGCAACTATCGTGCCATCAATCGGACCGTTCTTCACAGGGAAATGACCGGGCTGCGGCGTTTTCGTCGCATCCCGCTCTGACAGGCGAGGCACCAGGCGAGCCTGCGCGGCCTGTGCACGCCTAAAGCCGTTTGCCTTGCCACTTTTTCCACGGCAATATGCCCGCAAAACAACCATGAGGACGGGATAAGAAAATGGCGGCTCCCATCAAGTTCGGCGTTGGCCAAAGCGTGCTGCGCAAGGAGGATGACGCGCTCATCCGCGGCAAGGGCCGCTATACCGACGATTATGCGCCGCAGGCCGCGCTTCGCTGCCTGATGCTGCGCTCGCCGCACGCGCATGCCAAGTACACCATCGATGCGAGCCGGGCTCGCACGCTGCCGGGCGTTGCGCTGATCCTGACCGCCGATGATGTGAAGGATCTCGGCAATCTGCCCTGCCTGTTCAACCTCGAGACCGATCCGTTCACCGGCCCGCCTTACCCGATCCTCGCCAAGGACGAGGTGCGCCATGTCGGTGATTCCATCGCCTTCGTGGTCGCCGAGACCATCGACCAGGCCCGCGACGCGATCGAGGCGATCGAGGTCAAATGGAGCCCGCTGCCGGCGGTGACCGGCGTCGTCAACGCGGTCAAGAAGGGCGCGCCGCAGGTCTGGCCGGACAAGGCCGGCAATGTGCTGTTCGACGTCTCGATCGGCGACAAGGCGGCGACCGAAGCTGCCTTTGCGAAGGCGCATGCGGTCGCCGAAATCAACATCGTCAATCCGCGCGTGGTCGCGAGCTTCATGGAGGCGCGCGCGGCGGTCTGCGAATACGACGCCAAGCGCGATCATCTGACGCTGACGGTCGGCAGCCAGGGCAGCCATCGCCTGCGCGACATCCTCTGCCAGAACGTGCTCAACATCCCGACCGAGAAAATGCGGGTGATCTGCCCCGACGTCGGCGGCGGGTTCGGCACGAAGCTGTTTCCGTACCGCGAATACGCCTTGATGGCGGTCGCTGCGCGGCAGCTCAAGAAAGCAGTGAAATGGGCGGCCGATCGCACCGAGCACTTCATGGGCGACGCGCAGGGCCGCGACAACGTCACCACCGCCAAGATGGCGCTGGCCGAGGACGGCAAATTCCTCGCGATGGATTGCGACCTGATGGGCGACATGGGCGCGTATCTGTCGACGTTCGGCCCCTACATTCCGCATGGCGGCGCCGGCATGCTGCCGGGCCTCTACGACATCCAGGCCTTCCACTGCCGGGTGCGCACCATCTTCACCAACAGCGTGCCGGTCGACGCCTATCGCGGCGCGGGTCGTCCCGAAGCGGCCTATGTGATCGAACGCCTGGTGGACGCCTGCGCGCGAAAACTCGACATGACGCCGGACGCCATCCGCCGCAAGAATTTCATTCCGCCGAAGGCGCTGCCCTACAAGACGGCCACGGGCAAGGTCTATGATTCCGGCGACTTCGCCGCGCATCTCAAGCGCGCGATGGAGATCGGCGAGTGGAAGGAGTTTCCGAAGCGCGCCAAGGCGGCCAAGAAGAATGGTCTGATCCGCGGCATTGGCCTTGCGAGCTATGTCGAGATCTGCGGCGTGATGGGCGAGGAGACCGCCAATGTGCGGCTCGATCCCAGCGGCGACGTCACCGTCCTGATCGGCACGCAGTCGAGCGGGCAGGGCCACCAGACGGCTTATGCGCAGATCGTCGCCGAGCAGTTCGGCTTGCCCCCGGAGCGCGTGCACGTGCGCCAGGGCGACACCGACGAGATCGCCACGGGGCTCGGCACCGGCGGCTCGGCCTCGATTCCGTCAGGCGGCGTCAGCGTCGAGCGCGCCACGCGTGAGCTCGGGCAAAAGCTGAAGGAGATCGCGGCGCAGGCGCTGGAAGCCAGTGCCGGCGACCTCGAGCTCTCCGACGGCGTGGTGCGGATTGCCGGCACCGACCGTTCGATGTCGTTCGCCGATCTCGCCAAGCGCGGGAGCGCCGATCCGTCGAAGCTTAACGGCAGCGCGACCTTTGCCAGCGCCGACGGCACCTATCCGAACGGCACGCATCTGGCGGAAGTCGAGATCGATCCGGCGACCGGCATCATCAAGATCGTCAACTACGTGATCGTCGACGATTTCGGCAAGACGCTCAATCCGCTGCTTTTGGCGGGCCAGGTGCATGGCGGCGCCATGCAGGGCATCGGCCAGGCGCTGATGGAGCAGGTGGTCTACGGCGCCACTGACGGGCAGCTCATCACCGCGACCTTCATGGACTACGCGCTGCCGCGCGCGGCTGATGGTCCGGACTTCGTGTTCGAGACCAGCAACGTTCCCTGCACGACCAATCCGCTGGGCGTGAAAGGGGCGGGCGAGGCCGGCGCGATCGGCTCCTGTCCGGCCGTCGTCAACGCCATCGTCGACGGGCTCTGGCGCGAATACAAGATCGACCACATCGACATGCCGGCCACCCCGGAGCGGGTGTGGATCGCCATCAACGAGCACCACCGCCGCCACAGCCTTTAATCTCGAGCTCGATCAAATAATCCAAAGTGCGACGATCTATCGCCGCGCTTTGGATGGAATGAACTCTGCCAAACGGTGTTGGCCCAATGTGGGGTCAGCACGATCCTGTCTCAGGGAAGGGGATTTTGCGAATGAAGCGAATGTTGGTTGTTGGCGGCGCGCTGCTGCTCGGCATGGGCGCGGTTTGGGCGCAGCAGGACTCCGTCAAGGAGGTCCAGACCCTCATGAAGGGCAACGGCAAGAACGCCGGCGCGGTCGCGGCGATCGTCAAGGGTGAGAAGCCTTACGACCAGGCCACGGTGGACAGCGCGCTGGCGCAGTTCGCGGATACGGCCAAGAAGCTGCCGAACCTGTTTCCGACGAGCGCAAAGGGCCAGAAGCCCGAGGGCGACTACAGCGCCTCGCCGAAGATCTGGGAGGACAGGGCCGGCTTCGACGCCAAGATCGCAAGCTTCGCCAAGGTCGTCGGCGAGGCCAAGGGCAAGATCAAGGACCTCGATTCGCTCAAGGCGACTTTTCCCGCGGTCGGCAAGGAATGCGGCGGCTGCCACGAGACCTTTCGTGTGAAGAACAGCTGACGCGGAGCCGGCAAAAAGTGAGGGCGGATGCGCACGGCATCCGCCCTTTTTGCGTTGTGCGCGCGCGCCTCGGTTGACTCGTACGCCTTTTCGGTCGGACGCGCATCCGGGCGGATCGAAGGCGAGCGTATTGCTCAGCCGGCTCCCGAAGCTTTTCGAGCGGCAGGCTTGCGAGTCTCTTTTTCGAATAACCACCCCAAAGCCTTGGCCGGGTTCAACCAGCGCACCTCATCGATCTGTTCGGCGAGCGTCAGCGCATGAACGGTCAGTACCTCAATGTCCTGAGGATTGACGTCCGCCTTTTCCAGCACGTGTATGCACCGGTTGATCGCCGCCAGATCGAGCTGAAGTTGCTCGACACTTGAGTTGTGATGTTTGGCCCCCACGACTTTCCATGGTCTTCTTGCGCGCACTTTTTTCTCCCCATACGCGGTCACGCCTTCGTGAGTGCTGTTTGTGGCGGCAACACGAAAATGGAGGGACGGAATCGGGGATGTTTGCGGGCGGCCCGTCAAAGGTAGGGCCGCGGCGGGGGAGGCTCGGACCATTGTGTTGAGGTGCCTCGGTTACCGAGGCATCGATTCGTCGAACCACACCAAAGGCAAAATTTGTTTGCGAGGCCCGGCTGATCGCTGTCGGGGCGCCGCGTATGAGCTTATCTTCAACCGCAGCCGCTGCGACGTTGATGAGAGCTGTCGGATGCAGGCGCATCCGAGTGCTGTGCTTCGATCGCAGAGTTCCAATACGCGGCGAGAATCTGAATCAAAACAGCGAGGCAGGCCATGGTCAAACCGTTCCCGTCGAAGACGCACATCGGCAACCATATGCTGCATCCTGAAACGCTGATGCTGACCTATGGCTACGATCCGCAATTGTCGGAAGGCGCCATCAAGCCGCCGGTGTTCCTGACCTCCACCTTCGTGTTCAAGACGGCCGATGACGGGCAGGACTTCTTCGATTTCGTCGCCGGCCGGCGCGAGCCGCCGGAAGGGATGGGCGCGGGGCTGGTCTATTCACGCTTCAACCACCCCAACAGCGAAATCGTCGAGGACAGGCTCGCGATCTACGAGCGCACCGAGAGCTGTGCGCTGTTCTCATCCGGCATGGCGGCCATTGCAACCACGATCCTGGCGTTCGTCCGCCCCGGCGACGTCATCCTGCACTCCCAGCCGCTCTATGGCGGGACGGAAACCCTGCTGACGAACACGCTTGCGCGCCTGTCGATCGGCGCCGTCGGCTTCGCCGATGGCGTTGATGAAGCGGCGGTCAGCCAGGCCTCGGAGGAGGCCATGCGCAAGGGCCGGGTCTCGATGATTCTGATCGAAACTCCGGCCAACCCGACCAACGGGCTGGTCGACGTCGCGATGATGCGCCGCGTCGCCGAAGTCATTGGAAAGACCCAGGGACACGTTCCGATCATCGCCTGCGACAATACGCTGCTCGGGCCGGTGTTTCAGCGGCCGATCGAGCATGGCGCGGACATTTCCCTGTACTCGCTCACGAAATATGTCGGCGGTCATTCGGACCTGATCGCGGGGGCCGCGCTCGGCGCGAAGGCGATCGTGAAGGGCATCAAAGCGCTCCGGGGCGCCATCGGCACCCAGCTCGATCCGCATTCCTGCTGGATGATCAACCGCTCGCTCGAGACGCTGAGCCTGCGCATGGAGAAGGCCGACAGCAACGCGCGCCTCGTGGCGGACTATTTGCGCGATCACCCCAAGGTGGCCAAGGTTCACTATCTCGGCCATCTCGAGGAGGCTTCGCCGGCCGGAATGGTGTTCGCGCGGCAATGCCTGGGGGCGGGCTCCACCTTCTCGTTCGACATCGTCGGCGGCAAGGACGCGGCGGTGAAATTCCTCAACGCGCTGCAAATCCTCAAGCTGGCGGTGAGTCTTGGCGGAACGGAGTCGCTTGCGAGCCTGCCTGCAACCATGACCCATTCCGGCGTTCCCGCCGACATCCGCCGGAAAATCGGCGTCCTCGATTCCACGATCCGGCTGTCGATCGGTATCGAAAACCCGACGGACCTGATCGCCGACCTCACACAGGCGCTGAACGCGGCTTGAAGGCGTAGCCCCGACATTGCCGAACCCAGGCAACGCAATGAGGTCGGCCATGCGGCCGCCCGCGCGAGCCAAGGTGCCAAGCCGTTGGTCAGGCTGGTATCTCCTGGCAGGTCGAATGGCTCCGGACTTACACTCCGCGCGAATGTCTCACGATGTCTCGCGGGTCGATATCGCGGCTGGCGGTAACGTAGTCGATCTCGCCGCGCGTCGTGCCGATGTCCATCAACTCCCGGTCACTCAAGCCGGACAACGTGCCGCGCAATCTCTGGCGATCGCGACGTGCCTGAAAGACATCCCAGTACTTCCGGATCAGGCTGCGGACATGCCGGGACGATATGGACGCCCGTTCCGGCCACATTGTACCTTGGATCAGGGTCATTGCAGTGCCCTCGGGGGGTGTTTTTCACCCCTGGAAGGTGCCCGAAGACCGACGCGCGTGCTTGACCGACAGCTTACATTTTGCCTACCGGCAGCTTATTCTTGCGACGTCCAGCGGGCCAAAAAGCCCACCCCGATCGCCCCGGAGGGCTCACCCAAGGGATTCGCGCCGTGCGCTATCTCTTTGAGGAGTATGCATTCGACGCCGGTCGGCGAGAGCTGCATCGCGGAGCGGATCGGATCTCAGTTACGCCACTGGTGTTCGATCTCCTCGATTACCTGATCCGCAACCGGGAGCGCGTCGTAGGCAAGGATGAACTCATCGATGCCATTTGGCAGGGGCGCTGCGTGTCCGATGCGGCGCTGACGACCCGCCTCAACAGTGCGCGATGCGCGATCGGGGATTCTGGCGAAGAGCAGCGGCTGATAAGAACACTGCCACGCAGAGGTTTCCGCTTCGTGGGTCAGGTCCGGGAAACGCCTGCCGCCGAGGGTGCAGCCGCCGCCGACGGCGCAGCCGAGACGCCGAAACCTGCGCTCTCGCTTCCCGACAAACCCTCGATCGCGGTCCTTCCATTCGCCAACCTGTGCCCGGATCCGGAGCAGGACTATTTTGCCGACGGTATGGTCGAGGACATCATTTCGGGACTGTCGCGTTCGAAGTCTCTCTTCGTGATCGCGCGACATTCGACTCTGGCCTACAAGGGCAGGGCGATCGACGTCAAACAGATCGGTCAGGAGCTGGGCGTTCGCTACGTGCTCGAAGGCAGTGTGCGCAAGGCCGGCAACCGAGTCCGAATTGCGGGCCAGTTGATCGACGCGGCGAGCGGCCTGCATCTCTGGACGGACCGGTTTGACAGCGAGATCGAAGATATTTTCGACTTGCAGGATCGGCTGACGGGCAGCGTCATCGGCGCAATCTCCCCGCAGCTGGAGCGCGCCGAAATCGAGCGCGCCCGACGCCAGCCGACCGACAACCTTCAGGCTTACGACTATTATCTTCGGGCATTTGCCTCCTTCTTCAAATTCACCGAGGAAGCAAGCATCGAGGCTATCGAGCTCGCAAAAACTGCCCGCGAGATCGATCCCGAATTCGCGCGTGCATACGCGCTCGGCGCCCGTTGCTATGTCCTGAGGAATGTTTTCGACTGGATCACTGATGAAGCCCATGAACGCAGTGAAGCCGCGCGGCTGGCGAGACGAGCGGTTGAACTTGACAGGAATGATCCATCGGTACTTGCCATGGCCGGACATGCTCTCGCCCAGGTCCTCGGTGAGGTCGAGGAGGGCGAATCTCACCTGACGCGAGCGATAAAACTGGACCCAAACCTCGTCATCGCACGGCATTGGAGCGGATGGGGCCAGCTCTGGCTTGGCCGCGGTGACGCCGCAGTCGAGCAGTTCAGTATTGCATTGCGTCTGAACCCGCTCCATCCGCATGGGAGCTGCAACGCCCAGACGGGTCTAGCTTACGCTTATTTCCTCGCCGGTCGCAATGAGGACGCCCTGTCCTGTGCTGCGTCAGCAGTCAGTCTGATCCCAATCTTTCCGCCTGCACTGTTCATTCTGGCAGCATGTCACGCTGCATTAGGCCACGTCGAGGACGCGCGGCGGATTTGCGCCGACGCGATCAAGCTATCTCCCAACAAGCGCATCGCCAACTACACATCGCGAATGCGTCGACCGCAAGATGCCGAAAAGCTGACGCAAGCGCTCCGGGTTGCCGGCATGCCGGAATGAGCGTGTTCAGCCACCTCGCGGCGCGCGGAATCGAAAAGGCCGGACGCTCCCTCCAGCGCCCGGCCTTCGCGTACGAAGCAGCCTTGAGGCCTACTTCGTCACCTGGCCGCGGATCTCGCCGCCCGGATTGGCCGCGGTGTGGATGTTGACGTAGAGCTTGCCGGCGAGCAGATCGGCGGCCTGCGCATCGGTCAGCGTCGCCGAGCCCTCGACCGGGCTGGAGGTCGCGTTCGGGATCGCGACCGCGACGCCGGCGTTCTTGCCGGCCTCGGCCGGCCCGTGGAAGTGGGCGGCCGTTGCCGGGCCGGACAGACCGGAATAGGTGACCTTCCAGGACAGCTTCTTGCTGGCAGCATCATAGTCCAGATCGGCGGTTCCGGTGGCGCTGGTGGTGGTCGCGGGCACCTCGGATTTGCCGTCGAGCGTTGCTTTCAGCTTTTCGGCGCCGGCGGGGGCTGCAAAAGCTGCGGCGCCCAGCGCGACCATGGCGATGACGGTCTTGTTCATGACATTCTCCCTGAGACCTCGTTGGCCTGCCAACCTTCCAACATTGGCCGTTTCAGTTTATTCCCGTTTCCGGCCGGGGCGGGCTAAATTCTTCGTGGCTGGAGCCGCGTGGACATCGGTCATAAGTTCGCGGCAAGCAATGAATGGATCTGCATGTTGCAACGAACAATTGTCGTGGCGCTGCTTGCCGCGGTCACCGCTGCGGGCGTCTATTGGTGGCTCAGCGCGCCGGTGGTGGTGACCGGTGCCGCCGCCGCGCCTGCCCATGTCCCCAATCTCGCCAATGGCGAGGTGATGTTCAACGCCGGCGGATGCGCGTCCTGCCATGCCGTCCCCGACCAGCCCGATCGCACCAGGCTCGGCGGCGGCGTCGCGATCAAGTCGCCGTTCGGAACGTTCTACGCGCCGAACATCTCCTCCGATCCGACCTACGGCATCGGCAAATGGACCGACGCCGATTTCGTCAACGCGGTCATGCACGGGGTCTCGCCGGACGGACAGCATTATTTTCCGGCGTTTCCCTACACGTCCTATCAGCACGCCAGGCGCGAGGACGTGCTCGACCTCTTCGCCTATCTGAAAACGCTGCCGCCCGTTGCAGGCAAGGTGCGTGACCACGACGTGCGCTTTCCGTTCGACATCCGGCGCAACATCGGCATCTGGAAATTCCTGTTTATGGACGGAAAGCCCTTCGTCGCCGACGGCACGAAGTCGCCGCAATGGAACCGCGGCGCCTATCTCGTCAACAGCTTCGGCCATTGCGCCGAATGCCACAGCCCGCGCAATGCGCTCGGCGGCATCATCTCCGGAGAACGCTTTGCCGGCGGACCCAATCCGGAAGGCGAGGGCTGGGTGCCCAACATCACACAGAAGCGTCTCGGCGAGTGGAGCGCGAAGGATATTGCCTATTTCCTGAAGACCGGCGAATTGCCCGACGGCGACAGCGTCGGCGGCGCGATGACGCGCGTGATCAAGAACACCTCGCAATTGCCTGACGAGGATCTCGCGGCCATGGCGGATTACATCAAGTCACTGCCGCCGGTGGACGGACCGCCGCGGCCGAAACGCAAGGAAGCCAGCTAGTCTAGGGTATGTAGCGGAAGTACGCGGCCTTTTGGGGAGGCTCAGGGAAGCCCCGGATTTCAATCAGCCGTGGTGGAGGCTTGCCTTCCATAAGTAGTATCGCAAGATCGTTAAGCACATTTCGTGTTGTGGCGAACGTGTTGTGATTTAGTCCGAACAGTTCATCTCCAATTAGACTGACATCAATCGTCCAAAGTCCAGGTAAAACAACCGGCCCGGCATCAGGTACATCTCCTGCGCGCGGGATACCTCCGGCAATACGCTTCGATAGCTGCAAGGCCTTGTCGTTCTTGGATGCGTAAAGTGTAAGCCCCTTAGTGACCTTTGCAACGCCGGAAATGTCTTGAACAAACATGTCTCGGTCCACATCGGGGGCGACCATAATCAACTGCGCGATAGCCGTGGGCGATCGTGTCGCGGCGCTATTTGATAGGGCCTCAACTGCGACCAAGTTGCCCATACTGTGAGCTATCACATCGATGTTGTCATATCCGGCTTTGTAAAGATCGTCGATCACGCGAAGAAAGGCCGCGCGCGAACCTAACGCGCTTTCTTTGTCATAGAGATAGTCCGCGATATCCCCGCGAGACGGCCATGAGAATAAGATTGTGGTGCCTCTGAACTGAAGATCCCAAGTTATCTGCGCTGCCCGGAGGACGGCGTCGCGGAATTTGGTATTGAAGCCATGGACAAACACGAGAGCCTTTTTCTTCTTCGTTGACGCTAGCGTTTTTATCCATTTCGCTTCGTCTGTTTTCTCGATGCTGCGAATAGTAAAATGCTTCGTTGGGTCAAGTGTGTCTCTTCTCAAATCAAATCCGAAGAGCTTAAGGCTCGGGGGCAATTCTATGTTTCCGATGTGGTGTCCTTCAGGCACCCGGACGCGAACGATTCCGACACTCAGATCAGGGTTGCGCTCGCCTGTGTAGCCGCTGACAGCAGTCCAGCCGTTTAAGCTGTAGACAGGAGGTCCATCGCTTGTGAATGCGGGCTGGGGATGGCCTTCGACATCGGGGGGAGTGTCCGACTGTTTGCGGTTCGTTGCATAGAAAAACTCAACGATACGTGTGTCGATTCTGGAGCCTTGAATCGCGCCGCCTTGGATATCCGGGTCTATTTTGGTGCCGCCGGGTTTAATCGTTGGCCTGATCGGGGCTGCTATCACATCAAAAGGCGCGCGCCATGGCTCATCATCTGCCAGCGTGACGGGCCTAAACCTCTCGATAGAAATCCATTGAACTGAGTTGGAATCAGTGAGGAACTTCCAGTAACTCTCATACTGTGTGTTCTGAATCAAAAAAGTCACGCTATTTGGCTCGCGCTCGCGCTCCGATGCCGATAGGCAGCCTCGTAGCCGGTCCGAAAAGCGAGCGTATCTCCCAACGAAATTTTTGGCAGCTTCCGGCTGAACAATTGCCGGCATTCGCTCTGGGGCCTTCCGCGAAAACGCTTCGCAAATTTGAAGGACGTCTCGCTCGGCGACGATCGGTTGCGCGTAGCTGCTCCCGAAGCTCGTTGCGAAAGCAATTGACCAAACAGCCAAATATTTTAACCAATTCTGGGGCACGGCACTCCCCTAAAAATGAAAATGCAAGAGACCGAGCAGGCGTTCGTCGCGGGGTTTCTCTTCGTCCAGTGGGGGCTCCCCAGCGGCCCGCTCGGTAGTATGCAGTCGTCGTCGGACATCGGCTGTTGAGAGTTGGGAAGGTCGGGCCTCATTGCCGCGCTCCAGCAAAGGTGTTGCAGCTCTTCACCAATCCAGTTGCGTAACCGACATCGAACCAATGATGGCGCTGCGCAGCGCTGCCATGAGTGAACGAGTCAGGCACTACGTACCCCAAGGCACTTTTCTGCAGGGTGTCGTTGCCTAGTGCTTCTGTCGTTCGAATTGCCGCTGCTATGTCGCTCGCGTTGATCTTCGCTTTCTCTTTAATTTTGCGCGCCCAAATGCCGGCGAGACAATCGGCCTGCAACTCGAGAAGAACTTGTAACCGGTTTCTCTCCGCCTCCGTCTCCATGCTCCCTTGAAGCTCGCGCACTTTTGGCGTAATTCCCAGCAAGTTCTGAACGTGGTGTCCGATTTCGTGGGCTATCACATAGGCCTGAGGAAGTTGACAGTCGGCGCCGCTCGAATCGCAGGCGTGAAGTTCAGTCTGCATCTCTTGGAAGAACGAAAGGTCGAGGTAGACTTTCTGATCAGCAGGACAATAGAATGGTCCCATGATTTTCTCGGCTAATCCGCAGGCTGCGTAGGTGGCGCTTGTGTACAGGACGAGACGGGGTGGCCGATAAGTTAGGCGATCGGATGCGAAGATTGCCTGCCAGACCTCCTCCGTGCTGCCCAGAACTCGCGAAACGAAGAGATACATTTTGTCGCGCGGCGCACCGGTCTGGTCGCCCGACTTCGCTGGAAGCTCGGCATAAAGCCACTTGGCTTGCGCGTCATCGCTACTCGTTGTTGCCGTGAATCCTTCACCGAATAGGCGAGCCCGCATGAAGCTGCCAATCTCGATCTGTTCAGTTTGAGCCACGCCATGACGTTGGAGCGGCTGGACGGTTATTGGCTCGTGATAGCCGACCGTCATTTCCGTCGGAGGATTAAAGACAACTGAACCCGGACTAATCTTGTCGACTTGGTTACGGAGGATGGCAGCGGGGTCTATCGGTGCTGGGCGAACTGCCCAGGCTAAGCCGCCTGTGCAAAGCACCCAGGCAGCAACTGCTATCGAAACAAGCGGTCCTTTGGGCATTGCCGGCCCCCGGCGCTCACGATCCGTGCGAAAAGAGCATTCCAGGGTTGTATGTTCAATGAAATTTCTCACACTTTGCGCGCGGCATAAGTGCACGCGATCGGGCCGCCGAATTGTTCCTCCGCGGACCTAAGCGCGTGGGCTAGGATGCAAAGGCCCCAACCACTTGGAGATTATCCGTTTTTTGACCGGACATTGGCGCGATGTCGACGCGGCCGTCATCGATGAAGCGCGTTGAGCATTGCCAGCGCGAGAGGGGGGCGAGCGCCGGATGATGTATGCGATGGTCAAAATCCGAAGAACTCACCTTGAGCACAATTGGTCCGCTGCGCTGTCTCGGAAGCGGACTTCCCATCCGGCCCTCTGTGGGTGCCCGCCCTAGCTCGCGCCAAACGCCTTGAAGGTGATGATGGTGAGGGTGTCCTGGATGCCCGGCAGCACCTGCACCTTCTCGTTGATGAAGTGGCCGATGTCGGTGTCCTTGTCGACGTAGAACTTCACCAGCAAATCGTAATGGCCGGCCGTGGAGTAGATCTCGGAGGCGATCTCGGCTTCGGCAAGCGCGTTGGCGACCGTGTAGGACTGGCCGAGCTTGCATTTGATCTGGACGAAAAAAGGAACCATTGCAGTCACTCCGAAGGCATATCTGGCGGCTAATAGGCCAAAACCGGCCGGATTTAGCAAGCAAACTTGCTGCCTTCGGGCGCAAGCGAACTTGCTGCCCCCGGGCATGCGCGCTAGGACGGACCATGGTCCCCAGGAAGCGGAAAATCGCCCCATGACGACGCCCGTGGCGCTCACCATCGCCGGCTCCGATTCGAGCGGCGGCGCCGGCATCCAGGCCGACCTGAAGACCTTTGCCGCGCTCGGCGTCTATGGCGCCTCCGCCATCACGGCCCTGACCGCGCAGAACACGCGCGGCGTCACCGGCATCCACGCGGTGCCCGCCGAATTCGTCACCGCGCAGATCGATGCCGTGTTTTCCGATCTCGAGGTCAGTGCGGTGAAGATCGGCATGGTGGCGCAGGCCGCCAGCATCGATGCGATCGCGGCGGCGCTGACGCGCTGGAAGCCTCGCCATATCGTGCTCGATCCCGTGATGGTCGCAACCTCCGGCGATCGCCTGCTCGCCGCGGAGGCGGTGGAAGCCCTGCGCAGGAAACTGATGCCGCTGGCGTCGGTGATCACGCCTAACCTGCCTGAGGCCGCGGCTCTGCTCGACGAGCCCGTCGCTGCAAGCGATGCCGAGATCGAGAGCCAGGGGCGCCGGCTGCTGGCGCTGGGCTGCCGCGGTGTCCTGATCAAGGGCGGGCACGGCGAGGGCGCCGAAAGCATCGACTATCTCGTCGAGGCCGAGAACACGATCGCGCTTGCGGCGCCGCGCGTCGCCACCCGCAACACCCACGGCACGGGGTGCTCACTGTCCTCGGCCGTCGCGGCCGGGCTTGCCAGGGGCGAGGATCTGGAGCGGGCCGTGCGGAACGCCAAGGCCTGGATCAGCGCAGCGATCGCGGCCGCCGACCGCTTCAGCGTCGGCCACGGCCACGGGCCGATCCATCATTTCCACAAATCTTACTGATCCGGGCCGCGAGCGCTCCGCCAGCGGCGCGCGGGACCGCTGCCGTTAACCTGTTCAGCCATCGGTTCCGGGGTCTTGCGGAGGCCGCTGCGGCGCCATGTCGCCTGATTGTCGCATGCGACTGATATTCGCGGGCAGGGCGAGGCAAGGTCTGATTCGTATCTGAGGGTGCCTCAAGGGTTCAATCTGTCATCCCCCTGTCACGGGACATTTGTTACAGGCTGGCGCATGGGAAGTTACGATGTGAGTGACGAGAGCCCGGAGCGGCGCTTTCGCACGTTGTTCATCTCCGACGTTCATCTCGGGGCCCGCGGTTCTCAAGCCGACCTGCTGCTCGACTTCCTGCGCTACCATGATGCCGATACGATCTATCTCGTCGGCGATATCGTCGACGGCTGGGCGCTGAAGTCGAGCTGGCACTGGCCGCAATCGCATAACGACCTGGTCCAGAAGCTGCTGCGCAAGGCGCGCAAGGGCGCCAAGGTCATCTACATCCCCGGCAATCACGACGAATTCCTGCGCAACTATTACGGCACGCATTTCGGCGGCATCGACGTGGTCGAGAACACCGTCCACACCGGCGTGGACGGCAAGCGCTACCTCGTCATCCACGGCGATATCTTCGATCTCGTGGTGCAGAACGCGCGCTGGCTCGCCCATCTCGGCGACAAGGCCTACGACTTCGCGATCCAGATGAATCGCTTCGTCAACTTCTTCCGGCGCATGTTCAAGGTGCCCTATTGGTCGCTGTCGCAATGGGCCAAGCAGAAGGTCAAGAACGCCGTCAACTATATCGGCGCGTTCGAGCAGGCGCTCGCCGCCGAGGCGCGGCGCCACGACGCCGACGGCGTGATCTGCGGCCACATCCACTATGCCGTGATCCGCGACGAAGCCGGCATCCGCTACATGAACTGCGGCGACTGGGTCGAGAGCTGCACGGCGCTGGTCGAGCATGACGACGGTCATTTCGAGATCATCACCTGGGCGGATCAGGCGCGGAAGCCGGCCCAGGTCCCGCAGGTCGCAGCCAGAGCTGCATAGCAGAGGCCGCTTGATGCGCATCCTGGTCGCGACCGACGCCTGGCACCCGCAAGTCAATGGTGTGGTTCGGACGCTGACCAAGCTCGCAGACGCCGCCGAGGCGCTCGGCGTCGAGTTCACGTTCCTGACGCCGCAATCGTTCCGCACCTTCGCGATGCCGAGCTACCGCGACGTGCGGCTCGCCATGCCGCGCCCGGCGCGAATCGCGAAGCTGATCGAAGAGGCGCGCCCCGACAGCATCCACATTGCGACGGAGGGGCCGATCGGCCTGATGGTCCGCCGCTACTGCCGCCAGCGCAAGCTGCCGTTCACGTCCAGCTTCCACACCCGCTTTCCCGAATATGTCCGCGCCCGCGTGCCGGTTCCGGAATCCCTGATCTGGCGGGCGCTGCGCCGATTTCACGCGCCCAGCCGCGCCGTGATGGCGGCAACGCCGGCGCTCGCCCGCGAGCTTGGCGAACGCGGCTTCGACAATGTCGTGCTGTGGCCGCGCGGCGTCGACACCAGCCTGTTCCACCCGCGTGGGATCGACCTCTGCCTGCCGGCGCCGGTGTTTCTCTCGGTCGGCCGGGTTGCGGTGGAGAAGAATCTCGAGGCGTTTCTCGATCTCGATCTGCCCGGCACCAAGGTGATCGTCGGCGACGGCCCGGCGCGGGTCGCGCTGGAAGAAGCCTATCCGGATGCGATCTTCCTGGGCGAGAAGCACGGCGAGGCGCTGGCGGCAATCTATGCTGCGGCCGACGTGTTCGTGTTCCCCAGCAAGACCGACACGTTCGGTCTCGTCCTGCTGGAAGCGCTCGCCAGCGGCCTGCCGGTCGCGGCCTTCCCGGTGAAGGGCCCCCGCGACGTGATCGGCGATGCACCGGTCGGCGCGCTGGATCACGATCTGCGCAACGCCTGCTTCGCGGCGCTCGACGTGTCCCGTCAGGACTGCGTCGAATTCGCCGCCAATTACACCTGGGAGGCCTCGGCGAGGGCGTTTGTGGACAGCATCAAGGCGGTTGGCGCGGTGCTTCCTGGCAGGAATGGGGCGGAGCCGGTTAGTTTCGTAGCCTGAAAACCAAGGTTCATCGCGCGCAGGTGTCTTGCCCCGCGCCTCGTCCGGCGCGATAACATCAGGCATGACCGAACAGCTCCTCCCGATCGGCCCTGCCGATATCGAAGCAGCAGCACGCGTGATCGCGCCCTTCGCCATCCGCACCCCGCTGTTGTCCTTTCCCGTGCTCAACGAGCGCGTCGGCGCAAAGGTCTTCCTGAAGCCGGAGATGCTCCAGCGCACCGGCTCCTTCAAGTTCCGCGGCGCCTTCAACAAGGTCGCCTCGATCCCGCAGGACAAGCGCGCCGGCGGCGTCGTCGCGTTCTCATCCGGCAACCACGCCCAGGGCGTGGCGGCGGCTGCAAAGATCCTCGACATGCATGCGACCATCGTGATGCCCGCGGATGCGCCGCTGTCGAAGCGCGAGCGCACCAAATCCTATGGCGCCGAGGTCGTGCTGTACGATCGCGACCGCGACGACCGCGAGGCGATCTCGCGCGGCATCGCCGAGAAGCGCGGCGCGACATTGGTCAGGCCCTATGACGATCCGTTCGTGATCGCGGGGCAGGGCACCGCCGGTCGCGAAATCGCCGACGACATGGCTGCGCTCGGCCTCAGTCCCGACATCGTGGTGGCACCGGCCTCCGGCGGCGGCCTGATCGCGGGCGTCGCCACGGCCGTCAAGGCGCGCTATCCGCTCGCCGAGATCGTGGTGGCCGAGCCCGAGGCGTTCGACGATCACGGCATTTCGCTGACCGCCGGCCACCGCGAGCCGCATGGGCCTGCGGGCCGCACCATCTGCGACGCGCTGATGGCCCTGATCCCTGGCGAGATGACCTTTGCGATCAACAGCAAGCTCTTGGCGCGCGGCGTGACTGCATCTGACAAGGAAGTCGGTGCGGCGGTGGCGTTTGCCTATCGCGAGCTGAAACTCGTGGTCGAGCCGGGCGGTGCGGTGGGCCTTGCCGCGCTGCTGGCGGGACGTCTCGACGTCGCCGGGAAGAACGTCGTCATCGTGCTCTCCGGCGGCAATGTCGATGCGGATCTGTTTGCCGAGCTGGTGGCCTGATCTTCTGAGATTTTGACACGAAGAAGGGGCAGAGCGTTGCCGCTCTGCCCCTTCTTCGTTTCGCTTGTGGCGATCAGTGCGCGAAGCCGCCGCGGCGATTGTTGCCGCCATTATTCGTGCTCGGCGCCTGGTTCATCGACTGGCGGAAGTTGTTGCCGCCGTTGTTGACCATGCGGTTCGTAGTGTTGAACTCCGGGCGGTTGTTCTGCTGGTTGTTCTGGACCTGCACTTTGTTCACCGGGTTGTTGTTGAGCTTCACGATGCCGGTGTTGCCGTTGTTGACGCGGATCGGGTTGTTCTGCGTCTGAATGACCGGCTTCGTATCGACAGTCGAGCCGCCCTTGCCGACATTCACCGGCATGCTCACGATCTTGCCTGGCGTGCCTTTGGTCGTGCCGTTGGCAGTGCCGGCATTGTTGCTGCCGCCGTTCTGCGTAGTGTTGGTCGCGGGCAGGGTGACGATCTTGCCAATGCCGCCATTGTTGGTCGCGTTGGCCGGCGCAGGCAGGGTGACGATCTTGCCCGGGGTCTGCGACGGCGTGCCGTTCGGCTGATTGTTGCCCGCCGGCAGGTTGACGACCTGGCCGCCATTGCCGAGCTTGCCGATGAGGTTGCTGTCGACCGGCTTCTGCACGACCGGCAGATTGCCATTCATCTGCCCACCGCCATTGCCCTGCTGCATCAGCGGCATGTATTTGGGCTGGCCGAGATTGCCGACCTTGAACGTCGGAGCAATGTTCTGCGGCGCCAGGAACTTGGTCGCCTGCATCAGGGGGATCAGCTTCGGCTGGGTCTGGAGCTTCAGCGCGGATTGCGCATAGGGGCTGTTGCCGTAGCTGTCGTAGAAGCTCTTGTAGCCGAGCGCGGAGTTCGCGAGCACCGCCTTGTGCCAGGCCTGCGTGATCAGCAGGTTCGCGAGCAGCCAGCGGATGTGGTCGCATAGCGGGTCATGCGGGTACATCTGGATGAACTCCTGATAGTACTCCGGACGTCCCTCGGACACGACGTAGTCATAGGCTTGGCGCGTCGAGCGACTCGGCAGGTTGGAGGCCATCTGCACGACAGGCGCATTCACCGGGGCGCGGGTGGCGGCAACAGCGGTGTCGCCGAAGAAGGTGAAGTCCGAGGTCAGCGACGAGCTTTCCCACGGGATCTGCGCGCCGCTGGTGGTCTGGTTCACTTCCAGACGCACGCGCTTGAACAGCTGCTCGATCGGCACGTTGGGTTCGCGCGCGACGTTGAGGAAGGCCTGGGTGTAGGGGCTGTGGCCGTTGGTGCCGTCCTGTGCTTCCGCACCCGGCGCGGTCGAGTAGCCCACGATCGAGCCGTTCGGCGCATCGACGATGGCGAGGCCGCGGCCGGCGTCGTTGACATCAGGGAACGGATTGTTGCGGCAGGCATCGAGGATGACGATGCGCATGCGGCTCGGGATCGTCTCCAGCGTCGACATCACATCGACGAGGCGCACCGAGTTGCTCACGAGCTCGGTGGGGTTCGAAACTTTCGCATCGACGGGGACGAGATAGTTCTCGCCGGCGAGCTGCACGCCGTGACCGGCGTAGTAGACCATGACGACAGTGTTCGGACCCCGCGCGGAAACCTTGGCGGAAAAGGCCTGGACGACGCGGAGCATGTCGTTCTGGGTCAGGTCGGTCGCGGCAACCACCTCGAAGCCGGCGGAGTTCAGGAACTGCGCCATCGACTCCGCGTCATTATCGGGGTTTTGGAGCTGCGGCGCGTTCTTGTAGTTGGAATTGCCGATCACCAGCGCCACGCGCTGTTCCGGGCCTTGCAGCGCGGTGGGGGCAGGCTGGACCGGGGCGACCTGCGCGGAAACAGGGCCGCAGGCAAAGCCGAACAGGCTTCCCACGAGGCTAGCCGTCATCAGGAAAGGCTTTAGGCGGAACATGGCGTGCTCCTTTGGCACTCATCTCGATGCGAGGTTGGTTGCGAGGAAGCTTGGCCGCGTTCGAGCCCGTGGTCCGTGATCGCAATCACCATGATAAGCTGCGTGATCTGAATCACGCTTGGAACCTGCTATGGTGAACGGCCGATGACCGGCCGCGCCGGTTCGGCCCTCGAAAGACCTGCTCTACGATTTCGATCCCGATCCGGTGCGCGTGATGGCGCCGGTCGACAATCCCGATTGCGTCCCCGACGTGCAGCGCGCGGTGCTGGCGGAGATCGAACGCGCGGCCGGCCGCGCCGTCAGCCCCGGCAAGCTCTCGCGCCCGGAACTCTATCGCGCGGCGTCGGCGGGGTTTGGTGTCGTGCAGGTCGGCGACAGCAGGGGCTATGGCTGCTTCCTGATCCGCAAGGGCGTGATCTAGAGCCCCTTCCGATGGGATCGGAACGGGGCTCCAGATTCTTGTTTGACGCGTTTTCTTGACGCGAACCGGTATCCACTTCGCTTGAAAACGCGCTAGCCGCGACCGATGAGATGGATCGCCGAACGCCAGGCGTGCTGCGACAACGCCTCGAGGTTACGAACCGCCTCGACGCGAAGGAGGGCAGAGTCGGCAGTCAGTGTTCCGTTAGCCACCGCACCGAGCGTCGCGCTGCGGTGGATGCGCAGCATTTCACGGAGTTGTGTCGTACAACGCTCGAACTCGGCGATGGCCTCGTCGGGCGGGTCGGCGCGGGGACCAGCCAAGATGTCGCCGGCATGCGGGGCGGGCGCGAAGTGCGTCGATCCGCGGGGCGGCGCCGCGACGCCGCGCGCAATCGCGGCGGCGCTCCGCATGACCTCGGCACATAGCTCTCCGGCGCGGACGTCCTCCGGCCCGCCTGCCACCGAGCCGAAATTGTTTCCTCCATTTGCGAGGTCCGTCAGTCGAGATGCATGGTCGAGTGCGTGCAGCGTGCTCGTGAGACGCCGTTGCTCGTCGTCGGTGTCGGGTGGCCCGGCCACATCCGACAGGAATATTTGCGCCTGGCTCACGGCATAGGCCGCTTCCTGCACGGAGACGGTGTCCTTTCCCAGCCGTATCGGTGCAGCGCGGGCCGCCAGTTTCGCCTCGACCGAACCGCACACCGTCAGGAGCACGCGCGCGATCGTGCGCCGTACCGCCTCGACGGCCACGATCGGGGTCTCAAGCGCCGAAGGATCGAGACATCGCGTCAGCGGCGAGCCGCGCTCGGGCAGGATCCGTTCGACCAGCCGCGTAAACGGGTTGATCAGCGGGAGCAGGACCGCGACGCCGACGACGTTGAAGGCTGTGTGGTACCCGGCCAGCAGCGTGACGCCGTCGATCGTGTCCGAGGCGCGCAGCAGCAAGGGCGTTACGACGGGAAAAGCTACCAGCGCGATGATCGCGGCGATCAGCTTGAAAAGAACGTAGGCGATGGCCAACCGCTTCGCGGTGGCGCTCGCGCCGATCGCGGCGAGCGCGGAACTCGTCGCCGTTCCGATGTTCTGGCCGATGACCAACGCGCAGGCCTGGTCCAACCCGATTGCGCCTGCGAAATAGCCGGACAAGGTCACTGCGATGGCGGCCGTCGACGATTGCATCAGCGCGGTCATGACCAATCCGATCACCACCAGCGCCAGCACGCCGAGGAGGCCCGACCACCATGACGTCCCGGGACTGCCGAGGACCGCGGGCAGGTCCGCCGGGTGCAAACGTTCCGCCAGCCCGCCCATGCCCTGCTGCAGGGTCGTCAGCCCGAACAGCACGAGTCCAAATCCCGCGAGCGCGGCACCGGCGCCGGAAACTCGCCCTCGGCCGAGAAGCTTGGTCAACGCGCCGACGAAGATCATCGGCAACGCCGCGGCCGTTAGCGAGACACGGACGCCGATCAGCGCGACCAGCCAGCCGGTCCCCGTGGTGCCGATATTCGCGCCGAAGACCAGGCTCAACCCTTGCTGGAACGTCAGCAGGCCGGCGCTGACAAGACCGATCGTCGTCATCGTCGTTGCGCTGGAGGACTGCACCAGCAGCGTGACGATGGCTCCCCAAAATGAGCCAAGCAGCGGCGTCGATGCCGCCGTGCCGAGCACCCCGCGCAGCGCGGAGCCGGCCAGCGTCTTCAGGCCCTCCGTCATCACGGTCATGCCGAGCAGGAAGAGACCTACCCCGCCGAGCGTCGAAATCGCCGTGGACATGCATGCTCCTCGCGACAATGCACCACGAATAGCGAAGCAGACAGTACAGCAACAAAGCCCCGATGGGTCGGATCATTCGTTACGCGATCGTCTGCCATTACCCCACTCGGGAAGGGCATCGTCAGCCGCGGGAGGTCATCAGATCGGACGGCCAGCCGATCCGGACGAGAAGACCGTCAGGTCCGTTGATGCCCACCTCATACATTCCCCATTCGCGGTGGCGCAGCACGCCGCCCGGCCGGATGATCAGATCGTCCACGCGTGCGGCAATGGCCTCGACGTTGGGCGTGCGAATGAAGACGCCGAAGGGATTGTGCTCGGGCACGCGCCACGGGCCATCGCCGGCTTGCGTGAGATGCACCTCGCAGCCCCAACCCCTCATGATCACGTAGCCGGCGTCACCGCCCGCGCGCGTGAAGCCAAGACGCTCCCAGAACGCTATAGCGGCGGCAAGATCGTTGCTCGGAATGATGGCGAAGGCGCCGACGGGCGGGGTTTGAGGCATTCGCTCGCTCCGGAATAAGCGGTTGTCCGCGCAGCTCTCATGCTGCTTTTTCAAGCTTATCGGGAGAGCACGGTGAATCGAAGCGGCGAAAAGTCTCGCACTCGAATTTGAGTGGCCTGTCAGCTCCCGACTGTCTATGGTCGGTTCATGTCTCGCCTTATGTGTCTATCCGTTGCTGTCATCCTGTCTCTGCTGCCGGCCGTCGCGTCCGCTGAGCCCGTTCAAAAGCGTCCCAAGCAGGCTTGGCATGGCTACGGCTTCCTGCCGGGCTATCGCCAGCCGCTGAGCAACAGCATTCCGCTCTACAAGCAGAAGGAGGCGATGCGCCGCATGTCGCGCAGCGATCGCCGCCATTGGTATATCGACCCGGTTCCCCAATATTACGGCTGGGATGGCGAATGGCGCTATTTCGGTCGGCCCGGCTTCGGCGGCGGCCGCTACAATGGCGGCAGCTTCGGGCCGTGCTGGACGCGGACCCCGATCGGTGCGGTCTGGAACTGCGGCTGATCGGCCTCGCATCGATTCGCGGAACGCTTCGCGCGACAAATTTCAATCGTAACCGAATCCGGTTCGGCTGAAACCAGGCCGTCTTTCCGGTGTCCTAGCTCTTGTCCGGACCTTGCGGGTTCGGATGGAGTTATTGGCATGAATGATCGGTTCAGGGACAAAGTCGTCATCGTTACGGGCGCCGGCAGCGGCATCGGCGCCGCAGCCGCAAGGCGCTTTCACGGCGAAGGCGCCATTGTCGTGCTCAACGGACGGCGCGAGTTCAAATTGGCCGAAGTCGGTGCGGAGCTGGGCACCGATCGCTGCATGATCCGATCCGGCGACGTCTCGATCGCCGAAGACGTCGAGAGTCTGGTCACCAACGTGGTGCAGCGCTTCGGCAGGATCGACATCCTCGTCAACAATGCCGGGACGGGCGCACTGATCGATTTCCTGGGCTCGCCGATCCAGCTGTGGCGAGACGTCTTCGCGGTCAATGTCGACGGTGTCCTCTACATGACGCGCGCCGCGCTTCCGCACCTGATCGAAAGCGGCGGCTCGATCGTCAACGTGTCGTCTCTCAGCGGGCTCGGCGGTGACCGGGGCGTGAGCTTCTACAACGCCACCAAGGGTGCCGTCAGCAATCTCACACGCAGCCTGGCGCTCGAATTTGGCCCGAGAGGCGTGCGCATCAATGCGGTGTGCCCATCATTGACCCTCACCGACCTGACGATGCCGATCATGGAGCAATATCCGGAATTGTTCGTGAAGCTGGTGGAACGTATCCCTCTGGGGCGCGCAGCCCAGTCCGAGGAAATTGCGAGCGTCATCGCATTTCTCGCAAGCGACGACGCCAGCTTCGTGAACGGGGTGAACCTGCCAGTCGACGGCGGCGTCGACGCATCGACCGGGCAGGCCCCCTTCGCGTAGCGCGGATTGGTTTGCGAGACCACCCGTGCAGCAGCCTGGGTCCCGGCTCTGCGCTGCAACGCCTGCGCGTTGCAGCTTGTCCGGGACACGAGACCGGGCGTGGTGATTCACCTTGCTCCGTCATTGCGAGCGTAGCGAAGCAATCCAGAATCTCTCCGCGGAAAGACTCTGGATTGCTTCGCTGCGCTCGCAATGACGATGTGGAGCGAGCGTGCCCCTTACGAGAAGAACGCGATCTTCTCGGCCTGGGTCATGCGGCGGATTGGCGCCATGGGGTCGTTGGCCGCCGCGCGGGGCTTTTGCAGGATGCCGCTGGCGAGGATGGTGGCGCCGAGCGAGGGCTCGGGCAGGGACGCGGACAAGGGCGAGGGCATCGGGAGCGTCGCGGTCGGCGCCGCACCGAATGTCGCGGCGGCCGCCATGGCTGGGGCCGGCTGCTCCATCACTTCGGCGGCGGCCTCCGCAATGGCGTCGGTGAGGCGCGCGAGCGAGTCCATCGCGATCGGCGCGTCTTCGGCGGGCTCCTCCGCGACTGCGGTGGCGGCCGGCTCGGCTGCGACCGGCTCCGGAAGCTCTGCGGCAATGGGCGCTGCGACCTCCGCAGCCATCGGCTCCGGAATGGCCGCTCGCAGCTCGACCGGTTCGGTGATCTCGTCGAACTCCGGATCGGGTGCGGCCATTTCCAGCGCGATGGCATCGAGTATGGCTTCGTCCTCGGCGTCCGCGGCGGCGTCGAGCGAGACCCGGTCAGCCACCTCAGTGAAAGCGGTGGCCTCTGCGACCTCCTCTTCGGGTCCGACGTGATGGCCGGCGACGAACTCCGGCTCGATGGCGACGTCCATTGCTTCCTCGCCAACGGCGAGTGCTTCGACGGCGTTGGCCGCTTCGGGCGCGGGAGTCGCTGCGATGTCCTGCGGCGCCTCCGTAAGAGCCACGGGTGCTTCGGTGGCCATCGCGGCAGGCGCAGCCTCTGCGACAGGCGCTTCCTGCACCGGCGCAGGCGCGGGATGCACCGCCGCTTGCGGCGCTATGTCGCCGTCACCATCAAGCTGCTCGACCCGATCCCTGAGCAGATCGAATGCGGCCTTGAGCTCGACGCGGGGGTCGATGGTCGATAGCTGCCCGCAAGCCGCCTCGATGGAGGCGAGCTGCGAATCAATGAGATCGCAGATTCGCCCGTCGGCGCCGATCTCGCGCCAGCGCCAGGAGATCTCCTTGATGATGCGCACGCCGCGCGGAATCGGCGCGAGGCTCGCCTCGATCGCCGCAGGATCGAAGGCGGCGATCGCGATGGTCTCGGCCTCGCGGATGGCGCGGCGAATCTCGACCAGCGCCTCGGGCAGGCGATCCTCGACGACCGGTTGTCGCTGTGCCGCAAGGGTTTCTTCGATTTTCGCGACCGCATCGAGCACCATGCGGGTATCCGCATTGCGGTTGCGCTTGGCATATTCGCCGAGGAACCAGCGGCCGCGCGCGGTCTCCATGAAGGCTTCGCGGATCGCGTCGTAATCCTGCTCGTTCGGCTCGGCCGCACGGGCAGACATAGGCGAGAGGGCGAATGCTTCGTTGGCCATGACAATCTCGTCGCGCAAATCACTACGCGTTACTGTAACGATCACCACGATATCGACCGAATCGCAATTGGTTTGATGGCAGGCGAATCACAAATCCCCACGCAAGCCGCCGTGAAGCGGCGATTCGCCGTGAGTCTAGCGCTGTTCTATTCGGCGGTCTTCGCGGTGTCGGGCACGCATCTGCCGTTCTTTCCGGTCTGGCTGAAGGCGATCGGCATCGACGCAAGCTGGATCGGTCTCATCAACGCGCTGCCGGCGATCACGCGCTTCACCACGCTGCCGCAGATCACCGCTCTTGCCGAAAAGCGGCATGCCATTCGCGCCGGCATGATGGTGTCGGTGCTGGCAACCGCGATCGGGTTCACGGCGGTCGGCTTGCAGCAGCAGCCGCTGGCGCTGTTCCTGATCTATGCGCTGACCTGCATGATGTGGACGCCGACGACCCCGCTCACCGATGCCTATGCGCTGCGCGGCGTCGCCCGCTACGGGCTCGATTACGGACCGTTGCGGCTGTGGGGCTCGGCGGCGTTCGCCGCGGGCTCGCTCGCCTGCGGCTTTCTCGTCGACCACATCGCGGCACGCGATCTGATCTGGATCATCGTCGCGTGGGCCGTCGTTGCGGTCGCCGCCAGCCTGCTGCTGCAGCCGCTCGACGATGTCAGGCGAAGGACGACGGAGACGCATGCCGGCAAGGCCTTGCTGCGCGATGGCGGGTTCTGGGCCGTCATCGCGTCGGCCGCGCTGATCCAGGGCAGCCACGTCGCCTATTACACGTTCTCGGCCATCAACTGGCAGCTCCACGGCTTCGGCGGACTGACGATCGCGGGCCTCTGGACGCTGGGCGTGATCGCCGAGATCATCGTCTTCGCGCTGTCGCCGCGGTTCTCGCTGCATCCGTCCACGCTGATCGCGATCGGGGGGGTAAGCGCCGTGGTGCGCTGGATCGTCACCGCGCAGGAGCCGCCGCTCGCGCTGCTCGTGATCGTGCAGCTCGGCCACGGCCTCACCTTCGGCATGACCATCGTCGGCACAATGAATCTGCTGGTGCAGCGCGTGCCATCGCATCAGATCGCGCGGGGGCAGGGCTATTATGCCGCGTGCAACGGGCTGCTGGGTGCAGCGACATCGATCGCGTCAGGCGCGATCTACGCCCGCATCGGCGACAGCTTGTACTACGTCATGGCCGCGATGGCCGCGGCCGGCGCATTGGTGATCTGGTCGGCGCGGCATCGACTCATCGCTCATCCCCAGAGCGAGGACTCCGGCGGGTAGACCAAACTGTCGTCATAGCGCAGCCCGTGATCGCGATCGCGCGCGAGCAGCAGCGGGCCGTCGAGATCGACGAAGCGCGCCTGCGGCGTCACCAGCATTGCGGGGGCCATCGACAGCGACGTCGCGACCATGCAGCCGATCATGATCTCGAAACCGAGCGCCTGCGCCGCATCGGCCATCGCCAGCGCCTCGGTGAGACCGCCGGTCTTGTCGAGCTTGATGTTCACGGCGTCGTAGCGCTCGCGGAGCGGCGCCAGCGATTTGCGGTCATGCACGCTCTCGTCGGCGCAGACCGCGAGCGGCCGCTTGATCCGCGCCAGAGCGCCATCCTTCCCGGCCGGCAGCGGTTGCTCGACCAGGGTGACGCCGACGGCGTCGCAGGCGGCGAGATTCTGCTCCAGATTGGCCTCGGTCCAGGCCTCGTTGGCATCCACGATCAGCTCGGATTCGGGGGCCGCCTTGCGAACCGCCGCGATCCGCTCCGCATCCCCGTCGCCGCCGAGCTTGATCTTGAGCAGGGGTCGGTGCGCCGCCTTGGCGGTCGCCGCTGCCATGGCCTCGGGGGTGCCCAACGAAATCGTGAAGGCGGTGGTCCGCTCGCCCGGCACCGGGCGGTCCAGCAGGTTCCAGGCCCGCAGGCCGGTCGCCTTGGCCTCGAGGTCGATCAGGGCGCAATCCAGCGCGTTGCGGGCGGCTCCCGGCGGCATGGCGCCCTGCAGGGCCTCTCGCGAGAGGCCGCCGGCTACGGCCGCCTGCATGGCCTGGATGGCGGCAAGGGTCGCCTCGGGGGTCTCGCCATAGCGGGGATAGGGGACGCATTCGCCGCAACCGGTGAGGCCGTTCCGGCTCACTTCGGCCACGACGGTCACGGCCTCGGTCTTGGCGCCCCGGCTGATGGTAAAACTGCCGGCGATCGGAAAGCGCTCGATTCGCGCGGCCAGGGCCGGAACTTTGCTGGAAGTCATTTTGAACTCTGGCGAAATCTGAACCTGCTAGTTACCTCTAGCAACTAACATTAACCAGTTGGGGATACCTTCTCTGGGTAAGGGCGTGTGCGCAACCATCTGATTCTACCCGTTTCTCGCGCCCCGGCACGGGAGCGGACACCTTGAGCGGCGATCCGAAGCTGGAACGGATTGCCAAGGGCAACGCGCTGGCACTCTGCGCCACCGGAACCTGGACCGCGAGCTTCGCGCCGGTCCTGGAGCGGATGGTGGCTGACGCCGAGAAGCTTGCCGGCGGCTCGCAAAGCATCTTCATCGACGTCTCCGAGGTCGCCAAGCTCGATACCTTCGGCGCCTGGCTGATCGAACGGCTGCGCCGCAGCCTGACCCAGGGCGCCGTCGAGGCGCAGATTGCGGGGCTCTCCGCCAATTATTCGAGCCTCGTGGACGAGGTGCGGCGGGTCAGGGCGACGCCGGTCGTCGACAGCAGCGCGGTCACCATCACCGGCATGCTGGAGCAGATCGGCCGGGCCGTGGCCGGGGTCGCCGGCACAGTTGCGGGCCTCGTCGACATGCTCGGCGCGGTGCTCGCGGCGGGGTTTCGCGTCTTGATCCACCCGCGCTCGTTCCGCCTGACCTCGACCGTGCACCACATGGAGCAGGTCTGCTGGCGCGCGGTGCCGATCATAGTGCTGATCACGTTCCTGATCGGCTGCATCATCGCCCAGCAGGGCATTTTTCATTTCCGCAGGTTCGGCGCCGACATCTTCGTCGTCGACATGCTCGGCGTGCTGGTGCTGCGCGAGATCGGCGTCCTCCTGGTCGCGATCATGGTCGCGGGTCGCTCGGGCAGCGCCTACACGGCCGAGCTCGGCTCGATGAAGATGCGCGAGGAGATCGACGCGCTGCGCACGATGGGTTTCGACCCGATCGAGGTCCTGGTGCTGCCGCGCATGCTGGCGCTGGTGCTGGCGCTGCCGATCCTCGCCTTCCTCGGCGCTATGGCCGCGCTTTATGGCGGCGGCCTCGTCGCCTGGCTCTATGGCGGCGTCGATCCCGAAGCCTTCCTGCTGCGCCTGCGCGACGCCATCTCGATCGACCATTTCATCGTCGGCATCGTCAAAGCACCGGTGATGGCGGCCGTGATCGGCATCGTCGCCTGCGTCGAGGGGCTCTCCGTGCAAGGCAGCGCGGAATCGCTCGGACAGCACACCACGGCCTCCGTGGTGAAGGGCATCTTCTTCGTCATCGTCATGGACGGCGTGTTCGCCATCTTCTTCGCCTCGATCGGGATGTGACGATGGCGCAAGAGACCCAAAACGCGATTCAAAATCCGATCATCCGCGTCCGCGACATCACCGTGCAGTTCGGCGCGACGCGCGTGCTCGATGGCCTCAACCTCGACGTCAAGCGCGGCGAAATCCTCGGCTTCGTCGGCCCATCCGGTGCCGGCAAGTCGGTGCTGACGCGCACCATCATCGGCCTCGTGCCGAAGGTCGCGGGCTCCATCGAGGTGTTCGGCGTCGACCTCGATTCCTCCAGCACCTCGCAGCGCCGCAGCGTCGAGCGCCGCTGGGGCGTGCTGTTTCAGCAGGGCGCGCTGTTCTCCTCGCTGACCGTGCGGCAGAACATCCAGTTTCCGATGCGCGAATATCTCCGGGTCTCGCAGCGGCTGATGGACGAGATCACGATGGCCAAGCTCACCATGGTCGGGCTCAAGCCGGAAGTCGCGGATCGGTTTCCCTCGGAACTGTCGGGCGGCATGATCAAGCGCGTGGCGCTGGCGCGCGCGCTGTCGCTCGATCCCGATCTCGTGTTCCTCGACGAGCCGACCTCGGGCCTCGATCCGATCGGCGCCGGCGATTTCGACGAGCTGGTCAGGACGCTCCAGCGTACTTTGGGCCTGACCGTTTTCATGGTAACGCACGACCTCGACAGCCTTTACACAGCGTGCGACCGCATCGCCGTTTTAGGGAACGGTAAGATCATTGCGGCAGGGTCGATCGCCGACATGCAGGCCTCGCAGCATCCCTGGCTGAGACAATATTTCCACGGCAAGCGCGCCCGTGCGGTGATGGGCTGAGGTGCCGGAGTAGCTGATGGAAACGCGGGCCAATTACGTACTGATCGGATCGTTCACGCTGGCGGTGATCGCCGCGGCGATCGGCTTCGTGCTGTGGTTCCAGTCGCTGCACACCACCAAGCAGCGCAGCCCCCTGCGCGTCGTGTTCGAGGGCCCGGCGGCGGGCCTGCGCAACGGCGGCAGCGTCAATTTCAACGGTATCCGGGTGGGTGAGGTGGTCTCGGTGAAGCTCGACAACCCGCGGCGGGTTGTCGCGCTCGCCATGGTCGAGAACAACACCCCGCTCCGCAAGGACACCCTGGTCGGCCTCGAATTCCAGGGCCTGACCGGCGTCGCCGCGATCTCGCTCAAGGGCGGCGAGGAGACGGCGCCTCCGCCGCCGCTCGACGAGGACGGCATCCCGTCGCTGACGGCCGATCCCAACAAGCTCCAGGACGTCACCGAGGCGATCCGCGGCACGCTCCAGAACATCAACAAGATCGTCGCGGACAATCAGGAGTCGGTGAAGAACTCGCTGAAGAACCTCGAGACCTTCACCAACTCGCTCGCGCGCAACTCCGAGAAGATCGACGGCGTGATGGCCAAGGTCGACGGCGTCATGCACAAGGCCGACAGCCTCATGCTCGGCCTCAACACGCTTGCCGGCGGCAAGGACGGTGGCGAGCTGTTCCAGGCGGTGAAGTCGATCCGCGAGCTGGCCGAGGATTTTGACAAGCGCTCCGGTGCATTGATGACCGACGGCCGCCGCACCCTCGGCGACATCAGCCGCGCCGTGAACAATTTTGATCGCAACCCGACCCGCGTGCTGTTCGGCGCCAGCAATAGCGCCCCGGCCGCCGCGCCGCCGCCGGCCGAACCGCCGAGGCCGGCGCCAGCGAACGAGCGCAAGCGGCAGTAGCGGCGCCTCCGCCGCCATCCCATCATTGAACGGATCGGTTCATCGGCACGGCGCCATCGTGGTGTCGTGCGCGTTCGTGCGTTTCCGGGCCGCGATACGAAAGTATGGGGGTCTGGCCGCGCCAAGGTAGGGGAGGGGGCAGCCGTCGTTGTCGGCTATATCGCGCTCAAGGCGCGCTTCAAGCAGAGCGCGTCGTTTCACTCACAGGGGAGGAGAGCGCGTGGTGCGTCTGTTGCTGCTGTTGCCGTTCATCGGTCTGATGATCGTGCCGTTCTACAATGTCCGGGAGCCCCATCTGTTCGGCTTTCCGTTCTTCTACTGGTATCAGCTCGCCTGGGTGCCGCTGACCTCGCTGCTCACCTACATCGTCTACAGGAGCGTGCGTCGTGCTGACTGATGTCGATAGCGCGGCGTTCGCCGTATTCCTCGCCTTCTTCATCCTCGTCACCGGCATGGGCTTTGTCGCCTCGCGCTGGCGCAAGCCGGAGACGCTCGCCCATCTCGACGAGTGGGGCCTCGGCGGCCGCAAGTTCGGGACCTGGATCACCTGGTTCCTGGTCGGCGGCGACTTCTACACCGCCTACACCGTGATCGCCGTTCCTGCATTGGTCTATGCGGTCGGCGCCTACGGATTCTTCGCGCTTCCCTACACCATCATCGTCTACCCCTTCGTGTTCGCGGTGATGCCGGTGCTCTGGAAGGTTGCCAAGGAGCGCGGCTACGTCACCGCCGGCGACGTGGTGCGCGGCGCTTACGGATCGCGCGGGCTCGAGCTTGCGGTCGCGGCCACCGGCGTGCTGGCGACGATGCCCTACATCGCGCTCCAGCTTATCGGCATGGAGGTGGCGATCAAGGCGCTCGGCCTTCACGGCGAGATACCGCTCGTTCTCGCCTTCCTGGTGCTGGCGCTCTACACCTATTCGTCGGGCCTGCGCGCACCGGCGCTGATCGCTTTCGTCAAGGACATCATGATCTACATCGTGGTGATCGCCGCGATCGCGATCGTGCCGTCGAAGCTCGGCGGCTACGGCGCGATCTTCACCGCAGCGGACGCGGCATTTGCCGCAAAAGGCTCGGGCGGCATCCTGTTGTCACCGGCGCAGATCGTGCCTTATGCCTCGCTGGCACTGGGCTCCGCGCTCGCCGCCTTCATGTACCCGCACACGCTGACCGGCATCTTCGCGTCCTCGGGCGGCAACACCATTCGCAAGAATGCGATGCTGCTTCCGGCCTATACGCTGCTGCTCGGCCTGCTCGCGCTGCTGGGCTACATGGGCCATGCCGCGGGCCTCAAGCTCGCCAGCAACAACGACGTCGTGCCGGAGCTGTTCAAGACGCTGTTCCCGAGCTGGTTCGCGGGCTTCGCGTTCGCCGCGATCGCGATCGGCGCGCTCGTGCCGGCCGCCGTCATGAGCATCGGTGCGGCCAATCTGTTCACCCGCAACTTCTGGAAGGTTTGGGTCGATCCGAAGGTGACGCCGGCAGGTGAGGCGAAGGTCGCCAAGATCACCTCCATGCTGGTGAAGGTCGGCGCGCTGCTCGCGATCCTCTTGATGCCGACGCAGTTCGCGCTCGACCTGCAGCTGCTCGGCGGTCTCTGGATCCTGCAGACGCTGCCGGCGCTGGTGTTCGGGCTCTACCTGAACTGGTTCTCGAGCCCGGCGCTGCTGGCCGGCTGGGCCGTCGGCCTTGCAGGCGGATCCTGGCTCGCCTGGTCGGACGGGCTGAAACCGCTGCACGGCATCGACTTCGGCGCCGGCAAGGTCGCGATCTACACCGGGGTGCTGGCGCTCGCGCTCAACATCGTGGTCGCCGTCGTGGTCAACCTCGTGCTCAAGGGCCTGCCGCAGGCGCGGCTGTCGCGCGAGGCGGCCTGAGGTCAAGCTCCAAACGGCGGCCGGACATCCGGCCGCCGGACTTGAAAAGTGCCTTCCATGCGATTGAAAACGCTCTAGTATCCGCCCGCTTCGGCCGCTCGTCGCGGGCGATCAGACGGTCTCGAGTGAGGATGTCTTGCAGGCGTGGTTCGTTCTCGCGGTCGCGGCTGGTTATGTGACCACGCTGTTCCTGATTGCCTGGTGGGGCGATCGGCGGAGCGTCGACGGGCCGCTGGTTTCGCCCAAATCCTGGGCCGCCGCGATCAGCTACTGCCTGACGCTTGCGGTCTACAACACCTCCTGGAGCTTCTACGGGTCGGTCGGTCGTGCCGCCACCAGCGGGTTGGACTTCGTCACGATCTATGTCGGGCCGACGCTGGTGCTGTTGTTCGGCCAGCCGCTTCTGTCCAAGGTGATTGCAATCGCCAAGGCCCAGAACGTCACCTCGATCTCCGACTTCATCGCCGCCCGCTATGGCAAGAGCCAGGCGCTTGCTGCCTTCGTGACGCTCGCATCCCTGCTCGGCGTCCTTCCCTATATCGCGCTTCAGCTCAAGGCCGTCGGCAAGAGCTTCGACTATCTGATCCTCCAGCCGGAGCGGGCAGGCGGTGAATCGCTCCGGTTCTGGCAGGACTCGGCGTTCGGCGTCGCCTCGTCGATGGCGCTGTTCGCGATCGTGTTCGGCGTCCGGCATGTCCACGCCAGCGAGCATCATCGCGGGCTGATGCTTGCGATTGCCTTCGAGAGTGTCGTCAAGCTGGTCGCATTCCTGATCGTCGCGCTATTCGTGCTGTTCGGCCTCTCCGGCGGGCCGCTCACTCTGCTGTCGCAGTTTCAATCGGACCCGCAATTGGCGGGGATACTGACCTTCGACCCAACGCAGCCGGTTTGGCCTTCGACGATCCTCATCTCGGCGATCGCCTTCCTGTGCCTGCCGCAGGCGTTTCACGTCGCGGTCGTCGAGAATGAGGCGCCGAGCCACACGCGCACCGCGGCGTGGCTCTACCCGACCTATCTGGCGCTGTTCAGTCTGCTGATCCTGCCGATTGCCGCGGCAGGGCTCGCCAGATTCGGTGCGATGATGGACCCCGACACCTACGTCATCTCGCTGCCGGTTGCGGCGGACGCGAGCACCGTCAGCCTGATCGCCTTTCTGGGCGGACTGTCGGCCGCCACCGGCATGGTGATCATGACCTCCGTCGCGCTGAGCACCATGCTGTGCAACGACGTCATCATGCCGCTCGTGCTGCGCTCGCGATTCTTCGGCCTGCGCGCGCAGAGCCAGCCGGTGACCTCGATGCTGGTGGCGGTGCGCCGGCTGTCGATCCTCGGCATCCTGCTGCTCGCCTATCTGGTGCATCGCCTGGTCAACCAGACCTATCCATTGACCGTGATTGGTCTTCTGTCGTTCGTCGCGGTCGCGCAATTCGGTCCGGCGTTCGTCGGCGGCCTGTTCTGGCAACGCGCAAACAAGACCGGCGCGTCAACCGGGATCGCAGTCGGATTTTTCGTCTGGGCCTACACGCTGTTGCTCCCATCGGCCGCGCCACTCTGGCCCGCGATCGAGGAGATTATTCGCCAGGGCCCGTGGCGGCTCGCCTGGCTCAAGCCCAATGCGTTGTTCGGCCTCGAGGGGCTCGACCCGATCTCGCATGCCACTTTGTGGAGCCTTACGGCCAACCTCGTCTGTTTCCTGGCATTCTCGGCGCTTGGACGGCAGTCGACCGTCGAGCGCAACCAGGCCGCGGCGTATGCCGATGGCGTCGTGCGCGAGATGGTCCCGAAGCTGTCCTCGCGCGTGCTGGTCCGTCTCGACGATCTCCGCGCGCTGGCGCTGCGTTTTGTCGGTGTGGAGCGGGGCTCTGCGGCTTTCGACAGTTACCGCGCTTCCCGCACGACCGGCGCCGGGCCGCGCCTCGATCCGTCGGGCCTCGTCGATCTCGACTCGATCCGCTTCACGGAGAATCTTCTCGCCGGTGCAATCGGCGCGGCGTCGGCGCGCGTGGTGATCGCAGCTTCGCTGGAAGGGCACTCGCTATCGCGACGGGAGGCGATGGCGATGCTGGACGAGGCCTCCGAGGCGTTGCGCTTCAACCGCACCCTCTTGCAGAGCACGCTCGAAAGCGTGCCGCAGGGGATCTGCGCGTTCGACGCCGATTTCAACATCACGGCCTGGAACGGCCGCTTCATCGCGCTGCTGGACCTGCCACCGGACTTCGTGCGTGTCGGCCTTCCCTTGGCGGAGCTGATCGTCTTCAACGTCGAGCGCGGCGAATATGCCGCCTCCGAGTTCGCCGCGCTCCTGGTCAATCGGGACGTCGCCACGCAGAGCTGGCCCTATTTGTACGAGCGCAAGCGGCCGGACGGCACCGTGCTCGAGATCGTCTACGATCGCGTCGCGGAGGGCGGCTACGTCTCGACCTATACCGACGTAACCGAGCGGCACCGCGCGGCGGAGGCCCTGCGGCGGGCCAATGAGGATCTCGAGCTGCGCGTCCGCGAGCGCACCGAGGCGCTCGAGCAGGCGAAGGCGGAGGCCGAGCAGGCCAATCTCGACAAGACCCGTTTCCTGGCGGCCGCCAGCCATGATCTGCTGCAGCCGCTGAACGCCGCGCGGTTGTTCCTGTCCGCACTCGACGAGAGTCTGCATGCCTCGTCGCAATCGGGTGACGCCGATAAGGAACGAACCTTGGCGAGCAGCGCGATCACGGCACTGCGCTCGACCGAGCATGTGCTCGACAGGCTGCTCGACATTTCCTCCTATGATGCCGGTGCCGTTCGCGCCGAGCCGTTCGAATTTCCGATTGCGGATATTCTCGTGCAGTTGAACGTGGAGTTCTCGGCAATGGCGCGCGAACGTGGTCTCGCGCTGCGCGTCGTCGATTGCAGCATCGCTGTGCACAGCGATCCGCATCTGTTGCGGCGGATCTTGCAGAACCTGCTGTCGAATGCGCTTCGCTATACGCTCAAGGGCCGCATTCTGCTCGGCTGCCGGCGACGCGGCGGCGACCTGCGCATCGAAGTCTGGGATACCGGCGTCGGGATCGCCGCCGAGGACCAGAAGCGGATATTCGAGGAGTTCCATCGCCTCGCGCCCGGATCGGAGAAGGGCCTGGGTCTCGGCCTTGCGATCGTTGATCGTGTCTCGCGGCTGCTGGGCCACGCCGTCGACGTCCGATCGCGGCCGGGACGTGGCTCGTGCTTTGCCGTCGCGGTGCCGCTGGCGCGCGGAGCGGGAACTCCGCTTCAGCGCAAGCCGGCCAGCGTGGCGCCGGCAGTGGCAGAGCGCGCGATGACGATCCTGTGCCTCGACAACGATGCGACCATTCTCGACGGCCTCACGGCTCTGCTGGGTGGCTGGGGGCACCATGTGCTGGTCGCTGCGGACGCCGACGGAGCGATGCTTGCCGCCGCTGCCAGTCCGCCGGATGTCGTGCTGCTCGATTACCACCTCGACGGCGGTCGCAGCGGCTTGGACTTTCTCGACGATCTCAGGCAGAAGTCGGGTCGCGACGTCCGCGCGCTGATCATCACCGCCGATCGCCGCGAGGCGGTGCGCAAGGAGGCGAGGGCGCGCGGCTGCGAGATCCTGTCGAAGCCGGTCAAGCCGGCGGCGCTGCGGCGCTTCCTCGGCGGCGAGGCCCTGAGCCGGCAGTTCGGTGGGAAACAGAGGACGTCGTCGGCGTGACCATGCGCATCCTTATCGGTGACGATCACCCACTGGTACAGGCCGCCTTGCGCAGCGCACTCTCGACCGTGCTGCCCGACCTCGAGATCATCGCCTGCCAGTCGCTCGACGAGGCGTTGGCTGTGCTCTCGGCCCAGTCCGACGAGATCGACCTGATCCTGTGGGACCTGACGATGCCCGGCATCCAGGGATTTGCCGCACTGTTCATCCTGTCGGCGCAGTTCCCGACGGTGCCGGTCGCGATCATCTCGGCGCGGCAGGACGCCGCCACCATCCGCCGCGCCATTGCCTATGGCGCATCCGGCTACATCCCGAAATCGCTCGGCCTGCCCGAGATGGCGGACGCCATTACGCGCATCCTCGCCGGTGAAATCTGGATGCCGCCCAATATCGGCGGTCGGGGCTCGATCCAGAGCGCGGATGTCGAGCTCGCCGCGCGAATGGCCTCGCTGTCGGCGCAGCAGCTGCGCATTCTCGCGATGATCGTCGAGGGCAAGCTCAACAAGCAGATCGCGGGCGAGCTCGACATCGCCGAGCAGACGGTGAAAGGCCATGTTTCGACGATCCTGCGCAAGCTCGGCGTCGGCTCGCGTACCCAGGCCGCCGTCCTGGCCGAGCGGCTGTCGTTCGGCCAGCCCGGGGCCCATTGAGCCGTCGACATCCAAATGAAAACGGAGGCCGTGAGGCCTCCGTTCTCATTGGCTATTCGTTGTCGCTACGGGCTGATCACCCGAGCCGACCCGCCGCATGCGCGAGCAGGGTGTAGACCAGGCCCGTCTCCGAGGTCAGGTGGCTGCGCAGCTCCTGCGGACCACGGCCGTCCCGGGCGACTTCGTCGAGCAGGCGCTCGAACTCGGCGACGTAGCGGTCGACCGTGCCCTTGAAGTTGCGGTCGGCGCGGTACTTGCGGGCGACCTCGTCAAAGGCCTTCTGGCCGGCAGGCGTGTAGAGGCGCTTGGTGAAGGCCTTGTTCTCGCCGCGCTGGTAGCGGTCCCACATCTCGGCGGCGAGGTTGCGGTCCATCAGGCGGCCGATGTCGAGCGACAGCGACTCCAGCGGATTGCTGCCACCCTGTGGAGCCTGCGGCTGCGGCGCGGGTGCCGCGCGGCCACGCGGGGCCTCACGTCCGGTCGGAGCACCCTGGTTGGCGTCCGTGCGGTTCAGGAGGTCCGACAGCCAGCCGTCGCGGCCCTGGTCGTTGCCCGCGGGCGCGACCGGAGGCGCTTCGGTGCGGCGCGAGGCGGCGGGCATGCCGAGGTCCGGCGGCGGCAGCGTCGAGGCGCTGCCGGTGTCGCGGCCGCGGGTCTCGGTGCTGCGCGCGCCGACGGCTGCCATCAACGGCTCTTCCTGGCGCTGCACGCTGGCGCGGCCCGTCGTGGAGACGTCGAGGCCACGGCCATGCTGGGCCACGATGCGGTTGAGCTCGGCGAGGGCCTCGATCTGGTCGACGATCACCTTGCGCATCTGCGCAGTGCTCTCGGCGGCCTCCTGCGGCATCTCGAGCACGCCGCGGCGCAGCTCGTTGCGGGTGGCTTCGAGCTCGTTGTGCATCTCGAACGCCATCTGCTTCATGCTGGAGACGAGGTTGGTGAACTTCTCGGTCGACTGCTTGAACATCGTATCCGCCTCGTCCGTGGTCTGGCGGTAGATGTCGTGCATGGCCTCGATGGTCTGGCGGTGCTCCTCCTCGGACGCCACGCGCACCGCCTCGAACTGGCGGGTGATCGCGGCGGAACCTGCGCCGGCGGTCTCCGCGACGACGCGTGCGATGTCGCGGGCACGCTCTTCGGCGGCGGCCAGCGATTCATCGAGCAGGCCTGTGAAGCGCGACAGACGCTGGTCGAGATCGGCCGTGCGCAGGTCGATGGTCGTGACGAGCGATTCCAGCGCCTGCTTGCGTTCGGCGAGGGAGGCGGTGGTGTTCTTGTTGCTCACCTCGACGACCTGCGCGGCCTCGACCAGCGCCTTGCCGTGCGCGTCGAACTGGGTCGACAGCTCGCCGAGGTCCTGCAGGGCCCGCGTGGTCTTCGTGTTGAAGACGTTGAGCTGGTCTTCCAGGTTCTGCGTCGCAGCGCCGTTGCGCGAGGTGACGTCGTTCATCGCCGAGACGAAGTCGGCGACGCGCGTCACCAGCGCCCGCTCGAGCGAGTTGAGGTTGTCGTGCGCACCGGTCAGCACCTCCTGGAGGAGGATGTTGCCTTCGCGCAGACGCTCGAACAGGGCCACCGTGTCGGTACGCAGGATCTTGCTGGTCTCCTGCATCTCGGTGACGGCCGCGATCGAGACCTGGCGCGACTGGTCGATCGCCGAGCGGGAGGCCTGTTCGAGGTCCTTGAGCGACTTGCCGACCGCGCCGGTGGCCATCTCGCTCGCCGCGTTGATGGTGCGGGCGACTTCGGAGCCGTTGCCCATCATCGTCTGCGAGAACGCATGGCCGCGCGTCTCGATCGACTTCAACGCATCCGAGGTGACGCGGTCGATATCGAGCGTGAGCTGGCTGGTCTTCGAGCCGATCGCGTCCACCAGCGCGCCGCGCTTGGCGTCGATCATGTTCGACAGACGGTCGGCCTGCTGCTGCACGTAGGTGACGATCTCGTCGGTCTTGCCGGTCATGGCCTGGCCGAAGCTGCTGCTGGCGGCAAGCACCGAACGCTCGACGTCGGCCGAGCTCGACTTGACGCGCGAGCTTGCCTCGTTGGAGGCGTTGATCAACGCGTTCTGGGCGTTGAGCGCGCTGGTCTGGATGTCGTTGGTGGCGTTGGTCGTGGCCGTGCTCAATGCGCGCTCGATTTCGGTCGAGATCGTGCGGATCTGGCTTGCGGCATCCGCCGAGGTCGAAGTCAGCGAGGTCTGCGCCTCACGCGCGCTGTTGAGGATGGTCGAGGCGGTGTCGGCGCCGACCGAGGTCAGCGTGCGCTCGATGTCCGTGGTCAGCGACTTGATCTGGCTTGCCGCATCCGTCGAGGCGGTGATCAGCGTGCCCTGGGCCTCGCGCACGCCGCTGGTGAGCGCCTCGATGGTGGCGCCGCCGGCGGTCGCCAGCGCGCGCTGCATCTCGGCCGCCAGCGAACGGACCTGGCTGGTCTGTTCGGCCGAGACGGAGAGCAGGGTGCTCTGGGCGTCGCGGGCGCTGGTCGTGATCGTCTCGGCCGTCGACTGGCCGACCTGCGAGAGCGACCGATGCACTTCGACCGCGAGCGACTTGACCTGGGTCGCCGCATCCGAGGACGCGTTGACGAGCGTGGTCTGGGCTTCGCGGGCGCCGGTCATGATGGTCTCGGCGGTCGAGGTGCCGGCCATCGAGAGCGAGCGCTGCACGTCCGAGGACAGCGCCTTGATCTGGTTGGCGGTCTCGGTCGAGGCCGCGATCAGCGCGCTCTGCGCATCGCGGGCGCCGGCGGTGATCGATTCCGCCGTGGTGGCGCCGGCCAGCGACAGCGAACGCTGCACGTCGGCGGTGAGCGTCTTGACGTGGTTGGCCGCGTCCGAAGACGCCGTGACGAGCGTGGTCTGCACCTCGCGGGCGCCGGCCAGGATCGAGGCTGCGGTGGCAGAACCGGCTGCCGACAGCGTGCGTTCGACGTCGACCGCGAGCCCCTTGATCTGGTTGGAGGCATCGCCCGAGGCCGCGACCAGGGTCGACTGAGCCTCGCGGGCGCTGGTCAGGATCGAGTTCGCAGCACCGGTGCCGACCGCGGTCAGCGCGCGCTCGACCTCGGTGGAGGTCATCTTGAGCTGGGCGTTGACGTCGGAGGAGACCGTCATCAGCGACTGCTGCGCGGTACGCGCACCGGTCTGGATCGTTTCGCTGGTGTTGACGACGAGGTTGGTGAGCGAGCGCTCGGCGTCCTCGACATGCGAGCGGATCGCGGTCGAGATCATCTCGGCGCGGGACATCATGTCCTCGCTGGCCTGACGGCCGCTGCTTTCGATGCGGCCGGCGACGGCTTCGACACGCGAGCCGAGCAGGTCCTCGAACTGCGCCACGCGCACGTCGATGTCGTTGGCGACCGAGCCGACCTTGGTCTCGATGGCCTGGTGGATGTCCTGGAAGCGCGCCGT
The DNA here is from genome assembly GCF_052588265.1 of Bradyrhizobium sp. Pa8. NCBI lineage: Bacteria > Pseudomonadati > Pseudomonadota > Alphaproteobacteria > Hyphomicrobiales > Nitrobacteraceae > Bradyrhizobium > Bradyrhizobium sp. Pa8. The sequence goes on along the minus strand of NZ_CP176767.1, from coordinate 6,431,707 downwards.
GACCGTGTCGGTCAGGTGGGTGCTGCGGCCGTCGATCATCTCGGCGACGCCGGTGATGCGGCGGTCGACCGCCTCGATCGCCTGCGCGGTGCCGTCCGTGAGCGTCGAGGTCAGGAGGGTGAGGCGCGTGTCGATCGACTGCACGGCCTGCGAGGCGCCGTTCGTCACCGCAGTCGTCAGGTAGGTGAGGCGCGTGTCGACGGATTCGAGCGCCTGCGCGGCGCCGCCCGTGAGCGTCGTCGTGAGGTGCGTCAGCCGCGTATCGATCGACTGGATGGTCTGCGATGCGCCATCGGTGAGCGAGGTCGCGAGATGGTTGAGGCGGGTATCGATCGTCTCGATGGCTTGCGATGCACCGTCAGTGAGCGACGTCGTGAGGTGGGTGAGGCGGGAGTCGATCGACTGGATCGCCTGCGCGGCACCGTCGGTCAGCGACGAGGCGAGGGTGTTGAGGCGTCCGTCGATGGTTTCGGTCACCGACTTGGCGCGGGTGTCGAACGACTGTTCGAGCGCGGCGACGCGGCCGACGAGCTGGTCGTCGAAGGTCTTGAGGTGGCCTTCGATCGTGCCGTCGAGGCTGACGATCTTGTCGTTCAGCGAGGAGTCGAGGTTGGTGACACGTTCGCCGACCGTGGTCTCGAACTGCACCAGGCGCTGGTCGAGCACGGCCGTGATCGCCCCGCCGTTCGAGGTGAAGCGGGTATCGAAATTGTCGACATAGGTCTTCAGGCTCTCGGCGATGTCCTGGGTGCGCTGGCCCATGCGATCGACGATCTCGCCGCCGAACGTCTTCACGGTGCGGTCGAACTCGGAGATGTGGCGGGTGATCAGCGCGCCGAGCGTGCCGGAGTCGCGGGCGAACTTCTCGACCAGCTCGGTGCCCTGGTTCTTCACCAGCTCGTCGAACGCGCTCATCTGCAGCGACAGCGAGTCGTGCGCGGTCTCGGTCTGGCTGACGACCTTGGCGACGAGCGTGTTGACGGTGGCGTCGAGCGCCTCGCTCGCCTTGTCGCCGGAGGTCATGATGTGGCCGGCGAGCCGGTTGCCGGCATCGTCGATCTTGGCGGAGAGGTCGCTGGAGCGCAGCTCGAGCTCGAGCAGCAGCGAGTCCGACGAATTCTTCAGGCTGTCGTGCACCTGCTCGGTGCGCTCGGAGATGCCGTCGACGATCGCGGCGGAGCGCTGCTCGAACTCGCCGGTGATGCGGTCGATACGTTCGTTCAGCATCTCGTGGACGCGGTCGGCGAGGTCGACGAACTCGTCGTGGACGTGGCCCGTTTTGAAATTGAGGCTGGTGGTCAGCCGCTCGCTGGCGTCGAGCACGGCGCGCGTGGTCTCGTTGCTGGCCTCCTCGAGGCGGTCGAGCAGGTCGCCGCCGCGCTCGCCGAGCGCGAGGATCATGTTGTCGCCGGCATTGCTCAGTGCGCCGGTGATGTGGGCGCCGCGCTCTTCCAGCGCGCCGGTGATGCTCTTGGCGACCTCGTCGACGCGCGAGGCGATCGCGTCCGAGATCAGCGCGATGTCGTGGCGCAGATCGATCTGCACGCCGGAGATGGCGCTGCGGACCTGCTCGGCCTGGCCGACCAGATTGTCGCGCTGGTGCGCGATGTCCTGGAGCAGGGAGCGGATGCGGACTTCGTTGTCGGAATAGGCGCGCTCGAGCGCCGCAACCTCGTTGGCGACCAGCGTCTCGAGCTCGCCGGCGCGCGCGATGGCGCGCTCGATGCCGTCGCCCATCGCCGCGACCTCGCGGCGGATGGCCTGGCCGACGGTGACCATGGAATCGGATGCCGAGCCTTCGGGCTCGGAGAAGCGGATCGCGACCTGCGCCATCGCCTGCGCGATCATGCGCATTTCCTGGCCGCGCCAGACCAGGCTCGCAAGGAAGTAGAACAGCATGATCGGCGCGAAGAACATCGCGATCAGGCCGGCGATGACGAGCACGCCGCCGCTCTGGCCCATGGCGGCCTGGATCGAGGGCAGGAAGCCGACGGTGAGCGCGGCGCAGGCTGCGAGCCAGACGCCGGCGAAGATGGTGGCGAAGGTGTAGACGCTGCGGGCAGGGCGGCCCTTCTGAAGCGCCTGGAGCAACTGGCCGATGGTCTCGCGGTCGTCGTTGGCGGCGCGGCGCGAGGTGCGCGGCTCCTCGATCGTATCGAACACGGTGGCGCGCTCGTTGGCGGCAGGACGCGGCTCGAAGGTCGGCTCGTCGAAGATCGGGGGGGCCGGCGGCCCCACCGGAGACGACGTTTCGTTGCGCATCGAGGCGTTGCGGCTGGTGTCCGCGGCCGTGTCGCTGATGTTCAGGGCTTCCTGGATCGCAGAAAGCGCAACTTCTGTGGGGTCTTTGACCTTTTTCGGAGTGTTCGCCATGTTCAGTCCGAGCCCTCGTTACTTGTACGCGTCCCCCCGCGAGCCCGCGCTGCGCAAGCCCACAGACCGGATCATGCCGCTTGCGCGGATTCCCGAGCCGTCCCCACCCGGACGGCTTGTCCGCCAATTTCTGCAACATCCTATTGGCAGAGCGTCGCGAATGAAATGCCCGGGATTAAGACAATCTTAATCATCGTTAACAGGATAGCGCCGTAACGCCTTAGCAATAAATGGAATTCTCCACCGGACTCGCCAGATTGCGGCAACTTTTCGTCAATAAGCGGGCGGATTTGCGTAAAACGGCCCAAACACTTCGTTAACCATTTCCATGCTTCCGTGGGGGGAGCTTGACCGCCGGAGCGGCGGACATCGCGCGATGCCGGGGCCTGCGCCATGACGCCTGAACTGCAACGGATGGACTGGATGCCTTCGCCCCCGCTTGCACCCATCGACAGCCCGCTCGACCTCGATCACCTCTCGCGCATGACGCTCGGGGACACTGAGCTGGAACAGGAAGTGCTCGCGATGTTCGCCGAGCAGGCGGTCCGCTTGATCGCGGCGATGGCAGCACTGCCGGCCGAGGCCGGCGCACTCGCCCACAAGCTCAAGGGCTCGGCGCGCGGAATCGGCGCCTTTGCAGTGGCGGATGCCGCCGCCAGCCTGGAGACCGCGGTCCGGACCGGCCATGGCCAGCCCCACGCCTTCGCCGCGTTGAAAGAGGCGGTGACCGAGGCTCGCACCGCCATCGAGGCGATCCTGAAGCCCTAGGGCGACAGGGTCAGAAACCGCGCTCTAGTCTTTTGTTTTGACGCGTTTTCTTCCCGCGAAGCGGGATTCACGTCGCTTCAAAACCCTATGGCGCCGGGCGGATCGACCCGTTATAGGACAGCCCGGACCCTCCTTCATTCGCAACATCGCGGCAGCACGAGCACACATGGCCAAGATTAACTTTGTCGACCACAAGGGCGAAACCCGTACGGTGGAAGTCGAGAACGGCGCGACCGTGATGGAAGCCGCCATCCGCAACAGCATTCCCGGCATCGAGGCCGAATGCGGCGGCGCCTGTGCCTGCGCAACTTGTCATGTCTATGTCGACGAAGCCTGGCGCGAGAAGGTCGGCAGCCCGACGCCGATGGAAGAGGACATGCTCGATTTCGGTTTCGACGTGCGCCCGAACTCGCGGCTGTCCTGCCAGATCAAGGTCTCCGACGAGCTCGACGGGCTCGTCGTGGCGACGCCGGAACGGCAGGCCTGATCGTCCCTCGCTATATTAGATGCTCGGCGGCGCGACCTCGATACCGCGCTTGTGCCAGGGCCTGAGCTTCTCGATGATCTCAGCGGTGAGCGGTGCGGGCCGCCGCGTCGCCTCGTCGAGCATGACGCCGACCGACATCGCCGAAGCGATGCACTTTCCTTCCGAAAACACCACCTGTTCGAAGGTCACCGACGTCCGTCCCAGCTTGACCACGCCGAGGCCGAGCTCGATCGTGTTCGGCCAGTGCAGCTCGGCGCGGAAATGGATGTCGAGCCGCACCATGATCCAGGCGAGGCCCGGCGGCGTCAGCCCGTATTCCGGGCTCTTCATCAGCGTGACACGGCCGGTCTCGAAATAAGTGGCGTAGACCGCGTTGTTGACGTGCTGGTTCGGATCGAGATCGCCGAAGCGGACATTGTCGCCGAGACGATAGGGATAGTCCTCCAGGCGCGGCGTCGTATCGAGGCGGCTTGGTGCGTTCACCGATTGATCTCCGTCATATCGCATCCCGTTACAGCCCAGTTATCCTGACCCGGCAAGTGGGCGCGGCTGCGGGGTGCTCCCGCTTTTATGCCTTCCCTGATCCATCCCCGTTGGCTAGACAGGCAGGGTCACTTCTGCCCCCCGGGCGCCGTCCAACCGATAACGATCGATAAAGAGACGACATGAGCGACGTGATCAAAACCGATGTGCTGATTATTGGCGCCGGCCCCTGTGGTCTGTTCGCCGCCTTCGAGCTTGGCCTTCTCGACATGAAGGCGCATTTCATCGACATCCTCGACAAGGTCGGCGGCCAGTGCGCCGAGCTCTATCCGGAAAAGCCGATCTACGACATTCCCGGCATTCCGCACGTTTCGGGGCAGGGCCTCACCGACGCGCTGATGGAGCAGATCAAGCCGTTCCATCCGACCTTCCATCTCGGCGAGATGGTGGAGACGGTGGAGAGGATCGGCGATCCCTTGTTTCGCTGCACCACCGACGCGGGCAAGGTGTTCGAATGCAAGGTGGTGGTGATCGCGGCCGGCGGCGGCTCGTTCCAGCCCAAGCGCCCGCCGGTGCCGGGCATCGAGGCCTATGAAGGCACCTCGGTGCACTACGCCGTGCGCAAGATGGAGACGTTCCGCGACAAGAGCGTTCTGATCGTCGGCGGCGGCGATTCCGCGCTCGACTGGACGCTCAATCTGCATCCGCTCGCCAAGCGCATCACGCTGCTGCACCGGCGCGACGATTTTCGCGCCGCGCCCCACAGCGTCGAGCAGATGCGCGCGCTGGTGGCCGACGGAAAGATGGATCTGCGGCTCGGGCAGGTCACCGCGCTGTCCGGCACCGAGGGCAAGCTGACCGGCGCCACCGTCAAGGGCAACGACAACAGCGTGAGCGAAATTTCCTGCGATACCATGCTGCCGTTCTTCGGGCTGACCATGAAGCTCGGTCCGGTCGCGAACTGGGGCATCGCGCTGGAGAACAATCTGGTGCCGGTCGAGACGTCCGCGTTCGAGACCAACGTATCAGGCATCTTCGCCATCGGCGACATCAACACCTACCCCGGCAAGATCAAGCTGATCCTGTGCGGCTTCCACGAGGGCGCGCTGATGTCGCAAAAAGCCCATCGTTACGTCTATCCGGAGAAGCGGCTCGTGTTCCAGTACACGACCTCGTCCTCCAGTCTGCAAAAGAAGCTCGGTGTCAACTGACGGCACCGGGTTCGGCAGGCGATGCCCCATGTTTCTGGTGCTGGAACCGTTCGCGAAATCGCCGTAGTCTGCGGCCATTGCAGTGGCGGCTTAGCAAGGTGATCATAATGCGGACTCTCTTTTCCAGCTTTCGGCTGCTCTCGCTCCTCGCGTTCGCTCTTGCGCTGACGCCGGGCGCGGTGAAGCCGGCTGCCGCACAGGCGCAGCAGCCAACCGCCGCGGGTCTTTGGCAGAAGACCGAGGACGGCAAGACGGTGGGATGGTTCCTCTTCGTCGACCACAACGGCATCTTCGAAGGTGTGATCGCAAAAACCTTTCCGCGCCCCGGCGACGACCCGAACGAGGTCTGTGCGAAATGCACGGATGATCGCAAGAACGCGCCGGTGCTCGGGCTCTCCTTCATCCGCGACATGAAGCGCGACGGCTTGAAGTATGACGGCGGCAACGTGGTCAATCCGCGCGACGGCAACATCTGGAAGGCCAAGATGTCGGTCAGCCCGGACGGGCAGACGCTGACCATGCGCGGCTTCCTCGGCATTTCCCTGTTCGGCAAGGACGAGACCTGGACGCGTCTTCCCGACGCCAACATCGCCCAGGTCGATCCTGCCATCGTCGCCAAATATCTTCCGGCACAGGCGACCGCCGCGACGACGAAGCCGGCGACCGCGCCCGCAGCGAAGAAGGGCGGCGCCATGATGGCGCCGGCGCCGAAGCAGTAGGTTCGCCGTCGGCCGTAGTTGCCGTCAAGGCTGTTGCCTCACACGCCACTGTCATTCCCCGCGACCCGGCGACGCCAAGGCTTCGCCGGGGCTTCAGTCTAGGGGCGCCGAAGCTTCAGCGTAGGCGGCAAGCGGGGAATCCAGTACGCCGCGGCCCCTCCGTATCCTCGCACTGTCTCTGGAATACTGGATCGCCCGATCAAGTCGGGCGATGACAGCTGAGTGTTTGGTGGTGCGCTCGCAATGGCGGGGAGAGACCGTCAATACGTCCGTGCCTTCTTGCAAGGCGCGTAGAACGTGCCGTTGCCGGCGACGACCCGCTCGAGGCATTGCCTGGGATCGGTGATCTCGCCGTCGACCTGGAAATAATAGGCCTGCGATCCCAGGCTCAGGACGTAATGTCCCGGCGCAAGCTCGAGCCCTGAATCGCCGGTGTGAAGCTCGTACATCTCGGGCTTGCCCGGGATCGGCGACACCCGGAACGGATAGGCGAAGTTTCGGATCACCCCGACATCTTCTCCGCCGCCCAGATTTTTGCCTGCCGCATCGGTCGAAAACTCCCTGGCGATCTTCGCGACGACCCGAACCTCGACGCGCTCCGGGATCACGTTCGCGGCGTCCCGCCGAAACACGATGAATTTGACGCGGCCGTTCGGCAGATGCGGGCGATCGGGCTTCTTGAACTCCGGTGAAATCGCGATGCGCATGTCCGGCGCCATCACGCCGGTTGCATTCAACTCCGCCAGCGATTTGTCGTCGATCAATGCGTAGATGCCGTAGTCGGTTGGCAATATGCGCGTCGGCGGAGGCGGGGCGGGGGTGATCATTTCCGGCTTGGCGACCGTGATCGTCGTCTCCGGCTTGGGCGATACCTGCGCGATCTCCGAGGCCTGGGACGAAATCTGCCGGCGCAGCGCGGCGATGTTGTCTCGCTGCGAGACGATCAGGATGACTGCGCCAACGGCAAGCAGGATGGCCGCCGTACGCTTGATCACCGGTAGGAGCGGGCCCGAGATCACAGGCAGCTTGCTGCGGGATATCTCGATCCTCGATCGCAAAACGGTCGCGTCGCCGGACACCAGAAGACCGCCTGTCTCATTCGCCTTTGACGACGTGAGCTGTTGTGACGGCAAGCGCTCCAGCGGCGCCTCGTCGCGCGAGAATTTTTCGACCTCCTCGATCGCGACCTCGAGCGCCCGCTTCATCTGGTCGATGTTCCTGGCGTCGGCGTAGGTGAACTGCTCCTGGAGCTTGTAGCGGGCAAGGTCGTAGACCATCTGCCGCCTGGCTTCGGCGTCGTCCTTCACTGTCTCGAGCATGCGCGAAATCACGAGCGCAAACTGCACTTCGCTTGCGGGCAAGTCGGTCGGATCCTGCTGGCCAGGAAGCAACTCTCTCGAACTCATAGCGCTGACGGTCCAATGCCAGTCACGCCAACACCTGATTTCTCTAATTGAAACAGTTGATTAAACGAAGCGGCCTGCGTCCGCGGCCGTTTCGTACACGTCCTCGCGGAACAAGGAAAGCCTCCAAAACAGCTGCGGCAAATTGCCGACGCGTTGGACATGCAGGACGTGCGCACCAGCCGGGGCAACACCGTGCGGCCGTAGTTCTCCGGAATGCGCGCTGGCGCCAGATTTGCATAGCTGTCGCAAAGCCGCTGGGGAGCGGGTCGCCGTCTCCACGCCTGCCGCCACCGTGCGGAAGGCGGACGGCGGTGTCTGTCCCTCGCGGCGCTGATTGCGATCCGCGGAGACGACATGCGACTTGCCAGACTATGTGCGGCGGCGCTGCTGGGGCCGATGGCGCTGCTTGCGACCTCGGCGCTGGCGCGCGACGACGGCCGCTATGCCAACTCGCCGCTAAAACCCTGGTTCGAGAGCCTGCACAGCAAATTCGGGCAATGCTGCTCGGATGCCGACGGCTACGTCATAGCCGACGTCGACTGGGAATCCGATAGCGGCCACTACCGCGTGCGCATCGACGACGAATGGGTCGTCGTGCCCGACGGCGCCGTGATCACCGAGCCGAACAAGATCGGCCGCACCATGGTGTGGAAGCACTATGTCGACGGCCATCCGCGCGTGCGCTGCTTCATGCCCGGCAGCATGACTTAGGGGCGTTCCTAGAATCTGTACGTCACGCTGCCGAGCACCGTGCGGCCGATACCGAGGAAGCAGTCACCGCGAGCCAGGCACGTGGTCAGGTGGCGCTTGTCGAAGAGATTGCTGGCATTGACCTGAAGCCGCCAGGGCCCGTTGTCGTAGCGGACCATCGCATCGAACAGGGTGTAGTCGGGCGTGCGGATCGTATCGGTGCCGTCCCAGGACTGACCGATATAGCGCACGCCGCCGCCGAGCGTGACGCCGGGCAGGCCGAGCAGAGCGAGGCGGTATTTCGCCCAGAGCGAAGCCTGGTGGTCGGGCACGGTCTCGACATGCTTGCCGGCGTTGTCGCCACTCTCGACGCGCGTATCGAGATAGGTGTATGCGGCGATCAGGTCGAGATCCGGCGTGATCCGTGCCAGCACCTCAAGCTCGGCGCCGCGGATGCGGACCTTGCCAGTCTGGATCGAGAGCAGCGGATTATCGGGATCGCTGGCCAGCCTGTTCCGCTCGGTGGTGTCGAAGATCGCGCCATTGACCGCGTTGCCGGGCGCCGGATTGTACTTGAAGCCGAGCTCCACCATCTCGCCGCGTTGCGGCGCGCAAGCCCCCGCGGCGCAGACGCCGCTGCCGAACACCGGATTGAATGACTGTGCATAGGTGACGTAAGGCGTGACGCCGAACGGCAGCTCGTACATCAGCGCGGCACGGCCGGTGGTCGCTTGGTAGTTCTCGACCGGTAAACCCTGCGTGTCGCTGGTGACGTAGTCGTGGCGCAGGCCGAGGACCGCAAGCCACGGTCCGAGCCGCAACTGATCCTGTGCGTAGAGGCCGAGCTGGCTCTGGCGCAGATCGGGCTCGGCAGACATGGTTGGCGGCGTGACGCCGGTGTAGACCGGCGCGTAGAGATCGAATGGTCTCGTGTCGTAGTCCGAGCCGGAGGACGCGCGCTCCTTGTAGTCGCGGTAGTCGATGCCGAACAGCGTCTTGTGCAGGACCGCGCCGGTTGCGAATTTCAGCTCGGCATTGGTGTCCGATGTGAAATTGTCCTTGACGCTGTCGCGCGCCGAGACATAGCGCGCCACCGTGCGCCGTCCGGCATCCAGAAAGGGATTGTCCGGGGTGGAGTACACGTCGGGATACAGGCCGTGATAGATGCCCTCGACATGCGCATAACGCAGGTTCTGCCTCACGATCAGGGCATCGTTGAAGCGATGCTCGAACAGGCTTGAAACAGCGCCGGTCTCGGTCCGATAGCGGTCGAAGCCCGGTTCGCTGGTGAAGCGGTCGATCGGAATGAAACCGTTGGGGCCGGGATAGAGCGTGCCCTCATGCGGCAGAAACGCCGTGGAGGAGCCGGTGGTGTCCTTTTGATAGGTGCCGAGCACGATCCAGCTGGTGTTGTTGGTTGGGCGCCAGGTCAACGACGGCGCGAGCACGATGCGGTCGTCCTTGACGTAGTCGGTCTGCGTGTTGCTGTCGCGGAACACGCCGATGAAGCGATAGAGCCACTCGCCGTCCTTGGTCAGTTTTCCCGTGGAGTCGAGCTGCACCTGCTTGCGGTTGAAGCTGCCATATTGCATGCCGATCTCGTTGGCGGATTCGGCTTGCGGACGTTTCGAGATCAGGTTCAAGAGGCCGGCGGTCGAGGTGTCGCCGTAAAGCACCGAGGAGGGGCCGCGCAAAACCTCGATGCGCTCAAGCGTGTACGGCTCCGGCCGCCATTCATTGAAGTTGAAGGTGTTCACCACACGGGTGCCGTCGAGATAGATGTTCGGGTCCTGGCCGCGGATGCGCGGATAGTCGCCGCGCGAGTCGGCGCCGTAGGCGTCGGCGAATACGCCCGGCACATAGCGCAGCGCTTCCTGCACGGTGGTCGCACCCTGGTCGGTGACCCGATCGGCGGTCACCACGGTGATCGATTGCGGCGTCTCGCGCAGCGGCGTGTCGGTCTTGGTGCCGGTGCCGCTGCGGGTTGCGACATAGCCCCGGACGGGGCTCGTCGCGGTCTCAGCTGCGGTGCCTGCGTCGGCTGCCGCAGCATCGGCGTTGGCCGGCGCACGCGCGACCTGACGGCGACGGTTAGCGGCTTGTGCGGCTTGTTGGGAGCGAACCGGACGTGTGCGGGCGGTCGGCCGCGACGACGATTGCTCGACGACGACGGGAGGCAGGTCCTGCGATGATGATTGCGCCTCCGCAGGCGCCGCGTTCATCAAGCCCGCCAGCAGCGGCAGCGCGCCGCCGATCAATTTCGCCGTCGTCCTCGAATAGTGTGGCATTCGCGCCCCCGTCATTTGCGACAAGGACGACTAACAAGCGCGATCCGGTGCTTGAAGTGCGGGAGAGGCGCAATGGCCCCTCAATCATCAGATTTGGAATTAGTATTCATATAAGTTGAGCGCGCGCCGATTGATATCGGCGCGCGGATGCGTGAATGAGAGAATGACGTGGTCCGCCTGGCGCAGCGCCGATCAACGCTGCTCGCTCGCGGCGTTGGCGCTCGCGAGCCGCTTGACGCGCGGCGACAGCACCGAAATTTGCGCGGGGGAAGCGGGCATGCCGGCGACGATCATCGTGGGCGCAGTCGACTGCTCCTCGACGCCGGCGCCGCCGAGCACCTGAACTTGCGTCGCCGAGATCGGCAACGACTTCACTTCGTAAGAGGGAAGCTCGCCGGCGAATGCACCGGCCGAGCTCGCAATCATGGCGCCGGCAACGGCCATCATGGAAAGAACGCGCATTGGAAAATCTCCGTTGAAGATATCAATCGGAGGTTTGGTCGCGGCGATGCCGTGACAGGTTCGCTCGTGTGCGAACATTCGATTGGCCGTCGGCGAACAAATTGGTTGCTTGATGCGAAAGGACGAAACGAGGACGAAGTTTTTCGCGCCAATGTTTCAGGACGGTTTCGCGGGAGCGCTCGAAACGCATCGTTTAATGCGCCTGCAGATCGGGCTGCGGAGCCTTGGTTGTCGCGGTGGCCTCGGGAAAACGCAAGCTCATCGTCGTGCCGCGGCCTGGCGCGGAGGAGATAACCAGCTCGCCGCCGTGCGCGGCCATGATCTCCCGGACGATCGACAGGCCGAGGCCGGCGCCGTCGCCCGCGCTGTTGCCGGTCTGAAACGGCTCGAGCAGCCTGTGCTCCGCGCCGTCGGGCAGGCCCGCGCCGTCATCGTCGATCGAGATGTTGCCGCGGCTGAGCGTGGCGACGATGCGCCGCGCACCATGGGCGTGGATGAGTGCGTTGCCGACGAGATTGGCAAGCGCACTGCGTACCGCGGCGTCGACGCCTTGCACCAGGAACGGACCTTCTCCGGCGTGCTCCAGCGCAAGCTCTATGCCGGCGTCCAGCGCCGAGGGGCCGAAATCGGCGAGCACGTCCAGCGTGATCCCGGCAAGATCGATCGGTCGCTTCTCGATCGCATGATTTTGCAATCGCGCCAGGTCGAGCATGGCGGAGACCAGTGACGTCAGGCGGCGGACGTCGCGCACCAGTTCGGCCTTCAGAGCCGGCTCGGGCACGTCCTCGATCTTTGCTCGGAGGAGCGTCAACGGCGTGCGGAGCTGATGGGCGGCATTGCCGAGGAAGCGGCGCTGCATCCGTATATAGGCGTCGATCTCGCCGAAGGCGCGGTTCAGCGCCTCGACCAGTGGCTTCAGCTCGCGAGGGACCTCGCACAGGGAGATCAGACCTTGCGGTGCCGCAGGGTCGATTGCGAGCGCGCGAAGCGCCACCCGTTCGATACCGCGTGAGACGAAACGCGCGGCCAGCGCCGCGCCGACTGCAACGGTCGCGGCAAAGGCCAGCGCCAGCAGCATGATCGAAAAGACGCTGCGGATAAGAAAGTTTCTCGCCATCCGGCCGAAACGGACTTGAGGCTCACCGACCATCATCGCGAGCTGCAACGAGCCCCGTTGCATGACGGCAAGACAGAAGGTGCTGTTCTGGTCGAGGGTGCTGAAGACGGACGAGCCGACGGGCCCGTGATAGGGGAAGGCGAAGGGGAGGGCAGGCCGGCGTTCGCTGCCGTACTCGCTGACCATGTCGCCTGCGGACACGACGTACCAGAGGTTCGGGCTGTCCGCCTTCAGCTCTTCGAGGGCGCGCGTTGGGCGCACCGTGAGGTTCTGCCCTTCGACATCGGTGGCGCGGTCAAGAACGGCAGCCACGACCCGGCAGGCCCTGAACTCGCGCTCCTCCATCGGATAGCGCCAGATGAAGAGGCCGAGCATGATCAGGAAAATCGTGGTCGCGGCGATGCCGAGCGACAATGCAAAGGTCCGGGCGATCGACGTCATCGCGGTGTTGCCAGCCGCAGGATGTAGCCGATGCCTCGCATGCTGCGGATCTCGACGTTGCCGCCGAGTTCGGTCAGTTTCTTCCTCAGGCGCGAGACTTGAGCCTCAAGCGTGTTGGATTCGATCTCGTCGTCAAAGCCGTAGATTTCCTCGATCAGGGCGGCGCGGGTGATGACGCGGTCGCGGCGCATCAGGAGCGCTCCGAGGATCAGCGCCTCGCGCCGGCGGAGCAGGATTTTCGTGTCGGCGACCACCGCTTCGTTGCTGCCGAGATGCAGCTCGACATTGCCGAGCGACAGCACCGAGGGGGCGAGCTGCCGGGGCCGCCGCAACACGGCGCGCACCCGCGCAATGAGCTCCTGCGGCTCGAACGGCTTGCCGAGATAATCGTCGGCGCCGCCGTTGAGACCGTCGACGACGTCCTCCTTAGCGTCCTTGGAGGTCAGCATGATGATCGCGGGACGGTCCGCCGATTGGCTCAGCGCCGTCACCACCTGGAGCGCATCTCCATCGGGCAGCATCCGGTCGACGATCGCGAGATCATATTTGAAATTGTCCAGCGCCTGACGGGCATCGGCAATCGAGCCGACGACGTCGACAATGCCGTGCAGTTGTCCGAGCAGGCGGCTGACATAGGCGCCGATCTGCGGTTCGTCTTCGATTACGAGGGAGCGCACGCGGGTCGTCCTTGACTCTGCTGGGGCAACAAAACCCTGAGCGTGACGCTCCCTGGCCGAAGTCTGGCGTTCCGGCTCGTGCGCAGGGTTCCCATTAAGGCAGCGAGCTTGGCGAATAAAAGGCAGGAACGCGGGCGCCGATCGGCCCCGGCGCGCAAAGTTTGGGAGCGTGAGCGCGGTCCGGCAATGTTCGGGCAATATTGATCCGGCGGCGCGCCCGGCATGCGCCGCGAAGGGATCGGGGCGCTGCTTGCCCCTTGCAATCTTGGGGCAATTTTGCCGGACCACATGCTGTGGCTCCTAACCACACGAGTCGACCAGGCCAGCAAGGCCGGTCCGGGGCCCTGTAAATGAAGCATTTTGACGAAGCTGCTCTCGATCCTGCGGCGAGAGCGCAGCAGACCTTGCTGACCGCCTTCCTCGCCGCGTTCGGCACGATCCTGGCAATCCCGCAGTCGGCATCGGCGCAGACGGCGTTCACGCTGCCGGCCCCGCCGTTCGACGTGCCGATGCTGCCGTCACCTTCCGGCAACTGGACCGTCATGGTCGGCATCGGCGGAGAGTACACGCCGGATTTCGTCGGATCGAAGAATGGGAAGCTCATGCCGATCCCGATCTTCTCCATTCGCCGTGCCGGGTCGGTCGACCAATTTCGCGGGCCCCGCGACAGCGCCAGCATCGCACTGCTCGACGTCGGCAATTTTCGTGCCGGCGCTGCGTTCAAATACGTCTCGTCGCGCAAGAGCGACAAATATGCCGAGCTGACCGGCCTTGGAGACGTGAAGGTCGCATACGAGCTCGGCGGGTTCGTCGAATATTTTCCGGTCGACTGGCTGCGCCTGCGCAGTGAATTGCGCCAGGGCATGGGCGGTCATACCGGCACGGTCGCCGATGTCTCCGCCGACGTCATCGTGCCGCTGATCCAAAGGCTCACGATCTCGGCCGGCCCGCGGTTCACCTGGAAAAGCACCAAGGCGACCGCGCCCTATTTCGGTGTCGACGCCGCGCAGGCGCTGGCCTCGGGATTGCCGATGTACGATGCCAGAGGCGGCGCGCATTCGGTCGGCTTCGGCAGCCAGATTTCCTACCGCATCAATCCGCAGTGGGAAGTCCATGCCTATGTCGAGTACGAGAAGCTGCTGGGCGACGCAGCAGACAGCCCGCTCGTGAAGCTGCGGGGATCGTCAAACCAGACCACGGTCGGCGTGGGTGCGTCCTATTCGTTCGATTTCAGGATTCGATAGGCCATGCGTCGCAGAGTCATTTTGGGTCTCGCCTGCGCAATCGCTTCCCTCGTCCTCGGAGCCGCTGCGGCGTTCGAAACACGCGCGACGAAACTCCAGGCGATCAAGACCGTCGGCATCGTCTCGGCCATAGGCGAGGAGATGAGCCTGACGCAAGCCGGCCTGATCGCGCTCGGCAACGCCGGGCAAAGCCTCTCGATCAGCGCTTGGGGGCTGGACGAGCTGATCGTCCAGCAGGCGACGAAGCTACTCGGCGGACGCTTTCGCGTGCAGGCGGTGAGCTACCGGCGTGCGGCGTTTGCCGCGATCAGGGATTCGGCGGTTGCGCCCGTCAATCTCCTGCGCAGCGATCCGTTCAAGGAGCTGGTTCGCAGCGATGTCGCACCGCAAGGGTTGGATGCCTACATCGTCATCACCCGGGCGAGATCGAAGCTCGGCAACGGCCGCAACGTCGAGGGCATCGGGCTCGCCCAATATCGCACGCTGCTTGCGGATTACGGCCTGATCCACGCGCTGTACGAGGTGCGCGTGATCGACGGCAAGTCGTTCGACGTGATCGAGAAGCGGGCGGCCGCGCCGCTCGACAACACGGGCACCATGCGGCTCGCCGGGCCGAGCGGGCCGGTCGACGAGACGTTTGACGGTCTGGCGTCTAGCGAACGGCTACGCGCGGCGATCGCGGATCTCATCGCGCGCAGTCTGCCGGTCACGCTCGGCGACATGCATCTGATTGACAGTCAGTGAAGCCGGCTGGCCGGTTTCTAAAGCGCGATGAGATTGGTATGAATCGTCATCGCGCTTTAGGCTATTGTTTGAGCATGATCTTTTCGGAAAACCGCTTCGCACTTTTCCGGATCATGCTCAGGTCACGGGCGCCGGATTGAACAGCGTGAGATCGTTGTGGATACCCCAGCGGTCCGACCACGGCTTCGTGCGGCCAGAGGCGACGTCGAGGATCAGGCGGAACAAGTCCCAGCCGGTTTCCTCGATGGTCTTCTCACCGGTGGCGATGCTGCCGGCATCGAAATCGATCAGGTCCTTCCAGCGGCGCGCGAGCTCGGTGCGGGTCGCAACCTTGATCACGGGCGCGGCCGCAAGACCGTAGGGCGTGCCGCGGCCGGTGGTGAACACCTGCAGTGTCATGCCGGAGGCGAGCTGGAGCGTGCCGCAGATGAAGTCGGAGGCGGGCGTTGCCGCGAACAGCATGCCTTTCTGCGTCGCCTTCTCGCCGGGCGAGAGCACGCCGGTGATGGCGCTCGAGCCGGACTTGACGATCGAGCCGAGTGACTTTTCGACGATGTTGGCGAGGCCGCCCTTCTTGTTGCCGGGCGTGGTGTTGGCGCTGCGATCGGCGCCGCCGCGGGCCAGATAAGAATCGTACCAGGCCATCTCCCGCACCAGCGCGCGGCCGACGTCCTCGTTGATGGCGCGGCGGGTGAGCAGCTGGATCGCGTCGCGCACTTCGGTCACTTCCGAGAACATCACGGTCGCGCCGGCGCGCACCAGCAGGTCCGCCGCAAAGCCGAGGGCGGGGTTGGCGGTGACGCCGGAGAAGGCGTCGCTGCCGCCGCATTGCAGGCCGATGACGAGATCGGCGGCCGGGCAGGTCTCGCGGGTGCGGGTGTTGAGGATCTTCAGGCGGGCTTCGGCCTGGGTCATGATTGCATCGACGATCGCACCAAAGCCGTCGAAGGCTTCGTCCTGCATGCGCACGATGGCATCGCTGACGCCCTCCGGCACCAGCCGTTCGGGCGCGAGCTTTTCGCAGCCGAGGCTGATGACCAGAATCTCGCCGCCAAAATTCGGGTTCTGCGCGATGTTCTGCAGCGTGCGGATCGGAACGACCGCATCGGGGGCATTGATGGCGACGCCGCAGCCATAGGCGTGCGTCAGCGGCACGACGTCGTCGACGTTCGGGTACTTCGGCAGCAGCTCGGCGCGGATGCGCTTCACGGCGTATTCCATCGTGCCCTTGACGCATTGCACGGAGGAGGAGATGCCGAGGATGTTCTTGGTGCCGACCGAGCCGTCGGTGTTGCGAAAGCCTTCGAAGGTAAAGCCTTCGAGCGGCGGCAGCGGCGCGGGGACGGCGGTCGAGATTTCCAGCTTGTCGAGGGCAGGGGCCTCCGGCATGCGGATGCGCGCTTCATCGACCCATTCGCCGGCCAGGATCGGCGACAACGCATAGCCGATCACTTCGCCATAGCG
Source organism: Bradyrhizobium sp. Pa8 (assembly GCF_052588265.1). Classification (NCBI taxonomy): domain Bacteria; kingdom Pseudomonadati; phylum Pseudomonadota; class Alphaproteobacteria; order Hyphomicrobiales; family Nitrobacteraceae; genus Bradyrhizobium; species Bradyrhizobium sp. Pa8. The sequence goes on along the minus strand of NZ_CP176767.1, from coordinate 6,415,133 downwards.
GATGATCGGCTGATCTTGCGCGATATCGATCAGCGCCGTCTTGTGCCCTTGCGGCACGAAGGCGCGCAGCGTCAGGCCGCTGGCAAAGCGGGAGCCGGCGGGAAGACCGAAATCATTGACCACGATCGCGACATTGTCGCGCTCGTTGAGCTTGATGTAGCGGGGCTGCTCTTTCGCTGCGACGTCCTGGTCCATGGGAGGACTCCGAAAGTGTAGGGTGGGTTAGCGTAGCGTAACCCACCAATGTCTTCATCCGCGGAGGCAGAAGAGGTGGGTTACGCCAGCGGACTGCGCTTTGCGCAGCCGCGGGCTAACCCACCCTACGATGTCAGCCTATCAACCCGGATAGGTATAGGCGGTCTTCACCGTGGTGTAGAACTCGCGCGCATAGGAGCCCTGCTCGCGGGCGCCGTAGCTCGAACCCTTCCGGCCGCCGAACGGCACGTGATAGTCGACGCCGGCGGTCGGCAGGTTGACCATCACCATGCCGGACTCGCTGTTGCGCTTGTAGTGCGAGGCGTATTTCAGGCTGCTCGTGCAGATGCCCGAGGCGAGGCCGAACTCGGTGTCGTTGGAGATCGCCAGCGCTTCCTCGTAGTTCTTGGCGCGGATGACGGCGGCGACGGGGCCGAAGATCTCCTCGCGCGCGATGCGCATGTTGTTGTTGGCCTCGGTGAACAGCGCCGGCTGGAGGTAATGGCCGGGCGTCTCGCGCTTGAGCAGCTCGCCGCCGAAGGCGAGCTTGGCGCCCTCGTCCTGGCCGATCTTGATGTAGCGCAGGTCCTGGTCGAGCTGGCTCTGGTCGACCACGGGGCCGATATGCACGCCGGCCTTGAGCGCGTCGTCCACCGACAGGCTCTTCAGGCGCTCGGCCATCGCGGCGACGAAACGGTCGTGGATGCCTTCGGTGACGATCAGGCGGGAGGAGGCGGTGCAGCGCTGGCCGGTCGAGAAATAGGCGCCGTTGACGGCGACCTCGACGGCGGTCTTGAGGTCCGCGTCGTCAAGCACGACCAGCGGATTCTTGCCGCCCATCTCGAGCTGGAACTTCTTCATCGGGTTCGACAGAACGCAGGCCTGCGCGATCTTGCGGCCGGTCTGCACCGAGCCAGTGAAGGAGATCGCCGCGACATCCGGATGCTCAAGGAGCGTCTGGCCGACCACGGAGCCGGAGCCGACCACGAGATTGAACACGCCAGCGGGAATGCCGGAACGGGTGATGATCTCGGACAGCGCGTGCGCGGAGCCAGGCACCAGCTCAGCCGGCTTGAACACCACGGTGTTGCCGTAGCAGAGCGCGGGCGCGATCTTCCAGGCGGGGATCGCGATCGGGAAATTCCAGGGCGTGATCATGCCGACGACGCCGACCGGCTCGCGGGTCAGTTCGACGTCGAGACCGGGACGGACGGAGGCACCCTTTTCGCCGATCAGGCGCAGCGCCTCGCCGGCGAAGAATGCAAAGATCTGGCCGGCACGGGCGACCTCGCCGATGCCCTCGGGGAGCGTCTTGCCTTCCTCGCGGGCGAGCAGGCGGCCGAGCTCTTCCTTGCGGGCGAGGATTTCGAGAGAAATCTTGTTCAGCGCGTCATAGCGCACCTGCGGCGTCGACTGCGCCCAGGCGGGGAAGGCGGCCTTGGCTGCCGCGATCGCCTTTTCGGTCTGCGCCTTGTCGGCTTTGGCGTACTCGCCGACGAGATCGTTGGTGTTGGAGGGGTTGATGTTCTTGGTGACGCCGGAGCCGTCGACCCATTCGCCGCCGATGAAGTTCTTCAGGATCGCAGTCATGTAGTCCTCCGAGATTTTCTTAACGCACGAGGCAGGGACGCTTGTCGTCAAAGGTCCAGCCGGGGATCAGGTCCTGCATGGCAGTAGCGTCATCGCGGGCGCCGAGTCCATGCTTCTTGTAAAGCTCATGCGCGGTTTCGAGGGCCGGACGGTCGATTTCGATGCCGAGGCCCGGCCGCTCGGGCACGGCGATCTTGCCGCCCTTGATCTGGAGCGGCTCCTTGGTCAGCGCCTGGCCGTCCTGCCAGATCCAGTGGGTGTCGATCGCGGTGACCTTGCCGGGCGCGGCGGCGCCGACATGGGTGAACATCGCGAGCGAAATGTCAAAGTGATTGTTGGAGTGCGAGCCCCAGGTCAGGCCGTTGTCGCGGCAGGTCTGGGCGACGCGCACCGAGCCCTGCATGGTCCAGAAGTGGGGATCGGCCAGCGGAATGTCCACCGCCCCCAGGCGCAGCGCATGAGAGAGCTGGCGCCAGTCGGTTGCGATCATGTTGGTCGCGGTCGGCAGGCCAGTGGCACGGCGGAACTCGGCCATGATCTCGCGACCCGAGAAGCCGGCTTCGGCGCCGCAGGGATCCTCGGCATAGGCAAGAATGCCGTGCATGTCCTTGCAGAGGCTGATCGCCTCGTCCAGCGACCATGCGCCGTTGGGGTCGAGCGTGACGCGCGCGGTGGGGAAGCGTTTTGCGATGGCGGTGACGGCCTCGATCTCCTGCTCACCGCGGAGCACGCCGCCCTTGAGCTTGAAGTCGGCGAAGCCATAGTGGTCGTGGGTGGCTTCCGCGAGCCGCACCACGGTCTCCGGCGTCATCGCCTCCTGGTGGCGCAGGTTGAACCATTCGGGCTTGCCGGTCTCGCCCTTGGTGTAATCGAGCTTCGACCTGCTGATATCGCCGACGAAGAAGAGATAGCCGAGCGTCTCGACGCTCTTGCGCTGCTGGCCTTCGCCGAGCAGCGCCGCGACGGGCAGGTTGAGGTGCTGGCCGAGCAGGTCGAGCAGTGCCGACTCGATCGCCGTGACCGCATGGATCATCACGCGCAGGTCGAACGTCTGCTTGCCGCGGCCGCCGGCATCTCGGTCGGCGAACGCCGTGCGGACGTCGGCAAGGATGTTGTTCATCGCGCCGACGGTCTTGCCGATCACGAGATCGCGGGCATCCTGGAGCGTCTGCCAGATCTTTTGCCCGCCCGGCACCTCGCCGACGCCGGTGTGTCCGGAATTGTCGGTGAGGATGACGATGTTGCGGGTGAAGAACGGCGCATGCGCGCCGCTCAGATTGAGGAGCATGCTGTCGCGGCCCGCGACCGGGATCACCTGCATCGATGTGACGACCGGTGCCCCGCCGATATTGGTCTCGGCCATCGTGCGCTCCTCCCTATGTTCTATCGTTATTCTGCAGCCTGTTGTGACGATCGGATGGCGGGCAGATTCTTCACCAGTGCGGTCAGTTCCGCCATCTCCTGCTCGGACAGATCGGTGAGCGGCGGGCGGACGGGGCCGGAATCGCGGCCGATCACCTTCATTCCGGCCTTGATGATCGAGACCGCATAGCCCTTCTTGCGGTTGCGGATTGCGATCAGCGGCAGGATGAAGTCCTTCAGGCCGGCGTGGATGGTCTCATGGTCGCGCTTGCGCACCGCGGCGTAGAAGTTGGTGGCGAATTCCGGAACGAAGTTGAACACGGCCGAGGAATAGGTCGTCACGCCCATGTCGAGATAGGGCAGCGCGAAGGTTTCCGCGGTCGGCAGGCCGCCGATATAGGTGAGGCGGTCGCCGAGCTTGGTGTAGACGCGGGTCATCAGCTCGATGTCGCCGATGCCGTCCTTGTAGCCGACGAGGTTCGGGCAGCGCTCGGCGAGGCGCGCCAGCGTATCGGGCTGGAGGATGGCGTTGTCGCGGTTGTAGACGATGACGCCGATCTTCACGGAGGCGCACACGGCTTCCACGTGGGCAGCAAGGCCGTCCTGCTCGGAATGGGTCAGATAGGGCGGCAGCAGCAACAGGCCGTCGGCGCCGGCCTTTTCCGCGCCGATCGCGATCTCGCGCGCGGTGGCGGTGCCGTAGCCGGTGCCGGCGAGCACGGGCACGCGGCCCTTGGTCTCGTCGACGGCGATCTTGACCACCTGCGGAACCTCGGTCGGCGTCAGCGAGAAGAACTCGCCGGTGCCGCCGGCGGCGAACAGGCCGGCAACGTCATAGCCGCACAGCCAGTCCATGTTGGCGCGGTAGGTCGCCTCATCGAACGAATAGTCCGCCTTGAAGGGCGTGACAGGGAAGGACAGGAGGCCCGATCCGATCTTCTGGGCCATTTCCTGCGGGGTCATCTTGCTCATGGGCGCTGCTCCCTTAATTGCGTGTTGTGGAGGACGCGGGCCGAAGCCTGCGCGTCCATGCGCCGTTGTTTAGGAGACCGTTCGATGCGCGTCCAAGCCAAAGCCTATATCGACCGATGCGGATTGAGCATCAATCGTCCGCCACCTCCGCGGAGGACAATTCGCCTGCGATTTTGACCAGCGCGGAGAGCAGCGGGTTCTCGTCGTCGCGGCGCCACGCCATGAACAGCTCGACGGGGACGCGGGTGCGCAGCTTCAGCGGCCGCAGCCGCACGTCGGCGATCTTCAGGCTCGCAGCCGCGGCCGGCACGATGGCAAGGCCGAGGCCGGCGCGGACCATGGCGAGGATCGAATGGATCTGGCTCAGATGCTGCACGTAGCGCGGCAGCACGTCGGCGCGGGTGAACAGCGCCACCAGCAGATCGTGGAAATATCGGCTCTCATAGGGCGAGTACATCACGAAGGGCTGGTCGTCGAAGTCCTTGATGGTAATGGTCTCGGCATTCGCCAGCGGATGCTTCTTCGGGATCGCGGCGAGCAGGGGCTCGGCGACGACGCGGCGGCTGGTCAGCTCGGGGCGCGCGATCGGCGGCCTGAGCAGGCCGGCATCGATCTGACCCGAGGTCAGCGCCTCGAACTGGTCGCCCGAGACCATCTCCTTCAGCGAGAAGTCCACCTCGGGCAGCTTGGCGCGGCAGGCCGCGACGAGCTCGGGGAGGAAGCCATAGGCGGCGGCCGCGGTGAAGCCGATCTTGACCGAGCCGGTCTTGCCGAGCGCGATGCGGCGGGCGACTTGCGAGGCGCTTTCCGCAAGCTTCAGGATGCGCCTTGCCTCGGGCAGGAAGCTGCGCCCCGCCGGCGTCAGGCGCACCGAGCGGCTGGTGCGCTCCAGCAGCGGCGCATCGATGATGTGCTCGAGCACCTGGATCTGCCGCGACAGCGGTGGCTGGGTCATGTTCAGCCGCGCGGCGGCGCGGCCGAAATGCAGTTCTTCGGCCACCGTGACGAAACAGCGGAGTTGGTTGAGGTCGAACATCGATACATGCCTTAGATGGATAAGGCGTTTCCCCGGCACTTCTAGCATCGATCATCCCCAAAAACAAAGACGGCGGCTGAGGAGCCGCCGTTGAGTTGCCTGGTCAAGCTCCCATGGGAGCCCTCAGGAGGAACGTTTGAGCACCACCCGCTCGATCTTGCCGACCACCACGAGATAGGCGAACGCGGCCACCAGCGCGTTGGCGCCGACGAACAGCAGTGCGCCGTTGAATGAGCCGGTCGCGGCCAGGATGTAGCCGATCACGATCGGGGTGCTGATCGAGGAGAGGTTGCCGAAGGTGTTGAACAGGCCGCCGGAGACGCCGCCGGCTTCCTTGGGCGAGGTGTCGGAGACGACCGCCCAGCCGAGCGCGCCGATGCCCTTGCCGAAGAAGGCGAGCGCCATGAAACCGACCACCAGCGCCTGTCCGTCGACATAGTTGCAGGCGATGATCGACATCGACAGCAGCATGCCGCCGACGATCGGGATCTTGCGCGCCATGGTGAGCGAACCGGTCTTGCGCAGGATGGCGTCGGAGATGACGCCGCCGAGCACGCCGCCGATGAAGCCGCACAGCGCCGGCAGCGTCGCGACGAAGCCGGCTTGCAGGATCGACAGGCCGCGCTCCTTGACGAGGTAGACCGGGAACCAGGTCAGGAAGAAATAGGTCAGCGTGTTGATGCAGTACTGGCCGAGATAGACGCCGAGCATCATGCGGTTGGAGAGCAACTGGCGGATGTGATCCCAGCCGGAGCCGGACTCGGGTGCACGCTCCTGCATCAGATCGTTTTTGGGCGCATCGAGATCGACCAGCGCGCCGCCTTCCTTGATGTAATCGAACTCGGCCTCGTTGATGCCGGGATGCTCCTTCGGGCCGTAGACGGTCTTGATCCAGACCAGGCCCATGATGACGCCGAGCCCACCCATCACGAAGAACACGAAGCGCCAGCCGTAATCATGCGCGATCCAGCCCATCAGCGGCGCGAAGATCACGGTGGCGAAATACTGTCCCGAATTGAAGAAGGCCGATGCGGTGCCGCGCTCATTGCCGGGAAACCAGGCGGCGACGATGCGGGCGTTGGCGGGGAAGGACGGCGCTTCCGCGACGCCGACGAGGAGGCGAAGTGCGAACAGCACGATGATGGCAGCGCCAGCGCTGAGGAAGCCGACCCAGCCCTGCATCATCGTGAACAGCGACCAGACGATGATGCTGAAGGCATAGACGAGGCGCGAGCCGTAGCGGTCGAGCAGCCAGCCGCCGGGCACCTGCGCCGCGACATAGGACCAGCCGAAGGCCGAGAAGATCCAGCCCATGGCGACGGGATCGAGATGCAGCTCCTTGGAGAGCGCAGGGCCCGCGATCGACAGCGTGGCGCGGTCGGCATAGTTCACGGTCGTGACCAGGAACAACATGGTCACGATGAACAGCCTGACGCGAGACCTCCTCACGTCCGCTGCGGACACCACTGCGCTCATCACGCGCCTCCTTAGAACTCGAAATGTTTCCTCACTGCGACTCCTAGAGGCGCGCGCGGCAAAGTGTCCAAGTTCAAGGGAGTATCGATCGATGCCGTTTTTGGATTGATGGAACGGCAGGTGCGGGGAACGATCGTGAAATTGCGAACGCGCTCCACTTGCTCCGCTGTCATTCCCCGCGCAGGCGGGGAATCCAGTACGCCGCGGCGTTTCGATTCAATCACGTCCGTCACGGAGTACTGGATCGCCCGCCTCCGCGGGCGATGAAAGCGAATATGCGGAGAGTGTTAGCCCCAATCGTCATTGCGAGCGCAGCGAAGCAATCCAGAAATCCCTCAGCCGAAAGATTCTGGATTGCTTCGCTGCGCTCGCAATGACGGTGTGAAGAGAAGTCGCTCTTGGCTGCTATTGCTGCGTGCCCAGCAGCGGCGCGAGCAGGCCGCGTGTCACGCCGGGCGGCACGGCATCGAGGCCGAGCACGCTGCTTGCGGCCGGCAGTGCGGCGTCCGCCATCGCGGCGTGGCCTTCCGCGCTTGGATGTACGGCGCCGCCGTAGACGGCGGAGAGCACGCCCCAGGTGGCGTCGTGGATGTCGGTCGGCTGGCTCGCCGCCGGCAGACCTTGCGGATAGGTCATCGCGGCAAAATAGCTGTCATTGGCATCGCGGATCCAGCGCGCGCGCGGCAGGTAGGCGCGATACTCCGAGGCGCTGCGGCCGCACAGCATCGGCTGGCTCGCCGCGCTCACGATATCGGGATTGAAGCTCTGGCCGTTCTCGGCGAAACATGTGCGGTCGAATTCGGGATCGTTGCTCGCATGGGCGCAGAAGCCGTGATCGGCGAACGCCGCCTGGTGCGAGTCCACGAAGGTCATGCGATCGGCTTCGGGATCGCGGCACAGCGCCCCGCGCGTGCAGGTGGCGAGCCCCTTCAGCTGCGGCAGGAATTCGGTGTCGACGAAGGTCGATACGCGGGCCAGGCGCTGCGGATCGGCGTTGAAGGACGGATGGATGTCGAACCCGGCGCGGCCGCCGCGGCAGGGTACGCCACCATCGGCGAGCGCGGGATTGGCGTAGGAGACATAGACCACGTGCGAGAGATCGCCGCCGACGAGCGGCTTCAGCGCCTCGCGCAGCTTGACGAAATTCTGTGGCAGCTCGCGCGCCAGCGCATCGCGGGAATCGTCGACGCCCGCCATCACGCCGGAGCGGCGGAACAGCGCGCGCTCGGTCGCGGTGTCGACGATGACGTCGGCGACGAGGCCGGAGAAATAGACGTCATTGGCACCGACCGAGAGCAGCACGAGATCGAGCGTGCGGTCCGGTTGTCGCTTTTTTGCCGCGGTGAGCGCCTCGCGCAGCTCGGCGACCTGTGCGTTCACGCTGGTGTTGCAGACGCCGGTCTTGCCGGGCGGGCATTCGCGGGCGCGTTGCGAGCCGAGCAGTCCGTCGCCGATGCTGGCGCCGGTGCAGGCGAGCGGCAGAAAGGTCACCGCGATGTGGGTGTAGCGCACCGCGAGCGCCAGCGCGGTGCGGGTCTGGTAGCTGTAGAGCGAGCGATGGCAGGGTGAGTTGAACCAGAGCGCGCCGTAATGCTGCCAGTTGGCGAGCGTGTCGGGTGCCTCGCAGGCGCGGCCACCTTTATAGCCGGCGCGGCTCGGCCGGTAGTACTGCGCACCGGCGGTACCGAGATAGGAGCGGAAGCAGAAGCCCTCGTCCGACAGCGCCAGCGGCCGGTCGGGATTACCTTCGCCGGAGGCGATGCTGTCGCCCAGCCCGGCGACGAAGATGTCGCGGACCTGGATCTCGGTCTGGACGCGCTGGGTCGGATCGGAACCGGAGGAGACGTCGACGCTCGCGACCGTCTGCTTGCCGTAGCGGACGCGCAGGTTGACCGGCTCGGCGCAGTCGAAGGTCGAGGTCTGCGGCCCGTCGCCGTCGTCGAACGACCAGGCGCAGGTGGCGCCGACCGGCACTGCACCGGTCAGGCGCACGGTCACCGGATGGTCGATCGGGGTGATGTAGTTCTCTTTGACGTTGTCGCGGGTGCAGGGCTGGTTGACCCGGCCCTGGAGGTCGATGCAGAGCCGGTTGACCATGTTGCGGGCCCAGCCGCGGCCCTCGCTCTGGAGCTCCAGCGACTGCTCGGCGGCGAGGATGCTGCGGTTACGCGCGTTCTCGACATGGAGCTGGAAGTCGCGCTCCTCGCGGAACAGGCGGAAGCGGTTGCGCACCTCCCAGGATATTTGCATCGCACCGGCGTCCTGCGCGGCGGCGCGCTCGAGCGGCAAAGACGTCAGAATCCCGGCAAGCAGCAGGAGGCCTGCGGGGAGGATGCGAAAGGAAAAAGGGATCATGGCCCGCGTGTTCAACGGCAAAGTTGAGGCGGAAATAAGAGAGCATTGCTGCCCCGCCCGCAACCTCTGTCTGACGGTCGCCCGCCCGCCTTACCGCTTGCTGGCCTGTCGCAACGACCGCTCGCGTTCCATCGCTGCCACCTGCTTGGGCAGGTTGGCTTGCGCGCAGGCCTCGGCCAGCCGCCGCCGCTCCTGCCAGGGCTCGACCACGTTCATCCAGAGCTCGCGCGCGCCCATGATGGAGATGGCGAGGCCGAACGGGATCACGAAATAGAGGATGCGGAAGACCAGCAGGGTCGCCAGAAGCTGTTCGCGGCCGAATTCGGGCAGCGCGACCAGCATGGCGACATCGAACACGCCGATCGAGCCGGGCGCGTGGCTGGCAAATCCGATCAGCGTCGCCAGGATGAACACCACCGCCAGCGACATGAAGTCGATCGACGGATTGGCCGGCATCAGCAGGTACATCGCCGTCGCGCAGAAGCCGAGATCGACCACGCCGATCAGGATCTGGACCAGCGTCAGCGGCGCCGAGGGCAGCACCACCTTCCAGCCCTTCTGGCCGAGCTCGCGGCGCTTCTCGCCCATGCAGAGCCAGACCAGATAGGCGCCGATCGAGGCGAGGCCGCCAAGCCCGATCAGCCGATTGATCGACGACGGCAGTTGATCCATCGATGAGGCGGCATCCGGATGGATGACCATGCCGATCGAGAGCACGAAGATGTTACCGAGCCAGAAGGTCAGGCCCGACAGGAAACAGATCTTCGCGACGTCGATCGCGTTCAGCCCGTAGTCCGAATAGATCCGGAAACGGATCGCGCCGCCGGTAAAAACGGTGGCGCCGATGTTGTGGCCGATCGAATAGGACGTGAAGCTGGAGAGTGCTGCGATGCGATAGGGCACATGTTTCTTGCCGATCGTTCGCAGTGCAAAATAGTCGTAGAAGGTCAGTGTACAGAACGCGAAGACGACGCAGATCGCCGCCAGCCCGATATTCCCGCGGGGAATCTCGGTCAACGCGGTCAGGATGACGCCGGTATCGATGTCCTTGAGAGTGCGCGCAAGCGTGGTGATCGCGAAGGCGATGATGAAGACGCTCGCGGCAACGCCGAGCCGTCGCCAGCCGATCCATCTCTTGAAGCCGCGCTTCAGCGCGGGCAGCAGTCCGTGCATTCATCCTCCCGGCGGGGGGCAAGACCGATCGGCCAGATATTGGCCGGTCGGGTGCGATCACTGCCCGAAATGGGCTTCGACCGCTAGGCATGATGTAGCTCATTTAAGGCAAAAACAGCGACTTGTGCAGCCCTTGACAACGATAGGTTCTGCGTTCGACCGATAGGTTCTGCGGTGGACCGCCGCTTTTGTCATATGTGGTTCATATCGGGCGCGCGTTAAGCATATGAGTCGAGGCACTTGCCTGGAACGCGCGTCCGCATCTTGACATGATTTTGTGTCCGCCCGCAGTCGGCATTGTTCCAACGCAAGCGATGCGAGCTTTTTTGGAACGTCGGTACCGTGCGCCGGTTAGCGCTCCATCAGCAATCGAACATGGCGGAATCATCGGCTTTTCGTGCGAGCCGACGCCTCCGTGTTCCCGAAACCGAGAGGATCGGAACGATGGGACTGTTCACAAAAGACATCAAGACCATGAACGACCTGTTCGTGCACCAGCTTCAGGACATCTATTATGCCGAGCAGCAGCTCACCAAGGCGCTGCCGAAAATGGTAGATAAGGCCACCGATCCGCAGTTGAAGCAGGGCTTTTTGACGCACCTCGAAGAAACCAAGCAGCACGTCAAGCGGCTCGAGGAAGTGTTCAAGATGCACGGCGCGCAGGTGAAGGCGGTCGACTGCCCGGCGATTGACGGCATCATCGAGGAAGCCGACGAGACCGCCGGTGAAGTCGCCGACAAGGCGGTGCTGGACGCCGCCCTGATCAATGCCGCCCAGGCCGCGGAGCATTACGAGATCGTCCGCTACGGCAGCCTGATCGCCTGGGCCAAGCAGCTCGGCCGCAACGACTGCGCCACCGTGCTCGCCAAGACGCTGGAAGAAGAGAAGGCGACCGACAGGAAGCTGACCACGCTCGCCGAGAGCAAGGTCAACCTGCGCGCGGCGAGCTAGGGCCGGGCGTAGCCGCGAAAGGCGTCGCGCGGTCATCCGCGCGGCGTTCGCGTATGACGCATCCATCATTCGGTCATTGTCGAAACATGACGGCGGGCCGGTAGCGTATGTTTCGCATGGGGCTGCAACCGAGGTGGCAGCATGCGAGCCAGCACCATCAAATGTGAACCTCTCGACGACGGAGCCGGCGCGCAGCGTGCCGGCTCGCGCCTTGCAACCTCCCTCATGCTTGCCGCGATGAGCCTCGGCTATGGCGTCGTCCAGCTCGACGTCACCATCGTCAACACCGCGCTGGATGCGATGGGAAAATCGCTCGGCGGCGGCGTCGCCGAGCTGCAATGGGTTGTCAGCGCCTACACCATCGCCTTTGCCGCTTTCATCCTGACCGCCGGTGCGCTCGGCGATCGCATCGGCGCCAAGCGCATCTTCATGGCCGGGTTCGCCATCTTCACCGCGGCCTCGCTCGCCTGCGCGATGTCGCCCAATGCGGCCGTGCTGATTGCAGCGCGGCTGGTGCAGGGGCTGGCGGCGGCGATCCTGGTGCCGAATTCCCTGGCGCTGCTCAATCATGCCTATGCGGACGACCGCGAGCGTGGTCGCGCCGTGGCGGTCTGGGCCGCCGGAGCCAGCCTGGCGCTCACTGCCGGTCCCTTCGTCGGCGGCGCGCTGATCACGCTGGTCGGCTGGCGCGCGATCTTCCTGGTCAACCTGCCGATCGGTCTTGCCGGCTTGTGGCTGAGTTGGCGCTACGCCAGCGAGACCACGCGGTCGCGCGCGCGAGAGATCGATCTGCCCGGCCAGCTCGCCGCGATCGGTGCGCTGGGCGCGCTTGCCGGCGCGATCATCGAAGCTGGCGTGCTCGGCTGGAGCCATCCAGCCGTGATCGCGGCATTCGTTGCCTCAGCCGCATTCGCGGCGCTCTTCGTCTGGCGCGAGAGCCGCACCGTGCAGCCGATGCTGCCGCTGTCGCTGTTCAGTCACCGGCTGTTTACCCTGACCACGATCGTCGGCCTCCTCGTCAACATCGCGATCTACGGCCTGATCTTCGTGCTGAGCCTGTATTTCCAGAGGATCAACGGGCTGTCGGCCTGGTGGACCGGGCTCGCCTTCGTGCCGATGATGGGCGCAGTGCTGCCCGTCAACCTGCTGGCGCCGCGTCTGGCCGAGCGCATCGGCTCGTGCCCGACCATCGTGGCCGGCGCCTGTATCTCGGCGCTCGGCTGTCTCGGGCTGCTCTGGACCGAAGCCGGGACCAGCTACTGGGCGATCTTTGCGCAGATGATCGCGATCAGCGGTGGACTTGGCCTGCTGGTGCCGCCGCTGACCTCCACCTTGCTCGGCAGCGTCGACAAGGCGCGCTCCGGCATCGCCGCCGGCGTCCTGAACGCGACGCGGCAGACCGGCAGCGTGCTCGGCGTCGCGCTGTTCGGCTCGCTGGTGGCCTCGGACAGTGCATTCATGACGGGCCTTCACCAGTCGCTAATCATATCGGCGGCCGTCCTGCTGCTCGCCGCCGTTGTGATCGGCCTCGGCGCAAATGCACCTGACACAAAGGCGTAAGGGCACTCAATGTGAGCAATCACACACATTCTCTGTTCACCATTCCCGAAACCGGCACATAGCCGGTTACCGACTGTCCATCTCTGCCGGCTCTAGTGCGGTTGGAATAGGGGCCGGCAATGTATCAAGTTCTTTACTGCCTGACGGATCAGCACGACTGGCGTCTGGTCGCACTCGGCGGGGCGGTGTGCCTGCTCGCCAGCGCGGCGGCGATCAGCCTGTTCCACCGCGCCCGTGCGGCGCGCGGGGGAGCTCGCGTATCGTGGGTCGCGCTCGATGCCGTCGTCGCCGGCGGCGGCATCTGGGCAACCCATTTCATCGCGATGCAGGCTTACGGGCCCGGTGCGGGCGGCGCTTACAACATTCCGTTGACGGTCCTGTCGCTGATCTTCGCGATCGCGGTCACCTTCATCGGGCTGAGCATCTCGGTGTCGGTGACACGGGCGGGCCTGGTTGCGCTCGGCGGCGCCGTCGTTGGTGGCGGCGTTGCCGCCATGCATTACACCGGCATGATGGCGCTCGAGATTCCCGCGCACATCGGCTGGGCGACCGGCACAGTGACGGTCTCGATCGTGCTCGGCATCGTCCTCGGGTCGCTTGCCCTGGTCGTTGCGGGGCGGCGCGACAGCCTTGCGGGCGCGCTCGGCGCGACGGTGCTGCTGGTGCTTGCCATCGTCTCACATCATTTCACCGCCATGGGCGCCGTGGAGCTGACGCCGGATCCTGCGGTCGCGATCAGCGGCCTGTCGATCCCGCCGGCCTCATTGTCGATCCTCACCGCCAGCGCCGCCGCTGCGATCATCGCGATCGCGCTCGCGGCGGCTCTGCTCGACCGCCGCGCCAAGGGCGAACTGGGACGCCAGCAGGTCGTGTTGGATACCGCGCTCGAGAACATGTCGCAGGGATTGTGCATGTTCGATGCGGACGGCAAGATCCAGCTCTTCAACGAGCGCTACGCAGCGATGCTCGGCCGCACCGACATTCCGCTCGCCGGCCGCCTGCTCGTCGACGTGTTGCGGGAAGAGCAGGCCAAGGGCCAGTGGCAGGGCGATGCGGGCGAATTCTTCGCGCGCCTCGTGGCCGACGCGCGCGAGGGCCGCACGACGAGCCAGGTCGTCACCCGGTTCGGTCGCTCCATCCGCGTCGTCAACCAGCCGATGCAGGGCGGCGGCTGGGTCGCGACCTTCGAGGACATCACCGAATGGCTGGAGGCGCAGGCCAAGATCTCGCACATGGCGCGCCATGACGCGCTGACCAATCTGCCGAACCGCGTGCTGTTTCACGAGCAGCTCGAGCAGGGACTGCGCAGGGCGAAGTCGGGCGACCAGCTCGCGGTGCTGTGCCTCGATCTCGATCACTTCAAGGACATCAACGACTCGCTCGGCCATCCCATCGGCGATGCGCTGCTCAAGGAAGTCGGTCGCAGGCTGAAGGCTACTGTCGGCGCGAGCGACACCGTGGCGCGGCTCGGTGGCGACGAGTTCGCCGTGGTCCAGATCGGGCGCTCCGAGGAAGCTGCGGCGCGAGCCCTTGCCGGCCGCCTCGTCGAGGTGATCTCTGCGCCTTACGAAATCGACGACCACCAGATCGTGATCGGCGTCTCGATCGGCATCTCGCTGTCGCCGCAGGACAGCGACAATCCGGACGAGTTGTTGAAGAACGCCGACCTCGCGCTGTACCGCGCCAAGGCGGACGGCCGCGGCACCTATCGTTTTTTCGAGACCGGCATGGATGCGCGCGCGCAGGCGCGGCGGCTGCTGGAGATGGACTTGCGGGCGGCGTTGCTACGCGACGAGTTCGAGGCGTACTACCAGCCCATCCGCGACGTCGCCAGCGGTCGCGTCGTCGCCTTCGAGGCGCTGCTGCGCTGGAACCATCCGCAGCGTGGCCTGATCGCCCCAATCAACTTCATTCCGGTGGCCGAGGAGACCGGCCTCATCGTCCAGCTCGGCGAGTTCGTGCTGCGCAGCGCCTGCGGTGACGCCGCCACCTGGCCGGACGATGTCGATGTCGCCGTCAACCTGTCGCCGGTGCAGTTCAAGAGCCCGAACCTGATCGCATCCGTGACCGATGCGCTGGCCGCCTCGGGGCTCGCGGCGCGGCGGCTCGAGCTCGAGATCACCGAATCGGTGCTGCTCCAGAACAGCGAGGCGACGCTGACCACCCTGCACGAGCTGCGCGCCATGGGCGTGCGGATCTCGCTCGACGATTTCGGCACCGGCTATTCGTCGCTGAGCTACCTGCGCAGCTTCCCGTTCGACAAGATCAAGATCGACCGCTCCTTCGTGTCCGAGCTTGCGACGCGCGAGGATTCCATGGCGATCATCCGCGCCGTGACCGGCCTTGGGCGCAGCCTCGGCATCGTCACCACGGCGGAAGGCGTCGAGAACGACGCCCAGCTCGAGCTGCTGCGGCGCGAGGGCTGCACCCAGGCGCAGGGCTATCTTTTCAGCAAGCCGCGGCCCGCATCCGATGTCGCGTTGATGCTGAACCGGCCGCGGCTCCGCGTCTCGGCCTGAGGTCTAGCCGCGGCGCAGCGCGAAGTGCGCGCCGCAAAACGCCATCACGGCGCCAAGACATAGCGCGGCGAGCCCGGCGAGCACGCCCGAGACGGACGGGATCGGGCTCGGCGCCGAGGCTACCTGGCCCGCACCGGCAAGCAGCAGCACGCCGACCGCGATCAGGAACTGCCGCATCCGCTGCGGGATCTGCCCGGAGACGGCGCTCTGCATCAATGTCGCCGTGAAATAGCCGCCGGAGAAACCGACCGTGGCAATCAGCCACCAGGCGATGGCTGCGCCCGCGGGTATGAATTCGTGTGTGTCGGAATGCCAGAGCCCGCCGAGGTCGAGCCCGTAGCGCGCGCCCAGCATGTGCACCGCGAGCGCGAGCAGCACGCCGGAGATCACGGCGGCGCCCAGAATCAGGCGGCGCGGAAAAAAGGTCGTCTCAGCCATGCCCCGCTTGTAGGATGGGCGAGGGCGATCGCGCAAGCCGATCGCAGGCGGGATTGCGCGGACGGGATTGATTGTGGAGATGCAGGTTTCGGGAGCTGAGGCGGCTTCGGTCACGAGCTACGCCTACAAGGCGTCGCTGATCGGCTCGGCGCATCGTTTCGAGCTGACGGACGCGGGCCTGTCCTGGCACATCGCCGGCCGCTCCGGCCTGTGGCGCTATGACGAGATCTCGGCGATCCGGCTGTCGTTTCGCCCGGTGTCGATGCAGCAGCACCGCTTTCGCGCCGATCTCAGCCACACCGGCGGCGGCCGCATCAGGATCCTGTCGACGAGCTGGCAGACCGCAGCGCTGATGGCGCCGCAGGACAACGGTTTTCGCGATTTCATCATCGAGCTGCACGCACGGATGGCGCAGGCCGGCAGCCGCGCCGAATTGACCGCAGGCCTCGGCCGCAAGACCTATGCGGCGGTGCTGGCGTTTTTGGCGGTGCTGACGGTGGCCATGGCCGGGCTGTTGATCCGCGCGCTCCTGATCGGCGAATTCGCCGGTGCGCTGTTCATCATCGGTTTGGCCGCGCTGTTCGCCTGGCAGGTCGGCGGCTTCGTGCGGCGCAACCAGCCGCACAGCTACAGTTTTGATCGTGTGCCGAAGGCCTTGCTGCCTTAGGTGCAATCGGCCGCAATCAAACGTGACTTCGTGCTCCTGCGCCGGTGTCGCATCGTGCTGTTATGCCAACCATGGATCGCAACAGGCGCCAGCCTACAGCGGATGAGATCGTCGAGATCAACCGCACGCATCTGATCGATACGCCGCTCCGGCCGGCCGATCTGTTGTTCATGTTCGGCACCCGCGAGGACGTTGGCTTGCGCGCCGACACCGCCGCGAGGCTGTGGCGCGAGGGCCTTTTCCGCTGGTCAATTGTCAGCGGTGGCGTGACGCCGGGCTCGGAGCAATCTGAGTGCACCATCATCAAGGCAGCGATGGTCGCGGCCGGCATTCCGGCGGACCTCATCCTCGAGGAACATCGCGCGATGAACACCGGCGAGAACGTGATCTTCTCGCTGCCGATCGTCGATGCGGCGCTTGGACTGCGAAACGTCCGGAGCGTGATCTGCCTCGGCAACACCTGGACGGCGCGCCGCTACCCGATGACGCTGCACCGGCACTGGCCTGAAGCCGAGAAGATGCTGCTCACCGTCGACAGCTTTGCGACGCCGCGCGCGCTCTGGCACACCGATGTCGAGTTTCGCCGGCGTGTCCTGCACGAATGGGACAAGATCGAGCCGTACAAGGCGAGGGGCTTCATCGCGGAATGGCCGGCGGCCTGAGCAGCGAAGGGTCGGATCCTTGTCGTGACGCGTTTTCGAACCGGTATCACTTCGCTCGCAACGCTCTCTCTACTCCGTCGAGTCGAAATCCTCTTCCTTGGTGCCGAGCAGCGACACGAGCGTGCGCAGGCCGGAGTCGAGCTGCTCGAGCGAGGGCGGGGCGAGCGCGAGCCGTACCGCGTTCGGTGCATGTCCGTGCGCAATTGCAAACGTCGAGGATGGCGTCAGTGCGATGCCGCGCCGGGCTGCTGCGGCGACGAAGGTCTGCGAGCGCCAGTGTGGCGGCAGCGTCAGCCACAAATGATAGGAGCGCGCGTCGGCCGCGATCTGGTAGCCGGCGAGCAGCCTTGCCGCGGTCTGCTGCCGGCGCGCAGCGTCGATCCGTTTCAGCCGCGTCAGCTCGGCGACGGTGCCGTCGGCCATCAGCCGCTGCCCCGACGCCAGCGCGTGCCCCGAGGCGATCCAGCCGCCGGTCCGCACCGCGCTCATCACGCTCTCGCGCAGATGCGGCGGGGTGACGAGGATGCCGAGCGCGAGGCCCGGTGCGACCTTCTTGGACAGGCTGTCGATCACGATGCAACGGTCCGGCCCGAGCGCTGCCAGCGGCGTGTCGTCGGCGAGGAAGCCGTAGACGGCGTCCTCGATGATGGTGAGATCGAGCTTCTCGGCGACGCGCATGATGTCGGCGCGTCGCGTCGCGTTCATGGTGACGCCGAGCGGGTTCTGGATGATGGGCTGGAGATACAGCGCCGACAGATGCGCTTCGCGATGCGCCTTCTGGATCGCATCGGGACGCGCGCCAAATTCGTCCATCGGAATCGGGACCAGCGTCACACCCAACCGCGCCGCGATGCTCTTGACGTAAGGGTAGGTCAGCGCCTCGACGCCGCAGCGGCCGCCGGTGGGAACGAGAGCGGCGAGCGCGGCGGCGAGCGACTGCTTGCCGTTGGCGGTGAAGACGATCTGCTCGGCCTGCGGCGTGAAATCCTTGCGCGCGAGATAGGCGACGGCTGCATTGCGCGCGCTCTTGGTGCCCGTGCTGGTCGAGACGCGCAGGGCAGATTCGAGCGCATCGACGCGCTCGAGCCCGGCAAGGCTCTTGGCGATCATCGCCCATTGCTGCGGCAATAACGGATAATTGACCTCGAAATCGATCCGCGCGTCGCGCGGCTCGCTCAACGCCTCGACCTCGCGCTTGATGTCGCCGGAGATGAACGTGCCGCGGCCGACCTCGCCGACGACGAGCCCGCGGCGAAGCAGCTCCGTATAAACCCGGCTCGCGGTCGAGACCGCGATGCCGCGGTCATAGGCAAAGTTGCGCTGTGGCGGCAGCCGGTCGCCGGGCCTTAACGTGCCCTTAGTGATATCGGCCGCAATGGCATCGGCAAGCTTCACGTATTCGAACTTGGACATTATTGCACCGAGAGCAATGTTTTACTTGCTCCGAGTAGTGTACTGGAGCATTTAAGTTCCATCAAGTTCCGCGATTGAGCCGAGGAGAGCGAGAGCAATCCGATGGCAAATGAGGTGCAGGCGCTCGCAGCGTCCGTGCCAACGGCACCTGCTTCGCTGCGCGGACAATAGGCCGGAGAAGAAAAATGACCACGATCTCGCAAACTGCCGGGCGGAGTTTACGCCCATCCTCGTCGGGCGGATTTTTCGGCGCCCTCGCCAACGCCGCCCATGCGCTGTTCGACCGCCTGGAGCGCCGCTCTGCCGTCAAGACGCTGAACGAGCTCGACGACCACGCCTTGCGCGACATCGGGATCACGCGCAGCCAGATCGAGGACGCCGTCTACGGGCAGTTCAAGGCCGAGCTGACGCGGTATCTGTGAGTTCGTTTGGCCGCCACGCCCGGCAAGTCCGGCGTAGTGACAATGCCTCCGCATCGTCATTGCGAGCGGAGCGAAGCAATCCAGGCTGTCAACGCGGAAAGACGCTGGATTGCTTCGCTGCGCTCGCAATGACGGCGTTTGTTGTGGCGATCAATGCCTGACCACCAGCACCGAGCACTTGGCGTAGCGCACGACGTGCCCGGCATTGGAGCCAAGGAAATAGGTGCGCATCGCCGGCCGGTGCGAGGTCATCACGATCAGGTCGGCCTTCATATGCACGGCTTCCTCCAGGATCTCGTGGTAGATGCCGCCCTGGCGCACCACGCTGGAAATGCGCCCCGTCTCGATGCCTGACTCCCGCGCGACGATGGCGAGCGCTTCCTCGGAGGTCTGGCGCTGCTGCTCGTCGAAATCGGCCGGGACATATTCGGCGAGCATCACCGGCGTCATCGGCAGCACGTTGAGCAGTCGTATCGATCCGCTCCAGGTCTGCGACAGCGTTACCGCGGTCGCGAGCGCCGGCTTGGCTAGATCGGTGTCGGCGAGGTCGATGGGCACGAGGATGGACTTGAACATCTGCGCCTCCCAATTGACCAAGCTGGATCAACCGGTCGAGACGGCGCGCCCCGCGCGTCTCAACCCGATCGAAGCAGCTTGGGGCTGACGAACAGCACCAGTTTGCCGCGGCGGTAGGCCACGTCACCCCAATCCTTGACGTCAAAGTCGAAGATCGCAAGCCCCGACGTGGGCAGATTGTGAGCGAGCGCCTTGGCGCCGGCCGGATCGCCGCCGCCCATCAGCATCAGCGCGGCCTCGTGCATGCCGGGATTGTGGCCCACCAGCAGCAACTGCTTCGGGTCGGCCGGAACGGTTGCAGTGCGAATGGATTCCAGGATCTGGGCGGGATCGGCGCCGTAGAGTTCGGGCAGGACCTCCACCTGCGGCGCCGCGACGCGGTCCTTCATCGTCTCCCAGGCAATGTCCCAGGTCTGCCGGGCGCGGACGGCGTGCGAGACCAGCACGGCCTTGGGGAAGGGGGGATGGGTGGCGAGCCAATCCCCGATCTGCGCGGCGTCCTTGTGGCCGCGGTCGTCGAGGCGACGATCCTGGTCACGGCCGCTCGGCGCGTCAGTCTCGGTCTTGGCGTGACGCAGCAGCATCAAACGGCGCATGGTCTTCTCGAATCGTTACGCGTCCAGAATAATCTACAGGCGCCGGTTGAGGACAAGGTGACAAGGGCCCGATCGGTCCTTTAAGAAAACGACATGAGCGAGACTTTCACAAGCGTGTCCCAGGAAGAAGCCGGCTTTCGTGAACGCACGCGACTGTCGTTTGATCTCGACGCCGACATCTGCGTGATCGGGGCCGGGCTTGCCGGGCTCTCCATCGCGCTGGAGGCAGCCCGGCTCGGGGCCAGCGTCGCGGTGCTCGAGGGCCGCCATATCGGCTGGAACGCCTCCGGAAACCAGCTCGGCGCCGTGATGCCGGGCTTTGCGCTGCCGCTCGCCGATTTGATCGAGCGCATCGGCTTCGAGGACGCGCGCGAATTGTGGACACTGGCGAAGGAGGGCGCCGAGTTCGTCCGGGCCAACGCCACCGAAGAGAACATGCCCGGCATCGGCTCAAGCGATGGCGTGCTGGAGGTCTCCAACGTCGATGCCGGCGACCGGCTGATCAGCCGGTTGCAGATGCTCCATGAGGATTTCGACACGGAGGTCGAGGGCTGGCAGGTGGATCGCGTCCGCGAGGCGCTCAAGACCGACCGTTACTTCCACGGCGTCTATTATCCCCGGGCGTTCCAGCTCGACGGCCGCAAATATGTGCACGGCCTCGCAGCGCTGGCGCGGCGAGCGGGAGCGCGCATCTTCGAGGATACGCCGGTCGTCAGCATCGATCATTCCGGCATCCGCAAGCGCATCGTCACGCCCTCGGCGCGGCTGCGCGCCACCCACATCGTGCTCGCCGGCAACATCCACCTCGGCGCGCCCTTGAGGCGCCTATCGGAGACGCTGCTGCCGGTCTGGCGCTATGCCGGGATTACCGCGCCGCTCGGCGAGCGCGTGCACGAGATCGTGACGTTCAAGGGATCGGTGATGGATTCCGACGGGGTCGACCATTTCCGTGTCGTCGACGGCGACCGCCTGATGTGGGAAAGCCCCGAGACCACCTGGGCCGCGCGTCCGCAGCGCTTTGCGAGCGCGGTCAGGCGGCGGATCAGATCGATTTTCCCCCAATTCGGCGATGTCGAGATCACCGACATGTTCGGCGGCGCCACCGGCCAGACCGTGCACGGCATGCCGCAGATCGGCCAGTTGCGCAAAGGCCTGTGGGTGGCGAGCGGGTTCGGCCGCCAAGGCATGAACACCTCGGCCATGGCCGGACAGCTGATCGCGCGCAGCATTTTGTGGGGCGACGACCGCTGGAAGCGGTTCTCGCCATTCGAACTGGTCTGGGCGGGCGGCACGACCGGACGGGTCGCGGGCCAATTGGTGGGAGTTTGGGGCAGGGCGAGTTCCGCCGCTGCAGGCTCGCTCGCCCGCTACCGCGAGCGGGCCCGCGTCAAGGACCGGGAGCGCGAGGCGCGGCTGGCCGAAGCCAACCGGGCCGCCGGCACCGGTCCGCGCCGTCCGCCGCCGGGCGTCCGGCCGCGGCCGGCCCCTCCGCCGAAACCTGCCGCCGAGGGCGTGGAACCGGCTCGGCAAGGCGACGTCGTCTCGCAATAAGTTGAGAAAAACCGCGCCCGGACGTGTAACGTCGGCCGTTAGAGCCCGTATCTCAGGGCGTGGACTCCCCGCGCACGGAGAATGAGATGTTTGACCGCCGCATCCTGCTGACGACTGTTGCCGGCCTGTTCGGCCTTTCGGCCTTCCGCTGGCTGAGAGGAACGCCTGCCGAGGCTGGAGAGAAGGCCACGCAAAAATTCGAGATCGAGAAGACGGACGCCGAGTGGCGCGCCCAGCTCACGCCGCAGCAATATGAAATCCTCCGCAAGGAGGGCACCGAGAGGCCAGGCTCCAGCCCGCTGCTCAAGGAACACCGCAAGGGCATCTTCGCCTGCGCCGGCTGCGACCTGCCGCTGTTCTCGTCCGAGACCAAGTTCGAGAGCGGCACGGGTTGGCCGAGCTTCTACCAGCCGATCGAAGGCAATGTCGGCAAGACCGAGGACCGCACCTTCGGCATGGTGCGCACCGAAGTGCATTGCCGGCGCTGCGGCGGCCATCTCGGCCACGTCTTCGACGACGGTCCGAAGCCGACCGGATTGCGCTATTGCATCGACGGTTTCGGACTGGTCTTCCACCCGGTCGCCGCGTCGGCCACGTAGGTCTCGCTGGAGTCGCTCCGGAGCGATGCGTGAGCATCGAATCCGGAATCTCGCGATTCTCAGGTGCGCAATTGCGCACCTGAGTTCGGTCCTGCGGACCGCCCCGGGATGACCCGATGCCCCGGCAATTGTTGCCGCCCCGGCAATTGTGCCCCGGTCATCGGACCGGGGCCTGCCCACTCAAGTCATTGATTTCCTGAGAATACCCGCATTGGCATAGCCCTTGCGACTGTCTCTTCCGACTGCGGCCATGGTCGACCGGCCGCCGAGATCGGATCTGGAGACAAAGTTATGGGTATCTTCGATGCAATGAACACCTCGGTGGGTGGCCTGCAGGCGCAGTCCTACGCGCTGCAGAACATTTCCGGCAACATCGCGAACTCATCCACCACCGGTTACAAAGGCATCGGGACCAGCTTCGTCGATCTCATTCCCGACGCCTCGGTGCCGAGCAAGCAGGTCGCGGGCGGCGTGACGGCCAACGCCAAGGCGACCATCACCACCCAGGGTACGATCTCGTCCTCCTCCGTCGCGACCAACATGGCGATCACCGGCGACGGCTTCTTCTCGATCCAGAAGGCGACTAACGTCGTCGACAACTTGCCGCAGTTCAGCGGCGTCACCTACTACACCCGCCGCGGCGACTTCCAGCTCAATTCCAACGGCAATCTCGTCAATGGCGCCGGCTACTACTTGATGGGCGTCACGGTCGACCCCAAGACCGGCAACCCGACCGGCAATGTGGCGTCCGTCCTGAAATTCCAGAACAACTTCATCCCGGCGCAGGCGACAACCTCGATCCAGTACGCCGCGAACCTGCCGAGCGTGCCGAACACGGGGGCGAGTTCGACCGCGGCGAGCGGCACGCTGCTGGCGGCCGGCGGCCTGAATCCGTCTGATTTTGCCGCCAACCCGCTGATCGTCGGCACGCCGCCGCCGCCCTATTCGAATGCGACGGTCTCCGGCGCAGCCGCTACCGGCAATCTGCGCTCGGCCTATACGGCGACGACCGCGACCGGCTCGGTGCCACTGCTGGACAGCGCTTCGGCGGTGGCAACTGGCAGCACGTCTCTCGATGCCGGCTTGGCCACGCATCTCAACACCAGCCTTCTCACCAACCTGGCCGGCAAGTCGTTGACGGTCAACGGCCAAACAATCAACTTCGACAACACCGTCTCGGGCGTTTCGACGGTTGCGGGCCCCCCTGTCGTCACCACGGTTGGTCTGAAGTCGCCCACCAGCGCACTGATGTCGGATGTCCTCAGCGCGATCGCGTCTGGAGCCGGCGTTCCCGCCTCCAGCGTGACTTTGAATGCCAGCGGCAACATCCAGATCACAACCAGCACCACGGCCGACGTGACGATCGGCGGCACTGCGGCAGGATTACTCGGCATCAGCAGCGTGACGCGCGGCGGTAACGTGCTGTCCACCCCCGCGATTACGAGTGGTACACAGCTCGGCGGCACCGCGCAGCCCGGCGGGGCGGAAGTCCTCTCGACGCCCTTCGTGGTCGGCAACACGATCCAGGTCAACGGCACGGGAGCTGCCAATACGATCACCTTCGTGGCCTCCGGCGCTACCCCTCCGAACCAGATCAACATCACCGACTCCATAGCGACTTTGCTCAGCCAGATCGACACGCTCAGCGGTGCGAGCGGTTCTTCGATCAGCAACGGCGTGATCACCCTGAATACCGGTATCGCCAATCCCACCTTGACGGTGACGAGCCCCAACAACAGCAGCGCCTTCGCCGCGCTCGGCTTCACGTCGTCCGTTTCCAAGAACCGCGGCGGTGGCGGCACTGCCGGCACCGGCGGCGTGATCGGCAACGACATCGCCACGTTCACCAAGGAATCGATCAGCGGCGGTGCGGTCACCGCCTACAACGCCGCGGGCACGCCGGTGAACCTGCAGCTGCGTTGGGCCAAGACCGACAGCGCCTCACTGGGCACCGGCCATTCCGACACCTGGAACCTGTTCTACCAGACCGATCCGAATGCGACCGGCACGACGGTCGGCTGGGTCAACACCGGGCAGGCCTTCACCTTTGCCAGCGACGGCTCGCTGACCTCGCCGAGCGGATCGGGCATCACCATCAACAACGTCAGCGTCGGCGGCCAGTCGCTCGGCTCGGTCGCCTTCAACATGTCCTCGGGCGGGCTGACGCAATATGCCAGCACCAGCGGCGCGGTGACGATCAACACCATCACGCAGAACGGCTACGCCGCCGGTCAGCTCCGCTCGGTCGCCGTCAACAACAGCGGCCTCGTGGTCGGCACCTTCTCCAACGGCCAGAACCTCAACCTCGCCCAGGTGACGCTGTCGCACTTCAACGGCACCAATTACCTCAAGGCCCTCGACGGCGGCGCCTACGCCGCGACCGAACAGTCGGGCACTGCGATCGACGGCGCGTCGGGCAGCATCAGCGGCTCGTCGCTGGAAGGCTCGAACACCGACATCGCCGACGAATTCACCAAGCTGATCGTGACCCAGCAGGCCTATTCGGCCAACACCAAGGTGATCACGACAGCGAATTCGATGGTGCAGGATCTTTTGAACGTGTTGCGCTGATCGGCGCGTGACGTAACCAAAGGCGGCTAGTGATATGGGTTTGAGTTCAGCCCTCGCCAGTGCGATGAGCGGTCTGCGTGCCAACCAGGCCGCGCTCTCGATCGTCTCCTCGAACGTCGCCAACTCGCAGACGCCGGGTTACGTCGTCCAGAGGCCGAACCAGATCGAGGTCACCACCGGCGATTTCGGCTCGACGGCGATGACGACCGGCGTCAGCCGGGAGCTCGACACCTTTGTGCAGAACCAGCTGCGCACCGAGACCGGCGGCAGCGGTTACGCCGACCAGATGGCTAACATCCTGAAGCAGCTTCAGAGTGTCTACGGCACGCCCGGCAACAGCGGCACGCTCGAAACCGCGCTGAACAATTTCACCACGGCGTTGCAGGCGCTGTCGACCAGCGCGGGCTCGTCGTCGGCGCAGACGGTTGCCCTCGGCGCGGCGCAGGCCCTGGCCCAGCAGCTCAACGTGACCACCAAGGGCATCCAGTCGCTGCGCTCCAATGTCGAGCAGGACCTCGGCACGTCGGCGCAGCAGGCCAACGCGGCGATGCAGAAGGTCGCCGACATCAACACCAAGCTTCAGGGCTTGTCGGCAAACGACCCGTCCGCCGCGACGCTGATGGACCAGCGCGACCAGGCCATCAACACGCTGTCGAAATATGTCGACGTTCGCGTCACCACCGACGGTTCGAATCAGGCCAACATCTACACCACGACAGGCATCCAGCTCGTCGGCGCCGGGCTCGCCTCGCAATTCACCTTTGCTTCTGCCGGCGCCCTTTCGGCGACCTCGCTCTACAACATCGATCCGGCCAAGTCCGGCGTCGGTGCGCTCAACATCAAGCTGCCGAACGGCTCGCAGCTCGACGTCGTCGCCAACAACGTGGTCTCCTCCGGCCAGATCGCGGCCGACCTGAAGCTGCGCGACCAGACGCTGGTGCAGGCGCAGGACCAGATCGACCAGCTCGCCGCGACGATGTCGAGCGCGCTGTCGGACAAGACCACGGCCGGCAGCACGGTCTCGGGCCCACCGGCCGGATTCGATCTCGACCTTGCCGGTGCGCAGCCGGGCAATACGGTCAACATCACCTACAAGGACACGGCGACCAACACCCAGCGCCAGATCACGCTCGTCAACGTGACCGACCCGGCGGCGCTGCCGCTCCAGAACGCCACCAATGCCAACCCGATGCGGGTGGGCGTCAATTTCTCCGGCGGCATGAGTGCGATTGCCGCCGCGCTCAACACCGCGCTCTCAGGCTCGCACCTGACGTTCTCCGCCGCTCCGTCGCCGGCGACGGCCACGACGCTGCGGGTGACCGATGACAATACCGGCCTTGCCAAGGTCAATTCGGCCTCGACCACCAAGACGATCTCGTCGCTGACCTCGGGCAGCCCGCAACTGGCGGTGTTCACCGACGGCGGGCAGGCGCTCTACACCGGTGCGATCACCGCCTCGGGCTCGCAGATGACCGGCCTTGCCGGGCGCATCGCCGTGAACACGCAGCTGGTCAGCGATCCCACACGGCTGTCCGTCTACAACACCTCGCCGGTGACGCCCGCCGGCGATACCACGCGCTCGGACTATCTCTATTCGCAGCTCACCAATGCGGTGTTTTCCTATTCGCCGACGACCGGCCTCGGCTCGGCGAACCAGCCCTTCACCGGCAGCGTCTCGAACTACCTCCAGCAGTTCCTGAGCATCCAGGCCAACGCCTCGACCCAGGCCACCCAGCTCCAGCAGGGCCAGAGCGTCGTGGTCTCGACGCTCCAGGCCAAGTTCGACTCGACCTCCAGCGTCAACCTGGACTCGGAGATGTCGAACCTGATCCAGCTCCAGAATGCCTATGCCGCCAACGCCCACGTGATGTCGGTGGTGCAGAGCATGATGAACACGTTGATCCAGGCTCAAGTGTAACCAGTACAGGGTTCTGAAAGATGTCGATCAGCAGCATCAACTACTCGTCGTCGGTCCTCGGCGCGCAGATCCGCAACATCAATCAGCAGCTCACCGACCTGTCGACGCAGCTCGCGACCGGAAAGCTGTCGCAGAACTATTCCGGGATGGGCACCAACGAGGGCTTTGCGATCGCCGGGCGTTCGCAGCTCTCCAACATCGCTGCCTATACCGACACGATCACGAACGTGAACGTGAACGTCAACCTCGCCAATACCGCGCTCCAGTCGCTCACGACGATCCGCAACACGGTGCAGACCGGTTCCGCAAGCACCGCGCAGGATCTCAACGTCAACGGACAGACCGTCGCGCAGAACACGGCCGCTTCGCAGTTCGGCTCGATGGTCGGCGTTCTCAACACGCAGTCGGGCAACCGCTATCTGTTCTCCGGGACGGCGTTCAACACGCAGTCGGTTGCCAATGCCGGCGACATCATCAACGGCACGACCACGCAGGCGGGCTTCAAGACCGTCATGGCGGAACGCCAGGCCGCCGACCTCGGCGCCAACGGCATGGGACGGCTGGTGCAGACGCAGCCGACGCCGAGCTCGGTCAAGGTGTCGGAAGACGTCGCGGGATCGCCGTTCGGGCTGAAGATCAAGGCGGTGTCCTCGACGCTGACCGGCGCGACCGTGACCGGTCCGAGCGGCTCGCCTGTCTCGTTCTCGGTCGATCTCAACGGCCTCAACCCCAACGACGGCGACAAGCTGAGCGTTCAGTTCACCTTGCCGGACGGCTCGACCGAGCAGGTCGAGCTGACCGCGTCCACGGCCACGCCAACCCCGCTGGGCAGCTTCGCGATCGACGCGACGACCCCGGCCAACACGGCCGCGAACCTCAATACGGCATTGAACACCGCGATCACGAAGCTCGCCAACACGTCGCTTGTCGCGGCATCCGCGATCACGGCCGGCGACAATTTCTTCAACACCGCAAGCTCCGCGATCGGTACGCCCGTCAACAACCAGGCGGCGCCGCCGGCGCCGGTCAGTGGAGCTACGGCGCTGTCCGGCGCGAGCCCCTCGAATTCGATCTCGCCGGGCTTCGCCGCCGGTGACACCATCACCGTGAACGGCACCACGCTGACCTTCGTCAATTCGGGCGCGACCGGCAACCAGCTCAATGTCGGCGACAGCATCCAGACGCTGATGAGCAAGATCGACCAGATCACGGGCACGTCGAAGCCTTCGACCGTGCATGGCGGCTCGATCACGATCAACACGGACGACGCGGCGAGCCTCAACATCACGACCTCGAACTCGGGCGCACTCAACGCGCTCGGCTTCGGCTCGACGCCGGTCACCGCGACGCAGCCACCATTGCGCGTCGGTTCTTCACCGGCGAGTTCGGCGACGACGCTGGTCAACGGCTCGGCCAATACCGTGAAATGGTACACCGGCAATGACGGGCCCGGCTCGCCGCGCTCCACGGCGATGGCGCGGGTGGATGATTCAGTCACGGTGCAATATGGCGCGCAGGCCGACGAGGACGCAATCCGGCAGCAATTGCAGGCGATCGCCGTGTTCGGGACGTTTTCGACCTCGCCGACCAGCCAGTATGCGGGCGGGCAGGTCTCCGCGCTGAGCCTGCGGGTGACGCAGTCGCTGACGAAGCAGCCCGGCCAGCAGCACCTCGAGGACATCCAGACCGACCTCGCGATGGCCCAGAACACGATGAAGGACGCGGGCACGCGCCAGACCCAGGCCAAGGCGCAGCTCCAGTCCATCATCGACCAGGCGGAATCGGCCTCGCCGGACCAGGTGGCAAGCGAGATCCTGTCGCTCCAGAACGCGCTTCAGGCGTCCTACCAGGTCACCTCGAACCTCGCGCAGCTCTCGCTCGTCAAGTTCCTGTAACGGGCATTAAGACGCCGTTAACCATGCCTCTTTACCTTTTGGTGAGGAGTTGAGCGGGGCGGGGGCCGTCGATGTCGGACAAGATGCAGCTGGTGGTGGCCACGCCGTGCTTCGGCGGGCAGGTCTCGAGCATTTATGCGAGCTCGATCTTCGCGCTCCAACGCGCCGTGCACGGCATGTCCAATCTCGAGCTCAAGGTGCTCTTGCGCGACGGCGACGCGCTGATCACGCGCGCGCGGGCCAATCTGGCCGCGATGTTCCTCGACGATCCAAAGGCGACCCATTT
Source organism: Bradyrhizobium sp. Pa8 (assembly GCF_052588265.1). Taxonomy (NCBI): domain Bacteria; kingdom Pseudomonadati; phylum Pseudomonadota; class Alphaproteobacteria; order Hyphomicrobiales; family Nitrobacteraceae; genus Bradyrhizobium; species Bradyrhizobium sp. Pa8. The sequence goes on along the minus strand of NZ_CP176767.1, from coordinate 6,386,350 downwards.
CCTGTTCATCGACGCCGATATCGGCTTCAAGCCCGAGCAGGTGTTCCGGCTGATCGAATGCGGCGCGGATATCGTCGCCGGCTGCTATCCGATCAAGCGGGTCAACTGGGACAAGGCGAGGCGGGCGATCGAGTCCGGCCGCGCCGATGTGCCGGCGGCCGCGCTCGATTATGTGCTCGAGATCGAGGATCCCGACCGCATCGTGGTGGTCAACGGTTTTACCCGCGTGCGCTACGCCGGCACCGGCTTCCTGATGATCCGCCGCCACGTGCTGGAGGCGATGTGCCGCCACCCCAACTATGCCGGCCTGCAATTCTTCCGCGAGCATTCGCACGACACGCTGGCGGCGAGCCAGAACCGCTTCGCGCTATTCGAATGCATGATCGATCCGGCGACGGGGACTTATCTTTCCGAGGACTTCGCCTTCTGCAAGCGCTGGACCGATATCGGCGGCGAGATCTGGGCCGACATCCAGAGCTCGCTGGATCACGTCGGGCCGTCGGTGTTCCACGGCGACATCGCTTCGCAATTCGCAGCCGCGCCCGCGGCAGCGGCCGATGCGGCGTGAGCTTTCCGGCATGAGCGCCGGCGCATCCGGTCTGTCAGTCCCCGAGCGCACATTCGACGGCGGCTCGCGCTACCGACTGCGCGATCTCTTCACACCATTGGACACGCTTCTCGTCTCCGGCGGAGATCCGCGGCTGGCGCTCGACGCGGGGGATCGCGTCAACGCCTATGGCTGTGCGGCCTCGCCGGAACCTGAGATATGGAATTTCGCCTCCTCGACGGCATCGACGATCTCGCAACTCGCCTATGACCGCGCCGCGCTGGCGCGTGAAGAGCTGATGCACAGGTGCCTGTTCGACGAGGTCGAGATCGCCTTCGATGCGCGCTGCGAGGGCATGCGCGAGGAGTTGCGCGGCCATCTCCAGCTCTCGCCGCGCGTCGACGTCGTGTTCTCGCCGTCTGGCACCGATTCCCAGCTCCACGCCCTGTTCCTGGCGCGTGCGGTGCTCGGCCCCCCGCCGGTGACGATCGTGGTCGGCGCCGACCAGACCGGTAGCGGCACGGCCCATACCGCGCGCGGTCACCATTTCAGCTCCATGACGGCGAGCGGCGTTGCCGTGCGTAAGGATGGCGCGGTTGCCGGACTCGCCGGCGCCAGTGTGCCGTTGCCGCTGCTTCGGGCCGGGCCGGGGATCGCGATGCGCGCCGACACCGATGCCGCGGTGCTGGAGGCGATCGAAGCGACGATCGCGCAAGGTGCGCCCGTGCTGCTTCAGATCATGGATTCCTCGAAGCTCGGCTGGCGCGCGCCGAGCGCGGCCTGTCTCGACGAGATCGCGCGGCGCTGGCCGCGCAAGGTTCAGGTCGTCGTCGACGCCTGTCAGGCGCGGCTCGGCCGCCGCCGGCTGCGCTCCTATCTCGACCGCGGCTATATGGTGCTGATCACCGGCTCGAAATTTTTCGGCGGCCCTGCCTTCAGCGGCGCGCTGCTGGTGCCGAAAGGGTTTTCGCGGTCGCTCGACCGGATTGAGGGGATTGCGCCGGGCTTCTTCGACTATGCCGGCCGCTGCGATTGGCCGATGGCCTGGACGGCGCTGCGCTCACGCTTCGAGCGCCGGCCGAATTTCGGACAATGGCTGCGCTGGGAGGCGGCGCTCGCGGAGATCGGCAGCTACTACGCCGTGCCCGGAGCTTTCCGCGTCAGGGCGCTGGCCGAGCTTGCTGCCGGCATCGACAGCATGATCGCGCTGTCGCCGTCGCTTCAACCCGTTGTAACGGCGACCGAGAAGACTGCCGGGGACGACGAGGAGTTCGCGCACGCCACGATCTTTCCGTTCATGCTGCTGCGCGACGGCAAGCCGGTCTCGATGGCCGAGACCGGCGCCGTCCATCGGGCGCTGCGGCGTGACATGAACGAGGAGATCAGCGGCAGCGCGGCGGACCGGCAGATCGCCGTTCAGCGCAGCCTGATCGGCCAGCCGGTCCGGCTGGAGCAGCAGGACGACGCGCCGCAGGCCGTGCTGCGCCTCTGCGTCGGCGCCCGGCTCGTGACCGAGGCCTGGTCGCAGGATATGGCGCAGGCGCAACGCAATGTGCAGCACCTGCTCGATCGCATCGCCCACGTCCTGGTGAAGATCGAGCTGCTGCTTGACCGCGGCGCAGCCGCAACCGCGCCGGAAAAGTCCGCGTTCGAGGTATGAGATGCAGCATCCAGTTTCCGCGCCGATCGGCGTGACCGTGCCGAATTGTGCCGACCGCATCGGCTTTGCGCAGCTGACGCGCCAGGCCTTCGAAGGTGTCGATCTGCAGCCACTGCGCGATCAGCTCGTCACGCGGATCACGGAAGGGGCCGCGCACGCGGGCGAAGGCCTTGACCTATCGCTGATCGTCCAGCTACTCGGCGACAAGGCGGCGGGGCTGGCGATCCAGTCGGAGGTGCTGACCTTCCATCAATTGTTTCGCACGCCCGCTGCGGCTCCGAAGCCCGGCTTGCGCGTGCTCGCGCTAGCGGCCGACATCGACATGGGCGGCAACACGCCGATCGATTTCCTGCTCGAAGGCTCCGACATCGAGCTGTTGACGCTCTATGTGGTCAAGGGCTCCGGTCTTCCGGAGAATTTGCCCGATCACGACGTCGCCATCGTGATCGCATCCGATTCCGAGGAATGCCGGGAACCGCTCGCCCTGATCGAAAAGGCGGCGCCGCACTGGCCGCGGCCGCTGCTCAATCGCCCCGATCTCATCGGCAGCCTCGATCGCGACAAGCTGTATCGGCTGCTGGCGGGGATCCCTGGTCTCGAGATTCCATCGACCATCCACGCGACGCGCGCCCAATTGACGGATATGGCGCAGCACCGGATCGCTTGCGAGGACATCGCCGGCGAATTACGCTTTCCGATGATCGCGCGGCCGCGCGGCACGCATGCCGGTGTCGGGCTCGCGAAACTCGACGATGCGCCGGCACTCGCGGCCTATCTCGCCGAGCGCGAGGAGCAGGATTTCTTCATCGCGCGCTTCGTCGATTATGTGAGCCCCGACGGGCTCTACCGCAAATATCGTCTCGCCATGGTCGACGGCAAGCCCTACGCCTGCCACATGGCGATCGCCGATCGCTGGGACATCTGGTATCTCAACGCCTACATGGCGTTCAGCGAGGAGAAGCGGGCTGAAGAGGCCGTCTTCATGCTGGACTTCGACCGCGCCTTCGCCGCGCGCCACAAGGCCGCCCTCGACGAGATGAGCCGGCGCGTCGGCCTCGATTATTTCATCGTCGATTGCGCCGAGAACCAGAACCGCGAGCTACTGGTCTTCGAAGCCGACAACACCGCCGTCGTGCACAACATAGATTCGCCGGTCGTGTTTCCGTACAAGCCGCCGCAGATGCGCAAGATCTTTGCCGCGTTCACGGCGATGCTGTCGCGGCACGCAAGAGAGGGCAAGGCGAGCGCAGCATGAACGAGATCATCCGCAACGCGCAAAGCTCCGTCGCGCATGCTTCGCTCGATCCGCAGGACTGGAGCGAATTTCGCACGCTCGCCCATCGCATGCTGGACGAGGCGATCGACGGCATAGCCAATGTCCGCGCGCGGCCGGTGTGGCAGCCGATTCCCGACGGCATCCGCGCGGCATTGAAGGCCGACGTGCCGCGCGAGGCGAGCGACCTTGCCGATGTCTATCGCGAATTCGCCGAGCATGTCGCGCCCTATGCGACCGGCAACGTCCATCCCGGGTTCATGGGCTGGGTGCATGGCGGCGGCACTGCTGTCGGCATGCTCGCGGAGATGCTCGCAGCCGGCCTCAACGCCAATCTCGGCGGACGCGATCACATGCCGATCGAAGTCGAGCGCCAGATCGTCGCGTGGATGCGGCTCCTGTTTGATTTCCCGGCGAGTGCGAGCGGCATCTTCGTCACGGGCACGTCGATGGCCAATTTGATGGCGGTGCTGGTGGCGCGCACTGCTGCGCTCGGCACGCTGGCGCGGCAGCACGGCATCGGCAATGACGGCGCGCTGCTCACGGCCTACACGTCGCGGGCCGCGCACGGCTGTGTCTCCAGGGCGATGGACATTGCCGGGCTCGGCACCGATGCGCTGCGCAAGATCGATGTCGATGCCGATCATCGCATCGACGTCGATGCGCTGCGCGCGCAGATCGCGATCGATCGCGAAGTCGGCTTCAAGCCGTTTTTCGTCGTCGCATCCGCCGGCACGGTTGATATCGGTGCGATCGACGACCTCAAGGCCATCGCTGCGCTGTGCCGCGAAGAGGGAATCTGGTTTCACGTCGATGGCGCCTTCGGGGCGCTCGCGATCTTCTCGCCCGAGCTCGCGCCCATGCTCGGCGGCATCGAGCTCGCCGATTCCATTGCGCTCGACTTCCATAAATGGGGGCAGGTGCCCTACGACGCCGGCTTCCTGCTGGTGCGCGACGGCGAGCAGCACCGGCAGGCCTTTGCGCAGCCGGCGGCCTATCTGCGCCGCGAGGCGAGGGGGCTTGCGGCGGGCGCGGTCTGGCCCTGCGATCTCGGCCCCGACCTGTCACGCGGCTTCCGCGCGCTGAAGGCCTGGTTCACGCTGAAGACGTTCGGCACCGACCGGCTGGGTGCGGTGATCGCGCGCAGCTGCGCGCTGGCGAAGTATCTGGAAACGCGCGTGCTGGCCGAGCCGCGGCTGGAATTGCTGGCGCCGGTGAACCTCAACATCGTCTGCTTCCGCTATCGCGCCGACGATGCGGTCAATCGCGAGATCGTCGCCGATGTCCAGGAGTCCGGCGTTGCGGCGCCCTCGAGCACGACGCTGGACGGCAGGTTCGCGATCCGCGCTGCCATCGTCAATCACCGTACCGACGAGACGGACATCGACGCGCTTGTGGCTGCGGTGCTGGAGTTCGGCGTGCGGCGGGCCCGGGATGGTCTGATCGAGGTCGAGGCGCCGCCGCTGGCGGCGCAGTGATCAGGAACGCAGCTGAAGCGACAACGGCCCCGGAGATGGTCCGGGGCCGTTGTCGTTTGGGCGGGCGGATGCGTGCCGATCAGGCGGCCGAGCTGACGTTGCCCTTGGGATGCGTCGCTTCGTACTGGTCCCGCAGCTTCTCTTCATAGGCGATCAGCTTGCGGGCATCCTTCAGCGCCCGGTAGAGATCGCCGCTCATGATGTTGTTGTTGATGCTTTCGATGATCGGCCAGGCGCTCGGCACCGCAGTGACGATGTCGCGCACAAGGTTGAAGTAGGTGCCGTGCTGGCTCTGCGGATCCGGCGAGATGTACATGAGCTGGACCGCGAGATAGACGAGCTTGGCCGGCGTGTCGGCGGTCTCCGGCGTGAGGATGTCGCGTTCGCGCAGGATCGGCACGTTCTCGCCGTCGATCAGGAGGCGGGCGCGCTGGTCGGTGTTGGTGATCACCGAATTGCCGACGATGATGCGTTCGTGCGGTTTGAGCTCAACCTTGAGAGCCATGCCTGTTCTCCATCAACCCTTTTACAACGATCCGTCGCGGCGTTCGTACGATGAGGGCGATCGTTCGTGATTTGGAGCCGATCCTTGCGCAACATGGTTAACAGGTCGTAAACGATGGCGTCGGGGGTGGAAAATGCAACAATTTCAAGGCCGATAGCGGCATGTCCAGCCGTCTGCCGCGGCCTCGAAGGGGGCTTTCAGCGTCGCGGCGGAAAATGTGCGGGTTTCATTTCACGGATTGTTAGAGGCTTGGACGCACGGTCCGGCGGTCGTCTGATCAATCATGGTCAGATTGGACGCGTAGCTACCAGAAAGGTAACAGTATGTCCGTCGTTCTCTCCGCATCGGTTCGCCAGAACCTGCTCTCCCTCCAGTCCACCGCCGACCTGCTCGCCACCACCCAGTCCCGTCTGTCGACTGGCCGCAAGGTGAACTCGGCTCTGGATAATCCCACCAACTTCTTCACCGCCCAGGGCCTTGATAACCGCGCCAGCGACATCGGCAATCTGCTCGATGGCATCGGCAACGGCGTGCAGGTGCTCCAGTCTGCCAACACCGGCATCACCTCCCTGCAGAAGCTGGTCGACAGCGCCAAGTCGATCGCCAACCAGGCGCTGCAGCAGCCGTCGGGCTATTCTGCCAAGTCGACCTTCACTTCGGCGGCGATCACGGGTGCGACCGCCACGAACCTGCTCGGCGACCCCACCACCGCCGCCACCTTGACCGGCACCGCGACCGGCACTCTTGCCGCAGCTTCGAGCCTGACGACCGCGGCTGGCGGTAGCTTCGCTGCTGGCGATACGGTCATCGTCAACGGCACGACGATCAAGGTCACGGCCGCCGGCGCTGGTACCGCCACCGTCACCACGGATCCGGACGGCACCATCAACCTGAACACCACCGCGACCACGGCTGCAACCACGGACGACTTGACCACTGCGATCAAGACGGCTCTGGGCGGCGGCAGCGCGGCGGCGTCCATCGCCGGCAACAAGCTGACGATCACCGCTGGCAACACTTCCAGCAGCATCACGCTCGGCGGTTCAGCGCTCGCCAAGGTCGGCCTCGCCGCCGGCACTACGGCGCCGACGTCGACCTTCAGCGGTCAGACGCTGACGATCGGTGCGATCGACGGCAGCGCTGCCCAGACCATCACGTTCGGCACCGGTGCCGGCCAGGTCAACACGCTCGACGCGCTCAACACCAAGCTCGCCTCAAGCAACCTGACCGCTTCGCTCAGCACGGATGGCAAGCTGACCATCACCACGACGAACGATGAGGCCTCGCAGAACCTGACGAGCTCCATTATCGGCGGCACGGCCATCGCTGCGGGCGCGTTGTTCGGCGCGGGAGCCTTCGCTGACGCGGTGAAAGACACCAACTCGCAGAACGCTCGCGCCAGCCTGATCGCTCAGTACAACAACGTGATTGATCAGATCAAGACCACTGCGCAGGACTCGTCTTTCAACGGCGTCAACCTGCTGAACGGTGACACGCTGAAGCTGACGTTCAACGAAACCGGCAAGTCGACGCTGAGCATCACCGGCGTCACCTTCGATCCGGCCGGCCTCGGCCTTGCGAAGCTGACATCCGGCACCGACTTCGTGGACAACGCTTCGGTCAACAAGGTCCTGACCTCGCTCAACGCATCCAGCAGCACGCTGCGTTCGGAAGCATCGACGCTGGGTTCGAACCTGTCGGTCGTGCAGATCCGTCAGGACTTCAACAAGAACCTGATCAACGTCCTGCAGACCGGTTCGTCCAACCTGACGCTGGCCGACACCAACGAGGAAGCGGCCAACAGCCAGGCGCTGTCGACCCGCCAGTCGATCGCGGTTTCGGCGCTGTCGCTGGCCAACCAGTCGCAGCAGAGCGTGTTGCAGCTCCTGCGCTGATACGCGGCGAAAATCGTCAAACAAGGCATTACGGCGGGGCTTTTGCCCCGCCGTTTTTTTGCGCGTGATGCGGCGTGAGCCGGGTTTCAGGGAACCCTGGCCGGTTAATACCTTGTTAACCCTGTGGCTTAAGCCGCCATTAACCTTAATTTAAAGGAGTGCGCCTAGAACTAGACAAAAGCCCATTTGCCAGACCGGCGGGCTCCGATTCGTACGCGTCGCGCTCCAAGAGGAAGATCTGCCAATGTCCAACATCGTTCTCTCGGCATCAGTCCGCCAGAACCTGTTGTCGCTGCAGTCGACAGCCGACCTGCTCGCTACCACGCAGGAACGTCTTGCAACCGGCAAGAAGGTCAACACGGCGCTGGACAATCCGACCAACTTCTTCACCGCACAGGGGCTCGACAATCGCGCCAGCGACATCAGCAATCTCCTGGATGGTATCAGCAACGGTGTGCAGGTGCTGCAGGCCGCGAACACCGGCATCACCTCGCTGCAAAAGCTGGTCGACAGCGCCAAATCGATCGCCAGCCAGGTGCTGCAGAGCCCGACGGGGTACTCGCCCAAATCCAACGTGACGGCGGCCGCGGTCCCCGGTGCGACCGCCAACAACCTGCTGGGCACGGCATACACCAACAACACGGTCACCGGCACCGTCGTCAACAATGACGATACGAGCGGCGCGGCTCCGATCACGGGCGCGACCAAGCTGGTCGGTACCGCCGGTGCGGGTTCCGACGATCTCGGCACGACGATCACCAACGGTTCGGTCCTGACTGTCGACGGCAAGACGATCACCTTCTCGACCGCGCAAACCACCTCGACCACCGACTCCTTCGGCAACGTCACGATCGGTATCGGTGCCGGCAGCACACTCACGGTGCAGTCGGTCCTGAGCGCGATCGACGGCATCACGGGTACGGGCACGGCCTCGACCGTTTCCGGCGGCAAGCTCGTGCTCAGCACCGGCACGAGCCAGGATCTGGCGATCTCCGGCTCGGGCAACGTGCTCACGGCGCTCGGCCTCACTGCCGGCACCACCGCCCGCGTTCCGCCCCCGCTCAGCGGCAAGACGTTGACGATCGGTCCCACCGGCGGCGGCACCGCCACCAGCATCACCTTCGGCGCCGGCGTGGGGCAGGTTTCCACGCTCAATCAGCTCAACGCGGCGCTGGCGGCGAACAACCTGCAGGCGACGATCGACACGACCGGTCATCTCAACATCGTCACCTCCAACGACTCGGCGTCCTCGACGATCGGCGCAATCGGCGGCACGGCCGCGGCGAGCGGCCAGCCCTTCTATGGCCTGATCGCGCAGGCGCCCACCGTCGACCCGGACTCGCAAGCCACGCGCGCCAATCTGGTCGGGCAGTACAACAACGTGCTCGCCCAAATCAACACCACGGCGCAGGACTCTTCCTACAACGGCGTGAATCTGCTGAACGGCGATACGCTCAAGCTCGTGTTCAACGAAACCGGGCGTTCGACGCTGAACATTCAGGGCGTCACCTTCAACGACGCCGGCCTCAACCTTGCTGCCTTGACCTCGGGCGTTGATTTCCTGGACTCGAAATCGGCGAACGCCATTCTGACTTCGCTCAACTCGGCCAGCACCACGCTGCGTGCTGAGGCGTCGACGCTCGGTTCGAACCTGTCGATCGTGCAGATCCGTCAGGACTTCAGCAAGAACCTGATCAACGTGCTGCAGACCGGCTCGTCGAGCCTGACGCTTGCGGACACCAACGAGGAAGCGGCCAACAGCCAGGCGCTCTCGACGCGCCAGTCGATCGCAGTCTCCGCGCTGTCGCTCGCCAACCAGTCGCAGCAGAGCGTGCTTCAGCTCCTCCGCTAAGCGCGACGCTGACGTACACGATGGATCAAACGGCGGCGAAGCCTAGGCTTCGCCGTTGTTTTGAGCGAGATCGCTAACTGTCGATTAGCTCAGATCAGCGCATGATGGATGCAATCGTTTACAGTGCGCGCACTCGGATTTAGCCTTGAAGTGAAGGTGGATGCAGCGACCCGTACTTGTCCGGAGATCGTCCGCACTCTCACGTAAGCAAATCTTAAGCGGTGCTGCCTAGGGTTGGGAAAGAAATCCTTAAGCCTGTACAACGGGCGAGGAAACCTCCAGGGTGATCGATGTCGAGTTCTGCTGCTTCGGCCTACGCGCGTGTAGCCACGACCACTGCGTCTCCTCGTGATATCGAGGCGCAGACGCTCCTGAAGGCCGCCAACAAGCTGCAGGACGCCATCAACAGCGCCGATCCCTTCAACGAGCAGACGACGCACGCGTTGATGTTCAACCGCAAGCTCTGGACCATCTTCCTGAGCGAGGCGATGCGCGACACCAATCCGCAGCCGCTCGACGTTCGGCAGAAGATCGCCAACATCAGCGTGTTCGTGCTGAGCCAGACTGCGGCGCTGCTGATGAGCCCGCAGCTCGATCACTTCCGTCCGCTGATCGAGATCAATCGCAATATCGCCGCTGGTCTCTCGGGACGGTCGTAACGCGCCCGGTTCAAACGACCTCTACGGCCGTCGCGACCCGCGGCGTGAGCGTCAGGCGCTGCGATCGGTGCTGAGTGGACGCGGGGGCTCGGACTTCATGTCCAGCGCGTGGAAATAGGCTCGCCGCCGCAGCATCGCTTCGTCCGGAAACTGATCGACAACCGCATCGGTCCTTTCGTTCACAACCTGGAACACGAAGGACGCGGCGGGCTGGTTGAAGACCACCTGGCGTGAAACGTTGTCGTTGGTGCTCTGCAGATCATTGCGCACGGCGGAGCTCGTATCGCTCGCTGCGACTGCATGGCTTACCGGCAAATCAGTTTGCACGGCCTCGTTCGCCGCCGCGTTGGACGTCGTTATGATCTGCACGGGGGCCGGTATCCCCACCGGCCTGATGCTGAAATCTGTACTCATGGCAGCCTCCTGGTTGCCTCGTCTGAGTCAAATCCCAACCCCTCTCAATACGCAACCATGGAACACCAGGATTGAAGACCAGGTAAGCAAACGTGCCTAACCACGCGACGATATCGCCGCGCGGCTTTTCGTAAAATTGGAGCGAGTTTTCGTGCGCTCAGAGCGAGCGGCTGACCGCGAGCGGGGTGATGTGGCGTGGACCTGGAGCCGCGCGGCGTCCCGTCGCCGTGTAGGTGTTCGGCACGTTGCGCTTCTGGATCTCGGCGTTGACGCCGCGCACCACGCTCTCGGAGACCGCGTGTGCGGTCGCGAGCACGGTGAGATTGACCTGGAGCATCGCGCGGAACGCATCGTGGTGCCGATGCAGCGTCGAGAGCAGCTCCGGCGCGGATTTCGCGAGCTGGGCCTGGTTCGTCTTCAACTCGCTGACGGCGCTGACATAGTTGCGCGACAGCTCCTGCTTCTTGCTCTCGAGCGTCATCGCTTCGCGGACCTGGCCGGCGCGAACGAGCTCGGTCTCGCGCTCGACCAGTCCGAGCAGGGCGTTCATCGCATCCATCAGCTGCTCGGCGACCTTACGCGCCTCGGCGTTGCCGGGTGCGGTGTTCGGGCGCTGCGCTTGCACCGGCTGACGTGAGGCGTTGAAGTGGTTCATCTCGGTTGACCTTATGCCGTGCGGATCGTTTTCGCCTGCTGCATGATGAGGGTGCGGTAGACTTCGGTGGCGACACCGACGCCGCCAGCCTTGGCGAAGTTCTTGGAATATTGCTCGGTCAGCATCGAACGCCACACGCCGGTGCCCGGGGTGTCGCCGAACGGACCTTCGCCCTTCAGGCCCGAGGTCATCTGCGAGAACATGCTGTTGAGGAACATCGCCTCGAAATCGGTGGCGGTCTTCTGCGCCTTGGCCTGCTGCTGCGGCGAGACCTTCTGCAACGCGGCGGCGAGCTCGAAGTCCGGCCGGCCGTTGCGGCTCTCCGCCGAGAAGGCCGAGGAGGTGACGACGTGCGGGGTGTTGATCATGCTGGTCTGCATCACATCACCTCGATGTCGGCTTCGATCGCGCCGGCGGCCTTGATCGCCTGGAGGATGCTGATGAGGTCGCGCGGGCCGATGCCGAGGCCATTGAGGCCGTCGACGAGCTGCTGAAGCGAGACGCCGTCCTTGACGACGGCGAACTTCTTGCCGTCCTCGACGACGCTGACGCCGGTGCGCGGCGTGACCACGGTGCGCCCGCGTGACAGCGGGTTGGGCTGGCTGACCTGCGGGCTCTCGGAGATGGTGACGGTGAGGTTGCCTTGCGCCACCGCGACGGTGGCGACGCGAACGTCGCGGCCCATCACGATGATGCCGCTGCGTTCGTCGATGACGATCTTGGCGGCGAGATCAGGATCGACCTGGAGCTGCTCGATCTCGGTGAGGAAGGCGACGACGTTGCCCTTGAACTCCGGAGGGATCGAAAGCTGCACCGTCGAGGGATCGATCGGTTCGGCGGTCTTGACGCCGAGATAGTCGTTGATCGCGGCCGCGATCCGCTTGGCCGTGGTGAAGTCGGCGTTGCGCAGCGCGAGCCGCACGTTCGGCAGCCGATTGAGTGCGAACTCGATCTCGCGCTCGATGATGGCGCCGTTGGCGATGCGGCCGACGGTCGGAACGCCGCGCACGATTTTCGCGGCTTCACCCTCGGCCTGGAAACCGGAGATCGCGAGCGAGCCCTGTCCGACCGCGTAGACATTGCCGTCGGCGCCGAGCAGGGGCGTGACCAGCAGGGTGCCGCCGCGCAGATCCTTGGCGTCGCCCAGCGCGGAGACGGTGACGTCCATGCGCGTGCCCTGGGTGGCGAAGGCCGGCAGATTGCCCGTGACCATCACGGCGGCGACGTTGCCGGTGCGGATGGTGGCGCCGCGGATGTTCACGCCCATGCGCTCGAGCATCGCTTGCAGCGACTGCTTGGTGAAGGGGATGTTGTTGAGCGTATCGCCGGTGCCGTTGAGGCCGACGACGAGGCCGTAGCCGATGAGCTGGTTCTGCCGCACGCCCTCGATATTGGCGAGGTCCTTGATGCGCGATGTCGCGCTTGCAGACGTGACCGAGAGCGCCAGCGCTGACAGCGCGGCGCAGGCCACCCCAACAATCTTCACCCAACGAACGCCTGGCATCCTCTGCTCCCCGAGGCTCCTCACATCTCGGACCATCCACGACACTCCCATGACGAGCTGGTCCGACGCTTTCCTTGCGAGTGCTGTGCCAACGCGGGGCAGCGGGGTTACGCGATTGAATAGGTTGAATAAACCTGTTTCGACCGGTGTCAGGGAGCGTTCTCCCTGAGGAGCGAAACTGCCGCCTGTCGGCAGATTTTGCCGGGCCGTTTACGCGCCGTTAACCATAAGACGGCGAAGGTGACGGCATCGATCACCCGGATTCCTGCGATGCGCATCTACGGACCGAACGGCACCACGCTTGGTACGCCGGCCAGCCAGGCCAGGCGGACGAGCTCCGGCACCTTCGTGCTGCCTGACACTTCGTCGGCGCAGGAGACGCGGGGCGCTGCCGCACCGAAGGCCGCCGCGAACATCGACGGGCTGCTCGCATTGCAAGGCATCGAGGAAGATACGGTCGAGCGCCGCAAGCGCTCGGTCGCCCGCGGCAGGACGGCGCTCGACGTGCTCGACGATCTCAAGATGGGACTACTGTCCGGCAATCTCGACGCCTCGACCGTGATGCGGCTGCGCGATGCCGCGGCGAACCTGAAATCGTCCTCGGGCGATCCTGGTTTGGATTCCGTGCTGTCCGAGATCGAGCTGCGCGTCGAGGTCGAGCTGGCCAAGGCCGGGCAGGCGTAGTCGGGCAGGCTGTCGTCGCCCGGCTTGACCGGGCGACCCAGTATTCCAGAGACAGTCGTTATTGAATCGCGAGGCCGCGGCGTACTGGATGCCCCGGTCAAGCCGGGGCATGACAGCGGAGTTTGGCGTGGCGAGCAGCGCACTCTCGAGAGAGTGCCTACGCCGCTTCGTCCTTCTGCTGCGTATCGTAGCGGCGCTGGGCGGCGAGCACGTCCTTCAGGTTCTGCTCGGCCCAATCGCGCAGGGGATCGACGGCGGCCGCGAGCGTCACCCCGAGCTGCGTGATCGAATACTCCACCGTCACCGGTACGGTTGCGATGGCGTGACGCTTGATCAGGCCGTCGCGCTCGAGCGACTTGAGAACCTGGCTCAACATCTTCTGCGAAATGCCTTCAATCGTTCGGCGCAACTGATTGAAGCGCATCGGCTCCTCGCGCAGGAGCAGCAGGATCAGCACCGCCCATTTGTCGCCGACGCGGTCGAGGATCTGGCGCGTGGGGCAGTTCGCTGCATAGACGTCTGGCTTCATCGTCGGCTCCTCACGATCCGTTTGGCCCCTTGCTGGCTCGCGCGCCGGTGACGGGTCCCGGTTACTCTTGCGTAATCAGGTAAGCACAAAGTGCTCTCTTAACACCAGCATCCTTTGCGATATCTAGTAACTGTTAGTTACCAAAAGAAGCAAAGGAGCCTTCCATGAAAATCGCAGTCGCCGGTGCCTCGGGCCGGGCCGGGTCGGAGATCACCAAGGAACTGTCGCGCCGCGGCCATGCGGTCACGGCGATCGCCCGGAACCCCGAGAAGATCGCGACCCTGCCGAACGTCGCGTCCACCAAGGGCGACGTGCTCGACCAGGCTGGCCTTGCCAGGCTGTGGGCCGGGCATGACGTCGCCGTGAGTTCCGTGCACTTCCTGGCCAGCGACCCGCTGAAGCTGATCGGCGCGGCGAAGGCGTCCGGTGTCGGTCGCTACCTCGTTGTCGGCGGCGCCGGCAGCCTGGAAGTCGCTCCCGGCGTCAAACTGGTTACAACCCCCGGTTTTCCCGCCCAATACAAGGCCGAAGCGGAGGCGGGCGGGGCTTTCCTTGAGCTGCTGCGACAGGAAAAGGACCTGAACTGGACCTTCATCTCGCCGTCGGCCCTCTTTATCGAGGGCGAGCGAACCGGCAAGTTCCGGCTCGGGACCGATCAGCTTCTCGCAGATGCGACCGGAAAAAGCTGGATCAGCTTCGCCGACTACGCCATTGCGCTCGCCGACGAGATCGAGCGGCCGGCCCATCTAAGGCAGCGTTTCACGGTCGGTTACTAGGCCTTCGGCCGCCCCCGGGCTCTCCAGGATAAACCTTCCTGTGCAAGGGCTTGGGGGCGCTAACCGAACGATCAGGGAAATATTGTCTGTCACATGAGGCCACTATATAAGCCCGGCTTAACGGACCCGTTTCCGTTGCGAGTCGTTGCTTAGACAGATAGGCCGCCCTTGGAAAAGTTGAAAAACTACCGACCGACCGAAAAAGAGCCTTTCATGAACGACCGGCAGAAGGAGTACTTCCGTTTGAAGCTCCTCGCCTGGAAGGATGAGATCCTCAAAGAGTCCAAGCTCACGCTGCAGGCTCTGCAGGAGGAGAACGTGAACCACCCCGATCTCGCCGATCGGGCATCGTCCGAAACCGACCGCGCCATCGAACTCCGCGCCCGCGACCGCCAGCGCAAGTTGATCGCCAAGATCGACGCCGCGCTCCAGCGTATCGAGGACAACACTTACGGCTATTGCGAGGACACCGGCGAGCCGATCTCTCTGAAGCGGCTCGAAGCCCGGCCCATCGCAACGCTCTCGGTGGAAGCGCAGGAGCGCCACGAGAAACGCGAGAAGGTCTACCGCGACGAATAGAGTCCGAGCCGCAGCGATGCGGCTCTTTGTTTTTGGACGCAAGGCGCTGCTTCGCGCCGTGATCGGCGTTTTGTCCGCCGCTGGCCGCGGCGTGCGTCAGCGCGCAGGCGCAATCGCGAAAAGTGAATCACGATCAATGGGCTAGAGTCACTTCCTCCGAGCTCACGTAAGTTCGGATGCGAAACAGCCTTCACTTCAGGTGCGCGAGGTTTTGCGAGTCGCATCAACGAGATCGACTCGAATGCTGAGGCACCGATCCGGCAGCTTCACACATCGCTGCAATCAGGCTTGGCTGCAATCAGGCTTGCTGCGCCGCCACAAGGCGCGCATCGCCATAAAGCCTGGACCAGCTCAATATTTCCTTAAACGCCGGCAACAGGCCGTAGGCCGCATCCGTCAGCTCGTATTCGACCCTCAAGGGTTTCTCCGCAAAGACGGTTCGCGACACCAATCCGTCCTGCTCGAGCTCGCGCAGCTGCGTGGTCAGCATGTGCTGGGTGATGCCGCCGATCGATCGCCGCAACGCGCCGAAACGGACGGCGCCGTTCATCAGCGCGAGCAGGATCTCCAGCTTCCACTTGCCGCCGAGTGCATGGATGGCGCGCTTGAAGTCGGCGAGCAGGGCAGGGTCGGAGCTGCAATCGCAGTCGCCGTCGCAAACGCTGGTCAGGTTTTCCATACCGGTCTCGAAATCCATTCTACTTGTTCCCCAGGAGATAGTGACCAGATGCGGCCTTGAGCAGGGTGGCGGAACCAATTCGCCCAGCCTGCGCAGTGAGGGGAGTTCGGCAATGAGCACTGTTCTGGTCACCGGCGGGTCGGGCTTCGTCGGCATCCATGTCGTCCTGCAACTTCTGGCCGCCGGCCATCAGGTGCGGACCACGGTGCGCCGCCCGGACCGGCAGGCCGACGTGCTGGCGATGTTGCGCGAGGGTGGAGCTGCATCGCCCGAAAGCGTGTCCTTTTTCACTGCCGATCTCACCGCGGACGGCGGCTGGCACGAGGCCGTCGCCGGCTGCGATTACGTGCTCCATGTCGCCTCGCCATTGTCGACCAGTGTTCCCAAGGACGAGAACGAGATGATCATCCCGGCGCGCGACGGCACGCTGCGGGTGCTGCGTGCCGCGCGCGAGGCCGGCGTCAGACGGGTCGTCGTCACCTCGTCGCTGGGCGCGATCGGCTATGGCCATCCGTCGCGCGACAGGCCGTTCGACGAGACCGACTGGACCAATCTCGACGGTGCCGACGTGCAGCCCTACATCAAATCCAAGACGCTAGCCGAGCGGGCGGCCTGGGATTTCATCGCGCGCGAGGGCGGTGGGCTCGAATTGTCCGTCGTCAATCCCGCCGGCATTTTTGGCCCCGTGCTGGGGCCGGACTTCTCCGGCTCGATCGAGATCGTCAAATCGCTGCTCGACGGCGCCATGCCGGCGGTGCCGCGGGTCTATTTCGGCGTGGTCGACGTGCGCGACGTGGCCGATTTGCACCTGCGCGCGATGACGGCGCCCGAAGCCAAAGGCGAGCGCTTCATCGCGGTCTCCGGTGAGACGATGTCGATCCTCGATATCGCCAGGGTGCTGCGGCGGGAACTCGGACCCAGGGCGCGCCGGGTTCCGCGGCTCCAGGCCCCGGACTGGCTGGTGCGGCTGGCCGCGAACCGGATTCCGTTGCTGCGCGCGGTCGTGCCGATGCTTGGAAGGGTTCGGCATTCCACCAGCGCCAAGGCGAGGTCGCAGCTCGGCTGGCAGGCCCGTTCCAACGACGAGGCGATCCTCGCGACGGCCGAGAGCCTGATCCGGCTCGGCCTCGTCAAGGGCTGAGGGCGCGCCGTGCGCCGTCCCTTGGCCCGCGCTTGTCACGCCCCGGCGGGGATGCTGAAGTGCAGACCTCAATTGCGTAGCGTGGGAGCCGGCGCCGATGGACAAGATTCTCAAAGCCGCAAAGGCGATTGCGCTCGCGCGCCGTAACCGCGCGCCGCTCGCGGCGCTGGACCATCCGCCCGCCGACGAGGCCGAGGGCTATCAGGTCCAGCGCGCGCTGCATGATCTGCTGCTGCCGCATGTCGGGCCGCTGGTCGGCTACAAGATCGGCTGCACCAGCCAGGTGATGCAGGACTATATCGGCATCCCGCATCCCTGCGGCGGCAGCGTGTTCCAGAAGGGCGTGTACGAGAGCGGGGCCAAGCTCGCGGCTGCCGACTATGTCCGTGTCGGCGTCGAGTGCGAGATCGCGGTGCGATTGAAGCGCGACCTCGCCGCCGGCGAGGCGCCGTTCACGGCCGAATGGGTCGGCGAGGCTGTAGACGTCTATCATCCCGCGATCGAGATCGTCGACGATCGCTATGTGAAGTGGGACTCGATGGGCGCGCCGACGTTGATCGCCGACGATTTCTTCGCCGCCGGCTGCGTGCTGGGTGAGGCGGTACCGCGCTCGTCGGTGCCGGACCTGAAGGCGGTCAAGGGCCGCGCCATCGTCAACGGCGAAGAGGTCAGCCACGGCACCGGCGCCGACGTGCTCGACCATCCCCACAACGCCCTAGCCTGGCTCGCCAACCACCTCGCCGCCGAAGGCAAGGGTCTGCACGCGGGGCAACTCGTGCTGACGGGGAGCCTGGTGAAAACGCTGTGGCTGAAGGCCGGCGACAAGGTGCGGATGGAACTCGACGGGCTGGGGACGGTCGAGGCGGAGTTTACGTGAGGCTGCTACGGCAATCCCCGCCGTCAGTCGTCCCAATCGCCTTTTCAAAGTACATGCGGCCCTCGCCAGGGGAGCTAGCGAGGGCCGCGTAGTACATCGTCGTTCGCGTCTAGGTTCGCGAACACGATGTGGGAGCTCGGGAGAGGCTTAGAAGGGCAACAGCACGTCCATGACTTGCTGGCCGTAGCGCGGCTGCTGCACGTCCATGATCTGGCCGCGGCCGCCATAGGCGATGCGGGCCTGTGCGATCTTGCTGGAATCGATGGTGTTGTCGCTCTGGATGTCTTCGGGGCGGACGATGCCGGCGACGATGAGTTCGCGGATCTCGTAGTTGACGCGGATCTCCTGCTTGCCTTCGACGACGAGGTTGCCGTTCGGCAGTACCTGGGTCACGACCGCGGCGACGTTGGTCTGCAAGGCCTCCGTGCGATTGACCGAGCCCTTGCCGTCGGCGGAGGATGTCGAGTCGGTGGTGAGAAGGCGGCCGGGCAGGATCTTGAGCGGCTGCGTGACCGTCTGGCTGCCGATGAAATCGGTAATCCCCGAATCCTCCTTGGCGGTTCGGCTGCGCTGGGTCTCGTTGGCGATGTTGGCCTTGTCGGTGATGTTCACGGTCACGGTCAGGAGGTCGCCGACATGGGTCGCGCGCTGGTCCTTGAAGAAGGCGCGGCTGCCGTTGCGCCACAACGAGTTCGGATTGTAGGAGGCGACTTCCGGCTTCGGCATCGGCATCTGCACCGGCTTGTAGCCGGGCTGCGTCGTCGGATTGTCGATCGCCGACAATTTCGGTTGCTCGCCGATCTGCGAGAGGCGGTCGATCGAGGAGCAGCCGCTCGCCAGCGCGGAAACTGCCAGCAGCAGACCAGAGATCGCGACGCGACGAAGACGGGAAGCCGAACTGAACCTGGACATGACTTACTCTGACTTTGGTGGAGCTTGCGGGACGCGAACTTGCGGAATCTGGGCCTGAGCGATCTGAGCCGGAGACGCGGGGGCCTGGACCAGGTTCCGGACCAAAGCTGCAGTGTCGACGGGGGCGGGCGCTTCGTCGCGCTTGAGCGACGAGGTCTGCTCGACCGCAGGTGCCATCGGCGCGGACTGGCTCGCGCCCTGGATCGTCACCTGGCCGCGACCGGTGACAATGCCTGCCAGCGTGCGCTTGGTCTGGAGATTGAGCACGCTCACGGTGTCGCCCTCGGCGCCGCTTTCGAGCGCCTTGCCGCGCGTGGTGAGGTAGATCCCGGGGACCTGGTAGATGACGGTGACGCTCTGGTCGCGCGACACGAAGTCGGGCTTGACGATGTCGGCAACGCGGATCGGCATGCCCGCCCGCATCGGCCGGCGCAGCTGCATGCCGAGCGTGCGATCGCGCGAGGCGGGCTCGCCGGTGACCTCGGCCTTGGGCCGGCGCTCCAGCGCGATGTCGGAGGACTTCAGGAGATCGGCGCGGTCGATGTCGCGCGTCAGCACGGCCACTTCCACCGTCTCGATCGCGGTGCCGGTGAAGCGCAGCTTGGTCGGCGTCGGATTGTTGTCGTTGTTGATCTCGAAGGCGATGTCGAAACGGCCGTTGCGGGCGTCATAGCGGGTTGCGACCGGCTGGAGCGCGCCGGTGTTGGAGGCATCGAGCCGCATGTCGGCGACACCGCGGTCGAACGTGACGGCGATGTTGGCGGCATCGCCAAGGCCGAAGCGGCGCTCGAGCGCCGAGGCCACCGCGGTTTCGAGGTCCTTGTTGGCGAGCGTGCGGGCGAGGCGGGTGACCTGGACTTCCTTGATGTCGCCGGTCATCACGCCGATCACCTGCTTTGCGCGCAGCACCGACAGCACATGCGCGACCGGCAGCGCGCCGGTGGTGCCGAGATCGGGCGAGCGGTAGACCGGGATCAGCGCGGCCGAGCCGGCATTGTCGATGAGATCGCCGACCCGCACCACGTCCGAGGTCACGGTGACGCTCGCGCGCAGCGTCGGTGCTGCGATGACATCGTCGGCGGCCTGCGCCGGCAGCGCCAGCAGCAGGAGAGCGGAGATCGCGGCGAGGGTGGTGCGGATCATCGTCATCACCTCAGCGGAACAGCGCCGTGGTCGATTGCATCATCTGGTCGGCGGCGCTGATGACCTTGGCGTTCATCTCGTAGGCGCGCTGCGCGGCGATCAGGTCGCTCATCTCCGAGACAACGTCGACATTGGCCTGCTCCAGGCTGCCCTGCGTGACCTTGCCGTAGCCTTCGGAGTTCGCGGTGCCGTCCTGCGGCGGGCCGGAAGAGGGCGTCTCGACGAACTGATTGTTGCCGACGGGCTGGAGGCCCGCCTTGTTGATGAAGCGGGTCACGCCGATCTGGCCCTGAACGGCCGACGTCGACGAACCCGGCAGCGTCACCGAGACCTGGCCCTGCTCGTTGACGGCGAGGCCGGAGGCGTTGTTCGGGATGGTGATGGTCGGCTGCACCGGGTTGCCCTGCGCGGTGACGACGCGGCCCTGGTTGTCCATCTGGAAGGTGCCGTCGCGGGTGTACTGGAAGGTGCCGTCGGGCATCAGGATCTTGAAGAAGCCTTCGCCCGAGATCGCGAGGTCGAGGTCGTTGCCGGTCTGCGACAGCGTGCCCTGCGTCATGCTGCGCGGCGTGCCGACGGTCTTGACGCCGCCGCCGATGTCGACGCCGACAGGCACGATGGTGCCCTGGTCCGAGGCCTGCGCGCCGACGCGGCGGACGTGCTCGTAGATCAGGTCCTGGAACGCCGCCGTCTGCTTCTTGAAACCGGTGGTGCGCAGGTTGGCGATGTTGTTGGAGATGACCTGGACGTTGAGTTCCTGGGCCGCCATTCCGGTCGCAGCGGTGTGGAGCGCTTGCATGTCAGTGATCCCCTAATCAGGCCGGAACGTCGGCGAGCTTCTCGATCGCCGATTTGTGGAGGTCGCTCTGCTGCTGGAGCAGGTTGGCGATGGCGGTGTAGCTGCGCATGACTTCGACCATGCGGCTCATCTCGCCGACCGAGTTCACGTTGGACTTCTCGATGTAGCCCTGGCGCACGGTCGACTTGGTGGCGGCCTGCGGGGTCGCGGAGCCGACGTCGTAGAGGTTGGCGCCGAGCTTGGTCAGTTTCGCCGGATCGTCGAACGAAGCCATGCGGATCTTGCCGCGGATCGAGTCGGTCTTGGCGGTGCCCTCGAGCACCGTGACGGTGCCGTCCGGCGCGACGTTGATGTCGTGGTCGGTCGGCTGGAAGGTGATCGGGCCGCCGGTGCCAAGCACGAGGTTGCCGTCGGAGGTGACAAGCTGACCGGTGCTGTTGAGCGAGAATTTGCCGTCGCGGGTGTAGCGTTCGCCGCCATTGGCCTGCACCGCGAAGAACGCGTTGCCGTCGATCGCCATGTCGAGCGGGTTGTTGGTCGGCTCCATCGGCCCCTGGCCGACGTCGCGGAAGGTGCCGCGGTCCTGCACATAGGAGACCCGGCGGTCGGACGCGATGAAATTGTCCTCACGCGCGTTCGAGTTGAGAAACTCCTCGAACAGCGAATGGTCGGCCTTGAAGCCGTTGGTGTTGGCATTGGCGACGTTGTTGGCGATGACATCCATCTGCCGTTCCAACGTCATCTGCCGTGACAAGCCGATCAGAAGCGCGTTCTGCATCGGAAATCTCCCCTGAGTGAGCCTGCCACCTCGCTCTCCCAAGCGCCTTGGCCGACCCGTGAACGAGACCGCCAGGTTCTCCCAAACCCTCCGGCCTCGGTCCTCTCTCAGCGAAAGCCGTGCCAACTCAGAAAGCGGTGTAATTTCAATGCTTTGCTGATTTTTGAGCGGCGCGGGGAGGCGGCAGAAAGGTTCTGTTAGCCATGTTTGCCCGGCAGATTTTTCCTAGTGAGGCCCCAATCGAAAGAAACCGTTAACCATTATTACCGTAGCGTTTGCGTGTAAGAGGAGCGCACTGCGCTGGGGCATTTGTATCGCGTCACTGTCTGCCAGGAGGCTTCGCTCTTTCGACCCCTTATGAGATGAGCGAGCCTATCGACCATGGCAGACAATGAAGCGGAAGGCGGCGCAGCCGCCGAAGGCGCGGAAGCCGCTCCGCCGAAGAACAAGCTCAAGCTCATCATCATGGCCGTCGGCCTGCTCGCCGTCCTCGGCGGCGGTGCCGCGACCTGGTTCTTCTTCTTCCGTCATGGCGACGACGAGCATCACGCCGAGGCGGCGCCGCCGCCGAAGCCGCCGGCCTTCGTCGACGTGCCCGACATCATGGTCAACCTCGCGGGCGCGCCCGGCGAGCGCGTGCAATACCTGAAGCTCAAGATCGTGCTGGAGCTGAAGGAAGAGAAGCAGATCGAGGCGATCAAGCCGACGATGCCGCGCGTCACCGACATCTTCCAGACCTATGTGCGCGAGCTGCGCTCCTCCGACCTCAACGGGTCCGCCGGCGTCTTCCGCCTCAAGGAAGAGCTGACCAAGCGCGTCAACGCGGCGGTCGCCCCGATCCAGGTCAGCGCGGTGCTGTTCAAGGAAGTCGTGATCCAGTGAGCATGACGGGCTAGGGATCATGGCGGGCACCGACCAACCAGACCAGGATGCAATTGCCGCCCAATGGGAGGCCTCGCTTGATTCCGAGGATCCCGCCGAGGCCGCGAAGGCTGCTGCCGAAAACGAACTATCCGAGACCATGGCCCTGCAATGGGCGGCCATGGTCGAGGACGGCAGCCGCGATCTCGGCGCCGGCAAGAATTCCGGCGAGCGGGTGCTGTCGCAGGAGGAGATCGACAATCTTCTCGGCTTCGCGGTCGGCGACGTCACGCTCGACGACCATTCCGGCATTCGCGCGATCATCGATTCAGCGATGGTCTCCTACGAGCGTCTGCCGATGCTCGAAATCGTCTTCGACCGCCTGGTGCGGCTGCTGACGACCTCCTTGCGCAATTTCACCTCCGACAACGTCGAAGTCTCGCTCGACCGCATCACCTCGGTGCGCTTCGGCGACTACATGAACTCGATCCCGCTGCCGGCCGTTCTCTCGGTGTTCAAGGCCGAGGAGTGGGAAAACTTCGGCATGGCGGTGGTCGATTCCAGCCTGATCTATTCGATGATCGACGTGCTGCTCGGCGGCCGCCGCGGCGCGAGCCAGCTCCGCATCGAGGGCCGGCCCTACACCACGATCGAGACCGAGTTGGTCAAGCGGCTGGTTGAGGTGGTGCTGGCCGACGCCGAGCAGGCGTTCCGGCCGCTGTCGCCGGTCACCTTCACGATCGACCGGCTCGAGACCAATCCGCGTTTCGCTGCGATCAGCCGTCCTGCCAACGCCGCGATTCTGGTGCGCCTGCGCATCGACATGGAAGATCGCGGCGGCAACATCGAGCTGCTGCTGCCTTACGCGACCATCGAGCCGATCCGGGGCGTCCTGCTCCAGATGTTCATGGGCGAAAAATTCGGCCGCGACACGATCTGGGAGGGCCATTTCGCCACCGAGATCAACCAGGCCGAGATCGCGGTCGACGCCGTGCTCTACGAGGCCGAAATCCCGCTCAAGCAGCTGATGCGGCTCAAGGTCGGCGACACCCTGCCGCTCGACATGCGCGCGGATGCCAACGTGACCGTGCGTTGCGGCGACGTCACCCTGACCGAGGGGCGGATGGGCCGGGTCGGCGACCGCGTCGCGATACGGGTGACGAAACCCCTGCGCAAGCCAAGTACGACACTTGCGATGTTCGAGAAGGTGGACGAGCAGAACAAGATGATGGAGGCCCCATGAACCACTCCCTGGGAATGGCGATCGAGACGCTGGTGGCTATCCTGCTGATGCTGACCATCGTCTACTGTGTCATGCTCAACAAGCGGCTGACGCGGCTGAAGGCGGACGAGCATTCGCTGAAGGCGGTCATCGGCGAGCTGATCACCGCCACCGAGATCGCCGAGCGCGCGATCGGCGGGCTGAAGCTCGCCGTGCGCGACGTCAACGAGAACCTCGGCAGCCAGCTGGCGGCGGCGACGCAGATGTCGGACCAGCTCTACAAGCAGCTCGGCGAAGCCGACAACGTGGTGCGGCGCCTGTCCAAGATCGCGATCGCCGCGCGCCCTGCGGCGAGCCCGGAAACGGCCGCGGTGCCCGCGGCCAAACCCTCATCGGCGAAGGCGGTGGCGGCTGCGGCCGAAGCCTTCTCCGAGCGCCGACGATCCAACGGCCTTGCGGCATAAAGTCAGGGTATGAAATCCTTTCGTAACATCCGCGTCATTCCGGTCGTCCTCGTCGCCGTCGCAGGGCTAGCCACGCTCAAGGTCGTGGGCCTCGTGATCAATGGCGGCTATGTCTTCGACTACCAGCCGAGCCAGATCAAGAAATCCTGGGCGCAGGAGAATCTGAACTTTCCGACGGGGCGGGAAGACCCCGATATCACGGGATCTACCCACGGCGCGCCGAAGGAGGCGCCGAAGCCCGCCGCGCCCGAGACCAAACCCGAGGGCACCGTGATCAAGATGGACGAGGCCCAGCCGCAGGTCTCGGCCTCCGAGCGCGCGATCCTGGAGCGCTTGCAGGCACGCCGCCAGGAGATCGAGTCCCGCCAGCGCGAGATCGACATCCGCGAGAGCCTGCTCAAGTCGGCCGAGAAGCGCATCGAAAACAAGGTGGAGGAGATGAAGGCGGTGGAATCCCGCATCTCCGCGACCCAGGCAGAGCAGAAGGCCGCCGAAGCCCAGCGCATGAAGGGCCTCGTGACCATGTATGAGGGCATGAAGCCCAAGGACGCCGCACGGGTGTTCGACCGGCTCGAGATGGGCGTGCTGATCGAGATCGCCTCGCAGATCGCGCCGCGAAAGATGTCGGACATCATGGGCGTGATGTCGCCGGAGGCCGCCGAGCGGCTGACGGTCGAGATGGCCCGCCGGGCCAATGGCGGCGGCGATCAATCGGCCGCGGCCGGCGATCTCCCCAAGATCGACGGCAAGCCGACGCAAAAGCCGAATTGAGGGCTCCGGAGGCGCGGCGCGCTCCGGCAGCCTGAGCGCAATCGCGCGGTCGTTCGGCCTGTACGCGGCTAGACGCCTTGCATGTCTAGTTCGCGAACCGCTGTTGAACCCTGGGACCCGTCGCGCTCGGCGGCTTCTCGACGGGAAGGAGGGTCTCGCAGTGCTGCCTGATCAGCGCAGCCTTCGTCGTGCGAGTCACGAGATGAAGGGTGCTGTGGCAGCAAGAGCACTCGTATACCTTCAGTGCATAGCCCCGCGCGATTGGAAAGACGGCTACGACCGTTCTTGCCTGGCTACATACAATACAGTTGGCTTCTCCGCTCATTGATTGCTCCCCCAAAAAAGTTGACCAATCGCATTCGCATCGCAATGATCACATTTGATTCAGAGTCGTTGATGGACCGCAACACCTCTGAGGTTGTGCGAGCCTGCTCGGCAACCAAGTACGCAGATCAAACGCGCCGGGGAGTGGGCTGATCTCCGCGAGCTTGACGTCTTTGCCGCACGAAGCTCGTCGGCTCGCGTTGCAGATGCAGCTGAAGCAAGCGGCATCCTCTGAGACTGCGATGAGTTGACGCGTGCAACTGTGAACTGGAGTACAGTGGTGCTGGAGAGTTCGTCCTAGGCTCCCGCCATCGGCAATCAGCCGCGCGGGCGGAAGCCATGAATTACTCGTCCGTAGCAGAACGCGCAATCGAAGCCGTCAATCGGCTGCTCATCGCGGCGATGACGTTGGCCTGGACATCCGCGCTTGACCATCAGCATGCATTGCCGCCGCAAGAAGAGGATGGCGACACTGACGATGCGTATCCCGAGCGGGACGGCTCCGTCGCGTCGGATTGCACGGAAAAACAACACTGAAGATACAATCGCCCTGAGGACATCACACGATCAGATCGTGCGGCACGTGGGCGTGACCTGAGCCCGCACCGTGAGCCGGATCAATATGCGGCGGGGACGATTCAGGCATCGACGCCGCCCTGGATCCGTGGACGCCGCCAGCATGTTCGTGATGACCGGACGGGTCCGAAGGATCGTCCAATCCTGCGCTGAGCTCTGAATGATGGCCATGCCAGGCGCCATCCGTGGTGGCGTAGGGTTCGACCGCCGCGTGCCAGGCCACGGGCGCAATGTCACCCGAACCGTCAGAGCCGTGCTGCTTGAAGTGAAAAGAGTCCCCGAGGGGAACCGAAGCACCTCGAGGAAGGCCGTTCTCCGCTATCGGGTCGCCATGATGCTGACGCGAGTGATTTTCGTGGCGTGACGTCTCGATGGAGTCTGGGCCGGAATCGATGCTCGGGTCGACCGTGGACGGTGTGACCGGGCCGCTGTCCTTGGCGGCCACGCTCTCCCGAGCGGGCGCGATCTCCTTGCCGCTGTCGAACGGTGTCGGCTTGTCGAATACGAACCTATCCTCCGCGGCTGCTGTGGGATGAAGCTGGTTGACGGGCGGCGCGTGGCTTGCCGCGGAGACCACGTTCTTGCTGGTGGACGCGTCCGATCGCGTGTTCGTATCGTCGGGCTGAATGAACTCGGTGTGCCTGACGAGGGCGATCCGGTCGCAATCGGCATCGAACCTGCACGCGCTCGCCTTCGCGGCTTGCCCGGGCCCGTATCCGTCGATCAGGGCGGCTCGCTCATGGACGATTTCGCCTGATGAGAAACTGCTCGCCGTCGTCGGGTTATCGGTCGCGCCGTTGTCCGCGCCCGGTTCCAGATTAGCCGGCTCGGTTGCCATCGCATGACCGGACGTTTCCAGCGCGAGCATGAAATCCGACGTCTGGACGGTGGAGAAGCCGTCGAGATGAATTTCCACCAGACTGGAATCGCCGATGGTCAGGCTTTGATCCGTCGGATTGACGTAAACGATGGTCTGGTTCGCCGAGCTGTCGTAGAGCCAGGCGATCGTATGTGCGGGCACCGTCGTGCTGGAGGGGTCGAGTGCCAGCACGGAGAGGGTGAGCGCGCCGAGCGCTATCAGGTCGCTCCGCTCAGAGTCTGCCTTGAAACCAGAGATGATATCAGGGCGCGCTGCGCTGGAATTTGACGTCGAGGCAAAGACGAAATGATCGTCTCTGGAGCCGCCGGCAAGAAGGGTCTGTTCGTGCCCGTCGTGACAGGTGTCGCAACCGCCGTTTGTGCCGATCTTGCCATGATCCGGACTTTCGGCGGAGACACTGATGCCATCAGTGTTTGCGTCATGAGTGCTCGCAGCCACCGTCGGACCGGCGGCAAAAGCTCCCGCAGCCGTATTGTCTTCGGGGAGCGCGGCGGCGTGGGGCGGATAGGCGGTATCGGGAGCTGCCGCGTGGCCAAAATGGTCGTGATCGTCGGCACCGTGGATTGTGATGGCTATGGCCTGTTCCGTCCCATCGATGGTCGTGACCGTGAAGGTGTCGGTCAAAGTCTCGCAGGAAGGAAGCGCCTGCACGGCACAGTTGGCGGTGTCGAGCGTGTAGATCCACACACCGGCGGCGGTCATCGTGAAAGTGCCGTAGCCGCCCGCGCTCCGTGTCGCACAAGTGACAGGCGTGAATGTGTTCGGCGCATTGTCGACGTCGGTGTCAGTCAGTCTGCCGCTCGCCGTCGGCTTGCCGTATTCCCTGCAATCGGGCTCGGTCACCGAGCCGGTGATGCAGCCGTGGATGATGGCCGGATCGTTCGTGCCGTGGATGGTGATCGTCACCACCTGCGCGGTGCCGTCGATGGTGGTCACGGTGAAGGTGTCGGTCAGGGTGTCGCAGACGTTCAGCGCCTGCACGGCACAGTTGGCGGTGTCGAGCGTGTAGGTCCATACTCCGGCGGCGGTCATCGTGAAAGTGCCGTAGCCACCCGCGCTCGGTGTCGCCGAACAGACCGGCGTAAACGTATTGGGTGCGTTGTCGACGTCGGTGTCAGTCAGTCTGCCGCTCGCCGTCGGCTTGCCGTGTTCCCCGCAATCGGGCTCCGTCACCGAGCCAGTGATGCAGCCGCGGATGATGGCCGGATCGTTCGCGCCGTGGATGGTGATCGTCACCACCTGCGCGGTGCCGTCGATGGTCGTCACGGTGAAGGTGTCGGTTAGGGTGTCGTAGGCGTTCAGCGCCTGCACGGCGCAATTGGTGTTATCGAGTGTGTAGGTCCAGACGCCGTCAGCCGTCATCCGGAAACAACCGTAACCGTGGTCGCTCGCCCTTGGCGAGGTCACCGGCGTGAAGCTGTCGGGGGTATTGTCGACATCCGCATCTGCAAGCTTGCCGGTCGCGGTCGCGGTCGAGGTCCCGGGCTTCCCATACGCGGCTTCCGTTAGGGTGCCGGTCGTCGTCCCGGAAATGACGGCAGCATCGTTGGAGCCGTTGATCGTGATGGTAATCAACTGCGGGGTCCCACCGATGCTGGTCACCGTGAAGGTGTCGGTCAGCGTCTGGCCGACGTTGAGAGCCTGCACCGCGCTGTTGGATTGATCGAGCGTGTAGCTCCAGACGCCATCGGCGGTCATCGTGAACGTGCCGTAGCCGTGTGCACTCTTCGTCGGGGACTTGACGGCCGCGAAAGTATTGGCGGGGTCGTCGACGTCGACATCCGTAAGCTTGCCGGTTGTGGCAGCTGGGGCGGATACGGCATTGGCGACGCCGCCGAGTTCGATTGACGCGCCGGTCGTCGTGCCGGAGATGATCGCCGCGTCGTCGGCTCCGTTGATGTTGATCGTGAAGGCCTGTTCAGCCGAAAGCGACCCGTCGGACACGGTGATCACAAAGCTATCGGTGGTCGGCGCCTTCAGCGCATTGATCGCGCCACTGTCGGGAACGAAGGCATAGGCGCCAGTCGTGCTGTTCAGATAAAGCGTGCCATAAGAGCTGGTCTTCGATACGTCGTAGATCGCTCCCTGCAGCGCGGTAGCGCCCGTAGCGCCTCCACTGATGCCGAAAGTCAGTGCGGCGTTGGAGCTGGAGCTGCTGGCGCTGAACGTTCCCGTTGTTGCGGTGAAGACGTCGAACACGACCGTGTCGAGTTCAAGCGGGCCCGCCTGCGCATTCAAGATCGGCGGCGTCCGCACGGGCGTGATGATGTCGGGCACCGTGACGATGATCGGTTGCAACGGTGGCAGTGCGTTTGGCGCCGCGGGCGCTATGAAATTGATCGGCTCCAGCGGCAGAGATTCGACGAACGGAGGCGTGCCGGACCCGTTCTTGCCAAATCCCTTCGATAAATTTTCGAGCGCCTCCTGCTGGGCCACCCGCAGCTCCTCCATGCGCGTGGGGCTGTTGTCGAGCTGGTTCACGGTAAGCCCGGAGCCGACCTTGCTCAGCACGACCGTTTGGCCGGGGTCCTCGACGATGATGTGCCGCGGGGTTGATTCCTTGGTCGTGAGCTCGAACGCGCCGTGTGCAAAGTCCTTGTATGTAATCGTATCGTCGTCCAGGAACGTTGCGTTCGGGTCTGCGGCCCTGACCTCTTTGATCATCGAGAAGAGCAATGCCGTGAGCGACAGCATCCCGAAACGGCCGGCAGAGGCTCGCTCATGAGACTGAATAGCGGGTACATCAGGAGGATTGCTCTTCGCCGTCTTCACGCGGCGATGCAGGCCCGCAGCCGCTTCGCGCTCGTCCCCGTGCTCTCCAGTGGACGTGACGGCCATTTTTCAACCTCGATTGCCCGAGCGGTCGGCCTCAGGCGTCGCCCTATGCCGCCGCATCTTGGCCGGCCTGCCGCGTCACGCGATCGGGAACAATTTTGTGCCGGCAACCTCAGCCATGCCCGCTAAAAGACGTGGTTTCCCAGAATTCCGCCGAGCCGATCACGGCAGAATTGCTGTCGTTTCGCCGACGGCACCGCTTTCAGCGCCGAAGGCTGTTTGAAATTGCCCGGCGCGGATAGTGACTCTTTTGGACACGGCGATCAGCCATTCGGATTACCCCGCAATAACCATTTTGGCTGTCGTGGTTTGCGGTGGCTGGTCTGCCATTATCCCCGATGGCTTTCGCCGGCGCTGTCGGAGCCGTTCGGATGCTCGAGGATCATATCTTCGAAAAGGAGGAAGCCATGGGCACTCGTGCAACGATTGTTCTCGTGGCAGGTCTCGTGCTTGCGCTGGCCGCCTCGTCACCCCGCCCGGTTCAGGCGCAGGACGATTCTCCGCGGCGTGCTGTGCTGGACTCGTCGTCAAAGCCAATCGGGAAAGTTGTGACAGCCGATGGCTCGGTCATCATCGAGCATGCGGGCGCCGCCATTGTCCAGGCAAACGTCGGGGGCGAACCCATCCAGACGAAGATCGGTGATCTCGTCTATTTGGGCGATTTGGTTCGAACCGGTGCCGACAGTCGAGTCGGCATCAACTTCGTGGATGGAACTTCGTTCAACTTGTCGAGCAACGCCCGCATGACATTGGACGAATACGTCTACGAGCCGGGTGGAAAGTCCAATTCGACAGTCTTCAACCTGACCAAGGGTACGTTCGTTTTTGTTGCCGGCCAGGTTGCGAAGACCGGCGACATGAAGATCGAAACGCCGGTCGCGACGATGGGCATTCGAGGCACCACACCTCACGTCGAAATCTCGGACGACGGGACCACCAAGTTCTCCACTCTGATCGAAGAGGGCAAGGACAAATATGCGAAGAAGCCCGGCGCTGCGGGGACACGCCCACCCGAGAAAAGGGCCGAGCGAAGGCTCAATCTGAACATCTGCCGCGGCTGCTAGAGAATTGGTCCCAGCCGGTGCAATCGCCAGATCTCAGAAGATCGGGAGCCTGACATGAAACCAGGATCCTCCGTTGCCGAAGGCGGACTGGCGCTTGTCGTCCTGATGTTGGTCGGCTTGCCGGTCGTGGCCCAAAGCTCCAAGGTGAAGGACAGCTATCTCAGCAATATCGAACTGTGCAACGGGACGGGTACCACCTCGCTCGATGCCCGGATCGGTGCCTGCACGACTTTCATACAGGCGCGTCCAGGCTCGACGGCAGCTCTGGCAATCGCGTACAACAATCGCGGCAACGCCTACACTGCAAAGGGCGACTACGACAGCGCCATCAGCGATTTCGATCAGTCGATCGCACTCAATCCGACATACGCAAAGGCCTTCAACAACCGCGGCGTGGCTCACCTGAGGAGACGCGAATATGAGCTCGCGATCGAAGCCTTTGACGATGCGATCAAGCTCGATCCCGGCTACGGCGCTGCCTTCGTCAACCGCGCCGGAGCCTACCTGAAGAAAAACGACCACCAGCGCGCGGCGCATGATTACGACGAGGCAATCCGTCTCCAGCCCGCCTCGCGGGCGGCATGGAGCGGACGATGTTGGACCCGGGCGGTTCTGGGTGCCTCGCGAGAAGCGTTGGAGGATTGCGACAGAGCGCTTCAATCGGGGTCGACCAGCGCTGCCGTGTACGACTCGCGTGGGCTGATCCACCTGAAGATGGGTGAGTTCGGTGCGGCGATCGATGACTACAATTCTGCCCTGCGAGCCACCCCGGAACTGGCGAGCGCGCTGTTTGGCCGCGGCCTTGCCAAGCTGAAGCAAGGCGATGCGATCGGCGGAAAATCTGACATTTCGACTGCTAGGACAATTCAGAAGAACATCGGCGACGAGTTCGCGCGTTATGGCGTCGATTACGACTGAGTTGGCCCGGTGAGGCGGAACGAATCGGAGGTGAATATGGATGCAAGGTTCGCGCTCATTCGGGCTCACGACGATAGCATTCGCCGCTATCAGCGGTTGTTGAACACGCCGCTGACGGATCTCGAGCGTGAGTACATCGAGCGCCGAATCTCGGAAAAGCGATTGACCTTGCAGTCAATTCGCGAAGCGCGAGGCAAGTTGAATGCATTACCGGCCAATCGCGGGGTTTGATCGGCATTCCTGATGGGTGCGGACGACGGGATGTTAACACCTCCTTAACCACTTGCTCTCCAGATTTCGCAGCACGAACGCCCGAGCCCGCAAGCAGGCGTCGCGACGCACTGTGCCGGGTGAATTCGTCATTACAGCATTAACAAGTCCTTAATTGGCAAAACCTACAGTCGACGGCACGGGCCGGCGCCAGTGCCGGCATGGACCGCCGAATTGGAAGAAACGTCGCCAATGGCGCAGAAGGCTGCCGCTGGATTTATGTCGCGAGCCCGCGCTTTGGCGCGGGGGCTGTCGCGTCATGTCCGCAAGGCACCCGTGCTGGCGGCCTGCCTGCTCGTCGGCCTCGGTGCGCCCGCCCGCGCCGCCGATGTGGTCCGGGGCGAGGCGACCTTCGCGGCCGGTGGCGGCTTTGCCCGTCTGGTGATCAAGCTGGGCGAGGACGTTCCCTCCGAGGTGACGACGGCCGGCTCCATTCTCATCATTCGCTTCGACCGGGCGGTCGACGTTCCCGTCGATCGCGTTCCGGAAGGTGCGCCCGACTACGTCAATTCTGCTCGCCGCGATCCCGACGGCAGCGCCATCCGCCTGTCGCTGGCGCGGCGCGTCACCGTTAACACCATGAACGCCGGCGAGCGCACCTTCATCGATCTCTTGCCGGAGGGCTGGAAGGGGCCGCCGCCAAGCCTGCCCATGGACGTGGTCAAGGAACTGGCCGAGCGTGCGCGTGTCGCCGAACGGGCCTTGCGCGCCCAGCGCGCCGCGGCCGAGACCAAGAAGCGTCCGCAGATCCGTGTGCGCGCCTCGGTGCAGCCGACTTTCGTGCGCTTCGTGTTCGAGATGCCCGACGGCGTCGGCGTCTCCTCCGTGCTCAACGAGCAGAAGCTCACGCTTGCGTTCAATGCTGGCCTCAATTTCGATCTGGCGGACGCCGTCGTCGCCGCGCCTCCGAACGTCGCCTCGATCAAGCAGAAGTCCGACATCGACCAGACCAGTGTCGAGATCGCGCTGATCGGCGATTCGGACGTGCACTCCTTCCGCGACGAGAAGAATTACGTCGTCGACATCTCCTTCCAACCCGACAAGGGCAAGACCGCGGCGACGGCTGAGGCGGTGATCGCGCAGGCAAAGCCAGTGGCCCAAAGCCATGGACCGGCTCCGGAAAAGCCGGCGGCCGAGAAGCCGAAGGAGGTCCATCGCGAGATCGCGCCGCCGACGTCCGAGACGATCGCGCGCGAATCGAAGATCGATGTCAAACCCGAGGTGAAGCCGGAAGCTCCGGCGGCGATGCCGCCCGTCGAAGCATCGAAGCCTGCGCCGGTTCCCACGGCCGAAGCTCCCAAGCCCGCGGAGGCCGCCGCGCCGGCCGCTCCCGTCGCGCCGATGGCGCCTGCCGTCGTCGAAGCGCCCAAGGAGGTCTTGAAGGAGGCTGCAAAGGAGCCGGTCAAGGAAAGCGTCAAGGCCGCACCTGCCGAGGCGCCGACCGCGCCGCAGCCCACCGTCGCCAGCGTCGATGTCCGCCGCGACAGCGATGGCTTGCGCGTGATCTTCCCGCTTCAGGTGGCAACACCTGCGGCGGCGTTCCGCCGCGGCGATACGGTGTGGCTGGTGTTCGATACGCCGAAGCCGATCGACGTCGAGGCGATCCGCAGCCGGGGCGGTGCGATGATCGGCGAGGTCAGCCGCATGCCGCTCGACAAGGGGCAGGCGGTCCGCATCCGTCTCACCCGGCCGCTGGTCTACTCGCTGACGAGCGAGGAGGTCGGCAAGGAGACCAATTGGCTCCTGACGCTCGCCGACAAGATCCAGGCGACGCCGCTGCCGCTGATGATGTCGCGCAACATCACCGACCCCGCGCTCGCCAATATCGCGATCCCCTTCGCCAATCCGGGCCTGCTGCACAAGCTGACCGATCCCGACGCCGGCGACACGCTCTATGTCGTCACCGGGCAGCGGCCGGTGCGCGGCTTCATCAAGCGGCAGGATCTCGTCGATCTCTCGCTGCTCGAATCCGCGCACGGCATCGCGATCCGGCCGAACTCCGACGAGGTCGGCGTCGAGGTTGGATCCGACAAGGTCATTCTCGGCAAGAAGGGCGGACTGACGCTCTCGCCGGTCGATATCTCCGCCGAGCGCGCGCCGACCGCGGTGCGGCCGGTATTCAGTCCGGAAGGCTGGCGCAAGGGCCAGTCGGAGGATTTCTGGACGCGCCAGAGTAGTCTGATCACGGCGATCGCGGCCGTCGAGCCGGCGCAGCGCTCGCTGCCGCGGCTCGATCTCGCACAGTTCTACATGTCGCGCGCCATGTACCACGAAGCCAAGTCGATGACCGACCTGATGCTGGCCGATCCCCTCAACAAGGAGGAGAGCGGCGCGCTGATCATGCATGCGATCGCGAACATCCTGATCGGCCGGCCAGCGCAGGGCTTGAAGGACCTCGCCAATCCCGTGATCGGTAACAGCCACGATTCCCAACTCTGGAAGGCGCTCGCCTATTCGCGCCAGGGCAAGTGGGCGGATGCGCGCGAGAAGTTCAAGAACGTCGAATCCGCCATCGCCTCGCTGCCGATCGACATCCAGCGCATCGTGACGATGGAGGCGATGCGCGCCTCGCTCGAGGTGAAGGATTATGCCGGCGCCTCCAAGCGCCGCAGCGAGATCGAGGTGGTCGGCATATCGCCCGAGGCGGCGCCCGGCTTCGCCGTGCTGCGCGGCCGGCTCGCCGAGGCGCTCGGCCACGACAAGGACGCGCTCGACGACTACAAATTCGCGGTCGCCTCGAACGATCGTCAGGCGGCGGCCGAGGCCAAGCAGCTCGAAGTGGCGCTACGGCAGAAGCGCGACGAGATCAGCAAGGAAGACGCGCTGCGTGAGCTCGAGACGCTGTCGATGACCTGGCGGGGCGACTCGATCGAGGTCAAGACGCTCCAGATGCTGTCGCAGATCTATGCCGAGAACGGGCGCTACAGGGACGCGCTCAGGGCGGCGCGCACAGCGACAAGGCTCCAGCCGAACGCCGAGGCCTCGCGTCAGGCGCAGGACCTCGCCTCCGACCTGTTCACGCAGATCTTCCTGGGGCCCAAGGGCGACGAGCTGCCGCCGGTCGAGGCGCTCGGGATGTTCTACGAGTTCCGCGAGCTGACGCCGATCGGCCGCCGCGGCGACGAGCTGATCCGCCGCCTCGCCGACCGTCTCGCCTCGATCGACCTGCTCGACCAAGCCGCCGAGCTGTTGCAGTACCAGGTCGACCATCGCCTCGAAGGCGCAGCCCGCGCCCAGGTCGCCGCGCGCCTGTCCATGATCTACCTCGCCAACCGCAAGCCCGACATGGCGATCTCGGCGCTGCGCGCGAGCCGCATCAGCGATCTCTCCGGCGAGCTGCGGCAGCAGCGGCTGCTGCTCGAGGCGCGCGCGCAGAGCGACGTCGGCCGCCACGATCTCGCGCTCGACATCGTCTCGAACGTTTCCGGGCGCGAGGTGCTCCGCCTGCGCTCCGACATCTTCTGGGCGGCGCGGCGCTGGCGCGAATCCGCCGAGCAGATCGAGCTCTATTACGGCGACCGCTTCCGCGACTTCAAGCCGCTCAACGCGGTGGAGAAGAGCGACATCATCCGCGCCGCCGTCGGCTATGCGCTTGCCGACGATTCGATCGGCCTGTCGCGCTTCCGCGAGAAATATGCGCCGCTGATGAGCGAGAGTGCGGACCGGGTCGCCTTCGACATCGCGAGCAAGCCGGCAGCGTCCTCCAGCGCCGAATTCGCCGAGATCGCCAAGCTCGCTGCCAGCGTCGACACGCTCGACGGCTTCCTGCGCGAGATGAAGCAGCGCTTCCCCGACGCAACCGCCCGCGCGCCGGCCTCGCCGCAAGCCAAGGACGAGGCCGACCACACCGGCTCGCTGCCCACGATCCCCGTCGTGCGGCAGATCAAGATGACGCGGTAGGAACCCTGCTACCACGAGGCCTCTCGACAGGTGCCCGTTGAAGCGGCAACCTGCGCGTCTTCATGCCGGGAGAGCGTCGATATGAGCAAGCCTGCCAAGACCGAAGCCGAACTCATCGCCATGGCGCGGGCCGAATTGAAGGTCCATGCCGATGGTCCGGATGACCTCGTCTTCTCGATCGTCCGCGACGGCGACAGCTGGGAATTCCGCGCCGATGCCGACCAGGCCGCGACGGATAAGCCGGGCTTCCCCGAAAGCGTCGCCATGCTGGTGCAGATCGGCGATCACCTCAGCAAGCAATATGACGTGGAGGGGTAGGGGCGCTGTCGACGCCGTCTCACTGTACGCCACGTTCTCGGTGTCATCGCCCGACTCGATCGGGCGATCCAGTATTCCAGAGACCGCAGTGATGAAATCGAAAGGCCGCGGCGTACTGGATGCCCCGGTCCCGGCTCCGCTAGGCTACGCCGGGCCCACCAGGGCGCTCGGCCGGCAAAGCTTCAGCGAAGACGGCAAGCCGGGGCATGACGGCGGATGGAGCCGCAGTTATCCGCCCCCGTAACTCTGCACCAGGCTTCCCGCCACCAGTGACCAGCCATCGACCAGCACGAAGAAGATCAGCTTGAACGGCAGCGAGATCGTTGCCGGCGGCAGCATCATCATGCCCATCGACATGAGCACGGAGGCGACGACGAGGTCGATGATCAGGAAGGGGAGAAACAGCAGGAAGCCGATCTCGAAGGCGCGCTTCAGCTCGGAGATCATGAAGGCGGGGACGAGGATGCGCAGGGCGAGGTCATCCGGCGTGGCCGGCGGCGGCTCGCCGGAGAGATCCAGGAACAGCTTGAGGTCCTTCTCGCGTACGTTCTTCTGCATGAAGCCGCGCAAGGGGACGGAAGCGCGCTGGAGCGCATCCTCGACGCCAAGCTGGTTGGCGACGAGCGGGCGGATGCCCTCGTCGTAGGACTTCTGCAGGACAGGTCCCATCACGAAGAAGGTGAGGAACATCGCGAGCGCGATGATCACCGAGTTCGGCGGCGCGGTCGCCGTGCCCATCGCGGTGCGCAGCAGCGACAAGACGACCACGATACGCGTGAATGACGTCATCATGATCAGGATCGACGGCGCGATCGACAGCACCGTGAGCAGCGCGATGAGCTGGATCGCGCGCTCGGTGACGCCGCCGCCCCCCTGACCGCCGAGATTGATGCTGATGTCCTGCGCATGCGCAGGCATCGCGAGCGAAGCCGCGGCGATCAGGACAGAAAGAAAAACAACTCTACGCGGGAGGGCCGGCAGCCTCACGAAGACGGCTTCGGACGGCCGAGCAGCGAGGCCATCTCGTCTTCGAGATTTTCAAAGCTGGTCTTCTCCGCGGCCGGCTTTGCGGGCGGAGCCGGGGGTGCTGGCGGCTCGCTGCGTGCGGCGCGGGGCGGCGGTGGCGCGGGCGGCTCCGGCGCAACCGTCTCGCCGGCGGGGCGACGCAGCGCGGCTTCGAGACGCTGCGCCATCTCGGCGAGATTCTGCTCGGCGTTCGAGGGCGCGGCAGGAGCGGGGGCCGGCGGCGGAACGGGTGGAGCCTGCGGCGCGGGCGGAGGAGGCGGTGGCGCGGCCGCGCGCTCGGCGCGCACCGGCGGCACTTTCACCGGCTCGCTCTGCCGCGGGGGACGTGGCATCAGCGGAGGCTCGCTGCGGGCGATGCGCGGCGGAACCGGCTCGGGGCGTGCCTCGCGCTCGGGGCGCGGCGGCAGGATCGGCTCAGGCGGAAAGCCGGCCAGTGGCGGTTCGTTGCGGCGCTCGGCCAGTGCGGGAGCGGGTCGGCGTACCTCGTCGGCGAAGGAGGGACGCGGACGCGGCGGCGGCTCGGGCATTTGCGGTTCGGGATGATCGAGCAGTTCGGGCCGCGGAGCTTCGTCGGTCCAGCTGCTGGTATCGGGCATCGGGGCAAGGCGCGGCGGTTCGGCGGCATTGGAACGTTGCGGAAGCTGGTCACGGCCGGGCGCGGCGCGCACGATATTGGGCTCGACGACGATGTCGGTGGGACCGCCAATCATCAGGAGATGCTCGACATTGTCACGCCGGACCAGCACCAGGCGGCGCCGGCCATCGACCGCTGCGGCATCGATCACGGCAAGCCGGGGCATCCGGCCGCGCTGGGTGTTGGCACCGAGCCGGCTGGTGGCGAATCGGCGAACCAACCATGCGGCGACGCCGATCAACGCCAGAACGACGATGAACGCCACGATGAAGGTGATTGGGCTGCCTTGCATACTTGTCCCCGACAAATGGCGCTTTTCTCGTGCCCATGGTCAGACGCGCCGACCATCGGCGTGGGATGCCCCAAACTGCGATTTCTTAACGTCCCACGGCAAGTTTTGCCGTCCCCAGCTCTTAATAACCTATGAATCGCTCGATCCAAAACGACTTCTTGGCCTGTGCATGGCCCGCCAAACGGTTGGGTTAATGCCACTTTTGGATGCGTAGAATCACGGGGGCGCAAAGTGGTGTTCCGTCAAGGGGCATGCATCGACGCCATCTTTAACCACCTGTTAACCATACACGCGGCAAATTCTGCCTAGCTTCGGGCCTTTGGTCCGAGAGGCGGAAGGAGCCGCAACGATGTCCATCAACGATCTCCCGGAGCTGTCGGCGCTTCGCACCAAGATGCAGTGGCACCAGGAACGCCAGCGCGTCCTGTCCGAGAACGTCTCCAATTCCGATACGCCCAAATTCCGGCCGCGCGACCTCGTCGAGCCGAAGCTCGACAAGGCGGGGGCGGTCACGGGCTCGATGGGCCCCTTGGCGCTCACCCGCACCAGCGGCTCCCACATGACGCCGTCAGGTGCTGCCTCGGCGTTCGACCAGAACAGGAATGCAGGTTTCGAGACCCGTCCCGCGGGCAACGCGGTCAATATCGAGGAAGAGATGATGAAGGCCGCCAGCAACCAGATGGACTATGCGGCGGTGACCTCGCTGTATTCCAAGAGCCTGCGTCTGCTCAAGACCGCGATCGGGAAGGGTTAGAGGTAGAGGAAGCGCATCATGGCGAATGACAGCAGCGACTTTGCCCGCTCGATGGCGATCGCGACCTCCGGCCTGCGCGCGCAGGCCGGGCGCATGCGGGTGATCTCGGAGAACATCGCGAACGCGGATTCGACCTCGCAGACATCAGGCGGCGATCCCTACCGGCGCAAGGTGCCGACCTTCTCCTCCGCGCTTGACCGCACGCTCGACGCGCAGGTCGTCACCCTCGGCAAGATCAAGCCGGACCAGTCGAACTTCCGCACCAAATTCGAGCCGAACAATCCAGCCGCCGATGCGACCGGCAACGTCAAATATCCCAACGTGAACTCGGTGGTCGAGATGACCGACATGCGCGACGCGCAGCGGTCCTACGAGGCCAATCTCAACATCATCAGTGCGACGCGCCGGATGATCCAGCGCACGCTCGACATCCTCAAGAGCTGAACAGGACATTTGAGCCATGGCATCACCGACAATCGCAGCCAATGCTTATGCCAACCTCGCCCGCGTGCTGGAGAACAGCGGCGCCGGCAAGGGCGGCGAAGCGAGCGGGCAGTCCTTCGCGTCGCTCCTGAAAGACGCCGTCGGCAGCGTCATGGAGTCCGGCCGCAAGTCCGACGCCCAGACGGTGGCGATGGCCGCCGGCAAGGCCAACGTGATGGACGTGGTGACGGCGGTCGCCGACACCGACGTCGCGGTGTCCACGCTGGTCTCGGTCCGCGACCGCGTGATCGCGGCCTATGAAGACATCATGAAGATGCCGATCTGATTTTTGGCGCTCGCGCTCGCCCCAATCGTCATTGCGAGCGCAGCGAAGCAATCCAGAATCTTTCCGCTGGCGACAGTCTGGATTGCTTCGCTGCGCTCGCAAAGACGGGGATAAGCCTTTGCTTCGCTCGGAACAGCGGTGAGGAGGCGAGAAATGAACAAGGAATTCTGCACATGACCGGACCTGAGACCCTCGACGTCGCGCGTGATGCGATCTGGACCATCGTGATCGTGTCGTCGCCGCTGATG
This sequence comes from Bradyrhizobium sp. Pa8, assembly GCF_052588265.1. Lineage (NCBI taxonomy): Bacteria > Pseudomonadati > Pseudomonadota > Alphaproteobacteria > Hyphomicrobiales > Nitrobacteraceae > Bradyrhizobium > Bradyrhizobium sp. Pa8. Next base: position 6,346,885 of record NZ_CP176767.1, on the reverse strand, counting down.
GTGGTCGGCCTCGTGGTCGGCGTCGTCGTGTCGCTGTTCCAGGCGCTGACGCAGATCCAGGAGCAGACGCTGATCTACGTGCCGAAGATCCTGGCCATCTTCGCCACGATGCTGCTGGCGCTGCCGTTCATGGCCGACGCACTCCATTCCCACATGATGCGGATCTCGTCGCGAATCATCGGCGGCTGAGGCACAATGCGCCCGACATGCGCATCGACGTCTCGCTGCTGCCGGCGCTCGCCGCTTCCTTCATGCTCGCCTTCGCCCGGGTCGGTGCGATGGTGATGCTGTTGCCGGGGCTGGGCGAGACCAACATTCCGACGCGGATCAAGCTGGCGATCGCGCTGCTGCTCACGCTGATCATCCTGCCGCTGCATCGCAACGCCTACCAGGTCGACATGGGCTCGATCGCGCCGCTGCTGGTCATGATGCTGCATGAGATCGTGATCGGCATCGTGCTGGGGGCGACCGCGCGCGTGACGTTGTCGGCGCTTCAGGTCGCGGGCGCCGTGATCGCGCAGCAGATGGGGCTCGGCTTCGTCACTTCGGTCGATCCGACACAGGGACAGCAGGGCGTGCTGGTCGGCAATTTCCTGACCATGCTCGGGGTGACGCTGCTGTTTGCCACCGACAGCCATTATCTGGTGATCGCCGCGCTGAACGACAGCTACACGATCTTCGCGCCCGGCGAGACCGTATCGAGCGGCGACGTCGCTTCGCTGGCGACGCGCGCCTTTGCCGCGGCGTTCAGCCTGGGCTTGCAACTTTCCGGACCGTTCCTGGTGTTCGGCCTCGTCTTCAACATCGGGCTCGGCGTGCTGGCGCGGCTGATGCCGCAGATGCAGGTCTATTTCGTCGGCGTGCCGCTGTCGATCTTCGTGGGCTTCCTGGTGCTCGCCGTGGTGCTCACCGCGATGATGGGCACGTATCTCGACTATTTCATCGGTGTCATGCACCAGATGATGCCGCTCAGATAGGTGATCGATGGCAGACGACAACGATCCCGACAGTCAAACAGAAGACCCGACACAAAAGCGTCTCGAAGAGGCGCTCGAACGCGGCGACGTCGCCAAGAGCCAGGAGATCAACACCTGGTTCATGATCGCGGGCGGCACGCTCGTGGTCTCCACCTTCTCGGGCTCGGTGGGCAGCGGGCTGGTGACGCCGATGCGCAACCTGCTCGCCAACTCCTGGATGATCAAGACCGACGGCAGGGCTCTGCTCGCGCTGATGCAGCAGATCGAGGTCGCCGTGCTCGCAGCAATCGGCGTGCCCCTGCTGATGCTGGTGCTGGCGGCGATTGCCGGCAACGTGCTCCAGCATCGCCTGGTCTGGTCGGCCGAATCCCTGAAACCCAAATTCAGCAAGCTGTCACCGGCCGAGGGCTTCAAGCGCATCTTCGGCAAGCAGGCGGCCGCGAACTTCCTCAAGGGGCTCGGCAAGCTGATCGTGCTCGGCGCGGTCATGACCGTGGTCCTGTGGCCGGAGCGCCATCGCATGGAGGCGATGGTCAGGCTCGATCCGGCCGCCATGCTGGGCGCCAGCACCAGCCTGACCATTCATCTGCTCGGCGCAGTGGTCGCGGCGCTCGCGATCATCGCCATTGGCGACTATTTCTTCCAGTATCGCAGCTGGTTCCAGCGGCAGAAGATGTCGCTCCAGGAGATCAAGGAAGAGTTCAAGCAGTCCGAAGGCGACCCGCACATCAAGGGCAAGCTCCGGCAATTGCGCCAGCAGCGCTCCAAGAAGCGCATGATGGCGGCGGTTCCCAAGGCCTCCGTGATCATCACCAACCCGACCCACTATTCGATTGCGCTGTCCTACGAGCGCGGGATGTCTGCGCCGATCTGCGTTGCCAAGGGCGTCGATAACCTCGCCTTCAAGATCCGGGAGATCGCTCGCGAGCACGACATCCCGATCGTCGAGAACGTGCCGCTCGCCCGCGCGCTCTACGCCACCGTCGAAATCGACCAGGAAATCCCGACCGAGCACTACCATGCGGTCGCCGAGGTCATCGGTTACGTCATGCGGCTGAAGCACGGATTCGGCGTCGGACGCGGATAAAATACCCGAAAAGTACCGGAAATGGCCGTAATCTGGGAATCAGCGTACCTTTCGCCCTTGCTGCCCTTGCGCCTGCGGGTCCGATTCAGGCAGGGAGGACCCCACGCGCCCCGTAGCGCGTTGATTCTCTGCCGACAGGCTGTGCCAGCTTGAAATGACTGCCGAGACCGACCACGAACTCACACGCGAGCCCGTTGCGGCGCACGAGCCGTCGCCGCGCTCGGGCAGCATTGCGCTGGTGCTGCTGGTGGCCGCCGGCCTCGTCGCCGTCGCCGTCGGGCTGATGACGCTCGGGCGCGCGCAGGCGCAGCCCTATATCCTTGGCATCCTCGCCGTGCTGGCGATGGTCGGCCTGTTCAACCTGTTCGCCTTCGCCGCCGGCATCATCCGCTTCGTCGACCGCAGTCTCGACGATCCCGTGATGGGGCGCATTGCCGACCACGCCTTCGACGGCCTGGCCGTGACCGATCCTCGCGGCCACGTGGTCTATTCCAACGCCGCCTATCTGACGCTCACCGGCGCAAGCGGACCGCAGGAGGTGCGGCCCGTGGAGCGCGTCTTCATCGGCAACCCCGACGTCTCCGAAGCCGTGTTCCGCCTGCTCAAGGCCGCGCGCGAAGGAAAACGGCAGCAGGAAGAGGTGCGCATCTCCGGCCATGACGGCAGCCAGGGCCGCTGGCTGCGCATGCGGGTGCGCCCGCTCGGCACCGGGAAGCGCGAGGCGAAATACGCGGTGTGGTCGATCGCCGACATCACCCGCGACCGCGAGCGCCAGGAGGACGTGTTCCAGGAACTCCAGCACGCGATCGAATATCTCGATCACGCGCCCTGCGGCTTCTTCTCGGTCAATCCGGCCGGCGAGCTCGCCTATGTCAACGCGACGCTGGCGAACTGGCTCGACTACGATCTCGCCGAGATCGGTTCGGGCGGGCTGAAGCTCACTGACATCGTCTCCGGCGATGGCGCCTCGCTGCTCACCGCGATCGTGGCGGTGCCGGGCGAGGTGAAGACGGAAGTCTTCGACATCGACCTGCGCATGCGCACCGGCAAGACCATGCCGGTGCGGCTCTATCACAAGCTCGCCTTCGGCGCCGACGGCGCGCCGGGGCCGTCGCGCACGCTCGTCATCAGCCGTGCCCGCGACGAGCGCAGCGATCCCGACCGCGCCGCCGAAGTGCGCTTCATGCGTTTCTTCGACCACACCCCGATGGCGATCGCGACCGTCGACCGCGGCGGCAACGTCGTGCGCGCCAACGCGCGCTACGCCAAGCTCGGGCAGGCCCTCGGGCTCGACAGCGCCAGCAAGTCGATCTTCGGTGCGGTCAATTCGCGCGACCGGCACCTTTTGATCACGGCCATCAACCAGGCCGCGGAGGGCCAGGCCGACGTCGCGCCGGTCGAGGTGGCGCTCGAAGGAACCAAGGAGCGCTGGGGCCAGTTCTTCGTCACGCCGGTGGATGCCGCCGAGAACGACGCCGAGGCGGCCATCGTGCACATGCTCGAGACCACCGAGCGGCGTGCGCTGGAGAACCAGATCAACCAGTCGCAGAAGATGGAGACGGTCGGTCAGCTCGCCGGCGGCATCGCCCACGACTTCAACAACGTGCTCTCCGCCATCATGATGGCGAACGACTTCCTGCTGAACGCGCACAAGCCGACCGATCCGTCGTTCCAGGACATCATGCAGATCAAGCAGAACGCGACGCGCGCCGCGACGCTGGTGCGGCAGCTGCTGGCGTTCTCGCGGCGGCAGACGCTGCGGCCGCAGGTGCTCGACCTCGGCGATGCGCTCTCCGACCTCGCCATGCTGCTGCGCCGGCTGATCGGCGAGAAGGTCAAGCACGAGACCATTCACGGCCGCGATCTCTGGCCGGTGAAGGTCGACGTCTCCCAGTTCGAGCAGGTGATCGTCAACCTCGCGGTGAACGCGCGCGACGCCATGCCCGACGGCGGCAAGCTGATCATCCGCACCGCCAACGTCACCGCGGAAGAAGCCGCCAAGCTCGCCTACAAGGGCATGCCGGCCGCGGACTATGTGCGGATCGAGGTCGCCGACACCGGCACCGGCATCCCCGCCGATATCCGCGACAAGATTTTCGAGCCGTTCTTCTCGACCAAGGAAGTCGGCAAGGGCACCGGCCTCGGGCTGTCCACCGTCTACGGCATCGTCAAGCAGACCGGTGGCTTCATTTACGTGGACTCGGAACCGGGGCAGGGGACTTCGTTCCATATCTTCCTGCCGCGCCATCACGCCGAGCCCGAGGCGCAGGAGCAGCCCGCAGCAGTGGTCGGCGCGACCAATGGCGCCGCGAAGGAGACCGCGCCTGCGGCGGCGGAGGCCAAGCCGCGCACCGATCTCACCGGACAGGGCACCATCCTTCTCGTCGAGGACGAAGAGGGCCTGCGCGCGCTGAACGCACGCGGCCTGCGCTCGCGCGGCTACACCGTGGTCGAGGCCGAGAACGGCGTCGAGGCCATGGAGGTCCTGGAGGAGCAGAGCGGTGCGATCGATCTCGTCGTCTCCGACGTCGTGATGCCTGAGATGGACGGCCCGACGCTGCTGAAGGCGATGCGCGAGAAGAATCCCGACATCAGGTTCATCTTCGTCTCCGGCTACGCCGAGGACGCCTTCGAGAAGAGCCTGCCCGAAGGCCAGCAATTCGACTTCCTGCCAAAGCCGTTCACGCTCAGCCAGCTCGTGGCGGCCGTGAAGGAGACGATGGCAAAGGCGGGATGAGGGCGCGCGCTTGTCACGTTCTCCGCAATGACGGGGAAAAGCGGAATTCGCCTCGTAAGCCCGCCGGTAACCCGCGACCGCGGTTCCTCAGCACCCCCGGCCAAACCCCCGCCAAATATGGGCTTTTGCCACATCCCCGCGACTGAGGGCCGCAGCCATAAGTTCCGAAACCGGCTTCACTTTTCGGGAAGTCTGCCCATCTTAGGAGCACGTCCCCATGCCGGGGATTTGGGAAACGCACATGACTTTCTCGCAACGCTCCCGCACTCTCTTCAAGACCCTCGCCGTCATGCTGGCGCTTGCGCTGCCGACCGCGCTGGTGATTTCGTCCGCCGACGCCCGCGTCGGTGGTGGCATGTCGTCGGGTTCGCGCGGCTCGCGCACCTATTCGGCGCCGCCTTCGACGACGACCGCGCCGGGCTCGACCTCGCAGTTCAACCGGACCTACACCCAGCCGGGTGCCGGCATGAACTCGGCTGCTGCCGCGCCCGCGCGCGGCGGCCTGTTCGGCCGCGCCGGCGGCTTCATGGGCGGCCTTGCGGCCGGCTTCCTCGGTGCCGGCCTGCTCGGCATGCTGTTCGGCGGCGGCCTGTTCGGTGGCCTCGGCGGCCTGTCGTCGATCCTGGGCCTGATCATCCAGATCGTGCTCGTGGTGGTCGTGGTGCGGCTTGCGATGTCGTGGTGGCAGCGCCGCCATACGCAGCAGGCGGCCTACGCCAATGCTGACGCAGGTAGCGGTCCGGGACCGCAGACGAATTACCGCAGCGGCCTCGGTGGCGGCGGCCTCGGTGGTGGACTTGGTGGCTTCGGCTTCGGCGCCAACAACGCACCGCTCGAGATCAAGCCTGATGACTATGAGGCATTCGAGCGCCTGCTCGGCGATGTCCAGACCGCCTGGTCGAACGAGGACGTGGCCAAGCTGCACACGCTCGCGACGCCGGAGATGGTCTCCTATCTCGAGCAGGACCTTAACCAGAACCGCGCGCGCAACGTCGTCAACAAGACCAGCAACGTGAAGCTGCTGCAGGGCGACCTCGCGGAAGCCTGGCGCGAAGGCGAGACCGAATACGCCACGGTGGCGCTGCGCTTCGCCCTCACCGACAAGACGCTGGACCGCAACAGCGGTACGGTTGTCGCCGGCAGCGAGCAGCCGGGCGAGGCCACCGAGATCTGGACCTTTGCCCGCCGTCCGGGCAGCGGCTGGGAATTGTCGGCGATCCAGCAGACCAACTGATCGTACGCAGATTAAAGACAAGGGCGTCGTGCTTCGGCACGGCGCCCTTTTTCTTTGAGCCGCTTATATCCTGATACGGCCGACCATTTGCGCGAAGCACTTAATTGCTTGTTGGCCGCGCAGAGCTCCCGCAATTTCGCGCCTGCCGGTTAGAGAGGGAGATATTCGGTGAGTCAGTCTGTCGCGCGCTCCAGGACAAATCACGAAACCATTGCCAGGAATTCGTCCCTGCCGCTGAAGGCGATCGAAACGGCGTATGACCGGATCGAGGCCGAGCGCGACCGCAATTGCTGGATCTATCTCCGCCCGCGCGAGGAGGCGCTCGAGGCATGCCGTAAGCTCGTGGCGCGCGCGCGGACAGGCGAAAATCTTCCGCTGCTCGGCATTCCCTTCGGTGTGAAGGACAATATCGATGTCGAGGGAATGCCGACCACTGCGGCATGCCCGGCGTTCAGCTACACGCCCTGGCATTCCGCGCACAGCGTCGAACGCCTCACCGCGGCCGGCGCCATCTGCCTCGGAAAGACCAATCTCGATCAGTTCGCCACAGGCCTGTCCGGCGCGCGTTCGCCCTATGGCCCCTGCGCGTCGGTTGCCGATGCGCGTTATATTGCGGGCGGTTCCAGTTCCGGGTCCGCGGTCGCCGTCGCGGCCGGGCACGTCGCGTTCGCGCTCGGCACCGATACCGGCGGGTCCGGCCGCATACCTGCCGGCTTCAACAACATCGTCGGAATCAAGCCAACCGTTGGGCTGGTGTCATCACGCGGGCTGGTGCCGAATTGCCCGACGATCGATTGCGTCTCGGTGTTCTGCAACACCGTCAGCGACGGCGAGGCGATCATCGAAATCATCGAAGGGTTCGATTTCGAAGATCCCTACAGCCGCTTGCCCAGGGCCTTTTCTTTCGCCACAGGGACGGTGCCATCCTTCCGGCTCGGCCGCATCGCGTCCGCCGATCTCGAATGCTTCGGCATGCCGGAGTGCGGCGAGCTCTATGAGCGTGCCTGCGAGCGTTTCACGCAGATCGGGGGAACGGCGATCGAGGTGGACTTCGCGCCGTTCCGCCGGGCCGGGGAGTTGATGTTCAGCGGGCCCTGGGTCGCGGAGCGGCACTCGGCTATCGCTTCGCTTATAGACATCGATTCCGGCTCCCTGCTTGATGTCACGAGGACCGTGCTGGGCTCGGCCGCCGGCTATTCAGCGATCGACACGTTTGGTGCCATTCACCGGTTGCACCGGCTTCGCCGCGACGCCGAGGCGATCTTTGCGGGTATCGATGCGCTGGTGGTCCCGACCGCACCGCGGCCGTTCACGCTGGAGGAGATGGATCGCGATCCGATCACCCTCAACAATCGGCTCGGCTACTACTCGTACTTTGCCAATCTGCTCGATCTCTGCGGCGTGGCGGTTCCGAACGCGACATTGCCGAACGGCATGCCCATGGGCGTGACCCTTCTGGCGCCGGCCTGGCATGATCGCGCGCTGATCGGACTGGCGCGGCGGTTCGAGGCCAGTGCAGGCCGAGCGGCGTTCGAATTGAAGTCTGGCGGCTGAAGGGCGGAATTTATTCCATCTCTTGCCCGAGCGTCGAAAGATCCAGGATCGAAATCACGGATCTGTCGTACCTGATCACACCTTCCTCCTGGAGCCGTGCGAGCTGTACTGTCACCCATTGGCGGGTGGATCCGATAAGATTGGCGAGATCGCCGTGGGTAAACGGCATCCCGATGACGATCTCGCCGTCGCGCTTCACGCCGTAGACGTGCGACAGGAAGATCAACAGGCTATGCAGCCGCATGCCAAGGGTGCGGTGATTGCCAAGGACGTTGCCGACCTGCACGGCGCGGCCAATAATCTCACCAAGCAGACCGCACTCAGCGAGAAGGGCGAGGTCATCAACGGCGCCGGCGACACGCCGAACCGGCACGATATCCTCACGGGATCGCAACCGGACGGCAGCGCTTTTGCCGCGGGTGACGACAAGACCTGCAGGAACTGGACGTCGAGCGCGCAGGGCGCGGCGGTCGTCGGCCATGCCGATCGTAAGGGCCTGCGCGACGACGAGCCGTCAAAGTCCTGGAACAGCTCTCACCCCTCGCGCGGTCCTGACGGCGGCTGCTCGCAGGCCGATCTGAAGAGCACCGGCGGCGACGGCCTGCTGTATTGTTTCGCGGCGAATTGAGTTAGGGCGCGCAGCTGTCTCCCCGCGTCATTGCGAGCGTAGCGAAGCAATCCAGACTGTCTCCGCGGAAAGATTCTGGATTGCTTCGCTGCGCTCGCAATGACGGAGTATGTGGTGCTGCCGTTCCGCATCGCTCTCACGGAACCTTCGGCCACATGCTACATTGGTCCGACCGCTTCCACGCTCACGGACCCCTCCCATGAAATACGAGCTCTATTACTGGCCCGAGATCCAGGGCCGCGGCGAATATGTGCGGCTGGCGCTGGAGGAGGCGGGGGCGGCTTATGTCGACGTCGCGCGGGGGGCGCGCGGCACAGCTGCGATGATGAAGATGATGGACGCGCATGGCGGCACGCCGCCCTTCGCGCCGCCGTTCCTGAAAGCGGGCAAGCTCGTCATCGGCCAGACCGCCAACATCCTGCTCTATCTCGGCGCCCGTCATGGGCTCGCGCCGAAGACGGAAGAGGGGAAACTCTGGGTGCACCAGCTTCAGCTCACCATCACCGATCTCGTGGTCGAGATCCACGACACCCATCATCCGCTCGGGCCTTCGATGTACTATGAAGACCAGAAGCCGCCGGCGAAGAAGCGCACCGCCGATTTCTGGAGCGAGCGCGTGCCGAAATATCTCGGCTATTTCGAGGAGCTCCTCGCGGGCAATGGCGGCGCCTATGTCACCGGTCGCAGGCTGACTTACGTCGATCTCTCGCTGTTCCAGATCGTCGATGGGCTGCGCTACGCCTTTCCCAAACGCATGAAGTCGTTCGAGGCCGACATTCCCGGCCTCGTCGGCCTGCATGACCGCATCGCCGCGCGGCCGAACATCAAGTCCTATCTTGCGAGCGCGCGCCGGATCCCCTTCAACGAACAGGGCATCTTCCGCCGTTATCGCGAGCTCGATCATTAGCCGGTCCGGACGGAGGCTGGCGGCAGCCCGCGTTCGGGACCGGCCGTTTCGAGCGCGATCAATCGCCCGAACGCGTCGTGGCTCCGAGCGGCGCTAAAGGCCTCGGAGCCACTCGATCGTCTGAAGAGTCGGAAACGAGAGCGAGATCGGGCTCGTCGGGGCAGGGGGCTTGCAGAACATCGTCGCGTCTCCCGTTGTGGCGCGAGGTTCCCTCTAGCGAGGTTCGGTTGCGGCGAAGTCAGTCGATCGGAGGAGAGAGAACGCTTTTCAGTGCCGAGGGGGGTGATGCGCCCTCACCACACGCCGGGCAGCAGGCGGTAGCGCACGCGCGTCATATAGTCGGAATAGCCCGGCAGGCCCTCGCGCAGCGTGCGCTCCTCGATGCCGATGCGGATCGCAAACAAGACGAGGATGACCGGCACCATCACCAGGCCCCACCTCGAGCCCAGCAGCAGTGGCACGCCGGCGAAGAACAGGATCATGCCGCTGTACATGGGATGGCGCACTTGCGCGTAAGGCCCCGTCGAGACCACGCGTTGTGCGCGTTCGGCCTGGAGCTTCACCACGGGCGCGGCGAACGAGTTCTCGCGGAACACCCACAGGATGAACAGCGTCGAGAGGACGAACAGCACGAGACCGAGCGCCTGCAACGCAACCGGCATGTCGGAGAATTGCGTGCGCCGGTCGAGCCCCATTGCGGCCAGCCAGGCCAGCATCGCAATGACGAAGACGGCCATGAAGGCCTTGTCGGCGGCGGGCTGGTCCTTTTGCAGGACCGGCCGCAGACGTTCGGCGAGCAGCGCCGGATCGACCCGATAAAGCCACCAGCCGCAGAGCGGGCCGAGCAGGGCGCAGGTGGCGAGGAAGACCCAGGCCGAAGGCCAGTGCAAAGTCCCGGCGCAAGCGAACAGCAGCGCGCCCATCGCGACGGTGGTGATCGTGTTCTGCAACAGCAGTTTTGCGATCATGCGCAGGTTCCAGAGTAGCCGCGCACGATATTGGTCCCGCTATCCGGCGAAGATGCGGCCGGACACGCGAAAAGCCCGATCGACCGGATCGGGCGTTTCATCTTTGACCGGCCCTGATCAGGCGAGCTGATCGATCCGCGTGCCCTGACCCGGCGGCAGCGGCGCGGGCGGCGGCGGCTTGTAGGTCGGGTCGTTGTCCTTGGTCTTCTGGTCGTCCTGCTGCTTGGTCGTGTCGTAGCTCGGCACCACGATCGCGATCGGCGGCGGCGCAACGGTAGAGACGCTCATCCACAAATCCTCACAGATGGAATCAATCGACCCTGCGCCGCGAGGAGCGAAGCTTCCGTCAAGCCAATCGTTAAAATGTGAGGGAGTTGGTGCGGTGGGATGCCGTCCTTGGTCCCGCGAGTGCACGATTTGAGAGGACCGCGGCCCTCTCCCCGTCATTGCGAGCGCAGCGAAGCAATCCAGAATCCCACCGCGGAAAGACTCTGGATTGCTTCGCGGAGCCTGTCATCGGGCCGCGCTTCGCGCGGACCGATTGGCTCGCAATGACGGAGCATGTGGCGACAGCGCGCGTCACGTGGACACTGCGTGCGAGGAGAAAGCGAGTGCCGCCTATTCGTCCTTGCCGCGCGTGATCGCGATTGACGCATCCGTCTTGGTGCGGGTGCATTCCATGTTGAGCCGTCGGTAGCGCATGACGACCTTGTCGCCGCGCAACAGTCCCATCCGCTTCAGGCAGCGCGTCGCGCCCGTCGTGGTGTCGTCCTTCGTGACGGTGAAGACGATCGCCGCCATCGAACCCACCAGCGCCAAGAACTCCGGCGTGGGCTTGCGATCGCCCTTGGCATAGAGCTCGATGGAATATCTGTCGCCGCGGCAACCCACGGACAGCTCTTTGGCCGCCGGGTGCGAGAGGTAGACGGTGTTGGCGGCCCGGAAATTCACCTTGAGGCGCTCGACCTGGTTCGCCAGCTCCTTGGCGCTGTCATCGCAGCGATCCGCGCGGGCAGGCGAGGCGAGGGTCACAAGGCCGGTGATGGCGGCGGCGACCAGGATCGCGCCGCGGACGTTCAGTTTGAAAATCATGATGAAAAGCCCCTTAGGCCGCGCATTCAACCTTCGTCGCGCGCCGAGCGCAAGGGGTGCACCCAGAGCCTGCCGGGGACGGTCATCGCCAGTTTGCGCCCGGCCGACGGCAACCAAAAAGGGCCGTCGTGACGCCGAATCGGGATGCCTCGGCCGCGCCAGAACGCCTTCCATTCGCGGCAAAAAAGCTTAGAACGCTTCTACGCTTAGAGGCCCGCGAGGGCTCCAAAACCCCGAGATTTGCCCATGAACGCTCCCACCGCCTTCCCCGATCCCGCAAAACCCGTTCCGCCCTACAAGCACACCCCGCTGTTCCCGCTGGGCAAGGACGAGACGCCCTACAAGAAGATCACGGCCGAGGGTATCAGGGTCGAGAAGGTCCTGGGGAAGGACATGCTGGTGGTGTCGCGCGAGGCGCTGCGGGCGCTGTCGGAGGCGGCCTTCGGCGACATCAACCACTATCTGCGCCCCGGCCATCTGAAGCAGCTCCGCGCGATCCTGGAGGACGGCGAGGCGAGCCCGAACGACAAGTTCGTCGCGCTGGACTTCCTGAAGAATGCCAACATCGCGGCCGGCGGCGTGCTGCCGATGTGCCAGGACACCGGCACCGCGATCATCATGGGCAAGAAGGGCTGCAACGTCATCACCGACGGTGACGACGAGGCGGCGCTGTCGGAAGGCGCGCGCGACGCTTACCTGCGCCGCAATCTGCGCTACTCGCAGGTCGCGCCCTTGTCGATGTACGAGGAGAAGAACACCGCCAACAACATGCCGGCGCAGTGCGAGATCTACGCCGAGGGCGACGACGCCTACAAGTTCATGTTCATGGCGAAGGGCGGCGGCTCTGCCAATAAAAGCTTCCTGTTCCAGGCCACGCCCTCGGTGCTGACCAAGGACCGGCTGCTCGCCTTCCTGAAGGAGAAGATCCTGACGCTGGGCACCGCGGCGTGCCCGCCCTATCACCTCGCCATCGTGATCGGCGGCACCTCGGCCGAGCTGTGCATGAAGACGGTGAAGCTCGCCTCCGCCCGCTATCTCGACGCGCTGCCGACCCACGGCTCGCCCGACGGCAACGCCTTCCGCGACGTCGAGATGGAGCAGGAAATCCACAAGATGACGCAGTCGCTCGGCGTCGGTGCGCAGTTCGGTGGAAAGTATTTCTGCCACGACGTGCGCGTGATCCGCATGCCGCGCCACGGCGCCTCGCTGCCGATCGGGCTCGGCGTATCCTGCTCGGCCGACCGCCAGGTGCTCGGCAAGATCACCAAAGACGGCGTCTATCTGGAGGAGCTCGAGCACAACCCGGCGCAGTATCTGCCGCAGGTCGAGCAGTCGCTCGGCGGCGAGGTCGTCAAGATCGACCTCAACCAGCCGATGAAGGATATCCTGGCGACGTTCTCGAAGTACCCGACCAAGACGCGGGTCTCGATGACCGGCACCATGATCGTCGCGCGCGATAGCGCGCACGCCAAGCTGCGCGAGCGCCTCGAGAGGGGCGAGCCGCTGCCGGATTATTTCAAGAACCATCCGGTCTACTACGCTGGTCCCGCCAAGACGCCCGAGGGCTACGCCTCCGGCGCGTTCGGCCCGACCACCGCGGGCCGCATGGATTCCTTCGTCGACCAGTTCCAGGCCGCCGGCGGTTCGATGGTGATGGTGGCGAAGGGCAACCGCGCGCCTGCCGTGCGCGAGGCCTGCAAGAAGTATGGCGGCTTCTATCTCGGCTCGATCGGCGGTGCGGCGGCGAACCTCGCCGAGCACTGCATCAAGAAGGTCGAGGTGCTCGAATATCCCGAGCTCGGTATGGAAGCGATCTGGCGTATCGAAGTCGTCGACTTCTCGGCGTTCATCATCATCGATGACAAGGGGAACGACTTCTTCAAGGAGCTGAATTTGGGCTGACGAGGTGTTCCCCGGACGCTGCGCAGCACGAAGTGATGCGCTGCAGATCCGGGGTCCAGGTGGCGGCATGGGACCCGGCTCTGCGGAGCAGCGCTACGCGCTGCACCGCGTCCGGGACACGAGAGCGGTGTTAGCCCGCTCTATTTCCCTAACTACAGTTCGTAACCTGGTTCGAGCACAGCGAGCGCCACCAGCCGCGGACGCCGTCTGCGCTCTCGACCAGACTCCAGATCCCGCTGCAGGCAAAGATGCGCTTCGGGCCGCCGTCGGTGTCGATTTCGCCGCCGAGCTCGCGCTGGGCCGGCATCCATTTCGCATCGACGAACGGCGCCTGGAAAAGTCCGCCCATGCGCGTGGCGCCGTTGGCATAGGACGCGCCGACCTTGTTGGAGGCGACCCAGCCGCGCCCCGCATAGGGTTTTGGCGCGCTGCGCGGATATCTCTTCTCGTCCTCGTAATCCTTGCCCGGCGGCTTGGCGCCTTCGATCAGGAACCAGCCGTCCTTGAAGCCGATGATACGGAATTCGGTGAGCCATCCTCCATCGGGCGTGTTCTCGGCGCCGCCGAGCTTTAACCGATAGGGCGGCGGCAGCGTGCCGAGCACGCGCGCCTTCACCGAGAGCTCGGCGCGCACATTGAGGCCGTTCAAGTCCTTGTCGATGGACCAGGCGCCGAGATCGCAGGGCTCGGTGCCGTCGGGCAGCGTTGCGCGCCTGGCGGCGAGATCGGCGTGGAGCTTTGCGAAATCGGTATCGTCGTTGTCAGGATCCGGCCCGCTGCGCGGCTTCAGCTCGGCCGAGACCGCGCGCGTCGCATCCGGCGTCAGCGTGACGACAAGGGCCTGGCGCGCAGCGAACACGCTTGCCGGTGTCTTCGGATCGTTCGACGAGGCCGGATAGACGGCGAGATAGCCGGTCGATCCTTCGGTCCGGTAGGCCGTGCCGGCGACATAGCCAGCCGGCACCATGGCGAGCGCGCTTGCGCGCCACGCCGGTTCGGTTTCATCCGCGCGCGCCGCTTGCGTCGCGACACACAGGATCGTTGCCGCGATGAGACGGAGCACGCGCACGGTTCGCAACGAGCCTATACGCGCGCGCCCGTGAACGGAAAACTGCCCATCGGGCCGATGCCCATCTCGCCGCTCATGCTGTCGCCGGACACCGTTCCGATGAACTCGAGCGTCAACGGCATCGGATTGGTGATCGAGACTTTCCAGTTGACGGCGTCGCCGCTGATGGTGCCGTCGAAGATCTCGGCCGAATTGCCGTCGGCGCCCTGCGTTCCGGTCAGTGTGCCGCCGGAGCTCAGCAAGGTCAGCGTGGCCTTGCGCTCGCCCATGGGCGTCGTCATGGTCAGAGTCCAGTTGCCGTCCACGGCCATTCGTGTCTCCCAACTTTTTCCCGGCGCCTGCGACAATCCGCAAGGTGAGCCAGGAACGCCTATAACCTAACTCGGGGGACGTGCCTAACGCTCTCTTTGACGCGCCCTTAAGCGCGGGCTGCGCGAATGCGGCCGCCGACGAGCAGGCGGAAGGCCACGTACTGGATCGCAAACGCGGCGATCTTCGCGCCGATCAGGACCACCGAAACATAGAAGGCCCACAGCTTCATGTCCCCCGTCATGGCGACGGCGACGGTGCCCGCGGCGAGTACGAACATCAGCGTTGCCCAGGCATAGCCCGCGACGGTGACATATTCCGGAATAGTCTCGGTCACGATCGCCGGCAGGTAGCGCAGCATCCAGCCCCGCTTGAGCATGATGAAGCCGATCGCGACGTGCCCGATCGCCGGCTTTGCCAGCACGAAGCGCGGATCGTGGGTGAGCAGCGTTGCGCCACCGAGCACGATGACGAGGCCGAGGCTCGCCCAGGTCATGTAGCCCAGCGTCTGGCCCTTGATCCGCGACCAGACCACCTGGCCGATGGCGCCGAGGATCGCGACTGCGGTCGCGAGGATGACGTTGTCGGTCGCGAGATAGATTGCCAGGAAGACGATGGTGGAGAGGAAATCAGAGACGAGCCGGCGGAATACGTCTTTCATCGTCTGTCCTGTCTTCAATGGGTGTGGGGCAGCGCGGCGGCGGGCGCAGCATATTTGATCTGGCGATACTCGGGATACCATTTTGTGAAGTAGATCGCGCTGTTGCGGGCGGCGAAGGCGACCGCGAGGCCCGACCAGAGCGGCAGGCCGGGGACGTAGAGCAGCGCGATGTTGGCGGCCATCATCAACAGCGCGGCGGCGGTCCAGGCGCCGGTGATGACGTAGTTGGCGGTGAGGAAGCCGGGCATCGCCGCCGTCTCGGCCGGGACGGTTTCAACCGCATATTGCAGCGTGAACGGGTGGCGGACCAGCATCGAGCCGAGCGAGATGGCGAAGATGCCGATGTCGACCGACAGCTTGACGCCCAGCGTGCCGAGCTTCGGGTCGATCAGCGCGAGGTAGAGACCGATTGCGGCGAACACGATCGCCGAGCCCATCGCCAGGATCTTCACGGAACGGCCGCGCGCGACATCGACCGTGATGGTGGCGAGGCAGATCGCAGACGCGGCGAACACGCTGATCGTGGCCGAGGTCACCAGCATCAGGAAAGTGTAGGCGCCGTAGGGCGCGAGGATCAGGAAAATCGCCATGAGCCGCCTCGGTCTGGCTAATCTTTACGATGTAAAGATACGTAAATCAGGAGCGGTGCCGGGTCAAGCGAAATCTTTACAGTGTCAAAATAACATAGGTAACTTCCAAAAAGTGAAGGGCGGCAATGGCTTGGTCGGACGCCTCTTCGGCGAATTCCGCCCAGGGCAGGCGTGACAGGATCGGCAGCGCGGCGGCGAGCAGGAGGCCGACCGAGAGCAAGATGCCGCCGTTGAAGATGACATGGCCGCTCCGTCGCAGCCGGATCATCCGGAGTGCGAGCGCGGCGCAGGCCAGGGCGAGGACGGCAAGGCAACCTGCGGTGATCGAGGGCATGTACATGCGAGGCCTCTTTGGTGACATCCGCGATGTCATTCCGGGGCTCGCGACTTCGTCGCGCCCCGGAATGACAAGAGTTACTGCGCGGCCACCCAATTGCCGTGAAAGCCGTCGGGCACGCGGTGGCCGAGCTGCACCAGCGCAACGGGGCCGGCTTCGACATCGGTGGCGTTGAACACGGCGAGGTCGCTGCGGTTTTCGCGCGCACGCCAGACTACGGCGAGCAGCCAGCCATCGCCTTCCGCCGCATCCTTCGATCGCTCGACGAACACCGGCTCGGAGATGGTATCGCCGGCCGGCAGCAGATAATGACCGAGCCGTCTGCCGTTGCCGTCAACATGTACGATGCCCGATAGCGCGCCGAACATCGGCAGCCGCGGATTGGCGCAGGCGTACCAGCCGTGATGGCTTTTCAATCCGGCGCGGCGGTCGTCGATGCGGGGGAATTCGCCCGTGAGATCGTCGAGATAGGTCTGCTGAAAGCGGTCGGTCTTCCCTGAGAGATCGAACGTCCAGCGGCAATGGCGAGCGCGTGATTTCTCCGGATCCGTCGGCCGGCCATCGGGATGCGGAAACAGTGGCGCTTCCTCGAACTGCATGACGTCGGCGATGATGCGGTTGCCGTCCTCCCACGCATTCATGATGTGGAAGACGTAGCAGGCTTCACCGCGGAACCAGACGATGTCCTTGGCGGTGCCGTTGCGCTTCATCACGCCGACATAGGCGCCCTTGTCCGGCTCCCAGGCATAAGGCGGCCGTCCGCTCATCGCGCGCTCCATGCTGCCGGTGATCGGGAGGATCGGAAACAGCACATGGTTCTCGGTGACGATGAAGTCGTGCACCATGCTGGCATAGGGCGCTTCGAAACGTTCGAAGCGCGTCGCCTTGCCGGCGGCATCGATCGATCCGTAGGAGAGGGCTGATGTCAGCGGGCCCGCGGCGCTGTAGCCGAAGAACACGAGTTCGCCGGTGACCGGATCGACCTTCGGGTGCGCTGTGAAACTGCCGGCGACGCGGCCCTGGTAGTTGTGATAGCCGCGCGTCGCCAGCGTGCCCGGCTCGATCTCGGTCGGCAGATGCGCTTCTTCCAGCGCCAAAAGCTTGCCGGCATGGAAGATGATGTTGGTGTTGGCGACGCCGCCGTCGGTGAGGTTTTGCGGGGCATCCGGCAGCTTGCGGCCGAAGCCGCCGAACAAGGCGCGGCCTGCATCGTGCTCGGCCAGCCATTTCGGGGTGCGGACCCAGCGGTTGCGGTAGCTGGCGCGGCCGTTTTCCAGGTGGAAGGCGTGCAGCATGCCGTCGCCGACGAACCAGTGCGCACCGGGCGCATCGAACTGCGGATTGGGACCGTTGCGATAGAGCACGCCGTTCAGATCGCGCGGCAATTCCCCGACGATTTTCAGGAAGGGCGCGTCGGCCTCGAACGGAATCGGCGCGATATTGTTGCGGCGCTCGGTGACGGCGTCATGCTGCACGGCGTATCCCTCCCTATCTTTACATCGTAAAGATCGAATAATGCCGATCGCCGGATTCGTCAAGTGAAATCTTTACACTGTCAATATTGCGTCATATAGCTTGCAAATGGCCAAGAGCGACACCAAGAGCGAAACAGCGCGCAAGCCGCGTACCCCGAGCAAAACATCGTCGGCCGCGAGCGCGCAGGCGCGTTCCGCACGCCGTCCGGCAGTAGCGAAGACGGAGACGCCGTATCATCACGGCGCCCTGCGCGAGGCGCTGCTCCAGGCCGCCGAACGGGTGCTGGAGCGCGACGGGCTGTCCGGCCTGACGTTGCGCGCAGTGGCGCGTGAGGCGGGCGTCTCGCATGCCGCGCCGACCCATCATTTCGGCGATCTCACCGGCCTGCTCAGCGAGCTCGCGGCCGTCGGCTTCCGCCAGTTCAACGCGGCGATGGCCTCGTCCTGCGACGCCGCCACGACGCCACTGGAGCGCGCGCTGGCGCGGCCGAAGGCCTATGTCGCCTATGCGCAGGCCCATCCCGGCATGTACGGCATCATGTTCCGCACCGAACGACTGGACTATTCCAGGCCCTCGCTGCACGAGGCGGCCGAGGCCTCCTTCGCCGGCCTCGCCAATGCCATCGGAATGATGCGGCAGGAGCAGATCAGCGAAGATTCGCTGACGCTGAACCAGGGCGCCGCGATCGCGCGCGCATGGTCGATGGTGCACGGCTTCACCATGCTGCTGCTCGACGGCCGTCTCGAAGATATTTTGGGGCGGCTGCCCGAGGGGACGACGGCCGAACAGTTGCTCGAGGCGATGCTGACGGCGCCCATCACGGGGAAATTGCCCGGCCCCTGATCATCAGGGGCGAACGCAACCCTTGCCGTTGTCGGGCGTTGACGCCGCATGGCAAGAACACCCCGCGCACCCTGGAAACGCGCCAACTCGCGTAAACGCGCGGGCAAGGCGTCAAAGCATCTCACGCCTGCGCAGAAATCGGCGGCGAAGGCGCGCGCCCGCCGGGCCGGGCGCCGCTATCCCAACCTCGTGGACAACATGCGCATGGCAGCCAAGAAGACTTCGAAGGCGAAGAAGTCAGCGAAGAAGAAATCAGCAAAGAAGACCCGCAAGCGTGCGGCGAAGGAGACGGCAAAATCCTCGCGCAAGCGCAGTGCATCGGTACGGGAAAAGGATCCGCGCGGCGGCCTGACCGCAGCGGGCCGCAAGGCTTTTGCGCGCAAGCAGGGGGCTCGCTTGCGGCCCGGCGTCACCAAGAAAGCATCCGAGATGACTCCGCAGGAGATGCGGCGCAAGGGAAGCTGGGCGGTGCGCTTCTATGGCCGCGCAAAATTGCCACCGCTCGTTGACGCCAAGGGGCAGCCGACCCGCCACGCATTGTCGGCCCATGCCTGGGGCGAGCCTGTCCCGAAGACAGTCGCGGCGGCACGGCGCGTTGCGGCGAAGGGAGAGCGTCTGCTGGCGCGTTATCGGCGCACCAAGGCGAGAGGCTAGCGCATTGTCGTGAGTTCGACCGCGCGTCCACGCGTGCCGACAATCTTCACCTCGTCCTTGCCGCAAGTGAAGCCGCGGGCCAAATCGTCGGCCGCCTTGCGCGCGAGCTCATTGGCGGTGGGGTTGGCGATGGCATCGACATAGGCCACGTGGCAGACCGGCCCCGGCGGCAGCCGCGTCACGACGAGCATGGCCTTGGTGTTCGGCCGTCCCTGCTTGTCGGGATCGGTGCTATCGGCGATGTGCCAGCGCTGGATCATGGCAAACGGCTTCGTGCCCGCGCTACGCCATTCGACGGTGGCCTCCGATGAATTGAACGGCGCGAACCAGACTTTTGCCGCCGGTTCCTCCGCTGCGGCCTTGCGGTTGCGGCCGACCGAGACGATTTCGCGCAGATCATCCTCGGCGATCAGCACGATCAGGCCGTTTTTTCCCGGGCAGACCCGCGTGGTGCTGCCGTCGAGCTCGCTGGGCTTGCCGATCTGGCGGCAGTCTTTTGGCGCTGTGGAGGAGTAGGTGCTGCCCATGGACTGGGCGACGACGTGACCCGCGCTCAGGCAAGTCAGCAGCACGGTCAGGCAAAGGAACGCGATACGCTTCATGACGACGCCTCGATACAGAGGGAACTCGCTCCATCAGACGTCTTCATTGTGGGCAAGGTTCAAACAAAGGCGAGATGTACCTGACAGCGGCGCGGAATCGTTCTAGAAGGGCGGCTTCGCTTGAGGCATCGGGCCTCATTCGCGTCCTCATTTCTCTCGATCATGCCAGCCATCGCTCCCAGCAAATCCTATCGTGTCGGCCGTTCCAAGACCGGACTCGGCCTCTTCGCCACCATGCCGATCAAGAAGGGCACCCGGATCATCCGTTATTTCGGACCGATCCTGGACTCGCGGATTCCCGCGCATGACGAAATCGAGAACAAGTACCTGTTCGAGCTCAACGGCCGCTGGACCATCGACGGCTCGGTGCGCAAGAACCTCGCCCGCTACATCAACCATTCCTGCCGCCCCAACGCCGAGTCCGACGTCCGGCCGCGCGAGCGCAAGGTCTTCATCCGCGCCATCAGGAACATCGAGCCGGGCGACGAGATCAACTACGATTACGGCACCGACTACTTCAAAGCCTATCTGAAGCCGATCGGCTGCAAATGCCCTTCCTGCGAGGCCAAGCGCAAGAAGCTGCGCGCCGAGGCCCGCGCCGAACGCACCAAGGTGAAGGCGCGCACGGAAGCCAAGGCCAAGAAGGCGGGCGCGAAGGCCGGCAAGAAGAAGCTCAACGGCCATGCCGTTGGCAAGAAGAACGGTCGCGCGCGAGCGTAGCCATTTAGCCGTGGTGTCATGCCCCGCGAAAGCGGCGCATCCAGTACGCCGCAGCCTATCCGCATGCGTCTACTGTCTCGGAATACTGGGTCGCCCGGTCGAGCCGGGCGACGACAGCGAGTGATGTGGCCTCACGCCGCCACCACACTCCCGCTCTTTCGCAATCCCACCAATTGCAGCTCGGCAAACACGCCGGTCGCAATCGCCTGCGCCACGACCATGAGCTCGCCAGCGAGATTCGGTGACACCGCGCCCGAGAACAGCAGCGCGATGCTGCCGACCGTCCAGGCCGCGTTGCCGACCACGACCAGCAGCACGAGCGGCCTCGCCACGGAGGCGCGCGAGGCAAGCCAGCCGACCAGCGCGGTGTAGGCGATCAGGAACAGGCCGGTCTCGCGCAGCAGCGCTTCAGGCAGGTTGAACAGCGATGCGAACGCGCCCGCGCCGAAGGTGAAGCCGAGGGCGGCTACGCCGCTGAAGATGGTGTCGGCGAGAAGCGCGCGGCGCAGGAAGGTGGATGCATCGATCATCGTGGTCTCCATGCTTGGGGTAGGCTTGGGGGGGAATCTTGGGGGTGAATTCAGTGCCGTCCGCGCCACCAGGCGCGGAGCAGGCGGGCGAGGCGGAACGGGCAGAGGCTCTTGCCGACGCCGTGCTCGAAGGCTGTGACCTGCGCGACGACATAGTCGCCGGTCGAATGCACCAGCGGCTCGGGCATGTTGAGGCTGCGCGCCAGCATGCGGGTCGCGAGCGTCACGGCCCAGGGAACAAGGTGGTCTGCGATGGTCCGGTAGAGCAGCAGCGCGATCATGGTCATCTCCTGTTGCGACCGAAGATGCGCCGTGGCGGGGACCAATTCGATTACCTCGCGGGTAAAAAAATGCGCCCGTTCGCGACAGCGTTTGGCGACGTGATGCTGCCATAGCTCATGAGTTCGCGGTCTTGAGTTGTTGCTGCCAACGCATACGATTTGCCGCCGGTCGGCTTCCGCGAATGGTCAGTGCGATCTGTCCAATGATGGATTGGAGCGAGAGTTCAAGTTTTTCAATCGGTTAGAAGGCAGCGTGTGCGCGACGTGTGCACCGGGAGATCAAAGAAGATCTCAGTACAGCTAACGGGCGTGGCAGTTGGTTGAGCGTGTGTCGCTTGCTTAGCGATGCTCTTGTTGCGCAGGAGCTGCAATCGAAAATTGGAAGGCTGTAGACGCGTGGGTGACGTTGGACGGGGCAACTATCTGCAGAATGATCGGTTAAGGAATGATCGCTCTCAGCCTCCTGCAATTGCGCGATGGACGAGCGCGATGACCTCGTCGGCTTCCTGTTCGGTGCTGTCAAAGCGAGCTACGAACCGGATTACGTCCTGGCCCCGTCGCGCGAATTGCAGCCCGCTCGCTGCAAGACGGTTGATGGCCAAAGCGGGCAGGTTGATGAAAACCAGATTGGCTTCCACTGGCGCAATGAGCTGAACGTCGGGCAGCGCAGCGAGACCCGCTCCAAGACGCGCGGCCACGGTATTGGCCTTCGCCGCGAGCCGCAGATAAAGGCGATCCTCGACGTAGGCGAGCAGCTGTGCAGACGCAAAGCGCATCTTCGACGAAGTCTGGCCGGCGCGGCGAAGCCGATAGGACAGGGATTCGACGAGATCCTGGTCGAACACCACGATCGCATCCGCCGACATCGCCCCGTTCTTGGTCGCCCCGAAGGACAGTATGTCGACGCCGGCGCGCCAGGTCATGTCGGCCGGGCTGCAATCGAGCCGCGCCAGCGCGTTGGCGAGCCGGGCGCCATCCATGTGCAGCGACAGATTCCTCTCGTGGGCGATTGCTCCGATTTCGGCGATCTCGGCGAGGGGATAGATTGTTCCATATTCGCTGGCCTGAGTGATCGACACCGCATCGGGCTGGGAGCGGTTGCGAACTCCCCAGGCCGCCCGGCCCAGCGCCTCGCGCAGGCTCGACGGCTCGATCCGAAAGTTTCGGCCGGACATGGCGACGAGCTTCGCGCCGCCTGTGAAGGCTTCGGTCGCGCCGCCTTCCGCGGTGTGGATATGCGCCTCTTCGTGACAATAGATGGCGCCATAGGGGCGCGCGCAGGTCGCGAGTGACAAGGCGTTGGCCGCCGTACCGGTCGAGACCGGGAATACCGTGACATCGGTCTCGAACAGCGTCGAGAGGCGCTCATTCAACAATCTCGAATAATCGTCGTCCCCGTAAGCGGCGGCCGGGCCGCGATTGGCCTCCGCGATCGCCCGCAGGATCTCAGGACTGACCGGCGCGACATTGTCGCTGCGGAAATTCGGGAGCGTCGGGGCTGCGTCGTTCATACCGTCCTGTCCTGCCGTCATATCACGGTTGATTCCTGCTTGTTGATGCGCCGATTGATCAGGAGCAACGGGATTGCGGTGACAAGGATAAGCACCGCGGCCGCGGCGGCCGCCAGACCCGCGCCGGTGCCCTCGATGGCATGGTACATCACGACGGTCGTGGTGACCCAGCCGCTCGCATAGAGCACAATGGTCGCGCTCAACTCGGATGCCGCGGTGATCCAGACCAGCACCAGCCCGCCGACAAGGCCGCTGGCCATCAACGGCACGGTCAGGGTCGCGAAGGTTTTGCTTGGCGAGACCCCGAGATTGATCGAGGCTTCCTCGAGCGAGGGATCGAGCTGATGCACGATTGCCGACGACGACCGGATCGCGAAGGGCAGCTTGCGGACGACATAGGCGATGACCAGGATCAGCCAGCCGCCGGTCAGAATCAAGGGACCGCTGTTGAACGCGATGATGAGCCCGATCGCCAGGATCGTGCCCGAGACCGCAAACGGCACCATGCCGACGAAATCGAGCAATCCCGACAGGCGCGAGCGGTGCCGGGCCACGACATAGCCGATCGGAGCGCCGATCAGCATGGTGGCGACGGCCGCGATGCTGGCGAGCGTCAGCGTGTTGAGCAGCGGCCGATAGGAGCCCGACAATAGGGTGGCGTAATTGCCCAATCCGAACTCCCAGGTCAGGACAGGGCCGCGAAAGCGCAGGAGGGAGATCATCAATACGGCCGCGAACGGCAGCAGCGAGGCAATCACAATGCCCCAACTCACGATCGTGGCCGTGAGCCGCAGTCCCGGCGTCAGAGGCAGCTTCGCGGGCGCGCTGCGGGCATTGGTCGAAAACCTGCGCTTGCCGAGGTAGTGCCGCTGAACGAGCAGCGCGATCGCCGTGCAGGCGATCAGGAGCACGCTGAGTGCGCCCGCCGCGGCCGGATTGGCGTCAGATTCGCCGGCGAACAGCTTGAAGATGTCGACGGCCAGGAACGGCCGGTCCTCAGCCAGCACCGCTGGCACGCCGAAATTCTCCAGTGCCTCAATGAACACCAATAGTCCGCCGGCAAGGATCGCCGGCATCACGATGGGCAGCAGCACGGTGCGGATCACATAGGGCCGTGAACCGCCGAGATTGCGCGCTGCCTCCTCCATCGACGCGTCGACGGCCTGGAAGCCGGCCAGCACGGGCATGACGACGTATGGATAGAGCGTCAACGTGAACACGATGACGATGCCGGGCACGCCGTAGATCGATCCGATCGGGATGCCGATCCCGCGCAGAGCGGTGGTGACGACGCCGGCATGGCCGAACAGCAGAACAAGAGCGTAGGCGCTGACGAACGAGGGCAGGACCAGCGGCAAGGACGCAAGTGTGAGGAGGAGCGCGCGGCCCGGTATGTCGATCCGGGCAAGACAGAAGGCGAGCGGGATGCCGATCGCGCATGCGAATGCCGTCGCGAGCGCGGCGCAGAGCAGACTGTTGCCGATGCTGCCGAGATAGTAGCGGCTCTTCACAATCGCCGCATAGTTCCCAAGTGTCAGGCCGCCTGTGCCGTCGATCCGTATGCTCGCATCCAGAACGAGCGCCAAGGGGTAGAGCAGAAACACCGCGAGCAGAACCAGGGCCGCCAGCGTCACGATGGTGGCAAAGCGTTTCATGGCGCCGGATACGCCGTGATCTGGGCAGGGTCATAAGCAAGGGTAAGCGGCGCGCCGGGCAAGAGATCGAGCGCCTGGCCGCCGAGCGCCGAGATCCGAATCTGGGTGCCGTCCGGCAGGGTTGCGTGGAGGCGTTGTACCGGGCCGAGAAATTCACGCAGCGCCAGACGCGCATGCACAAGCGAGCCACCGGAACCGTCTCCCAGCCGCAGGGCCTCCGGCCTGACCGACAGCAACACCGGTGCCCCCGGCGCTGCGACCTCACCTCTGACTGAGAACTCCGTTCCGGCTGCCGCGACATTGGTGTTGCGGCCGTCGAAAGCTCCAGCGATGCCCGGCACCATATTGGTCGAACCGAGGAACTCGGCGACGAAGGCGGTCTGCGGCATCCGATAGATGCGTTCGGGCGTGTCCACTTGCTCGATCTTGCCGTGACGCAAGACGGCGATGCGATCGGAGATGGCAAGGGCCTCCTCCTGATCGTGCGTCACGTAGATCGCGGTCAAACCGAGCGCCTGCTGCAGCTGCCGGACCTCGATCCGCATTTCGGTGCGCAGCTGCGCATCGAGGTTGGAGAGGGGCTCGTCGAACAGGAGCACGGCAGGTTCGATCACGAGCGCGCGGGCGATTGCCACGCGTTGCAGCTGACCGCCCGAGAGCTGGTGTGGCGAGCGTGGACCGTAACCTGCAAGGCGCACCCGCTCGAGCGCCTTATCGACGCGCGATGCGATCTCGGCAGCCGGGACCTTCCTGGCCTTCAGCCCGTAGGCCACGTTTCCGGCGACGGTATGGTTCGGGAAGATCGCGTAGTTCTGAAACACCATGCCGGTGTCGCGGCGATGCGCGGGCAGAGCATCGATGCGCCGGTCGTCGAAGCAAATGGAGCCGGATTCGATATCGACGAAGCCTGCGATCATGCGCAGCAACGTCGTCTTCCCGCAGCCTGACGGCCCAAGCAGCGTGAACAGCTCGCCATGCCTGATGTCGAGCGAGATGTCGTCCACGGCCCGCACCGCGCCGAAGGTGCGGGTCAGGTTTTCAATCCGGATCCCGGTCATCGGATCAGCGCGTGTTCTGGATCGTGGTCTTCAGCCGCGCGAGGGTGTCGCGACGGGCCGCTTCCCATTTGGTGTCGTCATAGGGCAGCACCTTGACCGCCGAGAACGGCAGCATCCCCGGTGCGACTGCCTCGAGCTCGATATCCTGACGGGCAGGGCGCCGGAACGTCGCCTTCAGCAACATCTCCTGGACTTCCTTGCTGGCCAGATAGTCGACCAGCCGTTTGGCAGGCTCGGGGTTCGGTCCGCCTTTCAGGATGGCCGCGCCCTCGACGCCCGCATAGGTGCCCTCGGCTGGATAGGCGACGCTCACCGGCGCACCGTTATGGGCCCACAGGAAGCCGGCATATTCGAGCGTGATACCAAGCGGATATTCGCCGCTGCCGATCCCGTCGAAGACCTGGGTCGAGCGGTTGAGCACCTTCGCATTCGCAAGCAGCCCGTCCATCTTGGTCCAGGCTGCGTCGTCCGCGCCCCACAGCGAGAGAAGCGTGGTCGCGGCCGCATATGAGAAGCCGGAATTGGCAGGGTCGGTAAAGGCGAGCTTGCCTTTCCATTTCGGATCGAGGAGGTCAGCCCAGGCTTTGGGCCCGCTGGCCTTGTCGATCGCCTTGGTGTTCTGGCCGATCACAACGACCTGGATGTTGGTGCCCAGCCAAAGGTCGTTTGGATCGCGAAATTGCGCCGGCACGGCTTCGCGGCCCTTCGCCGCGTAAGCCTGAAGGTGCGGGCTCGCCAGCCGCAGCAGCGTCGCACTGACGCCCCAGATCACGTCGCCCTGCGGATTGGCGGCCTCGGACGCGACGCGGCGCACCAGCACACCTGATCCGGTCGAGACCACGTCGACCTTGATTCCGGTCGCCTTGGCGAAGCCTTCGGCGACAAGCTTGTTCACGGTGTCGTCGTTGGCCGAATAGAGCACGACGTTCTGCTGGGCCGAGGCCAGCTCGGCCGCGAACAGCGATGCCGCGAGCGTCACGACTCGGGCGAGGATGGAGGCAGGAGATCTCATCGTGGTTCGCCCTCGTGGGTTCAGCGATTGCTCATGCGTTTGCGGCGAGGTACTCGGTGGCAGCCTTGAGCCCGGCGCCGGGTTCGATCGGCAGGCCGAGCTTCGTGAGTGCGTCCTCGAGATGCAGAAGGTCGGTCAGAATGGTCCCCGCGCTCAAAGCACCCATCGTGCCAAACCGGATGACACGGCCGGAGAGACGGTTGCGGGCGCCCGCGATCACCGTGCGGTGATCCTGGTAGAGCTGCCGCACGATGGCTCCGCCTTCGAGCCCGTCGGGGACCTTGAAAACCACGACTGTGTTCGAGCGTGGCTCATCGCGGCAAAAATCTGCGAGTCCGATCGCCGCGCCGCCCGCGCGCAGCGCGGCCGAGAGCTTCTTGTGGCGCGCGAGCACATTGCCGAAGCCTTCCTCATGCATCATCGTCAGGGCCTCACGCAGGCCATAGATGAGGCTCACCGGTGCCGTGAATGCGGTCTCGTTCTGCTCTGCGGATTTCAGCGCGCGACGGAAATCCCAATAGAAGGTCGATCGCCGCTCGTCCTGCCCGATCACGTGCCACGCCTTGGCGCTCACGCTGGCAAGTGCGAGGCCGGGCGGGCACATCAAGGCTTTCTGCGATGCCGAGACCACGATGTCGACGCCCCATTCGTCCTGCCGCATCTCGATGCCGCCGAGACCGCTGACGGAATCTGCGATCAGCAGCGTTGGCCGGTCGCGCACGAGTGCGCCAAGCGCCGCGAGATCGGCCACGATCCCGGTCGAGCTCTCATTGTGCACGACGACGACGGCTCGATAGGGGTGCTCGCGCAACCGAGCCTCCACCGTGGCGACATCGATCGTCTGGCCCCATTCGATCGCGACCGTGTCGACGGTGATGTTCATGGCCTTGGCGATGGTGGTGAAACGCTCACCAAACTGGCCATGCTCGATCACGAGGATCCGATGGCCCGGTCCGGCCACGTTGACGAGCGCAGCCTCCATAACGCCGGTTCCGGAGCTGGCGAAGAACAGGACGCGGTTCGTCGTGCCTAAAATCGGGCGGATCATCTCCTCCGCCTCGCCGATTGCAGTCCGGCATTCGGGTCCGCGATGGTTGACCATCACCCGAGCCATCGCCTGCCGCAGCCGCTCGGGCACTTCGGTTGGACCGGGAAGCCGAAGACGGTATCCCGTCGAAGCAATGGCGCTCGGAGTGTCTGTGATCGTCATAGCTTGAAGTCACCGTTCTGACGCATGTAGGGAACGAGGCCGCCCGCGCGCAGGATCGCCCGCATGATCGGCGGCAGCGGCTCCGGGCTGAGCGTCTCGCCGCTGCGTTCGTTGCGGATCGCGCCGGTGCCGTCGGAGATCAGGATGTCGCCCTCGCAAATCCCGCCGGTATCGCAGACGAGCGGCAGCAGGCCGTTGTTGATGGCGTTGCGGTAATAGGTGCGCGAGAAGCTTCGGGCCAGCACCGCCGGAATGCCGGCGCCGAGTACTGTCGTGACGGCGACTTCCATGGCCGAGCCGCAACCGAAATTCTTGCCCGCCACCAGGATGTCTCCGGGTTGCACAGAAGCTGCAAAGGTCGGATCGACATGCTCGAACAGGAATTGCCTGAGAACGGCGGGGTCGAGGCTCTCTCGCTTGCGGGTCGAGCTGATGATGGAGTCGGTGTTGACGTCGTCGCCGACCAGTCGCGCGCGTCCTCGCAGGGCTGTCATCGTGACACCTCGCGAGGATCGGTTACGACACCGCGGGTCGCGGCGGCTGCGCAAGCTGCCGGGGAGGCGAGGTAGATCGATGCCTTGGCGTTGCCCATGCGGCCTTTGAAGTTGCGGTTGGCGGTCGAGATCACCGAAACCCCGTCGCCGGGGATCACCCCGCAGGTCCCGCAGCAGGAGCCGCAGCCCGGCTCGACCACGGTGGCGCCGAAGCCGACCAGGGCGTCGAGCGTGCCATCGGCCGCCATGGCGTCGCGGACCTCGCGCGATGCCGGCGTGACCACGAGCTGCACGCCGGGCGCGACGCCTCCACCCGCCTCGAGCACGGCGAGGGCCTGATGGAAGTCGCGTAACCTGCCGCCGGTGCAGGTGCCGAGATAGACCATCTGTACCGGCGTGCCGGCCGCATCCTCGAGCGCCACGACCTGATCCACCAGATGCGGCAACGCGATCTGCGGCGTGAGGGCATCAAGCGCGATCTCCACGGTCCGGCTGTAGTGCGCATCCGGATCCGCTGCGATCGGTTCGAAAGCCTGGCCGGTGCGGCCCTGCAGATAGGCGACGGTTTCAGCATCGGCCGGGAAGATGCCGGTCTTCGCGCCCATCTCGACCGCAAGATTGCTCAGGACGAGGCGGTCCTCCAGCGCGAGCGTGGCGACACCCGGTCCTGCGAATTCGAGTGCCTGATAGGCGGCACCGTCAGCGCCGAGCACGCCCGCGAGGGCCAGTGCGATATCCTTCGCATAGACGCCGCTCGGCAGTTGTCCGGTCAGGACGACGCGGATCGAATCCGGCACGCGCAGCCAGATCCGGCCACACAGCATGACCGCGGCGAGATCGGACGAGCCGATCCCGGTCGCAAAGCAATTCAGTGCCCCGTATGTCACGGCATGGCTGTCGGCTCCGACGACCAAACCACCCGGCAGAGCGCGGCCGTTCTCTACGATCAGCTGGTGGCCGATTCCTTCGCCGGCCTCATGCAGTGTGATGCCGAACCGCTTGGCAAAGTCTCGCATGAGGTGGTGTAGTTCGATCGTCTTCGGGCTCGTCGCCGGGACGTAATGGTCGAGTGCAAAGACCAATCGGTTGGGATCGCGTGCGCTTTCCCCGCCCATCGCCTTGAAATAATCGAGCGCCATCGGGACCGAACCGTCGGTGCCGAGCGCGCAATCGACCTCGCAGACCACGAGGTCCCCGGCGTGCGCATCCTGCCCGGATTTTCGAGCGAGGATCTTCTCGGAGATCGTGCGCCCGGCCATCGCTAGACCTCTGGCATCTCGCAGCCGAGACGGCGGAGCGAGGCGTCGACCCAGCTACGATCGAGCGTACCGGCTTCGATCGCCGCCATTTGCTTGGTCTCGGCAGCCTGCTTGGCTTCGGCGGCCTCGATCACTGCTCGGCAATCGTCGATGGCGACGGCCAGCACGCCGTCGTCGTCGCCCAGCACCAAGTCGCCGGACTGGATTACCATGCCGCCGATCGCGATCGGTCCGTTGATCTCGCCCGGACCGTCCTTGTACGGACCGCGATGGGTGACACCCGCCGCGAAAACGGGAAGTGGGTTCGCCCGGATCGCAGCGGCATCGCGGATCGCGCCATGGATAACGATGCCGGCGACGCCGCGCCGGGCGGCCTGCGCGAGCATCATCTCGCCGAAGATTGCGTTGCTGAGGTCGCCGCCAGCATCGACCACGATGATGTCGCCGGCAACCGCGATGTCGAGCGCCTTGTGGACCATCAGATTGTCGCCGGGGCGCGTCTTCACGGTCAAAGCCGGACCGGCCATGCCGCCAACCGCATGCATCGGCCGAAGCGTGGCACCGCCCGCGGCCATGCGCGACATCACATCGCTGATATTGGCGACCGGAAGGGCGCGAGCCCGTTCGACCCATTCACCTGCGACAACACGCTTGCGGGAAAGGATCCTGAACCCTACGGCCATATCAACCCCATTGAAAATGGAACGCCGTTACGCATAGTGTAACGGTGACGAACCGAGGTCAACCGAAAATCGGCAGGACAGGGATTTTCGATGCCCAAGACGCAAGGGGTCGCCGCCGTGCAACGGGCGTTGGCGATCCTGGATACCTTCGCTGGAGCCGGGTCGCGCAGCTTGGCCGACATCGCCAAGATCACGGGCTTGGCGAAACCGACCGTGATGCGCTCGCTGGTGTCGCTGGATGAAGCCGGCTACGTCGTCCGCCTCAGCGACGGCCGCTACGCGCTCGGCGCAAAGACATTCCAGCTCGGCACCACCTATCGGGCCAATTTCAATCTCGAACAGCATGTGCTGCCGGTCCTTCAGCGGCTAAGCCAGGAGACGTTGGAGAGCAGTGCGTTCCACGTGCGTGAACGCGATAGCCGGCTCTGTCTGTTTCGGGTGGATTCGCCGCAGCTCGTGCGGGACGTCGCGCGGCCCACAAATCTCGCGCCACTCGATTTGACCTCGACGGGACAAGTGCTGCGGACGGCGCGCTGGGCAGACCGCACGGATGGCGGCGTGCAGGTCTTCGTCAGTTCCGGAATCTACGACGCTGTGACGGCCTCCCTCTCCACCGCCGTTTTCGGCCACGACGGAGCGCTGGTGGGCGCCATGACCGTGAGCGGCCCAATCGAACGCATCCGTCAGGCCGACCTCCAGGCGCTGGCGTCCCGGCTCACCGACGCCTCGTATCGGCTCTCTCTTGTGCTCGGCGCGCCATTGCCCCGCGAGGTCGGCGCGCCGCGGATCATCACTCTGCCATCGGCCGAAACAGGCTCTCCCTGACGCCGCCCCTGCGGAGGGTCTCGGCGTCTTTCTCGGGGGCGTTGTGGGTGGTCGGGCTTCCGCCCTCCTCGGAATCGAAGTGAAATTCTCTCGCTCGGGCAAATTTCTGCGAGGCGCGGCCGCCGCGTCCGACGATACGCGGTTTTGCCGAGGCGGTAAGGAATGCACACGTATGGAAGTGAGCTAGCCGGTTGCGCGTGGGGGAATGCCCTTTGCCGCAATCTCTGCCGATAGCTCTTCGATCGTCTTGCGCTGTTCCATGGCGGCTCTGCGGATCAACGCAAAAGCGGCGGGCTCGGCGAGCGCATGCGAGTGCATCACCTGAAGAACGGCGGCAAGCACGATGCGGCGGGATCGCAGACGCTGCTCCAGTTTGAAGATCTGCTGCTTCAAGTCGTTGGTGCGTTCGTTTCGCTCAAATGCCATGACGACTGCCGCATAGATGCCGGCCGAGCGTAGCGGCTTGACTAAGAACGACGCCGGATCGAGGTCGAAGACGAGCTTTAAGCGGCTCGGCGTCTCCGTGCCGAGCAGGGCGATGACCGGACAGCGCCCCAGGAACGGGGCTTCAAGTGGAAGCAGTTCATCGTCGATCAATGTCACGTCAGGCGCGAAGTCAATCGCCTCGCCGGGCGCCCATGCAGTGCTGTCGATCCCGAGACGTTCAAACTGGCGTCGCACGATCGATGCGTCGCGTTCGTCCTTGATGGCGACGAGTGCTTTGCGTCCGCGCAGCGAGAATGAAGACAGCTTGCTCATTTCACCACCCGCAAATGCGGCGCATTCGGCGATGTGCCGCCTCTTGAGGTCTCCCTGAAGGGGCTGGCGGCGACGTCGAGCTGCGTCAGGTAAGGATCAGGCTTAACGGGCGCGTCGGCTTCCCAGAAAATGTCAAACTGTCCCCGCGCATTAGAGACTGCCAGCCGCGGCGTAAGGACGCAATGATTGTTGCTGCCGTCGATCCAGACCGGTCCTTGCGGCGAATTGTAGCGATAACCGGCCGCGGCGCGCCTGACCTCGCCGATATCAGTCGTGCCGGCCCGCTGCAGCGCGCGGGCCAGCAGATAGACGGCGACGTAGGCGGATTGTCCGTCGACGGAGGGGCTACTATCCTCGCCGTAGCGCGCTTTCCAACGTGCGACGAATGCACGGTTCTCGGGCAGATTTATGCTCTCGAAATAAGCCGATGATGTAATGCAGCCCGCCGAGGCCGGTCCGACGATCGCGAGTTCCGGTTCGCACAAGCTGCAGCTCAACATCGGAATGTCGAGGCTGGCAGCTTCGGTGGCGGCGCGGAAGGCGCGGATGAAGTCGTAGCTCGAGCTTCCGACCAACGTGTTGAACACGATCGGCGGCCTGCGGCGGATGATCTCGTCGACGATATGCCCGACGGCGCCTTCGCCGAGCTCGAGCAGCCGTTCGGCCAGGATGTGGCCTTCTGCCGCGCTCACCAATTCGCGGGTGACGCGATTGGTCTCCCATGTCCAAATGTAGTTGGAGCCGACGCAGAAAATCTCGCGCGACAAATTGTCGAGCACGTAACGGACGAGTGGCAAGACGTTGTGATTGGGCGATGCTCCGACATAGATGACGTTGTCGGAGCACTCGAAGCCCTCGTAGCGCGCGGGATACCAAAGTAGACGATCGGTGCGCTCCACGATCGGTAAGACCTGCTTGCGCGATGCCGACGTATAGCAGCCGATGATGTGCTCGACGCCGACATTGCGGATGAGGTCGTCGCAGACCGTATGGTATTCGGAGATGATGCCGCGAGGATCGCGGATATGAGCGGCGATCGAGAAGTCGAACTCGGCTTGGTTGTTGATCTCGTCGACCGCCATCATGGCACTCTTGAGGATCTCGCGGCCCATGGCCTGATAAGGCCCGGACTGCGAACAGATGATACCAACGGGAACGGACGGCTTTGTCATGTATGGCTTTCGGCGACGCGACAGGAAATCATCATGACTGATGTTGGTGCAAGAGGGGATGCTGGTTTGCTGCGCATGCACATTGCGAAATTTGTGCAACTGGCCTCGTTGACAAGGTGCTACGCACATCCTTAGAATTTTGTACTACGGGCTTCCACTCGAACCCTGCGTGCGCTGATCTGGCCGATGACGTCCTGGTCTCTGCACAAAGTGCTTCGTTCGATTCCGGATCCGATGCGATAGATCATAGACGCGGCATTTGAGCCATTCGTCACCTCATTCGCGAGGGACGGGTGGCTTTTTTCGTTTTGCCGCTAAGAAAATTGGCGATGCATCCGCGTCGCCAAGCCGATGGCGCGCGCGACGATTGCCATGCCTGCGCTTGCGTCGGCCAAAACGTGGGGAGACGATGGCGATGACAGATCTTCATTATCTCGGGCTCGTCGAGGTCGGACAGCAGATTCAAGCCAAGAAGCTGTCGCCGGTCGAAGTTACCAAGGCGATGCTCGGGCGGATCGAACAGCTCGACGTAAAGCTCAAGAGCTACGCCTATCTGATGGCGGACTCGGCCCTGGCAGAAGCGGCCGCGGCCGAGAAGGAAATCTCATCGGGCAAGGTCAAGGGACCGCTGCATGGCGTTCCGGTTGCGGTCAAGGACCTCTGCTGGGCCAAGGGCGCACCAGCGGCGCACGGTATGACGATTCATCGCGATTTCCGCCCAGCCGAGGATGCGACCGTCGTCGCGCGGTTGAAGGATGCCGGCGCCATCATCCTCGGCAAGCTGCAGCAAACCGAGGGCGCCTACGCCGATCATCACCCGAAGATCGACCCACCGAAGAACCCGTGGAACGCGGATCTCTGGTCCGGTGCATCCTCGAGCGGCTCCGGCGTCGCTACCGCGGCGGGCCTCTGCTTCGGCTCGCTCGGCACCGACACGGGCGGATCGATCCGCTTTCCGTCCGCGGCTAATGGCGTCACCGGGCTCAAGCCGACCTGGGGACGCGTCAGCCGCTACGGCGCATTCGAACTTGCGGCGACGCTGGATCATATCGGCCCGATGGCAAGGAGCGCGGTCGATTGCGGCGCCATCCTCGGCGTGATCGCGGGTCAGGACCCCAAGGACACGACGTCGGTTCCGCTGCCCGTGCCTGACTATCTCGCCAGTTTGTCCGGCGACCTTCGCGGCGTGACGATCGGCGTCGACAGGCGCTGGACCAGCGAAGGCACCGATGGCGATGCGGCCAAGGTGTTGAGCGAGGGTCTGCGTGTAGCGGCCGATCTCGGTGCGAAGATCAGGGAGATCACGTTCCCCGATCCCAAGGCGGTCATCGACGACTGGTTCCCGCTCTGCGGCATCGAGGTCGCCGTCGCGCACGAGGACACCTATCCCGCGCGCAAGGACGAGTACGGCCCGGCACTCGCTGGCCTGCTCGATCTCGGTCGGCAGCAGTCCGGCATGGACTATCAGAAGATCGTGCTCCGGCGCGAAGCGTTTCGTGGCGCCGTCCGCCTTCTGTTCGAATCGGTCGATCTCCTCGCAGTGCCGGCCCAGGCATTCGCCGCCCCCACGCTCGCCAAGATGGCGTCGCTCGGCGAGGACGCCTCGCTGATCGCAGGCTTGCTTCGCTTCACATGCCCGTTCGACATGACGGGAAGCCCGACCGTGACGCTACCCGGCGGCTTCGCCGCGAATGGCGGTCCGGTTGGCCTCCAGTTCGTCGGTCGTCACTTCGATGAGGCCGGCCTCGTTCGCGCGGGCGATGCGTTCCAGCGCGTTACCGACTGGCACAAGCGTCATCCCGGGATCTGAGTTGAGGAGCCAATCGCATGTCCGCTGAAGACTGGTTGAAAAATTCCATCATGGCCAAGCGTGCGGTCGCCAAAGGCGCGACGGGCACGACGCATAGCCTGACGATCGAGCAGCAGGGCGGTTTCCACTACGTCTACGGTCCCTATGCCAAGCCGACCTTGTCGATCGACCCCGGCGGAGTGGTGGTTGTCGAGACAGAGGATGCGTTCGGCGGTGTGCTCACCAGCGAGAGCGACAGCCCCACCGCCAAATTGAACTTTCCTTATCTGAACCCGCAATGTGGACCGATCGCCGTGAAGGGCGCCAAGAAGGGCGATTGCCTTGCGGTCTACATCCGCGACGTCGAGACACGGGGTGAACAGCCGGCCGGTACGACCTGTATCATTCCGGAATTCGGCGGACTCGTCGGGACAAGCTCGACGGCGCTGCTCAATCCGCCGCTGCCGGAACGCGTGAAGAAGCTGCATGTCGACAGGAACGGCGTGCGCTGGAACGACAGGATTACGCTGCCCTACGAGCCGTTCATCGGTACCATTGGCGTCTCGCCGGAGATCGAGGCGATCTCCTCGCTGCAGCCGGATTACCACGGCGGCAACATGGATCTGCCCGACGTCGCCCCCGGCGCGATCATCTATTTCCCGGTGCACACCGATGGCGGGATGCTCTACGTCGGCGACTGCCATGCGACGCAAGGTGACGGCGAGCTCTCCGGCGTGGCGATGGAGCAGCGCGCGACTGTCACGCTGCAGGTCGACTTGATCAAGAACTGGAGCTTCGCCTGGCCCCGGCTCGAGACGAAGGACTTCATCATGACGATCGGAAGTGCGCGTCCGCTGGAAGACGCGGCGCGCATCGCCTATCGCGAGCTCGTGCGGTGGATGGCGGCCGATTACGGCTTCGACGAGATCGACGCCTACATGCTGCTCAGCCAGGCCGGCCGCATGCGGCTCGGCAACATGGTCGACCCCAAATACACGATGGGGGCATCGATCCTGAAGAATTACCTCAAGCCATGACATCCAGCCGCTTTCAGAAACAGGGGATATCACGATGAATTCGGGACGTAAGCTCGGAATGGTCTTGCTCGGCGCCATGCTCGGTACAGCGGCGGGGGTGAGTGTTGCTCGGGCGGCGGAACCGCCATTGAAAGTGGGTCTGCTCGAGGATGTGTCAGGCGACCTCGCCTTCATGGGTATGCCGAAGCTGCACGGCTCTCAGCTGGCTGTCGAGGAGATCAACAAGAGCGGCGGCATCCTGGGGCGACAGATCGAGTTGATTCACCTTGATCCGCAGGGCGACAACGCCCGCTATCAGGAGTTCGGCCGTCGACTGCTCAACCGCGACAAGGTCGACGTGCTGATCGGCGGCATTACTTCGGCCTCGCGCGAGGCACTGCGCCCGATCGTCGATCGCACCAGCACGCCGTACTTCTACACCAACCAGTACGAAGGCGGAGTTTGTGACGCCAGCATGATCAGCATGGGCGCGGTGCCCGAGCAGCAATTCTCGACGCTGATCCCGTGGATGGTCGAG
The DNA here is from genome assembly GCF_052588265.1 of Bradyrhizobium sp. Pa8. NCBI lineage: Bacteria > Pseudomonadati > Pseudomonadota > Alphaproteobacteria > Hyphomicrobiales > Nitrobacteraceae > Bradyrhizobium > Bradyrhizobium sp. Pa8. The sequence goes on along the minus strand of NZ_CP176767.1, from coordinate 6,310,746 downwards.
AAGTTCGGCAAGAAGGTCTATGTTATTGCCGCCGATTACAATTTCGGTCAAATCTCGGCCGAGTGGAACCGCAAGATCATGAAGGATCTCGGCGGCGAGGTCGTAGGCGAGGAGTTCATTCCGCTCGGCGTGTCGCAGTTCGCACAGACGATCCAGAACATCCAGAAGGCGAAGCCGGATTGGTTGCTCACGATCAACGTCGGTGCCGCCCAGGATTCGTTCTTCGAGCAGGCGGCCGCGGCCAACCTCAACCTGCCGATGGGTTCGTCGATCAAGGTCATGCTCGGCTTCGAGCACAAGCGGTTCAAGCCGCCGGCGCTCAACAACATGCATGCGACCGCGAACTGGTTCGAGGAGATCGACACGCCGGAGGCTACCGAATTCAAGAAGCGCTGGCACGCGAAATTCCCTGACGAGCTCTACATCAACGACATGGGCTACAATGCCTATAATGCGCTCTACATGTACAAGGCGCTGGTCGAGAAGGCGAAGTCGATCAAGCTCGACGACATGCGCAAGGTCATCGCGACAGGCGATGCCTGCATCGATGCACCCGAAGGCAAGGTCTGCATCGATCCGAAGAGCCAGCACACCTCGCACCGCATGCGCCTGATCTCGGTCGGGCCGAAGCATGAAGTGAAGGTCGAGAAGGACTATGGGACGATCCAGCCTTACTGGCTTGGCGAGATCGGTTGCGATCTCACCAAGAAGAACGACAAGGACCAATACACGCCGAGCCATCTCCCGAAGAAATCGTGACGCCTGACGGGCGCGGATCTTGCTCGTGTTGAGAATTGCGTTCTTGAACAAGGCCGGCGCCGCAACGATGCGGCGCCGGGATCGGCAAAGGGACCAAGATGTCGGCTGAAATATTCTCGGTATTCTATCAGTTCGCCGACGTGTTCGCGTTCCTCATTCTCTCGGCCGCAGGTCTCGCCATCGTGTTCGGCATGATGGGCGTCATCAACATGGCGCATGGTGAATTCATCATGTGCGGCGCCTATGTTACAGTCGGCTTGGTGAATCTGGGCGTGCCGCTCGCGGTCGCCCAGATTCTGGCCGCGCTGACGGCCGGGCTCATCGGTGTCGCCGTCGAGTTCCTGATCGTGCGGCGCTTCTACAAACGGCCGCTGGATTCTCTGCTCGCCACTTGGGGGCTCAGCCTCATTGTGACGCAATCGCTGCTCCTGATTGTCGGCTCAGCCGTGCGGGGCATCGGAACGCCCGAAGGAAGCTTCGCGATCGGCGGCTATACGTTTTCGACCTATCGTCTGGTGCTGTTCTGTTGCGCGGTGGCCGTGCTGGGCGGTCTCTACATCGTCTTCATGAAGACGCGCTTTGGTGTGATCGCCCGGGCGACGATGCAGAACGCTGCGATGGCGAAGGCGCTGGGCGCGCGAACGGGCCGCATCTATTCGATCAGCTTCGGGATCGGCACCGGCCTCGCCGGACTTTGCGGGGCGCTCTACGCGCCAACGATGACGTTGATTCCGACCATGGGAGCGACCTTCGTGGTCGAAAGCTTCGTTACGGTCGTAATCGGAGGGGCGAACGTGCTGCTTGGAACGGCGCCGGCCGCGGTGTTCCTGGCGATCATTCGGATGGCGCTGAACGCAAGCTACGGTCAGATCATCGGACAGATTGGCATGCTGGTTGCTGTCATTCTGATCATTCGCGTGCTGCCCGAAGGGCTCTCCAGCGTGCTGGTTCGCCGTGGGCGCTAAAGGGAAACTTTGATGTTCAAGCTGCTCGAAGGCCCACAGACGCTCGGACGCGGACGGATCTTCTGGTCTTGCTTTCTTGTCGTGCTGGCAGGTGCGTTGAGCTATCCGCTGTTCGCGGACTCCTATGATGTCGGAAATTTCGCTTATTTTCTGATCTGGATCTTCATGGCGCTCGGCCTCTGCCTGATGTGGGGCTATGGCGGGATGCTGTCGTTCGGCCAGACCTTGTTCTTCGGCATCGCCGGTTACGGGTACGGCGTGCTTGCGATCAACATGGGCGGCGGCACCGCAACGATCGCCGCGCTCGCGCTGTCCGTTGTCCTGGCAATGATGGCGGCGGGCATCCTCGGCTACTTCATGATCTGGGGTGGCATCAACGGCATCTTCTTCGGGATCGTGACGCTGTCTGCGACGCTGGTGCTTGCCTTCTTCCTCGGCCAGACGGCGGGGCCGGAATGGCACATCGGCCCGGCGCGGCTGAATGGCTTCAACGGCATGAAGGGCATGGACCCGCTGGCCGTCGGCGACTTCTATATCGAGGGATCGGCGCTCTACTACGTCATGATCGCGCTGATCGTGGTCGTCTATCTCGCGTTGCGCATGCTGGTGAATTCGGGGATCGGCAACGTCATCGTGGCGACGCGCGAAAACCCGCAGCGCGCCGAGATGCTGGGTTACGACGTTCGGAAATACCAGCTGCTGACCTTCGTGATCGGCAGCGGCCTCGCAGGCCTCAGCGGTGCGCTGTACACGTCCTGGGGACAGTTCATCACGCCGTCCAGCATCGGTCTGCCGGCGGCAGCGATGCCGATCGTGTGGGTGGCTTTCTCCGGACGGAGCGATCTGACCGCAACTCTGGTCGGATCGTTCCTGCTGCTGTTCGGCTTTCAGACCATCACGGTCTACAGCCAGCAGGCAGCGCTGGTGCTGATGGGGGCGCTGCTCCTTGCCACAGTGATGCTGGCGCCGCAGGGTTTTGTGCTCGGCATCGGCAAGCTTGCTGCCGACTGGTGGAGCGGGCGTCGGCGGCGCGATGATAGCCCCGTCATGGCGGAGGCTGGTCGCTTGCAGTCGGAAGAGTCCTGATCATGGCGCTGGTCGAAGTCAAAGGCGTATCCAAGCGTTTTGGCGGATTGACCGCAGTCTCGGACGTCGACCTCACGGTCAACGCCGGCGAGGTCCACTGCCTGATCGGACCCAACGGCGCCGGCAAGAGTACATTGTTCAAGCTGATCGTGGGTCTCTACCCGCCGAGCCAGGGCAGCATCCTGTTCGATGCCGTCGACATCACCAAGGAGCGTCCCTACGCACGCGTGCAGCGGGGCATGAGCATCAAGATGCAGGCTCCGAGCGTGTTCAAGGAACTGCCGGTCCTGCAGAACATCCAGATCGCGCTCCAGGAGCGACTGTCCGGCGCGGAACGCATCGCCGAGGAGGGTCGCCTGCTGGCACTGCTCAACCTCGAGCCGGACAGCGAGAAGCTCGCGGGTGCGCTATCGCATGGCCAGCAGCAATGGCTCGAGATCGGGATGGCGCTGGCGCTGAAGCCTCAGCTCCTGCTGCTGGATGAGCCGACCGCCGGCATGTCGCCGGAGGAAACGTTCAAGACCGGCGAACTGATCAAGTCGTTCAATGCCGAGGGCATGACGGTGCTTGTCGTCGAGCATGACATGGCTTTCGTGCGCCAGGTCGCCCAGCGCGTCACGGTGCTGCATCTCGGCAAGATTTTTGCGCGCGGCAATCTCGAAACCATTTTGCAGGACGAAAACGTCGCGGAAATTTACCTCGGTAAGACCCATGCTCACTAAACCCACGCCCACCGACCGGATTCTTGAAGTATCGGAATTATGGGCGGGATACGGTGCGACGCCAATCCTGCAGGGTGTCACCATGTCGGTCTCGCGCGGCGAGATCGTCGGCGTGATCGGCCGTAACGGTGTCGGCAAGTCGACCCTGATGCGGTGCCTGATCGGCCTGCTGCAAACCTGGCGCGGCACGATCAGCTTCATGGAGCAGGACGTCACAAAGCTCGAAGCCGACGCGCGGGCGAGGGCGGGCTTCGGATACATCCCGCAAGGGCGGGATGTCTTTCCGCAGATGACCGTCGAGGAAAACCTCCAGGTCGGCGAGTTGATCGGCGGTCCCGACGGCAAGAAGCTGCCGGAGCTTGTCTATGAGTATTTTCCGCGGCTGAAAGAACGCCGGCGGCAGGCCGCAGGCACCATGTCGGGCGGCGAGCAGCAGCAACTCGCCATAGGCCGCGCGCTGATCGGCAATCCGTCCTTGATGATCCTGGACGAGCCGTCCGAGGGCATCCAGCCCTCGATCGTTCAGCACATCTGCGAGGCGCTGAGATCGTTCCGGAACGAGCTCGGCACCACGATCATCTTCGTGGAGCAAAATCTCGACACGATCCTGGCGATCGCCGAGCGCTGTTACATCATGGAGAAGGGCAAGATCACGCAGTCGCTGGCGGGTGGCGAGGTCAACGAGGACAATGTCCGCGAGCAGCTCCTGCTCTGAACGGCCGCATGGCATGTTTTCAAGTCGTCAATAGGGAGGGAATGGACATGGATCTGGGACTCAAGGGAGCAAAGGTTCTCGTCACCGGCAGCACCAAGGGCATCGGCAGGGCGATCGCCGACACCTTCGCGGCCGAAGGTGCTAATGTCGGCATCTGTGCGCGTAACCAGTCGGATGTCGACAGCGCAGTCACTGCGATCGAGGCGAAGGGCGTTGCTGCGTTTGGCAGTTCGGTCGATGTCTCCAATGGCCCGGCGCTCAAGGCCTGGGTGGAGGATATGGCGTCCAAGCTCGGCGGCATCGACATTGTCGTCGCCAATGTCAGCGCGTTGTCGATCGGGCAGGACGAAGAGAGCTGGGAGAAGGAGTTCTCCACCGACATGATGGGCACCGTGCGGCTGGTCAACGCGGCGATGCCGTATCTGGAGAAGAGCAAGGCCGCCGCGATCGTCACCATTTCCAGCGTGTCGGGCCGCGAAGTCGATTTCGCCAGCGGCCCCTACGGCACGTTCAAGGCCGCGATCATTCACTACACGCAGGGGCTCGCCTTTCAGCTTGCCGGCAAAGGCATCCGCGCAAATTCGGTGTCGCCGGGCAACACCTATTTCGAGGGCGGTGTCTGGAATCAGATCAAGGACGGCAATCCCGAGCTGTACAAGACCGCGCTTGCGCTCAACCCGACCGGCCGCATGGGCACGCCGCAGGAAATGGCGAACGGTGCGGTGTTCCTTGCCAGCAAGGCCGCGAGCTTCATTACGGGGACCAACCTCGTGGTTGATGGTGCCCTCACGCGCGGGGTGCAGTTCTAGGCGCTTATTGAGCAGCGCAGTCACGAGACCGGGCCGTCTGCGGCGCCGGTGGGCGAAGCCGTTTCCGACAACAGCAGGGCTGTCAGATGTCAGCAGATCCAATCCACTACAAATCGATCACCGAACTTTCCGAGCTGTTTCGCCGGGGTGAACTTCTGCCCTCGAAAGTGACCGAGGCAATGCTGAGCCGGATCGCGAAGCTCGATAGCAAGTTTCACGGTTATGCCTTGGTGCTTGCCGAGCGGGCCTTGGCGCAGGCGAAGCGCTGTGACGCCGAGCTTGCCAAAGGCATCTGGCGCGGGCCGCTGCACGGCGTGCCGATCGGACTGAAGGATCTCTGCTACACCACCTTCGCGCCGACCGCCGGCGGCACGACAATCCATGCCCGGTTCGTACCCTCCTTCAACGCGACGATCGTGGACCGGCTCGAGCACGCCGGCGCCGTCACGCTCGGCAAGCTAAAAATGACCGAGGGCGCGTATACAAGCCATCATCCCGACGACCAGGCGCCGCTCAATCCCTGGGGGACCGACTACTGGGTCGGCTCCTCCTCAAGCGGATCGGGCGTGGCCACTTCGGCGGGACTTTGCTTTGGCTCGATCGGCAGCGACACCGGCGGCTCGATCCGGTTTCCGTCGGCGACGTGCGGGCTGACCGGGATCAAGCCGACCTGGGGACGTGTGAGCCGCCACGGCGTCTTCCCGCTGGCTGACTCTCTCGACCATGTCGGGCCGATGTGTCGGAGCGCGGCCGATGCCGCGGCCATCCTCGGCGTCATCGCGGGCGCAGATGTCAATGATCCGACCGCCCTTCAGGCGCCGGTGCCGAACTATCTTGCTAACATTGGGGACGGCATACGCGGTCTCAGAATCGGAGTGGACCGCAGATATACCCAAGAGGGGATCGATCCGCAGGTGGTCGCCGCCTTGCTGGAAGCTGAGCGCACGCTTGCGCACCTCGGCGCCGATATTCGTGAGGTCACGTTCCCAGCTTACCAGAAGCTCGTAAGCATGTGGATTCCGATGTGCTCCATCGAGACTGCAGAGGCGCATCTCGAGACCTATCCGTCGCGGAGGTCGGAATACGGTCCCGATCTGGCGCAGCTGATCGAGCAGGGCAGATCGATCAGCGGCGTCGAGATCGCTCAGATCCATCATGAGCGGTTGAAGTTCTGCGGCAGCCTCGCGGCGCTGTTCGGCGATATTGACCTGCTCCTGATTCCGACCATGCCCGTGCCGATTCCAACGCTGACCAGGATGGGCGAATACGGCGCCGATCCGAACGTGCTGCTCAGCATCCTGCGCTTCACGGCGGTGTTCGACTTCTCGGGCAGCCCGACCATCACGCTGCCGAACGGCATCGCGGCGGACGGGTTGCCGCTCAGCATGCAGCTCGTCGGCCCGCATCTGTCCGAGGACATGCTTGCCCGCGCCGGGTATGCTTTCCAATCAGTGACAGATTGGCACACGCGACGCGCCCTTGGCGAATGAAGATCTTCGGAATTCTAGGGTGCCTATCCGAAAATCAATCATGGGTCGAGTTCAGAGCGGGGAGACACCGAGCACGTCGAAACGAAAAATCGTCGGCGGAACTGATGGGCAAGTGCAATGGAAGTGGACTGATGAAAAGTACCCAAGGGGGTCAGTTGCCAGCCGGCGGTCGCCGAGAGGGCCCGCGCGTGCGCGATCAGCGCCGTTGCTCGTGCAGGGGCGCGACGAGTAGTGAAATTCACGTAGCGTTCTATAGTAATCCCGCGCGGCGGGAATGACGCGACGAGCACGACGTATCGCAGGCATTATCATCCACCGGATTGGAGCGAAGTGTCGCGCGCGGTGTGCTTGGCTAAGGCCGCCTCATCGCCATGGCTGTCACGCGTCGCCTATGCATCTACCTTTCAGTCGGCACACGCTTGCGCTGATCGATCGCGGGGCCTGCCTCCTCTAGCTTTGATGATCGGATGCTTGCCGCCATGACCGGATGGAGCGCGTCGTGAAGCTTTGGCCCGTTCCTGATGTTGAACAGATCCGCGCTGGGAAAGCCGGCTGTCTGTACTGACGTTCGCAACCGCACAAATCGAGATAGGGCCAGGGCTAGATCGGGCCCCGCGACGTGATCCGCCATTGACAGGTCGGCGGAGATGATAGAATTATAACAGGATAAGTTGCAAAAATAACAACATGTCACCATCGTACCAGCGTCTTGCGGGGCGACGGGAGGAAAGTTTGGAACTGTCCGGTTCGGTTGCAGCAGAACCTCGGCCATCGACCTCGCTTGTGATGGTCAGTGGCATCAACAAGCGCTTTGGCGGCGTGCGAGCGCTGCGTGACGTCAACCTCGAGGTTCGCGCCGGCGAGGTCCATGCGCTACTGGGCGAGAACGGCGCGGGAAAATCTACCCTGATCAAGATTCTCAGCGGTGTACATGCCCTCGACAGCGGCACGATCGAGATCGCCGGCAGGCCGGTAGAATTCGACAGCCCGGCGAAGTCGCGCGAGGCGGGGATCGCTGTCGTTTATCAGGATCTTAGCCTCGTCGAATCCTTGAGCGTTGCGGACAATCTGTTGCTCGGCCGTGAGCCGCGTGCGCGTTTCGGCTTCGTCCGGCAGCGCGCGCTGATGGCCAGGGCCGAGGCGTTCCTGAACGAGCTCGGCATTCCCCTGGATACGAGAGCGGCTGTCGGCTCGCTGCCTTTCGCCTATCGCCAGATGACGGAGATCGCCAAGGCGCTGATGGGCGAGGTCCGGCTTCTGATCCTCGATGAGCCGACCTCCTCGCTGACATCGGATGAGGTCCGGATCCTGTTCGATGCGATCGGGAAGGCGACGCGCCGCGGAGTCGGCGTGATCTATGTGACCCATCGGCTCAATGAGGTGTTCGAGATCTCGCAGCGCGTCACGGTGCTGCGCGATGGCGCTAACGCAGGCACGTTTGTCACCGCCGAGACCGACATGAAGCGGCTGGTGAACGCGATCGTCGGAACCGATCGATCGGCACCCACGGGCCCGCGCATCGAACCTGCCGCGAAGCGTGAATTGGATCCGTCGCCGCTTCTGTCGCTGTTCGATGTGTCCAACGACCGGCTTCGCGCCGTCGATCTGTCCGTGCTGAAGGGCGAGATCCACGGCCTCGCCGGATTGATCGGCAGCGGCCGCACGGAGATTTTGGAGACAGTGTTTGGCCTCCGGCCGCTCGAGAGCGGCGCAATTGAGATCGAGGGCCGGCGATGGCTGCCGAGAGGGCCTGCCGATGCGATCGAGCAGGGCATCGCGCTGGTGCCGGAAGACCGGCATGTGCAGGGTCTGGTCCTGGACCATTCGATCGAGCGAAACGTCACCTTGCCGCGAATTCCCCATTTCTCGCGCTGGGGCTGGATGCAGCAACGCGCCGCCGCCAGGCGTGCGGAAACCGCGGTCGCCAGGCTTTCGGTGAAAGCGCCGGGCGCGTTCAGCCTCGTCAGGACGCTCTCCGGCGGCAACCAGCAAAAGGTCGTGTTCGGAAAATGGAATGATCCGCGGCCGCGCGTGCTGCTCCTGGATGAACCGACGGTCGGCGTTGACGTGGGCGCACGCGAGGAAATCTATGCCGTGATCCGGAATGCCGTCCGCGACGGCAGCGGGGTCCTGGTCGTCTCGTCCGATCTCGTCGAATTGATCGAGCTCTGCGACCGCATCTCCGTGATCGTCAACGGGCGTGTGGCTCGTACGCTGTCGCGCGGCGAGATCGATGACGCCGAAGAGCTGCATCATCTCCTCCAGATGTACCAGGCCTCCGGGCCAGGTCACTTGCAAGAGCTTCCCGCATGACCGAACTGACTGCTCCCAACGTGGTCGCCTCGTCGACCCGATCTGATCGTCGCCGCAAGATTCTCCAGAATTTGCTGCGGGGCGAGCGGCCGTACATGCTGTACATCGCCTTCGTGATCTTGCTGGTCGTGTTCAGCCTGTCTTCGCCCTGGTTTCTCTCGGTCGACAATTTCCTGAATATCGGGCGCCAGACCACGCTGGTGTCGATCATCGCAGTCGGCATGACCTTCATTATCATTGCGCGTCAGATCGATCTGTCGGTTGCCTCGACGCTGGCACTGTCGGGCATGGCGGCCGCTCTCGCGATGAGCCAGATCAACAACAACTGGATCGTGGGTGCCGTGGCCGGGCTCGGCACCGGTGCGCTGGTCGGTCTGCTCAATGGCATCCTGACCACGCAGCTATCGATCCCGTCGTTCCTGGTTACGCTGGGTTCACTGAGCATGGCGCGGGGACTGGCGATGATGGTGACCAACACCAAGCCGGTGATCATCACCAACGAGACCTATTTCGCGATATTTGGCGAAGGCACGTTCCTCGGCATACCAGTTCCGATCGCCTGGACATTGGCGGCGATGATCGTCGGCATCCTGCTGCTGCACTATAACGTGTTCGGCCGGCGCATCTACGCGGTCGGCGGCAACCCGACCGCGGCGCTCTATTCCGGCATCAACACCAAACGGATCACGACTGCGGCCTTTGTCCTGACCGGCACGCTGGCCGGATTGGCGGCGCTGGTGCTGTCGGCGCGTTCACATGCTGCGCGGCCAGATGTCGTGCAGGGCATGGAGCTCGACGTCATCGCCGCGGTGATCCTCGGCGGCTGCAGCCTGTTCGGCGGGCGCGGCTACATCCTGGGGACGCTGTTCGGCAGCTTGATCATTGGCACGCTCAATAACGGCCTTGTTCTGCTCGGCGTGAGCTCGCCGATGCAACTCGTGATCAAGGGCGCGATCATCGTTGCCGCGGTTGCTTTCACGAAACGCTAGTCGAAGGCGCGGCGCATGAACAACAAGTTCATTGCGCTGCGTGGGTAGGGGCAAGGTCGCTGGCCCTCCGGTGAATCGGCGACCAAAAAATGGAGGAAACAATGAAGCCAATCTTGCGACAAACCTTGCCTTTGACTGCGTTGGTGGCCGCTGCCGCCCTCTCGATGATCCCGTCGGCTCGCGGCGAAGTGCCCGCGACCTGTGTCAAGGGTGTCGATCTCGCGAAGCTCGGGCCGAAGTCGATCGTCGGCCAGGGACCCCACGGCGAAAAGGCGGCTTCCCCCGAGGTGCTCGCGCTGTCGGAGGCCGACGCCGCCAAGATCAAGGAGAAGAACTTCAAAGTCGGCATCTCCATGCAGACGGTCAACCTCGACTGGTCGCAGCTCCAGATCCAGGGCATCACCGATACGCTGAAGAAGTACGGCGTGACGGTGACAGGCGTCGCGTCCGCCGAATATCAGGTGGACAAGCAGATTGCCGATATCGAGAATACGATCCAGCAGCATCCGGACGGCATCATATCGATTCCGGTCGATTTCACCGCGACCGCGCCGACCTACAAGAAGATCGCCAAGGCCGGCATCAAGCTCGTGCTGATGGACAGCATCCCGACTGGTCTGAAGCATCCCGAGGAATATGCGACGATGGTCTCGGCCGATAGCCAGGGCAATGGCCAGATCGCGGCACAGATCCTGGCATCCTGCGTGGCGCAGGGCGGCACCATCGGTCTCGTCAATTTCGGCGTCGACTATTTCAGCACCAACGAGCGCACCAAGGGCGTGCGGGAGTGGATGAAAGCAAACCGGCCCGACATCAAGATGAAGCAGGTCGACTTCACCGATCCGCCGAAGGTCTCGCAGATCGCGGGCGACTTCCTGACCGGCAATCCCGACGTCAAGGGACTGTACGCGGTGTGGGATCAGCCGGCGCTCGACACGCTGAGCTCGATGCGGGCTCAGGGCATCGATATTCCCATGACGACGGTCGACCTCGGTCTGCAATCGGCGATCGAGATTGCCAAGGGCGGGCCGCTGAAGGCGACCGGCTCGCAGCGTCCCTACGACCAGGGCGTCGCCGAGGCGATGGCGATGATGAACGCGCTGCTGGGTAAGGAAACGCCTGGCTGGATCGGTGTGCAGTCGCTGCCGGTGACGCAGTCGAATGTGCTGGAGTCCTACAAGACCGTATTCAAGAAGGACCCGCCGGCCGAGCTGACGGATGCCTGCAAAAAGGCGAAGCCCGCCTGCAACTAGCCTGAAACAGCGATGTGTGATCCACCGAGACCGCGCATCGCTCAGCAAGCCTGATCCGGGCGAACCAGCCCCCGTCCGGATCAGGCCGTGCTGGTGACGTATTCGACGGGAAGGCTGCGGAAGTGCTTGCGCGTGTCTGCCGACACGGAGCCTCCGACGATGATCCGCGAGAATGAGCTGACGTCGGAGAAGAACGCCGGCTTGAGGCTGCCGAGCTTGCTGGCGTCGACCACGAGGATGCTCTCCATCGCGGTAGCGATGACGGCCTGCTTGATGGCGACTTCGTGAAAATTCGAGCAGCTGGCGCCGCGGGTCCAGTGCAGGCCGCCGGCCGAGATGAAAGCCTTGTTGACCCCGAGCCGCCGCAGATAGGACAGGCCGTCATCCGACGAGAACGACTGCGAGGACGGATGGTAGAGCCCGCCCATGAGCATCACCTGCGTCGCCGGACGGTGGGTGACGATCGAGGCGACGTTCAGCGAATAGCAGATCACCGAAAGAGGCATGTCCTCAGGCAGACAATCCGCCAGCGACTGCATCGTGGTGCCGCAGTCGATGAATATGGTGTCACCTTCCTTGATCGAGGCGGCTGCGGATCGGCAGGCGAGGCGCTTGTCCTGCGTGTGCTGGTCGATTTCCTGTTCGAATGTGTACTTGATCCCGGTCGGCGACGCCGCGTTGACGACGTAGCCGCCGAGCAGGGCGAGCGCCGCCTCGGGCCCGGCAAGGTCGCGCCTGACCGTCATCTCCGACACCTTCAGCAACTCTGCGGCGTCCTTCAGATGCAGCGCGCCGCTCGTCTCGACGGCGCGGCGCAGCCGTTGCAGCCGCTGGGCGCGGGTCTCGCTGGGGCGTGCGGTCGGTGTCTCAGTCATTTTCGTCACCGAGCTTGCTTATCCGGTTGACAATGATCTTACAATGATGTGAGTTTGGCAACGTCAATTTGTTACAATAATAACATCTGATCCGAAGGACGTTTCGCTGTCCGCGATGGCAGGCAGCAGAAGCTCCAGCGGGCAGGGGATGGGAGGATCGCATGTTGCAATCGGCACACTCAATCTATCTGCCGTTTCAGCCGATTCGCTAGCATTGCGCGGCGTACCGATGGCGCAGGGCGTCTTGATATCAAATCCATCCGCGGTGCCGGCGCAGCCCCATGCGCGGGATCACAATCATCCGCATCCGATCGTGCGCAACAGCGGCCGCGCGCTCGAGATGGACTGGGTCGATGATATCCGGATCAATCTGTCCGCCGCCGAGCGCCGCGTTGCGAGCCTGCCGGGCCGGCGCACCGTCAAGAAGGACGCGCAGGCGGCGTGGTTGCTCAAGGCGATCACCTGCATCGATTTGACGACACTCAACGGCGACGATACGGCCGAACGGGTGAAGCGCCTCTGTGCCAAGGCGAGGGCGCCGATACGAAGTGACCTCCTCGAGGCACTCGGTTTTGCCGGGCGCCGGCTGCACACGGGCGCGATCTGCGTTTATCACCGCTTCGTCGCAACCGCGGTCGAAGCGCTCGATGGGTATGACATTCCGGTCGCTGCTGTTTCGACTGGATTTCCTGCAGGTCTCGTGCCGCACGATCTGAAACTCAAGGAGATCGAGGCGTCCGTCAGGGACGGTGCGCAGGAGATCGACATCGTCATCACGCGTGAGCATGTGCTGACCGGAGATTGGCGCGCGCTCTACGCCGAGGTCCGGGATTTCCGCGCAGCCTGCGGCGATGCGCATCTGAAGACGATCCTGGCAACCGGTGACCTCAAAACGCTGCGCAACGTCGCCAAGGCGTCGATGGTCTGCATGATGGCCGGCGCGGACTTCATCAAGACCTCCACCGGCAAGGAAGGCGTCAATGCCACGCTGCCGGTGACGCTGGCGATGCTGCGCATGATCAGGGTCTATGAGGAGCGCACGGGCTTCAAGATCGGCTTCAAGCCGGCCGGCGGAATCTCGACGGCGAAGGATGTGCTCAACTACCAGTTCCTGATGAAGGAGGAGTTGGGACGCGATTGGCTCGAGCCGGATCTGTTCCGCGTCGGCGCCTCGAGTCTGCTCGCCGACATCGAGCGTCAGCTCGAGCATCACGTCACCGGCCGCTACTCGGCCTTCAACCGTCATCCCGTGGGCTGAGCATGAGTATCGCACATTACTACGAGACCATGGATTATGGCCCCGCTCCCGAGGCGGACGGCGAGGCGCGCGCCTGGCTGAAGCGGCACGACGCGACGTTTGGGCATTTCATTGCCGGTAAATTCGCCGCGCCCGCTTCGGGCAAGCATCTGGCGACGATCGAGCCTGCCACCGGAAAGACGCTGGCCAAGATCGCGCAAGGCATCGCAGCGGATGTCGAGGCTGCCGTCGGCGCCGCGCGATCGGCGCAGTCGTCATGGGCCAAGCTCGGGGGTCACGGTCGTGCCCGTCATCTCTATGCACTCGCGCGCATGCTGCAACGTCATGCCCGTCTGTTCGCGGTGTTGGAAGCGATCGACAATGGCAAACCGATCAGGGAAACCCGCGATCTCGACGTGCCACTCGCTGCGCGCCACTTCCTGTATCACGCCGGCTGGGCGCAATTGCAGGACCGCGAATTCGTCGACCATGTCCCGGTCGGCGTGATCGGCCAGATCATCCCCTGGAACTTTCCGCTGCTGATGCTGGCCTGGAAGATCGCGCCCGCGCTGGCGACCGGCAACACCGTAGTGCTGAAGCCGGCGGAATTCACCTCGCTCACCGCGCTGCTGTTCGCCGAGCTCGCGGCGGAAGCCGGCCTGCCGCCCGGTGTGTTGAATGTGGTGACGGGTGATGGCGCCGCCGGCGCGTTGCTGGTCGAAAATCCCGGTGTCGACAAGATCGCCTTCACGGGGTCGACCGAGGTCGGGCGGTTGATCCGTCAGTCGACCGCAGGCAGCGGGAAGTCGCTGACGCTCGAGCTCGGCGGCAAGTCGCCGTTCATCGTGTTCGACGACGCCGACATCGATGGCGCCGTGGAAGGCGTGGTCGATGCGATCTGGTTCAACCAGGGCCAGGTCTGTTGCGCCGGATCGCGGCTTCTGCTGCAGGAAGGGATCGCAGAGACATTCCGCAAGCGCCTCATCCGCCGCATGGAGACGCTGCGCGTGGGTCCGCCGCTCGACAAGGCGATCGACATGGGCGCGGTGGTCGCACCGGTGCAGCTCGAGCGGATCAAGGCGCTGGTCGAAACTGGCGTCAAGGAGGGCGCCGAGAAGTATCAGGCGCCGGGGCCGATCCCCGCTGAGGGATGCTTCTATCCCCCGACCTTGCTTTGGAACGTACATCCGTCATCGACCGTGGCGATCGAGGAGATCTTTGGCCCGGTGCTGGTCGCGATGACGTTCCGCACGCCGGACGAGGCGGTGATGCTCGCCAACAACACGCGCTATGGCCTTGCCGCCAGCGTGTGGAGCGAGACCATCGGGCTGGCGCTCGATATCGCGCCGAAGCTCCAGGCCGGCGTGGTCTGGGTCAATGCGACCAATTTGTTCGATGCCAGCGTCGGCTTCGGTGGCTATCGCGAGTCCGGCTTCGGTCGCGAGGGCGGCCGGGAAGGTCTCTACGAATATCTCAAGCCGAAAGCCTGGAGCGGGCGGAAGGCGCGGGCGAAGGTGCCGCCGCCATCCCCGGCAGCTTCTAACGACGGCGCCGGATTTGGCACGCCGTCGATCGACCGAACCGCCAAGCTGTTCGTCGGCGGCAAGCAGGTTCGTCCCGACGGAAATTATTCGCGCGCGGTGCTGTCGCCGAAGGGGAAGCACCTCGGCGAAGCCGGCGAGGGCAATCGCAAGGATATCCGTAACGCGGTGGCCGCCGCGCGCTCGGCCGAGGGGTGGGCGCGGGCGACGACGCATAATCGCGCCCAAATCCTCTACTACCTTGCCGAGAATCTGTCCGCGCGTGGCGACGAGTTCGCCCGGCGCATCGGTGATATGACCGGCGTTTCGCCCGCCAAGACGCGCGCGGAGGTCGAGGCGAGTATCGAACGGCTGTTCAGCTATGGGGCCTGGGCCGACAAATACGAGGGGACGATCCATGCACCGCCGTTGCGCGGCGTGGCGCTTGCCATGCACGAGCCGATCGGCGTGGTCGGGGTGGCCTGTCCGGACGAGGCCCCGTTGCTGGGCTTCATCAGCCTGGTGGCACCGTTGATTGCGATGGGCAACCGCGTCGTCGCCGTCCCAAGCGAGCGGCATCCGCTTGCAGCGACCGATTTCTATCAGGTGCTGGAGACGTCGGATGTGCCGGCAGGCGTCGTCAATATCGTCACCGGCGAGCGCGATGTGCTCGCAAAGGTCCTTGCCGAGCATGACGACGTCGATGCGCTCTGGGTGTTCGGCTCGCAGGAGGCCTCGACTGCTGCGGAGCGGCTGTCGATCGGCAACCTCAAGCGCACGCTGGTCGACCACGGGCTGGCGCTCGATTGGTACGACCGGGTGGCGAGCGAAGGTCCGATCCTGCTCCGCCACGCGGTGCAGGTGAAGAACATCTGGATTCCCTATGGGGACTAAAGACGTCACCTTGCGGTGATACGGGTTGGCATCCGGACCATCAGAGTTCGGGCGATTTTTTGAAGACAAGGGAGGGACGCAACATGCTCAAGGGCATCAATCCACTGCTCAATGCCGACGTGCTCTATGCCTTGCGCGCAATGGGGCACGGGGACCGCCTCGTGGTGTGCGACACCAATTTTCCTGCCGACTCCATCGCGCGCCAGACCGTGTTCGGCGAGCTGCTTCGCATCGACAACGTCAGTACGGCAAAGGCGATCGAAGCCATCCTCTCGGTGCTGCCGCTCGATACGTTCGTCGACGATGCCGCGATCCGCATGGAGATTGTCGGCCAGCCCCAGGAGGTGCCGCCGGTGCAGCGCGAGGTGCAGGCCGCGATCGACCGCGCCGAGGGACGCTCCTGGCCGCTGGTCGGGGTCGAGCGTCATGCCTTCTATGAAAAGGCCAAGACGGCCTACTGCGTGATCGCCACGGGAGAGCGGCGCTTCTACGGCTGCTTCCTGTTTTCCAAGGGCGTCATCGCGCCGGACGGAGAGTGACGACCATGAGCAAGACTGGCGTCGCAGTGCTCGGCATCTTCGTCGTCGATCTGGCCTTCCGGGCCGGCAACATGCCCGCGATCGGTGAAACGATCGCCGGTTCGGAATTTGCCATGGGACCGGGCGGCAAGGGGTCGAACCAGGCCGTGGCCGCTGCGCGCGCGGGCGCGGACGTGACCTTCATCTCCCGGATCGGCCGCGACGCCTTCGGTGATCTTGCCATCAAGACGTGGGAAGCCGAGGGCATTCGACCGCGCGTCGCCAGGACTGCGGAGGCGCCGACCGGCGCCGCCTTCATCTATGTCCACGAGACACGCGGCGACAACGCCATCATCGTGGTGAGCGGAGCGGCCGACGGTCTCAGCCCCACCGAAGTCGACGCGGCGGCGGATGCGATCCGCACCAGCCGCGTCTTCGTGACACAGCTCGAGCAACCGGTCGCGGCCGCGCAGCGCGGGCTCGAGATCGCGCGCGCTGCGGGCAGCATCACCGTGTTCAACCCGGCACCCGCGGTCAAATTCGACGATGGCCTGTTTGCCTTGTGCGACTACGTCGTTCCCAATGAGACCGAGGCGGAAGCGCTGACGGGAATCGCGGTGAGCGATCTTGCCGGCGCCCGCCGCGCCGGGGACGCGTTGCTGGCCAAGGGAGCGGGCACCGCGCTGATCACGCTCGGCGAACGCGGGGCGCTGTTTCACGGGCGAGATCGCTCGCTTCACGTGCTCCCGTTCGCCGCCGGCAAGGTGGTCGAAACCGCGGGCGCGGGCGATGCATTCGTCGGCGGCTTCGCTGCAGCGCTTGCGGGCGGTGCCGATCCCCTGGACGCGACGCGCTTCGGTTCCGCCACGGCGGGGATTTCCGTGACGCGCGCGGGGACTGCGCCTGCCATGCCGCGGCGCGCTGAGATTGAAGCCCTGTTGAAGGGATGATCTGCTCATGATGCGGAACGATCCGATCAAGCATGTCTTCATCTGGCCGGCGGTGCTCGTCGTGCTGGCGATCTCGATCTTTCCGCTGATCTATTCGTTCACCACGAGCTTCCTCAGCTATCGCCTGATTCCGCCGATCCCGCCGCGAGTCGTGTGGCTCGGCAATTACGCTACGCTCCTGCAAGAGCCGCGCTTCTGGAATGCGATCTTCACGACGACGCTGATCGCGTTCATTGCCGTCGGGTTGCAATACGTGATCGGGTTTGGCGTTGCGCTTGCGCTGAACGCGCGCGTTCCGGGTGAACGGCTATTTCGCGTGGCCTTGCTGCTGCCCATGCTTCTGGCCCCGGTTGCCGTCGCGCTTGTCGCTCGGATGATCTTCAATCCGACCATGGGGCCGCTCAACCAGTTCCTGTCCATGTTCGGCATGGCGAACCTGCCGTTCCTCACCAACGGTCATTGGGCGCTCGCCTGCATCATCGCCGTTGAGATCTGGCAGTGGACCCCGTTCGTCATCCTGATGATGCTGGCGGGCCTGCAAACGCTCCCCGAAGATGTCTACGAGGCGGCCGAGCTCGAGAACGCCAGCGCCTGGCAACAGTTCTGGGGCATCACTTTTCCGATGATGCTGCCGATCTCCGCCGCGGTCGTCTTCATCCGCCTGATCGAGAGCTACAAGATCATGGACACCGTATTCGTGATGACGGGCGGCGGACCGGGTGTGGACACCGAAACCCTGACCTTGTTCGCCTATCAGGAGGGTTTCAAGAAGTTCAATCTCGGCTACACGTCGGCGCTCAGCTTCCTGTTCCTGATCGCCATCACGATCATTGGCGTCACCTATCTGGCGCTGCTGCGGCCGCATCTGGAGAAGCGCCGATGAGCGGGCAGGGCCTTACCGGACTGTCGCGCTGGAGCCGCCGCCTGGTCGCGGCGGGTGTCTTCGTATGGTGCCTGATCACGGCGTTTCCGCTCTATTGGGTGGTGGTGACGGCATTCAAGACCCCGCCGGGCGTCGTCGGCGGCCCGACCTATATTCCGTTCGTCGATTTCACGCCGACCCTGCAGCCCTTCATCGATCTCTATCAAGGTATCCGTGGCGAGTTCTTCCGGACCTTTTTGAACTCGACAATCGTCGGCTTGTCGGCGGCGGCGATCGCGACTGCCGTCGGCGCAATGGCGGCCTATGCGCTGGTGCGGTTCGAATTCAGGGTGCGCTTCGGCGCCGGCCTGATCTTCTTCCTGCTCGCGCTCGGCGGCTATCTGCTATTCAACAATTCGCTCGGATTCACCCGCGCGCAGGCGCTGCTGCTGGCGTTCCCGATCGCGCTTGCCGCTGCAATCCTGGCCAACCGCCTGCCGCTGCCGGGGCCGATCCTCGGCAATGAAGACATCCTGTTCTGGTTCGTCAGCCAGCGCATGTTTCCGCCGATCGTCACGGCTTTCGCGCTGTATCTCCTCTACAGCGAAATCGGCCGGCTCGGCTTCCAGCTCATCGACAGCTATGTCGGCCTGACGCTGTGCTACGTCGCGTTCTCGTTGCCGATCGTGGTCTGGCTGATGCGCGACTTTTTCGAGGCCATTCCGATCGAGGTCGAAGAAGCCGCGATGGTCGACAACGTGCCAAGTTGGCGCATCTTCCTCGGCATCGTGGTGCCAATGTCGATGAACGGGCTGCTGGCGACTTTCATGATCACGCTCGCCTTCGTCTGGAACGAGTTCCTGTTCGCGCTGTTCCTGACCAATTCCAGATGGCAGACGCTGCCGATCCTGGTGGCGGGACAGAACAGCCAGCGCGGCGACGAATGGTGGGCGATCTCGGCCGCGGCGCTCGTCGCCATCATTCCGATGATGATCATGGCAGGTCTGCTCAGCCGCATGATGCGGTCGGGCCTGCTGCTCGGAGCGATCAAATAGCAAAAACCTATGTAGGGAGGACTAGACGATGTTGCGACGGACGTTTCTGATGCTGACCACCTCGCTCGCGATGGCTTGCACCGCGAGCCAGGCGAACGCTGCTTGTAGTCCGGATTACTCCGGCGTCACCCTGACTGTGGCGTCGCAGACCGGACCGTATATCGCCTCCGCGCTCAAGCTCGGCGCGGACGAATGGACCAAGAAGACCTGCGGCAAGGTCAATGTGGTCGAGTTCCCCTGGTCAGAGCTCTACCCGAAGATCGTTACATCGCTTACCGGATCGGACGCGACGTTCGATCTGGTCAGCTTTGCGCCGGCCTGGCTGCCCGACTTCGTCACCTATCTCAGCGAGATGCCGAAAGAGATGCAGTCCGGCAAGGATTGGGACGATGTCGAGCCGGCCTACCGTGAGCGCCTGATGGTGTGGGAAGGCAAGATCTATTCGCAATCGATGGACGGCGACGTTCACACCTACACCTATCGCACCGACCTGTTCAGCGATCCCAAGGAGAAGGACGCCTTCAAGGCCAAGTACGGCTACGACCTGGCGCCGCCAAAGACCTGGAAGCAGTATCTCGACATCGCGGAGTTCTTTCAGCGCCCCGACAAGGGACTCTGGGGCACGGCGGAGGCCTTCCGTCGCGGTGGCCAGCAGTTCTGGTTCTTCTTCAGCCACGCGGCGGCCTATACCAACAACCCGAACTATCCGGGCGCGATGTTCTTCGACCCCGAAACGATGGATGCCCAGATCAACAATCCGGGCTGGGTGAAGGGATTGGAGGAATATATTCGTGCTTCCAAGCTTGGCCCGCCCAATGCGCTGAACTTTTCGTTCGGCGAGGTCAATGCCGCCGTGGCCGGCGGCCAGGTGGCCGAGTCGATCGGTTGGGGCGACACCGGCGTGATCGCCGCCGACCCCAAGCAATCGAAGATTTCCGGCAAGGTGGGCTCTGCGGTGCTGCCCGGCTCTGACGAGATATGGAACGCCAAAACCAAGAAGTGGGACAAGTTTCCGGCGGTGCTGCCGGCACCCTTCATGGCGTTCGGAGGCTGGCAGATTGCCGTGCCAAAGGTGGGCAAGAACCAGCAGGCGGCATGGGATTTCGTCAAGACGCTGACAAGCCCTGAAGTCTCCGGCAAGGCCGCGATTACCGGTGGCACGGGTGTCAACCCATACCGCAAGTCGCACACCACGAATCTGGAGTTGTGGAGCAAGATCTTCTCGCCGACGGAAGCCAAGGAATATCTGGGCGCCCAGGCCGACTCCATTAACGGCAAGAACGTTGCGCTCGACATGCGTCTGCCCGGCTATTTCTCCTACACCGAGGTTGTGGAGATCGAGCTTGGCAAGGCGCTGGCCGGCCAGACCACGCCGCAGGCCGCGCTTGACGCGGTCGCGAAGGAATGGAATCGCCTGACCGATGAGTTCGGCCGCGCGAAGCAGCTCGCCGCCTATCGCGCGGCGATGGGCCTCTCACCGAAGAACTAGCTTCCCGCGGAGACTGCCCCGGATGATGCGTGAGCATCATCCGGGCTTTGTTGGCCGTCGATATAGGGGACGGAAAAAGGAATCCATGGCGCGCGTCGAGATCGAGAACGTCAGCAAGGCATATGGGCCCTACAAGATCATCGAGGGGCTCAATCTGAGTGTGGCCGACGAGGAGTTTGTCGTGCTTGTCGGACCATCCGGCTGCGGCAAGACCACGACGTTGCGCATGATAGCGGGACTGGAGACGGTCACCAGCGGAACCATTCGTATCGGTAATCGCGATGTGACGCAGCTGCGCCCGGGCTTGCGCAATTGCGCGATGGTGTTCCAGAATTATGCGCTTTATCCGCATATGACGGTTGGTGAGAATATCGGCTACGGCATGAAGGCGCGGGGCGAGTCGCGCGCCAATATCGCGAAAGCCGTCGAGGACGTGGCGCGGGTTCTCGACCTCGAGCAATACGTGGACCGTCGGCCCAAGCAGCTCTCCGGTGGGCAACGTCAGCGCGTGGCTATCGGCCGTGCCATCGTGCGCAGCCCGGACGTGTTTCTGTTCGACGAGCCATTGTCAAACCTCGACGCCAAACTCCGCATCGAGATGCGGACCGAGATCAAGGCATTGCATCGTCGTCTCGCCAAGACGATCGTTTATGTCACGCATGATCAGGTCGAAGCTATGACCATGGCCGATCGGGTCGTTGTGATGAATCGCGGCCGCATCGAGCAGGCGGCTGATCCGATCACGATCTATGAGAAACCAAGCAATCTCTTCGTCGCGGGCTTCATGGGCGCGCCCAGCATGAATTTTATCCACGGGGAGATTGCCGCTCGCGACGGTGCACTGATCTTCACCGAACCCTCGGGTACGGCGTTGAGATTTCCGAAATCCCGAGAGGCGGCCTATGCAGGGAGCATCGGCAAGCCGGTTGTGCTCGGCGTGCGGCCCGACCACGTGCTGCGGCAAGATGCGCCATCGGGCTCCTCCGTCCGCATGATGGTTAAAGACGTGGAGCCGCTCGGGCCGCATACTCTCGTGATTGGAACCGTGGGCGCATTTCCATTCACGGCTCAGATGCAGGTCGGTGTGTCTGCGGCGCCGGATCGCCCTATCGATGTCGCCATCGATCTGGAGCGAACGCACCTTTTCGACAAGGTTTCCGGGGAGGCCGTTTCATAGGCGGCGGTCCTCTGGCGGGCAGGTAATCCCTAATCTTTACTCCAGCGTGCGCATGCCTCATCGCGGTCACTTGCGCTGCGGCGAGCTCGCACGTGATGCGGGCGACGTTGCACCCTTCTTCGCAAAACTTTGCGCGTCCGGTCGTCCAAGTCGAGGTCAGTAGGGCAAGAAGGCAGCTGATGTCGTCGGTGAGAAAAGCAGACCGACGATTTTTGAGCAGGCTGCGAACAGTCATGGGCCTTGCTGGTCGGTGACCAATCAGCTCGCCAATATTTTTATCGTCGGTAGTTGGCTTTGAAATGTTGGTATTTTTGGTGGCGTCGAGCAGAGTCTGCGAAAAGAGATCAAGCGATTTCAGATGGTTACATGCCAATTTTCATTACCTCGCGGGTAATGGAAGGGCTGAAATCGGCATGCTAGGTTTTCTAGCATGAACGCACACGCATCGACGGCACAGGCCGAACGCAGCCAGCCGGTCCATATCGGCGACCATTTGCGCGAATGGCGGCAACGCCGCCGCATGAGCCAGCTCGATCTGGCAGGCGAGGCCGAGATTTCCGCGCGGCATTTGAGCTTCGTCGAGACCGGCCGCGCTGCGCCCTCGCGCGACATGGTGCTCAGGCTCGCCGAACGTCTCGAGGTGCCCTTGCGCGAACGCAACGTGCTGCTGGTCGCGGCCGGCTATGCGCCGGCGTTTCCGCAGCGCCCGCTGGAGGATCCCGCCTTGAAATCGGCTCGCCAGGCGATCGACCTCGTCCTCAGGGCGCATGAGCCCAACCCGGCACTGGCTTATGACCGGCACTGGAATCTGGTGTCCGCCAACCGCATGGTGGCGCCGCTGCTCGAGGGCATCCCGCAGCGGCTGCTCGGCCAGCCCTTCAACGTGCTGCGGCTCGCGTTTCACCCTGAAGCGCTGGCGCCGCGCACCGTCAATCTCGCGGAATGGTGCGGGCACCTGTTGGAGCGGCTGCACCGGCAATGCGAGGCAACGGCCGATCCTGAGCTGATCAAGCTCTATAACGACCTCAAGAGCTACCCCATCCCGGCGCGCTCGGGGCCGCTGTCGAGCGACAATGTCGCAATTCCCTTCAAGCTGCGCCGTGGCGGAGAGATACTAAGTTTCTTCTCCACCACCATGGTGTTCGGCACACCTGTCGACATCACGCTGTCGGAGCTGGCGCTGGAGACGTTCTTCCCGGCGGACGAGCGCACCGCCGAGCGGCTCAAGCAGATGGCAGCAGCTATGACCTAGCGCCCTTGCCTCGGGGCGGGTTCGGCTTATCTTCGGCTTATCTTGGGTCAAACCCGCATCGCCCGAAGGAGGCGCTATGAGCACGTTGAAACCGCTCCAGATCGATGTCGTCTCCGACGTGGTGTGCCCCTGGTGCTATATCGGCAAGCACCGGATCGAGAGCGCGCTCGCGCTCGTGCCCGACGTTCCCGTCAAACTCAGTTTCCGTCCCTTTTTCCTCAATCCCTGGGTGCCGCGCGAGGGCATCAGCCGCGAGGACTATCTCACCACCAAGTTCGGCTCGGTCGAAGCCTATAAGGGCATTGCCGGCCGCGTCGTCGCGGCTGCAAGCGAGGAGGGCCTCGTCTACAAGCCCGAGCTGGTCGCGCGCCAGCCCAACACCACCGACTGTCACCGCCTGATCCTCTGGGCCGAGGCGATCGGCAAGGCGCCCGAGATGAAGCAGCGGCTGATGGAGCTGTATTTCCGCGACGGCGGCGACCTCACTGACGTGAACGTACTGGTGCAGGCGGCCGCCGACGTCGGCCTCGATGCCGACGACGTCCGCAAGCGCCTCGCCACCGACGAGGACGTCGCGCGCGTGTCGGCTGATGCGCAGGAGGCCGCCGAGAAGGGTATCTCCGGCGTGCCGACCTACGTGTTCGCGCAGAAATACGCCGTCTCCGGCGCGCAGGATCCGAACCTGCTCGCCCGCGCCATTCGCGAGGTCTCGGCGGAGATCAACGCGCAGGCGGCAGAGTAGCTTTCGCTTATTTGCGGAGCAGACGCACCACGCGTCGCGCGCCGTCGTGCGCGACGTTGAGGCCAGCCAGCGCCGCGTGAATGAGCGCGACGACCGGATCGTGACGCCGCAGCGGAATCAGCAGGTCGCCGATGGCGAAGCGACCGCGCCAGATCGGGTTGATCATGGGGTGGTCGGCGCTCGCGGTGGAGTCCGCGCTGGCGATGGCCGGATCGGCGCAGACATGCCGGGTAAGGTCGAGCGTGAGCTGCACGCCCGGCGAATATCTTGCAAAGCGTTCGTCGATACCGAGCTTGAAGAAGAAGGCGCGGTCCTGGTGGCGCAGCACGATGCCGGCTGCCACCGGCGTCGTGCCGGCGCGCAGCGTGATGACCTCGCACTGCGCGGTCTCTGCCAGCGCGGGAACCGCGCGGCGAATGAAAGTCGCATCGCCCGCATGCTGGATCAGCGCGGTGCCGCGCTTGCCTTTCCAGCCACTGGCCTCGAGTTGCAGGAATGTTTCGAGTGCCGGCCCGATCTCGTCGGGCTTGCGCGCGACCTCGAAGGCGACGGGCCCGTGCTCTTCGAGGCGATGGCGCTGGCGACGCAGCTCCTTGAGCTTCTTGGCGCCGAGCGCGCCATGCAACAGCGTTTCACCGTCCTGCGTCGCGTCGAGGCTGGCGCGGTTGTAGGAGGAGAGGATACGCGGCTTCAGGCCGTCGCGATTGAGAACGTCCTTGAGCGAACTCATCGCCGCGCCGTCGAGTGCAACGTCGTTCAGCACGAGCGCATGCGCGCCGGCCTCACGCGCCTGCTGCAACAGCCGCGCGGCCGCTTCGATCGGCGCATCGCGGTCGATCAGCGGGCTGCACAGGGTGCCATAGGGATGCGCGCTCACCAGCGCGGGCAGGGGGATCTTCCAGGCGCGCCAGAGCGAGACCACCGGCATCAACCCGATCAGCCGCGCCGACGAGCCGTCGAATGCGGGTAGCGCCGAGGCGTCCGTGCGGCCGCGTGCAGCCTCGCTCACGGCGAGCTCCCAGCCCGGCAGGTAATAGCCGTTCGGCTCGATCACGCGCTGGGCGAGCGCGCGCCATTGGCCGGGATCGATGGACGTGAGGGGGACGAGCGCGCGCGTTGCCGCGGCAGCCCTTGCCGATGCCGGATTGATCGCTGCCTGATGCGCGATATCGACCACGTCCCGTCGTTCCCCGTTCAGAAGGTCATGCTTAGCGCAAAGATTGGAAAATTCCGTTGGGACGCCGCTTCAATTCGAATGGTAATATTAACGTCTCATTGAGCATTCGGGCGGCAGGCCGCGGCATGCCATGATGGAAGCTCTCGACCTGGAGGATCACAATGATCGCCACACCTTTCACGCCGATGGCGTCGCTCCTTGGTGGCGGGTTGATCGGCTTGTCCGCCGTGCTCCTGATGTGGGCAACGGGACGGATCGCCGGTGTCAGCGGCATCGTGGCGCGGCTGTTTCCGCCTTACGAGGACCGCGAGTTCGCCGGCCGGCTCGCTTTTGTCGCCGGCCTCGTCGCCGCGCCCATCCTGGTGCGGATTGTCAGCGGAAGCCTGCCGGTGCAAACGATCGCGGCGGGAACGCCGGTGCTGATCGTCGCCGGATTGCTCACGGGCTTCGGTGCGGTATGGGGCAGCGGCTGCACGTCCGGCCATGGCGTCTGTGGCCTGTCGCGGCTGTCGCTGCGGTCGCTGGTCGCGACCATCTCCTTCATGTCGGCGGGCATCGCCACTGTCTTCGTGATGCGGCACTGGGGCTGACGACGATGGCAATCCTCATTCAATTCGCGATCGGCCTCGTCTTCGGTATCGGGCTCATCGTCTCCGGCATGTCGAATCCGGCAAAGGTGCTGAACTTCTTGGACGTCGCCGGAATTCCCGCCGGAACGTGGGATGCGAGCCTCGCCTTCGTGATGGCAGGTGCGGTCGCGGTAACCTTCGTCGGCTTCAGCTGTGTCTTGAAACGCGCGCGACCGTTTTTCGCCGACCGCTTCTACGTTCCGACGCGAAAGGACATCGATCCGAGAATTATCGCCGGTCCTGCCGTCTTCGGCATCGGATGGGGGCTCGCAGGCTTTTGTCCGGGCCCTGCGCTCACCGCGCTCGGATTTGGCTCGGCGTCCGCTTTCATCTTCGTCACCGCGATGTGTGCCGGCATGGCGCTCGCCCGCTTCATCGCGCAGCTCCCGTCGTCAACGCGCTTCGCCACGCCGGCCGATCCGCTCGAAACCTGACATGGACAGGACCGGGCGAGTGGATCTCGTCCGGTCCTGCCCTGTCACAGCTTCAGTGACTACCAGCGGTCGCCGCCGACACCGACTCCAACGCTGACGCCGGGCGCCCGAATTCCGACGCCGCCGCGCGGACCATCGTCCCAGTCGCGATAGGTGCGGCGCTCGTAATAGCGATCGCGCGGCATGGTCGCATAGGAGTCGCGCACGATCACGCGCGAGCCGCCACGGGTGCGATAGCAATTGCCAGCATCGTCGCAGACCATCCGGACCTGCTGAATGAGATCCGGGCTGGTGTATTCGCTGGTCGTGTAGATATCGGCGGCCTTCGCGCCGCTCGCCGCAGCGAGGGCGCCGACGCCAGCCAGCAGTGCGATCGTGAATGTCCTCATCGTGTCCTCCTCCGAAACTGCCCTCGGGGGTAACAAGAAGGGGAGGCGGTGATCGTTCCGGGGCGAACTACAGGTTTTTCCCGGAACCGGAGCGCGTGTCGGCGTGATTTGTTCCTAGATCGGCTCGTAGCTTTCCGTCCCGCAGATGTCGTCGGCTTCCGCGCGGCGGCGATCGACCACTTTTCCGCCTGATATCGTCACGATGTAAATCTGGGTGCCGAGCGTGGAGCCGGTGGCGGAGGTGAGCTGCGCGCGGACGCAGGCGGTCCAGCCCGGTCCCCGCACCTCCCGATGGGGCGGGGCGACGTGCACCTCGCGCGGATAGGACGTGTTGAGGAAGACCACGTTGATCTGCTCGCGGACCACGCGCTTGACGTCAGGGGGCGCTTCGGGTGGCGGCTGCTCGGCTTCCTTCAGGCGCATGAACTCGGGCACCGGCGCGCGGCTGTCGGCGAAGCCGCAAGAACCGAGTGCGAGGGCGCTGGCCAGCAGCGCCGCATGAGCAACAATCCGCAACATCCGTGAAGGTCCCCCGCCGGACAACAGATAGGCAGGAATGCGATCCGGCAAAGTCCCGGCCGATCAAGATTTGCTGAAATCGCGGCCCCCCGGCATTTGCTATTGCGGGGTTGCAGGCTAATTTGTGCCCCAGGCGAGGGGGATTGAATCAATGAGGATCTTGGTCATCGCGGCCGCAGTGCTCGCACTAACGGCTGCGTCGGCGCAGGCGCAGGGCCGCAGCAGAGGCCAGCCGAACGAAGCGAAGTCGGACAACAAGCCCAAGGTCGACGAAAAGGCCTACAAGGCCGCGCTCGAGCGCATTCCGGAGCCCAAGGAGAAGTACGACCCGTGGAGCGGAGCCCGTCCCGCTGAACCTGCCAAGAAGCCCAAATAAATGAGGGGGACGTTGGCGACCCGTCTGTGTCAGTCGGCAGCCGCCATCGTGTTCCTCTTGTTTTCGTCGTGGCCAGGCATCGCCTGGGAGAGCTGGGGCGGCGATCCCGGCGGCTCACGCTTCTCGCCTTTGCGGGAGGTCACGCCCGACAATGTCGGCAATCTGGTTCGGGCCTTCGAATTCCATACCGGTGATCTCGCGGCGCGGCCGCCTGAGGTGATGCGGCGAACCAAATTCCAGGCGACACCATTATTCGTCGAGGACAGCCTGATCTTCTGCTCGCCCTTCAATGAGGTGATCGCGCTCGATCCCGGCACGGGCGCGCAGAAATGGCGCTTCGATCCGAAGATCGCGACCAACCAGCGGCCCGCCAACCGCTATGTCTGCCGTGGCGTGACCTACTGGATCGACGATGAAGCGCCCGCGAATGCCGCCTGTCGGTCGCGCATCTTCATGGGCACGAACGATGTCCGCCTGATCGCGCTCGATGCAAAGACCGGGATTCCCTGCGCCGGTTTCGGCACTGGCGGTGAGGTCAGGCCCGATATAGGCATGAAGCTGGACTGGCCCGGCGAATTCCAGATCACCTCGCCGCCGGCGGTCGCCCGCGGTGTCGTCGTGGTCGGCTCCGCGATCGGCGACAACCGCCGCGTCGACGCGCCGAGCGGCGTGGTGCGCGCGTTCGATGCGCGCAGCGGCCTGCCGCGCTGGACTTTCGAGCCGCTCAAGCGCGACGGCATCGAAGGCGGTCATGCCAATGTCTGGGCGCCGATGTCGGTCGATGCGGCCCGCGGGCTGGTTTTCCTGCCGACGTCCTCGCCGTCGCCGGACTTTTGGGGCGGCAAGCGGCCGGGCAATAACGAGCACGCCAATTCGGTGGTCGCGCTGCACATCGAGACCGGCGAGCTCGTGTGGGCATTCCAGACCGTGCATCACGACGTCTGGGATTACGATCTCGCGTCGCAGCCGACGCTCACGCGTATCGAAACCGGGGACGGCCAGCGCGATGTCGTGATTCAGCCGACCAAGCAGGGATTTGTCTTCGTGCTCGACCGCGATACCGGCAAGCCGGTGTGGCCGGTGGAAGAGCGCGTGGTGCCGCAAGGCGGCGCGGAAGGTGAACGACTGTCGCCGACGCAGCCAGTCCCGACGCATGTGCCGCCGCTGACATCGCAAAAAATCTCGACTGAGGATGCGCTCTCGCTCCTCCCTGGCCTGGGGCGCTCTGCTTGCGAAAGGCAGTTCGCGGGGGCACGTAACGAGGGGTTGTTCACGCCGCCCTCGACGCAAGGCACGGCGGAGTTTCCCTTCACCGGCGGCGGCGTCAACTGGGGTAGCGCAGCCTTCGACCCGGTCAACCAGATCCTCTACGCCAACACCGCCCGCGCCGTTCATCTCATCAAGCTGATTCCGCGTGCGGAGGCGGCTGGATTCGATCCGCCGCCCGGTCATGATTTCGGCCAGCAGAAGGGCGCGCCGTTTGCGATGTCGCGTGCGGTGGTGACGTCGCCGTTCGGGCTGCTTTGCAACAAGCCGCCTTGGGGCGAGATGGTCGCGGTCGATCTGAAGGCCGGCAAGATCCTCTGGCGTTCGACGGTCGGCACCACGGAAGATCTTGCGCCGCTCGGCGTGCCGCTGCCGTGGGGCGCGCCGCTCGTCAACGGGCTCGCGGTCACCGCGGGCGGTCTCGTTTTCACCGGCGCGATGGATGCCTATCTGCGCGCCTTCGATGCGCGAAGCGGCTGGGAGTTGTGGCAAGGCCGGCTGCCGGTGCCCGGCGTCGCCAACCCCATGACCTATCTCTGGAAGGGCGAGCAGTATGTCGCGATCGGCGCCGGCGGCCACTCCGAGGTTGGCACCTCGATCGGCGACAGCGTCGTTGCGTTTCGCCTGGCGCGGCCGGGTGAAGGGCCGTCGCTATGGTCGCGCACCATCGATCGTCCGGGCGGACGATTTTGGGTGTCGTCGTCAGCAATTGCGTTCGCGATCATCGTGCTGATCATCGCGAGCCTGCGCTGGCGTCGTCGACGTCGTATAAAGCAAGCATGATGCTGCGTTGTGTATGCGATGCGAACGGTTGTTCACATCGCGCGCGCTATCGTACGAAAGCGAGGCCGATGCGCCTGTCATTGCGCCATATGGTGCGGCAATTCCGTACGAAATTGTCGCGCGCGATCGAGAGCGTGAATGATTGCGGCAATATGACGGGGGAATCGAGCTCGATCGCCGCGCCCCCTTCCGACATGTTTCGCACCGTGCACGCGATGCCGCTGCTTTCAAAGGTGATCGTTCCACCCTTGAAAACACGGTAACGCTGCGCTGCCCGTTTCTCGATCATCGGCATTAATCCATAACGATGATTGTGAAGTAGTGCATAGAAATTACGTTGAAATAAACTCAATACTGGCGCTACTTGCACAGCGCTTCAGACTTCGTTTACGACGTTGGAGCGGTGAGTCACTTCCCGCCGACTTTCCTCACAAGCCCTTCCTTTATGGCGTTACGCGCCGATGGAGATATTGATGAAGACCACGCTATCGCTTCTGTTCGCCGCAGCGCTCTCGCTGTCATCGATGCCCGCCCACGCCGTCAAGTGGGACCTCTCGACCATGACCTGCAAGCAGTTCCTCGAGAGCGGCGAAGACAACATCGCGGTCGTGCTGACCTGGATGGACGGCTGGTACAAGGGCGACGAGGACAACGCGATCATCGACACCGAGGTGTTCATCGAGAACGCCAAGAAGTTCGGTGCCTATTGCGGAAAGAATCCGACCGTCAGCGTCGTCACCGCGGCTGACGAAATTCTCGGCAAGTAATTCCTGAAGCTGACTGAAGCGCGGACGCAATCGCGCTTCAGTCCCTCGCTTCGATGCGAAATTGATCGGAGAGCCGTGGAGCGCCTTGCGCGCTCACGCGGCTCTCTTCTTTTGGGATGATGCTCAGCCCGGCAGCATCGCGAACGCGCTCGACACCATCGCCACCTGCTTGTTGTCGGAGGCCGAAAGCAGCGTGACGCGGCCGAAGCTCATGGTGCGCCCGAGTCGCACCACGCGCGCGTCGGCGAGCACATCCGAGGAGGAGACCGCGCGCATGAAATGCGTGGTCTGGTCGACCGTCGTCATCGGACGATAGCCGCGATTGGCGGCGAGGTTCGCGATCACCATCGCGGTATCGGCGAGCGCCATCAGCGCCTGGCCGCACACCACGCCGCCGTTGCGGCACAGCCGCTCCGAGAATGGCATGCGCAGGAGCGCGCCCGGCTGCCAGTCCGGCTCGTCCGGCGGCGGCAGGTGCTCGAGGCGCTCGACGGCGAGGTTGAGATCCTGGACCCAGGGCGCAAAGACCTCGCCGAGTATGCGTCTGGCCTCAGCGATGCTGAACTCGGCTTCTGGCTGCGATGGCATTGCTGTCGGTCCCCCCTGTGTTGCTGGATGTTTCGGCCATTCTGCGCGCATCGGCGCGGCGAAGTCACCCGGTCTTCGGTCGGCTCTGTCGGCTTGAAAATGCCTGACTTGGCCCGATATGATACCGGGCTTGGGAACGGGTGGGCGATGTTGCGTCGGTGTGTCCTCGTGTTTGGGCTGATAGCGCTGGGTCTCGCGCTGGACGGGTGCACCAGATGCGGCCCGATTTGGGACGACTGGCTGCAGGCGCCGAAATCGTGCAGATCGGACCGGCTCTAGCGCGCCATTCGGCCTTGGCGGGCCGTTGACAAGAACGACAAGGCGCGGTTGACCCGCCCTTCATGGATGATCAAGGAGTCAATGATGAAGCTTTTCCGTATGGCGGCGGTGCTGCTGGCCGTGCTGGCGGGACCGGCCTACGCGCAAATGCCCAATCTCAATTTGCTGCAGGAAGGCCCGGGCAAGTCCCCCGAGGAAAAGGCCGCGGAAGCCGAGCGTGACAAGGCCTACAAGGAAACGCTGAAGAAGATTCCGGACTCCAAGGCGTCCAACGATCCCTGGGGCGGCATGCGTTCCGACCCGCCAAAGCAGGCGGCTGCGCCGAAGGCATCGGCCGCAACCAGCGCGCCAAAGAAGAAGTCCGGCACGACCGCCAATTGACCTTCTGCCCGACCGGAGGCGCTGATGCCTCCGGCCGGGACTCCTCTTCGGCCGGCCTGCTTCCTACATCTCCGAGAGCGTATTGCGTTGAGGAGGAACGGCATGGCCGATCGTCCGCGGGATCTCGCCGAGCGGATGGCGCGCCGGCGCAAGATGGGCGGCAAGCCGGGCGAGCGCGGCGGCGATGGCTTTTTGCGTGAGACATTCACTCTGCCGCGCCCGGCGGCGCGGGCGAGGGCGGAGGCTTTCTTCGCCCGCTATCCCAAGGCCGGCTATATGAGCGCGGTCGAGACTTGGCGCGAACTGCCGGGCGGCGACATCGAATTCACCATGCGGCGGCTGCCCAGCGCCGACTAGGCGTCAAGTCTCCTCGAAGGATTCCGCAACGATGCGGATCCGGAACACGGGCTCCTTGGCCTCGTCCAGCAACTCCATGTGCCATTCGGAATTTTCGTTGAGCTTGCGCGCGAGGCCGGCGGCCATG
Organism: Bradyrhizobium sp. Pa8; assembly: GCF_052588265.1. Classification (NCBI taxonomy): domain Bacteria; kingdom Pseudomonadati; phylum Pseudomonadota; class Alphaproteobacteria; order Hyphomicrobiales; family Nitrobacteraceae; genus Bradyrhizobium; species Bradyrhizobium sp. Pa8. Next base: position 6,279,002 of record NZ_CP176767.1, on the reverse strand, counting down.
TCGGCGCAGATGCTGGTCATCATCTTCCAGGCGGCATCGCGATCGGCAAATTCCGTCGCCTGGTCCGCGCAGCCGGAATAGCGGCCGTTCCGAATTCGAAAGAAGTAGAGCGGCATGGCTGGCACCGGTCACATGATGGTCCCGCCTCCCGGGCCATGGGCGCGCGCAGTGCAATCCCAAACCCGGGACAGATCAATTCCGGGCCGCTACGGACCACACCTCGCGGGCGCGCGTGGCTGCTGAACCCGGCTCGGGTGGTCCATTCATGCGGTCTTGCGCCCGATCGCCTTCAGCTCCCGATCGATGCGCAGCTGCACGCGCCGGATCGCCAGCAGATCGATCTTCGTCTCGGTCTTGCCTGTCCTGATCTCGTCACCGATGCGGAACTGCCACTGCCAGACTCCGGGAAGCGCCGTCTTGGCAACGGTGAACTCAACGCCCCTGTGATTCATGGTCGCCTCCACGATTCACCCATCACCGGTGAACATGTTGGGCGTGACCATATTCCTGCGACAAGCGAAATTTGGCGGTAAGCCTTGGGTAGTTCACGGTAATCTTTGGAACCGCGCGCGGTCCGAAACAAACGAAATTAGGTTCCGAAAACCGTGCACGGAATTCGAGCAAGGCATGGCAATTCACCCGGTCTTGCCGTGCCACGCCGAGGAACTCTGTTCATGGTCGGAGAACCACGGAACGCGGGATCCGCGCATTTGACACATCGCTGCGAAGCGCGATCCGGATTCCCGTATCTTGTGGAACCCAAAGCGGCGCGCGTTGCCGCCGCGTTCGAAGCGAACAGGTGTGGTCGACACATTGCCACTTTTGCGTGTCATGTATCTATGCTCTGCTTGTGAATGACGGTTCGAACGCGATGTCACGAAGGGGAAGGTGTGAGCTGGCTGAGTCATCTTGTGCTGCGCTGGGGTGCACGGAATTTCTCGCTGACCTGTCCCCATTGCCGGCATCCCGCGTCCGCATCGAGCTTCAAGCGCGCGCGCTTCATGCTCGGTGACGAGAAGCTCGTCTGCGAAGAGTGCGGCGAAACCAGCGTCGTCACGTTCTGGCGTTTCGAAGGGCTATCGAGCCGGCCCGATTGTACTGACGCGCTGCGGCGCGCGCCGCTGTCCGATTCGCGGCACTGATCCAACGCTGGCCAACTTTCCCGCTACTGCCGCGACGGTCTTCCTCGCGCACTGGATGATGTCGTGGCTGATCGCGTAGGCCGCGATGCTGCCGATCGTGCTGCTCGCAGCGCCTGCGATCCGCGCCTTCTCGCTACGGCTGACGCGAGAGGAGAGAGCTCGATGAGGTGGCCGGCACGTATGAAAAAACCCGCTTGGGGAGAGCCAAGCGGGTGAAAGGTTATTGGAGGCTGAGGTGCTGGGCTGCAACACCGTAGCCAGATGACCCTAGCCGGTTGAGCTTACGACAGCCTGACAGGGCCGGCAGATCGGCTTTGAACCTTGCCGCGTGTCCGCGCCCTCAAACAGAAAACCCCGCTCTGGGCGGAGCGGGGTCCTCGACTGTGTATGGAGGCCCGGTGTTGGTCCACCGGGCACAGCCAGACTAGGAGACCAGGCTTACGGGTGCCTGACGGCGGCTCCGAAATCCGCGTCGGGAAGCCGCAGACTGGCCCCGCACGCGTCCCAATTTGGCCACCCGATCGCACCACTGGAGCCACACCCCTCGGCGAGATTTCGCATCGTCGGCGACGCCATGGGGGAAACGTGGTGCGCCGGCAGCGGGGTGGCATCATGGATAACGTAGAGCGGTCATTCGCCGCCGCGACGGCGGCTGGCTTCGTCGTGCTGGTGATCGGCCTCGTGCTGCTGGCGCTGCTGTAAGGCGCACCGGCGGACGACAGTCGAGGCCGGACCGGGCTAAAGCAGGCGCTTCGATCCTGGGTGGACACCCAGGACGCCGCCGCGCCCTTTCAAAACATGGAAAACAACCCCATGCACAGTAGGGGGTCGGGCGCTTTCGTTGTGCGATCAATGGCTTAGTTAAGGTATTTGGCTACCATTGCCGCGCGCAACGCGGACCCCCGACGCGCAATGCCGGGTCCTCGACATGAACAGGGTCTGGCTCTGCCGGCCCACGTCTGCGACACGCATTCCCGACGGCCGGGACAGCGGCTACCCGCCCATCGCGGGGCAGCCTTGGTCAGATCCGATGCCAGTCGGCAGGCTCAGTGGACCTTGATTTCACCCAGGGGAAGGCGGAGTTCGGCGGCGCGCTCTTCGCGGTCCTTCTTGCGAAACTCGTTTTCCTTCCGCTCGAACTTCACCATCTCCTCGTGCGCCGCCTCCAGGAGGTGATTGCGCCTGACAGCACTGGGATGCGTGTCTTCCGTCATGTTCCAGGTCCCCATCGTTGCGATCACATCCCGAAGAAAGCCGGACACCGCAGAAAAGGTTCGATGCCGCAGGATTGCGGAATTATGACGGCGGGCAGCGGCTGCGTCTTTGATGCGCGTCATCTTCAGTCGAAGGGCGACGGATGCGGAGGATCGGCAAAAATCAAAAAGGCCGCCAACCGAGGCGGCCTCTCATCATCTTTGAATCGCTTGCCCGCTAGCGGCAGGGCTTCTAACAGCAGGGCTTCTAATGGCAGGGCTTGCCAATCATCTGGGCGTACCGGCTGTGGCAGCCGTCGTGCAACTGAGACTTCTTCGTCACCTTTGCGCCGACCTTCGGGCCGCCCGATGCCGTCGCGGTATTCGATATCTGGGCTTGGGCCGACACCGAGCCGGCGAGGACAGACAGCGCCAGGGCGATCTTGAGGATTGCCTTCATCATGCCTCCTGAGGTTGTTCGAATGGTACGAAAAGTAGTGCTACTGAATTTAGCGTTACATACTGTAGCTTCCAATTCAAATCGATCGGAGGCATGACGACGAACCGCCGCCCGCGCGGCGGACTGAGATGGGGCAAAGTGATGGGGCAGAGTGGGGTAGATCGCTTATCCCGGATGGGGGTCGGGCGAGCGCTCCGGGGAATGGGCCGATCAAGTTGGACCCCTTCAAAGGGCGCCCGGGACTAAATCGATACATGGTGAGACGGGGAGGCCGCCAACTGAGGCGTCTTGCTCCGTCGCGACGTGCGCGCCCAATGTGGCGAGCTGTGGCGGCCTATTGCTTCGTCGTCGGCGGCTCGAAGATGAGGGCAGCCTGGAACACCCGCCCGGCGTCGGTGCGGACTTCGATCGCAACGTCTGTTCGATCCTCGTGTGCCGCCAAGTCGCGCGCGAGGCCGCTCAGTGTCTGCGTCGCCTCGATCTCTGCTTCGCGCTGGGTTTGAAACTCCAATCCCTCTTCGTCGGCATAGAGGCCGGTGTCGTCTCGGATATCGAAAAAGTACCGGACCATCGCGCCGCCTCTCGGAGAGAGTATCGCCGCCAACCCCGCCTTGAGAGGACCGTTCCTAATTATTTCGGCGGCAGCAATCCGGGTGCTGTTCCAACCCCGAGGCGTGGTTGGCGTCCCGTTGGCCGACGAGAATTCCAGTACCGCCGCTTGCAGGTTGGGCAATGGTAGATGCGGACGCGGGGCGCCTTGAACCAGGTTAATCATAGCTGCTTTTACGGACGGTCTCGATCCGCTTTGCGTCCAGCTAAAGCTGTGGCGGCGTGACCCTTGCTTCGTCTCTCATAAGGGCGGCCAGCCTATCCAATTGGCTAGCCACGCCCGTGAGGCTCCGCGCGATGTTCTTCAACAGGAAGGCCCTCTCCGCCGAAACCCCGGATGCTTGAGAGAGGGCCTTGTATTGATTTGCGAGTTCCTCGCATTTAGCAGCGTCGATCATAATTGAGCCCATCTATGAAACGGGTCAACAGCCCAACCCTAATACGGTTCCCACGCGGGGCGCTGACGACCCTTGGCGTTGCAATGCCTCGCATCCTACCACAGGTATTCGTCGTCAGGTTGTGTTCTGCGCCACAAACGGGTCACTCCCGAAATCCAAGGCCACCAGGCCAGGAAACAGGCTCGTCCCTGAAGACGGCCCCGGCCGGTGGGGCTTGATAGGGGTGAAGGCCGGGGCCGCTTGGGGATGCTTGGCCCTTGGCAAAGACCAAGCGAATCCGAGTTTAGTCGACCCTCACCGCGCCTCTGTTCGTTTCAGCACATAATTACCAAATTTTCCTGACCCGCATTCACATGCGCAAATGCATCTCGAGGGCGGCATGGTTTCCCTATCGTCTTCAATTGGCAGACGACGGGGACGTGCGTATTTGCCTGACCGAGCACCCTCGCAGAGCAGATTTTTTCATTCGGATGGGTGGCATCGGTTGGAGTATCTCCGACCGAGAGCGCAAGGGCCTGGCGATCATTGAAACAGAGTTTGCGGCCAATCTGACAGGGACAGGCCGAACGGCTGCTGCATCAGCTTCTGGCTAGCCCAGTGAACGACTGAGCCTGGGCCCAAGCCATCCCTTCAAGCCATCCCTTCAAGCCATCCCTTCAAGCCATCCCTTGGAGCCGCTGGCCTGGGCGTCGCACTTCCCATTGGCCGGCGGTCCATTTGGGCTGCGCCCGATGTCTATGCGGGCGAGCGGCAGTCAAGTCCGCCGCATTGCCAAAAATTCCCGCGACCGATGGGCCACGGCAGACCCTGCTGCGCCTTCGCATGTGCCGCCACCGAGACGGCCTTAATTCATCTTGCGAAGCTTTCGGATGAATTCCCGGGGGCGTCGGCTTGCTCTTTGGCGGCCTGTCGGGCTTGCCCGGTGCGCTCCGGATCGGGAGACGGGAGCGGCTTTGGGGGGACTGATTTTCGGTCACCTATCTCGGTGTCCCAAACGCAGCTGTGGCAAGTCTGACACCGGAACTGCCGAATGATCTCACAAGAAATCCGTGCAATGAGCGATCCCCGGTAAGGTTACAATCGCACCCGGTGCACGCGCCCAGGCTCGGATCGCCAGGTTGGCCGCCTTCAAAACCGAGGGGCGCAAGATTTGAAGCGCATCGCGGATCGTTGCGCTCAGGGGCTGCTGAAGGATCCGTGTGCGCAGCCGGGCAACCCGCAATGCACGCACCATCGTTTCAGGATCGGGAAGTCCGCGCTTATCCTCCAGAAGGCTCCAGGCGAGGTGCTTGAGTTCGATGGTCTCTTGGTCAATCTGAGGGAACGATCCCAATGCCGTGATGCTCGCGTGGTTGGTCGTGTCGTAGAACACAAGACCGTCGTCGATCGCCACCATGTCGCCCTGGCGGGCGAGATCGAGAAAGAACAGTTGGTCCACGCCCCAACTGATCGACTTGTAGTTTCGCATCAGGCAACCGGCGCGGATGACCTTGCCGTTGATCAGCAGGGTCGACGGGACAATCCCAAGCAATCGGGTCTTGCCCGCCAGATAGAGATCCGTCAGGCACTGCTGGCCCGAATACAGATAAACTTGGCGTCCTCGCCGGTACTTTATGCCGCTGTCCTGAACGAGATGAGATGTGGAGGTCATGAACGCAGCGGTGGGATACGTCCTCGCCAATTCCGCAAAAGTCGCAAGCGATCCTGGCGTGAGCCAGTCGTCGTCGTGCAACACTTTGATCCAGTCGCCGCGACATGCGAGCATCGCGTTGTTGGTATTCTCAACCTGGCCCCGGCCGCGGTGGTTCTCGATAACGCGAATGCGCGGGTCGCTCCGCGCGTGCTCGGACAGGATGCTCCAAGTCGCGCCCTCTGGACCTTCATCGTCGCTGATCACCATTTCCCAGTCGGCGTGCTCCTGTTGCAGCACGCTTTCAATCGCACGGTGCACCATCTCCGGTCGACGGAAGGTGGGTATTGCCACCGAAATGAATGGGCGGTGTTCCGAACTCTGGGAGCTATCGAACCGCTCGGCGTACAATTGATCCATTCAGTCGTACCTCGTTGATCGAAGCGGTCGTGGCTGGAAGTGGCAGACCCTTCTTCGGCTTGAGCCTGTTCGCAGAGCAGCTTGAACGTTTTCGAATCGAGCGAACGAGGCGCGTAAATGCTAGGGAGACGATTGGGACGCGGTCATCGTCCATTCGCATGACATTTGTTCCCGCAGGCCGCGACGTTTCGAAGCGGCCGACTGTGGTAAGTTTACCGTGTGTGCAGTGTGTGCCACGGGCCTCACCGATCTATAGATGAGGCTGTAGTCCTACTGTTCCAACGCTCTCGGGATGCGGTCACTGTGTTGGATATGCTGCGCCTGCGAGGCGTAGGAGTTGTCTAGCAGCTTGCGTGCTTCGCTGGCGTCGGGCCTGACGTAGCAAGGTCCGCAATGCGCTCTTTCTGCTCGGCGAGATGCTGCCGCTTGCCTTTGGCGACGTGCCGCTGGACTTGATCCAAATGACGGAGTTGCACGGCGCAGTCCATGCGCCAAGAGAAACCAAATCAGGCCACTTCGAAATTCAACTTGAGGCACTGCGGCCGGAAACAAGCGACATCAATGAAAGAGGCCGCCAACTGAGGCGCCTTACTTTGCTCCGCTGGACTTTATGGCTTGCTCGACCTCATCGGCCAGCCTGTTAAAATGTAGATTCAGTCTGTCGTACATTTCGCGCTTGACCTTGTCAGTCGCAAGGTCGCGGATCAGGGCGGCCTCTGCCGCGTCCTTCCGGAGCTTTTCGATTGAAGCCTGGAAGTCCTTCATTTCGGCGGCTGCAAGCCGGGAGATCGCGCCCAATCGTCCAGATGGTTCGCAACGTCGGCTTGCCGCGCCTTTCTAATCAGGGCCTCTCGTGCCGGACCCGGTGGAAGCTTGCCGGCCTGCTCTTGAACCTTCTTAGACCAAGCTGCTAGCCGATCTTGAAGAGTGACCTGCTGTTTGAAACGCCGCCGGTTGAACATGGCGCGCTCCTTTCCATGAGAGGAAGGCGGGAGCGCTGTGATGGGCGATCTCATCACAGATAAAAGCCACGATCCGGTCTGTGATGCTCCATTAACGCACTTCGAGCCGGCGAGTTCTGTTCAAAAGTGTACACAACTCCGGCCACTCACATCTCGAAATGGGGCGCTGAGGTCGGAAACAGGACAGCACCAAAATCCGGGTGCCGTCCCAATCAGGACACGCGGCAAATCGAATTAGGACACTGAGAAATTTATGAGTGGCAGAAGCAAAAACGCCGCCCGCTTAAAATGAGCGCGGGCGGCGGCTTTCCAGCCCCGGTGGGTTTAGCGCAAAGCTCCGGTGAGGATGATGTTGCACAAGTTGTGCCAAGGTTTTGTGTCGCGTATCAGGACAGGTGGCCTGACTGAAGTCAGTGGCGGCGTTACCGCACACCCATGAAGAGCGCTGCAACAAACAGTGCGGCGCCGAAGGCCGCGATGCCAAGGCAGATACGCGCGTGAACTGAATACGGATTGATGTGAGGCTGCTTGATCATGGGCCTTACTTCGGCGGCTGCAAGCCCGGCGACTTCGCCCACTCGTCCAGATGGTTCGCCACGTCGGCTTGGCGGGCCTTCCTGACGAGGGCTTCACGATCTGCACCCGGCGGAAGTTTCGCGGCCCGCTCTTCGAGCTGCTTCGCCCATGCGGACAGGCGGTCCTGAAACGTAAGCTGTTGCTTGAAACGACGCCGTTTGAACATGGCGCGCTCCTTTCCATGAGAGGAAGGCGGGAGCGCTAATGGCGTTCTCATCACAGATAAAAGCCACGGTCCGTTCTGTGATGAATGAAAATAGCACGGCGAGAATTTGGGTTCCTTGCCGAATGTTAACTTCTCGAACTGGGACGCTCCCAGGATCAAACCAGGCCACCGCGTTCGGAAACAGGCCAGCGCCAAAATCCGAGTGCCGGCCCAATTAGGACACGAGCTCTGTCAGATCAGGACATCAATAAAAACGCCGCCCGCTTAAAATGAGCGCGGGCGGCGGCTTTCCAGCCCCGGAGAGGTCGATGCAAAACCCCGGTAACGATTAGTCTGCACAACCTGTGCCAAGGCTTTATGTCACGTTGCGGGACACTGCCGAATTCAACCTGGGACACTGGGGGCCAAATACGGACAGCACCCTCCGCCCGCAATTGAGCGCCATGTTGTTGGGGTGGGCGTGTCGCCAAAGCCCAGAGAACGGACGCGGCAACGTTCATCGCGGCAAACGTTCATAAGGTCTGCCGATCTTGAAGTCCGCCGATGTTGCCGGGTTTATCGACGCCGCAACGGGGCGCTTTGCTAAGCTCCGCATCTTCAAGATGGTCCATCGGGATCAACCAGTCGATACGAAGGGGGCTTCCCTGGCAGAAGGAAGACTTCACGAAACGAAAGAGGCCGCCAACCGAGGCGGCCTCACGAGACCCGGCCCATCGCCAACGCGCGCATTGTACGATGGACCGTTCCGGGTGGATGGCGCGAGAGTGTCGCGCCACAGACCGGAATCTCAATCGCTTTTGTCGGAGAGTCGTTCCCGTCAGGCCGCCAACTGAGGCGGCCTTGCTTCATCCGCCCACAAAGCGGGTTATCGTGACCAGAAATACGAAGCCGATCCCGGTCACGACGAGGAAGGCGAAAAAATACCAGATGCGATACATACCGAGCTAACCCGGGCGTGCCGCGGTGGTTCAGGAGGTCGGCGAGCTCTCCGCCCATCTGGTGGTCTAGGCCGAGGTTGGACGGAGAGCCGCGCGCCGGACCCCCGTCGCGTGACAATGCTAGGAACGTGCCATGACAGTCGTGTGAAACTGTCGGCGCCGCTCAGTGGACGTTGATCTTATCCAAAGGCAGACGAAGCTCCGCCGCACGCTCCTGGCGATCGCGCCTGCGGAACTCATTTTCCTTCTGTTCGAATTTGATCATTTCCTGCGCGGCAGCTTCCAATAGCCGATTGCGCCTGTCCGCCTGCTGCTGCGTGTTTTCCGTCATCACCCAGACTCCCTCAACGACTAGCGGCACCATCCTCAGACAGGCCAGACACCCCAAAAGATTCGCTAGGGATTGCGGATTTATGACGGCGACGTTCGGCTCGCGGATACACCGATCGTAGTCCCGAGAACAAAACGGGCCGCTGTCCTTTTCAAATCAGGCCATCGAGGCCGGAAACAGGCCAGCGCCAAAAATCCGGGTGCTGTCCTAACTAGGACCCCCGATCTGGCAGATTAGGACACAAATGAAAACGCCGCCCGCTTGAAATGAAGCGCAGGCGGCGGCGTTCCAGCCCCGAGAGGGATTAGCAAAATCCCGGATATCGATTAGTCCGAATGGATGACGAGAAGGTTCAACAGCACAACGCGACCAAGCTCAAATGGATGCTTGGCGGCGCTGCGTCGAACTGGGCACTGAAATCCCCCAGCCCAATAGATACGGGTAGGAGACGAGATCGTTTCACAGTACCCCACACCCGCAAAAGAACATATTGCGAACCTAGAACAAATAGGGTACATTGGTTTTATCGCCGGCCTGCCCCGCCAATCGTTTGTCCCTCTAGCGAATCCTCGCCATAAGGAGCACGACCCAATGTCCAACACTGCCCTGCGTATCGTCGAAGGATCTTCCATGGACAAGAGTAAAGCTCTGGCCGCCGCGCTCTCCCAGATCGAGCGCCAGTTCGGCAAGGGCTCGGTGATGAAGCTCGGCAAGAACGACCGGTCGATGGATGTCGAGGCGGTGTCCTCGGGCTCCCTCGGGCTCGACATTGCGCTCGGGATCGGCGGTCTGCCGAAGGGGCGCGTCGTGGAAATCTACGGGCCGGAATCCTCGGGCAAGACCACGCTGGCGCTGCACACGGTGGCGGAAGCGCAGAAGAAGGGCGGAATCTGCGCCTTCATCGACGCCGAGCACGCGCTCGACCCGGTCTATGCGCGCAAGCTGGGCGTCAACATCGACGAACTCCTGATTTCGCAGCCGGATACGGGCGAGCAGGCGCTGGAAATCTGCGACACGCTGGTGCGCTCGGGTGCGGTGGACGTGCTGGTGGTCGATTCGGTCGCGGCTCTGGTGCCGAAGGCCGAGCTCGAGGGCGAGATGGGCGATGCGCTGCCGGGTCTCCAGGCCCGTCTGATGAGTCAGGCGCTGCGCAAGCTGACGGCCTCCATCAACAAATCCAACACCATGGTGATCTTCATCAACCAGATCCGCATGAAGATCGGTGTGATGTACGGCTCGCCGGAAACCACGACTGGCGGCAACGCGCTGAAATTCTATGCCTCCGTCCGCCTCGACATCCGCCGCATCGGCGCGATCAAGGAGCGCGACGAAGTGGTCGGCAACACCACGCGCGTCAAGGTGGTGAAGAACAAGCTGGCCCCGCCCTTCAAGCAGGTCGAATTCGACATCATGTACGGCGAGGGCGTCTCCAAGATGGGCGAGATCCTCGATCTCGGCGTCAAGGCCGGCATCGTCGAAAAGTCCGGTGCCTGGTTCTCCTATGACAGCCAGCGCCTCGGCCAGGGCCGCGAAAACTCGAAGGCGTTCCTGAAGGCCAACCCCGACATCACCGCCAAGATCGAGACCTCGATCCGCCAGAACTCCGGCCTGATCGCCGAGCAGATTCTTGCCGGCACGCCAGAGCGCGACGCCGACGGCGAGGAGCCGGGCGACGAGTAAGTCCTAACGCGAAGAACTTTCGCGAGGAGCGGGCGCTGAGGACGTTGAGTTGCCGACGTCGTCAGTGCCCGTTTCGTTTGGGGGGAGGGGCGTCGGCAATGAAGCGTGTGATCCTGACCAGTTCGTCCGGCGTTGGTCTTGCCTACGCGGATCGTGCCGACATGGTCGTCCCGCTGATCTTTCGATTCGTGTCAGGGCCGCTGCCTACCTCGCACCACCTCCAGCAATACCTGACGGGAGGCTATGTCAGAGGCGATCCGGAGGTGCGTTGGTCCGATCTTGTTGGCCGGTTGCCTCAGACCGGTCTCGCGCACAAGGAGACTGGCCTGATTTGGTTTTGCGAGACCTATGGCGTCGATCTCATCGAGCTGTGGTTCGACCCTGAGCCTAATAGTCAGTTGCAACTGATCTGGATCCTCGACTATTTGCGGTCCCATTCATCGATCACCGATCGTCTCAGATTGCGACGTGTCAATTTCGATCTGCGCGGAGCGGACGGCACGGAGCTTCGCGATCGTACGGTGCGGGAATCGGAGGTCGCGGACTGCGACTTCGAGATCGCCAACATGGCTTGGGAAGCCTATCGGGCGCCGACGCCTGAACTTTGTTTCGGGCTTCTGAGCAGGGAATTGCCCAGGCTGCCTTTCCTGAAGCCGGCCCTGGAAGCATTGCTGGCAGAACTGCCGTCTCCGATAACCGGACTGGGTGCGACGGAAGCGCGGCTTCTCGACCTGATTGCCAGGGGGCACAACCGTACCAAGGAGCTGTTCCAGCCGGGCGGGCCGCTCGAAACGCGCGTGTTCGATCAGTGGGAGCTGGGCCCGTTGCTCGAAGGGCTTGCATGCGGCCCGATGCCGGCGCTCGCGGGTCTCGATCCGAAACTCGCGACGCTCGCCCCACATGATGCGCGAGGTCGCAACGCCGCCTATCGCCGGAGTCGGCTGTCTCTGACAGAGTTTGGCAAAGCAATTTTGGAAGGCCGTGAGGATTTCCGCCGGCATAACCCGATCAGACGCTGGTGGGGTGGCACGCTTCTCACCAACGAACGGCTCTGGCGGTGGGATGCGCAGAGCCGTTCGCTGGTGGCGCCTTGAGCCGGGACTGTAGGGTGGGTTAGCGTCAGCGTAACCCACCTCTTCTATTTCCCTGGAGACCGAAGTGGTGGGTTACGCCAGCGGACTGCGCTTTGCGCAGCCGCCAGCTAACCCACCCTACGATCCCTTACTCCGCCGCCTCCGCGTAGTCGCTGACCGGCGGGCACGAGCACACCAGGTTGCGGTCGCCATAGACGTTGTCGACACGCCCCACCGGGCACCAATATTTGTCGGTGCGCGATGTGCCCGCGGGGAAGCAGCCCTCGGCGCGGGTGTAGGCGCGCTTCCAATCGTCGTCCGCGATGTCGTGCACGGTGTGCGGGGCGTTTCGCAGCGGCGAAGCCTCGATCTTGAAGCGGCCGGCCTCGACCTCGGCGATCTCCTTCCGGATTGCGATCATGGCGTCGCAGAACCGATCCAGCTCCGCCTTCGATTCCGATTCGGTCGGCTCGATCATCAGCGTGCCCGGGACCGGGAAGCTCATGGTCGGGGCGTGGAAGCCGTAATCGATCAGGCGCTTGGCGATGTCGTCGACGGTGACGCCGGATGTCGTCTTCAGCGGCCTGGGATCGATGATGCACTCGTGCGCGACGCGGCCCTTGTGGTTCTTGTAGAGCACCGGGAAGTGCGCATCGAGGCGCGCGGCAATGTAGTTGGCGTTGAGGATCGCGATTTCGGTCGCGCGCTTCAGGCCGTCGCCGCCCATCATCAGAATGTAGATGTAGGAGATGGTGAGGATCGACGCCGAGCCGAACGGCGCGGCCGAGACCGGACCGACCGGTGCGTCCCCATTCGTCGCGGGATGACCGGGGAGGAACGGCGCGAGATGCGCCTTGACGCCGATCGGGCCCATACCCGGGCCACCGCCGCCATGCGGGATGCAGAACGTCTTGTGCAGGTTGAGATGGCTGACGTCCGCGCCGTAATCGCCGGGCCGGGACAGGCCGACCTGCGCATTGAGGTTGGCGCCGTCCAGATAGACCTGGCCGCCATGGTCGTGCACGATGTCGCAGATCTCGCGGATGTGCTCCTCGAACACGCCATGCGTCGAGGGATAGGTGATCATCACCGCGGCGAGATCGTTCGAATGCTTCTCCGCCTTGGCGCGGAGATCGTTGACGTCGACGTCGCCGTTCTTCTCGCAGGCAACCACCACCACGTCCATGCCGACCATCGCGGCCGAAGCCGGGTTGGTGCCGTGGGCGGAGGAGGGGATCAGGCAGATTTTTCGGTGCGTCTCGCCGCGCGCGGCATGATAGCCGCGGATCGCGAGCAGTCCGGCATATTCGCCCTGCGCGCCCGAATTCGGCTGCAGCGAGATCGCGTCATAGCCGGTGATGTCGCACAGCCATTTTTCCAGCCGCGCGAACATCGCGTGGTAGCCCTTGGCCTGCTCGCGCGGCGCGAACGGATGCAAGGAGGCGAACTCCGGCCAGGTCAGCGGCATCATCTCGGTCGTCGCGTTCAGCTTCATGGTGCAGGAGCCGAGCGGAATCATCGCGCGGTCGAGCGCGAGGTCGCGATCACTGAGCTTGCGCATGTAGCGCAGCATCTCGGTTTCCGAGCGATGCGCGTGGAACACGGGATGGGTGAGGAAAGCGGTGGTGCGCTTCAGCGCCTCCGGCAGCGCGTCGCGCGTGGTCGCGTCGATCTCGGCATAGGCGAGCGTGCCGCCGAATGCGCGCCAGACCGCCTCGACGGTCGCCGGCGTCGTGGTCTCGTCGAGCGCGATGCGCAACGGGGTCTCACCGACGCCAAGATTGATCTTCTCGGCGGCGGCACGGCCGACGATCTCGGCGCGCTTGGCACCGGCATCCACGCTGAGCGTGTCGAAGAAGCTATCCGACTGCGGCGCGAAGCCGAGCTTGCGCAGGCCGGCGGCGAGCACGGCGGCGCGGCGATGCACATTGCGCGCGATCTGCGCAAGCCCCTCGGGGCCGTGATAGACCGCATACATCGAGGCGATCACGGCGAGCAGCACCTGCGCGGTGCAGATGTTGGAGGTCGCCTTCTCGCGACGGATGTGCTGCTCGCGGGTCTGCAGCGCGAGGCGATAGGCAGGCGCGCCACGGGAGTCCACGGAGAGGCCGACGATGCGGCCGGGCAGCGAGCGCTTCAGCGCGTCGCGCACCGCCATATAGGCCGCGTGGGGGCCGCCATAGCCCATCGGCACGCCAAAACGCTGCGCCGAGCCGATCGCGATGTCGGCCCCTAGCTCGCCGGGCGAGGCGAGCAGCGTCAGGGCGAGCAGATCGGCGGCAACGATCGCGAGCGCGCCCTTGGCCTTCAAGGTCGCGATCGCGGGCCTGAGATCGCGCAACGCGCCCGAGGAGCCCGGATATTGCAGCAGCGCGCCGAGCACGTCGGATTTGTCGAGATCGGCGAGGGGATCGCCGACGATCAGGGTCCAGCCCAGTGGCTCGGCGCGGGTGCGCATCACAGCCAGCGTCTGCGGATGCACGTCCTTGTCGACGAAGAAGGCCTTTGCTTCGACCTGCGAGTGCCGCTCCGCCAGCGCCATCGCTTCCGCCGCGGCGGTCGCTTCATCCAGCAGCGAGGCGTTGGCGACGTCGAGACCGGTGAGATCGCAGATCATGGTCTGGAAGTTGAGCAGCGCCTCCAGCCGGCCCTGGCTGATCTCGGGCTGGTAGGGCGTGTAGGCCGTGTACCAGGCGGGATTCTCCAGAATGTTGCGCTGGATCACCGCGGGCAAAACCGTGCCGGAATAGCCTTGGCCGATCAGCGAGGTGAAGACCTGGTTCTCTCGCGCGAGCCCGGCCATGTGCGCGATCGCCTCGGTCTCGCTCAAGGGCTTGCCGAGATCGAGCGGGGTGGCCTGCCGGATCGAGGCCGGCAGCGTCTCCGCCATCAGCGCGTCGACGCTCTTGGCGCCGACGGCCTCCAGCATTGCGGTGACGTCGCGCGCCGACGGGCCGATGTGGCGGCGAACGAAGGTGGCGGCGGTCTCGCCGCTGGATTTACGGTGCGCGGTCATCGCTTGCTCCATTGTCCTTAAGCCGTGTGGGCCTTGTAGGCGGCTTCATCCATGAGGCCGCCGAGCTCGCTCTTGTCGGCCATCCTGATCTTGAAGAACCACGCCTTGCCTTGCGCGTCCGAGTTCACCAGCGCCGGTTCGGCGGCGAGCGCGTCGTTGGTCTCGAGCACTTCGCCCGTAACAGGCGCGTAGACGTCGGAGGCGGCCTTCACCGATTCCACGACGGCGGCGGCTTCCGCCTTCTTCAGCGCACGGCCGACCTTGGGCAGTTCGACGAACACGACGTCGCCGAGCTGCGACTGCGCGTAGTCGGTGATGCCGACGGTGGCGACGTCGCCGTCGATGGCCAGCCATTCGTGGTCGGAGGTGTACAGCGTCGTGGTCATTTTCTCAGTCCTCAGCGTTTGTAGGTGTTTTTCACGAAAGGCATGGCGGCGACCGTGAGCGGCAGCCGCTGGCCGCGCACCTCGGCGAAGAGTTTTGTATCGAGCGCGCTCGATGCGGTGGGCACATAGCCCATCGCAACCGGCGCGTTCAGGCTCGGGCCGAAACCGCCCGAGGTGACCTTTCCGATCGGCTCGCCGCCCGCGTCATCCGCAAACAGCAGCGCGCCCTCGCGCACCGGCGCGCGGCCTTCCGTGCGCAGGCCGACGCGGCGGCGGCTCGCGCCGTTGTCGAAATGAGCCAGGATCTTTTCGGCGCCGGGAAAACCGCCGGCGCGGGCGCCGCCGCTGCGGCGGCTCTTCTGCACCGACCATTCCAGCGCGGCCTCGACCGGCGTGGTGGCCGTGTCGATGTCGTGCCCGTAAAGACAGAGCCCGGCCTCCAGCCGCAGGCTGTCGCGCGCACCGAGCCCGATCGGCATCACGTCGGGATTGTCCAGCAGCGTTTTGGCGAGACGCTCGGCATCGGCCGCGGGGACCGAAATCTCGAACCCGTCCTCGCCGGTATAGCCGGAGCGCGAGACGGAGCAGTCGAGACCGGCAACCTTGTGCGGGCCGGCATCCATGAACTTCATGGTGGGCGCCTCTGCACATAATTTCGCCAGTGTGGCTTCCGCCTTCGGGCCCTGGAGCGCGATCAGGGCGCGGTCTTGAAGCGAATCGATGATGCAGTCGTCCGAGAGATGCGCGCGCAGATGCGCCTCGTCCGCTTCCTTGCAGGCGGCGTTGACGACCAGGAACAGGTGATCGCCGAAATTGGCGACCATCAGATCGTCGAGAATCCCGCCGTCCGGATTGGTGAACTGGGCGTAGCGCTGCCGTCCCGGGGCAATCGCCACGATATCCTGCGGCACCAGCCGTTCCAGCGCGCGGGCGGCGTCCTCGACCTTGCCCGACTTCGGCCGAAGCGCGAGCTGGCCCATGTGGGAGACGTCGAACAGGCCGGCCTGGCTGCGGGTATGGAGGTGTTCTTTCAGGACGCCCGCAGGGTACTGCACAGGCATGTCATAGCCCGCGAACGGCACCATCTTGCCGCCGAGGGAGACATGAAGCCCGTGAAGGGGCGTATGTTTGAGGGAATCTTGGTCGTCGCGCGCAAGCATTACGGGGGCCCTCGGTGGTTCCCCGGGGACAATTCCCCGGTAGCAACCAGTCGAAGCCCCATCTGTCGCTGTGCCTGAGAGTATTATCCCGTCGGCGGACGCAGTCCGGGCCTTAAGCCCATCGGCGCCTCTTTCCAGATGTCGTCAAAGCCACGCGGTCCTTTTGCCTGAGAGTTTCCGGGGCGGTTGCTCCTTCGGCGCCGGCACCAAAGCCGGTCTCTCCCGACGTGGCCGTACGATACAGATGGGTACAGACCACAGCCCGGCCAAGCCTGTCAACGCGGCCGTTGCGGCTTTCAACGGGATTGCAACGGGATTGAGCGCCTGCGGCAACTCACTGATCTCCTTGCACAGTTTCTGGACAGCGCAGCTGGCCTTGTCTAAAAGCGCTTTGACCCGCAGATATCAGCCCAAATGCCAGGTTTGGATGGCGTATCGCGGGTCCAAGCACACCCGATTGGATGAACATGAGCGGCGTCAACGAGATCAGGTCGACCTTTCTGAACTTCTTTGCCGAGAACGGCCACGAAATCGTGTCGTCCTCGCCATTGGTGCCGCGCAACGATCCCACGTTGATGTTCACCAATGCCGGCATGGTGCAGTTCAAGAACGTCTTCACCGGCGTCGAGAAGCGGCCCTATCAGCGCGCCACCACGTCGCAGAAATGCGTGCGCGCCGGCGGCAAGCACAACGACCTCGACAATGTCGGCTACACCGCGCGCCATCTCACCTTCTTCGAGATGCTCGGCAATTTCTCGTTCGGCGACTATTTCAAGGAGCGCGCGATCGAGCTGGCCTGGACCCTGATCACGCGGGAGTTCGGGCTCAAGAAAGACAAGCTGCTCGTCACCGTCTACCACACCGACGACGAGGCGGCCGGCCTCTGGAAGAAGATCGCGGGCTTCTCCGACGACCGCATCATTCGCATCCCGACCTCGGACAATTTCTGGGCGATGGGCGATACGGGGCCGTGCGGGCCGTGCTCGGAGATCTTCATCGACCGCGGCGACCACATCTGGGGCGGACCTCCGGGCTCGCCGGAAGAGGACGGCGACCGCTTCCTCGAATTCTGGAATCTCGTGTTCATGCAATACGAGCAGGTGACGAAGGAGGAGCGCGTGGATCTGCCGCGTCCCTCGATCGACACCGGCATGGGGCTGGAGCGCATGGCCTGCATCATGCAGGGCGTCGACAGCGTGTTCGAGACCGACCTGTTCCGCCATCTGATCGATGCGACCGCGTCCGCGCTCGGCAGCGGGCCGAACGAGCAGACCGTCGCCTCGTTCCGCGTCATCGCCGACCATCTGCGGTCCTCCGCTTTCCTCGTCTCTGATGGCGTGCTGCCCTCGAACGAGGGCCGCGGCTATGTGCTGCGCCGGATCATGCGCCGCGCGATGCGCCATGCGCAGCTGCTGGGAGCCAAGGAGCCGCTGATGCATCGCCTCGTGTGGGCGCTGGTCCGCGAGATGGGCCAGGCCTATCCCGACCTGATGCGCGCGGAGAATCTGATCGAGGAAACGCTGCGGCTGGAAGAGACCCGCTTCCGCAAGACGCTGGTGCGCGGCCTCGCCATTCTCGACGAGAAGAGCGCGTCCTTGAAGAAGGGCGACATGTTCGACGGCGACGTCGCCTTCACGCTGTACGACACCTACGGCTTCCCGCTGGATCTTACGCAGGACGCGCTGAAGTCGCGCGGCATCGGCGTCGACCAGGCCTCGTTCACCGACGCGATGGAGCGCCAGAAGGCCAAGGCGCGCGAGTCCTGGAAGGGTTCTGGCGAAGCGGCTTCCGAAGCAATCTGGTTCCCGCTGCGCGAAAAGCTCGGGGCCACCGAATTTCTGGGTTACGAGACCGAGAGCGCCGAAGGCGTAGTGTCGGCGCTGGTGAAGGACGGCCAGGAAGTCGCCAGCCTCAAGGCCGGTGACACCGGCGCGCTTCTTCTCAACCAGACGCCGTTCTATGCGGAGTCCGGCGGCCAGGTCGGCGACACCGGTGTGCTCACGGGAGAGGGCGGCATCAAGTTCCGCGTCACCGACACGCAGAAGAAGCTCGGCGATTTCTTCGTTCACGTCGGCACCGTGGAGAGCGGTGAGCTGAAGGTCGGTACCGCGCTGCAGCTCGAGGTCGATCACGGCAGGCGCTCCTCGATCCGCGCGCATCATTCGGCGACGCATCTCATCCACGAGGCGCTCCGCCAGGTGCTCGGCGACCACATCGCCCAGCGCGGCTCGATGGTGGCGCCCGACCGGCTGCGTTTCGACTTCGTGCATCCGAAGCCGATCACGGCGGAAGAGCTTGCCCGCGTCGAGGACATCGCCAACGACGTCGTGCTGGAAAACGACGAGGTCACGACCCGCGTCATGGGCGTCGACGAAGCGCGTGAGGCCGGTGCGCGTGCGCTGTTCGGCGAGAAATACGGCGACGAGGTCCGCGTCGTCTCGATGGGCAGGACCGCGCGCGAGCGCGGTGCCAATGCGCTCGGCTGGTCGGTCGAGCTCTGCGGCGGCACCCATGTGAAGCGCACCGGCGATATCGGCCTGATCACGCTGACCGGCGAGAGCGCGGTGGCCTCCGGCGTGCGCCGCATCGAGGCGCTGACCGGCAATTATGCGCGCAGGCACGCCAACGAGACCATGGCGCTGGCGAAGACCGCGGCCAACGAGCTGCGCACCTCGATCGACGACGTTCCTGCGCGCATCGCAGCCCTGATGGAAGAGCGCAAGAAGCTCGAGCGCGAGCTCTCCGACGCTCGCAAGAAGCTCGCGATGGGCGGCGGTACATCCGTCGGGAACGGCGCAGCCGCAGGCGTGCGCGAGGTCGGCGACGTCAAGCTGATGGCGCGCGCGGTCGAGGGCATCGAGATGAAGGATCTCAAGAGCCTTGCGGACGACGGCAAGAAGCAGATCGGCTCCGGCGTGGTCGCCATTGTCGGCGTCACCGAGGACGGCAAGGCCGGGATCGTGGTCGGCGTCACCGCCGATCTCACCGCGCGCTTCAATGCCGTGAACCTGGTGCGCGTCGCTTCCGAAGCGCTCGGCGGCAAGGGCGGCGGCGGCCGGCCCGACATGGCGCAGGCCGGCGGCCCCGATGGCGCCAAGGCGCCCGAGGCGCTCGCTGCGATCGAAAAAGCGATGGCAGGCGCTTAAAATCCCATGCGCCCCGTTCCGCGAGGACGTGGCCTTCGCGATCCCGATTTGAGGGATCGCCTCTACGAATTGCTGGAGCACGATCCGCTGGCCTATTCGGTCGGGTCGCGCTTCATCCAGATCATCATCGGCGTCATCGTGCTCGACGTCGTAGCGATGATTCTGGCCTCGGTGCCGGACCTGGATGCGCAATTCGGCACGTTGTTCTCGGCGATCACCATCCTCGCCGTGATCGTGTTCGCGCTGGAATATGCCGCGCGTCTGTGGACCGTGGCGGGCCACACGCCGCGCAAGGGCTCGGCGCTCGCCGACCGTCTCGGCTATGCCTTCTCCGCGCTCGGCATCATCGATCTCCTGGCGTTCCTCCCTGCCGCGATCGTGCTCGCCACGGGCCGGCATGCGACGCTGGCCGGGCTCGGCGTGCTGCCGTTCTTCAAGCTGATACGGTACTCGCCGGCAATGCGCTCACTGCTCGCGGCCGTCCATGCCGAGCGGCGGGCGCTGATCGGCTGCATCGTCATCCTGTTCGGCGTGGTGCTGACCTTCGCCTCGCTGCTCTACGCCATCGAGCGCGACGTGCAGCCCAGCAAGCTCGGCACCATTCCAGACGCGATGTGGTGGGCGATCGTGACGCTCGGCACCGTCGGCTATGGCGACGTCGTGCCGGTGACAGCGCTCGGCAAATTCATCTCGGTGTTCGCGATCATCTCGGGCTTTGCCATGATCGCGCTGCCGGTCGCGATCATCTCGACCGCCTTTGCCGAGGAGGTGAGGCGGCGCGATTTCGTCGTCACGTGGGGCATGCTGGCACGCGTGCCGCTGTTCTCGCATCTTTCGGCCGCGGAGATCGCCGACATCATGCGGCTGCTCCGCGCCCGCACCATCGAGCAGGGCGAGATATTGGTGCGCCGTGGCGATGTCGCCTCGTCGATGTATTTCATCACCGCCGGCGAGGTCGAGATCGCCCTGCCGAGCCAGCAGGTGCGCCTTGCCGACGGCACCTTCTTCGGCGAGATCGCGCTGCTGCATAAGACAAAACGCAGCGGCACGGTGACGGCGACGCGCAAGACGCGGCTGCTCGTGCTCGACGCCCAGGACTTTCACGCCCTGATCGAGCGCATGCCGACGCTCGCCGCCCACGTCCACCAGACCGCGAAGGCACGGCTCGAGGAGACCGGCGATCTTGCGGCGGCAGAATTGGCGCAGGCGGAGCGCGACGACGCCGACCGCTAAGCGATCAGCCCTTCTTCAGGAAAATGTAGTCGGCCGCGTACGGCGCGCTTTTGAACTCGCCGGCCTTGTCGCAAGCGCCGTCGAGCTTGCCGCCGTGGGTGTTGATGCGCTGGACGGTGGTGACCGGCGTCAGCACGCCGTTGCCGCGGCGCGAGGAGACCTCCAGCTTGAGCCAGGGGATATCGGCGGCGGTTGCGCCCGGCGCGTTGCCGATGGCCTTGCCGGCCACGGCGCCGCCGTCGGCGAGCTCCCAGTTCGGGCCGGCATAGTGGCGGCCGACGGTCTTGCCCTCGGCGAGCAGCGTCGCCACCGGCTCGCGGAAGGCCCAGGCAAGCTTGCCGTCAGTGCCCGCCTTGCACTCATATACCTGCGCGCCTTCGGCGTGAACGCTAAGCACGACGCTCTCGCCGGGGGCGGCGATGGCGTCGGGGAGCGGCTCCGCGGCTGCGGCGGGTCCGGCCACGGCCGCGAGCAGCAGGTAGGGGACGGCGAACTTGACGATGGACATGGGTGGCCTCCGCGCAACGGGTGTCAAAATGAATGGGCCGCGCCCAAGCGCGGCCCATAATGATGTCTAACCCCGACCAGAGGAAAATAATGCGCGGGCTTACGCCAACGCTTTCGTGAGGTTCTCCGCGACCTTGTCGAGGAAGCCGGTGGTCGAGAGCCAGCGCTGGTCGGCGCCGACCAGGAGCGCGAGGTCCTTGGTCATGTAGCCTTCCTCGACGGTGTCGACGCAGACCTTCTCCAGGGTGCTCGCGAACTTGGCGAGCTCGGCATTGTTGTCGAGCTTGGCGCGGTGCGACAGGCCGCGGGTCCAGGCGAAGATCGACGCGATCGAGTTGGTCGAGGTCTCCTTACCCTTCTGGTGCTCGCGGTAATGGCGGGTCACCGTGCCGTGGGCGGCTTCGGCTTCCACGGTCTTGCCGTCGGGGGTGAGCAGCACCGAGGTCATCAGGCCGAGCGAACCGTAGCCCTGCGCGACCGTGTCGGACTGCACGTCGCCGTCGTAGTTCTTGCAGGCCCAGACATAGCCGCCGGACCACTTCAGCGCCGAGGCCACCATGTCGTCGATCAGGCGATGCTCGTAGGTCAGGCCCTTGGCGTCGAATTCCTTCTTGAACTCGCGCTCGTAGACGTCCTGGAAGATGTCCTTGAAGCGGCCGTCATAGACCTTCATGATCGTGTTCTTGGTCGAGAGATAGACCGGGTAGTTGCGCAGCAGACCGTAGTTCAACGAAGCGCGGGCGAAGTCGATGATGGAATCGTCGAGATTGTACATCTGCATCGCGACGCCGGCGCCCGGGGTCTTGAACACTTCCTTCTCGATGACGGTGCCGTCCTCGCCGACGAACTTCATCGTCAGCGTGCCCTTGCCGGGGAACTTGATGTCGGTGGCGCGGTACTGGTCGCCATAGGCATGGCGGCCGATGATGATCGGCTTGGTCCAGCCGGGAACCAGGCGCGGCACGTTCTTGCAGATGATCGGCTCGCGGAAGATCACGCCGCCGAGGATGTTGCGGATGGTGCCGTTCGGCGACTTCCACATCTGCTTGAGATTGAACTCCTTCACCCGGGCCTCGTCCGGGGTGATGGTGGCGCACTTGACGCCGACGCCGACCTTCTTGATGGCTTCGGCGGCGTCGATGGTGACCTGATCGTTGGTCTCGTCGCGGTACTCCATGCCCAGGTCGAAATAGAGCAGCTCGACATCAAGGTACGGGTTGATCAGCTTGTCCTTGATGTACTGCCAGATGATCCGGGTCATCTCGTCGCCATCGAGTTCGACGACGGGGTTGGACACCTTGATTTTTGCCATGATCGGGGAAGCCTCTTGGGAACGGCGCTTTTGGCGCGCCACGGGAATATCCGCCGCCTCTTAGCACCGGACTGCAGCGGGCGAAAGCCAAGGGATTATGCACTTTTAGCTCATCCAGCTTGCCCAGATGGGGGGCGGGACGGGCCCTGCCGCAGGGGCGGGCCTCAGGCCTCAGAAGAGATTCAAAAGTCGAATCCAACCCGTTATTTCCCTTGAGAATTTCGTCAGGACAGGCAAACGACAGGCGAACGGGCGGCCGGCCCTTGGGCCGGCTTTGAATCAATTCCTGAAGAGCGCCTTGCCAAGGCCTTGAGAACCCAAGGCCTTGCGAACCAGTGTGAAAGCGAAACGAGATGTCGGGGACTGACAAGAGCAAGGCGGGCCTTTCCCTCGACGGTCCGATCGTGATCCTGGTCGAGCCGCAGCTTGGCGAAAACATCGGCATGGCCGCGCGCGCCATGGGCAATTTTGCGCTCAGCCGATTGCGCATCGTCAATCCCCGCGACGGCTGGCCCAACATCGCCGCCCAGCGGGCCGCGGCCGGCGCCGACTATATTCTGGAAAAGGTCGAATTGTTCGACACGGTCGGCGAGGCCGTCGCCGATCTCGACCTGCTGTTCGCCACCACCGCGCGTCCGCATGACCAGGCCAAGCCGGTGGTGGGGCCCGAGGCAGCGGCGACCGAAATCTCGGGGCACATCGCGACTGGGGGCAAGGCCGGCATCCTGTTCGGCCGCGAGCGCTGGGGGCTGACCAACGAGGAGGTCGGGCTCTCCAACCGCATCATCACCTTCCCGGTCAATCCGGGCTTTGCCTCGCTCAACCTCGCCCAGGCCGTGCTGCTGGTCGGCTATGAATGGTTCAAGCGGGTAACGTCGGGCGAGCTGCCGCACGCCATGCCGGAGCGGTCCGAGCGCGCCTCGCAGCACCAGATGCAGGCCTTCTTCGACAACCTCATCCGCGAGCTCGACCGGGTCGAATTCCTGCGCCCGGCCGAGAAGCGCGACACCATGCTGGTCAACCTGCGCAACATCTTCAGCCGGATGGAGCCGACCAAGCAGGACATGCACACCCTGCACGGGGTGGTGATGGCGATCGCGGAGGGGCGCAAGGGCCCGGCCAAGGGCGGCGTGCTGGACGGCGAGCAGGCCACCCGCCTGCGCGCGCTGCTGGCCGAGCACGGCCAGGGCGGCGGCGTGCCCGACAGCGGATCGACCGTGCGCGGCCTCGCCCGCCTGCTCCGCCGCAACCCGACCGATGCCGAGCGTCTGCTCTGGCAGGCGCTCACGCGCGACCGCCGCTTCGCAGGCCAGTTCAAGCGCCAGACCCCTGTGGGGCGCCACATCCCGGACTTCGTCTCGTTTGCGCACCGGATCGCGATCGAGCTGGTCAACCCGGGCGAGGGCGAGACGATCGCGGCAGATCGCGCGTCGCGGCGGACGTGGCTGGAGGCGCGGGATTATCGCGTGCTGGAGATCCGGGCCGCGGATGTGGAGCGGGACCTCGAGGCGGAGCTGGTGCGGTTGCAGGGGATGATCGAGCAGAGCGCGTAGGTCTCGTAGGGTGGATTAGCCGAAGGCGTAATCCACCTCTTCTCGTGCCGCGGCCAAAGTGGTGGATTACGCATCTATCGCCCCAGTTGCACCTCGCGTTCCACTGCAATCCATGTCGTACGAGCCACGGCCAGCAGCTTTCCGGCTTCATCATGGGCCGCAGCTTCGGCGGTCCGCTTGCGGCCGTCGCGGCCGGCTGGCCAAGCCGTGATGATGCAGGGCTCGCCGGGGCGCGGACGGGCCTCGATCCGCGCTGACATCCGTCCGAGCAGGAGCGGGGTCTTCTCGAAGCTGCCGCTCTGCTGATCAAAATTGCAGGCAAAGCCGGTGGGGCAATCGAGCGCGGACCAGAGGAATTCGGGGGCGATGAGGTCATCCTCGGCGGCCAGGTTCTGATCCGGCATCCAGGTCGCCGCGAGAACGGGAAGCTGTCCATGACGGCTGAGCGGGCCGGCGAAGATGCGCAGGCCGTCGCCTTTCGCTCTTGCGGGACCGCAGACGAAACAGTTCGGCAGCGGATGCTCGTGCGGTTTGAACAGCGCCAGCAATTCGGCTGCGCGTGCTTCCTGCAAACGGGCTGTCTCAAGGCGCGCGAGCTCGACGCTTACTGCGCGACCGGTCGCGACGACCTTGGCGCCGTCGCGAAGCTCCCATGTGCCGTCGGCGGTCGCGGCCGCATCGAGCGATTTGTCGAGAGGAGGCGGCGCGCGCAGCGTCACCTCGGCGCCGCCGGAAATGTGGCGGGCCAGCCGGCCGCAGACATAGCCGCCGTTCCCGGAGTTCGGAGGACCGCAAAAGCGCTTGTCGATGATGATCTCGGTCATCGGTTCTGTCCTCTCTTCCTGGTCGGGGCGCAGTCTACCTGATCTTGAGAACAATTCGTCCCTGAACCGCGCGATTGGCCAAGGCGCGCATGGCGTCGCCGGCCTCCTGCAAAGGGAGGACGCGATCGATATGTGGACGGATTTTTCCGTCGGCCAGCAATTGCACCAGCGTGTCATTCATGCGCGCGGCCTCCGCGGAGAATTTCTCCGCCCAGGCGCCGGCGAACACACCCAGGATGGAATAGTTCTTCAGAAGCGGCAGGTTCATCGGGATCTGTGGAATCGCGCCGCTGGTGAAGCCGATCGGCATCAACCGTCCGCCCCATTTCATCAGCCGGGCCATCTGCTCGAAGATCGCGCCGCCGACGTTGTCGAGACCGACATCGATGCCTTCTCCCGATGTGATCGACTTGATCCGGTCGCGCAGATCTTCGCTGCGATAGTTGACGACATCGCTGGCCCCGTAACGCCGCACCAGGGCGGCCTTGTCGTCGGAGCCGACGCCGGCGACGACGCGCAGACCGAGATGACGGCCGAGGTCGACGGCGGCAAGGCCGACCCCACCGGCCGCACCGGTGACGAACAGGGTTTCGCCACGCTGCGCCCGAGCCCGCTCAACCAGTGCATAATAGGCCGTGCCGTAATTGTGCAGCACCGTCGCCCCGGCTTCGAACGCGACGCCATCCGGTAGCCGCACGCTTTTGGATTCCTTCGCGATCATCCGTTCGGCGTAGCCGCCGGTCCAGGCACTGCAGGCCACGCGATCGCCGGGTGCGAACATCGTGACCTTGTCGCCGACCGCGACGACGACGCCGGAAGCTTCCGTGCCGGGCACGAAGGGCGTCGGCGGCCGCATCTGGTAGAGGCCCGAGACCAGCAACTGGTCCATGAAGCTCACGGACGCCGCGTGGACGTCGATGAGGATCTCGTCGCCGGCTGGCCGCGGCGCATCGATCTCACCGAGGCGCAGATCCGCGGGGCCAGTGAACGAATTGCACAGAACCGCTTTCATCGGGGCGCTCCGAAAATGCGCGGCAACAGCATCGGAACGCGCCGGCGATAGTCCTGGTAGGTCGCGCCGAACTCGGCGATCAGATCCCGCTCCTCGAACTGCAGGGCGACCAGGATGTAGGCCGTGTTCGCGATCGCGAACAGCAGATGGCCGGCGGTCATCTCGGGTGTCGCCCAGAACGCGAGCAGAAAGCCCAGCATGAGCGGATGCCGCACGATCTTGTAGAGCAGCGGCGTCCGGAAGGATTGACCTGATATCTCGGCTCCGCGCAACGCGAAGAGAGCCTGGCGCAGGCCGAACAGATCGAAATGATCGATCATGTAGGTCGAGGCGAACGCGATAAGCCAGCCGAGCCAATGCACGCCGGTCAGGAGCCACGCTGTAATTCCGCTGGCCTGCCAGATCGGCGCCGGGATCGGACGCCACTGCCAGAACAGCAGCAGGAGGATCAGGCTGGAGAGCAGCACATAGGTGCTGCGCTGGCAGGCGATGGGAAGGCTTCCCGCCCACCAGCGTTTGAAGGCCGGGCGTGCCATGACGCTGTGCTGGATTGCAAACAGGCTCATCAGCAGCAGGTTGACGACGATGGCCTCACCCAAATTCGCGGGGGCGCCGGCGTCGATCGACGTGTCGATTGACTTGGGCACGACATAATTGCCGACGAAACCGAGCGCGTAGAGGAATGAAGCCGTGAAGACGGCGTAGCTCACGATGGCGTAGAGCAGGATTGCGAGGCGAGCGAACATGGTTTTTCCTATTGTACCGATGGCGGCGGTGCCGCATTCAGGAGCATGAACTGCTCGCTGGCGAGCGGGCTCGATCTGGCCTGACTGCTATCGCTGGACCGTCCCCTGCGCGTCCCCCGGGGGCGCCGACCGGGGAGGGAGGATCTCCATGACGGCCTTTTCACTTGGCACGTTCGGGTTCCCCGAGGTCCATGCCGACGACCGCCCGATCAAGCTGGCCTTACGCAAGGGGCTTGCGCTGCTGGTCTATCTCGCGGAAGCCAAAGGCCCCGTCGCGCGCGACGTCATTGCCACGCTGCTATGGCCCGAGACTCCCCGCGAGACGGGCCTCGCGCGATTGCGGCGTCTGCTTCACCGCGTCGAGCTCAAGCTCGGCCAGGCGGTTTTCGAGACCGACCGCACGAGCTTGCGTTGGTCTCCGGAGGTCGAGCTGAAGATCGACTCGCATCAGTTCGAGCGCGCCTGCGACCGCGGCAACTTTGAAGAGGCCTGCCGGATTTATCGCGGCGACTTCCTGGCGGGCTTTTCTCCGGACGACTGTCCTGAGTTCGACGATTGGGCGTTCTTTCGCCGCGAGGCGTTGCGGGGACGGCTCGTGCAGGCGTTCGAGCGTCTGGTGCAGGACAGGAATGCTGCTGGCGATCATCTCGCCGCGACAGTGCATGCGGGCCGTCTGGTCGAGCTCGATCCGCTCAGCGAGGTGTATGGCCGGCATCTGATCCGCAGCCTGCTGCTGGCCGGCGACCGAAGCGCGGCGGAACGGCATCACGCGGCACTGGCGCAGCGGCTGCGCGACGAGCTTGGCGTCGCGCCGGAAGCCGAGACCGAAGCGCTTATGAGCCGCGCGGCCGCGCCGCTGCGCGATGCGCTTCCAGCGACACGCTATGTGGAGGGCGCCGGCGTGCATCTGGCCTATCAGACCTATGGCAGCGGTCCGCTCGACATCCTGGTCATGCCCGGCTTCGTCTCGCATGTGGAACGCGCCTGGGAGAACCCTCCGAGCCGGACGTTCCTGGCCTCATTGATGAGGCTTGGGCGGCTGATCGTTTTCGATCGCCGCGGCATCGGCCTATCCGACCGGGTCGGATCGGCCCCCGGCATCGACGTCACCGCGGACGACATCGGCACCGTGCTACGGGCGGCGGACTCGCGCCGCGTCGTGCTGTTTGGCGCATCCGAATGCGGGCCGGCCTGCATCAAATTTGCGGTCGAGCAATCCCGCCATGTGGCCGGGCTCATCCTGTTCGGCGCACTGGCCAAGGGCTGCTGGTCGGAGGACTATCCGCACGCGCTGCGCGCCAGCCAGTATGACGCCTGGAGCAAGCACCTGATTGCGCAATGGGGCGGTCCGGTCGGGATCGAAGCCTTCGCGCCGAGCCTGGCCAATGATCCGCAGGCCCGTGCCTGGTGGGCGGGACTGTTGCGCGCGGCGTCCAGTCCCGGCGGCATCTCCGCCGTGCTCGAGGCCTTTCGCGATGCCGACGTGCGACACCTTCTGGCGCGGATTGCGGTGCCGACGCTGGTGCTGCATCGGCGGGACGACAAGGCCGTGCGGATCGCGGCCGGGCGCGACATCGCGAGCCGGATCACCGGTGCAGAATTCGTCGAGCTCGACGGCAATGACCATTGGTTCTTTGCCGGCGACCAGCAGCCGGTGCTTGAGGCGATCAAGCGGTTCACGGAGGCTTTACCGCGTGAGGGGAGGTCGAGGCGATGACGCCTCAAGCCTCATTTATTGGCACGTTTCGTGCCTCCCAAAGCGGCACAAACGACGTGACACGATGCCTGGCCAAGGGAGACCCCGACATGAAACGCGAAGACCTCACCGAAAAGCTGCTCGACATCAAGCGCGAGAACGGCTGGAGCTGGAAATACATCTGCGACAAGGTCGGCGGCTATTCCGAGGTGCTGATCGTCGGTGCGATTCTCGGCCAGATGAAGCTGACGAAACCGCAGGCCGCCAATGCCGGCGAGCTGTTCGGCCTGTCGAAGGCCGAGACCGCGATGCTCAACGAGGTGCCGATGCGCGGCACCGGCACGCCGATGCCGCCGACCGATCCGCTGATCTATCGCTTCTACGAGATGGTGATGGTCAACGGTCCGGCGTGGAAGGCGCTGATCGAGGAGGAATTCGGCGACGGCATCATGTCGGCGATCGACTTCGACATGGCAATGGAGCGCGTTGCCAACCCGAAGGGCGACCGCGTCAAGATCACCATGAGCGGCAAGTTTCTGCCGTACAAATATTACGGCGCCAGCGGCAATGTGCCGGAATACGGCTTCAAAGAGGGGTGATCCCGCACGTCATTCCGGGGCGGTCCGAAGGACCGAACCCGGAATCTCGAGATTCTCTGGTGCGCAATTGCGCACCAGAGTTCGCGTTATCGCGCGCCCCGGAGTGACGCTTCGTGTCACTTCCCCGCCTTCACCTCGGCCGCCGCCACGGCGATCAATTCGCTCATCTTGGCGCGAATCGCCTGTTCGGTGATCGCGACGTTCTTGGCGGCGAAATCGGCCATGACCTTGCGCAGGACGTCGGCATCGCCGGCCTCCTCGAAATCGGCCGCGACCACTTCCTTGGCGTAGGCGGTGGCGGCCTCGCCGGTGATGCCGAGCTTCTCGGCGGCCCAAAGGCCGAGCAGCCGGTTGCGGCGGGCTTCCGCCTTGAATTTCTGCTCCTCGTCGAGGGCGAACTTCTTCTCGAAGCCTTCCTCGCGCTTGTCCAAACTGCTCATGCCTTTTCCAATTCCCTGCTGACTGGATACGGTGGCCGTCGTTGCGACGGCCCCGGCGCATGCCTAGATAGGGGGCACGAATCGGCAAAACAACGAGCCGTTAAGCCGCAGGCAAGACGGTATAAGTTGATGCCGGACGGCCGGATCGATTGTGCTGGGACAGCCAATCGGATAGGTTGCCTGAAGGCTTGGTTCCCGTTCTGTTTCCAAGGGGTTATAGACGGGTTCCCAGCCGTTCACGGCAGCTCCGCTGTGGGTCGTAACCTGGTAACCGGAGCACACCAAATACATGGATTTCAACAAAACACGGTACATCCCCATGAGCCGTCGGCGTCGTATTTATGAAGGCAAGGCAAAGGTTCTTTACGAAGGCCCGGAGCCCGGTACCCTGATCCAGCACTTCAAGGATGACGCCACCGCGTTCAATGCGAAAAAGCATCAGGTGATCGAGGGCAAGGGTGTCCTCAACAACCGGATCTCGGAGTACCTGTTTCAGCACCTCAACGACATCGGGGTGCCGACCCATTTCATCCGCCGCCTCAACATGCGCGAGCAGTTGATTCGCGAGGTCGAGATCGTGCCGCTGGAAGTGGTGGTGCGGAACGTTGCCGCCGGCTCGCTGTCGCAGCGCCTCGGCATCGAGGAGGGCACGCAGCTGCCCCGTTCGATCATCGAATTCTACTACAAGAACGACCAGCTCAACGACCCCATGGTGTCGGAAGAGCACATCACCGCGTTCGGCTGGGCGACGCCCCAGGAGATCGACGACATCATGGCGCTCGCCATCCGTGTCAACGACTTCCTCACCGGCCTCTTCCTCGGCATCGGCATCCGCCTCGTCGACTTCAAGATGGAGTGCGGGCGGCTGTTCGAGAACGAGATGATGCGGATCATCGTCGCCGACGAGATCTCACCGGATAGCTGCCGTCTGTGGGACATCAAGTCGAACGAGAAGCTCGACAAGGACCGTTTCCGCAGGGACCTCGGCGGCCTGCTCGAGGCCTACACCGAAGTCGCAAAACGCCTCGGCATCCTCATGGAGAACGAGCGTCCGCAGGGTACTGGCCCGGTGCTGGTGAAGAGCTAAGAGGGATTTGACGTGAAGGCACGTGTTACCGTTACCCTGAAGACGGGCATCCTCGATCCGCAGGGCAAGGCCATCGAAGGCGCGCTGAAGTCGCTCGGCGTCGACGGCGTCGCCAGCGTCCGCCAGGGCAAGGTGTTCGACATCGAGCTCGCCGGCGCCGACAAGGCCAAGGCCGAAGCCGCGCTGAAGGAGGCCGCCGACAAGCTCTTGGCGAACACCGTGATCGAGAATTATCGGGTCGAGATCGTCTAGCCCGCGCGGCGCTTCACAGCCATCCGACGCGGCGGAAGCGCCAGTAGAGCGCGGCGCATGAGGCGAGCATCACGCCGAGCAGCAGGTAATAGCCGTACTCCCAATCCAGCTCCGGCATGTGCTTGAAGTTCATGCCGTAGATGCCAGCAAGCGCGGTCGGGATCGCGATGATGGCGAGCCACGAGGCGAGCCTCTTGGAGACCGCGGTCTCCTGCGCCTGTCCGACCAGCAGGCTCGCCTCGAAGGCGAAGGCCAGCACTTCGCGCATGGAATCGATGCGCTCCTGGATGTTCCTGACGTGGTCGGTGACGTCACGGAACAGCGGCTGCATCGTCGCGCGCACCATCGACAGCTCGTCATGCTCCAGCCGGCGGCAGACTTCCACCAGCGGGCCGATCGCGGTCCTGAGCCGCAACAGGTCGCGGCGCAGCATGTAGAGCCGCTCGATCTGCTCCTTGCTGATCGGCTTGGAGAGGACGTCGTCCTCGATGCCCTCGACCTCCTCGTCGATGCTCTCCAGCACGGGCGAGTAGTTGTCGACGATGAAATCGAGGATGGCGTAGAGGATGTAGTCCTCACCGCGCGCCAGCGCCCGCGGGCAGCTTTCGCAGCGTTCGCGCACCGGCGTGTAGGACGTCGAGGCGCCATGGCGCACCGAGACCAGATAGCCTTCGCCGACGAAGATGTGCGTCTCGCCGAAAGCGATCCGGCCCTCGATCAGTTGCGCCGTCCGCGCCACGATGAACAGGGCCTCGCCATATTGCTCGATCTTCGGCCGCTGATGGGCGTTGTTGGCGTCCTCGATGGCAAGGTCGTGCAGGTCGAACTGCTTCTGCACGGCGCCGAGCAGCGCCATGTCAGGCTCGTGGAGCCCGATCCACACCACGTGGCCGGGCTTGGCCCGCCAGCTCGAAGCGTCGCTGATGGCGATATTGGCGACGCGCCGGCCGTCGACATAGGCGCCGGCAGCGATGACGCCCTGAGTGGACACCGGTTCGGAGGCGGAGGCGGGCAGCGACGGGACGTTCATGGCTTCAATCCCGGGCAAGATCGTCAGGCAAAAAGTGCCGTGGCTATGGCCTGTGTACAAGGCCGCCCGGCGAGGCTAGCACTGGTAAAATCCCCGTCAAATGGCTATGTCTCTTCACGATTTTGGCCCTCCTTGGCCAGCCCGATTCCCATCACCGTCGGAACCCGAACCATGAAAGCCGCCATCCTCGTCTTTCCCGGAATCAACCGCGAGCGCGACATGGCGCGCGCATTGAGGCTGATCTCCGGCAGCGAGCCCGCGATGGTCTGGCACGCCGAGACGTCGCTGCCCGCGGGCACCGACCTCGTCGTGGTGCCCGGCGGCTTCTCCTACGGCGATTACCTGCGTTGCGGTGCGATTGCGGCGCGGTCGCCGGTGATGGACGCGGTGCGCGACTATGCGGCCAAGGGCGGTCTCGTGCTCGGCGTCTGCAATGGTTTTCAGATCCTCTGCGAGTCCGGCCTGCTGCCCGGCGTCCTGATGCGCAACGCACGGCTGAAGTTCATCTGTCACGACGTGCATCTGCGCGTCGAGCGTTCCGACACGCCGTTCACCCGCGGCTACAATGCGGGCCAGGTGATCCGCGTGCCGGTGGCGCATGGCGAGGGCAATTACGAGGCCGACGAAGAGACCATCAAGCGGCTCGAAGGCGAGGGGCGGGTGCTCTATCGCTACTGCTCGGCCGAGGGTGTGGTCGACGATATCAGCAACATCAACGGCGCGGCGCAATCCATCGCCGGAATCGTCAACGACAGGGGCAACGTGCTCGGCATGATGCCGCACCCGGAGAACCACGTCGAAGACATCATGGGCTGCACCGATGGCCGCGGCCTGTTCGCCGGCCTCACTGCCCATCTGGAAAAGGCAGCGTGATCTCGTTCGTGGGGAAGCGGGCTCTCGCCGCGATCGCGGCGCTGTCGCTCGCGACATTTTCGCTCGCGACCGCCGCCTTCGCGCAGGATTTCCCCAAGCGCCCGGTCACCATGATCGTGCCGTTCGCGGCCGGCGGCACGTCGGACGTGATCGCGCGCACGGTCGCCGAGCAGATGGGCATCGCGCTCGGCCAGACCATCGTGATCGAGAACGTCGCCGGCGCCGGCGGCTCGACCGCGCTGGCGCGCGCCTCCCGCGCCGAGCCTGACGGCTACACCATCGCGATCGGCAACGCCGGCACCAATGCCGCGACCTACACGATCTATCCAAAACTGCCGTTCACGCCTGACTCCTTCGTGCCGATCGCCATGGTGGCGAAGACGTTCGGTATCATCGCGCTGCGCAAGGATTTCCCGGCGAAGGACCTGAAAGAGTTCATCGCCTATGCCAAAGCCAACCCGGGCAAGATCAATCTCGGCCATGCCGGTGTCGGCTCGTCGAATTACCTCATTTGCAAGAGCTTTGTGACGGCCGCCGGCATCGATGCGACGCTGGTCGGCTATCGCGGCGCGGCGCCCGCACTCACGGATGCGATCGGCAGCCAGATCGACGGCGTCTGTGATGCCGCGGCCTCCGTCTCGCAGTCGATCGGCGACAAGCTGGTGAGGGGCATGGTGGTCGGCTCGACCGTGCGGCTGGCCACGCTGCCCGATGTGCCCACCTCGGCGGAAGCGGGCCTGCCGGACTTCGAGGCGCAGGGCTGGAATGGCCTGTTCGCGCCCAAGGGCACGCCGCAGGCTGTCATCAGCCAAGCTGAATGCAGCCGCGCGCACCGCGGTGGAAACAGACGCGGTGAAGAAGCGTTTTGCCGATCTGTCGACCGTTGCGCCCGATCCCGACGAGCATACGCCCGAGGTGCTCCAGAAGCTCGTGACGCGCGACGTCGAGAAGTACCGGAAGATGCTGGCGGACGACGCCAAGCAATAGCAGCTTTGGCTTGCTGTCTCATGAACCTCAATCGCGCTTGAGACGACTGACTCCTCGTCGCCATCAAGGCGCGCGTCGGTCGCTGATTTCTGCGGAGGCGAACAACTCAAAGTTGTTTCGCCGCACGAGTTGCGATATCAGGAAGCGTGCGCTGTCGTTGTGCTCCTGGATGTCACATGCCCGTCGCTTTGGTCGTTCTGCTGCTCGATATCACACTGATTTACCACGCGTCGCGAACCGGGCGATTGCGGCCCTGGGCTTTCATCATCCTGCTGGTGCCGCTGATGGGCGCGCTCGCCTATATCGCGGTTGAGCTCATCCCGGAATGGTTTTCGAGCCCCGGCGCGCGGCAGGCGCGCCAACGCGTTGCCAATCGGCTCGATCCGGAGAAGCGCTATCGCGAGCTCTCCGACCGGCTGGCTGTCACCGATACCATCGCCAACCGTGCGGCGCTGGCCGAGGAGTGCGTGAAGATCGGGCGCTACGGTGAAGCCGAGCAGCATTACGATCACATTTTGGCACTGCCGATGGGCCACGATCCCGCCTACGCGTTCGGCAAGGCGCAGGCGGCGTTTTCCGCCAAGCGTCCGGCCGATGCGCTGGCGACGCTGGACGATCTTCAGAAGCAATGGCCGGACTTCGATTCCGCCGACGCGCACCTGCTCTACGCCCGCGCGCTCGCCGAGGTCGCCGGCTAGACGAGGCGCTGGAGGAATATCACGCCGTCGCCGGGTATTTCCCGGGCGCCGAGGCACGGGTGCGCTACGGCCTGCTGCTCCAGATGGTCGGCCGCAGCGCCGAGGCACGTGTGGTCTTCAACGAGCTCCTGATCCAGATGCGGCGCGCGCCCAAATATCTGCGCGAGGCGCAGGCCGAGTGGCTCTCGATCGCCGAGAAGCAGATTTCGACCTGAACGGGCATGCCAGGCGGAATGGCTTCAGGTCGGGAGTCTCATAGAAACACCAGCGATATCCAGGGCACGAAGGTGATCAGCAGCAGGCCCAGGAACAGCCAGGCGAGATAGATCCAGATCCGGCGCATGCCGGCATCCGGCGACACGCCGCCGATGCTGCAGGCTGCGTAGTAGCAGAGGCCGAACGGCGGCGCGAACAGGCCGAGGCCCATGGCGAGGATCACGACCATCGCATAGTGCACCTCGTTGATGCCGAACTGGGCTGCCACCGGAAACAGCAGTGGACCAAACAGCACGATCGCCGGAATGCCTTCCAGCACGCTGCCGAGCACGATGAAGGCGACCACCGAGATCAGCAGGAAGCCGTAAGTGCCGCCCGGCACGCCGGCCATGCGCGCCGCCAGATCATGTGAGAAGCCGGATTGCGCCAGCGCCCAGGCCATCGCGCTCGCAGCGCCCACGATGAACAGGATCGAGCCGGACAGCGAGCCAGCATCGGCAGCACATTCTTCCAGGAGAGGCTGCCGCGATAGATGATCAAGCCGAGCACGAGGCAATAGGCGATGCCGATGGTCGAGACTTCGGTGGCCGTCGCGTAGCCCTCGACCACCGCGCTGCGGATCAGGAACGGCAGCGTCAGCGCCGGCAAGGCGACCCACAACGTCTTCGCCACCACCGACATCGGCGCTCGCGCGACCTTGATCGCGGCATTCTCCTCCGCGCCTGCCCGGTAGCGCGCGACGAAGGCGAGCACGATCGCCAGCACGATCCCCGGCAGGATGCCCGCAGTGAACAAGGCCGCGATCGACACGCCGGTGACGGAGGCGATCGCGATCAGCACGATCGAGGGCGGAATGGTCTCGCTCATCGCACCAGATGCCGCGAGCAGGGACACCAGCTCGCCATCCTTCATGCCGCGTTTGCGCATTTCGGGAAACAGCACCGGCGCGATCGCCGCCATGTCGGCGGTCTTGGAGCCGGAAATGCCCGAGACCAGCAGCATGGCGCCGAGCATCACGTAGGACAGCCCGCCCCGGACATGGCCGAGCACGGACGCGAGGAACGCGACCATGACGCGCGCCATGCCGGTCTGCTCGACCAATTGTCCCAGCAGCACGAACAGGGGCACCGCGAGCAGGATCAGCGAGCTCATGCCCTCGTCGATCCGCCCGACCACGACCAGCAGCGGCGTCCGTGTCGTGGTCAGCAGGAGAGCGACGGTCGCCAGACAAAAGGAAAACGCGATCGGCACGCCCGCCATCACGGCGCAGCCGAGCAGGCCGACGAAGAAGATCAGCAGATTCCAGTTGCCGAGCGACTTCAGCGAGGGACCTGCGAGATAGAGCACGCCGGCAATCGCCGCAAACAGGACGGCGACGGCAAGCAGGTCCTTTGCCGACCGCTTGACGAGCGTGAGGCAGATGCTGGCGAGCGCGATGATGCAGCCGACCGGGATGGCGGCCGCGCGGACCATGCCGGACCAGCCAAGCGCCGGCGTCTCCACGAAGGCCTGGTCCTCCACATAATCCAGCGCCGGATGCAGGATGATCGCGAGGAACAGCGCAACCCCGCCGGCGGCGAGCGTCGAGGCCCACGCCTCGGCGCGCGGCGACAGATACGACGTGAAGAACGTCAGGCGCATATGCGCCGAGCGCTGCACGGCGATCGCGCTGCCGAGCATCGCCAGCCACAGGAACAGGATCGACGCCAACTCGTCCGACCAGATGATCGGCCGGTGGAAGATTGCACGCGCGACGATGCCGGCGAACAGGATGACGACTTCGGCGACGACGGCGATCGCCGCCGGGATCTCGACCAGCCAGCGCAGCGACTGCTCCAGCCAGCGTCCGCGCAACGGCTGTGCTTCGCCGAGCGTGACCGTTTCCGGCATGCCGACCACGGCGCTCATGCCAATGCTCCGGCCGCGGCCTCCAGCGTCTTCCAATTGTCTTCGCCGAACTTGGCGCGCCATTCCTTGTAGAAGCCGGCGGCCGACAGTCCCTTGCGGAACGCCTCCTTGTCGGAGACCGCGAAGGTGATGCCCTTGGCGGTCAGCTGGTCCTTCAGCGTCAGATTGAGCTTTGCGGTGTCCACGCGCTGCTCCATCGCGGCCTGGTCGAACTCACGCCGGACGATCGCCTGCAACTCGTCGGGCAGCGCCTTCACCGAGCGGCGATTGCCGAGGATGAAGAACGGATCCCAGATGTGGTTGGTCTCGGAGATGTATTTCTGCACCTCGTAGATCTTGCCGGCCTCGATGGTGACGAGGCCGTTCTCCTGGCCGTCGACGAGATGGGTCTGGAGCGCCGTGTACAATTCGTTGAAGTTGATCGAGGTCGGGTTGGCGCCGAGCGACTTGAACAGCGAGGTGAAGATCGGCGACACCGGCACGCGGATGCGGTAACCGTCGAGGTCGGCCGGCGTCTTGATCGGCTTGGTGAACGACGAAATCTGCCGGAACGTGTTGTCGGCGGGCTTGGCCACCATCAGCGCGCCGGTCTTCTCGATCTGGGTTGCGATCAGCTTGCCGAGGTCGCCATCCATCGCATTCCAGACCTGGCCGTAGTCCGAGAATGCGAAGCCGACATTGGCGATGCCGGCGGTCGGCGCCACCGTCGACAGCACGGAGCCCGCGATGTTGAGGAAATCGACGCCGCCACTGCGGATCTGGGTCAGGAGATCGGTGTCCGAGCCAAGCTGCGAGGCGGGAAAGAACTTGATCTCCAGCCGGCCGCCGCTCGCTTCCCTGATCCGCTTCACGGCCTGATCGAGGCGGGTGTTGATGGGCTGGGTCAGCGACTGGCCGGTGGCGAGCTTGTATTCGAACTCCGCGGCCTGCGCCGGCCGGGTGCGGATCGCGACCAGTGGAACGGCCGCAGCCGCCACCATGAAGTTGCGGCGTGAAATCGTGTGGTTCTTGCCCGACATCGTTGGTCCTCCCTGATGGCTTCGTTCGGCGCCTTTGTCGGCGCACGTAATCGTTGCGGCGCGCAGGCTTTGCCGCGCCGGTGTCGTCAACATCGCTTGTCTGGTGAAAGGCTTGGCCTTGCGTTCCTTCCCCCGGGCGGACCGGCGCTCTGCGCCGTCCTGTTTCCTCGCCGGCACCCGTCTGTCGCGGGTTGCCTTGAGGTTGAAGCCTAGATCGCTGGTCATGCACGACAATTGAATTATATTCGCCGTCACTTTAGCTGGCCTAAAAGGTTTCCTGATGCAGATACCCTTCCGCGCCATCATCGTCTTCCACGCGGTGGCGCGCGCGGGCAGCATTTCCCGTGCGGCGGATGAATTGCGGGTGACGCCGTCGGCCGTCAGCCAGCAGATCCAGGCGCTGGAGCTGCATCTCGGCACGGCGCTGACCTCGCGGGTCGGGCGCAACATCACGCTGACCGAGGCCGGCGAGCGCTATTTCGAGATGATCAGCCGCGAGATCGAGCACGTCACCGACGTCACGCAGCATGTCCGCGGCATCCGCTCGGCCACCACGTTGACGGTGCGCGCCGCGCCGAGCGTATCGAGCAAATGGTTGCTGCCGCGGCTTGCCAGCTTCGTCGACGCCAATCCGGACATCGAATTGCGGCTCGACGGTACCAATGAGCCGACCGATTTCCGCAAGGAGAATGTCGATTTGGAGATTCGCCACGGCGAGGGCGGCTGGGCCGGCCTGTTCGTCGAAAGCCTCGGCAAGGAGCGGTTCTTTCCGCTGTGTGCGCCTTCGTCCTTTGCGGCGGGCAGTCTCGCAGCCCAGGACCTGCTCGAGCACCGGCTGATCCATTCGGTGAAATCGCAGATGCAATGGCCGCGCTGGTTCACGGAGGCCGGCATCGAGCCTGCGGAACGCTGGAAGCGCGTGCTGTTCGACCGCAGCCACATGGCGATCGACGCTGCCGTCGACGGCCTCGGCATCGGGCTGGAGAGCGAGCTGCTGGCCTGGCGCGAATTACGTGACGGTCGCCTGGTTTGCCCCGTGAAGAACCCGCCGGAGGTCGCGCTGACCACGCAGTGGATCGTCTGTCCGCACGGCCATTTGCGCCACCGCAAGACCCGCACCTTCCTCGACTGGTTGCGTCGGGAACGCGACGCCTGGAGCGCGCGCGCATGATCCGGAAAAGTGTGAGGCGGTTTTCCGAGAGAGATCATGCGCAAACTAAGAGCCAAGACGCGCGGATTGTTTAGCGTGCCTACATCGTCGCGGCAGATAATCTGAATTGCCCTCGGATTCGTCGCTGCCTAACGTTTCCGTGCAAGGCGAGCGCGGCCGGACTTCACGGCTGCAACAACGCCGTCACCCGAGGAACGCTTAAGGAAATCCAGATGAATCTCCATCGCATGCTGCTGGAGCGCAAGGCGGCCGGCAAGCCTGTTACCATTGGCCTGATCGGGGCCGGAAAATTCGGCCTGATGTTCCTGTCGCAGGTACGCCAGACCGACGGCATGCATCTCGTCGGTGTCGCCGACCTGAACACGGCCCGCGCCCGTTCGCAGCTCAAGCTCGGCTGCTGGCCCGAGGAGCAATATGCGGCTGCTACGATCGACGATGCGCTGAAGCACGGCCGCACGATCGTCACTGACAATGCGGACGCCCTGATCACCCATCCCGCCATTGAGGTCATCATCGAAGCGACCGGAGATCCTGGCGCAGGCATCCGCTTCGCGATGAAGGCGATCGAGAACGGCAAGCACATCGTGATGGTCAATGTCGAGGCGGACGCAGTCGCAGGCCCGATTCTGGCGCGCAAGGCGAAGCAGGCCGGCGTCGTCTATTCACTCGCCTGGGGCGACCAGCCGGCGCTGATCGCCGATCACGTCGACTGGGCCCGCGCGGCCGGCTTCAAGGTCGTCGCCGCCGGCAAGGGCACGCGCTATCACCCGACCTATCACCAGTCGACGCCGGATACGGTCTGGGACATCCTCGACAAATACATGAAGATTAAAGATCGCAACTCGATCAACCCGAAGATGTTCAACTCCTTCGTCGACGGCACCAAGTCGGGCATCGAGATGACGGCGGTGTGCAATGCGACCGGGCTGCATGCGCAGAGCGAGGGCCTGTCGTTCCCGCCGGCGACGCGGTTCGAGCACGCCGAAATCTGCAAGCCGAAATCCGACGGCGGCATGCTGGAGAAGTCAGGGGTCACCGAGGTCACGTCCTCGGTCTATCGCGACGGCACCGACGTGCCGCAGAGCCTCGTGATGGGGACCTATGTCGTGTTCGAGACCGACAGCGCCTATTCCGAGGAGTGCTTCCGCGAATACAGCATGCTGCCGGACAAGACCGGCAAATATGCCTCGCTGTACCGGCCGATCCATATGATCGGGCTCGAGCTCGGCATCTCCGTCGCCTCCGCGGCGCTGCGCAAGGAGCCGACCGGTGCGCCGGTCGTGTTCAATTCAGACGTCGTCGCGACCGCCAAGCGCAAGCTGAAGGCCGGCGAGATGCTCGACGGCGAGGGCGGCTTCTGCGTCTGGGGCAAACAGACCCCCGCCGACGCTTCACTGAAGCATGGCTACCTGCCGCTCGGCCTCGCCCACCATGTCAAGCTCAAGACCGATATCGCGCCAGGTCAGCGCCTGAAATGGGAGGACGTGGAGTACGATCCCAATAGTCTCGCCGTGCGGGTGCGCCGCGAGATGGAAGCGGCCTTCCGGCAACCAAACATGGCTGCTTGATCGGTACAACGGCGGGGCTCGGCCCGCGCCCAACCAAAGCGCGATGACATCGGGATTCGTCATCGCGCTTTGGGCTATTGTTCCGTGCTCTCCGTACCGCGCTAGCGCAGCTTCAGCCGTTCCGCCGGCACCGTCATCGCGGCGACGCCGGCCATGACCAGCAGCAGTCCCAGCGCGAGGTTCGACGGCACGCTCTCTCCGAGCAACAGCACGGACAATCCGACGCCGATCGGAATGCGCAGATAGCCTTGTGCGTTCGTGGTCAGCGTGCCGAGCCGGCCGAGGCAGACGTAGAACAGCATCAGCCCCAGCGCGCTGGAAACGATGCCCATGACGATGGTGGCGACGATCGCCGTCGGCGTCGGGTGCAGCGTCCAGGGCTGGTCGATGATGAGCGAGGGCGGCAGCAGCACGAGGCCACCGAACAGCAGCGAGCCGGTCGCCACCACCATCGGATCGTATTCGGAGAGCCTGAGGCCGAAAATCGTCGCGCAGGCAAAGGAGATGGTGGCGAGCAGGATCGCGATCTCCGCCACGATCTCGCTGCCGAAGCCGCGCAGCGCGTCCAGCCCGACGATGGCGATGGTGCCGGCAAGGCCGAGAATTGCGCCCGCGAGCTTCAGCAGCGTGGCCGGCTCATGCCGCGTGATCAGCGAGGTGATCAGGAAGGCGAAGATCGGCGTCGTCGAGGCCAGCACCACCGTGTTCGACGCCGGGACATATTGTTGCGACCAGGTGATGATCAGGAACGGGAAGGTCGAGTTGATCAGCTGCTGGGTCGCAAACAGCTTCCAGGCCTTCACGTCGGTCGGCAGCTTGAGGCCGCGCATCCACAGGATCGCAAACAGAAAGGCGGCTGCGATCAGCGAGCGCGCCGAGATGAAGGTGACGGGCGGGATCGTGGGAAGCGCGAGCTTCGCCAGCGGATAGGTCGAGCTCCAGCAGCAGGCGAGCGCGAACAGCAGCGCGTAGTCGCGCCAGTTGCGCGCACCGGTGGCGATGATGGATGGCGACGACGATGCGGCGGCCGCCGTGCGGCCCGACGATGTGCTCTGCGGCACCTTGTTCCTGCTCCCCCGCGCCAAAGCGCTTGTCGCAAGTCTGGGCGAGGGAACGCGAAAAGGGAAGGCGTCGAGCTATGCGTTTGGCTGGAGGGCCGGCTTCCGCTTC
Source organism: Bradyrhizobium sp. Pa8 (assembly GCF_052588265.1). Classification (NCBI taxonomy): domain Bacteria; kingdom Pseudomonadati; phylum Pseudomonadota; class Alphaproteobacteria; order Hyphomicrobiales; family Nitrobacteraceae; genus Bradyrhizobium; species Bradyrhizobium sp. Pa8. The sequence continues at coordinate 6,237,815 of NZ_CP176767.1, read as the reverse complement.
ACCCGCTTGATCGTCCCGGAGAAGGTGAACAGGGGCCGCCCGGCCGAGGTCAGCTTGCCCCGCAGGAAGATCAGCGAGCCGCCGGCGCGGGACACTTCGCCGACGCATTCGACCAGCTCGCCCTCGCGGGCCGCGTCGAGGAAATCACAGGCGAAATTCGTCGTCACGGCCGGGCCATCCAGCTCGTGGGTGGCGATCGCGAACAGGCAATAGTCGGCGAACGCCATGAAGCAGCCGCCATGGACGTTTCCGGAGCCGTTGAGGTGCTTTTTCTCGACCCGGAAGGCCGAGCGGACGCTGCCGTCTTCCTCGATCTTGTGCCAGAACGGGCCGATATGGCTCTCAAAACTGTCGCGAATCCAGGTCCGCCAACCCGTGAACTCGCCATCGGTGGCGACGTGCAGGTCCGGGCGGCGGGTGGAGGGGACTTTGGTCAATTCGTGCAAGGAAATGGGCCTTCAATTACGGGTCTTTAGTCCTTAAATCCGATCCGTCAGCGCCTTGCAATTCCCGTTCCCGCCGACCGCCTGCCCGCAAAACGTGGGACAGCGGGAAAATGCGCCATAAAGGGCTTTTCGTAGGCCCCCGATCTTCCTAAGAACGGCAAAACGCCGCCGAAAGCCCCGAATCCATGAAGAACGAACCCAAGATCACCCCCGAACTGGTTGCCGCCCACGGGCTCAAGCCCGACGAGTATGAGCGCATCCTGAAGCTGATCGGGCGGGAGCCGACCTTCACCGAGCTCGGCATCTTCTCGGCGATGTGGAACGAGCACTGCTCGTACAAATCCTCGCGCATCCATCTGCGCGGCCTGCCGACCAAGGCGCCCTGGGTGATCCAGGGCCCCGGCGAGAATGCCGGCGTCATCGATATCGGCGACGGCCAGGCCGTGGTCTTCAAGATGGAGAGCCACAACCACCCGAGCTACATCGAGCCCTACCAGGGTGCGACCACCGGCGTCGGCGGCATTTTGCGCGACGTCTTCACCATGGGGGCGCGGCCCATTGCCTGCCTCAATGCGCTGAGCTTCGGCGCGCCCGAGCATGCCAGGACGCGGCATCTCGTGTCCGGCGTCGTCGCCGGCGTCGGCGGCTACGGCAATTCCTTCGGCGTGCCGACAGTGGGCGGCCAGGTCCGCTTCCACACCCGCTATGACGGCAACATCCTCGTCAACGCGATGGCCGTGGGCCTCGCCGATGCCGACAAGATCTTCTATGCGGCCGCCTCCGGCGTGAACATGCCGATCGTCTATCTCGGCTCCAAGACAGGCCGCGACGGCATCCATGGCGCCTCGATGGCCTCGGCCGAATTCGACGACAAGTCCGAGGAGAAGCGCCCGACCGTGCAGGTCGGCGATCCCTTCGCCGAAAAACTGCTGCTGGAAGCCTGCCTCGAGATCATGGAGAAGGGCTGCGTCATCGCGATCCAGGACATGGGCGCGGCGGGCCTGACCTGCTCGGCGGTCGAGATGGGCGCCAAGGGCGACCTCGGCGTCGACCTCGATCTCGATGCGGTGCCGACGCGCGAGACCGGCATGAGCGCCTACGAGATGATGCTCTCGGAAAGCCAGGAGCGCATGCTCATGGTGCTCAAGCCCGAGAAGGAAAAGGAAGCCGAGGCGATCTTCAAGAAATGGGGCCTCGACTTTGCGGTCGTCGGCTACACCACGCCGAGCAAGCGCTTTGTCGTCAAGCATGGCGGCGACGTGATGGCCGATCTGCCGATCAAGGAGCTCGGCGACGAGGCGCCGCTCTATGACCGCCCGCATATTCCTTCTGCCGCGCTGCCGGTCGTGCACGCGCGCGAGGTGCCGGCGCCGATGGGCGTCGGTGCCGCGCTGGAGAAGCTGATCGGCACGCCCGACATGTGCAGCAAGCGCTGGGTCTGGGAGCAGTACGACCACGTCATCCTCGGCAACACCTTGCAGCGTCCCGGCGGCGACGCCGCCGTGGTGCGCGTGCAGGACGGGCCGAAGGGGCTGGCGCTGACCGTCGACGTCACGCCGCGCTATTGCGAGGCCGATCCGTTCGAGGGCGGCAAGCAGGCGGTGGCGGAAGCCTGGCGCAACATCACCGCGGTCGGCGGCAAGCCGCTCGCGATCACCGACAATCTCAATTTCGGCAATCCTGAACGGCCCGAGATCATGGGCCAGTTTGTCGGCTGCCTGAAGGGCATCTCGGAAGCCTGCCGCACGCTGGACTTCCCGGTCGTGTCCGGCAACGTCTCGCTCTACAACGAGACCAACGGCCGCGCGATCCTGCCGACGCCTTCGATCGGCGGCGTTGGCCTGCTCGACGATTTCACCAAGTCCGCTTCGCTGGCCTTCAAGGCCGAGGGCGAGGCGATCCTCCTGGTCGGCGAAACCCACGGCTGGCTCGGCCAGTCGGTCTACCTTCGCGACATCTGCGGTCGCGAGGAGGGGGCGCCGCCGCCGGTCGACCTCGGGGCCGAGAAGCGCAACGGCGACTGCGTGCGCGGCATGATCCATGCGGGCACCGCGACCGCGGTGCACGATCTCTCGGACGGTGGCCTGCTGATCGCGCTCGCCGAGATGGCAATGGCCAGCGGCATCGGCGCAAAACTGCTGGCGGCGCCGACGTCGCTCGTCTCGCAGGCGTATTGGTTCGGCGAGGATCAGGCGCGCTATCTCGTCACCGTGCCGGAAGCGGAAGCCGGCCGCGTGCTGGCCAAGATGCGCGGCTGCGAAGTGCCCTGCGTGCGCATCGGCACCACCGGCGGCGATGCGATCGCGATCGCGGGCGAGGCGCCAGTGTCGATCGATAGCCTGCGGAAATCGTTCGAGCGCTGGCTGCCGGAATATATGAGCGGGAAGGCGGCGTAAGGCGCTTTCTAATTGCGAGCCACCGGGTCCGCGCGAAGCGCGGCACGATGACAGGCTCCGCGAAGCGATCCAGACCGTCTCCGCGGCGGCAGACTGGATTGCTTCGTCGCAAGAGCTCCTCGCAATGACGAGTGGAGAGACCTTGGCCTCTACAACACGTGCGATGCGCCCGGAATCTTCCGCAGTGCCGCAGTCAGTCCCCAGCTCAGGATCACCGTGAGCACGAAGCCGATCGCCGCTTTCACGATCGCCGGCAATCCGTAGTCGAACAGCACATACTGGATCCACAGCGCGATCGGGTAGTGCACCAGGAACATGCCGTAGGCGTCCGCCTGCATGCGGTCGAGCAGGTTCGGCCCCGGCGACTTCTGGTGCAGGAAGAAGGCGAGGATCGCGAGCAGGATCGCGGCCGAGAACAGCACGACGAACGTGCCGTAGATCGCCTGATACCAGTCCGGCAGCACGTTGGGATTCCCCAGGATTGCGCGCTTGATGTAGATCATGCACCACATCAGGCAGTAGGGGACCAGCGTGGCGATCACCCACACCCATCGGTTCTTCGGCAACTGCCCTTCGGCGCTGAGGATACCGCGATCGAAGTTGGCGGCACCGACGCTGACGCCAATGAAGAAATAGGCGAAGTAGAGCAGGATACGGCTCGCCTGCACCGAAAACGGTCCGAACTCGAACCATTTGTTGGCCCCGAAATGGACCAGCGCGGGCACGTAAACGACGGCCGTGACGACGGCGAGCAGCAGCCAGAACACGGCCGGCTGGTCAAATCCGCGCAGCGAAATGCTGTTGACCGGATCGACCAGGTGGGCTGAGACCCGGTAGAGCAGGCTCGCAGTGAGGTCGAACGCCAGCAGCACCCACACGAACCAGATCGGCCCGCTTGGCCAGGGCCCGACGGTGATCGTCTTCCACCAGAACGAAGCGAAGGTCAGCTCGGGATCGTGCCGCAGCGCGATCGCGTAATAGGCGAGCGGGATGACCGTGAAGGCCGCGACTACGAACGGCAGCCCGAGCCGCAACAGGCGGTCGCGCAGGAAAACCTGTGGTGCCTTGCGTGCGATGCCGGACCACGTGAACAATCCCGACAGAAAGAAGAACATCGCCATGAAGAAGCTGTCGGTGGCGAGCACGACGATGTCGAAGCCGATCCAGGACGCCGGGTCGGTGTGACCGAAATAGGTGTAGGGAATGACGGCGTGGTGCAGCAGCACCACCAGCGTGAGGAAGGTGCGGGTCCGATCGAGCGACAGATTGCGCGCCTTGGCCTTCGGCGCGGCCTGCGCCTCTGCGCCGATCGTCGCGGAATGTGACATCGTCATCATGGTCGCCCCGATTGCGCTCCTGCGCTCGCCGGACTGTGCCGCCGGGAACCCGATTCAGCAAGCGCAGTTTGTGCCGCGCCTTGCCTGCGGAGCGCCCTCAGGAACCAGTTCCGTGCAGCGAAGTTAGCGTTCGCGAATGGGTTGAGGGCCGCAAAAACATGCGGCATTTTAGTCGGAGTTGGTTATGACGATCCTGAAATGGGCGCTGATCTTTCTCTTGATCTCGATCGTGGCCGGCGTGCTCGGCTTCACGGGCATCTCGGCCGCCTCGGCCGATGTCGCCCGCTTCCTGTTCTATATCTTCGTCGTGATCTTCCTGGTGCTGCTGATACTGGGGCTCACGATCTTCAGGGCGTAGCCGGGCTGCCGCTCGAATCGGGAGCCGGCGCGCCGGCCCTCAATTGCCTGCGAATGGCATGACGCGGGCCATCAGCTCGGCCAAGAACTCTTCAGGACGATCGAACGGAATGAAATGATCGCCGCCGCGAACCCAAACAAATTCCTTATGCGGGGCCGTGATCTCCTTGAAATATTGCTCGGCGGGTTCGCCAGGCGTCACGCCGTCCGCGTCACCCTCAATGAAGAACATGGGGATCGGCGATCTGAATCCCATCGAGGCCATGTCGCTCTGAAACATCGGCCCGTTCCGTCCGGTCAGATATTTGGCCGAGAAGGCGACGCCCTTGCGCCAGTTGTACAAGTCGAGCAGGGAGACATCCGGCATGAAGAGCGGCGGGATGGGGCCGGCGAACTGGAAGCCACCGGCGGGCGGCAGACCCAGCGCGTTGCTCCATTTGTCCGCAATCAGGCGATTTTCCGGGGTGAGGGTCGGCTGTGAAGCGATCGGCGCCAATTCCGCCAAGGCTTCGGGATTGTTGGCGGATGCCGCAAGCCGCTGCAGGCGCGAGATCGTGAGCTCGAATGCCTTCTCGAAGGTCGTCCTGCCAACCACCTGGCCCGTGCCGACATAGGCCGAGAACAGATCCGGGCGTTGCTTCACCATGTGAATTCCCAGGAACGAGCCCCACGAATGCCCGACCAGGACGATCCTGTCCTTGTGCAGATGCGTGCGCAGATGCTCGGCCAGCTCGACGCCATCCTGCGCCATTCGCTCCAGTGTCATGGTTGGCGCCAGCGTGTCTCCGGCGGCGCCATACGTGCGGCCGGTGCCGCGCTGGTCCCATTGCACGATGGTGAAGTGCTTTTCCCAGGGGCGCCAACCCGACGACATTGGCCAGCTGGACCCTCCGGGCCCGCCGTGGACGAACAGGAGGACCGGGTTATCCCGATCCTCGCCGCGGATTTGAATCCATTGCTTGATTCCGCCGATGTCGACGAACCCTCCCTCCTGCACGCCCTTCGGCGAGCGGATCGCGAGGGTTTCGGCAGCAAGATGCTGGCGATAGGCGCGAAAACCCAGTCCGGCGGCGGCCACCACAATGAGGATGGCGGCCACGCCCAGCAACGAGACCCCAATCAGTCTTGCGGCTTTGCGCGGCATCTTGAGCCTTGTGTCGACTGAGAGGAAGCGACCTACGATCGCCCCGGCGCGATGAGCCTACCCCACTTCCTCGATCTTCACCTTGTCCGGATAGAAGGCGAGATGGCCGGAAATCTCCGTCATCGCGGGGAAGGGCGTCTCGTAGGTCCAGATCGCGTTGTCGAGCGTCTTGCCGTCGGCCTTGACGCTGTAATAGCTCGCGTCCCCTTTGTAGGGGCAATGGGTGACGCGGTCGGTGCGCTCCAGCAGCGCCATGTTGGCGTCCTCCCGCGGCACATATTGCACCGCCGGATATTTGGCCTCCTTCAAGATCAGTGCCTTGCTGGTCTCGGCGATCACGATGTCGCCGGCCGTGACGCGGACGCGCCGGGGATTTTGGGTAATGGTGATGGGGTGGTCGGGCCCTGGAAGCTTCATGATTTCACGCCTTTTCGATCAATCTGCCGCGCGCGGCACTTTGTCGTGCCTTTATCCGGATGGGATCAGGGATATAGTGCCGGAATGCGTGACGTAGAAGGCCGTTCACGCTAAGTTTGGCCCTGCCGGTCCGGGGACCCCGGCAAGCGATTCGAAGCCGAGACAGGAGCAAGACCCGAATGCCCATGGACGCCCACGATATCGAGGCGATGATCAAGGCAGCGATCCCCGATGCCGAGGTGACGATCCGTGACCTCGCCGGCGATGGCGACCACTATGCCGCGACCGTGATCTCGGAATCCTTCCGCGGCAAGTCCCGCGTCCAGCAGCACCAGATCGTGTATCAGTCCCTGCAAGGCCAGATGGGCGGCGTGCTGCATGCTCTGGCGCTGCAAACCGGGGTACCCGGGGCCTGATCTGATCGCGTGACGGGGGATGACGATGGCTGCGGACAATCCTCGCGGCGCGATGTTTCGCGTCATCGCTCCGAACCAGCACAGCCGCGTCACCAATGCCGAGCTGTTCTTCGACCTCGTCTTCGTCTTCGCCGTCACTCAGGTCTCGCACACGCTGTTGCACCATTTCACCCCGCTCGGCGCGGTGCACGTCACGGTGCTGTTCCTCGCGGTGTGGTGGGTGTGGGTCTACACCGCCTGGGTCACCAACTGGCTCAATCCCGAGCTAACCCCGGTCCGCATCCTGCTCTTCCTGATGATGCTGGGCGGCCTCGTGCTGTCGACCACGATCCCGACCGCCTTCGAGGGGCGGGGCCTGTGGTTTGCGATCGCCTACGCGACCATGCAGGTCGGACGCACCGCGTTCTGGCTGTTCGCGACCCCGCGCCACCGGATTCTGGTGCGGCACAACGCGATTCGTATCCTGACGTGGCTCTCGATCTCCGCGGTGTTGTGGATCCTCGGCGGCCTTGCGCACGACGAGGCGCGGCTGTGGTTCTGGATTGCCGCGCTGACGATTGAATACGTCTCGCCCGCAGCGCGCTTCTGGGTCCCGAAGCTGGGCTTCTCGTCGGTCGAGGCCTGGGCCGTCGAAGGCGGTCACATGGCCGAGCGCTGCTCTCTCTTCGTCATCATCGCACTCGGCGAAGCCGTCGTCGTCAACGGTGCGACCTTCGCCGAGCTGGAGTGGACCGCGAGCAACATGCTGGCCTTCGTCTCGGCGCTGGTCGGCAGCATCGCGATGTGGTGGGTCTATTTTCACAAGGGCGCGGAGGCCGGCTCCGAGCGCATCTCGAAATCCAGCGAATCCGGCCGGCTGGCGCGGCTCGCCTACACCTATCTGCACATGCCGATCATCGCCGGCATTATCCTGACCGCGGTGTCGGACGAACTGGTGCTGAAGCATCCGACCGGCCATTCCGACATCAGGACCATCGTGAGCACGGTCGGTGGTCCCTTGGTGTTCCTGGTCGGCACCATCCTGTTCAAGCACGCGATCCGCGGCTTCCTCCAGCTCTCCCACGGCATCGGCATCATCGCGCTCGCGGTGCTGTGCTGGTTCGCCGCCGATCTCTCGCCACTCTGGCTGTCGGTCGCGACGACGGTGATCATGATCGTGGTCGCGGCGTGGGAGTCGCTGTCGCTGGGATCTTCTCCGGAAGAGGCTGCGGAGCATTGACCCGGCGCCACTGGCGCCGGAGCGTTTACTCCGCCGCCTCCAGCGCGTGCACCGAAAACATCTTCGCCGCGTCCGTCCAGCTTTCGCGCACCTGCCAGCCCGCGCCCTGCGCCAGCGCAGCAAAACGCTCGAGGCTGTATTTGTAGCTGTTCTCGGTGTGGATGCTCTCGCCGGGGCGGAACGAGAAGCTGGTGCCGAGCAGGCGCACGGTCTGGCTCTTCTTGCTGATCAGGTGCATCTCGATCCGGTGCCGCTCGCGGTTGTAGATCGCGCGATGGGTGAAGGCGGACAGGTCGAAATTGCCGCCGAGCTCGCGGTTGATGCGCACGAGCACATTGAGGTTGAAGCGGGCGGTGACGCCGGCGGCATCGTTGTAGGCGTCGTGGAGGACGCGCTCTTCCTTCTCGAGGTCGGCGCCGATGATCATCTGCGCGCCCTTGCCCAGGATCTTGCGGGCGCTCTTCAGGAAGGCCTGGGCCTCATGCGGCTCGAAATTTCCGATGGTCGAGCCGGGGAAGAAGCCGACCTTGGGCATCGATGCGACTGCCCTCGGCAACTCGAACGGCGTGGTGAAGTCGGCCGCCACCGGATAGATGCCGAGCGAGGGGAAGTCCCGCTTCAGGCCGTTCGCCTGCGCCTTCAGGAAGTCGCCGGAGATGTCGACGGGCACATAGGCCGCGAACTTGCAGTGATCGAGCAGCAGGCGGACTTTTGTGGTTGCTCCGGCGCCAAACTCGACCAGCGCCGCATGCTGCGGAATGATCTTCGCGATCTCGCTGCCGCGCTCCTTCAGGATCGCAAGCTCGGTGCGCGTCGGGTAATATTCCGGCAGGCGCGTGATCGCCTCGAACAGCTCCGATCCGGCCGCGTCGTAGAAATATTTCGGCGACAGCTTTTTCGGCTGTTGCGACAGGTCCTCGATGGCCTCGCGGGCGAAGGCGGTGGTCTGCTCGTCGGGGAGATGGGCTTCGGCCAAAGCGCTGGCGTGCACATTCATGATACTCTCCTGAACGCGCTGTCCGGCGCGTATTGTCGTCGGATGATTTTTATTCGTAGTCGGCGAGCCGCAGTCCCGTGAACTGCCAGCGATGGTGCGGATAAAAGAAGTTGCGATAGGTAATACGGCTGTGGCCCTCGGGAGTTGCAAGCGAGGAGCCGCGCAGCACCAACTGATTGATCATGAATTTGCCGTTGTACTCCCCGAGCGCGCCTTCGATGGCGCGATAGCCGGGGTAGGGCGAATATGAAGAACGCGTCCACTGCCAGACGATGCCGAAGGCGTCGTTGAGCTGGCCGGCGCGCGCAGCAACCTCCCATTCCATCTCGGTCGGCAGATGCTTTCCGGCCCAGCGCGCAAACGCATCGGCCTCGTAATAGCTGACGTGGCAGACCGGCGCATCCGGATCGACCGGCTTGAGGCCGGCGAGCGTCATCATGTGCCACTGGCCGTCGATCTCGCGCCAATGGCCGGGGGCGTCCCAGCCTTCATTGTTGACGGTGGCAAAGCCGTCCATCAGCCACAGCGTTGCGGTCCGGTAACCGCCGTCGCGCATGAAGGCGAGCCACTCGGCGTTGGTGACGAGATTGCGTGCGACCCTGACCGAACCGACGAGGGCGCGATGCGCCGGCTTCTCGTTGTCGAAATGAAAACTGTCGTCGACATGACCGACGGTGTGGATACCCTCGTTCAGCGTCAGCCAATCCTCACCCGCGCGTGTCGAAGCCGGGAAGCGCCAGTCCGGATCATAGGCCGGCGGGATCGGGTTCTGCGCGAAGGCATGCAGGATGTCGGTGAACATCAATTCCTGATGCTGCTGCTCGTGATTGAGCCCGACCTCGACCAGCGGTGCGATCTCGCGAAGCTTGTCCGCACCGACCTCGCGGAAGAATTTGACGACGGCTGCATCGACATATGTTCGATAGGCGCCGACCTGATCGGCGCTGGGGCGGGTGATGTCGCCGCGGTGATTGCGGGAATGACGCGGGCCGGCGCTGACGTAATAGGAATTGAACAGGAAAGCGAAATCAGGGTGGAAGGGCCGGTAGCCGGGACAGTGTTCGCCGAGCAGGAATTGCTCCCAGAACCAGGTGGTATGGGCCCGATGCCATTTCGTGGGGCTCGCATCCGGCATGGATTGAATCTGCTGGTCTTCCGGCGACAGCGGCGCGGCTCGGCGCTCGGTCTCGTTGCGGACGGTGAGAAACGCCTCTTCCAGCCCCTGGGCGAGGCCGCTCGGGTCGGCCGACGGTGACGAAAGCGGCGGGGTGGCCGTAGCGGAGGCTTGTTTCGTCACGTTTTTCTCCAGACAGAACAAGAGAACGTTGTTGGCGTTGCCCGGTTCCAAAACCGGGGTTCGTCCTAGATAAGGGCTCCGTTACGGTATGAAAGTCCTCCCTGGCGATGATATTCGTGGCATCATGTAATGGGGCCGGCGTGGCCTGGACCGGCCGCCCAAGGGGTGTTCGCCGCCATTTTACTTTGGATGCACAACGGTTTGGGCTACATATATAGGCAGGTATCGGGTTAAATCGGCTGGGCCGGCCCGAGGGAATCGTTGAGGGCTCCGCCCCGGAAGGACATGGATATGAGCATCGAGGAATTCATCGCCAACGAAGTGAAGTCGAACGACGTGGTTCTGTTCATGAAGGGAACGCCGCAGTTTCCGCAGTGCGGTTTCTCCGGCCAGGTCGTCCAGATCCTCGACCACATCGGCGTTGGTTATAAGGGCCTCAACGTCCTCGAATCCGCCGAACTGCGTAACGGCATCAAGGAATATTCGAACTGGCCGACCATTCCGCAGCTCTATGTGAAGGGCGAGTTCGTCGGCGGATGCGACATCGTCCGCGAGATGTTCCAGGCCGGCGAACTGCAGCAGCTCTTCTCCGAGAAGGGCGTCGCCGTCGCGGCTTGATCGGGTGACCTGGCTGACGCGCCGCATCGGCGGTGCCGAGCTCGAGGTTATCGTTGCTGACATCACGACACTCGGCGTTGACGCCATCGTCAACGCCGCAAATTCGTCTCTACTGGGCGGAGGCGGCGTTGATGGCGCAATCCACGACGCTGCCGGTCCCGAGCTTCTGGCCGAGTGCCGGACGCTCGGGGGATGCCCGACCGGCGATGCCAAGATCACGAAGGGCTACCGTCTGCCCGCGCGACATGTGATCCACGCAGTCGGCCCCGTCTGGCACGGCGGCAGCCACGGCGAGGCGGATGCGCTGCGCTCCTGTTATCGCCGTGCGCTGGAGCTCTCCCAGGCCAATAGACTGAACTCTCTAGCCTTCTCCGCGATCTCGACCGGGGTATATCGCTTTCCGACCGACCAGGCCGCGAACATTGCGGTCCACACGGCCATTGAAGCCCTGCCGGCTGCGCCGCTGGTCACCCACGTCATATTCTGTTGTTTCTCGGAGACAAGCGCCGCGCTCCACACTGACGTTTTGGCGCGGTACGCCAGCCCTTGTGCCTGATGACGCGGTCAGTACACTCCGCTCGGCCACCTTTCGGGGAGGGGATATGAATTCACATTTCGGACTGCGTGCGTTCGTTTGCGGCGCACTGGTGTCGCTGGGTGCGATGTCGCTCGCGCGCGCCGAAGGCACCTATGAGATTCCGGCCGGCGCGCATTTCAATCAGGACAAGCTCGCCAAGGTCAGCGAGTTCTTCAAGAACGAGGTCGCGACCGGCAAGATCGCCGGCGCGACCGTGCTGATCAAGCAGCACGGCAAGCCCGTCTTTCGCGAAGCCTTCGGCGTGCAAGACGTGGAGAGCAAGGCGCCGATCACCGACAAGACCATCTTCCGCCTGTTTTCGATGAGCAAGGCGATCACCTCCGTCGTCGCGGTGCAGTTGATCGAAGACGGCAAGATCAAGCTGGACGATCCCGTCTCGAAGTACATTCCGTCCTTCGCCAACGTGAAGGTCGGCGTCGAGAAGAAGGCCGACGACGGCACCAAGTCGCTCGAGCTCGTACCACCGAACCGGCCGATGACGGTGCACGATCTGATGACGCACACCTCGGGCGTCACTTACGGCTTCTATGGCGACAGCCTGGTCCGCAAGGCTTATCGCGAGGCCAATATCTACGCCGGCGATTTCGACCTCGCCGAGTTCGCCGAGCGCATCGCAAAGCTGCCGCTGCACAACCAGCCGGGCGCGCTGTGGCAATACGGCCATTCCACCGACATTCTGGCGCGAGTCATGGAGGTCGCAACCGGCAAGCCGTTGCTCGAGATCGAGCGGGAGAAGCTGCTCGATCCGCTCGGCATGGTCGACACCGGCTTCTTCGTCACCGCCCCGGAGAAGCAGAAGCTTCTGGCGCAGCCGGTGCCGAATGACGCCGATTTTCGCGTCGGCCGGATCAACGATCCGACGGTTGTCAAAAAAATCCAATTCGCCAGCGGCGGCATGGTTACGACCATGGCGGACTATGAGCGCTTTGCGCAGATGCTGCTCAATGGCGGCAGCCTCGACGGAAAGACCATCCTCAAGCCCGAGACGTTCAAGCTGATGGTGACCGATCAAATCGGCCCGACCTCGGGGGTCAGTCGCGACTATTTCTATTTCCCCGGCGACGGGTTCGGCTTCGGCCTTGGCCTTGCGGTCCGCACCGATCCCGGCAACGCCAAGCCGCCGCCGCCCGGCGATCTCGGGGAATTGAAGTGGGACGGCGCTTCAGGCTGCTATTTCGTCATCGATCCCAAGCAGGACATGTTCTTCGTGCTGCTGGAGCAGACCCCGACCGAGCGCCAGCGCGTGCAGCGGACATTGAAGCAGTTGGTTTATGAAGCCATGGAGAAGTGACATGTTCGGGCGCCGCGCGCTGATCGCGGCGCTCGTTCTTTTGTTCGGTGCAGTGGTGGCGCAGGCGGGCTCCGAGGGGCGCGCCCACACTTTCTCGCCAGAAGGTCTGGCAAAGGTTTCCGACTACATCAGGAGCGAGGTCGCAGCCGGTACGTTTCCGGGCGCGATCCTGCTGCTCCAGCAGCACGGCAAGCCGGTCTATTACGAGAATTTCGGCGTCCGCGATGTCGCAACCGAGATCTCGATGAGCGCGGACACGATCTTCCGGCTCTATTCGATGTCGAAGCCGGTCACGACAGTCATGGCGATGATGCTGGTCGAGGAGGGCAAGCTCTCGCTCGATGATCCCGTCGCAAAGTACATTCCGGCTTTTGGCAGGATGAAGGTCGGTGTCGAGACGAAGGCCGAGGACGGCAAGGTTGCGCTGGCGCTGGAGCCGCTCAGTCGCTCCGTGACGATCAAGGATTTGATGCGCCACACTGCCGGGCTGCCCTACGGCTATTATGGCGGGGGCTTGGTGAACAAGCTCTATGCCGACGCCGGTCTCTTCGACAACAAGGCTTTGACCAACGCCGAACTCGTCGCGAAGATCACCGCGCTTCCGCTCGCCGAACAGCCCGGCACGAACTGGGATTATGGCCACTCCACGGACGTGCTCGGCCGCATCGTCGAGGTCATATCGGGGAAATCTCTGTTCGGGTTCGAGAAGGAGCGGCTGCTCGATCCGCTCGGGATGACGGACACTGCATACTATGTCGCCGATCCTGCCAAGTGGCCGCGCGTCGCCGAGCCGATGCCGCAGGATCGCGCGATCAGCCCGATGACGCAGATACGCGATCCCCGGCAACCGCTGAGGTGGGAGTCGGGCGGCGGCGGCCTTGTCGGTACGGTCGGTGATTACGCGCGCTTCTCGCAGATGTTGCTCAACGGCGGCAGCTATGAAGGCCGGCGCTATCTCAAGCCGGAGACCATCGCGCTGATGGCGTCGGATCATATCGGCCCCGAGACGGAGATCGCGCGCGATCAGAATTACTATCCGGGCGGAAGCTCCGGCTTCGGCCTCGGCTTCGCCGTGCGCACCTCGGTGCCATCGGGGACATCGTGGCCGCTTGGCGAATATCGCTGGGACGGCGTCGGCGGCACCTTCTTCTTCATCGATCCCGAAGACGATCTGTTCGGGATCTTCATGGTGCAGACCCCGTCGCAGCGTGGCCGGATTCAGCTGGCGCTGAAGACGCTGATCTATCAGGCGATGGGGCGGTAGATTCTCGTTTTGACGCGTTTTCTTTACGCGAACCGGTATCCACCTCGCTCGAAAACGCTCTGACTACGCCCCGCGCACGATCTCTCTGACGTACCCGATCATTTCCTCGACCTGGGCCGCATTGACGTCGAGATGGGTGCAGGCGCGGATGCGGCCGTCCATCATCGCGAGCGTCACGCCGCGCTGGCGCAGTGCGGCAACCATCTTGTCGCCGGCAATTCCGGCGCCATCAGGCTTGAAGAACACGAGATTGGTCTCGGGCTCCTGCACCTCGATGCCTGCGATCTGCGACAGCCCGTGGGCGAGCGCGCGCGCATTGGCGTGGTCGTCGGCGAGGCGATCGACGTGATGGTCGAGTGCGTAGATGCAGGCGGCCGCGCAGACGCCGGCCTGCCGCATCGAGCCGCCGAGGCGCTGCTTCCACTGCCACACCGCATCGATGAAGGCGCGGGTCCCCGCGAGCACGCCGCCGATCGGCGCGCCCAGGCCCTTGGAGAAATCGATCCAGGCCGAATCCCACCCCGCGGTCATGTCGCGCGGGGAGATGCCGCTTGCTACCGTGGCGTTGAGCAGGCGCGCGCCGTCCATGTGGGTGACGAGGCCGTGCTGCTTGGCGATCGCGACGATCTCGTCGAGCGCTGCCTTCTTCCAGATCGTGCCGCCGCCGATATTGGCGGTCTGCTCGACGCTGACGACGGTCTGCGGCGGCTGGTAGCGTGTGCGCGGATGCAGTGCCTTGCGAAAGGTCTCCGGCGTGAACTGGCCGTCGGGTCCCTTGAGCTGGGTGACCTGGAAGCCGCCGATCGCGGCATGCGCGCCGCCTTCGCGGGCGATGATATGTGCGCTCTCGTGGGCGAGGATCTCGTCGCCGGGACGGCAATGCACCAGCGTCGCGGTGACGTTGCACATCGTGCCTGAGGGCATGTAGACCGCGGCTTCCTTGCCGAGCAGCGCGGCGACGCGCTCGCACAGTGCGTTCACGGTCGGATCGTCGCCGACCTGCTCGTCGCCGACCTCCGCCCGCGCCATCGCCTCGCGCATCGCAGCCGTCGGCTTGGTCTGCGTGTCCGAAAGCAGATTGATGCGCACCGGCGGCGCCTTGGGATCGATCGGGGGAGGGGTATAGAGCATGCGACGCCTCCTGAAGGCAGGACGGCCACTGACGTGGCTCTTAAGCAAAAAGGCCCCGGCGAACCGGGGCCTTTCGATAGTCCGATCTTAGCGCGAATAGAATTCGACGACCAGATGCGGCTCCATCTGCACCGGGAACGGCACGTCGGAGAGGCCGGGGATGCGCACGTACTTGGCGGTCATCTTGCCGTGGTCGACTTCGAGATAGTCGGGGGTGTCGCGCTCGGGAAGCTGGCTGGCTTCGAGCACGTGGGCGAGCTGCTTGGAGGCTTCCTTGACCTCGATCACGTCGCCGACCTTGAGCTGGTAGCTCGAGATGTTGACCTTGCGGCCGTTCACCTTGATGTGGCCGTGGTTGATGAACTGGCGCGCGGCGAAGATCGTGGAGACGAACTTGGCGCGGTACACGACCGCGTCGAGACGACGCTCCAGGAGACCGATCAGGTTCTCGCCGGTGTCACCCTTGAGGCGGCTCGCCTCGACATAGATGCCGTGGAACTGACGTTCGGAAATGTTGGCGTAATAGCCCTTCAACTTCTGCTTGGCGCGCAGCTGCACGCCGAAGTCGGAGAGCTTGCCCTTACGGCGCTGGCCATGCTGGCCGGGGCCGTATTCGCGGCGATTCACGGGGCTCTTCGGGCGGCCCCAGATGTTCTGGCCCATACGGCGATCGAGTTTGTACTTCGCCTCACTGCGCTTAGTCATCGCGTCCTCTTCAGGTACATGGTTTGAGGAAACGCGCCCTCCTGTGTGACGGGCTGGGCCCGGCACTGACAGGTCCGATCCCCAAAGCTTAAGGGAGAGGACCACGGGTCGCGAAACGCTTCGCGGGCCGAAATCGGCCCGCGAGCAGGCGGCTTTTAGGTGAGTTTGGGCCGTTCTGTCAATGCGAATAGCCCCGAAATCACGTCCGGACCGCCCGGATCGGCTTCGGGCCGGCCGCGCGCAATTCGGCAGCGATTTCAGTGTTCAGGACCTGTTCCAGCCGGGTCAGGACCCGGGCAATGGGGGCGGCGTCGGTGACCCGGTGGTCCCAGCGGATCACGACATGGATGGTCTGGTCGCCCTCGACCACCCCATAGCTGACGATGAAGGGGCCGGGCGTGATGGGATGGAGCTCGCCGCCGCCATAGGCGGCCACCGAACTCACCGCAAAACTGCCGAACCAGTTGCCCCGTTGCCGGCCGAAATTCAGCCCGACCGCCCAGCTAAGCCGCCGCAGCGGCAGCGGCAGGCGGGTCGCCCGCATGATCTTGCGGAACATCGGGATATCGTCGATCGGCTCCGTCTTGGCGCGCCGGATCTCGGCGTCGATGGCGGCCAGCGTCATGGCCTCAGGGGCCGCGATTCGCTGCGGCATCACGCATTCCTCGCCGTCCTCGACCCGGGCGACGGCCACCAGTGCCACGCTCTTCGGCAGCTCGTAGAGCGAGGGCCAGGGCCATTTGGCGTAGACGGTGCGCAGGACCGGCTCGTCCCTGGCGACCAGGGCGAAGGCCTTGACGAACATCGCGGCCCATCCGGCGGGCGCCATCGCTCCGGCACGCGCCTCCAACAGGGGGCGGATATTGAGCGAGCGGGAGAGCGAGACGAACGGCACGTCCATCGAGGCGCGCATGAGGTCGCAGATCAGACGGCGCGGCAGCGAAATGGTCTTGGATGTCCCGCGCATCGCGCTCCGGTTCCCCGCGGCTTAAAAAATGTGCAGCGAGCGGGATTCCCGCTCGCCGCGTGCTCTAGCACGAACCAACCCGCCTGGGACGGGTCGGTTCGCCGCATCAGGGCGCCGGCGAAGCCAGCGGCTTGGTCTTGTCGACGATGTAAACTCCAAGCACTTTCATGGCCTTGTCGCCATGAGCCTTGGCGTCGTGCACGACGCCTGCCGGGATCTGGTAGGAATCCCCGGCTTTCAGGGTTTTCTGCGGCTGGCCGTCGATGAGGAGATTCAGCTCGCCTTCGAGCACGTAGCCGGTTTCGACCCCAGGATGGGTATGGCGTCCGGCCGCGCCTCCCGCCGGGACCTCCGCGATGGCGGTGATGGTGTTGTAACCGTCTGGATATTCGAGCTTCTGCAGTGGGGTCCGCTTGATGCCGGTCTGCTGGGCGAAGGCTGCAAGGGCAAGGCTGGTAAAGGCGAGAGCGAGCAAAGTCTTTTTGAGCATGGTTCTTCCTCCCTGGAACCGCCGACCCTAGCAGCGCCCCAGTTCCCGGCAAGGCCGCGATCGGCTCGTTTAGCGCTTGATCCCCTCGAACGCCGCCATGATGCCGCGCTGGAACAGCGACCAGTCGAAACCCAGCGCGATCGCGCGATAGCCGCGATCGACCAGGGCGTTGGCCTGGTCTGCGGTGCGGGCCACGCCGCCGATCGGCACGCCGCTTTTGAGGATGCCGGCCTCGGCGCGGGCGACCAGCTCCAGCAATTCCGGCTCGTCCATCTGCCCCCGCTTGTTGATGGACGTCGCGAGATCGCCGGGGCCGATCACCGCGACGTCGATGCCCGGCGTCGCCATGATCTCGTCGATGCGATTGACGGCCTCGACATGCTCGATGGTGATCATGCAGATCATCTCGTCGTCGGCGCTGGCCATATAGTCCGGCATCGACTTGCCCCAGCGGAACGGCGCGTGGAACGGACCCCAGAGACGATCGCCGCGTGGCGGATAGCGCACGCTGCGCACCGCCTTCTCGGCTTCGGTGCGATTGGTGATCATCGGGAAATTGATGCCGAAGGCGCCGATGTCCATCGGCGCTTTCGCAAGCCACGGCTCGTTCGCCGCGATCCGCACCAGGGGCGTGCACGGCGTGCCTGTCGTGGCGGCGATCATCGCATGTGCTTCGGTCAAGCCAATCGGGCCATGCTCGAGATCGACGATGATCCAATCGAGCGAGCGCGCCATGATCTGCACGGTCTGCACGCTCGGGATTGTCGCGATTGCGCCGAAGGCGGGACGCCCTTCGCTCCAGAGCTGGCGGAGACGGTTGAGCGGCGATGCGGGGACCGACATGGAATGACCTTGCGCAAAAGTGACGACGGCGAAGCCTAGCAGCGGGCCGTGTCTGCGAAAAGTCAGGCCAGCGCGCGGCCGCCGAAGAACGGAGTCAGGGTTTGGCTGAGACCATGCACGCGGTTCGAGGTGAAGATCATCTCGGCGCCGGACTGCGCAATGCCGCCGATTTGCGCGCCGAGCAGGTCGGAGACGCGGCGGGCGATGGCGGGCGCGGGGTCGATCCATTCGACCGGCCAGGGCGCGAGCGTCTTCATCCGGTCGAGCAGCAGCGGATAATGCGTGCAGGCGAGCACCACGGTGTCGGTGCGCGATGTCGCGTCCGCGGGATCACCGACGAAGCAGGGGGCGAGTTCGGCGAGGATGTCGCGGTCGCTGATCGGATGGCCGCTGAGCGCGGCTTCTGCCAGCGAGGCAAGCTCGGGCGAGCCGACCAATGTCACCTCGCAACCCAGCGCGAAATCACGGATCAGCGCCTTGGTGTATTCGCGCTTCACCGTGCCCTTGGTGCCAAGCACCGAGACGCGGCGGGTCTTCGACTGCGCGCAGGCCGGCTTGATCGCCGGCACGGTGCCGACGAAGGGCAGGGAATAAGCGGCGCGCAAGTGAGATAGGACCAGGGTGGACGCCGTGTTGCAGGCGATGACGACGAGGTCAGGATCGTGCGTGCCAATCAGTTCGCCCATCAGCGGCACGACGCGGGCGATGATCTCGTCCTCGCTGTGGTGGCCATAGGGGAAGAAGGCATCGTCGGCGACATACACGTAATGCGCGTCCGGGCACGCGGCCACGACCTCGCGGAGCACCGTGAGTCCGCCAAGGCCGGAATCGAACACCAGGATCGTCGGGGAATAGGTCACGTCGCTACCTTAAGGGCACCATGGTTACCATTCGGTTTTTGGGGCGGTTTTGCGGCGGGGCCCGTTTGGGACCAGTTTGGAACGATTCAATTTCACGGTTACCGCAAGTTCCCGCTATCAGCAGCTGCGCTGCGGACGGGGATATATCCGCAAAACTCCGGAGAGCCGACATGATCAGAAATACCAGTAACGGCTGGGGCAGCGTTTCCCGGTGGCTGCACTGGATTTTGGCGCTGGCCATCCTCGCCATGATCGGCTTCGGCTGGTGGATGAACCACATCCCGGCGCGTCCCGACCGCTTCCTTTACCGCTCGATCCACGCCGATATCGGCTATGTGATCCTGCTGCTGACCGTGCTGCGCCTGGCCTGGCGCGCCGTCAACCCGACGCCCGCGATGCCGCCCGAAACCTCGCGCTGGCAGAAGATCGCGGCCCATGTCAGCCACGGCGCGCTCTATCTCGTGGTTATCCTGGTCGCGATGCTGGGCTGGGCGCATTCCGGCGCGCGTACGCCCGACTATTCCGACTTCTTCGGCCTGTTTCACGTACCGCAGTTCACCTCTCCCGACCGTGCGGCGGCGGGCGCCTATGAGGACCGCCACATCCTCTTTGCCTATGTGCTGCTGGCGCTGATCGCGATTCACGTGATCGCTGCCCTCTGGCACCACTTCATACGCCGTGACCGCGTCGTGGCGCGGATGGTGGCAGACGACGTGGGGTAAGGGACGCTCTCCCCACGTCGTCATTGCGAGCGCAGCGAAGCAATCCAGAGTCTCTCCGCGGTGGCAGTCTGGATTGCTTCCGCCTTCGCTGACGCTTCGGCGGACAAGTCGCTGCGCTCGCAATGACGGGTTAAGATGCGGCGTCACGGCAGGTCCAACTCACGGTCGCAGGAGACGCCATGCTCACCGTCCACCATCTCGGCAAGTCGCAATCCGAGCGCATCGTCTGGCTCTGCGAGGAACTGGGAATTCCCTACGAACTGAAGCGCTACGCGCGCGATTCCGTCACCATGCTGGCGCCGCCCGACTACAAGGCGCTGCATCCGATCGGGAGCGCGCCCGTGATCACCGACGGCGACCTCGTGCTCGCCGAGTCCGGCGCCATCGTCGATTACATCATGGCCAAATACGGCGATGGACGCCTTGCGCTCCGCCCTGATCATCCTGATTTCGCGCAGTTCCTGTACTGGTTTCACTTCGCCAACGGCACGCTGCAGGCCGGTATGGGCCGGCTGATGATCCTGAACCGGCTCAAGCTCGCGGCGGACAATCCGATGCTGGCCGCGAGCAGAGGGCGCACCGACCGCGCCTTCGACCTGGTCGATGCACGTGTTCGCGACGCCGAATATCTGGCGGGCGACACCTTCACCACTGCCGACATCATGATGGGCTTCTCGCTCACCACGATGCGCTATTTCCAGCCTTACGATCTGTCGCGCTGCCCGAACGTGGTGAACTATCTCGGCCGTATCGGCGCGCGGGCGGCTTATCGGCGCGCAATGGAGAAGGGCGATCCGGGAATGGCGCTGCTGCTGAGCTGAGCGGCCGCCCGGTTCACGCGATCCGGTTCGTGGTCGCCGCCCGCTCGCTCGCCAGCTGCTTCTGCAAGCGATCGATGTTTTGCAGCAGGCGCTGGCTGGTCAGCACCAGGAAGTAATAGCCGAACTGCGGGTCCTGAAAATAGATCTCGAGCAAGCGGTCATAGGTGATCGTCAGCACCTGTCCGTCCTCGACGCATTCGATCGTTCCGGTGCGCCGGTTGTCCGGCGTGAGGAAGCCGAGCTCTCCCATGAGAGCTCCGGGCCCGATCTCGACATTGATCTCCTTGACCAGGAACTTGCCGGTGACCGTGAGGAGCATCTCCTTGGCGGGATCGCCCAGTTTGAAGAGCGTATCGCCACTGCGATATTTGCGCTCGGTCATGAACGGCTTGAGCCACTCGATCGACATGTCGCCTTCGGCCGCATGGCGCGCCTTCTTGACGAGCTTGAGCATCTGCCGCAGGCGCAGGGCGTTGATCGGAAGCAGCAACAGATAGAGGAGGAAGGTCGAGACGTTGGCCGAGAGCGCGCCGAAAACGGCGAAGAACGCACAGCCGACCATGTTGGCGACGCGCAGCGGCACCATCGTCCGCATCAGGAGGGTGGCGACGAAGAAGCCGGCGCCGACCGCGGCGAACAGATTGGCCAGCGTGATGTTTTGGACAAAGATCTCCAGCAGGCGGTTGAAGATCGCGTCGTAGGTGACGTTGTTGGGATCGAGGCCCATCTGGACCAGGATCTTTGCGATCCTGAGGTTGTCCGTCGCCGCATCGAGAATGCGGTCGAGGATCGAGGAAATGTCTGCGCTGCCGGACGGCATGTACTAACCCCGCGTAAGGCCTTCAGTCCTGGTCGGTATGCTCGACACGTATAGCCGAAATCGAATGACGACCGCTTGAAATGAAGCCTTCGGCCGCCATGCCGCAAGAGGCAAATTTTAGCCTGATCGGGCGTTTCGGCAATTGCCCGTTGGTTGTGAGCATGGCCGTGGCGCGCCGGTGATTCGGGGCCCCGGCGGCGCGGGTTTCGGCGGCGTGGACCGTGGCGCCCCGACGGGGCAGGGGCGCGGGGCGACCAGCATTACGGCTTGGCGGCGGGTTGCACGACCTGCTGCTCGACGAGGTCGAGGTGCCCCGGCAGCGAACCGGCGCGCAGCAACATCGCGACGCTATTGGCTTCCTCCAGGGTGAAATTGCCGGAGATCTGGCCCGAGCCGCCGGTGATGGGCTCGCGGATCACGGGGGCGGAGATCACCTTCCCGTCGAGCACGATGGCGAAGGGCCTTCCGATGTTCTCTTCGGTGACGTGTGCAAAGCGCCGCGTGCCGCGACCGTTGAAGCGGAACGAGGCGATCGGGTCTTTCGTGCCGCTGGCAAATCCCGGGCCGGCATAGCTGATGTCGTCGCCGTCGAGCGCGCTGTCCTTGGCGACCAGGTAATCGCGCTCGTCCTTGAAGCCGGGCAGGACTTCGGTGCCCGAGGGCGGGGTGCCGGATTGCGCCTGCTCCGCCGGCATCGAGAGGTCGATCAGGCGGAAGCTGACCTTGACCTTCCTGGCGAAGACCGCGGTCACGCGGGCGGGCTCCCTCATGCCCGGGATGAAAATGCGGATGCGATCCGTGCCATCCGGCTGGACGCTGGCGAGGTTGATGCCGGCATCCTTGAGGCGCTGCTCGATCATGGCGATGGAATCTTCGACGAGATCGCGCAGCCGTGCCGTGGATGCGGCATCGGTCGGCGCGAGCCTGACCAGTCCGTCGCCGCCATCGGTCACCGTGAGCGCATGCGATGGCAATCCCTCCGCGGCTGACGCGAGCTTGCGTGCGAGCTGTTCGCGGCCCTTGGCATCCGCGATCTTCACCTCCACGCCGGCGTCGCGGATCGCAAGACCGGAGAAGGCGATCTTGCCCTCGCGCAGGGTCTTGTAGACATCGTCGCGCAAATCCGTGACGACGCTTTCGCGCAAGCCGTCGGTATCGACCTTGTAGATGATGCGCGAGCCGCCCAGCTTCTCCATCTTGTCGGCGACGAAGGCGGCGATCCTGGCACGCATCTTGTCGAACTGGCCGTCCTCGGCGCGCGCCGCGCGGGGCAGGACGATCGCCGAAGTCATGATCGCTGAAGTCATGATCGCCGAAGTCACGGCGAGCGCGACAACCAGCCGTGTGATGCGGTGCCGCGGGGGCTTGGTCATGATTTCCTCAAGTCTTGCGGCAGGACGCTGGCAGGGGAGTCCGATGCATGTTCTTGGTCCCGGGATCGCGCGGGGAGGTTCAATGGCCTCGAATACGAGTGCTACGACCGTCGCCGCTCGGCCATGGACGAACGCTCAATCATCCATCATTCTGTCCGCGCTCGACCGGCTATCGGCCGAGGCCTCGCCGACCAAAATGTCAAAAGACAGGGGGCGGGGAAATGCATCTGAGGGAGGACGGAATTCCATGGCGGGCATCCACGCGCTCGATCGGTTCATCGGCGACGACTATCCGGACTTCGCGACGGACGCAGAGGTCCGGGCCTTCGAGCAGGTCCCTTACGCCGATCGCGTCGCGGCCGAGAGCACCTATGACGCCATCAGGCTCGGTGCGGCGCGCAATCCCGACGGCGCGGCGATCCAGTTCCTGCAAAACGCCGATCCGGCCGATACGCCTGTGATGGTCACCTATCGCGATTTCGTCGCGCGCGTCACGCAGGCCGCCAACATGTTTCACGCGCTCGGCGTCGAGAAGGGCGACGTCGTCAGCTTCATGCTGCCGCTGGTGCCCGATGCCTTCGTGACGCTGTTCGGCGCCGAGGCCGCGGGCATCGCCAATCCCGTCAATCCGCTGCTCGAGCCGCACCAGATCGCGGAGATCCTGGAAGCCGCGAACACAAAAATCCTGGTGGCGCTCGGGCCGATGCCGGGCACCGACATCTGGCAGAAGGTCGAGCAGATCCGTCCGCAGCTCAAACACCTCAAGGCGGTCGTGCAGGTGTTCGGAAGAGGCGATCCGGACAAGGGCATCTTCGCCTTCAGCGACCTGATCAAGCAGCAGCCGTCCGACCGGCTTATCAGCGGGCGCAAGATTCTGGGCGGCGACATCGCCGCCTATTTCCACACCGGCGGCACCACCGGCACGCCGAAGCTCGTGCGGCACACCCATGCCAATCAGGTCTATCAGGCCTGGGCGCTCAATCTGCTGCTGAAGTCGAAGCCCGGCGCCAACATGCTGTTCGGCATGCCGCTATTCCATGTCGGGGGATCGCTGACGCAGGTGTTGCTGACGCTGTCCGCCGGCGGCTCAATGGTCGTGCTGTCGCCGAGCGGCTGGCGCAACCCGAATTCGGTGAAGAACATCTGGGGGCTGGTGGAGCGCTTCAAGCCCGAGGCGCTGTCGAGCGTGCCGACGGTGCTCGCGGCCACGCTTGCGGTGCCGCCAGGCAATGCGGACATATCCAGCCTGAAATATGCCGCCGGCGGCGGCTCGGCGATTCCCGTCGCGGTCGGCTCGGCGATCCAGGAGAAGCTGAAGCTGCCGGTGGTCGAGGTCTACGGCATGACCGAGACCTCGAGCGTGCATACGCTGGCCTATCCGTCGCGACCGATCCGGCTCGGCTCGGTCGGCCTTCCCATGCCTTACGCGCGCGTGCGCATCGTGCAGCTCGATGCTGACGGCCGCCTGATCCGCGACTGCGCAGCCGACGAAATCGGCGTCGTCATCATGGCCGGGCCCGGCGTGTTCGGCGGCTATCTCAACGACGAGCACAACAAGGGCGCGTTCGTCGATGAGGTCTGGGTCAACTCCGGCGACCTCGGACGTCTCGATGCCGACGGCTACCTCTGGATCACCGGCCGCGCCAAGGATCTCGTGATCCGCGGCGGCCACAATATCGATCCCGCGCCGATCGAAGAAATCATGTTTCGCCATCCCGCCGTCGGCTTCGCCGCCGTTGTTGGCCAGCCCGACGCCTATGCCGGTGAATTGCCGGTCGGTTATGTGCAGCTGAAACCGGGCGCCAAGGTCGAGCCGGGCGAGCTGGAAGCCTGGGTGCGCGAACGCACGCCGGAGCGCGCGGCCGTTCCGGTGCAGGTCATTCCGATCGATCCGATGCCGGTGACCGGCGTCGGCAAGGTGTTCAAGCCACAGCTGCGCTGGGATGCCGCGCAGCGCGTGTTCGCCAAGGTGCTGTCGCCGCTCACTGAGCGCGGCATCGACTGCAGGGTGAAGGTCGGCGCGCACGGCAGCCACGGTTCGATCGCAACCGTGACGCTTACAAACCTGTCGGCGGACCAACGCGAGGTGGTGGCCGGTGAGGTGCACACGTTGCTCGCGCCATTCGTGATGCGGCACGAGGTGGTGCAGGCGTAGGGAGCCAAACTGGATCAGGCTTTGGTCTGAGCAGACCGGAGAGGGTGGCGCTTCGCCGCACTCTCGATAGAGCCTCCCGGAGACGTTGTGTGATGGATATCACATAGGGAGGAATTGGCATTTGGCAATGCTTCCGAATAGTCTCGTGGAATTGCACCCGGGGGGACTGCAAGTGATTCCGTTTCGATTATTTGCTTTGCTTATATTTGCCCTTGGCCTTGCCTGCGGACCGGCGCATGCCGACCGGCGGGTCGCGCTTGTGATCGGCAATTCCGCCTACAAGAGCGCGCCGAAGCTCGGCAATCCCGTGAACGATGCGACCCTGGTCGGCGGCATGTTCAAGAAGGCCGGCTTCGATTCCGTGGACGTCAGGCTGGATCTCAGCGCCAGCGAGATGCGGCGCATGTTGCGTGAGTTTGCCGGCAGGACGCGCGATGCGGACATGGCCGTGATCTATTACGCCGGCCACGGCATCGAGCTCGACGGAGCCAACTATCTCATCCCGACCGACGCAACGCTGGAGACGGATGGCGACGTTCTCGATGAGACCATTCCAGTCGAGCGCGCGCTGTTCGCGGTGGAGCCGGCCAAGCAGCTGCGCCTGATCATCCTGGACGCCTGCCGCGACAACCCGTTTTCGAAGACGATGAAGCGTGCGCTGGCTTCGCGCGCGATCGGCCGCGGATTGGCCAAGGTCGAGCCGACCAGCCCCAACACCATGATCGCCTTCGCCGCAAAAGCGGGCTCGACGGCGTCCGACGGCGATTCCAGAAACAGCCCGTTCGCCACGGCGCTGGTCGAGCATTTGCCGAAGCCGGGCCTGGACCTGCGCAAGGCATTCGGCTTCGTGCGCGATGATGTGCTGAAGAGCACCGCGAACAAACAGGAACCCTTCGTGTATGGCTCGCTGGGCGGCGATGACGTGCCTCTCGTTCCTGCCAAGCCGGTTGCTACGGGGCCGCAGGCCAATCCGCAGGATGCCGTGCGCAGGGATTACGAGCTCGCGCTCCAGCTTGCGACGCGCGACGCCTGGGAAGCGTTTCTGGCGCAATACCCCGAGGGGTTCTATGCCAATCTCGCCAAGGGTCAGTTGAACAAGATTGGCGCCGAGGAGACGCGCGCGGCGGCCGAACAAAAAGCGAAGGCGGCCGAGCAGGAAAAGACGAGGCTCGTTGCCGAGCGTGCCCAGAAGGCCGAGCAGGAGAAAGCGGCCGCAGCGGCCAAGGCGGCTGAGGACGCGCGGATCGCGGCGGAGAAGCAAAAGCAAATCGAGCAGGCGAGGACTGAGGCGGCCGAGCAGCAGCGCAAGGTGGCCGAGGCTGCGGCTGCGAAGGCTCTGGCCGAGAAGCAGGCGGCCGAGAAGGCCAGGGCCGAGCTTGCCGCCAAACAGGCCGCCGAGAAAGCGGAGCAGGCTGCAAAGCCGGCGCCCGATCGCCAGATGCCTGAGGTCGAGCAAAAAGTTGCAGCCCTGTCGCCAGCGCCGGCATCTACATTATCGGCGGCCGACCTGACAAAATCCGTACAGAGCGAATTGCGACGTGTCGGCTGCTTGTCAACTGCCGCCGATGGCGACTGGAACGCAGCCGCACAGCGCTCGCTGACGCTGTTCAACAAATATGCCGGCACCCAGTTCGACGTGAAGGTCGCAGGTATCGACGCACTCGATGCGCTGAAGGCGAAGCCGGGACGGATCTGCCCGCTCGTCTGCAATTTCGGCTTCAAGGCCGACGGCGATCAATGTGTCAAGATCACCTGCCGCGCCGGCTATCGCGTCGGTGACGATAACGAGTGCGAGAAGATCCAGGAGAAGAAGCCGGTCGCAACGCGGGAGGATTCGAGACGCCGCGACCAGGACCGCAAGCAGAGCGACGCCGCACCGCCGGCGCCTCAGGCGAGCGGGCAAATGATCTGTAATGGCGCCGGGTGCAGGGCGATCGCCAAAGGATGCCGCCTCGGGACGGTCAACCATCCTTCGAATCCCAGCGTTAAAATACCCGGCGAAGTCTGCAATTGATGGCCAAGCATCGCGTTCGGGGCCACCAATGATCGCGCTAAGGTTCATTGCCGTTTGCGTTCCGGCGATCCCGTTCGTGATGCGGCACAAGAGGGTGCAGACGTAGGCGAGAGCGGACGACACGAGGCTTGCGCGCCTTGCCGCAAGCGCGCATCATCCCCCCAAAAAAATGGGGGGAAACCAATGTCTCAACTCTCGCGCCGCCGCCACCTTCAGCAATTGTCGGCCGTGTTCGGATCGGCTGCGCTGTCGGGGTGGTCGAGGTCTGCATCGGCGTCGGAGGCCGACATTCCGCCAGAAGGCATCGGCAAGGGCATCAAGCACATCTCCTACAGCGACATCGGCGGCCGGCCCGACAGCGTGCAGGTGATGTTCAACCGGCAGCACGTCTATGTCGGGCACATGTTCAGCGACGGCGTGACGATCCTCGACGCCTCCGACCCGCGTGCGCTCAAGCCGGTCAATTTCTTCACCGCGGGACAATACACCCGCACCCACCATCTCCAGGTGGCGGAAGACCTGCTGCTGCTTGCGAACGGCGCCAATATCGTCGCGATGCAGTCCTACGACAACATGCGCGGCTATTTCGAGAACACGCTGGTCGACAGCATCACCAAGGCCAAGAAATTCCGCTCCGGCCTCTCGATCCACGACATCTCGAAACCGAACGAGATGCGCGAGATCGCCTTCCTTGAAATGCCCGGCTTCGGCATCAACCGGCTGTGGTGGCCGGGCGGCCGCTATGCCTATGTGTCGGCGCATCTTGACGGCTTCACCGACCACATCCTTTGCGTGGTCGATCTCAAGGCCATCACGAAGCCGGAGATCGTCGCGAAATGGTGGCTGCCGGGCATGAACCGCGCGGCTGGTGAGCCGGCGACGCCAAAGGGCAAGCGCTTTGCGCTCCATCACATGATCACGGCGGGTGATCGAGGCTACGCCGCCTGGCGCGATGGCGGCTTCACCATCCACGATATCAGCGATCCCACGAATCCAAAGCTGCTGTCGCACATCAACTGGTCGCCGCCCTTCGCCGGCGGCACCCATACGCCGCTGCCGCTGCCGAAGCGACAGCTCGCGATCGTCGCGGATGAGGCGAATGCGGAGAAATGCGCCAAGGGCCTGTTCCACACATTCGTTCTCGACGTGCGCGCGCCGGAAAACCCGGTGCCGATCGCAACCCTGCCGACGCCGCGCGACCGCGATTTCTGCACGGACGGCACTTTCGGTCCACATAATCTGCACGAGAACCGGCCGGGCTCGTTCCAGAGCGAGGAGACGATCTTCGCGACCTACAACAACGCCGGCGTCAGGGTGTTCGACGTCAGGGACGCGTTTGCGCCAAAGGAGATCGCGTACTGGGTGCCGCCGGCACCGAAAAAGCTTATCGACCCCCGCCCGAACGTCGCGCTCGCAGCCAAGACCTGCGATGCCTATGTGCGGCCCGACGGGCTGATGTTCGTCTCCGACTGGAACGCCGGCATACACGTGCTGCAATATCAGGGGTGATCGCCGCGCAACGGGAGTCGGCGACTTGTCCGCCGTGGCCACCTCTTCCGATCGGGTGACGCCTCGCCGCTACCCGCGGATCGCCGCATTGGCCCTTTCGGCTGCGCCGGTCATCGCATCCTTCGCCGATTTCGCACCGTTGACCACTTCATTGACGCCGATCATGAAGGCGTCGAGGATCGGTCTCGATTGCGGATGGAAAAGGATCGCCTTGGCACGGTCGACATCGGCATTCTGCAAATTGATCAGCGCCGCCTCGGCAGCTTGCGAGCCGAACGCCTTCTTGAAGCCCTCGCTCGACCAGGCCGACACGCGTGTCGTCGCCAGCCCCGCTGCAGCAGTCTGCAGCGAGGTCGCCTTGCTCGTCGCCCAGAGCAGGAACAGGAAGGCCGCTCGCTTGTTTCGCGATTTGGAATTGATGCATGCCTGCCAGTGCGACATGAAGGGGACGGGTCCGCGACCGGCGAGATGCGGAAAGGTTGCAAACCCGGCCTGCTTGGCGACACGGCTTTTCGCTGGATTGGAGATGTCGGTCGCGAAGTTGCTGCTGTCGATTGCCATGGCCGTCCGCCCCTGCAGGAAGTCGTCCAGCACGTTGTACCATTCGTAGCTGCCGACGCCGGCAGGCCCGGCCTGACTGAGCAACTGTCCGTACATCTCCACGGCCGCGATCCCCTCCGGGCTCGCGAAAGCGACCCTGTTGTGCTCGACCATGGCCCCTCCGTAGGAGAACAGGAAGCCCATGGCCGGTGGGGAGGAATTACCGCCGGCCTGGGCCCGCATGGCGATCCCCGACATCCCGTTGGTCTTGACCGCCTTGGCGGTGACAAGCAGTTCGTCGAAAGTCTGGGGGACCGGCTGGTCCTTGGCCGCCAGCGCATCCCTGTTGATGAACAGGGTCATCGCCTCCGAGGTAATCGGGACGGCGTACCGTTCGCCGTCCGACCACAGCGGGAAGGCTCGAGCCGTCTTGAGCAGGTCGCTCTCGTCATACCAGGCGGGGTCGGTCAACGACCTCATGGAATAATAGCCGTTCAGCGGCTCCAGCCATCCGTTCGAGATGCCCTGGCCATAGGTCGTGAACATGAAGACGTCGGGCGTGCTACTGCCGCGAGCGAGCCTGATTGGCAGCGCGCCGAGGTAGGTGGTTTCCAGCTGGAAATCGACGGTGATGTTGATGCCGGTCAGTATGGTGAACTCCGGCAACAGCGGCGCGATCGCATTCGACCACGGATGGATCGCGCCCGAAAGCGCGATCGTCTGTCCCGCAAATTGCTTCCAGTCGATCCCGGCGTTGGCGTTAGCCGCAGCGGAATCCTCGGCAAAGCTCCAGCGCGGCAGCGCGGTCAGGCCCGCGCCAGCCGCCCCCAGTCCCTTGATGAAACTGCGCCGGCTCGCCGGATGGCCCAATGAGTTTTCACCCTGTGCCATGATGATGCTCCTTGAATCAACCAAGGGCATTCATTCATAGCACACGCACGGGACCGCAGCCCTGCGACATCACGGCCTCACCTCCGTATCCGATGAATGTCGGGTTCCCGCCCTCTCTATCCGTGCTATTGTCCCATCATGCTCTGGCGTCGGCACCAGAACACGCGCGGTCACACGAGCATCGAAGACCTACGGCCAATGTCCGTTCCTGTTCGGGCCCTGCCTCTGCGATGGTTTGCTCGTCCGCTGATCCTTGCGGTCGCAGTGCTTGTGACCCTGTTTGGCGCGACCAGCTTCCTCGGCCTGCAATATTGGCAGGAGCGGCAAGCAGCTCATCACTTCATCGAGCATAGCCGCCAGGTCCTCGAAACGCTCGATCGGCTGCGGGCGATCGTCGCGGAACTGGAGACTGAAAGGCGCGGGTATCTCATGACCCTCGACCCCGCCTACCTCAAGGCCTACGGCGTCTCTGACGAAAGTGTACGGCGGGAGGCTCAGGCGCTGCAGATGTTGGTGGCGGACGATCCGTTGCAGGGCCTTCGGGCCGGACATCTGGCGCTGACCGTTACAGCCACGCTGCGCGAGATCGACGCGCTGCTGAAGACGGCCGGCACGTCCGGGCTGGCCGCGCTTGCAATGATCCGCAGCATGGACGAGGTCCGCTCGCAAATCGACCAGATGGTGGATCACGAGCGCTTTCGGCTCGCCGACCGGGAGGCGCGCGCCGAAGCATTCGAGCAACGCTGGACCTGGCTGATCGCCGGCGCCGTTGTGCTCGTCGTCGCGCTGGCCGCAGCGGCGCTGGCGCTCGCGCGGCTCGAAGCGAAACGGCGGAGAGAGGCGACCGAGGAGAACATCCAGCTCCAGAGTGATGTCGCGGCACGGGATATCAAGATCAGACGTCTGTTCGACGCCAACATCATCGGCATCATCATCTGGGAAGTCGAGGGGCGCATTCTCGAGGCCAACGATGCCTTCCTGCGCATCGTGGGATACGACCGGGAAGATCTCGCCGCAGGGCGCCTGCATCGGACCGACCTCACGCCGCTGGAATGGCGCGACCGCGACTTGCAGACCGTGACGGAACTGAAGCGGGTCGGGACGGCCCAGCCATTCGAGAAGGAGTATGTGCGGAAGGACGGAAGCCGTGTGCCGGTGCTGATCGGAGGGACCATGTTCGGAGAAGGTACGGATCATGGCGTCGGCTTCGTCCTTGATCTGACGGCTCTCAAGCGGGCGGAAGCCGAAGGCCGCGAACACGAGCGGCGCTACCGCGAAGCGCTGATGGAGCTCGCGCACGCCAATCGCGTCACCACGATGGGGCAGCTGACCGCTTCGATCGCCCATGAAGTCAACCAGCCGATCGCCGCGATCGTGGCGAACGCCGAGGCCGGGGTGAATTGGCTGGAGGCGCAACCGCCGAATCTGGAGCGGGTTCGACAGACCTTCGACTGGATCACCGGTGACGGCATGCGAGCCGGCGACATCATCGGCCGGATCCGGGCGCTGATCAGGAACGCGCCCCCGCAAAAGGAGACTCTGGAGATCAACCCGGCGGTGCTTGAGGTCATCGCGCTGACACGCAGCGAAGCGTTCAAGAACGGCGTCTCGGTGCGAACGCAATTTGCCGAGGGCTTGCCGCCGATTCAGGCCGACCGGGTTCAACTTCAGCAAGTGGTGCTGAACCTGATCGTCAACGCGATCGAGGCGATGGCCGCGGTCGGCGAGGAGGGACGGGAGTTGCTGATCAGCACCGGTTGGGATGCGTCGGACGGCGTCCACGTCACCTTGCGGGATTCCGGTCCGGGGCTGGATCCGAAGAACGTGGATCGCCTGTTCGAAGCCTTCTACACCACCAAGCCCACAGGCATGGGGATGGGTCTCGCCATCTGCCGCTCCATCATCGAGGCACATGGCGGGCGGATGTGGGCCGGCGCAAACGAGCCGCGCGGCGCCTTCTTCCAGTTCACCCTGCCTCTCGCGTCAGACGAGACCGCATCTCGCCCGCTGGAGGCGGATGAGCCAACGGGGCAACGCTCTGCGGCTCGATGACGGGCTCCGCGTGGCGTGGCCCTTTGGCGCGGATGTCGCTTGGGCCACGGCTGCCGCGAAGCAAAGCTAGCCCGCCGGCATCCGCGTCTCCACCAGGCGCGCCCAGTAGGAGGCGCCGTGGCCGAGGATGTTGTCGTTGAAGACATAGGCCGGGTGATGGCACTCGTTGCCGTCGCCCATGCCGACCAGGATCATCGCGCCGGGACGTGCTTCCAGCATGAACGAGAAGTCCTCGGCGCCCATCATCGGGATGAACTTGTCGTTGACGCGCTCGGCACCGACGATATCGCGGGCGACGTCGGCGGCAAGGCCGGCCTCGCGCGCATGGTTCATCGTCACCGGATACATCCGCGTGTACTTGGTCTCGGCCGAGCCGCCATAGGCACGGGCGACGCTCTCGGCGACCTCGCCGATGCGGCGCTCGACGAGATCGCGCACTTCAGGATCGAGCGTGCGGACGGTGCCGCCGAGCTCGGCGACTTCAGGGATGATGTTGAAGGCCGTGCCGGAGTGGAATTGCGTGATCGAGATGACGGCGGATTTCAGCGGATCGACGTTGCGCGCGACGATCGACTGCAGCGCGTTGACGATCTGCGAGCCGATCAGCACGCTGTCGACAGATTTGTGCGGACCGGCGCCGGCGTGGCCGCCCTTGCCGTGGACGATGATCTGGATGTTGTCGGAGGAGGCCAGCATCGCGCCGGGCGTGGTCGCGAAATGGCCCTCGGGCAGGCCCGGCATGTTGTGCATGCCGTAGACTTCCTGGATGTTCCAGCGCGTCATCAAGCCGTCCTCGACCATCGCCTTGCCGCCGCCGCCGCCTTCTTCCGCAGGCTGGAAGATCATGATCGCGGTGCCGTCGAAATTGCGCGTCTCGGCGAGATATTTGGCGGCACCGAGCAGCATGGCGGTGTGGCCGTCATGGCCGCAGGCGTGCATCTTGCCGGGAACCTTGGAGGCGTAGGCGACGCCCGACGTCTCCATGATCGGCAGCGCGTCCATGTCGGCACGCAGCCCGATGGTCTTGCCGGAGGCGGACTTGCGGCCGCGGATCACGCCGACGACGCCGGTGCGGCCGATGCCCGTCACCACCTCGTCGCAGCCGAATTCGCGCAAGCGATCGGCGACGATGCCGGCGGTGCGATGGACCTCGTAGAGCAGCTCCGGGTTCTCATGGAAGTCATGGCGCCAGGCGGCCATTTCGTCGGAGAGGGCGGCAACGCGGTTGACGATGGGCATGAGGGGATCCGTTTCTTGTTCGTGGGGTGGGTTAGCGTAGCGTAACCCACCGCCGTGTCACCAGGAATGGTGGGTTATGCCTGCGGCTAACCACCCTGCAGTTTCTACGGACGCGCGCTCAGCTCTCGCCGAACACGCGCTTGAAGATCGTGTCGACATGCTTGAGGTGATAGCCGAGGTCGAACTGCTCCTCGATCTCGGCGTCGGTGAGATACTTCTTCACTTCAGCGTCCTTCTTCAGGAGTTGGAGGAAGTCGCCTTCGCCGCGCCAGACCGGCATGGCGTTGCGCTGCACGAGCTTGTAGGCCTCCTCGCGGCTTGCGCCCTTCTGGGTCAGCGCCAGCAGCACGCGCTGCGAATGCACGAGGCCGCCGAGGCGGTCGAGGTTCTTCTGCATGTTGGCGGGGTACACCAGCAGCTTGTCGATCAGGCCGGCGAGGCGCACCAGCGCGAAGTCGAGCGTCACGGTCGCGTCCGGGCCCATCATGCGCTCGGCGGAGGAGTGCGAGATGTCGCGCTCGTGCCAGAGCACGACGTTCTCCAGGGCCGGCGTCACATAGGCGCGGACCATGCGGGAGAGGCCGGTGAGGTTTTCCGACAGCACCGGGTTGCGCTTGTGCGGCATCGCGGACGAGCCCTTCTGGCCTTCCGAGAAGAACTCCTCGGCCTCCAGCACCTCGGTGCGCTGCATGTGGCGGATTTCCACCGCGATACGTTCGACCGAGGAGGCGATCACGCCAAGCGTCGAGAAATACATCGCGTGGCGGTCGCGCGGGATGACCTGAGTGGAGATCGGCTCGGGGACGAGGCCCATCGCCTTGGCGACGTGCTCTTCGACGCGCGGGTCGATCTGCGCGAAGGTGCCGACGGCGCCGGAGATGGCGCAGGTCGCAACCTCCTTGCGTGCCGCGATCAGGCGCTCCTTGGCGCGTGTGAATTCGGCATAGGCATAAGCGAGCTTGAGGCCGAAGGTGACCGGCTCGGCGTGGATGCCGTGGCTGCGGCCGATGGTCGGCGTCATCTTGTGCTCGAAGGCGCGCTTCTTGAGTGCGGCCAGCACCTTGTCGAGATCGGCGAGCAGGAGGTCGGCGGCGCGGGTGAGCTGGACGTTGAGGCAGGTGTCGAGCACGTCCGAGGAGGTCATGCCCTGGTGTACGAAGCGCGCCTCGGGGCCGACGATTTCGGCAAGGTGGGTTAGGAAGGCGATGACGTCGTGCTTGGTCTCGCGCTCGATCTCATCGATGCGGGCGACGTCGAAAGTGGCGTCCTTGGCCTTGGCCCAGACCGTTTTGGCGGCCTCCTTGGGGATCGTTCCGAGCTCGGCGAGGGCGTCCGCCGCGTGCGCCTCGATCTCGAACCAGATCTTGAACCGGGTCTGCGGCTCCCAGATCGAGGCCATTTCCGGGCGGGTATAGCGGGGGATCATCAGACTGCTCCAGGAAGGTGGGCGGGCGGCCCAAGAGGGCGGCGACCGGCCAAAATGCTTTTTACGCCGTGATTTAGCAGAGCGGGCAGGGCGAAACAAACGATCTGGACCCCGGGCGAGGGTGATGGGCGAGCTATCCACCGCCCCCCCGACTAGCCCAGGCTGAGGAGATGCCGCCCACAAAAATTAACTGTCAATCACGGATCATTGACTGACAGATATTGAAATCTGTCAGCGAGGCGTGTATATCCGTTGTCGGACGCTCCGATTGGGCGTCCCGTGGTGACCCGCCCAGGGAGCCCGAGGTCCGCAACACTTGCGGATCGCGGGACGTAATTCGGCGGTGGGGACCGCGGACGAATGGAGACTTAAGACAATGACGACCGAAATCATCAACTTCACCGGAACGATTGGGCATTGGCTCAATTTACTGGTCGCGCGCCAGATCGCGGCGCAGGCTGCAAAACTGCCTCATTAAGGCGAGAGCTTTCCGAAACGACCGGCACGGGCGCTTCGGAAGCAGCTCCATCGCCGGGTAACTGAGCCCTCAACGGGAACATGGTGCTGGCATGAATGAAGCCGTGATCTTGACTCCGGAGCGGATCCTCGAAGTCACCGAGGACGTTCTGCGGCGTTACGGACTTGCCAAGGCCACCGTGGTTGACGTTGCCCGTGCGCTCGATGTGAGCCACGGCAGCGTCTATCGCCATTTCCCGAGCAAGGCCTCGCTGCGCGAGGCCGTCGCCAAGCGCTGGCTGGACCGCATCGACGCGCCGTTGCTGGCGATCGCCGAGGAGCAGGGGCCGGCGCAGGCGCGACTCGACCGCTGGCTGCGCACGCTGTTCGCCGCCAAGCGCTCGCGCGTGCTCGACGATCCCGAGATGTTCGACACCTATCTGACGCTGGCGCGCGAGGCTTGCGCCGCCGTCAAGTGCCACAAGGACACCATGATCGACCAGATCGCGTCGATCCTGACCGACGGCGTGAAGCAGGGCGTGTTCGAGGTGGGCGACGTCAAGGCCACCGCCCGCGCCATCTTCGATGCCACCGTCCGCTTCCACCACCCGGCCCACGCCGACGAGTGGAAGGATGCCGATCTGCCCGCCCGTGTCGATGCGACCCTGGCGCTGGTGCTGCGCGGGTTGAAGGCGGCCTAGACCGACACGCTCCCTCCAAAACGCGGAACCGCCGATTCAGCCTTTCGCCTTGTGCAGCAGGGCCTCCTCGCGAAGGGGAGGCGAGCGGGTTGATTGCCTTCCGTTGGAAGATGGGACAACCGGCGGGCTCTCCGGATATGTGTTCACCGCGATTTCGACAGCGTCCTTTGACCGCTTCCGAATGCGGTAGAATGTAAGCTCCTGATCGAGTGCGGGGCAGCGGAAGTGGACGACGGCCGTATCTGGCAAGCGGCAGAGTTCGTCGATGAGCTCGCCCACGGTGAGGAGCGGAGGATCGACGACCGTTCGGTGCATGGCCTTAGTCATGGCGCAACTCCTTCACTCTGCTGCTAACCAAAGCGCGACGGTGTCGGTTCCATTCCGCTCGCCTCAAGCGCTGGATAAAAGTGCGAACTGCACGCCGCCGCGCTAGAGCGCGGATCCCGACCGCTGGCCGCGCGACCGCAATATGCCGAACGGGTCTTCGCGCCCGGCCAGTTTCCGATAAGTCGCAAGGTCGTCAAGCGTCGGACCTTCTCCGCGTCTGGCATTTCCATTCGTTCCAACCGGAATCGACGTGCCGAGGCCGGCATAGAGATAGCTGTCGCCGAACGCCTTCTTGAGCGCGGCAAAAGTCGGCTCACCGGTGCAATGTCCCGGTGCTACGCTGTCGACCTTGAACCTGTCCTTCAGAGCGGTAACGACTTTCGCGATTGCCTCGTCAGGCGCCACGACCAGATGGAATCCGCCGGCGATGAGATGAATCCTGGGATTGATACCGGTCGCCGCTTCGACAATGCGCTCGATCCCGGGGTGCGAACAACCGACCAGAAGAACTACGCCTTCTGCGGTGTTGACGGCCAGAGACAGCTCCTTGAGTTCTCTTGTCCCGGGCGCGTCGGAGATCAGCGAAATCAGCGTGATGCCAGGGGCAATCTCGGTCGTTTGATCGATCAGTTCGAAGTTTGCGTTGGCCCATGCCGAGCCGAACTTCATCACCGCTGGGGGCTTGCCTCCATAGTACCGCATCTCCGGCGGCAAGGCCTCGTCTTTCCGGAAGAAGCCGGAAGGCAGTGAAGAGCCGTAGATGCCAAATCCTTCCCTAGGCGCGTAGATCTTGACGGTCGGATTGACGCTCAGGACGTAGGACAAACCCGCCATATGATCGGAGTGGCGGTGCGAAAGAACGACAAAGTCGAGGTTCGAGAGGTTGACACCCCTGGCCTTCACGTTTGCCGCGAAGATTTCGGGGTCGTTACCCGTGTCGAACAAGATGCGTTTTCCCGCGACTTCGACAAGGGCGGAAAAACCCCAGTCCTTTGTCATCGCGTCATTTGTGCCGAAGGCGTCATAAAGAATGGTGATCTGGTCTTTCGCCTCGGCTGCTGCGCTTTCGGTGGTTCCGATCGCGAAAACGTTGAAGGCGATCAGTGCGGCAAGAAGACTGTCCCTGATGTGCATGGAAGCGTCTCCTGTTGTCGTGCAAAACATACAACGGGAACGAGGGCGGCTTCGAAAGAGCCGGGCCAAAAGGCCCGCGTCGAGATCGGAGCCCAACAGACATCCATCGGCGGTCGCGTGCCGGATGCCGTGGCTGCGATCGAGCCTAGCACAATCTGAGATCGACTGGAGACCTTCGTTGGAGCGGTTGGAACCAGATAGGCGCCAGCCGCCAAGCTCTAGATCCGCGTCAGCCCGCAGCTCGCTGCCAGCCGCACGAGCTGTGCATCGGTGCGCGCACCGGTCTTGGTCTTGATCAAATAATGATAGTTCTGCACCGTCTTGACGCTGAGATTGAGATGCGCGGCAATCTGCTCGGTCGTCGCGCCGCCGGCGAATTGGCGCAGGATCTCGATCTCGCGCTCACCCAGTTGGTCCAGCGCCGAGCCCGCCGACAGGCTGTCCTCGGCCAGGATATGCGCGATGTCGTCGCTCATGGCGCGCTCGCCGCGCGCAACGCTGCGGATCGCGGTGACGACCGCGGAGGGTTCGCTGCTTTTGGTGACGAAGCCGCTGGCGCCGGCGCTGAAGGCGGCTTTCACCAGCACGGCTTCGTTGTGCATGGTGAAGACGAGGATGCGCGCCCGCGGGCTGCGCGCGCGGATGTTGCGGATCGCCTCCAGCCCACTCGCGCCGGGCATCGAGATATCCAACAAGACGACATCAGGGTCGTGCGCCTTGAAGGCGCCGTAGGCGTCCGCGGCATTGTCGGCTTCCGCCACGACATGGAGATCGCCCTGGCTTTCCAGCACGCGGCGGTAGCCTTGCCGCACGATCGGATGATCGTCGACCAGCAGCACGGAGATGCCTGTTGCCGCGACCTCGCTCATGTCGGCCTCACGCTGCGAGCGGGATGGTGGCGGCGACGCTGAGGCCTCCTCGCGCAGGCAGGATCGACAGCGATCCGCCGGCCGCCGCGACCCGCTCGCGGATGCCGGTGAGGCCGAAGCCGGCCGACTGCGCCACGCGTGCGGCATCGCCGCCGCCGTCGTCCTCGACACGGATCAGCAACGCGTCGTCGTCACCGGCGCGCCGCTCGATGCGCAAGGAGATCTCGCGCGCCGAGCTGTGGCGCAGTGCGTTGGTCAGGCATTCCTGCGCCACGCGATAGGCGGTGGTGGCGGCCGGGCCGCTGATGTCGGTGAGGTCGCCCTTGAGGTCGAGCCGGATGGTCGGCTGCGCTGCGCTTTGCGAGCGCCAGCTGTCCACCAGATTGACCAGGCTGGCCTCGAGCCCAAGCTCCTCGGGCAGGGGATTGCGCAGGCGTTTGAGCGCATCGCGCAGCGAGGCCATCAGATGATGGGTGGCCTGCGAGATCATGCGCGCGTCCTGCGCGATTCCGTTATCCTTGCTCTCTTTCGCGCTGGCGGTCTCGATCGTGTTGGCGAAGGCGAGGATGGCGGAGAGATTTTGGCCGAACTCGTCGTGCAGCTCGCGGGCGAGCGCGCGGCGTTCGTCGTCACGGATCTCGATCAGGCGCCTTGTCAGCGCCGCACGCTGTTCGGTGGCTTCCTCCAGCCGGCCGCCGAGCTCGCCGACCGCGCTGCCGATCATCGCCAGCTCCATGGAGCGGAAGCGCGGCAGTTTCGTGCGATACTGGCCCCGCGCCATGCGCTGGAGCGCGGTGACGATGGTGCGCGCCGGCGCCAGCGCGTGCGCGATGGCGAGCGACGCCAGCAGCGCGATCGCCGCCGCCATCAGAAGCGCGACATCGACCACGTTGAGGAGATACTCCCAGGCAAGCGAGATGGCCGCTGCGGCATCCGGCGTCGCGACGACCGTTCCGGCGGCTGCCGCGCGGGGACTGACGGGCCTTATCACTTCGGCGTGGCTGCCGAGGAAGATGGGTACGATCGCGGTGAACCAGTGCGGCGGCGTCTTGCCCAGCCCCACGCTCTGGCCGCAGAGCGGCCTTTCGAATGCGATGGCCGGCTGGAACTCGACGCAGACGCCGGGCGAGATCAGCTTCATCGTCTCCAGCGTGCGCCACTCCGGAACCGGCAAGAGCTGCTCGCGCGTTCTGCTGCTGCGCAACAAGAACTCGTGCCAGTACAGCGCCTGAAGCGCCTGCGCGACCCGCTGCGCCGAGGCCGCGGTCGCCCGGTCGACGCTGCGATAGGCGTCGAACGTGGCCCAGACGGTTGCAGCGCCAAGGCAGAGCGCGACGATGAGAAGCAGACGGGCGACAAGCTGAAGCACGAGGCGCATGCGATCACCCTCAACGTTTGGTAAGGTCAGCCTAACAACGCCGCCGTGCCTTGCCAATTGCGGGGTTTGGGCCGGATTGCAGCTCGGGCAAATTTCCCAAGCTGGATTGGGCATGGCTCTTTGGACCGCGCGCGGCGGCTTTGATCTAATCGGGGTGGAATCGTTGCAGGCCGATCCCTGCAAGCCAGGAGCAGTGCAGCATGAGTTCGATGACGATTGGACCGATCGCGGGGTCTGCTGCCGACCCATCCGAGCGCAGCGCGCTGCTGTTCTGGATGATCTTCACCGGGCTGTCGATCTTCGCCGTCGTGCTGCTGTGGCGCTTCGGCCTGATCCGCCTGATGCTGACCTCGGACCGCACCTACATTTCCAGCGTGATCGCGCTGCTTTATGTCGTCACCTGCGGCCATTGCTTCCTGCGGACACGGGCGATTGCCCGTGAAGGCGCGGCGGCGCGGCGGTGCCGGTCGGTGCTCGCGGCGCCCGGGGGCAGCAAGGCGCTCGATGCCAGCGCGGCCGCGCTGCCACGCGGGCTGGTGCGGGACCACATCGAGAGCCTCGTGACGAAAGCGGCCGCGCAGGACTACCGGGCGGTCGACCAGACGCTGCTGCTGCGAACGCTGGCAGACCGCCTGCGCGGCTCCAACGGGTTCGGTGCCTTCGTCTCGGACACGCTGATGAAGCTCGGCCTGCTCGGCACCATCATCGGCTTCATCATCATGCTGGCGCCGATCGCGGGGCTGGATGCCGCCGACAAGGTCGCGATGCGCTCCTCGATGGGGCTGATGAGCGACGGCATGGCGGTCGCGATGTACACCACGCTGGCGGGCCTCGTCGGCTCGATCCTGGTCCGCATCCAGTATTACATGCTGGACGCCGCGACCCAGCGGGTGTTCTCGGACGCGGTGGTGCTGACCGAGACCTATGTGACGCCGGTGCTGGAACGCAAAGGCGCTGGAACCGCGTCATGATGGATGATTTCGGTCTCTATCCGCGCGAGGAGCCGTTCGATCCCCTGGGCGTGATGCTGTTCAAGGCGCTCCAGGTGATCGCCTTCCTGTTCTTCCTCGCGCTTCTCGCGGTGTCGCCCGATGCCAAGGACGGCAAGATCGATTCCAAGGCCGAGTTCATGATCACGCTGGACTGGCCGGACAGCCATCCAGACGATCTCGATCTGTTCGTGCAGGATCCCGCCGGCAACATCGCCTGGTATCGCCACCGCGAAGCCGGCTTCCTCACGCTCGATCGCGACGACCGGGGCGGGGCCAACGACTTCATCATGGTCAACGGCAAGAAGATCGCCTCGCCGATCCGCGAGGAGATCGTCACCGTGCGCGGCATCGTCGCCGGCGAATACACCGTCAACGTCTCGCATTTCGTGGCGACGACCGGCGAACCGGTCCAGGCCAATGTGAAGGTGCAGAAGCTCAATCCGACCGCGCAGGTGGTCTTCGACAACAAGTTCACGCTCGACCACACCGGCGACGAGAAGACCGCGGTGCGGTTCCGGCTCGATGCAGAGGGAAAGGTCATCAATGTGGACCAGCGGCCGAAATCGCTGCTGGAGACGTTCCGCAGCAGTTGGCGCAACGGCGCCGATCTCGACCCGCGGACGGGGGTGAGCAAGAACGCCGTGAGGGTGCGCCGTGACTAGCCTGCAGACGGTCATCCTCACGCTGTCGGTCGCCTACGCCGTCATCGGCGCGCTGCTGCTGGTGGTGCTGGTCTATGCGCGGCTGCACTGGTCGTTGAAGGCCGTCGCGGTGGTCGTGACCAGCGCCTTCTATGTCGTCAGCTTCAGCGAGATGCGCGGGCTGCTGGGCTGGGCCAGCGCCGACCGGCTGCCCGCCACCTTCAAGCTGCTGAAGGCCCGCATCGTCGAGCCGCATTCGCTGGAGGGCG
Organism: Bradyrhizobium sp. Pa8; assembly: GCF_052588265.1. NCBI lineage: Bacteria > Pseudomonadati > Pseudomonadota > Alphaproteobacteria > Hyphomicrobiales > Nitrobacteraceae > Bradyrhizobium > Bradyrhizobium sp. Pa8. The sequence goes on along the minus strand of NZ_CP176767.1, from coordinate 6,196,693 downwards.
ATCCCGGCTCGATCTATCTCTGGGTCGAGCAGCTCGACGAGGACAATCGGCCGAGCGGCATCCCGCGCGCCTTTCGTGTGCCCTACAATGACAGGCTGGCCGACAAGACCCATGCCGCGGAGAACGAGATCGCGCTGGGACATCCGCAAGGCGGCCGCGCCGCCGATTTTGGCGGCGGCGATGGCAGTCTGATCGACATGGTCCGGGAATATGTGACGCCCAAGACCATTCTGGAGACCAGCGGCGGCGATTCCTCGACCGGCGAATTCCTGGCACCACCCGCCGGCGCGCAAGGCGCGGTGTTCACCCCGATTCCGCCGCCCAGGATGCCGCCGAAGGACGAGCAATAGGCTCTTCACCATCGCCTCAGGGGCACGCTGGAAAACGCACCGGCACTGGCGCATCTTCTTGACGTCCCTCAATTTGGCCTTATCGGCTTCCGATAAGGCCTTTGGGGTGGAGGGTGCGTGCTTCTCGCTGTCTTCTCGGATATCCACGGCAACCGGCAGGCGTTCGAGGCCTGCCTGAAGGTTGCCCGCGCGAAGGGCGCGGAGCGGTTCGTCCTGCTCGGCGATTTCGTCGGCTATGGCGCCGATCCGGAATGGGTCGTGGATACCGTGATGGGTCTGGTCCGGGAGGGCGCCATCGCCATCCGCGGCAATCATGACGAGGCGGTCAACACCACGACCGAAGCCATGAATGCGGAGGCGCAGATCGCGATCGAATGGACGCGCGGGCGGCTCGACGTCGCGCAGCGGCGGTTCCTCGCCGAGTTGCCGATGCTGGTGGATGAGAAGGAGCGCCTTTACGTCCACTCGGAGGCCTCGAGCCCGCAGCGCTGGCACTATGTCCGTTCGACGGTGGATGCCGCCAAGAGCCTGATATCGACGCCCGCCCATGTCACTTTCTGCGGCCACATCCATCGCCCGGCGCTCTATTCGATGTCGGTGACGGCGAAGATGACGAGCCTCGTGCCCAAGACCGACGTTTCCGTGCCGCTGCTGCGCGGGCGGCAATGGCTGGCCGTGCTCGGCTCGGTGGGTCAGCCTCGCGATGGCGATCCGTCCGCAGCCTTCGTGCTGTTCGACACCGTGTCGTGCCAGATCACCTATTGCCGCGCGCCCTATGACATTGCGAGCGCGGCGAACAAGATTCGCGAGAACGGCCTGCCGCCCTGGCTCGCCGACCGGCTGTCGCAGGGACGCTGACGGCGATGCCGCAATCCCTGGTCAAATCAGGCGCCGAGATCGACGGCTACACCATCGGCGAATGCGTCCATGCCGGCGGCATGGCGACGCTGTGGACCGTCACCCATCCCGCCATCGACGTGCCGCTGCTGATGAAGATTCCGCGGGTGTCGGAGGGCGAGGACCCCGCCGCGATCGTCTCGTTCGAGATGGAGATGATGATCTTGCCGCGGCTCGCCGGGCCGCACGTGCCCTCGTGTTTCGGCACCGGCGACTTCGCGCACCAGGCCTACGCCGTGATCGAGCGCATTCCCGGGACCACGCTCTACAAGCGGCTGCCCGATCTGCCGCTCCCATACGAGGAGGCGCGGCAGCTCGTCGCGAAGATCGCCGCCGCGCTGGCCGATCTGCACCGGCAGAACGTGATCCATCACGACATCAAGCCGAGCAGCATCATGTTCCGCGATAGCGGCGAGGCGGTCCTGATCGATTACGGCCTGTCGCACCACAACCATCTGCCGGACCTGTTGCAGGAAGAATTCCGCCTGCCTTACGGCACCGCGCCCTACATGGCGCCCGAGCGGTTGTTGGGGGTGCGCGACGATCCGCGCAGCGATCTGTTTTCGCTGGGCGTGCTGCTCTATTTCTTCACCACCGGCGAGCGTCCCTTCGGCGAGGGCGAGACGCTGCGCGCGATGCGTCGCCGGCTGTGGCGCGATCCGCATCCGCCGCGCGAATTGCGCGCGGACTATCCGCCCTGGCTTCAGGAGGTGGTGCTGCGCTGTCTCGAGATCGAGCCGGTGTGGCGCTATCCGACCGCATCCCAGCTCGCCTTCGATCTCGCTCATCCGGACCAGGTCAAGCTCACCGCGCGTTCGGAACGGCTGAAGCGCGACCCGTTAAGCGTCGCCTGGCGGCGGCGCTTCAACCTGGGTGTCATGGCGCCGCGCGCGAAATCGGACGTCGCCGCGCAAATCGCCTCCAGCCCGATCCTCGCGGTCGCGCTCGACACGGTGGAAGGCGCGGGCGAACTGAACGAGGCGTTGCGCGTGACGACCGAGCGCATTCTCGCGACGCTGCCGTCGGCGCGGCTTGCCTGCGTCAACGTGCTCAAGCTCAACCGCATCGCGATCGACCGGACGCTCGACGAGCAGGGCTCCAACAAGCATATCGACCGGCTGGTCGCGCTCCGGCATTGGGCGACGCCGCTCAAGCTGGATGAGAGCCGGCTGTCGGTTCACGTGCTGGAGGCCGTCGACCCCGCCGCGGCGCTGCTGGAATTCGCCGAGGTCAACCAGGTCGACCACGTCATCATCGGCGCGCGGCAGAGCTCGTTCCGCCGCACGCTGCTCGGCAGCGTCTCGGCCAAGGTGGCCTCGGAGGCGGCCTGCACCGTCACTGTGGTGCGGCCGCCGCGGATGGCTGCGGCGAAACCAGACGCCGGCGTCGTGTGGGGCTAGGAAAGATCACGCCGCGTGGGCGGCGTGGACGGAGCGCTTGCGGCGGATCGGCCAGCAGAATTGCGGGCCGGGCTCGCCGTGATCCGCGCCGCCGCCGAAATACTGGATGATCTCGCGGCAGGGCTCGCAATTGAAGAGGTTACGCGACGCAGATGCCTTGGTCATTTCCTTCAGGCAGTTCGGGCAGTGCGGTTTCATCGGGCGTGGTCCAGAATAGAATTCAATGCCGGCGCGGTGACCGGAGCGGGGGATCCAGGTCCGCCATCTCGGGCCCGGTGTCGTCGCGCCTCTCGCCTTCGGTGCGTTCGAGCCGACCGAAGAAATAGTCGAGGTCAGGATGCGGGCGCCGCGGGATGCGGCACCTGCGCTTCGCTTGACGCTTCACGAGCGCGATCTGCATGGGCTCAGGCCCGATACCAGTCGCGACGGACGATGCGGGCCGAACGTGCCGGCACCCTCGCCGGTCCGGCCGATGGGCCAAACACAACAAACGCACTGAAACCAAGCCACAACGCCACGCCAGTCCAAACCAGGGTCGTCGTCATGATGTGCTCCCGCGAAAACAGGCAAGAATCACTAGCGGTGATTTGCGCGAATCAGGGAAGCCCGGAGGAGTACGGATTAAGATTGCAATTTTAGGCATTGCGCGCCGCAACACCCGCAAGATCCGCAGCCTTTCAGCGAATGTCTTGCTTGCGCCTCAGATCGCTTCGCCGCGTGCACCTGCCGCGGCGTTGCGGATCGCGGCGATGTTGGTCTTGTACGCTTCCTGCGTGCCGCCCTTGAACACGGAGGTGCCGGCCACGAAGGCATTGGCGCCCGCAGCGGCCAGGGGACCCGCGACATCGGGACCGACGCCGCCATCGACCTCGATGTCGATCGGACGTCCCGCCGTCATCGCGCGGATGTCGCGGATCTTGCCGATCGCGGAGGGGATGAAGGCCTGGCCGCCGAAACCGGGATTGACCGACATCACCAGCACGAGGTCGACGAGGTCGATAACGTATTCGAGCACGCTGATCGGCGTGCCCGGATTGAGTGAGACGCCGGCCTTCTTACCGAGCGCGCGGATCGCCTGGAGCGAGCGGTGCAGATGGGGACCGGCTTCCGCATGCACGGTGATGTGGTCGCAACCGGCTTTGGCGAAGGCCTCGAGATAGGGGTCGCAGGGCGAGATCATCAGATGCGCGTCGAAGATCTTCTTGGTGTGCGGGCGCATCGCCTTGATGACGTCGGGGCCGTAGGAGATGTTGGGAACGAAATGACCGTCCATCACATCGAGATGGATCCAGTCGGCGCCGGCCGCGTCCACCGCGCGCACCTCTTCGCCGAGCTTGGAGAAGTCCGAGGCGAGGATCGAGGGCGCGATGGCCAGGGGGCGGGGAGTGAAGGCTTGGGTCATGGCGCGGTGTCCCGTGGCGGCCGTGAAAGATGATGTTCGCCTAACATGGGCCTCTCAGCCGGGCAATGCAGGGGTGGCGTGCTTCCTGTGGGCGGAAATTTCTGCCGCGACCGGCATGAATTGCCGGTGTTCCCGAGCCGCGCCAGGCGTCGCGAAGGCGGATTTCATTGAGCTTTTTGCGCTGGCACGACGCTTGCTGACATCACCGTCAGAACATTGGCTGCGGCGTGCCGCATCGGTTGGAGTTGTGCAATGTTGTTCGCCCTTGGCGCCGTATCGACTGCGCTCGACGCGATCCAGTCGCTGACGAACTCGAAATCGTCCTCGTCGACCCAGAAGACAGGGTCTTCGCAGAGCGCGCCGACCAATCCGTTCGCGATCGACAGCGGCAGCAGCACGACGGGCAACGCGACCTCGTCGGTCAACGCGGGCAAAACTCCGCAGATCTCGCCGGAGACGATGAACGCGCTGTTCGCCGCGCAAAGCCAGTCGACGGACAGCACCGGCAGCGCGGCCAGCTCGACCTCGTCGAGCTCGACGTCTTCGACCTCGACGAGCCGGGACGCTGCGCTGAAGGACCTGTTCTCTCAGATCGACGGGGATGGCGACGGCAAGATTACCAAGTCCGAATTCGAGAACGCGCTGGGGGCCGGCGGCACCAACCTCGCGCAGGCCGATGACGTGTTCTCGAAGATGGATACGAATTCCGACGGCAGCGTCAGTCTGGATGAGATGTCGAAGGCGCTGAAGAGCGGTCATCACGGCCACCATGCCCACGGTGCCGGCGGCTCCGGCGACGGATCGGATTCCGCCTCGAAGTCGAGCGGCGGATCGACCTCGACCACGACGACCGCCGCCGATGGCTCGACCACCACCACCGTCACCTACGCCGACGGCTTCAAGATGTCGACGACGGTCCCGGGCGCCTCCAGCTCCCGTAATTCGGCCTACGATCTGTTCGCGCAGTTGATGCAGCGGCAAGGCGGGCAGGGGCAAGGCGCCTCAGCGGCCGCCGGCTCGTCGATGTCGATGAGCATCTGACGCCCACTCGCTGTCATGTCCCGGCTTGCCGCCTTCGCTAAAGCTTCGGCGGCCGAGCACCCTAGTGGCCCCGGCGTAGCCTTGGCGGAGCCGGGACCGGGGGCATCCAGTACGCCGCGGCTTCTCGGTTCAATCACAACTGTCTCTGGAATACTGCATCGCCCGGTCTTCGCCGGGCGATGACGCGCGATATGTCGTGAGAGGCGCGTGCCCCTTACGCGCCGAAGCGGTCCTTCCACGCCGGTAATGCTCCCGCAAACGGCAGCGCCGTCGCGCTGTACACACCGCGCGCGATCGCGCGCGCGACCACGTTGGCGGCGACCGTGCCGAGCTCGGTGAGGCCGACCAGCGGCTCGATCGGCTTCTCGCAGGTCGCCGCCGCAAACAGCACGTCGCCGTCGGTCGGGGCATGCACCGGATAGATGGCGCGGGCAAATCCGGTGTGGGCGATCATCGCCAGCCGCTTGGCCTGGGCCTTGGTCAGCGTGGCATCGGTGACGACGGCGCCGATCGTGGTGTTCTCGCGCGCGCTCGCGGCGGGGCCGCCCTTGATGCGCATCGCCAGCATGTCCGGCGTGAACTTGGCTGGCAGGCCGCGCCCGCCGAACTCGCCGTTCTCCTCGAACGGCGCCGCCCAGAACCACGGTCCCTCGCCGACGGTTGCGCTGCCGACCGCGTTGACGACCATGATGGCGGCCACCTTGATGCCGTTGGGCAGGACCGCCGAGGCCGAGCCGAGCCCGCCCTTGAAGGTCGCGGTGGTACAGCCGAGGCCCGCGCCGACGCTGCCCAGCGCGAAATCGTGGCCCGCGGCCACAGCTGCCGCGTAACCGAGATCGCGATAGGGCGCGAAGCGACCCCAGGCCTTGTCGCCGCCGTTGAGCAGATCGAACACGATGGCGCCCGGCACGATCGGGATCACCGCCTCACGAATCCGGAAGCCGCGGCCCTGTTCGGCAAGCCAGGCCTGGACGCCGCCGCCGGCTTCGATGCCAAAGGCGGAGCCGCCGGACAGCGCAATCGCGTCAACGCGCTCGACCGTGCTGGCAAGATCGAGCAGCGCATCCTCGCGCGTGCCGGGCCCGCCGCCGCGCACGTCGATCGCCGCGACCGCCGGGGCATCGAAGATGATCGCCGTCGTGCCAGAGGCGATTTTCGCATCCCCGGCATGGCCGACCCGGACGCCGGCGATATCGGTGAGGAGATTTTTCAAGGCGGCTCCGTCGGCTGAAAAAGTGCGCCATCAGCGATAGCGCACCGATGCCGCGCGCTCAACTCGCCAGCGCCGTCCTGAGCATCTTGGCAAGCTCGGATTTGCGATAGGGCTTGGCCAGCAGCAGCACGCCGGAATCGAGCCGGCCGTGATGGACGATGGCGTTCTCGGTGTAGCCCGAGGTGAACAGCGTCTTCAGGTCGGGACGCCGCCGCACCGCCTCGTCCGCGAGCTGGCGGCCGTTCATGTGGCCCGGCATGATGATGTCGGTGAAGAGCAGGTCGATGCCCTTGTCGGCATCGATGATGGTGAGGGCTTCGGCGGCGTTGGCGGCTTCGAGCGCGGCATAGCCGAGGCTCTTGATCTGGGTCACGACATATTGCCGTACCAGCGCGTCGTCCTCGACGATCAGGATCTTCTCGTCGCCCCCGGCGATCGGCACGTTCTGGAGCGACTCGTACTCGGTCTCCTGCACGCCGCTCGAGCGCGGCAGGTAGATCTTCACGCTCGTGCCGTGGCCTTCCTCGCTGTAGATCTTGATGTGGCCGCCGGACTGCTTGACGAAGCCGAACACCATGCTAAGCCCGAGCCCGGTGCCCTTGCCGACCTCCTTGGTGGTGAAGAACGGGTCGAACACCCGCTCCATCAGGTCCGGTGGAATGCCGGTGCCGGTGTCGCTGACCGCGATCATCACATAGCTGCCGGCGACGACGTCGGGATTCATGCTGGCATAGCCGTCGTCGAGGAAGATGTTGCGGGTCTCCAGCACCAGTGTGCCGCCGTCCGGCATGGCGTCGCGCGCGTTCAGGGCGAGATTGAGGATCGCGGTGGAAAGCTGGCCCGGGTCGACCAGCGCCGGCCAGGCATCCTCGGTGAGCTGCGGCATGATGGTGATCTGCTCGCCGAGGGTCGGGTGCAGCAGCTTGGCGGCTTCGAGCGCCAGCGCATTGACGTCGATCTCGCGCGGCTGGAGCGGCTGCTTGCGGGCGAAGGCGAGCAGGTGCTTGGTCAGTTGCGCGCCGCGTTCGGCGGCGTCGTCGATCAGCTTGGTGATGGCGGCGAGCTCGGGACGGTCGGCCACCGCATCCGCGAGGATGCCGATCGTGCCGGTGATGACGGTCAGTACGTTGTTGAAATCGTGGGCGACGCCGCCGGTCAGCTGGCCGATGGAGTCCATTTTCTGGACCTGCCTGAACTGGGCCTCCGCGGCCTGCTTCTCGGTGAGGTCGCGGCCGATGAAGAAATGGCGCTTCACCGGCTCCGACCAGGTGCCCATCCAGTTCAGCGTCACCTCGTGACCGTCGTAGTGGTAGTAGCGCGCCTCGAAGCTGCGCTTGACCGCGCCACGCCGCGCCGCGCGCATCTCGCCCCGGGTCTTGTCGAGGTCGTCGGGGTGAATGAACTCGATGGCGCTGTGCCCGATCATGTCCTCCGGCTTGAACCCGAGGATGTCCTTCACGCTCGGGCTGATCTGGATGAAATTGCCGTAACCGTCGGTCACGAGGATCAGGTCCTGCGAGGTCTCGAAGATGCGCTGGCGCTCCTCGATCTCGCGGTTGAGGGCGGATTCCGCCCGCTTCCGCTCGGTGATGTCGCGAGCGACCTTGGAGGCGCCGATGATCTTGCCGTCGGTCGATCGCAGCGGGACCTGGCTCAGCAGGACGTCGATCGGCTGGCCGCTCTTGTGCAGCCGCACGGTCTCGTGCTGGTCGATGACCTCGCCGTTGCGGGTGCGGGCCAGCATTTCGGCCACTTCCTCGCGCTGGCCCTCGGGCATGATGATATCGACCTGGCGGCCGATCGCCTCGCTCGCGGAGTAGCCGAAGACGCGCTCGGCCGCCTTGTTCCAGGACGTGATGGTGCCGTCGAGCGACTTCGTGATGATGGCGTCGTTGGAGGATTCGACGACGGCGCTGAACAGCCGCTCGCGCTCGGCATAATAGTTCCGCTCCGAGCTCGACTGCCGCTGCAGCGCGCCGACCATGCCTGCCGTGTTGGCCTGGAGACGCACGTTCTCGATGAGCAGCACCGCGAGCACGAAACTCGACGCACCGAGGCCGTAGAGCCGGCCGGCATAGAAGCCGAGGTCGAAACGCGCGACGTTGACGATCGCCGACAGCGCGATGTCGAACAGCCATGCGCACATCGTGACCATGAGCCAGACGTCGATCACCGTGTGCGGCTTGCGAAACCACAGCGTGACCAGCGCCGCGAAGCTCAGGGACCACACGAACGACACCACGCCGATCATGGTGGGGGTGTAGTGGCCGTCCTTGAGCAGGACCGGCAGCAGGCCGTGCTGCGCAGTCACCAGCCAGGCGAACACGGTCAACGCGACGAACACGCCGGCGACGGAGAGAGCGATCGCGGGAGCCGTCGCGCCCGCAATCCTGTTGCCGCCGTTGCCGTCCTTGAGCCAGGCATAGGCCAGCACGAACAGCGGGAAACCGGCGTGCCAGATCATGTAGAGCCAGACGGTGGTCTGCGAGCCTGCACCGAACAATCCGGCCGGGGCGAACAGCCCGGGGAAGGTGACGGCGTGGGTCATCGCGGCGCCCGCCGTGAACAGATAGCCGGTTGACAGCAGCAGCAGCGCGCGGCTGCGCAGTACGGCGAACTGCGACAGCAGCAAGACGGCGGTGATGATGTCGCTGACAGCGAGCGCCGACTGGTAGCTCGCCACGAAGGCCGGCACCTGGACGAGCGGCAAGCCCGCAAACGGTACGGCCAGCGCGAACAGGATCGCGGAGATGCCGACGATCGCCAATGCCGCCCTGCGATCGCTTCGCGTAGCCGGCAAGGTCGACAGGAATGTGCTTCGGTCGTTAGGCGCTAGCACGTCGATCTCTCGTAAGCCGGCATGATCACCTCCTACGTCAATCTCTTCCGGCCGGGAAGCCGCTACCCGCATGGTAGCCCGCTCCGGGCGCGCATCCTGACAGAAAGCGCATGCGACTCAACCGAAGGTTACAGCTTACTTAACTTGGAGTGGGACTTGGAATGGGTAACTGGTAAGAGGTGATTTACCGGGACGGACTCATACTGCCTTGCCGGGCACTTGCGGTGAATTGAACCAAATAATGATACGTATCCGGGAGTTGTTCCCATGCGCCGTGTCCTCGTTGTCGACGACCAGAAGGAGGTCCGCGCCATGGTCGCGATCGTTCTTCGGGTCAACCGTTTTGACGTCGTCGAAGCCGAGAGCGGGGCAGCGGGCCTGAAAGCCTTCAGCGAGGGCGCTTTCGATGCAGCGATCGTCGATATTTTCCTGGCCGACACCAGCGGCGTCGACGTCATGGTGGCCATTCGCGAGCGAGTTCCCGGATTTCCGATCGTCGCGGTCTCCGGCATGACCGCCCTGGACTTCATGGGCGAGGCGCCTGGTCTGGCCGACGTAGTGTGCTTGCAAAAGCCATTTCGGCCGAACGATCTCCTGCAGGCGCTCCACAAGGCCCAGGCTGCGGCCGGCGGCGAGCTCTCCGCAGCCGTGTGACCGTACGGCGAAAGAAAACGCCCCGGCGAACCGGGGCGTTGGATTGATCTGATTAAAAGGTCAGGCATCCTGTCTCAGGTGCCGCTGCCCTTGATCTCGGCGTAGCCGCCCTTGGCGTCCCATTTGTAGACGACGTAGTCGAGCTGCTTGATGTCGCCCTTGGCGTCATACTCGATCGGACCGATCACGGTGTCCCACTTGCCGGCCTTCATCGCCTCCATGACCTTCTTGGCGTCGGTGGTCCCGGCCTTCTTGGCCGCCTGCGACCAGACCTGCATCGCCGCGTAGGTATAGAGCGTGTAGCCCTCGGGGTCGATGTTCTTGGCCTTGAAGGCGTCGACGATTTTCTTCGCGGTCGGCTTGTTGCGCGGATCAGGGCCGAAGGTGAACAGCGTGCCTTCGCCGGCTGGGCCGGTGATGGAGGCGAACTCCTTGTCGGCGAGCGCATCGCCGGCCATCAGTATCGTCTTGAGGCCCTGGTCGCGCATCTGCCGCACGATCAGCCCGGACTCCTGATGGTAGCCGCCGACATAGACGAGGTCGATGTTGTCCTTCTTCAGGCGCGACACGATCGCGTTGAAGTCCTTGTCGCCCTTGTTGTAGGACTCGTACATCTTCTCGGTGATGCCGGCCTTGTTGAGCGCCTTCTTGGTTTCATCGGCGAGACCCTTGCCGTAGGTGGTCTTGTCGTTGAGGATCGCGATGTTCTTGCCCTTGAAGTTCTTCGCGATGTACTGAGCGGCGATCAGGCCCTGCTGGTCGTCGCGGCCGCAGACGCGCGCCACGTTCCAGAGCTTGCGTTCGGTGAAGAGCGGGTTGGTGGAGGCCGGGGTGATCTGGAGCACGTTGCCGTCGGCATAGGCTTCCGAGGCCGGGATCGACGACGACGAGCAATAGTGCCCGGCGACGAACGGGATCTTGGCGCCGGCGATCTTCTCGGCGATCGAGCGCGCCTGCTTGGGATCGCAGGCGTCGTCCTCGACGTTGAGCGCGAGCTTCTTGCCGTTGACGCCGCCGGCGGCGTTGATATCGGCCACGGCCAACTCGGCGCCGTTCTTCATCTGGCGGCCGAAGGCGGACTCGCCGCCGGTCATCGGGCCGGCGACTGCGATGGTGACATCCTGCGCGAACGCCGCGCTCGATAGCGCGATCGATGCGCCGAATGCCAGACCGATGAGCTTCAGTGATTTCATGAGATACCTCGCGGGTGGTCGCCTGTGGAAGTTGCCGGGTATGCCCGGTTCAAACCGGCACCATTCTCGAATGAATCTCGGGAGAAGTCACCGGCAAAATACGGGCAATGGCGGAGATATCTCGCCATATTCGGCCGCACGTGCGCCGCCGTCGGGCAGCCTCAGCCGTGCCGGCCGCCTTCCAGGTAGGCGGCGCGAATCTCGGGGCGCTGCAGCAACTCGGCGCCGGTCCCGGCCAGCGTGATCAGGCCGTTGACCATGACGTAACCGCGATGGGCGAGCTTCAGCGCATGGTTGGCGTTCTGCTCGACGATCAGGACCGTCAGGCCGTCCTGGCGGTTCAGGGTGCGGATCGCATCGAAAATCTGGCGCGCGATCAGCGGCGCCAGCCCGAGCGAGGGCTCGTCGAGCAGAAGCAGGCGGGGGCGGCTCATCAGGGCGCGGCCGATTGCCAGCATCTGCTGCTCGCCGCCGGACAGCGTTCCGCCGCGCTGGGCGTAGCGCTCCTTCAGGCGCGGGAACAGCGTGAACACGCGTTGCAGCGTGGCCTCGCGTTCGGCGTCGGTGCAGCCGGTGGCATCCGCTCCCATCTGGAGGTTTTCCGCCACGCTCATGCGCGGGAAGATGCGACGGCCTTCCGGCGATTGCGCGATGCGCAAATGGGCGATCTCATGGGTGGGAACGTCGGTGATGTCGCGGCCTTCGTACAGGATCTGGCCGGCGCGGGCGCGCGGCTTGCCGAAGATCGTCATCATCAGCGTCGACTTGCCGGCGCCGTTGGCGCCGATCAGCGCGACGATCTCGCCGGCGCTGATCTCGACATCGACGCCCTTTAGCGCCTCGATCTTGCCGTAGGCGGCGCGCAGGCCCCGGATCGACAGCAGGGGGGCGGACGACGTCACGACCCGCTCTCCATCACCGCCACGGCCTCTTCCTCGTCGGTGCCGAGATAGGCGGCGATCACCTTGGGATCGTCGCGGATCTCGCGCGGAGAGCCTTCCGCGATCTTGACGCCATGGTCCATCACCACGATGTGGTCGGAGATCTCCATCACGACCGACATGTCGTGCTCGATCAGCAGGATCGAGGTGCCGAGCTCGTTGCGGATCGAGAGCAGGAGCTCGCTCAAGGCTGCGCTCTCGCGCGCGTTGAGACCCGCGGCAGGCTCGTCTAGGCACAGCAGCGCCGGCTCGGTGCACATCGCGCGCGCGATCTCGAGCCGGCGCTGGTCGCCATAGGCGAAATTGCCGGCGGCATCGTCGGCGCGGTCGAGCAAATTGACCCGCTTCAGCCAGTCGGTGGCGAGGTCGATCGCGCGCTTTTCGGCGTCGCGGTAGCCGGGCGCGCCGACGAGGCCCAGAAAGGTGAAGCCGGAGGCGCGCATCAGCGCGTTGTGCTGCGCCACCATCAGGTTTTCCAGCGCGGTCATGCCGGGAAACAGGCGGATGTTCTGGAAGGTGCGCGCCACCTTGGCCTGCTTGGCGATGCGGAAATCGTTCAGCCGCTCCAGCGCAATCACCTTGCCGTCGTCATGGGTGAGGCGAATGGCGCCGCCGCTCGGCTTGTAGAAGCCGGTGATGCAGTTGAACACGGTGGTCTTGCCGGCGCCGTTCGGTCCGATCAGTGCGGTGATCTTCTTCCGCTCGGCCGCAAACGACAGGTCGTGCACGGCGACGATGCCACCGAAGCGCATGGTCAGCCGGTCGACGTCGAGAATCTTGTCGCCGCTCATCCGTGCCCTTCCTTGACGAGGTCGGAGGAGATCGCCTGCGCCTTGGTCAGATACACGGTCGGCGCGCGATGGCCGATCAGGCCGCGCGGCCGCCAGATCATGATTAGCACCATGGCCATGCCGAACACCAGCATGCGATAGGTCTCGAGGCCGCGGAACAGCTCGAAGCCGCCGATCATGGCGAGCGCGGCGAGCGCGACGCCGAGCTGCGAGCCCATGCCGCCGAGCACGACGATGGCGAGCACCAGCGCCGATTCCTGGAAGGTGAAGGATTCCGGGCTGATGAAGCCCTGGCGCGTCGCGAAGAACGCACCGGCAAAGCCGCCGAACATGGCGCCGGTCGCGAACGCCGTGAGCTTGGTGGTCGTGGTGTTGATGCCGAGCGCGCGGCAGGCGACCTCGTCCTCGCGCAAGGCCTCCCAGGCGCGGCCGATCGGCAGGCGACGCAGCCGGATCGTCACCCAGTTGGTGAGCAGCGCGAGTGCCAGGATCAGATAGAACAGGAAGACGATGCGGTGGGTCGGCGAATATTCGATGCCGAGCCTGGCGGCGAGCCCGTTGTCGCTGTTGTCCAGCGGGATGCCGAAGAACGAGGGGCGCGGAATGCTGGAGACGCCGTTGGGGCCGCCGGTGAGTTCCTGCCAGTTGATGATGACGAGGCGGATGATTTCGCCGAAGGCGAGCGTCACGATGGCGAGGTAGTCGCCGCGCAGGCGGAGCACGGGGAAGCCGAGCAGCACGCCCCAGAACGCGGCAAGAATGCCGGCAAGCGGCAGGCAGACCCAGAACGACCAGCCGAAATTGGTGGCAAGCAGCGCGTAGGAATAGGCGCCCACCGCGTAGAAGGCGACGTAGCCGAGATCGAGCAGGCCGGCGAGCCCGACCACGACGTTCAGCCCCCAGCCGAGCATGACATAGGTGAGCACGAGGATCGCGAGGTCGAGGATATAGCGCTGATCATAGAAGATCACGGGCACAAGCACCGTGAAGATCAGAAGCGCGGGCGCCAGGTAGCGGCCCAGAAACGACATGCCGCTGCGTACAGCCGGTGGCACCAGCTTGTCGGTGCCGCTGGGACCGATCCACTGTCGCAAGAGCTCGAGCACGATCGAGCCGCCGAACACGGCGGCGACGAGGGAGGCGAGCTCGCCGAAGCGGGTCCAGTAGGTGAGTTGGCCGTCGGAGCCCGCCTCGGTGCGGATGCCGACCATCAGCGAGAACAGCACCAGTGCGATCAGCGCGTTGATGAAGGCGGTCTTGAGGAGAGCGGGAATGCCCGTTGCAGGTTTGGCCGTATTGCTCGAGGAAACTGTCACGCGCGCGACCGTCAGACTTTTTCGACTTCGGGACGGCCGAGCAGGCCGGTCGGCATGAAGATCAGCACGACGATCAGGATCGAGAACGCCGCGACGTCCTTGTACCCGACCGAGAAATAGGCCGACCAGAACGTCTCGATCAGGCCGATCGCGAGGCCGCCGAGCATCGCGCCCGGCAGCGAGCCGATGCCGCCGAGCACGGCGGCGGTGAACGCCTTGATGCCGGCGACGAAGCCCATGAAGAAATCGACCGTCCCGTAATAAAGCAGGTACATCAGGCCGGCGACCGCGGCGAGCGCAGCGCCGATCACGAAAGTCATGGAGATGGTGCGGTCGACGTTGACGCCGAGCAGTGCGGCCATGGTCTGGTCCTGCTCGCAGGCGCGCATGTCACGCCCAAGCCGGGTACGCGACACCAGCCAGGTGAAGAGTGCCAACAGCACGACGGTGGTGACGACCACCATGATCTGGATGTTGGAGAGCTGGATGACGAAGCCGTCGTTGCTCTCATGCAGCGTGTAACCGCCGGTGATGAAGGGCGGGATCGGCTTGACGCGGGCGCCTTGCGCGACCTGCGAGTAGTTGGTCAGAACGAAGGACATGCCGATCGCCGACAGCATCGGGGCGAGGCGGAAGGAATGACGCAGGGGCCGGTAGGCAATGCGCTCGATGGTCCAGCCATAGAGCGCGGTGATCGCCATCGACACCAGCAGCACCAGCAGCAGGATCACCGGGATCGCGGTCAGGCCGAGCGAGATCAGGATCAGGAAGGTGATCAGGGCGATGAAGCCGCCGATCATGAAGACATCGCCATGGGCGAAATTGATCATGCCGACGATGCCGTAGACCATCGTATAGCCGATGGCGATCAGGCCGTAGATCGAGCCCAGAACGAGACCGTTGATGAGCTGCTGGGCGAAATAATCCATGGGCTGCCGTTACCAAACCTGACGCGGCTCAAAGGAGCTCTTCGAGAGAGTGTGTGATTGAGTTTCTTCTCGGGCCCCGGCAGCCCCTAAGCATTCTTCTCGTTTTGTAACAGGAGGGAACTGGCGGCTGCAACTGGCCACGCCTCGGCATAAAGGCTTGTACAGAGGTCATTTCGCTACGGATGTCATCTTCTTCGGTTCCGCAGGTGCGAGGAACCGGGTTCCGTGGAGCAACCAAATCGGATGCCGGCGGTTCTCTCCGTTCTGACGTCCAACAAGGGAGTTTTCCCCAATGACGAAGCAGCAGAACCAGAATCCGGGCCAGCAGACTCAGAACCCCGGCCAGCAGCGCCCCGGTCAGCAGCAGGGCGGCGGCCAGAAACCCGGACAGCAGCAGCAGGATCCGCAGCGCCAGGGCGAGAAGCCCGGCCAGCAACAGGGCGGCCAGCACGGTCAGGACAAGTAATTTCGGAGCCAGGAGTGAAGAGGGTCCCGCCGGGAGGTGGGGCCTTTTTCCTTGGGCGCGCCGCCCGGCCGGCCGGTTAAGGTAAACAAAGGGTTTAAATTGCCGCCATAGTCTGATGCGAGTTAGCTCCTCGGCAAAGCCTTCCCATGGAAGGCGCGTAAGCTGGCGAAGCGGGAAGCGGCATGTTCAGGAATTGGCGGATCGGTTCGGTCAACGGCGCCCTGCTGGCGGCCTATTTCATCCCGGCCTGGACGCTCGTGGCTTTCAACATCATGGTGGCACCGGTGCACGGCCTTTACGAGCGGCCGAGTGTCGCGGTGGCGCTGTTCCTCAGCGACCATCTCCAGATGGCGGGGATGAGCACGGTGCGTGCCGCCTGGCTGCTGGCGCTGGGCCGGCTGACGGTGGTGGCGTTCTTTGCCATCTATCTCGCGCTTCTGTGCATTCCCCGCGTCCGCAAGAATGGCGGCAGCGACGAGGCGCTCGGCATTGCGCTTGCGATCGGCAGCCTCATCTCGTTTACGAGCATGTTGATGGCCTCGAAGGTCGGCGAGATGGCCGCGCTCCGGCTGCATGCCACCGAGCTCCTGCTGCTGCTCGGCGCTGCCATCGTGGTGGTGATCGAACGGCCCGCGCCGGCGCCCAAGATCGTTCAGAAAACCGTCGAGACCGCCGCGCCGCTAGCTCTTGAGCAGGCCGAGCTCCTGCACAATCGCTGAGGCTTCCTTGACGGCGTGGTTCGCCGCCGGCACGCCGCAATAGATTGCCTGCTGAAGCAGGATTTCCTTGATGTCGTCGGGGGTGAAGCCACCATCGGCGAGCGCCGCGCGCACATGCAGGCGGAATTCGTCCCATTGCCCCAGCGCGACCATGGTGCCGATCACGAGCACGCGCCGCGTGCGCTCGTCGAAATGCGGCCGCGTCCAGATCTCGCCCCAGGCGTAGCGCGTGATCATGTCCTGGAAGTCGGTGTTGAAGGCATTGCGGCCCGCGATCGACTTGTCGACCCAGGCATTGCCCAGCACCTTCCGACGCACGTTCATGCCGGCATCGCGGCGCTTCTGGTCGTCCATGGTGTTTCCTCCTCTTCGTCATTGCGAGGAGCTCGTGACAAAATTGCGGAGCAATTTTGCACTGAAGCGACGAAGCAATCCAGAATGTCACCGCGGAGGGATTTCTGGATTGCTTCGCTGCGCTCGCAATGACGGTTGCGGTTAGCGTTGCGTCAAGAAGCCCACGACCGCGTCGGTAAACGCGTGCGGCTGCTCGACATTGGAAATGTGCGCAGCGTCGATGATGGTCATGCTGGCGCCGGGAATGTTGGAGCGGATCAGCTCACCCGCCGAGATCGGCGTCGCCATGTCGTGGCGGCCGGCGATCACCAGCGTCGGGCTCTTGATCTTGGCGAGCAGCTCGCGCTGATCGAGCGTCGACAGCGCCTCGCAGCAGGCCAGATAGCCCTCGACCGGGGAGGCGAGCAGCATCGACTTCATCTTCGCCGTGATCTGCGGCTCGCGCTCGCGGAAATCCTGGGTCAGCCAGCCCGCGATCACGGCATCGGCCACCGCCGCGATGCCGCCCTTCTTCACCGCGTCGATGCGCTCCAGCCATTTGGTCGGCTCGGCGTAGTAGCAGGAGGTATTGGCGAGGATGAGCTTGCCGAACCGCTCCGGCGCATTGGCTCCCAGCCACTGCCCGACCATGCCGCCCATCGACAGGCCACACCAATGCACCTTCTCGATGTTGAGGTCGTCGAGGATCGCCAGCACATCGCGGCCGAAGCGCTCCATCGTATAGGGGGCGGGCGGAACGTTGGACTTGCCGTGGCCGCGGCGGTCATAGCGGATGACGCGGAACACCTGCGTCAACGCCTTCATCTGCGGCTCCCACATCTGCAACGTGCAGCCGAGCGAATTGGACAGCATCAGCGTCGGCCCGCCGTCGCGGCCCTCGACGGAGACGTTGATCAGGCAACCGTCGGCATCGATCATGGGCATGCTGGGCGTCTCCGTTCTGGAGCATGATCCGGAAAAGTGCGGAGCGGTTTTCCGAAAAAGATCATGCTCAAACAATCAATCCCGCTCGAGGCTGTCGAGCAGCCGGTCGATCAGGGCTTGGGAAGCCCCTTGATAGGCCATCGGCTCGAACAATGCCGCAATTTTTTCCGGCGGCAGATGCGCGGTGACCTGCGAATCGGCCGCGAGAACCTCGCGCAAATGCTTCTTTTCGGCGACCGCGCGCTTGCTCGCGGCCTCGATCAAATGATGCGCATCGCTCTTGCCGATCTTGTCGGCCAGCGCAAACGTGACGGCTTCCGCCATGATGAGCCCATGCGTCGCATCGAGGTTGCTGCGCATGCGCGCGGCATCGACGTCGAGGCCCTCGGCGATGTCGACGATGGCGGCGAGCGCGCCCGAGGCGACCAGCATCAATTGCGGCAGCGTCGGCCATTCCGCGTGCCAGGGGCCGGCGCTGCGCTCATGGTCCTGCACCTGGGCTGCAAAAATCGTCGCGGCGAGCTGCGGCGCCATGGTTGCGCAGCCCAGCGCGCTCGCGGCTGCGACCGGGTTGCGCTTGTGCGGCATGGTCGAGGAGCCGCCGCGGCCTTCGCCGGCAGGCTCGAACGCTTCGCCAACATCGGTCTGCATCATCAGCGAGACGTCGCGCGCGATCTTGCCGCAGCTTCCGGCGAGAATCGCAAAGCATGATGCTGCTTCCGCGATCCGGTCGCGATGGGTGTGCCAGGGCGCTTCCGGCAGCGGCAGGTTGAGCTCCTGCGCCAGTCGCTCTGCAACGACGAGCCCCTTGTCGCCGAGAGCCGCGAGCGTGCCGGCCGCGCCGCCGAATTGCAGCGCAAGACCCTCGCGGGAGAGCCGCCGCAGGCGGCAGCGGGCGCGGGCAAGGCTTGATGCGTATTCCGCCGCCTTGAGCCCGAACGGCATCGGCAGCGCGTGCTGGAGCCAGGTCCGCGCCACCATGGCGGTATTGCGATGGCTCCGCGCCAGCGCGGCAAAGCCCTTGATGGCGCGGCTGAGATCGGCATCGAGTGCATCGATGCCGGCGCGAAGCGTGAGCATGGTCGCGGTGTCGATGACATCCTGGCTCGTTGCGCCCCAATGGACGTAGCGCGCGGCCTCCGCATCGGCCTTGCCGACATTGGCCGTGAGCGCCTTGACCAGGGGAATCGCGAGATTGCCGGATCGCGTCGCGGCCTCGCCCAGAGCGGCCATGTCAAAGCTATCAGCCTTGCACGCGGCTTCGATCGGGCCCACCGCGGATGCGGGAATCACATCCGTGGCGGCCTCGGCGCGTGCCAGGGCTGCCTCGAAATCGAGCATGTTCTGGAGGGTCGACCGGTCGTCGCAGACCGCGCGCATGGCTGCGCTCGACAGCATCGGCGCGAGCAGGGGGGAGAGGGCTGTGCTCATGTTGCGCCGGACCTAATCACCATGCCCCGGCTCTGCCAATCCCAAACCATCAGCGCAAAGCTTTTTGCAGTTGCGAATATGCATTGCACGTGGCCGGGGGCTGCTCTTTCCTTTGCGGCCTCCGTGCGTTACTTGAGCACATTATAGCGAAGCATCCGGGAGGTACCCCATGGCCATGACGATGAACGGCGAAGTCCAGCTTGCGGCGCCGCGCGAGGCCGTGTGGGAGAAGCTCAACAATCCCGAGGTGCTGAAGGCCTGCATCCCCGGCTGCGAAGAGCTGGAGAAGACCGACGACGGCGGCTTTCGCGCGACCGCGAAAATGAAGGTCGGACCGGTGTCGGCGCGCTTCAAGGGCAAGGTCACGCTGAGTGATCTCGACCCGCCGAACGGCTACAAGATCTCCGGCGAAGGCGAGGGCGGGGTCGCCGGCTTCGCCAAGGGCGGGGCCGTGGTCAAGCTCGCGGAGAAGGACGGCGGTACGCTGCTCGCCTACGAGGTCGAGGCGCAGATCGGCGGCAAGTTGGCGCAGCTCGGCCAGCGCCTCATCAACGGCACCGCCAAGAAACTGGCCGACGAATTTTTCGCGAACTTCGCCAAGGCGGTACAGGGCTGAAGGCTATCGCCTTTCGGCATGGCGCCTTGCGTCCGGGGCGATGTTGCCCCCGGGCATAATGGCCCATATGATGGGTTGGAATAATTATAAGAACCGCTTCGACGGGACCCGTCGGGGCGCTGATAGAGAGTGCTTATGGCAAAAATCTCCCTCATCGTGAACGGCAATCCTGTCACGGCCAACGTCGATCCCCGCACCCTTCTGGTGCAGTTCCTGCGCGAGAATCTGCGCCTGACCGGCACCCATGTCGGTTGCGACACCTCGCAGTGCGGCGCCTGTGTCGTGCATCTCGACGGCAAGGCCGTGAAGTCCTGCACCACGCTGGCCGTGATGGCCGACGGCCACGAGGTCAAGACGATCGAGGGACTGGCCGCCGACGGCGCGCCGCTGCATCCGATGCAGGAGGCCTTCCGCGAGCACCATGGCCTGCAATGCGGCTTCTGCACGCCGGGCATGATCATGACGGCGATCGACATCGTCCATCGCAAGGGCCACGAGGTCGACGACCACACCATCCGCGAGGAGCTGGAAGGCAATCTCTGCCGTTGCACCGGCTACCAGAACATCGTCGCTTCGATCTCCGCCGGCGCCAAGGCGATGGCGAAATCCGATCTCGCCTAACCGCGCGCGCATTCTGCGATCAGGACATTCAGATGTACGAATTCAAATACCATCGCCCTGGGACCGTTCGCCAGGCGGCCAATCTCCTGGTGAAGAACGAAGACGCCAAGGTGATCGCCGGCGGCCACACGCTGATTCCCGTCATGAAGCAGCGCCTCGCCAGCCCCCCGCATCTGGTCGACCTCTCCCATATCGAGGGGCTCAACACGATCGAGATGAAGGGCCGCGCGCTCGTGATCGGCGCCACCGCCAGGCATGCCGAGGTCGCGAGCTCCGCGATCGTCGGTGAGGCGATCCCGGCGCTGGCCAATCTTGCCAGCCAGATCGGCGACCCCGCCGTGCGCCACAAGGGCACGATCGGCGGCTCGCTCGCCAACAACGATCCGACCGCGGACTATCCGGCCGCGGTGCTCGCACTCGGCGCCACCATCGTCACCAACAAGCGCCGCCTCAAGGCGGAAGAGTATTTCCAGGGCCTGTTCACGACGGCGCTCGAAGCCGACGAGATCATCACCAAGGTGATGTTCCCGCTGCCGAAGAAGGCGGCCTACATCAAGTTCCGCAACCAGGCTTCGCGTTATGCGCTGGTCGGCGTGTTCGTGGCGCGGCGTCCTTCGGACGTGCGCGTTGCCGTCACCGGTGCCGGCTCCGAAGGCGTGTTCCGCGTCACCGCGTTCGAGGAAGCCCTGAAGAAGCGCTTCGCCGCGAAGGCGCTCGATGGCATCGAGGTGCCGGCGGAAGGCCTCAACAGCGACATCCACGGCAGCGCCGAATACCGTGCGCATCTCATCGGGGTGCTGACGCGGCGTGCCCTCGATGCCGCCAATGCCAAGGAGTGAGTGAACCTCACGCCTCGGCCCAAACTTGTCCCCGGTGAGGGCGTAGCGAGACTGGCTTTTTCATGACTCTCACGGCCCTGCCGGCATCGGTCGATGCGATGCTCGAACTTTTGACTTCGCGCGGTTATCTCGCGGAGCGATCGCTGGCGACGGTGACCTATCTGTCGCTGCGCATGGGCCGGCCGCTGTTCCTGGAGGGCGAAGCCGGCGTCGGCAAGACCGAGATCGCAAAGGTGCTGTCGGCGGCGCTGGGGCGGAAGCTGATCCGCCTGCAGTGCTACGAGGGCCTCGACGTCTCCTCCGCCGTCTACGAGTGGAACAGCGCCGCGCAGATGATCGCGATCCGGATGGCGGAAGCCGCCGGCGACACCGACCGCGATCAGCTCTCGTCCGACATCTTCGCCGACCGCTATATGATCAAGCGGCCGTTGCTTCAGGCGCTGGAGCCCGACGTTGCGGGACCGCCGGTGCTGCTGATCGACGAGCTCGATCGCGCCGACGAGGCGTTCGAGGCATACCTGCTCGAAATCCTCAGCGACTTCCAGGTGACCATTCCCGAATTCGGCACCGTCAAGGCGCCGCATCCGCCGATCGTCATCATCACCTCCAACCGTACCCGCGAGATCCATGACGCGCTGAAGCGGCGCTGCCTCTATCACTGGGTCGACTATCCCGAAGCCGAGCGCGAGCTCGCGATCGTCAAGACGCGCGTGCCCGGCATCTCCGCCAAGCTGTCGCAGCAGGTCGTGCGTTTCGTCCAGGCGCTGCGCAACCAGGATTTCTACAAGTCGCCTGGTGTCGCGGAGACCATCGACTGGGCCACTGCGTTGTCGGAGCTCGACGCCCGCTCGCTGACCCCGCAAGTGGTCGGCGACACGCTGGGGGCGCTGCTCAAGTACCAGGACGATATCACCCGGATGCAGGGCGATACCTTGCAGAAGGTACTGAAGGAAGCGACGAGCGAGAATTGATCTTGCGTCACTAGTACTCCCGTCATTCCGGGGCGACGCGCAGCGTCGAGCCCGGAATCTATAACCACGATCGGGAGTATGGATTCCGGGCTCGCGCCAAGTGGCGCGCCCCGGAATGACGAGGGGATGGATACGAGACCATGGCCATCAACCACCTTGCGCCCGACCAGACCGAGCAGTTCGCCGACAACATCGTCGGTTTCGCCCGCGCGTTGCGTGCGGCCAGCATGCCGGTCGGGCCGGGCGCCGTCATCGATGCCATGAGCGCGCTCCAGGTAATCGACATCGGCAACCGCGCCGACGTCTTCACCACGCTGGAGGCGATATTCGTCAAGCGCCACGAGCATGCGCTGATCTTCAGGCAGGCCTTCAACCTGTTCTTCCGCGCCTCGGAAGAGTGGAAGCACATGCTGGATTCGGTGCCGTTGCCGGAGCAGGCCAAGAAGAAGCCGCAGGCCGGTTCCCGCCGCGTGCAGGAGGCGATGTCGCAGCCGCGGATGACGGAGACGCCGCAGCACCAGGAGCAGGATCTGCGCCTGTCGGTCTCCGACAAGGAGATCCTTCAGAAGAAGGATTTCGCGCAGATGAGCGCGGCTGAGATCACCGAAGCGCTCCACGCCGTCGAGCGGATGCGGCTGCCGCAGGCCGAGCTTCTGACGCGCCGGCAGCGGCCCGATCCCCGCGGGCTTCGTCTCGATTTGCGCCGCACGCTGCGCGCGTCCTTGCGCACCGGCGGTGACATCGTTGACATCCATCGCCTCGGGCGCATCGAGAAGCCGGCTCCGATCGTCGCGCTGCTCGATATCTCGGGCTCGATGAGTGAGTACACCCGCCTGTTCCTGCATTTCCTGCATGCTATCGGGGACGCGCGAAAGCGCGTCTCGGTGTTCCTGTTCGGTACCCGGCTGACCAATGTCACCCGGGCGCTGCGCCAGCGTGACCCGGATGAGGCGCTGGCGAGCTGCTCGGCCTCGGTCGAGGACTGGGCCGGCGGCACCCGGATTTCGGCCTCGCTGCACAACTTCAACAAATTGTGGGCGCGGCGCGTGCTGAGCCAGGGCGCCATCGTGCTGCTGATCTCCGATGGGCTGGAGCGGGAGGCCGATTCCAGGCTCGCCTTCGAGATGGACCGGCTGCACCGGTCCTGCCGCCGGCTGATCTGGCTCAACCCGCTTCTGCGGTTCGGCGGCTTCGAGGCCAAGGCGCAGGGCATCAAAATGATGCTTCCGCACGTTGACGAATTCCGCCCGGTACATAATTTGAGTTCGATCCAGGAGCTGATCACCACGCTCTCCCGGCCGCTGCCGCCGCATCACCGCAGCCTGATCCGTTCCGCAGCTTGAGAGGTTAAGCCATGCTCGATCGCGACGAGGATATTCTGAAGGCGGCGGAGGATTGGCAGAAGGCCGGCCGGGGCGTCGCGCTGGCCACCGTTGTCGAGACCTGGGGCTCGGCGCCGCGCCCGGCGGGCTCGAGCCTCGTCATCAACGACGAGGGCACGTTTCTGGGGTCGGTCTCCGGCGGCTGCGTCGAGGGCGCCGTGGTCACCGAGGCCATGGACGTGATCCAGAGCGGCAAGCCCAGGATGCTGGAGTTCGGCGTTGCCGATGAGACGGCCTGGAATGTCGGGCTGTCCTGCGGCGGCACCATCCGCGTCTTCGTCGAGAAGGTCGGCTAGCCGTGAAGCTCGCAATCCTGCACGAACTCAACGCCGAGCGCGCCGCGCGCCGGCCGGCGATTCTGGTGACCGACACCGAGACCGGCGAGCAGCGTCTGGTGAAGGCTGCGGATTTTGCAAAAGACCCGCTGCGGGCCGAACTGGACAAGCAGCTTCGCATGGGCAAGAGCGCCAGTGTCGAAGCCGGCGGCAAGAAACTGTTCCTCAACGTCTACGCACCGACCGCAAAGCTCGTCATCGTCGGCGCGGTCCATATCAGCCAGGCCTTGGCGCCGCTGGCGCGTTCGCTCGGCTATGACGTCACTGTGGTCGATCCCCGTACGGCGTTTGCGAGCGCGGAGCGCTTCCCTGACATTCCCTTGGTCGCCGAATGGCCCGACACGGCGCTGCCGCCGCTCAATGTTGATGCCTACACGGCCTTCGTCGCGGTGACGCACGATCCGAAGATCGACGATCCCGCGCTGCTGCACGCCTTCGAGCGCAACTGCTTCTATATCGGCGCGCTCGGCTCGCGGAAGACGCATGCCAAGCGCGGCGACCGGCTGCGCGCGCAGGGCGCGAAGGACAGCGATATCGCGCGCATCCACGCGCCCATTGGGCTGGCGATCGGCGCGGTCTCGCCGTCCGAGATCGCGGTGTCGATCATGGCCGAGATCACGGCGGTGCTGCGCCTGCCTCCCAAAGAAAAAGAAGAAGCGGCATGAAATTCGGACCGGCGAGCCCCAAGGATGCGATCGGCGGGGTGACCGTCCACACCCTGCGCCAGGGTCCGCTGGTGCTGAAGAAAGGCACGACGATCGGCCCGGCCGAGGTCGAGGCGCTGACGCGCGCCGGCATCAAGGACGTCGTGGTGGTGCGCATGGAGGAGGGCGACGTCTCCGAGGATGTCGCCGCCGCCAGCATCGCGCTGGCGGTCGGTG
This sequence comes from Bradyrhizobium sp. Pa8, assembly GCF_052588265.1. NCBI lineage: Bacteria > Pseudomonadati > Pseudomonadota > Alphaproteobacteria > Hyphomicrobiales > Nitrobacteraceae > Bradyrhizobium > Bradyrhizobium sp. Pa8. Next base: position 6,172,188 of record NZ_CP176767.1, on the reverse strand, counting down.
GCGAGGGCATTCATGTCGAGCGCGCCTTCACCGGCCGCGCCAACCTGTTCGCCGCGCGCCCGGGCGTGCTGGTGATCGACCGCGCCGCGGTCGACCGCATCAACAACATCGACGAGGCCATCACTTTTGCGACGCTCACCGCCTACAAGCCGGTGGTCGAGGGCGAGATGGTCGGCACCGTCAAGATCATCCCGTTCGGCGTCGAAGGCAATTTGCGCGATGCCGCGGTGAAGGCGGCGGGTAGCGACGTGTTGAAGATCGCGCCCTACGTCATCAAGCGCGTCGGCGTGGTCTCGACGCTGCTGCCGGGCCTCTCGTCGAAGGTGATCGACAAGACGCTGCGCGTGACCGCCGAGCGGCTCGCGCCGGCCGGCGCCAGCATCATTGCCGAGCGGCGCGTGCAGCATGAGGAGCGGGCGCTGTCCGCCGCGATCAAGGAATTGCTCGGGCTTGGTGCGGAACTCGTCATCGTGTTCGGGGCGTCCGCAATCGCCGACCGCCGCGACGTGATTCCGGCGGCCGTCACCGAGATCGGCGGTGAGATCGAGCATTTCGGCATGCCGGTCGACCCCGGCAATCTGCTGCTGATCGCGCGGGCCGGCGGGGTGCCGGTGCTGGGCGCGCCGGGCTGCGCACGCTCTCCGGTCGAAAACGGTTTCGACTGGGTGCTGATGCGGCTGCTCGCCGGCATCAAGGTTACGCGTTCCGAGTTGATGGGCATGGGCGTCGGCGGCCTCCTGATGGAGATCGTCACGCGGCCGCAGCCGCGCGCAGAACCCGCGATCGAGGGCAACAGCCAGGTCGCGGCCATCGTGCTCGCGGCGGGCCGCTCGACCCGGATGGGCGGACCGAACAAGCTGCTCGCCGAGCTCGACGGCAAGAAGCTGGTGCGGATCGCGACCGAGCAGGCGCTGGCCTCCAAGGCCTCCGAGGTGATCGTCGTCACCGGCCATCAGACCGAGCTGGTCGAGCAGGCGTTGCAGGGCTTGAAGGTGAAGTTCGTCCGCAACCCGGATTTCGCCGGTGGCATCGCGAGCTCGGTCAAGGCCGGCATCGCGGCCGTGCCTGAGGCTTGCGACGGCGCCGTGGTCTGTTTGGGCGACATGCCACTGATCGATGCCGGCTTGATCGACCGTCTCATCGACGGCTTTGCGCCGGACCGCGGCAACCTCATCGTCGTGCCAGTCAGCGAAGGGCGCCGCGGCAATCCCGTGCTGTGGTCGCGCCGTTTCTTCAGGGAATTGATGACGCTCGACGGCGACGTCGGCGCGCGCCATTTGATCGCCAAGCACACCGAAGCGGTGGCCGAAGTCCCCGTGGATGGAGAGAGTGCCTTCCTCGACATCGACACGCCGCAGGCGCTGGAAGCGGCACGGCGCGGATAGTGCCGTAGCTGCGTAGGGTGGATTAGCCCTGCGGCTGCGCGAAGCGCAGTCCGCAAGGCGTAATCCACCACTGTGTCTGTGCGGAAACAAAAGAGGTGGATTACGCTTCGCTAATCCACCCTACGGCACCTCCCAAGGCGCCGTTTTCAACCACCCGTTCACCATCTGGAAACGACCACCGCTTAGAGTTCCTTCCACCTGCCTTGGGGGGAGGGGTTTTTCCATGGCTTCGAATGTCGTCGCGCGCCGTTGCGCGATGTTTTTCTTTGCGCTGTCGGTTTGTGTCGCCGGCGCTCGCTACATCACGGATGCGCATGCGGCCGGTGCGTTTGCGGTCGGCAAGTGCGGGGCCTATGGCCAGGCTTTTGATTACGGCGCCGAGCACGAGGCCCGTGCCGCCGCTCACAAGCAGTGCAAGGGCGACTGCACGACGGTGACCATGAAGCGCGCCTGCGCCGCGATGTCGGTCGATATGTCCAACCCTTGCGGCGCCTATGGCTATGCCGTCAAGCCGAAGATCTCGGCCTCGCTCAATGCCGCCACGCGCGAGTGCTACAAATACGGCGGCAAGGAATGCGTGATCCGCGCCTGGGCCTGCGACGCCAAGGGATAATCCTCCTGCTGTCATTGGCGATGCAAGGGGTACCGCGCGATGCGCGGACCGGAGCATTGCGTCAGGAATGACATTCGGGACAGTCCGGCCATGACGATGCCGAGACTTCGACACTCCAAATACAGCCGCCTCATCCCGGCGGCATCCCCGCAAACTTCGGCAGGTCTGGATCGAGGCGGTCCCAATCATGCCCGCGCGCTGCGTAAGTGACCACCTGCGGCTTGTAGCGGGCGGGCTCGTCGAGGCTCGCGGCGCGGATGGTGAAGATGTCGGGCATTGCGGCGAAGGTCATGTAGACCGGCAAGCCGCACTGCGTGCAGAAGCCGCGCGTCTTCACATTGCCGCTGTCGCCGACCATGTCCCAATGCTTCGCCTCGCCCGTCACCGTGACGCCGGCGCGTGCGAAGGTCATGTACGAGCCGTGGCCGCCGCCGCTTTCGCGCTGGCAATCCCGGCACTGGCAGTGATTGCTGAACAGCGGCTCACCCGGAATCGAATAGCGGATCGCGCCGCAGGCGCAGCCGCCGGTAAAAGGCTTGGTCATCGAAAGATCTCCCACTTACTTCTCGCCACTGATCTCGTCGAGCTGGCGGACGACCTTCTTCCAGCCGCCGCTCATGACCGTGTAGGCGGACTCGTTCCTCGGCATGACGAAGCCCGCATGCACCAGGCGGATCCGCGTGCCGGCTTCGACCGGGGTGAGGGACCACGTCACGACGGTATCGAGCGGCGCGCCGTAGCCGGTGTTGCGTTCGTCGCCGCCTTTCCAGGCATAGACGAGGCGCCGGTTCGGTACGACTTCGAGAACGCGGCAATGGATCACGCCGTCCCAGTTGCCGCCCGGCGTGGTCTGGAAGGTGAAGGCCTTGCCTTCGATGGCTTCGAAGCCGGTCGGCTGCATCAGCCAGCGCGCGATCAACTGGGCGCTGGTCAGCGTCTTCCAGATCGTCTCGGGCGCGTGAGGGAAGACCTCCTCCAAAACAATGTCTTGGACACTGTCTTTTGTCTCGGCTTTGAACTCGGCTGCACTCACGGATCGATCTCCTTCAAGAGGTCACGCAGATTCTGGAAGCGCTCGCGCCAGAACACGCCGTAATGGTCCATCCAGGTGACCAGCGGTTCGAGTCCTTGCGGCGCGGCGCGGTAATAGACATTGCGGCCCTCGGCGCGCTCGGCGACGAGGCCGGCCTGCTTCAGCGACTTCAAATGCTGCGAGATTGCGCCCTGCGTCACGCCGCTGCCACGTGTGAGGTCGGCGACGCTGATCTCCTTGCTCTCGAACACGCGCTCGAACACGGCACGGCGGGTCGGATCGGCGAGGGCGCGCATCACGGTGGTGACGGGGTTTGGGGCGGCTTCGATCATGGGCCTTCAATTAGCAAAGGCTAATGAATTAGTCAATACTAATTTGTTGGCTTGCGTAGAGTTGAATCGCTGTCTTGACTATGACTGACTAGTCAGTCATAAATGGAGCATGACAAAGAAGCCAACCAAAGCAGCTACGCCAACCGCAGCTCGCGCCGATGCGAAGGGCCGTGCGCCCGCCGACGCTGCGCCCGCGTCGAACCGTGCCACGCGTGCGGCCGAGCGTCGGTCGGCCATCGTGGAAGCGGCGATGGAGGAGTTCATCGCGCGTGGCTTTGCCGCGACGCGGCTCGACGATATCGCCAAGCGGGCGGGCGTGGCCAAGGGCACGATCTACCTGCACTTCAAGGACAAGGAATCGATGTTCGAGGAGCTGGTGCGAACTGTGATCGTGCCGGTCGTGGCGAAGCTGAATGCGCTGCCGCCGCCGACGGGTTCGGTGCGCGATCTCGTCGAGGCCTTTGCCGGTAACTTCCTCAAGGAGGTCATCGGCACGAGGCGAGGAGATCTCGTGCGATTGATCGTGGCGGAAGGGCCGCGCTTTCCGTCCGTCGCCGACTTCTACTATCGCGAGGTCGTCTCGCGCGGGATCGCCGGCATGCGCGCGCTGATCGAGCTCGGCATTGCCCGCGGCGAGATCCGCGAGAAGAACCTCGCGCGCTATCCGCAGATCCTGGTCGCACCCGCGATGATCGCGGTGATCTGGCAGAGCCTGTTTGCGCGGCACGCGCCGCTCGACGCCCAGGACATGCTGCGCGTCCATCTCGATTTGATTTTTGGCGAACGGAGGACGACATGAGGTCGTCACGAGCAATTTCCGTGTTTGCATTGGCCGCCGTGCTGGCAACCGGCCTTGCCGGTTGCAAGGACAAGCGCGATCCCGGATTTCAGGGTTGGGTCGAGGCCGACATGATCTTCGTCAGCCCGGACGAAGCGGGCCGGGTGACGAAGCTCAATGTCCGCGAGGGCGACGAGGTGAAGGTCGGCGATGCCCTCTATTCCGTCGACGACGATCTCCAGCTTGCCGACCTCAATCAGAACAAGGCGACACTGGCCAATGCGCAGCAGACCTATGATCGCGCGGCCTCGCTGAACAAGACCGGCTCCGGCACGCAGGCCAATCTCGATTCCGCCGTGTCGTCCTTGCGTGTCGCCGAAGCGCGGGTCGCGACGTCGGAGACGCGAATGGCGCGGCGCAGGGGCTTTGCGCCCGTTGCCGGCACCATCCAGCAGATCTACTTCCGCGAGGGCGAGATGGTGGCGGCGCAGCGGCCGGTGCTCTCGATCATGCCGCCCGGCAACATGAAGCTGCGCTTCTTCGTGCCCGAGACCGAGCTGCCGAAGCTTGCGATCGGCGACACGGTGCGCATCTCTTGCGACAATTGCGCGGCGGATCTCACTGCAAAGATCTATTTCATCGCGACCTCGGCCGAATACACCCCGCCTGTCATCTACAGCCTCGATGAGCGCAACAAGCTGGTCTATTTGATCCAGGCGCGGCCCTCGCGGCCCGATGCCCTGCGGGTCGGACAGCCGATCGACGTCTATCTCAATCCAAAAACGCCGGTGGCGGACAAGCGATGAACGGCGGCAACGGCATCGCGATCGACGTCAAGGGCCTGACCAAGTCGTTTGGCGGCCGCGAGGTCGTGCACGACCTGTCGATGCAGGTGAAGCGCGGCTCGATCTACGGCTTCCTCGGGCCGAACGGCTCGGGCAAGACCACCACCATCCGCATCCTGTGCGGCCTGCTCACGCCCGACAGCGGCGAGGGCACCTGCCTCGGCTACGACATCCGGCGCGATGCCGAAAAGATCAAGCGCCAGGTCGGCTACATGACCCAGCGCTTCAGCCTGTACCAGGACCTCTCGGTGCGCGAGAACCTCGAATTCGTCGCGCGGCTCTATGGCCTCACTGACGCACGCGGCGCCGCGCGCGACATGATCAAGCGGCTCGGGCTGACGGGGCGCGAGGAGCAGCTCGCGGGCGAGCTCTCCGGTGGCTGGAAGCAGCGCCTGGCGCTCGGGGCCTGCACGCTGCCCAGTCCGAAACTGCTGCTGCTGGACGAGCCGACCGCCGGCGTCGATCCCAAGGCGCGGCGCGATTTCTGGAACGAGATCCATGCGCTCGCGGCCGACGGCCTCACCGTCCTGGTCTCGACCCACTACATGGACGAGGCCGAACGCTGCCACGAGATCGCCTACATCGCCTACGGTCATCTCCTGGCCCACGGCACGGTGGAGGAGGTGATCGCGAAGTCCGCTCTGACGACCTACACCGTGACGGGCGAGGAGCTCAACGGGCTCACGGCCGCGCTCACCGGCAAGCCCGGCGTGGACATGGTGGCGCCGTTCGGCACTTCGCTGCACGTTTCCGGGCGCGACGTCGCCGCGCTCGAGGCCAGCATCGCGCCGTGGCGCGAGAAGGGCGGCCTGCACTGGCACAAATCATCGCCCTCGCTCGAAGACGTGTTCATCGAATTGATGAGCCGTTCTAGGGACAATTTCCAATGAGCGCCGCCGATCACCCCGCACCCGCGCACGAGATCCGCGAGCGCTTCGGCTTCTGGAAGCGCTCCTATGCGATGCTGGTCAAGGAGTTCATCCAGCTCAAGCGCGACCGCGTCTCGTTCGCGATGATCGTGATGCTGCCGGTGATGCAGCTTCTGCTGTTCGGCTATGCCATCAACACCACGCCGCACAATCTGCCGAGCGCGGTACTGCTCCAGGAGGCTTCGGATCTTGCCCGCTCCGTGTTGAAGGCGCTGGAGAACACCGCCTATTTCCGCTTCATCTACGAGGTGCACGACGTCGACGATTTCGACAACCTGCTGAAATCGGGCAAGGTGCTGTTCGGCGTCGAGATTCCGCGCGGCTTCGAGCGGGCGGTGCGGCGCGGCGACCGGCCGGCGCTGCTGGTTGCGGCCGACGCCACCGATCCCGTTGCGGCCAGCGCCGCGCTCGGCTCGCTCGGCATGGTCGTGCAGACCGCGCTTGCGCACGATCTCTATATCGGCAATCCGCCCGAGATGCCGTTCGAGATCCGCGCGCATGCGCGCTACAATCCGGCCGCGTCGTCCAGCCTCAATATCGTGCCGGGCCTCGTCGGCACCATCCTCACCATGACCATGCTGATCTTCACCGCGCTCTCGGTCACCCGCGAGGTCGAGCGGGGCACCATGGAGAGCCTGCTGTCGATGCCGATCAAGCCGGTCGAGGTGATGTTCGGCAAGATCGTTCCTTATGTGCTGGTTGGCTTCCTTCAGGCCTTCCTCATCATCGGCATCGGTGTCGGCCTGTTCGGCGTGCCCTTGCTCGGCAATCTGTTCCTGCTCGCGCTGCTGTCGACCTTGTTCATCGCTACAAATCTGTCGATTGGCTACACCATCTCGACGGTGGTGCAAAACCAGCTCCAGGCCATGCAGATGGCCATGATGTTCTTCCTGCCGAGCATTCTGCTCTCCGGATTCATGTTCCCGTTCGCCGGCATGCCGGTCTGGGCGCAATATCTCGGCGAATGCCTGCCGCTGACCCACTACTTGCGGATCGTCCGCGCCATCATGCTGAAGGGCGCGACCATGCAGAATTTGCACTTCGACGCGCTGGCGCTGGCGATCCTGATGCTGGTCGCCATGACCATCGCGGTGACGCGCTTCCGCCGCACGCTGGATTGAGGCAGAATGCCCCGGAATCGAGGGGTGGAATGGTCAGGTTTGCCAGCAGGAAGACCCGGCAACACGCCGTGCTATCGGAGGATTTCGAGCGCGAGCTGACGCGGGAAGTGCTGCGCACCGAGCTGTTGCGCGTGCGAACACTGATCATCACCGGCTGCGTCATGATCTTGTTCCTCACCGCAACCTACCTGATCGACCCTGCTCTCGTGAATCGGGTCTGGCGCGGGACGGAGGGCCTCGTCCACGAATACATTCTCTTGACGGGGTTCATCCTCTTCGAGGTTTGGATTCACCGCCAGATCAGGCGAAACCTCAAGCTCGATCGCGACCTGCCGGTGATCAGGCGCTATATCGGCGCTCTCATCGAAACGTCGCTGCCGACGATCATTCTGATCCTGCAGATTCGCAGCATGGGCGCGAGCCAGGCGCTCGGTTTCGTGCTGCCACTGGTTTATTTCATTTTCGTCATTCTTTCGACGCTGCGGCTCGATTTCTGGCTATCCACCTTCACTGGATTTGTGGCCGCAGCCGAACTCTTGGCCGTCGCGCTGTATTACAATTCGGCCAACGACGCCGGCGAGCCCCTGATCTACTTTCACGTGGTGCGCAGCACCATCATCCTGATTTGCGGCGTGCTCGCGGGCGCCGTCGGCGCGCGGTTGCGGCGGCAATTTGCTGCGAGCATTGTGGCGGCCACCGCGCGCGACCGGGTGACAAACCTGTTCGGCCAGCATGTCTCGCCGCAGGTGGTGGAGCGGCTGATGGCGGCGGGACCCAGCGCGGGCGGCGACCTTCGCCGCGTCGCGGTGATGTTCGTCGATTTCCGCGGCTTCACCGCCGGCGCGCGGTTGCGCACCCCGCAGGAGGTGGTTGACCGGCTCGATGGCGCGTTCGCTGTGCTGGTCGACATCCTCGATCGTCAGGGCGGCATCGTGAACAAGTTTTTGGGCGATGGCTTCCTCGCCCTGTTCGGCGCGCCGCTGGAGGCCTCCGACGCCGCGCACCGCGCGGTTGCCGCAGGGCGCGAGATGCTGGCCGCGATGGACCGTATCAACGCGCAAACGAGCTGGCCGCTGCGGATCGGCATCGGCATCCATTTCGGCGAGGTCGTTGCCGGCAATATCGGCTCGCCCCGGCGCAAGGAGTACACGGTGATCGGCGATACCGTGAACTTCGCCTCGCGGCTGGAGGCGCTCAACAAGGAGCTCGGCTCGCAGCTCCTGATCTCCGAGTCCGTCCGCGAGGCGCTCGGCGACGACGGTGAGGACGCCGTCGCGCTCGGCGAGGTCGCGGTTCGCGGCTACGAGCACAAGGTGGCGGTGTTTCAATTGGGATGACGCGCCTTCAAATGCGAGTCGCGTTTCGTTGAAGTGGAGTCGCGGTCCGTTGAACGCGCGTGATGAACGATCTCTGGTAGCTTTCGGATCTCGCACGGTGGAAGCCGAAACATCTCGCCTTCCGTTTGCAATCCGGAGAAAGCCAATGACCCGAATGACCATCGTTGCGGCCGCGCTGATCGCCGCCGCCGTCTCCCAGACGCAGGCCGCATCTGCGCGCCACATTGCCCCGACGCGCGCCGCTGCAACTCAGGCGATGACCGACTCCTGCGTCAGGGCGCCGGCAGAGGGCGCATACGCCTCTGCGCCCTACAATCAGCCGCCCTGCCTGCCGAACACGGAGGCCTCTTATCCGTATTCGTACGCCTACTAACGAACGTGGCAGACGAAGCCGGGCTGGCGAAAGTGTGCCAGCCCGGCGTTGTGCGCCAACGGTCGTCGTCGTGGCGGTATTTTAGTAGCGCTTGACTCGCATTTCATCTAGTCATCTATATGACTACATGAATTCGGCTCCGCACGACGACCGCCTGCCACGCTACCAGCGCCTGCGCGACGACCTCGCCGCGCGGATCAACCGCAATGAATGGCGGCCGGGCGACCCGATCCCGTCGGAGGCCGAGCTCGCGGCGCATTACGGCGTCGCCATCGGCACCGTGCGTAAAGCGATCGATCAGCTCGTTGCGGATGCCGTGCTGGAGCGCCAGCAGGGCCGCGGCACCTTCGTGCGCCGGGCGCGCTTCAACTCCTCGCTATTCCGCTTCTTCCGCTTCCAGTCCGAGAGCGGCGAGCGGCGCGTGCCGAAGAGCCGCATCATCCGGCGCAAGAGCGTTCCGGCGAATTCGGCCGTTGCGTCGGCGCTGCGCATCCCTGTCGGCGAGCCCGTGATCAGCCTGTCGCGTCTGCGCCTGATCGACGATGTGCCGCTGCTCGCCGAAGAAATCTGGCTCCAGCAATCGCGCTTCGCGCCGATCCTGGAGATCGACACCGCCGAATTCGGCGACCTGCTCTATCCGCTCTACGAGGAGCGCTGCGGGGAGGTGGTGGTGTCGGCCGAGGAAATCCTGACGGTCGAAACCGCCAACGAGATGCAGGCGCGCCTGCTGCGCCTCGAAGCGCACGCACCATTGATCGTGATCGAGCGCCTCGCGCTCGATCTGGAGCGGCGGCCGATCGAATGGCGCAGGTCGCGCGGGCCGGCCGACCGGTTCCGCTACCACGCCGAGATCAGGTGAGAGCGACCTTTCAACGACATCAAGCAATAACGAGTACAGGGTAGGAAAAATGTCAAACTGGTACAGCGAAAGCTCGCCGCTTGAGCGGCGCACGTTCTGGGCAAGCTTTGGCGGCTGGGCGCTGGATGCGCTCGACGTCCAGATGTTCGGCCTTGCCATCCCCGCGCTGATCGCCGCCTTTGGCATCAGCAAGGCCGATGCGGGCCTGCTCGGCTCGGTCACGCTGTTCTTCGGCGCGTTCGGCGGCTGGCTCGGCGGCGCACTCGGCGATCGTTTTGGTCGCGTCAAGGCGCTTCAGATTACCGTTGCGACCTTTGCGCTCGCGACCTTCGCCTGCGCGTTCGCGATGACCTACACCCAGCTCCTGATCCTGAAGGCGATCCAGGGCCTCGGTTTCGGCGCGGAATGGGCTTGCGGCGCGGTGCTGATGGCCGAGATCATCCGCCCCGAGCATCGTGGCAAGGCGCTGGGCTCTGTGCAGAGCGCCTGGGCCGTGGGGTGGGGCGCAGCCGTGCTGCTCTCGGCCCTCGTGTTCACTTATGCACCCGCCGACATCGCCTGGCGGCTGCTGTTTGCGCTGGGGCTGTTGCCCGCGCTCCTCATCATCTTCATCCGCCGCGGCTTGAAGGAGCCGCCGCGCGCGGTCGCAGCCGACAAGACGCCGTTCTTCGCCACGCTCTCGGGCATCTTCCATCGCGACGTGCTGCGCTCGACGCTGATCGGAGGCCTGTTCGGCATCGGCGCCCACGGCGGCTACGCGGCCCTGACCACGTTCCTGCCGACATTCCTGCGCGAAGTGCGGCAGTTGTCGGTGCTGGGCTCCAGCGGCTACCTCGCCGTGATCATCGTCGCCTTCTTCTGCGGCTGCGTCGCGAGCGGCATCATCAGCGACCGTATCGGCCGCAGGGCCAATGTCGCCTTCTTCGCCAGCGCCTGCATCGTCACCGTGCTGATCTACATCTTCGCCCCGCTGACCAATGGCGAGATGCTGGTGCTCGGCTTTCCGCTCGGCTTCTTCTCCGCCGGCATTCCCGCCAGCATGGCGGCGCTGTTCAGCGAACTCTATCCGGCCGGCGTGCGCGGCACCGGTGTCGGCTTCTGCTACAATTTCGGCCGCATCGTCTCCGCCGCGTTCCCCTTCCTCGTGGGCTATCTCAGCGACCATATCGGGCTCGGACCGGCGATTGGCATCGATGCGGCCTTCGCCTATTCGCTGGTGCTGATCGCGGTGGTGCTGCTGCCCGAAACCCGCGGCAAGGTTTTCGAACAAGCCGCGGCGACGCGCGCCTGACGCCGGATGGGGAGCAGTCACCATGATGTCCCGCGAGCGTGGCCTGACGCGCCGCCAATTCGGCGCAGGCCTTGTATCCCTCGTGTCGGCCACGGCCGTCGCGAACCGAGTGAAGGGTGAGGCAAGCTTGCCGACGATCGATACCCATGCCCATGTCTTCCACCGCGGCCTCAAGCTCGCGCCCGGCCGGCGCTATGCCCCCGAATACGATGCGCCGCTGGCGCTGTATCTGGAGCAGCTCGACCGCAATGGCATGAGCAATGGCGTGCTGGTGCAGCCGAGCTTTCTCGGCACCGACAATTCCTATCTGGTCGAGAGCCTGAAGACGGCCGGCGGACGCCTGCGTGGCATCGCGGTGGTCGATCCTTCCGTGACCGCGGACGAACTGCGCGCGCTCGATCGCGCCGGCGTCGTCGGCATCCGCCTCAATCTCGTCGGCCAGCCCTTGCCCGATCTCGCTGCCGGCGAATGGAAGGCGCTGCTCGGACACGTGAAATCGGTGGGCTGGCAAGTCGAGCTCCAGCGCAACGCGTCCGACCTCGCACTGCTGGCGCCGCAGCTGCTCGATCATGGTGTCACTGTCGTGCTCGATCACTATGCGTTGCCGGATCCGAAACTCGGCGTCGCCGATCCCGGCTTCCAGTCGGTGCTGAAGCTCGGCGCGACGCGAAATGTCTGGGTCAAGATCTCGGCGCCGTATCGCAACGGTGCGAGCGGCGAGAGTTTTGCGAAGGAGGCCTATTCGTTGCTGCGCAAGGCTTACGGCCCGGATCGATTGCTGTGGGGCAGCGACTGGCCTCACACGCAGTTCGAGGCGTCGCAGGCTTACGCGAAAAATCGGCAGTTTCTCGATGTGCTGATCGTCGATGACAGCGAGCGCGCCCAGGTGCTCGCATCGCCGTATCAGTTCTTTCGCTTCTGACTCTCCCTCCTGATCTCCTCGCGCGATTGCTCCGAATGCTCCGAATTTTGGGGCATGACGAGCGATGTCGCCGGCCTGTAGACTGCCGGCGATGCGGCCGGTTGAGGCCGCGACTTTCATGAGGAAGTGAAGATGCAGCGCCGCTACATCACCGTCGACGTGTTCACCGACCGCGCCTTCGGCGGCAACCAGCTCGCCGTGGTGCTCGATGCCGGCGGGCTCACGACGCAGCAGATGCAGGCGATCGCGACCGAGTTCAACTATTCCGAGACGACCTTCGTGCTGCCGCCGCGCGACAAGGCCAATGACGCCGAGGTGCGCATCTTCACGCCGGTGCTGGAGATTGCCTTTGCCGGCCATCCCAATGTCGGCACCGCCTTCGTGCTGGCCTCGACGGCGAAAGAGCTGAAGCCGCGCCTTCTGTTTGAGGAGAAGGCCGGGCTCGTGCCGGTCGAGATCGTGAGAGAGCAGGGCCGGGTGGTCAGAACCGAGCTCACCGCGCCCCAGCCTTTGGCGCGGTTGTCGCAATTGTCTGCCGCTGAAGCTGCAAGCTGCGTCTCGCTCGGTGCGGATGACATCAAGGTCGACAGCCACGCGCCGCAGATCGTCAGCGTCGGAAACGCGTTTCTGGTGATGGAGCTGAATTCGCGCGAGGCGCTCAAGCGCGCCCGGCCCGATGCGGCGGCCTACGGCAAGGTCTTGCCGCGGGACGGCGCCCGCTCGGTATGGTTCTACACGCGCGACGTGCCGCCAGCGGAGGCGCCTTGCGATCGGCAGGCGCGGATGTTCATGCGCGGCGCCAGCGGCCTCGTCGAGGATCCCGCCACCGGCAGCGCGACGGTCGCCGCGGCCGCGCTGTTTGCCGATCTCGATCCCGCGCGTGATGGCGAGTTGAAGCTCACCGTCGGCCAGGGCTTTGACATGGGACGGCCAAGCATCCTCCGGACGCGCGTGCGCAAGCAGGATGGCAAGATCACGTCCGCTCATGTCGGCGGCAGCTGTGTGCAGGTGATGGAGGGGACGTTTAGGCTGGAGGGGAACCTGTAGCCCGGATGGGGCTGGCTACACCTGCCGCCCCGCCAAATTCCTCACCGCCACGCCATCGCGCTCCTCGATGATCTCCGCGATCATCTGGCGGTGGCAATGGGTGTGATCGCGCTCGTAGCAGAGCAGGCAGACCGGGCCGGCCTTCATCACCAGCGCCGAGAGCTCGTCCATCTCTTCCCTGGCCTGCGGTGTCTTCAGGTGCTTTGAATAGATCTTCTCCAGCACATCGTATTGGCCGCTACGCGCGGCGAGCCGGCCCTCCTTCGGCGTGCCGAGCGCGGCGAGATGGACATAGGCGATGCCGCGCTCGTCGAGGCCCGCGGCAAGCTGCTTCTTCGAAAAGCCGGGCCGGCGCGATGAGGTCACCGCGCGCACGTCGACCACGAGCTTGACGCCGGCCTCTTCCAGCGCGTCGAGCACCGCCTTTGGCGGGGTCTGTTCATAACCGATGGTGAAGAGCTTTTTCGCCTTTGCCATGAACCATCCTCAGCTCACCCGTGCGATCAGTTCCATGGCGCCGGCCGGTGCGCGCACCTTGCCCTCGTGGATGACATAGGCGAACACGTCACGCGGCTCTTTCTTCGGCTTGGCCTTGTCGACCTTCGGCAAATCGTCGGGTTCACTTCCCTCGGCCCAATCCTGAAAGCGCTTGGCCCAGGCATCGAGCTGTTTTGGCGGATAGCAGGTCTTGATCTCGTCATCGCCCTTCTGGAGCCGTGCATAGACGAAGTCGCCGGCAACGTCGGCGATCGCCGGATATTTGCCGTGCTCGGCGAACACGACAGGTGTCTCGAACTCGCGGATCAGCGCGACGAAGTCCGGCGCGCAAAAACTGTCGTGGCGGACCTCGACGACATGGCGCAGCGCACGCCCCTCGAGCTTGCGCGGCAACAGCTCGAGGAACTTGCCGAAATCGGCGCCGTCGAACTTCTTCGTCGGCGCGAACTGCCACAGCACGGGTCCGAGATGGTCGCCGAGTTCCAGCACGCCGGAATCATAGAACCGCTTGATGGAATCGCCGGCCTCGGCGAGCACGCGGCGGTTGGTGGCGAAGCGCGGTCCCTTTACCGAGAACACGAAACCATCGGGCACTTCGCTGGCCCATTTGCGAAAGCTCTCTGGCTTCTGCGAGCCGTAATAGGTGCCGTTGATCTCGATCGAGGTCAGCTTCGAGGCGGCATAGGACAGCTCCTTGGCCTGCGTGAGCTTCTCCGGATAGAACACGCCGCGCCAGGGCTCGAAGGTCCAGCCGCCGACGCCGATGAAGATTTTGCCGGATTTTTTGGACGCGGTTTTTGCTTTGGCCACGGGAGGGTCTCGCATCGACGGGGAGGGACCTCATCCTAATCAAACCAGATGTGATTGGCCAGTTGCGCCGTCCCGTCTAAGGTCGCAACGGGACCCGCGCAAAAGGAGAACAAGAATGCGGATGCTGATGGTGGGAGCGGCGCTCGTCATGATGACATCTGCTGCCATGACTTGTTCTGCAATGGCTGACGATGACGACGATGCCAAGGGCGCGCAGAAGCTCGCCATGCAGGGCCGAGACGATTACTGGCATTGCCTGGCGCGGGAATATTCGCGCGACTCCAATCAGGGAATGTCGGAACAGGATTTCGGCCGCTCGGTCGCGGGCGCCTGTCCGTCGGAGCGGCAATATTACCGGGTGGCGTTGCTCGACTATCTCACCACGCAATATCCGAACATCGATGCCGGCGCCCATCTCGCCACCGCGAACAGGGCGGTCGAGTCGGCGCAGAAGGACATCGTGACGGCCTTCGTCAAGCACAGACCGCCCACAAAGTAGGGCAGTGGCGAATGGCCAATCGCGAATAGGGCACGTAAGCCAGCGCTCCTCGTTCGCGACGAACCATTCGCTATTCGCGGTCCGCCGGGGGCTCTTCCAGCTCCGCGCGCATCCATGGTATCACTGGAGGCATCTGGAACAGGGATGGGCTTCCATGTCGTCTGAGTCGGTGGGTGGCATTCTGGGCGCGATCGTCGCGGCGGTCGTGCTTGCGGCCGCCGTCGTATTGGGGCCGATCGGCCAGTACGGCAAGCCGCCCAGGCCGGCAAAGGCCGAGCCGGCTCCGGCGGCGGCGCCCGCTGTCCCGGCCGCCCCCGCGCCGCGTGGGCCGGTGATCAAGGAAGTCCCGAACTAGCAAGGGTCTGAAAAAGAGCCTCTATGCCCCCTTGCGGAGCCGTTTTGCCGTTCCTATCTGGCTTGTAACGGCGACGTTGAGCGAAACCTCCGGCGCTGGAACGACCTTGGAATAGCTTGGGCTTGCGCCGGATGTACGCGCGGTCCGCCGTTCCGGGGTCGTCGGCATTTTTGGGCCCTTTTTGGGCCTTTCCCCAGAGACCCCCGGCTCGGTAGATCTTGGCAGCGCAACGTCTTGGCAGCGCAGGACGCGGCGGATATACGCTGCCGTCATGAATGAAGCGATCAGACCGGGCTCCGGCACTCCCCCGCAGGCTCAAGAGGCGCCGGAACTGTCGGTCATCGTCCCGACGTTCAACGAGCGCGACAACGTCACGGTGCTGTACCGGCGGCTGGAGGCGACGCTCGTCAACGTCGCCTGGGAAGTCGTGTTCGTCGACGATAATTCGCCCGACGGCACCTGGGACGTCGTGCGCGCGCTGGCGCAGCGCGACAACCGCGTACGCTGTGTCCGCCGCATCGGCCGCCGCGGCCTGTCGGGCGCCTGCATCGAGGGCATCCTGGCCTCCAGCGCGCCCTATGTGGCCGTGATCGACGCCGACCTCCAGCACGACGAGACGCAACTGCCGAAGATGCTGTTGCTGCTCGCAAGCGACCAGGCCGATCTCGTCGTCGGCAGCCGCTACATCGAGGGCTACAAGAGCGAAGGCTTCAACAAGCAGCGCGCTGGCGCCAGCGCGCTGGCGACCGAGGTCGCAAGGAAGGTGCTGCGGGTCGAAATCGCCGATCCCATGAGTGGCTTCTTCATGGTTCGCCGCGACCGTTTCGAGGAGCTCGCGCCGAAGCTGTCGGTGCACGGCTTCAAGATCCTGCTCGACCTCGTCGCGAGCGCGAACGGTGGCTTGCGAGCGGTCGAAATTCCCTACACGTTCGGTCAGCGCCAGCACGGCGAGAGCAAGCTCGATTCCATGGTCGCGCTGGATTTTCTCGGCCTGGTGCTGGCCAAGTTCACCAACGATGCCGTCTCGCTGCGCTTCATCCTGTTCGCGATGGTCGGCGGCATCGGCCTCGTGGTGCATCTGACGACGCTGTTCATCGCCCTTCAGCTGTTCAAGGCGCCGTTCGCGGAGGCGCAGGCCGCGGGCGCCGTCGTCGCCATGACCAGCAACTTCGTCCTCAACAACTTCCTCACCTATCGCGACCAGCGGCTGAAGGGCTTTGCGCTGCTGCGCGGCCTGATCGCCTTCTACATCGTGTGCAGCGTCGGTCTGCTCGCCAATGTCGGCGTCGCCTTCTCGGTCTACGACCAGGAGCCGATCTGGTGGTTGGCCGGCATGGCCGGCGCGCTGATGGGCGTGGTGTGGAACTACGCGATGTCCGGACTGTTCGTCTGGCGCAAGAAATAGCTCGACATGGGCGGGGCTGACGCGCGGATTGTCCGCAATACCGCGCTGGTGATCGTCGCGCTGGTCGGCTTGCGGCTGGTTGCGGCCGCGTTCACGCCCATCACCTTCGACGAAGCCTATTACTGGATGTGGTCGAAGAACCTCGCCGGGGGGTATTACGACCACCCGCCGATGGTCGCCTATGTGATCCGCGCCGGCACCTTGATCGCCGGCGACACCGAGTTCGGCGTCCGCGTGTTCTCGATCCTGCTCGCGCTGCCGATGAGCTACGCGATCTACCGCTCCGCCGCCATCCTGTTCGGCGGCGCGCGGGTGGCTGCGACCAGCGCCATTCTGCTCAATGTGACCATGATGGCCTCGGTCGGCACGCTGATCGTGACGCCCGATGCGCCGCTGCTGGTCGCCTCCAGCTTCGTGCTGTTCTTCCTCGCCAAGGTGCTGGAGACCGGCCGCGGCGTCTGGTGGCTCGCCGTCGGCGCGGCGGTCGGCGCGGCGCTGCTGTCGAAATACACCGCGATGTTCTTTGGCGCTGCGATCCTGATCTGGCTTGCGGCCGTGCCGAAACTGCGGCGCTGGTTCCTCTCGCCCTGGCCCTATCTCGGCGGTCTCGTTGCGTTCGCGCTGTTCTCACCGGTGATCCTGTGGAATGCGGATCATCAATGGGTCTCGTTCGTAAAGCAGCTCGGCCGCGCGAAGATCGAGGACTTCCGTCCCGTCTTCATCGCCGAGCTGATCCCGACCCAGATCGCCTTCGCAACGCCGCTGGTCTTCATCCTCGGCGCGATGGGCCTGCACGCGCTGACCTGGCGCCGGGCCGGCGCACTGGCTTCGCGTGTGCTGATCGAGGCGCTGTTCTGGACCGTCGTCGCCTATTTCGTCTGGCATTCGCTGCATGCCCGCGTCGAGGCCAACTGGTTCGCGCCGGTCTATCCGCCTTTCATCGTTGCCGCGGCTGCCGCCGCCAGTCTCGTGCAGTGGCAACCACGCGCGCGGCGCCTCGCGGATTTCTGCCTGCGCTGGGCCGCACCCGTGGGCATCGTGATGTTTGTGGCGCTGATCGTGCAGGCCAACACCGGCTGGCTGTCGGGCTATCGCCGCGACGCGACGGTGCGCAGCGTCGGCGTCGGCTGGCGCGAGCTCGCCGCCGAAATCGAAGCGGTGCGCGCGCGCAGTGGCGCGACCTGCGTGCTCGCGCAGGACTATGGCACCACGGGCTGGCTCGCCTTCTATCTGCCGCGCGGCACCTGCGTGCTGCAGCAGAACCAGCGCATCCGCTGGGTCAACATGCCCGAGCCCGATCCAAAGCTGCTTGCCGGCAAGCTGATCTCTGTCGACGAGCTGCGTCCGGACGGCCATCCCGCCCTCGACGGGCTCTTCGCGAAGGTGACGCAAATTGCGCAATTGCAGCGCAAGCGCGGGCTGCTTGTGGTCGAGACCTACGACATTGATCTGCTCGAAGGCGCCAAGGGCGACGTGCTCGACCGCTCGCCGCCGCCGGAAGCGCGGTAGGCGGCCCCAAAAATCAGTCGATCATCTCGGCCCTGGCGGCGGCCTGGCTGGGCCCGTTCTGGTCGCGCCAGAACCAGACGGTCACGACGCCGGAGCGGCCGCGGACCTGTGTGAGCAGGGGACCTGACAGAATACCGTCGGGAGCGCCGTGGAAGTCGGCGGCATCCAGCAGCGTATCGCTGAGCGCCAGCCGCGCACAGTTCTGGGCGGCAACCTCCATCAAGCGGTTCGCGACGTTGACCGTGTCGCCGGTCGCCGTGATGTGCTGGTGGCTTTCGCCGAGGCGGGAGGCGATGATCGGGCCGAAATGCGCGCCGATCTTGAAACCGAGCTGGCCGCGGATGGCGGGGGGCAGCGAAGCGATCCAGCGATCGACGCTGCGATACAGGTCGATCGAGCATTGCAGCGCGCGCGCCGCGTCGTCGGGCGTCGCGTGTGGCAGTCCGAACAGGATCATGGCGCCGTCGCCGAGAAAGCCGGTGATCAGGCCGCCGCAATCGACCGCGGCCTTGTCGATCAGCGCATGGAACGCCCTCAGAAGATCCTGGAGCTCGTCCGGATCGATCCCTTCGCTCAGCGCCGTGAAGCCTGAGAGATCGATGAAGACGACGGCCGCATCCTGCCGGACCGGCCTGGACAGGAAATTCGGATCGCGGGCCAGCCATTCCTGCACGGCAGGCGCCTGGAATTGCGCCAGCGACCTGCTCTTGGCGGCAAAATATTGCGTGCGGCGGCCGCCGGCCCACAGCTGCACGCCGGCAAAGACCGCGACCGGCGGCACCGCGGCGGCAAGTGTCGTCGCGGCGTTCAGCCAAACGCCGTGCGTGAAGGCGAACAGATTGAGCCCGGCCCAGGCGATCATCACCGCGGCGGCCGCGACGATGCCGGGCGCGCTGCGCCGCCAGGCGAGCAAGCCGACCAGCAGCATCGGCAAAAGGATCGCGAAAAGCGCGTCGGCGATGTGGACCTTGCGGTCGCGCACGATGCCGTCACCGGCGACGAGATGGGTGATCGCGGTCGAGATCACCTCGACGCCGGGCATCAGGGAATCGAACGGTGTCGGATAGAAGTCGCCGCCGCCGGCGACCGCGGCGCCGATGACGACGATGCGGTTCTCGATCGTCGCGCGATTGAGCGTGCCGTCGAAGATGCTCTGCGCGCTGACGGTGCGGATGGTGCGGCGCGGGCCGTAATAGGTGATCGGCAGCGCGAAATCGCTGTCGGTCGACACCGCGCGATCGCCGAGCATGAGATGATCCGGCGCGATCGTCAGCGGCTTGTCGAGCGCGCGCGCCGCGACCCGCAAGGGAAATGACAGCTCGACCTTGTCGCGGGTCCGGAACAGCATCGGCACCGAAAGCGGCGAGCCCGACTGCCCCGTCGCGACGTTGACGACGCCGACCTCGGCGTGATCGGCAAAGGCGGGCAGCGGCAGCAGGAAGCGCTCGGCCTGCGGCAGCGCGGCGAGGGGGCCTTCGCCGTCCGGCGCCACAGTCTCGCTGGCGGTCGGGAAGATCGCCGCGGCGGCGAGCACCATGGGACCGGTGGCGAGCGTGTTGGCCAGCGTCGCATCGCCGATCGCAGCACTGCGGTCGACCAGGAGCAGGTCGATCGCGACGACCTTCGGCTTGAACTGCACGATGGTGTCGACGACGCGCGCGAGATCGGCGCGCGGCAGCGGATAGCTGCCGCCGCGTTTCACGACGGTGTCGTCGATCGCAACGATGGTGACGAGATCGGGCGGAGCCTGCACGCCGCGGACCTGGGTCCGCCAATCCGTCAGCGTCGCCTCGAGCCGATCGAGAAAGCGCAGATGACCGTTGGCGTGCGCAGCAAAAATGCCCGCGCCCCACAGCGCGGTGAGAATAAGGGCCACCAGGATCTGAACGCGTCTGGTCATTACGTGCTGCAATCTTCTTTGTCGCCCGGGCGTTGCTGCGCGGGCCTTAATTGTCCAGGCCTTATTGACCCAGTCTTGCCATCAGCGCGTCGACGCGCGGCTGGCCCCACGTCTTGACGGTCAACGGACCCGTTGCCTCGACATCGACGCCTTGGCCCGGTCCGAGCACGACGCCGCGTCCACGGGCCCTGCGGCTCACACCAACACGGCCGTCGGCGACGAAGACGGCGGTCTTGGCCTCAGCGACATCGACGGCCCATTTGGTCCCGCGCACTGCGGCGATCGCCTGCGGCGTCAGCACCTTGAAGGGATTGCCGCCGGGCTTCTTGGGCACCTCGATCAGCAGCGCCTTGCTGCTCAACTCCACGGAGTCAATATGTCCGTCGCGGTTGGCGTCCTTAAGTTCAAATCTGGCGCCGTTTTCCGCAACGATGGTGATGCCGTTGTCGCAGCGCCAGACTTGCGTGCCCGCAGCCGATGGCGATGCCCTGCAGCCGACATGGGCAGCCGGCTGTGCATTCGCAGACCCGATCAACTGAAACAACCACGCCAGAGCGAAAATGCCTGCGCCCGCGATCCCTCTCATGCCAGCCTCCGTTTGCGTGCTTGGCACAGTTCAAAGCGATGTTGATACGGTACCGTATCACACGCAGAGGCTGCTGAAAAGTGCCGCTCTCGCAGCTATTTCCTCGGTGCGGTCTTTTCCAGTCCGACACGATCAACTTTCAGTCAGGGCGCCGTGCCACGTGAACGCTCTGTGCGCGATGTGTGATGTGGGACGGGCCGTGCCGCCGCCCTGCTGACACCCGCTCGAGAGGGCGCAGTGCGCACCAGCCTCGCGCAACGCTTCCCCGCTATTGTCCGGGTATTGAAGACCACGAAAACGACTTGGTTGGATGGCCTTAGAGGGGCGGCCTGTGACGTCCGTCGAACGTGCCGAACCGGCCGAGAATTATGGTTAACAGACGCTCCTAAGTCCGTAGTTCTGCGGACTTTTTTCTCGAAATGGGACAGCGTGAACGCGGTGCCTCACATCTGCCCGAACTTAATCTGCATTTAACTAAAAGTCGCCTTAATGACGCTCCGACCTCCTGCGAGATGCTGTTCCCGGATCGTGACCAGCGGCACTTCGAAGGGGGACTGAGTGACACCGTCCTGGACGCAAGGCGAATGAGTACGAGTATCGCTGCGCAGAGTAACGCGGCACGGAAGTCCAAGAATTCACTTCGGAAGCCTTCCCGGAAAATGACCACCACCAATTGGCTGGGCGCCGCGGCGATCGGCTGCGTCGTGATGGGCGCCGGCTGGACCATCTACAGCAACGTCTTCGGCGCCAGCGTCTATCCGACCGTCGGCAGCATCGGTTACGACGAGCCCGTGATCAAGCGCGCGCCCAGTGTGGCGCTGCGTGAGGCCGGCGAGGCCATCAGGGACACCTTTGCGCTGCTGCCCGACCGGCTCCAGGTCGCAGCCCCGATCTCGCGCGAGATGTTCAACGAGCGCTTTGCCGCGGCCGCGACGCAAGGCGTGGCGTCGAATGCGGCGAGTGCCGCGCCCGCAACCCAGGTCGCCGTCGTCAAGGACGCCCCCAAGCAGAGCGTGATCGCGAAGGTCGCGGACGCGCTGAAGCCGGCGGCGCCGGCCAAGATTGCTGACAAGACTGCGGACAAGGGCAAGCGCGCGCCGGATGCGCAGATGCAACTGGCTTCGGCCGATCCGGCCGAGATCGTGCCGACGCCCGAGGCGAAGCCAAAATCGTTTGCCGATCGCGCCAAGGCCGCGGTGATGTCGATCACCGGTCCGCGCCAGTCGATGGTCGAGAAGCTCTGGGGCAAGCGCGAGCCGTCCGGCGGGCTGCTGGCCTATGCCTCGGCTGATGCCAGCGTGACCGCGTCCATCGCGCCGCGGGAACAGAACCCCATGCTCGGCGGTTCGGCGCCCTATGAGCGCGACACGGCGGTCTACGACATCACCGCCAAGATGGTTTACCTGCCCGACGGCACCAAGCTCGAGGCGCATTCCGGCCTCGGCTCCAATCTCGATGATCCGCGCTCCTCGCGCGTCCGCATGCGCGGCGTGACGCCGCCGCACATCTACACGCTGAAGCCGCGCGAAGCGCTGTTCCATGGCGTGCCGGCGCTGCGCCTGACCCCGATCGGCGGCGAGAGCGCGATCTACGGCCGCGACGGCCTGCTCGCCCACACCTTCATGCTCGGGCCGAACGGCGATTCCAACGGCTGCGTGTCGTTCAAGGACTATTACGCGTTCCTCGACGCCTACCGTAACAAGGGCATCCGCAAGCTCGCGGTGCTGGCGCGGGTCGAGTGAGCTCAGTCAATTCGCGATGATCTCAAAGGGCCGCTTGCAGCGGCCCTTTTCTTTTCTGCTTCAACCCGGCCAGCATTGTCCGCCGCCGTCGATCCTGAGCACCTGGCCCGAGACGAAGGCGCCCATGGGACCTGCAAAGAACTCGACGACGCGCGCGACCTCATCGACGGTCGCGATGCGGTCGAGCGTGCCGGTCTCGACCATCCTGTCGGGGTCCACCACGCGCGTGCCGAGGAAACGGCCGGTGCGGGTATCGCCGGGTGCGATGCAGTTGACGGCGATGTCGTAAGCGCGCAGCTGGTCGGCCAGGCATCGTGTGTAGTGGGTCACGCCGGCCTTCGACACCGCATAGATCGAGCCCTGCGTGCGGCCCTTGAACGCGGCGACCGAACCGAGCGTGACGATGCGGCCGCGCCGCCGCTCCATCATTCCCTTCGCGACCGCCTGGCAGGTCAGGATGGTCGAGAGCAGATTGCGTTCCAGCACCGCGCGCACATCGGCCTCCTTGATGTTCACTGCGTCGTTCGGGTCGGGCTTGCCACCGGCGGCTGCGATGTCGCCGCCGGCATTGTGCACGAGGATGTCGATCGGGCCGAGGGCTGCTTCCGTCTCGGCGATCACGCGCGCGATGTCATCGCCCCTGGTGAGATCGCCGAGCACGCGCTGGCTGCGGACGCCGAATTGCTGGCCGATCTCTGCGGCGACCGCGGTGAGGGTGGTGCCCTCGCCATATTCCGCAGGCCCGTTCTCGCGCATGCCGTGGATGGCGACATCGGCGCCGAGCGCGGCGAGCTTCTCCGCAAAGGCGCGTCCGAGCCCGCGTCCCGCGCCGGTCACCAGCGCGACCTTGCCTGCCAATATCTTCGTCGTGTCATGCGATGTCATGATCTTTTTCCTGTTGTGAATGTCAGTCCGCCGCGAGATCGAGCCCGATAGCCATCGCCTGCACGAGGCACATCGGTGCGACCAGCGTACGCAGCGCCGGCTCGGGCATGTCCTGGATCTCGAACACGACGCTCGCGCCTTCGACGATCGGGCTCAAGAGGCTGTCGGTGATGGAAATCGTGGGCACGCCGCGCGCAACGAGTTCGGGAAACAAGCGCGCCGTATCCGGATAGTAGTTCCGGAAGCTGATCGCGACCAGTGCGTCCTCCGTGGTCGCGGCATGCGACTGCTCGTGGATGCTGCCGCCCGTGCCGTCGAGCAGGACGACACGACGTCCGAGCTTGCGCAGCACGTAGGCGAGGTGGGTCGCAACCGGAAACGAGCCGCCGAGGCCGAGCAGATAGATGTCGCGCGCCTTGGCGAGGATCGCGGTCGCGGCGTCGAGCTCGCGCGCATGCACGGACTGGCTCAGCGTCACCAGCGCCGATTGCGCTTCCGAGACGAAGCGCGACAGCACCGCGGCCGGCTGGCGGCCGAGCACCGATTTCTCCTCGCTCTTCATGCGGGCGAGCCGTGCCTTGTAGCTTGGCGCGACGCCGGCGACGAGGCGGGAGCGAAACACCTGCTGCATCTCGGTGAAGCCGCCAAAGCCGAGCGCATGCGCGAAGCGAACGATCGCTGACGGCGGCACGCCCGAGCGCTGCGCCACCTCCGCCACCGTGCCGAGCGCGACATCGGTCGGGTGATCGAGCACGAACTCCGCGATCTGCTGCAGCCGGCCGGACAGCGCCCGGTGCCGCTGCGCAATGGCGCCGCGCAGCTCGTCGTAGCTCATCGCGCCTTGTGCCTTGTTCATCGTCTCGGGTCTCCGGATCGGTCGCATGTTTAACGGCATTTCACCGTTTGGATCAAATATTCCACTTTACATAATAAATGGAATGAATATTCTAATCGCAGAAAAAAGCAAAAGACTTTGAAAACGGGAGGAAACGATGAGAGGGCGTCAGATCTCACGGCGAAGCGTTCTGAAGGGCAGCTTGATGGCCAGCGTCATCGGCGGCACCGGCAGCTTCTTTGGGCCGTGGAAAGAGAATCACGCGTGGGCGCAAGGCGCCGCCAAGCCGATCAAGCTCGGCCTGACTTGCGACGCCAGCGGCCAATACGGCAACAGCGGCCAGGATGATTTCCGCGGCATCAAGATGGCGATCGACGAGTTCAACGCCAAAGGCGGCGTGCTCGGGCGCCAGGTCTCGTTCATCACCGCGGACACCGAGACGACGCCGGCGACAGGCAGCCGCGTCGCCGAACGATTCATCACCCGCGAGGACTGCACCATCCTGATTGGCGCGCTGCATTCCGGCGTCGCCAACGCCATCACCCAGGTCGCCAGCAAATACGGCGTGATCTACATGAACACCAATTCCTCCGCGCCGAGTGAGGCCGGGGAGAATTGCTCGCGCGTGAAATTCGTCTGGGACGGCAACGGCACCAATTTCTCCAAGGCATCGGTCAAGAACGCCGTCGATTCCATCGGCAAGAACTGGATGCTGCTGACCAATGACTACGTCTGGGGTCACACCACGTCTGCCGCGACCAAGGCGCAGGTCGAGGCTGCCGGGGGCAAGATCATCGACAATCTGCTGGTGCCTCAGAACACCCGCGACTTCACCGCCTACCTTCTGAAGATCCAACAAGCAAAACCCGACGTGGTCGCGACTGCGATCGGCGGCGACGACATCAAGGCGCTGCGCGAGCAGGTGGCGCAGCTCAAGCTCGACGGCAAGCCGGCCTGGATCAACAACCAGCAGGACTGGCCCGATGTCTGGGGCGCGCCCGACAGCCTGTTCGGCGTGTTCGGCACCACCTGGTATCACAAGCTGCAACTGCCCGGCGTCGCCGAGTTCGTCAAGAAGTGGCAGGCCGCCAACAAGGACGGGCCGATCCCGGTGCCGGGGAACGTGTCCTACAACGGCTACATGTCGACGCGCGAATTGCTCCGTGCGATCGAGCGGGCAGGGTCGACCAACAACGTCAAGATCATCAAGGAGCTCGAGAGCCTCAAGGTCTCCGCGACCGACCGCATGCAGCATTTCGACGCCTACATGGATCCCATGACGCATCAGATGCAGCAGACGATCTATCTGGCGCGGCGCAACGCCAAGCCGGCCGACAACACCGATCTGTTCGAGATCATCAGTTGGACGGAGCCGAAATCCGCCGCCGATGACGCTGCTCCGGCTAAGTGCAAGCTCACGCCCTACGAGCAGGTGCCGACCGTCGACTCGTAGAGACGGTGTGTCGCGTCTTGGAACGAGCGGCGCGCAAGTCGCGCGCCGCTGGCCCGGGCCTTCGGGGCTCGGGTGAGCAATGCCAGTTGCGAGAACCAAAACCTTGTTCGACCTTCTTCCGCATCTTCTGAATGGCCTGACGCTAGGCCTCCTGTTCGCGCTGATCGCGCTCGGCTTCATGCTCATCGTCGGGCTGATGGAGCAGATTAACCTCGCGCATGGCTCCCTGTTCGCGCTCGGTGCCTATGTCGCCATGCAACTGACAGGACCGCGCCCGCCATTGCCGGCAGATCTTGCCAAGCTGTGGCTCGCGCTCCCGCTCGGCTGGCGCTATGCCGCGACGCTCGTCATCGCGCCGGTGATCGTCAGTCTCGTCGGCATGCTGATCGAGCTTTGCATGCGGCGTACCTACGGCAAGGATCCACTTTACGGACTTCTCCTGACCTTCGGCGCAGCGATGGTGATCGAGGAGTTGATCCGCCTGGTCTGGGGCACGCGCGACTATGTGCTGCAGGTGCCGTCCGCCATCAACGGCGGCTTCCTGTTTGGCGATCTGATCTGGTCGACCTATCGTTTCTACGCGGCGGGCATCGCGGCCGGGATCATCGGCCTGGTCTGGCTGTTGATCGAAAAGACTTCGTTCGGCGCAACGGTCAAGGCCGGTGCCCATGACAGCGAGATCGTCCGCGCGCTCGGCATCAACCTGTCGCGATTGCGGCTGCTGGTGTTCGTGTTCGGCACGATGCTGGCCGCGATCGCGGGCATCATCGTCGCGCCGATCTGGGGCATTCGTCCGCATATGGGTGTCGATGCCGTCATCCCCGCATTCCTGGTGATCGTGCTCGGCGGCGTCGGCAGCTTCTGGGGCGCGGTCGTGGCGGGGCTGCTGGTCGGACTGTGCGTCGGTCTTGCCGGCGCCTACGCGTCCGAATGGTCGCTGTTGTCGATGTACATCCTGCTCGTTGCCGTCGTGACGTTCCGCGCGCGCGGCCTGTGGGGTAAGAAAAGCGTGCTCGAGGCCTAGGGAATGATTGTGGGATCAAATTCTTCATCCGACGCCGCGCGCCTCGTCACGCCGACGATGCTGGTGCTCTGGCTCGTGCTTGCGACGGTGCCGCTCTGGATCACGCGGATCGGGCTCTATCCCTATCTCGGGATCGAGATCCTGATCTGGTCGCTCTATGCGCTTGCGTTCAACTTGGTGCTGGGCACGGCCGGACTTCCCTCGTTCGGACATGGCGCCTATTTCGGCATCGGCGCCTATGCGTTCGGGCTCTGTCAGTTCGACATTGTCGCCAATCTCTGGATCTGTCTCGCTGCCGCGGCCGTGGTCGCGGGGCTTGCCGGCGCGCTGGTGGCGCTGTTCATCTCGCACCGGCGCGGCATCTATTATGCCTTCATGACCATCGCGTTCGGCCAGATCTTCTGGACGCTGGCGATCAAGTCGCACCGCATCACCGGCGGTGAGGATGGGCTTCTCAAGATCAAGCGGCTGCCGGCCGATTTCGGGCTGGTGTCGTTCGATCTCACCGACAATGTCGCGTTCTACTATTTCGTGCTCGCGGTCTTCGCGGTCGGTACCGCCGTATTATGGCGGCTGGTACACTCGCCCTATGGCCGCGTGGTCGCTGCGATCAGGCAGAGCGAGGTTCGCGCCGCCCATCTCGGCTACAACGTGTGGCTCTACAAGGCATCGGTGTTCGCGCTGTCGGCGGCCGTGTCCGGCTTTGCCGGCGGACTGTTCGCGATGGCGCAGCTCGCCGCATTTCCCGATGTCATGAGCCTGCATCAATCGGGCTACGTCGTGATGATGACGCTGGTCGGTGGTGGGCTCGTCAGCTTCTGGGGGCCGGTGATCGGCGTGTTTCTCTTCCTCACCGCGCGCGACGTGATCGGCGCGCTGACGAATGCCTGGATGCTCTATTTCGGTCTGCTGTTCATTGCGATCGTGCTGTTCCGGCCGGAAGGCATTGCTGGTGCGCTCTCGGCCGCCGTGCAGCGGCACTCACTTAACGCGTTGCGGCGGCGTGGCACGTCCGCGATGCGTCTGCTGGTCGGGGGCGGGCGATGAGCATGATCGAGGCCGCAGGTGTGCACGTCCGCTTCGGCGATCGCGTCGTGCTGGAAAGCGTCGATCTCGCGGTGGCTAAGGGCGAGTTTCACGGCGTGATGGGTCCCAACGGCGCGGGCAAGACCACCTTCTTCAACGTCCTCACCGGCAGGGTGAAACCGAGTCGCGGCCGAGTCCTGCTCGGCGGGGAGGATGTCACGGGATTGAGCCCGCACCGCATCGCCGCCAAGGGCATCGCCCGCTCGTTTCAGATCATGACCCTGTTCGACGAGTTTTCCACGCGCGACAACGTCATGATGGGCCTGCCTGAATTTCGCGCCCGTGGCCTCGATATCGCACGCGCCGCCGCCGGAGACCCCAGGTTTGCCGAGCAGGCATCCGAAGCGCTCGCCGCGGTCGGGCTTGCCGACAAGGGCGATGTCCGCGCCAAGGACCTGTCCTATGGCGACCGCCGCGCGCTGGAGATCGCGGTCGCGCTCGCGCAGGCCCCGCGCGTGCTGTGCCTGGACGAGCCGACCTCCGGCCTCGGCTCCGACGGCGTGCAGCGGCTGGCAGCGCTGGTGGCGCGCCTGAAGGGCCAACTGACCATCGTCGCCATCGAGCACGACATGGAATTCCTGTTCTCGCTCGCCGATCGCATCTCGGTCATCCATTGGGGCCAGGTGGTGGCGCGCGGCACGCCGCACGAGCTGCAGCAGAACGAATGGGTGCGTCGCTCCAATCTCGGGAAGTTCGCATGATCCTCGAAGTGGATGCGGTCGATACCTTCTACGGCGAGACCCAGGCGCTGTTCGGCGCCTCGCTCGCTATCGAGCACGCCAGGGTGTTTGCGCTGCTAGGGCCCAACGGCGCCGGCAAGACCACCATGCTGCGCTCGATTCTCGGTCTGACGCGGCCGCGCCGCGGCGCGGTTCGCTTCGACGGGCATGACGTGACGCGCGATCCGACCCACGAGATCGCGCGCGCCGGCATCGGCTGGGTGCCCGACGACCGGCGGCTGTGCCCGACCTTGTCGGTGGCACGCAACCTCACCATCGCGCAGAAGCGCACGCGCTTTCGCAATTGGAGCGTCAAGGAGGCCGCCGCGATCTTCTCGCCGCTCGAATATCTCATGGAGCGCGACTGCGAGAACCTGTCGGGCGGCGAGATGCAGATGGTCGCGATTGCGCGCGCGCTGGTCGGCTCGCCGGGACTGGTCCTGTTCGACGAGCCGAGCCAGGGTCTTGCGCCAAAGATCGTCGGCGACGTGCTCGCCACCATTTTGCGCATGAAAGAGGAGGGGATCGCCTCGCTGGTCGTGGAACAGAATGCGGAGATCGCGCTGTCGGTGGCCGACCATGCTGCGGTGATCGATCGCGGCCGGATCGTCTGGACCGGTGAGGCCGCGACGTTGCGCGATGATCGCGCCCTTCGGCAGCGCTTGCTGGGAGTACAATAAGTGGCCGCACCGCTGCTCGTCCTCGATGATGTCCGCAAGGTCTACACCAGGGGCCGCGTCATCCGCCGTCCGACGTTCACGCTTCAGGCGAACCTGTCGCTGGAGGAGCCGGGCATCGTCGGCGTGGTCGGGCCGAACGGCGCCGGCAAGACGACGCTGTTCGAGATGATGACCGGCTCCAACGCGCCGACCTCGGGCCGCGTGCTGGTCGCGGGCACCGATATCCATGGCGTCAAATATCGCGAGCGCGACCGGCTCGCGATCCACTATCACCAGTCCTATCAGGTCAGGCGGTTCCGCAAGCGTATTCCGTCCGCCTTGCTGGCGCCGTCGCCAACCCGGACGCCGCTGGTTCATTTGTTCGACGAGCCGCAGTTCAACCTGCAGGACGGCTATATCGGCTTCATGCTCGATTTCTTCCGCAAGCTGCGCGACGAGGGCAGGCTGGTCATCCTCTGCATGCATCCGACAGCCAGCTGGCACCTCGACATCCTCGCCGAGATCGCCGGGCAATTCCTGTTCGTCGCCGGCGGCGGGGTGACGCGAATGGCGGACTTCCGCACGCTCGCCGCCGAACCGCGCTTCCGCCTCTATCTCGGACCGGAGATGACGCGCGCCGCGGACGCCATCTGTCACAGCTCGACGTAAAAGGAGACTCCGTTGGCCTATTCGAACACCCAGCTTTTCATTGGCGGCAAATGGCGCCCGGCCCATTCGGGCAAAGTCATCGAGGTGCGCAATCCCGCGACCGAGGAGGTGATCGGCACCGTTGCGCATGCCGGCCAGTCCGATCTCGACGAGGCGCTCGCCGCCGCTTCCGCCGGCTTCAAGGTCTGGCGTAACGTTGCCCCCTTCGAGCGCTGCCGGATCATGCGCAAGGCCGCGGCGATCATGCGCGAGCGCAATGATGAGATCGCGCCGCTACTGACGATGGAGCAGGGCAAGACGCTCGGTGAAGCGAAGATGGAGGCGATGGCCGCGGCAGATATCATCGAGTGGTTCGCGGAGGAGGCCAAGCGCGCCTATGGCCGGTTGATCCCCGCGCGCGGCCCCGGCATCTACCAGATCGCGATGAAGGAGCCGGTCGGCCCCGTCGCGGCCTTCACGCCGTGGAATTTCCCGATCAACCAGGTCGTGCGCAAGCTTTCCGCAGCGCTCGCCGCCGGCTGCTCGATCATCGTCAAGGCGCCGGAGGAGACGCCAGCCTCGCCCGCGCAGCTCATCCGCGCGTTCGCCGACGCGGGCGTGCCCGATGGCGTCATCAACCTCGTCTACGGCGTGCCGTCGGAAATCTCCGAATATCTGATCCCGCATCCGGTGATCCGAAAAATCTCCTTCACTGGCTCGACCCATGTTGGCAAGCAGCTCAACGCGCTTGCGGGCCTGCACATGAAGCGCGCCACCATGGAGCTCGGCGGTCATGCGCCGGCGATCGTCTTTGGGGATGCCGACGTCGCGTCGGCCGCGAAGATTCTCGCGGCGGCGAAATATCGCAACGCGGGCCAGGTCTGCATCTCGCCGACGCGAATGCTGGTGCAGGACGACGTGTTCCGCGAATTCGTCGACAAATTCGTCGACAGCGCCAAGGCGTTCAAGGTCGGCAACGGCCTCGATCCCGAGTCCAAGATGGGCTCGCTCGCCAATCCGCGCCGCGTCACCGCCATCGAAGGCATGGTGCAGGATGCCGTCGGCAAGGGCGCCAGGCTCGAGACCGGGGGCAAGCGCGTCGGCAACAAGGGCCATTTCTTCGAGCCGACCGTGGTGAGCGATGTGCCGAAGGATGCGCGCGCGATGAACGAGGAGCCGTTCGGCCCGCTCGCCCTGATCTCCCGCTTCTCGTCATTCGACGATGTGGTCGAGGAGGCGAACCGGCTGCCCTTTGGCCTTGCCTCCTACGCCTTCACCAGCTCGGCCAAGACGGCGGCCGCAATCGGCTCGGCAGTCGAGGCCGGCATGATGTCGATCAACAGCTTTGGTCTGGCACTGCCCGAAGTGCCGTTCGGCGGGATTAAGGATTCCGGCTATGGCTCGGAAGGCGGCACCGAGGCGATGGAAGGCTACTTCAACACGAAGTTCATCAGCCAGACGGGCGTGTGAGCGGGCGTTGCAGGCGAAGCCGCGCGATCGTCGCGCGGCCTAGCGCTTGACGAAAACCAGATTGCAGGCACGCGCCTCGTTGCGCTTGCCGCTGCCGCGGGTGCGATCGAACTGCGCGTCGACCGTGAAGGCGTAAGGCGAGCCGGGCGCGAGGTTGTTGAGTGTGTAGGTGCTCGCCCCCGTCGTGCCGCGCGCGCTCAAGGTCGTCTTGCCGTCCGCGGGGATCTGGCCGTCGATCTCCAGCCGATTGACACCGCCCGGACCCTGCACCTCGGCGTGAAACACGCCATTGGTCACGGTGGCGACCAGGGGCCTGGTGAAGCCCTGCGCCTTGCCGGAAGCCGGGCAGTTCAACGTCACGTCCCAATTGCCGTCGAAATCCTTGCTTCCCGTGGTTCTGGCGTTGCCGGAAGGCGCCAGGGCCACTTTCTGCTTCAGGCCTTCAATGCGTGCCTTGGCGAGGGTGGCGAAGATGCAGTTCGGGAATCTCGCGAGATGATCCTCAAAGGCACCCAGCGTGCCGATGCCCTCAGCGGCCTTCCAGTGCGCCTCGGCGGCCGCGCAGGGATCGGCCTTCGGTGCAGCTTGGGGGGCCGCCGGCGCGACCGTGACCGACACCGGTCCATTCAGATAGAACTTGCCGATGATCGACAGCGAGAGCTCCGGCAGCTGGGTCTTGCCGCTGGAATCATAGACGTCGCTGCTGATGTCGCGAAAGACGTCGCCGATTTCCTGCGGCTCCTCGATGTGCTTCAGGAACGCGGTCGTGTAGGGGCTGTTGCGGCCGGTGCCATCGGCGGCAACCTGGCCTGATTGCGTCGAGAACGACACGATCGTGCCGCGCGGCGCCTCGACTTTCGAGAGGCCCCTTCCGATCGAGGCGGCGCGCGTCGAGCCGGCAGAGCGCTTCAAGGTTTCGGCCAGCGGATTGTCGCGGCAGGAATCGAGCACGAGGATGCGCAAATTCTTGGCCTGCTGCAAATCGTTCACGACGTCGTCGACCCGCACGAAGCGTTTCAAGTCTGCTTCATCCGTCAGCACGGCGTCGACAGGCATCAGATAGTTGACGCCGTTGTACTGCATCGCATGGCCGCTGTAATAGAACATCGCGACATCGGCGCGGCTGGCGGCGCGCGCGAAGCGAATGGTCAGGTCCTGCATGTCGGCCTGGCGCAGGTCGATACCCTGGAAGACCTCGAAACCGCTGCGCTTGAGCGAGGCTGCGACGTCTTCGGCGTCATGCGACGGGTTGGGTAGCTGCGCCGTAGAGACATAAGCGCCGTTGCCGATCACCAGCGCGACCCGCGTGTCCGCGGATGCGGGGGCAAGGCTCAGCCAGAGGGCGAGGAGGGTCAGGAAAAACTGACGCAAAATGCCAGAAGGAGTACGCATGAATGCCTTCCAGGGAAATATCGAAAAATATCTCCCAGATTAGCGCATGCCGCGTCGGTATCAATGCCCTCGCTGTGGACCCGTCAGATTTGGCGACCGTGACATCCTGTCACGCCGGGTTTGCCGCCACCGTCTTGCGTAGCTCCGTCTCGGTCGCAATCGCCTCCCGCACGGCGGGCCGCGCCTGCATGCGCGCGAGATAGGCCGACAGGCTTGGCCATTGCGCGATGTCGACGCCCGCGGGACGGAGCAGCAGCAGGGCCCAGGTGAGGTGGGCATCCGCGACGGTGAAGCCGTTGCCGACGAGGAATTCGCGGTCCGTGAGATGCGCCGATGGCACCGACAAGGTCTGTGCGATCCTTGCACGCGGCTTGGCGAGCGAGCCGTCGTCCTCGTACCAGAAGGTCGGAAACAGGAATGCCTTGTGGATCTCGGCGCCGATGAAGCTCAGCCATTCCTGGAGGCGGTAGCGGTCGGGATCGCCGGACCGGGGCGCGAGGCCCGCCTCCGGCTTCAGATCGGCAATGTATTGCAGCACCGCCGCGCTTTCGGTCAGCCGGTCGCCGTTGTCCAGCACCAGGACCGGCACCGCGGCCTTCGGCGACACGCCGCGGAAATCGCTGTCGTCGTCCGCGACCGTCTTGGTCCGGAGATGCACCAGGTGATAGCGCGCATCGAGGCCGGCTTCCATCAGCGCGATGCGGCTCGCAAGCGAGCAGGCCATCGGCGAGAAATAGAGCTGCAGCATCGCGTTGCTCCGTTATTTCAGCACATCGCCGCGCGCGATGATCGCGAAGCGGTCGGACAGCTCGGCGAGCGCAACCTCGTGGATGGTGCGGGCGTCCAGCGCGCCGCCGCGGCCGTCGGGCAGGTCGCGCGTGGCGCAGGCGTCGGCGTCGATCGTCGTGCGAAAGCCGAGGTCGAGCGCGGCGCGGGCGGTGGAGCTGACGCACATATGCGTCATGAAACCGGCCAGTACGATGTTCTTCCTGTCGGTTGCGGTAAGGCGCGTCTGCAAATCAGTGCCGGCAAACGCATTCGGCAACTCCTTCTCGATCACCAGCTCGCCGGCACGGGGGCTCAGCTCGGCGACGATGGCACCGCGGTCGGCGCCGCGATCGAACAGGCTGCCGGCCTTGCCGCGATGGGCGATATGGATGATCGCGGCTCCGCTCTCGCGTGCCCGTGCCAGGAGCGTAGCCGCCCGCGCGATCGCGGGCCGGGCGTCGGGCAAAGCGAGGGGGCCTGCGAGATATTCGTTCTGGATATCGATCAGCACCAGCGCGGCGTCGCCAAGACGCGGCGGGTTGAGATCGGCACCGGCGAGCTGCAGCAGGGTCTTTGCGGTCGTCATGGTCTGGAAATCTCCGGGGCAAAAAGGCTGCACAAACATAGCTCCGGGAATGCCTGCCGATATGCAGGGATATTGCAGCGGGTGGCTGCGATATTGCAGGCTGCTCCCGGCCGGTATAACCTGACGCAATGAACTGGGACGATCTGCGTATCATCGCCGCCGTCAGGGACGAGGGCACCTACGCGGGCGCCAGCGCGCGGCTGCGCATCGACGAGACGACGGTCGGGCGCAGGCTGTCGCGCATCGAGCGCACGCTCGGTTTGCGTCTGTTCGAGGCCGCCGACGGTGTCCGCAGGCCGACGCGGAGTTGCGAGGCGGTGCTGGCCCATGTCGAGGCGATGGCCGCACATGCCGCCGAGATCGGTCGCGTCGGCACGAGCCTGGCAGGTCCGGTGGGCCGCTTGCGCATCGCCTCCACCAACACGTTCGCCGAGGAGGTGCTGTCGCCGCGCGCGAGCGACTTCCTGCGCGCCAATCCCGGCCTGACGCTGCAATTCCTCACCTCGAGCGAGAACGTCAAGTTCTCGCGCTGGGAGGCCGATCTCGCCATCCGGCTGCGTAAACCCGACAAGGGTGACTTCGCGATCTCCAGGCTCGGCGAGATCCGCATCTATTATTTCGAGCCTGTTGCGACCGAAGGCGAGCCGGTGCTGTGCGCCTATCCGGACGAGCTCGGTGCCATTCCCGAGATGCAATTCCTGCGCATGAAGCAAGCCCGCGCGCGCTGCGTCACCGACAACGTTCGCGTCATCCGTAACCTGATCCGCGCGCATCGGGCCGCCGGCGTGTTGCCGGAGTATGTTTGCGCGGACTTGCTCGGCGATCGCCGCCTGCGCGCCACGCTGCTGCCGAAGCGGCGCGACGCCTGGCTGCTGGTGCAGAACCATCTCAAGCGCGATCCCGCGACGCGTGTGACGATCGACTGGGTGAGGGCGTGTTTTCAGGAAACGTCGCGCGGTTGACGTCACATCGCATTGTGATCATCGCGTCACAGTGCGGAGTGCGTGACGAAAAATCTTGGCTTTCCCCCTTGCAACCCGAACGTGCTTCGTCTATTAGCGCCCTCCTTCGCTAGGCCATGGGTTCGGGCTCTCTGAGATCCCGACTGGCGCGGGCCGCTCTGCGGTTTCGTGTTCCGCCGAATGAAGGGCAAACGCAGGACGTAGCTCATGGAGAGCGTCGGGCTGAACACCCGAAGGCATCGGTTCGATTCCGGTCTCTTGCACAAAGGATAGCTCAGTTTGGTAGAGCAGATGACTGTTACTCATCGTGACGCGGGTTCGAATCCCGCTCCAGCGCTCCGTTTCAGCCTGAAAAGCTGATACCTCTGAAGGGGACCGGACGCGCGCTTCAGTCGCCGTCCGGCCGCATTGCCCAAAAGGCTTTCGTCCGAACAACGACACTGTGAGACCGGCTTTGCGCCGCGGGTAGATACCGCTTGCGCTGATGCCGGGTGGCTCCGCATGACCGCTCGACACGCGTCGAGCGATCGCGCGCGTGCGCCCGTCATCATGCAAGCTCAAGCCCCGGCCCGCTGATTTCCCGGGAAGCGTCGTCCGCGTCCTCACGTCCTTTGCAAACGAAACCCGCTATCCGGCCGCGTTCGGCCGGAGGCAACATGATGGAGGCGTGTCGTGACCTGGCACTTGCTGATGCTGAACGTGACGGTGAAGGATGGCGAGCGTGCGTTGCTCACGCGCAATGGACAGCTCGTGCGCGTGCTCGCGCCCGGCAAGCATCGCCTGTTCGATCCCCTGCACGAGCTGAAGGCCGAGGTGCTCGATGTGGTCCGCAGCGAATTCTCTGCGGATCGCTACGCGGTGTTGAAGGCCGCGCGGCCTGATCTGGCCGCGGAGCTGTTCGAGGCGATCGAGACCAAGGCGGACGAGATCGCCATCGTCAGCCTCGACGGCCGGCCCGTGCATCTGATGACGCCCTGGCAGGTGCGCGTCTACTGGAAGGTCGCGACCCGCATCGATGTCGAGCACATCGATGTGTCCGCCGATCCCCGGGTTGGCGCGCGGCACCTGACCATGATCGAGCGCAACCGCTCGACCGTCGTGATGGAAGCGGTGGTCGAGAACCACGAGGCGGGCCTGCTCTATGTCGAGGGCCGGCTCGTGGAGCGGCTTGCGTCCGGCCGGCACGCCTTCTGGACCGTCGGCCGCAAGATCGAGGTGAAGCGCCTCGACCTGCGGCCCCAGGCGGTCGAGATCACCGCGCAGGAGATGCTGACCAAGGATCGCATCGCGCTGCGGGTGACGCTGACGGCGTTCCGCAGGTCGTCGATCCCGAGCGCACGGTTGCGACCGTGCCCGACGTGGATGCGTGGCTGTACCGGCTGGTGCAGTTCGCGATCCGCGAGGCGGTGGCGGGCCGGACGCTGGACGAGGTGCTGTCCGCGAAGGCGGCGCTGGATGCGGAGCTGCGCGACTATGTGCGTGCACGCGTCGCAGAGTCCGGCGTGGAGGTGACCGAGCTCGGCGTCAAGGATGTGATCCTGCCCGGCGAGATCCGGGAGCTGGTGAACAAGGTGGTGGAGGCGGAGCGGGTCGCGAAGGCGAACCTGATCCGACGGCAGGAGGAGACCGCGGCGACGCGTTCGCTCCTGAACACCGCCCGCCTGATGGAGGAGAACCCCCTGCTGCTGCGGCTCAAGGAGCTGGAGTCGCTGGAGCGGCTGGTCGAGAAGGTCGGCCGCATCGACCTCCATGCCGGCAACGGCGAGGGCCTCGATGCCCTCCTGACCCGGCTCGTGCGCCTGAAGGCGCCCGAGAGCGCATGAAGCAGAAGGGCCGCCCACGGGCGGCCCTTCATATGTCCATTGTCGACGCTTGCGATGAACGCGTGCGCAAGCCCGCGCGACCAAAACCCTGAGTGGGGTATTGCACGCGCGCGAAGGTTGCGTAATCTCACGGTGACGACCACAATCTCGATCATGGCAAGCGAATGACCACTCTTGAGCAAACGATCCGCCCTACGCCGCGGCCGCGGGAATGGAAGGCGATCGTCGTCCTGATCCTGTTGATCCCGGTGCTGTGGTCGCCGCCGTTCCTGTTTCGCTTCTTCCTGTATCAGCCGTTCAACATCCCGTCGGGTTCGATGGCACCGACGCTGATGGTCGGCGACTACGTCTTTGCCGCCAAATATGCCTATGGCTTCGGCCGCTATTCCTTTCCTTTCGCGCCGTCCTGGATCTCGGGCCGTGTCTTCGCGGCCGATCCCGAGCACGGCGACATCGTCGTGTTTCGCACGCCAAAGGACACCTCGGTCGACTACGTCAAGCGCGTGGTCGGGCTGCCGGGTGACCGCATCCAGATGCGGCAGGGACAGCTTTTCCTCAATGACAGACCGGTGACGCGCGTCGCGCTCGCAAACGGGCTCGCCGGCACCGCCTGCGGTCTGGATGGCAGCGTCAAGGTCAAGCGCTGGCGCGAGACGCTGCCCAATGGCAATTCCTACATCACCTACGACTGCGTCGAGAACGGCTACTACGACAACACCAATGTCTACACCGTGCCGCCCGGCCATTTCTTCGTGCTGGGCGACAACCGCGACAACTCGAGCGACAGCCGCGTGATGGCAACGATCGGTTTCGTGCCGATGGACAACCTCGTCGGGCGGGTGACCCGGATCTTCTGGTCGCTCGATGAAGACGGCGAGCCGCACATGGAGCGGCTGGGGAAGGTGTGGTGAGGCCCCGCCGTCCCGGCCGTCATTCCGGGGCGGCGCGGAGCGCCGAGCCCGGAATCCATTGATCGGCGAGGTCAGACCGTAATTTGGGGATACAGATCAATCCACTGAGGATTCTTCTCCTCAATAAGCCGGATTTTCCATTCCCTCCGCCACTTCTTCAGTTCCTTCTCGCGCGTGATCGCAGTGACGGGATCGTCATAGATCTCGAACCATACCAATCGGCTGACAGAGTATCGTTTGCTGAACCCAGCAATGACTTTGCTCTTATGTTCGTGAGTGCGGCGGACGATATCGTTCGTCACGCCAACATAGAGCGTGCCGTACTTCTTACTGGCGAGGAGGTAGACGTAATAGGCCATGAGCAAGTGGTGAAATGGATTCCGGGCTCGGCGCTTTGCGCCGCCCCGGAATGACGGAAGAATAATGCTACCATAGAGTGTATCACTCGAAAACAAAAACCCCGGCATCGCTGCCGGGGTTTCGTAGTTCTTGAGGTGGTTGGACCTTAGAAGTCCATGCCGCCCATGCCGCCGCCCGGGGGCATCGCCGGACCGGCGCCGCCCTTCTTGGGCAGCTCGGCGACCATGGCTTCCGTGGTGATCAGCAGGGCCGCAACCGAAGCTGCGTTCTGGATCGCGGTACGGACCACCTTGGTCGGGTCGATGATGCCCTTCTTGACGAGGTCGGCATATTCGCCGGTCTGGGAGTCGAAGCCATAGGTGTACGACTTGTTCTCCAGCACCTTGCCGACGATCACCGAGCCGTCTTCACCGGCGTTGATCGCGATCTGGCGAGCGGGAGCCGACAGCGCCTTGCGCACGATCTCGACGCCGGTCTTCTGGTCGTCGTTCTTGGTGCGCAGGCCCTTGAGCTGCTCGGAGGCACGGAGCAGGGCGACGCCGCCGCCCGGGACGATACCTTCTTCGACCGCCGCGCGGGTCGCATGCATCGCGTCATCAACGCGATCCTTGCGCTCCTTCACCTCGACCTCGGTCGCGCCGCCGACGCGGATCACCGCGACGCCGCCTGCGAGCTTGGCGAGACGCTCCTGCAGCTTCTCACGGTCGTAGTCCGAGGTGGTCTCCTCGATCTGCGCCTTGATCTGGGCCACGCGCGCCTCGATGTCGGCCTTCTTGCCGGCGCCGTTGACGATCGTGGTGTTCTCCTTGTCGATCATCACCTTCTTGGCGCGACCGAGCATGTTGAGCGTGACGTTCTCGAGCTTGATGCCGAGATCTTCCGAGATCGCCTGGCCGCCGGTCAGGATCGCGATGTCCTGCAGCATGGCCTTGCGGCGATCGCCGAAGCCCGGAGCCTTGACGGCCGCGACCTTCAGGCCGCCACGGAGGCGGTTCACGACCAGGGTCGCGAGCGCTTCACCTTCGACGTCCTCGGCGACGATGACCAGCGGCTTGCCGGTCTGCACCACGGCCTCGAGCAGCGGCAGCAGCTCGTTCAGCGAGGAGAGCTTCTTCTCGTTGATGAGGATGTAGGCGTCGTCCATTTCAACGCGCATCTTGTCGGCGTTGGTGACGAAGTAGGGCGAGATGTAGCCGCGGTCGAACTGCATGCCCTCGACGACGTCGAGCTCGGTCTCGAGCGACTTGGCTTCCTCGACGGTGATGACACCCTCGTTGCCGACCTTCTTCATGGCGTCGGAGAGGAACTTGCCGATCTCCGCGTCGCCGTTGGCCGAGATGGTGCCGACCTGGGCGATCTCGTCGTTCGAGGTCACCTTCTTGGAGTTCTTGACGAGGTCCGCAACGACGGCTTCGACCGCGAGGTCGATACCGCGCTTGAGGTCCATCGGGTTCATGCCGGCGGCGACGGACTTGGCGCCTTCCTTCACGATCGCTGCTGCGAGCACGGTGGCGGTGGTGGTGCCATCGCCGGCCGCGTCAGCGGATTTGGAGGCGACTTCGCGCACCATCTGCGCGCCCATGTTCTCGAACTTGTCCTCGAGCTCGATCTCCTTGGCGACGGTGACGCCGTCCTTGGTGATGCGGGGAGCGCCGAACGACTTGTCGAGCACGACGTTGCGGCCCTTCGGACCGAGCGTGACCTTCACCGCGTTGGCGAGAATGTCGACGCCGCGCAGCATCTTGTCGCGCGCCTCAACCGAGAATTTGACTTCTTTGGCTGCCATCTGGATCTTTCCTTGGAATGTTTGACTGGAGGGAGAGAGGGGCTCTTAGGCCGCCTTCTTCTTGGAAGCGGGGACGTCGAGGACGCCCATGATGTCGCTTTCCTTCATGATCAGCAGATCGACGTTGTCGATCTTGACTTCAGTGCCGGACCACTTGCCGAACAGCACGCGGTCGCCGACCTTCAGGTCGATCGGGATCAGCTTGCCGGCTTCGTCGCGGCCACCCGGGCCAACGGCGACGACTTCGCCCTGGGAGGGCTTTTCCTTGGCAGTGTCGGGAATGATGATGCCGCCAGCGGTCTTCTCTTCTGCGTCGATGCGCTTGACCACGACGCGGTCGTGAAGCGGACGGAATTTCATGCAGTCCTCCTAAGTATTTGCACGAGTTGGGAATTTTTAGTCGTTAGCAGTCTGTGCCCGCGAGTGCTAGCACAGGCGAGGCTGAAATAGGACAGGAATTTTGCGGGGGCAAGGGCTTCTAGCAGAAAAATCGGCACTCTGAAGGCCTGGGTGCCAGAATCTCTTTACCATCGTTAACCCGCCCGGTGACCGTATTAGCACGGAGCCGTCTCTGCTGCTAAAGCATTGAATTTCAACAGCTTGTTAAACTTTTAGGCTTGAGATGGATTGTCAGTTTGCGTCACATTTCTCTCATGTGAGCGCATCAGCACCGGGTGGCTCGTAAGGCGCACACCGACCAGGCCGCCCCTTGAATGCGCTCCTGCAAAGGAGGTTGGCATGGGCTTGCGGAGTGGGGGCGTTTCCGAGGATTTCCGGAAACAGCTTTTGGGTTACGGGCTGACGACGGCGCAAATTCTCTATCGGATGCCCGATCATCCCTCGCTTCTCCAGACCTACGTCTGGCAGAACTACGACATGTTTCCGAAATTTCCGGCGCTGAAGGATTTCCTGGCGTTCTGGCAGGAGAAGCTCGACGGTCCGCTCCATTCGGTCACCGTCGCGCATTCCAAGCTGATCAAGCCGGCCGAGCTGCGCGCCGTGGATGGCGTGTTCCGGCTGCATTGAGCAGCGCGCTGGCATCGTAGGGTGGGCAAAAGGCGCGCTCGCGCCGTGCCCACCATCTCTCCGCGATTGCATCTGGCAATGGTGGACACGCTTTCGCTTTGCCCACCCTACGATATCTCGTTCTGTGCTAGCCTCCGCCCATAACAACAGGGAGGCCGGCCATGGCCAAGAAAACAAAATCGCGCAGCGCAGCCCAGGCCGCGGTGAAGAAGCGGAGCGGAGCCAAGGCCGTGGCACGATCCTCGGCGCGCAAGGCGGTGAAGGCGAAGGCGCGCACGACACCGGCAAAGGCCGCCCCGAAAAAGCCCGCCCGTCCCAAGCAGCGCATCGCCATCAGCCATCACCGCGAGGAAGACTTCAAGGCCGATGGCCTGCGCGCCTACGCCAAGTATCGCGACCTCGGCATCGCCGAAGCCAGCCACGGCCTCGCGCAAGCCCACGTGATCCGCCTGCAAGGCCCCTGCGATCCGAACGAGGTGTCGAAGTTGCACTTCCACGACGTCGAATTCCAGATGGTCTACGTGCTCAAGGGCTGGGTGAAGACCTACATGGACGGTCAGGGTGAGACCTTGATGAAGGAAGGCAGCGCCTGGACCCAGCCGCCGAAGATCAAGCACATGATCCTGGACTATTCGGATGACGTGGAGCTGCTGGAGGTGATCCTGCCGGCGGAGTTCAGGACGGTGGAGTTGAAGGCCTGATGTCATTCCGGCGCGCGCGCAGTGCGAGCCTGGAATCCATTTCTCCGCATGTGCTGACGCCCGATGGATTCCGGGCTCACCGCTTTCGCGGCGCCCCGGAATGACGGCGGAGAGAGCCTAACTCAACACCCCCACCACCGCCCCCATCAGGCACGTCGTCAGCGTCCCCGACACGATCGATTTCAGCCCGAGCGCGTTGATCTCCTCGCGCCGCTCCGGCGCCATCACCCCTAAGCCGCCGATCATGATGCCGAGGCTGGCGAAATTGGCGAAGCCGCACATCGCGTAGAGCATGATCAGGCGCGAGCGTGGATCGAGCGTATCGGGCGGCAGTTTTGAGAAGTCGACATAGGCGATCAATTCGTTGAGCACGGTCTTGGTGCCCATCAGGCTGCCGGCGGTCACCGCCTGATCCCAGGGCAATCCCATCAGCCAGCACACCGGCGCCATCACGAGGCCGAGCAGCCGTTGCAGCGAGATCGCGGCGCCGCCGATATTGGGCAGCAGGCCGAGGATGGCATTGACGAGATAGACCAGCGCCACCAGCACCAGCAGCATGGCGACGATGTTGATCAGCAGTTCGATCCCCGCGCTGGTCCCCTTCACGATCGCGTCCATCGGGCCGGAGACGTCCATCTCAGGATCTTCCAGCGCGCCGCCGGTGCGCTTGTCTGACGTCTCCGGCACCATGATCAGGCTGACGAGGATCGCGGCCGGCGCACCCAGCACCGAGGCGATGACGAAATGAGCGGCGGCATCGGGAATGAGCGGCGCCAGCAGCGTCGCGTAGAGCACCAGCACCGTGCCGGCGATGCCGGCCATGCCGCCGGTCATCACCAGGAACAATTCGCTGCGCGTCATCTGCGCCAGATACGGCCGCACGAACAGCGGTGCCTCGACCATGCCGAGGAAGATGTTGGCCGCGGTCGAGAGCCCGACCGCGCCGCCGACGCCCAGCGTCCGCTCCAGCAGCCAGGCCATGCCGCGCACGACCGGCGGCAGCACGCGCCAATAGAACAAGAGCGTCGTCAGCACGCTCATGACCAGCACGATCGGCAGCGCCTGGAACGCCAGGATGAAATCGGCGCCCGGCACTTTTACGTCGAAGGGCAGGGTGCCCCCGCCGATATAGCCGAACACGAAGGAGGAGCCGGCGCGCGAGGCCGCCGAGATTGCGCCGACCGCGTCGTTGATGGCGCCGAAGGCGCGCGCGACGACGG
Source organism: Bradyrhizobium sp. Pa8 (assembly GCF_052588265.1). NCBI lineage: Bacteria > Pseudomonadati > Pseudomonadota > Alphaproteobacteria > Hyphomicrobiales > Nitrobacteraceae > Bradyrhizobium > Bradyrhizobium sp. Pa8. The sequence continues at coordinate 6,129,705 of NZ_CP176767.1, read as the reverse complement.
GCACCTTTAGGAGCACGACCGCGGTGACGAAGGTTGCGACAAGCCCGATCGCTGCTTGGCGAGCCGAGGCCGCGCGGCGATTCTCGCTCAGCACCCAGGCGATCAATAGCAATGCGAAAACGCCGAGTGCCGATTGCAGCCGAAGCATGATGTCCCCAAACCCTCAATGATTATGGCCGCGCGTGCGTTGCAAACGCAATGCCGGAAGGCCGCCGGAGCCGCCCGCTGTTGACAAGCAGGCCTGCGTCAGCCACGCGGGGCAGGTCGAAATCAGGGGGCGGACGGTCCAAGCGTGACCCAAGAGGCGATGACAGAGCAGCCGATATCCTCGAATCCGCCGGTCACCGCCCGCGCACTTCTCTCCCACCGCGCCTTCCTGTTCTTCCTGCTCTCGCGCAGCCTGTCGCGCTTCTCCAGCCAGATCGCGGCGGTCGCGATCGGCTGGCAGATCTATGATCTCACCGGCTCGGCCTTCGACCTCGGCATGGTCGGCCTCGTGCAGTTCCTGCCCACCGCGCTTCTGGTGTTCGTCGCCGGCCATGCCGCCGACCGTTTCGAGCGCAAGCGCGTGGTTCAGCTCTGCCAGCTCGTGGAAGCCGCGACCGCGCTCTATCTCGCGATCGTCACCTATCTCGGCGCGGTCAGCGAGGTGCAGATCTTCATCGCGACCTTCGTGCTCGGCATTGCCGGCGCCTTCGAGAGCCCGACCACCGCGGCTCTCTTGCCGCTGATCGCGCCGCAGGGATCGCTCCAGCGCGCAACCGCAGTCGCGAGCGGCGCGGGGCAGGTCGCGACCATCACCGGGCCGGCGCTCGGCGGCTTTGCCTACGCGGTCGCGCCGCATCTTGCCTATGCCGTGATGCTGCTGTTCTGGATTCTCGGGATGATTTTGACCGGCTTCATCCGGCCGCGCCCGCAGGCGGTCTCCAAGGAGGGGACGGACGCCGACAACATCTTCGCCGGCGTTCGCTTCATCCGCAGCAACCCGGCGATCCTCGGCACCATCTCGCTCGATCTGTTCGCGGTGCTGTTCGGCGGCGTCACCGCGCTGTTGCCGATCTATGCCCGCGACATCCTCCAGACCGGCCCGATGGGGCTCGGGATCTTGCGCGCTGCGCCCGCGGTCGGCGCGCTGCTCATGACCATGGTGCTGGCGCGTCACGCCATCTCGCGGCATGTGGGCCTGCGCATGTTCCAGGCCGTGATCGTGTTCGGCGTCGCCACGGTCGTGTTCGCGCTGTCGTCCTGGATGTGGCTGTCGGTGTTGTCGCTCGCCATTCTCGGCGCGGCCGACACGATCAGCGTCGTGATCCGCTTCTCGCTGGTGCAGCTCTCAACCCCCGACGAGATGCGCGGCCGGGTCGGCGCGGTCAACTTCCTCTTCATCAACGCCTCCAACCAGCTCGGCCAGTTCGAGAGCGGCGTCGCAGCCGCGCTGCTCGGCGCGATGCCCGCGGCCGTGCTCGGCGGCGTCTGCACGATCGCGGTGGCACTGCTGTGGATGAAGCTGTTTCCGAGCCTGCGGCAAGTGGAGAGTTTGGAGTAGGGCTCCGCTCTCTCCCCCGTCATTGCGAGCGCAGCGAAGCAATCCAGAATCTTGCCGCAGAGACAGTCTGGATTGCTTCGCTGCGCTCGCAATGACGATTGTGGAAGCAGCACAGGGATTTAGCCGGCCTCACCCCGTTGGCAGGGCGAGACCGGAGTCTACTGTGCATGGGGTTGTTTTTCAGTTTTTTGAGTCAGGCCCTCTCCCCGCAAGCGAGGAGAGGGAAGAGAGACCTTAGCCCCGTCCGACGAACGGCATCTTGGTCGCCATCACCGTCATGGTCAGCACGTTGGCATCGAGCGGCAGGCCGGCCATGTAGGCGACGGCGTCGCCGACCGCCTTGGCGTCCATGCGCGGCTCGTGCTTGGTGGTGCCGTCGGGCTGCAGCACGCCGGGGCCGTTGACCATGCGGTCGGTCATGGGTGTCGCGGCATTGCCGATGTCGACCTGGCCGACAGCGATGTCGTACATGCGGCCGTCGAGGTTGGAGGCCTTGGTGAGGCCCGTGATGGCGTGCTTGGTCGAGGTATAGGCCGCCGAGAACGGACGCGGCGCGTGCGCCGAGATCGAGCCGTTGTTGATGATGCGGCCGCCGCGCGGGCTCTGGTCCTTCATGATGCGGAAGGCGTGCTGGGTGCACAGGAACGGGCCGGTGAGGTTGGTGTTCACCACGGCCTGCCACTGCTCGAGGCTGAGATCCTCGAAGTTCACCGCCGGCGCGCCCATGCCGGCATTGTTGAACAGCACGTCGAGTCGGCCGTAGGTCGCCTTGACCTTGTCGAACAGCGCGGCAATGGAGTCCGGCTTGGTCATGTCGGCCGTGACGCACAGGCTCTTGCCTGCGGGGCCGAGCTTCGCGGTCTCCTCGAGCATGTCAAGCCGGCGCCCGACCAGCACCACGGTGAAGCCGGTGTTCATCAGCGCCAGCGACGCCGCGCGCCCGACACCGGTGCCGGCACCCGTCACCACTGCGATCTTGTTTGCTTCACTCATCGTTTCCTGCCTTTTCTCTCTTCAAGTTGGCTGTCAGGTTTTTGGTTCTTTTTCGTTCTTGTAGGGCGGCCGCGGAATGTTCTGATGCGCCGCGCGCAAGGCCGCCGACCAGCGCGAGCGCAGGTCGTGGAAATAGGGCTCGCCTGCCTCGATGCGGTGGTTGAGATCGGCATCGCAGGCGTCTGCGCGCACCACCAGCACGTCGATCGGCAGGCCGACGCCGAGATTGGAGCGCATGGTCGAGTCCATCGAGATCAGGCCGGTCTTCAGCGCCTCGTAAAGCTCGACGTCGTAATGCATGGCGCGGTCGAGCACCGGCTTGCCGTATTTGTGCTCGCCGATCTGCAGGTAGGGCGTGTCCGTGGTGCACTCGATGAAATTGCCGGCGGTGTAGACCATGAACAAGCGCATGCGCGCGCCTTTGATCTGGCCGCCGAACAGGAAGGAGACGTCGAAGGAGACGTCTTCGGATCTCAGCGCGGGTCCTTCGGTCGCGTGCACCGCCCGGATCGCCCGGCCGATGCGCTGGGCGGCCTGGAACATGGTCGGCGCATTCATCAGCGTCTCGACCTCGCCCGTGGTGGGGTCCTCCAGGCCTTCGGTCAGCGTCGACAGCACCGACTGGCTGATGGCGAGGTTGCCGGCGCTGGCGATCGCCATGATGCGGTCGCCGGGTTTCGAGAAGATGTGGAGCTTGCGGAAGGTCGAGACATTGTCGAGCCCAGCATTGGTGCGGGTGTCGGCGATCATCACCAGACCGTCCCGAACCAGGATTCCGCAACAATAGGTCATTTCCAGTCCCCGAACGCGTTTGCGCGGAATTACTAGCCAATTTCGGGGAGGCATGAAACCCCCGATTCCCCGGGGGAGGTCGGCATTCGCCGGCGAAACGGCTATCCCTGCCGCTCAGTCCGCGGCATCGACGAGAAACGCCTCGTCGACGGGGACGCCGAGCGCCGTGACCAGCCGGTTGGTCTCCGCGGCCATGCCGACGATGGCGAGCATCTCGCCATATTCGGCCTCGGTCATGCCCTTGGCCCGTGCGCCGGCGGTGTGCGAATGGATGCAGTAGCTGCAGCCGTGCGCGATGGAAACCGCTACGTAGAGCATTTCCTTGATCTTGGGATCGAGCGCGCCCGGGGCCATCACCTCCTTGATGCTCTCCCAGGTCCGCCGCAGCGTCTTCGGATCATGCGCGAGCGCGCGCCAGAAATTGTTGACGAAGTCCGACTTCCGCACCTTGCGGATATCGTCGAAAACGGCGCGCGCCTCGGCGGAGAGCTCATCGTCCGAAAGCAGCTTTACGGTCGCCATGGGATACCTCGCGGGGTCAGGTCTGATCCCGCGAGTGTAGCACGGCTCGAGCCCTCAGCCGGCATGTCCGGCCGAACGACGCAACGCCAGCTTGCCGACGTCGACATATTGCCGCTGCTGCGCGTGAGCGTGCTGTGCTGCGACGTGAAGGTCGCGCAGGCGCCGCTGCAGCGGCGAGCTGTCGTAGACAGCGCTGGCGCCGGCCAGCGCAAAGCAGGCATCCGCGATGCCGACGCAGGTCGTGGCGAGCCAGGTCGCGGATCGGGCCCCCTCGATCACCAGGTCTTCGTCGTTCAGCGTTCCCGCCAGCGCGTGACGCCAGTGGCTGGCGGCCTGGACCTGGTGAAACGCCTGCGCGGCTCCGAGGTCGGCGGAAATCCGTCCGAGATCGTACTGGAATATCTCGGACTCCCGCATCGGCACGGCCGCGTACAATTGCTGCCTTCCGGTAGCGGCCAGCGCGAGCAGGTCATCGACGGTGCCTTCGGCCATCCCCACCGAGAATGCGCCGTGCACCAATGGCAGCCATTGCCGCAACGCCTGATAGAGCGGACCCGACTGGCGCGGGGCGGCATCGAGATCGAAGAAATGGGCTTCGGAAACCAGCGTCTCCCGCAGCGTGACGTGATGGCTGCCGGTGCCCTTGAGCCCCGCCGCGTGCCAGGTGTCCTCGATCTCCCAGTCGCGCGCCGGCAGTGCAACGACGCGAAGCAGCGGCTTGCCCTGCGGGCCGGGGACCGGTTTGCCGTTCTCGGTGACAATGCAGAACCCGCCGATCCAGTCGGCATGCGTGCAACCGCTGGCGAACGGCCAGCGGCCTTTGACGCGATAACCGTCGGCCACGCGCTCTGCTGTTCCACCCGGTTGGGACGAGCCGCAGATCGCCGTATCCGGTCCGTCCTGATAGATGCGCTGGTACAATTCCAGAGGTGACGCGGCGACGAAGAGGCTGCTCGCTCCGGCGACAGTCGCGATCCAGCCGAGCGAGCCGTCGAGACGGGCCAGTGCCTTGATAACCTCCAGTCCGGCCGGAAAATCCAGCTCCAGCCCGCCATGGCTGCGCGCAACGAACATCCGGAAGAGCCCGATCGACCGCAGTCGTTCCACGAGGTCGGGCGGGACGCGGCGTGCGGCTTCGATCTCCGCGGCGCGTGCCTTGATCTCGGGAGCCAACTCCCGGATCCCCGCAAGAACGTCTTGGTGGGGATCGCGCAGGGGCACGGAATGCTTCTTGTTCTTTTCGTGAAGCCGCATCTGTCTCAACCTCTGTTGCGGAATCGGATCACAACGGAGGTTGAAGAGATGGCGCTACGGGACGGTTTCAGCGCGGCGGTCGTCGATTACAGCCGTAACGCTGCGACGTGATTGCGCCGCAGATGCCTCGTGACGAGATACCGCCGCGCCTAGCTCTGCCGCTGTGACTGCGACTGCGATTGCCCGCCGCGGCCGGCCTGCTCGACCTTCACGGCCACCGTCAGCGTCTCCGCGCCGCCGCCATAGCGGGTGCCGCGCACGGGGGCTGCGCCGAGATAGTCGAGCCCGATCGCAACGCGGACATGGGCGTCGGTGGTGCAGATGCAGTTGGCGGGATCGAAGCCGACCCAGCCGAGACCGTCGACGTAAGCTTCCGCCCAGGCATGGCCGGCATCTTGGTGCACCGTGCCGTCGGAGCGCAGGAAATGGCCGGAGACGAAGCGCGCCGGCACGCCGCCGCTGCGGGCGCAGGCGATGAAGATATGCGCGTAGTCCTGGCAGACGCCGCGCTTGAGCGTGAACGCTTCCGCCGCCGAGGTGCCGCTGTTGGTCGGATCCTCGTCGAAGGTCATGTGATCGCTGATTTGCGTCATCAGCGTGTGCAGGAAGCCGAGCGTGTCGCTCTCGGCCTCGCTGCGCAACTGCCGCGCGACCGCCGTCATCGCCGGATTGACGGTGGTGAGGTCGGTGGCGCGCAGGAACATGCCGGCCGGAAAACGCTCGTCGGCGCCGCGCAGCACGCCGCCGGTGTCGTGGGTCTCGATCAGGCCCTCGGCGGTGATCTTGATGTCGCCGACGGGTCCGCAGGACAGCACATGGGTGACGTTGCCGAAGGCGTCCTCATGGGTGTCGAGCTTGGTGTCGGTCGAGACGTCGATCTGCCACTCCGCCACATATTGCCCGTCATGGCTGCCGGGCGTCATGCGCAGGATCTGGATCACGCTGGTGGCCGGCGGCTCGTAGCGATAGGTCGTGGTGTGCTGGATTCGCAGGCGCATGGTGGACCGTGAAGTTAGTGGTTAGACCCGCTGCCTACTACGAAGAAGCTCGTCATGCCCGGGCTTGTCCCGGGCATCCACGATCTTCCTCGCCGCGCAAAAGCAAGAACGTGGATGGCCGGGACAAGCCCGGCCATGACGATATCCCGTTTTCGTCAGCCGGGGGACATCAGATCAGATACTGCTTCGTGATGATTTCGCCCAGCCTGGAATTGTCCGTGATGAATTCCTGAATGAATTCATGCACGCCGTGCTGGAAAATGTCGTTCATATTGCTGTGTTCCAGCCGGTTGCGGATGCCGCGGGCATGGCGCTGGGCGGGGCCCTGGCGGCCATAGGCGACGCCGATCTGGTCGAGGTTGCGCACGAGATTGCCGTAACAGCTTGCCAGCGAGCGCGGCAGCGTGTCGTTGAGGATAAGCAGGTCCGCAATCAGCCACGGCTTCAGCGTCTCGCGATAGACCCAGTGATAGGCCGTCAGCGCCGAGACCGAACGCAGGATCGAGCTCCACTGATAGAAGTCGAGCGGGCCGCCGACATGCTCCTCCTCGGGCAACAGCACGTGGTACTTCACGTCGAGGATGCGCGCGGTGTTGTCGGCGCGCTCCAGATGCACGCCCATCCGCGAGAACCAGTAGGCGTCGTTGCGCAGCATGGTCCGGTAGGCCGAGCCGTCGAAGCGCAGCGAAGTCTCCTGCACGAAGCGCAGGAATTTTGCGAGATCCTCGCGCGTGGAGGTGCCCTTGCTCCAGACCTCCTGGAGTTCGATCCAGGCCGAGTTGATGGTGTCCCACATCTCGCTGGTGAGCGCGGTGCGCACCGAGCGCGAGTTCAGCCGCGCCGCCTCGATGCAGTTCCTGATCGATGATGGATTGCTTGCCGAGAACGAGAGGTAGTCGACGACGTTGTGCTCGTTGGCTACTTCATACTGTTGATAGAAGCTCGCGGCGACGCCGGCGGTGAGAAGCGCCGAGTCCCATTCATTGGTCTTGCCGATATAGGCGGCGGGAAGCGCGGTGACGCGCAGCGTCGCATCGATGGTGCGCGCGAGATATTCGGCCCGTTCGACATAGCGGGCGAGCCAGTAGAGGTTTTCGGCGGTACGCGACAGCATCTGACTACTCGTCCAGGATCCAGGTGTCTTTGGTGCCGCCGCCCTGGCTCGAATTCACCACCAGGGAGCCTTCCTTGAGCGCGACCCGTGTCAGCCCGCCGGGCACGATCGTCGTGCTCTTGCTGCCGGTGAGCACGAAGGGCCGCAGGTCAACGTGGCGTGGCGCGAGGCCGCTTGCCGTACAGGTCGGGCAGGTCGAGAGCGCCAGCGTCGGCTGCGCGATAAAACCTTCCGGCTCGCGCTTGAGCTTTTCGCGGAAGGCCTCGATCGTCGCTTTCGTCGCGGCGGGACCGATCAGCATGCCGTAGCCGCCGGAGCCGTGGACTTCCTTGACGACGAGCTCGCCGAGATTGTCGAGCACGTAGGCGAGGTCCTTCGGCTCGCGGCAGCGCCAGGTCGGCACGTTCTTCAGGATCGGCTCCTCGCCGAGATAGAATTTCACGATGTCCGGCATGTAGGAGTAGATCGCCTTGTCGTCGGCGATGCCGGTGCCGACCGCGTTGGCGAGCGTGATGTTGCCGGCCGCATAGGCCGACATCAGCCCGGGCACGCCGAGCACGGAGTCGGGGCGGAAGGTGAGGGGGTCGATGAAGTCGTCGTCGACGCGGCGATAGATCACGTCGATCCGCTTCACCCCCTCGGTCGTCCGCATGAACACTTCGTTGTTCTTGACGATGAGGTCGCGGCCTTCGACCAGTTCGATGCCGAGCTTGTCGGCAAGAAAGGAGTGCTCGTAATAGGCCGAGTTGTAGACGCCGGGCGTGAGCAGGGCGACCGTCGGCTCGCCGGAGGCGCTGTGCGGCGCCACCGATCGCAGGGCGGAGAGCAACTCGTCCGGATAGCGTTCGACCGGCGCCACCCTGTGGCGGGCGAACAGGTCCGGAAACAGCCGCATCATGATCTCGCGGTTTTCCAGCATGTAGGACACACCCGACGGCGTACGGGCATTGTCCTCCAGCACGATGAAGTCCTCGGCATCGACCCGGACGATGTCGATGCCGGCGATGTGCACGTAGACGTCGTGCGGCACCTGCTGGCCGTTCATCTCGGGGCGGAACACCGGGTTCTGGAAGATCAGGTCGTCGGGCACGATCTCGGCGCGCAGGATGTCGCGGCCATGATAGATGTCGCGCAGGAACATGTTGAGCGCGCGCACGCGCTGCTTCAGGCCCTTCTCCAGCAGCGCCCATTCCTTGCCGGACATGATTCGCGGGATCACGTCGAAGGGGATCAGGCGCTCGGTGGATTCGGAATCGCCATAGACGGCAAAGGTGATGCCGATGCGGCGGAACAGGAGCTCGGCCTCCTGGCGGCGATATTCGAGCGCCTCGGGAGGCGTCTCCTTGAGCCAGCGCGCCAGCTCCTGATAGGCGGGGCGAAGGTCCCCACCGGGAATGTTCATTTCATCAAACGCGACTGCCATAGATCCCGACTTGTCTCCGCAAGGCGTAGCGCCATTCGACAGGTCGCCAGGCCTTGGTGAAGACCGCAACGTCCTGGCCATGCGGCAAGAGTGCATGACTCTGAGGAGGTAGCAAGGGCTGGGCCAGCGCGATAAGCATGGAGTTGTGGCATTTGCCGGGGACAGCCGGGAGGGCTGCCTCAAAAAATGGCTGAGGACTGCTTATTTCGGCAGCAAAACCGCGTGACTTCAACGCGTTACCTCGGCAAAGTCGGGCCGACAGGTGAGGGACTTAAAGGTATGAGCGACATCGTCACGGCGGGCATTCTGGTCATCGGGGATGAAATCCTGTCCGGCCGCACCAAAGACAAGAATATCGGCTTCATCGCCGAATACCTGACCAATATCGGCATCGACCTGAAGGAAGTCCGGGTCGTCTCCGACGACGAGGACGATATCATCGCCGCGTTGGATGCACTGCGGAAACGCTACACCTATGTCTTCACCACCGGCGGCATCGGGCCGACCCATGACGACATCACCGCTGACAGCGTCGCCAAGGCGTTCGGCGTCGGCATCGACCACCATCCGGAGGTCGTCGCCCGCTTCCGCGAGCGCTGGAGCGAGCAGGACCTCAACGAGGCCCGCCTGCGCATGGCCCGCATCCCCGACGGCGCCGAGCTGATCCAGAGCGCCACCATCCTCGCCCCCGGCTTCAAGATCGGCAACGTCATCGTGATGGCCGGCGTGCCCTCGATCATGCAGGCGATGATGGACATCGTCTCGCCCAAGCTGAAGTCGGGCGTGCGCATGCTCTCCGAATCGGTTCGCGCCAATGCGCGCGAAGGCGACATCGGCGGCCCGCTGCGGGCGATCGCCGCCGCCCATCCCGACACCATCATCGGCAGCTATCCGTTCATGGACGAAGATCAGAAGCCGAACACCAATCTGGTGGTGCGCTCGCGCGACGCGGACAAGCTGGCAGCGGCGATGGCAGCGGTGAAGGAAATGCTGGCGGGATTGAACATCACCCGGTAGCAGAAAGGCTGCCGGATGAAGATTGGCAGGAGACAACAATGGCTGGTGAAGCACCGGAGCTGAGCGCGCAGGAGCGGGCCGGCAAGGCCTTTCCCGTTTCGTGGGACCAGTTCCACCGCGACTGCCGGGCGCTGACCTGGCGGCTCAACGAGGTCGGCCCGTTCCACGCCGTCATCGCGATCACCCGCGGCGGTCTGGTGCCGGCCGCGATCGTGGCGCGCGAGCTCGGTGTCCGCATCATCGATACGGTCTGCATCGCCAGCTACGACCACGACAAGCAGGGCGAGCTCCAGGTCCTCAAGGGCATGTCCGATGCGGCGATGAAGCTCGGCGGCGGCACCGGCAAGGGGCTTCTGATCGTCGACGACCTCGTCGACACCGGCAAGACCGGCAGGCTGGTGCGCGACATGCTGCCCGATGCGCATTTCGCGACCGTCTACGCCAAGCCGAAGGGACGTCCGCTGGTCGACACCTTCATCACGGAAGTCTCGCAGGACACCTGGATCTTCTTCCCCTGGGACACCGCGCTGTCCTACCATCCGCCGCTGCGCGACGGCGCGGCGTGACGATCGCCGTCATTGCGAGGAGCGACTTGTCCGCCGTAGCTCGAAGAGCGAAGGCGGAAGCGACGAAGCAAGCCAGACTATCTCCGCAGACGCATTTCTGGATTGCCTCGCTTCGCTCGCAATGACAGGTGGAGGTGGCCATGCCCCTGCAAAACCGTGTCACGCCGACCGGCGACATCATCGCCACGCCGCACCGGGGCCTGTTCACCGGCAATCGCGGCATCATCCATGATCCCGCGACCAGGATGCTACTCAAGAGGCGCTGGTCGTCGCCGGCATGGCTCACCTGTACCTGCGAATTCCGCGGCCGCCGCCGCGAGGTGATGGCGACGCATAGCTGGACCGAGCTGTTCTTCCTCGACGAGGCCACCGCGCTCGCCGCCGGCCATCGCCCCTGCTTCTACTGCCGCCGTGACGATGCCAATCGCTTCCGGGCCGCTTGGGAGAAGGGCAACCGCGTCCGTGATGTCCGCATGCACGATATCGACACGGTGCTGCACCACGAGCGGCTTGATCACGGCAAGAAGCGGCTTCACGCGCTGCTGGTGCCGCTCGAGCAGCTTCCAGACGGCGCGATGCTGCAGCAGGGCGATGAAAGCTTTCTGCTGATGCAGGGCGGGGCGCTGTTGTGGTCGGCGGCGGGTTATGTTGGAGGCGCGCGAGAGCTCGACGATGCGCAGTTGCTGACCCCGCCATCGACGCTGCGCGCGATGAGCGCCGGCTATGAGGTCACGCTGCACCCCAGCGCGCACCGCGCCTAACCGTCCCCGCAAGGGGGACGGAACGCAGCGAGCGTGTGGCTATTTCAGCGGCCGCCCTTGCTCATCCACTGTCGTCCGCGCATCGCGCAGCGCCCATTCGCGGATGATCTGGCGGCAGCGGGTGAGCTCAGCCTCGGTTGCCGTACCCGTATCCTTCGACGCGCGCTCGACCATGGCCTTGCAATTCAACAGCACGGAGCGATCCTCCGCGCGCGCAGCGAACGTGATCCCCGCAAGAGCCGTGACGACGAGTGCCGTTCGGAGCACCATCACCCCAGCTTCTCGCGCGCCAGCGCGGCACCGGCGCCGAGCGCCATCAGCTTGGCCTCGGCGATCTCCCGCCGCATCGGCGCCATGCCGCAATTGGTGGTGGCGATGATGTTGCTCTTGGGCACGAACTTCGACACCGCGTCGATCACCTGCACGACGTCCTCGGCCGTCTCCACCGTGTCGCTGGCGACGTCGATCACGCCGGCCTGCACGATCTTGGTCTTGAGCAGCGCGAGCAAATCGAGCGGCACCTTCGAATTGCGGCACTCGATCGCGACCTGCTGGATCGGGCTCGCGTCGATCGCCGGAAAGATCTGCTCGTATTGCCGCCACTGGCTGCCGAGCGTCTCCTTCCAGTCGGTGTTGGCCTTGATGCCGTAGCCGTAGCAGATGTGCACGGCGGTGGCGCAGGTCAGCCCCTGCGCGGCACGCTCCAGCGCCTTGATGCCCCAGTCGTTGACCTCGTCCATGTAGACGTTGAAGGCGGGCTCGTCGAACTGCACGAGATCGACGCCGTCGGCCTGCAATGCCTTGGCTTCCTCGTTGAGGAGATCGGCGAAGGCAAAGGCCATCTTGACGCGATCACCGTAGTAACGGTCCGCAATCGTGTCGATGATGGTCATCGGGCCGGGCAGGGTGAACTTCAGCTTCTTCTTCGTGTGCGTGCGCGCCACGCGCGCCTCGTCGGCATGAACACGCCCCTTGAGCTGAAGCGGCGCGACCACCTGTGGCACCATCGCCTTGTAGCGGTCCTTGCGGATGCCCATCTCGACCTTGTGGGCGAAGTCGATGCCGTCGATCTTCTCCAGGAAGCCGTGCACGAAATGCTGGCGGGCCTGCTCGCCCTCCGTGACGATGTCGATGCCGGCATCCTCCTGGACTTTGACGGCAAGCATCGTCGCGTCGCGCTTGGCGCGGAGAAGCTCCGCGCCTTGCGACTTCCAGGGTGCCCAGAGCATGTTGGGCTCGGCAAGCCATTCCGGCTTCGGCAAGGAGCCGGCGATCGTGGTTGGAAACAGCATGGCGGCTCTCCCGGCAGGTTGTGTTGCGCCCCTTCCTGCCATGTCTTAACGTCAAGGTACAGAACAACAAAAGTCGCTCTCTATTCCATCGGCGACGACAGGGAAGGCCCAAAGGAAAGGCCAAGGGAAAGGTCATGATCGACCTCTATTACGCGCCGACGCCGAACGGCTGGAAAATCTCGATCATGCTGGAGGAACTCGGGCTCCCCTATAACGTGAAGCCCGTCAATATCCGCGCCGGGGAGCAGTTCAGCCCCGAGTTTCTGGCGGTCTCTCCGAACAACCGCATTCCCGCGATCGTCGACCACGCGCCCGCCGACGGCGGCGCGCCGTTCTCGGCATTCGAGACCGGTGCGATCCTGATTTACCTCGGGGAAAAGACCAGCCGCTTCCTGACCAGCGATCTGCGTGGCCGCTCGACGACCATCCAGTGGGTGATGTGGCAGATGGCGGGCCTCGGGCCGATGCTCGGCCAGCACGGCCATTTCGCGCTCTATGCTGCTGAAAAGATCCCTTATGCGATTGAGCGCTACCGCGACGAGGCCGCGCGGCTCTATGGCGTGCTCGACCGGCAGTTGGCCAAGACCGGCGCCTATGTCGCCGGCGACTATTCCATCGCGGACATCGCCTGCTTCCCCTGGACCATGACCACAAGGCGCAGGGCTTTACGCTCGACGACTATCCAAACGTGAAACGCTGGTACGCCGAGGTGCGCGCAAGGCCACAGGTGCAGGCGGGGCTTGCGATCGGCAAGTTCGTGAATGAGCCGTTCGACGAGGAATCACGCAAGATCATGTTCGGCCAGCGTGCCAAGGAAGTGTTGGGAAAGAAGTGACGGCAACGCCGTCATTCCGGGGCGCGCGAAGCGCGAACCCGGAATCCATCGGGCCGCAATAAAATTGGTGAAATGGATTCCGGGTTCGCGCCCAAGGGGGCGCGCCCCGGAATGACGAAAGCAAAGGAAACGCCATGATCGAATTCTTCTTCGACTGTTCCAGCCCCTGGACCTATCTCGCCTTCCACAACATCCAGCCGCTGGCAAAGGAGCTGGGGGCCGAGATTATCTGGCGGCCGATCCTGGTCGGCGGCATCTTCAACACGGTCAATCCGAGCGTCTACGCGCAGCGCGAGACGCCGGTGCCGCTGAAGGCGCGCTACATGAAAAAGGACCTCGCCGACTGGTCGCGCTCGGCCGGGCTTGCGATCAAGATGCCGCCGACGGTGTTTCCGGTGAACAGCGTGAAGGCCATGCGCGGCTGCATCTGGCTGGGGAAAGACATGGTGCCGTTCGCCACTACCGTGTTCGAGACCTATTGGGGCGGCGACAAGGACATCTCGCAGGACGCCGTGCTCGCCGAGATCTGCAGGAAGGTCGGTGTCGACGAGCAGAAGTTCTTTGCCGGCATCTCCGAGCAGGCAATCAAGGACCAGCTCAAGGCCAACACGGAAGAGGTCGTGGCACGCGGTGGCTTCGGCTCACCGACGATCTTCGTGGGCAAGACCGACATGTACTTTGGCAACGACCGCCTGCCGCTGATCCGCGAGGCGCTCGAACGCAGCAAGGCGAGTGCGGCCTGATGGTGCGGGCTGTCGTCTGCCACGCGCTCGGCGCGCCTGAGGCGCTGCGGCTGGAGGAGTTTCTGTCACGCGCCGTCAAACCGGGTGAGGTGCGCGTTGCGATCCGCGCCGCCGGATTGAACTTTCCGGACGTGCTGATGGCGGCCGGCGAATATCAGCTCAAGCCGGAGCTGCCGTTCACGCCCGGCATGGAGGCCGCCGGCGACGTCACCGAGGTGGGCGCAGAGGCAAGCGGCGTGTCAGTCGGCGACAAGGTCATCGTGAAGATGCGCCATGGCGCCTTCACCGACGAAGCGGTGGTGACGCCGTCGCAGCTCACGCCGATGCCGTCGACGTTCGACTATGCGGAAGCCGCGACCTATCTCGCCGGCCACGGCACCGCCTATCACGCGCTGATCGATCGCGGCCGGGTCATGCCGGGCGAGGTGTTGCTGGTGCATGGTGCCGGCGGCGGCGTAGGGCTTGCCGCGGTCGAGATCGGCAAGATGCTGGGCGCGACCGTGATCGCGACGGCCTCCAGCGACGAGAAGCTCGCCATTGCGAAGTCGCGCGGCGCCGATCATCTCGTCCGCTATGACCGCGAGCCGTTTCGCGATGCCGTCAAGCGCATCACCGACGGCCGTGGCGCCGACGTTGTCTTCGATCCCGTCGGCGGCGAGGTGTTCGAGAACTCGATGCGCTGCATCGCCTGGGGCGCGCGGCTGCTGGTGATCGGCTTCACCGGTGGCATCGGCTCGGCGAAGACAAACCTGTTGCTGATCAAGGGCGCCAGCGTGCTCGGCGTGCGTGCGGGTGAAGCCGTGCGGAAAAATCCGGCGCTCGGCGAGGTGCGGCTCAAGGCGCTGCTGCAATGGGCGGAAGAAGGCAAGCTGCGCCCCAACGTCTCGCATCGCCTGCCGCTCGAGGATTACGCGAAGGCGATGCGGCTGTTGATCGACCGCAAGGCGATCGGGCGGGTGGCGCTGGTGATGGATTGACGGTGCTGTTGAATCGTAGGGTGGGTTAGCGAAGCGTAATCCACCACTTCTGTGTCTGCGGAACGTAAAGAGGTGGGTTACGCCTTCGGCTAACCCACCCTACGAAGCTACTTGTACTCCCGCTCGCTCCACCACGGAAAATAGTCCGGCATATCGCTCGACACCTTGTTCTTGAACTGCGCCGGGCGCTTCTCCAGGAACGACACCACGCCTTCCTTGACGTCGTCCGAGCGGCCGCGCGTGTAGATGCCGCGGCTGTCGACCTTGTGGGCTTCCATGGGATCGTCCGCGCCCATCATGCGCCACATCATCTGGCGGATCAGGGCGACCGACACCGGCGCGGTCTTGGCAGCGAATTCCTTGGCCAGCGCGCGGGCGGTCGGCAGCAGATCATCCGGGGCGACGACCTTGCTGACGAGGCGGCCGGCGAGCGCTTCCTGGGCCGGGAAGACGCGGCCGGAATAGCACCATTCCAGCGCCTGCGAGATGCCGACGATGCGCGGCAGGAACCAGCTCGAGGCGGCCTCTGGCACGATGCCGCGCTGGGAGAACACGAAGCCGAAGCGCGCGGCATCCGAGGCGATGCGGATGTCCATCGCGAGTTGCATGGTGACGCCGATGCCGACGGCAGGGCCGTTCACGGCGGCGATCACGGGCTTCAGGCACTTGAAGATGCGCAGCGTCACCTGACCGCCGCCATCGCGCACCTGCGGATCGCTGTAATCGACCTTGCCGTCCGCGAAACGCTTCACCGGCCCGCGCCGGGCATCGCGATCGAAGGTATCTGCACCCGAGGAGAGATCGGCGCCCGCGCAAAAACCGCGGCCGGCGCCGGTGACGATGATGGCGCGGACGTCGTCGTCCTTGTCGGCGGCGTCGAACGCGTCGATCAGCTCGGCCTGCATCTGCGCATTGAAGGCGTTGAGCTTGTCGGGCCGGTTCAGCGTGATGGTGAGGATCTGCTCGGCGACCTCGTATTTGATGGTCTCATACGCCATGGTGGTTTCCTTCCCTTGTTTCTTGTCGGTCTCTCTAGCACGTCATTCCGGGGCGCGCGAAGCGCGAACCCGGAATCCAATTTCTCCGCATCACTTGTGCGGATGAATGGATTCCGGGCTTGCGCCAAGAGGGCGCAACCCGGAATGACGAGAGAGTGTTTACTGCGCCGGCGGGCTCGGCCAGGGCTTCTGTGCGCCGCGCAGGCCTTCGAACGCCTTGGCCATGCCGAGCACGCCGATATCATCGAAGCGGCGGCCGACGATCTGCACGCCGATGGGAAAGCCGTTGGCGTCGAAGCCGCCATTGATGGAGACGGCAGGGTTCTCCGACATATTCCACGGGACGGTATAGCAGATGTGCTCGAACGGCCTCATGGGATCGTTGGTGGGTGAAGCCCAGTCCGCCGGATAGTTCACGTTCGGCGCGGTCGGCGAGATCACGTAGTCGAGCTCGCAGAACAGCTTTGACGCAGCCGCGCGGATCGCCATGGTCTGGTTGAATCCGCGGATGACATCCACACCCGAGAGCTTTGCGCCGGATGCGCCCCATTTGAAGATGTAGGGCAGCACCTTTGCCTGTTCTGCCGGCGTCAGCCTGGCCAGATCGTCCCACATCCGTGCGCGCCAGAAATTGTCGAGGCCGTCGAGCATCTCGCGGGTCAGGATGCCGTCGACCTCGGTGACGACGCTACCTGCGGATTCGAACGCCTTTGCGGCTTTCACTGCAACATCGCGGACCGGCCGTTCTGCCGGCAGGCCGGTGCCGGCATCGAGCATCAGGCCGATGCGCAGTTTGCGCGGGGATTTCTCCAGGCCCTTCCAGTTGAGAGGCTCGGCGGGCAGGCTCATGCCGTCGCGCCGGTCGGGCTTTGCAATCACGCTCATCATCAGCGCGCAATCGTCGACCGTGCGGGTCATGGGACCGGCGACACGGCCGACATAGGTCGGGTCGATCGGCACGCGGCCAAAGCTCGGTTTCAGGCCGACGAGACCGCACCAGCCCGCAGGCAGGCGGACCGAGCCGCCGATATCGGTGCCGAGATGCAAAGGGCCGTAGCCAGCCGCAGCCGCCGCGCCGGCGCCCGCGCTGGAGCCGCCGGGATTCTTGGAGAGGTCCCAGGGATTGCGCGCCAGCGCGTGGAAGCTGGAGAGTCCCGAGGACAGCATGCCGTAATCGGGCATGGTGGTTTTTGCGAAGATGATCGCACCGGCCTCGCGCAGTCGCGCAGGGGGCGGGGCGTCCTTCTCGGCCGGCACGAGCTTCACGCTGGCGGCGCCGAGCGGCACCGGCACGCCCTTGGTCGCGATGTTGTCCTTCACCGTCACAGGCACGCCGTCGAGCGCGCCTGATGGCTCGCCCCCGCTCCAGCGCGCGGTCGAGGCCTTCGCGGCCTCGCGCGCGCTGTCGGGATCGAACGCGTAGAGCGCCTTGAGATGCGGTTCCCACGCAGCGACGTGCGCAAGCACGTCCTCCAGCACCTCGCTCGGCGAGAACTGCTTGGCCCGATAGCCCGCGATCAGATCGACCGCGGAGAGATCGTGCAGCGAGGTGACGGCCTCTTCGACGCTCTTCTTGTGCATTGCTAACCTACCGGCATGCGCGTTTCGATGATCCGGGCGAACATGCTGGCGCCGATTGGCAGGATCTTGTCGTCGAGCACGAAGCCGGGATTGTGCACGGGCACCGAGCCGTCGTGGCCGACCCAGAAATAGGCGCCGGGAATAGTTTGCAGCATGTCGGCGAAATCCTCGCTGCCCATCTTCGGCTGGGCGCGGGTGATCACGTTGGCGGGGTTGACGACGGTGCGCGCGACCTCCTCGACCACCTTGGACTGCTCGACCTGGTTGACCAGCACGCCGAAGGTATCGCGGATGTCAGCTTCGATCACGCACTGATAGGCGCTCGCGATGCCGGCGCAGATCGTGCGGATGCGTTCGGCGATCAGGGCGCGGACTTCATCCGAGAAGGTGCGGATGGTGCCGCAGAGATGCGCTTCGCCGGGGATGACATTGTAGGCGGAACCGGCGTGAATCTGCGTGATCGAGATGACGGCGGCCTGCAGCGGCTCGACGTTGCGGCTGACGATGGTCTGGATCGCCTGCGCCAGCGTGGTCGCGATGATCACCGCGTCCTTGGAGCGTTCGGGCATCGCGCCATGCGCGCCATAGCCGGTGATGCGGAGGTCGAAGAAGTCGGCGCTGGCCATCGCGGGGCCGGGCAGGATCGCGATCTCGCCGTGGTTGAGGTCGGGCGCGTTGTGCAGGCCATAGAGCTCGTCGCAGGGAAACTTCTCGAACAGCCCGTCCTTGATCATGGCGCGGGCGCCGCCGAGGCCTTCCTCGGCCGGCTGGAAGATCAGGTGCACGGTGCCGTCAAAATTCCTGGTCTCGGCGAGGTAGCGCGCGGTGCCGAGCAGCATGGTGGTGTGGCCGTCGTGGCCGCAGCCGTGGAAGCGGCCGGGGATTTTCGAACTCCATTTCAGATTGGTGTTCTCTTCCATCGGCAGGGCGTCCATGTCGGCGCGCAGGCCGATGCGCTTGCCGCTGGAACCCTTGCCCTTGATGACGCCGATCACGCCGGTGCCGCCGAGACCGCGGTGCACCTCGATGCCCCAGCTCTTCAGCTTGTCGGCGACGATGCCGGAGGTGCGCACTTCCTCGAAGCCGATCTCGGGATGGGCGTGGAGGTCGCGCCTGATAGCAGTGAGTTCGTCGGCATAGCCGTCGATGCGGTCGATCGTGGGCATGTGTCCTGTCCGGTTAGCGTGATGGGGGTGTGAAAACGGGGCCGTTCGGCTTGATGCGGATGCCCGGACGCAGCCGCGTCCAGGGCAGGGTGGCAGTGTCGGCCGGCATCGCGCCGGGCGCGGCGCAGATCATCAGCTTTTCCGCGATCGGCTCGAAATCGGCGCGGAAGTGCACCGAGCTCTTGTTGACCAGAATCTTTTGCGCAGTCGGCTCGATGCCGACATAGCGATACATCGCCTGATCGGCGAGCTGCGCCTTGTGCGAGGAGACGACGACGCGGACGTCGCCGATGCGCAAGGCTGCGGAGGGACCCATTTCCATCTCGCGGCCGCCATAATAGGGGCCAGGCGCGATGAAGCGGCCGTCGGAGAGCTTTTCGACGATGAAGGTCTCGCGATAGGGCTCGTCCCCGGGAATGCCGGACTTGCCGCCGAGCGACAGCGTCACGGTGGCGCCGACGCCGGCCGCATGCGCGGCCTTGGCAGATTCCGGGTCGTAGATCGCGCCGGTCGCGGCGCTCGCCTTGTTGCGCACCAGTGCGCGCAGCATGCCGGTGGTATCGGAATCACCGCCGGCGCCGGGATTGTCCTGGGTGTCGGCGATGATGATCGGCTTGCTCGCGCCCTTGGCGAGTTCCATCGCATGGCGCACGCCGTCGTCGGGCGACCAGATCTTGCCGTCGAAATCGTCCTCGTGGCTTTCGATCAGTTTGACGATCGCATCGGCCGCGCGGTCGGCATCGGCCTGCGTCTTGCCATAGGCGAACACGCTCGGGCCGCAGTCGCGGAAGTCGGCGGCGGGGAAGCCGGGCGCGAAAGACAGCGTCGGAACGGCGTCGCTCTCCAGCGCGGCAAGTTTTTCGTAGATGCCCTTGGTGGGAAAGTCATTGGTGCATTGCCAGCTGATCGCGATCAGGAACGGCAATTGGCGAAACGACTTTGCAAAGCGCTGTTTGGTCTGCAGCAACAGGGCGAGATGCCTTGCGGAGGCGCGGCCGGTCTCGGCCATGTCGACATGCGGATAGGTGCGGTAGGCGATCAGCGCGTCCGCGTGTTCCATCATCTCGGGCGTGACGTTGGCGTGCAGGTCGAGGCTGGCAACGAGCGGAACGTCCTTGCCGATGACGCGGCGCACGCGCGCCAAGATCTCGCCTTCGCCGTCGTCGAGATGCTCGGTCACCATCGCGCCATGCAGATCGAGATAGACCGCATCGAGCGGGCCGGCGGCGGCGATACCGTCGACCATCACCTTCACGATACGCTCGAAGGCGTCCCTGGTGACATGCGCCGACGGGCTTGCGCCGCAGGCGATCGTCGGAATGAGGTTCCAGCCATTCGCTTCGGCGCTGTCGACGAAGCCGGCGAGGCCGACATTGATGCGGCGCATCACCTTCAATACGTCGGCGCCTTCCGTCATGGCCGGCCAGCCGCCGCCATGCTGGAAGTCCGCGAAAGTCGCCTTCGTCGGGGCGAACGTGTTGGTCTCGTGCAGGAAGCCGCCGACGGCGATACGTGTCATTAATCCTGGTCCAGCGTTTGAAAGTGCGCGACGTTAGCCTTGGCTTCGAGGCGGGGGCAAGCGAGGAGCCCATGCCGCCGCGCATGGCTTTAAGTCATTTTCGAATGATGATGGTCGCTACCCGTCATTGCGAGCGAAGCGAAGCAATCCAGAATCTTTCCGCGGCGGCAGTCTGGATTGCTTCGCTTCGCTCGCAATGACGGAGTATGCGGATCAAGCCGTCGCAGCCACGCCTTCCGACACTGGCCGGAAGTTCGCAAAATCCCAGCCGCGGCCCGGTGCGGCCTCCAGCAGCGCCCTGGTATAGGCTTCCTTCGGATGGGTCAGCACCTCGGCGGCCAGGCCCTGTTCGACGACGCGGCCGTGCTGCATCACCACGACCTCGTCGCAGATCTGGGCTGCGACGCGCAGATCGTGGGTGATGAACAGGATGGCGATGCCGAGCCGCTTCTGGATCTCGTCGAGCAGTTCCAGGACCTGGGCCTGCACCGAGACGTCGAGTGCCGACACCGCTTCGTCCGCGACCAGCACGTCCGGATCGAGCGCGAGCGCCCGCGCAATGGCGATGCGCTGGCGCTGGCCGCCGGAGAACTGGTGCGGATAGCGCGTCACTGCGTCCGCGGGCAGGCCGACGAGCTCGAGCAGTTCGCGCGCCCGCTTCATCGCATCGGCATGCGGGGTGCCGTAATTGATCGGGCCTTCCGCGATGCTCTCGCCGACGGTAATGCGCGGGTTGAGCGAGCGATAGGGATCCTGGAACACGATCTGGATCTTCTGCCGGTGCGGCTGAAGCAGGCGGCGCGAGATGTCGGCGATCTCGCGGCCGGCAAGGCGCACGCCGCCGGAGGTCGGATCGATCAGGCGGACGATGCACCGCGCGACGGTGGACTTGCCCGAGCCGCTCTCGCCGACGATGCCGAGCGTGCGGCCCTTGCGCAGCGTCAGCGTGACCTTGTCGGCGGCGACGACTTCGCGGCCTTTGCCGAAGAAGGCGCGCTCCTTGTAGACCTTGCCGAGCTCGTTGGCCTCCAGCACCACCGGCTCCTTGGTCTCGGGCCGCGCCGCGCGCGGCACCAGGCTCGGCACCGCTGAAAGCAAATTACGGGTGTACTCCATGGTCGGGTTGCGCAGCACGGTCTCGAGCGGACCGGTCTCGACCAGCCGGCCCTGCCGCATCACAGCGACGCGGTCGGCGATCTCGGCAACCACGCCCATGTCGTGGGTGATGAACAGGACGGCGGTGCCGTGATCGCGCTGGAGGTCGCGGATCAGCGTGAGAATCTGCTTCTGCGTGGTGACGTCGAGCGCGGTGGTCGGCTCGTCGGCGATCAGGAGCTTCGGCTCCAGCACCAGCGCCATCGCGATCATGATGCGCTGGCGCTGGCCGCCGGAGAGGCGATGCGGATAGGAAGCGAAGATGCGCTCGACCTGGGGCAGGCGGACCTGCTCCATCATGTCGAGAATGCGCTTCTTCCGCGCCTTGGCGTCGAGATCGGTGTGGGCGCGCAGCACTTCGTCGATCTGACGGCCGACCGGCACCACCGGATTGAGCGCGGTCATCGGCTCCTGGAAGATCATCGCCATCTGCGTCGCGCGGAGCTGGCGCAGGCGGCGATCGGTCGCGGTGAGAATCTCTTCGCCGACGAGCTTGACGCTGCCGCCGGTCGGAACCAGCGTGCCCTTCGGCAGCAGGCCCATCGTGGTGAGCGAGGTCACCGACTTGCCCGAGCCGCTTTCGCCGACGAGACACAGTGTCTCGCCCTTGTGCACCTGGATCGAGATGCCGTCGATGATGTTGGCACCCTTCGGCTTCTTGCCGACGGAGACGACGAGATTGTTGATGTCGAGGACTGGGTTGGTCATCACTTGATCCGTCATCACTTGCCCTCCCGCTGCTTCATGCGGGGATCGAGGGCGTCGCGGGCGGCGTCGCCGATCAAATTGATGCTGAGGATGGCGATCGAGAGCAGCAGGCCCGGCCAGAAGATCAGCGTCGGCTTGAGCTGAAAATACTGGCGGCCCTCGGCCATGATGTTGCCCCAGGTCGGCGTCTCTGGCGAGATGCCGGCGCCGAGGAAGGAGAGGATGGCCTCGGTCAGGATCGCGGAGGCGCAGACATAGGTGCCCTGGACGATCAGCGGCGCGATCGTGTTCGGCATCAGATGGCGCCACATGATCTTCGGCAGGCTGGAGCCGACCGAGATCGCGGCTTCCACATAGGGCTCCTCACGCGCGGACAGCACGACCGAACGCACCAGGCGCGCCACGCGCGGTATTTCGGGGATGGTGATCGCGACCAGCACGGTCCAGATGCTGGCGCCGGACAGCGACACCACGGCGATCGCGAGCAGGATGCTCGGCATCGCCATGAGGCCGTCCATGACGCGCATCAGGACGGCATCGACCAGCTTGAAGAAGCCGGAGACGAGGCCGATCGCAAGGCCGATGACGATCGACAGGATCGCCGAGCCGATGCCGATCAGGAGCGAGATGCGGCCGCCATAGATGACGCGTGACAAGAGGTCACGGCCATAGGCGTCGGTGCCGAGCAGGAATTGCGCCGAGGCCGGCTTCAGCCGCTGCGAGGGCGCGAGCTGGACCGGATCGTGCGGCGCGATCAGCGGCGCCAGGATCGAGACCAGCACGATCAGCGCGAGCAAGATCGTGGCCGCCGCGATGATCGGCGTCGAGGTGAGGAATCCGAAACGCGGCCGCAGCGGCGACGTGATCGGAATGGACGACTGGGGGAGGCTATCGACGGACATTTTTGTTGGTATCCTTGCCTCAGTACCGGATCCGGGGATCGAGCAGCGTGTAGGCGACGTCGATCAGGAGATTGACGACGACATAGATCAGCGACGTCAGCAGGATCATCGCCTGGATGACCGGATAGTCGCGCGCCAGCACCGCGTCCACCGTGAGGCGGCCGATGCCGGGGATGTTGAACACACTCTCGGTGACGACGACGCCGGAGATCAGCAGCGCAAAGCCGGTGCCGATCACGGTGATCACGGGCACCGCGGCATTGCGCAGCGCATGGCGCATCATCACGGCGACCTCGTTGATGCCCTTGGCGCGGGCGGTGCGGACGTAGTCCTCACCGAGCACGTCGAGCATCGCCGCACGCGTCATGCGCGCGATCAGCGCGATGTAGATGAAGGAGAGCGCGCAGGTCGGCAGGATGATGCGTTCGAAGAACGGTCCAAAGCCGTTGAAGATGCTGCGGAAGCCCTGCACCGGCACCCAGCGCAGGTCGATCGCGAAGACCTCGATCAGGAGATAGCCGACCACGAACACCGGCACGGAGAAGCCGAGCACGGAGAGGCCCATCACGAAACGGTCGATCCAGGTGCCGTGCTTCCACGCCGCGATGACGCCCAGGGGCACGGCGACGATGACGGCAAGAATGATCGTCGAGAGCGCGATCGAGATCGACGGCTCGACGCGCTGGCTGATCATCTTCATGACCGGCAGGTTGGAGATCAGCGACGTCCCGAGATCGCCGTGCAGCAGCTTGTTCACCCAGGTGATGAATTGCACGATCAGCGGCTCGTTGAGGCCGAGCGAGTCGCGGATGCGTTCCAGCCGTTCCGGCGTCGCGTTATCGCCGGCGAGAATTGCGGCCGGATCGCCCGGCGTCAGCCGCAGCAGCAGGAAGACGAACAGCGCGACGACGCCCATCACGGGCACCGCGGCCAGAACGCGGCGAATGAGATAACCTAGCATGCACCTATCTCCGGCTGCGGAACTTGTGGGGCCGGGAGGCCCCCGTGGAATCGGTTCTGTCTATCATGCACGCCTGTCACTCGGGCTGGAAAGCCGGCCGGAGAAGCCGACGTTTCGGGGCAAATTGTGTGCCAAGGGCAGGGCGGTCGCAAGAGGGCGCCGAGCCTCCGATATCGGCCACTCAGGATGCATGGCGGAACTCGCGCTCAACCCTGAGTGACGGTGCGGTCGGCGGTGCGTTGAGCCCGCGCCAGCCGTCGATGGTCCCGGCAATCATCTGCGCGGTCGCGGCCGACAAGGTCCAGCCGAGATGGCCGTGGCCGGTGTTGAAGAACACGCCCGGCATCCGTCCTGCGCGCACCACCGGCATCATGTTCGGCATCATCGGCCGCAGCCCGGCCCAGGGCACGACCTTTGACGTTTCGACGCCGGGGAAGTTGCTGCGCACCCAGTCGACCAGCGGCTGCACGCGGTCGGCGCGGATGTCGCGGTTGAAGTCGTTGAATTCGGCGGTGCCGGCAACGCGGAAACGATCCGCGCCAAGCCGGCTGGTGACGATTTTTGCGGCTTCGTCGAGCAGGCTCACGGTGGGCGTCGCGTTGCGGCTCTCGGTGGTGTCGAGCTGCACGGTGATCGAGTAGCCCTTCACCGGATAGACGTTGACGCGCTCGTCGAGGAGGGTGGCGAAGTGCCGGCTGGCCACGCCCGCGCAGACCACGACGCCGTCCACCTTCAGCATGCCGCGCGCGGACGCGACTGCATCGGTTGCGGAAAGATCAGCCCAGCCGATGACAAAGCCGCCACCCGCCTGAGCAATGGAATCGATGTTGGCTTCATGGATAAAGGTCGCGCCGCGCCGCTTGCAGGCTTCCGCAAGTCCGCGCGTGAACTTGTGGATATCGCCGGTCGCATCCGACGGCGTGTAGAAGCCGCCATAATAGTCCTTGCGCAGCGTCGGCTCGATGGCGCGGATCTCCTCCGGCGTCACCGGGCGGCGATCGAGCCCGCCTTCCTTCAGCAGCGCATTGACCTGCAGGCCCGATTCAAAACCCTTCTTGTCGTGATAGATGTGCAGGATGCCGCGGCGTTCGAGATCGAAGTCGATGCCTTCGCGCTCCGCGATCTCGAACAGATGCTTGCGGGCCTCGATCGCGAGCCGCGTGGTCTGAACCGTGTTGGCGCGGTAGTTGCCGATATTGGCGACGAACTCGCTCATCCACGAATATTTGTGCCAGTTCGGCCGCGGGTTCATCAGCAGCGGCGCATCGCGCCGGAACATCCAGCGCAGGCCTTTCAGGATCGTGGCGGTGCTGTTCCACACTTCGGCGTTGCTGGCGGAGAGCTGTCCGCCATTTGCGAAGGAGGTCTCCATCGCGGCGTAGCGGTGCTTGTCGAGCACCGTTACCTTGTATCCGCGTTCGAGCAGGGCATAGGCGGTCGTTACGCCGGTGATGCCGGCGCCGATGATGGCGATATGGGTCATGGCAGGTTCGGGGCTCCCGTGAGTAAGGATAGGCTAACCGCCGGCCAAAGGCCGTTGGCGGCGCCCCATCTGTCACGGTTACCTGAGAGCTTGATCCGTTGCGGGCCTCGGCGAGGTCAGCTCCAGACTATCCCCTTCGGTGGACGTCGCGATCCCAAGATCGTGCCGCCTCTCTCCAGATCGTCCTGACGATACAGTCCTTTTGCCTGAGAGTTTCCGGGGCGGTTGCTCCGTCGGCGCCGCAACGAAAGCCGAAACCTTCGTTGCAATCTCTCCCGCATCGTCGCGTGGACTATCGAGCAGTACGATACGCCTCATTTTTGGACAAGGCTAAATTTCAAACCGCGACTGCCAACGCATTGTGCAGTGCGAAGTTGATTCAATTTACTCCAGCGTCGCCAGCAAACCCGCCATCAGGCGGCCGCGCTCGACCAGGCTGTCGACCTCGATGAATTCTTCCAGCGTGTGGCCGTTGCCGCCGCGCACGCCGAGGCCGTCGAGTGTCGGGATGCCCATCGCGCCGGTAAAGTTGCCGTCGGAGCCGCCGCCGGAGCTCGCATGCGGCAGCTCAGTGCCTAGCGATTTGGCGATGCCGCGCGCCTTCTCGTAAAGCGCCATGGTGCCGGCGTCAGGCTCCCATACGGGGCGCGTGACGCCGCGCGTCACCTTGAACGTAACATCATTGGTCGTGCCCGACAGCGCCAGCATCCGTTCGACGCCGCGGTCGAGATCGGCCTGGCGCTTGGCCATGGACAGCGCCTCGCCGGTGGCGGTCGTGGCAACGCAATTGACCCATTGTCCGCCGTGCACGACGCCGACCGAGAAGGTGCAATCCTCCGTCGTCATCGCGTCGATGGCGAGGATCTGCCGCGCCATCTCGCGGATCGCCGAGCGTCCAGCCGACAATGTCGCGCCGGCATGGCTCGGTCGGCCCGTCGCTTCCAGATTGAAACGCGCGATGGCGTAACGTCCGGTGGTGACACCGTTGTCGGCGCGGCCCGGTTCGGGCACCAGCACATATTTGTTGCGCGCGGCTTCCGCCTCGATGATGTCTCGCGTCGAGGGCGTGCCGACTTCCTCGTCGGGCGTAAACAGCACGGTGATCGGCAGCGGCGTGGTGAAGGAAGCGCGTGCCAGCTGCCGGATCGCTTCCAGCGAGAGATAGTTGCCGCCCTTCATGTCGTAGATGCCGGGGCCGTAGCACTTGTTGCCCTCATGCCGCCATTTCAGCTTCTCGATGGTGCCGACCGGGTGGACGGTATCCATGTGCCCGGCGATCAGGATGCCCGGCTCGCCCTGTTTCGGATGCGGGAAGCGCGCGCGGATCACGCCGCCGAAGCCCTGTCGGCCGCCGATGCGTTCGATCGTCGCACCCATGATTGCCATATCCCGCGCTGCGATATCGAGCATGCGGTTGACGGCACCCGCGTCCCAGGTCGGGCTCTCGCATTCCACCCAGGCGCGCAGGCCCTGGAGCATCGCCTCGGAATCGAAGGGAAGATTGGCTGGATTCATCTTAATGTCTCTCAGGCTTGAAAGATGGAACGCGCATTGCATTGGCGTGGATAGGACTGGCGGAAAGCGTTGTAGAGCCAAACCGATCTTTGTGGAGCCCGTGAGCGCGCCGCTTGGGGCTGCAGCGAAACCGGATTGACGCGCTCAGCACTGTCTGCAAGTCTCAAAAGACAAAGGCATCGCATGAGGTTAGTTCGCCTAAAGAACGAACCGAATGCTCAACCAATAACCTGCCTTTGAACAGTTTCACGTCAGGAGAAACGTTTATGTTGAGCTTGATGCGCCGGGGGCGTCGCGCGTTCGCCTCCACACTTGCGCTATCGGTCGTTGCGCTTTCGACGGCGATGGCCTCGCCGGTACTTGCCGCCGCCAGCAAAACCATCACTGCGGTGATGCATTCGGATCTGCGCATCATCGATCCGATTTTCACCACCGCCTACATCACGCGTGACCATGGCTACATGGTCTACGACACGCTGATCGCGACGGACTCGAACTTCAAGATCCAGCCGCAGATGGCGGACTGGAAGATCTCCGACGACAAGCTCACCTACACCTTCACGCTGCGCGACGGCCTGAAGTGGCACGACGGTACGCCGGTGACGGCGGAAGACTGCGCTGCTTCGCTGAAGCGATGGGCCGCGGTCGACGGCATGGGCCAGCAGATGATGCAGTTTACTGCGAGCATCGAGGCGACCGACCCCAAGACGATCACGCTGAAGCTGAAGGAGCCCTACGGCCTCGTGCTCGAATCCATCGGCAAGCCGTCCTCGCGCGTCGCCTTCATGATGCCGAAGCGTCTCGCCGAAACGCCGCCGGACAAGCAGATCCCCGAGCAGATCGGCTCGGGCCCGTTCAAGTTCGTGCAGGGCGAATTCCAGCCCGGCGTGAAGGCGGTCTACGTCAAGAACACCGACTACGTGCCGCGCAAGGAGGCGTCGAGCTGGACTGCCGGAGGCAAGTTGGTCAAGGTCGATCGCGTCGAATGGATCACCATGCCGGATGCGCAGACCGCAGTGAACGCGCTGCAATCGGGCGACATCGACTTCATGGAAGTGCCGCCGTGGGATCTGCTGCCCGTGCTTGAAGGCAATGCCGACCTCAAGGTCGAGACGCTGAACAAATTCGGCTACCAGACCCTTGGGCGCATGAACTTCCTCTATCCGCCCTTCGACAATCCGAAGATCCGCCGTGCCGCACTTCTGGCGATGAACCAGAAGGACGTGCTCGACGCGCTCGTCGGCAATCCCAAATACTACAAGATCTGCGGTGCGTTCTTCATCTGCGACACGCCGTTCGCGACCGACGTCGGCTCGGAATCGCTGGTCAAGGGCAACGGCATGGCGGAAGCCAAGAAGGCGCTCGCCGAGTCCGGCTATGACGGCACGCCCGTCGTGGTCATGGTGCCCGGCGACGTCGTGACGCTGAAGGCGCAGCCGACGGTCGCGGTGCAGTTGCTCCGCGAGGCCGGCTTCAAGGTCGACGCGCAGGCGACCGACTGGCAGACGGTGGTCAGCCGGCGAGCCAGCCAGAAGCCTCCGAAGGAGGGCGGCTGGAACATGTTCTTCACCAACTGGGTCAGTGCCGACGTGTCCAACCCGATCGCCAATCTGTCGATCGGCGGCCAGGGCAAGAAGGGCTGGTTCGGCTGGGCGGAAAACGCCAAGATCGAGAAGCTCAAGGACGACTTCGTCCGCGCCGCCTCGCTCGACGATCAGAAGAAGATCGCGGCCGAGATCCAGAAGGAAGCCTATGACCAGGTGATCTACGTGCCGCTCGGCCAGTATCTGGCGCCGAGCGCGTGGCGGAAGTCGCTCACCGGCGTGCTCGACGGCCCGGCGACGCCGCTGTTCTGGAACATCGACAAGACCGAGTAAGGCCAAGTCGAGGTAAGGGAAGGTGCATCTCGCACCTCCGGTCCGAGCGTTACACGGCGTCGCTGTCATCAGCGGCGCCGTTTTCGTTTGTCAGCCTCGCGTCAGCTTTTAACTCTTCCAGTTTCCAATCATTGCTATTTGTTTCTGACTTGAAATAGATGTGCGCCGTTTGCGCATCACTTCCTTCCTGCAATTGAGTCCTGTGTCGATTGATTTTGCACTTCAGGCGATGGCCGAGCGGTCCGATCGCGAGCCGGCGCGATGGCGGCGGCCTCTCCTGCGCTGGCTCGACGGCGTCGAGACGGGCTGGGCCGTGCCGCTTCTCATTGTGTGCTTTGTCGCGCTCTGGACGGTCTATCTGGCCGTCGCCTATGCCGGCAGCGGCCTGCACCCTGATACCCTCGAGGCCTGGACGCTCGGGCGCCATTTCGCGTGGGGCTACCACAAGCATCCGCCGCTGATGGGCTGGGTTACGGCGGTGTGGACCTCGGTCTTCCCGCTCAGCGACTGGTCGCTGCAATTGATGGCGATGGCCAATGCCGGGCTCGCCCTGTTTTTCGTCGACCGGATCGCACGGCAGTTCGTGACCGGGCACAAGCGCATCCTGGTGCTGCTGCTCTTGATGCTGACGCCGGCCTATCAATTCCATGCCCAGCGCTTCAACGCCAATGCGGTGCTGCTTGCGCTCTGGCCGCTCGCGACCTTGTGTTTTCTGCGCGCGTTCGAGACCCGCAGCGCGGCCTGGGCGGTCGCCGTAGGATGCACGACGGCGCTGGCGATGGTCGGCAAATATTAT
The DNA here is from genome assembly GCF_052588265.1 of Bradyrhizobium sp. Pa8. Lineage (NCBI taxonomy): Bacteria > Pseudomonadati > Pseudomonadota > Alphaproteobacteria > Hyphomicrobiales > Nitrobacteraceae > Bradyrhizobium > Bradyrhizobium sp. Pa8. Next base: position 6,100,211 of record NZ_CP176767.1, on the reverse strand, counting down.
TCGGTCTTCCTCGTGGCAAGCTTTGCATTTGCCGCACTGGCTCATCCCGCGCGCCGCGCCTATTTCACGTCCGCTTCGCCGTGGATATCGGTCGTGATCGGGTTCGCGGTGTTGTTGCCGCATATCCACTGGCTCGCGACGACGGGCGCGTTGGCCTTCACCTACGCGATGGCGCACGCCAACGGCAACTTCGTGAGCTCACTCGGCGAGGTGCAGAACTTCCTGCTCGGGCTCGTGGCGGCCATCAGCGTATCGGCCGTCATCTGGGTGTTCATCGCGGGCACGCGGCTGAAACAGTTTGCAGCCGACTTCGCCGCGATGAGTTCCGGCCTGCGGCTTCTTTTTTACGTTGCGATCGGCACGATCGTGCTGCCGGTCCTGACGTCGCTGGCGATGGGCACCGATCTGCCGTCGCTATGGGCGTTGCAAGGGCTGTTCCTGTTCGTCGTGCTGATCGTTTGCGGCACGCGCTACCCGATCGAAAGATTCTACACCGTCAATGTCGCGGTCATGACCGCAATCGTTGGGCTCGCCGCCGTCTTCGTCGCCGCCCCGATTCACGCCGTCTATCGCAACAATCACGGCTATGAAGAGGGCCGGAATTTCTACGCGCAGGTAGCCAACGAGCTCACCCGGGAATGGCACGAGCTGACCGGCGAGCCGCTCAGCGCCGTCAGTGGCGACGATTCGCTGGCCTTTGCGACCGCGTTCTACGGTCCGGACCATCCGTATTACGCGCGGCCGTTCGAATTTCAGTACACATGGGGCATGCCGCGAAAGACGACACTGGATCGCGGTTGGGCCGCGCTCTGTTTCAGCGGCCAGGACTATTGCGGCAGGTGGATGGAGTCCGTGTCCGCGCGCGCCGAGCATTTCGTCAAGCGCCAGTTCACCGTGCAGGCGACGCTATGGGGCAAGCCCGGCCTGACGCGGGACGTGGTCGTGCTGATCGTGCCGCCGCGGGCGAGCAGCGCGACGCCCGAGAGCGCCGCGCAGGATTTCAGCGCCAGCAGGCGTCCGCCGGACTAGGCTTGGCGCTCAGCAATGGCTGTCGCGGATCCGCTCTAGGCCTTCGCTCGCGAAGGGGGGAGTGAACGCAGTTCGGTCGGCGCCCGACGTCGGGCGTTCCGTTTCCGCCCGATCCGGGGTGGTATTGTCTTCGCGATGTTCCGGTTCCATGAGGCGGCCTTTCGAATTGCTGCAGTACAACATCGAGGTGGCCGGGAAGTTCCTCATGCGATGGGACGATGATGCGGCTTGAACAGGCGTCCCCTTTCCACCACCAGCACGATCGCGAGCGCCGCCAGCGTCGACAGGAAGAAGCCAACCGAGAACGGCAGCAGCGTGCCGTCGAAACTCTGCCCGATCGCCATGCCGACGACGATGCCGATCAGCGTCGTGATCGAGCCGTAGAGCGAGGAGGCGGTGCCGGCGATGTGGCCCTGCGGCTCCATGGCCAGTGCGGTGAAGTTCGCGACCATCATGCCGAACGAGAACATCATCAGGGCGGACAGCACCATGAACAAGGAGAGTGGCAGCATGCCGAGGCTTTCCGTCAGCAGCATCACGCCCGCAACCGCGGTGTAGAGCGTCAGCGCGCCGTGCGAGATCACGCGCATGCCGAGCCGTCCGACCAGCTTCGCATTGAGGAAGCCGGCGATGGCGGTGCCGGCCGCGATCGCGGCGAAGGCAATCGGGAAATAGTGGCCGAGATGATAGATGCCGGTGAAGACCTGCTGCGCCGAAAACACATAGGCAAAGAGCGCGCCTATCACGCTGCCGGCGGCCGTCGCATAGCCGATGGTCTGGCGGTTGGTCACGGTCTGCCGGAACGCCGACAGCACGTCTGCGGGCGCCAGTGACCTGCGTTCGGACTCGGGAAGAGTCTCAGGCAGCCGCAGCACGCTCCATGCGAGCGCGAGCAGTCCGTAGAGCATCAGTACGACGAAGATGCCGCGCCATTGCGTGACCAGCAGCACCGCCTGCCCGAACGAGGGCGCGATCACGGGCACCGCGATGAACACCATCATGGCCAGCGACATCACGCTCGCCATCCGGCGGCCGACATAACAGTCGCGCACGATCGAGGTCGCGATCACGCGCGTTGCCGACGTGCCGAGCCCTTGCAGCGCGCGCGCCAGCAGCAGCGTCTCGAACGAGGGCGCGGCGACCGCCAGCACGCTCGCCACCGCATAGACCGCCATGCCGCCGAGCAGCACCGGGCGGCGCCCGAAGCGGTCCGACAACGGGCCCATGACGAACTGGCCGGCACCGAAGCCGATCAGGAAGGTCGAGAGCACCAGCTGAAGATGGTTGGCGTTGGGAATGGCGAAGGCTGCCCCGATGTTGGGCAGCGCCGGCAGCATCATGTCCATCGCAAGCGGATTCAGCGCCATGATGGACGCGATCACGATGACGAATTCTGGAAAACCCATGGGCCGGTGTCCCGAGGACACCCAATCGTCGGCATTGACGTCGGACAAAGCTCACCTCTGAAAATCAGAGGCTTTTCTAGCGGTTATGCTGCGTCGCACAACCCATGTTTCGGGATGGCTGACAGGCGGGTGCACAAGAATTGGTGATGTCGCCGGGCTCGGGAAGGGCTGCCTCGTCCATCATCGTGCGCTAAGGGCCTGCTCGACCAGGCCGAGCGCCAAGCGTCCCGCGGTGTCGACGTAGTCGAGATCGCGATGGATCAGCATCACGGTCGTGGCGCCGTCGAGCAGAATCACGAGCTGGCGCGCGAGCGGCGCTGCACCGGCAACGCCATGCTCGCGCAACTCGGCTTCGAGCCACGCTTCAAAACGCTTCTTGTGCGCCGCGCCGGCCTTGACCGCGGGATGTGCCGGCGTGTTTGCGAGCTCGGCGATGGTGCGCAGGAATCCGCAGCCGCGCCATCGCGGCGTATCCATGGAGCGTCCGAGCCTTGCGAAGAGACCGCGGACCTTGTCGGCGACTGTGCCCTCGGTCTCGGCGAACCAGCGCATATAGAGCTCCAGCGTCGGCTGGTCCCTGGCCGCGATGGTCTCGGCGACGAGCTCGTCCTTGCTGGTGAAGTGATAATAGAGCGTCTTCTTGGTCACGCCGGCCTTCTCGGCGACCGCGTCCATGCTCACCGCCCTGATGCCTTCGCCATAGAACAGGCGCGTCGCCGCGATGACGATCTGCTCGCGTGTGGTGTCGCCTTTGCCTGACATCGCCAATGTATACTGCCTAGTGAGTATACACGACAAGACCGCTGTGGCTGACTTCCGCGCCTGTTCGACCTGGAATTCGACCTGGAAGGAGCCTGCATTTGTCCGATCTCGTACTCTCCGAAACGCGAGGCGCTGTCGCGCTGCTGACGTTCAATCGCCCGAACAAGCTCAATGCGCTGAGCTACGCCCTCGTCGACCGCCTGATGGCGATCCTGGATCGTATCGAGGACGATGCCGATATCCGCACCGTGATCCTGACCGGGGCGGGCGACCGCGCCTTCTCGGCCGGCGCCGACATCGCCGAGTTCTCGGAGAGCGTGAGATGCGGGCCGGACACGGCGGTAAAGGCCTTCGTACGGCGCGGGCAGGCGATGACGGCGCGCATGGAGGCGTTTCCGAAGCCGATCATCGCCGCCGTGAACGGCATCGCCTTCGGCGGCGGCTGCGAGATCACGGAAGCCGTGCATCTCGCCGTCGCGAGCGAGCGGGCGAGCTTTGCCAAGCCCGAGATCGCGATCGGAATCACGCCGACCTTCGGCGGCACGCAGCGCCTGCCCCGGATCGCAGGCCGGAAGCGGGCGCTCGAATATCTCCTGACAGGAGATTCGTTTTCACCACAACGGGCTCATGAGATTGGTTTGGTCAACCAGGTCGTGCCGCACGGGCAGCTCCTGGACGCAGCCTTCGCGCTGGCAGACCGCATCGCGCGGCATTCGCACCTGGCGGTCGCCCGCGTCATCACCGCCGCGACGCGGGGCCTCAACGTCTCGATCTCGGAAGGACTCGCCATCGAGAGCGAGCAGTTCGCACGCATGGCGGCGACGCGGGACACGCGCGAAGCGCTCGATGCCTGGCTTGCCGCTCGCTCGTCGCGGTAGGGGTGGTGCGGTGGATCTGGCGGTTGTGGCGATAGGGAACCGGTTCCCCCGTCCAGGCGGAGCGCTGGCAACCAGGGATTCACCATAAGCGCGAGCGCAACGCACAGGGGAGATGAATCCGCAACCCATCCTGTCCATGGTGGGGCGGCCTGGCGCCGTGTGCGCGCCGGGAGAAACCTGGCCCAACAAGGTATCCGATTGTGTCCGATGTCACCGGTGCAGCACGATGGTTGGAACCCTCGGCCGACATGGCTTCGCGGCGGAACTTCTGGCTTGCCTGCCTGATCGCACTGACAGCACTGCTGGTGCTCGGCAATCTCGCCAACGACGCCGTGCTCGATATGAAATATGGCTGGGACACCCGCGTCAATTGTGCGGCGGTCGATGCGTATGCCAGCGGGCTCGATCCCTATTTCGTCAAGAACCTGAAGGGCACCAAGCTCTCTTATCCCTATCTGCCGGTGACGCTGGATGTCTTCCGACCCTTGTGCGCGGGTGGACTTCTGGTCGATCACTACAAGGGCATCTTTCCTGTCCTCGCCGTGCTTTGCGGGCTCCTCTTGCCCGGTCTTGGCCGAACGCGCCCGGGCGCGCGCGATGTTGGGCTGAGGGTGCTTTGCACGCTCGGCGCGTTCGTCGGATTCGAATGGGTGCAGGCGTCCGGCAACTTCGCGATCCTGAGCGGCGTGCTGACCGCAATTGCACTGAGGTTTCTGCTCTCCCTGCCTGCCTCCGCAGGGTCGGAGGACCGCAGCGCTTCGCTGCGTCTTGCGGGTGCCGCGCTGCTCGGCCTCGTGACGTCGTTCAAGCTGGTGTTCTTTCCCGTGCTGGCCGCGTTCTATTTCCTGCCGCTGCCGCGCGGCCGCAAGCTCACGCTGATCGCGGTTGCGGCGTTCAGCTTCGCATTGCCGATCCTGATATCGCGGCTGATGTACCCCGAGCTGTTCGCGAGCTGGCAACTGGCGATGGGCGGAAAGATCCCCGACCAGCATCTCGTCGATCTCTTCGAGATCAATCCGTCGCTGCTGCTGGCGGCGCGCGACCTCATGGACTTTGCCGGCCTCGGTGGCAGCAAGGCGGCGACGTTCGCGACATATGCATTCGCAGCACTCGCGCTCGTGCTGGTGCCGTTCGCTTTGTCCATCCTGCGCGTGGTCACGAGCGAGCCGGCGCAGGAAGGCGGATCACTTCTGACGCGACTGGATCGCTGGCTGATCGATCATCCCCGCGTCGCCATGCGCATCACGGTGTTCGCGATGTTTGCGCTCTATCTCAGCTCGCCGCGCCTCAAGGAGTATGCCTTCTTCGAGCTCGCGCTTTATGCCGCGATCCTCGTCGTCGATCTTCCGGCCCTGGCACTTGCCGCGTTCCTCGCCGTCGGTCTCGCCTTTCCGGCACTGATCTCGATTCTGGGGACGGCATTCGAGGGCAGCTTCATCCTGCTCATCATCGCGCTGACAAGTTTCTGGATCCTGCTGCTCGACTTTCGCGCCGAGCCGAAGCGGCTGGAGACGGAAGGTGCGACCTCATAGGCGTCGCCTCGTCCGCTGAGGCGGGGGTGAACCACTGACGATCGCGCTGGCTTCTGCGCGCGCCGCAGAAGACGCGACCCTACCTGGAAACAGCCTACGGCCTCGTGTGGAGGCTCACATATTCGCCGGTGTAGTCCTCTTTCCCGCCCCTGTCGTTGATGGGGTGCCTCAGCTGCTCGCGCCCTCTGACCTCCCAGGTCGCCGCGTCGATTTCCCGCCGGACCAACTTGAGCAGGCGCGCCTCGAGCGGAACGCGCGTTGAACTTCGCTGCCACAGCTCCAGCACAACGAACGTCAATGCGCAGACGATGCCGAGCACATGTCGTATAGGTCTAAGTTGACAAAAAATATATTTAATGTCATAGTGTAAATATGACGAACAGGTTGACCCAGGACGAAGCCGAGGCGCGCCGCCTGAAGATCCTTGCGGCGGCGCGCTGGTACTTTCTGAATTTCGGCTTCTCGAAAACGTCGCTGGACGACATCGCCAGGCGAGCCGGGATTTCGCGCACGCTCCTTTATCGGACGTTCAAGGATAAGGAGGACATCTTCACGGCCGTCTTCGCTGACTGGCTGATATCCCGCCACCCGGCTGCGAAGCAAGCCGCGGCGACCGTGAGACCGCCGCGCGAGCGTCTCGTTGACGTGTGCAGGCTCATGGTGGTCGAGCCCTGGGCTGACATGGTCGGCGCGCCGATGGCCGGTGAGTTTTTTGATGTCTGCGAGCGTCTGGACCCTGAAATTGAAGCGCTGCACCGGCGCGTGGCGATGGAATGCGTCGCGAAAATCCTTGGCGGTGACAACGATGCCGCAGAAGTTTTCCTGCTCGCGCTGGATGGACTTCTCGGCGATGAGCCCACCACGGCGGTGCTGGAGCAACGCGTTCAGATTCTGGCTGACCGCTTCACACCATCGATCAACAAACGAAAGTCGTAAGTATGAGTAAGGCATGGACGCTGAAGGACATCCCTTCTCTGGCGGGAAAGCGCGTTATCGTGACCGGTGCCAACAGCGGCATTGGCTGGCATGCGGCACTGGAGCTGACCCGCGCCGGGGCGGAGGTGACAATCGCCTCCCGTAACGCCGCCAAGGCTGAAGATGCAGCCCGTCGCATCCTCGCCATCGTGCCAGATGCCAAGGTGAACACCGGTAAGCTCGATCTCTCGAATCCAGCGTCGGTGAAAGCTTTTACGGAGAGCCAGCTGGCGTCATTGCGGCCGATCGATGTGCTGATCAACAATGCCGGTGTCATGGCGCTTCCAAATCGCCGGGAAAGCGTCGACGGTCACGAGATGCAGTTTGCCACGAATGTCTTGGGCCCGTACCGTCTGACGGCTTTGCTGCTGCCTGCGCTGCTTCGATCGGCTGCGCCACGCGTCGTGACCGTGGCGTCGGGCACCCACGCCATGGGGGGGCCGGTCCCCATCGCGGACCTCGATTCCAAGCAGGGCTATAAGCCCATCAAGGCCTACGCGAAAACGAAGCTCGCAAATGTCCTGGTTGCGAGAGAGTTACAAAGGCGCGCCGGCGACCGGCTGCTGTCGGTCATCTGCCACCCGGGTGCGTCGAAAACGAATCTGTTCGCGGACACCAGCGCGCTGATGTTGCTGTCGGTGTTTGCGCTTTATCCGCTCATCCAGGACGCTGCGATGGGGGCTGAGCCGACGCTCATGGCCGCGACCTCGAAAAATGTGGGGCCTGGCGGCTATTATGGCCCCGGCGGCTTCATGAGACTGCGAGGTCACCCGTCCGAAGACAAGACGGCGCTTCTCGCAGACGATGCAGAAGCCGGCCGCATCCTGGTCGACGAGCTTGAACGGATGTCGGGCATCTCTCTTGTATTTGATGCTGGAGAGGCGGCGTAATGACGGCCACGACTTGCAGCGACTTCTTCAACTTCTTCCGTGCCTGGCTTGCGGATCCGATACGCGTATCCGCCGTTGCGCCATCTGGGCAGACGCTTGCACGCCTGATGACCGGCGAGATCAAGCCCGGTGACGGACCAGTGATCGAACTCGGGCCGGGCTCGGGCGTCTTTACGCAAGCGCTGCTGCGCCGAGGCATCGCAGAGTCGGATTTGCTTCTGATTGAGTACGGCTCGGATTTCATGCGTTTGCTTCAGCGGCGTTTTCCAAATGCTCGGGTGCTGTGGATGGATGCGTCCCACCTATGCCAATATAAGCCCTTCATGGCTCCAGCCGGTGCCGTGGTCAGCGGTTTGCCCTTGCTGTCGATGTCGCCCCGCAAAGTGATGGCGATTTTGAGTGGCGCATTTCGTCACATGCGAGAGGGAGGCATTTTCTATCAGTTCACCTACGGAATGAGCTGCCCCGTGCCTCGGCCAATCCTTGACCGTCTGGGACTCAAGGCAAGTTTGGTCGGACGTACGGCGCTGAACATTCCGCCTGCGTCGGTCTACCGTATCCGACGCCGCCAACCGCTCGCCTCCATGATCTAGCCCGGGCAGAATCGACATCATGAACAATTTCGCCCTGCGGCTCATCGCGTTCTACCTGGCGCTGACCGGTGCATCGCATGCCCAGCAAGCCGGAGACACGTACGCCATTCAAAACCTTCAATCGGGTAAGAACCTGCGGCCTTACGCAGCGAAAACCAGTGATGGCAACGCGATCATTCTCTACGATCACTGGAGCTGGAAGTGCATGACTTGGCAATTCGTTCGGATCGAAGGCAACACCTATCAGTTGCGTAATCTCCACACTTCCAAAACCCTGGAGCCATCTGCGGCACCCGCGCCGGGCACTACCCTGTGGCAGCAGCCGCTCGGCGGCGCGAACACGCAAAACTGGGAGTTCATCCCGGAGCAGGGCGGTGCGTATCTCATCAAGCTCAAGGGCGCCCCCTTGTTCATCACGGCGTCGTCGCCTGAGACGAACTCGCCAATCGTCCTCTTGCCACGACAGAACTCTAGCTCTCAGCGGTGGAGATTGATCGAGCAGAACCCGTGGTTCTAGTGTCCAGTCAGAACTCGTGGTGCGGGCAGCCGGGGTCGAACCGGCACAGCGCTTGCGCGCCGAGGGATTTTAAGTCCCTTGCGTCTACCAATTCCGCCATGCCCGCTTGATCCAACGAGATCAACTAGTTAAGTCCACCTCCGGCCGTCTGGAATTGGTGCGTTTCGCGGGCCGGATGGGCGGTTCTTCCTTAAGCGAGCCGGCTGCGCAAGGCAAAGCCTCAATCCGGACATCTGTTGTTGCTTTAGGCATTCTCAATCCACGGGGACTATTCATCCGGCATGGCTGCTTCGTTTTCCTCTCGCCTGCGCGACTCGGGCGCATTTCTGGCGCTGCTCGCGGCGGGCGCGGCGCTGTCCGGCTGCGCCGGCATGACCGAGACGGTCGCACCGGCCTTTGCCGATCCCGGCAAGTACGAATTGTACGACTGCAAGCAACTCGAGGCTGAGCGTAAGGCGCTCGCCACCCGCACCGCCGATTTGCAGAGACTGATGGACAAGGCGCAGACCGGGGCGGGAGGCGCGGTCGTGTCCGAACTCGCCTATCGCAACGACTACATCGCGGTGCGCGGGCAGTCGCAACTTGTCGAGGAGGCCTGGCGCCGCAACAGGTGCCGGGAGACGCCGCCGAATGCAACGCCGACGGCCTCAGCGCCGCAGCCGCCGGTCATCAAGCCCGCCCCGCGATCCGGCAGCGCCGTTCGCTGAGCCGGCACGACTGCGCCCCCATCACGGCCGCCAGCCGTAGATCCAGTCCTGCCGCGCCAGCATGCGCTCCGGGCCGAGCGCGCGGATCGCAATATCGCGCGCGATCGCGAACGGCCCGCCGAGATGATAGATGCGGCCCTGCTGCCGCGCCGTCCGCTGCACCCGCCGCACCCGCGCCTGCCGCGCGCGGCCATATTGCTTGAGCGCCGCCGTGATGCCGGCCGCACTCTCGGCAGCCTCGAGGCTCAGGTGTCGGGCGAGCACGGCGGCATCCTCGATCGCCATGCCGGCGCCCTGGGCCGCGAATGGCAGCATCGCATGCACGGCGTCACCGAGCAGGCCGACCGGTCCATCGCTCCAGGGGCAGCCGTCGGGCACGCCGAACAGCGCCCATTTGCGCCAATTGTCGACGGCCGTGAGCATCATCCTGGCCGGCGATGGCCAGCGCGGCGCCGCGAAGGCGTCCATCACCTCGAACGGGTCGCCCGGCGTGCTCCAGCCGGGCCTGTTCCAGGTCCCCGGCAGCACCGCGACCACGTTGATCTGGCGCCCGCCGGCGATCGGATAAGCGACGAGATGGGCATTCGGCCCCATCCAGAGTTGCACCCGCCGCGCGGTAAAATCCTTCGGCAGTTGCGTGGCATCGAGCGTGCCGCGCCAGGCGATCAGGCCGGAGAAGCGCGGCTGCACCCCGGGAAACAGATGCTGGCGTACCGTCGACCAGATGCCGTCGGCGCCGATCAGTGCGCTGGCGAGATCGCTGCGGCGTATCGTGCCGCTGCGATGGACAACCGTCAGCCCCTTGGCGTGGGGCGCCACGTCCTCGAAGGTCGCACCTAACTTCAGGTCGATATCGGGATGGTCGGAGACCGCACCGGCCAGCGCGGATTGCAGGTCGGCGCGATGCACCACCCAATAGGGCGCGCCGGCCCGCGCGGAAGCGGCTTCGCCAAGCGGCATGCGCAGCAGTTCGCCGCCAGCCCGCGCGCTCATGACGCAGAGCGCCTCAGGCGTGACGGCGCTTCGCTTGAGCCGCTCGGTGAGGCCGAGTTCGACCAGCACGCGGCTGGCGTTTGGGGAGAGTTGCAGGCCGGCGCCGACTTCCTCGAGCCGCTCGGCCTTTTCCAGCACGACGATGCGGAAGCCGCGGGCTGCGAGCACAAGCGCGGCCGTCAGTCCACCTATGCCGGCACCGGCGATGACAATCGTTCGGGAGAGCGCCACCCCTGACCGATGGGAACGGTCAGGCCACCTTGTCCTTCAGCACGCATTCCGGCGGACGGGCTTCGCCGGCCTTCAGGTCGGCGGCGAAACGGTACAGCGTCGAGCAATAGGGGCAGATGATCTCGTTGTCGTTGCCGAGGTCCAGGAAGACGTGCGGATGATCGAACGGAGGGTTGGCGCCGACGCACATGAACTCTTGCGAGCCGATCTCGATGACGGGGACACCGGCATCGTTATGGAAGTGCGGGACGACATGGTCGGACATCGTAGTTCATCCTGGAGTGGCAATGGCGGCAGACACAATCAAACACTGACGCGGCATCTTTGAGGCGCCGCGGACCATACTGTTGGGTGCAGATGATTGCTAGTCCAGCGGAACCGAAAGGTTCGCAATTGCCCCATGCTCATTTGCTCATGCAAATTCGACACAATCTTGCGGCCTGAGAGAAGCCCTTCTTTCGTCGGGGACGTTGTGTCGCAATTTTGGCATACTATGTCTTTGGACGAGCGGAATTGCGACGAAAGACGAACCATCAGGCGCAATGATCTCGGGATCGTCCAGGCTCTTGGCACAACTCTTGGTATGACTCTTGGCATGAAGTGGCTGCGAATCGGCACGGCGTTGATCGGTATTGCGGCGTGCAGCTTCATGCTCGCGCAGGTAGCGCCGCATGCCCGCGAGGCCGGCGCGCTCCTCTCCGCCCAGGACGATCCGGCGGCGCTCTCCGAGCTCAAGCTCGATGCGCTGCTGCGGCAGAACGACCGCCTGGTTCAGGACAATATCGAGGCCGCGCTTGCCGCCGGCGACGCCGATCTCGCCGACAGTTTTGTCGCGCTGGCGCGTGAACGCAACATCGCGCTGCCCGACGACCTCCTCAACCGCGTGAGCGATGCGGTCAAGGAAGAAAATTCCACGGGGCATTTCGCCAAACGGTTCGCCACCGGCCTCGTCACCGGCAACGCCGACGATGTCGCGAGCCTGTCCGGAACCGTCGCCGGCGATCTCTTCGTGATCGGCGACATCAGGGACGTCGTGCGCGAGGGCAAGCACCTTGTCATGGGCGAGGACACCGATCGCCTGGTGCTGGGGCTTGCGACCGCGGGCCTTGCCGTGACGGCCGTGACCTACGTCTCCGTTGGTGGTGCTGCGCCTGTTCGCGCCGGACTGACGCTGGTGAAGGATGCCCGCAAGGTCGGACGGCTCGGCGAGGGACTTGCCGCATGGGCCGGCCGGTCGGCGCGCGAGGTGGTCGATACGCCGATGCTCCAGAACGCCGTCGCCAAGGGCTCGGTGTTCCGCCCCGGCGAGACCGCGAGCGCGATCAAGGCCGCGTTCCGTGCCGAGAAGGCCGGTGCGCTGGTCCGGCTCGGCAAGGACGTCACCCGGGTTGCCGAAAAGACCGGCACGCGCGGCGCCATGGATACGCTGCGCATCGCCGAAGGCCCGAAGGACGTCGCGCGCGCGGCCCGGCTGGCGGAAGCGCAGGGCGGCAAGACCCGCGCGATCATGAAGCTGCTCGGCCGCGGCGCGCTGCTGCTCGTCGGCGGCATGTTCGATCTGGCGCTCTGGCTGTTCGGCGCGGCACTGACGCTGTTTGGCCTGCTGTCCTCGATCAAGGCGGCGACGGAGCGCCTGACCCAGGCCTGGTGCGATCGCAGACGGGCGCGGCGCCTTCGCCGTGCCAAGATCGTCGCCGAAGCTGCACTGGCGAATGCGGCCGTCACGGCCTAAGATCAAGCCTCTCCCCCTCAAGACCGCGGAACTGCTGATGCCGAGCTTTCACAACGGCGCCGTTGAAATTGCCTATCTCGACGAAGGCGAGGGCGATCCGATCATCCTGGTGCACGGCTTTGCCTCGAGCAAGAACGTGAACTGGGTCTATCCGACCTGGGTCTCGGAACTGCGCAAGAACGGCCGCCGTGTCATTGCGCTGGACAATCGCGGCCATGGCGAAAGCGCAAAGCTCTACGAGCCCACGCAGTACTCGATCCCGACCATGGCCGGCGACGTGCTCGCGCTGATGGATCACCTCGCGATCCCGCAGGCCGACATGATGGGCTATTCGATGGGCGGACGGATGACGGCCTGGCTCTCTCTCAACGAGTCGCAGCGCCTGCGCTCGGCGATCCTCGGCGGCATCGGCATCGGCGGCCTGATCGAGGGCACCGGGCCCGGCGAGAACGTCGCGAAGGCGCTGGAGGCGCCCTCGCTCGACGACGTCACCGATCCGGTCGGCCGCACGTTTCGCGCCTTCGCCGATCAGACCCGTTCCGACCATCGTGCGCTCGCCGCCTGCCTGCGCGGCACCCGCGACCTCATGACGAAGGAAGAGGCCGCGCGCATCGACGTGCCCGTGCTGATCGCGGTCGGCAGCACCGACGATGTCGCAGGATCCGCCAGCGCGCTCGGCGCCATCATCCCGGGATCGGAAGTGCTCGACATCCCCAACCGCGACCACATGCGCGCGGTCGGCGACAAGGTCTACAAGACCGGCGTGCTCGACTTCCTGTCACGCCGCGGCTGAGGTCTCGTCGTCAGGCTGGTCGTCACCGAAACGACGCGCCAGCGCCATCAGCGCCACGAAGGTCGCGACCCACACCATCCGTGCGCCGTAGCGGTCGTGCGGACCCGAGATCACGCCGCAGATGAAGGCGTTGCCGAGCAGCGCCAGCGTGACGGTTGCCGCCAGCAGCGTCAGATCGTCGAGCCGGCGGCTTGCGAGCGCATGCGCGAGCAGCCCGACCAGCGCCAGCATCGAGGCCAGCGCGACGGGAACGTGCAGCCAGTTGACGGGATCGAAATCGAGGCCGTGATTCTGTTGCCGCGCCGCGCGCATCGGCGCGACCTGCGCCGGGATGTAGCGCTCGATGATGCCGTAGGTGTGTCCGATCCAGACGCTGGCACCTTCGCCGGTGGCCACATGCAGCAATTGCTGGCCCATCGCCCGCAACGCCGCGCCGGCCTGCCACGCCGGATAGTCGGCGAGCGAATGCACGACGATATAGCCCATCTCGTCGTTCATGCCTTCGAAGCGGCCGAGCGTGTTGAACATGCTCTTGCCCCACAGGAACTCGTCGGCGGTTGCCGGCAATTGGTTGCGATAGGGACAGAGCTTGTAGTGCTCGCGCGGGCAATGATCGTCGAGGAAGCGCGCGACGATACCGTCCTGCATCATGCGTCCGAAAGCGACGCCATAGCCGCCGGGCGTCCAGGCCCATTTGCCCGACAGAGCGTGGTTTGCCGACACCAGCATCAGGCCGCCGGCGACGATGGTGAGGCTTGCCTGCGCTAATCCGGCGAGCGGCAGACGGCTCCCCAGGAACGGCCGCACCATCCATCCGGCGGCGCAGAGACCGAGCAGCACGCCGAGTGTGGCGCTGTGGGTTGCGGCGGCAAAGGCGGTGAAGACGAACAGCGAGATCTTTTCGAGGCCCGACGTCCGGCTCGCGCCGACGACCAGCAAGAACAGGGACAGGATCGAGAGCCCTGCAAAGATGTCCGTGAGCAGCATGCTCGCGAGCCAGGGCAGTGCGGTCGACAGGATCAGGCAGAGGCTGATCGCGACGAAGCGAGACGTCTGCATCAACCCGAGTACGCGCAGCGTCAGTTGCAACAGCCACAGCGTTGCCAGCGACTGGACCGCGAGATTGATCCAGAAGCCGAAATTCTCGCCGTAGTGCAGATAGAGGCCGAACACGGTGGAGCGGCTCGGGACCAGATAGCCTTCGTACCAGCGCGCCAGATAGCCGCCGGTATCCCATTGCAACAGCGGATAGCCGTTCCAGAACGCCGGCGCGATCAAGAGGAGGGGCAGTCCCACCGCCGCCAGCCGCAGCCAAAAGGTACCCGCGGCGCCCGCGCGCAATTGATCGGTGGTGATGCTCAAATCCGCTCCGTCGTGTTCCCCGACCATGCCCGCAATAACCGTCGAGGCGGAATTCACCAATAGTTTGATGGTGCCCGGCTTGAATTTGGCAAAACCCTGACCATTTTGAGCCGACCTCGCCGCCTGGGGGCGTCAGAAGAAACTGTTGTGTTTCAAGGCGTTGGCGTGCTTTCGCGGAGCAACTCACTGTTCACTCTCAGGCAAGCCCGTCGGGACTTCGTCGGCTAGACTGTGGTATAGAGCCAGCAAAATGAGCCAATTCGAAAGAGCAGATCCTATGGCAGTGCATCAGGTCAGTCCGGGAGGAAAGCTCGCAACGCTCGATCCGATCTGGGATCGGATCCGCGGCGAGGCGGAGGACATCGTCCATCGCGAGCCGGAGCTTGCGACCTTCATCTACTCGACGGTGCTGCATCACAGTCGCCTGGAAGATTCGGTGATCCATCGTCTCGCCGACCGGCTCGATCATTCCGCACTGTCGGGCGATCTCGTTCGCCAGACTTATGACGAGGCGCTGCGCGAGGCCCCCGATCTCGGCAACGCCTTCCGCGCCGATCTCGTCGCCGTCTACGACCGCGATCCCGCGACTTCCCGCTTCATCGACCCCTTGCTCTACTTCAAGGGCTTTCACGCCATTCAGACCCATCGCCTCGCGCACTGGCTCTATCTGAAAGGCCGCAAGGACTTTGCGTATTATCTCCAGAGCCGCGCGTCCGCGGTGTTCCAGACCGACATCAATCCGGCCGCGCGCATCGGCCGCGGCATCTTCCTCGACCACGCCACCGGCTTCGTCTGCGGTGAGACCGCGGTGATCGAGGACGACGTCTCGATCCTGCACGGCGTCACGCTCGGCGGCACCGGCAAGGAGAACGAGGACCGCCATCCGAAGATCCGTCACGGCGTCCTGATCGGCGCCGGCGCAAAGATACTCGGCAACATCGAGATCGGTCATTGCGCGCGCATCGCCGCCGGCTCGGTCGTGGTCAAGCCGGTGCCGCACAACGTCACGGTTGCCGGTGTGCCCGCCAAGATCGTTGGCGAGGCCGGCTGCGCCGAGCCGTCGCGCACCATGGATCAGATGATCAACGCGATGGGACTTTGAGCGAGAGAAAAGGGCCGGATTCTGCGGCCCTGTTCGTCCCCAAATTCTTTGGCAATTCATGCTGGCGGTTCGTCGCGTCTCGTCCTAAAACCCCGCCAACCCAGATTTCGATTGGAGACTTGCCGTGGACGTCAAGGAAGTAAGGAAGCTCGACGCGTATCTGAAGCGCGTATTCGGCAATCCCAAGATCCGCGTCGTGCCGCGGCCGAAGAAGGATGATTCCGCCGAGGTCTATATCGGTGAGGAGTTCATCGGCGTGCTCTTCGTCGATGACGAGGATGATGATCGCTCGTTCCAGTTCCAGATGGCGATCCTCGAGGACGATCTCGTCGATCAGGAATAGTCGCCTCTCGCCATTGCGCGCGAAGCGGAGTCTTCGCCGCGCGCGGCGTTCTCTCGTGTCCCGGCTGTGCACGGCGTCCGGGGCACGCATCGAAGATCGAGGCGCGCTCTTTCCACATCGTCATTGCGAGCGCAGCGAAGCAATCCGGAGTCCTTCCGCGGAGGGATTCTGGATTGCTTCGCTGCGCTCGTAATGACGGGGATTAGCCCTTCACTGCCGAACCCGTCATCGACGTCGCCACCGCTCGAATCTCGTCGACGAATTCGGCGATCGCCGGATTGCGCCTTTCACCGGTGCGGAACGCCACGAATATCTGTCGTGTGATGATCGGCCGGATCTCTTTGAGGCGCAACGTGCCGATATGATCGCGCCCGCGTAGCCCCGGATTGATCGAGACCGAGCAGCCCGCCTCGACCATGGCCCTGACCACTTCAAAACTGTGGCAGCGGGCGTTGACGATGGGATCGAAGCCGGCATTGCGGCAAGCGCCGACGATCACGTCCGAATAGGTGGCGGACGTCGTGTCGAGAACCCATCGCTCCGTCGCAAGCTCGGGCAAGGTGAGATGAGGCCGCTCAGCTAGCGGATGGTCACGCGGCAGCATGACGTGGAGGTGGTCGTCCAGAAGATGCAGCATCTCGACCTGCGTCTCCGAGAGGCTCGCCGACGTGGTGAGGTCGTCGACAATCGCGACGTCCGTCTGCCAGGCGCGCAGCGCGGCCAGGCTGTCGTCGGGCTCGAGCTCCTCGAATATCGTCGCCAGATCGGGGAAGCGAGCCGACATCGCGCGGATCGTCGGCGGAATGAGAGATGCGGCGACCGAGGGAAATGCCGAGACGCGCAACTCGCCGGCGACGGTCTTCTTCAACTCCGCAAGATCAGTCTTCGCTTCCTCCAGGATGCCGATGACCCGGCCGGCATGATCCACCAGTCGCTGCCCAGCCGGCGTCAGCCGTACGCCACGGCCCCTGCGTTCCACCAGTTCGACCCCGGTCTCGTCCTCGAGCTGCGCGATTTGCTGCGAAACGGCTGACGGAGAGATCAGCAAGGCTTCAGCGACGGCTGCCATTGTTTTTCGCAGCGAAAGCTCACGAAGCGTGCGGAGGCGGGCGAAATCCATCCATTGGCTCCAACAAATGCCCAAAAGGCAATCATGCATATCTTCTAATGTATATCGCGAAATTAATTAAGTAGACCAGAATTGTTTTGCGCCTGTAGCCTTCATTCCCAGAGCAGTTCGGGCCCTTCACAAGAGGAGCAGATCCCATGCCCGGCTGAGATGCGTCGGACGACGACAACAGAGGGATTCTCGGATGGCTCGTTCCAAATTTCTGGTCGCTGCGTTCGCCGCGGCATCGCTGTGGGCGTCAGGCGCATCCGCCGCCGTCCTGGACAACGTCAAGCAGCGTGGCGTGCTGAATTGCGGCACCGACAACACGGCCCCAGGCTTCGGCTACCTCAATACCAAGACCGGCAAGATCGAAGGCCTCGATGCCGATTTCTGCCGCGCCATGGCGGCAGCGGTTCTCGGCGATGCCAGCAAGGTCAATTTCGTCATCGTCACCGACAAGAGCCGCTTCAACGCCTTGCAGACCGGACAAGCCGACGTCGTCTTTGCACATACGACCGTCAAACCGGTGCGCGAATCCGCGATCGGCATCGATTTCCTGCCGATCAATTTCTACGACGGCACCGGGATGATGGTGAAAGCGGCGTCCGGCGTGAAATCCGTCGCGGAATTGGACGGCGCGACGATCTGCACGACGCAGGGCTCCGGCACCGAAGCCACGCTCGCCAGCTTCGTCCGCGTGCGCGGTTTCAAGACCACCAAGGTTCTCACCTTCGAGAATCTCGAGAAGCTGTTTGGCGCGCTCCAGAGCGATCGCTGCAACGCGATGTCGACGGACAAATCTGCGCTTGCAGCCTGGCGAGGCAACTCGCCCAAGCCGGACGACTTCACCATCCTGCCCGAGACTCTCAACAAGTCCCCATTCGCCGGCTTCGTCATCGCCAACGATTCCAGATGGCGCAATCTCCTGCGCTGGGCGACGTTCGCGCTGTTCCAGGCGGAGGAGTGGGACATCACCACAGCCAATCTTGCCGACAGGATGAAGGACGAGAGCGCGTTCGTGCAGAAATTCCTCGGCGTGAAGGATGGTTTCGGCAAGGATTTCGGCGTCGCCGACGATTTCGTCGTCAGCATGATCAAGTCCGTCGGCAATTACGGCGAGATCTACGACCGTAATCTCGGACCCAAGACACCATACTTCATCGATCGTGCCGGCACGCCCAACGCGATGTGGACCAAGGGCGGCGCCGAGTACTCGCCTCCGTGGAACTGAGCCACATGGTCAGGGGCGAGCCGAATGGCTCGCCCCGATCCCGGGAGGGCGTCGTGAGCACAGAGATCGCCGAATATCACAGCATCCCGCCGGCGCGTCGCGGCCTGCTGATCGCGTCCAGATGGCTCTTGCAGGCCGCGATTGTGATGGTGGTGGCGGGACTCGTCGTCTGGCTCGGCCTCGCGGTTCGTGAGGCGCTCGCCCGCAAGGGCATCCAGTTCTCGTTCGGCTATCTCGGCAATGTCGCGAATTTCAGTCTCAGCGAAGGCTTCGTCCTGTCACGTGACGGCAACTGGCCGGTGCTGGAGCTTTTCTCGCCCTCCCACAGCAATCTCCAGGCACTACTTGCGGGTCTATGGAATTCCCTGAAGGTCGCGCTCTCGGCGATCCTCCTCTGCACAATGTTCGGGACGCTCGTCGGCATCGGCCGGCTCTCGACCAACTGGCTGGTGCGCAACCTCTGCTTTGGACTGGTCGAAGCCATACGCAACACGCCGCTGCTGATCCAGATCGTGTTCTGGTATTTTGCGGTGGTCCTGCGGTTTCCTCCCGCCAACGCCGCTTCGAACTGGTTCGGCGGCCTCCTTGCCAGTCGTTCGGGTGTGTTCTTTCCCGGCCTCGCGATCTCCGAGCGCACCAGCGCTGCGTCCTGGGGATTGCTCGCTACCGCCTTCGCCTTGGTCGTCGCCTGCGTGGTTCTGCGCGGGCTGCGCCTCCGGCTGACCCTCCTGGCGGCGGCGCTCTCGGCCATGATCGCAACCGCTGTCGTCGGCTTCCCTCTCGGCCTCGACCTGCCGGTCGCGACCCGGTTCGGCGCGCGCGGAGGCTTTGCCATCTCACCGGAAATGACGGCACTTCTCATCGCGATCGTCGTCAACAGCTCCGCCTATGTCGCCGAGATCGTCCGCGGCGCAATCGAGGCCTTGCCGAAAGGGCAATGGGAAGCCTCTGCCTCGCTTGGATTGTCGCGGTCCCACACGCTGCGCGACATCATCCTTCCCCAGGTCTTCCGGATCGTCCTGCCGTCTCTCGCCAACCGATATATCAGCCTGACGAAGGACACCTCGCTCGGGATCGCAATCGGCTTCCCTGACCTGTTCAACGTCTACGGCACCGTCTCGAACCAGACCGGGCGAAACCTCGAAGGCGTCGTGATCGTGATGCTGACTTACCTCGCGCTGAGCTGGATCATCAGCGCCTGCGTGAACGGCATCAACGTGCGCGTCAATGGACGGAGGGCGCGATGACCACGGTCGCGCTGCGGTGGGTTCACCGCAATCTCTTCGCCAAGCCGTTCGATGCCGCGCTTTCGCTTGTCGTCATCCCGATGCTGGCCTGGGCGCTTTATGCCTTTGCGTACTGGGCGCTGGTCCAGGCGCATTGGCAAGTCGTCGGCGGCAGCTTCAAGGTGCTGATGACCGGCATCTATCCCGCCGACCAGTTGTGGCGGGCGTGGTTCTCCGTCGCGACGCTCTGCATGATGTTCGGTGCGGGTCTTGGCCTATCGCTCCGCCCGGGGCGAGTTGCGCTGACGGCCGTCGCATCGGTCGCGCTCTTGATCGCGGCGGCGTTGGCAGCCGTGATTGACGTGCATTCCGGCATGCTTGCCGCCGCCAGCGCTGCGCTCGGCATCGCGGTATGGGCTAGCGTGCATCGCACGAATGTGGACCAACGCATCGTGCTATCCGGACTTCTTGCGGGCGTGGTCGCGATCTTCGTCGTGCTCTCGCCGCCGGGCTTCGAGGTCTGGGGCGGTCTGCTGCTCAGCGTCGTCCTGACGATCGCAGTCTCGATCCTGACCCTGCCTTTCGGCATCCTGCTTGCGCTCGGCCGGCAAAGCCGCATCACCAGCCTGCGCGTGATCTCGACCGCCTATATCGAGACGATGCGGTCGGTGCCATTGATCCTCGTCGTCTACTGGATCTGGATCATCGTGCCGCTGCTGGCGCCGGACACCTCCGTGCCGGGCCTGCTCCGCGGCATGGCCGGTTTCGCGCTGTTCTTCGCGGCCTATGTCGCCGAATATGTCCGCAGCGGACTTCAGGCGGTGCCGAAGGGTCAGATCGAGGCGGCCAAGTCGCTCGCCATGAGCAGCTGGACGCTCAATGTCGATATCGTCTTGCCGCAGGCGCTGCGGGTTGTCGTTCCCTCGCTGGTCGGACAGATCCTCGACACCTTCAACGGCGCAACCCTGGTCTTCATCATCGGCCTGACCGATTTCCTGCGCGCCGGACAGATGATCCTCGCCGATCCACAGAACAGCGGCCGGACCTACGAGATCTACGTCTTTCTCTTCGCCGTCTATCTCGCCATCGGCGGGGCCATCACCTACGCCTCGCGCCGCCTCGAAGCCCATCTCGCAAGGGGATCACGATGAATGCCATCCAGATTCCGGTACCCGCCGTATCGCGCGAAATCATCGTCAGCATCGGCCGCCTCAACAAGTCCTTTGGAGCGTTCCATGTTCTGAAGGATGTCGATCTCGACGTCGGGCGCGGCGAAGTCGTCGTCGTCATCGGCGCCAGCGGCTCGGGGAAGTCGACCCTGATCCGCTGCGTCAACGGCCTGGAAATGTATCAGAGCGGGCGCCTGACCGTCGACGGTTTCAACATGCCGACGGAGGCCGATCTCGCGATCGGCGGTGAGAAGGAATTGGCCAGGATCCGCAAGGGCGTCGGCATGGTGTTCCAGCAGTTCAATCTGTTCCCGCATATGAGCGCGATCGACAATGTCGCGATTGCGCCGATCCGGGTGCGCGGCCGCAAGCCCGACGAGGCGAGGGCGAACGCGTTGCGCCTGCTCGATCGGGTGGGCTTGCGCGACCACGCCCACAAGCTTCCCTCCCAGCTCTCCGGCGGTCAGCAGCAGCGCGTCGCAATCGCCCGGTCGCTGGCGATGGAGCCGCATATCATGCTGTTCGATGAGCCGACCTCGGCGCTCGACCCCGAGATGGTCGGCGAAGTGCTCGACGTCATGCGCGAGCTCGCGCGCGAAGGCATGACCATGATGATCGTGACCCACGAGATGGGTTTCGCCCGCGAGGTCGCCGATCGCGTCGTCTACATCGATCACGGACGGATCCTGGAGATCGGCACGCCGGCCGAGATATTCGACCGGCCGACGCACGAACGAACCCGAACCTTTCTCTCGCGCGTGCTTCGTCACTGACGAAGGCGCCACCGCCGCGCAGAAAGAGCGCAGAATTCCGACCACCTAGAAAGAGGATGACACATGTCACTTGCGACGGGCGCAGCTCAGGCCCATTCGACCGACGTCAACTGGCACAGCCTTTTTGGTGCTGATGCCCATCAGGCCGGCGCTGACGTCGTCGCGCTGATCGATCAGGACCGCAAGAGGGAGGCGCTGTCCCTCAACATGATCGCTTCCGCCTCCTATGCGCCACTCGGCCTGCGGCAGATCGAGGGGACCCATCTCGTCAACCGCGCGCCGATGGGACTGCCCGGCCGGCGCAGCGTCGCCAATTGCGAAGAACTCGACGCGATCGAGAACCTCGCGATCAACAGGGCGAAGGCGATCTTCGGCGCCGAATACGTCAATGTGCAGGCGCTGTCTTCGACCATTGCCAACGTCGCCGTCCTGCGCGCGATCCTGCCTCCCGAAGGCGCGCGGCTGCTGACCTTCGACGAGCTCGCCGGCGGCCATGTCAGCCACGGCGCCATGCGCCATATCACGGGCGCGAACCGCGAGGTGGTTTCATTCGGCGTGACCCGCACCGGCGCGGTCGATCTGGATCAGGCCCGCGACCTCGCACGCAAGACAAGGCCGCATGTCTTGCTCGCCGGCCCGTCCTCCTATCCGCGCGAGATCGACTTCGCGGGATTGAAGACCATCGCCGACGAGGTCGATGCGCTGCTCTTCACCGACATTGCCCATGTCGCGGGACTGATCGCGGCCGGCCTCCATGCCAATCCCGTTCCCTTCTCCGACGTTTCCACGAGCTCGACGCAGAAGACTTTGTGCGGACCGCGCAACGGCGCCTTTGTATTCGCCAAGGAGCGCTTCGGCGCCGCCATCGACGCCGCTGTCTATCCCGGCCTGCAAGGGCCGGCAGCTTCGAACATGATCGCGGCGCGGGCCGTGCAGATGGAGATGATTACCCGCCCGGCTTTCGCGCAGCTCATGCGCGACGTCGTCGCGAATGCGAAGGCTTTCGCTGCGGGCCTGGAGGAGGGTGGCATCGAGCTCTACACCGGAGGCACGGACTCGCACATGATCATGGCCTACACCGGCGAAAGCTGGACGCAGCCGGAATTGGTGGCGGGGCTCGGTGCTTATGGTGTCATCGGCAACGCCATGCGTGCGCCGGGGCAAGCTGGAGAGCCGCGCACCGCCTTCCGCTTCGGCAGCGTCGCATTGACGATCCGCGGCTTCGACGTAGCCGAGACGAGGAAGCTCGGTCGCGAAGTTGCCGAGATCTTGCGTGCCGGCCCGAGCGCTTCCGTCGACCCCGCGCGGCTTCGCGGGCTGAGGGATCTGGCCAACGCCCATCCCATTCCATCCTTCGTCGATTGATCCAGCATGCGGCCGACGTGGCGCCCGGGGCAGTTCCGCCCCGGGCGTCTCCACCCCTCGACCGCATATCGACGGGAACGCTACGTGCCCTCAGGATCGGTCTTTTTCCTGAGAATCCGCAGCCGCGCCGTGGCGTCGGCGACCGTGATGCCCTTGGTGTCGACGAGATCGGCCTGCACGATGATGGCACGATCCGTCCGCTCCACCACCCGCGCCCGTGCCGTGATCGGCCCAACGCCGGCAGGCTTCAAAAAGCGCGTATCGAGATTCTGCGTCACGACCGTGAGATCGGCCGTGAGCGCCGCCAAAGCGGCAATTCCGATGGCCGAGTCCAGCATCGCGGCCAGAAAGCCGCCCTGGATCGTCCCATGCCTGTTGGTGAAGGACGGCTGAGCCTGGAAGCGGATCAGAGCGATTTCGCCCGTCTCGTCAAACCCCAGCCATTCGCGCCCAAGCAACTGGGCGCCGGGTGGGAGATGCATTGCCGCATCATTCAAATCGACCTCCCCATGATGCCGTTCTGCTCCTGTGTTGCCCGACGCGTCAAGTTGGACTTCGAAAAAGACGAAGTCGTGACCGATGCCTGGCTACTGTGCATGGGGTTGTTTTCGATATTTTTTGTTGGGGCCTCCGGTCCGTCCCGTCAGCCGATCTCGCGGCAGGGCGGAAATCCGCGCTCATCCCTTTGGTCCGCGCAGTTGCGCTGACAGCCGGTCCAGCGCTTCCGCGACATCGCGCCATTGCGACAGCCAGCTCCGCGGAAAGCGGAAGGTGAGATCGGCGCCGCCGACACGGCGCTCGGAGAGACACATGCCGGGTGTCGCCGCATCGCGCGTGCAGCGTGCGGTCAGCGCGGGGCTTGCGGCGGAATAGAAGTCCTCGCTGCCATAGGGCGTGTCGGCGCGGAACATCCGCATCGTCAGCCCGTCCGCCGCACTGGTCGCGGCCTGGTCGAGATAGCGCGGATAGATCGTGGCTATTCGCTGCTCCGGCGCCAGCGCATCGTGATGCGCCGATATCGACAGGAAGACACGGTCGATCGGTTGCATCGCCTCTTCCACGGTGTCGGCGGTGACATGTTTCGGCGCGCCCGGCGGCTCAAGCGAAGGGTAGAGGAAGTCGAGATCGATGCGCTCCTGCGGCCCGGAGTGCCGCTGGATCTTCATCCGGATCGCGGTCGTGGGAACGTTGAACAGCGTGCCGCCGACACTCACCGGCAGCCGATCCGGAGCATTCGCGCCGCCCGAGCCCCAGGTCGGCCACAGCAAATAGGCGACGAGCGCCACCGCGCCCAGCGCCGCAGTGCCGCCGAGCACGATCGGGACGACATGCGCCCGAGGGTGCGTCCTGGAGGACCTAAGGGGAGTTGCCGAAAACATCGTCATGAGCTTGCGCAAGTCGAACCGGGAAGTCGGCCGGTGGCCGACGAATCAGCGGCGAATATGCCATGCGGCGGCGAATTCGCGGAGCGTTCCCGACCGCCGGGGCGGGGGAGAGCCCTGCGCGGATCGGCCACCGCTGTTAACCTTCCCTTAAGGATAATGTAGCGTTAACCGGCACTCTTTGTCACAGGAAGGCTCCGGCGTTGCGTAAGGGCGGACCGTTCCGATGACACCTGAAGCCTTCAATTCTCTGTTCTCGATCTGCATCGGTTTCGCGCTCGCGGGCGCGCTCGTCAACGGTTACCAGGCGTTTGCGCAACGGCCGGCAGGCTTCGGCCTGTTGCAGGACGGCGTGGCGCCGAAGACGTTTGCCGCGGTTCCGTTCCTGGTCTTCGCGGCGCCCTTCATCATCATGCGCAACACATTGCGCGGCATGCGGGTGGAAAGCCGCCGCGTCGAATTCGTGATGATGGCGACCGTCATCGCCGGCTTCTGGAGCATGATGAGCGGCACCTTCTTCCTGATGACGCTGCGCGCGGCCGGCGTTCTGGTCTGACGCTTCCGTTGCACGGGACGCCCTGCGTTCCCAGGGACGCTCGGCGTCCCAGGCTGCGTGGCGCGGCGGCCCTTTGCCTCGGCGTCGCCGTTTCGCTATGGCTGGGGTTGACGCGACAGGAGAACCTCATGGCGATCTACGAGCTCGACGGACAGGCACCCGATCTTCCGGCCGACGGGAATTACTTCATCGCCGAGACCGCGACCGTGATCGGCCGCGTGCGCCTGAAGCCCGGTGCGAGCGTCTGGTTCGGCGCCGTGCTGCGCGGCGACAATGAATGGATCGAGATCGGCGAGGGCGCCAATGTGCAGGATGGCTCGACCTGCCACACCGACCTCGGCTTTCCCCTGGTCATCGGCAAGAACTGCACCGTCGGCCATAACGTCATCCTGCACGGCTGCACGATCGAGGAGGGCGCGCTCGTCGGGATGGGCTCGATCGTGATGAACGGCGCGAAGATCGGCCGCAACAGCATCGTCGGCGCGGGCTCGGTCATCACCGAGGGCAAGGAATTTCCCGAACGCTCCCTGATCATCGGCTCGCCCGCGCGCGTGATCCGCACGCTCGACGATGCCCAGGTGCAGAAGATGGGGAGTGCGGCGAGGTTCTACGTGGCCAACGGCCCGCGTTTCCAGAAAGGCCTGAAGCGGATCGGCTAACTGCCTTCGGACTCGCGGGCTTCCATAGTGCCCGCAATCTTCTCGTGGC
Organism: Bradyrhizobium sp. Pa8; assembly: GCF_052588265.1. NCBI lineage: Bacteria > Pseudomonadati > Pseudomonadota > Alphaproteobacteria > Hyphomicrobiales > Nitrobacteraceae > Bradyrhizobium > Bradyrhizobium sp. Pa8. The sequence goes on along the minus strand of NZ_CP176767.1, from coordinate 6,074,845 downwards.
CAGCCGACCACAGCGCATGCTCATCGCTGCCGTCCGAGTAGGGATTGGCTTCGGCCGGGATGTTTTCGCGCGCGGCGCGTTCGCCCTCTGCAAAAGGATCGCGATCGGTCATCGTGGTTTGGCCTTTCTGGCTTTGGAACGCGCAGCCCACTTGGCAGGGTCCTTGTTTGCGCTGATCGCGCCTCCATCCTCGCTTTCAAGCTGATGTGACGGGATTTGTTCCGGAACGCGTCCTGGGCGGGACCGTTGACAGCCAAAGGAGCATTGCCGATGGCCCCGTCGCCTGCAAACACTTCAATCAAGACCTTGATCGTGATCCTCAGTCTCGCCGCGATGCCGGCGGTGTCGTTCGCGCAAACGACCGGCGGCGCGACCGGGTCCGGCGGATCGGCGGGAGGCGTCGCCAACTCCCCGGCGCCGCCGCCCGGCACCAACAGCCTCGGTACGGCGCAATCATCCGGCGCGTCCCGCGGGGGCACCACCGGCGCGGCCACAGGCGGATCTGCCGATGCCGCCGTCAATGCCGAGAACAAGCTGCTCGACAAGAAGGTGAAGGGCATCTGCCGCGGCTGCTGATGCTCGCGCGGAAGTGAGACAGTGAGGCTGTCAGGAAGGCGCGGGTGACGTTAGCTTGGTCCCGCTTTGAAGCGTGGAACGTCTCCACGCGGAGGATCGAGTGATGTTACGGAAGATGATGATGGCGGCCTTGGCCGTTGCGGCAGTCGGATTGTCGGCGCCGCAGGCGGCCGAGGCGCGTGGCGGTTTCGGTCATGGCGGCGGCGGCTGGGGCCATGGCGGTCACTGGCGTGGCGGCGGCTTCTGGCCCGGAGTGGCGATCGGGGCAGGTCTCGCCGGCACCGGCTACTATGGCGGCTATTACGGCTACGGCTATGGTTACGGCGATCCCTATTACTATGGTACCGGCTATGACGACGGCGGTTACGGTGGCTGTTACGTGGCGCGGAAGCGCGTCATGACGCCGGCAGGCTGGCGTGTCCGCCGTGTGGATGTCTGCGAATAGCGTTCTGACAGCTGCAAAAAGCTTGAGCCCCGCTCCGATTCCATCGGAGCGGGGCTCAAGCTAGCCCATTAAAGAACAAGGCCGTTGACGCAGTATACCGTCAACGACCTTGCCAGCCCCGGACATTGAAATCGGCTCACGCCATCCGGTAGCCGGCAGCATGGCGCGGAATCATACGGGGGAATGTGATCCAGTTCACAAGTGGAAAAATTTAAGTCGCAGACCCTGACCCGGCTAGCCGCGCGAGCGCTTGCGGGCGCTGGCATGAACGCGGCGCGACGGTTTCCTGCGGGTAACCGAGGGCGTCTCCGCCTCCGTGGCCCGGGCACTGGCAAAGGATTGCCGCAAGCCGTCGATGGACTCGTTCAGGGTTGCGACCTGCTCGGACAGTCGCTTGGTGTCGGCCTGCTGGAATGCAAGCAGCTTCTTCATCGTCTGGAGCTGGTCCTGCACGACCTGGAGCTGGTCGATCGATTCCTGCTGGGTCGCCTCCAGCCCCTTGGTCTTCTCGACGAGTTGCTCGGACGCCTGGGCCGTGCGGGCCTGGAGCTGCCGCGACGCCACCACCCGGTCGGTCTCAGGAGTTGCACCGGTATAGGCGCGCCAGATCGCGATCGAGGTCACGCCGGCGATGAGCAGCAGGAGGGCAGCGGCGGTCAGCGCGATTGGCTGGGCGCCGAGGCGAAGGAGGGGGTTGGACGGCCTGTCCTGGGCGAGATCGATCATCGCTGACAAAACCCAAATTGAAACTTGGTGAGTGGCGAAGAGCGGCAACCAGATGTCGCCGGGACGTCCCGAAAGTGTTACCATTCGGCAACAAATGGGACCAAAAAGAGGCTAACGGCAAAAAACCAGCAATTAGCTGGTCTTGAGGCCCCTGAAGGTCACCGAAAAGAGCCGGGATCAAGGCTGGAACGGCGAAAACGGTCCGGAATAGCTCTTCGAGCGCGGCGCCGCATAGGGCCCGAGCCGGGAGGTCTTCAGTCCCAGCCGCACCAGTGATTCTGCCAGCGTGACCGCCGCGGCGACGCCGTCGACCACGGGCAGGCCATGTGTGGCGGCGAGCTCGGCGGCGAGGTCAGCCATGCCGGCGCAGCCGAGCACGATGGCTTCGGCTCGATCGTCGCGGACCGCGGCGGTGATCTCCGCGGAGATCTTGCCGAGAGCATCAATATTGCGCTCCTCGAGCGCGAGCACCGGGACCTCGGCGGCGCGGACGCGAGCGCAGCGCTCGGCAAGGCCGTATTTCCGCAGATTATGCTCGATTGGCACAATGGAGACACCGAGCGTCGTCACTACGGCGAAGCGCGCGGCGATCAGGCTCGCCATGTGGAAGCCGGCTTCCCCGATGCCGATCACCGGCGCTTTCGCGGCGGCACGCGCGGCATCTAAGCCGGTGTCGTCGAAGCAGGCGATGATGTGGGCGTCGGCGCCGTCGCGGTCGGCGTCGCGGATGCAGCCGAGCATGCCGGGCACGGCGAAGGCTTCGTCGTAAAAGCCCTCGATCGAGACCGGGCCCATCGCGGGCTGGCGCGCGTCGACCAATGTGTCGGGCAGGGCGACGCTGCGTGCCGCAGCGGCGATCTTCGCCGTCATCGACGCGGTGGTGTTGGGATTGACGACGTGCAGCCGCATCAGTTCAGACAAGCCCCTTGTCAGACAAGCCCTTGGCCGGCATCCGAGCCCTTGGCCGCCTGCCGTTTGTTGAGCATGTGGATGGTGCCGAGTGCAAGGGCGATCACGGTGAACGACACCGCCGAGATCACGGTGCCGAGCGCATAGATGTCGGGGTTCGTCACGGTGGTGGTGAGGCCCTGGAGATCGAGCGGCAACGTGTTCACCGCCCCGATTGCCTGACTGGAGCGGGCAAGCTCGTCCCAGGACAGCGTGAAGCCGAACAGGCCGATGCCGATGACGGAGGGCAGGATGATCGGCAGCACGACATGACGGAAGGCCTGCCACGGCGTCGCGCCGAGATCGCGCGCGGCTTCCTCGAGCCTGGGATCGAAGCGGTTGAAGATCGCGAACATGATGAGCAGGCCGAACGGCAGCGTCCAGGTCAGGTGCGCACCTAAGCCCGAGGTCAGCAGGCCCATCGAGGTCTCGAAATTCTCGTTCCAATGCGCCTTGATCAGGTCGTCGATGATGCGGAATTCAAGCGAGATGCCGAGCGAGGTGATGATCGAGGGCACGATCAGGCTCGCGATCGCCGAGTAGAACAAAATGTTTTGCGCCTTGAACTTGCGGCGGAAGGCCATGCCGGCGGCGACTGATAGCACAACGGTGACGATCATCACGATGACGCCGAGCAGCAGCGAGCGTCGGAAGGCCGCGCCGAGATCGACGATGCCGGTGCCCTGGAACAGTTTTGCGATCCAGAAGGTCGACACGCCGTTCATCGGGAAGGTGAGGCCGCCCTGCGGGCCCTGGAACGAGAGGACGTAGATCGCGATCATCGGGCCGTAGAGAAACAGCACGTAGGCAGCGAAGAAGATCGCGAGCACGTAGAACGAGCGCGGGCGTCCTTCCTTCATGCTCTAGAGCTCCTTCTTGATGTCGACGATGCGCGACATCATGGTGATGATCAGGAAGGTGATGATGAGCAGGATCACCGCGTTCGCGGCGGCAGCCGGGAATTGCAACGCGTTCACCCGCGTCTCGATGATCTTGCCGGCGGCCGCGATCTGCTGGCCGCCCATCACGCCGATGGTGATGAAGTCGCCCATCACGATGGTGATGACGAAGATCGAGCCGATCACGATGCCGGGCTTGGAGAGCGGGATGATGACGTTGACCAGCGTCTGGAAGCCGGTGGCGCCGGCATCATAGGCCGCCTCGATCAGCGACTTGTCGATGCGCACCATCGAATTGAAGATCGGCACCACCATGAAGAAGGTGAAGAGGTGGACCAGCGCCAGCACCACGGAGAATTCGGAGAACAGCAGCCATTCCAGCGGATGGTTGATCAATCCGCTCTTGACCAGACCGGAGTTCACGAGGCCGTTGCGTCCGAGCAGCGGGATCCAGGCGATCATGCGGATGACGTTGGAGGTCCAGAACGGGATCGTGCAGAGCAGCGACAATCCCATCTGCCAGGTCTTGGACTTGACGTGGAAGGCGAGGAAGTAGGCGACCCAGAATCCGATGAACAGCGTGATGACCCACACCAGGAAGCAGAGCTTCAGCGTCTTCAGATAAGTCTTGGCGATGGTGCAGAGATCGGGGAGCTGCGCGATGCAGCCCTCGAATGTATCGGTGTAGCCGCGGCCGGAGAAGGCCGGCAGCAACTGGTATTCGTTGTAGTCCCAGAAGGAGACGATGACGACGAAGACCAGAGGGATCAGGAAGAAGGCGAGAAACACCAGCATCATCGGCCCGGCCTGGAGCCAGGAGATGAAGGAGGGCGACAGGCGCGTCGCTTTCGCGGCGCGCGCCGTGCCCGCCCCCGGGATCAAGCCCGGGGACGCCTGCTGCAGGATGTCTTCCGACGTGTCCATCACGTTAGGCCGCGATGAACTCGTTCCACTTGCGGACCATGTAGTCGTTCTCGTCCATCACGGCGTTCCAGCAGGCGACGCCGCCCATGCGGTCCTCGTAGGAACCGCCGTCGCGCACCGCGCCGGCCTTCTCGAGCAGCGAGCCGTCGGGCGCCTTGATGTCCTTCTCGGCCGGCTTGCCTTCCATCCAGTACGCCCACTCGTAGGACTCCATATGCGCCTTCGCGGTGGAGAGCACGGCGGAGTAGTAGCCTTGGCGGTTGAGATAGGCACCGGCATAGCCGGACAGGAACCAGTTCACGAACTCATAGGCCCATTCGAGCTTGGCGCCCGACACGCCCTTGGAGACGCAGAAGCCCGAGGCCCAGGAGCGATAGCCTTCCTTGAGGGGCTGGAAGGTGCAGGCGATGCCCATCGAGCGCACCTTGGTCACCGCCGGCGACCACATCGACTGGATCACAGTCTCGCCTGATGCCATCAGGTTGACGCTCTCGTTGAAATCTTTCCAGAAGGCGCGGAACTGGCCGGCCTTCTTGGCTTCGGTCATCACCTTCATGGTGAGATCGATCTCTTCCTTGGTCATGTTGCCCTTGTCGGCATATTTGTACTTGCCGGTGGCTTCCACGACCATCGCGGCATCCATGATGCCGATCGAGGGGATGTTGAGGATCGAGGCCTTGCCCTTGAATTCGGGATTGAGCAGCTCCGACCACGAGCTGATCGGCCGCTTGATCAGGTCGGGACGGATGCCGAGCGTATCGGCGTTGTAGACGGTCGGGATCAGCGTGACGAACTCGGTCGCCGACGTTGCGAACTTCTTGGAGTCCTTGCCTTCGAGATAGAGCACCTTCCAGGGCGCCGTGCCCTGGGCGCCGATCTTCTTGCCGCCGGGCGTCTCGCCCTTGGTGAAGACCGGCGTGATGTTGTCGAATTCCTTGATCTTCCTGGCATCGAGGGCAAGGATGTTGCCCGACGGCACGATCTTCTTCAGCGAGAAATATTCGGTGTCCAGCACGTCGAAGGAGTTGGGCTGGGTCATCACCCGCTTGGTGACGTCGTCGGTGGTCGCGGTGATGTATTCGATCTTGATGCCGGTGTCCTTGAGGCACTGCTTGGAGATGTCGTCGCCCTCGTTCACGGCGGTGCCGAGATAGCGCAGCACCTTCGCATCGGCCGACTTCACATAGGGAAAGCCGGTGATGGCGCCGGAGCCGGCGGCGAGGCCCGCGAGACCCGCGGTGCTCTTGAGCAGCGTGCGGCGGCTGACGCCCTTCGTCCTGGTGGTCTCGGTCATATCAGTCACTCCTCTGTTGCGCATTCCAGTGATCGATCGGCGCTATTGCAGGCGTTGCGCCTTGGCAGGATCCCAGGTGGCCAGCACGCGATCGCCCGGTCGGAACGGGTGAATGTCGAAGGCGGCCTCGGGAAGGTGGGAGAACAGGGCGGTGCCGTCGTCGAGCGTGAGCGAGACGGCGATGTAGGAGCCCTGGTACTCGGTCTGGGTCAGCAGCGCCGGTGCGCCGAACGCGCCCTCGGCGAACGGCGCGATGCCGAGCTGATCGGCGCGCACGGCGATGAGGTTTCCGGCATCGCTGAGGACGTTGTGGCCGCCGATGAAGCGCGCCACGAATTCGGTGCGGGGGCGGTGGAAGATGTCGCGCGCGGTGCCCTGCTGCTCGATCCGGCCCTGGTTCATCACCACGATGTGGTCGGCGAGCGCCATCGCTTCTTCCTGGCCGTGGGTGACCTGGATGAAGCTGATGCCGAGCTCGCGCTGAAGGCGCTTCAACTCGCCGCGCATCTTCACCCGCAGGAACGGATCGAGCGCGGAGAGCGGCTCGTCGAGCAGCAGGATCTGCGGCTCGGTGATCAGTGCGCGAGCCAGCGCCACGCGCTGCTGCTGGCCGCCGGAGAGTTGGGCCGGGAGCCGGTCTGCATAGGGTGTCATCGCCACCAGCTCGAGCAATTCGCCGGCGCGCTTGTGCCTGGTCGCGCGGTCGACGCCGCGCATTTTGAGAGCAAACGCCACGTTGTCGAGCACGGTCAGATGCGGAAACAGCGCGTAGGACTGGAACATCATCGCCGTGCCGCGCTTGGCGGGCTCGAGGTCGGTGACGTTCTGCGCACCGAGAATGATGTCGCCTTTGCTAACCGCCTCATGGCCCGCGATCATCCGCAAGGTCGAGGTCTTGCCGCAGCCGGAGGGGCCGAGCAGGCAGCAATAGGTCCCGGCCGGGATCTTCAAATTGACGCTGTCGACCGCCAGCGTCGTGTCGTAGCGCTTGGTGACGGCGACCAGTTCGAGAGCGGCGGGAGTGGCCATGGCGTGTCCAAGGGAGGGGCGATGCTCCCGTCTCTCCGCAAGGTCCGTGCCAACCGCCCTTGGCCGGCTGAATTCCAGAACTGTGCAGCAGAGTCAGGTCGTTAGATCGAATCCGCCGCCTTCGGCCGTCCCAGCACCCGTCTCCCTCGCTGCACACAAAACGGGCGCGGATTGTATAAACTTTCGCCTGTGATTGGATACAGGTCGTCGACTAACATTCAAGGCCGAACGTCGCCGATCGAGCCCTCACACCCAACCCTTCGAACTGATGGCCGCCAAAACTCGCCCGAAATCCGACACGCCAGATGCGAGCGATCGCGTCAGCCGTATCAGGGAGGGGGTGACCGCCGCGATCCTCGAGCATCGCCTGCTGCCCGGTACGAAGCTCGGTGAGGACGAGATCGGCGAGATCTACGGCGCGAGCCGCACGCTGGTCCGCACGGCGCTCCAGCAGCTTGCGCATGAAGGCATCGTCAACATCGAGAAGAACCGCGGCGCCTTCGTCGCGCGGCCGACGCCGGGCGACGCCCGTGAGGTGTTCGAGGCGCGCCGCCTGATCGAGCCCACCATCGTCGATCACGCGATCGATGCGGTGTCACCGGCCTGGATCGATCGCCTCCAGCAGCATCTCACCGAGGAGCGCGAGGCGGAGCTGCGCGGTGACGCGCGCGCCTCGGTCCGGCTCTCCGGCGAGTTTCATCATCTCGTCGCCGAGATGAGCGGCCACAGCATCTATCTCGGCTTCCTGAAAGAGCTGATCGCGCGCTCCTCGCTCATCATCCTGCTCTACCGTCGCCACGACACACCGGCCTGCGGCACCGATCATCACGCCGGCATCGTCGCCGCGATCCGCAAGCGCGACAAGCAGGCCGCGCGCGCACAGATGCTGTCGCATCTGGACGAGATCGAGGCCGAGCTGTTCCTGAAGGATCCCGCCGCCGATGAGCTGCGGCTCGCCGACGTGCTGGGCGCCTGAGCAAGCGCGCCTTTCGGCTAGGGCAGCGGCGATCCCTGGTTTCGCCTGACGATCTTGAGCACGAGCAGAACGGCGCCGAGCGCAAGAAACAGCACGCCCAGAATCGTCATGCCCGTGGATTCGAATGTCACGCCGACGGCGGTCAGCAGGCATCCGATGATGATTGCGAAGAGCCCGCCGAGCTTCTTGGTCAGCAGAACGTATCCGTCACTCGTCTGTGCCACCATGTCATGCCTCGTCCACTTGATGTCGGGCCTGCCTTCGAGGCTCCCTCATGCCCCATCATCCTCTCGCGCGGTCCGTGCGGATCGTACTCCCGAATGCGCAAGTTGCAATCTGGCGTTGATCTTAGAATCTCGCGGCGTCTACATTTGATTTGAATTCGATGTATATGAGACAGCTGCCCTTACTCAATTGCATAATATTCCCTGGATAAATTTTGCGGCGGTGCGCTTTCACCGCAGACGGATAGCTGAATTGCAGAATCGCCCTATGGTTGTAAATTGACTCTGTTGGGCAGGAAGCATCAACTACCGTCGCGCGGTTGAGTTCTGGAGCGGGATTGGCACGAGCCAAATCCGTTCTGTGGAGTATTGCAATGGCGTTGCGTTCGGTCGTCGAGGAGCGGGAGCCGGCTTATGTCTCGACCGGCCATCTGCCTGATGCGGACACCGTGCAATCGCTGGTGATGCTGATCGTCAATGTCTATGAGCGGCCACGCCGCGGCAAATCGGCCGCTACGGCTTTGCCTGCTGTACCATCGCGCTGGTCTGACTTGTTGTCCCACGGTATCGGGTGGCTAACGTTCGCCTGGACGCCGGCCGCTCGTGCGGCGTAGTTTTGCGCGGAGATTAAGCATGGGGGGTACGACGATGTCGGCCGGCCTGTTGAGGGTCGCGGCACTGCTTGCGGCGATCGGAACGGCCTTCGCCGCGCCGCCGGCATCGGCGCAGCAGGACTCCGCCGTTCTGTTCCGCAATGTCAGGATCTTCGACGGCAAGGCTGGTGCACTCTCCGCACCGTCGAGCGTCCTCGTCCGGAACAAGACGATCGAGAAGATTTCGGCCAGTGACATCACGGCCGCCGCTCAAGTGATCGACGGCGGCGGACGCGTGCTGATGCCGGGGCTGATCGACGCGCATTGGCATGCGATGCTGGTGCGCCCGACACCGATGGCCGCGCTCGCGGGCGATGTCGGCTACAACAATCTGCTCGCCGCCAGCGAAGCAACGGCTACATTGATGCGCGGCTTCACCACCATACGCGACATGGGAGGCCCGAGTTTCGGCCTCAAACAGGCCATCGACGAGGACCTCGTCGCTGGCCCGCGCATCTATCCGTCCGGCGCGATCATCACCATCACCGGTGGTCATGGTGACTTCCGGCAGCTCTCCGATCTGCCGCGAACCATCGGCGGCATGCTCAGCCGCATGGAGCGGATCGGCGGCAGCATGGTCGCCGACAGTCCGGACGAGGTGCGCGTGCGGGCGCGCGAGCAGCTGATGCAGGGCGCCTCGCAGGTCAAGCTCACGGCGGGCGGCGGCGTCGCGTCGCCCTTCAGTCCGCTCGACGTCTCCACCTTCACCGAGCCCGAATTGCGCGCGGCCGTCGAAGCCGCCGACAATTGGGGCACCTACGTCGCCACGCACGCCTATACGCCGGTCGCGATCCAGCGCTCGATCGCGGCCGGCGTCAGATGCATCGAGCACGGTCATCTCATGGACGAGGCGAGCGCGAAGCTGATGGCGGAGAAGGGAATTTGGCTCAGCACCCAGCCGTTCCTGGATATGTCCATGGCTGCCGCGCTCGGGCCTTCGGAACAGGACAAGATGCGGCAGGTGGTTGCCGGCACCGACCGTGTCTATGCGCTGGCGAAAAAATACGGCATCAAGACCGCGTTCGGCACCGACGTCCTGTTCTCGAAGGCGCTGGCGGACAGGCAAGGAGCGATGCTGGCTGCGCTGACGCGCTGGTATACGCCGGCCGAAGCGCTGACGATGGCGACGTCGACCAACGCCGAATTGTTGAGCCTGTCGGGCCCGCGAAATCCCTATCCGGGCAAGCTTGGCGTGGTGGCGGAGGGCGCGCTCGCCGATCTCCTGCTGGTCGACGGCAATCCGCTCGACGACATCAAGCTCGTCGAAGATCCCGCGAAGAATTTTGTGGTGATCATGAAGGACGGCAGGATCTACAAGAACAGGCTCGCGCACTGACGCGCGCATGGCAGGTGTGAGCCCGCGAAATTCGATCGCTTCTAGTCTCGCTCGTCAGGAAACGGCTTTCCTGGTCGGGAGCCGTTTGCGATCGCAGGGGGTGCAGGAGGCCGCGCGGGGCTTGTCACAATCTCCCGTCTGTCATCATCGGAGGCGTGACTTCTGAGCGTCTCCAAAACCAGAAAGAATTTCTCTGCTAGCATGAGTCAAGCTCGCTGACGCGTTCATCTCGGTTTCGAGAACGACGAGATTCGCTATCAATTCGATCACTTACTGTACGCGGCGGCAATTTAATTCGTCACGCCAGACGAATTATGACAGTCCTGCCCGATCTCTAGCGACGAGCATGTCGCATGTGGACGATGATGCGTTGCGACGTAACGTTGCTATTCCTCGCGGGCCTGACGAGCTATATGCTGCGCTCTGTCATCAAACTGTCATGTCACGGGAAATGTTGAAATCAGACGCTACGCCGGCTCGCAAAACCATGAGCGCGCCGGATGGGAATCCTGTTCACAAGGACAGGAACAAGAGAACGCAAGTCGTCGCCGGCTTCCTCAGGCAACGTGACGCAGCCGAGTCCAGCGCGGAACATGCGATCGTCGAGGGCGCTGTGATTGATCAGACGCCATCGCAAGACACGACGCCCGCACCGGAGCCAGCCCAGACCGGCACTGCTGCGCGTCCCGCCGGTGAGATCGAGCTCAAGCTTCTCGTCGATGCCGATCGCATGGCGCATTTCAACGCCGCGCCGGTCATCACGGCCAACGCGCGCAACAAGGGCACGCGCAAGCATCTCAAGTCGGTCTATTACGACACGGCCGAGCGCCTGCTTCGGCGCAATGGCCTGAGCCTGCGTGTCCGCCAGAGCGGCGCGCGCTTCGTGCAGACGGTGAAGACGGACGCCGTGGACGATCCGTTGCGCCGTGGCGAGTGGGAGGCGAGCGTATCGTCGCTTGCGCCCGATCTCGCGCTGGCGATGCCCTTCATTCCGGAGAAGCTTCGTAGCAACCTCGTGACGCAGCCGCTCGAAGCCGTCTTCACCGCCGACATCCGTCGTCATGCGAGGATGATCGACTTGCCGTCCGGCACGGTCGATATCGCCTTCGATCAAGGCGAGCTGACGGCTGGTGATCGCACGATGCCAGTGAGCGAGATCGAGCTTGAGCTGAAGAGCGGCAGCGCCAGCACGATCTACGAGGTCGCGCTGCGGCTCGCGGAGCAGGGCGCGGTGAAGCCGTCCATCCGTACCAAGTCGGCGCGCGGCTTTGATCTTGCCGCCGACAAGCCGCCCCCGGCACGTCGCCCGCGAAAACTTCGCCTCGATGCGTCGGTCACGCTCGACGAGGCCTTCGCGACGATCCTGCGCTCCTGCTTCCTCCATCTGCTTCAGTCGCTGCCGGCCGCCGAGGACGGGCGCAACCCGGAAGGCGTGCATCAACTCCGCGTCTCGCTGCGCCGGCTGCGATCGGCGCTCGACCTGATGCGATCGGTCGGCGCGCTCAGCAATCTCGACGCGCTGCGGACGGAAGCCAAATGGCTGGCGCAAGACCTGTCCGCGGCCCGTGATTGGGACGTGTTCCAGCTCGAGACCTTGCCGACGATCGCAGAGGCTTGTCCGTTGGTCGCCGGATTCGATGCGCTGGGCCGGGCTGCGGCCGAGCGCCAGTCGGACGCCTATCGCAAGGCGCATGATGCGCTCGACGATCGCCGCTGCGCCGTGTTCCTGATCGGCCTCGGAAACTGGATCGAGACGCGGGGCTGGCGCAACGACGTTGCCGCCGAAGATCTCGGCCAGCTCGCCGAACCTGCCGTCGACTTCGCGCGGCGCATCTTGTCGGAGCAATACGCCAAGGTGCTCAAGCGCGGTCGCCGCTTCAAGTCGCTTCCTGCAGAAGAGCTGCACCGGGTGCGGCTCGCGACCAAGCGGCTGCGCTATCTCAGCGAGTTCCTGCTGCCGCTGTACGAGGATCGCAAGTCGGCGCGACGTTTCTCGCGCAGGCTCGCCGCCTTGCAGGAGGAGCTTGGCGCCTTCAACGACATGGCGGTCACGGCATCGCTGCTTGATGGGCTCGGTACTGAACCCGACAGCGCCATCGCGGCCGCGGCGATCGCCGGCTGGCAGGCACGAGCATCGATCAGCGTGCAGCCCGCCTTGCAACGCGCGTGGCGCGATTTCACCGCCGCGTGCGTGCCGTGGTCGTCGCAGGGCTGATTGCTCTCCCCAAAAAAGTTGCGGCCAGCCATTGGGGGATGGCTGGCCGCGCGCGAACCGGTCTGGGACGGGGAGGGGTGGGGATGTGACCGGGCCGCGTAACTCGTTTTCCTGAGTGCTAGTTCTTGGCGCTGGCGGTGGAGACCGCCGGTTTGGTGTCGCCGAGCGAGACCCAGACGTTGGGATCGCTCTGTGACTGGCGCTTGACGAAGCGGTAGCCGGTCTCCGTCCAGGCAACGACGTTCTCGTTCTGATTGTCGAGAACGAACTCGCCCTTGTCGGTCTTCACCGTCAGCACCGCGTGTCCTTCGCCCTTCTTGTCCCGCACGACGGTGATCAGCAGGGCCTCGCGCGGCCATCCGGCATCGATCAGCATCTTGCGCTTCAGCAGCACGTAGTCTTCACAGTCGCCGTAACCGTCGGTCGGCAGCGACCACTTCTCGATCACGCCCCAGTGCTCCTGGTCGGTCAAAGGCTTGACGGTCTCGTTGACCCAGCGATTGACCTTGACGAGGTCGCGCCATGCGGCCTGCGACATCACGATGTCGCGCGGTTGCGTCGGCGCGCCCTGGCACTGAGCGGAATTATCCGCACAGAACTCGACCCAGCCGATCGGCGCACGCGTGGTGTCGCCGAGGCTCGCGTAGAGCAGACGGCCTTCGCCGGCCTGCGCTGCCGCGCTGATCCCGAAGAGCATGGCAGCCAGTGCCAGCCCTTTCCCCTGTCCCCTGAAGTCCAACATTGCGGCCCCCGTTTCTTGTTGGGACCACATTTCGCACGGAGCTTTTGAGTTGCGGCTAAATCGGCCAAGTCAAGTCGAGACGAATGCAAGTAAAAGGCGCGATTAATTTGATCTATACTTGAATCAAGTTCGACTAAGATTTGAAATAACTTCAATTGATTCAAATTTTATCTATTAACGCGGAAACGCTGGCGGAACTGTTGTTTGCACGCGCACGCAGCCCTCGCGTTAACCCGCGCGAGGCGGTCGCCGGACACGAAAAAGGCGGCGTCCGCATTGCGGAGGCCGCCTTCAGGGCAGGAAATACAGTGGTTTTGGCGTCGTCGCGCTTTACCGCGCGGTAACGCTCTCTTCGAGTGTCTCGATCGGCTGCTCGTGCATGAACTCCAGCGCGAAGCCGTCTTCGAGGTTTCGGACCACGCGGCCCTGCACGCGGCCGAGCAGCACGATCGATTTCAGCGGCGGGCGGTTCTCCGCGGCAATGGCGGCGCCGGACAGCGAGAGGTCGATGATGCGGCAGGTCATCTTGGTGCCGTCCTCGAGCGTCAGCACCGCGATCGGGTTGCGCGGCACGATACGGTCGTGGCGGCGATCCTCCGGCAGGTTGAGGATGTCGCGGTTGGCGAGCCAGGTGAGCTGAGCCGCCAGCTTGTCGCGTTTGCGAGGCGTCGCACCGACCGTCATGGCGAAGCCGTTGTCGATGATGCGGGTGATCTTGCCCTCGACACGGCCGATATGGTCGAGATAGGCGACCACGCGGTCGCCGACATTGCCGATGCCGGGGGCCAGAAGCGCCAGTCCGCCCGGTGACATGTTGATCACCTGGCAGGGGAATTCCCGGCGGTCCGGCAGCATGTAGCGGCCGAGCAGGTGGACCTTCACCCGCTGGAAACGCCGTCGTTCCTCGGCGGCCGGAAGAAATTTTTTGTTCGCCAACGCCATTTTCACAACCCGACCCCCCGCCTGGCGGAGTCCGGCACGACCCTAAGGTGCACAGGGTTAATGCCGCGTTAGGATTGGGCGCGGCGATTACGGACAGACACAATGCGCTCGAAAAGCCACATCAGCGGCGGGCAGGCCAGCACCGTCAGCGCACCGAGGTCGAGTGCAACCGCGGCCGTTCCGGCCGATTTGGCCAGCCGGCCGGCCACCGCCGGCCCCAGCATCATCGCGGCATAGAAGAGAGTGTAGAACACGCCCATGCCGATCGCCCTTGTTTCCGGCGCGAGCACGCGGGCCGCCAGGCTCATGATCGGGCCGGCCGGATGGCCGCCGATCAGGCCGATCAGGACGAGGACCGTGATCACCGCATCCGATCGCGGCAACCAGGCCAGCAGCCCGGCCACGATGAGGCTGGCCACGATCGCGAGGGTGAGCGGACGCTTGAAGCGGTCGGCGAGATAGCCGCCTGCTGGCACCGAGATCACCGACAGCCACATCACGAGGCTGATCGCGGAGCCTGCCGCCGCAATGCTCCAGCCGCGCTCGGCGAGCAGGGAGGGGCCGAACGAGAAGATCATGGCGAAGCCGACATTAAAGAGTCCCCAGATCAGGCCCGCGACGATCACCGCCAGCAGCGCGAGGGGATCGAGCCGGCCTGGGCCGGCCGCGCTGACTGTGGCTCCCGGCGGCGACTGATAGAGCGTGATCAGCACAATACCGATTGCCGTGAGTGCGCCCGCCGTCAGGAACACCGCACTTGCGCCATAGGCCGTGCCGATCGCCGGCAGCATCAGCAGCGAGATCGCGACGCCGGCCGGCCAGGAGTTGACGAAGATCGCCATCGCGGTCGCGATCTCCTTCCCGGCGAACCAGTCGGTGCCCATCTTGGTGAGCTGCACCGTCAGCAGCACGCCGCCGGCGCCGGAGACGAGCCGGCCCGCCATCTGCCAGGCCCAGACGTCGGTGGTTGCCATGACCAGGCTGCCCGCGGTCATCAGCAGCAGCGCTGCGATCGTCGTCGGCTTGTCGCCAAGGGTCCGGCCGATCGCGCCGCCCGGAAGCGCCAGCACGATGCCGGGGGTGAAATAGAGTCCGATCAGGATGCCGATATCGGCGAGCCCGACGCCAAAAGTCTGTTGCAGCAACGGCGCAACAGCGGCCACGCTCTGGAACTGGAACGCGATGGTGAGGCGCACGACGAACAGGATCGCAAGAATGCCCCAGCGATTGCGCAACGCCTCATCTCCTCAGGCCATATCGAGGGTGCGGTGGGGAGGGACGAGAGTCAACCGGCTGTCTTCCTCGTCGCGCGCCCATGGAGAAGACACAGCAGCGCCAGCAGCACCGCGGCCGAGAGCCCGAGCGACCAGTGAATGCCGATCGCCGCGCCTGATAGCCCGACGGTGATGCCGCTGAAGGCCCGCATCCCGAGCCCGGCCATGTTGTAGAGCCCGACGACGCGGCCGCGGATGTCGGACGGTGCGTTCAGCTGCACCAGCGCCTGCGCCATGGTGTTGAACGACAGCTCGAAGAAACCCGCAAAGAACAGCAGCACGATCGCGACCGGATAGATCCGCACCGCGGCGAAGCCGAGCAGCGCCACGCTCCACAGCATGGCCAGCGTGATCGCGGTGCGCGGCGTGCCCTTCAACCGTCCCCAGGATTCCAGCGCGATGCCGGCGAGCAGTGCACCTGCCGCGTCGGCCGCGAGCAGCACGCTGTAGGAGACGCCGGGATCGCCATGGCCGAGATCGCCGGCAAAGCCCGGCATCTGGGCGTGATAGGCGTTGCCGATCATGAAGGAGGTGAGGCCGGCGAGCCACGTCATTGCGGTCAGCACCGGCTGCGTGCCGATGGCACGCATCGTCAGCACGATATCGGCAAGGCCGCGCACGGCGAAGCGCCGCACCGCGGCGCTCTTGTCGCGCACCGGCGCCCAGAACAGCCACAGCAGCATCGGCAGGTAGAACAGCGTGTTGAAGATGATGCCGTGCGAGGTGCCCAGCGTGAGCATAATGACGCCGCCGACGGCGGGGCCGACCAGGATGCCGAGATAGCGTGCCATCGCATTCAGGCGTACAGCGCTCGGAAGATCCGCGGGGCCGACGAGGTCGTAGAGGAGCAACTGGTTCGGCGTCTGCCACAGCACGCCGGCGCAGCCATGGATGACCAGCAGCAGCATCGCGTGCCACATCTGGATCGTATCGGTGATGAAGAAGAAGCCCCATCCGGCCGAGGCCACGATGAACAGCAGCATGCCGCATTGGATGATACGCCGCGGATCGAACCGGTCGGCGAGCCCGCCGACCGCGACCGAGAACAGCAGGAATGGCAGCCAGTGCGACAGCACGGCAAAGCCCCCCAGCGTCGGCGAATGGAATTTCTGGAACACCACCCAATAGCTGATCACATGCTCGATATTGTCCGCCATCATCGCCAGCACATAGGCGATGAACTGGAGCCGGTACGGCACCGACTTCATCGCCGCGAACGATCCGGACGCGACAACAGGATTTTGGGGAAGGGGGTTCAAGCGATCACCTGGGTGGGACGTTGCGGCCTTACACGTTCGACGCCAACGGCTCAAGACAATTGGGTGTGTGGCGCCGTGGACCCGTAGCCCGGATGAGCGAAGCGACATCCGGGGTGTTGATGTAGTTTTCCCGCATGTCGCTTGGCTCATGCGGGCTACGAAGCGGACCCAACCACCGTCTCCAGAAACGACCTGACCGCCGCCGCAAGTTCATCCGGCTTGTCATATGGCAGCCCATGGCCGACGTCCGGTATGAGCTCATAGTGAAGCCGTGGATTGAGTCCCTGTAGCTCCCGCGCCGTCTCAACGGAAACAACGCCATTGTCTCCGATGACAAGCAGGCTCGGCACTGCAATGGCGCCGACCAAAGCGCGATAATCCGGGTTTGGCGGTGTGAGAACCTCGAAGGCGCTGATCTCGGTCCGCAGCCTCGCTTCGACGATCAGCTCAAGCAGCTCGAGCGAACGGTGCAGATGCCGCTGCCGCGCCTCGGCCAGCACCTCAACCTTGTCCCGGCCGAGAAGCCGGCGATGCTGCTCCACGACATCGCTCTCGTAAACCTCGCGCTGGCGCTCGGGGGTTAGGAACGTCGGATCCGCCAGGATAACGCCGCGAATGGCCGTACCGACCTCACTTGCAACTATCGCAGCAATCATGCCGCCCATGGAGTGGCCAAGCAGCACCGGGGCGGCAAGCCCAAGCGCTTCGATGAGGCCGATGACGTCGTTTGCGAGATCGCGGTACAGATAGCCGCCAGATGGTGCACTCGATGCGCCATGACCTCTCGCATCGGGCATGATGACGTCGAATCTGTCTTCAAGAGTGCGTGCCAGTGGCGTCCAGCAGGCTCCGCTGCCGGTCAATCCATGCAACAAGATCAGCGGCGGCTTGTTTCCGCCTGTTCTCAGATAATGGATCTCGATGCCGTTCGCTTGGCTGGTGCCGCGAATCCAGTTCGTCATTTCAGGCAACCATTCGAGAGGAGGCCGACCCGGCTAGACAAATGCCAATCCGGCTGCGACCAGCACCATCAGTCCGAGCGTGACGTTGAGCGCGCGCTCGCCATTTGGTGACAGTATCAATCCGCGCAGGAAGACCCCGACATAGAGCCAGACGATGTCCACCGCGATCATGACCACGACCAGTAGGATCCATTTCGCGAAGACGTCGTGCTGCGCGCTGCCCTTGATCAAGGTGTATGACGCCAGCAGGGACGCGAATGCCAGATAGGCCTTCGGGTTCGTCATGCCCAGCAGAAACCCCGCCGCAGGCGAAGCGTGCGCGCCGTTGCCTGCCTTGGCGGTGTCTCCGACCGGAGACGATGCGATCTTGTAGGCGAGATAGAGGAGGTAGACCGTGGCGGCGATCGTCATGACGCGCAAGGCCGACGGAAATGTCGTCAGCAGGGAAAACAGCCCTGCAGCGGTAGCGCCGGCGGCGATTGCGAGACCCGCCTGAAGTCCGAGAAAGTATGGCAGTCCTCCGACAAAACCCCGGGCGCGGCCGACCGCGATGAGCGCCGCGATCGCGGGACCTGGCGATCCCAGCAAGCCCACGGCCGCAGTCAGGAAGATGCCGAGCGCGACCATGTCCATTGCGAAGCCCCCTCCGACACTGAGGTCGGGTGCCTGTTATTCTGACAGTTCATTCCGTACAATTGCCTGATGGAAATGAACAGCCTCTACGATCGCCCCGATCTGTACGACCTGATGGCGCCGCGAGACCCGGTCCTCGAGGGCTTCTATGTCGCGGCGGCGCGCGAGCGCGGCGGCAGCGTTCTCGATCTTGCGTGCGGCAGCGGCCGCCTGACCATTCCGCTGGCGCAGGCGGGGCTTGAGGTCGTCGGGGCTGATTTGTCCGCGGAGATGCTGGAGCGCGCGCGGAGCCATGCCAGGGCGCAGGCCGTCGAGCTCGATCTGGTCCAGCTGGACATGCGGGATTTCGATCTCGGGGGGCGGACCTTCGATACCATCATCGTCGCGATGAATTCGATCCTGCACCTGCATGGCATCGACGACTTCAGGGGCTTCTTCGGATCGGTCGGCCGACATCTGTCGCAGAAGGGCAGGCTGGTGTTTGACGCGTTCCTGCCGAATATCGCCATGCTCAACTCGGATCCCAACAAGCGCGAGTTGATCGGCACTTTGGTCCACGATGCGCTTGGCACTCTCATTGTCGAGGAGACCGCGAGCTACGATCCGCTCACCCAAATCAGGCATGTGGAATGGTACTGGTCGAACGAAACGAAGAAGGACTTTTGGCAGGTTCCTCTGCGGATGCGGAACATTTTTCCGCAGGAGATGCCGCTGCTCGTGGCTTCGGGCGGCTTGCGCCTCATTGAACGCTTCGGCGATTTCGATCGCAGCCCGCTGATCGCGGGAAGCATGCGGCAGATATGTGTCTGCGGACCTATCCAAGCGACTTGACGTAAACCGCATACGGCACGCCCAAAATGTCCGGCGCATCCCGAACCTTCGCAAATCCCATCCGCAGATACATCGGCAGCGCCACCGTCATGATCGGCGTCGTATGCAGGGCGATGACCGACGACTGGTCGCGCTCGGCGCGGCGCAGGCATTCCTCGGTCAATTGCCGGCCGATGCCCTTGCCGCGCGTGGCCGGATCGACCACCAGCATGCGGATGATGGGCCACGACGGATCGAAGAACGCCGGCTTCGGGGCTTGCGGACCGACATAGGCCACGGCGCCGACGATCCGGCCGCCATCTTCGGCGACGATGATCTCGCCGGTCTTGGAAAGCTCCGGCATCTTCGCGACATGGGCCGTAAACAACAGCCAGTCGGAATAGTGCTGCTCGAACTCCGCGAAAGCCGCCAGCGCGACGCGCACGATCGCGTCCGCATCCGCTGGCTGATAGTCACGCAGCATCGGCATCATCCTCGATCGTAGCCCGGATGGAGCGAAAGCGTAATCCGGGGCCGCCGGTCCCGCATTCCACGCTGCGACATACGGGCTACGAGCCGTCTCATCCTAACCCAGCGTCCGGGTGTAAGCCATTTACGGGGGGCGCGGGGCGTCGCTATTGACACTTGGCGGCCGGCGAGCCACCTTTCTTACGGGTAGATACGACCTGCCGCTTGCACCCCTTACGGGATGGTGAACGTATCTCATGCATCGTCTTGGCCCCTTTGCCGAACAACGGGTCAGCAACGCAAGCACTGGCTTCCCGAAGTGTTCAAGCAAAGGAGTCAGCCATGCGCGACTTTCGCGATGCCAAGGCTATGGCGCGCACGCTACGCGCCTCACTCGCCTCCAAAGGCCTCAAGATTTCGGTCGCCGAAAGTCTTGAGCTAATCGCCGAGCTGTTTGGCCTGGCTGATTGGAATACGCTTGCGGCCACGATCCGACGCGGATCGCCCGCGTCTGATACGGCCTCGACCGAGCCACCGCGTGCGAGCATCAAGTGGCCTGCAGGATTTACCCGGGAGCTGGATCTCACCCTGAACAGGGCTCTCACTTACGCCAAAGCGCGAAAGCACGAGTTCGCGACACTGGAGCATCTCTTGCTTGCGCTGCTGGACGATCCGGATGCCTCGGAAGTGATGAAGGCCAGCGAGGTCGACCTCGAAGCCCTGAGGCGAACCACAGTCTCCTATATCGACGATAAGCTGAGCACTTGGGTGATGATCCGCGACGAGCGCGACACGACGCCGACCGTTGCATTTCGACGTGTGGTGCATCGTGCGACCGTGCGCAGCCTGAAACGTGAAACGAGCGGTCTGGACGTGCTGGCGACCATGTTCAGCGAAACTGCAAGTCCTGCGGTTTGGCTCCTGAGCGAGCAGGGCATGACTGGCGAAGGTCTTGAGAGAGCGCCTCCTCGCGCAAGTTGAGAGAGCGGGAAGCCTTTTCTGGCTCGGCGCTTGAGACACACGCCTTGGTATTTGCAACGCCGCACGGGTGTCATAGGCTGATCGTCGCCCGCACCAATCAAACCTAACAAGCGGGCAGCGAGGAAACAGCCATGGACCAGATCCGCGTCTGCACTCACGCAGGGCCGGGCTCGGAGCCCGTCATCAAGACCGTGCCATGGCCAAAGGTCGGCCGGAAAGCCGCGCTGATCAAGGTCGGCGCCTGCGGCGTCTGCGGCACCGATCTGCACATTCTCAAAGGGCATTGGCCGAAGCCGCTGCCCTGGCCGTTCACGCTCGGCCACGAGCTCGGCGGAATCGTCGTCGAATGCGGCGACGAATTCACCGAGGACTTCATGAGCAAGCCGTTGAAGGTCGGATCAAAAGTGATGATCCCGCCGCTGATGCCGTGCGGCCACTGCTATTACTGCATCCACTATCCGCAGACCGCCAACAAATGCCTGACGCCGGTCTATTACGGCCGCTATCTCGGCTTCGATAAGGCGCCGCATATGTGGGGTGGCTGGGCCGAATATGTCTATGTCGATCTCGAGATGCTGCCGGGCACCAAGATCTACAAGCTGCCCGACGACATGTCGCTGCGGCTGGGCGCGCTCTCGGAGCCGCTGACCTCCTGCATCCGCGCCTTCAACCGCGCCAGTCGCGCTGGTGGTTTTTCCTGGGGCGACACGGTGGTGATCCAGGGCTCGGGTCCGATCGGCATTCTGGCGGTCGCGGCCGCCAGGGAGATGGGAGCGGGGCGCGTGATCTGCGTCGGCGCGCCGGAACAGCCGCGGCTCAAGCTCGCGCGCGAGTTCGGCGCGGAGGCGACGGTCAACATCGAGGAGATCAAATCGCCGCAGGAGCGCATCGCCCGTGTGCGCGAGATCGTAGGCCACTTCGGCGCCGATCTCGTGATGGATTGCTCGGGACATCCGACCGCCGGCCCCGAAGGCATCGAGATGCTCCGCGACGGCGGCACCTATGTCGAGATGGGTCAGTTCACCGATGCCGGCTCGATCGAGACCTCCTGGCACCGCATCTGCACCAAGGACCTCAACGTGCTCGGCTCCTGGGGTTTTACCGGCAATGATCTGCCGCTCGGCGTCGACATGCTCTACCGCACCCGTGACAAATATCCCTGGCTGAAGATGCAGACGATCTATCCGTTCACGGAAGCGGGCGTCGCGCAGGCGGTGAGGGATGCGATGGCGATGAAGACGGTGAAATCGACCATCGTGCCGTGGCCGGAATTGGTGGACTAGACAATGCCGTCCATTCCCGCCGATCTCGCAGCGTTTCTGGTCGAAGCCAAGCGGCGCACCTATGCGGGGCTGGACGACGACGCGACCGTGGCCGCGCCGCTGCTCGCCGGCTCCAAGCAGCTCGAACATCGCGCGCCACCTTATGCCTATCGCGATATCTATTTCGGGATGGGATTTTTCGTTGGCCAAGAGACCGTGTCACGGGATGACCGCGTCATCTGGTCGATGAGCTACAGCGGCGGCGCCCGCGCGGACATCACGGATCTGGACACGCTGCACGAGGTCTACAAATTCCTGCGCCAGGCGCTGCTGGGCGTACGGGTCGAGGAGCCGTATCGGGGGCCGCGCCTGTTCCAGCAGGGCGGCATGATCTACCGCAACGAGGTCGAAGGCTCGCTCGACCGTTTCCATGGCGTCGAGACGATCTCGCGGCACGATGGCGCGCCGCTGTACGAGTTGCGCTATAGCGGTGGTTTGTTGCGATAGTTCTTGAACCTTGTAGCCCGGATGGAGCGAAGCGTAATCCGGGGCCGCCGGTCCCGCATTCCGCTTCATGCGGGCTACCAGCCTGAGATTGGAATGAGGGCTACCATGACAGACGAACCTAACCCGCGCACCCGCTCCCCCTTCCACGCCATTCGCGCGATCGACTACACCGTCATCTTCGTGCGCGACATGGCGGCGATGCGCCGGTTCTACGAGGACGTTCCCGCCTTTCCGCTGCTGCGCGAGCTCTCGCCGAACTGGATCGAATACGGCCTGGGCGGCAATACGTTGGCGCTGGCACGACCGAGCCGGACCGCGGCCGACGCGCCGACACCGGCGGGCAGCGCCTCGCTGCAACTGGCCTTCAAGGTCTCCGCGGCTGAGGTCGATGCATGCGCCGACGAACTCGTACGGCACGGCGTTGCGCTGCTCTCGCCGCCGACGAACCAGTCGTTTGGGCATCGGACGCTGTTCTTCCGGGATGCCGATGGCAATCTTTTGGAGGTCTATGCGGAGCTCTGAGCGCGCAGAGGCCGACCGATGCCCAAAAAGTTCCATCGGAAATCCTCCAACTATTCACGCCGAGGTGAAACTTAGGCCCAGGTTCCGGCTTTTCACTTTGCGGGAGAGGTATCGTGAAGCGAATCCTGAAGCCCGTCACTTACATCCTGGCCGCCATCTACTTCCTAGTGGATGCGGTCTTCATGGCCGTGGCGCGGCCAATTTCGCGCTGGATTGGGCGGCATTTTGAATTCAAGCGGTTGCGGGCCTGGATCAGGTCGCTGCCCCCTTATCCCTCGCTCGCCCTGTTTTCCGTGCCCGTGATCATTCTGGAGCCGATCAAGCCGGTGGCGGCTTACCTTGCGGCAACCGGTCAGGTCCTCAGCGGTGCCGTGACTTTCATCATCGGCGAACTGCTCAAGCTCGTGCTGGTCGAGCGCCTGTTCCATCTTACGCGCGACAAGCTGATGCGGATTCCGGCGTTCGCCTGGGCGTACGGCAAGTTCTCCGAGATGAAGGCGTGGCTGCAGGCAACCGAAGCCTGGCGCGCCGTCCGCGCCTTGAGCCGCGCGGCGAGAGACACTGTGGCGTGGGTGAGAGCAAGGCTGATCGGCCGCTTCAGCAAGCTGGTGACCTCCAGGGACTAGACCCGCCGCAGACTTTACGCGAGCTTGCGTGCTGCGGCGGAGGCCTTGTCGCCCGTGTTCGGGGTGCCGGTCGGCTCGATGAGCATGAGGTGAACCTCCTCGCGTGCCACCGGGCGATGCTCGACACCTTTGGGCACGACATAGAGTTTGCCCGGACCGAGCGTCACGGTGCGATCCCGCAATTCGATGTCGAGACTGCCTTTCAGGACGAGAAAGAAATCGTCGGTGTCGTCATGCTTGTGCCAGGTGAACTCGCCCTTCACCTTCACCACCATCACGTCGCAATCGTTGAAGGTCGTGACCGTGCGCGGCGACCAGAAATCCCCAAAGGTCGCGAGTTTGTCGGCGAGCGATATTTTGTCGGCCATGTTTCACCCCGCTGCTCTCTCGTGAGGCACGATTTGGGATCGGACGGCCGGCACGGCAAGATCGTATCCGTTAACCGGTCGAGGTGGCCGCGAACGTCCGCCGCAACCTTCAGGCGCGGCTCTTTCCGTCAAGCCATGCATCATAGGCATGGTGATTTCAGAGCACTTGGCGTAAAGAGCGCCCTGATCACATCCAGCGTGCGGCCGGGCCGTTTGCCGCGCACGCAACTCAGGTCCGCCGGTTCACCGTTCCGCGCCTGAAATTAACCAAGGTTCTCCATCCCGTGTCTTTTCCGGCCCTGACCCCGCCGCTCGCCCTCGCTTTGGCCGAGCGGAACTATGATTCACCCACTCCCGTCCAGCTCGCCGTGCTCGCGGACGAAGCCGCCGACCGCGACCTCCTGGTTTCGGCCCAGACCGGCTCCGGCAAGACCCTCGCTTATGGCCTCGCCATGGCCAGGGATCTGTTTGGCGATGCCGAGCGGTTCGAGCAGGCCGGGGCGCCGCTCGCCCTGATCGTGGCGCCGACCCGCGAACTCGCCTTGCAGGTTCAGCGCGAACTGGCGTGGCTGTATGAACATGCCGGCGGGCGGGTCGTCTCCTGCGTCGGCGGCATGGATCCGCGGCGCGAGCAGCGCGAGCTTGCGGCGGGCGCTCATATCGTCGTCGGCACGCCCGGCCGGCTCTGCGATCATTTGCGGCGCGGCCGTCTCGACATCTCGGAATTGAAGGTGGTCGTCCTCGACGAGGCCGACGAGATGCTCAATCTCGGCTTTCGCGAGGACATGGAATTCATCCTCAAGACCACGCCGGACACACGCCGTACTTTGCTGTTCTCGGCGACGTTTCCGCGCGGCATCGTGGCGCTGGCCAAGCAATATCAGCAGCAGGCGTTTCGGATCGAGGTCGCCGGCGATGAAGGCGGTCACGCCGACATCGAGTACCGCGCCATCCGGGTCGCCCCCGGTGATGTCGAACATGCCGTCGTCAACGTGCTGCGCTTCTTCGAGTCGCCGAGCGCACTGGTGTTTTGCAGCACGCGCGATGGCGTCAGGCATTTGCAGGCGGCGCTGCTGGAGCGCGGCTTCTCCGTGGTCGCGCTATCAGGCGAATTGACGCAGAACGAGCGTACCACGGCGCTCCAGTCGCTCCGGGACGGACGCGCCCGCGTCTGCGTGGCGACCGACGTCGCCGCCCGCGGCATCGACCTGCCGAGCCTCGACCTCGTCATCCATGCCGACCTGCCCAACGATGCCGAGGTCATGCAGCATCGCTCGGGCCGCACCGGTCGTGCGGGCCGCAAGGGGACAAGCGTCCTGCTGGTGCCGCCCGCGCGGCGGCGGCGCGCGGAGCTGCTGCTCAATCTCTCGGGTATCGAGGCGGTCTGGGGCACCGCGCCGCAAGCGGAGGAAATCCGCAAGCTCGATCACGAGCGCATGAAGGACGTGTTGTTCACCGAGGAGACGACCGCGGACGATCTGGTGCTGGCGCAGGCGCTGCTGGCCGAGAGGTCGGCCGAGGATATCGCGGCCGCACTCGCGCGGCTCTATCGCGCGCGGCTGCCGTCGCCCGAAGACATCATCGATCCCGGCGAGCGAGCCGGCCGGCCGCGCGACGATCGCGGGCGCGACAATGTCCGCGCACCGCGCGACGATGCCCGTGCTTCGCGCGGCGATGATCGCCCCGAAAGGCCTCGACCCAAATCAGGAAAATCGTCGGCGAAACACGGCATGGCGGACGGCAGTGTCTGGTTCCGGGCCAACATCGGACGAAGAAAGAATGCGGAAGCACGCTGGCTCTTGCCGATGATTTGCCGCCGCGGCGGTATCGACAAGGGCGACATCGGCGCAATCAAGATCATGGACACGACGACCGAGTTCGAAATTTCCGAGCGGGTCGCGGAATCCTTCGCTGCCAAGATCAAGCGTCCGGACAAGGAAGACAATATCCGCCTCGAACCGATGACGGATGCGCCGCAGCGGCAGGCGCCTTCGGAAGAGCGGTCAAGGCCGCCCCGGCGCGAGAGCGGCGACAGCGATCATCGCGAACGTCGCGACGATCGCCCGCGCGATGCTGCTGGATTCAAGCCCCGCGACAAGGCTCACGGCGAGCGCAGGCCGAAATTCGACGATGCCCCTTCGTTCGGAAAGAAAAAGAAGCACAAGAACAAGCCTGGCCGTGCCGAGCCGGCGGTCACGCCGTGGCCGTTAAAGGGCGCGCCTGGAAAAAAGAAGGCGAAGAAAAAGCATCGGGGCTGAACTGCGCCTGACCGTGCAGACAGCAATGATGCCGCCGGATTACGCCGGCGGCATCATCTGAAAAGTCAGCTGCGAACTCAGCGGCCACCGCCGCCCCCGCCACCACCTCCGCCGCCGCCGCCACCGCCGGCATCACGCATCGCCGAGCTGTAGCGGGGGTCGGTCTGCTTCATGTAGATGGGCGAGGTGTCGTGAGTGAGGTTGACGCGGCTTCTGCTGCCCGGGGTCGACGTCTCGACCAGGATACCGCAGCCCTCGAAGAATGCGGAATCGCAGCCATAGGTCCGGACCTGCGCCGCGTTGGCACTGGTCGCGTTGAACGCGGCCGCCGCAGCGAATGCAATCAAAGCGACTTTCGACAATGTGAGTTTCAAGGAAATTCTCCAGTCTCGGTTCGGCGAGACCAGAACGGCCCGCGCGCACCTTCGACGGGGGCTGATCGAAGCCGGTTCGAGGGGCGGCTTCACGCCCGCGTGAGCCGGGGCGGCCGGGCAGGGGACGTTATGTCGCAGCGAGGTCGCGGAGCATGTAGGTCGCGCCTTCGCCGTAGGAGACGAGCTTTGCGCGCGCTTCCGCATCCGCCGCGACGGGCCGAAAGCCGAGATGCTCCCACAACGGCCGTGTGGCGTAGACCGAGACCAGTGCGAGCGTTGTGATGTGTGATGCGCGCGCCAGCTTCTCGATAGCGGCAACATAATCGCGCGCGACGCCACCGCGGAAATCGGGCAGCACGGCGACGTCATGCACGTAGAGACAATCCGCATCATCGGGCAATTTTTGCAGCAAGCCGTTGAGCGGTGGAATGCGGTGCTGCTTCCACGGATGCGCGAGCCCGTAGCCGGCAATCTCTTCGTCGGCGATGAGCAGACGGCAGCCATCGGGATAGAGCCGCATCTTCTCCGCGAACACGTCGGGACTCTCGGGAAGATCAGGATGGATCCGCGCTGCGATCGCGCTGATCGCGACCAGGTCGGAGGCGCGCGCGGGACGCCAATGCGGCTTGCTCATGTCGGTCCGTTGGTCGGTCTCACCCATTCCAGTTTATTCCGTCGCGTCGATGTGCGCAGCGAAAAATATCTTTGCCGCGATCCCAGGAATACGAAGCGTTGCGCGGCGTCCTACCCCATGCAAGCCAATTGCATGACAGGAGATACCATGACGTCCTCGATCCGCCTCGCGCTCACGCTCGCCGTATCGCTCGCCATCATCCCCGCTGCCTTCGCCGCGCCGCCGACCAAGACCGGCAAGTCCGACAAGGGCAACGTGCTCACCGACGCCAAGGGCATGACGCTCTACACCTTCGACAAGGATGCGGACGGCAAGTCGGCCTGCAACGGACCTTGTGCGACAAACTGGCCGGTGCTGAAGGCCGAGGCGAGCGATGCCGCGGGCGACGGCTACACCGTCATCACGCGCGACGACGGATCCAGGCAGTGGGCTTACAAGGGCAAGCCGCTCTACACCTTCGCCAAGGACCAGAAGCCCGGCGACATCACCGGCGACGGCTTTCTGAACGGTGCCTGGCACCTGGCGATGCCGTGAGCGGACAATCCGCCGGGGGAATACGAGGTGGTGTCTGAAATTTGACGAGATGCCACCGGTCTCGTGCCCGGACGCAGCACAGCGCCGTATTGGCGATGCGATGTATCGTTCAATGCGGTGCGCTGCGGAGCGGCTCCATCAACTCGCAATCAACCAATGACAGGGCGCCATCTGGAAACGGCGGAATCCACGCCGTGCACCCAGAGGAAGGCCACCAGCGCCGGCGTCTCCGAACCGCTCGCCGGACTGATCTCAAGTTGGCGGAAGTCATCGCGACAACTTCAAAGAAGCAAAACGCCGCCCGTGGCGCGTTGTCGCTTGGATCGAATTTATTCAAGTCGAGAGTCCGAAAGCGAACCGAAGACCCTACTTTGGTTGGTCATAGTTGGCTCCGGCGGGGGCGAGAGCATCACATCGGCAGCAGCATCCCTCCATCTTGAGAGTAGGGGCACGGGTTTCCCGGTGCAGCCCGCACCAGGGAGCTTCTGGGAGTCTTCGATCCATTATCTGGTTTCGCGTGAGGGAATGAATGACCATGAATGATGCCAATCTGAAAGCCGAGACGAACGCCGCTGCGGTCAATGGGCCGGCGAATGGCGGTGCAATGCCCAGGTTCGACCTGCCATTTTTCAACTTCCAGGCGATCTTCGGCGATCTCGCCGAGCAAGGCGCCGCGCGGGCCAAGGCAAATTTAGAGCGGATGAAGGCGGCTTCCGACGAGATCAACGAAGCTCTCCGCGAAGCCTGTTCGACCAATGCCACGCGTGCCGCCGATTACGGCACCAAGGTCATCGAAATATCAAACATCAATACCAGCTCCGCGCTGGAATTCATGTCCCAGCTTGCAAATGCGAAGTCGTTCGCGGATGTCGTGAACCTCTCCACCACCCACAGCCGCAAGACCTTTGAAGCGGCTTCTCGCCAAAACCGGGAGCTTTGGGACCTCGCCCAGAAGGTCGCAACCGAGACGGCCGAGCCGATCAAGAAGAGCTTCAACCGGGTTCTGCATAGGGCTGCTTGAATCGAGGCGACCGGCCGCGTGGATCGGCTGGACGAGCGTCTTCGCCAGAAGAGACGCCGTTCAGCCGAGGCGGCGAAGCCTTGCCGTGAGGTGATGCCAAGCTGGAGGAAATCAGGATGGGTATGGTGATGATTAAATGCCCGGAAACGGGCCGCGCCATTTCGACGGGCATCGAGATGGATCGTGAAAGATTTCGGAGCAGTACGGTGTTCTTTTCGCGCACATATTGCGGGATGTGCGCGGCGACGCACGAATGGTTCGCCAGGGAGGCCTGGGTCTATGAATCGGTCTTGGCGAACGGGAGGTCCGGGGGTGGGCAGCCGTTCCGCGCGGGCACGGCGTGAAGCAGCCTGACGGCATCCTGCGAGACGATCCGATCGATCCTGCGGCTCATCACCTTGTAGCATTCGCATGCGACGACCTCGAGCCGGCGCCTGTCGATCTCGAGTTGGCCGCGTCGATTGGATTTGATTGCCCTTGACGCGCGAAGTGCGCTGACGACGTGCGTGACCGTGGTACGCCGGACGCCGAGCAATTCCGACAACGTCTCTTGCGTCAAGGGCAGGACGTCACCGCCGCCATCCGTCCGATCGTGAATGTGCAGCAGCCAGCGGGCGAGGCGCGCTTCGACGGAGTGCAGTGCATTGCAGGCCGCGACGTGCAGGAATTGCGTCATCATCGCCCTGGCGGCGATCTGAACCGCGCTTGCGAGGGCGGGACTGCGCGCGAGCGTCGCGTGAAATCGCGCGGGGGAGATCTGCAGTGCGGTCCCGGCCACGCGGACAACCGCTGTCAGGGGAGATCGTACGGGGCCGAGCGCCGTCATGAGGCCGACAACGCCGTCGTTGCCGATCACGGCGGTCGCGGCCGTCTGCCCGTTCGGCAACTCCATGATGAGGGCGATCGCGCCGCTGCACGGGAAGCAAAGGTGTTCGATCCGGTCGCCCGATCGAACCAGGACTGCGTCGCGCTGGAGCGGTACTTTCCGAAGATGCGGTGCAAGCAAGGCAAAGTCGGCCGGCGGTAAAGCAGCTAACAGGCGATTACCAACTCTGGTCGCGTGCTCCATCACGGGTAATCGTCCCTCGACGGAGGCCCGGCGGCTAGCAAACGCATCGGCTCCGCCGAGCCGCGTTGCCGTGCAGACACTTGCCCGGCAGACAGAAAAACGTACCAGCGCAGGTAAGGTTCCGATGGTGGATCGCAAGCCTGCGCGCCGGCGCGTCCGTCGCCATCTCCAGCGATGATGATCGGGCCGTTTGCCCACGCTGCGCGCACGGCACGAGCGTTGCTCTACCTCAGCCCCTCATACACCATCAGCCCGCGAACGATTTGCAGCGGGCAGATGGCTACGCGATCAGCCGGCGCGGCAAGCCTTGCTCACGCAGCCGGCACCAATCCGTAGCGCAGCATCGTCTCTTTCATCTTCGCGGGATCGGGTGGTGCGCCGGCCGACAGGAGTGCGCTCATCTCCGTGAAATATTGCGGGCCCAGCACCCCGGGGCTCAGGATGCACAGGCATGTCGCCGGGCCCGTCGAACGGTTGGTAAAGCCGTGCACGATGCCGCGCTTGATGAAGACCGATTCTCCGGGGCCGAGATCGTTCTGCTTGCCGTCGATCGTCCAGGTCGATACGCCGGACAGCCCGTAGATGGTTTCGTCCCAACGGTCGTGATAATGCGGGATCGGCATCCGCGCATTCGGCTGGAGCGCCATTTCGAAGATGTCGACGCTGCCGCCGGTGTCGTCCTTGCTGTGCAGGAAGCGGAGCTGAAGCGTACCGAAATCGATCATGTCGGACATGGCTGTGTCATCCGGTGAGAGGTTGCATCGAAGTCGCGTCGTTCGCCCACATCGGAGCGAAAATTACCTCAGCCCCTCATACACCATCAGCCCGCGCGCGATCTGCAATTTGCGGATTGCGCGCGGCAGCAGCTTCTCCGGCTGGTGCAGATAGCGCCAGGAGGTGAGGGCGAATGCGGACAACGCGCCGCATTCGTCGTTGAACGGTGCGAGCACGCCGGTGACACTCACCGGCGTATGCGGGCGGGCGTTGAAGGGCAGCAGCAGCAGCTCGAGATGCGCCTTGGTGCCGTCCTCGCGCGCGGCGGTGATTCCGGCGATCGCACCTAACGTCTCGTCGGCGACGATGGTGGTGATCTCCTCGATCTCGCTGCGGCTGGCCTCGGTGAACAGCGCCGCAAAGCTCTGGTCCTTGAGGTCGAGCCCCGCGAGCGCGCAGACGCGCGTGCCGGCGACGCGGAACGGGAAGCCGAGGTTTTGCTCGCAGGACAGCACGAAGATATCGCCGAGCAGGCCGCGGACCGCGGCCGGATCGATATCGGCCCGATCAGGGGCCCGCGCAGTGCCGCGCTTCTTGTCCCAATACGCGAAGAACGCGCGGCTCGACGGATGTTTCATGACTGAACGCTTACCCCGGGGCGCTAGCTCGCGGGACAAACCTGTCCCGCTTCAGTGCACCCGCGATCCCTCTCGTTGTTGTGCAGGAGGGGATTTGCAGCGTCCATGCCGTGGAGGCGTTTTCGTGCCCCCGGAGGCCGTCTTTGCGTCGTTAACGTTAAATTAACTATGCGCTTTCCGTCCGGCAGCCCCGCTGCTATGGTGATCGCGGTCGCAAGCCTCGCCGCTTTCATCCAGGTTCTCGGCGGGGCCTGTACACGGGCGTCAAACAGTTTGGTCGCGGGCCGCGGGGAGGGGTGGGGATACACCTTATTCCTCTGGGTACCGGAAGACCGACACGGACAGGCAGGGCTTTCCCAGGGCCCTGCCTTTTCCTTTTGTGCACTTGCGCAAGGCCGGCAAAGGCGACTATCTCCAAGGCCTGTCGTTAAGCCTGTCGCTCCGATCGCGCCTGAAAGCGAAGCTGCCTTGGATTCCCCGCAAGATTCTCCGCCGGAGCTGCCGGCCGTTGTCGAGGAAGCTCCGCGCGAGCCGATCCTGACGCTGCCGGTCGCGCTGACCGCCTACATCCTCCTTTTGGCGGTGATCCATCTGCGGGTGCTGCTGCCGCCGGAGCTCGAGAACTGGACCATCGACGTCTTCGGCTTCATCCCGAAGCGGTACGATTCCTCGCTGCTCAATTTGCAGATCCCCGGCGGGGCCGGCGCCAAGGTCTGGACTTTCGTCACCTATTCGCTGCTGCACGCCAATCTGACCCATCTCGGCTTCAACGTGCTGTGGCTGCTGCCGTTCGGCAGCGCGCTGGCGCGGCGCTTTGGCGCGATCAGGTTCTTCCTGTTTCTCGCGGTGACGGCAGCCGCCGGCGCGCTCGCCCATCTCGTCACCCATGAGCACGCGGTGGCGCCGATGATCGGCGCCTCGGCCTCGGTGTCCGGCGCGATGGCGGCGGCGATCCGCTTTGCCTTTGTCCGCGGCAGCTTCCTGTCGTTCAGCCGATCAGACGCCGATACCGCCGCAAGGGTTCCGGCTCTGCCGCTGTCGCGCGCGCTGCGCGACGGGCGGGTGGTCGGTTTCCTCGCCGTCTGGTTCGGCGTCAACATCATCTTCGGGGTCGGCGCGATCGGCGTCGATTCGGAAACCACGAGCGTCGCTTGGCAGGCACATATCGGCGGTTTCTTCGCGGGCCTTCTGCTGTTCGCGCTGTTCGATCCCGTGCCGCGCGTGCGAAACGATGCTGCGGATGCGTCATCACAGGACATTTCAAACCGTATTTGAAGCGGCGCTTGCGGCGCCGCCCGAATTCATCCATCATTCCCGAGAAGAATGTTCCGAAGCGACAAGCCGCTAGCGGCGATGCTTCGCAAAGCGCCTCAGCGTGCAACCGGCGCCTAAACTGTTAGTTGAAGACTCGAAGATCAAGTCCGGACCGCGAAATGCGGACGGATCCGATTCAGGGAGGCCGACAATGACGGTACGTTCCATTCTCAACACTAAGGGCCACCAGATCATGAGCGTCGAGCCCGACGCCAAGCTGGCTGCCGCGGTCAAACTGCTCGGCGAGAAGAAGATCGGCGCGGTGCTGGTGATGAACCAGAGCCGGCTCGAAGGCATCCTGTCCGAGCGCGACATCGTGCGCGTGATCGGCGAGCGCGGCGCCGGCGCGCTGGAGGAGCCGGTCTCTCAGGTCATGACCCGCAAGGTCGTGACCTGCAAGGAGACCGACACGGTCGCCGAGCTGATGGAGACGATGACCACCGGCAAGTTCCGCCATCTGCCCGTCCTCGACGGCGGCAAGGTGGTGGGCCTGATCTCGATCGGCGACATCGTCAAGCGCCGCGTCCAGGAATACGAGGCCGAGCAGGAAGCCCTGCGCGACTACATCAAGACGGCCTGAGCGGCCTCACTCGTCTGCCTTGGACTCGCCCGCTTTGGGCGCGTGGCCCGCGGGCGCCGGCGCGAGCACCTCGATCGCCTCCTGGATCGACTCCAGCGCGCGCTCGGCGGCGCGGGTGCCGTGCGCGATCAGATCCTCGCCGCGGTGGAAGTCGAACCAGCCGAAATGACCGACCCGCGGCGTGATCAGGAGATCGGGCGGATCGCCGGCGAGGCGCGCGCGGGTAATGCGGTCCTGCATGATGTTGAAGGCGTCGACCATCACCGAGGAGATGCCTGGCCGTCCGGCGCCGCCGAAGAACTCGCGCTTCATGGTTTTCTCGGGCGAGAACAATCGCGGAAAGCGCCGCTTCGCCGTCGTCGCCTCGGCCGCGGGCGGGACCGTCTCGGGCACCGCGCCGTGCGAATAGATCGTCGTGGAATGGGTGAAGATGTCGCTGGAAAGATTTGCGGCGATGACGATTTCGGCGCCGAGCGCGCGGGCGGCCGAGACCGGCACCGGATTCACCAGCGCACCGTCGACCAGCCAGCGGTCACCGATCAGGACCGGCGAGAAGATGCCCGGCAGGGCGTAGGAGGCGCGCATGGCGTCGACCACGCGGCCGCGCGTCAGCCAGATCTCGTGGCCGGTACGGACCTCGGTTGCGACGGCGGCGAACTTGATCGGAAGATCCTCGATCAGGGTCTGGCCGACCGCATCCTCGAGCCGGGTTGCCAGCTTCTCACCGCCGATCAGGCCGGAGCCGCTCAATCGGATGTCGAGATAGCCGAGGATGTTGCGCATCCCCTGCAGGCTGCGTCCCCACTCCTGCAGCGTATCGAGCCGGCCGGCCGCATAGAGACCGCCTACCACGGCGCCGATCGAGGTGCCGACCACGACGTCAGGCACGATGCCGTTGGCGGCCAGGGTTCTCAGGATACCGATATGGGCAAAGCCGCGCGCTGCGCCACCGCCGAGCGCCAGGCCAATGACCGGCCGTCGCACGCTGCCAAGACCGACCTTCTCTCCATTGGAGCCGTTCACGCCCCGACCCTTCAAGATATCAAGCACCGAAACCCTCCTACCCCGGGCCAGCCCTCACACCAGAGTAGGCGCCGTACCTCCGCTCCGCCAGAACGAGGGCAAAGCATGGTTTATACCGTTCGGGAAGCAGGGGGCAGGAGTGTGGCGAGGACCAGCTGCCTCCCGTTTAATCACGCAGGCGTCAACCGGGTTCCAAAGAACCGTATCGGGCCGTATCCCCTGGGGATTCGGAGGCTTGAATTTGCCGCGTTTTCGGTGAAAAGCAGGTGGCATGACTCTCGGGGGTGACGGCATCATCGGATGGCGGCGCAGCACATCGCTGCTGCCGAGGTTGATCCTTGCTGCTTGCCTCTATACCCTTGGTCAAAATGCTGCGCAGGCGCAGCTTTTCTCCGATCGCCCGCCCCCGGTGCCGCCCGCCTCGGTGCCCGACCCCGGCGGCGCTGTCAGCCTCGCGCCCCCCTCCGGCCCGGGCGCTGCGCCGCCGAGCCTGCCGCCGACCCTGCTCCAGCCGAATACGCCCAGCATGCCGCCGCCCGCGGTCAGCACCGTGCCGGCGGCCCCGCCGCTCAACGCGGCCGTGCCCGGCCAGGGCGTTCTGTCGCTGACTGCGAAATACGGCAAGGACACACCCGCGATCACCAGCGGCCTGGTCTGGCGCGTGTTTGCCGACCGTCCTGACGAGAACGGCACCTTCAAGCTGATCCGCGAGGATCGGAACGCCACGCCGAACATCGTGTTGCCGCCGGGCAATTACGTCGTGCACGTCGCCTTTGGCCTCGTCAGCGCGGTGCGCACCGTCAGCCTGAAGGCCGAGACCGACCGCGAATCCTTCGTGCTGCCGGCCGGCGGCCTGCGCATCGAGGGGCGCGTCGGCACCAGCCGCATTCCGCAGAACCAGATCTCGTTCGCGATCTACAAGGGCAGCCAGTTCGAGTCCGGCGAGCGCGCCTCGCTGGTGCCGAACGTCGCCGCCGGCGACGTCGTGCTGATCCCGGAGGGCACCTACTACATCATCTCCAATTATGGCGACGCCAATTCGGTGGTGCGCTCGGACATCCGCGTCCAGGCCGGCAAGCTCACCGACGTCACCATCACCCACCGCGCCGCCGTGATCACGCTCAAGCTGGTCAGCGACAGGGGCGGCGAGGCGCTCGCCAACACCGCCTGGTCGGTGCTGACCCCCGGCGGCGACGTCATCAAGGAATCCATCGGCGCCTTCCCGCGCGTCGTGCTCTCCGAAGGCGAATACCGCGCCATCGCCAAGAACGAGGGCAAGGTCTACGAGCGCGGCTTCAACGTCGTCAACGGCGTCGACGGCGAAGTGGAAGTGGTCGCGCGCTGATCTGGCCGATATGGCGTCGGGTCTCTCCACATCGTCATTGCGAGCGCAGCGAAGCAATCCAGAGTCCCTCCGCGGTAAGATTCTGGATTGCTTCGCTGCGCTCGCAATGACGAGGAGGAGGGCCGCGCCCCTCACTTCCTATACCTCAGCGCCTCCACCAGCACGGCGAACGCCGGCGTCGGCTGCCGCCGACTCGGATAATAGAGGTGATAGCCCGCAAACGGTGCGCACCAGTCGGCGAGCACGCGGATCAGCCGGCCGTCGGCGATCTCGCGCTTGACGAGATCGTCGGGGATATAGGCAAGGCCAAGCCCCGCCAGCACGGCATTCACCCTGAGCAGGCCGGTGTTGAACACGAGCTGGCCGTCGACCCGCACCTTCATGGCGCGGCCGCGCTTCTCGAACTCCCAGGCATAGATCCCGCCATAGGTCGGCAGACGGAGGTTGATGCAATTGTGCTCGGTGAGATCCTGCGGCAGCTTCGGCTTGCCTCGCGCGGCGAAATAGGCGGGCGCGCCGACCACGGCCATGCGCATCTCGGGCCCGATCCGCACCGCGATCATGTCCCTGGCGACCTGCTCGCCGAGGCGTACGCCGGCGTCGTAGCGCTCGGCGACGATATCGGTCAGGCCATAGTCGACGACGAGCTCGACCTTGATATCGGGGTAGCGCGGCAGCAGCTTTGCGATCGCCGGCCACAGCACCGTCTGCGCGGCGTGCTCGCCGGTGGTGATGCGGACGGTGCCTGCCGGCGTCTCGCGGAGCGCGGTCAACGCCGACAACTCTGCGTCGATCTCCACAAAGCGCGGCCCGACATTGCGGAGCAGACGTTCGCCCGCTTCCGTTGGCGCGACGCTGCGGGTGGTGCGGGTGAGCAGCCGCAGGCAGAGCCGTTCCTCCAGGCCGCGCACAGTGTGGCTGAGCGCCGACTGCGACACACCGAGCTGGGCTGCCGCGCGGGTAAAGCTGCGCTCGCGCGCGACCGCAAGGAAGGCCAGGAGGTCATTGACGTTGGTGCGGGTCATTCATGAATCCATCTCATCAGTACATACCGCTTTTATCATCTAATCGCAGGCCGGCGCGTGGCCTAAATTCGCTGCCGAACACGCACTTCAAGGAGAGCTGACGATGCAGATGCGAAAACTGGGCAAAAGCGGCCTCGAGGTCTCGGCCCTGGGCCTCGGCTGCATGGGCCTGAGCTACGGCTATGGCCCGGCGACCGAGACGTCGCAGGCGATCGCGCTGATCAGGACCGCCCGCGCGCGCGGTGTGACCTTCTTCGACACCGCCGAGGCGTATGGGCCCTTTGCCAACGAGGAGCTGCTCGGCGAGGCGCTTCAGCCATTCCGCGACAAGGTCGTGATCGCCACCAAGTTCGGCTTCAAGGGCGGCAAGGTCGAGGCCGGGCTCGACAGCCGGCCCGCCAACGTCAAGGCGGTGGCGGAGGCGGCGCTGAAGCGGCTCAAGACCGATCGCATCGATCTGCTCTACCAGCACCGCGTCGATCCCGACGTGCCGGTCGAGGACACCGCTGGCGCGGTCAAGGACCTGATCCAGGCGGGCAAGGTGCTGCATTTTGGCCTGTCGGAGGCGGGCGCGCAGACCATTCGCCGCGCGCACGCGGTACAGCCCGTGACCGCATTGCAAAGCGAGTATTCGCTGTGGTGGCGCGAGCCGGAGCAGGAGATTTTGCCGACGCTGGAAGAGCTCGGCATCGGCTTCGTTCCGTTCAGTCCGCTCGGCAAGGGTTTTCTCACCGGCGCGATCACCGAGAGCACGACGTTCGATGCGAGTGACTTCCGCAACATCGTGCCGCGCTTCTCATCCAGCGCACGCAAATCCAATCAGACCCTCGTCGATCTGCTCGGCGAGATCGCCGCAACGAAGAAAGCGACGCCGGCGCAGATCGCGTTGGCCTGGCTGCTCGCGCAGAAGCCGTGGATCGTGCCGATCCCCGGCACCACCAAGCTGCACCGGCTCGAGGAAAATCTCGACGCGGCCGCAGTGACCCTGTCGGACGCGGATCTCACTGCAATTGCAGGGGTGCTGTCCAAGGTAGCCGTGCAGGGCGACCGCTATCCTGCGCATCTCCAGGCGCGAGTCGGCCGCTGAGCTGCGGCGTGAATGCCCGGTGAGCGTTCGCTTACCGGGCATACGCGTCTTGTGTTCCGACTTGAATACCTTTGCCAGCGCGACCAGGCAGCGTCGAAGAAATCGATAAACACCGCCAGCGCAGGCTTATTCCACAAGCGTCGCGACTTCGTCATAGGCGGTGGAAGATACGGATTTCCGATAATCAATTTTATTCTCTTTCCGTCCTGCTGCGCTATATGTCGGGCATCCGTCTAACGGGGGAGGCCGGAGCAGGCGTAGACCTTGCGAGACCGGCAGAAGCAGGGGACCAAGCCCGTCGGCATGTTTGAAGTGATCATCACCAGGCGTAAGCGGTTTGGCTGGCGATGGCAGGTGTGCCAGTCCGGCAAGATATTTGCCGATGGCTTCGAGCGCACCCGGCCGTCCGCCAAGTATCATGGCGAGCGCGCATTGTTCTTCCTGCTGTCGCAGGCTTACCTGCGCAATCGCTCCGCGGCGGCCAGCGAGGACTAGCGGCGGGTGCAGCAGACAGCTCCATCCGGGCTACGAGCCCCACCTCAGATGTCGACGACCAGCTTGCCCTTGACGGCGTGATCCCGGATCAGAGCGTAGGCATCGCCAACACTCTCCAGCGTGAAGCGCCTTGCATCGACCAGCGGCGCGAGCTTGCCGGCTTCAACCAGGCGCGTCGCTTCCGCCATGATCTCACCGTGATGCGCGCGGCCTTCGCCTGATAGCAGCGGCAGCAGCGTGAACACGCCGGAATAGCTGGCGGCGCGGAACGACAGCGGCGCAAGCGCATGCGTGCCCCAGCCAAGCGCGCTCACCACATGGCCAAAACGGCGCACGGCTTCGAAGGAGGCGTCGAGCACCTTGCCGCCGATGGTGTCGTAGACGATGTCGAAGCCGCGGCCGCTGGTATGCTCTGCAACGTAAGCTTCGATCGCAGTGCCGCGGTCGATAAATACAGCGCCAAAGCCTTCGATGGTGGCGCGCTGCGCTGCCGAACCGGTCGCGAACACATCTGCTCCGAAGGCGCGCGAGATCTGGATCGCGACATGGCCGACGCCGCCGGCACCGCCATGAATCAAAACCTTCTGGCCGGCCTTCAGCGCCGCGCGATCGATCAGACCTTCCCAGGCCGTGATGAAGATCAGCGGCAGGGCGGCCGCTTCGCGCATGCTGAGATTGGCAGGCTTGAGCGCCAGCAGGTCGGCATCGACCGCGGCGAACTCAGCGAGAGATCCCGGCACGCCGCCGACGCCGCCGGTCATGCCATAGACCTCGTCACCCGGCTTGAAGCGTGTCACGTCGCGCCCGGTCTGCTCGACCACGCCGGCGAGATCGATTCCGAGAATGGCGGGTAGCGGATGACGCGCATGTGCTGCCGCGCCGGCATGAATCTTGGCGTCGAGCGGATTGACCCCGCTCGCATGCACCCGCACCAGCACCTCGCGCGGCCCGACCTCGGGCGTGGAGACGGTTGAGAGGCGCAGCGGCGCGTTGTGGGTCTCCAGGATCGCCGCCCGCATCGTCGATTGTCTCGTCATGATCGTCTTGCTCCGTTGTCGGTTCCAATATGCTCATGAATTTTTGCATGAGAAGGAACAAGAATGTGCGATGATCGTGCATTTCTGTATGAGGTCATTTCGATGGACTGGAGCGATCTGCGCGTCTTCCTGGCGATTGCGCGCGAAGGCACACTCGGGGCTGCCGCGCGCAAGATCGGCCAGACCCAGCCGACGATGGGGCGGCGGCTTCGCGCGCTCGAAACCGCGCTGGGACAAACGCTGTTTCAGCGCACCGCCGATGGTTTTGTGCTGACCGACGAGGGCGCCGCCGTGCTGCGCCACGCCGAGCGGATCGAGGAGGAGGCGCTCGCGCTTCAGCGCCACGCCTCGGGTGTGGAGACGCAGCTCGACGGCATGCTGCGCCTGTCGTCGTCGGACTGGTTCGGCACGGTGATGCTGTCGCCGGTGATCGCCGCCTTCGGCAAGCGCCATCCCAAGGTGATCGTCGAGCTCCTGACCGACGCGCGCCTCTATAGCCTGCCGCGGCGCGAGGCCGATCTCGTCTTCCGCATCAAGCCGTTCAGCGAACCCGAGGTGATCTCGAGAAAACTGCTCCACATTCCCTACGCGCTCTATGGCAGGAAGGGCAGCAAGCCGCCGCGCGCCGGCGACGGAAGCGGCGCCCGTGTCGTCACCATGAATGCCGAATTCGCCGACATGCCAGATGCGATCTGGTTGAAGCGCACGCTGCCGAATGCGGAGATCGCCTCGCGCAGCAACAACCGGCAGGCGCAGGCAGAGCTGTGTGCCGGCGGCGGCGGGTTCGCCGTGCTGCCACGCCCCCTCGGCGACCGCGACCGCCGTCTCGTCGCGCTCGACATCGGCGCGACGCCGCCCGGCCGCGACACGTTTGTCGGCTATCACCGCGATCTCAGGCGCCTGGCGCGCCTGCGCGCGCTGCTCGATCTGGTGATTGAAAGGTTGGCGGGCACAGCTCCGTAGCCCGGATCGAGCAAATCGCAATCCGGAGACCACCGTGTCCGCTCTCGCGAAACAAGCCACGAGGATGTGAAGGTGTGTCTGCGGGGCGTAGGATGGGTAGAGCACTTGCGAAACCCATCATGCTTCCGCGTAGGCAAAGTGTGATGGGTTTCGCTTCGCTCTACCCATTCTACCAACTGTCACCCACCCTCCGTCATTGCGAGCGCAGCGAAGCAATCCAGAGTCTTTCCGCGGCGGCAGTCTGGATGCTTCGCTGCGCTCGCAATGACGAGGATGAAGCAGCTGTGCGCCATAACTTCAGTCTCGCGCGCACGCATCGCATTTTAGGCAACCGTCATAGTCTCTAACGGCCACTAACCAACACCTGACTTAAAACTGTCATAATCGCCGAATGGAACCCGCGACTGCGTCCTTTTTACACGGCATTAAGCGCGGCTGCATTGGATGCCCTGGGAAAGTGCGTTGGGGACTGCAATGACTGCCGCGAAGAAGATGCCGGGAAAACCGGCCGCCGAAATGTTTGACGACATCCCGGTGCTTCAACGCAAATGGCGTGCCGCGCTGAAGCCGGGCGAACGGCTGCCGCGCTATGAGGACGTGATGCTTGGCAGCCTCGGACGGCTCGCCGACCACATCGCGTTGCTGAAGAACAATGGCGCGCTCGAATTGTCGCGCAGCGGGCGATACGTGCAGAAATGGCTCGGCGAGGAGCGCTGGGATATCCCGGTCGCCGAGCTCTCGCCCGATTGCGCCACGGCGCTGTCGGAAGCTGTGGCGAGCGCGCTCGAGAACGGACGTCCGCACCAGGCAAGCGCCCATTGCGTGCGCGACGGCATGGTCCGGACCTACGATGTGCTGGCGCTGCCGACCGCCTCGCGCTGGGGCGCCACGCTGGTTGGTGCCTACATCAACGAGCGCGGTGCGCAATACAATCTTTTGGACGCGATCTTCTCGTCGACCGATGACGCCGTGGTTTCGCTGGCGACGCTGCGCGATGCCGCGGGCAAGCCGTTCGATCTCCAGATCGTGCATCACAACAAGAGCGCCGGTGCGCTGCTGAAGGTCGCGAGCGCCGGCCTGTTGTGGCGGCGGATCGGCGAGGGGAACACGCTGTTGGCCTCGCCCGACATCATGGACTTCCTGCTCAAGGTCGTCTCCGGCGGCCGCGGCGAGCAGCTCGAGATCGAGGACGACGGACGTTACCTTCGGCTCAGTGCCACCGCCTTCGCCGATCTGGTCTCGCTGACGATCTCCGACGTCACCGCGTTGAAGCGGCGCGACGCCTCGTTTCGCCTGCTGTTCGACAACAACCCGATGCCGATGTGGGTGTTCGAGGCACAGACCAAGGAATTTCTCAGCGTCAACGATGCCGCGGTCCAGCACTACGGCTACAGCCGCGCCACCTTCCTGCGGATGAAGCTGCATGAGATCTGGCCCGAGGACGAGTGGGACAGCCACGCCGAGGCGCTCGAGCGCATCGGCGACACCTATCATTCCTCGCGCAACTGGCGCCATTTGTGCGCCGACGGCAGCGAGATCGAGGTGCTCACTTTCGGTCGCCGCGTCGCCTTCGACGATCGCGACGGCTATCTGGTCGCGGTGGTCGACATCACGGAGCGGCGCAAGGCCGAGGCGCGGATCGCCCACATGGCGCACCATGACGGGCTCACCGATCTGCCGAACCGCGAACATTTCCAGCAGTGCTTGAAGCAGGCGCTCGACCAGGCCGGCGGAAAACGGGTCGGCGTGCTCTATATCGATCTCGACCTGTTCAAGAACATCAATGATTCCTTCGGGCATCCGGTGGGGGATCGCCTGCTGAAGCAAGTTGCCGAACGCCTCACCACCGCGGTGCGCGGCGGCAATCTCGCGGCCCGGCTTGGCGGCGACGAGTTCGCCGTGATCCTGGCAGCCGACGTCTCGCCGAACGAAGCCAGCGCCTGCGCGACCTTGCTGATCGACATGCTGAAGGCGCCCTACGACCTCGACGGCCAGGAGATGGTGATCGGCGCCAGCATCGGCATCGCGCTGTCGCCCGGCGACGGCACGACGTCGGAGGAACTGATGCGCAATGCCGACATGGCGCTGTACCGGGCGAAGTCCGACGGCGGCGGCGTGCACCATTTCTTCGAGCGCGAGATGGACCTCCAGGCGCAGAAGCGCCGCGACATGGAGCTCGATCTGCGCCGCGCCTTCGCCAATGGCGAGTTCGAGCTGCACTACCAGCCGCTGGTGTCGATCGCGTCCGACCGCATCTCCGGCTTCGAATCGCTGTTGCGCTGGCGTCATCCCGACAAAGGCATGATCTCGCCGGCGGAATTCATTCCGGTCGCCGAGGACATCGGCCTCATCACCCAACTCGGCGAGTGGGTGCTGCGCGAGGCCTGCGCGGAGGCGGTGAAATGGCCTGTCGACGTCAAGGTCGCGGTCAATCTGTCGCCGGCGCAATTCCGCAGCCGCAACCTGGTCCAGGTCGTGATTTCCGCGCTTGCGCAATCCGGCCTGTCGCCGAAGCGACTCGAGCTCGAGATCACCGAGTCGATCTTCCTGGCGGAGACCGACGCCAATCTTGCAATCTTGCATCAATTGCGCGAGCTCGGCGTCAGCATCTCCATGGATGATTTCGGCACCGGCTATTCCAGCCTCAGCTATCTCCGTAGCTTCCCGTTCGACAAGATCAAGATCGACCGTTCGTTTGTGAAGGATCTGGCGCAGCGGCCCGATTGCGTCGCGATCGTGCGCGCCATTTCGGGGCTTGGCCGCAGCCTCAACATCACCACGACGGCTGAAGGCGTCGAGACCGAGGATCAGCTCGACTGGCTGCGCGCCGAAGGCTGCAACGAGGTGCAGGGTTTTCTGTTCAGCGCGGCGCGGCCCGCCGCAGACATCGCCAAGCTGCTTGCCGATTTCGGCCAGCGCGCCTCACGGGCGGCGTAGCCCTTCGGGATAGCAGCCGTAGACCAGTTCCTTGAAGGCGGGCGTGATGCGACTGCGCTCGTTCTGGGTCTGCTGCA
The DNA here is from genome assembly GCF_052588265.1 of Bradyrhizobium sp. Pa8. Lineage (NCBI taxonomy): Bacteria > Pseudomonadati > Pseudomonadota > Alphaproteobacteria > Hyphomicrobiales > Nitrobacteraceae > Bradyrhizobium > Bradyrhizobium sp. Pa8. Next base: position 6,032,119 of record NZ_CP176767.1, on the reverse strand, counting down.
TCAAGAGGTAGACCATGTCGAGCTTGGGATCGACGCCGAAATAGGTGCCGCTCCCTGAGTCCCATTTCAATTCGCCGATCGATCCGGCCGGCGGCGGCTTCGCATTGCCGGGATCGGTGCGCACACCGATGCCGTAGCCATAGCCAAAGCCGTCGCCCGGAAAATAGAAATAGTCGCGCCCCACGCCCGAACCGGGCCCGACGTGATCGGTCGTCATCGCCTTGAACACGGCGGGGCTGAGGTAACGCTTGCCCTCGAACTCGCCGCCATTGAGCAGCATCTGGGAGAAGCGTTGATAGTCGGTGATGGTCGACAGCAACCCGCCGCCACCGGATTCCCATTCGGGATGGGCGAGGCGGTCGCGCTCGCCGGCGAGCAGGACCGGGTCGTTCGGCAGCGGCCGCGCCATCCGGGCGCGCTCCTCCGGTGTTTTCAGTACGAATTTGGTGCTGTTCATTCCGAGCGGATCGAGAATGCGCTGCTTGAGGAATTCATACAGCGTCTGGCCTGAGATGATCTCGATGACGGCGCCGAGCACGTCGGTGGAATGGCCGTAGCGCCACAGCGTTCCGGGCTGGCGCGTGAGCGGCAGCTTGGCGATGCGGTCGGCGAATTGCCTGTTGTTGAAGGGCCCCTCGAAAATGTTGGCGGCCTGGTAAACCTGCATCACCCATGGGGCGCCGATATAGTCGTAGCTGATGCCCGAGGTCTGCCGCAGCAGATCCTCGATGTTGACAGGACGGATCGGCGGCTCGAGTTCGACCTTCGAGGTGCCTTCCGGCTCCACGCCCACCTTGGTGTCGGCAAAGAGCGGGACGTATTTCGACACGGGGTCGGTGAGCGCGAGCTTGCCCTCGTCGATCAGCATCATCGCGCCGAGACACGTGATCGGCTTGGTCATCGAGTGGATGGCGAAGATCGTGTCGGGCGTCATGGCGACGCCCGTCCTGGTGTCGCGCACGCCAAAGGTCTTCAGATAGACCGGCTTGCCGTGCTGCTGGACCAGGATCACTGCACCGGGCAGCCGGCCGCTCGTCACCTCGTTGTCGAAGAAGGCGGTGATGCGATCGAGGCCGTCGGCCGACGGAGCGGGGATGTCGGCGGCGCGGCTTCGCGCCATGCTGCCGGCCAAAAGCGCGGCCCCAACCAGAAATTCACGACGCTTCATCCGGGCTTCCTCCCTCGCCGGGATCAAAGCCGCAAGACGTTGGAGGCGTCAACAATACATCGATTAAAAACGCGTCACGATTTCCGAAAGGAACGGTCGCGGACGGTCTTCGCTGGGCTTGGTCGGCGTGCCGATATGAACGAGGCCGGCGAGCTTTTCGTCCGGCTTGAGGCCGAGGCCGTCCAGCACGTCGCGATCGAAGGCGAACCAGCCGGTCAGCCAGCAGGCGCCGTAGCCGAGCGCGGTCGCGGCCGTGACAATGTTCATGACGCTGGCGCCGGCCGACAATTCCTGCTCGAACGCTGGCACCTTCGGATGCGGCTTGGTGAAGCTGACGATACCGATCACCAGCGGCGCGTCGGTGAGGCGTTTGCGCTCGGTCTCGACGTTCGCCGCCGGCGCGTCCGGATTCTTGCGGGCAAAGACCCTCGCGATGACCTCGCCGGCCCGCTCGCGGGCGTCACCCTCGAAAATGATGAAGCGCCAGGGCGCGAGCTTGCCGTGGTCGGGCACGCGCGCACCGATGGTGAGGATGGTTTCGAGCTCGGCGGGGGAGGGGCCGGGCCCGGTCATCTCGCGCGGCTTGACCGAGCGACGGGTCTTCAGGAGTTCGATGGCGTCGGGCACTGCGATGTCCTCTTCGGCTGGTCGTCGGGCGTGCCATGCCGACATAAGCATGCACGCCCGCAACCGGAAGCGAATTTAGATCGATTTCAGGGATCAGGCCGCGTCGCGCGCCCGCCGGACGTCCGGTGGGGTGGCCTCGTCGACGAGGGCGGCGAGCGCCTCCACCGTCGTCATCACCTTCTGGCCGTCGCTGCCGAGTCGGCGGACCGAGACCGACTGCGTCTCGGCCTCCTTCTTCCCGCACACGAGCAGCGCCGGAATCTTGGCCAGCGAGTGCTCGCGGACCTTGTAGTTGATCTTTTCGTTGCGCAGGTCGATCTCGGCCCGAAGCCCCGCGCGCCGGACCTGTTCCAGCACCTGCTTGGCATACTCGTCGGCCTCCGAGGTGATGGTGGTGACCACCACCTGCACCGGGGACAGCCAGAGCGGGAAATTGCCGGCATAGTGCTCGATCAGGATGCCGATGAAGCGCTCCATCGAGCCGCAGATCGCGCGATGCACCATCACCGGCGCCTTCTTGCCGCTGTCATGGTCGATGTAGAACGCACCGAACCGCTCCGGCAGGTTGAAGTCGACCTGCGTGGTGCCGCACTGCCAGTCGCGGCCGATGGCGTCGCGCAGCACATATTCGAACTTAGGCCCGTAGAAGGCGCCTTCGCCCGGATTGATCTCGGTCTTGATGTGATTGTTCTGCGACTGGATCTCGCGCAGCACCGTCGCCATCACGCGCTCGGCATGATCCCACATCGCATCGGTGCCGACGCGCTTCTCGGGCCGGGTCGAGAGCTTCACCGTGAGATCGCCGGTGAAGCCGAAGTCGGCATAGGTCGACAGGATCAGGTCGTTGATCTTGAGGCACTCGTCGGCGAGCTGGTCTTCCATGCAGAAGACGTGCGCGTCGTCCTGGGTGAAGCCGCGCACGCGCATCAGGCCGTGCATGGCGCCGGAGGGCTCATAGCGATGCACCACGCCGAACTCGGCGAGGCGCAATGGCAGGTCGCGGTAGCTCTTCAGGCCGTGCTTGAAGATCTGCACGTGGCCGGGGCAGTTCATCGGCTTCAGCGCAAACCAGCGCTTGTCCTCGGCTTCGTCGCCGGCCGACTGCGCCGCGAACATGTTCTCGCGATACCAGCCCCAATGGCCCGAGGTCTCCCACAGCACCTTGTCGAGGATCTGCGGCGCGTTGACCTCGTTGTAGTCGCCGGCGAGGCGCCGGCGCATATAGGCGATCAGCTGCTGGAAGATGGTCCAGCCCTTCGGGTGCCAGAACACGACGCCCGGACCTTCTTCCTGGAAGTGGAAGAGGTCGAGCTCGCGCCCGAGCTTGCGATGGTCGCGCTTCTCGGCTTCCTCGATCTGCTTCAGATAAGCGTCGAGGTCCTCCTGCTTGGCGAACGCCGTGCCGTAGATGCGCGTCAGCATCGGGTTGTTGCTGTCGCCGCGCCAATAGGCGCCGGCCACCTTCATCAATTTGAAGGCGTTGCCGACCTTGCCGGTCGAGGTCATGTGCGGGCCGCGGCACAGATCGAACCAGTCGCCCTGGTAGTAGATCTTGATCGGCTCGTTGCCGGGAATGGCGTCGACCAGCTCGACCTTGAACGCCTCGCCCTTGTCGCGGAACACCTGCTTGGTCTTCTCGCGGTCCCAGACTTCCTTGGTGAAGGGTTTGTCGCGCGCGATGATCTCGCGCATCTTCTTCTCGATCGCGGCAAAATCTTCCGGCGTGAACGGCTCGTTGCGGAAGAAGTCGTAGTAGAAGCCGTTCTCGATCACGGGACCGATGGTGACTTGCGTGCCGGGCCACAGCGTCTGCACGGCTTCGGCGAGCACGTGGGCGCAGTCGTGGCGGATCAGCTCGAGCGCGCGCGGATCGTCGCGGTTGATCAGCTCGATCTTGGCATCGGCTTCGATGGGATCGTCGAGGTCGGCGACCACGCCGTCGAGCGCCATCGCGACCGTGCGCTTGGCCAGCGACGGCGAAATGCCCTTGGCGATCTCGAGGCCGGTGGTGCTCTTGGCGTATTCGCGCCGGGCGCCGTCGGGGAAGGTGAGGGTGATCTTTTCCGGCGGGGTCACGGGTCTCAGATTGCTGAGGCTGTATTGAAAGCCGGATTCGGATTTGGGCTGGTCCGTCATTGCTTTTCTCCTGAGGCTCACTCCTGCGAACGAGCGCAGGTAAGCGGGAACGAGCGATATATCAGGCGATTCGGCCTGTGCAATCCGGCATTTCCAAGAAAGTCGCGCGCAAAAGCTTGGGCGATGCTCCAACTATTTCGCAACGCGCCCTTTAACTGGCCGCAGGCCTGCTCTACATGCATTTGCATGGAAAATCCGCCCGCCGCCGGCCGTTTCACGCCAACCGCCCTGATGCTCGGCAATCTCGTCACCGGTTGCTCGGTGCTGGCGCCGGCGGGCATGCTGCCGGAATTGGCAACGGGGCTCGACGTCAGCATCCATGCGGCCGGGCTCCTGATTACCTTCGGCGCGATCACGCTGTGCATCGGCTCGCCGCTGACAGCCTGGCTGACCAGCCGCATCGACCGGCGGACGCTGCTTGCGACGACGCTTGCGGTGCTGGCCTTGGGCAATCTCGCCTCGGCCTTTGCGCCCGACTACACGAGCCTCCTCATCATCCGCCTGGTGATGCTCGCGGTGGGCGCACTCTATACGCCGCAGGCGGCCGGGACGGCGGCGCTGATCGTGCCGGTGGAGCGGCGCGGCAGCACGATCGCCTATATCTTTCTCGGCTGGTCGCTCGCCGCCGCCGTTGGCCTGCCGCTGATCACTTTCATGGCCAGCCGTTATGGCTGGCGCGCGGCCTATGGTGCGATCGGCGTGCTCGGCTGCGTCAGCTTCCTGTTGTTGCTGCTGCGCCTGCCTGCGGGCCTGAAGGGCACGCCGGTGGACCTGAAGACCTGGAGCGCGGTCGGCCGCAGCAGGACGATTTTGCTGCTGCTTGCGATCACGATGTTGCAAATGTCCGGGCAGTTCGTGGTGTTCACCTTCATGGGCCCGCTGCTCAAGAAGCTCACCGACGCCGGCCCGGATGCAATCGGCATGGTGTTCGGCATCTACGGTGTTTGCGGCTTCCTCGGCGTCGTCATCGCAACCCGCATCGTCGATACCTGGGGACCCTACCGAACCTCGTTGCTGTTCACCTGCCTGCTGCTTGCAGGCATCACCGGCTGGGCGCTCGGCGCGGGGAGCCTGGTGTTGATGGCGCTCGCGGTCGCGATCTGGGGCCTCGGCTTTGCCTCCACCAATTCGATGCAGCAGGTGCGGCTGGTCGCGGCTGCGCCGCCGCTTGCATCGGCGACCGTCGCGCTCAACACCTCCGTCCTCTATATCGGCCAGGCCGTCGGCTCCGCGATCGGCGGGCTGCTGTTCGCCCGCGAGCTGTTGCATCCGCTCGGCTTCGTCGCGGTCGGCTTCGTCGTCCTGGCGCTGATCCTGGTGGTTCTGACCCGGCCCCGGCCGGTTGCTGCCGCCTGACTCCGCGTTTTCGTCTGCGCAAGGTGCTTGGCAAACCGCGCGCGGGAGCGCTAGAAGGCGAGGCATGGGGACCAAAGAGAGTTGACTGAAATGAGGATGATTCTGGCGGTTGCCGCGGTGCTCTATTCAGCCTCCGCGTTTGCGCAAGCCGACAAGCCACCGATGGTGGGGGACAAGCCGCTGGTGCAGGTCCAGCCGAAAGGGACCAAAGAGGCTGCGGCCAAGCCGGCCGCAGCGCCGAAGGGCAAGCCGCAGTCGATTGCAGCACGGCTCCAGGCCTGCCTCGACCTCGATGACGGCACCAAGGATCGGCTCAACTGCTACGACGCCGTGATCGCGCCGGCGCCGAAGCCGAAGCCGGCCAAGGCCAAGGGCTACGCCGATTGCCGCTTCTTCAAGGAAGAAGACGAGCGGCTGGCCTGCTTCAACGGCTTTGCCGAGAGCATTCCAAAGCTGCCCAAGACCTGAACGTCAAGACCTGAAGATCAAGAGCTGAGAAAGCCGGACGGCTAGTCGCTGATCCGGCTGAGCACGGCCCTGAAGGCAACGCCCGGCACTTGCAGCGCGGTGCCTTCGAATTCGGCTGTGCCGCCGTCCTCACGGCCGGCCAGCGTCAGGGTGATCCTGTCGTGCCCGAACAGCGGCTTGAAGGACGGATCGTCGTTGTAGCGCTGGGTCGAAATCTTGACCTTGATGCTGTCGCCTTCCCCGACGTAGGTCCCGATGAAAGCGAAGGCGGAATTGCCGCCGCGCATCTTGCCATCCGTCACATAGACGACGCCGCAGCCGGTTCCATGAACCGTGTGGAAGTTGACCTTGTACAGTCCCTGACGCACCGTCTGTCCCCGCAGAATTCAAGCTAAAACTTGGCCGGCAAATTATGATCGTTGCCGGCGGAAGCAATCCGGTGCCTCCCGGGGATGTCGGCCATCAACATCACATTTTGATCAAAGCCTGCGACAATAGCGGGCAGCGCGGCCAAATGCCGACGCGCGCAATATCGGTTAGCGGCTCGATGCGGCCGGATTGGTGGACGCAACGCGCGTCAGCGCCAACGACGGCGTCGCCGACATCTTCACCAGTACGTCCTTGAGCGGGTCGCGGGTCCAGGCGCGCGTCACATAATCACGATGCGTGATGCCGTCGCCGGTTTCGACGAACACCACGCTGCCGGGACGGAGCGGTCCGTCCATGTCCTCGGAGACGCTGATGCCCTTTTGCCGCAGCGTGCTCATCAGCTCGCGGTCGCGCCGCGCGGTGTAGCGGGTGTAGGAGCTGACGAAGAAGCCGGAGCGGTGGCTCTCGATCCAGGAGGCGAACTTGTCCATTTCGCCGTAGACGGCATCGAGCAGGACGACGCCGCGGACGCGGTCGCTGATGCCGCCAACCTCGAGGCTCCAGGCCGTGGGCAGGAAGCCGCCGCTGTAGCCGACGATCACGATCGGCATGTTGGCGAAGGCGCGGGCGTTGTTGGGATCGCCGGTGAGCCGGGCCAGATGGGTCGCCGACTCTTCCATGAAACGCTTGAGGCCGCCCGCCTGCCAGAACTTGCCGGCGCTGGAATCGGCGGCATCGACCGCCATCTGCGGCGCCAGCAGGATAGCGTTGGCGCCGGAATCGGTGACCTGCTGCGGTACGAGTTGGCGGTCGCGCACGTCGCGCTCCAGCGTTGCGCCGTTGCCGTGGAAGAACACCACGATCACGCCCGGCTTGCGCACGTCGAAATGCTCGGGCACGTGCATCAGCACGCGGCTGTCGCTGTAGGTCTCGTCCTGCCAGTAGACGCGCCCGGAATAGCTGCGGTGGCCGCGGCGATCGCCCTTGGAGATGTTGAGGAACGGTGCGTCGGAGGCGGGGTTGTTGCCGAAATAGGGGAAGGCCGACGATTTCATGCTGACGAGCGTCGTCAGGTCTTCGCGTGCCGGACGCTGGTATGGGACGTGCGGTGCGAGTGAGGCGACCTTGTACGGCGCCTGCTCCGACTGAGGCTGCTGCTGGACGGCGCGTTTGGGCGAGAAGTCCGACATCTGCCGTTGCAGAAGACTCTCGCTCGCTGACGGGAAGCGCTCCTTGAATTGCGGGGCGGGGAAGCGATCCTCGAATGTGTCGCTGCTTGCGACATGAGGATTGGTCTTCGCTACGATTTGAACGTTGGCTTGCGAGTTCGCCGCGAGCGCCGCCGGGTTGGGGGCCTTGCCGCATTGAACCAGCGTGAGCGACAGCGGCACCAAGGCTGAGACCAGCGCGATCCGGAGCGCGCCACTGCGCGCGCCGGACAGGGTCCGATCAGCACGAATGTCAGCTCTCAGTTTCGGAGCGGCCCCGACCATCCACCCATGACCCCAAGTCATGTCCACAAGCCCAGCGGCAATATTCAAGCTAATTGAGCCGACTGGCGTTTAGGCGACGTTAAGTGTCCGGAGAAACTTCCCCAAATCCGGAATACTCAAAGGGACCATGCAATCGTGTCCTGATTGTGGGGGTGCGAAACGGGATTCTCCGGTGTTTGCGGGGCTTTATTGCTCAGGATCGTGCACAAAAGGTGCCGCAATACCGATTCCATACGCCTCATTTAACCCTTGTTAACCCTGCTTGAATTGACTGGACCAGACTGCACGATGCTCCCCACGACACGTGAGGCCTGAGGTTGAGGACCCCGATGACGGCATCAGATGTGGGACCCGCGCCCTGGACTGGCCGGCTCATGGGGAACGGGCCGGGGGTCTCCGTTCTGGTCGCGACCGCCATCGTCGTTGCCGACATGATCGGGGTCGGCGTCTTCACCAGCCTCGGCTTCCAGGTCAAGGACATCCCGTCCGGTTTCTCGATCCTGTTGCTCTGGACCGTCGGCGGCATCGTCGCGCTGTGCGGGGTGTTCTCCTACAGCGAGCTCGGCGCCATGTTTCCGCGCTCGAGCGGCGAGTACAATTTCCTCGGCCGCGCCTACCATCCAGCCTTCGGCTTTCTCGCCGGCTGGGTCTCGGCGACGGTTGGCTTCGCAGCGCCCGTCGCGCTTGCGGCGATGGCGTTCGGCGAATACGCGAAATCGGTCGTCCCCGATCTGCCGCCGATCCCGCTTGCCATCGGCGTGGTGTGGCTGGTCTCGATCGTGCAATTGACCGGCGTCAGGCACTCCTCGACCTTCCAGCTGATCTCGACCATCCTCAAGGTCGTGCTGATCGTCGCCTTCCTGCTCGCCGGCTTCGTCATCGGCACGCCGCAGCCGATTGTCTTCACGCCGCAGCCGGGTGATCTCGCGCATATCGTCAGCCCGCCCTTCGCGATCGGCCTCGTCTTCGTGATGTACTCGTTCTCGGGCTGGAATGCTGCGACCTACATCATCGGCGAGATGAACATGCCGCAGCGAGATCTGCCGCGCGCGCTGCTCGCGGGCACGCTGATCGTGCTCGTCCTGTACGTCGCGCTGAACGCGGTGTTTCTCTATTCCACGCCGGTCAGTGCGCTGGCCGGTCAGCTCGATGTTGCCAGCGTCGCCGGCAGCGCGATCTTCGGCAGCCTCGGCGGCCGGATCGTCGGTGCGATGATCTGCGTCGGCCTGATCTCCTCGATCAGCGCGATGATGTGGATCGGCCCGCGCGTGATGATGACCATGGGCGAGGACATTCCGGCCCTGCGCGTGTTCTCGAAGCGATCGGTGAGCGGCGCGCCGGCCTATGCCATCCTGTTTCAGCTTGCCGTCGCCAATCTGCTGCTGTTCACGCGCAGCTTCGAGGCGGTGCTCGACTTCATCCAGTTCGCGCTGCTGTTCTGTTCGTTCTTCACGGTCGCCGGCGTCATCAAGCTGCGCATCACCGATCCCGACCTGCCGCGGCCCTATCGCGCCTGGGGATACCCGTTCACGCCGCTCGCTTTCCTGCTCGTGACCGCGTTCATGATGTACTACCTGTTGACCGAGCGGCCGGTGCAGTCGCTGGCGGGGATGCTCCTGATGCTCTCGGGCCTGTTGATCTATGCTGCTTTCCGCAGGCGGCCGGTCGCCGCTGGCACGTCATCACACCGCGAATAGACATGTTTCGACCCCTGAGAATTGCGGCCGTCGCTCTTGCCCTGCTGGCCGCGGCCGTCTCGTCTGCACGTGCCGCCGACGTCACCTTCGATGATGCCGCGCGCTTTCTCGCGGGCATGCAGCCTTCGCCGGACTCGCCGCTGGTGCCACTCACCAAGGACCCGGGCTGGCAGCGCCACGCAAAGTTCTTCGACGGCGCCTTCGCCCAGCTCGAGCAGCGGCAGCTCTCGAAGATCCGCAATTGGGCCGACGTCAATCTGGCCGCGCCCCGGCCGACCATGTTCTACTTGTTCAGCGGCCCCGACTTCCTCTACGCCAACGCGTTCTATTCCAAGGCCAGCACCTACGTGCTCGGTGCGCTGGAGCCGGTCGGCGCGGTGCCCGACCTGACGCGGCTGCCGCGCGGCTCGGTCGGTGCCGCGCTCTACAATGTCGAGCGTTCGCTCGGCTCGATCCTGAGCTTCTCCTTCTTCATCACCAAGCACATGAAGGTCGACCTGCACGCCAACCAGGTCAACGGCACGTTGCCGATCCTCTATGTCTTCCTCGCGCGCTCCGGCAAGACGATCCGAAATGTCGAAATGATTGCGCTAGACGACAAGGGTGGGGTGCATACGGGAGGCGACAATCCGGGACGGAACGCGACGCGCGGTGTCCGCATCACCTTTGCCGGAAGCGACGGCGAGGCGCGCACGCTGTACTATTTCTCGACCGATCTCTCCAATGCCGGCGCGCGGGCCGCAGGCTTCCTGAAGTTCTGCGGGACGCTCGGCCCAGGCAACAGCCTGCTCAAGAGCGCGTCCTATCTCCTCCACAAGGGCGACTTCACCGTCGCTCGCAACTGGCTGCTTGCCAACAGCGCAACCATCATCCAGGACGATTCCGGCATTCCGCTTGCGAACTACAATGCGCAACAATGGCGGTTCTTCCCGTTCGGCCGCTATCTCGGACCGATCGACGAATTCCCCGGCCGCTACCAGGAGCGCTACGCCGAACTGTTCACGCGCGCCCAGCCGATCGATTTCGGCGTCGGCTATCGCTGGCGGACGCATGAATCGAACTTGCTGCTGTCGGTGAGGGTGCCGGGAAGCGAGATGGCGCCGGCTGCGGAGAACACATCGTCCGCCGAGCCGTCGCCAAAGCCGCCGCGTCCGAAGCGCCTGCGGCCGCCCGAGTCGATCCCGCCACAGCCCGGGCGCTTTTTCTGGTTTCGCTAGGTTGTCTGTTGAGGCGGGTGTCACGGGCTCGGGGCGATGACAACCGGCCGTACGAACGCGAACGCTATCTGATGGTATGTCGCCAAACCCGATAAGGGTCGGCTGGTGCTCGATCTCTAACGTCCAGCCTACCAGTGCACGCTCTGGCTCGGCACGATGAAGGCCGTGGTGCTCGGCGCCGTGGCAAGGCTCGTCGCCAGATACCAGCCGGAGCCGACCACGAGCGCCAGCAGCGCAATGATGGCAATCATGTCGAGGGTTCTGGGGTCGTGATGCCCTCTGGAACCAGGATGTGGACCAAGCCTGAAGTGAAAATGAGGGCTGATTTTCCAGCGCATTCTTGTTTCCTCCCGTGGGAGCATCACAACAACGCGAGGGGGAAGTTCCGGTTCCATTCAAGGCAGCGATGCGCAAAGCACCGCGGCGTTCCTGGTGATATTCAGGATGCGTTGACGCCGCGCCAGCGGCCGTAGCGCCACGGCAGATACCAGCGCGCGCCTTGCGGTGCGGTGAGGGGGACGTTGTCGATGCCCGAGGTGCCGAAAGGATTGCAGCGAAGCAGTCGCGCGAGCGTCATCCAGCCGCCGGCCCACAGCCCGAAGCGTTCGATCGCCTCGTCGCCGTAGACCGAGCAGGTCGGCAGGTGCCGGCAATTGTAGCCGACAAGCGGCGAGAGCGTGTGGCGGTAGAGCCAGATCAGTGCGCGGCCGAATCGGCGGGGGAGCCGGAGCGCGCCCTCGACGATGGGAGTGGAACAGTGCTCGCAGGCTGAATGCTTCATGGGCGCTGTGCTGCGATCGTGAGCGAGGTATTGCGCGGTTCCGGCGCAGGGAACCGCAAGTTGTTGTTTCTGCGCCATATTTATCGTGCTTTTTGGGAGCAGTGCAGCAACTACCTGTGGACGATCTGTATTCCCCCGGATACCATTTTTATGACGTCCGTGTGTAGAAACATACGCCCGTATGATGGACTCAGAGGGCGCTACCGAGGATTGTTGGGGGAGCTTTGGGGCTTGGGGAAGGAACCAGATTGAGACTTCTGAACTCCCTTGATCGTCGCGGCTGGTTGTTACTTGGGGCCGCCGCACTTGGCGCCGCGCTCTTCGGAGCTGTCGCCACGACCGGCACAACGGCTCATGCCGGTGCCGCCCTCGAAGAGCGCAAGCTGCCGATGAAGTTCAACTGGGTCGCCTGCGACCCGAACTGCCGCGGCTGGGTCAGCGCGGTCGGCATCATCACCGCCGATACGCCGAGGGATTTCGAGGAGTTTTCGCGCGGACGCCAGCTTGGCGGCGCGACTGTGGTGCTCGATTCCAGCGGCGGTTCCGTCAACGACGCGATCACGCTCGGCCGGCGCTTCCGCAATCTCGGACTTTCGACCACGGTCGGCATCAGCGTTCAGAACCGCGGCGGGCAGTCGGCCCGTCCGGCGGTTGCGCCCGAAGCCTATTGCGAATCGATGTGCGTGTTCCTGCTGCTGGCCGGCAAGAAGCGCTACGTGCCGGAAGCCGCTCATGTCCGGGTCCACCAGATCTGGATGGGCGATCGTGCCGACGATGCAAAGGCGGCGAGCTACAGCGCGCAGGACCTGATGATCGTGGAACGCGACATCGGCCGGCTTGCCAAATACACGTTCGATATGGGCGGCGCCGGCGATCTGCTCTCGCTCGCGCTCAGCGTGCCGCCGTGGGAAGATCTGCACGAGCTGGATGCTGGCGAGCTGCAGCTCACCAATCTCGTGACCACCAATCTGGTGGCCGACGTGCTGCCGCATGTGGACGTCACGGCGCCCGCGGTGGCGGAACTTGCGCCGAAGACGCAGGCGAGGTTCGGCGCGGAAGCGGAACCGCAGCCCATCAAGTCGACCAAGACGGCGGAGGCCGTGGTGCCGACCGGTGCGGCGCAAAGCGCAGGCTCGCAGAAGTAGGATTCCCTAATCGTCATGCCGGGGTGTCGCAAAGCGACGAAGCCGGAATTCAGATGTCGCAGCGTGAGCGTCCGGGTCCGCGCCGGCGCGCGCCGGAATGACCTCGACCAAATCAGCCCTGCGCCGTGGCCGGCTGCTTGGCTTTCGCCTCGATCTGGCCGATGGCATCGACCACGGCATCGAAGGTCAGGAGGGTCGAGGCGTGGCGCGCCTTGTAGTCGCGGACCGGCTCGAGGAACTTGATCTCTTCCCATTTGCCTTCAGGAGGCGCGCCGTTCTCCTTGAGCATCTTGCGAACGGTTTCGCGTAACTCGCGGAGTTCGCTCGCGGTCGAGCCGACGATGCGACTTGCCATGATGGATGAAGAGGCTTGTCCGAGGGCACAGGCCTTCACGTCATGGGCGAAGTCGGTGACCTTGTCGCCCTCCATCTTGAGGTCGATCTTCACGGTCGAGCCGCACAACTTGGAGTGGGCGGTGGCGGTGGCGTCGGGCTCCGGCAGCCGTCCGAGGCGTGGAATATTCCCGGCCAGTTCGATGATCCGCTTGTTATAGATGTCGTTCAGCATGTGATGGAGTCCAACACTTCCGCACCGGATCGGCCTTGGCGGGCGCCGTCCACGGTCCTATATAGGGGCGGAACTCGCGGAAAAACAGTCCAGCGGTGCGGCGGCAGCGTCCAGATCTGCGCTGCCGGCGTGATGACCCAAGGGCCTTTTTCGCCAAAACTGTTTCTCTTCAGGCGTCCGGCGGCTTGCCGCCCCGTCTGCCGGTGACACTCCGGCCGTGAGGCCGTCGAACGGAGTAGACATGGACGCTACGATCAAATCCATCCGCCCGGGCAAGCCCTCCGACCGCCAGCCCGAGAGTCGCCCGGCTGAGCTCGACCCTGCCGAATTCCTCGCGGCCGCCGTCCGCGCCGACCAGCCGCGCCCCGCGCGCGCAGAGGCGGAAGCAGCCGTGAAGACGCTGCTCGCCTATATCGGCGAGAACACTGCGCGCGAAGGCTTGCTCGACACGCCGCGCCGTGTGGTCGAGGCCTTCGACGAGCTCTATCAGGGCTACCACCAGTGCCCGGCCGAGGTGCTCGACCGCACCTTCGGCGAGACGGCCGGCTATGACGACTTCGTGCTGGTGCGCGACATCGAGTTCACCTCGCAGTGCGAGCATCACATGATGCCGTTCTACGGCAAGGCGCACATCGCCTATACGCCGGTGGAACGCGTCGTCGGCCTGTCGAAGCTTGCGCGTCTGACTGACATCTTCGCCCGCAGGCTCCAGACCCAGGAGCACATGACGGCGCAGATCGCGGCGGCCATCGACGAGATCCTCAAGCCCCGCGGCGTTGCCGTGCTGATCGAGGCCGAGCATACCTGCATGTCGGTGCGCGGCGTTGCCAAGCATGGTGCCTCGACCTTCACCAGCCGCTTCACCGGCATGTTCCGCGACAATCCGGCGGAGCAAGCCCGCTTCCTGTCCCTGGTGCGAGGCGCGACGCGCTGACCTCGCGAAGGTCTATGTCCGCGTCATGCTCCAAGCGAGGACGCCCGTGTCCGCTCACTCCCATGAGATCGAGGAAGGCCTCGCCTTCCTGCCCAGGTTCGACGCCGCCGGCCTCGTGACCTGCGTGGCGACCGACGTTGCCACCGGTGACGTGCTCATGGTCGCGCACATGAACGACGAGGCGCTGCGCAAGACGATTGCGACCGGCGAGGCCTGGTACTTCAGCCGATCGCGCAATGCCTTGTGGCGAAAAGGTGAGACGTCGGGTCAGACCCAGCGCGTGGTCGAGATCCGCACCGATTGCGACCAGGACGCGGTCTGGATCCGTGTCGAGCAGATCGGCGCGGCTTGCCACACCGGCCGCCGGTCCTGCTTTTACCGCAAGGTCGAGGCAGAGGGCGGCGGAGCGAAGCTGGTCTTTGTCGATGCGGACAGGTTGTTTGATCCGGACGCCGTTTACAAGAAATAGCCGGCCGTCACCCCGGGTTCGGGCCGGAATGACGGCGAGCAGATTAACCCCGCATTAACCATACCTGTCCCACGGTGAGACGACAGGCGCCGAATTGCCGGCGTCGCTCAACGCCGCGGGGCGGGCACTCCATCATGTCGGTCGACAATTCCAGTGCCTCCCAGACGACGGGTCTCGATCCGTCGCGGGCACGCGTCGCCGGCGCGATCAAGCAGGTCTCCAACCGGACGGGCGTCAGCTTCCAGTACATGCTGACCACCGCCAAGATGGAATCGGATTTCGATCCGACGGCGGGAGCCACCACGTCGTCCGCGCACGGGCTCTACCAGTTCATCGACCAGACCTGGCTTGGTACGGTGAAGGAGGCGGGCACCCAGCTCGGCTATGGCAATTATTCCGACGCCATCACCAGGACATCGTCGGGCAGCTACGCTGTCGATGATCCCGCCATGAAGCGGTCGATCATGAAGCTGCGCGACGATCCGGAAGCCGCCTCCACCATGGCCGCGGCGCTGACGCAGTCGAACAGTTTCAAGCTCACCGGACTGCTCGGCCGCAGGCCGTCTGACAGCGAACTCTACATGGCGCATTTCATGGGTGTCGGCGGCGCCGCAAAGCTGATCGCCAATGCCGAGGACAATCCGCAAGCGGTCGGCGCGCGGCTGTTTCCCAACGCGGCCTCCGCCAACCGCTCGATCTTCTACGCCAGGGACGGCCGCGCGCGCAGCATCTCCGAGGTCTATTCGGTGCTCGACGCGCGCTACGCCAGCGCGGCGAATTCGAAGACGACCCGCAGCGCAATGGCGATGTATGGCGACATGCCATCCACGACGCAGGTCGCAAGTGCCAACGGCGTGCAGCCCAGCGCGCCTGTCATCGACAATGCCGCTTATCTGCAGACCTTTCCGGAGGCGCGCGGCGTGACGCCGGTGAGTGCGACGTCGTCGGCAACGGTTGCAGACAATACGCCGATCACACCCGCATTCCGCTCGATCTATCAGCCCGGCGATACCACGCAGCCGGTTTCGACCACGGTGCAGAAATTGTGGGGCAACAACGCCTCGCTTGCCTCGATCGCATCGGCGACGCCTGACGTGCGTCCGCCGCAACCGCTCGATCTTTTCAGCGATCGCAGCGGTACGTTCTCGAGCTGATATCGTCGCGCGAATAACCCGCTCTCCGGCCACTCTCGAACATTGTGACCCCGGCTCAGCAGCGCACCAGGACGTGCTGCGCTGCGTCCGGGGCACGTGCGGCAGGCGGCTTTGTTCCCTTAACAAAACGTCAATAAAACCAGCCAGTTATGGTGAACGCTTTGTTAAGCGTCGTGGTTTATTTTGTGTTGCAGGTGACAAGCCGTCACCGCTTCGTCTTCGTTGCGTAAGCCGGAAGCACCATGATCGTTCGGCAGTTTATCAATTGGATCAGGACGGCGCCCGCCGGCGAGCGGGCCGAGGCGACGCGGGCATTGGCCCGGGCCTGGCTGATCTCAGACCTTTCCCATGACGACCGTATCGCGGCCGAAGGCGCGCTCCTGATGCTGCTCGACGATCCCTCGCCGCTGGTGCGGCAGGCGATGGCCGAGGCCTTTGCGCGCAGCCCGGATGCGCCGGCGTCGATCGTGCGGGCGCTGTCGGCGGACCAGCCGACCGTCGCGCTGCCCGTGCTCGAACATTCGCCGCTGCTGATCGACGCCGATCTCGTCGACATCGTCGCAACCGGCAATGACGAGGTGCAATGTGCGGTCGCCCGCCGCATCGCGTTGCCGGTATCGGTCTGCGCCGCCATTGCCGAAGTCGGCTGTGCAGCGGCAGCCCTCGAGCTGATCGAGAACCCCCACGCCGAGCTTGCGCCGTTCTCCTGGGACCGCATCGTCGAGCGTCACGGACATCTCGCCGCGATCCGCGAGGCGATGCTGGTGCTGGAGGATCTGCCGGCCGCGACGCGCGCAGCCCTGGTGGCCAAGCTCTCCGAGACTCTTGCGCAATTCGTCGTGGCGCGGAACTGGCTGAGCGCCGATCGTGCCGAGCGCATCGCGACCGAGGCGCGCGACCGCTCGACCATGAACATCGCGGTGCGCTCGCGCGGCGAGGACATGCAGGGCCTCGTGCGCCACCTGCGCATCACGGGCCAGCTCACCGCCGGCCTCATCCTGCGCGCGCTGCTGTCGAGCAATCTCGATCTGTTCGACGCGGCACTCGCCGAACTCGCCGACCTGCCGCTGGCACGCGTCTGCGCGCTGCTGCATGACCGTGGCGGCAACAGCCTGCACGCGCTGCTCCGCCGTGCCGGACTTCCCGAGGCGACCTTTGCGGCGTTCCAGGTCGCGCTCGATGCCTGCCACGAGCAAGGTTTTGTCGATACCGACGACGGCGCGGCGCGGCTGCGCCGGCGCATGGTCGAACGCGTGCTGACCCATTGCGAGACCGACCGCGGCGTCACCGAACCCCTGATGGTCCTGCTCCGCCGCTTCGCCACGGAATCCGCGCGCGAGGAGGCAAGGCTGTTCTGCGACGAGCTCGTCGCGGATGACGCGCTTGATCCGATCTATGATGATTTGATTGCGGCATAACGAGATGCCGTAGGGCGGGCAAAGGCGCGCAGCGCTGTGCCCACCATTTCTCTGCATCATCCAGGCTGAAGGGTGGGCACGCTCCGCTTTGCTCACCCTGCGATGCTGATTGTGGCGATAGAGCACCCCCACACTCCGTCATTGCGAGCGCAGCGAAGCAATCCAGAATCCCTCCGCGGAAAGAATCTGGATTGCTTCGCTGCGCTCGCAATGACGAAAGGAGAGAGCGGAGTTCTTACTCCGCCGGCACGATGCTCGGTGCCAAAATCACCTCGAGATGCTCGGGGCGGTCGCGGTTGACGTGGGCGAGATAGTCGTCGGCGACCTTGCGCAGGCGGCGGCTGAGCTCGGCCGAGACGCTGATGCTGTCGAGCTTGGTGTTTTCATGCACGATGGCGAGGATGGCGTTGATGTGGTGCGTGAACAGCTCGGCCGGCACCTTGTCGAGATTGGGCGCGTGCTCGATGATGCGGCACAGGCTCTCCGCAACTCCCGCCGCCGCCGGATAGCCGAACGTCGCAGCGTCGCCCTTGATGTCGTGCGCGGCGCGGAACAGCTCGTCACGCCGCTCCTTGGTGAAGCCCTCATGGCGGATAGCGACGTAGGCGGCCGACAGACGATTGACCTCGGTCGTCATCCAGTCCTTGAACTCACCGGCGAGGCCCGCGAGCGCCTGCTCGGCGCGGGCGACCGGATCGTCCAGGTCCTTTTCTTCGACACGGCGCAGAACCTTGCGCAGCGGATTGGGCTGCGTGATCACTTGGTGCGTGGCGAAGGCCGTGACCTCAATGTCCTTTGCGCCGTTCTTCGCCATGATGTCTGCCCCGATCGTGTGAGACGTTGCGCTAGATGGAGGAACGAGCCTTGTCGAGCAGCGAGGGTTGCTGGAGCACCTCGTGCTTTTCGCCGACGCGGCGCTCGGGGCCCATATAGGCGGAGTTGGTGTTGCGGCGCCGGTCCGGACCGAAATAGGTCTTGGTCTTGATGAAGGGCCGGGGATTGGCGACGACGTTGAGGATGCGCTGGTAGAGGCCCTTGGCGGAGATCGGCTTGGCCAGGAATTCGGTGACGCCGGCATCGCGCGCGACCGTGACGCGGCGCTTCTCGGAATGACCGGTCAGCATGATGATCGGCGCGTAAGGATTGCCCTTGGATTCCGGCTGCCGGATCATCTGCGCGAGCTCGAGCCCGTCGAAGATCGGCATCGCCCAGTCGGTGATCACGATGTCGGGCACGTAATGGCTGTACATTTCCAGCGCGGTGGCGCCGTCCTCGGCCTCGTAGACCTCGCGCGCGCCGAAGGAGTGCAGCAGCGTCCGCAGGATGCGGCGCATGTGCGGATTGTCGTCGCAGACGAGGAAGCGCAGCTTGTTGAAATCGATGCGGAACATGACGCCTGGGCCAGAGCGGTCAACTTTCGTTAACCATATCGCGGCGGGGGTTAAGGAAGGGTTGCTGTCGCCATTTCGCGGCGTACGTGACGAGGGAAAGGTTTAATATCGTAATTATGCCATTTTTTATTGTAAAACAATAAAAATATACAATTGAATGGGAGCTAATCCGATGAGCGTCGTCGCGTTTCCTTTTCCTGCGCCGGTCGAGCCGCGGTTGCGGCGCATCGGACGGATCGTGGCCGTCGGCGCGCTCCTGTGCGTCGCCGGCGCCGTGCTTGCGGTGCCGCTGCTCTGGTCGAGCGACGAAATGCTCCGGCACTGGATCGCGACCCAGTCCTCGCTGGGGGCGCGGCCCTTCACACTCAACCTCAGTACGCGCCTCGCCGGCGCCCTGATCAGCCTGATCGGACTTGTGCCTGTTCTCTACGCCTTGTTGCAGCTCTCGATGCTGTTCTCCCGTTTCGCGCGCGGCGAGGTCTTCGTGACCGATAACGCCTGGCGCATCCGCCGGATGGGCCTCGCGCTGATCGCCAACGCGCTGATGTCGCCGCTGGTGCAGATGCTCACCACGATCAACCTGACGCGGGCCAACCAGCCGGGCGAGCTCGTGGTCATGTTCGGCATCGAGCAGTCGCATGTGCTGTCGGTGCTGAGCGGCCTCGCGCTCGTCGCCTTCGCAACCGTGATGGCCGATGCCGTTCGCGTGTGGCACGAGAACAGCGAGATCATCTGACCATGCCGATCATCGTCAACCTCGACGTCATGCTCGCCAGGCGCAAGATCAGGTCGCGTGAGCTTGCCGCGCGCATCGAGCTCACGGAGGCGAACGTCTCCCTGCTGAAGTCGGGCAAGGTGCGCGGTATCCGCTTCGACACGCTCGAGCGGATCTGCGCCGTGCTCGACTGCCAGCCCGGCGATATCCTGGAATATGTCCCCGAGAACGCGGACGACGCGCTGGAGCCGCGCGGGGCCGGCCGGAAATCAGCCTAGCCAATCCTTCAAGTCCAGATTGGAGATGCCTGCGATGAACCGCCTGACGCGTGTTCTTGCGAGCGCGGCTGCGCTCATGCTTGCCGGTTGCAGCTCGGTGCCGCTGACATCGATCCCGCCGCTTGCCCGCATCGATGCCAGGACGACGGATCTGTCGATGCTGCGCGTCGCCGTGCAATTGCCTGACGTGCTGCGGCCACGTTCGGGCGGCGTCAAGCTCGACGTCGTCACTAAAGTGGCCGGCGAGGCCGAGACCAGGACGAGCTTCGCCATGATGGAGTTGAGCGACCCGCGAGATCGCGCCGGCCTGCTTGCGCCACCGCAGGGCTCCTCAACCTACGCCTTTCGCTTGTCGCCGGGCGATGCCGCGCGCTTCGAAGCGCTGCGTGCGTCGATGGTCGAGCAGGGGAAGCAAGGCAAACGCGGGTCGATGGGGCTCGGCGTGGCAGCCAGGGAATTCTGTCGCGCGAATGCGGCGCCGCAGGGATCGCTGCCTGTCACGATCTATCTGATGACGTCGGAGACGAAGAGCTTCGTTCCCGTCGTCAGGAATTTCGATCTGCTCGGTGATCCCGCCATGGCGGGCGGCCTGGAATCGATTCAGCCTTGCGGCCAGTGATCCGCGCCGGCGCTCAGTAGCCGAACTGCTCGCGCAGGATGCGCTCTTCCAGGCTATGGCCGGGGTCGAACAGCATGCGCATCGAGATGGTCTTGTCGGACAGGACTTCGACGCGGCGGACATCGCGCACCTCGTCATGGTCGGCCACCGCCGCCACCGGCCGCTTGTCGCCCTCCAGCACCTCGATCACGACGTAAGCCGTATTGGGCAGGAGCGCGCCGCGCCAGCGGCGCGGGCGGAAGGCGCTGATCGGCGTCAGCGCCAGCAGCGCGGCGTTGATCGGCAGGATCGGTCCCTGCGCGGACAGATTGTAGGCGGTGGAGCCGGCGGGCGTCGCGACCATGATGCCGTCGGCGATCAACTCGGGCATGCGCTCGCGCTCGTCGATCAGGATGCGCAGGCGCGCGGCCTGATAGGTCTGCCGGAACAGGGCGACCTCGTTGATGGCGTGATGCAGGTGAACGCGGTCATTGACGTCGGTCGCGCGCATCAGGAGCGGGTTGATCTCGGATTCCTGCGCCGCCTCGAGACGGGCGCGAAGGTCGACCGTCGAGTACTCGTTCATCAGGAAGCCAACGGTGCCCCGGTGCATGCCATAGATCGGCTTTCCCGAGTGCATGTTCTGGTGCAGCGTCTGGAGCATCAGTCCGTCGCCGCCGAGCGCGACCACGACATCGGCGTCTTTCGGGTCGCAATTGCCATAGTCCCGGGTGAGCTGGCCGAAGGCGGTTTGCGCCTCGCTGCTTGGGCTCGCGACGAAGGCGATCCGGTTGTATCGCGCTGGCTTGGTCATGGCTTCCGGGCAGGGCCGCTGGCTGGAGAAAGTTCCGCCGGGCTCGTCTATACGACCTGGGCCTCCATTGTCGAGAAGGACCACTGTTCAAGGCAAACAGCGCCCATCCCGATTCTGGGCAAATCCGGGTCGATTTGTGCCCGCCCGGCTTCTTCAGGCGCCATCGGACCGGCTATCCCCAAACCGTCGCAATTTCTCGCTAGCCTTTCGATGCTCGCCGGCTCTCGCAGCCGGACAAGGAGAACGATCATGGTCATGCGTTTGCCGGTGCTCCGCCGCGCGGCCCTGGTACTGGCGGTGTCGACTTTCGCGCTCGCCGGATTTGCCCGCGCGGACGATCCGCCGCAGCCGCGCGCCGAAACGACGGCCCCGGCGGGGCAGAAGGGTGGGCGCGGCGGCAATGCGCCAGGCGCATCACAGGGTTCATCGTCCGCCGCCGAGCCGCATCGTCTTCCGTCGGATTCGACCACGAAGCAGACGCTCGATCTGCCGGGCCGTGCACTCGACTTCACCGCGACTGCCGGCTCGATCCGCGTGTTCGACGGCAAGGGCGAGCCGCTCGCCGACATTGCCTATACGTCCTATGAGCTCGATGGTGCCGACCGCGCGACGCGCCCCGTGACGTTCCTGTTCAACGGAGGGCCCGGCGCGTCCTCGGCATGGCTCCAGTTCGGCGCTGCGGGTCCGTGGCGGCTGCCGCTCGATGGCGAGGCCCTGTCGCCGTCCGCCTCACCCGCGGTGAAGCCGAACGCGGAGACGTGGCTCGACTTCACCGATCTCGTCTTCATCGATCCCGTCAGCACCGGCTACAGCCGCTTCGTTGCCAGCGGCGAGGACGCGCGCAAGTCCTTCTACTCCGTCGACGGCGACGTCAATTCGATCGCGCTCGTGATCCGCCGCTGGCTGGAGAAGCACGACCGGCTGACTTCGCCGAAATATGTCGCCGGCGAAAGCTATGGCGGCATTCGCGGGCCGAAGGTCGTGCGCCAGTTGCAGCTCCAGCATGGCGTCGGCGTCAGGGGATTGATCCTGGTGTCGCCGCTCCTGGACTTCCGCGAGTTCACCGGCACCAGCCTCCTGCAATATGTCGCGACGCTGCCGAGCTATGTCGCGGTGGCGCGCGAAGCCAAGGGGCCGGTCAAGCGCGCCGATCTCGCCGACGTCGAGGCTTACGCGCGGGGCGAGTTCCTGGCCGACCTCGTCAAGGGCGAGGCGGACAAGGAGGCCGCCAATCGCCTTGCCGACAAGGTCGCCGAGCTCACCGGGATCGACCAGGCCGTGAGCCGCCGGCTCGCCGGCCGTTTCGACGTCGGTGAATTCCGCCGCGAGTTCGACCGCAAGAACGGCAAGGTGACAGGGCGCTACGACGCCTCGGTGCGAGGCTATGATCCCTATCCGGATTCGAACAGCTCCCGGTTCGGCGATCCCTCGGGCGATGCGCTCCAGGCGCCGCTGACGAGTGCGGCCGTCGATGTTCTCACGCGCAAGCTCAACTGGCGGCCGGATGGCTCCTATGAAGTCCTCAACGGCGCCGTCGAGGGCAATTGGGATTTCGGCCGTGGCATCAACCCGCCGCAGTCGGTGTCGGAGCTGCGCCAGATCCTCGCCACCGACGGAAAGCTGAACGTGCTGGTCGCGCACGGCCTGTTCGATCTCGCCACGCCCTATTTCGGATCGAAGCGGGTGCTCGACCAGCTCCCGGCGTTCGCAACGCAGCGGGTCAAGTTCGTCGTCTATCCCGGCGGCCACATGTTCTATTCGCGCGACGGCTCGCGGCAGGCGTTTCGGAGCGAGGTCGAGGCTCTTATCCGAGAGTAGGCCGCCGCTTGCGTGGCGGATATCTCCGCGCGATCTCCTGTGCCACGACACGCTCCGGCTTGATGTTGGCGCCGGCGATCCAGATGTCGCTGACCTTGCCGCGCTTGTCGCGGACGCGGCGCACCGGCTCGCCGTGGCTGGAATAGCCGGCAGCCCAGGCGAGCTTGCCGGTGTCGCGGCCGGTGACCTCGATCTCGGCGGCATCCATGAACGGATTGTTGAACTGCGGATTGGCGACCAGCACGCGGTTGCCCGCGGGGACGAGATCGGTTGCGCCCCAGATCGTCCACCAGCGGCCGGTCCAGTCGCGCACGCGGCGGTCGGGTGCGCCGCGAGTCCTGAACACGCGCAGGATCTGCATCGCGCCGTCCATCCAGAACGGCGCCGCGCCGTCGATCGAGTTGCTGAGGATGCTGATCGCGAGCTCGCAAGCGGGGATGGAGCAGGTCCGGGAGATGTAACCCTGAAAATGGCCGCCATGGCCGAACCAGTCCCAGCCGTCGGTTTTGCCGGCGTTGATGCCAAGGCCGTAATAGGCCTCGAAACTCTGCGGGATGCGCCAGTGATGCCGGGTCATTTCGCGGCGGCTTGCGACTGAGAGCACGCTCTTCCTGGCGTTGGGCGCAAGCTGCGCGAAGAAGCGGGCCGTATCGCCGGCGGTGGCGGCGAAGCCCGTGGCGGACGCCATCGCGTGCGTCGGATTGTCGCCGGGGATCACGCAACGCTCGCCCAGGAGCACTTTTCGCGTGTGGCCGCGCGCGAACGATGCGCCCTTGGGAAGCGGCGCATCCGGCTCAGTCTCGCGCAGGCCTGAGGGCTCGATGATCTCCCGCTTGATCCAGGCGGAGTAGGGCTCCTTCGTCACGGCTTCGATGACGAGGCCGAGCAGGCCAAAGCCGTGGTTGGAATATTTGAACCGCGTCCCCGGCTCGATCGCGGTCGGCAGCTTCAATTCCGCGAGCAACTCCCTGGCGTTGAGATAGGGACGGTTGTCGATGAACTGCCCGGAATCGGCGCCATCGCGCGTCAGCCCCGCGCTGTGCGAGAGCACCTGTGCGATCGTCGTGTCGGCGACGCGTGGATGCAGGCCGCCGATATATTGGCCAATCGTGTCGTCGAGCCGGAGGTTGCGCTGGTCGCGCAGCTTCATGATGCCGGCGGAGGTGAAGCTCTTCGAATGCGAGGCGATGCGGCAGCGGTGGCGCGGGGTGAGTTTCTCGCCTGTGTCGAGATTGGCAAGACCAAAGGCGTGCTCGGCGATGATTTCGCCGCGATGGGCAAATGCGACGATGACGCCGGGCTGTTGGAATGTCGTTTGTTGCAATTCGATCCAGGAGCCGATGTAGTCGATCGCGGATCGCAGCCACGTATCCATTGCGCACCAATTTGCGAGGGGAGCACTTTGATGCGAGAGGCTAACCGAGAAAGCAGAACGGGCACAACCCCGAGGTTGTGCCCGTTCGCTTAGTTCAAAGACGCGATGTCTCAGTAGACGAGCGTCGCGCCGGTCGGCTTGTCGAGCGCCGCGGCGAGCGAGCGATACTCGGAGCTGTCGGTGCCGGCGAGCGAGGCGATCTTGTTCAGGTGGTACTGCGCCTGTTCGCGGTTGCCCTGCTCGAGCTGCCAGAGGCCGTAATACTGCCAGGTGCGGACGTGGTTCGGATCGTCCTTCAGCGCCAGCTCGTAATAGACCTTGGATGACTGGTAGTCGCCGAGCTTGCGATAGGAGTAGCCGATCAGATTGGCGACGTCGGCGACGTCGTCGCGCTTGAGCGACTTCAGCTGGCCGATCGCGCTCGTGTAGTCGTGACCGTCGTAGATCGTGGTGTAGGCGGTGCGATAGGCCGCGAGGAATTTGGGATCGCTGATGGAGGAGCTCTTCTTCTTCCCCTTCTTGGCCGAGCTGTCCGACTTCGGCGGCGGCGAGGGCTCGTCGCTGCCCGCGGCGTAGGCGCTGGTCAGCATCGGTCCGGCGGCCAACGCCATCGAGACAAGCCCCGGCACCAGAAGCATGGAAAGTTTGCGCATCTATCTTCTCCCGAATGGAACGTGGCGATCCTACACGATTGCCCAAAGACCGGAACACCCATCGGGCAAAAACATTCCCACTTCGCACGATCTATTCGCCCATCCGCAGATGACAAACTTGTCATCGAGATGAACAGAAGCCTGCAGAGGACTTCAGACTGGGTTCAGCGCGCGCCGCCTAGGCTCCCACCCACGATCGAAGAGTAGGCGAGAGGGCGCCGCCTCAAGATCCTTCCAAGAGGAGACCGACCATGTTGAAGACCATTTCCGCAGCCTTGCTCGCCGCTTCCGTGATCGCAGCGCCGGCCTTCGCCGCTGAAGCCGGCAAGACCACCACGACCGCGCCGGTGATCAAGGCGGACCAGAGCCAGACCAAGGCGTCGACCACCGCCGCGAAACCCGAGGCCGGCGTCAAGGCCGACACGAAGGCCGCCGACGTCAAGGCGGACGCCAAGGTGGACACCAAGTCGAAGGCGATGAACGCCAATGCCGCGGTCACGCCCGACGAGCACAAGGCCGTCCGCACGCATCGCCACCACAACAAGCATCTGTCGGCCAAGAAATCGCTGAAGGCGCAGCCTGACGTGACCAAGCCGGCGGCCATCGACAAGCGCAGCTAACGACTGATCCGGCGCGGCGGCATCCCTGGCATTGCCCGCCGCCGCGTGCGGAATTCAGGCCCGGCCCGTCGTCTCGGCGTCAGCGCGAAAGCGCGGGCGCCGGCGGCGGGGCGGTGCGTTATTTGGGCAGCATACGAGCAGGACCGAATTCCCTTCCTGCAACCTTGGGGCTAGAACATCCTCCGAGTCTGATCGAGCGGAGAGCGTGGCCTGTGGGGCGATTGGCGAAGCGTGCGGTGATCCTGGCGTTGGTTCTGGCATTGCCGTTGGCGCTCGCGGCATGTTTCGGCAGCGACGGTGATCGTCCATCCCTGATGGGGGGGATCCAGGCGGGAGGGCCGCAGCCGTTCCCCGACAATTTTCGCAGTGATACGCTGGCCTTGATGCGCGCTTACCTCAACAATCCCGTCGGCGTGCGCGAGGCCGGCATGGCCGATCCGGTGCTGCGCGAGATCGGCGGACGGCAGTTCTACGTCGCCTGCCTGCACTTCACGCCACGCGAGACCGACGGCAGCTACAAGGGGATGCGCGAACGGGCCGCCGTCTTCGTCAACGGGCGGGGCGACCGCATCGTCGATCGCGCCGGCGAGCTCTGCGCCGGTGCGGTTTACGCACCCTTTCCGGAACTGGAAAAGATGACGCGGTAGCGCAAAGCCGGCCTTCATCGGCAGGTGCTAGGACAGAGGCCGCCGGAGCCGCTGGATCACAATTTGGCGAGCTTTGAACGGGGCCGGTTTGCCTTGCGACAGATCGTTACAGCCCGCCTTGCGCAGACGACGAAAACAGTCGGTGCAAGCAGGCGTGACGGAACAAAATCGCGTTGTTGCCACCCCGTCACAGTGACGAACGATCAACGTTCCGGCATCGCCGCGAAGCAACCTAATTCACGCCACGTTGTTTCCTGAGTGTCGAATTTGAAAGAACGGGGATGATCATGAAGAGGATTTTGCTGGGCGCCGTTGCTCTGCTGGCGCTGGCTGCACCGGCCGCCGCGGCCGACATGCAGCAACGCACCTATACCAAGGCGCCCGTCTATACGCCGCCGCAGGTGATCTACAACTGGACCGGTTTCTATATCGGCGGCCATGTCGGCGGCGCCTTCGCCGGTGACAGCAGCTTCCAGTCGAGCGACGCCCGCTTCCTGGACGGTGTGCAGGGCGGCTTCGACTACCAGTTCGCGCCCAATTGGGTGGTGGGTATCGAGGCCCAGTATTCCTGGCTGCCGACCAACAACAACGGTGTCACATTCCCGCTGGGGACGCAGGTGACGTCGAACACCGACCAGCTCGGGTCGGTGACCGGCCGCATTGGCTACACCTGGGGACCGGCGCTGGTCTATGCCAAGGGCGGCTACGCCTGGCGTAATGGCGGCCTCGGCGTCAACGTCGCCGGCGTGGCGCAGCCCTTCACCGCCACCGGCAACAACAAGGACGGCTATACTGTCGGTGCCGGCCTCGAATACATGTTCGCACCGAGCTGGTCGGCCAAGGCCGAGTACCAGTACTACAACTTTGGCAGCACGACCTTCACCTCCGGTCCGGCCGACGTCGTCGGCGTCCGGGGCCGCGAGGACGAGCATACCGTCAAGGTCGGTGTGAACTACCGCTTCGGCTGGGGCGGACCGGCGGCCTCGCGCTACTGACGCCCAACAGCGACTACGACCTGACAAAGGCCGGCTCACGCCGGCCTTTCGTTTGCCAGGCCCTTGTGTGCCAGTCTGTTGTTTGCTTTGCGTGAACCATCTGGCGCGTCATTTGCAAGCAAACGGTCTGGCGCGCGCGTTCTCACGCGCGTCATGGGACTGGCGTAAAGCAAAAATAATTTTTGCCGCCTACGGAACTCGCGCTCCGGAAGGCGTTATATGAGAATTACCGGGCTGGTGGGACGACGGACATGCGTATCTTTGTGTCGGCAGTAGTGCTCTCGTGCTTCATCTCCCTGCCGTGCGCTGCACAGACAATCCTCAAATCCGAGCCTCTGATGCTGGCACCCTATGAGGTCGCCTTCGTCAAGGACGCTTCCTGCCCATCCGGCAAGGTGCTGAAGGTAACAGGGGCGATCCGCGGGCTGCACCGCCGCAAGGCCTGCGTGGTGCTGGCGGGCGAGCAGGCCTCGCTGGCGACCGCGACCCCCTGAGAGATCCCTTCTCCTGAGATACGCGTTGGGCTTGCGGCCAGACCTCAGGAATTCAGCTCAAGCTCGATCCTCGACTGCTGTTCGGCCTCGGCCTTGTTTCTGGCGGGGTCCTCGCCTTGGGCGGCCCGGCAGGGCTTGATCTCGTAGTCATTGTCCAGGACCCGGCGCGGCCCGTGGCGCTGGTCGTCGGTGCTGACATCCACGACGAGGCCGCTTTGCTGCGCGAGCTGCCAGACGTCGGCCTCGCTGGGATAGGCCTTGCTGATTTGGGCGTCGTTGCAGAACAGGGCGTAGGGCATTCTTCCCGCTCCCGGAAAGCGCGTTAACGGCTTCACGGGGCAAGGGGTTCCGGGACGATCACGGGGGCGTGATCTAAGCCGCGGGCCCTGAGTCTTTAACGAGTCATGAATCCCAAAAAAAAGAATCCCTGGGACTCATTTGCCGGAATCAGCGGATGTTTTCCGCCATGACGACCGACCTCAAGACCTGCTGCGGGCACATGCTGCTGCCACTGACGCTGGGATTGCTCAGCGCCTGTGCGGCCAATCTCTGGTTGGTTTGGTCCTGGCTGTAGGTGTCTGATCGACCGCCGGCCTTAGTTTTCGGCTGGCGGACGGAGGGAGGGGTCACGAATGGCCGCGCGGAGCCTGGTCAGGGTCGCCGCGCAATACTCCTCCCGCTCGCGCTCGAATCGCTCCTGATGCTTGCGGAAATTGGCGATGCGGGCCTGCATCTCGGAGCGGAAATCGCCGCTTGTCCGTGCTGGTGGGATTATGTCGGGCGGGGCGTGCGGCACGACTTGCGGCGGCTTGATCTCGACCGCGAAGGTCTCGACCGCCACGGTCTCGACCGTGACGGTCCCCACCGGCACGTCCGGTGCAGCCGTCGGTCTCTCCGGCGGATGATCCTTTTTGCCGGTTACCGATTGGACGAAGGCCATCGTCTGCGCGATCAGTGCGTCGCGCTCGCTGATCCACTTCATGGTCCACCTCTGTTGGAGCTATTCCAGCAAAGCTGGCCGGCCGAATCAAGGAGGTGTCCGGCTGGGGATTGCATATTTTTCCCGCCCGCCCGACAGTGAGGAATGGACGTCAACACAGACAAGTCCGACGAAGCACAGGGCCTGAGGCTCGTCCGTGCGTTCTTGTCGCTGCCGCCCGACAAGCGGGCGGAGGTGATCGCGTTCGTGGAGGAATTGGCGCGGGCCCAAGGCCGGCCCGAGGCGGGCACGGAGGCATCGCCGACGTGAGCGCTAGCGCTCGCGCGGGTTGATGTTGGGCTCGAACGGCGCCCCGACCACCCGGACCGGCGTCGAAGCCGTAACGTCGATCGCCGCGCGTTCGGCGACCTGCGTTGCCGGAGCCGGCCCTGGTGCCAGTTCGAACAGCGCAACGGTGCCGGCCACGGCGACACAGCACAGCGTCACCGTCGCCAGCAGAAACATGTTTCGGTTTTCTTCCTTGATCCGCATGGGCCGACAACGGCTCACGCCAGCGACCGGTTCCGGCCGGTCATGTCCGGATCACGCCCCCAAAACTGGCTGAAGCTTACACGAAGCTTACGTCGACCCCCCGAATAGTTATTTTTCCGTAAGACTACTCGGGGCATTTGGCATCAAATCTTAACGTCCGCCGGTTCCAATGCCCGTTGCTGGGATTATGCGTCGGCAGAAGCAGTGGGGCGGCTGTGATGGGCTTTTTGAACAATCTGAAAATCGTGTGGAAGGTCGCGCTGATCGTGGCGGTGATGGGTTGCGCGATGCTCGCCGTCGCCGGCTTCGCGGCGCGCGAACTTTCGGCGACTGTCGACGGATTTGCCGAACTCTCCGCCGCGCAATCCTCGGCGCTCAACCTGACGCGGGCCCAGCGCCGCGCCGAGACCTATCATGCCGCGCTCTATGCGGTCTTCACTGAGGCGACGGAGGCTGGCAACGCTGGCCGTCTCAAGATCGCGAACCAGAACCGCAGCGAAATCGGCCAGTACCTCGATGCGGCCGTGCAGGACGACCGGTCGCGCGCCAGCCAGGTCAAGAGCATCGGGGACCAGCTGAAGGCCGCGTTCGCCAGCTGCGATCCGGTACTCCAGGCCGGCGCGCAGGCAAGCAGCGTGGAGGAGAATGCCAAGGCCGCCGAACGTGCGCACAAGGAGTGCGATCCGGTGCTGGACGCGGCTCTCGCACGCATCGTCCAGTTCGTAACCGAGTCCGCACAGGCGGTCAGCAACCGCAAGGAAGCCATCAACCGCGACGCCAGATCCGCGACCTGGACCGTGATCGGCGTCAGCGCCGGCGGCCTGATCGTCGGCATCGCGATCGCACTGTTCATCGGCCTCAATGCGATGTCCCGGCCGATCGCCCGGCTCAAGCTCGCCATGGAGGGTCTCGCCCGCAACGATCTCAAGACCGAGGTGCCCGAGAAGGGCCGGAGCGACGAGATCGGCGACATGGCCAAGACCGTCGAAGTGTTCAAGACCAACGCGCTCGAGGTCGAACGCCTCAAGGCTGCGCAGCTCGAAATCGAGAAGCAGGCTGCCGAGCAGCGCCGTCGCGACATGGTCAACCTGGCCGATGGCTTCGAACGTGCGGTCGGCGAGATCATCGAAACCGTCGGGTCCGCTTCCACCGAACTCGAAGCGTCGTCCTCGACGCTGGCCACCACCGCGCAGCGCGCGCAGGAGCTGACCTCGGTGGTCGCGGTCGCTTCGGGTGAAGCCACCGGCAACGTGCAGTCGGTTGCGACCGCCACGGAGGAGCTGTCGTCCTCGGTCAACGAGATCAGCCGGCAGGTGCAGGAATCCGCGCGGATGGCGGGCGAAGCCGTCACCCAGGCGCGCACCACGACCGAGCGGGTCAGCGAACTCTCGATCGCGGCGACGCGGATCGGCGACGTCGTCGAGCTGATCAACACGATTGCCGGCCAGACCAACCTGCTGGCGCTGAACGCCACGATCGAGGCGGCACGTGCCGGCGAGGCCGGCCGCGGTTTCGCGGTCGTCGCCTCCGAGGTGAAGACGCTGGCCGAGCAGACGGCGAAGGCGACCGGCGAGATCAGCCAGCAGATTTCCGGCATCCAGACCGCGACCCAGGAATCGGTCAACGCGATCCGCGACATCTCCGCGACGATCGAGCGGCTGTCGGAGGTGTCTTCCACCATTGCCGCGGCCGTCGAGGAGCAGGGCGCCGCGACCCAGGAGATCTCGCGCAACGTGCAGCAGGCCGCTCACGGCACCCAGCAGGTCTCCACCAACATCACCGACGTGCAGCGCGGCGCGGCCGAGACCGGCTCGGCGTCCTCGCAGGTGCTTTCGACCGCCAAGATGCTGGCGACCGACAGCAACCGGCTGAAGGACGAAGTCGGAAAATTCCTCCGCACGGTGCGCGCGGCGTAAGTGTGCGCGGCGGCACTCGTCCGCCGCGTTCACCGCGCCTAATGCGGAAGCAAAAGGCCGAGCGCGAACACCAACAGCATGGCCGTCATGACGACGGCCGTCACGGCGCCGGCAACGATTTTGGCCTTCTCTTTGCTGGTGGTCGAGCGCATCGGATGCGCAGGCTACCTGATGTTGAACTCTGATCCAATCCGTGGTCAGTAGCCGCGCAGCCCGATACGCGCGGCCAACACCATTCCCGTAGGTCGACCCATGAACGAGGACGTCAGCGACGGCTGGGCCGCGTCCGCGGCCGCC
The DNA here is from genome assembly GCF_052588265.1 of Bradyrhizobium sp. Pa8. Taxonomy (NCBI): domain Bacteria; kingdom Pseudomonadati; phylum Pseudomonadota; class Alphaproteobacteria; order Hyphomicrobiales; family Nitrobacteraceae; genus Bradyrhizobium; species Bradyrhizobium sp. Pa8. The sequence goes on along the minus strand of NZ_CP176767.1, from coordinate 6,001,037 downwards.
TGGATCATAGAGCAGGGGGAAGACGGCGACTATGGCCGCCGCTTCGTCCTGGACGCGCCGATGCAAGCGCGGATTGAAGGGCGCGGCTTTCGCAATGCGCTCGACGTTGGCTGCGGGGAGGGGCGCTTCTGCCGCATCATGCAGCGCGTCGGCATCCGCACCACCGGCCTCGATCCGACCGAAGCGTTGCTTGCGCGCGCCAGGGAGCTGGACCCGACCGGCAACTATCGGCTCGGCCGCGCCGAGACGATGGAGCTCAGTGCGGAATTCGACCTGGTCGTCAGCTATCTCAGCCTGATCGACGTGCCCGACCTCGGCGCGGCCATCGCGAAGATGGTGGCGGCGCTGCGGCCGGGCGGCACGCTGCTGATCGCCAACCTGACCAGCTTCAACACCGCTGGCCAGCCCGACGGCTGGACGCGGGACGGCGAGGGTATCCCGCGATTTTCGATCGACCATTACATGGAGGAGCGGCCGATCTGGGTGAGCTGGCGCGGCATCCGGATCCAGAACTGGCATCGTCCGCTCGGCACCTACATGACGCTGTTGCTCGATCACGGCCTTCAACTGCGTCTGTTCGTCGAGCCGGAGCCCGCAGGCGGCGATCCCGAGAGGAATGCCGTTCATCGCCGCGTGCCCTATTTCCACATCATGGAGTGGCAGAAGCCGGCCTGAGGGAAGCGGCCGGCGATTTCGCAGGCGACGCTGCGGCTGTATAGTGGGTCCGCGACGGAATCTTGACGCGAGTCCCGCCCGATGATCGCCAATCGTCCACCCGTGCTCGCCCACGAGCGCTTCGTTGCGGACCGCGAGAACTTTGACGGCCTCGATCTCGCCGCGCGGTTCGAGCGGATCGAGCGGACCAACCTGTGGGGCGCGGCCACATCCGTCTCGGGCCTCGGCTCGGAGGACCTGGCAACCGCCGCGCTCCGGGAGGAGCTTCCTCCCCTGCTGCAACGGCTCGGCGCGCGCTCGCTGCTCGATGCGCCCTGCGGCGATGCCGGCTGGATCGGCCGCATCAAGTTCGACATCGACTACACCGGCATCGACATCGTGCCGTCGCTGATCGAGACCAATCGCCGGCGTGTGGCCGGCGGCGAGTTGTCCGGCCGGTTTCTCGTTGCCGACATCACGCGCGATGCGCTGCCGCGCGCGGATGTCATCCTGTGCCGGGACTGCCTGGTTCATTTGAGCTTCGACAACATCGCGCGCGCCGTTGCCCGCTTTGCCGAGAGCGGCGCGGGCTTCCTGCTGGTCACGACATTTCCCGAATGGGATGCAAATCGCGACTGCGCGGATGGCGATTGGCGCGCGCTGAAGATGGCGAGGGCGCCGTTCAACTGGCCCTCGCCGCGCGCGCTGATCAACGAGCGTTGCAAGGAGGGTGGCGGCGGCTGGCGCGACAAGAGCCTTGCCCTATGGCGTCTGGATGAATTGCCCGGTCGCGTCCGCATGGCCACGGCGATGTGACAGACGCAGGCGGAACGTCCATTGCGTCCGCGATCGCACTGGCGATACACTTCAGGTTGTGTGACGTGATCTTTGGGCCGCGTGCCGACGATGCCGGAGAACGCCATGAGGCCGAGTTTTGTCGTAGCCGCTCTGTTGATCTGGTGCTCCGCGCCGGCACTGGCGCAGCAGGACGGCGCTGCGCTCTACGCAGCGCACTGCGCGCAATGTCACGATGCCGGCGATGCCCAGAACCGCGCGCCCGCGCGCGGCGCCATGCGGGCGATGTCGTTCGATCACGTGCTGGGGACGCTGACCTCCGGCAGCATGGCCGCGATGGCGAAGGAGCGCAGCGACGACGAGCGTCGCGCGATTGCTGCTTTCGTCACCGGCAAGGCCGCGATCAGCAGCGCGTCCGACGGGCAGGGCCGCTGCACGCAGCAGATCAGCGGCTTTCCGCAACCGCTCGACGGTCCACGCTGGAACGGGTGGGGCGTCGACCTCAACAACAGCCGCTTCCAGCCGGCCGACATGGCGGGCCTGACCGCGGCGCAGGTGCCGCGCCTGCGGTTGAAATGGGCCTACGCGTTTGCCGGCGCCTCGGTATCCTTTGCGCCGCCGACGATCATGGGCGGCCTGCTGTTCATCGGCGGCACCGACCGCAAGGTGCACGCGCTCGACGCGCGAAGCGGCTGCACGCTGTGGACGTTCGCGATCGATGTGGCGGTGCGCGCCGCGATCACGGTCGCACCGCTTCCCGGCTCCGATCAGTTCGCGATCTTCTTCGGTGATTTGCGTGCCAATGCCTATGCCGTGAACGCGCTGACGGGGGCGGTGATCTGGAAGACCAAGGTCGAGGAGCATCCGGCCGCGCGCATCACCGGCGCACCGGTGCTGCATTCCGGCGTGCTCTACGTGCCGGTGTCCTCGCTCGAGGAAGCCGCCGGCTCGCAAGCCTCTTACGAATGCTGCACCTTCCGCGGCAGCGTGGTGGCGCTGGAAGCCGCGACCGGCAAGCCGGTCTGGCAAGCCTATACGATCCCGGAAGTGCCGCATCCGACCGACAAGAACGCGAAGGGCGTGCAGCTGTTCGGCCCGTCCGGTGCCGCGATCTGGTCGGCGCCGACGATCGATGTGAAGCGCGGCGCGATCTATGTCGCGACCAGCAATTCCTATTCGAATCCGCCATCCGCAATGAGTGACGCGATTCTCGCCTTCGATCTTGCGACGGGAAAGCTGCTCTGGAGCCAGCAGGCCACACCGAAGGACGCTTATGTCGTGGCATGCTACGGCGCGGACAAGACCAATTGTCCCGAGGATCACGGACCCGACCACGATTTCGGCCAGTCACCGATCCTGGTGACCCTGCGCGACGGCAGGCGCGTTCTTGCCATCGCACAGAAATCCGGCGTCGTGCACGCGCTCGATCCCGACGACGGCGGCAAGATCCTGTGGCAGACGCGGATTGGGAAGGGCGGTGCGCTTGGCGGCAGCGAATGGGGCTCGGCGGCCGATCAGGATCACATCTATGTCGCGAACTCCGACGTGCGTTTCCTGCGTGACGGCACCAGACGTCTCGACTCCACGCAAGGCGGCGGCTTGTTCGGCCTCGATCTCGCCAGCGGGAGAGTCGTGATGGAGGTGCCTCCGGTCGCCTGTGGCGATCGTCTCCAATGCAGCCCCGCGCTGTCGGCGGCGGTGAGCCTGATCCCCGGCGTCGTGTTCTCCGGCGGCGTCAGCGGTTTCCTGCGTGCCTATGCCAGCGACGGCAAGCTGCTCTGGGAGTTCGACACCGCGCAGGATTACAAGGCCGTCAACGGCGTCCCCGCCCATGGCGGCGCAATCGACGGTCCCGGGCCGGTCATCGCCGGCGGCATGCTCTATACCAATTCCGGCTACGGCCAATGGAGCGGTGTCGCCGGCAACGTGCTGCTGGCGTTCGAGGTGGGAACGGAGTGAGCGCGAGGCAGGGAGGCGCGATGAGCGATGCCCGATGCAGTTGTGGCGCCGTTGCATTGTCGCTCGCGGGGCCATCCCGCGCGGTCGTTGCTTGTCACTGCATGGACTGCCAGCGCCGAACCGGTGCGCCCTTCGGCGTCGGTGCCTTCTACGCGGCTGAGGCCGTCACGATCTCGGGGACCCCAAGCGAATACGTTCGCAAGGCCGCGAGCGGCGGCAACGTCCGCAGCTATTTTTGCACCAATTGCGGTTCGACGGTCTACTGGAAGGCGGACAATCTGCCAGGGATGATCGGCGTCGCCGTCGGCGCGATAGCGGACCCGAATTTCCCGGCTCCGCAAAGATCGGTTTTCGAGCAGTCGAAACATGGCTGGGTCGAAATCAACGGTGCGAAGCACTTTAAGCAAAGCAGTGCACCGAAGAATGCAAGCTGAGGTATCCGCCTCAAGCGCTGGTGCCGGCTGAGGGGATTACCCTGTTTAGCCGACAATCCGGTTCCCCTAAGAGGACAAAGAGCCGCCCCCTCAACTCAACCCTGTAATCCTCACCGGCTCGTCGGGGCAGGACGGTTACGCTGTCGATTAATGAGCGTATGCTGTCCCGGAGGATTTCGTTAGGTTTCTCTTCGAGACCGGATAACTGGGTCAAATGGGTCTTGAACCGGGCAATGGAAGCCGGGTGCAAATCGACCTTGGATATCGACTCGTCAGCCGATGCAATTTCACTTTCTAGGTTGGCCGCTTCTTGTCGGTTGGCTGCGATTTTCGGTGCGACTTCGTGCGCTTCGAATACCCCGGCTTTTACGGCGTCAATCAGACGGTCCATTTCCTTCTTGCAGACGGTTAGCCGGGATGCGAGCTTCGCTTTGTTCTTGGTCGCTGCGGCGGACTGTGCGCGCCTTTCGGACACATAGGCTTCAACGAATTTGCCCATTCGCTCGGGGTTATCGATGCTTTCGTTCAGTCGTCTAACAACTAGGCTTTCGATCTTCTCCACATAGTATTTTGCGCCATTCGAACAGCTTCCGCTTTCTCTGTGTCGGCTACACTTTATGCGGGGACCACTCCGATCGTTTCCGTCCAATGTCATTCCAGAACCGCAAGCGCCGCAGCGTAACAAACCGGACAGCAATCGGGTCGATTTTGGTGCCCTGCGTGCGGAAGGTGTTCCGGCCTCCATTCGCCGCTCTTTAACCCGGCCAAAGAGCTTGTCGTCTATGATACGAAGGTGGGGCACTTCTTTGTAAACCCAATCGGAAGATGGATTGTCGCGCCGAACCTGCTTACCGGTTTTGGGGTTTTTGAAATTTTTGCGCTTGTTCCAAACAACTCGGCCGACGTACCGCTCGTTCAGTAAGATGCCTTGGCCCCGCGCAATATTGCCGTTGATGGTTGACGCGTTCCACACACCGCCGCGAGGGGATGGAATCCCATCCTGATTAAGATTGGCGGCAATCTTTCGAGGCGAAGCCCCGTTTCCGTATTCCTCAAATATTCGTTTCACAACCTTTGAGGTCTCGGGGTCGATATCAAGGACTCCAGCTTCGCCCTTGCGGACACGATAGCCATAAATGTCACCACCTGGATTGCGCCCTTCGTCAAGTACGCCCTTCTGTCCACGCCGCACCTTCTGGGCAAGGTTCGTTAGGAAGAGCTTGTTCATCACACCTTTGATGCCGACGTGCATTTCGTTGATGCGGCCATCCGAGCAGGTGTAAATCTCAACGCCCTTGAAGGACATTTCTTCGAAGAGTTCGGCAGTGTCGCGTTGACTTCTGGAAAGCCGGTCTAAATCTTCCGATAGGACGATATCAAACCGGCCGGTATCGGCGGCCTCAACCATCTTGATGAAGTCAGGCCGACCGAAGACAGATGCACCCGATTTAGCTCGATCCTCGAACCGATCAACGACCTGCCAGCCGTTCTTGGCTGCATACGCTTCGCAAAGACCAATTTGCTGCTCAATTGACTTATCGTTTTGCAGATCGGACGAATAGCGAGCATAAATGGCCACTCTAGGCGCGCTATTGGAGTGTATTGTCATTGGCTGCTTCCATTTCCAAATGGTCGATTCGCGCGTAGTGCTTCGCCAATGCGATCACGAACGCGTCCAGCGCGGCCTTCGTTTCATCATCCTCGATCTTCAGTGCTGCACTGCCATGGTCGGTGTATCTGTGACCACCGTTGGTCGCAGGATGGAGATTAGAGTCGATCATTCACGCACCTTATGATAGATATAAAAAGAATCCAATGATCCTTCTGGTGACATTTTGAGTATTTTGCCGCAGCAATCCCGCGCCGCGCGCGGCCTTCTGAACTGGACGCAAGCCGATCTAGCCGCTGCTGCGACGCTCGGCGTGGCTACCGTCAAGAATTTTGAGAGTGAACGGCGTGAAACGACAGCCGCAAATTTAAAGGCAATTCAGCGGGCGCTTGAGGACGCGGGCATTGAATTGATTCCAGCGAAGGGCGGGAAGGGCGTTGGCGTTCGGCTGAGAGAAGGCTAGAGCCTGACTGGCAACGCCACCTCCGATTTTCGCAGGCGAATGCGCTTCACTAGAAATCAACCTGCAACGATAAATACTTGCCAATCTTAGGTGAAGCTAGAAGGCGATCATGCGAAACGATAGTGACGGCAGTGATGCTGTAGCGGTTCTTTCATCCGGCCAAACGCTCAAAATCCACGGCGTGACTTTGTACCCGACTGAAAGCATCGCCATCATCAGCGGCCTTAGGTCGGAAGCCGCTTCAAAGATGGGCGGCGTATCAACCGGAATCGGATTTATTGGCTCCCCAACCTGGGCCATCGGCGCGGGTGCGGCGCTGGGCTTTCTCGAAAGTGTGGCTTCTGATGCGGCCCGAAAGAACGGCTTGAAGATGTTCGCAGAAGCCGACCGGCAAACAGATGCAATGTATGCGCAAGGGTTACTGTTTCGGATGAAGGATGTCACGAACAGCGACAGGCCGTTGCCCGCTTCTTGGTCATCAACAGCCTTAGTCGATGACTATCAAAGTATCGCCCCCTTATCGCGCAAGCAGCAAGACGCTGTGTTGTCACAAAACAGGCTAACGCAGGCAGACCTCGTTAATGGGTATCTGATGCCAATCAAGCGCGAGCGCCTGTACTCACACAATGGAGACGAGTTTCTGAGCGTAGATACAGACTTCGGCTTGATTAATATCCGATGGTCTAGCGTCGTCGGTTACATCGGACCAAATCGGAATTCACCGCCGCCGCTGCCGCCGTCTCCGTGATGTCCAGATCGCTGAGGCCGAACGCTATTTCTGGCGCGAGTTCGCGGCGTTGCACGGAAAGACCTTTATATTCACGTATAGTATGGCAATTCCGAAGGGAAGATTCCCATCTTCCGGTTTGTCCTTAATATTTCGCCGCAGCATGTCGATAATTTGTGATCCAGTTAGAACAAGGTGATCGGGGGTGCAATAGAGCGGCGTTTGCTTCCGTATCGACTCCAAATACGAGTTTGCCCACGATATTCCATTCTGATTCTGCGATACTATTGTTTCGAAGTAATCCCGATCGGTAGGGCTGCCAAAATCGTACCGTTTCAATAGCTCCGAAGCTGTCATTTCAGCCCTTGAGGGAGAAGACGTGAAGCATAGTAGCAAGCCTGCGACATAGAGTGGCGTTACGGCAGCGCGATACATTCAGTATCTCTCTCAGAGTCGGATGAAACCGGGACCTATACTTGGCGAACGTGCGTAGCGACGAACCGGAAAAGGTTCTCTTGCGCAATCGATGATTGAGCAAGCCATGCTAGCGCCACGATCGCTATCCCGTACGCAACAACAACAAAGAAGCGGTACCACTTAAAGCTTTTCAAGGCCGTGCGATAATGCCTTGCTGCAAGCTCTTCATAGTCTTTTTCTAGGAGAAGTGGCGCATACAGGCGGGATCGGAAGCTTTTCTCATTCTCTGCAATTGCATTTACGGCACTGGTGGCGGCGACCACCGTAAAAGCACAACTAGCTACCAAATAAGCTATAGCAAACCAAATGAGCCAAAACCCCAAGGTTGCCGTCGTTGCTTTCAGGACGACAACGCCAAAGGCAACCGCTGCATCGCGCCAGAGGCCAGAAGAGAGTGAAGCCGTGTTGTTGCCTAGAGATCGAACGTCATCGGACAGACCTTTTCGAAGGTCAGACATCAGTTTAAGCGCATCGACACCCTTCGCCTGTAGATGCAATCTATAGGCCGTCCGCGCGGCTTCGAGACTCCCGTTCAATGCCTCTCTAAGCCCCCGCAACCACGACGCGTCAGGAGGGAAGAGCCTTACCAATTCTGCCGCAAGCAAACTATGTCGAGTCTCGGCGTCAGGGCCCTCAAAATAAATCCAACGGCAAACTTCCGATAGAAGAATGTGAAAAGCCCGATCGCTTTCCTTGGTGGTGTCTTGTTCGATTTCGGCTGTAATCTTTCGACCAGCGCGAACATGCGCTAAAGCACGACCATCGCTATCGAGCGAAATGGCGTCAGGAATGCACAAGGCAAGACGCCGTATTGCCGTTTGCCGAATTCGATCGGACCACCAAGCATCAGTGTCGTCATCAACGATCCAGACGCGCGGGGAGGCTGGCAGCAACCCTTTGCCGGACATGTCGTTGACTAGGCGACGTGGACGAATAGTCACTTCCTGGTCGGCCGTTGTGCCAGCCCAATCGTCTGGCCATGGCCCAATCTTGATGCCCGCTTGGTCGCACTTAAATTCAGAGGGAAGTTCGGCGACGATGACTTCGCTGCTTTCTTCAAGCCGTGAAGCATCAGATCGAATCGACTGATCAAGTCCATCAATCGTCAAGAACTTCAGCGCGCGCTCTGACCGTAGCTTGACGATTCGAACCGAGAAGGTCCGATCAGAAAACGTCTCGATCTGCTCGCCGAGCAGATCGTATTCATCATCAAGATCGGCATCTGTAACGCTTATGGTAACTCCAAACGCCGCAGCGTCCGATCTAATGGATTGCAACTGTTTCCAATGGTTGAGACCGCCGACTTTGACGTTTTGCTGAAAAATATCGCAAGTCTCGGTCGGCGGCGAAACGCTGTTACTGCGCAAGCCGACGGCTAGCAGTCTCATCTGCGAGGTCATCGTCATCAATTCCTGACGTTCGAATCGTAATTGTGGCGCGTCCGTCGGAATGCCTGTCTACCCTCACAAGCGCGTCACCCGCGTCCTCTAATTGTTTGGGATAGATGATTAGAACATTCTCGCGTGTTTTCAGTCTCCGCATGGGCGGTGGTTTGACACGTTCTTTGTCGATTTCGATAACTTCACCTGAAATGCGTTTGTGATGAAGTGACCGATCGATGTGTTTGCGAAAACTGTCATCTTGCCAGAACGCACCGAAGACTTGCGAGCCGAAAACATTCAAGTCGTCTCCCGGCTCAATGGTCTCGCGCGCTTGGACGGCATCGTGCAAGTTTTTTCGCCAGTTGTTCTTTACGGTGTCGGGCATCAATGACTTGAACTTGCGCACGCTGTCGGCGAAGGCATCCACAAGACGACCGGTCGCGTCCGTGGGCGTATAAAGACGACGGACTCCCAAGAAGGTTTTGAAATACTCACTAACGTTACGCTTGTTGACACGATCGTAAACAGCAAGCTGGCCGCCATCTTGATCTTCATTCAGTACGATCAGTGCCGACTTTTGCATGGCCTTGCGATCTTCGATGAATGTATTGTCTACCTCCGTCACCTTTGCGCGAATGCTGCCGTCTGCCTTTTTCGTTTGCTGATATCGCAGCACCGTTTGATCATCGAGCTTGATGAGCGCGAATGCTGGGACATTGAGGCCACCAAGCTGCGCCACAATAAAGGCGCCGCGCGATGACATGGGCGCCACTTTGTGAGCGCCATGAAATGATTCGGTCAGTTGTTTTGTTCTTGTGACAAACTTCGTTGCATTATCTGCTATCGATTTGAGGGAAGGGCGAACGCCTGCGTCCGGCCCGATGAAGTTGAAACGATTGCCGACATTCGTTTCGCGAATGCGCGCTAGAAAGAAGTCATCGAAGCCGGAAGCATCGATTTCATCCATCAATTGCAAGTCATCGTCACTTGGACCGACGACATGAAAAATCATTCGCTGAATGGTGATGCCATCCAGCAACTCTTGATCTAGGAGCCCCATAACGAAACGATCCCCCGGGTACGCCTGTGCGCCAGAGGTCCAAGTAGCAGAGATTTCTGGTTGCAACCAATCAGAAATAAGAACATAACAAGAACGTTCACATCTGTCAATAGTCGTATGGCGGTGTCTAGCTGGCTGATTCGGTGAAGCTAACCGGTTCCGGTGAACGAGGGGTGTCGCCGCCTGCTACTGAACGCCGATACGTCGAAGCCATCATTGGCAGCCGGAAGCGAAGGCTTGAAGTCAATTTGCTTCGTGAGCCAATCAACAGCCCTGTAGAGATCGCACGCGCTGGCCAACATCACGATATTGATTGGTGTATGCGGCTCATCGGCGCCCCAATCTCGAATTCCTTCCGCGTGGAAGGAGAGGTTTGCGTTCTCGACACCACGCCAAGCCGCAATCGCGCGATAACCTTTGCCTGATCTGCAAGTGCCCGGAAGATTCAACGCAGGCACCCAGCGGTCCAAGTTGCGCAAGGCCGTGTCGTTTAGCTCGCGCCATAGGGTGTCGCCTTCGCCCGTCTCATAGGCCCTTGGTGGTTCGTACCCGAACGGAGCCAATGCTGCCTTAAGCCGTTCTGCCACCTCATCAGGAAGCTCCGGCAGGTGATCAATCGAAGTGTTCTCAAGTGAGTCTGTGCCATTCCAAACGTAGGGAAGGTTGGTGATTGGATGGATCGTCGGCGGAACCAACGCCTGGCGGCCGTGGGCGAGCAAATCCACCACACGTTCTTTGCCGACGCTGAAGGGCTGCGATACGATCGCAGGCGAGCCACGATAGAATGCACTGAAACCCTTGGCGCCGCGTTTGATCACATCGCTGTACGGCAGCACCGAAAGGACAGCGCCCATTAGAGCGCCGTCGTCGGTGTCGATATCAATGACTTTAAGCTGGTGGCCGATTGCCACGCAGACACCGGCATCGGGCCACTTATCCCAAATGTCGGTTTCGATCTCAGTCGGAAGCCGATTGCAGAAACGAGTCCAATCTGACGTGCCGCGCCACGCACCTAGAGTGTACATGCCGGGTCGTTTCGTTCCCGGCATGACAGGGATAGCCGAATGGCCGCATTCAATTAGGCGAGCGCCCGCGCTGGCGTAAGGGCTAAACGAATTCATTAAACGGATTTGCCTCTTCTTTCTGCGGTATGACTTTCATCCTGGCGCGCTCTGTCGGGCCAAAGCCGAGCTTGATCAGCGTGGACACCAAGAGCGCGCGTGCGGGGTTATCGATCTGGCCGCTTCGTTGCTGAGACATCAGGTTGGCGGCGATCTCAACCATCATGGCGTCGGCGCTGGTGAGCCAAAATCCTTCGGCCTGCATTTCCGTCCAAGCCGTCTTCTCAGCCGCACAGAGCCGCGTAGGCGGGTCTCCAAGGGGCGTATCCGGTCGGGGTTCATCTTGGCGCTCGCGCCGCCTCTCAGGGTGCCGGGCGAATGATCCGCGCGCCTCTAGGACGGCGGTAGGGGTTCGGGTTCTCAATTTGGAATCCTGAAATTGGAGTTCGTGAATCTTCATCTGGGAGCCGGTCGAAGGCCCCCCTCTGGAAAGTTTGGCCGGTGGCGAACCACCGGCCGTTCGTGGGACCTTAGCTAACGGCTACCTTCAGCTTGCGCAGTGCCTCAGCCTTGCCAACGCCACCGGCCACGCGGCGACGCCCCCAGAACCTGGTCAGCCCGTTCGAAGCCTGCGTATAGGGATCACGCATGATCGATAGCGCGACACGATCGAAAATCCGGTAGCCCGCGCCGAACTCACCGAAGATGATCGGAAACGATCCAACGGCAACGTCGGGCATGTCAGGCATTTCTACAATTGGCCGACCGAGCAAGGTGGTTGCCGGAGCGTTGTTCACGCCCTGCATGGAGGCCAGGTAATCGCCGTTCTTATCCTTAAGCTTGCGCACGGCGCTTAGCGTGTTGGAGTTCATTCCCCAAACTGCATTCGCTCGGTACGGCGTCTTGACCGAATGGTACAGATCAATGATCCCGTCCGCTTGGCCGTTCGCGTCTGCAATCGCTCCGGGAGACCCGGACGCGGTATATCCAATCGTCGTGTCCTGCATGAAGCCCGCAGGTGACAGGATACTTGCGCCGTTGACGAAGGCTGCCGACTCGGCCTGCCCAAAGGACTCAGCGAATTCGAAATTGAGCATCGCGCCGATGTCCATCTCGGCGTCTTCAAGCATCTGATTGGAGACATCGACGTATGCGCTCAATTCGCGGACGGTGTAGCGACGTTCGCCAAACGTCATGGTCGTGCTGGGGCGCGGTGCTGTCTCTCCCGTCCACTGCGCAGTCATCCCGGATTGCCTATTCGGCCAAAGCACGGCGCCGGAACTCGTCGGAATTACCCGCGCGAGCGCTCGAATGGGTGAGAAGAGAACAAGGTTGCGGTCTAGTTCCGCCTGAAAGTATTCGGGTGCGAAGAAGCCGCCTGCCGTATCGTCGGCCACGCGCAAGGTTTTGGTCTCTTCGCCGCGCCTAAGATACGAGTCGAACGCCTTACGTTCGGGGCCAGCGGCATTGTTATCATTCGCTGCAACCAATCCATGTCGATTGATCTTCAGTTCGAGCGCATCGAGTCGGCCTTTGAGATTGTCGTTTGCTGCCGATTTTGTGTTGACGGTTTCGGCCAACCTGGCCAGAGCAATTTCAACGTGAGCGAAATCATCTGCCGCCTTGGTCTCAAGGCGGGCTGTAGTTGCGGTAGTCAAAATGAATTTCCTTAGAGAATGGCCGCGTGTGCGGCGTTAATGGCCTGTACCAGCCGGGTGAAGTCGGTGCGGCTCTTGACACGTTCGACTGTCGCGGAAGGCAGCATGGGAAACGTAACGATGCTGATCTCAAAAAGATCGACGGCTTCGAGCCGCCGGACGTTCTTGGTCCGATCGAACGAATCTTTCTTCGAGACGTACCCGATCGACAAGCCGTCAAGTGCGCCCGCCTTCAAGAGCGCGTAGGTGTCGCGACCTTGCGTCGAGTCCAGAACCAGTTGACCGGTGACCTTTAGGCCGAATGAATCTTCAACCAATGACTTCCACACGCCAACCGGCCGTGCGGTGTCATGCTGTAGAAGCATCTTGATCTTGCCGGGTGATTGCAGGAGCGTCTTTGTGAACGCACCCGGCATCACAACGTCTCTGCCCAAGTCGGTGATCCCGAAGCGGCTGGCGTAGCCGGAAAACGTCCCGTCGTCGCTCAGCGACTTGGTGTCGAAGTCAAATAGTGCGCCTGTTTTCATGCGGCGCGTGTCCTTTCTGATGGTGAATCGTCGTTGGCGGCAATCAGCCTGTCGCCGCCGTCGATGGGTGGCTTATTTTCAAGAGCCCGAGCTTCATTCGGAGTCATCCAAGGCCCGCCTACTGCCGCGCTGTAGGCTTCTGTCCGCGCTTGAAGGTTGGCGCGAGTGAGCGCGCTAGTATCGAACTCAATCGAATGCGTTGCGCGTTCTGCCGGAGTGAAAAGAATGCGGTTCAGAACGCCCTGCCATTGCAGAAGCCAAGGCATCAGAGTCGAGTCCAAGAACCACCGATTCATTTCCGCCGAATTGCCCCAGGTAGCGCGGCCCATTTCACTTAGAAGATGCGGCGGCACGCGGAAAGCGCGGCTGATCTCCTCGATTTGGAACTTTCGCAGTTCGGTGAATTGCAGATCAACACTAGAAAACGTCAGCGGGGTGAAGTCTGCATCAAAATCCAAGACGGCGGTGCGTCCCGAATTCGCACTGCCGCCAACGAACTGTTGCCACTGCTCTTTGAAGCGTTCCCGCGTCTTATCGTCCAGTCGGCTCTTAAGCTTCAGGATGCCACCCGGCCTTGCGCCTTTGCCCATAAGGCTCGAAGCGTGTTGCTCCATGGCGAGCGCTAAGCCGATGGCTTCGCGCGCATGCTGAATGGGCGCTGTTCCAACGATGCCATCCACGCTCACCGCGCGTATGTGGATCATATCCGTATGCGGGACGGTGCGGGTGCCTCCGGCAGCGTCGTGGACCGAGTACACGGGTTCGCCGGTTACAACGTCATAGTTCGTGGTGACGGTGCTCGGCGGCAATCTGATCAGTTCGAGCGGAACGCCACCCGCGCGATTGACGTAGATGTACCCATTGCCTCTAAGAAGCGTGTCAACCTGAACCTGAAGCCGAAGTTCGTAAGAAGACTGAAAGTCATTCGGCTCACTGTGAACTAACCGAAAAACGGGACCGTCACGATCGACGGTTTTGCTATCGCCGTTGAGCTTGAGCACATTGACCGGCAATGAGGCGACAGATTCCGCGATTACACGAACTGCCGCATTGACGGCGGGCACACGCATCGCTGAATGCGGATCGACTGCGAGCCCCGATGAGGTGTGCGGATGAAAGTGGAATGGTTCGGCGACCGAGAATGATTTCTTGAAGAACCTGTTAACGAACTCAAACACGATCTGGCCACCGATTGTAATGGAGCCCAATAGCGAGGTCGAAGAGGCACTTTCCGCTGATCGTCATCGATCGTCGGACCTTCGCGTCCGTCCATTTCTTCGACTGCGGGCCGAAGATTAGTTCAAGCTGTCCGTCTCTTGTCTCAAGAGACAATAGTGCGCGCGGATAGTTGCAATCCACTTCAAGCCGTGATCGATAGGCCATGGCCGAGACGGCATTTGGACCTTTGAAGCTGTCAATCAACCGCGTGAGCACTTCGCCAAGCGAGTCGCCTTCGTCATTGACCAAGCCGTAATAGGAACAAGCTGCGCTGAGCATGTCCTTTCCTGGAACGTCCGCGAGCAAGGCAAACAACAGCATCACTAACGAATATGTATTCATGACCGGGATGTGAGAACCTGTAGCAGACTCCCAGATACCGGCTTCAATTAAGCGACGCTTCGCCGCTTGAACGTTTGGTAGCGCTAAGCCGGTTACTAGCGCCGTACCTTCCATAAGCTCTTTCGCCGTTGTCACGGCATATCCTTTCGTAAGTCTTGGGCGGCCTGCGACTGCCACAAACGGAGGGGTTGAAAAATGAAAGCCCGACACCGTTTAGGTCACTAAGAACGGAGTCGGGCTAGGGGCGAAGAATTGATCCCCCTAATAAAATACGTTGCGAGTTGTCAGAATATGACGCGTCGCCGCTCATTCGGCATGACGTGTTGCGCGACTGCAACATTGTAGCCGCCATACGCTGTTCGGCCGGAAGATCGTCCAAAGCATGGGATGGAATCGGTTCGCCGGTGCAGGCCGTCGCTGCCAATCGTGCAGGGCGCTAACGCTTGACCAGCTTTGAGCGTTTCCTTTGATAAGACGTGGCGAGTCGGCAGAAACTGACACAAGAGCGTCGGCTATCGCCCGCGAGACCCATTTGACCGCAGCTAGGCCATATCGATGGTACGTCCGCTTGGAGGCGGGGTGGCCAAGGTATGCTTCCCCGATATCGGCGTAGCTTCCAGCGAGTTTCGTGGTGTGCTCGCTCCATACGAGCATGTCCGAAACAAGCCGCTCTTTAGCGCTGAGACGCTTTCGAAGATGCGTTCTGTCTAGCTTTCGTTGCACCACATCGTCAAAGGGCTGTAGATCGTTGGGTGCTGCGCTCTTCGAACCAAAGCAGTACCCGAATTGCAATTCATCATAGGAGTACACGTCATAAGGCAAGCCGCCGGTGAAGGTCGCACGGGGGTACAACGGCTTCCAAAAGTGTGGATCGCTACCTTTGCTTTGCGGTCCCTTGGGTGTGCCGTAGGCGTCTTTTACGGGATGATTGCTGTAGTTGAGTAATTGCCCAAGTCGTGGCGTGTTACCACCTTGGTGTCTTTCAGTTGCGAATTCGAGATCACCTAGTCGAAATATCGGCAAGTGACGCCTAGCAGAAGGATCATCTAGCCTGATAATCCGCGCGCCGCTTCCGATCGTTTCGGCATATAGGACGTTGCCGCCGACAGGTATGATCATTTCATTTCGGTGCTGTGAAACATAGCCGACCCTCGCCAACAATGGGGCGGTACGTACCCAACGTGATGCATACTCAATATCTGGGGTATCAAAGCGAGCTTGTAGCTCTTGCCAACTAGGTCTCAGTTCTAATTCAGCATCGGGATCACGGTCCGGCAGCGGCGATGAACGGTCATATTCTTCCGCGAATAGTTTTTGAGGGTCAATCTCTCCCCAATTGGTTTGCAATGGTTCGGTAGATCGGTGCAGATCGAAATAGAGCAACAGTGGCAAGAGTACGCGTGAGTCTTTTTCGCGGCTGGGCGAAGCATTGCGGGGCGCTCGCCGAAATAGATCGTGATCAGGGTATTGTTCCTGAGGAAATTCGACGCGATAGATATCGACAATGTTGCAAAGCTCCGACGGGGGTGCGAGATGGTCGGTTGACCATCGGTCTACAGCGTCACGCCACGCGCCGTCGTCGCCCCGCACCTTGCGTAGGGTGACGCCATCATTGACCGGGATCGGCGGGGCCAAGCTGTGCCCGCGCGGCTTCGATATCTGTAAGTTACACCTTGGCTTGGTCCGAACGCGACGCTTGTACTCGACGAACGATGCGCCATCGCCCGTATTGTGCTGGCGAACTGTCGGAGTACGGAATAGCTTATTCAATTGTGTCTCGGACCAGGTAGCACCGATATCATCAGGTGACTCGGCCATTTCACTTTCAAGCTGCTCTAATTCGTTGCGCTTACGAATTTCCATCCTCTCATGTTGCAAGCGGTGGTGGTTCTTTGGAGTTTGAGCGCCAGCATGTTTCGCCATGGTGTCGGTAATGCATCATCGTTCGCACTCACGACGAGCGCGTTGTTGGGTTAATTTTTGATCAAGCAGATAGACCTGCGAGCGCAGTCAAGCCGCGATTGACGATATGTAGGACCGGTGCCTGTTAGATTGGGGCGGACCAATCGGGTCTGCGCCGAGCCTCAGTGGTCCAAGCGAGCACCCGAATTTCGTTTACGTCGCGATGCTTCAGAAGTTCGCCGAATAGCTCCACACCCGCGAGCGCAACAAGATGAAGTTCGGCCTGCGTCGCCTCAGGTCGTTCATGTATCGCGGCTTGCAGATATCGCACCATTAGTTCGTCGGGGTAATAACCGAACTGAATCATGGATCGGTAAGTGGCGTCTTCGTTGTGTTTCATCATGCCTATCCAATGATTTGCGTCGTGGCAGGAGCGATAGTCAACGTTCGCTGCGAGGCTGAGCGTGCCGCGTCCTATCTTGAAATTGTGTCAAAGGCAAACGAAGTTCGGTTTTACCTAAAATCGGTAAAAGGGCAATTCCGAGTAGAAATGCAGGTTGAACAGAAAGACATTTTCTCGGCCATCGCGCGTTGATCAACTAGCGGGTGCAAGAAGTGCGCGTTTTGCGTGCCGGAAAAATTTCTGATGATTGAGAATTGCAAATTCGCGGCGTGGGGCGCGGCCACAGGCTGCCGACGAAGATGGAATACCATCGTGGAGTGTCCATACGTCGAGATGTTCGATAGCCACGACTCTACGGGAAGTGATGTCTGCCTGCGACCCATAGCGGCCATCGACGGCTCGGCTTGGCAATGATACACTTAAAGATTGTGAGACCGGGTTAGCCGGAGAAGCCAGGTGGACCTAACATCCGAGTCAGTAAAAGCAATTACCGCGTCGGTCGCCGCCATAATCGCGATTTGCACGTTTCTTTGGGGAGTTTGGGTTTATCGAAGTCAAAAGAAGCGGGACCACGAACTTGAAGTAGCAAAGGATCGACTAAGCAGGTTCGAGAAGTTTCAGGAGTTCCAGAAGCGATACAGAGAAGAGGACGCGCTAATCAAGGTGAGGCAATGGATTTACAGCGAGCAACACAGTTCGACTGGCTTGCCGAAGCCGTCTGACTATGAGTTGCAGCAATTCATGGGTTTCTTCGAAGAGATAGCGATTATGATCAATTCTGGGCTTATGAGCGACGACCTAGCTGCCTACACGATTGGTATCGATGCGGCGAGATTTTATGACACGGTAACCACTTATCACGGCGACCCATATTTTCGGCTGTTCAACTCGTTTGCTCTGCGAATGCAAAATCGCTTCAGGACGTTAGCCGAAACCGAAATTTCGGCGCTGCGGTTTTGAACCACAAGGCGGAAACGCCGCCGTCGAAAGAAGAGCCCGTTCGACTGGGACCGCTTGAGTTCTGGCTTTTGCCCGTAGCAGACGTTGACGCTTCGCGCGCTGAAGCCAACTTTCGGCTGAGACAACGAGCTAGAGCGATGTCCGGCCCGGTCTTCGGAGACCGGGGCCGGGCTTCGCACCGGCCGGGGGTATAAGGGGGGTGCGAAGCACATGAGTGCGAAGGGGTTCGAAGCAGTGCGAAGCGAGGGTGCGAAGGAATAGTTCGGTGTTAAGTCCACATTCCTGACCGGTTGCGCGCTAACGGCGATGAGCGTAACCTAAGCTTGTTTTTGGATGTTAATAAGCGTACGGGCTGTGGTTGCGAGTCAAAAGGTCTCCAGCAGATTTTGCTGAGTCTTGTCGAGGCTGCCAAAGCCCGCATTCCCAAATCTGCGATAGAATGGAAGTTTGAAGTTTGCTGCGAGCAATGAAGCTCGAGTGAGGCAGCTAAACCGTGAAGTCCTACCCCGGCCGGGCCGCCCGCGCGCTGTGTGCCGTCCGGTGGCTTAGCCGCCGGGTTATCTGCCCAGAGCGAGTAAGCAGTGCGCTCGCACTACCGTCAACGCTAGCCGCCTTTGTATTCATCGCAGTCGGGAAGCGTCCAATTCATTTGGAGAATCCCATGTTGCACAGGATAGTTGCGGTTGTTCTTGGAGGTTGGTTGTCGGTGTTGTCTGCTCAGGCGCAAACTTCCACACAACGAGTGCGCGCCGATACGTCTGCACAATATGCGTTGCTGAAGCAAGTGATAGGCAATGAATTACATGAGTGGACTGGACGGCCGGGAAGCGAGATTGATTTTCCATGCGTGCAAGACGCTGGAGTATTCAGATCAAAAGATGACCAGATAACCGCGATGGGATTCCTCGCGGCAGAAACGGTTCAGGCGGACAGGATTTTACGATGGGCAAAGTATCCGCCGTCTGTTTGGGAAAAGAGCTTGGCAGATGCTGAACAGCGTCAGTTGGCGCGAATCCGGGGAGGCAATGTTTCCAGAGTCCTTTATGGAAACGACATTGAAGCGCTGAAAACGAAGCTTGCAGCGTATCGGCAGACGAAGCCTGGACTGCCCCGAATATCCTGGGAGCTAGAGTGTGGTGGCACCTTCGGCCATACTGTTACCGTTGTGATACAGCCGCCCGGGAGAAGGATTCGATACATCGAAGCTCTATACTACACCTTCTGTGCATCGCAGGGAATTGATCCAAAGAAGTTCAGGGAATGCAATCTTTGGAACACGTTGAATCACGGTGAGGAAGCAACCTTCGATGGAGCATACTGGTATCAAGTTGAGCGCAGCGATGGCTCTTCCACTGAACCCCGGCGAAAAGATTTCAGTGATACGCCTGACAGCGTGAAGCGATGGGTCGTCAATTAGGCACCGAGCATGGCATCGTTCGACGACTTGTTGAAGAATTATGGCAAGCTTTCCGCTTGGGCTGTAACCTCGGGTGTCGTTCCGTTTCTGGGTGCTCTGGGTTCGTTAGCTCCACCTTCGCATCCGATGGCGGTCGCGGGAATCACTTCTGTCACTCAGCTAGTTGTCCTTGCAATGACGTACCAACATCTGACTTCGCCGAAGAAGCAGGTCGTGAGCCGAGTTATGTTGTGGAGTTTTGGCTTTTTGATCCTTTCCTCACTCATTTACAGCGTTCTGTTTAGATTGCTAACAGTCCCCCTTCTAAATAGCTCGGAGCGAGTCGTCAGAGGCTACGCGTGTACGACAATCGCATTGCACGAGTTCGGTGATAAGTGTCCGCTATTGGGTGGGCGCGAACTAAATGAAATTAGAAATCGGACCGATGTGCTATGGACAGACATCTCATTGAGTGTTTCCCACATCGTTCTCTTTGCTTCCTGGCTTGCAATATTTATCGCGTTGGCAACACTTATCGGAAGCTTTGTCGCATATCAAAATCGGCGGAAGCGTAGCAAGATGAGTGCCACGCCTGCGCGATAGCGTTGCCATCCCTCAAGTCATTGTACCTGAAAGATGGCCACGTCGTTCGTGGGTACCGCTCGCGGGCTTCAGTGGACTGTTGTTACCAACATGTCATACCGCCGCGACGGCGGCCCTTGTGTCTCGATGCGCAGTACGCCCGCGTCCATCAGCCGTTGCATCGCTTCCTTCATCTTGGCTTTCGTGTAGCCCTTGACGTTCTCAGCAATCATTTTTGGCGCATACGTCGCACACGGCTTGGGGCTCAACCGGTAGCCTTGGGCCGTGAGCTTGACGAAGGTCGAAAGAAATACGTCATCAGCGGCACGGTTGGCCAGACTAACAGCCGCGCCATCAGCGCCCTGATCAAGAACAAACGCGCCATCGTTCCAACGCAGCGCAATTTCCTCGCCGACGCGACCGTGATTTGCCTTCATCACCCGCAACACGCGGCGATCAGGATCGTCCTTGTCCATTTCGAGGTACAGGCGCGATCGGGCACTATTCGACCAAGCCGTTGAGCCTGACGTACCACGGCCCGTGGTTAGTCCCGTCAACGACGGGTGCGCGAGCAACAGCACGGCGCAATTGTTGTCCAGGGCGAGCTTGGCAAGCTTCTGCACGAACTGGCGAACCTGCACGCGCTTAATTTCGTCGCCAGCGAAGACATCGGCGGCGGGATCGATCACCACCAGACGCGGCCTGTGCTCTTCAACCGCCTTCTTAAGCTTCTCAAACTGGCCTGTCATTGAGATGCCGCCAGAAGCGCTTTGCGTGGCCAGTGTAGGGTCCAATCCGGCCATGGGTATCACACGCACCCCTTCAAGGTCGCGCAACTGGTGGCCGCTCTGAGCGACGATAGCGGCGAAGCGGCGGTGCAGTTCGTCGGCCTCGTCTTCGGCCGTGTAGAGCAGCGTGGGGCCGGGCTTTTCCACCGGCCTGCCGAACCAGTCGAGCTTCAGGGCTGTCGCCGCAATCAACTGCATGGCGGTTAGCGTCTTGCCGGTTCCTCCGTCGCCGTAATAGAGCGTGACCACCCGCATAGGGATCAGGCCGTCAACTAGCCAGTCGCGCGGCGGTACCGGCTTGTCCTGCCAGTCGCGAGGGTCGATCACCGGCAACGGGTTGCGGGTGAGTTCAGCGGTAAGGAATTGGTCCCAATTCATTGCAGAGCACCGATCAGGCGTTGCGCGTATGCATCGAAGCTATCGAGACCCGGCCGGATGCCAACCGCGCGGCTGGTATCGGACAGGACATCATTCCAGCGCTCGCTATCGTCGAAATGGGGAGCGAGGGCGGCGCACTGTTCGCCTGTCAGAAAGACCTGTCTAGCTAGGTCGCCAAGCCGATCAGCGGCTGCCATATTGCGGGGATCGTTCGGGAAGCGTTGGGCAATGGTTCGGCGCCAACGCGCGGTTCTCTTGAGGCTGGCGTAAATCGCCGCCTCGATCTCGGTTCTAGTCATTGTTTCCGTTGAAATTGGTCGGAAGCACCCGGCCGGTGGCGCACGAAAAGAAAAACCCGCCGTGCGCGGCGGGTTGATGGATAGGTCCGAGCTATTCGGACCAGATACCGAAGCTAAATGTGCCGTGTCTGTTCTTGTCGGCTAAATCGGTGGTGCCGGCTGAGGGGATTGAACCCCCGACCTTCGGTTTACAAAACCGTGGCTTCATCGATATTGTCGGTGATATTTCAAATAGATAGATATTTTCGAATTCATCTGGGTAACCAACTGGGTAAATGCGCAGCGATCCATTGCCCCGATCGGCGCTGTTCTGATATGACCGGGGGCCGTCGCTGGCATAGCTCAGTTGGTAGAGCACGTGATTTGTAATCACGGGGTCGCGGGTTCGATCCCTGCTGCCAGCACCAATTCCCACCTGCCAATCCCGCTCCAAGAACCAACAATACCGCATGTCGTGTGGATGGTTGCAGAAGGCGGTTTCCTCCACCTATCAGCGCGTTATGATCCCGCAGGACCACCCTAGGACTAACCCGACATGGCCACCGCAGAAGAACTGGCGCAACAACTGAGCGAACAGCGGCGCACTGTCGATTTCGACACATTCGACATACAGGTCCAAGAACTTCTGCGGATGCTGAAGGACGGCGAAATCTCAGTAGCCCCCGTCTATCAGCGACAGTTTCGCTGGGACAGCGAGCGCTGCTCCGAATTGATAGAATCTTTGCTGCTCGGTATCCCTATCCCTAATCTGTTCATGGCAACAAACATCGACAGCACTTGGGAAGTTGTTGATGGCGTGCAGCGGCTCAGTTCATTGGTGAAGTTTGCAGGCGACGCCAAACTGAGGGCTAAGCTCGGGCTTGGCGAGCCGCTGAAACTCGAAAATCTAAAAAAGATTGCCAAGTTCAATGACGCAACATTCGACGAATTGCCTGCAAACATTCAATTACATTTCAGAACGCGTCCGCTCAAGGTCGTTACCCTAAATGACAAGAGCGACAAGATAGTTCGCATCGACCTATTCGAGCGACTGAATACAGGCGGAATTGAGCTAACGAATCAAGAAATTCGCGACTGTGTGTTCTACGGCCCGTTCGCAACGCTGCTGGACACACTTGCGAAGAACAAAAACTTCAACACCGTCGTGAAGCTAACTAAAAAGCAGGAAGGCGACGGAACACGGGAAGAATGCGTTCTGCGCTACTTCGCGTTTCTCGACCGTTATAAAAAATTCGACCACAGCGTCAAAGACTTTCTCGATAACTACATGCGTGACGCGAGCAAATCTTTTGCTACCGCGCCTCACGAAACAGAATTTGAAAAAGTGTTTGCCGAACTCGCGAAGGCATTCCCCAAAGGACTTTTCCGAGCAGGTGGCAAGGGTCGCACTCCCCTCAATCTCTATGAAGGCATTGCCGTTGGTGCCGCGCTGGCACTGAGAGAAACAAACCATCTCAAGCTTCAGGGCCTTGGAGATTGGATCGATTGCGACGAACTTCGTTCCTACACCACCGGTGCAACGAATGATCGGGGTGCAGTAAGGGGGCGTATCGAGTTCTGTCGGGATCGATTCCTAGGACAGGCCTATGTTCCTTCAAATCAAAGCTGAAGTTGAGGCGAGGTTCGCCGCCATCGAGTCTTTCTTTCGCTTAACGAAGGGGTTTCAGGGTGATGAAGGCGCAACTGCCAAAGGTCTAGTCTTTGTCCAAGCATATGCGGCTTACGAATACACGGTGAGCAGCGTAGTGAGAGCCGCAATTGACGCCATCCGCACGCATAACCATCGCCTGCAGGACCTGATTCCTTCGCTACTGGCGCTCGCATTAGATGCCGAACTCAGCTCGCTGCGGGATGGAGGCGAACGAAAGGTTTGGGAAAATCGGCTTAGCCTATTCGAAAAAGCGCTATCGAAAACGCCGTTTGATGCTGCGGGCAACAGTGTCATTCCGCACGATGGGTCGCACTTTAGATATACCCAACTGCAAATGATCTTTCGAGTATTTGGGATCAAACGATTGCCGGTCAGACGACGCGCGCACATTGGCAGAATCAACGAGGTCGTCGGCCACCGAAATCTGATCGCGCACGGAACAGAGAAGGCAAGCGACATCGGCAGACGGTATACCCGCGCGGAAATAACTCACATCGCCCAACAGATGCGGAGTGTCTGCTTACTGCTTATTCAAGTCTTCGACCACCATTGCGTCAACGGCGCTCGACATCGCAGATAAAACCCCTCAAACACCGCAAAGCAAATGCCTTTAGTAGCCCAACATCAATGATCATATCACCAACACGGTGTACCGATTTGCGACGCCTGCACAGTCGTGAACCTGGGGTTAGCCGCGCGCGCCCACTCCGCGCAGATCACTGCAGCACTCGGCCCCACTAGCGATTTTCATCGCGGTCGTCCGTTCGCACAGCGACTAACTGCCGGGGCATTCGATTTGGGAAATCACGAATCTATCCAGCGATCTCATATGGTCTGCGTGAAGTGTGATGGTGGCTCTGTCGCCGTCCTTTGCTAGTAATTCCTGAATGTATTCGAAAATGTGCGCGCCAATCTCACGGTGATCGTTGTCGCTAAGATTCGTCGCCATGGGTGCCTCTGTTGCCTTGGACGATTGAAAGACGGCCCGCCCGATCGCCGGTCTATTTACGCCATTCGCGGCACTTGTCTGGAAACCGCCTTGCCAGCTGATCCACGTAGTCATTGAACAGCCGCTCAGCGTCGTTCAACGAATTGGTTTGCTTTTCGAAAAACAACTGCAAGTTCTTCGGTGTTTCAAACGAATGATCCGGTGTGGTCAAGATGTGCTGGTGTACGATGCGAAGAAATGTTTCGCGGCTAATCGAAAGATCAGGCGTCGTGACATTGGCGAAAAACTGTACCTCGCGCGCTGGCTCGCTCTGATATTTGTCCAGATAGAGCGCCTCGCATTTTCTAATGACGGCGTTTCGATTGGACGCATATTTGCCATTCCTGCGGTCATATTCCGCTGCGATCGCAAAATGCATCAAGCCATCGCGATTGAATGAGTAGAGCATTGGGTGCGGGTGAAACACCTTGTAAATCCGCACATCGCGAAGCGGCGAATTATCGACAATACCATGCACAATGCAGTGGTCGCGCATCGCCGTGTTTGCTTCATTGATCATTGTAGATACTCCATTTGCGGGCCGCGTCGGCTTCCGTGTCGGTCAACAGTATCCTTGGTGTTTCGTCGAAAAGCGCGGTTTCTACGTCGCGGCGCATCGATGGCGGTCCAGACCCTTCAAGCATTTGTGCGTATGGGCGCGCTTGAATTTCGATTTCGTCATCATGCTTAGCTTTGCACCGTTCAAACCATCGCTCGTTGCTCGCTTTCCATCTTTCACAATAATCGCGTTGTTCACCGGTTAGCGTTTCAAGCTTCGCCGCGAGGCTGCGGGCAGGCTTCACGATCGCAATGAGTGCAGCAAGCCTGCTGCGGTCGCGATCACTTATTGGCATTTAGAAATTGTTCCAATTCGCCAAGGCGATCGCGCAAGTCGTCGATATCCGCGACTGATTTCAGTTTCTCAATTGCGGTGGCAATCGCTTTCATTTCATCCGCTGAAATGTCGCCAGCAATAAACGCCTCCTTGATATCTTCCGGTTCAGCGCCGTGCATTTCTTGCGTGCGTGCGCTCGGTAAGCAGTAACGAAGCACCAGAGTTGTTGCCCATTGCTCTTTAGCGTCCAGAGCGTCGGACAGATTGGCGACAGCGCGATTGCCCATCGCTCGGACAACTTTCATCAACTCGGCGGATTGTTTGTTGCGTGATCCGCGTGGCCTCCCGGTATTGCCCGGTCCGGATACGAAGCGGCCCCGTTCGTCTTTCGCGACCGATGATTTACCGAGAATTACGGCGAAGTTGGGCGGTGCGTTCATAGGTTTAAATCCACCGAACGGAGATGTTGTGCCGATAGAGCCATGACGCCAGAGCCTGCGTATCAGTCAACGAGGCGTTTCCGGAGCGCACAGATTTCGGCATGCCGTGCGCCGTGCGCCAGTAGTGCAGCGTTGCGTTCGTGGCCCGCAGTGCCGCGCGGAGCGCAACCGCGTCAATGTGTGGTGCTATTCGAAGCACCACACAGGGCGGCAATTGTGGGCCACGTAGACGCATTGCGGATTAGTTCGCGTTCTTCGGTGCGGTCAGCAAGGCGAAGGCTTCGTCTGTGGTGCACTGGCAAGCGAGTGACAGCCACGTAATTACATCGCGGCAAATCTGAATTGCTTGCTCAACGGTGCGCGCATTGACCTTCATCGCGGCAACAAACGTGTTCGCTTCCTGCATCATAGCGTCGTTATCACTGCCGATTGCGACCGGGTTGCTGGCGGATGCACGCACCGGGTATTTTGCGGCTAGCCCTTGGCGAGCGGCGAAGCGCAGCGCCATGAATTTGTCCATTACCAGCGCTGCCACCTCTGGGGGTAGCGCGGAAAGTGCGCCTGCGGCAACAAGGCCGGACAGTTGTTCAAGTTTGGAGTCCTGTGCCAATTCCACCCTACCCGAGGGGCTCGCCGCATCGAAGATCCTCACGGAGCGATTGCGTATGGGCCGCGTGGCCGGCGTCTCGGGCGCGGGAGTTGAGAGATCAACGCGAATGCTCTCGCTGCTGGCGTGGAAATCTGCGATGGCCTTACAGAACGTGTTGAAGGGAACGCGCAGGATCGCGGGCAGGGAAGCTTTCAGATGCTCCGTGAGGGCTTCCGGTAACAAGCGAGCGGATGCCTGGGCGATCTCCACGTTGCCGCCTGCAATCCCCACGTACACGCCAGCCGCTGGGCCTGCGAGCGGCGTATCCTTGGCGAACGCAGTCGGGATGAACACCTGCGCGCGTTGCTGGGTTCGGGTGTCGATGAGACCGAGAATGTTTCCCCGCCCGGTCTCGTTGTTGCTGGTCTGGAGCATTGGCATTTCCGGATTTCCCTTTCGGATGACTTGATGCGCGGCGCGCGCGTCCTGTGTTCTGATCAAGTCATATTCGCGGGGATCGATCAACGCGATAATCACAGCAATTTCAAATAGTTACATGTGAACTTCATCGCGAAAGATGACGCGATGTCCACCGCAACGATCATCGCTTAACCATCGCAACGTTGTTGAGCATCGGTTCAGCAAACTGAAGCGCGTCAACGCGAAAGCGCTTAAATTGCTGTGTTTGCGTGATACTGAATTTGCGCGGGTAGCAGCCGGGGGAAATCTCACAACCCTGATCGCAATTCCGATCACAGTTGCAGTCTCGTGAAACTATGGTCGTTCTTTTCCATAATTTCGGCTGGACAGCTTGGACAGGTCTCCTATTCCCTACGCCGTAAAACATCCCTGATGTATTTTTCTGCAGAGGAGCAGAGACGCTGTCCAAGCTGTCCAGAAACAGAAAAGCGAAAACTAGATGCGGTAATGGGCCCGGCTCCGAGCAAGGGGTCATGATGGTGGCTGTCCCCCGATAGATGATGAAACGGGGTCACGATTTGAGTCGGCCCCAAGCATCTGGAGACGGAGGACAGCCGTGGACAATTATGCCGGAATCGACGTGTCATTGGAACTGTCGAGCGTGTGTGTTGTGGACGCCCAGGGTAAGATCCTGAGGGAAGCAAAGGTCGCAAGCGAGCCCGGCGCCTTAGTTGAGCTTTTTGAGGCGCTCGGCTTTGCAGTGAAGCGGATCGGGCTGGAGGCTGGGCCGCTGTCGCAATGGCTGCATGCGGGCCTGAGAGGTGCAGGATTCGAAACAGTTCTGCTGGAAACGCGGCACGTGAAGGCCGCGTTGTCTGCAATGACGGTTAAGACGGATCGGAAGGATGCCCGCGGGATCGCCCAGTTGATCCGGATGGGGTGGTATCGATCGGTACACGTAAAGTCGGTTGACGCGCAAGAGATCCGGGCACTCCTGATCGCACGCAAACAGCTTCTCGGGCGGCTCATCGATGTAGAACTAAGTATCCGAGGGATTTTGCGCGGCTTCGGTCTGAAGGTTGGTCCGGTGACGCGAAGGAATTTCGAAGCGCGGATTCGAGAGCTGGTTGCGGGCCAGGCGACATTGGAGCGCATTGCCGATGCGATGCTTTCGGCGCGATCGACCCTGAAGGCAGAATACGGAAGGCTACACAAGGCTGTGCTGGCAGCTGTGCGTGACGATGCGGTCTGTCGCCGGCTGATGACAGTGCCAGGCGTTGGTCCCCTAGTGGCTATTACCTACAAATCGGCGATTGATGATCCTAAGCGCATTGCAAAGTCAAAGGCAGCAGGCGCGCTGTTCGGGCTCACACCAAAGAAATATCAATCGGGAGAAAAGGACGTCACGGGCGGAATCACGCTGGCCGGCGATGAGACGGTGCGGACGGTCTTGTATGAAGCCGCCAACGTTCTGCTATCGCGTATCACACGGTTCTCGAAACTCAAGCGCTGGGGGATGGACGTCGCCAAACGGCGAGGCTCGAAGCGCGCAAAAGTCGCCCTGGCACGTAAGCTCGCAGTGATCTTGCATCGGATCTGGGTCGACGGCACAACTTACCGATGGGCTGAAGCGGGGCCGATAGCGGCATAGAACAGGCGGAGGAAATTAAGAACGCAACCGGGCTGAACTGAAGCCCAATGCCCGAAGTCCCGTCGCCGGGACGGTGGATCCGGTGAAGCCGTTACACGCCCAGTGGCCGTCGTCTGACGAACCACGCGTATCTAGATAGGCTCACCGCTCCCTCTGACAGCATGATGTGGCGGCCAGGCGTCGACCACGGACAGAAGCATGAGCTCGGCGGCGTGACGTTCACTCGGGAGGCTTGACATCATCGGGCCCATTACAGAAGGGCGTGTACTCATCTGTGGACGCCCCGCCAGATGCAAGCGGTTTTTGAGGAAGATTGGCACGTAGTCGGATGCTGCCATCTGTCCGGCCTCTGATGCAGCGATGGAGCTGCGGGCCTGTATGGGAGTTCGCGGACCGGAACCAAATCATAAATGCGTGCTCTAGGCACGATGAGTACATCTGGTTCTTCCGGCCCCGTCTCGCCGACTGTTGCACCATACCCTCCTTCGACCGACTACACCTCTGACGACCTCAGGCCCACCAAGATCACGCCTTGGCTGCGACCGGAGCCCTGTAATTTTCCTGCTTTACAAGTAGCGCCCAGACGATCCGCGCCATCTTGTTGGCGAGCGCGATGGTCACCAGCATGCGCGGTTTGCGAGCCAGCATCTGTTCGAGCCACGAACCCCTTGGCGCGCCGCGTTTGCTTGCCTGTTGCACGACCGCGCTGCTGCCGATGATGAGGAGGCGCCTGAGCGTGCGTTCGCCCATCTTGGATGTCGCACCGAGCTTCTGCTTGCCGCCTGTCGATCTTTGAAGAGGCGTGAGACCCAACCAAGCGGCGAAGTCACGGCCTTTGGCAAAGGTCTCGGCCGGCGGTGCTAGAGCGGCGATCGCGGTGGCGGAGATTGGGCCAATGCCGGGAACGGTCATTAGCCGGCGCGATACTTCGTCCTCGCGAGCACGTCGCGCGATTTCCTGGTCGAGGTCCGCGACCTTGCCATTGAGGTCGGTCAGCAGGTCCAACATCAATCGGAACATGGCGTGGGCCGCTTTGGGGAGCGAGCTGGCCATCTCTTCTTCCTCGATCAGGTCGGTAAGCATCGTCACGTGCGACGGCCCCTTAGGTGCGACCCATCCATATTCAGTGAGGTGTCCCCGGATCGCGTTGATGAGCTGCGTTCGCTGCCGCACTAACAGGTCACGGGTCCGAAACACCAGACCCGCCGCCTGTTGCTGTTCGCTCTTCACGGCCACGAACCGCATGCTCGGCCGCTGCGCTGCTTCGCAGATCGCCTCGGCATCGATCGCGTCATTCTTTTGACGCTTCACAAACGGCTTTACGTAGGCGGGAGGGATCAGCCGAACTTCATGGCCAAGCTGGGCGAGCTGCCGGGCCCAGTGATGGGCTCCGCCACATGCCTCCAGAGCTACCGTGCAACTCGCCTGGGCTGCAAAGAAATCCAGCAGCTTTCCTCGGCTGATCCGTTTGCTGAATATAGCGCGTCCTTCCCCGTCCGCGCCATGAACGTGGAAAACATGCTTGGCGATATCTAGACCGATTATGCTAACCTCTGCCACGGACGCCTCCCTTAAGTGGTGCCAACACCTCCACTTTGGCACATCGATGCCGTCGGCGGGGCGTCCACCCCATCATGAATCTATCTTGCAGCTTCCGGCATAGCTTCGTCCGCACCGCCCAAGTAAGCGGACATTCGCAGCTCATGGAAGATGGCGGGCGTACCGCCGCTGCTGCTACTACTAAGATGCAGCAGCCGGATAAAACTCCCAGCGGTAAAGCTATTGACTATTAGATCTGGATTGAGGGCCACGTTCCATCCCGATCCTCATACCTGGCGGCGCTAGAGCAGGGTCTCTGCCTTCGGTGCAGCCGCTCGGAAGCTTTGGAACGAAATCAATGTAAACTGTTTCCCTACGCAAATCCTTCTGCAGTCCCCAGGTGTGCTCAAGTGAGTACCTTAGTTCGTCAGCAAGACACTCGACTGACCAGCGGAGATTGTGGCGGTCTTCCAACGGAAAGTCGATAACGTGATTTATTTCTTCTCCGACAAGCCGCGCCGCGTTACGTATTCCCAAGTCACCGACCATTTCGAGCTCGCCCCAGCGCAACTGAAAAAACTTTCGAGCGTTTTCTTTCCACACTTCGCTGTCGGTTTGCAGATCGAGTTCGGTCAGCCTGCTTGATACCCGTACCGCTTCAAGATAGGCGGCAAGGCGCTTCTCCAAAAAAGGTTTCTGAGCCTCAATGCGCCGCGAAGCGCTGTTTTCCTTTTCAGTTGCAGCTCTGTTTCTCTCGGCCTCCGCAGCCGCCGCAATTCGCGCTTTCTCCGCCTCTTGAACCTGTGACCGACGAATCGTTTCAGCCTCTACCCTGTCACGCTCCAGTTTCGTGTAGAACTGCTGCGTGTTCTCTTTGAACTGATAAACACTCCATGAGCCGGCAACGAGGGCGGTTATGACCGTCCACCCTCCAGCGGCGACAACCACAATTAATGGGCTCCACTTTTTCCACCATAGATTCAGTCGTTGGCGTTGCCTGCTATCCATGACGTACCCCTCCATGACTACAGACGACCGTCGATTGTAGCCGAAGTGCGATACACTTCAAGTATGGATGCACGCCCTAGGAAGCCGCACCTGTGACCGGGATGGCAACAAAAAGCCCGGCGCAAGCCGGGCTTGATGACTATTCCGATGACCGATTGAAAAAGGTTGTTGCGGCGTTGTGGGCTGCAGATGCCAGCCAGCGGGCCGGGTTGTCGTAGACATCGGCTGGTTTCAAGTCGCGAACGATGATCATGCGTCTTTTGTCATTGCCAGTTCCAATACGCTTATCGAGATAGATCATATCAAGCTTCATCAGGTTGCGTCGGATCGCGGCTCGATTGAGTTGTTCGCCGAGTGCCCGTTGCCTGAGAAAGTTTTCGATAGTGGTGTAATCGACGACTTGGGCGCTGCATTGGTCTCTGAATTCCTTTAGCGCCTGTTCAAGATCGGTCGAAACGCTGTTGAGCATCCTGTCGCGCGCGGCATTGTTCATCGATCGATCACCGACGTTGAAGCCTTCAAGCGACCGCGTGGACAAATGCGCCCATACCGCCGCAATGAATTCATCGCGCCGAACAAGGTCATAGATGTCTTTGTAGTACGCGGTTGACTGCGGTTTTATCGGATTTTCAACGATGTTCCATCGCCGATCGTCGCGCTCAATCGGTAGGGCGTCCCAGTTGTTCGAAAACACAAGCCAACGCATTGCGTTGTGTTCAACCCATTCCAGTCCGTGCTTTTCGTTGATCTCGCGGAAATCAGGATTGACCATCGTCTTTAGTTTCTCGGACAGCGCCCATGTGTTCGGGCCGCGCATTCCTGCTTTGGCTTCATCAACGATCATCAACAGCTTGCGCGACATTCGACCGTTAAACTTGCCGTCTAGAACAACATCCAAAATCGCATTGTTCAGCACATAGCCGCGCAGCACTCGCGAGAGAACGCCGCCAAGCCAGTTTCGACCAATGCCGGTCATGTTGGCGACGAAGCACCAAGCGGTTTCGACCTTCTCGCCGGGGTGCTGCAAAATATGTGCGAGCCAACGTTCGAACAAACCGCGTTCGGTTTCGATGGGCACAAGATAGGCAAGATGTTCGCGCCATCTGGTCAGCCATCGTTCGCGTAGTTGGTCATCGTTGATGAAATGATCGTGCCACGTTGGTTTGATGAGTCCGCGCCACGTATTGAACCCGCTCAGACCAACCTTTTCCGGAACGTCGCAAATCGAGCCGCCTTCGGGCTTCCATGTAACGCTGTCAACGCGCTTGCGCTTTTCGTGCGGTAGCCATTGCTCAAATGCCGGAACCAATTTCGTCTTTGTTCCGCCTGTTCGCTTATCGGTGTATTCAACCGGGTGTTTCGACGGTGCGTATTCGTTGCGTGCAACCGCAACAGATAGAACGTTCAGCGTCTTTGCATTCGCTACGCCGCCCGACGCACCGACACCGCTGACGAACAAGAAATCGTTGATCATTTCATCAAGCGTAATCAGCTTTGTTGTGATGTCGAATTCAAGCTGTTCGCCAATGCGCTCGTTCTCTTGGCGCTGTTTGTCGCGTCGCTCTTGATTGGTGCCACGATATACGTCGCGGCACGCCACGTTGCTGCTGCTGGCCGTCCTATTGCGATAATATGCCCGATTGCACCATTTATCGCGCTTGCCCAATGCGGACATGCCAAAAAGCCGGATCATTCGTACATGATCTTTGCCGGTCCAGAATGCGAGCTTGTTCATAAGCGCCAAGTCCGCGCCGCTGTGGTCGAATGGCTTTCCTGCCGACGACGGATAGAATTGGTTCAATACATTTGCGTCGCCGCTCCATAGTGCGGCGAACGGAACGCGGCGGCTTAAGATGTCGAATTGAGCTTTCGCGACAAAGTTGCTCGGATCGCGCACGATGGCGTCGTTCAGTTCGGTAATTCGCTCCGCAGACATCTTGTCATCAGATGCAAATATGCGGGCCAATAATTCCTGATCATCCTCCGGCCCGGACCATCGTGGGTCGCGGATAGTTTCGGTTTCTTGATTGTCATGATTATGTTCGCGAACTGGCAGGAATGTTTGTAGCGATGCCGTCTGCTCTAGGTCGGCGTTACCAATCCATTGGTTGCCTGCAATCGCAACGAAGCGGTTGTTTTGATAAAACTCAAATCGGCCGCCCCATCTGTTACGACGATTGCCGAATTGGGTTTTGTCGCCTCTCATGATCAGGTGCAAGCCTGTTCCTGATTGACTAACCTCCATCGCAACGCCCGGAAACAAGCGCGAGCAAATATGCGTTGCTTCATCGTTATATTCGCCGATTTGCGGATCACGGCACCCATCCAGGTCAATGAAAATATACGGATCGTTCAAGGTGAATACGAAGCCTATGCGGAATTCCGGATTGATGGTTGCGATCATCGTCGCGGTTTCGAAACTCGCCCATGTTGTCGGATTGGTCGTGTCGGCGCGTTGAAGCGTCTTCGGATCGTAAGGGATTTTGCGCGGTTTCGGTTCACCGTCGTATTGCTCAAGTCGCCACAGTACCCATTGCGGAAGGGTTTTCAGTCCCGCGAGAGGATCGGCGAGGCTTGCAGGCGGCTTTCCGCTATCGAATGCGCGCAAAGTGACGCCGGTTAGAGACGCGCAGTTGAGACGCGCGACGCGACCGTGTATAGTCATGATGCTTTCCTAAAAAAGCGATGATTAGGGGCCCTGCCGGGTTGCCACTGGCGGGGCCTTTTCCTTTCGGCGCTAGGCGGCGCTGGCGCGGCCGTTGATGAACGTTTCGAGGTCGGACCGGCGCCAGTAGCGCCGACCGCTGATCATGACCGGGGCGGGGAAGTCCGCCAGCGGAGGGATGATCTTGTTGCGCGTGCGATGGTGTAGACCGTGCTGCCAGCAATGTAGCGTCGCGTGCGAGATGTTGCCGAGCATTGTCCTGGCAGTCTTGGAATTTACGAGGATGTCGCTGGGCGCGAATGCCGCGTGCGTGCTCACGTCAACGAGCAGGACCGTTGATGTCATGGCGGATGACCTGATGATGTTGTTGAGGGGGTTCGCAGGCATCCGCCCGCCGCGCGCCGCGTCTTTACCGCGACTGGGGCCATCCGACCCTTGCGCCCGACGCATCCGCGTCGTGACCAATCGAAAATGATTTAATGAGTATGGTTCGTCAAGCGCGAGGCGCCACAATCAACAGGGTGAAAACCCTTCACCGCCAACGTTCGTGGTTCGGGGCATCAAATCGCCTCATCATGCCCGTAATAGTCAACGTAGACCGTGCCGATTGTTTTCCCGACGCTGTCCTTCAAATCGTGATGCCCGGATTCAAGCTCATTCTTCTCAAGCGAATCTGCTAGCCGGCGAAGTGCATCAGCAGCCCATTTGTTCAGTGTTGCGTCGTTGGGGCCTTGAAGGTCCATTTCGACGTCGCATTTGAGGCAGGGGACTATGTCGTCATCTTCCATTTCTACCGCCCCTAATTTCAAACTGAGAATACCGACTTGCAGTATAGTGGTACGCTACCGCTTTCGATGCAACGGTGACACAGGCTTGTCGGATCGGCCGCGCTGCTGACGTGTGCCAAGGGGCTATTGCGCGATGAATTTACCCGAGACGTCACCCGCACTGTTGGGCGCGGGAATCATCGCATTGAAATCACTACTGTTCGGAGCATCGGTCATCTAATTCTATAACCGATGCTCAAATAGCCGGGTGACTATTCGGCATTAACGTGGCCTGGGACGTTGGCACCGCGCAGAAGCAGCATCATGCCATCAATCTAAGCTTGCCTATCGGTCGCCGACACCCGCTCCCGCGAGCGACTAATAGTCTTTCTGACGAAACCTATCTGTGCAAGATAAGCCGCATCAATCTTCTATCGGCTGAACAAGTGGGTCCAACATCCCCCTATAGGTGTTTACTGCAAAGTTGAACTCGTCCTTCGCAAAACTGAATTTTGAGCGGATGCGCTCTGGCGACTCAGTGAGCCCTCGATGCAAGTGTCGCCTGGCGGCCAGTAAGTAGGTGCTCCAATCAAAAGCGTAAGGAGGAAAGAATTGAAAAGGAAAATATCTCAAATAAAGATACTCATCAGAACTCTTTTCGATCGTAGGTGGGTAAAGTGGAAATCGAGACGGGTAGTTATCGTAAATCTCGCGAAGTCCCTTGTCGATGATCACTCGTGGTACGCTTGCTTCGCTTTCTAACTTGAACGCGTCCATATAGGCGCTCCCAAGCAAGAAGCCGCGTTCGTGTATAAGCGGCCCGCCGGAAATGGCACCACGGCAAAGATAACCATCCCACAGCAGATCAATCCAAATTTTCGTCACCTTCCGGCACAATGCCGTAGACCCTTCGGCCGTGCGAGCGGTTGAAATAACTATGCAGTCGGAGATGTAAGTCAGCCGGGGGTCACCGAGTTCCTTTTCGATCACATGATCGGCTTCAAGTACGTAAATTGGCAGATCTGATCCGTAAGCCGCTTCATGTTGTTCGTTCGACATAAAATTTAGGCACGATTCGAGTCTGGCGTATATCGCTTCGTCCCAGCACGCCTCCAACTCTCGCACACGATTAGAAAACCCCAATATGTCTAGAAATGCGCAGTATCGATCTTGGAACTTGGTCGTCGATGGTGACTGTTCAGACATTATTCCTCCCATGCAAAATCCTGCAGGTCGCGTATTGCGTAATCTTTGAGAGCTTGCTTTTTTGTGAGAGACAAGCTCGCTGAAGGCATAGGTCTAAGATGGGAGCAACCACACTGGCAACATCGCGCACGGCAACAAGCAGCTCAGTAAGCGCAACCATCGCAGTTACACTATTGAGACACAACAAGCCTTGGGCGCGGTCGGTCAATGACGATTTCTTGCAATCGATCGGCCCATAGGTTTAAGGCTTCTCGCTTTTCGTCAGCGTATTCATAGCGATTGTAGATCGCTGCGACGCCGCTGACTTTGCCTGATTTGTGGTTCAGAATTGCTTCCGTCACTTCCTGTGTCACACGGAGTTTCGCGAGTTCGGTTGAAACCGTCCGACGCAAATCATGCAGGTGCCAATCTGGCAGTGCCGGATCGCAATGCTTTTCAAGGGCAACCTTTCCGTTAGAAAAGCCGCTAAATGGTGTGGTGCCGATCGTTGTGAAAACGTAGTCGGACATCTTGTCGGATGAGAGTGCCACTCGCGGTAGCGTCTTGATGATCGCGGTTGCCAGTTGCGGAAGCGGCACCATATGGGCGCGACCATTTTTAGTGCGCGATCCTTCAAACGTGATCGTATCGAGCGTGTCAGACAGTTCGGACCATTTCAGGTTCGCGATTTCGTCGCGTCGCTGACCAGTCAGCAAGAGCAGTTTGACCAGTGCCCCGAATGGATAGTCACAGGCTGTTGCAGCATTCCATACGACTTTAATTTCATCGTGTGAAAGAACACGGTCGCGGCTCTGTGGCTTCGGCGGTGACTGTGCGAATTCGATCACGTTTTTGCCGATCATCCGACCAACAGGTTTCCAACGGAAGAATGTGGACAAGACCGCAAATGCGTTTCGTCGCGCGCCGGGCGTCAATTTCTCGAGTAGTTTTTCAACGTCCCGGTAATCGAGCGTGCGGATATCGGTGACGTGTTTCCAATGCGGTTTGATGTCCGTTTTGATGATGCGATCGTATTCGTCCGCTGTGGAGGCCTTGACCGGCTTGCCTTTGAACCCGGTTGAGCGAGCGGTTTTGATGAATTCATCAAGCCAATATTCGAGGCTAAAGCGCTCGGTTTTGGATTGGCGTGGATCATGTCCGCGCTTTGCATCGGCTTTCACACGAGCGGCCAATGCCCGCGCCTCGGTGATGTTTAGAACTTGCTTGCTGGACGGCCGTTCGATCCGCTCTAAGCCAGAACCTTCCTCGTCATAGCGGCCTAGGGTGACTTTGGCGGCCTTGCCGTCCAGCTTGGTCCGGACTGCCCAGGACAGCGCGCCAGAGGGCTGCACAATGAGGTAGAGGCCGCTTACAGCATCGTCGGGGACTTCCTGACGGGCCTCGGTAGCCTTCAAATTCTTGATGAACGCGGCGGCGCGCTTGTGCTGTGCGGGGAGCATCGATTTGTCCGGGTAACCGGCCGGGTAATTCCGGCGGCCTCATCGTGGCATACCGAACCATACACTAGCCGACGCTCAACGGAACCATAAACGACTGAATCAACAGCAATTTCACCGCTAAAGTCACCGCAATAAGACCAAACCAAACTCAGCCAAATTCGCCGAAGTCTAATTACAAAACCGCTGCTCTACCGCTGAGCTAAGCCGGCCACGCTCATGAAGCGGGGCGGGGACCGGCATGTGCCGGAGCCGTCCGCCCATGCGCGCCGCAATATCAGACTTGGGTGGAAAGTGCCAGAACCCGAGGGGTGCGTTTCGCCGGCATGAAACAGGCGCCCCGTAGGGCGGCCTGAAACCGTTCAACTCGATGGATGAAGGCCTTATTGGCAGATGTGCTGGAGGCCGTCCGCTCCCTTGTACCAGGTGCCGGGCCGGCAAACGATGCCGTTGCGGGCCGCGTAGGTATCCCAATTGCCGTACCAGCCCATTTCGCTGCGGCCGCCGGCATACCCACCGGAATTGTCATAGGCGTAGGAATTGTCCCAGCCGCGGAACGGCGCGGATGCAACAGCTGCCGCGGTACCGACGGCGGCGCCAGCAACTGCGCCCGCGGTGTCTACCGGCCAGAAGCCCGATCGAGTTCCGTCATTCGGATCCACTTGGCCGCGGGCCATGTGCCGACGCCGATAGGCGCGATCGGTGGTGGGATCGGCGGGGCCGAGATTCTGGCAATTGAGATCCTGGAAGAGCCCCGTGCAGCGGCCCGAATTGTCGACTGTCGTTTGCGCAAAGGCCGGTGTTGCCAGCGTGGACGCGACGATCGCGGCCAAGCCAAGAAGCTTCAGGCTCGTCATGGCATTTTCTCCATGTTGTTGAGACCTGTGCTAAGCGCGCCATCCTGCAGTCGTTCCGCGGATTCTCGCATGTGGGGTCACATCGACGTGAGCCCGCCCAGGATGTGCAGTTTGTGCCACACAACCTCGTACGCTCCAGCATGCGCGGTGGGTTCGCGCCCCGTTAACGCTTCGCTAGCGCAGCTTGCGGCATTTGAGCCGCTGTCGACCCTTGCACGTTAGGCTTACCGGAAATTGGTGAGAGGGCCTTAACCCTCTCCGCGTGGCGATCAGATAGGTTGAGCGTCGGATAAACCGGGATCCTTCCATGCGCGCTGTGGCGCTCGCTGCCTTTCTGATCGGATTGCCCGCGACGGCGTTTGCCGGCGGCGGCTTCGATATCGTCGTTCCCGGCCGCCCGGGCGTGCCCATCATCATCAACAACATCGACGCGTCCTACAGCGTGGTCGAGGGTGTCTGGGGCCTCGGCAAGAACGTCCAGGTGCAGCCGACCATCTATGGCGGGCGCTACATCGCCGAGCGGCAGCCCGAGGACGTCGGCCATTATTATCCGACCATGGGCCTGCGGCCGGGCTACGGCCGGCTCGAGGTCGAGCCGCCCGCGAACCGAAAATTGCCCAGGCCCGCCGAGAGCTATCACCAGAGCTGGGGTGCGCAATCGGCGCCGCTGCCGCCGCAGATGGACGTGCCCGTCAATCCGCCGCCGGTGATCTTTGCGCCTGAGATCAATGACCGTCCGCGGCGTCCTCGGCCGCGGCCGCATGCAGAGGTGCCCGGAAGGCCGCCAACTTAAGAAACGTCAAAAATCCAAGAAAAAATCCAAGAGAAAAAATCCAAGATACTAAAATCAACAGGAGAGAGTAATGCGTCAGATGATTTCGGGACTGGTTGCGGCGGCTGCCGTGATGTTCGTCGCCACCGCGCCCGCCGCGGCTTGCGGCTTCAGCACGTGCGCACCGGTTGCGCCGGTCTATAGCGGCTGCAACACGGGTTGCGGTAGCTGGGGTTATGGCCCGGGCTATGGCGGTTGGGGCTTTGAGCACCTCGCCGAGCCGACCACTCAGTATTACTACGTCAACCAGGGCCCGACCTACACCGGCCCCGGCGCCTTCGCGCCGTACCCGACCTATCGTGAGGACGCAGTCGTCGCGCCCGCCAACTACGGCTACGGCCGTGGTTATGGATACGGCTACGGCTATGGCTATCGCGCCGCCGCCGTCGAAGCGCCGGCGGCCTATCCCTACCGCCGCCCGTACTACCGTCCGTATCGCTACGGCTATGGCCCGCGTTACGGCTATCTGCCGCGTGCGCACTACGGCTACGGTCAGCGCTACGGCTACGCCCACCGCCCCGCGCCGTACTATTACGGCGGCCATCGCGTGCTGCGCCGCTATTACTGATCCTTGATCGGTTGAGCCAACGAAACGCCCGTCCGCATGATGCGGACGGGCGTTTTGTTTTTTGGATTCTTGGCTTGACGCGTTTTCTTTACGCGAACCGGTATCTACGTCGCTCGAAAACGCTCTACCGCTTCATCAGCCCGAGACGGCTCGCGCCGACATAGAGCGAGAGCACGGCGGCGTTGGAGACGTTGAGGCTCTTGATCTCGCCGGGCATGTCGAGCCGTGCCACGACGCTGCATGTCTCGCGGGTCAATTGTCGCAGGCCCTTGCCTTCGGCACCAAGCACCAGCGCGAGCGGCTCGCGCAGCGTGACGTTCGAGAGGTCCTCGCTGCCTTCGCTGTCCAGCCCAACGGTCTGGAAGCCGCGTTCATTCAACGCGGTCAGCGCTCGGGCGAGGTTCTGCACGGTCACCATTGGCACCAACTCGAGAGCACCGGAGGCGGCCTTGGCCAGCACGCCGGTTGCCTCGGGGCTGTGGCGCGCCGTGGTGACGATCGCCTTCACCGCGAACGCTGCTGCGGAGCGCAGGATGGCGCCGACATTGTGCGGATCGGTGATCTGGTCGAGCACCAGCACCATGCCTTCCTGCTCCAGGGTCTCGATGTCGGGCGAGGGCAGGGCGTCGGCCTCGGCGAGCAGGCCCTGGTGCACGGCGTCGGGCGACAGCAGGCGGTCGATCTCCTGGGGCCGGACGATCTCGGGCGTGACACGGGTCGCGATGTTTTCGTCCGCAAGGCGCTTTGCGGCGTTCTCGGTCAGCGTCAGCTTGCGGATCTGCCGCTGAGGGTTGGCGAGCGCCATGGTCACGGTGTGCCAGCCATAGAGGATGACCGGTCCGTCGGACTGCGAATCGCGGTCGCGCCAGGCCGGCCGACCGGCTGATTTTCCGGGCCTGTTGAAGGGCTTAGCCCCGCCGCGGGGGCCCCTTGAGGTGAATTTTCGATCCTTCATGGGCTCGCTTGTGTCACGGGTCCCGGAATATGGCAATTTGGGCGGCTTCGGGGGCGATTTTAGCTGTTCGCCTCGGTTGACTTTGCCCCACCGCATCGCCCATAAACGCGCCCGGTCGCGCCCCCATCCGGGCTGTCGCGGCCTTCACGTTCCATGGCCGTCTTCGGTCGCCGGCAAGGTCCGGCCCGATTGTGCTGCCATCGAGCGGGGGAGTGTCCCGAGTGGCAAAGGGAGCTGACTGTAAATCAGCCGCCTCATGGCTTCGCAGGTTCGAGTCCTGCCTCCCCCACCATCCTGCTTCGCGCTGACGCGCTTCGCAGGATTTGCAGCCTTCAACTGCGCGAAGCAGGATGCCCTCCGAAGCCTTGGCGAAGGAGGGCGGCCCCATGCACTATGTCTATCTTCTGGAGAGCGACGCATTCGGCGGTCAGCGCTATATTGGCCTGACGGCGAACCTCAAAAAACGGCTAGCGGATCATAACGCGGGCAAGTCTCCGCATACCTCCAAATACATGCCTTGGAAGCTGGTTACCTATGTGGCCTTCTCAGATATCGAGAAGGCGAGAGCCTTCGAACGCTATTTGAAGTCGGGTTCGGGCCACGCCTTCGCGAAGAAGAGATTCTGGTGAGCGAAAGCGAAAACGGACTATCGCCTCACCCCATCATCTCCCGCACCATCGGCACCACTTTCCGCCCGTAAAGCTCGATGCTCTTCATCAGCTTCTCGTGCGGCAACGGCCCCGCCGAATACTTCAGCTGGAAGCGCGAAATGCCAAGCGCCTTTGCGGTCTTGGCGATCTTGCGCGCGACGGTTTCCGGCGAGCCGACATAGAGAGAGCCGCGTTCGGCCTCATTGACGAACTCGTCGCGGCCCATCGGCGGCCAGCCGCGCTCCTTGCCGATGCGGTCGCGCATCGCCTTGTAGTCGGGCCACAGCTCCTCGCGCGCCTGTTCGTCCGTCTCGGCGACGTAGCCAGGCGAGTGCACGCCGATCGGCTGTGCCTGGCGGCCGAACTCCTTGAAAGCGCGGTGGTAGAGATCGACGTAAGGCGCAAAGCGCGCGGGATCGCCGCCGATGATCGCGAGCATCAGGGGCAGGTCGTAATGCGCGGCGCGCACCACCGATTGCGGGCTGCCGCCGACGCCGATCCAGGTCTTAAGCCGGCCGTTCTCGACCGGCGGATAGACCAGCTGCTCTTTCAGCGGCGGACGCAGCTTGCCCTCCCAGGTCACCGGCTGCTGCGACAAGAGTGCCGTGAACAGATCGAGCTTCTCCTCGAACAGTGCCTCGTAAGCGCGCAGGTCGAAGCCGAACAGCGGAAAGGATTCGGTGAAGGAGCCGCGGCCGAGGATGACCTCGGCGCGGCCGTTGGAGAGCGCATCAAGCGTGGCAAAGCGCTGGAACACGCGAATGGGGTCGTCCGAGCTCAGCACCGTCACGGCCGAGCCGAGGTGGATGCGCCTGGTGCGCGACGCGATCGCGGCGAGCACGGTCTCGGGCGAGGAGATCGCGAAATCGGCACGGTGATGCTCGCCGAGGCCGATGAAGTCGAGGCCGAGCTCGTCGGCCAGCACGGCTTCGTCGACGACGTTGCGGATCACCTGCGCATGCGGAAGCATGGCGCCTGTGCCGTCCTTGGTGACGTCGCCAAAGGTGTCCAGTCCGAATTGAAGCGGTGCGATCATCGATCAGGTCTCTGTGGAGGGGGGCGCGAGCGGCGCCCGCATGTGGGAAATGTTTGCTGTGCAGCTAGGGTGCGGAGGCCGCTTCGACAATGCTGCTGCGGGAAAGGCATGGTTTCCAGTTTTTCACCGTGCCGGCCGGATCAAGCGGACCTGGCGAACATTTCGACCAAAGTCTCGCGCAGCCAGCGCTGCGCCGGTACGGTGTCGTTGCGCTGGTGCCAGAACAGGCTGACGATGCGCGGCGGTGCCTTGAGTGGCAGCGGCATGGCGTGCAGGAACGGCGCGTGCCGGGATTGCGAGCGCAGATCGCTCGGCAGCACGGCGATCAGGTCGGACTGGCGCACGACCTCGTAGGCGGCGCTGTAATGATTGACGGTCGCGACCAGGTTGCGCGACAGCCCGCGCGAGGCGAGGAAAAGATCGTAGGACGGCAAGGTCTTGCCGGCGAGGCTCACATCCACGTGCCCCGCGTTGAGGAAGCTGCGCGTGCTCAGCCGCTTCATCGCCGCGAGCGGATGGCCGCGCCGCATGAAGCAGGCGTAGTCGACCGTCCACAGCGAGCGCGAGCGAATGGCGGCCGGCTGTTGCGCCTCATTGACATAGACGCTCAGCACGCAATCGACCCTGTTGTCCTCGAGCTGATCCGCGATCTCCAAGATGGTGTTGGGCACGGTGTGGATGCGCGCCTTGGGCGCGACCTTGCCGAGATGACCGAGGAGGTTCGGCATCACCAGCGAGGCGACGTAGTCCGACATCGACAGGCTGAACTCGGTCTGCGCGCGGGCGGGATCGAACACCTGCTCGTCGAGCGCGCCACGGACGCTTTCCAGCGCCTCGCCGATCGGCTCCCACAGCACCACGGCGCGCTGGGTCGGACGAATGCCGGTGCCGGACCTGACGAACAGGGGATCGCCGAGCGCGTCGCGCAGGCGTGCGAGCGCGTTGCTGACCGCGGGCTGCGTCATCGTCAGCGCGCTCGCCGCGCGGGTGACGCTGCCTTCGGTCATCAGCGCCTCGAAGACTTTCAGGAGGTTGAGGTCGAGCGCGCGGAACGACACAAACATTCACCGTGGTGATATATTAGATCATGATTATAAATTATGACGATAATGTCACTTTGTCTATGGTTCCCCAAGAGACACGCGGAGCGCCGGGCCGCCAAGACTGAGGGGACTTTCATGTCGATGATCTCGGCGCGCATCGAGCGCCTTCCATTCGCGCGTTTCCATACGCATCTGCTGTTGATGGGCGGGCTCGGCTACGCATTCGACGCGATGGACGCAGCCGTGCTGGCGTTCATCCTGCCTGTGCTGCGCACTGCCTGGAACCTGTCGAGCGTGCAGATCGGCGTGCTCGGCAGCAGCACCTATATCGGCTTCCTGTTCGGCGCGTTGTTCGCCGGTACGCTCGGTGACCTGATCGGGCGCCGCGCGGTGATGATGTCGGCGCTGGCGCTTTACTGCGCGGCATCGATCGTGAGCGCGATGGTCGATACCTGGCCGTCCTTCTTTGCCGCCCGCGTTGTCGCCGGCATGGGGACCGGCGCGGAGAGCGCGATCATCGCGCCCTATCTCGCGGAGTTCGTCGCGCGGCG
The DNA here is from genome assembly GCF_052588265.1 of Bradyrhizobium sp. Pa8. Lineage (NCBI taxonomy): Bacteria > Pseudomonadati > Pseudomonadota > Alphaproteobacteria > Hyphomicrobiales > Nitrobacteraceae > Bradyrhizobium > Bradyrhizobium sp. Pa8. Next base: position 5,958,276 of record NZ_CP176767.1, on the reverse strand, counting down.
TTATCGCGGCAGCTTTACCGGCGCACTCGCCGGCTTCTTCTCCTTCGGCTTCGTCGCCGCAGCCTTGCTCGGCTACTTTATCGTTCCCGCCTACGAGAACGGCTGGCGCATCGTGCTGGTGATCACAGCGGTGCCGGTCGTCATGCTGCTGTGGTGGCGCCGGGCACTGCCGGAATCGCCGCGCTGGCTCGAAAGCCGGGGACGGGAGAAGGAAGCCGAAGCCGTCCTCGACAGGATCGAGGCAGGCTTTGCGCGCGCAGGCCATGTCCTGCCGCAGCCGGTCGTCGAAGCGACGGCGCCGGCCGGAGCTACCGGAACGTTGCTCGCCAATTTCGCGGCGCTGCTCGCCGGCCGCCAGGCGCGCATCACCATCATGACCTGGATCATGTGGCTGGCGATCACCTTCAGCTATTATTCCTTCTTCGTCTGGATCCCCGGCCTGTTGGTCCAGAACGGGATGAGCATTACCAAGAGCTTCGCCTATTCGATCGCGATCTATTGTGCGCAGATCCCGGGCTATTTCAGCGCCGCGTATTTCAACGAGCGCATCGGCCGGCAGGCGACGATCGCGTCCTACATGATGCTCGGCGGCGCCAGCGCGCTCGGGCTCGCCTTCGCGCAAAGCGACCAGCAGATCATGGCGGCGGGAATCTTCCTGTCCCTGTTCATGAACGGCACCTATGCGGGCGTCTATGCCTATACCGCCGAAGTATTCCCGACGCCGGTCAGGACCACGGGTGCCGGGCTCGCCTCCGCAATCGGCCGCATCGGCGCGATCGTCTCGCCGATCCTGGTCGGCTATCTCTATCCGAATTTCGGCTTCGCCGGCGTATTCGGGGTCACCACCACTGTTCTGCTGCTCGGGGCAGTCACCGTCGTGCTGATGGGCGTGCCGACGCGCGGCCGCTCGCTGGAAGAGATCGCGGCGGGTGAAGTTGCATGACGCGGACGAAAGTTACAGCTGACCCCTGGCTCTGCGCCGTCGCGTCGGCGCAGGGCAGGGCGGATCAGCCGGATGCACTGTTCGCGGCACTCGACGAAGCCGTGAAGTCGGCGATCGGGCACAAGCTGTTCACGATCCTGACCTACGACGGCGACAGCGGCGAAGCTGCGCGAGTCTATTCCAATCTTCCCGGCCCGTACCCGACCGGCGGACGCAAGCGCCTCGCGCCGGGCCCGTGGACCGAGGCCGTGCTCGACCGCGGCGAGGCCTATATCGGCCGGACGCGGGATGATCTGCGCAAGGTGTTCTCCGACCACGAGTTGATCGCCTCGCTCGGCTGCGCGAGCGTGCTCAATATGCCCGTGCGCTGGCGCGGCCGTACGCTCGGCTCGCTCAATCTGCTTCACGAGGCGGGCTGGTACGCCGAGGACGATGTCGCCGCGTGCCTTCCCTTCGCCCAGCTCACCTTGCCGGCGCTGCTTGCGCCGGCCGACACCTGACAGGATTCCGCGATGCCCAGCATCCTCTTCAAGAACGCCGCACTGCTCGATCCGCTCCAGGCGGAATTGCTGGCAGGCCATGATGTGCTGGTCGAAGACAGCCTGATCAAGGAGGTCTCGGACCGGCCGATCCAGGCCGCCGCCGATCGTACCATCGATCTCAAGGGCAAGACGCTGATGCCCGGCCTGATCGACCTGCATGTGCACGCCATCGCCGTTGAGCTCAACCTGGCGCAGCAGGTGCACATGCCGAACGTGCTGGTGACGCTGCGCTCGACGCTGCTGCTGCGTGGCATGCTGCGGCGTGGCTTTACCACCGTTCGCGACGCCGGCGGCGCCGGCCATGCGCTGAAGCAGGCGATCGAGACCGGCCTGACCGACGGCCCCCGGCTGTTCGTCTCCGGCCGCGCGCTCAGCCAGACCGGCGGCCACGGCGACATGCGGGCCCGCTCGGATTACCTCGCGAGCGATGCCCCGTGTCCCTGCTGCGTGCGGGTTGGGGCGCTGGCGCGCGTTGCCGACGGCGTCGACGGCGTGCGCAGGGCGGCACGCGAGGAGCTCCAGATGGGCGCCGACCAGATCAAGATCATGGCGTCTGGCGGCGTCGCTTCACCGACCGATCCGGTCGGCGCCTTCGGCTACTCCGAGGACGAAATCCGCGCCATCGTCGAGGAAGCGCGCGGGCGCCAGACCTACGTGCTCGCCCACGCCTACACCGCTGCCGCCATCGAACGCGCGGTTCGCTGCGGCGTGCGCACAATCGAGCATGGCAATCTGGTCGATCCTCCGACCGCGCGCCTGATGGCCGAAAAGGGCGCCTATGTGGTGCCGACCCTCGTCACCTACGAGGCGTTGGCCAACGAGGGCGCCCAATACGGCCTGCCGCCGGAGAGCGTGGCCAAGATCGCCGATGTCCGCGACGCCGGTCTGCGTTCGCTCGCGATCTATCGCGACGCCGGGGTGAAGATGGGATTTGGCAGCGACCTGCTTGGAGCTTCTCAACGCCTCCAGAGCGACGAATTCCGCATTCGTGCCGAAATTCTAGGAGCGCGCTCCGTCATCGCGAGCGCGACATTGATCGGCGCCGAAGTGCTCGGCATGGAGGGCAAGCTCGGCCGGATTGCGCCCGACGCTATTGCGGACCTGCTCGTGGTCGACGGCAACCCGCTGCGCGATGTGGCCTGCCTGCTCGGTCAGGGCGAGCACATCCCGATGGTGATGAAGGCAGGCAAGGTCCGGTTTGACCGGCTGAACGCCTAAAGCGTTTTCGAGCAAAGTGGATACCGGTTCGCGTAAAGAAAACGCGTCAAAACAGGTCGGCGCTACCGCCACATCCCACGCATCCGCGCGCCGATGTCGATCTTCGGCCCTTGCGCCGTGGTGCGGGCCGCGCCGGCGGCGGCCTTCGGCCAGGCGGTGCGCTCGAACAGATAGACGAGGGATTCCGGGATGAAGCGGGTGCGCGAGGCGTAGACGTGGCGGTCGCCCTTGGCTTGCTGGCCGTGGGTGAAGAAGCGCTGCGGCACGACAAGGTGCAGATCGTCCTTGGCGCGCGTCATCGCGACATAGAGCAGGCGGCGCTCCTCCTCGAGCTCGGCCGAGGTGCCGGCGCCGAGATCCGACGGCATGCAGCCGTCGACGACGTTGAGCACGAACACCGACTTCCATTCCTGGCCCTTGGCCGAATGGATGGTGGAGAGGATCAGATAGTCCTCGTCGCGGAGCGGAGGACCTGATTTGTCGCTGGTCGCATCCGGCGGATCGAGCGTGAGCTCGGTCAGGAATTTTTCGCGCGAGGCATAGCCGCTGGCGATCTGCTCGATCTGCATGAGATCGGCGCGGCGCGTCTCGGAATCCTCGTGGATGCGATCGAGATGCGGCTCATACCAGAGCCGCACGCGCTCGAGATCGGTCGGCCATTCCGAGTAACGCAGATTTGCGACCGTGCGGACGAAGTCGGTCCACTCGGCGCCGGTGCGTGGCGGTACCGCAAGCTGGCCGAGGGCGGCAAGCGGGTCGGTGCTCTCCGCCATCTGGTCGAGCACGCGCTGCGCGGTGGCGGGGCCGACGCCCGGCAGCAGGTGCAGGATGCGGAAACCGGCGACGCGGTCGCGCGGATTTTCGGCAAAGCGCAGCAGCGCCAGCACGTCCTTGACGTGCGCGGCATCGAGAAATTTCAGTCCGCCGAACTTGACGAAGGGGATGTTGCGGCGGGTCAGCTCGATCTCCAGCGGACCGGAATGCGAGGACGTGCGGAACAGCACCGCTTGGTGCTTGAGCAGCGCGCCTTGCTCGCGGTTGGCCAGCACCTGCTCGACGATGTAGCGCGCCTGGTCGGCCTCGTCGTGGACGGTGACGAGCTGCGGCTTCTGCGACGAGGTGCGGTCGGTCCAGAGATTCTTGGTGAAGCGTTCGCGCGCTAGCCCGATGACGCCGTTGGCCGCCGCCAGCACGGGTTGGGTCGAGCGGTAGTTGCGGTCGAGTGTGATCATCTCGGCGTGGGGGGAGAAGCTTTGCGGAAAATCCAGGATGTTGCGGACGGTGGCGGCGCGGAACGAATAGATCGACTGCGCGTCGTCGCCGACCACGGTCAGCCCGCGTCCATCCGGCTTCAGCGCCAGCAGGATCGAGGATTGCAGGCGGTTGGTGTCCTGATATTCGTCGACCAGCACGTGATCGAAGCGGCCGCCGATCTCTTCGGCGATCAGCGCATCGCTCATCATCTGCGACCAGTAGAGCAGCAGGTCGTCGTAATCCAGCACGTGCTGGGCCTGCTTGGCCTCGACATAGGCCGCGAACAGGCCCTTCAGCTCGGCGGCCCAGCCCGCGCACCAGGGATAGTGCTGGCCGAGCACTTTTTCGATCTCCATCTCGGCATTGACGCAGCGCGAGTAGATCGACAGGCAGGTGCCCTTGGCGGGAAAGCGGCTCTCGGTCTTCGACAGGCCGCGCTCGTGCCGGACCAGATTCATCAGGTCGGCGGAATCCTCGCGGTCGTGGATGGTGAAGGCTGGATCGACGCCGATCCGCTCGGCATATTCGCGCAGGAGCCGCGCGCCGATGCCGTGGAACGTGCCGGCCCAGGTGAGGGCGTCGCGCATGATCGCGGCGTTGTTCTCGCCCAGCACCTTTCGTGCGATGCGCTCGACCCGGCCGGCCATCTCGGCCGCGGCGCGGCGGGAGAACGTCATCAGGAGGATGCGTCGTGGATCGGCGCCTGCGACGATCATGTGCGCGACGCGATGGGCGAGCGTATTGGTCTTGCCGGAGCCTGCGCCGGCAATGACGAGCAGGGGGGCGCCCACGGTCGCGCCATCGGCGACGCCATGCTCCACGGCGCGGCGCTGCTCCGCATTGAGCGTGTCCAGATATGTCGCCACGAATCGCCCCGGTGAAAGGGAGAGAGTCGGCGATCCCGGCGCGAATCGCAATGCGGCTGGACGGAACCAATGTTAAGACCTAGGGACAAGACGGCCCGAAGTTCCAGCCCGAGAAGCGCGCAACCGGCATGACCGAGCTCAAGCCCGACCAGTTCGAGATGCGGCGGCTGGAGTCGCTCAGCAACACCATCTTTGGTGTCGCCATGACGCTACTCGCCTACGACCTGCCCAAGGCCGCGGTGTTCACCAGTGCACCGAGCTGGAGCGATCTCGCCCATGTCTATTCCGGCAAGCTTGCCGGTCTCGCGCTCAGCTTCATCATCGCCGGCGTGTTCTGGATCAGCCACCACCGCCGGCTCGCGCGCCAGCCCGTGGGCAGCCGCGGCATGGTGATCCTCAACCTGTTCTTCCTGCTGTCGATCGTGCTGCTGCCGGTGACCAACGGCCTCTACACCAATTACAGCATGAGCAGCGCGGTGGCCGTGCTCTACGGCCTGCATCTGACCGCGATCGCCGGCCTCAATGCCTGGCTGTGGTGGACGATTTTGGGCGGCTGGCGCCACGAGATCATGGCCTCGATGTTTCCGCTGCTGGTGTTCATTCCGGGCACGATCGTTGCGGCCTTCGCGCCGCACGTCGCGCCCTTCGTGTGGTTCATCGCCTTCGGCGGGCTGCTGATCCAGCGCTTCTATGTCGCACCGACCGGGCCAGGCGCTTGAGGTGGCGGCTCACCCTTTTGTCGCGCCGAACCCGTCGACCGGCACGTAAAGCTTGACCGGGCGGATTTCGTAGACCGCCGACGGGTTGACCTCGCGCAGCTTCCGCGCCGCCGTGATCGCTTCCTCATCGGTATCGTAGTCGACGAGATGGAAGCCGAGAAGCTGCTCCTTGGTCTCGGCAAACGGGCCGTCCAGCACCATGCCCGCGCCGGGGCCGCGCAAGGTGTGCGCCTTTCGGGTCTCATCCAGACGGGCGGCCGGCCCAAGGTGTCCACTTGCCCTCAAGGGCGCCTGAACCTCGATCACTTTGGCCACGACCGCGGCGTCCTGCTCCGGCGTCCAGGATAAGATCTCGTCTTCCACGTGGTAGGCCAGGATGGCGTAAAGCATCGTCACCTCGTTTGTTTTTGAGCTCGCAGTCGGAAGGATGTATGAGCGCCGCCGATACCGACAATCCCGGAGACTAACATATTGCGTCGCGCAAGTTGCGACGAAACCGTCCTGAAACCCGATTGCCGCCCTCGGAGGTGAACGCTGCCCAAAGCCGAGGCGACTGATGGCCACCAAGAACACTTCGGAGGCGGCCATGTCGACCATCAAGATCATCTGCGACGCGCGTCGGGCGGGAAAGTCGGAAGCCGTGGATCTGCACGACCAGTCCGGCCACCATCGCTATTACGGCAGCTCGGCCGAGAACGGCGGCGAGCGGATCGTCGAAAGCCGCCGCGGAAAACGCCCGCGCGCGCTCAATGTGTGTGGCTTCTGACGCCTTAGGCGACACCGTCTTCAACATGGACGTCCTGCAAATATCGATCGCGACGATGCCGTTCCTGCTTGCTCTGATGAGCCGGACGGGGAAGGCAATCGCGCCGTGCCTGCTGACGAGCATCATCACCGTGCTGCTCGGCGACGAGCCTCATCGGGCGGTCATGGCCTGGTGCGTCGGCGTGCTGATTGCCGCCGTTGCCCTGCATGAGCGGCTTCGCGCGGGCTGAGCCGGCGCCGTCACGGCGCGCTCAGGACCTGTTTGACCAGCGCCCCGCGCAGCGTTGCCAGCTCGCCGCTCGCTTCCATCTGCGCGATCACCTTGCCGACCTTCGGCACCAGATCGCGATGGCGTTCGTGCAAATAATGGTAGATGTGGATGCGCTCCAGCGGTGGCGAGAGCGGGACAATCCTGGCCTGCAGATTGAGTTTCCTCACCGCGACGAGCCCGCTGAAGAGGTCGGTGACCATCAGCTCGAAACGGTCGGCGTCGAGCATCCTGATCATGTTCTCGAGGCTGGTGGTCGCGGTGACGCGGGACATGCCGCGCGTCCCGGCCTCTGAGGAGCCGACGCCGCGGACGATTCCGATGCTGTACTCCCTGATCGAATTCCAGCCGGCGACGTCGAAACGGAGTTTCGTCGCGAAGACCGCCGGCTCGATGTAGTTGATCGCCGGCGTCACCTGAATCAGCGTCGGGTAGTCGCTGGAGAGCGTTCCGATCCGCTGGATCTCGCCATCGACCTCGCCGGCGCTCGACAGCGCCAGCGCGCGCTTGCCGGGGACGTCCTCGAACTCCAGCTTGATATTCAGCTTGGCGTAGACGGCCCGCAGCATCTCGCCGCCGACATATTGATCGGGGATGTCGGCGATCCGCGCCAGCCGGATCAGCTCCTGCGCGTGCGACGGAGCGGTGGCGAGCAATGACAGGCAGGCGACGATGATCCGCCACATGACGCGTCTCCTTTATCCTGCATAGCTACCATTGGATTCGGATGGCCGCGATCCACCGGGGGGGGGGCGGCCGCACCGCTCGCCCGTCTTGCTGGCGACTGCGGACTTTAACCAATGTCATTCCAGTACGCGAAGTGATAGTTTGCGCGGGAATCCCGCTGCTGGGCGCAAGATCAGACCCCGCCAAGCCGCCCATGGGCCGGCAGGATCGCCACGCAGGTCGCGTGATGAGAGAATTTCAACTGTCGAATTGCTCGCGGCTGCGACCCGCCGTCCGGAGCAGGGGGCCGCCATTCCGGGGACGTGGTGCATGGGCAACGCAGGCGACGAGGACCCCAAGCGCAGCAGCCGCGCCGGTCCCCCGGCGGCCGCGAAGCAGGATTTGAGCGGGATCGGCCCCGCACTTGCGCCAGCGATGACCGGGACGCTGCTGTCGCGGATCTTCGACTGGTTGCGCAGCGGCGTTGGACCGCGCCTGCTGGCCGCCGTGCTGCTGTTCTCCTCGATCGTCACGCTGATGCTGACTGCCCTTCAGCTCTATCTCGACTACCACCGCGAGGTCGGGCTCATCGATACGCGGCTCGACGAGATCGGCCGCAGCTCGACCGGCAGCCTCGGCGAGAGCCTGTGGAATCTCGACCAGAACCAGCTCAAGCTCCAGCTCGAAGGCATCCTGCGGCTGCCCGACATCCGCGCCGCCGAGGTGCGTGAGATCGCCGATCGTCCCAATCCGATCCGTGTCGCGGTCGGCGAGCCGGGCACCCGTTCGGCGGTGACACGCGACTATCCGCTGAACTACAGCGTCCAGGGGAAGGCACGCCCGATCGGTCTGCTCCATGTCGAGGCGACGCTGGCCGAGGTCTATCAGCAATTGCTGAACCGGGCCCTCATCATCCTGGCAAGCCAGGCAGCGAAGACCTTCATCGTCTCGCTGTTCATCATCTACATGTTCCATCTGCTGGTGACACGGCATCTGGTCGCCATCGCCGAGTTCGTCGGCCAATACAGCCTGTCGCGGCCGCCGCCGCCTTTGCACCTCGAGCGCCGGCCGCCCCGCGATCCCGACGAACTGGACAAGGTGATCGACGCCTTCAAGGCCATGTGCGCGAACCTCGAGCGCGCCTATGGCGAGCTGCGGGAGGCCAACGCAAATCTCGAGCGCGACCTGAATATCCGCCGGCGCGCCGAAGAGGACGCGCGTGCCAGTGAAGAGCGTTTCCGCGACTATGCCGAGACCGCGTCCGACTGGTTCTGGGAGACCGGACCGGATCATCGGTTCACCTACGTATCCGACCGGGCCGGCGCCTTCGGCATGGACAACAAGGCGCTGGTCGGCAAGCACCGCACAGATGCCGCCTCCGATCGCGACGCCGAGCCTGAGAAATGGCGTGCGCACGTGGCGACGCTGGACCGCCACGAGCCGTTCCGGAAGTTCGAGTATCGCGGGCGCGACGTGGCCGGCCGCATGCATCATTTCAACGTCAACGGCCAGCCGATCTTCGCCGCGGACGGACGCTTCATGGGCTATCGCGGGTCGGCCACCGACCTCACGGCGCAGCACGAGGCCGAGGAGCGGCTGCGCCAATCCCAGAAGATGGACGCGATCGGTCAGCTCACCGGCGGCGTCGCTCATGACTTCAACAACGTGCTCACGGTCATCACCGGCACCATCGAGATCATCCAGGAAGGGCTTGCCGACAAGCCCGAGTTCGCCGCGATCGCACAGCTGATCGACGATGCGGCGGCGCGCGGCGCCGAGATCACCTCGCAGCTCCTGACCTACGCGCGCCGCCAGCCGCTGGAGCCCCGCGACATCGACGTCAACGCACTCGTGGTCGAAACGGCGAAGCTGCTCAAGCCGATCCTCGGCGAGCATATCGAGATCGTGACCCGGCTCGCGGACGACGCCTGGTCAGCGATGGCAGATCCGTCGCAGCTCTCGTCGGCGATCGTCAATCTCGCCGTCAATGCGCGTGACGCGATGCAGGGCGGCGGCGGCCGGCTCACGCTGGAGACCGCGAACCGCGAGCTCGACGGCACCAGCGGTGCCAGCGACGGCGATGTCATGCGCGGCGCCTTCGTGATGATCGCGGTGGCCGACACCGGTCATGGCATCCCGGCCGACATCCGCGAACGCGTGTTCGAGCCGTTCTTCACCACCAAGGGCGTCGGCCGTGGCACCGGACTTGGGCTCAGCATGGTCTACGGCTTTGCCCGCCAGACCGGCGGCACCGTCGTCATCGAGAGCGAGGAGGGGCGCGGCACGGTGATGCGGCTGTTCCTGCCGCGGTCGAAGGGCGAGGCGCTGGCCAGGACGGCGCCGGTTCAGTCGCCGGCGGCGGCACGCGGGCACGAGACGATCCTCGTGGTCGAGGACGATCCGCTGGTGCAGGGCTATGTCATCGCCCAGCTCGGCACCCTCGGCTATCGCACGCTCGCCGCCAGCGACGGCGCCGCCGCGCTTGCGCTGGTCGACCAGGGCGTCAAATTCGATCTGCTGTTCACGGACATCATCATGCCCGGCGGCATGAACGGACGGGAATTGGCCGAAGCCGTCCGGCTCCGCCGGCCCGGGGCGAGCGTGCTCTACACCTCCGGCTACACCGACGACACCATCGTCCACGAGGGACATCTCGATCCCGGCGTGGCGCTGCTCAGGAAGCCGTACCGGAAATCGGAGCTGTCGCAGAAGATCCGAGAAGTCCTTGCAGGCGAGCCGCCGGCCTGAGCGGAGCTCATCCATGCAGGCGCCACCCACGAAAAAGGCGCGGCGGGGAGACCCCGTCGCGCCCGATTTCTTGCTCGCTGGTCCAGGGCTGAGAGCGCCCCGATGCCAGGCCTTTCGTCAAAGCCTAGCGGGCGATCCCAGCGAGGTGACAGCGCTTGAGATAAGACACTGGATCACCTCCTTTCGTTGGTTTCGGGACTCTCAATATAGGGCGAAATCCCGCCGCCGTTAAGGGGCGCCCCGCGGAGCGGGAACAAGCCTGTCCGCGAGACGGGAAAGACCGGCCCGGAGCAGTTGAGACTGCCGCGCGGTCGTGTTAGGGAGCCGGTGATGCGGGTGTAGCTCAATGGTAGAGCAGCAGCCTTCCAAGCTGAATACGAGGGTTCGATTCCCTTCACCCGCTCCAATGATTTCAATGATTTAGCCCGCCAAGCCTGTCTCGTTCTGACAGATCGCACTTTTTCATTCTGACAAACGTTCACTTTCTCTTCGCTTGCCTGGCTCGTCGCTTGATGCGTTTCATTTGCGCATCCTGCTTGGCTTCATCGTCATCGTGCAGATAATTCGCCATTGCTTTAGTCGATGACCACTGGCCCTTCTTCATCAACTGGGTCTCCGTGAGCCCCGATGCGCTCGCTTCCGTGGTGCCGCCATGCCGGCCGAAAGATGTAAACGTCAATTCAGGCCGCAAGCCCGCGCCTAAGATAATCTTCTTCGTGATGCGCTGGACCTGCGTCAACATTTCCCCCTTGCTGAACCAAGGTTTGCCGCTGCCGTCACGCCGTAACATCAAGCCGCCAGTCGGCCTGAGCTGTTTGATGGCATCGAGTTCAGCTATCAGGACGGGATAGAGTGGGGCGCCTTTCGCGCTGAAAAGTGGCTCCCACGAACCGGTGCTCGTCTTGTAATTGATGACGTAGGCATGGTCGGGACGATTTGGCGGACGGTAGTGGTCAGCCATGAAGCGAATAAAGATGTGTGCTTCGCGTTGAAGCAATTCCCAGCCGATCAAGGCCGCGGTGGCTAAAGACGGATAGCCCATCTCGACCGCCTTGGAGCGGAACGCCGTGAGCTCGGCAAAAGTGGCGTGCGGCGTTTCTCGCGCCGTCGATTGCAAGCCCATTCGTTCAAACGGATTGCGCGGTGGAAACGCACCTGGGTGCGCCCGAGAGATGGTATTCCAAGCGGTGCGGGCAGTCTTCATCGCATGGTTGACGGTCGTGCGTCGCTCCACCTTCTCGCCGTTCACGTCTTTGAACAGGAGCTTGGCAAAGAGCTCGTCGACGAAGGCGGTGTCGATGCTTGAGACTCTGCGAACGCCCAATCGTCGCCCGTCCTGCAAGATGTACTCGCAGATCATCTTGATCCCGGTCTCGTGAACCCGGCGTTGGCCCAAGCTCAGAGGCTGCAGCCGCTTGGCTGTCGGCAGAGACCAGGTTTGACGATAGAGGTGAAACATCCAATCCAACGTGCCGACGACAACCCCGGCTCCTGTTGGATTGGCGTCCTCGCCGCCGCTGCGCCAACTGTCGAAAGCCGGAAGCAGGATCTGTTCTGTGCGCGCAACGGCCCAACCATAGTCGGTGCCAAGAGCCTCGTTTTCGATCGAGCATCCGCGCTTACGCGCCCAAGTCGGAATATTGAAAAAGTAGGCGACGTCGCCGTCCTTAAGACGCTTACGCAGGGTGTATCTAGGTAGCGGTAGCGCAGATCGCCCAACTCTTGTCACAGCAGTCTCCTGGACACCTCCGGGTCGTCCTCGGGATCGATTTGAATCGATCTCTCTTCTCGTATCAACACAGAAATGCGCCCGTCGGGCCAAATCTCGACGCGCGCGACTTTGCCACCACTGTCGAGGACACCTCTAACAGCGCGCTTAATGTCTGCTTCAGTAAATCGGACTCTCGACATCCAAGCCGGTGGGTGCGGAAGCGAAGGCGCAGTTGGTAGTTCATTCAATCATGACCCGCAGTGATCGCTCCACTGAAAGTAGAAGAAGCTTGGTGCATGGTGGGGCACCTGAAGGGTTCTAGATTCGGAGTAAGCAAGAGCAATCGCAGGAGAGGCTAACGATCATATTTCGTTGAGATAGCAAAGGCGGTGAAGTGAGGTTGGACATGGTCGCTGTTGTATGGCTGAAGCTCGCTTAAACTTCCCCAATGATGGATTGGACCGAGAGTTCAAATTTTTTCAATTAGTTAGAAGGCGGTGTGTGCACGACGTGTGCACCGAGTGATCAAGAAAAATCTATCGAGGGCAAGTGGGGACCGTCGCTTTTGGATGATGTGAAACCAGCGCAAATTTTCGACGCGCGGAAAGGTGGGCTGCAAGGCCAGTAGAGCTCAACATTCCGGCAGGTTGACCGCCAATCCGCCCAAGCTCGTTTCCTTGAACTTCGCGTTCATGGCTTCGCCCGTCTGCCGCATTGCCTCGATGCAGTTGACGGAGGGCCTCGACAGGGAGCGCCTGATGCACGAGCGCCTGTTCCTTCGTCCTACTCTCACCACATATACCGGAGCATTGCTCGACAGGTTCTTGAAGGATAAGAGAATCACCTTCGGTGAGAGCCTCGAAATGCAGTTGTCGCGCACGCTGGTCGAACTGGTCGAGCAAGACGCCGGGGTAACGATCGTACCACTCGGCCGCTTCTCTTCCTGGGAGGAGAACCCAAGGCTCAGGATCGACCATCTCGGCTTTCCTGACGGCAGGCGGGAAATCGGCTTCATGGAGAGCGAGCGAAAGCGGCAACTGACGAGCCACTTGCGCCAACTGCTGATCGAACTAAGCCGCGAGCAACCTTTACCGGTGTGAACGATATCAACATGCCGCGTCGAATGGCGCCAGAGGACCTGGACGTCGACCAGGCTGGACGGCGCGACGCCGATCTGCCTTTCCCTAGTCGCATGATCGGATTGTCGTCGATGGCGGCCCGGGTTTTGGTCGGAGGAAAGTCGAAAATGCTTCACGTGGGAGGGCAGTCTTCTGTTTTGTAATTGGTGGGATGGCACTGTGTCTGATTGGATCTAATTCGACATCGGTTGCTGGAGCTTGCTCATGCGCAGGGCTTCGCGACCGGAGGTACAAAATCGCTTGTTCAGTCAGCTCCGCGATTTGCGGTCAGTCGCTGGCGATATCGCTCGGCATCCCAATTCACCAAGGCGGACTCATTGTCCCGCGTTAGAAAGCGGACTTGCGCAGTGAGAGGCAAGCGGCAGGTCACCAGGGCGAGACAGCTCAGCATCGCCTCGGCGCCGTCGCTTGCATCCTCGCGAGCAACGCAACCGAGGCCTGGAATGAGCAGCGCGACCGGGTGCGGCAACCCGTCGGGCCGTACTCGTGATGTGGGAGCGCGAAAGTCTTCAACCCGTTCCAGAACGGGTAAGCCCGAACCGAGGAAGACCACATGATCCGGATAAAGCGAACCGCTGGTCGCAATCGCGCGGCTGAAAGGATCGATTGCAATTCTATGGCATTGCGGGTCCTTTGGCAGGCGATACGCCGTGCCGGCGCAGATTGAGCGAAGCGCATCTTCATCTGAGGTAGTTGCGGAGCGCGGCGCAAGCGCAAGGCGGCTCTCGACCTCGTCGACCAGAGCCTCTGCGCCGGCGCAGGTCTCGGCACCGACCACCAGCCCATGATTACCAAGGATAAGCACATCCGCTTTGTCCTGCCTCAGCGTATGATTCACGACGCTGGCGAGCGGCAGTCCCGGATGGTGATAGTCGAGCCAGCGCCAGGCTAGTCCTTCCAGTCGTCTGGTAAACTCCTCCCGCGCATCGGTCCGCACCGCCCAGGCGATGGTATTGACCGAATGGACATGCAACACGACCGTGTGCGGCATGAGCGCGTGGAGCGAGGTCTCGATCGAGGGCCCGCTGGTCGACTACGAGGCGCTCTTCGAGGCCTCGGTCGGCATTTCGGTGGAGACTTTTACGAACGTGAGGCTGCGTTTCTACGCGAGACCGAGTGGGCCAAGGAGCCTCAGGACTTTCTGGATCGTCGCACCAAGCATGGCCTGCATCTGACGGTGGCGCAACGGCACGCATTTGCCAGCTGCATCTAACTCGTCGGCGCGATGCCCCTAAACCGGACCGGTAATGTAGGCGAACCGGCAGGTGATCTAACCGGTCGCGCGTGGGAGAATACCTGTTGCCGTAGTCTCCGCGGAGCGCTGGATAGGTAGATAGTTTCGTGTAGCTCGCCTCCTCGCCTAGTCCTCGTCGAAATAGATATCTTCGGGAAGATCAAAAGCGACGTACACGCCGAAGGCGGCTGCGATGAAGACCAATGAGATGAGCGATAACCCAATAAACAGCCACACGATCCAAAGTTCTCAAATCATCGAATGAAATTAAATGGAATGTAGGCGTGCCACGCGGTTGGGGCAGCCGGACTTAAGCCTCAGCCCCACCTGCCAGCCCGGCGCTTTTCCGGGTGGCCGTCAGATTAATGCAGTGTTTGCAGATTTTGATTCCCCGTATTTTTACGGCAATCACCCGTCGGCAAGCTAGCGTGATGCACGGCTGCTTGGCCGTTTAACGCGTCTCGAAGGGCCACGATTTGGCTTCTGGAGAACGTCGCGCCTCGATTGAGAAGATTGCTTGAGTTTCTTAGCTTCCGCCTCACCGACCTTCCTTCGTAAGTCGACCAATTCCCGAAATTGACGCGCCAAATCAACGGGTTCTATGCATTTCCAAACCATTTTCTTTTCTTCTGATAGCTGAGGGCAAAGCAGAACGAAATATGCAGCTGCGTGCTTTGCCGATGTGGAGGGTGGGCAATCGTCTCGCGCCGATCGATAATATATTCGAACGGCAACGCAATTAAATTCATACGTTAAGCTAATAAGTCAACCTTACTACGCGTCGAGCCGACGACACACCTCTCGTGTGAGCAGCATGGTACCGCTCACTTGCTGCCGCAGGATAGGCCCCGTTTTCTGCTGCTCGAAAGTCGTTAGTATCTGCCGAAGTATCGTATCTCATATCCAGCCAGCGGAGCGTCGGCCGTTGCGAGTTTGGTCATCCCAGACACGACGGCTAGGCCGGAGCGAGAGGGGGGCACGATCGCGCTGGGGAAGATGCGATCCGAACGGGATACGCCTTAAGAAGTAGTCTCCGATCCATTTAATTGCCGTCGCCGCGATGTTTTGAATGGATTATATTGGTATTGGCAAAATTCGTAAATCCGAATGCTGTTGCACGCCTCAATGCGCCGGCAATGCCGCCGGCTTCTTTGGATCGTCAACAAAGACTGCGCAAAGTTTAATCAGAGTGTGGGGGTCACTTTAGGTAAGGAAGCCTTCCGCTCAGGCGATCGCATCAATTCAAGGCAGAGATTTTACCAATTTATTTCCAACCAGCAGAGTATTTCTAGTTTACGCATGCGCAATATTGCCCGAATCGCCTGCTGTTTACATAAGTGGGACGGGCAGAGAAACACTGCAACTTCTGGTGCGTAGCCGGAATACACCCAGGCACTATTACGAGATTTGGTGGAACGATGTTTGTTTCATCAATTGTGAGCGAAAAATGCGGCCAAGCACGTTCGATTTGAAATCATTATCCATCGACGAACTCTGGAAACTTCACGAGGAAGTTTGCAGTATTTTGTCTGAACGGATTTTACTGGAAAAGCAGGGACTAGAGGAGCGTCTTGCGAAGCTTAGTGGGGGCTCCCAGATCGAAAAGCCCAGGATTTCAGGCAGACCGCTGAAGGCCAATGATCGCCGGAAGTATCCGCCGGTGCTTCCCAAGTACCAAAATCCAAACGACCCATCCGAGACGTGGTCTGGCCGCGGTAAGCAACCAAGGTGGCTGGTTCCTCATCTCAAGGCAGGTCGGAAGTTGGTTGATTTTCTAATCAACACAAACAAGCGCAATGCAACTGTGCGTCGTAAATCCGCCTGACGATTTGATGTTGCGGTTGACGCAAAACGTTGTGCGAGTTTCGACGCGGGCCTGGGTTCTTAATGGTCCGCGCGAGTGTGCGTCCGTCGAGCCGCTGTAAGCTGCCCCAGGTGCTATCGCAGCCGGTTGGGAGGGATCCCTTGGAAAAATCGGTTGGGCTTGTTGTAAACGGCGCGATCGTCAGGTGATTATCAAGGTAGTGCTGCTCGCGCCGAGGCGTCCACCTCGTCACGTAACTGCGATAAACCGCAACGTTCGCCCGCAGAATTGTCGCGAATTCGACAACGGTTCGATCCGAGACGCCATTTGTCCCTAACCTTCCTGACTACCATCGCCTTCTGACTATTTCGTGTGCCGCCAACACCACGAACATGGGCGCCATTACCAGGTATCTTTTCCAAAGTCTCTTTGGCTCGCTGAAAAGGCGATAGGCCCACTCCAGCCCACTCCGTTGCATCCACGATGGCGCCCGCCGAACCAGGTTGGCGTGGAAGTCAAACGCTGCACCAACGCCGAGCATAATTGCGCCACCGCATCGCCCCTTGTTTTTGCGCATCCAGATTTCTTGCTTTGGCGTTCCAAGTCCCACCCAAATGAAATCGGGCGCAGCAGCTCGAATTTTTGCGCAAGCGGTCTCATCCTCCTCAGGGGTGAGAGGGCGGAAGGGCGGACATTGCGTTCCGGCAATCTTTAGGTCGGGGTATTTCTTGACGAGTGCTTCAGCAAGGAGGTCTGCGACGCCCTCAGCGCCACCGTAGAAATAGTGACGCCAGCCTCGCGACAATCCGTGTTGGCAGACCACGGGTAGTACATCCGGGCCGCAGACGCGGTACACCGGACCGTCTCCCGCCGCTCGAAGAGCCCAAACCAAGGGCATTCCATCAGGCGCAACAATATCGGCGGCTTGGTGAGCAAGATCCAACTGCGGATTATTGCGCGCAGCGATGATGCCATGCACATCGCGAAAGACGACATATCGGTCCTGCGAGTCTCGGGTCCACATCTCAAAAGCGGCGAGGAGTTGGTCCAGACTGATTGTCGAGACGGGGGTGCCTACCACCAGCGCCTGAGACAGTGGTACGCAATTCGCCGCAGTTACATCGACATTAATATTCACTCAAACACCCGAGACATAAATCAAAAAATTTATGTCTCATTTAATGCATATTTAATCCGGAAAATAAATAGATTTCTAGATGCGCGATCGATTTCCTCGAGTTTAACGCTAAGGGGAGGGGCGGCTTGTTGAGCAATCTAAAATTGTATGACGCGCCGTTGACCACGATTCTTGGCGTTGTGGCGGTCACATTGACTTGCGAATAAAGGACGCTTTCCGCCAGACGGCAGTTAGTTTCTCGACATAGGAGTTGATTTCGTATCGTTGAGCTTGATCTTCTCGAGCGGCGTTTCCTAACCGCAACCGTAGCTCGGGATCTTCGATCAATCGTTCGATCGCTCTGCTCAAGGCCGACGCATCACCCGCCGGCACTAGGAAGCCGTTTCGTTCAGGGGTAATGACTTCCGGAATTGCGCCAACGGGGGTGGATATCACTGGCACGCCGTGGGCGAAGGCTTCCAATATCACCATGGGGAGGTTTTCGGCGTGCGAGGGGAGCGCCAGGATATCGGTCTTGCAAAGAAGATCGTCGGCTTGCTCAGAGCTCAACCAGCCCGGAATAAGCACCCTGCCGACGAGACCGTGTTTCGCCACAGCCCTACGGCTTTCTTCAACGGAGCCGTCGCCTGCAATCGTTGCCGTCCAGTCCTGTCTCTGCGACAACATCTGCAATGCAGCTATCAGCTGCGGGGTACCTTTGCGCTCGCCGAGCTGACCCAAGCACGTGATTCTTATCCGTGAATCGGACGCTTGATGTTGCGGTTTCGAACTTAGCTTCGTAGCATTGGGCAGAACCGTGATCTTGTCGCGGACCTGAGGTACACGTGTCAGAACGGCGTGAGCCCAATACTCCCCGAGTACGACGATCTGCCCACTTTTCAGAAAAAGACGGTCAACGGCTCTCGCCAACCAGGTTGGGGCAACCGCCAGAAACTCGTCAAATCCAGATCCGTGCAAATGGACCACGTAGGGAACTCTCAGGAGGCGAGCTGCTGCCCCCATGACCGTCTTTCGATAACTGCTTCCCCAGTTCGATAGGTGTATGTGCAGCACGTCAATGCGCCTAAAAAGGACGAGCCACGCAAATTTCAACAGAGCATTGGCGAAAACAAATTGGGCCACGATGAGCCCGCGCTGACCTCGCGTGACCAGGCGGTTAGTCTCAATGCTCAAGCACGGTTGTTGCTGCTCAATGGCCTCAAATATGCTGTCGTTTAGGCGATCGATACCACCTCGTCCATCGAGACCAAGCGGCGTCGCAACAGCCACGCGAAGTCGGCCATTATTCAGGTGCAAACTGCGTTCTTCGCCGCTGCGGAGCATTGAATCATTTTGGGTCGAGGGCGAAATCAAATTGGTCTCCGCATGTCAAATCGATCCGGGTAGGGATCAAGGATACCGTCGGTCGGATACGCCGGGCACGATGACTTCGTAGCCCCGATTGCGAAGTACATTCGCGAAGACTTCGCGGTTGCGTATCGGAACTTGGGTTAGCAGTGGTAATATCTGATCGCGAACGCGCCACGCCGGACCGGTGAATATTTCAACAGCTTCCATGTAGAGGCCGGTATTCAGGATCTGAATAAATTCTTTGATCGTCATCTTCGCCAGAACGGGATCCAACGCCTCGAAAACGGAAAATGCGATATGATTTCGCTTCAACGCAATCCATCCTTCACTAGGACCAAGTTCGTACGACAGACGCAGGTACTCGAGGTTTTCGGACTTGAAGCCAATCTGATTGTTGCTCAGCCAAAAGAGTGCGAGCCACGAGAACGGATCGGCCGGCGAACAGGACAGTGTGGTGAAGAGGGCCCTTCGCAGTGCATCGAACTCCTGGTCGACGGTCCCGGGCTTGTCCATCGAGAGTGTCTGCTCGGCAATCCTCAGTCGAATGATTGCTGCACTTCTGGTGGCGGAAGCTCTGCAGTATGTCGACTGCTCGATCGCATCAAGGTCCGACTTGAGCCGCGAAAGGACCTCCGGCCGAAACGCGCGGCCAGAAACTATTTCGCGCGCGACCGATTCATCGAAACCTTGATTCCAAAACAGCGGGAGCGTCCAACATCCCCAGACTATCGCGATCTGGGCAAGGCCGACCACTAGGACGCGCACAAGCAAAGAGCCGTGCGTTCTAAAAAAGTCGAGCATTCGATACTTTATCGTGCATTGAAAAATGACGAGTTTGGCCTCTCGCCATAATACACATTCCCGTATCCCGTATAAACCTGCAGCGATTTAGCGTCAGCCTGGGTCAACACCACTCCAAGCATATTATCTTGAACTGCTGGTGCCGACTTGAGCGCTTGGGCGACGACATCGAACTTCGTATGCGCCCACCTAATCGCAAGAATATAAGCGTCCATGAGTTGGGTGGTCGCACGTACGTCGACGACCGGCGCAAGCGGCGAAAGATCGACCACAACGTAGTCGTAGTGCTCACGAAGAACGTCGAAGAATTGGCTGGCTGCACTCGAGCGCAGAAGCTCGTTGGGATGCATTGCGCTCTCAGAGCCGACAGCGCCCGGCAGGAAGGACATATTCGTCGTCGAGTCTCGCCACAGAAGCTCGGAAAGCTGCTTTTGGCCCATGATCCCGTCGATGATTCCAAATTCGGCCGCCGGAGCGAGGCGGTTGGAGAGCGCGCTGTTTCGCAAATCGCAGTCGACCAATAGAACCCTTGCTCCGGTCTGGGCGATGAGCTGCGCGAGCGACGCTGACAATGTCGATTTGCCCTCGTTCGGGATCGCCGAGGTAATTCCAATAACCCTGGAGGATTTTTTATCCCAGCTCAAATCGATGGCTAACTTTATCGCCCGGACTGCTTCCGAGAATTGCGAGAATGGATCGTTGGAAGCGGTCCAGATCAAGCCTCGACTTCTCGTGATAGTTCGATGGCCGGTGTTGCTTGTTGCCACCCGGTTATCCAAAGTGTCGCGAGGAGTCTTTCCGTTGCCTATCTTTGGGACGAGTGAAATACATGCGGCATTGAGTTCCGCCTCGACATGTTCGGCGGTGCGGAACACTCGATCTGAAAGATCGCGCAAGATCGCTAACCCAAGTCCCAGAATCAGTCCTCCGAGTCCGGAGAGGCCGAGCGCGAGGGCCGGCTTTGGATCGCTTTTTTGCGTCGGAGGTGTTGCCTGAGAGATCACCCGCGCTTCACTGATTGGAAACGATTGCTGCTGAATCGACTCCATGTAGCGCTGCAGAAAGTTGTCATAGAGCGTTCGGTAGGTTTGGGAGGCGCTCTCTAGCTCCTTCAATGACACCTGTGCCTGGTTCGTCGTTTTCGATTGGTCGACTGCGTTCTCCAACTCGCGCTGAACGCCAGCCTCGCGTTGTTTGGCGATCTCATAATCACTCTTGTAGGTTTCGGCGAGGCGCTGAAGTTCGTTAAGAATTGAGTTCTGAATCTCAGCCATTTGACTTCGAAGGTTGATGGCTGCCTGGTGACTCGTTCCGTACCGGCGTGCCCAATCCGCTTCGCGATTTGCGATATCCAGATACTGCGAACGCAACTTCGTCACGACCTCGCTCTTGAGGGCGTCTGCTACCGTTGAATTGACCGTTGAACTAGGAGAGTCGGCTCGCAATACCGCTTCGATCCGATCGAGCCGGGCTTTGGCTTCTGAGGTTTGCGCCCGTGCGACCACGACCTGACTGTTGAGTTCGGATACTTGTTGCTCTGTGACGAGCCGCCCGCCGGAGCCGCCGGTGTTTACAATGTTGTTCTTTGCCTTGAAGTCGACAACAGCACGCTCCGCCAAGGTTGCCTGATTGCGCAGTTCACCGATGCGATCCTGCAGCCAGGCACTTGCTCGTCGGGTCGCTTGGTCCTTCGCTTCTAGCTGGTCGACGATATAGGCTTCGGCTACTGCGTTGGCGATCTCCGAGGCGCGATTGCGGCTTAGCGACTTGAAGCTGATCTCAATCACATATGACAAGCCAATCCGCTTGATGTTGAGTTGAGACTGAAAGGTCCGGATCGCCGACCGAGTAAGCTCGAAGTCCGAAGCGGTGTCCCTTGAGCCGAGCACGGCGGACACCAAACCAAAAGCCGAGGAGAAAAGTCCGGATCGTGATCCGGAAAACTCCGGATCTTCAATCAAATGAAGCGTTTTAATTACGGAGAGTGCTACCTTTTCCGACTTCAATATTTCTATTTGGCTCTCTACCGACGCCGAGTCGATCGGGATGTCTCCCAGAATGGATTGCTGTTGAAAGAGCTGGACCTTGCGGGTGTCTATGATCAGGGTGGTTTGGGCTGTGAAACGAGGGGGCGCGGTCGCCACATATACGAGGCCGAGGGCAAGGATCGAGAGTGCCGTGATCAATATGATCAAGTACTGGCGTTGCAAGAATCCAACAAAGCGATTGAGGCCTTCTGCCGCCGATTCAGGCGGTCGCGGCAGCTCAAAATCGACCCGTGACTTTTCAGAATATAACATGGGGACTTTCGGATGATCGACGTGCTGCGCCAAGGCGGGCGGTCGTTCGAATGGGAAATTTCGTCGCCGAATAACCGACGAGCGTGGCGCTTCATCAACGAATGCTGGCGATCGGGAGTAAGTGCTGGTCTAGGGGCTTACGCTGTTCGATATCCTGCTTGTCGTGTTTGAACTGGGGGCTGAGGCGCTGGATACAGCCGATGAAATTGAGAAGTTTCCGGTCGTCACTCCACCTTGTCCAATCGATTGCACAGATGGCGTCCCGAACGACCTGTTCGTGGAGCCGGTCTGTCCGCCAGATCCGCCGCCTGCGTCGCCGCCCGCGCCGCCACCCGCACCCGTTTCGCCGGTCGGCTGATCTCCGGATGCGGCCGCGAAAGCGAGAACGACGTCCTGATCCTTTGTCCGGGCTATCGCCTGTTGAATTTCGCTGGCGTAGGTTGGATTAGAGACAACCACGATCTTGGCTGCTTGAGCGAGCCCTGCACCGATCGCCAATTTTTGATCCTTGTTGGCGGTCGATAGCAGAGTTAAAATTGACGATAGCGTTGCCGGATCATCGACCGCGAGATTTCGAATCAATGTCAGCAGGATGGCGCCTCCATCCTTGTTTCGCTCGAGTACGCCTCCAGGATTGCTCTGAAAATCGACCGAGCTGAGGGAAGGTTGTGCCGAAGCTTCATGCGCGGAGAGCCCCACGGCAGCCAGTATCAGGATCCAGCCAGTGGCGGCAAATGCACATTTGTGACGAAAATCAAATGGCACGATAAATCTCCTATTAACTCACGAAGAAATTTAATAAAAAATCAATATCACGGTGGGGAGGTAGACACAATTGGTCCGCGCGCCCGATCGCTCAGCGGGCGGTTGAAGTTTAAATATCGTAAATCCCGCCAAATGGGTCGAGGCGCGCGAGCGCGGGGCTCATTGAACCTGGTTACCGCTCGGAAACGACTGGCTCAGTCCCACCCCCAGAAGCGCGAATACCGTGATGGCAAATCCGGGTACCTGGATCGAGAAATCCACCAGGGAATGAGCCAAAGCGACCGCCGAAATCGCCAATGCGGCGATGGGAACGATACGATCTCGCCTACGCACCCTTATCCCTCTTATCAGGACTGCGAGAGCCAAGGACCAGGCCGCAACGATCGTAATCGCAAGCGGTAGGCCTCCTTCAGAGGCAATCTCCAGCAGCGTGTTGTGAGCGCGATCCCACGTCCCCCACATCGATCCGTGGAGGGACCGATAAGCAGGAAACATGGAGGGAAAGGTTCCAAGGCCGGTACCCAGCCAAGGATGATCCGCGATACTCGCTACGGTTGACCGGTAGGTATCGAGCCGCATCGCATCAGAAAGCCCTTCGGCGCTGAATCGTCCGCTTACGCCAGCCCCCAGTATCTGGAGGAGAGCGATCACCACACCGAGGCTGATAACGAAGGCAATGAAGGCCCCGTACCGCCCCGGTAGATCTCGATAGAGGTACAGGAGGAGCGCGAGGATGAGACCGGCGAGGGAGAGAACAATCCCAGCCCTGGAGCCCGTCATGAACATCGCCATTACGCAAAGTGACAACAGGAAGAACGGTAGCAGGACGTCGCGAGGTGCCTCGGAGAGAATCCGAGAAAAGACCTGCCGCCAAGTGAACCCGTTCTGTTTAACGAAAGTACGAATGCTTTCAGACGTAAATAGAAGCCATACAATCGAACAGCTGCCGAAATACACGGCCGCGGTGTTCCGGTTGGTGAACGTAGCAGTCAGGTAAGTGAGATGAGCCTCTTTCTCGACCCATAGCACTTTTGTCGGGTTAATCAGGAACGACGCAAGGCCGAATATCGCGTACGTAGCTCCGGACCAAGCAACAACCTTGAGCAACCGGGTCGCGTAGCTTCGGTCGCACCCGACGATGACGCCGCAGATGATGGTGAGAACAACGATAAAGGGAGCTCCAAGCGCATAGATCGGCTGATGGCGCGCAATGGATACCGTTGAAGCGAGCGGAACATCCAGTAACTCGCTGGTTCGCATCCACAAAGGCGAGGGGCGCAACGCACTGAACCAGGGGGATACTGCAAGTTGTTCATGCAGAACCACCATGTAGGCCGCAACAACAATTCCGAGGACGAAAAAGAGGGGGGCGTGATCGCGCCGGAGGCGGTCGGGCGAGGCCATGATGGCGGCAGCACCGAGAACAATACACCAAAGCGCCCCGACCGAAGCATCCATCGACCCGAAGGGCAAGGGTGCTAGAGCCACGACAAGGAACAAGATCCACGCTGAAGTTCGGGTCTGCGACATCAAGCGAACCTTACCAATCTCCCCCGATGCGACTTCAATAGATTTCTGCTTTGACCTCGTCGTTGGATCATTGCACGACGAAATTGGTCGTGCCTTTTATCGCTGACTTGAGGATATATGCGTTTGTCGCCGCAACAATGGGATCATTAACAGTTGCGACGGTCAGCCTGAAGAGCTGCATTGCCTTGGCAGCTTCCACCGAACTCGCATTCGAGACGTATAGGACATCCTTGTTATGAAGCTCGAATTGGGTAGCAAGGAAATAGCCAGCGGGATCGCGGAAGTTGACGTTGTAGATCACGGGTATGATCGGCCCCGGATATTTTGAGGTATCTAGACCTAACTCTTCGGCCACCTTCCTGGTCTCGCCCCGGTAGAGGAAGACAGAAGCCGGATCTGCAAGGGTGTCGTTCAGGCCACCCGCTTTGCCGACGGCTTCAGCGAGAGAAACCTGCCAAGCGTCAAAATTGAACTGTCCCTGCTGGCCGGCCGCTCCGAATGCAACGAATGTTTGCGGTTGGCGATAGACATAAACCGTATCGTACGAATGAACATAGACGTTGTTGGAGGGATCTTCGACGAGCGCCCCAAAGGGGACGTCGGCACGCCTTCCCTCACGTTCCAGCATGACGCGGGTGTCGAATCCCTGTCCCTTCGGCCCACCAGCCCGTGTTATGGCGTCCAGAAGGCGTTCGCCGGCAGCGCTCGCCGGAAACCGTGCCGGACTGTTGACCTCGCCCAGCACGCTGATCAACGACGTTCGTTGTTCGATCACGGCCACGACGACTTGGGGGTCAATGGCTCGGTTCTTGAGCGAGCCAACGATTGCGCGTTGCACCTGCTCTGGCGTGCGTCCCTTAGCCTGAATCAACCCAGCGTAGGGGACCGAGATATTTCCCTTGAAATCGATCGCCTGGTTCGGAAGCGCAATGAAATTTCCGGGACGAACCCCCGCCTCGCTCGGGATGAAGAGGCCGCCCGCAGCCGCTTCAAAAATGGTTACAGAGACGACATCTCCGACACCAAGCAGAATTTCTTTGGGGGCGCGGCGATCGGGATATACCGCGCCAATTCGCTGCGAGTTTTTTACCAGCGTTTCCAACACTCTCGGAGTTATCGGAGCGAATGCATAGGGAAGGCTCGCCGGGTCTTTTTGCCCGGCCCGGACGTCGGATTCTGCCGGTCCTGACGTAGGCAGGATCGAACATGCGCTCAGGCCAAGGCAAAATGCCAGCAGCAACGTACATTTAAATGAATTCATTAAATCCCCCGAGGCGCTATTATCACCCCTCAGATGGGTCACCAAGATCCCGCTTTTTAAACATGACAGTCGCGATTAAATTAAATAAAGGCTTGTGGCAATTATGCCACATTAAATACTCCTGCGTGCGACGATTAGGGATTATTTTCGTCGAAGAACGGCCGATCAAGATGCGCCCGGTAGGCGAGCCCAATGCCCTCGGCAAGCGGAGTGATCGCGCGCCAGCCGAGATTGGTGATCTTTGCGACATCGAGCAGTTTGCGCGGCGTACCATCGGGCTTCGATGGGTCGAAGCTGATTTTGCCGGTATAGCCGACCACTGCGGCGACGAGGCGGGCGAAGTCGGCGATGGTGATGTCTTCCCCCGTGCCGATATTGACCGGCTCATCGCCAGAGTAAACCTTCACCAGGTGGACGCAGGCGTCCGCAAGGTCGTCGACACAAAGGAATTCCCGGCGCGGCGTGCCGGTCCCCCAGACCACGACGTTCCTTGCACCCGAGACCTTCGCCTCGTGAAAGCGGCGGATCAAGGCGGCCACCACGTGGCTATATTCGGGATGATAATTGTCCCCGACGCCATAGAGATTGGTTGGCATCACGTTGATGAAATCGGCGCCGTATCGGCTACGGTAGGCCTCGACCATCTTGATGCCGGCGATCTTGGCAATCGCATAAGGCTCGTTGGTCTGCTCAAGCGGACCGGTCAGTATCGAGTCCTCGCGCAACGGTTGCGGCGCGAGCCGGGGATAGATGCAGGACGAGCCGAGAAACATCAGCTTGTCGACCCCACTGATGTAGGCAGCGTGTATCACGTTGGTTGCGATTGCCAGATTGTCGTAGAGGAATTCCGCGCGCAGCTTGTCGTTGGCGGCGATACCACCGACTTTCGCGGCCGCTAGGAACACTACGTGCGGGCGTTTGCGGGCGAACCAAGCGTTTACCGCGGGCTGATCGCGCAGGTCGACCTCGCTGCGGGGCAGGGTCAGTAGTTCCACATTTTCGCGCGCCAACCGGCGCACCAGCGCAGAACCGACCATCCCACGATGGCCGGCGACGAAGACCCGCCGGCCCCGGAGCTCAAACGGGATGTCTGCCACTGGCGACCTCCCGCTTGGCGATCGCTAGATCGCTCGCCATCATCTCCTTCACCAGCTGAGCGAACGGGATCTTTGGTTGCCATCCCAGTTTTTCGCGCGCCTTGCTTGCGTCTCCGATCAAGAGGTCGACTTCTGTCGGGCGAAAATACCTGGGGTCGATCCGCACGACGGTTTTGCCTGAAGTCCGGTCTACACCAGTTTCCTCGACACCTCTGCCGCGCCATTCGATTGTACGGCCGACTTCCGCAAAGGCCAGTTCGACGAATTCGCGAACCGAGCGTGTCTCTCCGGTCGCTAGCACGAAATCATCAGGCGCGTCCGCCTGCAGTATCCGGTGCATGCCCTCGACGTAATCGCGCGCATGGCCCCAGTCGCGCTTGGCCTCGAGGTTGCCGAGATAGAGCGTGCCTTCGAGGCCGAACTCGATACGGGCCACGCCGGTCGTGATCTTGCGCGTTACGAAGGTTTCGCCGCGCATCGGACTCTCGTGGTTGAACAGGATGCCGTTTGCAGCGTACATGCCGTACGCCTCTCGGTAGTTCACCGTAATCCAGTAGCCATATAGCTTGGCAACGCCATAGGGCGATCGGGGGTAGAACGGCGTCGTTTCTCTTTGCGGCACTTCCTGTACCAGGCCGTAAAGCTCTGAGGTCGACGCCTGATAGAATCGCGTTTCCTTCTCCATGCCGAGGATCCGAATCGCTTCCAGCAAACGCAAAACGCCGATTCCGTCAGCATTTGCCGTGTATTCCGGACTTTCGAAGCTAACGGCGACATGGCTCTGAGCGGCGAGGTTGTAGATCTCGGTCGGCCTCACCTGCTGCATGAGCCGGATCAGGTTGGTCGAATCCGTCATGTCGCCATGGTGCAGCAGGAACGGCGCGTTGCCGTAGTGCGGATCCTTATAGAGATGATCGACCCGCGCGGTATTGAACGAGGACGACCGCCGCTTGATGCCGTGCACGGTGTAGCCGAGGCCAAGAAGGTAGTCGGCCAGATAGGCTCCATCCTGCCCAGTAATGCCGCTAATCAACGCAACACGTTGTTTCGAGGCCTTGGGTGTACTTCCCGAAAGCATTCATCTCCTCGTAATCTCTTCGCAACTTCGGCCTGGATGAAGTCAGAAATCCATCTCCGGAGATCAACATAGCGGGGTATAATTTCGTTTTGTATCAAATCGATCAAAAATACTTAATTCTCAGCGGCAAATTCCAATGCGTCGCAGCGCCACTGCCGCAAATTAAATGATTCCCGGATTTCAGGAAGCTATGTCGCCGGGAACCGCAGCACCCTAAACCTGCTGGCCGCGGTCAAGCAGCTTTCCCAAAGCCGCGCGCTGCACAAGGCATCTTCACCTGCTCTGTGTCCGCCCGCGGCATGCGGAGCGACAATCGCCTTAGCCTTCGCAGGCGTCGGTGCAGCCGAAGGGGCGGTTGGTTAATAAAGTTCGCGACAGTTGGCTAAAAAGCTTCAACAAAGAAGAGCCAAATCTCAAATTGCCCATGCGCATGATGCTTCCGGGAATGCGGGGGAGTAATTCGACATGCGTAAGATTCCAAAAATTGCCGCGGTGGCGGTTGCGCTGCTATCTGCCGCAATCTCCGATCGAGCAAATGCGGGAATATCCAACATGTCGCGCGGCTTGCGAGCGCAATTGGATCGGATTCAGCTCAGTGGGCCGGCGTTGGCGCCGATGGCTCATGTGCGGTTCTGCATCGATTACCCGGCGGAGTGCAGAGTTCGAAGGCTAGTCTTTCGTGGGGGGCCGGTTAAGCTGACTTCGTCGCGATGGTCCGATCTCGTCGAAGTAAACAACGCGGCAAATAGCGCCATCGTACCAACGGCCAATCTTGGCGGCCTCGCAACAGAGGCCTGGATCGTTGGTCCGCGAAACGGCGACTGTAACGACTATGCGGTGACTAAACGGCATGCGCTGTTGGCGCGAGGCTGGCCGGCGCGAGCTTTGCTTCTCAGCGAGGTCTCTACCTCCTCAGGCGCGCATCACCTTGTTCTGGTGGTCCGGACGGAGTCGGCGGATCTCGTTCTCGATAGCCTGACCGCTGAAATCCGAGTGTGGTCGAGGACACCTTATCGGTTCGCCCGAATGCAGACGGTGGGAGATCCCCGGCTTTGGGCCACCATCGTGTCGTTGAGCCCAAGGCGTGAGCGGACGGCAAGTTTCGAGGCTATTAAGACCGATCTCGATTAATATCACCATTTGGCGCCAGGGCCGAAAGCCTCGGTGCGGACCGATGGGCAGCCACTTGGAAGGCGGGAGCTGTTCGGCCGTCACGATCGAAGGCCCGCTAGCCCCGCATTGGCTAAGGCAATATGGCCTCAATTTCCCAAAAGTGCCGGCCTAAACTCTAAGCGTCCTCGCCGACAGCCATTTGGTGCGTGGGAATCGGCGTGCTTCGAAGGGCGAACGACCGTCCGTCGCCGCGGCACACTGCACCGAAATTAAATCGGAATTAATCGAAAATTAATTTAACAGTCAATCAAAAATATGATCAAAGCAGGCTTGTTTGCCAAGTGAGCTTTTCGGATCAGGTATTTTTGAGTGATTTCTCATGTCGAACAGTAGCGGCGAATTGGCGTCGAATGAGACGATCGTCCTTTCTGATAGCGTCGGCTCAGCAAGCAGGACGCCGCGCCTCCGATTTCCTCACGCGGTGGCGGGGTACTTTTGCGCGGCGGTCGATCTTCTTGTCATTATCGCATCGAGCATCCTGGGCTGCTCTATCTATCAAGCGTTCTCGAGCCTGGTTGTCAGTAGACTCGATGCCTTTGCGTTGTCGGGAAGCATTGCGGCGATCCTTTACTTGTGGATGGCGCACGCAGCAGGTTTCTACCAATTCAGCTCGATTGTTTCGTCACATACCGGCTACCGGAAAATCATCATTCGTTGGCTTGTCGTCGGCCTCTTACTAGCCGTGCTGGCGTTCCTACTCAAAGTTGGCGCGATCTTCTCGCGTGGTTCGATTCTCAGCTTTGTCGCTTTGGCGGCGACGTTGTTGCCAGTCGCGCGGTGGGCTGTCACGCGCGCAATTAAAGGCGTCGTGTCCGAAGGACTGCTCGTTGGTCGTCGAGCCGTCCTCGTTGGATCACAAGACGAATTGGCTGCGTTAGACGGCGAACAGCTATTGAGGCATTTTGGCCTGAGTGAAATCGACCGCTTAACTCTTCCAAGCCCCAGCCTATCGATGATGCAGCTAAACCGCAGTGAGCTGAGCGTACTCAATCTAGCTATGGAGAGTGCAAGGCAAAAAGGGGCCGAAGAGATCGTATTGGCGGTTTCCTGGAGTGAGCCGCGGAGGCTTGAACTCGTACGCGAGCGCATGCGGGCTTCGCCGCTTCCAGTTCAATTGCTCCCGGATCAGATTGTTCGGGATCTGACGCGAAATCTCACGTTTGCCTGGCAGCCAAATTTTGCGATTGAAATCAAGCGCGGCCCACTCTCCCGCGTCGAGCAATTCTTGAAACGTGGGTTTGACGTCGTTGGTGCCTTGGTGCTGCTCCTTTTGCTCTGGCCGCCACTCCTAATTGCCGCGATTGCCATCAAATTGGATTCCGCGGGACCAGTCCTCTTCCGTCAGCGACGAAACGGCTTCAACGTGAGGCCGTTCAGGATTCTAAAGTTCCGTACCATGACCGTGGCCGAAGACGCCGACAAGGTTGTCCAGGCCACTCGCTTCGATCGGAGAGTAACACGAGTAGGTCGTCACTTGCGCCGCCTGAGCGTCGACGAGCTTCCGCAACTCTTCAACGTCCTGAAGGGTGACATGTCGCTGGTCGGGCCGCGGCCGCATGCATTGGTGCATGATATCCAGTATGGGGAAGTGTTGTCGGACTACGCATTTCGCCATCACGTAAAGCCGGGCATCACTGGTTGGGCCCAAGTGAATGGATTTCGTGGCGAGACCCGTCAGCTGGAGCAAATGCAGCGTCGGGTGGAGCTCGATCTCTGGTATATCAACAACTGGAGCCTGTTGTTGGATCTAAAGATCCTGTTCCGGACGAGCATTGAGGTTGCGAGCGCGCGAAACGCCTATTAAGCATCGCAAAGGGTCGGGACTCGCCAATTCGTAATCAAACGTTAAATTGACGGCAAATTGCGCCCGCATCCGACGGCGGTCTGTGATCGATTTGCATTTTGTCGGACGCAAACGCTTTGTCGTTCTCCGTTACGCTGAATCAGGTGAGTTTTCGTGACGCGCGTGAGTATTATTATCAAGGCTTACAATGAGGAGGCGCATATCGCATCGGCGATCGAGAGCGCCTTGGCGGCGCTTCCGAGTCCGGAAGACGAGGTGGTGCTCGTCGATAGCGCTTCCGTAGACAAGACACTCGAATATGCTCTGCCGTATCCAATCTCGATCTTCAGGATGGTGAACGCCAGCGAGCGATGTTGCGGAGCGGGTCCGCAGATCGGCTACGCACACGCCAAGGGCGACTTTCTCTATCTCATGGATGGAGATATGATCATCGACAAAGAGTTCATACAAATTGCTTTGGCCTTCCTCAACGAGCACAGCGATGTAGCCGGGGTAGGGGGCAGCATCGACGAGATGTCGACGGAGAATATCGAATTCAAGAACCGCGCGCGGAATCTTTCCCACTTGAATCCAATAGGCGAGGTTGATCGCCTGGCGGGCGGAGGCCTCTATCGACGGGCCGCGATTGATGCGCTCGGCTACTTAACGGATCGAAATCTACACGGGTACGAGGAGTTCGATCTTGGAGCCCGACTTCGGTCTAGCGGCTGGAGACTTGTGCGGTTGAATGTTCCGGCTGCCAGGCACTTTGGTCATACTATTAGCACCTACCGCTTGCTTTTTCACCGTGTGAAGATGGGATACATTTTCGCACCAGGCGAAATGCTGCGTGCATCGGTCAATGCGGGGTACTTCGCGCGCGTGATACGATCGCTTCGCGAATTCAAGCTCTGGGTCGCTGTTCTCGGATACTGGTCTGCCTTTGCATCGCTAGCATTGTTCACGTCTTACGGCGCAGCGAGCGTTACCTTGGCGTTTCTTGGAATTGCCGCCATCATCGCGGCATTAACGGTTTGGAAAAAATCGCTTTCGAATGGAATTTATATGGTTGTTGGCTGGCATGTTTTCACGATAGGCATGCTCTTTGGGCTATTCAGGCGTAGAACCTCTCCTCTCGAGCCGCTCACCGTCGAAACGCTGCGATTGTCGTGATCATGAGCGAAATCAATGTTCCTGGATAATCTGCGAAGGGAGCTGCGAGAAAACAAGTCGATCCGAGTAAGGGTATTCATTGCCTCTTTTCGTTTGACGAATTTCTTCTTTCGGTTTGATAGGACGCGTGTCCTCTACGCTCTCTCGAACTGTCTTTACAAAACGGTATGCTTTTTCTTCAAGATCGACATCCTGGCGCGAACCCGGATCGGTTGGGGTTTGCGGATATTTCATCCATTTTGCATATGCATTCACCCCGACGTGCAGATCGGAGACGACTGCATTCTGCGGCACGGCGTGACGTTGGGAAATAAAGGTGAAAGCTCAAGCGCGGTCCCCTCAGTGGGCAACGGCGTCGAGTTTGGTTGCTATGCAGCGGTTTTGGGCGGAGTAAGCATTCCAGATGGCGCCAGGGTGCGCGCTCTGTCGCTGACGACGGATGGTGAAAGGCGGCAACCAACGTGAATGCCCGCGATGCCTGTGATCTCGGTTTGGATTTTCTCTGCGGATTCGTTGAGCCGTGAATAGCGAAGCGCCACCTAAACACATCAATATCCATCGCGCGTTCCAGATCCACTACGCGTTCAAGTTCGTCAATCTGTTCCTAGGCTTCGTCTTTCAGATCCTTGTGGTAAAAACGCTGTCGCCGAGCGGCTACGCGACTTATGCCATTTTCCTTGCCATCCTTTTGACGATGGAGCGAGTACTGTCGTTCGGCATCGATCGCACGTTGTTGCGATATGTTCCGTCGCTCACAGCGGATGGTGACTATCACGGCCTCATGGCACTGTTGAAGAGGATGGCTCTTGTAAGAGGAGGGTCTATTCTGGTCGCGTTCGGTGCAATTGGTCTGCTCACGACATTCGCGCGAGACACGTTGCTGATGGGCGAAGGAGTGCTGACGCTTTGCGCTTTCGCTGTTTGGTACGCGAGTTATGCGGTGACGACCGATTTAGAGATGTTGGCGCAAAGCTGGATCGTCCACGCGACGACCGCAATTTCGGGAACGGTCGATGTCCTTTTGCGAAGCGCATGCGTGCTCCTTCTTGCTCTCTCCGGTCACGAGATGAGCGGCGCGGCTGTGATCAAGATATCGGCTGTGACGACATTCGTTGCGGTGATCATCATACTGTCAAAGTTGATCGGACTCAGGCCGCACGTCGCAGGTCTTCTGATCGCGGGAAACGAGCAGCGATTGCCCCGCCTGAGCGCGAAGGATGCTCCGCTCTTCGCTGCATCGATCTATGCGTCTAACATTGGTTGGTTGATTACCAGTCCTTCGGTTGTCAGGATATTTGCCAAAGGCGGGCTCGATATTGTTACGTTTTCCGCATTTTCGTTTGCGCAAGGGCTTTGCGTTTCGATTCAAAGAGCGTTTCCCGGTCTGATGATCCTTCCAAGTCTGGAACCCTTGTTCGCCAGGTTCACGATGACGCCTGCGCGAGTGTTTTCCTCGCTTTCGCTGGTGTTCAAGCTTGAGTTGGTCTGCTTTCTGGCTTTCTCAATTCTTACCGGCCTCGCGGGGCGAGAGATCATCGCGGTGGTATCACGACCGGAGTATTCGCCGTACTACTACTTGCTCCCATTGGTCATGTTGATCCTCTTGTCTCAGACCATTTACCGGATATGCGAGATTGTTACGAGCGTTCAGCTTAGGCACACCGTCTTCCTCGCGCTCTGGCCGGTATCGCTCCTGGGGGTCGCAGCCCTCTACTTGACTGCAGATCGTTGGGGTCTTCTCGCAGTTCTGTTCATTCCGCTCACAGAAAGTGCAATCCGTATCGGAATCATTATGCTAGTCCATCGACGCGTCGAGACATGGCGGGCAATAGACCCCGTTCGCTCGCTCCAAGTCGGAGCAGCGGCAGGCGGCTCCGTTCTATTTGCTTTGCTTACTCGATACGCCCGACCAGACTTCGGAAACCTAACCTTGGCCGCGCTGGCTACAGGCCTCTTTCTCTTGACAGTGTTTGTTGTGCGCCCACTGCGTAAGGACGAGGTCGCCAGTCTCAGTCTGATCATGCCATCGTCCCTGCAGTCCCTGAGTCAGGCGATCATGCGCTGGGCCCGATAGCGATCGGTGGGCTCGCCTTCAGGGCGCCGTTCGATCGAGCCACGGTTTCGGCTGCTCAACGTAAGGGGGCACCGAGAACCTACCTTCCCGGCAGCCTCAGGGCCTCCAATATATCCGTTTCGAATGCGAACGGTGGAGCGGCAGAAGAGATCGCAAAACAATCGCCTTGCATCTGATGGATGGTTATCAGTCCTATCCTGCTTGTAAACGAGTTGTCCCGTATTGCCCGGAGGAAATTGAAGGCGCTTTTCGCGGGAGCTTTTCCGACGCAACCAGCTTGGTCGCGATTTACGCCGAACTCCGTATTCATGATTTGCTTGCGTGACAGGTGACGAAGGTCGGCCCAATCGTTCACGACGTTCATTCTCTTCAACAATAGCTCCGCGTTGCCGAAGGTTGTCCTGTACTGCTCGAAGCTGTAGCTGTGAACCGTTCGGTACAGAAAGTCGTAGATCAGCTGCGACTTCGCCGAGCGGGTCAGATTTGGATCGGCCGCCACGTTTCTTCGAAAGGTATTCTCAGCGGCGAGCTTGCCGTCTCGGTCCATGGCAGCAGGAAACTCAAGGCCGCCGACATGAGAAAAGAACCCGGCATACCCTTGATGCGTGAAGGTGGCGGACTCGTAAGGGTGGATCGCATAGCCGGTGTTTGTGTCAAAGCGCTCGGGCCTTAAATTGACAACACCCGCTGACGAGTCTCCGCTGACCGATCCGTCGAGCTCTGCGAAGCCGGTTCCGGCCACGATTAATGTGTGAGTCGGCAGGATCAGGCGGATCTGTTTCCAGTAGTATTCGATTTGCTCATTCCAGGGACGCTGACCCTTGAATGAGGCAGGTGAGGGGGGTTCGTTGAAGAGCTCAATGGCAACCAGATCCGGCGGAAAGCGCGCCCCGATGAAAACGGCAAGCTTGCTGACGACGTGGATCAAACGCTGAAACTTTTCTCCAGTCTCGCCATCGAGCAGGTCAACATCCGCGAAGCCAGAGACCGGATGAGCGCCTCGAGGGAAGGGATGAATATCCACTATGACCCTCAGTCCACTGTCTACTCTCCGAGAAATGCCGGTGATTATCTGCGCAACTAATGCGTCAAGTAAGGTCTCTGAACGAGCCGACATCAACGCGCCAACGTCGATCACCATTCTGAGGCAGTCAAAGCCAGACGAGTTGATCAAAGCGAGCCGCGACTTCGGCATGACTGCTTGGTCGGAGCCGCCGTTTCGAAAGGGATCCTCGTCGTAAACAGCCGATCCTGGGGGGCCGATCGACAAGCCGTACCCGAATGGCTGAAATGTGTTTAAACAGACCAGGGTCTTTTGATTGTCGGAGAAGGCAGGGCCATCGCTCAGCTGCAGCTGCTGCATGGACGCGTGAGAAGGAAGACACGAGCAGCAGATGGCAAGAGCTGTAACCATCGCCATCGTCCGTAGTTTTGGAAAGTGACAAGCGTTCAATGGAATGCCCAATCTTAGGCTATCGACGAACCCTACGGGGTGGAGGTCCGAGCTACCTCCGTGTTGGCATTTTGCGGCCCGCGGAGAATACTTCGGCGTAGACAAATTTGATTTCTAGGGGCCACGGGGCGATCTTAGCGGACGTTCCGGCGTTAGGAGTTGATCGGAGCCGCCGCGCGGCTAGGCGCGGTTGGAGCTAACTCCCAATCGTCGGCTGGGCTCTCGCCTGTGCTGGTGCTTGAACGGTCCGGGGCGACTCTTGAGCGATTCGGAACGTGCGCCCAAGTGTCTCAATGCAGAAAGCTCGGAGCTGGCGGTCACCATCGCCATCGCCGGCAAGACCGTATACCAGCTATTTGGGGCTAGAAATGCCGACTCTACAACGTTGGCCCCAATCACATAAATGAAAATGGCTAACGGAAACGCGTTGATGAGCGATCTCTCTTCATCTCCGGATATCAGAAGTCGCGCCGCGATCCAAAATTGCAAGGCGAGCACGACCAAGCATAATGCGAGTCCGATATAGCCGAACGAAATGAGTATCTCCATAAAGCCATTATGCGCGTTGAGGAATTGCCCGTATCCAATACCTTCGATCTGAGGTGAAACGATCTTGGTAAAACCTGCCGCGAAACCGTAGCCAAGGAGCGGGCGCTGGTCGGCCAGCCCAATAAGGTAACCCCACAGCGGAACTCGGCCCGTCAAATCGGGCTCCTTTCCAAGAGCATTGAGTGTGAGCGCCGCAAGATCTCCGCCGAATAATGCGATCATCAGAAGCGCAAGCGTGAGGAACGGCAATACGGCTATTCGAATCTGGAATGAGCATCGACCCACGAGCACCAGCGTGGCCAGCAAGACGGGCATGAAACCCGCTACGGCGTAGGCGGCGCCGGAATTGGCTCCGACCAGGCACGCAAGACTGATCGTGATAATCGCTATACGAACTGCATAGCTTGTGAAGGCAACTCGGCCATAAAAGAGGACGAGTACGAACGACAGCGCGGCAAGCTGTCCCAAGGCGGTCCGATGGCCAATCACGCCGCGCCAAGAACCCGCATGTACCGCCTCGAAAGGAAAAACATCCGTGGCCTGATGGACACCCTGATAAGGAAAAACGAAGACCCAGACGAAGCTTGCAACGATAATAGAGGACAGCGTCCAGAGGAATAAACGCAACGAGCCCACTATTCCAAACTTTGAGCAAATGGCAATTCCAAAAAGTACGGTCCCCGACAGGGCAACACTCTTTCGCAGAGTCAGCAGCGGGTCGGGCGACCACAACATTGATAGGAAGCCCAGCAGGGGAAGGATAAACACAGGCCAGCTATGACGAATGGTTGTCCAGAAATTGGACGAGATCAGGAGAAGTATCGCAACCAAATAGCACAGGCTCAGCACAATTTGGCTGCGAAGGGAGCCATCTGCACCGAGGTCCATCGGACGGCCGGTGTCGATGCCGGCAATCTGCAGTGCAAATCCGCCGATCATCGCGATCATGCAAATTCCGGAAATGATCGAGACCGGTGACGGGACTGAGGGCAGTCCCGAATTTTCTTTAGGTCGCTGAGGCTTGAGCCGATAATAGCTGGCTTTATGAAAAGACGAATTTCGTTGCATGATCCAACTGGTCTTGTGCGACGAACGCTGAGGATTCGTCGGGATGCGAATGTCTGCGACAAATCGTAAACGACGAGAAATCCCCGAATACTGCTAGAGCACATTTGAAATACCAAGGAAAATTAATATTTAATGGTTTGCGAAACAAGATTAAAATGAGCCCAGCGGCGACTGGCACGGTCGGTCTTTTGACCCGCCGTAACTCTCCAACCGCTTTATGCGGGCCGCGCCCTATGAGCTGCACTCCCCGAGCCCGTTTCTCGGCCTCCAAGTAGGGAAACCGCGACTTTGGGCGCAAGCGTTTCGGCGACAAGGTTATGCGATGGAAGAACTAGTCGCCGAACTTGTTGCTGCGTTTCTCTCGACTGACCTTGCCCCAACACCGGAAGAACAGGCAGGACTATCAAATATCACCCCGAAGCAGCAACCTCGTCCGATATGGACCGCATGGTTCGCTTCATGTCGACGTCAGACCATTCTATCCGACAGATCTCCGCTTGGCGCATCGCAGTCGCGACTGCGAAGCGAACGATTCTTCCGAGCGGCAGAAACTGTTGAGGGTTAGATTCCGCGTATCCGATTAATCGGTCCAGCTCGTCCTAAGTGGGACGGCGATCGCGGTCGTTTGATTTTCCCACGAGGTCGAGGTGTTTGAGGGCAGCTCGGGCCAGTTGAACACTCTCGGCAGAGACATCGATGCCCTTGGACCGCCGCAGCGTGGAGTAGGATCGCTCGAATGAACGCAAAATCAATCGCAAGGGTGGCTGGGCCGGCGCCTTGTGCGGCTCGCTTCCGTCCGAACTCGACCAATCTCTCGCGGGTCATGTCTTGGAGGTTTACCCGTCCAAGGGAGGTTTTAAGCGCCTTAAGCACCATGGACTTCGATCGTCGAACTGGCTTGCCGATTTGGGCAAGATCGTCGAGATGCAGCGCGATCAAATCGGCGAGGATTTTGGGCTGCTCCGGCTCGGAGCGTCGGATCGGAGCGGCTCGATCGATTGAGCGCTCCACATCAAGTGCCCACTCTTCGGCATCTCGCCGTCGTACGAAGGCGTTGGCGATGTACTCGTTCTTCCTCCTGACTTGAACGCGCCAGCTTCCAGACACTTGAGCTTCGTAAAGGTCGGCATTGGGTGTGCACTCCACCCCGATTTCGTGTGCGCTACGTGTGCACTGCGAGATCAAGAAGTCGCATCGCGGGACCACCCCTCGACAGGATTGAAGGATACAATTCGGACTGGACAGGCGTACTGGCCGGACAGGAGATTTGCAGGACGCCCTCAAGGTCGCTGTCGGCCTCATCCGTCTCATGCCAGGCGCAACCGGCGCGCGCGCCGAAGTCTTCAAGCACCAGATAGATGTCGCGGTCGAGGCGGTCGGCCGGCACGATCGACGCATACGCGACTCCGATACGACAAAGACGAAGAGACGGCCCCGGCTGCGGAGGGATCAAGGGGGTAGGCCAGGGCCGCTCTGCCAGCTCTGGCAGCGAGACAGCGACGACTCAAATATTCGTCCGCCGTTGTGGTTCCTTTTCAAACTCAAGCCGGCGCTGTCCGTATCTAACCCAGTGTCCGAACCTGATTTAAGGGGACCTAACATGGTAGAGGGCAAGCCAGCGGGGAAGGGCGCTCCCACGACCCGCGCGGGCAACAGGAAGGCTGAGACGTTGATCAACAGTGCTGAGTGCCAAGAACATGCTGACCACTACAAGAGACTTTCTGGCGCGGGCGGCATTTCCAAAAATCGCGCCGCCGTCCTGAAAAACATTGCCCGAACTTATGTGGGTTTGGCCGGCCAACTCGATAGACTGGCGTCGCTAGCGAGGTACGAGCAGAGGTAGGCAGGCTCAGCTGCCGGCCTCAGTTGAGTTTCCTTTGCTTTCGATCGCTGGCGGGCCCAGCACTCCCGGCGCTCTAATCCGCAATTGGATCGGCAGCCGGGAGCATCGGGGCTGGAATCGACATGTCGTGCCATGTCGGTCCTCCTAGTGACAATACGTAGAAAGCCGGATTCCGGTAGTTGTCCGGACTCCATTTTCGGAACGGGGTGTTCTACTGAAAGAACACCGGCGCGATTTGATCACCAGTTCTTAGTATGTCCGGGAATGCCGCAGTGGGGGCTGGAACCACGCTGCGGCTTTTCCCATTGGACCCCGCGTTACAGATGACGCGGCTCAATCTGACAAGCCCACCACGTCGTACTCGAAGGCCACGCCCTCCGGATCGTTTTCATCGAGCCAAACCTTGGCAGCTTCCTAAGTCGCGACACCATCAACTCTTTGCCCTGATCGTAGATCCAGACGGTCATTGATCCCTCTTCAGCTTGCGCCGGCCCCAGTGCGGCTCTTTTCCCTTTGGGTTTAACTCAGGGACATAGTGACGGTTCAATGCCCGCATGATGCCGATCCGGGCGAACATCGTCGGGCTGCAGCCTTCCGCCACCAGGATCAAGGCTTGCATGGCCGCTGCCACTCCGGCGCCGAGTGCTCTTTCTTCGGCAGCGACGCGATGTACTCGCCGGCGTCGAGCAGCGTGACCAGTACGCGATCGCCGATCGCGATTGGATCGTCGAAACGCCGACCCCAGCCTCGTTCGGTCATTGCTTCCGCTTCAGCTCAGGTCCCGCGGCGGCAATGGCGCGTTCAACCTCGTCGGCCAGAACTGTCAGATGCTCGGCCAGCTTGGTGAACAGTTCTCGCTTCTTGGGTTCGGTTGCCAGATCGCGGATCAAGGCGCACTCGGCAGCATCCGTGCGGAGCTTTTCCAACTGAGCCTGCATGTCCTTCATTGCGATCGGTTCCGTTCCCGATCTGGAACTATACCGCTTTGTGCAAAAGCAGACAGATCTGATTGCCGGTTTTTCTTATGCTCGTGACCACCTGGCGACCCCATTACCGCCAAGGTAGCCTCCAACGGCCCCGGCAATTTAGTCTTTTGCTGGGGCCGCTTTTGCGCTGGTGCCGATCAGCCGGACATAGGTCCCGCTCTCGTGCTGTTCGAGCCAGCCGCATTCAACTGCATGCTTGATGCCGGCCCCAAACTCCGAGCCACTGGCCTTTAGCATGTAAAGGAAGGGCGCGTTGACCTTCCCGATGTGGATGCGGCCGTCCTGGACAGCTTCAATAGTCGTCGCGAGTTCAACCAGCCTTCGGGCTGCGACACTGCGACTTCCGGGTTGGGCGACCAGTACATTGATGCGATGTGCGTGCATTGAGTCTGAGGATAATTGCGATATCCCGAAATTTTGCTTGCTCCGTCGGGCAAAACAGTGGTTCATAGGGTGCTGGTCCTAATTGCTCCAGGGAACAGCAGGCAAATGGCCGACAAGATCGACGCGGCTTCCGAACTGTCAAAAATCGCAAAGCTCAACGGAGACTTCCGAAAAAACTACGG
Organism: Bradyrhizobium sp. Pa8; assembly: GCF_052588265.1. Taxonomy (NCBI): domain Bacteria; kingdom Pseudomonadati; phylum Pseudomonadota; class Alphaproteobacteria; order Hyphomicrobiales; family Nitrobacteraceae; genus Bradyrhizobium; species Bradyrhizobium sp. Pa8. The sequence goes on along the minus strand of NZ_CP176767.1, from coordinate 5,918,411 downwards.
AACTTTGCTCGGAGCTTTTTTGTATCTGCGCTCAATCAGCGCCGCGCGCGAGCGTTCCTGGCTTTGGGGCGGCTTGTTTTCCCTTGCTTGTTCGGCCGCGCTGGCTTGGACGGCGAAGCACGGCTTTCCGTGGTTAGGCGTTCGCTGAGCGATTGAGCCAATGCGAGCGCTGTGTCGAACCGCTCCATTCGGTGCTTGTTTTGCACCTTCTTAGAAAATCGAAATTGCCGTCTCTCTTGTCCGGTTATGGGTAGGAGCACGTAGTCTGGGACGGCTTATTGTCCTCAGCTAAGCGGATAGTCGCGATCGTCATTGCATTTGTCAGTTGTGCGTTCGCCGCCGACATCCGCTTCGGCCTCCACCAAGACCCCGGCCGTGCGTACGGGAGCCGGACGTTGGCTCATTCGCCACCGCACCCTGGAAGCAGCCTCCCTGCGTGACGACGGGCTATTGATCCAGGTCGTTTGAGCCAACGGTAGGTCGGGCTGCTGCCATTGCATTTCTCGGCCGTCCTGGATGCTAGCGACGCTGCCAGATCAACCGGTGTCTTCGGCACCCCTCGTTTCTTCAGGTAAGCGGAACTGGCACGGTGCACCTGTCGAATGAGCCCGACTCGCGTCGCAATCATGCTGATGTCGGATAGTTCGCCGACGCGCACCGCGACATCGACGTGCTCATCAAGAATGCTCACACCCCGATCGGTCAACTGCATGCGCAGCCGGATGTCTGGAAAAAGCGCGTTGGAATTCGGCAACGGGCAACCGTGAGTACGGCCGAACACCACGGGTAGGCTGATCGTCAGTCCTCCCTGAGCGCTCGATACTCTCCGGATGCTGTTGCGGCAGCCGGGCGGCAAGGGCGGCCTTTCCGTTGATCAGGATGCGTCCAACGGCGCTTTGCTGGCTTCGACCCGTGGGGCGAGCTCGACCCCAGCAGCTTATTAGCCCGGGTTTTCGAGGCTGAACGTCTCCGACTGCTCGTCATAAGCGAACAGCTCGCCATAACGTCCCCAGGACACCACGGTCCTGAGCGTCTCGTCCGCATAGTCCTCGGACATGTAGTCCTCGAGCTCGTTGCGGAACCGTGCCGCGGGGGCGGTATGGGAGGGACGTTCGTCGAGCACGCGGCGAATCAATCCCATCACCGGCACGTATGTGACGAGATGTTCGGCGAACAGCTTCTTGCGTGCGTCGGTTTCGAGATGGGCAAAACGCTTGCCCGTGTCGGTGAGCATCAGGTCGCCTTCGCTCAGCTGGGCGAAACGCAGCAGTTGCAGGGACTCACCGAGGTGGAGGATCTCGTCGGCCTCGAGTCGGAGCTGGCTTGCGAGCACGGGCAGGTCGGCGTGTCCGTGATATGGCGGCCCCGCCAGTGTCTCGATCAGGCCCGACAGCACGTTGGACGATACGTGGTGCAGGGTCATGCCGACCCCGGAGCCCAGGATGCCTTCGACGGGAGGCGCCTTCGGTTCGGCGCGTTGGGTCATGCGCGCGTAGATGCTGTCGACGAGCTGCCGGAATGGGGGTCGAGCCGGTTGCGCGGATGCGGCATGTCGACCTTGATCTCGGCGGCGACACGCCCCGGATTGGATGAGAACACCAGGATGCGATCGCACATCAGGACCGCCTCCTCGATATTGTGCGTCACCATCAGGATCGATTTGATCGGCAACCGGCCCTCGATCCAGAGGTCGATCAGATCCGTGCGCAGCGTCTCGGCCGTGAGGACGTCGAGAGCCGAGAACGGCTCGTCCATCAGCAGGAGGTCCGGATGCACCACCAGCGCACGGGCGAAGCCGACGCGCTGGCGCATGCCACCCGACAGTTCCTTCGGGAAGGCGGACTCAAACCCGTCAAGGCCGATCAGGTCGATCGCAGCAAGGGCGCGCTTGTGGCGCTCGGTGGCATCGACGCCCAGCGCTTCGAGTCCGAGTTCGACGTTCTGGAGCACGGTCAGCCAGGGAAACAACGCGAATGACTGGAACACCATGGCGACGCCGTTCGGCGGCCCGACGATGGTCTCGCCGCGACAGGTCGCCTGTCCCGCAGACGGGCTGACCAGGCCGGCGATGATCCGCAGCAAGGTGGACTTGCCGGAGCCGGAGCGACCGAGCAGGCCGACGATCTCGCCCGAGCGGATCGTCAGGTCGACCTTGTCCAGCACCAGGAGCTGTTCGCCGCTGCCTTTCGGGAAGGACCGGCAGACACCGCGGATGTCGATGAGCGCAGAGGGTTGATCGAGCATGATGGTCTCCTCGTCAACCGAGCCGCAGGCGACGCTCGCCGAAAGCATAGAGCGGCCGCCAGACCAGACGATTGAACAACGTCACCAGGATGCACATCGTGGCTATGCCAAGCACGACGCGCGGGAAGTCGCCGGCTTCCGTGGCGGAAGCAATATAGGCGCCGAGCCCGGTGGCCTTCAGATGCGTGTCGCCCCAGCTTGCGACCTCCGCGACGATCGACGCATTCCAGGAGCCACCGGACGCGGTGATCGCGCCGGTGACGTAATAGGGGAAGATGCCGGGCAGGATCGCCTTGAACCACCACCGCCATCCGCTGAGGTGGAAGCTGCTCGCGGCCTCGCGCAGGTCGCTCGGGAAGGCGCTGGCGCCCGCGATGACATTGAACAGGATGTACCATTGTGTGCCCAGGATCATCAGCGGGCTCAGCCAGATGTCGGCGGCAAGCTTGAAGTGGACGATGGCGAGGACGAAGACGGGAAAGGCGAGGTTGGCCGGGAAGGCCGCCAGAAACTGCGCCAGCGGCTGAATCCGTTCCGCCAGTTTCGGGCGAAGGCCGATCCAGACCCCGACCGGCACCCAAACCAGCGTGGCGAGGCTGATCAGGACGGCGACGCGCAACAATGTGATGAGCCCGTCCCTGATGACGACAAGAACGTCGGACATTCCGAGACTGGCTGAGAGATAGCGATACGTCAGCCAGGCGGCATAGGCCGTGCCGGCGAGGATCAATGCGATCCAGACCGTATCGACGAGGCGTGAAGTCTGGACCTTGCCTGCTGCCGCGGGCGGCAGCTTCGGCAGCGGAATGCGCAAGTTCGAGATCGCGCGGCTCAGCGCCGCGAAAGGAAGGGTCAGCGCACGCAGCGCCCGAGTCCGGCGGAACAGGTCGAGCATCCAGGAGGCCGGCGCCTCGCCTGAGGCGGTCTGCTCGAAGCGGAATTTATCGGCCCAGGCGACGATGGGGCGGAACAGCAGCTGATCATAGGCGATGATCACGAGCAGCATCGCCAGCATGGCGTAGAGGATCGCCGGCAAATCCTGCTGCTGAATCGCCAGCGCGACATAGGAGCCGATTCCCGGCAAGGTCACCGTGGTCGTGCCGACGGTGATCGCTTCCGAGGCGACCACGAAGAACCAGCCACCCGACATCGACATCATCGCGTTCCAGATCAGTCCCGGCATCGCGAACGGCACGTCGAGGCGCCAGAAGCGCTGCCAGCCGGACAAATGGAAGCTTTGCGTAGCCTCCTCGAGGTCCTTCGGCACGTTGCGCATCGACTGGTACATGCTGAACGTCATGTTCCAGGCCTGGCTGGTGAAGATCGCAAACACAGAGGCGAGCTCGGCGCCCAGCACCTGCCCCGGAAACAAATTCATGAAGAAGACGACAGTGAAGGTGAGGAAGCCGAGGATCGGCACCGACTGGAGGATGTCCAGCAGCGGGATCATCACCATCTCCGCGCGCCGGCTCTTGGCGGCAATCGCCGCATAGACAAAGGTGAAGACCGTCGAGCATGCCATCGCCAGCAGCATCCGCAACGTGGTGCGCAAGGCATAGAGCGGCAGGTTTGAAGGATCGAGCGAGACGGGCGTGCGGTCCAGCTCGGACAGGGGCGCGACGGTCTGCTTGCCGCCATAGACGATCAGCACCATGGCGCCGATGATGAGGATCAGCGTCACTACGTCCCAGATATTGGGACGTGCTGCCAACCCGATTGTGGTTGTGCGAATATCCTGCAGCCTCACGATGCGGTCCTCTCAGTTAGAATTCCGCGTGAAAGCGCCCCGAGAAGATCGAGACTGGGCCGCGATCGGCGTTGTAGGCGGGATTGACGACGAGCTGATAGTCGGCGGTCATTGTCACGCCCTTGATCAGCGAATAAGCGTAGTAGACCTCGAGGATCCGCTCGTTGTTGTAGTTGAGACGGCCGTCGCCGATCAGGAGACCGACGCCGCCGGCGGCAAGGAAGTCGCGATGCGCGGCCGACAGGCCGTTGATGGCACCGCCGACGCCGACCGTGTCATCCGGACGCCCCCAGCGGCTGCCCTTGATCGACAGGCCACCCGACAGGCTGCGGTCGATGTCGGTGAAGGACAGGATCTGGTTCTGGCCGTCGTTCCAGCTTGCGCGGGCGAACAGGCCGACGTCGCCCGCGATCTGCTGCTCGAGATTGACGTAGAAGCCGTATTTGGAGCGCGTGCGTTGGTTTGCCGTCGTGATGTCGTTGATGTCGAGTGCTGGGTTGGCCGCTGCCTGTGTAACAACTTCATTGTAGTTCGCGGTGTTGCCGCTATTGGCGAAGACGCCGACGCGCAATTTGCCGAATTGCTCGAGAAGCGTATGACGCTCCTCGAATTCGACGACCGTGCCGCCGGTCTTGAAGGTCAGCACGTCGCTGTTCGGCGCTGACGGCACCTGGAACAGGCCGGCGCGGATCGTCCAGTCCTTGCGGTTGAGCTCGACCACCGCGCCGCGGGTATAGCCGGGCAGATCGGCGGGGAAGTCGTAGGCGCCAGACGACCACATCGCCCAATTCATGAAATCGGCGCGCGGATCCTTTGCATAGGAGTTGCCGTCGAAGAAATCGCCGACGGCGAAACGGCCAACGATCAGCGTGACCCGGTCGATATCGCGCTTGCCCGCGAGCTGGTTCGGCGCGTCCTCGACCGCTTCCTGCTCGCCGCCGAGGCCGAAGGTCTGCTTGAGGTAATACCGCTGCGCACGGATTTTTGGGAACGGCGCGCCGGCCTTCTGCGCTTCGCCGTTGGAGAAGCCGGCAAGGCCGAGTGTGCCGTTGAGGCCAAAACCCTGCGCGAGCTCGGGATTGAAATAGAACTCGCCGCCGTCCCAGAGTTTTGCGCCCAGGAACGCCGTCGTCGTCCATGTCGCCTGGAATTGGCCGCCACCGGGGAGGCTCTGCGGGCTCGCATAAGGCGAACGGATCGGCCCATAGCCTTGCGGCAGCACGGTGGTCTGGGCGTGGACGTTCCAATCGTCGGTTTCAGGCAGCTTGGTCTTGCCGACGACCGGCATCCAGGGCGTATCGCCGAACTGATAGTTCAGGCCGAGCTTGAACAGATGAATGCGCGGATCGACGTCGACGCTGTCGAGGCCAAAGCCGGCGAGGTCGTATGTCTTGCGGGAGACGTCGACATATTCGTATTCGGCCTTGGCGGTCCAATTGCCGCTGACGGCGTATTCGAGACCGAGGCCCGCGGTCCATCCGGCCTGGTAGTGGCCAACCGGGAATAGCGGCGTGACACCGTCGGCATCGTTGACGTTGATGTGTGTGTGTCCCCAGGCGACGCCGCCGGTGATGTAAGGCATGAACCGGTCGAAGGCGTAACCGACGCGACCGCGCACGGTGCCGACATAGTCGATCGTGGTGTTGAAGGGCACCGGCGAACGCGCGAGTGCCAGACCGTCAAGCGGAGCTGTGAACGTCGCATCAGCCTCAATACCGAGCACGACGCGGTTGGCGAGCTGCCTGTTATAGCCGAGCTGATAGCCGCCGCTGAGCCCGGTTGCGCTGTGCGGCAGGAGGACGCCCTGCTCGGGCAGGGGATTGGCGCCAGGGCCGAAGCTCGCGACGCCATAGCCGAAGTGACCGCCGACATAGAAGCCTGTCCATTGGTACAATCGGAAATCATCCCACCCCGGGGATGGCCGGTCGCCTGCCGCAGCGCAGGCGGAGGCCAGGCTCGTTGCAAGACCTCCAACGAAGAGCGCATATTTCATCACGAACACTCTCGATTTATCCAATTCCAATGCGTTCAGCGCTTTCGCCGTCGTCCCAATGCCAGCCAAATTCCGACCCGCTCGAGCGATCGTGTCCCAGACAGGAGCGCGGCGAGCCCCCGCCGGGACAGCCGCTGCTGACCATGAAGGGTCATGACCAAGCGCAGCGAGTGGCGGGCTAGTCGTAAGACAGCGACTGCAGCCACACGGCGTAGTCTTGCAAGGACTGCGCTGGTCTCGATCACCATTGGGCACACAAGCCAGCGCGATCGGGCCGGTCCACCGCGTTTTGACGCGCCGGTGTCCGACTATCTCGTTGTGACATTGCAGGGGTGTCGACCTGCCAGCGACAGGTCAATCCATCGGCGGTCTGCGACCAGCGACAGACAATGCGCACGCGCTGCGCCAAGCCGCGGTGCGTGGTTCGCTTGGCCTCGGCTGGCGAGAAATTGTCGTTGGCGGCAATAGAACATCGCGATTCCAGCGACGTCCGCCGGAATCCAAGCCAGTATTTTCGTGCTGATGTCTTCAACATCGCCCACCTCCACCTCCGCGACACGCGGCAGGTCAGTGAGCGGAATGCGACCACTTATCTGGGGTCGCGAGATCTCACGCCGGCGTCGTTGTCGCGTTTGTCTATGATTTGCGGCACAGCTGCTTCCTGCGGAAGGAGTGTGCAATAGCGAGTACTGCCCATGGCTCTTCGTCTGTTTGTCATCTGCCAGGCGCGGTATGCATCCGGCATTGGTCAGCGGCATAGTCTTGCAATTCGGCGGAGTCAAGCACATGTTGCTATCCTCCCACCAGGATAGCGACGATCCTCCGGGGGAGGATAGGAGGAACGATGCCAGATCACGTACACGAGTCCATCGCGCGCCGTCTTAAGCGAGCTAACGGCCATCTCGAGACAATCATCGAAATGATCGAACAGGAGCGTCCCTGCGCTCAAATCGCGCAGCAGCTGCGGGCTGTTGAAGGAGCGATCGAAAGTGCCAAGAAAATGCTCATTCACGATCATCTCAGTCACAGCCTTGAACGGTCGGTTGGCACGGCGAGCGCAAAGAACAAAGCGATTCTCAAGGAGTTCAATCTGATCGCGAAATATTTGTGAGGCGAACGGGGATCCCCTCTTGGACGAGCTGGGCAGACAGGTGAAGGTGACGCTGTCAGTCATGTCGATGCCGCCCGTCACTCGATAACGAGCGATGGCAGCGCGAAGAAGAGGAGAGCACCGAACAAGGCTACGATCGACAATATGCTCGTTCCCCACCTGAACAATTGCGGCTCATGCTCAATCTCGACGACGTTACCGGTTAAGGCCTCGACCGCGAGCATGACCAGGCGGCCGCCATCGAGAGGCGGAATCGGCAAGAGATTGAAGAGCGCGGCCGAGAGGAAGCCGATCAGTAAGGTGATGCCGCTGCCAGTCTTTCCAAGGCGGGCAAAAGTGAAGTTGGGATCCTGGTCGTAGGTCGCAAGGATCAGGACGCACGCCAGGGTCGCATTCGCGAGCGGGCTGGCAAGCAGGATAATGGCGCGTTCCCGCAGACCCAGGCTCCGAAATGCCTTGGGCCGTTTTGCGCCCTTGAGGGATCGGCGCACCTGCGGAACCGGCTCGTCGAAAAATCCGCAGGCGGATCGAACCGGTAGAGGCTGGAATGCCCAGACTGTACCCGAGGGGTCGGCAAATCGGACGATCGTCTGCCCCAATCCAATGGTTACCGTCACGGCGTTGTGGCCAACTGCGCGGTCCGCGTAGAGGTGGCCAAGTTCGTGAACCACGAGTGTGCCATATCCGCCGGCGGCGAGGACGAGGGCATGCCACATAAGGTCAGCAGCCCAAATTGGGCCCCTCCGGTTGGAGCTGCCAATAGCGTCCCTTTGCGAAAACGAGAGGTCGCCCGAGCCCATCCGGGGCTTTGTGAATTGCAAGAACCCGTGAGACGAAGAGCTCGTGGTCGCCCCCATCGTGGCGTGCGTACTGCTCGCATTCCAAAGCGACCAGCACACCGGGAAGAAGCGGGGTGTCGAAATGACCCTTGATCGACCGGACACCATCCCATTTGCTGCTCTTGGCCCGGGCAAACCGATTTGAGAGCTCTTCCTGGCTTTCACTGAGCACGTTGATCGCGTATCTGCGGCACGAGCGCCACTTTGCAAGGCTGGCGGCACCAAGGTGAATGCTGAAAACGACCAGCGGAGGATCTAGCGACACCGAGTTGAACGAGCTCATGGTCATACCCATTTGCTCGCCCTCGTCGGTCGTCGCAGTCACGATGATGACCCCGGTTGGGAATTGGCCAAGCGCGTCACGGAATTGCCTACTGTCGAAGGTCATGGCTCTCCTTGCTCCGAGATCACCTAGAAGGATTCAATAGACCTGCCAGCTTCGCGGTCTCGGATGACTTCCGAGACCGGGAAGGGCGCGGTCGTTGCTGTCATTTGGCAGGCGTGACCGCGTCGCGTTTCCAAGGGATGACGCGAGCTGGCGTGGCGTCGGATGGGAGGCTGTAGCTGGCCATCAGCTTGTCGACGGTTTGATCGAGCGAGGACCAGGGTGCGAGCCTCATGCTATGGGCTCGAACGAGGAACGGGGGGCCTGCATAGAAGTTCTCGTACTGGACGTGCCGGGCGCCAAATTCCGAGGCCAGTAGATCCCAGGCCAGCTTGTAGAGCTTCATCCGGTCCAGTGCGCTCTCGTGCTCGGTTGACCAATAGGTCTCGAAAAGAGCGTTCATCTGGCCGTTTTCAACGATCGAGATGTCGGCCGGCATCTGAAAGATCGCGCCGCCCATCAACTCCCTGACGGTTGCGCAGATCAGTCCGTAATTGTCCTGGCACCAGCTGAGCGCAGCATACATGTAGCGCTGGTTAACGACGACGTAGCCGTCGCCGACGGATTGATGATCGGCGATTTGACCGGCGATAAGGCCGGCGATGGTCGCCTCCATGGCGGCAAGCCGTCCGAGCGTCTCTTGAACCGCCGGAATTCCCCGAACGCCGGCGGATTTTGCGATCTTGTTCGCAAGCCCAACGATCAATTGCAGCTTGGCCCAGAAACGGACGTTGGACTGATGGTTTCCGAAGTAGTGACCACCCGTTTCCATGTAGATCGCGCGGCTGAGATCGACATTGCCAATCGTGAAGACGCGGGACCAGGGCACCTTCACATTGTCACAGACGAGCATGCAGTCGCTCTCATCGAAGCGAGAGGAGAGGGGATAGTCGAAGGCGTTAGGAGCTGCCTGCTCCATCGAACGTCGCGACCAAAGCGACAATCCTGGTGTATTGGCAGGCACAGCGCAGGTGACGGCTTCCTTGATTCGATCAGGAGCCAGCGGTGTCAGATTTCCGATCCAGATCTCGTCACAGAAGGCGCCGCCTGTGGCCAGCGTCTTCATTCCGTGGAGAGTGATCCCTTCATTGTCCGTGGCCGAAACATGAAGTGCCGGCGACTTGAAGAAAGACGAGGCGGCATCGGATGAATAATTGCGCGCTCCCTGCGGAGGGTGGGTCGCGTAGCTGACATAGAGATCGTTGTCACGAATATAGGTGTAATAGTCGAGGAGGTGTTGCCGGAAGCCATGGTTCGGGACGTCGAATATTTCGGGGCGGCAGGTCATGCCGGTGATGAACGATCCGACGTGGTCCGGCGATCGGCCGAACAGCCCATAGCTGGCGTCGGCCCAGGCTTTGTGCCCTGCCATGCGGAACTCGAGATCTTCTCGGCACCGTGGCTGCTTGAAGTAGAAGCTGTGGCGCTGTCCATCTTCGAGGAAGGAGAGCCGACCAGCATGTTCTGGATCGCATTTGAGATCGAACAGGCGCGCGAAGCTCTGGGCCGAATTTCGAAAGGCGGGATGGGTCGTCACGTCATCGACGAGGTGACCTCCAAGGTAGATCTCGCGCCCGTCCTTGAGGGATCGAAGATAGTTGGCGCCAGTTCTGAGCATTGTGTTTTCTCCAATATTAGTTAAGTAAACTAAATAAAATGAAGGGGCACTGGTGTCAAGCCGGCTCTTGACGCCTATCGTGCAGTGCGCCTGCGACGCTTGGGGGGCTGCCGTAGCGCAGCCTCGCGCTGGTCAGCGGCGACATCTTTCAGGACTGAAATCGCGCTCTCTGCACGGGAGATCAAGACACTGAGTTCATTGGAGTAGGTGAGGGCGCTGTGGCTGTCGAGATGGCCGTAGAGTGCGTCATTGACCATTTGCTGTATGGGCGCGATTGCCGTCAGCGAGGAGACGCCCTTGTCTGTCAATTCGAGAAAACTGACGCGCCTGTCGTCGGGGTTGACGATCTTGGCAAGGTAGCCCTTTTCGACGAGGTCGGCGATCTCGACGCTCACATAAGCGTCGGTCATGTGCATCTCGCGCGCGATCGACCGGACAGTCCATTGCTGCTTGTCGGAAAGGCGCCCGACCGCCTGCATGAGCACATATTGAAAGGACGAAAGCCCGATCAGGGAAGCAAATCCCCCGCGCACGGTCTCGAGCAAGCCCGAAAGCACGAAATGCTGGTGGGTAATCATGCGCACCAGCATGTCGGTCCCGTCAACCATCAGGGCGGCGCGAGAAATCGTCGGCGGAAGTTGAGGAACGCGAGGCCGGATCGCAGCCGGTTTGGCCTTCGTTGCGCGCTCCTTGGACTTTGTCATTCCGTCTGTTCCTCAAATGCCCGCAGCAAACGAATCGCTACCTTGCCACCCTCGCGGGCCACCCGTCGATTAGCACGCTTTGATCCCCCTCAACAGGGAGCGCGGCCCGGTGGCCTATGGCCCTAAGGACGGCCCAGCCCAGACAAAGATTGGAGGAGAGGACCGGCTTGCCCGTGGCGCGCATGATGTCCGGAATGGCCCGCAAGGTCGGAGCACCCGTCCCGGTCAGGACGATCGCATCTGCCGATTGCCAATCCAGGCGGAGGACTGCTTCAACGACCCGGGAGGCCCGAAGCTTGTAGATGTCGAGCGTATTGGAGGAGCCCGAGCCGCTGCCCAGGTCGATTCCGCCCTTCGCAGCCAGATCAAATCCCGCCTGCGACCAGTAGGAGAATGAGGCTGCCTGCAGCCAGGCAGGATAGGGGCCGAAAAGCGCGATGCGCTGTGCTCCGAGCTCGGTGAGGGCGAGTTCGATGGCCTCGGCCGAGGAAAGGATCGGGTAGCCGTAAAGCCGCGAGAGTTGCTCGAACTTTCGGCTCACTTCGTCCTGGCCGAGCAGATAGGTCGTTGCCGTGCACGCGAAGCCGAAGGCTCCGAGCCTGATCGCGCCGAACCCCTCCAGGCTCTCTCCCAAGTTGAACAAATAGTCTGCGAACCTCTTTCGGGCGTCGTTCGGGTCGCCGCGGAGGCGGGTCGTCAGCGTGAGCACGTCCGATGGCATGAGAGTAGCCATTTCAGGCTCCACGGTCGGATTGGACTGCGGCGGTGCGAAACCGACGATCCCTCCGGATCCATATTCGAAATCATTGGACATCATCGCGCTCCGTCAATTTGGCAAGGGTATGAAGCAATTCGTCGGTGGGAAGGACGTCGGCGTATTTCTGCGCCATGTCGAACAAATTCACGCCGTGAGCGACCGGGCTGCGGTCGTAGACGCACTCTTCGGGCAGCGCGACGTGGAAATTGTAGGAGAAGGCGTCGACCACGCTCGCACGAACACAGCCCGATGTCGTGCAGCCCGTCATGACGAGGCTGTCGACCTTGAGGTCTATGAGATGGCTTGCGAGCGTGGTGCCGAAGAATGCGCTGGGATGCTTCTTTGGGATCAGGATGTCACCGTCGATCGGGGCAACTTCCCTGACAAATTGGTATCCGACCGGAGGGATCGTCATGATCGCCGGGACTTTTGCTGCGAGCCGGCCACCATCTTGCCGAACCTTCGGCGCGACATGTGGGAAAAGGACAGGCCAGCGCTTCCTCCTGAATAGTTCGAGCGTTCTGCTGATATGCCCAACAGCTTTCCATGCGACGTCGCCGCATGACGTGGGATACTCTTCGACTGCCTGCCAGAACGGCATCGGAATAGAGCCGGTCGTTCGATACTGCACGTCGATGATCAGGAGCGCAGGTCTGCACCCGATGCCTGCCGCACGGCCAAAGCCAGCTGCATCGTATCTACGCTGATCCTCGCCGGTGATGACGCTATCCCAGGGTCGCACAGTCAAACCTCCTTCTCAGAAAAATAGTTTGCAAAACTAAATATCGTCCGATAGCGTGGCGGTCAATAGAGGAAGCGTGGAGGGCCCATGGCCAAGTTTGACACCAAGATGAACCGGTATCCGTTTGTGCCCATTACGCAGCGGCCGACCTACGAATGGCCCGATGGCAAACGGCTTGCGGTCTATTTTGCGTTGAACATCGAGGCTTTCGAGTTCGGGCGGAATCCGGGGCCGGACTTCACGACGATGCCGGCCGCTCCGTTTCATCGGGGGTATGCCTATCGAGACTTCGGAAACCGGGTCGGCGTCTGGCGCCTGCTCGACCTCTTCCGAGAGTTCGACATTCCGCTGTCCGTGCTCGCCAATACGGCCGTCTACGACGCCTATCCCGCGCTCATGGCCGCATTCCGGCAGCGAGGCGATGAATTCGTCGGTCACGGCCGCACCAATTCGGAGCGGCAGATCGACATGAGCGAAGAGGAGGAACGCGAGATGCTGAAAGAAGTTCGGCGGCGCTTCGAAAAAGAGGAGGGGATCGCTCCGCAAGGTTGGCTCGGACCCTTCATATCGCAAAGCACGAAAACGCCCGAACTGCTGGTCGAACAGGGCTTCGGCTACATGCTCGACTGGTTCTACGATGAGCAACCGCAGCTGTTCAGGACCGATCTTGGTCCCATTCTCAGCGTGCCGTACCCGTCCATGGAGCTGAACGACCTGCCGGCTGTCTTCAACAGAAGGGTCAGCGACGCGGAGTTTGCCGATCTGCTGATAGATGCCTTCGAGCAGCAATTGCAGGATTCCGAGAAGTATCCGCTCGTCTTCTCAGCCGCACTCCACACCTTCGTCATGGGGCAACCGCACCGGACCAGGGAACTGCGACGTGCGCTCGCCCATATCGCATCCCACCGCGACAGGATCTGGATCACGACGTCAGGCAAGATTGCCGAGCACGCGCTCGCTCTGCCGAAGGGCACCCTCATTAGCCCCGATGCCGCTGACACCGGCGTTACGTCCGCGCAAACCGCGCATCGCGTGAGCGATGTCTGATCCTCAAGGAAATTTCGATATGGCGCTGCGAAGGCTTGTTGATTTCACGTCGGTCGAAGGGATGAGAGAGTCATGATTGCCCAGCAGATCGTGAACGGCCTCATGCTTGGAGGCGTTTATGTCATGATTGCCGTGGCTTTCACGCTGGCAATCGGTGTTCTCAACTTTCTCAACTTTTCCATTCCGGGAATCTTCATGATTGCCGGAATGGTCTCGTGGGCGGCGCTGAAGAGCGGCCAGCATTGGTTGCTCGCATTTGGCCTGGCGCTCGTGGCGAGCGCGATCATCGGCCTTTCGGTCTATCTGCTAACCTACCGACCGAGCAGCGACAGTGACCCGGAAGTTCCGCTCGTCAGCTCACTCGGCTTCCTGGTGTTGCTTGAGAACCTCGTCGTTCTCTGGTTGGGATCGGACCAACAATCGTTTCCTGCTCTCATTGCCGACTTCAATTTCAGAGCCGGATCAATCATCGTCGGCGGAGCCCAGGCGCTGAGCCTCGCTTTGTCTTTCGCATTCGTCGTTGTGCTGTCCATCTCGTTGCACTTCACAAACCTTGGCCGTCAGGTGAGGGCGATCGCCGAGAGCCGGCGCACTGCCTTGGTTCTTGGCGTGAATGTCGGCTCCGTTGTCCCGAGGGTGTTCGTGCTGGGTGCGGTCTTTACCGGCATCGGCGGCATTCTCTTTGCCATCAGCTATCTCCAGGTCTCCTCGACAATGGGGGAGAGCATCGGCTTCAAGGGGATCAGCGCAATGATCATCGGGGGCATGGGCAATATTTGGGGCGCGGTCGCCGGCGGTCTTCTGATCGGTTTGGTCGAGATCCTGTCAACGCAGTTCCTTGGCGCCGACTTCGTCAATATCAGCGTCTACGGTCTGCTGCTCGCCCTGCTGATTGCAAGGCCTGAAGGTCTCTTTGGGGCGGCCGCAGCGAGGGAGAAGCTCTGATGTCAGGTTATCAGACTGGCTTGATCGTGCTGCTCGCGCTCAACACCATCGCGGCGTATGGGGTCTATCTTCCGATGGCGGCCGGGCAGCTCAATCTCGGCATTGCCGGGTTTATGGCGATTGGCGCCTATGCTGGAGCCTATTTGACCAATGAATGTGGTTGGCCTGTGCTGGCTGCTGTCGGGGCCGGCGGGGGAGCCGCGGCGATCCTGGCGATCGCCATAGCCGCACCAATACTCAGGACCCAGGGCATCTATTTGTCACTTGCGACCTTCGCGTTGGGCCAAGTGATCTCCGCGATCTTCCTCAACCTCGAAGTGGTTGGCGGCGCCGCGGGCTATCCGGTCTCGGTCCACATCGAGGCCTCTCTCGTTGTCACCGCAACTGCTGTCGTTGTTTTTCTCGTCGGCCTGGTGTCGACGACGCGAGTAACGATCTACTTTGCAGCCGTTAAAAGCGACCCTCTGGTCGCCGACCTGCTGGGACTAAACGTCAAGGCCATCGGCATTGCCGCGCTGACGGTAGGGGCAGGAATCGCCGGGATAGGCGGCGCGCTTTATGCGCACTATTTCAACTATATCGAGGCCCAATATTTTGGCGTGATGCTGAGCACGTACACCGTCCTGTACGTGCTGTTAGGCGGTACGCAATCGGTCTGGGGGCCGCTGGTGGGTGCGGCGATCTTCACGCTTCTGCCTGAAGCGCTGAGATCAAGCTCTCAATGGCGATACGCCATCTTTGCACTCTTCATCATCATCTTCATGGCCCTGCGTCCGCAGGGACTGATCACACGCGGACTTTCGCGCCGTCGCGCGCAGACTGCGGCACAGGGTGGAACAACTGCGTCATGACCGGATTCCTTTCCGTCCAAAATCTATCGAAGTCGTTCGGCGGTCTCGAAGTCGTGCGCGATTTGTCGTTTGATGTGCCCGAGCGAACCGCGACCGCGCTGATAGGTCCCAACGGCGCTGGAAAGACGACCGTGTTCAACCTCATCAGCGGGGTGTACCAGGTCAGCTCCGGAAGCATCCGATTTCATGGGGAAGACATCGGTGATCTCCCATCCCGGCATCGCATCAAGCGTGGGATCGCGCGGAGCTTTCAGAACATTCGCCTGATACCGCGCCTGTCGGTGATCGATAATCTGCTGATCGGGCAGCACGTCACCTTGAAGTGGTCGCTCGATGTGCTCCGGCCATTTCGGCTCATTCGCGATCACAAATGGGTCCGTGCGGCCAGGGATGAGCTTGCCGCATTTGGTCTGCGTGACTATGCCGACGAACCTGTCGGCTTGCTTCCCTACGGGGTTCGCAAGCGCGTCGACTTGATCCGCGCAACATTATCCTCGCCATCAATTCTCATGCTGGACGAGCCCGCGGCGGGGTTGAATGCATCGGAGACACGCGAGCTGCACGGTCACCTCCAAATCCTGAAGGAACGGGGAACGACGCTCCTGGTGATCGAGCACGACATGCATTTCATCCGGTCGATGTGCGATAAGATTGTCGTGTTGAACTTCGGTAGCAAGATCGCCGAAGGGTCATTCGACCAAGTCAGGACGGATGAGCAAGTTCGTGAGGCCTATCTGGGAACGGAGCAGGCAGCATGAGCGACTGCATTCTCGACATCCGGAATCTGTCGTCCCGCTATGGACGGGTCGAGGCACTTAAGGACGTTTCCCTGCAGGTGGCACGTGGGGAAATCGTGACGGTTGTCGGTGCGAATGGAGCCGGCAAGAGCACGCTCCTTCATTCCATCCTCGGGGCCGTCTCGCCAACGAGCGGAACAGTCCTTTTTGCGAACACCGACGTTACTCGGTACCCGATTCATCGGCGCATCGAGAGCGGGCTTGTCCTCGTACCGGAAGGCCGTCGAATCCTGGTGTCGATGACCATCGAGGAGAATCTGCTGCTCGGTGCTCATAAGCGGCAGGACAAATCTGCCATACGGCAAGAGATCGACAATATCTACGACCGGTTCCCCAATCTCGCTCAGCGTCGCGGCCAGAGCGCGTCCTGCTTGTCTGGCGGCGAGCAACAGATGCTGGCGCTTGGCCGCGCCATGCTGGCGAAGCCGCGGCTTCTGATGATGGATGAACCATCTCTGGGCCTGTCACCCCTGTTTGTCGCGAAACTGTTCGACCTCATCCGTGAATACAACCGCGAAGGGCTCAGCGTGCTGTTGGTCGAGCAGAACACTGCAAATGCTTTGAAGATTGCACACCAGGCGACGGTTCTGGAGCTCGGGCGCGTCGTCATGCAAGGAAATGCTGCTTCGATCGCAGGAAGCTCTCGGCTGCAGGAAGCCTATCTCGGTGGTTCAGCGCATGAGGCGGCAGAGGTTGCTCACATGAGGAAGTCGATAGGGAGGCGATGATGAACTACAAAACTGGCTTGATCGGACTGCTGATGGCCGCCGCGTTTGCGTCGGCCGCTTATGCGCATGAGGACGATCTCGTTCTCGGCTTGTCAATGGCACGGACCGGCACATTCGTAAGTGTTGCGAATGCGAATGAGATTGCGGTGGACTTGGCGGTTGACGAGATTAACCGCGCCGGTGGCGTGAATGGCCTTCCGCTCAAGGTCGTCAAGTTCGACACGGCAGGGGACCCGAAGCAGGCGGTTCTGGCGGTCGAACAATTTGCGCGGGACGCCGGAGCGCTCGCTGTCGTCGGCCCATTCTCTTCGAGTGAGGCGCGAGTGGCGTTCTCTGCCGGGGAGCGTCTCGGCATTGCCCAGATGTCGATGTCATCGTCAGCGCCGGGAGTGGCGGCCCCATTCAAATTTGCCTTCCGGAACACCGTCGATGAAGGCCTGGTCATCGAAACTGTTCTTTCGGTGATGCGGGCAAAGGGTCTGGGCATGAGGACGGCCGCCATTGCCTACGCGACGGACGACGCCGTATCCAAGGCGGTCGGTACGGCGGTGCTGCCGGAGGCCCTGTTGAAGATCGAAGTTCCCGTGAGCGGCTTCGTCGATTTTCCGTACAAGGCATTCGACATGTCGGCGCAGGTGTCGAAACTGGCCCAGCTGAAACCTGATATCGTCGGCGTCGGGGCGCCGCCGGAGGCCATGATCAACCTCGCGAAAGAAATGAAGCGGCAGGGCGTCAACGCGCGCCTGTTCGCAGGCACGACCGTCGGAGATCCAGACCTCCCAGTCCGGTTCGGGGATGCCGGCGAGGGGACGATCATCGGCTCGCCCTTTTACAGCGACCTGAATGATGCCGTCCGTGCCTTTGCAAAATCGTTTTCAGTGAGAGCAGAGGCCGCCAAGATCGGCCGGACTGTGCCGAACCAGACCGACATATCCAGCTACGACATCGTCTACATGTATGCCGAGGCCATGAAGCGAGCGAGGGTCACCGGCGAGCACTCAAAACTCGCAGCCGAGCGCGCTGCCATGAAGGACGAATTGCGGAAAATGAGGGATTATCCGGCGCTCGGGGGCAAGATCACGTTCCGTGAGAATGGCGATGCGATCAAGCCCATCTACGTGCTTGAGGCCAAGGGCGGGCGGTGGACGCTATTCGATCAGCGCACGGGCGACTAGACGGATCGGGCGGTGCCGACTTGCCGGCACCGCCCGATCAAATCGTTACGACGAGCGCCCCGGCACCAGCACGGCTCGTCCAACGATACGGCCCTCCCTCAGGTCAGTCAGCGTCTCATGGGCGCTTTCCAGTGGGCGGGTCACGATCGGCATCTGGTCGACGCCGGTCCGTACCAGAGCCATCAGTTCGATCAGGTCGCGCCGGCTCCCCACGAACGAGCCCGATATTGTGATAGCTCTCAAAGGCATTGTTGCCAGGGGGAGGGTGCGCTCTCCGCCGTAGAGCCCGACAATCACATATGTTCCGCCCTTGGCGAGGGTCGTCATGGCCAGATCCCACGAAGCCGGAGATCCCACGAAGTCGATGATCGCGTGGATGCCTCCATCGGCAGACTCGGCAACCAGCCTGGCGAAGTCGTCCTTGGTCGGATCGAGCGCAGCAATCGCCCCCGCAGCCAGCGCGGCGTGCCGCTTTTGGGGGTCAATGTCCGCGACGATCGCGCCCGATCGCCCCATCGCCTTCAGCAGCGAGAGGCACATCAATCCGAGCCCGCCAGCTCCTACGATCAGGATTGGCTTCCTCAATCCCTGAGGGCCGAGCTTTTTCAGGGCCGAATAGGCCGTAAGGCCCGAGCACGCATAGGGCGCGGCCTGTTCCGGCGAGATTGTGGGGATATCGATGAGGTACCGGGGGTGGGGGACCAGGACGTGGTCGGCATAGCCGCCGGGACGCAGAACGCCGAGATATCGGGGAGTTGGGCACAGATGCTCGTCCGAGTTCTTGCAGACCTGGCACTCGCCGCATCCGAACCACGGATAGACCAGATAATTCCTGCCCGTTTCGACAAAGCCCATTGCCTCTTCGCCAACTGCGACGACCTCGCCAACGACTTCGTGGCCCATCGTGTGCGGCAGCTCCTGGCCCCGGTCGGACATCTTCATCATCTTGCCGCCACCAAGGTCGTAGCCGCCCTCCCAGATGTGCAGGTCAGTGTGACAAACCCCGCAGGCGTCGACCTTCAGAAGAACTTCACTGCCTCTGGGGACCGGTGTCGTCGTTTCGATGCATT
Source organism: Bradyrhizobium sp. Pa8 (assembly GCF_052588265.1). NCBI lineage: Bacteria > Pseudomonadati > Pseudomonadota > Alphaproteobacteria > Hyphomicrobiales > Nitrobacteraceae > Bradyrhizobium > Bradyrhizobium sp. Pa8. The sequence goes on along the minus strand of NZ_CP176767.1, from coordinate 5,899,658 downwards.
CGAGGGGACCCCGGTATTGGGTGAGCGCAAGACTTTTCAAGTTTTCCTCCGTTGTGGGTGAGTCCGGATGACATGTCGGCCACCGCTCCCGATCAGTGGCGCATTCTTCCCGTGTGCAATCTGATCTGGTTGTTGAAGCAGCAAGCGTCGGGCGCGGTCCGCTTGACATCTCGGTGACGCATCTATAGCAATATAGTTAGCTTTGTTAAATAACTAAATGGAGTTTTGGATGTTTGAGCCGGCTTTGAAGAACTTCGATATCGGTCCTTTGAACTCGGGCGCTTACGCCCATGGAGACGGGTGGAGCGCAACCGCGGACAGAATTCCATTCGACGCTGTGTATCCAGCCGAAGACAAGATCGTGGCGACGATTGCCGGTGCGAATGAGCGTGACTACGAGCGCGTCATTCGCTGTGCCCAGGCCGCGCAAGTCGATTGGGCCTCTGTTCCTGCGCCGAGGCGCGGAGAGTTGGTTGGCCGGATCGGCGCGTTGGCCGCCGAGCACCTCGACGATCTCGCTGCTCTCATCGTCGTCGACACCGGTAAGGCCCTCAGCGAGGCCAAGGCCGAAATCCGCGAGTTGATCGACATGGCGACGATGGCGGCCGGCCAATCCCGCATGATGTACGGGTCCGTTCAGCAGTCGCAGCGCAGCAAGCACCGCATGTACGATCAGTGGTTGCCGCTCGGCGTCGTCGGCGTCATCACCGCTTACAACTTCCCGGCTTCGGTGTGGGCTCAGAATGCTTTCCTGGCGGCGATTGGCGGCAACACGGTCATCTGGAAGCCTAGTCCGAAGGTCCCGCTGACCGCGCTCGGCGTGCAGCAGATCTGCAACAGGGCAATGAAGGAGCTCGAGCTCGACGGCGTCTTCTCGCTCTTCATGCCAGGCGACAACAGCGTGGCCGAACTCCTCGTCTACGACAAGCGTGTTGCCTTGGTGTCGTTTACTGGATCGAGTGGCGTTGGCCGCAGGGTCGCAGATATCGTCGGAAGCACCTTGGGACGCCGATATCTGCTTGAATGTTCAGGCAACAACGGCTGTATCGTCGATCAGACGGCCGACCTCAAGCTGGCGGCACGCAGCATCGCCTTCGGCGCAATCGGAACGACCGGTCAGCGCTGCACGAGCACAAGACGTGTCATTGTCCAGCGATCGGTTGCCGAGCCTCTCGTGGCGCTGCTGAAGCAGGCGTTCAGCCAGATCAAGGTCGGCGATCCCCGCGATGCCGAAACGATCGTCGGTCCGCTGGTTGACCGCGATGCGGTAATGCTTTTCCAGAGGGCCGTCCGCGACGCGCGGGACGCTGGCGGCAGGGTCGTGTTTGGTGGCAAGCGTATCGAGCGGCCGGGCTATTACGTCGAGCCGACGCTGATCACAGATATTCCCCACGACCTGTCGTCGGTTCAGAAGGAGACGTTCGCGCCGATCGTCTACGTCTTCGGCTACGACACGCTTGAGGAAGCCATCCGCATCAACAATAGCGTGCCGCAAGGCCTATCCTCGGGCATTCACAGCACGGATCTCTCCAATATCGAACTGTTCCTGTCGGCCGCAGGGAGCGACTGCGGCATAGCAAGAGTGAATATGGGAACGACTGGCGCGGACATCGGTGCGGCGTTCGGTGGTGAGAAGGAGACGGGCGGCGGACGCACGGCCGGGTCTGACGCCTGGAAAGGTTACATGCGAAGGCAGAGCGTGTGCGTTAACTGGGGAGGGACCTCTCCCTGGGACGGATGTATCCGCCTCTGATCCGAACAAGACGGCTTCGCCGAATTGACGGCAGGCCTCAAGCCGCTGTGGCTTGAGGCCGCCGCTCGTTGCCGCTGCGTAGCGTTGGAGATCGGCCTCAGATGAACTCCTGAGCGAGCAACCGGGCTCGCAACCCCATGAATTGGATCCAGGCAGCCATGAACTGGACAGAAAACATCTTCCAGGAGTTCGTTGATGCCCTTCAGACGGCCGTAGACGACAGTGAGTTCGAGCGCATCGCCACGCGCGCGTGCCACGGGCTCGGTTTTCGCTGGTTTGCCTATCTCAACATCGTCGACAGCTCGCTGAAGCTCATCTCATCATATCCGAAATCCTGGACGAGCCGATATTTGCGCCGCCAATATCAGCGGCTCGACCCCGTCGTGCTCCGGGCACGAAGTGAACACACGACCTTCACCTGGGGAGCATCCTCCGGGTCAATTCGCCCCGCAAGCCGGGAACAGGTCCGCTTTTTTCAGGAGGCGACCGAGTTCGGCATCAAGTCGGGCATTACAGTGCCGATCAGGGCAGGGTTCGGCCGCATGGCGGCCTTCACTGTCGCAACCGATGACGCCCTGATGGAGCCGGACATGCTGCCCGCAACGTCCCATGACGTCGTCCAGCTGCTTGGCCTTTATTTCCACACGCACCTGCGCGGCCGGCCCGCAATCAGCGAAGAGCCGCAGCGCGTCCAGATCCTCAGTCAGCGCGAACGGCAATGCTTGGCATGGGCGGCGCTCGGCAAGACCGTTTCTGAGACGGCCGTGATCCTCGGCATCACGCCTCGCACGGTGGCGTTTCATCTCGAAAACGCCCGCCGCAAGCTCGGCGCCACGTCTATCACCCACTGCGTCGCGCTGGCGATGCGGCAAAGACTTCTGCCCTGACGGATTTCGATCTCTCGGCCGACCGGTGCCGCGACGCGTCAAGACGTTCGGCAAATTGAACCCAAGTGGAAAAATTGACGCTTGTTTGCTGACGCTAGCGCAAGTTTCGGTGCGGTCATGAACCTGTAAAATAGCACAGGCGCCGCAAACGCCTTGCTCTGGTCTGGTGAGCTCCCTTCCAACGGAGTTCGCCATGCACGCCATTACGCTCGACCATCGCCAAACCGGATCCCAGCTCGACCTGCTGGCGCAAATGTTCCGCCTGCGCCGTCGGGTGTTCAGGGATCGGCTGGACTGGACGGTCTCGGTCTCCGGCGATCTCGAGATCGACATCTACGATGCCCTGGCACCGACCCATGTCCTGGTCGTCTCAGATAACCACGTCGTCCTCGGATGCGTCAGACTGCTCCCCACCACCGGCCCAACCATGCTCGCGGATACGTTTCCCATGCTGCTTGGAGACAAGGAGGCGCCAAGAAGCAAACTCGTCCTCGAGAGTTCGCGATTTTGCATCGACACCGAACGTGTCGCCGAACTCGGGCAACGCGGATTCAATCGCGCAACCTTCGTGCTTTTTGCGGCAATGATCGAAACGATGCGTGCCAAGGGTGCAAATGCGATTGTCACGGTCACGGATGTGCGAATGGAGCGCATCCTGCGGCGCGCATACTGGCCGCTCGAGAGATTGACTGAACCGCGCAAGCTCGGTCAGACGACTGCGCTTGCGGGTTATCTGAGAGACTCCGACCTGGCGCTCGAGGCGATGTACCGGCAGGCGGGCCTTACGGGGCCAGTTGTGCGCAAGCTGCCCGAGGGCCGCAAAGCTGCTTGACCACATTATGCCTCGCGCCCAAGGAGCCTGGATCTTGCTGGCAGATCCCCGCCAGAGCCGTGTCGTCCTGCTTAATCCCGCGCGAGGCAGCGTAGCGGGAGGGGCTGAGGCTTTCGCCATACGATGCTTTGAAGCCCTGGCACTTCTCCCGACCTGCCGTGATCTTCTTGGCGTGCAGTTGATCGCGTTTGGCGATTATCGGCCGAGCTCGCTTTCTGCAGAGGTCGCCGCCGCGACCGAGCATTTCCAATCTGAGGCTCTATCGCCATGGCGAGATCCGGCCTTTGCCGCACATCTTGCGGATGCGCACGTCGGAATCGTGTTTTTCGGCGGCTTGTATCTGGAAGAGGACGTGCTGATTGCAGCGATCGAAGGCGCGACACGGGGGTATGAGGTGCGGCTACTCTCGGATCTGGCATTCGCGAGAAGAGAAGCCGATCGCCAACTTGTCGTAAATCGCCTGGCGCATCATGGCATCCTCACGACGACAGTTCGCCAGACGTTGTTCGAGTGGGCCGTGGCCCGTGATGATCGAGCGTTGACGCTCAGGATCCAGCAATTGCTCTCTTAAGCGGGCGCCCTCCGCAACCTTTCGCTTGCGGGCCGGGCTCTCGTGAACCGAGCCCAAGACGGTCTCGGCCTACCAGCTTCGATCCCTGACGCAAAGGACAGCGCCGTCGGGATGGAAGCGAGATCCAGGAGGTGTTGTCCGGGACGCGGCGCCTTCGAAACGACGCATTGGAAGCAACGGCCTCCAAGGAGACGCTTGGGAAGCAACGCTTACGAGGAATCACCCGAGCCATAAATGCAGAGACTATGTGAGTGCGTCCATTGGGTGGAAGCGGCGCCTGAGCTCGAGCACCCTCTGTGGGAAGGCATCGTCCGGGCCCTAAGTGTGTGGACGGAAAATCTCATGGGCGCTTGGTCCGGAAGCACCGCCACTGGCGCGTTTTGCGGAGCCGGCCGCGGAGCGGCCGGCGCATTTGAGTTGCCCCCTGAAGGCGGGGTGGACGGCGCTCCCGCATAGCCCCGAACCGGCAGGCCGCAACCGCGCCCGTCTCGATCTCTCCTTGCACGCTTTGTTCTTGGGCGCGGTCCTCCGCTGCGCTTCGGCCGTTCCGGTGCAGCCCGCCTCAAATGTTCGGGGCTTTCCGGTCGCTCTTCGCCGCCCACCCCGCCTTCCGGG